>JAWMQO010000003.1:0-575107 GCA_033283325.1 Halieaceae bacterium WMMBA4
GATTATGATCTAGGCTTCTTTGATGAGGATGAAAGCCGCGTGGAACCCGCGGCTAATCCTTTCGAACCGAAGAAAGTGTTACCTATGTCTTCGGTATAAAGTGCAACCCATGTGTTCGGTATGCACCTTTTCGTATATGGCGGACCGGACGGGACTCGAACCCGCGACCTCCGGCGTGACAGGCCGGCATTCTAACCAACTGAACTACCGGTCCAAATTCGGTAGATTTTCGTTTCGGTAAGTGGTGGGTGATGACGGGATCGAACCGCCGACCCTCTGCTTGTAAGGCAGATGCTCTCCCAGCTGAGCTAATCACCCCCGAACCGAGACCGCGCATTATAGAGATTTCGCCTTGGCTGTCAAACGTTCCGGTGCAAAAAACTTTTCACATTCCGCTACACTGAAACAGCGCCGCTTTTGGTAGTAAAATCCGCGCCCCCGAGCGCGCCGCCAGGCGATTGCGAGCGCCCCAGCAGAAGGTGGAAACCAGGCATGGAAATCTACAAGGACTTTCACTTCGAGGCGGCCCACCGGCTTCCCAATGTTCCCGAAGGCCACAAGTGTGCCCGTTTGCACGGCCACTCCTTCCACGTGCGCCTGACCGTCGCCGGCGAGGCGGAGGAGCCCAGTGGCTGGGTGATGGATTTCTCCGACATCAAGGCCGCCTTCAAGCCGATACTGGCGCGCCTGGATCATTACTACCTGAACGAGATTCCCGGACTGGAGAATCCTACCAGTGAGAATATCGCCCGCTGGATCTGGGGCCAGTTGCAGGGAATCCTGCCCGGCCTCAGCGCGGTGGAGATACGCGAAACCTGCACGAGCGGATGTATCTACCGCGGCGATTGAGAGGCCTGTCTTTTTTCGGTAACACTGCTGCAAAGTACTTGACGTATTTTTTTAATCTACGAATACAGTATTTTCCCGCATTCCGCCTGCTCACAAGGGGCTCGACATTTTCCTCACTGTTTCCGAAAAGTGAGAACGGTTACCGCGCGTAGCATTTCGCGAAATGTTATACACACCGATGAACTGGTCACAAAAGATTCACAGGCTTATCTCGCCAAGCACCCTGCCGGCTTTAACAAAATACCATATGTATTTGTTTTTATTGCTCTTTTTGTATTTGTTCGTTTTTTAATCAATCCGTCACAAATGCGAAGGCATAGGCACCTGAGGCTCCGTTAAACAAATTACCCACCGACTTATCCACAGAATCTGTGGAAAACTGGACATCTGGCGAGCCCGCCCTGTGTGTATACAAGAGAAACACCTTTGATGTGGCGGTGGGAAAGCGCGAGTGGCGAGGGGTTCAGTGCAATACTTGCGGCCGTTCGGCCACGACAACCGAGAGCAGGCGCTTGCCCAGCATGATCACGTGCCCCTGGCGACGCTCGACACCGTCCAGGCTGTACTCGAAGCGGTACTGCCGCCAGACCCGCCACTGCCCGCCCCGGTCGCGGCTCATGGAGATTTTCTGGATCTGCACCGATTCGTCCAGCAACTGGTAGCCGTCGCGCCGGCTGGCGGCCTGGACCTGTTGCAGGGCGAGTTCGCGGATGCGAATGGAAGAGAAGATGTACAGGGCCACCGCGCCAACCAGGAACACCAGCAGGACTTCACCCAGACTGAAATACATGGCGGCTCCCTCAGGCTCCAGTAGCGTGGGCATCGATGAAACGCCCCACGATGCGATTGAACTGTTCGGGCTGCTCGGCGTGCAGCCAGTGGCCACAGCCAGGCATCACCTTCATTTCCGCCTGCGGGAACAAGGCAGTCACCTGCTCGCGGTGCTCGGGCAGGATGTAGTCCGAGGCCCCGCCCTTCACGAACAGGGTCGGGCCAACGAACTGCCGCCCCGGGCGCGGCGCGCCACGCACCGCGGCGTAGTTCTCTCTCAGGGCTCGGAGATTGAAGCGCCAGTCGTAAGTGCCGTCAGCCTGCCGCTGCAGGCTCATCAGCAGGAACTGAACCACGCCGGGCTCGTCGAGGCAGCGCGCCATGATCTGGCCGGCCTCGTCGCGCGAACCCACGCCCGCTTCCGCCACCGCCTCCAGGGCCGCGAATATGCTGTCGTGTCCCCCGTCCGGGTATTCAACCGGCGCGATGTCAGCCACCACCAGGGCGCGCACCTTTTCCGGCCGGGCCAGCGCCAGTTCCATCATGACCTTGCCGCCCAGGCTGTGGCCGACACAGGCGGCACTGGCCAGTTGCTGCTCGTCCATCCACCGCCCCAATAGTTCGCCCATATCGGCGGGACCCGCGTCGTCGACCCAGCCGGAACGCCCGTGATTGGGCAGGTCCAGGCTGTATACCGTGTAGCGGTCGGAAAGCGAACGCGCCAGCGCGCCGAGGTTGGAACCGGCGCCGAACAGCCCGTGCAGCAGGATTACGGCGGGACCCGCCCCCGCGGTGCTGTGCCAGATTGGAGATTTTGCTACCATGCCTCACTCGTTGATTTGATGGATTTCACCATGCTTCACCCCTTTCGCAAGGGCCTGCTGCTCTTGACTGCCGGCCTCCTGCTCAGCGCCTGTGCGGGCACCCCGACCTACAACCCGACAACATTCCAGTATGAAATCGATGCGGAAAGAATTGCCGCGGATAATATCAGGACTGTGGTCATCCCTCACGTCAACCTCGGCCCGCCCTCGCGCAACTACCTCGAGGAGGCGGCACCGCGCATCGACGGCCAGGTGAGCGCCTACCTGAAGGAACAGGGGTACAAGGTGCTTCCCCAGCGGGAATTCGAACAGCGCTGGAACACCGCCGTACGCGCCTATGGCGATCCAGTGGACCCCACCACCGGCCGCACCAACATGAAATCCTTCTCCCTGATCATGCAGTCAGTGCGCGATGAGCTGGTGCGGGATTTCGATCTCGACGCCTTCGTCTTCACCGATCTCGTGGAAGTGGAGATCACTTTCAGCGGCGGCCTGAAGCACATCGCCCGCTGGGACGGAGTCTCCCGTGAGCCGCCGATCCAGGGCCCGGGCAACAGCGTCACCGCCGACTTCAACTGGGGTGCGCTGGCCGCCGCGGCCTCCCTGCAGGTGGCGATCTTCGACACCGAACTGCAGCGGGTCTTCTTCAGCCGCGGCGGGCTCGACGCGACCGACGCCGTGGATACCCGCAAGGACCGCTTCGCCCGGCGCCGCAGCATGCTGGAGAATGAAAGCAATATCGCTGAAGGTGTCCACCTCGCCTTCCATCCCTTTATCGTGATGGAAGACTGGCCCGGCAATCCCGAATGAGGCCTTCCGGGCCGACTACCACTCGCTGACGTAGTCTGCGACTTCCATCCGCGGCAGCGGGCGAACCTCGCCGTCGCGGGTGCCGAGGTAGAGAAAACCGGCAATCTCCTCGCTATCCGCCAGGCCCATCATGCCCATCAGGTTGCGGTCGAAGGCCACCTCCCCGGTGCGCCAGATGCCCGCGTAGCCGAGGGCTTCCGCCGCCAGCAGCAGGCCGTGGGCGGCACAGCCTGCGGAGAGGCGCTGTTCAACGTGAGGTACCTTGGGGTGCTCTGACAGGCGGGTCACGACCACCACTACCAGCGGCGCCCGCAGTGGCGCGTTCATGGCCTTTTCCTGGGCCGCCTGGTCCGCCTCCGGATTGCGCAGCAACAAGGCCTCGCGAAACAGCTGGCCGAGCTCCGCCCGGCGCTCCCCCGCCACGCAGAGAAAGCGCCAGGGCCGCAGGCGCGCGTGGTCCGGGGCGCGCATCGCGGCGGCGAACATGGTGTCGAGTTCCTCCGCGGAAGGGGCCGGCCCGGTCAGGCGGCTGGCGGAACTGCGCTGGGAGAGGAAGTGGAGGATCTCGTTCATAAATATTCGTTGCTGGCTTGCGTTGGTAACTGCTGTTGTTGACTCAAGGGCTCAGTGGGATTTTACCCGGGTTTTACCGCAGCGGCTGCAGCGATAAACGGTCACAAGCTTACCCTGTTTGACGTCGAACTGCTTCGCCTTGTCGACCTCCCACTTGTGGTGGTTGTTGCGGCACAGGGTGTTACCCCGCTGCTTGTCCTGCGATTTGGGGCGCTTGAAGGGCAGGATATCGGCCATTAGAGGAGTGTGCGACGCAGGGCGTCGTTCCAGGAAGTGAGCCGCTCGCGGCGCGCCCTGGCGCTCATCCCGACGGCGAATTCCCGCTCAGCGGCCCAGATGGCGCGAATGTCGCGCTGACCGGACCAGAGGCCCACCCCCAGGCCGGCGAGATAGCAGGCCCCCGCCACCGTGGTCTCGATGACCTGGGGCCGGATGAGCTTGCGCCCGAGTACGTCCGCCTGGATCTGCATCAGCAGATTGTTCGCCGCCGCCCCGCCGTCCACCCGCAGGGGCTTCATGCGCCGGCCGAGCTCTTCCTCCATGGCGCGCAGGATGTCGGCATTCTGCAGCGCCATGGCATCCAGGGTGGCGCGGGCGATGTGCCCGCTGGTGCTGCCCCGGGTGAGGCCGGTGATGGTGCCGCGGGCCTCTGGCGCCCAGTGCGGCGCACCGAGGCCGGTGAGGGCGGGCACGAATTCCACCCCGCCGTGGTCTTCGACAGTGCGTGCCAGCTTTTCCACCTCGGGGGATTTGCGGATGATGCCGAGACCATCGCGCAGCCACTGTACCGCCGCGCCACAGACGAAGGCCCCGCCCTCCAGGGCATAGACCGGCTTGCTGCGCTCGCCGAGGCGCCAGGCGACGGTGCTGAGCAGCCCGGCGCGTGAGCGCAGTACTTCATCGCCGGCATTCATGACGATGAACGAGCCCGTGCCGAAAGTGCATTTCGCCTCGCCGCGACTGAAACAGGCCTGGCCGAAGAGCGCCGCCTGCTGGTCACCGGCCATTCCGGAGATCGGGATGCCGTCCGGCAGGCCGGGCACACCTCGCGTCGTGGCGATCGGGCCGCTGCAGGGCACGATGCGCGGCAGTATCTGGGCGGGCACCTCGAACAGTTCGAGCATTTCCTGGTCCCAGCTGCCGTGCTCCAGGTTCATCAGGGAGGTGCGCGAGGCGTTGGATATGTCGGTGACATGCTCGGCGCCGCCACTGAGGCGCCACACCAGGTAGCTGTCGACAGTGCCCGCTCGGACACGGCCGCGGGACAGTTTGCCTTTTATGCCAGGGGTGTTGTTCAGCAGCCAGCGGAACTTGCTGGCGGAGAAATAGGGATCCAGCACCAGGCCGGTGCGCCGCCGGATGAGCTTCTCGTGGCCGTCGCTGTGCAGTTTCTCGCAGAAATCGGTGGTCCTGCGGCACTGCCAGACGATGGCGTTGTTGAGGGCCTCTCCGCTGTCCCGGTCCCAGAGAATCGAGGTCTCGCGCTGGTTGGTGATGCCGATGGCGACGATATCGGAGGGCTTGCAGATCTTCTTGCGAAAAATGGCGCGAATGCCCTTGAGCACCGAGGCCCAGATCTCGTCCGGTCGATGCTCCACCCAGCCTGGCCGGGGATAGATTTGCGGAAACTCGTTGTTGACGCTGGCGCGCAGTTTCCCCTTCGCATCCATCAGGGCGACCGTACTGCCCGTGGTTCCCTGGTCGATCGCCAGCACAAATCCCGCCATTACCCTCTCCCTGTGTTGAGTTGTCCCGCGAGTTGAGCGCTGCGCGGCACGCCCGCGGTGATCTGCTTCAATTCGTTAGACTACGTGATCGACGGGCACCTTGTCATCGGGTGAAGGGGCCATAGGGGAACAGGGGACAGGGACAAAGGCCAGGGCAGAAAGACACACGGCGCCTGGCGGGGAAGCCAGGCGCCGTGGAGAAGGGTTGGTTCGCGCTTGTGGGAGCCCTGGGGCGATCAGCCGCCGTAGCCTTCCACCGCCTTGGTCTCGAGGAAATCGGCAAAACCGTGCTCGCCCCATTCACGACCGTTACCGGACTGCTTGTAACCGCCGAAGGGCACCGAGTAGCCACCGAAGGCGCCGTTGATCTTGACGTTCCCCGCGCGAATCCGCGCGGCGATGCGGCGGGCGTGGTCGATGTCGCCGCTCTGGATGTAGGCGGCGAGCCCGTAGGGCGTATCGTTGGCGATGGCGACCGCTTCCTCTTCGCTCTCATAGGGGATGATGGTCAGCACCGGACCGAAGATTTCCTCCCGGGCGATGGTCGCCGTGTTATCCGGCACGGAGAAGACCGTGGGGCGGACGAAGTAACCCTTGTCGATGCCCTCGGGCTTGCCGGGGCCGCCGGCCACCAGCTTCGCGCCCTCTTCCATGCCCTGGGTGATCAAACCCTGGATCTTGTCGAACTGGGCCTGGGAAACCACCGGCCCCATGCGGGTGGAATCTTCCGCCGGGTCGCCCACCGTCACGCTGGCGGCAACCCGGGCGGCAATGGCCTCGGCCTCGGCGAGCTTGCCCGCCGGTACCAGCATGCGCGAGGGCGCGTTGCAGGACTGCCCGGTGTTACCGCACATGTGCAGCATGCCGCGGGTGACCGCCGCCTCCAGGTCTGCATCCTCGAGAATGATGTTGGGGCTCTTGCCGCCCAGTTCCTGGGCCACGCGCTTCACCGTGGGTGCCGCGTTCTGGGCTACCAGGACGCCGGCGCGGGTGGAGCCGGTGAAGGACATCATGTCCACGTCGGGGTGTTTCGACAGCGCCGCGCCCACTACCGGACCATCGCCGTTCACCATGTTGTAGACGCCGGCGGGGACGCCCGCGGCATCCATGATCTCGCTCCAGATCTGTGCCGACAGGGGCGCGATCTCGCTGGGCTTCAACACCATCGTGCAACCCACCGCCAGGGCCGGCGCCACCTTGCAGCCGATCTGGTTGACCGGCCAGTTCCAGGGCGTGATCAGTCCGCAGACACCGATGGGTTCCCTGAACACCCGGGCGTTGCCAATGACTTCCTCGAATTCGAATTCCTGCAGTACCCGCAGGGCTTCCTTGAGGTGGCCGAGGCCGGTATCCGCCTGCTCCTGCAGGGCGAACTTGTGCGGCGCGCCCATCTCCTCGCGAATGGCGGTGGCGACATCGTCGTAGCGGCGCTCGTATTCTGCGACACAGGCTTCGAGCAATTCGATCCGCTCCTGGCGGCTGCTGCGGCCATAGCTCTCGAAGGCGCGCCTGGCGGCCGCGACCGCGCGGTCCACGTCGACTTCGGAACCCAGTGAAATCAGCCCGCAGACTTCTTCCGTTGCCGGGTTGATCACTTCGAAATCATTGGCGCTGGCGGGGTCGACCCACTGGCCGTCGATGTAGAACTTGCGGTAGTCGCGCATGCAAACCTCCAGGGGAAAAGGCGAAAAATCGAAGGGAATTCTAGCACCGGGAGTATGCTGCGCTATCACCCTCGGGGGGTGTATTGCCGGCAGGGCTATTACCTGTGTGGGAGCCCGCTCCGCGGGCGATCAGCCGCAGTGCCAGGCATGATCGCTCACAGAGTGAGCTCCTACAGGGTGCCAGCAAGGCCGAGCAGTGAAAGTACGAAAAGGCCGAGGGTGAGGGTCACGGCCGAGAGAAGGGTGGTGAGGACAATGATATTCGCCGCCAGCACGCCGTTACCGCCGGCGGCGACCACCATGACATAGCCGGAGGCCGCGGCGGGGCCGCCCACCAGCAGGAAGAGAACCCCCAGGGCCTCGCCCCTGACCCCCATCGCCAGCGCCAGCAGCACCGCCAGCATGGGCGCCGCCAGCAGGCGCCAGGCGGTGGACTCCCAGGCCAGCGCGCCGGCGTGCCGCAGGTCGCCCAGGCGGATCGCGGCGCCGATACAAACCAGCATCAGGGGCAGGAAGAAGGCCGACAGCCAGACGCCCGCCGGCCGCAAGAGCGCCGGCTGGGGCAGGCCGGAAAGGGAATAGACCACGCCCGCGCCGATACCGATGATCAGCGGATTGCGCAGGATGCCGGTGATAACCCCCGCGAGACTGATCTTCCCACCGAGGGTGGGGTTGAGCACGAACACCACAAGGATGTTATAGAAGCTGGTCATCACCGCCACCGGCAGCGCCCCGAGCTTCGCGCCCTCCTCGCCGTAGGCGGCGATGCACAGCGCCAGCCCGACGATGGCCAGGTTGGAGCGGTAGGCGCCCTGGACGAAGATCCCGCGCTCCGCCAGCGGGTGGGCCCGCCAGCGGCTGTAGGCCCAGGCCGCCACCGTCACCAGCAGCGTCGATACCACCCCGACCAGCACATAGCTGGAATCCAGGGCCCGGCTGTAATCCACCTGGGCGGCGCCGGCAAACAGCATCAGCGGTATGCCGTAGCGAAACGCCAGGCGTGAGATACGGTCGTTGAGCCACTGGGGGAACCAGCCCAGGCGCGCCAGGCCCATGCCGGCGATCACCCAGGCGAATGTCGGTAGCGAGACCCGCAGGCAGGTGAGGAACAGTTCCCCGGCGCTGGCGCTGTTCAACCCACCTCCCCGGCTCAGGCCATCTCGGTCAGGGTTTCAGCCAGGGCGCTGCAGAGGCTGTCGATCTCGTCTTTCCCGGTGATGAAGGGCAGGCCCATCTGGATCGTGTCGCCACCGTAGCGCACGTAGAAGCCCTTCTCCCACATCCGCATGGCCACCTCGAAGGGCCGGCGGGCCGGTTCGCCCGGGTAGGTGCTCAGGGTCAGGGCGCCGGCGAAGCCGAAGTTACGGATGTCCTCCACGTGTGGGCGACCGCGCAATTCGTGCAGCACAGCCTCGAAATGGGGCGCCAACTCCGCGACGCGCGCGGGGTGGTTCTCCCGCTCCAGAATATCGAGTGCCGCGAGGCCCGCGGCGCAGGCCACGGGGTGGGCGGAGTAGGTGTAGCCGTGGGGGAATTCCAGCATGTAGTCCGGGCCACCCTGGGCCATGAAGGTCTGGTAGATCTCGCTGCTGGCGATCACCGCGCCCATCGGCACCGCGCCGTTGGTCAACTGCTTGGCGACGTTCATGATGTCCGGGGTCACACCGAAGGCGTCGGCGCCGGTCATTGCGCCCATGCGGCCGAAACCGGTGATCACCTCATCGAAAATCAGCAGGATATCGTTGGCATCGCAGATGTCGCGCAGGCGCTGCAGGTAACCCGCCGGCGGCGGAATGACCCCTGCCGATCCCGCCAGGGGCTCGACGATGACGGCCGCGATGTTGGAAGCGTCGTGCAGGGCGATCAGTTCGCTGAGTTCCTCCGCCAGCTGCCAGCCCTTCGCCGGGATACCGCGGCTGAAGGCGTTCTCGGAGATCAGGGTGTGGGAGAGGTGGTCGGCGTCCACCGCGGTACCGAAGAGCTTGCGGTTGGCGCCGATGCCGCCCACGGAAATACCGCCGAAGTTGACCCCGTGATAGCCCTTGGCGCGGCCGATGAGCTTGGTCTTGGCGGGCTGGCCCTTCAGGCGCCAGTAGGCACGGGCCATCTTCAGCGCGGTGTCCGCGCTCTCCGAGCCGGAATTGGTGAAGAACACGTAGTCCAGCCCTGCCGGGGTGAGTTGCTTGATACGGTTGGCCAGTTCGAAGGAGCGCGGCTGGCCGAACTGGAACGCCGGAGAGTAATCCAGGGTCTGCAGCTGGCGGGTGACTGCCTCGGTAATCTCGGGCCGGTTGTGCCCGAGGCCGGAGCACCAGAGGCCGGAGAGACCGTCGAAGATACGACGCCCCCTGTCATCGATGAAATAGGCGCCTTCGGCGGCGACGATCATCCGGGGGTCGGCCTTGAACTGGCGATTGCCGGTATAGGCCATCCAGTGGGCTTCCAGGTCTTCGCGGCTCAGGCCGTGGTCAATGTGCTGCTGCGTGTTCATGGGTTAACTCTCTGGTTACGCTATTGCGCCGATGCTGTGGTTCGAGGATCGCGGGAGCGGCGGCCCGCACGCTGCAGACCCTAATGGGGGAAAAGCCAGCTAACCATACCCCATGCGGGGAAGCTGCTGCTACACTGGCCGCGGGGACACTATCCAAAGAGGCCGCGCCATGCGCTTGGTTGTCGTATGCCTGCTGGTCGCAGGCGGGTTCTGGTACTACTCGCAAAAACAGGGGCCGGGCAACGACCCCGGCACGATGGACGCGCTCATGCAGGAATGCATGGCAAAGAAGCGCTATGCCGCGAGCCGCATGGGCACTTCCGACGTGACCGCCAGCCGGGAATGCGCCGAGGAACTCAATGTCTATCACGAGGAGGGACATTGGTACGCTTACTGACACACAGGCATGGCACTATTTTGCCGCTCCGCTTAAACTGAAACCTCCGCTTGTAAACCCACTCATCCAGAGGAATCTCCATGCGTGTTACCCGACCCCTGCTCGCTCTGCTGGCCACCGCCGGACTGCTCTTGTCACTGAAGGCAATGGCCCACCTGGACGACAAGGAGCCCATGCAGTCCTACCGGCAATCCTATTTCGCCATGGTAGGCATGAACTTCGGCCCCATCGGCGCCATGCTGAAAGGCGAGATGCCCTGGGACCTGGCCAAGCTGCAAATGTTCGCCAATGACCTGGCCGCCCTTGGCAGCATGGATGTCTCCCGCGCCTTCCCTCCCGGTTCCGATAAGGGCAAGACCCGGGCGAAACCGGAGATCTGGGAAGAGATGGACCACTTCAAGGAGTACCTGGAGGACATGCAGGTCGCGGTCGCCGAGTTACAGGCAGCCGCCAATGGTGGGGACAAGCAGGCTATTGGCGCCGCTGTCCAGAACGCTGGCAAGGCCTGCAAGGCCTGTCACGATGACTTCAAGTCCAAGGACTACCTCTACTGATAAGCCCGCGGGGCGCCCGCGCAAGCAGCGCCCCGGCTCGCACGCTATCAGCCTCCTGCTGGCGTGGCTGTCGCTCGCCTTCGGCGCACAAGCCGATGGGACCGACATCGGCGCCATCATCGCCGCCCGGGGCCTCAGCGAAAGCCCCCTGCCCATGAGGGAAATACAGGGCTGGAAACCGCGCAAGATCGTGGTCCGGGTGCCTCCCCACGTCGCCGCCACCCTGCCCGACTTCGAGGCCGGCTTTCTCGCAGCAGCCGGAGACGTTCCCCTGGTGTTCGATCACAGCGGAGGCTGGGCGCCAGACGCCCCCCTGCTGCAGGGAGCCGATGCGGTGATCGGCTTTTGTACGCCCGGCGTTTTCTCCGCCGCGGGGGACTCCCTGCTCTGGGTACACAGTTACAGCATCGGCGTTGACCGCTGCCTGACGGTTGACCCCACGGAATTCGAGGGCCGGGTGTTCAGCAACAGCAAGCGCTTGTCGGGGCCAGCTATAGCGGAACACGCCATCGCCATGCTGATGTCCCTGGCGCGTGGACTGCCGGACTACCATCGCGCCCAGGCAGAGGAAAAATGGGACTGGAGCATCTCTGCGCGAGAGCGCTTCGGCGAACTGGCGGGCAAGACCCTGCTGGTAGCGGGGCTGGGGGGCATCGGCAGCGAGGTGGCGCAGCGCGCCCACGGACTCGGCATGCGGGTGATCGCAACGCGCAATTCCTCCCGGGCCGGGCCGGATTTCGTCACCTATGTAGGCCTCGCCGACGAGTTGCCTGCACTCGCAGCGCAGGCCGATGTCATCGTCAACGCCCTGCCCCTGACCGATGACACTCGCGGCCTCTTCGACGCTAAACTCTTCAGTGCGACCAAACCCGGAGCCATCTATATCAATGTCGGGCGCGGTGCGACCACCAGCACCGACGACCTGCTGGCGGCACTGGCCTCCGGCCAGCTGTATGCGGCGGGACTGGATGTTACCGAGCCCGAGCCACTGCCGGAGGAACACCCCCTGTGGAGCACGCCCCGGGTCATCATCACACCGCACGTCGCCGCGACGGGCGGAGACAGCTTCCGCCGGGCGGCATTGATCGCCCAGGAAAACCTGCGGCGCTACGTGGCCGGCGAGGCGCTGTTAAACCCTGTGGATATGCAAAAGGGGTACTGATTTTGGCAATCGAAGACCTGAACCACGTCAACATCCGCGCCCCCGCGGCGCAACTCGAGGCCGTGCGGGATTTCTACGTCGAGGTGGTCGGCCTCGTCGACGGGGAGCGGCCGGGCTTTGGCATAAAAGGCCACTGGTTATATGCGGGCGACCGGGCCATCATCCACCTGATGCAGAGCCGCGAGGGTGCCAGCACCCCGGTACCCAGCGGCGGCTCCGTGGATCATGTGGCCTTCACCTGCAGCGACCTCGAAGGTACCGAGCGCTCCCTGGAAGCCATGGGCATCGCCTACCGCAAAAACGATTTCAGCGATCGCGGGATGATCCAGTTATTCCTCCAGGACCCGACGGGTCTCGGCGTGGAACTCAACTTCAGCGTCTGAGTGCTACCACATCGGCTGCGGTTGCGGCGCCTGCTCGAGACCGAACCATAAGGCGGCGGCTACCAGCAGGATCAACAACAGCGCCAGCCAGGGGCTGCGCGGCGCCTCCAGCCCTTCCTTGCCCGCGGCGCGGCCGAACAGCATCGCCCTGATCACCCCGTCACCGCGCATGAACTGGTAGTACAGCACCGCGAGGATATGCAGCCCGGCGAAACCGAGGAGCACATTGAAGGCGATCTCGTGTACCTCGCCCATCGCGTCACGGAATTCACTGGGCGCAGCGTAGTAGAGCGGACCGGAGAAGAGAATGTCATCGGCATTGAACAGGCCGCTGACGCCCTGCAGCAACAGCAGCGTCAACAACACGAGCACTGACCAGCCGCCCAGGGGATTATGGCCCGGTGTGGGGCTGCCCGCGCCGCGCACATAAGCCAGCACCGTTCGCGGGCCGGCGAGGAAGTCGCTGAAGCGGGAGTGCCGGCTACCGAAGAAGCCCCAGAGCACCCGGCTCACCACCAGTACGATAATCAGGTAGCCCAGCCACTCGTGGAGGTCGTAGCGTTCCTCCTCGGCGCTCCACCAGGCCAGGCCCAGCGCTATGACCACCGTCCAGTGAAAGACCCGTGTCGGTATGTCCCACAGTGTATTGCCGGCTGCCATTCCTGTTCCTCAGTCGATCGGTAGTAGCGGTGCGACCCCGGGGGCCACACCTTCGTATTGATAGACCCATTCACCCTCGAGCAGTGCCGCCCGGTGGCGCGCCCCGGCCTGCGTCGGATCGCCCTCTTCGTAGCCCGCGTCGCCGGGATACAGGGAAACCAGGCCCGCCTCCGTCTTGCACAGCACAGGAAAGACCTCGGGGACCGGGGCCTCGGCGGCGGAGCGAAGAAAAGTGCTCACATCCGGGGAGAGACTGAGCAGGCGCAGGGTGATCATGGTTGGCGGCATGATATCCAGTGAACCGTTACGATGTTGTGACAGGGCCTCGCTGGCGGACAGCCATTTGTGGGCGTTGATCTCTTCGCCATCGACCACTACTTCACCGGCCTCCCCCACCGGCGCGGCAAATATGTAGGTGGAAAAGCGCCGCGCATGCCCCGCGGGTGTGGTCCAGCGGCTGAGCAAAACCATGCTGTCGGGGTCCGGCTGCTGCGCACACTCCTCACAGGCCTCCCGCGCCGCGCCGATCCGCGCGGCCCTGCCCTCGTCGCCCTTCGCGGCGGCGAAATCTTCAGGGTCAAGCCGACCGCCCGGGAATACCCAGCGATTGGGCGCGAAGGCCAGTTTTTCGCTGCGCCGCAGCAGGAGAGTCTCGATGCCCCCGGCGCCGTCGCGCAGGAGGGCGACGGTGCTGGCGGGGGCGATTTCGGTTTTGTCTGTCATGAGAGGTAAGCCTTGCGATTTCAGGTGCTGCGCTCTCAGGGCAGACGCGCCACCAGCGAAAGGTCGAAGCCGATCTGCCGCGCCAGCGCCGCGGCGGCCTCACGCTCCGCTTCAGGCCGGGATGCTACCCACAGATTGGCGCAGCGAGTGCCGGTACGGCAGAAGGCGAACGCAGGATTGTCGCTGTCGTCAAACAAGCGAGTCATTGCTTCGAAGTCATCACCGGGGAATGTCAGGGCGTTCACCGGCATGTAGTGATAGACCAGTCCGGCTGCTTCGGCGGCTGCCTGGATCTGCGCACTGGTCGGCTGACCAACATCTTCGCCATCGGGGCGGTTATTGATCAGCACCTTGAATCCCGCTTCGGCGATCTGGGCGACGGCTTCGACGGGGATCTGGCCACAAACAGCCAGTGTTTCAGTCAATTTATAGGCTTGCATATCTGGCCTCTGAGCAAGGTTGGGTTGGTGTTCTATCCGGGAGCCGGCACGCTACCGATCTTGCCCGGGGAAACACGCCAAAAAGCGTACATCCATGTACAGGCTCGGTCGGCGACGTCCTGTCGCCTCACGGTTTCCCCGGGCAAGATCGGCAGCGCGCATCCGTGCTGAATTCAAACGCCGTAGCGCTAACCGGGGACTCAGGCTTGGGGCCGGAGTACCTTTTACCCGATGGTGGAGAAACCTTCCCACAGGAGTTTAACACCGACAACCAGCAGAAATACGCTGATGACCCGATAGTAGATTCGCGGCGAGGAGCGCCGGGTCAGGTAGTGGCCCAGTTTCACCCCGAGCGGCGCCAGCGGCACCAGCACCAGTGAATAGAGCAGGTTGTCCGCAGTGAACTGGCCCAGGAAGGCGTAGGGCACCACCTTCATCGCGTTGACCACGGCGAAGAACACCGCCGCGGTGCCGGCGAAGAGCAGCGGGTCGATGCGCTTGGGCAAGAGGTACATGGTGAAAGGCGGGCCGCCGGCGTGGATGCTGAAGCTGGTGAAACCGGCGATGGTGCCGTAGATAGAGGCCGCCACCGGCTGGTGCTCGGCGGCGGCGCGGGCGCGAAAGCCGGTGAGTTGCTGAAGGGCGAAGAGTACGGAAATCGTGCCTACGAGGAGGCGCAGGATGGCCTCGCTCATCACCTCCACACTGAGATAGCCCAGCATCGTGCCCACCACGGCGCCGGGGAGCAGCAGATAGAGGGCGCGGCGGTCGTAGTGGCCCCAGTAGGTGCGGATGGCGAGCGCGTCCATCACGCAGAGGATGGGCAGCAGGATGGCCGCGGCCTGGGCCGGGGACATCACCAGGCTCATCAGCGGCACAGAGAGAACGGCGACGGCGCCGCCAAAGCCCCCCTTGGCAACGCCGTAGAGCATTACCGCAGGGACGCTTACCAGGTAGAAGAGCGGCTCGGTGAGCATTCCGGGGGCTTGGCCCCAGCGTTCCGGGTCAGTCGACCAGCCCGTATTCCTTGCCCAGGATCTCGACGATCTCGGCCTTCGGATTCTCAGACAGGGTCACGGGCTTGCCGATGATCTTGGCGGCGATGTCGGTGTAGGTCTTCGACACTTCCATCAGCACTTCGGTGGGCAGGGCGTTGTCACGGGCCAGCGCTTGGCGCTCGGGCATGCGGTCCTTGTTGAGCAGGATGTCCGGATCGGGGAAGTGGTTCAACAGCAGCTGGCGGAAGCCTTCCTTGGAGTTCTCCACGACCTTGCCCTCGCGGTAGGCGGGGCCGTCCCAGATACGGGAGGAATCGGGAGTGCCCACTTCGTCCATGTAGATCAGTTTTTCCTGGCCGGACTTGTCGGTGACATAGCCGAACTCGAATTTGGTGTCGACGAAAATCTGGTCCAGCGCCGCGAGGCGGTCACTGATCAGGTCGAAGCCTTCACGCAGCAGTTTCTCGTAGAGGTCCACATCAGCCGGGCTGCGGAAGTTGAAGGCGGCGTAGTTGGCGTCGATGTCTCCACGGGTGATGTTCACGTCGTCCTGGGCCGGGACGCCGGGGATGCCTTCGAGGATACCCTTGGTGGACGGGGTGATCAGCAGTTCCGGCAGCTTCTGGTCCTTCTGCAGGCCATCGGGAATCTGGATGCCGCAGAACTCGCGCTCGCCCTTGCCGTAGGAGCGCCACATGGAGCCGGTGATGTACTGGCGGGCGATGGCCTCGATCATGACCGGCTTCGCTTTCTGCACGATCCACACCAGCGGGTGGGGGATTTCCAGGATATGGCTGTCCGCCAGGCCCTGCTGGCGGAAGCACTCGAACCAGTGGTTGGAGATGGCGTTCAGCGCGGCACCCTTGCCGGGTACGCCGGCCATGCCGCCTTCGCCGTGCCAGATGCAGTCGAAGGCGGAGATGCGGTCGGAGATGACCATGATCGCCAGGGGGGCATCGGCGGCGACGTCGTAGCCGCGCTCGGCGATCAGGCGGGCGCTGTCGGCGGCGCTCAGCCAGTAGACGGAGCGCACTTTGCCGCTGTGTACGGGGGCGTCGGTGCGGATGGGCAGGTCGTCGTTTACGGCCAGTACGGAATCAGCGAGACTCATGGTTTTTCGTCCAGTCATTGATCTGCGGAATGGTTTGGGCTGCGGGTGTTGGGGACCCGCCGGAAAACCGGCGATTCTACCAGAGTCGGTGTACAGAGGCACCCGGCTCGGGGCTCTATTCAGGGGCGCGCGAGGCAGCTGGGCTCCCCTGTGAAACACGCCAAAAAGCGCACATCCATGTGCAGGCTCGGGCGGCGACGTCCTGTCGCCTTACGGTTTCACAGGGGAGCCCAGCCGCCTCGCGCTCATGCCAGATTCAAACGTTGGGAGCACTCTCCAGCGCCGCCAGGCGCTTGTGTTCTCTCATGTGCAGGGAGATATCCACGCCGAGTTTCAGCAGCACCAGGATCACCAGCATGAATAGCGGCTGGCCGAGCGCCATGACGCCGAAGCCGCCGAAGAGGACGGCGAGGTGCAGCACCACGATGCGGGCGTAGGGCGCGCTCATGATCTGGCCGGTGTCCAGTTCGTCGCGTTCCGGGCCGTAGAGGAAGTTGGCGAAGAAGGAGATACCGTGGCTGAGGAACAGGGCGGCGAAGGCGGCCAGCCACTGGGGTGGTGCGTGGGTGAGTACGTGGGCGGTGACGTTGAAGAGGATCTGGGGGAAGGCCAGGAACAGGGGCCAGGGATCGCTGGAGAAGGGGCTGAAATCTTCGTCGAGGAGCATGAGGACGATGAACATGCCGTGGACGCCGCAGAAGCCGCCGTAGTGGATGAGGAAGAACATGCCCTTGAACCAGCCAGCGAAGGGGGACTTTACCAGGAGTTTGGCCAGGGTGTAGAAGCCGATGACGAGGTTTTCGGACCAGTAGAGGATCATCAGTGCGGCCACGTCCCAGTCGAGGAAGAGGACGCCGACGAGGGGGAGCAGGTTCACCAGCACCAGCGCGGCGAGGCTGGCCCGGCGCCGGGGGCCGTAGTAGGCGCCGGACATGTCTTGCCAGAGGCTCATGGCTTGGGGCTCTCCACTTGCAGTATGCTGCCCGAGGTCGGACAATGCGCCCCGGTTAAAATGTAATCGAGTTTCAGGAACAGTATAAGATGAACCAGCCCCGTACCCCCTACCAGATGCTCGGCGATCAGGGCATTCGCGAACTGGTTAACACTTTCTACGACCTGATGGACGAAATGCCCGAAGTCGCCGAGTTGCGCGCGCTGCATGCGCAGGACCTCTCGCCGATGAAAGAGCGGCTCGCGGAGTACCTGATCGGCTGGATGGGCGGACCGCCGCTCTATGCGGACAAGTACGGCAGCGTGTGCATGACCGAACCGCACGAGCCTTTCGCCATCGGCCCGACCCTGCGCGACCAGTGGCTCCTGTGCATGGAGCGTGCGCTGGAGAAGAACGACACCAGCGAAGAGTTGCGCGAGATGCTGCGTGTGCCCCTGTTCCGGATCGCCGATGCGGTGCGCAACCGGGACAGCGACCCCAGTGACGACCCCAATATCCTCGCCTCGAGCTGAAACACCCCCGATTTAAAAAGCCTTGAACCAATAATGATGAAATTGAGCAAACTCTATACCGCTTGCGCGCTTGCCCTTGCGGCCAGCGCCTCACCTGCTACCAGCGCCAATGAGCTGGAACAGGTGCTGGTCACCGCCAGCCGCGTCGAGGAGTCCGGCTTCGCCCTGCCGCTCGCCTGGACCAGCGTGGACGGCGACGCCATCGGCCTCACCAGCCCGGTGCATATCAACCAGATCCTGCAGCGCGTGCCCGGCGCCTGGATCAGCCGCGGCAACGGGCAGGAAAGCCTGCCGGCGCTGCGCTCCCCGGTACTCACCGGCGCCGGTAGCTGCGGCGCCTTCCTGATGGCCAGCGACGGCATCAGCCTGCGGGCCCCGGGTTTTTGCAACGTCAACCAGTTGTTCGACGCCAACGCCGAGCAGGCCGGTCGAATCGAGGTTATTCGCGGCCCGGCCACGGCGCTGTACGGTTCCAACGCCATGCACGGGGTGATCAACGTGCTCAGCGAAGCGCCCTCCCCCGAATTTTCCCAGCGGATTTCACTGGAAGCAGGGCCCTACGACTACTACCGTGGCAAATACCACTACGGCAATACCTACGGCCGCCACGGCGTCAGCTTCAATGCCAACATCAGTACCGACGGCGGTTTCCAGGATGACTCCGGCTACGACCAGCAGAAGCTCACCCTGCGCCACGACTACGAAGGCGATGTCTGGGCCTTCACCAGCGCTATCGACGCCAGCAACCTGAACCAGGAAACCGCCGGCTATGTGCAGGGCTACAAGGTCTACGAGGACGAGGACCTGCGCGAGACCAATCCCAACCCGGAAGCCTACCGGGATGCCTGGTCCGTACTCGCCTACAGCCGCGCCAGCCGCGCTATCGGTGACAAGCACGAGTTGGTACTCACGCCCTACCTGCGCGACAACGCGATGGAATTCCTGATGCACTTCGTACCCTGGCAGCCAGTGGAGGAAAACGGCCACCGGAGCCTCGGGCTGCAGGCGGCACTGCATTCCAACCTCGGCAACACGCAGTGGATCAACGGTGTGGACCTCGATTATTCCGACGGCTGGCTGAAAGAGGAGCAGGCGGAATTCTTCAGCCCCAACCAGCCCGCCGGCACCCACTACGACTACGACGTCCTGTCCACCACTGCGGCACTGTTCAGCCAGTTGCGCTGGCAACGCGATGCGCTGGAACTCTCCGGTGGCCTGCGGGTGGAATACACCAACTACGATTACGACAACCGCACGGAAGACGGCGCCGCCTGCGCCCCCGAGGCCAGTGCCTGCCGCTTCTACCGCCCCGCCGACCGTGAAGACGATTTCACCAACCTCTCCGGCAACCTCGGCGCCAGCTACGCTTTCACTGCACAGCACATCGCCTACACGCGAATCGCCCGCGGCTTTCGCGCCCCCCAGGCGGCGGAGCTGTACCGCCTGCAATCAGGGCAGACAGTCGCAGACCTCGACTCCGAGGAACTGGACAGCATCGAGTTCGGCCTGCGCGGCCGGATGGGGGACGGTTTCGCCTACGACCTCGCCCTCTACTACATGGAAAAGGATAACGTCATCTTCCAGGATTCAAACCGCTTCAACGTGAGCGGCGCCAGCACCGAGCACCGCGGGCTGGAAATGAATATCAGCTACGCGACGGGCAACTGGTTCATGGACGCCACCGCCAACATCGCCCGCCACCGCTACAGCAGCGCAACCGAACTGCTCGGCAGCAGCGGTGATATCAAGGGCAATGATATCGACACCGCCCCGCACGCCTTCGGTAGCGCCCGCCTGGGCCACAATTTCAGCGGCGGTATCACCGGGGAACTGGAATGGGTGTACATGGATGACTACTTCGTCGACCCGGACAACAGCGCCGAGTACGACGGCCACTCCCTCCTCAACCTGCACCTCGCTGCGCCCTTCGGGGAGCGCTGGCAGTTCGGCCTGCGAGTGACCAACCTGTTCGACGAGGACTATGCCGAACGCGCCGATTTCGGTTTTGGGGAATACCGCTATTTCGTCGGCCAGCCGCGGGGAGCCTTCTTCGAGGTGGCCTATATCAACTGAGCAGCAGCACTGCTGCGTTCGCCGTCAAACAGACCCGGATGATCATGGTCCAGGCGACCAGGGCCACGACAGGAACAATAACGGCAGTATTGATGTGCATGTAGTGTTCCGCCTGTCGCTGGATGGGGAATCGCTCCCGCTATATTGTTACTGCCCGCTCCATGCAGACGAAGGGTAATTCCCGCCTCGGAAAGTATACTTCGCCTGCCCTTTCGTAGCCCCTGCGTTGATAGAAGTCCAATACCCGCGTGTTACCACTGTAGGTATCAATTCGAATTGAATTGAACTGCAAATCGCGTGCTGACTGCTCCACATGGTCCACCAACATTCGGGCGTAGCCCCTACCCTGAAAACTGGGGCTAACGGCCAGCCTGTGGATGACCAGTATCGGAGGCTCCGTAAATCTCCACCGCACAGTCGAATATTCAGGCTCCTGAATCTCATCGAAGCTTATGACAGCAACAATCCTGCCTGATAAGACCAGCTTCCTTAACGAACCCTGAGCCACATCAGAGACGACATAGTCGATGCTCGGGTATTCTTCATCCCACTGGTGAATACCCTGTCCAAGGAGTTGATCCCTGCAATCACTCAACAGGCGAACAACAGCATCCGCGTCCCGGCGTTCGGCCAATTCAATGCTCACGTTTCCAGGCACCAGAAATTCTCCCCATCCATGCCCGTTAAGGGCGCACACCCCCACCGCCTACTTTCTCCCGGTGATCGGACATTGTGCAGCCCTGTATTTCGACTGTATTCAGTTGCGAACCGGCACCCGCAACAATGGCGATATCGCTGGCTTGCAGCTGAAGCCCGTCTTCCAGGAGTTTGAGTAACTCCCGATTTGCCCTCCCCTTTTCAGGAGGCGAAGCAACACAAACATTGAACGAATCACCAAGCCAACCCACCACGACGGGATTGGATGCGGCCGGAACGATCCCGCTTTTCATCTTCAGTGTATTCTTCATCTCCACGGAATCTTCAAACTGGCTGGCGTTCATCACTGGCGGTTTCGCGGGCCGTACCGCGGACTTCTCAGATAGGAGATAACGCCGAACGCGCTAAGTGAGAAAAGGCAGATTATACCCGCCACTCCCAATACCCGGTTCACACCTTTCCAATTTGTCCATTGCAGATAATGGATTCTATACAGTGATTCGATTATCCGACGATCCGCACCCTCCTGGGAAAGCGCCATCGTATCCCAGTCAAGTTCAATCGTGATCCCGGTACTTGTTGTGGCCCTGAGACCATCGATTACTCCGATAGCGCCATAACGCTCGGGATTGGCGCTGACGGCATCCTGCATCAGCAGCCTGACCTGGCCCTCAGTCGGTGCCGGGGCAGCCTTCGAGGTCTCGATATCGTAGTTCCTGAACTGCCCCGACTTTTTTACCAGAAGATGTAATCCCAGGATGCTTCGCAAGACCTTTACTTCGTCCCAGCCTCTTTCCGGATGGATCGCTACAGGAGCGCCAATTTCGTAGGTCCTGACCAACAAGCCCTGGTAGGCCTCCGCATAACCGGGCTTCACCAGGAAGACCAATCCGGTCGCAGCCCAGCCGATCAGCGGCAAAAGCAGAACCAGCCCCAGAACCCTATGGATTTTTTTCAGATGCATTGTTTCAGTAGGTGCTCGCGTTTTTTAACAGAACTATTTATTCCATGAATTCGGGCGCCCTGCACTGATCCTGCCCGCCATCTGCGGACCACCGTCTCCTGTCGCTTGAAGCCCTAACCCGGCGGGAACTCCGGATAGCTCACCAGGGAAGCAAGCCCATTTTCCCAGTCAGCCCGACTCGCTGTGAAAATATGGGCCTCGGGTTTCACCGCCGGTAGATCGTCAAGACTTCCGGCGGGCACAGTACAGATGTCATTTTCCAAATCAGTATTTGGCAGCGCCGATCCACAGCTGGAACAAAAACTCCTTGCATGACGAGTAGATTCGAGCTTGAAATTCCTGACTTTGTCCGCGCCTGACAACCATCTCAGGGCGGCACCTTTGGCAAACAGATTGGCAGCAAATGCTGACCCGGTATCCTTGCGGCAAAAGGAGCAGTGGCAGATAAAGAAATGCTCGAAATCGCCATCGACTTCAAATGTGACCACACCGCATAAACACGAGCCTTTTACAGCCATATCAAACCTTTATTTACTGGCAGAAACTCTGCATAACCGTTTCCGCCCGATTGGAAATTGCCAGGATGCTCACATCCGCTCTCAACAGGCATCCTGAGCCGCGACTTTCTCGCTGATATCCGACATGGTGGCGCCTTTTATTTCGACTGTCTTCACTTGGGACGCCGCACCTGAAACAATGGCGATATCACTTTCCCTGAACTGCAGTTGTCTGGACAGCAGCTGGAGCAACTCGCGGTTTGCCTTGCCCTTTTCAGGGGGTGCAGCTATCCGGACCTTAAGTGCATCACCCAGCCAGCCGACAATACCGGGCCTGGAAGCACCGGGAACTACTTTGATCTTTAATTTAGTCTTCACAGGCATAGTCGTTGCACGGACTTAAACAGGGTATATCGCACGCTCTCTTGCGTCCCTGGCCCTATCGGAATCCTCCTGACTTGAGGTATTTATCAGCACTTCAAGATATCGAGCGGGCACGCCAATTTCCTTCGCGCCTCGAACCACATGATAGACATACCAGGAATAGGGCAACAGGGATGGGTCGACAATGGTTGCGAAATAAGTGAAGGCTTGCGATGACTGCCCAAGCTCATCGAAAACCAAAACATTTTTCTCTTCGTAGCCCTTCCCAAGACCCTCCACTTCATCCAGGCCGTCTTTCTCGAACTCAGGAATTTCATAGAGGGCACCAAAAATAGTGTCCCCGGGATCGCTTGTGAAAAATGCATCACACTTGGCTGACCCGTCAATTATGCTGACCTTGTGAAAACGCAGGGAGTGCCCGACGAGCGAAACAATACCCAGGCGCTCGGCACCGGGAACCCGTTCCCGCAACCTCCGAAGCGACATATTTGAGCCGTAGGCGAAATATTTCATTCGTTTACCGCAGGCATTACAGCACGGGCGGGAGCAGCCTGCCTGCTCCATTCAGTCTGTCTGCGCTTCTATGGACCCACACTCGCATGGCTCCCTGGCCAGCCTCTTAATATTCTCCCGTGTTGGAAGAGAGCTTATCAAGCGCGATTTCCCTGAAAAACAGGAACAGGGGCAAGCCAAAAGACACACCTACTGCACACGTTCCCAGTATGGGCGCCCACAGGATAGGTACCGAGTCTTTCGCACCCTGATAAATGATGAAGCCTATTAACACGACGGCGGAGACAAGCACGTCCATCCAGGCAAAGACAGAAAGCCTGCTAGCCAGTATCTCCTGCAGCACAATCCCGGGAGAAAAGCCATTCTCCAGAACCCATGGAATGAATGCTCCGTAGGGTAGCGCGATGCCGAGCAAACAAAGTCCTGCGTAGAATAGTTTCATTACTTCTCCCAGTAGCTGAATCCACTCAGGACGATTCTCCTAGAAAGGAAAAACCAGGGGAACCAGCACCAGGACGGTGGCGGAGTAGACAAGCGACACCGGCAGGCCTGCCCGGAAGTAATCGCCCATCGAGTAGCCCCCAAGGTTTTGCACCATCAGGTTGGTGGTATAGCCGAAGGGGGTGAGGAAGCTGGCGCTGGCGCCGTAGGCCACCACCATCACGAAGGGCATGAAATTCACGCCGAAACTCTCCGCCAGGCCAAAGGCGATGGGGAAGGCCAGCGCGGCGGCGGCGTTGTTGGTCATCAACTCCGTCATCGCCAGGGTGCCCAGGTAGATCCCCACCAGTGCCACGTAGGGTCCGAGTATCGAGAGGTGCTGGTGCAGGAAGCCCGCCATCACGCTTACGGCGCCGGTATTGGTCAGGGCCTGGGAGAGAGTGAGCGCCGAGGCGATGATCAGCCAGAGTTCGAAGGGGAAGCGGCGGCGCAACTCGGCGCCGCGCACCACGCCCATCACCAGCATGCAGACCAGCAGGAAGGTCATGCCCTTGATCAGTGAGACAGTCTCGGTGGTGGCAAGTACCACCACAGTTGCCAGGACACCGGTCACCACATAGTTCTGCAGGGGGCTGGTGCGGATGCGGCCGACGGAGTCGTCGATAACCGCAAAGTTCTTGTCGAGGTTCTTGCGCTCGTTGAAATCGGCGCCGACGGCGAGCACCAGGTTATCGCCAGCCTGAATGGTGATATTGCCGAGCTTCCCGGAGAGCCGTTTGCCGCCGCGGCGGATGCCGACCACGGCGGCGTCGAACTGGGAGCGGAATGCGCTTTCCTTGATGGTCTTGCCCTCGATAGAGGCATTGGGCATGACGATGACTTCAGTCATGTTCTCCTGCAGCAGTCCCTCTTCCACCGCGAAGAGCTGTAGCCCCTCGAAGGCGTCGAGCACGGAAACCCGCTTGATGTCGCCGGAGAAGATGAGTTTGTCACCCGCCTCGATGTATTCCTGCGGGGTTACCGGGGAAATCAGCTGATCGCCGCGGACGATTTCAACCAGGAAGAGGTCCTCGAGGTCTCGCAGGCCGTTTTCCAGCAGGCTACGCCCCACCAGGGTGGAATCGGCTGCGACCTCCGCCTCGATAAGGTACTCGTTGAGTTCGATATCACCGTCGTCCGAGGCCGGCAGCATGCGGGAGCTGAACCACATGGCGATCATCCCCAGCAGCGTGCCAGTGGCGCCAACCACGATGAAGTCGAAGAAGGCCAGCCCTTTACCCGTTGCATCTTCGAGAAAGCTGCTGACGATCAGGTTTGTGGACGTGCCGATCAGGGTCATGGTGCCGCCCAGAATGGCCGCGTAGGAAAGCGGTATCAGCAGCTTGGAACCGGGGTGATAGCGGTTGCTGCGCACCGTATGGGCGAGGGTCGCCACCACCGCCGTGTTGTTGACGAAGGCCGAGAAGAAGGCGGTAACGCCGCCGAGGCGCAGGAGGCTCAGGGTATAACTCGGTGAAATCAGTTTGTCCGACAGTCGGCTCAACCAGGAGAGCTTTTCCAGGCCCACCGAAACCAGCAACAGTATGATCAGTGTCATCAGGCCGCTGTTGGAGGCCTTGGACAGCACGTCCGCCGTATCCACCAGGCCGAGGAAGTAGGCCGCCAGCATGCTGCAGGTAAAAATGCCCACTGCCGGCCAGTCGGTAAAAATGAGGCTGAGCAGCAGGATCAGGAACAAGCCGGTAATCAGCAACTGGTCAATCATCGAGGTACGCCCGCTTCCCCATTTTTTATTGCCCACGGGTCCCGCCCGGGGCCCGAAGTATTATTCCGATCGTAATACCCGGTCCGGCACCGCCGGACCGGTCTCAGCCACTATAAGCGCTGGAGAAGGCTTCCACAAAGCGCTCGAAGTCCGCTGCAGGCAGATCGTTGATGCCAGCAGCCGCAGCCCTGCCACCCCCGGTGGGGAACTGCATGCACAACTCGGCGGCACCCTGTTTGTTGGCCAGCGGCGCCCGCACGCTGACGAGGTAGTTGCCGTTGGCTTTTTCCGTCAACACCGCGTGGGCCCGTCCGGGGTTATCGGTAGCGAGGTCGTTGCTGTAGACGCCGCTCACCCGGCGTGCCCAGGGTTCGTCCGGGAGGATGAACACCGCAACCCGCTCACTGGCGTGGCTGGGCTGCAGGGATTCCGCCTGTCCCATGTCTGCGTCATAGCCTTCGCTCAACTTGCGGTAGTCCGCCGAGGAGGCGACAAACTCCAGGGGACTGCCCGCCTGGTACAGGGTACGGTAGAGGTCTGCCGGATCGAAATACAGGTCTTCGATCGCCGGCCCGTATCCGTTGTAGTTGATGCAGGTGCCAAGGCGCTCCAGGGCCGCGAGGTCCTCCGCGCTGATCTCCAGGCCTTCGGCCAGCCTGCGCGCAGTGTCCTTGAGGTTGTCGCCAAAGGCGCCGGTAACCGCCCAGTCGAGGTGGGCGCCGCGCAGGTGACCATTGACCAGGGCCGCGGTGCACACGTCGGGGGCTTCGTTGATGATGCTGGTGAAATTTTCGTGGGCGGGAATCTCACCGGGAAAATGGTGGTCGACGTAGAAGACCGAAGCGCCTGCCGCCAGGGTGGCGTCCAGTGCGGCCTTGTTCTTGTCCATCGACACGTCGAGCACGGTAACCCGGTCGCCAACCACAGCTTCGATCTTCGCCAGCAGGTTGATGTCCCGTTTGACGCCGGTGACCAGTTGCGCCTCGCGAGGCTCGGCCTTGCGCAACTGCAGGAGGGCGCAGATGCCGTCGGCGTCGCCGTTGAAGATATCGTAGTCCATGCTTCGTCCCCTTTGCGTTTTTTGTAAGTGCGGACCCTACCGCCTGCGCGGCAGGCGATAGAAACGGCCCACCCGGCATATGCCGGAGGTGGGCCCTACAGCTCAGCTGTCCAGGGACTGGTAATAGTCGCTGAGGATCTTCGCCACTTCCGGACGGGAAAACTCGGGCGGCGGCGCAATGCCCTGCCCCAGCATTTCGCGCACCTTGGTGCCGGAGAGTAATACGAAGTCTTCCTTCTCGTGATCCGGGGCGTCGCGCATCATCACCACCTTGCCCAGCTTCTTGCTGTAGGCGGTGTGGTCGGCACGGTAGATCTCGATGTCCAGGGCGCCCTCGGGTACTTCCTCGTCGAAGATGGTCTGGGCGTCGAAGCCGCCGTAGTAGTCGCCGACACCGGCGTGGTCGCGGCCGACGATCAGGTAGGAGCAGCCGCAGTTCTGGCGGAACAGGGCGTGCAGTACCGCCTCGCGGGGGCCGGCATAGAGCATGTCGAAGCCGTAGCCAGTGATCATCACGGTGTTCGGCGGGAAATAGACTTCAACCATTTTGCGGATGGACGCATCGCGCACTTCGGCGGGGATATCGCCCGGCTTCAGCTTGCCCAGCAGCATGTGGATCAGGATGCCATCGGCGCCGAGGTCTTCCATCGCCATGCGGCACAGCTCCTCGTGGGCGCGGTGCATCGGGTTGCGGGTCTGGAAGGCGACGACCTTGTTCCAGCCGCGTTCTGCGATCTCGTTGCGGATCTCCACCGCGGTGCGGAAGGTATCCGGGAAATCGGCCTGGAAATAGGAGAAGTTCAGCACCTGGATCGGGCCGGACAGCAGGGTGCGACCGAGGCCGGTAAACGTGGCCACGCCGGGGTGTTCCGGGTCCAGGGTGCGGAAGACCTTCTCCGCCATGAAGTTGATCTGTTCGTCGGATACGCTTTCCACCGCTTCCACGTCCATGATCGCCAGCACCGGGTTGCCCTCGACATTGGGGTCGCGCAGGGCAATGCGGCTGCCGGCCTCGATGCCGGTCTCGCTGGTCAGGTTGACCACCGGTACCGGGAAGAAAACACCATCGGTGGTTTGCAGTTTCTCGGCGCAGGACAGCGCGTCAGCCAGGTTCATGTAGCCGCCCAGCGGATTGAAGTAACCGCCGCCGAGCATCACCGCGTTCGCGGCGGCAGCGGAGTTGAGCAGGATGGAGGGCAGGCTCTCTGCCTCCTCTACCAGGGCGTGGCGCTTCTCGCTGTCGTAGACGAACAGCGGCTTCAGTTCGTCGGAGCCGTGGGGCTTGATCATTGTGCTACTCCTGCTTACTTGTTGATGATGCCGCGTTCGCGCAGCAGGGCCAGAATCAGCTCCACCTCTTCGTCCAGCGTCTGCTGGTCGGAGTGCAGGTGCAACTCGGGGGACTCGGGGGCCTCATAGGGGTCGTCGATACCGGTGAAATTCTTGATCTCACCGGCGCGGGCTTTCTTGTACAGGCCCTTCGGATCGCGGGCTTCCGCCGCTTCCAGCGAGCAGTCGACGAACACCTCGATGAACTCCATGCCCGCTGCGTCGTGCAGGGCACGAACTTCGTCGCGGTCGGCGCGGTAGGGGCTGACGAAGCTGGACAGCGCAATCTGGCCGCTGTCGACGAAGAGCTTGGCGATCTCGCCAATACGGCGAATGTTCTCGGCGCGGTCTTCCGCGGAGAAGCCGAGGTTCTTGTTGATGCCCAGGCGCACGTTATCACCGTCGAGGCGATAGCAGGCGATGCCCATCTCGAAGAGGCGGCCTTCGAGTTCTACCGCAACGGTGCTCTTGCCACTGCCGGACAGGCCGGTGAACCACAGCGTGGCACCCTTGTGACCCAGCAGTTTTTCACGGTGTTCGCGGGTGATATCGCCCTCGTGCCAGTGCACGTTGGTCGCTTTCTGTTCAGCCATGATCGATTTCCTCTTCAGGTGTCAGCGCCTTCGCGGGCGGCGGGCGCTTTTATCAGGTAGCCGCAGGGTAGGTGGATTGGAGCCTCTTGTAAAACAGGATATTATGATTGTCTCCATCGGATTTACCGATACTGGAACTGGCCGCGATGAAATTCACCCTGAGACAGCTGCAGATATTCCTCGAAGTCGCCCGCCAGGGCAGCATCTCCCGCGCCGCGCAGATCCTCCACATGTCCCAGTCCGCCGCCAGCGAGGCCCTGCAGAATTTCGAGCATGCATATGATGTGGCCCTCTTCGACCGCGTGGGCAACAAGCTCGCCCTCAACGCCGTCGGCCACACGGTGCGCAAGGAGGCCCAGTCCCTGCTGGACCACTGCCTGAGCTTCGAGCAGGTGCTGAAAAGCCACAAGGCCCTCGGCCATATTAAGGTAGGCGCCAGCTTCACCATCGGCAACCACCTGGCCACCCGCTGCCTGGCGGGCTACCTGGCGTCCTACCCCGACGCCGATGTGAACCTGGAAATCGCCAACACCCCGGAAATCGTCGCCAAGGTACTCAACTACGAGGTCGACATCGGCATGATCGAGGGGGAGGTCCTGCACCGCGAACTGGAACTCATCCCCTGGCGCGACGACGAACTCATCGTGTTCTGCGCAGCCAATCACCCGCTGGCGAAAAAGCGCGTCCTCGGCACCCGGGATATAAAGGAAGCCGCCTGGATCCTGCGCGAACCCGATTCCGGGGCGCGCCAGACTTTTGACAAGGCCATGGCGGGCCTGTTGCCTGAACTCAGGGTCTACATGGAATTCAAACACAACGAGGCGATCAAGAACGCGGTGGAATCGGGCCTGGGGATCGGTTGCCTGTCGCAACTCGTGCTGCAGCGCAACTTCGCCAATGGCGACCTCGTGCCACTGCGTCTGCCGCGCAGGGACATGCGCCGCACCTTCTACTTTGCCCTGCCGGTGCGCCGCTTCCCGCTGGAATCGGTGAGCTGCTGGATGGATACCTGCCGACAGATCGAGACCTGAGGCCCTGCCGCCGGCTGGCGCAGTCGCAGCTAGCGGCGGTCGAACTTGGTGGAAAGCACGATCGCCGAATCGGTGTCGCGAACCCCGTCGAGTTCGCCTATCCGGTCCAGGGTGGCGTCCAGTTCGACAGGGGTCTGCACCCGCACGATGGCAACGAAATCGATCTTGCCGCTGACCGTGAACAAGGCCTCCACTTCCGCCATCCGGCCCAGCGCGTTCGCCACCTGGGAGGCCAGTTTCGGATCGACCACGAGGCTGACGTAGGCCTGGAAGGTGCTCGAGCGGTAGGACTCGCCCAGTTTCAACTGGTAGCCGGCGATGACACCGAGTTCCTCGAGCCGTGCCAGTCGCTTCTGCACCGTGGTGCGTGACAGGTTCAGCTGTCGCGCCAGTTCGCTGACCGAAGTGCGGGCATCTTTCTGCAGCGCCCTGATCAGGCGCCGATCGCTCTGGGTCAATTCTGCAGGCATTGTCACTTTGTCCAAATTTCTCTACACAATGACCACTATTTGAACAAAATGGCAATATTATGCAACTGTCAGCTGTGCATCCTTTCTCCCCAAAATAGAAGGCAGCTATCCACTTTGATGCTCCGGGAGACCATTGATGACCGCCGGCCTGGCCACTGCTTTCCAGATCGCCCACCCTCTCGCCCTCTACCGCGACTGCGCGGCGATTACCCGTGAGGTCAAACCGCTGGATCCGGTCTACCTGTTCTGCCCGAAGCAGCTCGAGGCGCGCGCCCAGGCCTTTCTCAGCGGTTTCCCCGGGGAGGTCAGTTACGCGGTCAAGGCGAACTCCGAGGCCCGGGTCCTGGGTACCCTGCAGGCCGCCGGGATTGCTCACTTCGATGTCGCTTCTCTGGCGGAGATCGCCAGCGTGGCGGGTTGCTGCCCGGGCGCCACGCTGCACTTCAACAACCCGGTGAAAGCGGAAGAAGCCGTGCGCGAGGCCTACCTGCGCTATGGCGTGCGCTCTTTTGCCCTGGATGAGATGTCGGAACTGGAAAAAATCTGGCGCTGCACCGGGGGCGACCGCTGCGTCACCTACAGCGTCCGCTTCAAGCTCGGCCACGCCAGCGCCGCCTATGATTTCGGCAGCAAGTTCGGCGCCGACGAAGACAGCGCCAGTGCGCTACTGGCTGAAATCCGGCGCCGCGGCGCCCAGCCTGCCCTGACCTTCCACCCGGGCTCCCAGTGCACCGACCCCGCGGTCTACGCTCGTTACATCAGCGCCGCCGCAGAGATTGCCCGGCGCGCGGATGTCAGCCTGGCGCAGTTGAATGTGGGTGGCGGCTTCGCCCAGCCCTACCGCAACACGCCGGTGCCAGCGCTGGAGGACTACTTCTGTGCCATTCGCGCAAGTGTAGCCCGGGAGTTCGACGCCGGCATCCCGCTGATCTGCGAGCCGGGCCGGGCCATGGTCGCTGCGAGCACCAGTCTGCTGACCCGCGTGGTGCACGTGCGCGACGACGGCCAGACCCTGTTCCTGAATGACGGCGTGTACGGTGGCCTGCAGGAACAGGCCATCGTCGACCTGGAGTTCCCGGTGCGCGCCTGGCGCGACGGCCAGGTCCTGGAGGGAACGGACACCAGCTATCGCGTTTTCGGCCCGACCTGTGATCCGGTGGATCGCCTGACGCGGCCCCTGCACCTGCCCCGCGGCCTGCGCAGTGGCGACTACATCGAGTTCGGCCTGCTCGGCGCCTACGGCTCCGCCACGGCCACGCGTTTCAACGGTTTCGATTCCAATTGCTACGTGGAACTGAAACAGGGCTGGGATTTCTGATCTCCCGGCAAAAGGTTTGTACGCACGAAACATCCGGTACATACTTGGCCAGCCCCGTAACCGGAGACGTTTTTTCATGTTGCGTACTTTCTGCATCACTTGTTGCATGCTGCTGCTGGCTGCCTGCAGCGATGATAAAAAAGCCGCGGAGCAACTGCTGACCAACAACCTCGCCATTCCCAAAGATGTCGAGTTTCGCCGCATGAAAAGCTACCCGGCGGGTGTGGTCTGCGGCGAGTACAGCGCCTACTCGTCGCACCTCTTGCCCAAGGATGATTTCAAACCTTTCCTCACCGTCCGCGGCAAACTCTATCGCTCGCCAAAGGAAATCGAACTCGCCATTTACTGCAGCAAGAAACCCGCAGAAGCACTCCTCGAATGGACCGGTATCGGCCCCTTTACCGCCGACAACGAGTCGCTGGAAAAGATCGCCGCCGACTTCGCCGCGCTGACCACGGCACTGGACCGTTACTACCAGGATAATTCCGCTTATCCAAAAGTGGCCCAGGGCCTGGAAGGGCTGGTAACACCCAAGCCACGTGCGGGCTGGCCGCTGCGCAACTTCCCCGAAGGGGGTTACCTCGCGGAAATCCCCCGGGACCCCTGGGGCAAGGAGTACCTGTACGACGAAGAACAGTGGGCACGGGTCAAGGGAAAGTATGAAATCCTTACCCTCGGCGCCGATGGCAAGCCCGGCGGCAGCGGCGAAAACGCCGACGTGAGCAGCGATATATTCCCCTACCTGGACCACATGGCCCATGTCCTGGGGCAGCGATGAGCCCGCGGAAAATATAAAGGATCAGCGCCCCGGGGCGCTGCCCGTCTACTACTATTAGGACGAACCGGAACCGAAGACTCACTGGGCTGCCCGTGCTCCATTTGAATCCCCGCTCGTTTCGCGTATTGCGCGTCGCTATCGCCGCACTGATCGGCTTCTCTCTCCCCGCTGCCGGCCGGGACAAGATCGACATCGTCACGCTCCACAACGGCGACCGCATCACCGGTGAAATCAAGTCGCTGGAAGGTGGAGAACTGGAACTTTCCACCGATGCGATGGACACGATAAGCATCGAGTGGCCGGAAATCGCCGGTATCCAGAGTGGCTACCACTACGAGGTCAGGCTCAGCGACGGCGAGCGCCTCTACGGTTCCTTCAATGACAAGGCGCAACGCGCGGGGCAAATGATCGTCGTCGATCCATTCGGCCGGCACGAACTGGAACTGCTCTCGGTCGTGGAGATCAGGCCCATCGAAGATACGGTGGTGGAGCGCATCGACATCTATCTCTCCGCCACGTTCTCCTACACCAAGGCCACTTCCATCGGCCAGGCCACCGCGAACACCGCCATAAGCTACGAAGACGAGAAATCCAGCAACAATTTCAAGGCGCGTTCCGATATCTCCCGGACCGAGGAAGACGAAACCTCGAGCACGAATATCAGCTTTACCCGCAACACCTGGACGGAAAACCGCAGCAACGTGTTTCGTTCTCTCTTCGCCAGCTACGAGAGCAACGACGAACTGGCGCTGACCCGGCGGATCGGTGTCGGCGCCGGCCTCGGTCGCTACTTCCTCGACACCCACAGCAACACCCTGACCGGTTCCACCGGCCTGCAGGTCGTCTTCGAAAACAACGACGACAGCGATACCGGCGAGGATCTGGAATTGTTTGTCAGCAGCACCTACTCCATGTGGAAATTCAGCTCGCCGGAAATGGATCTGGTACTCGGCGTGGACCTCTACCCCGGCCTGACCGAGTTCGGCCGCTTCCGCAGCAGCACCAACCTGCGCCTGCGCTGGGAAATCGTCGAGGACCTCTACTGGGATGTGACCGCCTGGGCGACCACCGATAACGAATCCGCCACCGGCAGTACAACAGACTACGCCATCACCACCGGCATCGGCTGGAATAACTGAGGAGCCGTTCAGGCATCGTTCTGGTAGATGTGGACGTCCCGCTGCGGGAAGGGGATGGAGACGCCTTCCCGGTCGAAGCGCAGCTTGACCTCACGGGTGATGTCCCAGTAGACATTCCAGTAATCCTGGGTTTTCACCCAGGGGCGAACGACAAAGTTCACCGAGGAATCACCGAGCTGGTGGACCTTGATCAGCCACTCGGGCTCCCTCAGCACCTTCTCGTGGTCTTCCAGTACGGAGTGGAGTACCCGTTCCGCTTTCTCGATGTCATCGCCGTAGCTGATGCCGAAGACCATATCCACACGCCGCACCTTCTGCGCAGTGACGTTCTTGATCACGTCACCCCAGATCTTGCTGTTGGGCACTACCAGGATCTGGTTGTCGATGGTGGCGATGGTGGTGGAGACCAGGCTCATTTTCTTCACCAGGCCCTCGATCCCCGCGACCACGACATAATCATCCACGTCGAACGGTCGGTAGATCAGGATCATGCCGCCGGAGGCGAAGTTGCCGAGGGTATCCTGCAGGGCGAAACCGACAATGAAACCCGCCACGCCGAAACCAGCCAGCATGGGGCCCAGGGAGATTCCGATCTGCCCCAGCGCGATCAGCAGGCCCACCAGGGTGACCAGGCCGCCAGAGAGTGAAACCAGGGTGTTCTTGTGCAACGTCGACATCGTCACGCCGGGCCGGTCACAGGCCGCCCGTACGCCTTTTCTCGCCAGGCGGCCCAGCGCGTAAAAGGCCATGATAATCAGGAGGAACACCACGGTGTTGAAGATGAAGTTCGGCGCCCGGGTGACCAGGGAATCCTTGATGCTGCGCCAGGAATCTTCCAGCAGGGTGGCGATGGCACCGCTCTCCAGGGTCGACAGGCTCAGGCCCTGGCCCTGCTGCACCAGCACCGCCCGGTACTCCTGGGTTGGAATGCCCTGCTTGTCGAGCACGCCGATCGCCGAGGAAAGATAGCCCAGGTCCTTTTTCTGCGTCCGGCTCAGGCTGGCGATGGCGGTTTTCAGGTCGGCGTTATCGCGTTCGAGGGCCTGCCGCGCGCGCAGCTCGCGCAGCACGCTGCCGTTGTACTCCAGGCGTCCCACCAGGGCTTCCACCTGCAACCTGATCATGGGGCGGAACTGGTCTGCGATATCCTCTGCCGGGATGGAGAGCTTGCGAAAACCCTCGATCACGCCGACCAGCGCCGTGTAGTAGCGAAAACGCAGGTCCTGGATCGCGTGCACCTGCGCTTCCATCGAGATGGCGTCCGCTCCGCTTAACGATTCCAGTTCCTGCAGGTGCGCGGATATCCGGTCGCCCAGCGAATCCACACGATGGAGGATGCGCTCGCCGGCAAAGGTAAGGTAGGGCTGCAATAATTCACGGCCCTGTTCGCGCTGGGGGTCGTCTTCCGGCAGGGCGGCTACGGTGCCGACCAGTTTGTCCAGCTCCTGCAGGGTGCGGAAGGCGAGGTCATCGCGGCGGGTTATCAGGGAACGGTGGTAACGTTCCGGGGCGCTGCCGATCTCCTCGTTCAACTGCTCGAGGGCTTCGATCCTGCTCTGCAGGCCCTTCGCCATATCCTGCACCGACACCGCTGGCGCCGCCTCGTTTTCCTCCGTGGAGGCCGCGGCGGGAAGCGCCAGGCAGATGGCCAGCGTGAGACTGCCCAGCAGCACCGCACAGAAGCGCAGTAGAGGCATCGGGATCAGCTTCCCCGCCGCTCCCGCACGGCGGCGGCGAGATCCCGCAACAGCGGAACGGTATCATCCCAGCAGACGCAGGGATCGGTGATGCTCTGGCCGTAGACCAGCGACTGGCCCGGGACCACATCCTGCCGCCCCTCCTCCAGGTTGCTCTCCAGCATCACGCCGAAAATGCTGCGATTTCCCCGCGCCACCTGGCTGGCGACGTCGCGGGCGACATCGATCTGGCGGGCCGGGATCTTGCGGCTGTTGGCGTGGGAGGCGTCGATCATGATGCGCGCCGGCAGGCCCGCTTTGGCCAGCATGGCGCTGGCGTCATCGACGGAGAACATGTCGTAGTTCGGGTGTTTCCCGCCGCGCAGGATGATGTGGCAATCCTCGTTACCCGAGGTCTGGAAGATCGCCGAGCGCCCTTGCTTGGTCACCGAGAGGAAGTGGTGGGGCCGGGAGGCGGACTTGATCGCATCGATCGCCACCTGGATGTCGCCGTCGGTGGCGTTCTTGAAACCCACCGGGCAGGACAGCCCCGAGGCCAGTTCGCGGTGAGTCTGGCTCTCGGTGGTGCGGGCGCCGATCGCCCCCCAGGACACCAGGTCGGCGAGGTACTGGGGGCTGATCAGGTCGAGATATTCGGTACCGGTGGGCAGGCCCATGTCCGCGAGATCCGCAAGCAACTGCCGTGCGATGTGCAGGCCCTTGTTGATCTGGAAAGTGTTGTTGAGGTCGGGATCGTTGATCAGGCCTTTCCAGCCCACGGTGGTGCGGGGCTTTTCGAAATAGACCCGCATCACCACCAGCAACTCCGCTGCCAGCTCGTCCGAGAGGGCTTTCAGGCGGCCGGCATAATCCATCGCCGCTTCGGTGTCGTGGATCGAGCAGGGGCCGACCACCACCAGCAGGCGGTCGTCGTCACCGGAGAGAATGGCGTGCATCGCCCGCCGCGCCCCGGCCACGGTTTCCGCCGCGGGTTCGGTGACGCTGATTTCCCTGATCAATTGTTCGGGGGCCATCAACTCCCGGGTCTTCTGGATACGTAAATCGTCGGTATTCGTGGTCATTTCTGTTACATCCAGTACGCCCCGCGCAGGGCGCGGGCAAAAGCAATTCGGAAAAACGCCTACTATAGCATTTCAGGCTGCCGGGGCCGTGGCTTCGCCAGCGGTATTATTGCGCTGCCCAGTACTCATCCAGCAGGCTGCCGACGGTATTGGCCACCACCAGGTGAGCGGCATACCAGGTGTGCAGGCAGCGGATACGGCCGAAGTCTGCAATTCCGCCAATGCCCTTGCTGGCCAGTACCGCAGCGTAGCCCAGCTGCGCCAGGCGCGCCCGCTCCTGCTCGCTGATGTAGGTGTCGCGCAGTGCGATATGCCGGCGGTGATCTTCCGCCATCGCGGCCTGCAGGGCGGGGTCGGCATCGATCCGCGCCTGTAGTTCGGCGATCAGGCCACCCGCCTCGATGCCGTCGATACGGTAATTCAGCTCGGCATCCACCAGCCAGAACAGGGTGGGAAAGGGCTTGTCCTCCACCAGTGACGCCACCCGTATCACCATCGGCCGCCCGTCCGCATGCGCCACGGGGATGGCCTCCAGTCCGCGGGGCTCCCGCCCCAGCAGTTCACGCACCTGGGCAATTTGTTCCTCGGTCAATGACTCACTCATCAGCTTCTCCACACGGGATGCGGATTTTACGCCAATTCGCGTCCGCCGGCAGAAATTGACAAGCACCCGGGCACCGCGCACAATCCCGCCCGTACCAGGTACCCGCCCCGAATTCGCGGACGGGTTAAATGGGAAGTGTGGTGTAATGCCACCGCTGCCCCCGCAACGGTATGCAGTCCCCGACTGTGAGCCCGACACCTGCCTGGTGCAAAACCGATACCGATGGAGCGGAGGGCTTCATTAAGGTTGCTCGATGCCCACATCGCGTCTCCTGATCCCCTCCCTCAATCGCCACTTTTACGGCAATTGAGGATTCTCATGAAAATTTCGCCAGCAATTACCCTGCTCGCTGCCTGCGCGGCCAGTTCCTATACGCAAGCCAACAACCGGCTCGAAGAGGTCATCGTCACCTCCTCGCGCACCCCCATGTCCCTGCGCCAGCTCGGCACCTCGGTCTCCGTGGCCAACGAGGATGACATCCGCGCGCTGGGCTTCACCGCCCTGCAGGACGTACTGCGCACCCAGCCGGGTGTTTCGGTGACCAACAACGGCGGTGCCGGCAAGGTCTCCACCCTGCGCATCCGCGGCGAGGAGGGCTACCGCACCCGGGTATTCCTCGACGGCATCGATGTTTCCGATACCAGTTCGCCCCAGTTCTCTCCCCGCGTCGAGCACCTGCAGAGTGCTGGCATCCAGCGGGTGGAAATCCTTCGTGGCCCCCAGGGCATGATGTACGGGGCCGACGCCGGCGGTGTCGTCAACATCAGCACCTGGGCCCCCGATGAAGGCTTCAGCGGCGATGTAAACGCGGAAGGGGGACGCTATGGCAGCAGCCAGCTCGCGGCCAACCTCGGCTTCGGCGCGGAGCGACTCAATGCCAGTTTCTCTGCCGTGGACTACGAGACCGACGGTTTCAACTCACGCAGCAGCGACAATGTACTGCGCGACGACGACGGCTACGAGAACACCAGCCTGCACGGCCGGCTGGGCTGGCAGGCGACAGATGCCCTGTCGTTCAGTCTTGCCGGGCACAGTATCGACGGCGACAGTGAATACGACGGTTGCTATACCTCGATGGGCCTCCCTACCCAGCGCTGTAGCGGCGAGTTCGAGCAGCGCGCCTGGCGCGGCGGCGCCACCTGGGAAGGCGAACGCTTCAGCCACGAGCTGGCCTACAGCGCCAGCGACATGGACCGGGTCAATTACGCCGAGGGCCAGGAAAGCTACGCCAACGACGGGGAACTGGAGAAGTGGACGTACCTCGGCAGTTTTTCCGGCGGCAAAAACCTGCGCCTGGTCTACGGCGTCGATCTCGAAACCGACAAGCTGACAGATAGCGGGGAGACTCGCAGCCGCGACAACGATGGCTACTTCCTCGAATACCAGGGCAGCTGGTGGCAGAACCTCCATCTCACCGCCGGCGCGCGCTACGATGACAACGACGATTTCGGCGACTTCACCTCCTGGCGCTTCAGCGCGGCCTGGGTGGTTCCTGTCGAGGGCGGTGAAATCAAGTACCGCGGCACCTACGGCACCGGTTTCCGTGCGCCAAGCCTGTATGAAATCGCCTATAACGAAGGTCCCTATGCCTACGCACCAGCCAGGGGAACACAACTGGACGCAGAGGAAAGTGAAGGTTTTGACCTGGCCATTTCGTGGTACGGCAATGACGGCCTCTACCTCGAGGCGGTGTACTTCGACCAGTCGGTGGACAATGAAATCCGCTACGACCTCGTCAACTACTCGGGCTACCTGCAGGAAGGAGGTGAAACCGAATCCACCGGTATCGAGCTGATCGTCGAGTGGCCGCTGCTGGACAACCTGAGCCTCAGCGGGAATTACACCTACAACGACACGGAAAAAGCCGATGGCGAAGACCGCGCCTACCGCCCGGAACAGCTGGCCAACCTGGGTGTGATCTGGCGGCCGATGGATGAGCGCCTCAGCCTCGGCGTCTATGCGCGCACCTCACGTGACTCGGTGGACACAGTGGGTGAAGCGATGGACGATTACACCGTGGTGGATGCCCGGATCAGTTTCGCGCTGTTTGCGGGGCTCGACCTCTACGGTCGGGTGGAAAATCTCTTCGACGAGGACTACGAGGAAGTTCCCACCTACAACAGCAGTAGCACCGCCGCCTATGCCGGCGTCCGCTACAGTTTTTAAACAGCGCCAACAGCAGTATGGGTAAAGCATGAGCGACGAACGCAAGAACGCCAGGCACAAGGCCTCGATGGAAAAGCAGAAGGCCAAAGTGGATGCGCGTATCGAGGAGGCCCAGGTAGAGCGTGGCATCGCCCTGCTGATCACCGGTAACGGCAAGGGTAAAACCAGTTCCGGTTTCGGCATGGTGCTGCGCGCCCTGGGCTACGGACAGAAGGTCGGCGTCGTGCAGTTCATCAAGGGCCAGCAGCTCTCCGGCGAGGAGATCTACCTGCGGGATCACTGCCCGCAGGTGGAGTTCCACCAGATGGGTACCGGCTTCACCTGGAACACGCAGGATCGCGAGGGGGATATCGCCGCCGCGAAAAAAACCTGGGTGCTGGCGAAGGCGATGCTGGAAAACCCGGCATTCGACCTGGTGCTCCTCGACGAACTCACCTATATGCTGGCCTACGACTACCTGCCGGAAGACGAAGTGATCGCCGCCCTGCGCGACCGGCCACCGGAACAGAGCGTGGTGGTCACCGGGCGCGGCGGCGGCAGCGCGCTGCAGGAAATCATGGACACGGTGTCCGAGGTCAAGGACGTGAAACACGCGTTCCGCGCGGGCATCAAGGCACGCAAGGGCGTGGACTTCTGACTCCTCCCTTCTCACTCATGGTGCAGGGCACCACCTCGGACGCCGGCAAGAGCATCCTCGTCACCGGCCTGTGCCGGGTACTGGCGCGCCGCGGTCTCGCGGTCGCGCCGTTCAAACCCCAGAACATGTCACTCAACAGCGCGGTCACTCCCGAGGGCGGCGAGATCGGTCGCGCGCAGGCACTGCAGGCGCTGGCGGCGCGCATCCCGGCCCACGTCGACATGAACCCGGTGCTGCTCAAGCCCAGCAGTGACAGTAGCGCCCAGGTCATACTCTGCGGCAAGGCTATCGAGGATCTCGATGCCCGGGAGTACCACGACTACAAGCGGGTTGCCATGGACACCGTGCTCGGTGCATGGGAACGCCTCGGCAGGCACTACCAGGCGCTGGTCGTCGAGGGCGCCGGCAGCCCCGCGGAAATCAACCTGCGCGAGGGCGATATCGCCAACATGGGCTTTGCCGAAGCGGCGGACGTTCCGGTGATCCTGGTCGCCGACATCGACCGCGGCGGGGTTTTCGCCCACCTGGTGGGCACCCTGGAGTTGCTCTCGCCGAGCGAACGCGAGCGGGTCCAGGGCTTCGTCATCAACCGCTTTCGCGGCGACCCCGCCCTGCTGCAGGGCGGCCTGGACTGGCTGGAAGCGCGCACCGGCAAACCCGTGCTCGGGGTGCTTCCCTACCTCCACAACCTCCGCCTGGACGCGGAAGACGCCATCCAGACGGAACAGGCGGGCAGCGGTGAGCGCCTGCGGGTGGTGGTCCCGGTGCTACCGCGCATCTCCAACCACACGGATTTCGACGCGCTGCGCCTGCACGAGCAGGTGGACCTGCGCTACGTCGGCAGTAACGAAGTGCCACCCGGTGCCGACCTGGTGATCCTCCCCGGCAGCAAGAACGTGCGCGCGGACCTCGAGTGGCTGCGCGGCAACCGCTGGGATAGCTACCTGCATCGCCACCTGCGCTACGGCGGCAAGGTACTCGGTATCTGCGGCGGGCTGCAGATGCTCGGACGGAGCATCGCCGATCCCCACGGGGTGGAGAGCGCGGCCGGTGAGAGCCCCGGGCTGGGTCTGCTCGACATCGATACCACGCTGCTGCCCGGCAAGACGCTACGCAATGTCAGCGGCAGCGCAGCCAGCCTGAACTGCGCGATCTCCGGGTACGAGATCCACTGCGGTGTCAGTGAGCGTTTTGCCGACGCGGCGCCTTTCGCCGTGCTCGAAGGTGGCCGGGAAGACGGCGCCGTCTCCGCCGACGGGCATGTAGCCGGCACTTATCTCCACGGCCTGTTCGATACTGCCGATGCCAGCGCCGCTCTGCTGCGTTGGGCGGGGCTGGAAGCTGCCCCGTGCACAAGCCTCGCCGCGCTGCGGGAGAGCGAGATCGAACGGCTCGCGGATTGCATCGAAAACCACCTCGATCTCGAGGGCCTGTTCCCCCAATGGTTCGCCAGCGCCTGATGTCTGCAAACGCCTCCCGCGCCCGCCTGCTGTTGACAGTGCAGCTCGCACTGCTTCCCCTCGCCCTGATCGGCGCCCTCTCCCTGGGCAGCGTGAGTCTCGGACTGGGGCAGAGCATCGCCGCGCTGTTCGACCTGGAGAGCGGCGGCCAGGCGGCGGCCATCGTACAGCAGATCCGCCTGCCCCGCGCCCTGATGGCCGCGCTGGTGGGCGCCATGCTGGGCATCAGCGGGGCCGCGATGCAGGGCATCTTCCGCAACCCGCTGGCCGATCCCTCACTGATCGGAGTGACTTCAGGTGCCACCCTGGGCGCCAGCCTGGTCATCGCCTTCAGCGGCCAGTGGATCGAGGGTTTCAGCGGCCTGACCCTGATCTCCTTCGGCGCCTTCAGCGGCGGGATTTGTGCCGTCGTCGTTGTCTACCGGCTGGCACGGGTGGAAACCGGCACCTCCGTCGCCACCATGCTCCTCGCCGGCATCGCCATCACCGCCCTGGCGGGGGCCTGCGGCAATATCCTCGAACTGTTTTCCAGCAACGAGACCCTGCGGCGGATCAGCCTCTGGCGCATGGGTGGGCTCGACGGCGCGGACTACCCGCGCCTGGGCGTCGCGCTGCTGGCCACGCTGGCCTGCTGCGCCCTGCTGCCGCGCTTTTCCACCGCGCTCAACGCCCTGCTGCTCGGCGAATCGGAGGCACGCTACCTGGGCATCGATGTGGAGCGGGTGAAGGGCATGATCATCCTGCTTGTCGCCCTCGCGGTGGGCTGTTCCGTTGCCCTCGCAGGCACTATTGCCTTTGTCGGCCTGGTGGTGCCGCATATCGTGCGCATGCTGATCGGCCCGGACCACCGTTACCTGCTGCCCGCCTCGGCACTGGCCGGCGCCCTGCTACTGACCGTAGCCGACACCCTGGCGCGCACGGTCATCGCGCCCACCGAATTACCCGTCGGCGTGGTTACCGCGCTGCTCGGCGTGCCGTTTTTTGTCTCCCTCCTGCGGCGCCGCCGCGACTACGGAATGGGCTGATGGGCGCCCTGCTGGAAGTGCGGGATGTGCACGCCTCGCCCTACGGTGCGGCGCTGCTGCGCAACATCGATTTTCAGCTCGAACCCGGTGCGACCCTCGGCCTGGTCGGACCCAACGGCGCCGGCAAGAGCAGCCTGCTGCACTGTGTCGCAGGCGGGCTGCCCATCAGCAGCGGGGCGATTGCCCTCGGCGGCACCCCACTCGAAAACTGGCCGCAGTTGCAGCGCGCCCGCTGCCTGGCAATGCAAACCCAGCACGCCAGCCTGAATTTTCCCTTTTCAGTCGAAGAAGTCGTTCTGCTGGGCCGCATTCCCCACGCCTCCGGCTTCGCTGCCGATCGCGCTATCCTCGAGGAAGTGCTGGAAGCCACCGACACTGCGGAGTTGCGCGAGCGACGCTATACCCGCCTCTCCGGCGGCGAGCGCCAGCGGGTTCAACTGGCCCGGGCGGTAGCGCAGCTTTGGCGCGAGGAAGACGCGGCGGGTCGACTGTTGCTGCTGGACGAACCGAGCGCGGCACTGGACCCCGCTCACCAGCGCATGGTGATGAACGTGGTTGCGCGCATCGCCGCCAGTGGCTGTGCGGTGATCATCGCCAGTCACGACTTCAACCTGCTGTCGGCCCACGTTGACCAGGTGCTGGTGATGCGCGAGGGACGCCAGCACGCCTGCGGCAGTCCGCGGGAAGTGCTTACCGAAGAACTCTTCGACGAGATATTCCAGGTCCCGGTGCGAATCGTTGCCCACCCGGTATCGGGCAGGCCCCTGGTCATCCAGCAATGAGAGCGCTGCTGCTATCCATCTTCTGTCTGCTTTGCTGGCCTGCAGGGCCCGCACTTGCCGCGCCCACAGTGACTGACTCCGCCGGCCGCGAAGTGCGCCTGGAAGCCCCCGCCCGCCGTATCGTCGGGCTGGCGCCCCACATCGTGGAAAACGTCTACAGCGCCGGCGCAGGTGAGTGGCTGGTGGGCGTGGTCAGCTACAGTGATTTTCCCGCCGCCGCCAGGGCGTTGCCGCAGGTGGGCAGCGCCTTTGCCTGGAGCCTGGAAACGGTCGCTGCGCTGAATCCCGACCTGGTCATTCTCTGGGGCTCAGGGAATGGTCTCGCCGGCCTCGCCGGACTGGAGCGACTGGGGATTCCGACCTACGTCAGCGAACCCCGTGATTTCGAGGGCATCGCCGCCAGTATTCGTGACATAGGAACCCTGGCCGGTACCAGCGAGGCAGCCGAGGCCGCCGCGGGCGCTTTCGAATCGGAAATCGCCCGCCTGCGCCAGGCTTACTCCACCGCCTTCCCCCTGCGCGCCTTCTACCAGATCTGGAACCGTCCCTTGCAGACAGTCAACGGCGAGCACCTGATCAGCCAGGTGATAGCGCTTTGCGGCGGGGCAAACATCTTCGCCGACCTGCCCGCGCTGGCGCCGCGGGTCAATATAGAGGCGGTGCTCAGCGCCGACCCCGATATCATCATCGCCAGCGGTATGGACCGCGCCCGGCCCGAATGGCTGGACGACTGGCGGCAGTTCCCGCAACTGAGTGCGGTGCGCAACGAAGCGCTGGTTTTTGTCGATCCGGACCTGATCCAGCGCCCCACTACACGCGTCGCCCTGGGCGCTGCGGACCTCTGTGACAAGCTCCAGCCCCTGCAAAACGTAAAGTAAGTTGACACTCGTGAGACTCAGTTGGCAACTATAGCCATCACCTGAGCAGCCCCTATCCCCCTCGGGTAATATTTGATCGACTCGCGGGGGCAGTCCGACCCGCTCGGCAACGGCGCCATACCGACACAACAAGCAACAGTGCGCCCGACCGGAGGGTAAGACCAATGCCAACAATTTCTATCGGCTGCTATTTCCTCGTAGCCGGTATCAGCGCCTACGCCGCGATGTGCCACATCAGCTGCACTTTCGGCGGGCAGGTCCAGCGCACGCACCGCCTGTTCGGCTGGCTGTGTGTCGCGCTGGTGCCCTACCTGGTATTGCACACCATCGCCATGCAGGCCGGCGACGCGGAAACCCTGATCGCCGCGACCCGCTGGAGTGTCATGGCAGGGCTGGTCTGCCTGCTGTTGCTACCCTGGTACACCGCGGAATACACCGGCTTTCGGCCGACCTTCCTCCTGGGCTGCCTCTCATTGGGCATGCTGTTGATGATCGTCGCCAACCTCCTGCTCCCTCACGGCATCCAGTTCGAGACCTTCGAGAGCTTCAAACAGGTCCAGCTTCCCTGGGGGGAAACCATCAGTTTCGGAGTTGGCCGTGCAGGCCCCTGGGTCTACGCACTGCTCGCCCTGATTACCTGCATAGTCTCCTACTGTTTCATTGCCAGCCTGCGTTCCCAGCGGCAGCAGCGCCGGGTTTCCGCAATCTTCGTGATTGGCTGCCTGCTCTTTCTCGCCTGTGGAATCGAGGGCTTGCTGGTACGCACCTCGGTGCTCCAAACGGTGGACCTGGGACCGCTCAGTTTCCTGCTCTTCGCCCTGCACATGAGCCGCACCCTGGATCGCGACAACAAGGCGGCGATCAAGCGCTCGGAGCGCCACTTCCGTGCCCTGGTAGAACAGTCCCCGGTGGGGATCCAGCTGCTGCGCAAGGACGGCACCTCCTCCAGGGTCAATCCGGCCTGGGAGAGGGTCTGGGGTATCAAGCACGAGCACCTCGAGGGCTATAACGTATTTACCGACCATCGCCTCGAGGAAGACAGCAAGTACGGCGAGATGATCCGGCGCGCCCTGCGCGGTGAAGTAACTGAAATGACCGCCCTGCGCCAGGAGTTCGGTGGAGAGGCGGAAGCCGATGCCGCGCTGAAGCAGCGTTGGGTCAACACCCACCTCTACCCGGTCCGCGACGAGAGCAGCGAAGTGGATTTCATCGTTGCGATGAGCGAGGACATCAGCGAGACGGTGCGCGCCGAGCAGGCCGTCAAGCTGATTGCCTCCGGCGTCTGCGCCTCTACCGGTGAGGGCTTCTTCCAACAGATGAGCAACAGCCTGGCGGAGCTGTTCCAGACCCGCTACGCCTACATCGGCTGTATCGACGAGAAAGACCCGGACCGGATGAAAATTCTCAGCTTTACCGCCCGCGGCGACGGCCACCCGATCCACTCCTACCACCTGGGCGGCACGCCGGACACCGAGGTACTGACCAACGGCCTGCGCGCATTCCCCCGTGACGCCCGCCACCTTTACCCCGATCACCGGCTGCTGCAGACCCTGTCGATAGACGGTTTCGTCGCCACCCCGCTGCGGGACCGCCTGGGTAATCCCCTCGGGATCGTCGCCGTACTGGATGACCATCCGTTGCAACTGAGTGACCACCTCAACGAGATTCTCGAGATATTCGCGGCCCGTGCCGGTGCGGAACTGCGTCGCGTGCAGGCCGACGAGCACATCCGCCAGCTGGCCTACTACGACTATCTGACAGGCCTTGCCAACCGCGCTCACCTGCATGAGCACCTCTCGGAAACCGTGCGCGAGATCCGCGCCAGCGGCAACAGCGGCGCACTGCTGATGATCGACCTGGACCACTTCAAGACCATCAACGACGCCCTCTCCCACGATATCGGCGACGAGGTGCTGCGCGCGGTGGCGCGCCGCCTGCGGGATGTCGTCGGCAACCGCGGCTTCCTCGCCCGCCTGGGCGGCGACGAATTCGCGGTGGTCATGCACGATCACACCGGGGAACACCTGCTCAGCGAGGAACTGGTGCGCGCCTTCGCCAGGCAACTGATGGACAAGCTGCTCAGCCCGCTGTTCGTCGAAGAGCGTGCCTTCACACTGGGCGCCAGCATCGGCGTTGTACTGCTGCCACAGGGCGGAGAAACCGAACTGGATGTCATGCGCCACGCGGACATGGCCCTGTACCGGGCCAAGCACCTCGGCCGTGCCAACATCCAGTTCTACTCGCCGGAAATGCAGGAGATTGCAGCACGCCGCCTGCTGCTGGAAGACGGCCTGCGCCGCGCCGTGGGCAACCAGGAACTGGAACTGTTCTTCCAGCCGCAAGTGAACGCCGCAGGAGAACTTATCGGTGCAGAGACCCTGTTGCGCTGGTCCCACCCCGAACTCGGCAACATCATGCCCGACAGTTTCATTCCCATCGCCGAAGAAACCGGCCTGATCCACAGCGTTGGCAGGTGGGTATTCGACCAGGCCTGCGCCCGCTTTACCGCATGGCGTGAACAGGGCATTGCATTCGACGGCTATATTTCCATCAACGTTTGTCCCTGGCAGTTCAACCGGGCGGACTTCGTGGAGCAGATTCGCCACTCGCTGCAGCAGTACGACATCGACCCCGGGCGGATCATGCTGGAGCTTACCGAGACCGCACTACTCTACGACCTTGAAGAAGCCGTGGGACGCCTGCACAGCCTGCGGGAACTCGGCATCCGCATCGCACTGGATGATTTCGGCACCGGCTATTCTTCCCTGGCCTACCTGCGGGACCTGCCGCTGGACCAGTTGAAAATCGACAAGTCATTCATCGCCGAACTGGACAGTTCTGTCGAGCACCCGCTGGTGGAATCCATGATTGCCATTGGCGGACACCTGAATATTCCCGTGGTCGCCGAAGGCGTGGAAACCGAATCACAGCGCGACATCCTCATGCGCCACGGCTGCGAACGTTTCCAGGGCTTTTTCTACGCCCGGCCGCTGGAGGAAGAGGAGTTCATTCGCTGGATCGGGGAGCGCCAGCAGGGGAGCAAGAGCGCCGGGGCGTCGGGAACCCAGTGTCCCCCCCTTACCCTGGTGACCTAGAACTTCCAGTAGACGCTCAACGTTTGACGCTGAGCAGCGCGCCCATGCCTTCCGGCAACGCGGCACCCGCCGCCACCTCGTCGGCGAGGATTTGCAAGGGCGCGCCCATCCGCGGGCTTACCTCTTCCGGGCGCAATGGTGCGTGGCACTCGCTGCAGGACAGCACCGGGTGCATCTTCTTACCGCATTTCTGGTGAATATATTCCAGCGGCGCACCCTCCCCCTCGTCCATCCACTCATCGCCCCAGCGGCCCATGGCCAGCAGTACCGGGTAGAGGCCGAGCCCCTTGCGGGTGAGGCGGTATTCATAGCGCAGCGGACGATCACTGTAGGGAACCTTGACCAGCACACCGGCCTCCACCAGTTTGCCCAGTCGCTCGGATAGCCGGTGGCGGGTGATGTCCAGGTTGGCCTGGAACTGGTCGAAGCGGCGCGTGCCGAGGAAGGCGTCGCGAATGATGAGCATGGTCCAGCGCTCGCCGACCACGGACAGGGTACGCGCCACCGAGCACAGTTGCTTGTCGATATCTTCCCAGCGCATTGCAGCTCTCCGCCAGCGGATGATCGGAAGGGCACTCTACCACAGGCCAACCCGGCAGGAAGCGCAGACAGGGAATCACCTGTCCAATGGCGGCCTGGCCGCGCCTGCATCGAGACGGTATCGACCATGGGTATGCGGCCCCCTCAGGGGGCCGCATGAAGGGTCGTACTGCGCGCGTGCTCAGAAGCGTGCGCCGAATCGCTCCTTGCGCCGCTCCTTGTGTTGCTCGATAAGCTGATCCAGTTCCGTACGCTGTTCCGGGGTCAGTACCTGGAAGATCGCCGACTGTGTTTGGGCCATGCGGTAGGCGCTGCGAGCGGAAATAGCACCGAGTTCGTCGGCAAGCGCGTGCGCTTCGTCGGCGTTAAAGTCTGCGCGCATTTCCCGCAGGGCTTCCTCGATCTCCCACCTCCGCTGGTGATCCGCCTTGCTCTCTTCCCGTGAAGACTCGGCCAGCGTCTTGATCTGCTCGCGTTGCTCAGCTTCCAGGTCGAGCTGTTCGAAGACGTGCCCAGGCATCCGTCCCTCGCCACCTTCCGGGCCCCGCGGGTGGGCGCCGGACCACGACGCTGCAGAGGCGAGCATCATCCCGGCGAGCACGGTGCCGGGCAGCACTTTCCAGAGTTTCCTGTTCATCATCGTTGTACCTCAAGGCTAAAAGTTGGGCCGGAGGATAAAGCCATCCGGTTAGCGCTTACTCTAGTCCCGGCCCGCGTTAAGCTCCTCACCAAGGCGGTAAAGAATTGTTAATTACAGATGACAAAGTGCCGTGGCTTGCACAGACTATGACCATGCCAGACCAGGTATTGATCATCGACGACGACAGGGAGCTCTGCGCCCTCCTGCAGGAGTACCTGCAGTCCCAGGGCTTCAGTTGCAACGCCCTGCACGACGGCGCGCAGGCGCTCAGCCACCTGCGTGAAACGCACTACCAGGTGCTGGTACTGGACATCATGCTGCCCGGCCTGCAGGGCCTGGATGTGCTGCGCAAGCTGCGCGAGTTCGACAACACGCCGGTGCTCATGCTGACCGCTCGCGGCGAGGATACCGATCGCATCGTCGGCCTCGAACTGGGCGCCGACGACTACCTCCCCAAGCCCTGCAATCCGCGCGAGCTGGCCGCCCGCCTGCGGGCAATCCTGCGCCGGGCCGGCAAGTCCCCGCAGGAGGAGAGCCCCGAGGAAATTATCGCCGGGAGCACCCGCCTGCACCTGCCGAGCCGCGGCGCCACCCACGCCGGCCAGGAACTGCTCCTGACCAGTACCGAGTTCAACCTGCTGCAGGTGCTGCTGCGCTACGCGGGACAGGTGGTAGACAAGGACACCCTCAGCCAGGAAGGCCTCGGCCGCCCGCTGGCGGCCTTCGACCGCAGCGTGGACGTGCACATCAGCAAGATTCGCCGCAAGCTGGCGGAGGCCGGCGGCGACAAGCTCATCCTCAGCGTGCGCGGCGCCGGCTACCAATTCGTGCTCGAAGGCGACGGCGCGCAGCGTGCGGACTAGCCTGTTCCTGAAAATCTTCCTCGGCTTCTGGCTGGTCACGGTGGCGATACTCGGCAGCTGGATGCTGCTTAACCAGTACTTCGACGACCAGCCCTTTGCCCAGCCGCCGCCGATGGCACAGGAAGGACCGCCGATGGCACAGGAGGGGCCGCCGCGGCGCTTCATGCTGCGCTTCATCTACGGGCTGCAGAATGCGCCGCGCGAACGCCTCCCCCTGCTGCTGGATACAGCCAGCCACGAACACCAGGTATCCATCTGGCTGCTGGACTCGAACGCCCGGGACATTCGCGCGCTCGACGTCCCGCCGGATGTTGCCGATCTCGCCAGCGAACTGGGCAGGGGTATGCGGCAGGCCTCCAGCCGCGGCAAGCACGCCCAACTGGTCGGCTACTATATCTATCGCGAGGACGGCCCACTGCGCCTGGTCGTGGCGCTGCCGCCGCCCCGCCACCGGGTGCTCGGAGCGCTCGGCGCCAATCCCGCGCTGCGCACGCTGCTGGCCATCCTGGTCAGCGGACTGGTTTGCTACGGGCTCTCGCTGCTGGTGACCCGGCGGCTTCGGGAGCTTGGCAGGGCCTCCCACCGGCTGGCCGAGGGCGACCTGGCGGCCCGCCTGGATGTCAGCCCCCGCGGCGGCGACGAAACCGACCAGCTGGCCCGCGACTTCAATGCGATGGCGGAGCAGCTACAGGGGCGTATCCAGGCGCAGAAGCGCCTGTTGAGCGATGTCTCCCACGAATTGCGCTCGCCCCTGGCGCGTCTGCGAGTGGCGCTGGCGCTGGCCCAGGATGCGCCAGAGCGCCAGCAGCAATACCTCGAACGCATGGAACAGGAGACGGAGCGGCTGGAAGAGCTTATCGGCCAGCTGCTCTCCTCACAGCCACAGCGGCTCACCCTGGACACCCACATCGACCTGATCTCCCTGCTGGCCCAGCTCTGCGCGGACGCCAGCTTCGAAGGCAGCGCCGATGGCAAGTCGGTACGCCTGGAGACGAGCCTGGAAGAGGCCCTGGCCGCGAGCCACGGCGACCTGCTGCAGAAATGCTTCGACAACCTGCTGCGCAACGCCGTGCGCTATACCGATGCCGGCAGCACCGTCACCGTGACCCTGACCCGTGCGGGGGAAAACTGGCAGATAGCCGTGGAGGATCGCGGGCCGGGCGTCCCCGAGGAGGAGCTCTCACGCATCTTTGACGAGTTCTACCGGGTCGACAGTGCCCGCAGCCGCGAGCAGGGCGGACATGGACTGGGCCTGGCCATCGCCCGCCGCGCAGTCATCCAGCATGGCGGGGAGATGCGCGCCGAAAACACCGGCACGGGGCTGCGCCTGCTGGTAAGCCTCCCCGCCAGCCAGGACTGATTCCACGCGGGACGCTACCGCGCGATTCGCGATAGACTGGAAGCAGCCAGGAGGTCTGAATCTATGCTGGATACCTATCTTTCTCCACCCAACACTGCGAGCGCCGCGGGTGAACCGCGCGCCGCCGGCTTCGAGTTCGAGTTCGGCAACCTGCCGATAAAGGCAACTGCCGAGGCCCTGCAGAAAGCGCTCGGTGGTGAGCTCGAACACCGCAGTCCCTTCGAGGCGGTACTGCGCGACTCGCGGCTCGGCCGACTGAAAGTCGAACGCGACGCCGACGTCCTGAAATCGCTGCGCTACCGCGGCTGGCTGGAGCAGCTCGGTGTTGAATTCACTCCCGGCTCCCTGGCCCACGAGATCGAATCGAATATCGACAGGGCCAGTCGTGGCCTGATTCCCTGCGAGGTGGTCACCGAGCCGATTCCTTTCGACCAGCTCGGCGACCTGGATTTACTGGTCAGCACCCTGGAAAGCATGGGCGCCGAGGGCACCGGGGAGTCCCTGACCTACGCCTTCGGCCTGCACATCAACCCCTCGCTGGCCAGCGAAAGCAGTGATTCCATCCTGCGCTGCCTGCAGGCTTTCCTGCTGCTGCACGAATGGTTTATCGAAGCCGGCGAGATCGATCGCGTGCGCCGTTACCTCACCCCCTACATCGACCGCTTCCCCCAGGATTACATGGGGCTGGTACTGGAGCGCGGCTACAACCCCGAACTGCCGCGCCTGATCGACGACTACCTGGAACACAACCCCACCCGCAATCGCGCCCTGGACCTGCTACCGATATTCGACCACCTCGACAGCGATCGCGTCAGCGCCGGACTGCCGAAGGATGAACGCAAGCTGGTCAAGGGTCGCCCCGCCTATCACTACCGCCTGCCGGACTGCCGCATCAACGAACCGGGCTGGCGGGTGACCACCGCCTGGAACAGCTGGGTCTTCGTCGAACGCCTGGCCGCGGACGAGGCCATGCTGTTCCAGTTGATCCGGGAGTGGCGCAAGCACTACCGCGAATTCAGGCTCTCCCAGGACAGCCGCTGGGTACAGCACCTGACTACGCTACTGGCAGAACAGTACCTGGCCCGCTAGGCCGCGATGGGACGGGCAAGTCGGCCAGTGCTGGGTATTACCGGCCCCGACCGGGGCGGCTTTCCCGCCTGGATAATGAGTGCGCTCGCCGTGTGGCGCGCAGGCGGCCGGCCGCGACGTATCCGGCCGGCCAGGCCCTGTGCCGCTGCTGAATGTGACGGCCTGGTCATCGGCGGTGGTTCAGACGTAGACCCCTTGCACTACGGCGAGGCGCCGCTGGAATCCGAGGAAGCCAGCACCAGTACGCGGCTGCGCGACTGGCTGGTGGCCCTGCCCCTGGCCCTCCTGCGGATTCTCTTTTCCCGCCACGAGCGCGGCGGCTATGACCGCGCGCGCGACGCACTGGAGCAGTCCCTGATCCGCGAGGCGCTTGCGCAGGAAATGCCGCTGCTGGGCATTTGCCGTGGCGCGCAATTGCTCAATGTGACCCTGGGAGGCAGTCTCTACCAGCGCATCGACCATTTCTATGTCGAAGGGACCGGCAACCTGCGCAGCGTACTGCCGCGCAAGGAAGTGCGCATCGCCGCCGATTCCAGGCTGGCGAGCATTCTCGCGGTAGACCGCTGCATGGTGAATGCCCTGCACGACCAGTGCGTGCGGGAAGCGGGAAGCGGGGTTCGGATCAGCGCACGAGAGCGCAACGGCGTCACCCAGGCGATTGAACTGGAGGGCGCCGATTTCGTCATCGGCGTTCAGTGGCACCCGGAGTACCTGCCCCAGTCGCGACTCCAGCAGGGCCTGTTTCGCGCCCTGGTGGCCGCTGCGCGACCGGGCTGAAACGGCAGGCCGGTTGCCCAGGAGCGCGTCGGGGTCTTTTACCGGATCGGGGCGATGCCCACGGATTCGCGTACCTTGCACATCAGGGGCGCGCTGTATTCCCGCACCCGCGCCGCTCCCCGCTGCAGGACCGCCTCGATGTGCCCGGGGTCTTCCATCAGGGCGTTGTAGCGCTCGCGCGCCTCGGCCAGCTCCGCGTTGATCAGCTCGAACAGCTGTTTCTTGGCCTCGCCCCAGGCGATGCCCTGCTCGAACTCGCTGCGCATACGCGCGGTTTCGGCGGCATCGGCGAAGGCCGACCAGACCTGGAAGACGGTGGAGTCGTCCGGGTCCTTGGGTTCCCCCGGTTCGAGCAGGTTGGTCTTGATTTTGTTGATGGCCTTTTTCAGCTGTTTTTCACCCAGGAACAGCGGGATGGTGTTGTTGTAACTCTTGGACATCTTGCGCCCATCAGTACCCTGCAGCACTGCTACCTGGTCCTCGATGACCGCTTCCGGCAGGGTGAAGGTCTCGCCGTAGATGTGGTTGAAGCGCGCGGCGATATCCCGGGCCATTTCGATGTGCTGGATCTGGTCGCGACCCACCGGCACCTTGTCGGCGTTGAACATCAGGATGTCCGCCGCCATCAGTACCGGGTAGCTGAACAGTCCCATGGTGACCGCGAAATCCGGGTCCTCCCCCGCTTCCTCGTTGGCCTGCACCGCCGCCTTGTAGGCGTGGGCGCGATTCATCAGGCCCTTGGCGGCAACACAGTTGAGCACCCAGGTCAGCTCGGCGATTTCCGGCACGTCCGACTGGCGGTAGAACAGGGTTTTTCCGGTATCCAGGCCCAGTGCCAGCCAGGTAGCCGCGATTTCCCGGGTGGACTGCTGTACCAGCTTTGGCTCCTGGCACTTGATCAGGGCGTGGTAGTCGGCGAGGAAGAAGAAGGAATCCACGCTGTCGTCACGGGATGCCGCAATCGCCGGGCGTATTGCTCCCACGTAGTTACCCAGGTGGGGAGTGCCCGTGGTGGTGATGCCGGTGAGAACGCGCTGCTTGGCCATGATATTTCCGGTCCGCGAAAAGGCGCACATGATACCGAGCTTGGCAGATCGAGGCTATCCCGGCGACATCACCCACCGCCGGGCCGCAGGGCGGGGGCAGGGGGACTTAGCGCGCCTTTGCTGACAGCGCGAGTTCCTCGAACAGCGCCCGGTACTGCCCCTGCAGCTGTTGCGGCGCGCAGGCGGAAATATCCGCTGTGCCTGCCCCCCTGTCCGCCACGGCCCGGATATGGGCCGCGGCGGCAGCAGCTTCGCGCTGCGGGTCCCCGGGGTGCGAGGGGTAGCGAAAGCGCGAGGGGAAAAAGTCCCGATAGGCGAGCCGGTCCGGCAGCACCGGCTCGCAGCCGAGGCTTACCGCCTCCATCACGGCGAGGCCCTGGAACTCGTGCAAGGCGGTGGAGAGCACGATGTCTGCGCCCCGTTGCCAGGCGAGGTATTCGGCCCGCGAGTCGACGAAGCCGAAATGCGCCAGCCGTTGGGCGAAGGACCCGCGGATTTCCGCGAACACCGCCGGGGAACTGCGAAACTGCTTGCCGGTGAGCGCCAGGCGGAAATCCAGCCCGCCGGACTCGAGTTCCCGGAGGATCGCCAGCAGGCCCTCGCCACCCTTGTCGTGCTCGAAGCGGGCGCTCCACAGGATACGCAGCTCGCGCCCCTGCCGCTCCGGCCAGGGGTCCTGTGGCGCTGCCCCCCCGGCTCGTACGGGCACCGGCAGTAGCACACTCTTGCGGCGCAGGCCTTCCACCACGCCGTCGGGCACCCGGTCCGGCAGGCGCTGCAGCAGTTGCTCCAGACCGACAAGGAAGGTGTCGCGGTTATAGGCGGAGTTGAACGCCAGGCGATCCGCCGCCAGTGCGCTATACAGGCTGACCATCTGCGCCTCCAGCAGGCTGTTCTGCTGCCCGCTCTGGGGGTAGGCGAACTGGTTTTCATGGAAGTAGAGCAGGCTCGGAACCAGGCAAAGGCCCGGCACCAGGCCGCGCAGGGTGGCGAGGTCGACCATCGAGGTGGCGACCAACATGTCGTAGTCCCGCTCCAGCCGGGCCCGCTCGTCGATGGACCAGTGCAGGGGATTACCCCTGACGCGCCAGCTGAAGTAGCGCGGGGGCAGCTCGAGTATTTCCCACTGCCAGTCGGGGAACATGTCCTGCAGGCCCTCGCGCCAGTAACAGTGGCTCTGCGCGGCGTAGGCAGAGAGCAGGAGAACCCGCACGGCGCGCGTCAGCTGGCGCCGAGTTCGCCGGGAAAGTTGTAGAAGCGACGCAGCACCCGCGAGAGATTGTAGCCGTCCGCCGCGCCCGCCAGTTCGCGGATCGAGTGCATGCCGAAAGTCGGCACGCCGATATCCAGGGTACGCACACCGACGGCGCCCGAAGTGATCGGCCCGATGGTACTGCCACAGGCCATGTCGGCACGAACGACGAAGGACTGTACCGGGACGCCCTCTTCCGCCGCCAGCATGCGAAACAGCCCGGCGGTCTCGCTGTTGGTGGCGTAGCGCTGGCTGGCATTGATCTTGATGACCGGCCCGCTGTTGAGCAGTGGGCCATGGTTTTCGTCGTGGCGGTCGGCGTAGTTGGGATGGATGCCGTGGGCGTTGTCCGCCGATACCATCATCGAACTGTCGGTCAGGGCAGCGTAGGCCTCGCGATCGCCGGCCAGCCGCTGCAGCACGGACGCCAGGAAGGGACCCTGGGCGCCGCTGGCGGACAGGCTACCGACTTCCTCGTGGTCGTTGCACACCAGCAGCACAGTGGACTCGCCGTCCCAGTCCTGCAACGCGCGCATCCCGGTATAGCAGCTGAGCAGGTTGTCCAGCCGCGCTGAGGCGATGAAGTCGTGTTTCAGGCCAACCATCGACGCAGGCTGCGTGTCGTAGAAGCACAGCTCGAAATCGAGTACCTCTTCCACCGCGCAGCCGGGATGCTCATGTAACAGGCGTGCCTTCAGCAGCTCGCGGAAATCCGCGCTTTCGCCCTCGGGCAGCTGGCAGAGGATGGGCGGAATGTCTGTCTGCGGGTTCACTGTGCGGCTGTTGTTGGCTTCCCGATCCAGGTGGATGGCCAGGCTCGGTATCACCGCCACCGGCTCGCGATAGTCGATCAGGCTGCTGCGCAATTTACCGGCCTTATCGCGGTAGCTGACCCGGCCCGCGAGAGAGAGGTCGCGGTCGAACCAGGGGTTCAGGAGGGCTCCGCCATAGACCTGCACTCCGATCTGGAAATAGCCGTGCTTCACCCGCTCCGGCGCCGGTTTCGCCATCAGGCAGGGGCTGTCGGTGTGCGCGCCGACCATGCGCACACCGCGCTCGGGACCAGCGCTCCTGCCAATGCCAAATGCGATTATGGAGCTGCCATTGCGCTGCACGAAATAACGGCCACCGGCTTCGAGTGACCACGAGACACCTTCCTGGAGCTGGGTGAAGCCGCTGTCCAGCAGGCATTCAGCCATGCTGGTAACAGCGTGGAAGGGAGTCGTGGCGCGAGCGAGGAAATCACACAGGCCGCGATTGAATTCATTCTGTACGCTCATATACGCCTCCGAAACAGCTCCTTACACCAGCCACAGGACATAGAGCAGCAGGGCCAGCGCCAGCCGGTAGTAGACAAAGGGCATCATACCAACCCTGTCCAGCAGGCGCAGGAAGACGGTAATACAGGAAAACGCGGTGACCCCGGACACCAGTGCGGCGATACCCAGCCCCGTCCAGTCCACCGGGTAGCCACTCTCGGCGAGATCCTTCGCCTTGATCAGGCCCGCACCCGCGATGACCGGTATCGACAGCAGGAAGGAGAATCGCGCCGCATCCTGCCGGCTGAGATTGAGAAACAGGCCGGCGGTGATGGTCACGCCGGAGCGGGATACGCCGGGAACCAGCGCCAGCGCCTGGGCGGCGCCAATCAGCATCGCCTGCCGCCAGCCGATCACCGCGTCACCCGGAACCCGGATGGCGTAACGGTCAGCCATGCCCAGCAGGATGCCGAAGACCAGTGTGGTCGTGGCAATCACCGGCAGGTTGCGGGCGTGCGCTTCGATCAGGTCACCGAGGAAAACGCCGGCCAGACCCGCAGGAATGGTGGCGAAGGCGAGGTACCAGACCATGCGACTCTCTGTGCTGCTCCCGCCCCCGGTGAGACTGAGCAACCAGGCTTTGGCCATGCCCAGGAGGTCTCGACAGTAGTACACCAGTACCGCTGTCAGGGTGCCCACGTGTACCGCGACATCGAAGGCCAGCCCCTGGTCGGGCCAATCCAGTATCAGGGAGGGGATAACCAGGTGTGCGGAGCTGGAAATCGGCAGGAATTCGGTAAGCCCCTGTAGGATCGCCAGGACCAGCGCTTGAAACACGTCCATTACTTTTGTTTTCCTTGCTCAGAAATTTTCTTCCAGTGGATCTCGTCACGTACGTACACCGGCTGTACCTCTGCCGCCGTTTGCAGTTTCCCTGCATCGGCGGCAAGCAGTGCCAGGGGAATGAGATCGCGCGCCCGGGGAAGCAGGTCATCGGCCTGCCGTGCCAGCTGGGCGCGAAAGGACTCGCTGAAATCATCAGCCAGGCGCAGCCCGCTGCCGATGGCGACCACCGCTTCGACCACGCGCGCCTCGAAAAGTGCGGGAGGACAGGCGCGCGGCGGGGCTATTTCTACGGCCAGCCCACCCTCGACCCGATAAGTAGCGCCGTAGACTTCATTGATTCGCGCATCGATGAGACTGACCACGGCCTCGCCCTCGGCCACCAGTCCCTCGGCGATTGCGGTCTGTACCTGGCAGGCCAGTGTAGAAACCGATATCGCCGGTATCTGCGCGGCAAAACACAGGCCCTGCACCGCACTGGCCGCCACCCGCAATCCGGTGAACGAACCCGGGCCGCAGCCATAGGCGATAGCGTCGATGCCCGCGCTGTCCAGGCCGCCATCCGGGAGTATTTCACGCAACATGCCAAACAGTCGCTGGCTGTGCTGGCGCGGGATCAGCTCGTGGCGCTCGTCCACGAGACCGTCGCGCCACAGGGCGACGGAACAGGCATCCGTCGCAGTCTCGATAGCCAGGATGCCTTTCATGCCAGGATGCTTCTCATGCGGGCGCGCTTGATTCCGGAGCCGGGTGATAGAATGGGCGGCAATTATCCCACAGTGTCTGCCCGGTAAAAACCGCCCATGCCAGAATCAGAAGTTTCTACCCGCCTGCCCGGGACCACCGCCCTTGTGCTCGCAGGTGGCGCCGGCACACGTGTGGAGGGCGAGGACAAGGGGCTTATCGAATGGCGGGGAAAAGCCCTGGTGGAGCACGTATACCAGCGTATAGCACGCCAGGCGGACAATGTGCTGATAAGCTGTAATCGCAATCGCGAGCGGTATGCCCGGATAGGCGAACTGAGCGCTGCTGATACCCGCGGTGGCTTCCAGGGTCCCCTCGCGGGGCTGGAAGCCGCCATTCCCACCCTTTCGGGTGAATTCGTGCTGATCGTACCCTGCGATACGCCCTTGCTCCCTTCGGACCTGGCCTCGCGTCTGGCGCGAACGCTGCTCAGCTCACCTCAGGCGGCCGTCTGCTATGCGACGTCGGGCGGCGACGGACACTACCTCTGCGCACTATTGCGGCAAAGCTGCCTGGACTCCCTGCCGGGATTTCTCGACGCGGGCGGGCGGGCAGTGCGTAAATGGTACGCCCAGATTGGCTTCGTGAGCGCAGCGTTCGACGATGAAGCGGACAATTTTCTCAACCTCAATCAATTGCCTGACATCAGACACGAAAAAGCCCGCGACCAGGACTGATCGCGGGCTTGGACTGAGGCCGGAAGCGAATTTGTTACTTAAGCTTTCGCTTTCGCCTTGGGAGCGGACTTCTTCGGCGCGGCTTTTTTCTTCGCCGCGGCCTTGGCTTTCTTGGCCGGAGCTTTCTTGGCCGGAGCTTTCTTCACTGGAGCTTTCTTGGCCGCAGCCTTCTTGGCGGGTGCCTTCTTGGCCGCAGCCTTCTTGGCCGGCGCCTTCTTCACCGCCGCTTTCTTGGCTGTGGTCGACTTCGCCTTGGCAGCTGTTTTGCGCTTCGCCGGTGCCTTTTTCTTCTTGGCCTTGGCGGCAGCTTTTTTCTCCGCAGCCTTGAGCTTGGTCTTCAACTTGCGCTCAGCTGCAGCAAGCTCCTTTTCAACGCGTTTTTCGAACGCAGCCAGTTTTTTGGCATCGGAACGGGCCCGGGCCTTGATCCAGGCCGCGGCGTGCTGTTCCAGCGCCTTGAGTTTATCCAATTCGGACTTGGCGGCCAGTTCAGCCTTGCGCAGGAGCATCTTTTCTTTTGCCGCCTGCTTTTTCGCCTGCAAGCGTGCGCTGTCAACGGCTTCGCTCAGCCGCTGCTTCGCTTCCGATGCACGTACTCGCAGCGCTTTCAGTTTGTCGTTGTTTTTCGCCGCGGCATTCCGCGCGGCCTGCACTGAGCGCTTGTTTGCTGCGGTCGCCTTGGCAGACGCCTGTTTGCGAGCAGCTTCAAGCTTTGCCTTGGCCTTTTTCATGTTCTGGCGTTCGGCTTCCAGTGCTTTTTGCAATTTACCCAGCGCTTCGTTCGCTCGCACAACAGCGGGAGCGGCTTGCGCCTGTTTTACAACAGAAGTTTTAGCGGGAGATCGTTTCGCTACGGCCCGTTTAGCAGCCGTACGTTTTTTTGCCGGGGACTTTTTTCCGGCCGGAGCTTTCTTGCTAGCCGGGGCCTTCTTGCGGGTCGCCGGCGCTTTCTTAGCGGCGCTTTTTTTCTTTGCCGTTGCCATTACGTTTTTCTCCAGGTTGTTAGTAAGGTAACGCAAAACAAAAATAGCAATAAAAAACAGGGCTTACAAGAAATCAAAAAAGGAAAAAAGTGGGAAAAATCCGGGGCTTAGAACAAAAATATCCGCCAAAATTTTTGAAAATTTCACAGCACGAAAGCGCTTAAAAGACAAAAAACCCTATTTTTATAGCCTCAAAAAAATTCAGGACAAAAAAAAGGGGAGCCTGGCTCCCCTTTTTCAATAGCTGTCAGCTCTATGCATCCAATTGTGAAAATATCGCATTGCGTATGTCTTCAACGCTGCCAACACCCTCAACACGATGATAGGCGGGTGCAGCCTCGCCAGTCATGTCGCGGTAGAAAGCAACCAGTGGGCTGGTCTGCGAGTGGTAAACTTCGAGCCGTTTGCGAACCGTTTCTTCCTTGTCGTCATCGCGCTGTACCAGCGGCTCGCCGGTTTCGTTGTCGAGGCCTTCCTGGCCAGGCGGGTTGTAAAGCACGTGATATACCCGGCCTGAACCCGGATGAACCCGACGACCACTCAAACGCGAGACAATTTCCTCGTCTTCGACTGCGATTTCTACGACATGATCGATCGCCACACCGGCCTCGACCATGGCTTCCGCCTGCGGAATCGTGCGCGGGAAACCATCGAAAAGGAAACCGCGTTCACAATCCGCTTCCTTGATACGTTCCTTTACCAGGCCGATGATGATGTCATCGGACACCAAGCCACCCGCATCCATGACTTCCTTGGCCTGCAGGCCAAGCTCGGTTTTCGCCTTGACCGCTGCACGCAGCATGTCGCCGGTGGAGATCTGGGGGATTCCGTAGCGTTCAGTAATAAATTGAGCTTGGGTACCCTTGCCGGCACCCGGGGCGCCTAACAGTATCAGTCGCATAGGCGAACTTCCTCGTACTTGAAATTATATGCCGCAGGGGCAATTCGGTAGGTAAGATGGATCGATAAAAAGGCCAGTAACCATACACAGCGCAAGGTTTGGATACAACCCCCGCCACCCGTGGGCATCAGCCCTCCTTGGCGCGCTCCCACAGCGCATCGAGCGCTTTCGCGTCGAGATTTTCCAATCGCTTTCCCTCACTTTCCGCCGCGAGTTCCATGGCGTTAAAGCGCTGTTCAAACTTGCCGGAGGCTCCCCTTAAGGCGGATTCGGCATCCACTTTGAGGTGGCGCGACAGGTTGACGCAACTAAACAGCAGGTCGCCCATCTCTTCGTTGATGGCCTCGCCATCGCCACGGCCAATCGCCTCGCGCAACTCGCTCAGTTCCTCCTCGAGTTTCTCCAGCACTCCCGCGGAATCCTCCCAGTCGAAACCCACGCGGGCGGCGCGCTTTTGCAGCTTTTGCGCCCGCGGCAGTGCCGGCAGGCTCACGGGAACGTCAGCGAGTACACTGTGCAGCGCGCGGGAATTCCGTTCCCGCTGCTTGATTGCCTCCCAGGTCGCGTTGACCTCCTCGACACTTGTCGGGTCTTCGACCACGCCTTCGATCTCGCCGTCGGCGAAGACGTGGGGATGCCGGCGAACGAGTTTTTCCACCAGGGTATCGACCACCTGGCCAAAATCGAACAGGCCCCGTTCGCTGCCCAACTGGCTGTAGAAAATCACCTGGAACAGCACATCCCCCAGCTCTTCACCGACATGTTCATAGTCTTCCTGTTCGATGGCGTGAGCAAGTTCGTAGCACTCTTCGAGGGTAGAGGGCACGATAGAAGCGAAATCCTGCTTCAAATCCCAGGGGCAACCGCTTTGCGGATCACGCAATCGCTGCATGACCCGCAGCAGGTCGGCAACCGTGTACTGCAACTCACTCTCCTGTGTCATCCGTCTATCCGCATGGCTGAAATCACATTGTGCAGACGATTCATGCGTTCAAGCAGCTTCGAGAGGGCCGCGAGATTCGGCACCTCGACACGCAGTCGCATGGTCGCGGTGTTGGTGTTGCGGTGGGACTGGGTATTCACCGCAAGCACATTGATATGTGCGTTGGCGAAGAGTCCGGTGATATCCCGCAGCAGGCCCTGGCGATCATAGGCCTCGATGGCCACATCCACCTCGTAGTTGTCGGTGGGCGTGGCGCCCCAGGAGACATCGATGACGCGGTTGGGGTGTAACTCGGACAGTTTTACCAGGCGGCCGCAGTCACTGCGGTGAATGCTCACGCCGCGCCCGCGGGTAATAAAACCGGTGATGGCGTCTCCCGGCAGGGGCTTGCAACAGCCGGCCATGTGGTTGAGCAGGTTGCCAACGCCCTGTACCTGGACTTCGCTGCGCAGCCGGGTCGCCCCCGGACGCACTGTTTTCAGTTGCGGTTCGGGGCGCCGCTCCACCAGGCCCTGCGCCGCGTGTAGCACCTGCGCCGAAGCCAGCTCGCCCGAGCCTACCGCCGCGTACATCTCGTCCACAGTGGGCAACTGGACCTTCCTGGCGATGCGCTTGTAATCGACGCTGGTCAGGGCCAAACGCTTGAATTCACGCTCCAGCAGGTGCCTTCCCGCGGCAATGTTCTCCTCCCTGGCCTGGCTGCGGAACCAGTGCTGCACCTTGGCCCGGGCGCGGGAGGTTCGCAGGTAGCCCAGGCCCGGCTGCAACCAGTCGCGCCGCGGCTCGCCGTCCTTGCTGGTGAGAATCTCCACCCGCTCCCCGGTTTTCAGGGGATAGGTGAGCGGGACGATGGAACCGTTGACCTTGGCGCCGCGGCAGCAGTGGCCGACTTCCGTGTGCACATGGTAGGCAAAGTCCAGGGGGGTGGCGCCCTGGGCCAGATTGACCACATCGCCCTGGGGGGTAAACACGTAAACCCGGTCCTGGGCGACATCGAAGCTGAACTGCTCGGCGACGCTGCCGGTGTCGCCGGTTTCCTCGTGCCAGTCGAGCACCTGGCGCAGCCAGGCGATTTTTTCCTCGTAGGTGCTGGCCATCCCGGACTCGCGGTCCGAGCCTTTGTAGCGCCAGTGCGCGCACACGCCCAGTTCCGCCTCCTCGTGCATGCGCCGGGTGCGGATCTGCACCTCGAGTATCTTGCCCTCCGGGCCGATCACCGCGGTGTGCAGGGAGCGATAGCCGTTTTCCTTGGGGTTGGCAATGTAGTCGTCGAACTCGTTGGGAATATTGCGCCACAGGCCGTGAACCAGGCCAAGGGTGGCGTAGCAGTCCTTGATTTCCGGCACCAGGATGCGCACGGCGCGAATATCGTAGACCTGGGAAAAGCCTATCCCCTTGCGCTGCATTTTCCGCCAGATACTGTAGATGTGCTTGGCCCGGCCCTCGATCTCGAACTCAACGCCAGCATCCGCCAGTACCCGCGCCAGGGCCTGCTTGACGTCGGCTATGAACTGGTCGCGCTCCAGGCGCTTGCCGTCCAGCAGGCGGGCGATCTTGCGGTAGGCCTCGGAGTAGGTATAGCGGAAGGACAGGTCTTCCAGCTCCCATTTGAGGTGGCCGATACCGAGGCGATGGGCCAGGGGAGCGTAGACATCGAAGACCTCCCGGGCGATCGCCTCGCGGCGCTCGTCGTCGTGCTTCACCGCACGCAGCGCGCAGGTCCGCTCCGCCAGCTTGATCAATGCGACCCGGACGTCGTCCACCATCGCCACCAACATTTTGCGGATGTTGTCTTTCTGCGCATCCGCCTGTCCCAGCACGGGCTGGTCCTGGTGCAGGCGCAACTCGCCGATGGCCGCCATGCGCAGGACTCCGAGCAGCAGGTCCGCCACCGTCGTGCCGAAACGCTCACCGATCTCCTCCAGGCCGATGCGCTCCTCGCGGACCGAGCGGTAGAGGATTCCGGCGACCAGGCAATCCGCCCCGACATGCAGTTCGGCGAGGATCAGTGCGACCTGCAAGCCGGCGCGAAAACTGTCGCTCCCGCGCCCCCAGTCCTGCTGTTCCACACCCGGTCGCCGGGCGAGCTCACGCGCCAGTTGAGCGGCCTCGCGCAGGCGCGGGTCGTCGGCGACTTCAGGGTGAAGGGGAAGGCTGCGCAGCCAGAGATCGAGGTCGATCTCACCCTCGGTAATTTCGGTCAGGTCTGCCTGCCGCACACGTACCATGTCAGTCCCCGGCGAAAACGCCTGTAGACAGATAGCGGTCTCCGCGGTCGCAGATGATCGCCACGATCACCGCGTTTTCGAGTTCCGCGGACAAGCGCAGGGCCCCGGCGACAGCACCACCGGAGGAAACCCCGCAAAAAATCCCCTCTTCCGCCGCCAGCCGGCGCATGGTGATTTCCGACTCCCGCTGGGAGATATCCAGCACCCGGTCGACCCGCGCCGCGTCGAAGATCGCCGGCAGGTAGGCCTGGGGCCAACGGCGAATGCCCGGGATACTCGAGCCGTCTTCGGGCTGCAGGCCGACAATGGTGATATCGGGATTTTGCTGCTTGAGATAGGCCGAACAGCCCATGATCGTACCGGTCGTTCCCATCGAACTGACCAGGTGGGTAATGCTGCCACCGGTCTGTGCCCAGAGTTCCGGGCCGGTGCCGGTGAGGTGGGCGCGGGGGTTATCCGGGTTGCCGAACTGGTCCAGCACCCGGCCCTCACCGCGTTCTTCCATTGCCCTTGCGAGGTCGCGAGCGCCCTCCATGCCCTCTTCCTGGGTCACTTCCACCAGCTCTGCGCCATAAGCCGCCATGGCCAGCTTGCGCTCGTCGCTCATGTGTGAAGGCATGATCAGTACCAGCCGGTAGCCGCGGATCGCCGCCGCCATGGCCAGGGCGATACCGGTATTGCCGCTGGTGGCCTCGATCAGGGTATCGCCGGGGCGAATGTCGCCGCGGGCCTCCGCTTCGCTGATCATGCTGAGGGCCGGGCGGTCCTTGACCGAACCCGCCGGGTTGTTGCCCTCCAGTTTCAGGAGCAGGGTATTGCTGGTCTCGCCCTGCATTCGCTGCAGGCGCACCAGGGGCGTGTTGCCGATACAGGCTTCGATGGTGGGATAGTCGCGCATAGGAACTCTGACGTCACAATCGAGGGGGAGTTTACCCTGTCCTGCCGGACTCTGCATGATCCCCGGCCGGGCCCTCGGGAGAGCCCCTGGGAGCACCCTTGCGGAAGCCGCGAAAGAGCTCGCGGCTCTTCAGGGGCTCGGGACCCAGGTGTACCGCCAACGCCTGGCGTAACAGGCGTTTTGCGGTGCGACCGGCGGGCCCGCCGAACTCCCCCCGCCCAATGGCGAGGAGGTCCACTCCGGGATAGACAGGGGCTGCTCCAGCGGGTGCAGTTACCAGACCGAGGTCCGGGTCGAACAGGTACCAGGCATCTTCACGCAGGGGGCTGCCATCGCGGCCGTCCGCGTCGAGAGAGAAACTGTAGCCCAGTTCGTCCAGCAAGCCCAGCTCAAAAGCACGCAGCACCCGGTCCAGCACAACCCCTTCGGCGAGCTCGGCAAGCGCCGAAGCGTAGGCCGCAAACAGTGCCGGGTGGGGGTCGTGCCGATGTAACAGCCGCATCAGTAGCTCGTTGAGGTACATCGCGCTGTACAGCGCCTCCCCGCGCAGGCGAGTCGCGGAACCCGCCACCTCTACCTGGGTCAGGGTTTTCAGTTCCTGGCGCCCGCTGAAGGAGAGCAGCAGCGGAATGAAAGGTTGCAGGAGGGCGGAGCTGCTGCCGCCGCGGGCCCGCCGCCGCACCCCCTTGGCCACCAGGCTGAGGCGCCCCTGCTCGGCAGAAAACACCTCCAGCAGCAGGCTGGTGTCACGGTAGGGCCGCTGGTGCAGGATGAATGCCGGCTGCAACTGGACGCGCATGGCTCTCAGAAATCGTCGTAACCCAGGCTGCGCAGGGCGCGTTCGTCGTCCGACCAGCCACGGCGCACTTTCACCCAGAGCCGCAGCATCACCTTGCTGTCGAACAGGCGCTCCATGTCGCGGCGTGCCTCCGTGCCGATGGAGCGCAGGCGGGCGCCTTTCTCGCCGATGAGGATTTTCTTCTGCCCCTCGCGCTCGACGAAGATCAGCGCGGATATATGTACCGTCTCCCCTTCCAGTGCAAAGGCCTCGATTTCCACCGCCACCGAATAGGGCAACTCGTCGCCAAGCTGGCGCATGATCTTTTCGCGCACGATTTCCGCCGCGAGGAAGCGTTGGCTGCGGTCGGTAATCTGCTCTTCAGGGAAGAAGTGTTCGGATTCGGGCAGGAAACGCAGGATCTCCTGCTCCAGTTCGGCCACATTGTGGTTGCGCAGTGCGGAAAGCGGCAGGATGGCCTCGAAATTGCCACGCTGGGTGAGTTGCTCCAGCTGCGGCAGCAACTGGGTCTTGTCCTCCAGCAGGTCCACCTTGTTCACCACCAGCAGGGTGGGTAACCCGGCGGCCTCGACCTGTTCGAGCACCATTTCGTCCTCGTCGGTCCAGGCGCTGCGGTCCACCAGCATCACCACCACGTCGACATCGCGCAGGGCGCTGCTGGCGGCGCGGTTCATGTAGCGATTGATGGCCTTGCCCTCGGCGCGGTGCAAGCCCGGGGTGTCGACAAAGATGATCTGGTTGTCGCCCTCGGTCTTGATCCCCAGCACCTGGTGCCGGGTGGTCTGGGGCTTGCGTGAGGTGATGCTGATCTTCTGCCCGAGCAGGTGATTGAGCAGGGTCGACTTGCCCACGTTGGGGCGACCGACGATGGCCACGTAGCCAGTGCGTTTGCGCTTATTTGCCATGGGATTCCAGCCGCTGCAGGGCGGACTCCGCCGCCGCCTGCTCCGCCTTTCGCCGGCTCTTGCCGCTACCCTCGACGACGAGTTGCGGCCTGCTCACCCGGCAGGCGACCTGGAAATGCTGGTCGTGATCGCGACCTCGCACATCGACCAGTTCGTACTCCGGCAGTGGATTGCCGCGCCCCTGGAGGAATTCCTGCAGGCGGGTCTTGGGGTCCTTGGCCACCGCTTCGATGCTCAGCTCGTCGAGGCGCTCGCCATACCAGGCCAGCACGCAGCGCCGGCATTCAGCGAGGTCGGCATCGAGGAAAATCGCGCCCGCCACCGCCTCCAGCGCATCGGCGAGAATCGAGCTGCGTCGCTGGCCGCCGCTTTTCTTCTCTCCACCGCCGAGCCGCAGTTGCAACCCGAGATCGAGGTCACGGGCGAGCCGGGCAAGGGTGTCCCCCTTGACCAGTGACGCGCGCAGCCGGCTGAGATCGCCTTCATGGGCGTCAGGGAACTTGTCGTAAAGCACTTCGGCGATGATGTGGTTGACGATCGAATCGCCGAGAAATTCAAGCCGTTCGTTATTCTGGCTGCCGCAACTGCGGTGGGTGAGCGCGAGTGTCAGCAGTTGCTCATCGGCAAAGCGATAACCGAGCCGCTGCTGCAATTCCGACAGTTGTCGCGCCCCGTCGCCACTCACTGGATATTCGGCTGCCCGACCACGAACTTGAGGTCGTCGAATTTCATCACCGCGTCGATACGCCAGAACAGGGGCACTCGCGCCTCGTAACTGGCATCGATGTAGGTCACGCCTTTCTCGCGATAGACTTCGACGTCCTTGGTCTTGATGGCGTAGATCTGGTTGGTGATGAAGAGCCTGTCGATGCGCCGGCGAATCGCCGACAGCGTTGTAGTGCCCGGTTGGTGCTCCGAGGCCGTCTGGGTGACGATATCCTTGATTGAAAGGTATTCCACGTAATGCGGCACCATCTTGACGAAACACATGATGTAAAAGCCGGCCATGATCGCGACGATCAACATGCCCGGTAGCCCCATACCCCTTTGACGCTGCGGTGTACGCATCTCCCTGCCCCTTGTCTATATAGTCATTTTATCGTGCCGACCCGGTCGAAACTGGGAATGCTGAGGAAAGACTCCCAGTGCATCCAGACGGCGAACGCTTTTCCTACTATATCCTTTTCCGGCACCTGACCCCACACCCGACTGTCCGAACTATTATCGCGATTGTCACCCATCATGAAATAGTGTCCGGGCTTGACCACCACGGAGAATTGCTCGGGTGGGCGTGCATCGCTGGTCTGCATGGTGAAACGGGCGTCGCCCAGTTCCTCGACACCCAGACGAGTGTTGAAACCGCGGCCCGGCGTAATCGCCACGTCCTCGTGGGAGATGGCCTTGCCGTTGATGAACAGCCGCTTGTCGCGGTAGGTGACGGTATCCCCGGGAAGTCCGATGACCCGCTTGATGAAGTAGGTGTCGTTCATGTGCGGCGGGAAGAACACCATCACATCCCCGCGCTCGGGTTCACCGACATCCAGCACCTTGGTCCGGGTCACCGGCAGGCGGATGCCATAGGTGAATTTGTTGACCAGGATGTAGTCGCCCACTTCCAGGGTGGGCACCATCGATGAGGAGGGAATCTGGAAGGGCTCGACGATGAACGAGCGGAGCACGAAGACCACCAGCAAGACCGGGAAGAAGGAGCGGGCATATTCCACCAACACCGGCTCGGCGGCGCTGTCCGCCACCCGCGCCTGGAACTGGCTGGCCTGGGGGTGACCGTCGCTTCCCCAGTTGGGGTATTCCTGCTGCAGGGCAGCAATCGTCTGCTTTCTGCCGGGGGCCAGAAACAGTGCATCCAGCAACCAGATCAGGCCCGAACCGGCGACCAGGATGGTCAGGATCAGGGGAAAGTCGATATTCACTCCGCTCATCAGCTATCTACCTTGAGTACTGCGAGGAAAGCCGACTGGGGAATCTCGACCCGGCCCACCTGCTTCATGCGTTTCTTGCCCGCTTTTTGTTTTTCCAGCAACTTGCGCTTACGGGTCACGTCCCCACCGTAGCACTTTGCCGTCACATTCTTGCGCAAGGCCTTTACCGTCTGGCGCGCCACGACTTTGCCGCCTACCGCGGCCTGGATGGCCACGTCGAACATCTGCCGCGGGATCAGTTCTTTCATTTTTTCTGTCAGCGCGCGGCCCCGGTACTGTACCTGGTCCCGGTGCACGATGACCGCCAGGGCATCCACCCGCTCACCGTTGATCATCACGTCCAGCCTGGCGAGGCTGGCGGCCTCGAAACGCTCGAAGCTGTAATCGAGGGAGGCGTAGCCGCGGCTGACGGACTTCAGGCGGTCAAAGAAGTCTAACACCACCTCCGCCATGGGAATATCGTAGATGACCTGGACCTGGGCGCCAAGGAACTGCATGTCCACCTGTACACCGCGCTTCTCCACACAGAGGGTGATTACGCTGCCGAGGTAATCCTGCGGCACCAGGATGGAGCAGCGGGCGATGGGCTCGCGCATCTCCTCGATATCGCCGGGGTCCGGTAGGGCCGAGGGGTTGTCCACGTGGATCACTTCTCCGCCTTTGCCCACCACCTCGTAAATCACCGTCGGCGCGGTGGTGATCAGGTCGAGGTCGTATTCGCGCTCCAGGCGCTCCTGAATGATCTCCATGTGCAGCATGCCGAGGAAGCCGCAGCGGAAGCCGAAGCCGAGGGCGTCGGAGGTCTCCGGTTCGTAGAACAGGGACGCGTCGTTGAGGGTCAGCTTGGCGAGGGCGTCACGGAAGTCCTCGTAGTCGTCCGAGGAGACAGTGAAGATACCGGCGTAGACCTGCGGCTTTACCCGCTGGAAGCCGGGCAGCGCCGGCACGTTGGGGTGCGCCGCGCTGACCAGGGTATCGCCCACCGGGGCGCCCTGGATTTCCTTGATCCCGGCCACCACGAAGCCCACTTCGCCGGCCTGCAACTGGCCGGTTTCCACCCGCTTGGGCGTGAAGATGCCGATATTGTCCACCTGGTGCACCTTGCCGGTGGATTTGGGCATGAACTTGTCGCGCTTGCGCAGCACTCCCTGCTTGACCCGCACCAGCGAGACCACGCCGAGGTAGTTGTCGAACCAGCTGTCGATGATCAGCGCCTGCAGCGGCGCCTCCCTGTCACCCTCCGGCGGGGGGATATTGGCGACCAGGTACTCCAGCGCGTCCTCGATGCCGAGCCCGGTCTTGGCACTGACCGGGCAGGCCTCGGTGGCGTCGAGGCCGATGATCTCCTCGATCTCTTTCTTGACCTTGTCTGGGTCGGCCTGGGGCAGGTCCATCTTGTTAAGGATGGGCAGCACTTCCAGGCCCTGTTCGATGGCGGTGTAGCAATTGGCGACGGACTGGGCCTCAACGCCCTGCCCCGCATCCACCACCAGCAGGGCGCCTTCGCAGGCGGACAGGGAGCGGGACACCTCGTAGGAAAAGTCGACGTGGCCGGGGGTGTCGATGAAGTTGAGCTGGTACACCTGGCCGTCCCGCGCCTGGTAGTCCAGGGTCACGCTCTGGGCCTTGATGGTGATGCCGCGCTCGCGCTCGATATCCATGGAGTCGAGCACCTGTTCGGCCATCTCCCGGTCGCTGAGGCCGCCGCAGACCTGGATGAAGCGATCCGCCAGGGTCGACTTGCCGTGGTCGATATGGGCGATGATCGAGAAATTGCGGATGTGTTGGAGGTCGCTCACTGCTCAGGGCTCGGAATGCGGCGCTTGGCGCCGGTGCTGGGCGGGGTGCCGGAGGGGCGGGCCGCCAAAAAACGCGCGATTGTAACGTATAGGGGGCTTTGCTGCTATCGGGGCCTGATGTGCATATTTGGCGCTCATGCGGGTACCTGTGCAAGCACCGACAGAGCCACCTATTCAGGCGTCCACGCACAAGCGGCGGTGCGCCCCGCCCTGGAACACGCCAAAAAGCGTACATCCATGTACAGGCTCGGTCGGCGACGCACCCGATAAAGCGGGGCAGGCTCTCCTGTCGCCTCACGGTTCCGAAGCGGGGCGCACCACCGCTTGCGCTCCGAAATTTGACCTATTCTGCCAGTTTCAGGCCTATGAAGAGCGGGGAGCCTCTGCGCATGAGGCGCAGGGGCACTGAACTGCCCGCCTTCAGGTCCTCCACGGCTTCGGCGAAGGCGGCGACGTTCTTGACTGGGCGGTTGCCGACCAGGGTGATGATGTCGCCGGGCTGGACGCCGGCTTCGGCGGCGGGGGAGTCGGGGACCAGTTCGCGGACCTGGACGCCGCCGGAGAGGCCCCAGCGTTCCAGTACGTCAGCGGGGGTATCGGATACGACCACGCCCAGTTTGCCGCCCTCCTCGCTGGTATCGGCGCCGGCGAGGGTGAAGCTGTCCTCGGCGTCGAGGCCACCGACTTCCACCTTGAGGGTGCGGCGCTTTTTGTCCCGCAGGACTTCTACCGGCACCCTGGTGCCCGGCGCGATGAGGCCGACCACGTGGGGCAGTTCGCCGGAGCTGCGGATTTCCTTGCCGTCGAAGCTGAGGATCACATCGCCTTCCTTCAGGCCGGCATCGGCGGCGGGGGTGCCGTCGCCGACCTGTACCACCAGGGCGCCGCGGGGACGCTCGAGGCCGAAGGATTCGGCGAGGTTGCGGTCCACGTCCTGGATGGTCACCCCGAGCCAGCCGCGGGTCACCCGGCCGTTTTCCATGAGCTGTTCAACCACGTTGTGGACCACGCTCACCGGGATCGAGAAGGAGAGGCCGATGGAGCCGCCGCTGCGGGTGAATATCTGTGAGTTCACCCCGACGACTTTGCCGTCGAGGTTGAACAGCGGGCCGCCCGAGTTGCCCGGGTTGATGGCCACGTCGGTCTGGATGAAGGGTACGTAGTTCTCGTTGTTCTCGGTGGGCAGGCTGCGGCCCATGGCGGAGACGATACCGGCGGTCACCGAGTAATCGAGACCGAAGGGTGAACCGATCGCCAGCACCCACTCGCCCACTTCAAGTTCTTCGCCATCGGCCAGCTCGACCGTCGGCAGGTCGCGGGCGTCCACCCGCAACAGGGCGAGGTCGGAGCGCGGGTCGGTGCCGACCACCTCGGCATCGTATTCGCGGCGGTCGCTCAGGCGCACGAGCACGCTGGTGGCGCCTTCCACCACGTGGTTGTTGGTGACGATGTAGCCGTCCTCGGAAATGATGAAGCCGGAGCCCATCCCCATCCGCGAGCGCGGCGTGTTGGGCTGCTGGCCGCGGAACTCGAAGAAGCGGCGCAGGTATTCGGGGATTTCCTCGGGTCCGTACTGGCCGCCACCGCTGGTGGCATCGGCCTCGACGATGATCTTGACCACCGCCGGGGAATTGCGTTTGACGATCCCGGTGAATTCCGGGAGTTCGGCCATTGCCACAGTGCTCAGGAGCGCACAGCAGAACAGGAGGCATACGGAAGTCAGTCTTGTCATCACAGTCATGTGGTCCTTCCAACAGTTTGTTGCAAACAATCGATAGCGCCCGGAGGGGCGGCCTTTCTCAGCTTATGTGCAGGGCCTGGGACGAGCGGATGCTCACCAGGGTCGGGTGCAGGCTGCGATCATCGCGATGCCGTCGCGCGTGATAGCGCACCAGCAGCACGCCAAGGGAGAAGCCGCCAAGGGCGCCGAGCGCAGCGCCGCCATCCGCAGCGAGCGGCAGCAGGGACGCGCCCAGCGCGGCGAACGCAAGCATACACACCAGGGGGAGCAGGTAGACTACTGCGGAGCCGCGCACGATAACCGACTCGGGAATACTGATGGTGACTTCGTCGCCGACACTGCAGTCAGCGGGCTGCAGCGCACCGGCGAGCGCCCGCACCAGGGGCTGCCGGCCGGGCATGAGGCGATTCATCAGGCCGTGTCCACAGCCCTGTTGCAGGCTGCAACTGCCGCAGGTGGTCTTGCGCACGGTTTCCACCCAGACGGCGTCCGCCTCCACCGCCATTACAGTTCCGGTCTCGGTCAGCATGCTAGTGGGTCCACTGGACGGAGTCGGCGATCATCCGCGCCGTATTTACCGGAATCTCTCCGACCACGGTCACCAGCAACGGGGTGTTCGCGAGGTCGATTCCCCGGGTATAAACGGTGGTGCTGCCGGCGCGCTCCAGCCCTTCCCCGGGCCGGATGGCGCGATCCAGTTCTTCGATGAACACCGAGAAAACCGCAAGGCCATCGGTGTAGGTCTTGCGCGCCGCGTCCGCGGGGACATCGTCGGTGGGGACGAAGCCGCGGGGTAGCCAGCGCACCAGCCAGCCGCCGCTAAGGCTGTGGGGAGCGCCGGTTTCACCGGGGCCGGGATGGCTGGCGCGATGCACCAGGCTGATGTCCGCACTACTGGTCCGGCCCTCGTCGTAGGCCAGGTCGGCAAACTGGAATTTCTCCAGAATGCTGTGGTCGAGGCCGATGGTCTCGGAGCGCAGGAGCAGGCCGGTGTGGTGATCCAGTTCCAGGATGTAGCCGAAGCGATACATGTCCCGCGGCATGACCTCCAGGCGCATGGAACTGCGGCCGGCTACCCGGGTGCCCTCGCTCATCCGGAAGCGGTATTGCCCGGCGAGACCGCACTCGTCCTGGCCGCGGGTCTCGCGCAGCAGGAGCCGGTGGCCGGGATGGACACAGTGCAGGGGGTGTTCGAGGCGGCGTACTTCCACGCCCTGCCCGGTGAGCTGGGTCAGGCGCTCGCTGCTGCTCTCATCGTTGACCCGGCTGGAGATCTGCATCACCTGCATGTCTTCACCCCGCCGTTGCAGGGTGACCACACCGTGATAGCTGATTTCATCGACGCTGCGGGTCATGCGATCCAGCCACTGGAGGGCTTCCAGGTCGCTATCGCTACAGGAGTCGGCGACAGCCAGGGCCGCCGGGAGGCAGAGAACGGGGGTGCAGAGCAGTCCGCGTAGCCAGGATTTGCACAGCGCAGGCAACACTGGCTGCTTACTCGTGAATCTCCGGAACCCGCGCGAAGGGAATCAGTCCCTGGGGCGAATTCAGCGCCGCGTGTTCCGCATGTTCCTGCATATAAAGCTGCATACGCTGGCGGGCGAGTTCCTCGTAGGCGTTGCGGGTGGCGGGCTGCAGCATGGGCGCCGCGACCGCTTCAGTGCCGTAGCTGGCACGCACCGGCACCGCGCCGAGGCTGTTGATCATGCCGACGGGAGATACCCCGCCACTGGAGGCGACATCGGCCCCATAGGGGTCTTCCCCACTGAGGGTGGCGAGCTGCTGCCCGCCCACGACGACCGTCGCAGCTACCGAGGCGGCCACCGCAAAACTGGCCAGGGGACGGAGCATTCGCTGCCCGATGGACACCGAGGGAATCGCACCGGGGGCTTCGAGCGCATCGCGCACCCTGCCGGAGATATCCACCTGGGCGAACTGGGCGCCCGCCAGTGAATCGCGGGCCAGCTGGTAACGCCGCCAGGTCTCGCGTAATTCCGGGTTGTCATCGAGCGCCTTGATGACGCGCTGGATTTCGAGCTCGTTGGCTTCGCCGTCCAGCATTGCGGACATGGATTCCCGCAAGCGTTCATTCATACCTTGTTCCTCCGCACTCTGTGCGATCAACCACCGATTCCCGTTCCCGAATGAACTCGCAGCACGCGGCTACTCACCCATCTGTTCCTTTACCTTGAGATCGATCGCTTCACGGGCCCGGAAAATGCGTGAGCGCACTGTACCGACCGGGCAATCCATGATGTCTGCGATCTCCTCGTAACTCAGACCTTCAAATTCGCGCAAAGTTACCGCAGTGCGCAATTCATCGGGCAAATCGCTGATGGCGTTCTCCACCACCGCCTTCAGTTCCGCGCCGAAAAGGGCGTTTTCCGGCGTCTCGATCTCCCGCAGCGCGGCGCCACCCTCGTAATACTCGGCGTCGGCGACTTCGATATCGCTGCCGGGGGGGCGGCGGGAACGCGAGACCAGGTGGTTCTTCGCCGTGTTCACCGCAATCCTGTACAGCCAGGTATAAAACTGGCTGTCGCCGCGAAACTTGGGCAGCGCCCGGTAAGCCTTGATGAAAGCTTCCTGGGCCACATCCTGCACCTCATCGGCATCGTGAACATAACGACTGATGAGCCCCAAAATCTTGTGCTGGTATTTCAGCACCAGCAGGTCAAACGCCTTCTGGTCGCCCTTTTTTACCCTGGCGACCAATTGTTGATCCGTGTCGGCAGCCGTCACCTGATCCTCCCCTCCATGACCAACGACTGTGCTGCCATGACAATTAAATCCGCTGCCTGCGCGACTCCCGAGCCCTTACTCAAGCGTGGCCCCGCTGTCCGCAGGCAACAGTATGAATCTGCTGACCTGAAAAAGTTCCCCACGGCGGGATTTCCTTATTTTGGGGGAGGTCGTTTATACTCGCCCCCGAAAATGCCTGATCGCGCTAAGCTGTTGAGGCACATAATATATTTCACTCCCGGAGCCGGCAAGCGACAGTCCAGTGCCCACTGCATTCGAACACGACGTCCTGATCATCGGCACCGGTGCCGCCGGGCTCAGCCTGGCCCTGCACCTGCCCGCCAACTACCGGATCGCCCTGCTGTCCAAGGCCGAGCTCAACCAGGGCTCGACCTACTGGGCCCAGGGCGGCATGGCGGCGGTGCTGCACGATCGCGACACCATCAACTCCCACGTCGAGGACACCCTGGCGGCAGGCGCCGGCCTGTGCCAGCGCGAGGCGGTGGAATTCACCGTGGGCAACAGCCGGCGCTGTGTCGAGTGGCTGGTTTCCCAGGGTGTCGATTTCGACCTGCGGGACGACCAGCTGGACCTCGAATCGAGGGAGTTCCACCTCACCATGGAAGGCGGCCACAGCCACCGCCGCATCATCCATTCCGCGGACAGAACCGGCCGGGCGATCTCCGAGGTACTGACCGAGCGCGCCCTGGAGCGGGACAACATCGAGGTCTTCACCCACCGCGTGGCGGTTGACCTGGTCTGTGACCAGGGGCGCTGCCGGGGCGCCTATGTGCTGGACCGGCGCAGCGAGCACGTGGACCTGTTCCAGGCCCGCGCGGTGGTGCTTGCCACCGGCGGCGCCAGCAAGGCGTACCTCTATACCAGCAATCCGGACGGCGCCAGCGGCGACGGCATCGCCATGGCCTGGCGGGCGGGCTGCCGGGTGGCCAACCTCGAGTTCAACCAGTTCCACCCCACCTGCCTCTATCACCCGAAGGCCAAGTCCTTCCTGGTCAGCGAGGCGCTGCGCGGCGAGGGAGCGAAATTGCGGCTGCCGGACGGCACCCGCTTCATGCCGGACTTCCACGAGCGCGCGGAACTGGCGCCCAGGGACATCGTCGCCCGGGCGATCGACCACGAGATGAAACGCCTCGGCCTGGACTGCGTGTTTCTCGATATTTCCCACCAGCCCCGGGAGTTTCTCGAGAGCCATTTCCCGACCATCATGGCCCGCTGCAGGGAATTCGGCATCGATATCGCCGCGGAACCGATTCCCGTCGTGCCCGCCGCCCACTACACCTGCGGCGGCGTGGTCGTGGACACCGCCGGGCGCACTGACGTCGCCGGGCTCTACGCCATCGGCGAGACTTCCTGTACCGGCCTCCACGGCGCCAACCGCATGGCATCCAATTCCCTGCTCGAATGCATCGTCTACGCGGAATCCGCCGCCGCCGACATCGCCGCGAGCATCGACGCGCTGCCCTCCACCGCCCTCGCCCCGGCCTGGGACGAGAGCCAGGTCACCGACTCGGACGAGGACGTGGTGATCTCCCACAACTGGGACGAACTGCGCCGCTTCATGTGGGACTACGTGGGCATCGTGCGCACCAACAAGCGCCTGCAGCGCGCCCTGCACCGGGTCGCCCTGCTGCAGAAAGAGATCGCCGAGTATTACGGTAACTACAAGGTCGGCAACGACCTGCTGGAGCTGCGCAACCTGGCCATGGTGGCGGAATTGATGATCCGCTGCGCCATCGAGCGCAAGGAGAGCCGGGGCCTGCACTACACACTCGACTACCCGGATGTCCTGCCGGAAGCCCGGGACACGGTACTCACACCCTCAAACAGCCCGCTGCAGGGTCAGCCTGACGCGTAAACGGCGCAGCCCGTCCCGCGGCGCGCTGTCGGCGAACAGCCACAGCGCATCCCGCCTGCCCCCGGCTGCAGGAGCCCGCTCCGCGGGCGATCCAGCCTCTTCCTCACGCCAGGCGAGGTAGGTAAGCCAGGGCAGTAAGTGCCAGCGCAGGATTTCGATATCGCGGCGCTCTCCCGCCACTTCAATCCACCACTGCCCGCGCCGCCAGTGCAATTGCGGTAGCTGGCGCTGCCAGCTGTGCCGGGCGGCGTGCGTGAGCAGGGCGAGCAAAAGTAGTACGAGCAGGGCCAGAGCGCCCGCAGGGAGGGAAGCGCGCTGCAGCAGCCAGAGGTTGAAGAACTGTAGAACGACCAGGGCCAGGAAGAACAGCCGCGGGTAGCGGGATTCAGCGATCTGCAGGTGGAGTTCGGGCGAATTCGAGTATCTCGTGGACAACGGCGGCCAGTTCCTCGTCTTCGGGCGTTTCCCTTCGCAGGAACCAGGCGAACAGATCCTGGTCCTCGCACTCCATCAGGCGACGAAACCGGGCGCGGCCTTCTTCATCCAGGCTGGTGAAGCGCGCATTGACGTAGGGTGCCAGCACGAGGTCCAGCTCCAGCATGCCGCGCCTTGCGGCCCAGCGCATGCGGTTGAGTTCGTCGTCGGCGTTTACCATGGCGCAGTTGCCTCGTGGATGTACAGATCAGGGGGGCGGCATTATAACGTCATATTCGGGCGTTGCATTCCTGTGGTTTTCATCGCTGTGTTCAGGTGGGTGCCCCAGTCCCGGCGTGCGCTGAACCGGGCCGGTTGAAACACGCCAAAAAGCGTACATCCATGTACAGGCTCGGTCGGCGACGTCCTGTCGCCTCACGGTTTCAACCGGCCCGGTTCAGCGCACGCCTACCCTCAGGTCCATCAATCCGCCGCTTGCAGTACCCAGACACTTATCTGCGGTTTCTCTCCGGGCTTGTTCCGCACACGCCGGGACCAGAACGCCCGATCCTGCCAGTTCCCCGCCAAGGCTGACAGCAATTGTCACAGGCCCTATGATGCTAGTTCCACAAACAGGAGGTAGGGACGGTGAGTGCGTTTTACTCAGAACTGGAAAACGAGGGACTGCTGCATATCGAAGGCCCGGACACGCTGCAATTCCTGCAGGGCCAGACAACCTGCGATACCCGCAAGCTGAGCGCGACCCAGGCAATGCCGGGGGCCTACTGCAATCCGCAGGGGCGGATGGTCTGCGATTTCCTGCTGGCCCAGGTCGGCGACGAACATGTTGTGCTGCGGATGCGCAAGGACATCCTGGATACCGCTGCCGGGGTGCTGGGCAAGTACATTGCCTTTTCCAAGGCGGAACTGGAGGCGGGGCGCGAGGACTGGGCGGTGTTCGCCTGCTGGGGCGAGGACAGCACGATGGAGCTTTCCAGCCTGCTCGGCCTGCTGCCCTCCGAGCAGTACGAAGCGATGATCATCGATGGCTGTGCGGTGGTTTGCACCGACGCGGAATTGCCCAGCTATGAACTGTATGTGGATCTTTCAAGGCGACCGGAGTTGCCCGATACCCTGCCGATGGGCATGGACGAGGCCGAGGAGTCGGACTTTCGCGCGCTGCAGCTGCGACAGGGTATCGCCAGGGTGGAGTCGGCGACGACCGGCGAATTCCTGCCCCAGTTGTTCAATTATGACCTCACCGACCATGTGAGTTTCACCAAAGGCTGCTACACGGGGCAGGAGATCGTCGCCCGCCTGCACTATCGCGGCAAGCCCAAGCAGCGCGCGTACCTGCTGGAACTGCAGGGCAGCCAGGCGCTGCCCGCGGGAAGCAAACTGTTTACGCCCGGGCAGGAAAAAAGCACGGGGATCGTCCTCAACAGCGCGGTCGAGGGAGATATCACCCTGTGCCTCGCCGCGGTCAGCGCCAACGGGATCGCCGGCGGCCTGCGACTCGAGGACGACGGGGCCGAACTGACCCCGCTGGAATTACCCTACTCGCTGCCGGCCTGAGCCAGGGGCCGCTCCAGGCGCTCGGCGATGGCGTCGAGGAAACCCTGCATGTCGACGATGCTCTCACTGGAGGGGTCGGTAGTCTTGCCCTTGAGGTCGCCGGTGATCACGCCGTCGGCCACGGTTTCGATGAGGGCGTTCTTGAGGCGGCTGGCGTAGTCCGCCAGTTCCGCGTTGACTTCCCGCCCGGCCAGGGTTTCCAGGGCATTGGCGACGGCGTAGATCAGTGCCGATGAATTGAAGTGGGCCTCTTTGCCGTCGGTCTCGACATAACGCAGGTAGAGATCGTGGGCGGTGCCGTGGGGCGCCTCGAAGAGCATGGTGCCGTCCTTGCTCTCGATGATGGAACTCGCGGTGGCGAGGCTGCCGCCGAGGGCCGCGGCGATATCGGAGAAGATGTCGCCGTCGAGGTTCTGGGCCGGGTAGAGCGCGTTGCGCGGCGGGTCGCAGATCATCTTCTTCAGCTGGCTGGAAGGCCGCATGATCATGAATGAGGGCGGCCGCACGCCGGACTCCGCCAGTTCGTGACGCACTTCCAGCAGGACGTGACTGAAGACCTCGTCGTATTCCATGTACTCGCGCTTGAGGCCGAAATACACTTCCTTGGTCTTGCTGGAGGCATCGCGGAAGACCTGCATGACCCAGTCCTTGATCGCCTGGCGGTCGTTGGACATGAACAGGACGGGATCGCCCTTGCTGACGTCGCGGGCGTGCATCTCCTCGCCGTCGTGCATGACCTTGATAATGCCGTCCTCTTCGATGGCCATGTTGAAGCTGCCGTACTGGTCGCCGCCGCCCGCGCTCATCCGCGACAGGGAAACGTGGTGCTTGCGTGCGGGGATACCGTACTTCTTCAACTCGTTGACCAGCTTGAACAGCTTGCGCCCGGTGGTGTTATCCGGCACGCCCCAGAGCGCGCGCTCTGGCGGGTTGGCGACAATGCGGGCGGCCTGGGCGTCGATCAGCTCGTAGTGGTAGGCGAGGCCGGCGGCGGCCAGCTTGTCCTTGTACTCGCTCTCGTAGATTTCCTCGATGGCGGCGCGCATGACGCCGTCGTAGCCGGGGATCACCGTGTCCTTGAGGCCGAGGTAGGCGTCGCGCTTCTCGTCCAGCGCGCGCTGGAAGAAGGCGTGGGCCCAGGCCCGCACATCGTCCAGGGAGTTGGTGGCCAGCAGCCAGGGGTCGCCCTTGCGCAGGGTCCGCCGGTGCAGTTCGACCGGGTCACCGCTGCTGCCGATGAACACCACTTTGGCGACACCAGTGGTACGGGTCAGCGCGTTGGCGCTGTGCTTGATACCGCCCTGCTCCATGGTGAATACGTCGATATCACGGCCGACCCAGGCGGGATGGCGGACCTCCAGGTTGCGGAACTGGATATCCTCGCGGGTGATATTGCCGCCGATACCCTTGCGGATGGCGCCGTTGGGGGACTTGGTGGCCAGTTTGTCCAGCTTGGCCTCGTCGATGCCGGGGTTGCGGGCGAGCAGTTCGTCCAGCTGCTTGCGATTGACCGTCATGCCCGCGTTCTTGATGCCCACGCCGTGCTGCTTCAGCGCGGCGATGGCTTCGGCGACCACCTCTCCGTTGCTGACCAGGCGCTTCTCCGCGGAGAGGTCGATCTCCACCAGCGGTATCGCCAGGCGACTGGTAACGAACATGTCCAGGATGCGCTCGAAAGCGACCTGGGCCATCTCGTCCCCGTGCAATATGACCAACGGATTCGCTACGCCAATTTTCTCTGCCATCGTTTGAGCACCCCTCACCAGCGGACTTAGTAAAACGATTACTACACCAGCATAGCTGCTGGCGGTAAATCCCCCCAATTACGGGGGCGCGCATTCTACCTGAAAAAGCCGGCCATGGAGCGGACCATGGAGAGAATTAGTCGGCTGCATTAGAATGCGCCCCCCAGGGGAGGTATATCGATGCGCAGTTTCCTGCCACTCATTCGCGCCGAATGGCCATTGCTGCTGTTCGGCTTCAGTATGATGTTCTGTTCCAGCTTCGGACAGACCTTTTTTATCGGCCTGTTCAGTGGCGCCATCCGCGAGGACCTGGGCCTCAGCCACGGCGATTTCGGCGCCATCTACTCCGCGGCGACACTCGCCAGCGCTGTCGTGCTGGTCTGGAGCGGCGCGCTCATCGATCGCCTGGACCTGCGCCTGTACACCTGCCTGGTGGCGCTGGGTCTCGCCCTCGGCTGCGTGATGCTCGCGCTCAGCCACGGTCCGGTGATGCTCCTGCTGGCGATCTTCGCCCTGCGCCACCTCGGCCAGGGCCTGCTCGGCCTCTCGGGACCCACCGCCACCATGCGCTACCTCACCCGGGAGCGCGGCAAGGGCAACGCACTGGTGGGCATGGGCTACTCACTGGGCGAGGCGCTGCTGCCCTCCATCGCCATCGGCCTGCTGGCCTGGCTCAGCTGGCGGCAGTCCTGGCTGGCATGGGGCGCCCTGGTGCTGGTACTTGCCCCGCTGCTGAGCCTGTGGACCCTGCGCGAGCAGGGCAGCCGGCACGCCTCGTATCTGCAGGCGCTGCGAGACGAGGCCGGCAATCCGGCTCAGGGGGTCCAGCGCCAGTGGACCCGCAGCGAGGTCATCCGCGACCCGCTCCTCTACATGTTCCTGCCCGCCCTGCTGGCGCAACCCATGCTGTTTACCGGTTTCATCTTCCACCAGGTACAACTGGTGGAAGAAAAGCACTGGGATCTGGGCGCCTGGGCCCAGCTGTTCGTCTTCTACGCCTTCGTGAACGTTATCTGTAAACTGTTTTCCGGTGTCCTGATCGACCGCTTCGGCGCGGTGCGCGCGGCGCCGCTGGTCTGCCTGCCGATGGGGCTCGGCCTGCTGGTGCTGGGCATGTCCGACAGTTTCCTTGCGGCCTGGGGCTTCATGGGCCTGATGGCGGTCTCCGTCGGCGCCTACTCCACCCTGTCTTCCCCATTCTACTCGGAGATGTACGGCACGCTGCACCTGGGCTCGATCAAGTCCTTCACCGCCGCCACCATGGTTTTCGCCACCGCGGTGGCACCACTGGCGATGGGTTGGCTGATCGACCTCGGCGTCAGCCTCGCCAGCATGGCCTTTATCGCCGCGGCCTACACCGTGCTCGCCAGCCTGCTGGCACGCTCCGCCGCGCGGCGCTGGCAGCGCTCCAGCGCGGCGGCGCCCTGACCCGCCGTCCGGCGGTTCAACTACCTTCGCGGCGGATCGATTCCAGGCAATCCACCAGGGGCTGGGCAACGCGCCCCTTGCCAGCGCTGATCTCCTCGATGGGTATCCCCTTCAGCTCGTGGGGAAAGACCAGCCAGTCCTCCGTCTCGTGCAGGTGGTAATCCGGGCGCATGTCGGTGACGTTCTTGCCTGGCTTGAACCAGGGGCAGGCGATCCTGATCGTAGCGGGCAGGTTGCGCCGGCAGGTCTTCTGCAGAGCCTCGACGACGGCGCGCATGCTGCGCCCCGAATCGAAAACGTCATCGACCAGCAGCATCTTGTCCTCGGCATTGGCGTTGTCGGCGATGTACTGCAGGCCGTGCACGCGGATCTCCCTGTTCTGCTGGTCGAGGCCGGTATAGCTGGAGGTGCGAATAGCGATGTGATCCGTGGAGACGCCCACGTACTCGAGGAATTCCTGGACCGCGATGGCCACGGGCGTGCCGCCGCGCCACACCCCGACGATGATATTAGGCCTGAAACCGCTGTCGTAGATGCGCTTGGCCAAGAGGTAAGAGTCGTGGAGCAGATCGTCGGCGTTGAGGTAAATCTTGTTCAAGGGCTGCCTCCCGTTGCTACCCGCAGTTCGCTTCCTGCCTTTTATCTTGGACCAGGCGCTCAAGCGATGGCCAGTAATTTCTGCGAAGAGCTAGAAATCGAAGCCCGCCTGGGCGGGTGGCACGTCCTCCACCTGCCCAGGCGCAGGGCTGGCCGAGGGGGCCGGCTCGAAGCCCGACACGGTCAGGCCCAGCAACCTTACACCCCGAGCGACGGGCAGGAGCCCCGCGAGGATTTCCTGCCCCGCGGTGTCGAGTGCAAGCCTGTCACGGACTGGTTCCGCGAATGAGCGCGCCCGGGTAATCTGGCGAAAATCGTTGTATTTCAGCTTCAGGGTCACGGTGCGACCGCGTGCGGCGTGCTTCTCCACCCGCTGCCAGAGCGTGGTGGCTATGTCTGCCAGGGCAGCGCGCAGCGCCGCGTCTTCCTGCAGGTCCTCCGGGTAGGTGCGCTCCGCCCCGATTGATTTGCGGACGCGACCGGTTTTCACCTGGCGTTCGTCAATGCCGCGGCTGGCGTGGTAGAGGTAATCCGCCGACTTGCCGAAATGCTCGCGCAGGAACTCCAGCTCCCGGGCCCGCAGGTCGCCACCGTTGTGGATACCGAGCCGTGCCATCTTTTCCGCGGTTCTCGGGCCGACACCATAGAAGCGCCGTATCGGCAGACCGGCGACAAAGGCGGGGCCCTGCTGGGGCCGCACCACGCAGATTCCGTCGGGCTTGTTCTGGTCCGAAGCGACCTTGGCCAGGAACTTGTTGTAGCTGACACCGGCGCTGGCGGTCAGCCCTGTTTCCTCGCGGATCTGTGCGCGGATCAGCTCCGCGATCGCGGTGGCGCTGCCTACTCCCGCGTCGTCCCGGCTCACGTCGAGGTAGGCCTCGTCCAGGGACAGGGGTTCGATGAGAGAGGTATAGCGGCGAAAAATCCCGTGAATCTGCTGCGAAACCGCCCTGTAAACCTCGAAACGGGGTTTGACGAAGAGCAGTTCCGGGCAGCGCCGCTTCGCCGTTACCGAGGGCATCGCCGAGCGTACCCCGAAAGCCCGCGCCTCGTAACTCGCCGCCGCCACCACCCCCCGGGCGGAACTGCCGCCCACCGCCACAGGCCGGCCACGAAGTTCCGGGTTATCGCGCTGCTCGACGCTGGCGAAGAAGGCGTCCATGTCGATATGGATCACCTTTCGCTGGCCGCCCGGATCACTCACCGGTGGAGGCATGGCCCCGGGAGCGGGCCCTGAAGCATGCAGGCGCTCACGGGCTTTCAGGCAGTGACCAGTCGATCGCCGCCTCCCCGCGGCCCTCCAGGTAATCGTTCGCCGCACGAAAATGCCCGCAACCGAAAAAGCCGCGGTGCGCCGACAGCGGCGAGGGGTGCGGCGCCTTCAGCACACAGTGGCGGTCGCCGTCGATGATCGCTCCCTTGCGCTGGGCGTATGCCCCCCAGAGCATGAACACCACGCCCTCCTTCTCCCGGTTGATGGTATCGATCACCCGGTCGGTAAAAGCCTCCCAGCCCTTGCCCTGGTGCGAGGCCGCCTGGCCCGCCTGCACGGTCAACACGCTGTTGAGCAGGAGCACGCCGCGATCGGCCCAGGCGGTGAGGCAACCGTGGGCGGGAATCGGCAAACCGAGTTCGGCGTGAATCTCCTTGTAGATATTCTGCAGCGACGGCGGTATCGCCACGCCGGGGCGAACCGAGAAGCACAGGCCGTGAGCCTGGTCCGGACCGTGGTAAGGGTCCTGGCCCAGGATGACCACCTTCACCGCCGGCAGCGGTGTGTGGGCAAAGGCATTGAAGTATTCGCTGCCAGCGGGGAAAATGCGCCTCCCTTGCCGCTTCTCCTCCCGCAGGAAGTCGCGCAGGTGCTGCATGTAGGGCTGTTCGAATTCCGGGGCAAGTCGCGCCAGCCAACTCGGCTCGAGCCTGACCTGCCCCGCTGCTGCGCCTTCGCTCATTTGCCTCTCCTGTGTCGGGCCCGTTTCGGAATAAAGAACCGGAATAAAATGCCGGAAAAAGTGCCGGAGTAGCGCCGGGAAACACCGCTCCGCGCACCGCGCCACTATAGCTGCAGCGGAGACATTGATGAACCGCCCCGGCGGCAAGCAAAGGAATTTATGGACGCATTCGTCACCTCAACACTGACCGTCGCCCTGGCGGAAATCGGCGACAAGACACAACTGCTATCGCTTTTCCTCGCCACCCGCTTTCGCAACAAGTGGGCGATCATCGCCGGCATCCTGGTGGCAACCCTGTTCAACCACGGTGTTTCCGCCTGGCTGGGCGACTGGATCAGCCAGTACCTGCAGAGCGATATCGGCCAGTGGCTCATCGGCAGCAGTTTCATCCTGCTGGGCCTGTGGCTGCTGATCCCCGACAAGGACGACAGCGAGGACTCCGCACTGGAGCGCTACGGGGCTTTCGTGGCTACGACGGTTCTGTTTTTCTTCGCCGAGATTGGCGACAAGACGCAGGTGGCGACGGTGCTGCTCGGCGCCCAGTTCAGCGATGTGCTCTGGGTCACTGTCGGTACTACCCTGGGCATGCTGGCGGCCAATGTCCCGGTGGTTTTCGCCGGTGACTACATCATGCAGCGAATCCCGCTGAAAACGGCCCACCTCATCGCCGCACTCGCCTTCATCGCGGTGGGCATCTGGCAAATCGCGGCGTAATCGCCCCGACCTTCGAGCGCGCCTTCCCCGAAATTACCAGGTGCAGCAGTCCAGCGCTGTCAAATGGCACAGGCAGAGGACTGGGCACGCCAAAGGGCTTCCCGAAAACGTCCGAGACCATGGATGGTCGAGGCCGAGCTGCCATGGATGGCGCTTTTGCGGTTTTCGGGAAGCCCTGTGGCGTGTTCAGGCCGGGTTCGGGAGCACCGCAGTCTGTGAGTGCAGGTACTCCGAACACCGGCCCAAATGACGCGCGCGCCCTCCCCGGGACCGCAAAAGCGCCGTCCATGGCAGCTCGTGTACGGCCATCCATGGCCTCCCACGTCCCGGGGAGGGCGCGCGCGTCATTCGGTCCTGGCTTGGGTGCCAGCCGTCAATCACAGGCCGCCAGGGGGAAAACCTGGGAGAAAGCCGGCGCGATATTTCTCGGGTCCAGCGCAGCATCGATCAGCTTGATGCGCTGGAGCTTCCCGGCGGACTGGTTCTCCGGCTCCGCCAGCGGCGCCGCGTTGAAGGCCGCGAGGCGGCGTTCCGGGGCGACGTCGCCGTAACGGGTGTTGCGCATGCGCGGCGTGCGCCCGAGGCGGCGGATGAGTGCTTCCATGTGCGCTGGCGGCCACTCCTGGCCGTGGCTGGAACCCGCTGCCCGGGTGATCGACTCGTTCATCAGGGTGCCGCCGAGGTCGTTGGCCCCCGCGCCGAGACAGGCGATGACGCCCTCCTCGCCCATCTTTACCCAGGAAGTCTGGATGTTGTCGATCAGGCCGTGAAAGACCAGCCGGGACACCGCGTGCATCAGCACCGCCTCGCGGAAGGTCGGTCCCTTGCGCGCGCGGCCCTTGAGGTACATCGGTGCTTCCATGTGGACGAAGGGCAGCGGCACGAATTCGGTGAATCCACCGCTGGAAGCCTGCAGTTCGCGGATCTTCAGGAGGTGCTGGGCCCAGTGCCGCGGCGCTTCGATATGCCCGTACATTACCGTCGCTGTGGTGCGGAAACCGACCCGGTGGGCCGCCGCCATGACGTCGAGCCACTGGCCGCTATCGAGCTTGTCCGGGCACAGTTCGGCGCGCACCTCGTCGTCGAGCACTTCCGCCGCGGTGCCCGGGAGGGTGTCCAGGCCGGCGGCTTTCAGTTCACGCAGAAATTCCTCGAGTGATACGCCCAGGGTCTGGGCTCCCTGCCACACTTCCAGCGGCGAAAAGGCATGGATGTGCATTCCGGGCGTCGCGCTGCCCACGGTGCGCAGGATGTCGAGGTAGGTCTGGCCGGTGTAATCGGGGTGGATGCCGCCCTGCATGCACACTTCTGTTGCCCCGCGCTCCCAGGCCTCGCTGCAGCGGCGGGCGATTTCCTCGCCGCTGATATCGTAGGGTCGACCGCGCAGGTTCTCACTCAATTTACCCTTGGAAAACGCGCAGAACTGGCACTTGAAATAGCAGACGTTGGTGTAGTTGATATTGCGGTTGACCACGTAGCTGACCGACTCCCCCGCCACCTGCCGGCGCAGGCGGTCCGCCTGCGCCGCCAGCCAGCCGAACTCCGGGCCGCGCACGGCGAAGAGCCTCTCGATATCGGCCCCGGCAAGCCCCGCACCCGCCTCGCAGCGGCTGAGGATATCGCGCAGCTCGCCGGGAATCGCCGCATCCGCGGGCGGGCTCTCCAGCAGCTCGCTCTCCAGCGCGGGAATCGGCATGCCCTCCCCCGGGACCCAGTTGTCGCGGCGGGCGAAACCACTGGCGTCGGAATGGGCCATGACGGCGCCGCGCAGCGCCGGGTCGAGCCAGCGCTGTGCCTCCCGGGCATAGGCCGGGTAGATGGTCAGGCGCTGGTCGAGGAATTTACCCGCGGCTGCGGTCTCCCGGGCCAGCTGCTCGAGGTGCGGCCAGGGCGCCTCCGGGTTGACGTGGTCCGGGGTCAGGGGGGAGACACCGCCCCAATCGTTGATGCCCGCGGCGACGAGCCTTTCGAGCACGCCGGGGCTGAGATTGGGCGGCGCCTGGATGTTCATGGCGGGGCCGAATATGAGCCGGGCCACCGCGATGGTCCACAACAGCTCGCCGAGCTCCGGTTCCGGCGCGCTGGCCATGAGGGTGTTCGGCTTGGCGCGGAAGTTCTGCACGATCACTTCCTGCAGGTGGCCGTGGCGCAGGTGGGCCTCGCGCAGGGCCAGCAGTGACTCGATGCGTTCGACACGGGTCTCGCCGATGCCGATCAGGATGCCGGAGGTAAAAGGCACCCCGGCCTGCCCGGCACGGTCGATGGTCGCCAGGCGCGCCGCCGGCTGTTTGTCCGGTGAACCGTAGTGGGGCATGCCTTTTTCACACAGGCGCGGTGACGCGGATTCGAGCATGATGCCCATGGAGGCGCTGACCGGCCGCAGCATGGCGATCTCCTCCTCGCTCATGCAGCCGGCGTTGATGTGCGGGAGCAGGCCGGTCTCTTCCAGCACCCGCTCCGCGACATGGCGTACATACTCCAGGGTACTGCCAAAACCCATCCCGGCCAGCGCCTCGCGCGCCGTGGCATATCGTAGTTCGGGCTTCTCCCCGAGGGTGAACAGCGCTTCCTGGCAACCCCGGGCCGCGCCCTGCCGGCACAGTTCGAGGACTTCCTCCACCGGCATGTAGGGCTGCTCGATGCGCTTCGGGGTGCGCGCGAATGTGCAGTAATGGCAGACATCCCGGCACAGGTGTGTCAGGGGAATGAAGACCTTGCGCGAGTAGGTGAGAACATTGCCGTGGCTGCCGTCGCGCAGGCGGGCCGCGAGATCGAGCAGGGCCTCCAGATCTTCCTCCTGTGCCAGGCCCAGCGCTTCCATCCGGGTGGGCAGCGCCCCCTCCAGCAAGCGGGCTCCCAGCCTGTCGAGGGCGACCGGCGCGGCGATCCCGAGCTCCGGCAGCAGTGCAGCAGTATGCGGGCCCAGGCCTTCCAGGCCGGGCAAAGCGCTGAGGTCCCCGGCACCGTCCACGTCCAGCGCGATGCCGGGGGATTCCAGCAGCAATGCCTGCAGTCCAACCTCGACAGCGGCCTCCCGGTGGCGGGCACAACTGCCCGGGCCGAAATGCAGCGCGGGGATTCTGCCTGCGGGAAAGGCGAGCAGGTTGGTCCCCTCACCCGCGGCGTCGGCACCGATCACCAGGCTGTCCGCAGGGCTGGCCAGCAGCGCATCGATATCCGCGGGCCGCAGGCTCGGCAGGTCTGCGTGCAACACGACGACCCGCTCGCAATCGGCAGGGAGTTGCTTCAGCGCGGAGGACAGGAGGGTGTTGAGGTCAGCGCCCTCGAGCCCCGCCTCGTCGAGGAAAGCCAGGCCGCAATCGCGCGCCAGCTGCTGCGCGTCGTCGCCGCTGGAGAGCAGGGTAATCCGCGCAAGTCCCGGGTGGGCCCGCAGGCAGTCGAGCACGTCCCGGGCCATTGCCAGTGCCAGCCGCGCCCGCTGCGTCGAGTCCAGCGCCTTCGCCAGGCGACTCTTGCCGCCGTTTCCAGGTTTCAGCGCCACCAGCGCCTGTAGCTTGTTCATTACCCCTCCAGCGTCAGGCAGGTCTGCGCCAGTTTCTTTTTGTCGTCGAGAGTCTTCATCACGGCAGCGGCGAGCACGCAGTGCATGCCGAGGCGTTCTATATCCGCTGCCAGTGTAGCGTCACTGCTGTCGATGACGAAATAGTCGACCAGGCCCGGATAGTGCTTCGCGTAATGTTCTGCCACCCCCAATGCCGTCACCGGCAACTGCAGTTCCTGCATCATCTTGGCCGCGGGGCCCTTGATCGCCAGCCCGGCCACGATTGGCGACACCACGATGACCGGCACGGCAGCCTCCCCGATGGCCCGCCACAGTCCCGGCACCTGCAGGATGGGGTCGATGCTGACAAAGGGATTGGAGGGGCATATGACGATACGCTCCAGCGCGGGGTCATCCAGCAGCGCCATGACAGCAGGGTTTGCCCGGGCCGTCTCGATACCGGAAAAACGGAAGCCGCTGACAGCGGGTTCACAGCGCCGGCGCACGAAATAGTGCTGGAAGGGCAGTTCGCCTTCGTCGGTCGCCACCACCGTACGCACCGGCTGGTCACTCATCGGGTGAATATGGCTGGCGATCCCGAAGGCCTCCGCCAGCATCGCGGTGAGCTCAGCCAGGGCGCGGCCGGCAGCCAGTTCCGCGCTGCGCCGCAGGTGGGTGGCGATATCCCGATCGCCGAGGCGAAACCAGGTTTCCCCACCGAGTTCTTCGAGCGCGTCCATCACCGTCCAGCTCTCGCCGGCCAGGCCCCAGCCCAGCTCCCGGTTCGCCCGGTCGGCGAGGGTATATAAAAGTGTATCGATATCCGGGCAGATGGTGAGCCCCAGGTGCTCGAAATCGTCGCCCGTGTTGACCATTACGTGCAAGTGCCCGGGCGGGAGAACCCGGTCCAGTCCCAGCGAGAGCTTGGCGCCGCCGACACCCCCGGAGATGGCGAGGACCTTCCCCGCCATCAGCGAAACAGGTCCATGCCGCGCTCGCGCAACAGGAGGCGGGAGCCATCGGCCGTTTCCGGCAGGTTGGCCCCGCGTACCAGCACCACCGGGCAACCCTCGGCGGCCTGGCCCATCACCAGCGACGCCGCCGCGGCCAGTTCATCCGCGACAGCCGGCATGGTCACTTCCAGCCGGTTGCCGAACAGGTCTTCCTCGCCGACCTGGTCCCGGACAGGCGCGAAACCGGCGACGCCGATGGCGATACCCACGGTGCCCACCCGCCAGGCACGGCCGGCACTGTCGTTGATCAGCACCTGTGGCGCGACCCCCGTGAGCCCGGCCAGGCCCTCGCGCAGGCACTGCGCCGAGTGGTCCGGCGACTCCGGCAGCAGGAGAACCTGCGGGTCCTCGGGGTCGTTCTTTATATTGGAGCGGTCGATACCGGCGTTGGCGTGCACGTAGCCGTTGCGGTGCTCGACGATGATCACCCCGGGGCGGACCCGCAGTACTTCCCGACTCTCGTCGAGGATCAGTTGCACCAGCCGGGGGTCCTTGTCCGCACGACCGGCTACATCGACAGCTTCAGGGGAGGGCTCGACCGTCGCCAGGCGCACGTAGCGATTCTCCGCCTTGGAAACGATTTTCTGCGCCACCACCAACACATCGCCCGCCTGCAGTTGCAACTCGTTGGCGCGCAGTACCCCGGCCAGCACTGCGGCGAGGTCATCACCGGGGCTGACCAGGGGGAAATCCCGCAGGGGGATCAGTTGCAGGGTGCCGCTTACCACCTGGGGAGAGGGATCAGTGCTCACCGAGGCCGGTAATGCGAATACCGGCGTGGCACTTGTACTGCTTGTTGATAACGATCAGTACCGAGGTCAGGGCCTCCGCCGCCGCCGCATTGTTGATCATGCCAGCGTGGAAACCGCGCATACCTGCCGCCTCGACCAGTTCGATCACCGCCTGCCGCGCCTCACGGTCATTGCCACAGACGAGGACGTCGCAATCCGGGGCTTCGGCTTCCTGCAGGCCCGCAGCGGGGACATTCTGGAAAGCCGAGACCACCCGCACCTCTTCGCCCAGCAAGGCCTGGGCGATCTGCCCCGCGCTGCCGCCTTCGGGCAACTGGACCCGGGCAACCTTCGGCGGCACCAGGGGTACGGTCACATCGATAAGGATCTTACCGGCCAAGGCGGGCTGAACAGACTCCAGCGTGGCGACCTGGTGACTGAATGGCACGGTCAGGGTCACTATCTCAGCCGCCTGCGCCGCGCCCAGGTTGTCCATGGCTTCCACGGAAACGGCGCCGATGCCGCGCTCGGCCATGACCTCGTGGAGATCAGCCACCGCGGCCTCGGCCTTTTCCTGGGTTCGCGAGCCGATGATCACCCGGTAACCGGCCTGGGCCCAACGCTGAGCCAGGCCGGTACCGAGGTCTCCGGTACCACCGAGAATCGCCAGAATGGGTTTGTTGTCTGCTGCCATTGCGTCATAGTCCTCTTAGCCGGGGCCAACACCAGCATTGGCCAGCACCGCGAGGCATCTTAGGTAAATCGCCCCGCCGCCACAAGTTCTCCCCAACGCAGCTATGCTGCGTTTTCCCAGTACAGATAATAAGGATATACTCGCTGCAATCATCGGCGCCCCCATAGAAGCCGGCCGAGAGGAATAGTAGTAAGTCACCGATGCCCCAACCCCAGGTCAAGCTAGAGGAACAGCCGGCGCTGCTGGTGTTGGACGATGGCGCGAAACTCGCCGGTGACTGCAGTTCCATCGAGGAACTGCTATTCCAGATGTCGCGGGTCAAACTGCTGGCCGGCACCAGCGCCAGCGGCCGGGTGCGCCTCCACCAGGGCATGCACGCCCAACTGCGGCTGACCCAGCAGCAGGAACTGCAGGAACTCCCCGTCACCATCGCCAGCATTGTCGAAGGCAAGCTGGAATTGCAGGCGCGCGAGCCCGAGGGTGAAGTCGCCAGCGCCTGGCGCGACAAATTCTCCCGCCGGCCACTTCCGCCCCTGCGCCCTTCCAGCCTGAACGCCGCCAACGTGGAGTACACGCGTCTGCTCCGCAGTTTCCACCAAGGCGCCGTCCAGCAACTGGAGTCCCTGCTGCCCGAGGCGCTCGACGGCATCCACAACGACCTGCTGACCCTGGGCCACCGGGTCAAACCCCGCGGCGACTCCCGGAACAACGTCTACAACGCGGCAGTGGGCATCGGCGGCAACCGGGAAGCCATCATCGAGATGATGCTTGAGAAGGTCGAGCAATACTTCCAGGCACTGGTGCCGGGCGCCGGGGAAGATGAGTTCTGGCAGCAGGAGATCGACAAGGCGGAGGAACTCGATCTCGTCGACCTCGATGAATTCGAAGGCCACCTCGCCTTCAACCGCACCGTCGCGCTGGCGGAGGAACAGTACCGCGTCGAGTTGGAGGCCCTGACCATCCGCCTGGCCAGGCTATTGGACGCCGACCCCCTGCGGGTGCGCGTGCCGATTCACGCCCGACAGCTTTGCCGCGCCTTCCAGTTGGCCATCGAGCCCATCGAGGTCGCCCCCGAGGCGGCACCTGTCATCTACGAGTTTTTCTCCCAGCACCTGATTCGCCCGCTGAAAGAGTACTACGCACAGCTCAACCGGAAGCTGGAAGAGGCCGGCATCGAGCCGGAGATCGAGACCCGCATCCGCACCAAGGGTTCACTGCTCAACCGGGCTGCGCGGCAGCCGGGAAAGCCCCCGGCGGCCGAAACGGCACCGCCACCGCCACCCCCCCCGAAGCCGGAGCAGGAAAAAGCCGGTGCGCCCGGTTCAGAGCCACCCAGTGGATTCGCCTCGCGCGTAGGCGCCGGCATTCGCAATTTCAATATCTACAGGTCGGTGGTCGATGCGCTGAATTTCCGCCGCGAGGCGCAGGGTCTCGCCGATGGCGAGGAGATCGCCGCGGGCGTGCCCCTGAGTGGCACCTGGGAAGGGGCGACGGTTCCCAGTGTGCAGCTCGATATATCGCGGCTCGCCGATGCCAACACCATCGCCTCGGCGCTACAGCACCTGCAACACGACCAGCGGGCGCGAACCGCTCTGCAGCAGGCCAACTCCCTGCGCGAATACCTCGCCAGCCAGCGCGAGCAGATCAGCGCGCTGCGCGACAGCAGCGGCCTCACCATGGAGAGCCTCAACCAGCTCGACATGGTCGACGACCTGTTCAGCACCATCAAATCCCACATCGACCTGGCAGCGGAACTGCAGGCCTCCCTGGCCAACCTGCAAATCCCCCTGGCCCGCCTGGCACTGCTGGACCAGCAATTTTTTGTCGACTCGGGTCACGCGGCACGGGCGGTCGTGGACCGACTCGCCAGCCTGAGCAGTTCCGCCAACTTCCCCAACCGTGCGCTGGAAACCCGCATCAACCGGGTGGTCGAGAATATCGTCGACAATTACCAGAGCGACGAGGCGGTATTCAGCCAGGCCCTGGAAGAGCTCGACAAACTCAGCGAGCAACAGGACCGGGCGCTGTCGCGCAACATCGAGCGGGTGGTCAAAATCCAGGAGGGCCAGGAGAAAGTCCAGCAGGCCCGACTCGCAGTCAACGCCGCCATCAACCAGCGCATCCAGCCGCCCGCCGCGCCGCGGGTCCTGCTCGATCTGGTGGAATCCGGCTGGCGCGACCTGCTGGTACTCACCCACGTACGCGAAGGTGTCGAAAGCGCGACCTGGCAGGATCACCTGAAGACCCTCGACCAGCTGGTTCGCTGGCTGGAGGACCGCCAGTCCAGCGACAGCAACGAAGACCAGATCATGCAGCGCAGCCTGGAGGCGGAATCGCTGATCGAACTGATCGACCAGCAGCTCTCCGCGGCGCTGCCCACCAACGTACACTACCAGCCGGTGCTGGCGGAGCTGCGCGGCATCTTCGCCGGCAGTCGCAGTGTCGAGGCCACGGAGATCAGCGGCGAGTTCGGCGGCGAGCTGGAATCGCCCGAGCGGTTGCGGGCACGGGTGGAGGAACTCCCGCGCCTGCGCCGCTGGGTGAAGCGGGTCGAGCAACTCCAGGCGGACAGCTGGCTCACCTACATGGGCGGCGACGGCAAGAAGCGGCGGATGCAGCTGGCCTGGATCAGCCCGGCGCGGGACCGCTTCATCTTCGTCAACGAGCGCGGCCAGAAGATCGCCGACCTCAGCGCCATCCAGCTGGCGCGCAAACTGAGCCAGGGCGTGCAGCCGCCGGCGCCGGCGGACCGCCTGCCGGTGGTCGACAAGAGCATGTACCAGACCCTGGAGCATGTGCAGAAAACCCTCAGCTTCAGCCGCAACCACGACAGCCTGACCCGCCTGATCAACCGCGAGACCTTCCTCGAGCAGATGAACCGCGCCCTGCGTCACGCCCGGCAGAAAAACTCCCAGCACGCAGTGCTCTACCTGGACATCGACAAGTTCGAGCTGGTCAACGAGGTTTTCGACCAGGTCAACGGCGACGAAGTGCTGGCGGAATTCAGCCGGCTGCTGGCGCAGTTGCACGGCAAGAAAACCTCCACCGCGCGCCTTGAGGGCGACCACTTCGGCATCCTCTTGCTGGACCGCGACATGGATGCAGCCTGGCAGGTCGCCGAGAAAGTGCGCTCGGATATCGAGGGCAGCAGTGTCGAGATCGAGGGCGAGGCGGTCACCTTCACCGTCTCCATCGGCATCGCGCCGATCGTCGAATACAGCCCTACGGTGGAGGAAGTGCTGAACAACGCCCGCGGCGCGGTCAACCAGGCCAAGGCCATGGGCCGCAACCAGGTGCGCCGCTTCGAGGCGGACCAGAACCAGGCGGCGCTCTATCGCGACAGCAAGAGCCGTACCCGCCAGGATCTCGAGCACGCCCTGGCCACCGACCGCTTCATGCTTCGCGCCCAGCCCATCATCCAGGTGGCGGTCAACGGCAAGCAGGCGGTTGGGCGGCACTTTGAACTGCTGCTGGGCCTGACCAATCCCGACGGCAGCATCAGCTCGCCGCAGGAATTCATCCAGAGCGCAGAGCGCTACGGCTTCATGAACCTTGTGGATCGCTGGGTCGTGCGCGAGGCCTTCAGCTGGGTCAGCGAGCTGATGGACGCGCAGAAGGAAGTGCCCTTCCTCGCCATCAACCTCTCCGGCAGCAGCGTGACCGACGACGAGTTTCTCGAGTACCTGCTGGAGCAGATCTCGGAATTCGGGGTGGGCACCAGCCGTATCTGCTTCGAGATCACCGAGACCGGCACCATCACCAACCTGGTGAAGGCCGCCGACTTCGTCCGCGCCTTCCGCAATATCGGCTGCAAGTTTTCCATCGACGACTTCGGCACCGGGCTGGCCAGCCACAACTACCTGCGCGAACTGCCGGTGGACTACGTAAAGATCGACGGCACCTTCATCACCGGGGTTCACCAGAACCGCGCCGATTACGCCATGGCGCGTTCGATCAACGATCTGGCGCATTTTCTCGGCCAGGAAACCATCGCCGAGTCGGTGGAGAACGACGAGATCATCGCCAAGCTGGAGGAGATAGGCGTAGACTATCTCCAGGGCTGGGGCGTCGCGCTGCCGCGCCCGCTGCCGGAAATCGCCGCGGAACTCTCCAGCATCGTCAAGTAAAGGCCCGGCGCGGGCGAATTCCCGCGGCAAACTTGATCGAGATCAAGGTACAGCACTGTAAAGAAAGGCTACACTGTGTTCGTGCAATGCCGGACTTCGCGGGTTTGATCTATACTCACTCCCAGCGGCTATGACAACGGTAGTTCAGGGGGAACATACACCGATGATCCAACATACCTTTGGCTTGCTGGTAAGGCCTGATGCCCAGTGGCGGCAGATTGCCGAACTGCCCGAGAAGTCATTCCGCACCCTGCTCCTTTACCCCTGGCTGCTGGCGATCATTCCCGCCGTGGCCTGGTATTTCGGCACAACGCGGATCGGCTGGACGGTGGCGGGCGGTGACCCGCTCTACCTGACCCGGGAGAGCGCCTTCACTATCTGCATCCTGTTTTACCTGGTGCAGGTCGTCTGCCTGGCTGTAATCGGCTACTTCATCCACTGGATGTCGGACACCTACGGTGCGCCTTCCAGCACGGTCAAGGGCGTCATTGTCGCCTCGCTGGCCGCAACGCCGATGTTCCTTGCCGGGGCGGTGGGCTTCTACCCGATCCTCTGGCTGGACCTGCTGATCGGCATTGTCGCCGTCTGCTGGGCCGTGTACCTGATGTACCTGGGAATCCCGATCATCATGCACATTCCCGAGGAGCGCGGCTTCCTGTTTTCGAGCGCGGTCATGGGTGTCGCGCTGGTGATGATGATCTGCCTGATGGTGGGCTCGGTCATTCTCTGGGATTTCGGCGCTGCGCCGGCTTTCGTCGACCACGCGCCCTGACACCATCTAACTGGCTCGGCCGGCGGCCTCCGACTTGCCCGGCGGGGCCGATGTGAACTTCAATCGGAACTGAACCATGAGTGAGCTCAACGCAGCACTGGAACACCCGACCTACAACTACAAGGTCGTCAGGCAGTTTGCCATCATGACGGTGGTCTGGGGTGTGGTGGGAATGCTGGTCGGCGTGGTCATCGCTGCCCAGCTGGCATGGCCGCAGCTTAACCCGGGGCTGGAGTGGTTCCACTTCGGCCGCCTGCGCCCCCTGCATACCAACGCCGTGATTTTCGCCTTCGGTGGCTGCGCCCTGTTTGCCACTTCCTATTATGTCGTACAGCGGACCTGCCAGACCCGGCTCTTCTCTGACAAGCTCGCCGCGTTCACCTTCTGGGGCTGGCAAACGGTCATCGTACTGGCTGCCATCACCCTGCCGATGGGGATCACCACGAGCAAGGAGTACGCCGAGCTGGAATGGCCCATCGACCTGCTGATCGCAGTGGTGTGGGTAGCCTACGCCATCGTATTCTTCGGCACCGTCGCCAAGCGCACCATCCACCATATCTATGTCGCCAACTGGTTCTATGGCGCGTTCATCGTCACCGTGGCGATCCTGCACATTCTCAACAGCATGGAAATGCCGGTTAGCCTGACCAAGTCCTACTCCGCCTATGCCGGTGCCGTGGACGCCATGGTGCAGTGGTGGTACGGGCACAACGCGGTGGGCTTTTTCCTGACCGCGGGCTTCCTCGGCATCATGTACTACTTCGTGCCGAAGCAGGCGGGGCGACCGGTCTACTCCTACCGCCTGTCCATCGTTCACTTCTGGGCGCTGGTGGCGGTGTACATCTGGGCCGGCCCGCACCACCTGCACTACACCGCGCTGCCCGACTGGGCGCAAAGCCTGGGCATGGTGATGTCACTGATCCTGCTGGCGCCCTCCTGGGGCGGCATGATCAACGGCATCATGACCCTCTCAGGCGCGTGGCACAAGCTGCGCACCGACCCGATCCTGCGCTTCCTGGTGGTGAGCCTGTCCTTCTACGGCATGTCCACCTTCGAGGGGCCGATGATGTCGATCAAGACGGTCAACGCGCTGTCCCACTACACGGACTGGACCATCGGCCACGTGCACTCCGGCGCGCTGGGCTGGGTGGCGATGATCTCCATCGGCGCGATCTACCACCTGATTCCGATCCTGTTCAACAAGGAGCGCATGTACAGCGTGGAGCTGATCAACCTGCACTTCTGGATGTCGACCATCGGCACCGTGCTGTACATCGCCTCCATGTGGGTGAACGGCATCATGCAGGGCCTGATGTGGCGCGCCTACAACCAGGACGGCACGCTGACTTACAGCTTCGTGGAGTCGGTCGCGGCCAGCTACCCCGGTTACATCGTGCGGGTACTGGGCGGCGCGATATTCCTCGGCGGGATGTTCGTCATGGCCTACAACGTGTATATGACCGCCCGGCGCAACGTAGCGGCGCAGCCGGCAGCGGCCGGCAGTGCAGCCTGAGGAGCCTGTAAGACAATGAAGCACGAGCGCATAGAGACCAATGTCGGCCTGATGATCATCCTCATCATCGTGGCACTCAGTTTCGGCACCCTGGTGGAACTGGTACCGCTGATGTTCATCAAGGAGACCAACGAGCCCATCGCCGGCCTCAAACCGCTGCCCGCCCTGGAACTGGAGGGACGGGACATCTACATACGCGAGGGCTGCAACAACTGCCACTCGCAGATGGTCCGGCCGCTGCGCGCCGAGACCGAGCGCTACGGCCACTACTCGGTGGCTGGCGAGTTTGTCTACGACCACCCCTTCCTCTGGGGATCCAAGCGCACCGGGCCGGACCTGGCGCGGGTCGGCGGCCGTTATTCCGACGACTGGCACCGCGCCCACCTGTTCCGCCCCCAGGACGTGGTGCCGGAATCCAATATGCCGGCCTTCCCCTGGCTGTTCGACAAGGAACTCAGTGGTGAACGCACCGGCGACAAGATGGCGGCCCTGCGCAAGGTGGGCGTTCCCTACACCGATGAAGACATCGCAGGCGCCGGGGATGCTGTCGCCGGCCGCAAGGAAATCGACGCCCTGGTGGCCTACCTGCAGCAACTCGGCATTCTGCTGCAATCGAGGCGCTGATGGATATCAACGATCTTCGCGGCCTGAGTACAGCCCTGTTGATGGTGGGCTTTATCGGGCTGTGCTTCTGGGCCTTCAGCCGCAAGCGCAAGGCATCATTTGACGAGGCGGCCAGCTTGCCCTTCGCAGATGAAGAGATAAACCGACGTACCCAGCGGGAGGAAAACGGGGATGGCTAGTTTCTGGAGTTGGTGGATCATCCTGTTGACCGTCGCCTCATTCGTGGGCCTCACATGGATACTGTTCGCCAATCGCAAGGGCGAACCCGGCGGTACCGAGAAAACCACGGGCCATGTTTACGACGGCATCGAGGAGTTGGAAAACCCCCTGCCGGCCTGGTGGTTCGCCATGTTCGTCATCACCATGGTGTTTGGCGTCGCCTACCTGGCGCTCTACCCGGGCCTGGGCAACTTTGAAGGCCTGCTGAACTGGACCCAGGAGAACCAGTACGAACGCGACGTCGCAAAGGCCGATGAAGTGCACCGCGAGATGCGCGATCGTTACCTCGCCATGCCAGTCGAGGAAATCGCCGCCAACCCGGAAGTCATTCGCATGGGCCGGCGCATGTTCAGCAACAACTGCGCACAGTGCCACGGGTCCGACGCCCGCGGCGCCTACGGTTTTCCCAACCTCACCGACGACGACTGGATCTACGGCGGCAGTCCCGAGACCATCAAGGCGAGCATTACCCAGGGCAGGCGCGCCGCCATGCCCGCCTGGGGCAGCGTGATCGGTGACCAGGGCGTGAGCGAAGTCACTGCCCACCTGCTGACCCTGAACGGTCGCGAGGCAGACGAATCACTGGCGAGCGCCGGCGCCAAAACCTTCGCCACCTACTGCGTGGACTGCCACGGCCCCGAGGGCCACGGCAATCCGGCACTGGGCGCGCCCAACCTCACCAACGGCATCTGGCTCTATGGCGGACAGGTCGAACAGATCGCACACTCGATCCGTGCCGGTCGCAACGGCAACATGCCCGCCCACGAGGAACTTCTCGGTGAGGATAAAATCCACATCCTGACTGCTTACGTTTACAGCCTGAGTCACTGAGCGCGCCAGCGCGCCGCAACGCCGCGCCCTGCGCGGCAATCGAGTGAAGCATGTCCGAGAGTAACCCGGAACAGATTGACCTGCAGGAAGTAGCCCCCGCCGAAGTGGGGGAAATCGATCTCTACCAACGCCGCGAACGCATCTATACCCGCAAGGTCGAGGGGTATTTCCAGCGTATCCGGCTGTACACCGGCTGGCCGCTGCTGCTGGGCTATTTCATCCTGCCGTGGATCCAGTGGGGTGACCGGCAGGCGGTGCTGTTCGACCTTCCAGCGCGCAAGTTCCACATCCTCGGGATGACCTTCTGGCCCCAGGATTTCCCGATGCTGGCCTTCCTGCTGATTATCGCGGCGTTTTCCCTCTTCGCCGTCACCACCTTCGCCGGCCGCCTGTGGTGCGGTTATACCTGCCCCCAGACCGTTTGGACCAGTATTTTCATGTGGCTGGAACAGTACACGGAGGGCAGCCGCAACCAGCGCATCAAGCTCGACCAGGCGCCCTGGAGCGCGGAAAAAGCGCTGAAAAAAGGCATGAAACACGGCTCCTGGCTCTTCGTCGCTTTCATGACAGGCCTCACCTTCGTCGGCTATTTCTATCCGATACGCAGCCTGGCAACGGAACTGCTGCAGTTCTCCGCCCCCCTGGTGGCAGTATTCTGGACAGGCTTCTTCACGGTGCTCACCTACCTCAACGCCGGCTGGATGCGCGAGCAGGTATGCAAGTACATGTGCCCCTACGCCCGCTTCCAGTCAGTCATGTTCGACCATGACACCCTGATCGTGTCCTACGACGAGAAGCGCGGTGAACCGCGGGGCAGCCGCAAGCGCAGCGCAGATCCCTCGGAGCTCGGGCTGGGCCACTGCATCAACTGCGAACTTTGCGTCCAGGTCTGCCCTACCGGTATCGATATCCGCAAGGGCCTGCAGTACGAGTGCATCGATTGCGCCATGTGCGTCGACGCCTGCGACTCGGTGATGGATAAAATGCAGTACCCGAAAGGCCTGATCCGCTACACCAGCGAGCGAGAGCTGGCCGGCGACACAACCCACTGGCTGCGCCCGCGGATTATCGGCTACGTGCTGGTGCTGGGGCTGATGATCACGGTATTCTGCTGGCAGATGCTGACGCGCATCCCACTGGAACTCTCGGTGATCCGCGACCGCAACCAGCTCTACGTTACCACCGACAGCGGCGCTATCGACAATATCTATACCCTGCGCCTGGTCAACATGGACCCGGAAATGCACGAATTCGAAATCGGGATCGAAGGCCTCGCCGGCGCGCAGATCATCGGCGAGACCGAATACACGCTGAACGGCGGCGAAGTGCGCACCATCAACCTGCGAATCCGCCAGCGCCCGGAGCAGTTGGCGACCCCGAGCAGCGAGTTCCATTTCACCGTGAAGGCGACCGACGAGGCGTCGCTGCATACGCGGCACGAGTCGCGTTTCGTCAAACCCCTGTGAGTCACATGCAAGCCCACATCAGCAGTGAAGACGAGCGGCCCTGGTTCCGGCAGTTCTGGCCCTGGTTCCTGATCCTCCTGCCCGCGAGCGTCGTCATCGCCGGCGTCAGCATGGTGTTCATCGCCGCCGAGGGTGCCGATGACCTCGTCGCCGACGAATACTACAAGCGGGGGCTGGAGATCAATCGCGAACTGGCCCGGGAAGAGAACGCCGAGCGCCTGGGCATCAGCGCGGGCCTGCAGATTGCCGGAGACAGCATCACCGTACTGACCCGGGGCCCGGTGAGCAGTGCCCAGCTGTTACTCGAGCTCTCCCACCCGATGGAGGCCGACCGCGACTTCCAGGTAATGCTGCTGGAGAGCACCCCCGGGGAATACCGCGGCCGGCTGCAGGACGGGGCCGCCCCGCGCTGGCACTGGACGCTCTCACCGCAGAGTGACGATGAATCCTGGCAGCTCAGTGGCGTCCTCGGCAGCGCGGAATTCGTCCGGGGTGGCGGTGGCTGAGCCCGCCACATCCAGCCTTCCGGAGCACTGCTACCACTGCGGCGAAGCCATTCCTGCCGGCGTCGATATCAACGTGGTCATAGCGGGCACGGTGCGCCCCATGTGCTGCCCGGGCTGCGAGGCGGTGGCGACGATGATCGCCGGCAGCGGCCTGCAGGATTTCTACCGCAACCGCAGCGCCTACGGCCCCCGCCCCAGCGCGGAGCAGGTGGAAACCGATAGCGAATTCCTCGTCTACGACGACCCCGATGTCGCCGCCAGTTTCTGCCAGCGCAGCAGCGATGGCACGCAAACCGCGCAGCTGCTGCTCGGCGGGGTAAGCTGCGCCGCCTGTACCTGGCTGATCGAACACGCCCTGGAGCAGTTACCCGGCGTGGAAGCCGCCGAGGTCAGCCTGCAACAGTCCCGGGTGAGCGTCCGCTTCCGGGCCGCGAGCACGGCGCTGAGCAGCATATTCTCGCGGCTGCAGGCGCTCGGCTACCGTGCCCAGCCCTTCCACGACAGTGCACTCGGCGCCCAGTTGAAGCGGGAATACCACGCCGACCTCCGCCGCCTGGGCGTGGCGGGCTTCGGCATGATGCAGGTCGGCATGTTCGCCGTCGCGCTGCACGCAGGAGACCTGCAGGGCATCGACGCGCGCTACCAGGGATTGCTGCGCGTGGTCAGCCTGCTGGTATCCAGTTTCGTCGTCTACTACTCGGCGGGGATCTTCTTCCGTACCGCCTGGCGGCACCTGAAAGCCGGCGCCCTGGTCATGGACCTGCCGGTATCGCTGGCCATCGGCCTCGCCTGGCTGGCCAGTGCCTGGGCCACCCTGAGCGGCAGCGGCCAGGTGTATTTCGACTCGGTGGTGATGTTCACCTTCTTTTTGCTCCTCGGGCGCTTCCTCGAAGCCCGCGCCAGGCAGCGCTTCCAGCCCGGCTGGGCGGATGTGGAGAACAGCCTGCCTGATGCGGTCAGCGTGCGCCGCGGGCACGAGTGGCAGACTATCGGCCGGCGCCAGTTGCGTCCCGGCGACGTCCTGCTGCTGAAGCCCGGGCAGGCGGTTCCAGCGGATGCCCGGATCATGAATGGCCGCAGCGCAGTGCGAGAGGAATCCATCAACGGCGAACACCTGCCCCGGCAGGTCGAGCCGGGGGACACGATTTACGCCGGAACCGTGAACGTGGAAGGTGGCCTGGAAGCGGAAGTCCTGGTGGACTACGCCGGCAGCCGGCTGGCGGCGCTGCAGGCGGCGGTCAGCAGCGCGCAGGGTGAGAAACCGCGGATGGCGCAACTGGCCAACCGCATCGCCGGCGGCTTCGTCGCCGCAATATTGCTGCTGACTGGCGCGACCGCCCTGTACTGGCTGCAGGTGGATCCCGCCCGGGCGCTCTGGGTAAGCCTCTCGGTCCTGGTCATCGCCTGTCCCTGTGCGCTCGCCCTCGCCACCCCGGCAGCGCTCACGGCTGCGACAGGCGCCCTGCGCGCGCGCGGTATCCTGGTACGCGGGGAGAATGTCCTCGAGACCTTGCCGCGCTGCGACCACCTGCTGTTCGACAAGACCGGCACGCTCACCGAAGGGGAGTTGAGCATTGCCAGCGTGGTCGTCCTCGACATCCTCACCGAGGCCGAGCTGCTGGCCATCGCGGCGGCGCTGCAACAGTGGTCCAACCACCCCATCGCCGGGGCCTTCAGGGACCTGGCTGCAGCCCCCGGCTGCGAAGCGGCGCGCCAGTTCATCGGCGCCGGCATGCAGGGCAGCGTCGCGGGCGTCGACTACCGGATGGGCAGCGCGAGTTTTTGCGGCGAGTGGTGCCAGGAACTGCCCCCCATGCCGGCGGAACCCCTCTACTGGGTATTGCTGTGCCGTCAGCAGCGGCCGCTCGGCTGGATCGGCCTGGAGGATCGCTTGCGCCCAGGTGCGGCCGCCGCTGTGGCACAGGCACGCGAGGCGGGCCTGGAAGTCGCGCTGCTCACCGGTGACAGTTCCCCCGCCGCGGCGGAACTCGCCCGGCAACTGGGCCTGAAGCTGGCGGGCAGCGGCTTCTCGGCCGACCAGAAACTCGCGGCGGTAAAGCAATTGCAGGCGCAGGGCGCGGTAGTGGCGATGGTCGGCGACGGCCTCAACGACGCCCCCGTCCTGAGCGCTGCCGACGCCTCTTTCGCGGTGGCCGGCGCAGCCGACTACACCCTCGCCCAGGCCGACATCATCCTCGCCGACGACCTCGCCGGCCTGGACGAGAGCCGGCGCAAGGCCGGGCAGTGCCGGCGGATCATCCGCCAGAACCTGTGCTGGGCGCTCGGCTATAACCTGCTGGCGATACCGCTGGCTGCCAGCGGCCATGTAGCGCCCTGGGCAGCGGCCATCGGCATGTCCCTGAGCTCCCTGCTGGTGCTACTGAACTCGCTGCGCCTCTATCGCCGGTCGGGGCATTGATCCTGTGGACAGTCTATACCTGCTGATTCCCGTAGCCCTGGTGCTCGTCGCCCTGGGTATCAAGTTGCTGCTGTGGGCCATCGACGACGGCCAGTACGACGATCTCGACAAGGAGGCCTGGCGCATCCTGCAGGAGGAGCGCAAGGGCCGGGGAGCGTCTGCCGAAGAACAGCGCGGAGATACAAAAGCCGGTGACTGAAGCCGCAGTTATTACCGCCTTCGGACTGGGCCTCGCCGGTGCCGGGCACTGCCTGGGCATGTGCGGCGGCGTCGCCGCGGCGCTCAATCTCGGCGGGGTTTCCCGCCTGTCGATGACTCTCGCCTACCATGGCGGGCGTATCGCCAGCTACACCCTGCTCGGCGCCGGACTCGGCCTGGCCGCGGGCAGTATCGACCTCGCCGCCTGGACCATTGGCCTGCGCTACCTGGCGGCGCTATTGCTGGTAGTCATGGGCCTGTACATCGGCGACTGGTGGCGCGGCATGCTGGCACTGGAGAAGGTCGGCGCCCGGCTCTGGCAACCGGTGCAAAAACTCTCCTCGCGCCTGCTGCCGCTGCGTCACCCACTGCAGGCGGCGGGCCTCGGCCTGTGCTGGGGCCTGATGCCCTGCGGCCTGATCTACTCGAGCCTGGCCTGGTCGGCCACCGCCGGGAGCGCTCCGGAGTCCGCCCTGCTGATGCTCTGCTTCGGTCTCGGCACGCTGCCCGCGATGCTCGGCACCAGCCTCGGCGCCGACAAGCTGCAAGCAGTGCTGCGGCGGCGCGAAGCACGGACCCTGCTCGGCGCCCTGGTAGTCCTGAGCGGCCTGTGGACCGGCTATCTCGCCCTCGCCCATGGCGGTCATGCCGACTCCGCGAATCACCATGTGAACCACGCGCATCACAATTGACCTGTCACGGCACCGTTATTGCCCGTGTCGGCAAAGTAACATTTAGCCCGCTTGACCCCCCCTTCGCGATTGTGACAAGTTGCCTGAAGAGTCCGGCCACTCGCAGGTGCGCCACACCGTCTGCTGCCCGACCAAAAATACAGACCCGCATACCGCGATCATCACAATAAACAAACGAGGGTATCGCCATGTTTCCGAGGAAGTTAATTCCCAGCCTTGTCGCGTCCAGCTTTATGCTGCCGGCAATTCCATCCTGGTCCCAGCTTGAGGAAGTCATCGTCACCGCGCGCAAGCGGGAAGAATCAGTCCTCAACGTGCCGGTGGCGGTGACCGCGTTCTCGGGCGACCAGCTCGCACAATTCGGCACCGACGACATGTATACGCTCACCGAGCGGGTACCCGGCTTCGTGATGGGCACACAGGTCGCGTCTATCGGGCCGACCCCTTCACTGCGCGGTATCGGCACCGGCACACTGAACCCCACGATCGACCAGTCGGTCTCGCTGAACGTCGACGGCCTGGGCTTCTCGCAGGCGCTGGCGTTTTCCTCCTCGATGGTGGATATGGCGTCCATGGAAGTGCTGCGCGGCCCTCAATCACTGTTCTACGGCAAGAACAGTACCGCCGGCGTGATCTCGGTGAGTACTCGCGATCCGGGCGACGAGTTTGAACTGGAAATTGGCGCGGGGTACGAGACTGAAGCGCGCGAATGGGAGTATACCGGCATCGTATCCGGCCCACTCACCGACAGCCTGGGTGTCCGCCTGGTGGCGCAATCCAGCGCCATGGACGGTTATTTCGATAACGAAGGGGTCAGCGATGGTGTCAGCAGCCTCGCACCAACGACTCCCCGTGTTCCCAAGCAGGACGAGTTGACCCTGCGCGGTACGGTTCTCTGGGAACTCGCGGACACATTCACCGCCAAGCTGAAAGTGAATTACAACACAGTGGAAATCGACGGCTACGGCGGCAACGGCCAGCTGTCGTCCTGCCCCGATGGGCTGGACGCCAATCTCAACAGCCCTCCCCTCGACCCCAGCATTTCCGGCGCCGTCCAGTATTTTTATGGTTCCACGGATGTCCGCTGGTGGCCACAGGGCGAGGATTGCAAGCTGGACGGCTCTGTCAGCCTGGTTGGCATGGACCCCACCAATCCCCTGTTTACCGGTATACGCAACAACGGCGTGCCCTTCTTCGACCTGACACAGTACTACGGCAGCCTGCTGCTCGACTGGGAGCTCAGCGAGGACCTTACCCTGTCCTCCGTCACTGGCTACGCCGACTCCGAGCACAATGTACTGATCAACGGCATGAATTCCGGGTTTGCCGGGCCGGTTGTCGTCGCGGACACGGATTTTTCCCGCGAGGACTTCACCCAGGAACTGCGCCTGACCTCGGACTACGACGGCGCCTGGAATTTCATGGCTGGCCTCTACTACCAGGATGGCGAGATGGTCAACCGGACCGGCCTGTTCTTCCTCGGCCCAAGGGACCGGGGCAAGCTGCCGATAGACATCGAGACCAAGGCGGTGTTCGGCCAGGTGCTGTGGCGGGTGGTGCCCGAGGTGGAAATTGCGGCCGGTGCCCGCTACACGGATGAACAGCGGGAATTCAACCCGGTCAACCTCGCTACCGGCGAGCCTTTCCCGATCGAAAGCTACGTGACCGACGAACTGCAGACCGACAACGTATCCCCCGAGTTCTCTGTCACCTGGACCCCCACGGACACGCTCACGTTTTTCGGCGGTTACCGCAAGGCCTTCAAATCCGGTTCGTGGGATACGGTTTCCAATCCGCGCGGCTTCGACCTCTCCTTCGACGACGAGGATGTAGAGGGCTTCGAAGGCGGGATGAAGTCATTGCTGCTGGACAGTTCCGTGGCACTGAACGTGTCGGTTTACAATTACGAGTATGACAACCTGCAGGTAGGCGCCAACGAGTCGACACCCGATGGCTTCCTGATCCGCACACTCAATGCCGCATCGGCGACGATCTGGGGTGTGGACGTGGACGTCACCTGGGCCGTACCCGCTGTCGATGGGCTGGAACTGTTCGCGGTCGCCAACTACAACAACGCCGAGTATGACGACTTCGACTCCGCGCTGTGCTGGGGTGGACAGACTTTCGAACAGGGGTGCGACACTGCCTTCGATGAAGTTACCGGACTCTACCAGTCCCAGGATCTCTCCGGCGGCGACCTGCTGCGGGCACCGGAACTCGGCGCCACCTTCGGTTTCACCTGGGAGAAGCAAATCGGTGGTGCGATTCTGTCAGTGGGATCATCAACGCTCTGGTCGGATGAGTACGCGGCGAACACGCTGCTGCGTGACGACTTCTACCAGGACTCCTACTTCAAAACCAGCGCCAGTATTGGCATCCGCGCGGAGAATGGCGCCTGGGAAGTCAGCCTCATAGGCAAGAACCTCAACGACGAGATCACCGCGGGTAACTGCACCAACTTCAATGGGCAGTACGGCAACCTGCCGGGTACCATCATCACCGGCAGCCCGACCGGGCAGGTCGGCGTGGCCGGCGTGGATGAAGTCGTGTGCATCGCCGAGCGCGGCCGGGAGGTGTGGCTGAACTTCACACTGCGCCCCTCCGCCTGGATGTAGGCGCGGGTCGATTGACCGACAAAGGCGCGGTTCTACCGCGCCTTTTTTTTGAATGCGCCCGCTTACTCCCAGGGATGGTCCAGGGTCATACCACAGCCGCGATAGTGGCGATCGTTGAGCGTCACCTCAACCCGCAGTTCGAAGCGCTCTCCGCTCATGGTGTCCATGCACTCTTCGGCCACGGCTTCTACGCTCAGATGGTCCTCGCCCCTGACGGCGCTATAGTTCAACCCACCGGCGTCATCGCTGGCACTGAAATCCTGGAACAGATGCCGGGTGGCACCGTAATCGCCGACGAACAGGATACTGTCGCCCTCGCGAACCTCGACATGCCAGCCGGGTTCGTTGCCCACGGCGCGCAGGTCGATACCGCGACGGCGGGCGTCCTCCCAGGGCACCCGACGGGGGTTGGGTGAGCAGTTACGGTAGTAAATCCCCGCGGCGTCCAGCATGGCTTCCTCGCCCTTGCTCCAGAACACCATGTCGCCCTCCTCGTATTTCGCGCCGGAGGCGCTGCGTACCTGGGACAGCACCCGGTACTGGTCCTCGAGCCAGATGGCGACCTCGCCCGGCCCGGTACGCAGGATGAAATCCCCCGTGTCGCACTCGTAGACCAGCGTCTGGACTCCCACTACCACAGCTTCATTGGCCACTTCCGCGGACGGCGCCGCATCCGGTGTACTGGCGCAGGCACTGACGGCCAGCAGGGGTAGAGTGAGCAGCAAATGTTTCATGATTACACGCCTTTTTTAACTGCGGGGGTCAGCCGGTATTTCCGGATACACGTTACTACGGCTCGAATTGGCAGTCGCCTGCTAATCACCGAGGAATGCCAGGGCAATCATACGCAAGGCCAGCAGTGTGATCAGCCAGCGGAACCAGCGGCTGAAATCCCCCTGCGGAATCCGCCGACGCAGACGGGTACCGAGAAAGGAACCGGCGGATACCGCCAGCACCATCCCCACCAGCAATTGCCACCAGGGCGCAAAACTGAAACCGAGGAGCAGGAAAGCCAGCAACCTGAAGGCGTGGTTGAGGCTCATGTAGAGCGCGGTATTCACCACCAGCCAGTCGCGTTCACTGCGGTACCGCGCCAGCACCGAGGCACCCAGCGGCCCGGTGGCGCCGGCGATCATGCCCAGGCCGGTCTGGTAGAAACCCAGCAGGATGAGGCTCCAGCGCCCTCCCCCGGGCAAGGCGGGAAGGGGTAGCCAGGTGATCAACAGGATAAATACCCCGATCACCGCCGGCAGCCAGTCCACCGCAATTCCGCGGTAAACCTCGCCGCCGAGCAGCGCGCCCGCGGCGGCGCCCAGCGCGATCGGCGCCGCCAGTGACCACTGTAGCTGTCGCCGGTCGAAAGCGCAGCGACTGGCATTGCTGGCCAGTTGGGTCGCGGCATGCAGGGGCAGCAGGGCCGACGTCGGTACCAGGCCCGGCATGCAGGCGAGCAGGAGCACACCGCCCCCCATACCCACCGTCGCGGCGAGGGTGGAGCTGAGAAATGCGACTGGCAACAGGAGGTATTCCAAGCTTGCACGCCCACCAGGGGCATTGCAGCCCCGACAAGCGGACTCTACAGCATGGGCGGATTGTGGCAAGCTGTGCCACCCCTCCCGATGGATTGCCACACCGCGCGTGCAAGTTCGCAAGCTACTCTTCGTTAACGGCCCACCTCTCGCCGCACTGCGCCTGCTGGCGCTGGCTGTGCTCGCCATCTTTCCGGGACTGGCCGCCGCCGCTGGCGATCCCCGCCAGGTCTTCGACGGCAACTCCCCGGACTGGCTGCGCGCGATCGGCAAACTGACGGTTCCCGCGGTGCAATACCAGGGCGGCTATCCCAGCCACCACCGGGAAAATTGCAGCGCGACGCTGGTGTCCGAAGCACCGGGCCGGCGCGCCGACACCCTGCTCACCGCATGGCACTGCCTGGAGGATTATCGCGATCTCAGCCGGCCGATTACTGTGACCCTGCGGGGGGCGGACGGCGGAGCCATCGTGCGCGAAGCCTACCGCGCTGCGGATGGCGGCGGCATGCACGCCGACTGGGCGGTCCTCAAACTATCCCGGGCAGTTTCCAGCGAGGAAGTGGTGGCGCTACCGGTCCATCCGGGCCTGGCGGACCGGGGGCTGCCGATCATCATGGCGGGGTATTCGGGCGACGAGGGCCTCGGCGCCGCCGGCCAGGCCCTGACTTATGACGAGGGCTGCCGGATCACCGGGCAGCAGCCGGGGGAAAGCGAGAGTGACTGCCGGGCCTTCAAGGGCGCCTCCGGCGGCGCTGTCGTGCAGTTGGCTCCGGATGGGAAAGCGCGCCTGTGCGGCGTAATATCCCGCGGCGACAGCGCCTCGGTGAGTTACTTCGTACCCCTGGACAAGTTCCGCAGCGCGGTCAATCGCTACCTGAACTGACCTGTCGTGCCGGCGGCGGCGCACCGACGTGGCTCTCGCCCCGCTGTGCGGCCAGTTCCACCTGGCGCTGGCGTTCGCCGAAGCGCTCGGCGCGCTCGGGGGTAAGGCTGTCGTAGCAATAGGGGCAACTCACCCCTTTGACGTAGTGCTCCGAGCGTTTCTCTTCCTCGGTAATCGGCCGGCGGCAGGCATAGCACTGGTCGTACTGCCCCTTTTCCAGTTGCTGGTTGACCGCCACCCGGTTGTCGAAGACGAAACACTCGCCCTCCCAGGTACTTTCCTCCGCCGGGACATCCTCCAGGTACTGGAGAATCCCGCCCTCGAGGTGGTAGACCTCCTCGAAACCCTGTTCCAGCATGTAGGCACTGGCTTTTTCACAGCGGATACCACCGGTGCAGAACATCGCTACCTTGCGCTGCTTACCCGGGTCCATATTCTGCTTCACGTAGTCAGGGAACTCGCGAAAGGTGGTCAGGTTCGGGTCCACGGCACCGCGGAAGCTGCCGATGGCGTACTCGTAGTCGTTGCGGGTATCCAGCAGCAGCACTTCGGGGTCGTTGACCAGGGCGTTCCAGTCCCGTGGTTTGACGTAAGTGCCGACCACCCGCTTGGGGTCGATTCCCTCGACACCCATCGTGACGATCTCCCGCTTGAGCTTGACCTTCATCCGGTAGAAGGGCATCTCGTCGTCGTAGGATTCCTTGTGATGCAGCGCCTCCAGCCGGGGATCGGCGCGCAGGTAGGCCAGCACCCGGTCGATAGCCTCGCGGCTGCCGGCGATCGTGCCGTTGATGCCCTCGCGCGCCAGCAGCAGCGTACCTTTGGTACCTGCGGCCAGGCATTCGTCCAAGAGCGGTTCGCGCAGTTCGTGGAAATCCTCGAGGGTGACGAAGCGGTAGAGCGCCGCGACAACAATCTCAGGCATCACCGGACTCCTGCTTGGAACCGCCGAGACACTGGGGCGAATCCGGCGAAACCGCGGCGCGCTCCCGCCACTCCTCGGGTGTGTAGGTGTGCAGGGCCAGGGCGTGGACCGGCCCGGAAATCTCATCCGCCAGGAGGCCGTATACCACCTGGTGGCGGGCGACCTTGCGCTTGCCGTCGAACTGGTCGCTGACCAGGGTCACCTTGAAATGGGTCTCCGAATTCGGCGGCACGCTGTGCATGTGGCTTTCGTTGACCACTTCCAGCGCCTCGGGCTGGAGCGCCGCTGCCAGTTTGCTTTCAATGGACTGCTGAACGTTCATGGGGCACCTCGTATGAAGGGTCGACATTATACCCGAGGCGACGCGGCTCTGCCGCTGTACAAAAAAGCCCCGGCTTCCCTCCGTTTTGTGACCCGCGTCGCCTTTTCTCCATCTGCGGCCGCGCCCCCGTGTGCTCCCGCGGGGCCCGCCGCGCTATACTGGATTCTGGTAGCAGGGGAGTTCAGCCATGGAACCGCTCTATAACATTCACTATGCGGGGGAGGTGCTGGAAGGGCAGGACCCGGCCGCAGTACGCGTCCGGCTCGGCAAACTGTTCAAGGCACCGGAAGCGACGCTGGACAAGCTGTTCAGCGGCCAGCCGCAGCTCCTGAAGCGCGATTGCGACAAGGCCACGGCGCTGAAATACAAGAAGGCAATGGAGCAGGCCGGGGCGAAACCGCTGATCAGCGCCGCCAGCAACCCGGGCCAGGCCAGCTCCAGCCCGCCCGAGCCAGACCCCGCTAAGCCCGCAGCCCAGGCGCAATCGGCCGCCGAACGGATCGCGGCCCTCGCCGCCGCTCCGGACGTAGGCTACCGCAAGGAAACACCAGCGCCAGTGGCCGAACCCGCCGCCGTGGCAAGGGATGACGGCCTCAGCGTGAACCCCGCCCAGGGTGAGCTGCTGCGCCCCGATGAGCGACGGGAGGATGTCGTCAGTGATATCGATGTATCTGCGTTTTCAGCCCAGGGCGATTACCAGCGCCTCGAGGCAGAGGCGGCTCCCGCCCCGCCGCCGCCGGACACCACCCACCTCGATATGGGTGCAGCGGGCGAACTGATCCCCAACCTGCCGTCGGAACTGGCGCCCCTGTCACCGGACACCAGCGCGCTGGTGCTTTCACCCGAGGGCACCGACTTCAGCGACTGCGCCGCGCCCGAGGCGATGGCACCACAGCTGGACCTGAGCGCCATCGACCTTGCCCCCGAAGGCAGTGACGTACTGGAAGAGCAATACCGGCAGCGCGAAACCGCGGCGCCCCCGGCCACGGATCATCTCTCGCTGGGGGAATAAGGCAGGGTGATAAGCACCCGCAGGCCGGGCCGGTTGTCCTCGAGGTCCACCGTGCCGCCGTGGTAATGCGCCACCGCCTGGGCCATGCTGAGCCCCAGGCCATGCCCCGGTTGCGCCGAGCGACTGGGATCCACCCGGTAAAAACGCCGGAACACGTCCTTCCAGTGCTCCTCCGAGATCCCCGGCCCGGTATCGCTTATGGTCACCCGGTGGCTTGCATGTTCACCGCTGCCGGGCTGTAAACCGACGCTCACCGCGCCCTGCCTGGGCGTGTACTTGATGGCGTTGTCGATCACGTTGGCGAAAAGCTGGAATAGCAGGTCGGCGTCGCCACGCGCCAGGGCCTCGCGCTCTGGCACGCTGCATCTCAGTTCGATCTCTTTCTCCTGGGCCAGCGGCTCGTAGAGTTCCACCGCGTCGCGCAGAACCCGGCCCAGCTCCACCTCGCGCTTGCCGCTGTAATAACTGCCGGATTCCAATGTGGAAATGCGCAGTACGGCATTGAAGGACTGCAGCAGGTGGTCACATTCGGCGACCATGCTTTCCACTGCGGGCCGACGCTCCGGCGAGATATCATCGCGCAGGCGGATGAGCTGGTTGCGAAGGCGCCCGAGGGGCGTGCGCAGATCGTGGGCGATGTTGTCGGATATCCCCCGGATGCCCTGCATCAGGGCCTCGGTCTGGTCGAGCATGCTGTTCATCAGGCGGGCCAGGGTAACCACCTCCCCGGACTCGGCGCTGGCGTCGAGGCGCTGGGAGGGGTCGCCGCGGATGATTCGCGACATTTCCCGCCCCAGCCACTCGACCCGCTCCATGCTGCGCTTGGCAGCCAGGTAGCCGCCGATCAGTCCGAGCAGAATGGTCACCAGCATGGCCTGGGCCAGGGTGGTAAATACCAGCCGGCCACTGAAGACCACCGAGCGGTAGTCCCGGGCGACGATGGCGCGAACGCCCTCCCCCAGGTCGCTCATGCGGGCGATGAAATCCACGTCCACCGACTCGCCCCACTGCAGCAGGCCGAGCTCGAGATAGAACCAGCCGTCGTCGAACATGCGGTAGCTGGTGGCCTCGGGAAGGTCACCGGCGATGGACTTGCCCTGGGCGTCGACCAGCAGGTAGTGGAAGCGATCCAGCAGGTGGGCATCGCGCTGGTCGCTCATGTACTGGAGGACGCCATCCAGCCCCTGCCCGTTGTAAACCAGCGTGAGGGACTCCTGTTCTTCCACGATGCTGCGGGAGAGTTCGTTGAAATAACGGTAGGAGTAAATGCCGTAGAGCAGCAGCGTAATCACCAGCACGGTGGCGGTAAGCACCAGCAGGTATTTCACGCCGTAGCGGAATGTCAGGCTGCGCAGTACCTGGCGGAACTGCCCGTTGTGTTCCTCGCTCACCGCTTCTCGGGCCCCAGGCGATAGCCCGCACCGCGCACGGTGTGCAACAGCGCCTCGTCGAATTCGCGGTCGATTTTCTGCCGCAAGCGGGAGACATGCACATCGATGACATTGGTCTGCGGGTCGAAGTTATAACCCCAGACATGCTCCAGCAGCATGGCTCGCGTCACCACCTGGCCGGCGTGGCGCATCAGGTATTCGAGCAGGCGGTACTCGCGGGGCTGCAGGACGATGGTCTGGCCCTGGCGGCTGACTTCCTGCTGCAGCAGGTCCATGTGCAGGTCCTCGACCTGCAGGCGGGTCGGGGTTTCGTCCGCCGAGCTGCGCCTGCGCAACAGCACCTCCAGCCGGGCCAGCAGCTCTTCCATGGAAAAGGGCTTCACCAGGTAGTCGTCGGCCCCGGTCTGCAGCCCGCGCACCCGTTCGTCGACGTCGCCGAGGGCGCTGAGAATCAGCGCCGGCGTATTCCTCCCCTGCTGGCGCAGTGCCGCCAGCAGGTCCAGTCCCGAGCGGCCGGGCAACATGCGGTCGATAACCCAGAGATCGAAATCGCCCTCCAGCGCCGCGCTGTAGCCGCTGTCGCCATCGCCGCAGTGGGTGCAGCGGTAATCCGCCTTGGCCAGTTCGCTGACAATGTACTCGGCAGTGGCGAAATCGTCTTCAATCAGTAATACATGCATACAGCACTCCAGTTCACGCTGCGAAATTTAGCACGCCGCTGAAATCCGACAAAATGCGCCGACTGGGTTAGAATGCCGCCGATGAACCAAGAGCTGCCCTCCCCCTCCCTGCCGCGCCACTTTCTGGCCATGGTCTACGACTCCCTGCTGGTGCTGGCGCTGGTCTTTGTGGTCTATGCCTGCGCGCTGGGAATCCAGGTCGGACTTGCCGGCGGTGAAAGCCAGGTTCTCTCGCCAATCCTTGGCCGAACACTCTTCGTGCTCTCCGTGACCGGCTTCTATTGCGCCTTCTGGCTGCGCAGCGGCCAGACGCTCGGCATGCAGACCTGGCGAATCAAGCTGGTGAGCAGTGACGGAGGTCCGCTGCGCCCGGGCCAGCTCCTGCTGCGCTGCGCCGGTGCCGCCGTATCCCTGCTCTTCCTGGGGCTGGGTTACCTGTGGAAGCTGGTGGATCGCCGCGGGCTCTACTGGCACGACCACCTCTCCGGCACGCAGCTCGTCCTGCTGCCAAAATCCAGTCGCGATAAGGATTAGCCGCCCTCAGCGGGCCCGGCGCAGCAGGACCAGTCCCGCCAGCAGGCAGACGGCTATAGGCGCCAGCGCCGCGTAAAGCGGCTGGAAACCGAACACCAGGCTCGCCGGACCCAGCAGGTCCTGGCTGGTGCGGAAGGTGATAGCGACGATCACACCGGCGAAAATGCGAAAGCCCATGGTGCCGTCCCGCAGGGGGCCGAAGATAAAGGAAATCGCCACCAGCACCAGCGCGCTGATCGCCAGGGGCTGCAGCACCTTGCGCCACAGGGCGAGTTGATAATCCTCCGATTCCATCCCCTGGCTCTGCAGGTAGAGGCTGTAGCGGTAGAGATCAGCAAGCCCCAGCTGATCGGGCTCCACCACCACAAGCGCCAGCAGTTCAGGCGTGATTTCCGTGTCCCACTTCAGGGTCTCGTAGCTCTCGCCGCTGGTTTGCCAGCTGCTGAAGCGGGTGCGCTGGACATCCTCCATGCGCCAGGAGTCGCCCTCGAAGGTCGCCTGGCGTGCGCGCAGGCTGGTCTGCAGCCGGCGCTGCTCGTCAAACTGCAGCAGGATCACGCCGTGTACCACGCCCTTCGGCTCGAGCGCGTTGAAGTGAACGAAGGTATTGCCCTCGCGGTTCCAGATACCGTGGCGGCCCGAGAAGGTCTCTCCGGGATTCTGGGCCAGGGCGCGACCGGTCTGCGCCATCTGGTCGCTGCGCGGCGCGACGAGGTCGCCGAGGAGGAAGCCCAGCAAGGCGACCAGCAGGGCGGGTTTGAGCGCCATCCACACCAGGCGACCGATGGAGACACCGGCCGCACGCATCACCACCAGCTCGCTGGAACTGGCGAGTTGTCCCAGGCCCAGCATGCAGCCGATGAGGGCCGCGAAGGGGATGTATTCATAGCAGCGCCCCGGCAGCGTGAGCAGGATATAGCGGCCGATCTGCAGGAAACCGTAGCTATCCGAGATATCCTCGGCCTCGTCGATGAAAGCCGCGATCGCATCGAGGCCGACGATCACCGCCAGCACCAGGGCGATGGCGGCCATCACGGTCCAGCCGACGTAGCGATCAAGCCCCCGCATGGGCCTGCTTCCTCGTACGCAGGAACGCGCGCAGCCGCTGCCCGTTGAACATGACCAGGGCCACCAGGATGAACAGCCCGTGCACCGCCCAGATTTCCAGGGGACCACCCTCACCGTCCGCCACGGCGCTGCGGGCGCGGGTGAGCAGGACCAGGTAGGCGAGGTAGATCAGGAAGGCCGGCGCCATTTTTACGTAGCGACCGCGGCGGTGATCGGTGCGGCTCATGTAGAAGGCAATAAGGGCGACGATGGGCACCATCACCGGCACGGAGAAGCGCCAGTGCAAGGCCGCGATTTCCTCCGGCGAGGTGGCATCGAGCAGGGCGGCGGTGGATCGGCCGTCCACCGGGTCGGCGGTACGGATACCGCCTGCGGGTTCGGGGATCAGCTCCCCGTAGCGCTCGAAACTCGACACCCGGTAATCCAGTTCGCCAGGATAGCCGTTGTAGCGAACGCCGTCGCGCAGTTCGAGGTAGCGGGCACCGGTGTCGGGATCGAAGCGCACTTCCCCCTCCCGCGCTACCGTTACCTGCATTCGCAGGCGGCCGCGCTCATCCGGGCCGCCTTCGGAGAGGAACACATCGTGCATCACCCCGTCGGGCGTCACCGTTTGCGCGTAGGTCACGAGCTGGCTGCCGCGCCGCGCCTGGAAACGGCCTGCCGCTACCGCGTGCAGGCCCTGGGAAGATTCCGGCGCCTGCAACAAGGCCTGGGAGCGCTTGGCCCCCAGCGGAGTAATCCAGAGGCTGAAGCAGCCGACCACCAGCAGGACGACCAGTGCAGGCACCATGGTATAGGCCGCGAGACGCGAGGGACTCACGCCACAGGCGCTCAGGACCACCATCTCGCTTTCCACGTAGAGCCGCCCGTAGGCCATGAGAATACCGATGAACAGGCCCAGCGGCATGATCAGTTCGAGAAAACCGGGCAGTCGGTAGACCATTACCGGCAGGAGGATATCCGAGGCGAGGTCGCCGGTTGCTGCTTCCGCGAGGTACTTGACGAAACGGCCGCTGAATATGATCACCAGCAGGACAAAACTCACCGCCACTGTATGGGTGAGTACGTCGCGTGCGAGGTAGCGGAGAATTTTCATTTCCGGGTGGCTTTCAATTCCGGGTGAAAGGTGCGCGGCTTGCGGTTCAGTTTATTGGCGCAACATCATACACTACGCCAACATTTATCGTGAGGACTTCGAGCATGAGCGCACTGACTATTTCAGCACGTGCCATCAGCGATGCCAGCAACGCCCGCACCCAGTGCGCGGTACTCCCCCTGTTCAGCGACGAGCCCCTCAAGGGTTCGGGCAAAGACCTCGACAGCGCCGCCAACGGCGCCATCTCGGCAACGCTGCAACTGGAGGACTTCGGCGCGCGACGCGGCCAGAGCTGCCTGCTGCCCGGGACAGCGAAAGCCCAGCGCATCCTGCTCGTCGGCTGCGGCAAGCGCGATGAATTCGACCGGGCTGCGGCGCGGGAATTCGCCACCACGGCCTACAGCGCGCTCAACGCAACCCAGGCGAAAGACGCCCTGCTGCTGCTCGACAAACTCGCGGTCAAGGATGCGGAATCCGCCTGGCTGCTGGAGACCCTGGCGCGCACACTGGTCACCGGCGCCTACCGCTACACCGAGACAGTGTCAAAACCCCAGCCCGCCCTGAGCCTGAAAAAGGTCACCGTCAGCAGCACCCTGGGCAAGGCTGGCGCACAGAAAGCGCTGGACACCGGCGCCGCCACCGGCAGCGGCATCAACGCCTGCCGCAACCTCGCCAACCTGCCGGCGAACATCTGCACCCCGAGCTACCTCGCCCAGCAGGCGCGCAAGCTTGCCCGCGGTAACAGCAAACTGAACGTCCAGGTGGTGGATGAAAAACGCATGCGCGAACTGGGTATGCATTCCTTCCTCTCCGTCACCGCCGGCACCGCGGAACCGGCCCGCCTGATCGTTATCAACTACCAGGGCGGCAAGAAAGCCGACAAACCCTACGTCCTGGTGGGCAAGGGCATCACCTTCGACAGCGGGGGCATCTCCATCAAGCCCGGGCTGAAAATGGACGAGATGAAGTTCGACATGGGCGGCGCCGCCAGCGTCCTGGGCACCATGACCACCGTTGCCGAAACGGAACTGCCGCTGAACGTGATCGGGGTGATTGCCGCCGCCGAGAACATGCCCAGCGGCACCGCCACCAAACCCGGCGACGTTGTCACCAGCATGTCCGGCAAGACCATTGAAATCCTCAACACCGACGCCGAAGGCCGCCTGGTACTCTGCGATACCCTGACCTACGTCGAACGCTTCAAGCCAGAGGCGGTCATCGACATCGCCACCCTCACCGGCGCTTGCGTGGTTGCCCTGGGTTCCCATGCCAGCGGCCTCTACAGCAACACCGACGAGCTTGCCGATGCCCTGCTCGCAGCAGGCATCGAGAGCCACGACCGGGCCTGGCGCATGCCCCTGTGGGAGGAGTACACCAAGCAATTGCAGAGCAACTTCGCCGACCTCGGCAATATCGGCAGCCCGGGCGGCGGCAGCGTCACCGCCGCCTGCTTCCTCTCCGAGTTCACCAAGAACTACCCCTGGGCCCACCTGGACATCGCCGGCACCGCCTGGGACGCCTCGCCGAAGTGGGCCACCGGCCGGCCGGTGGGCCTGCTGAGCCGCTACCTGATGGACCGCGCCAGCAAGTGACCGGGGTGGGCAAGTGACAAAGGTCGGCTTCTACGTCGTACAGTCGGCGGGCGCCGGCCAGCGCCTCAATGTCGCGGCCCGTCTCGCCGACAAGGCCTTCGGCCGCGGTCACCGCATCTTCATCAACGCCGCAGACCGCGACCAGGCCCAGGCCCTGGACGCCCTGCTGTGGAATTTCCGCCCCGCCAGTTTCCTCCCCCACGCCCTGCAGGGCGAGGACGAGGGCGAGCCGATCCTCATCGGCTGGGGCCAGGAACCGGCCGACCACAACGACCTGCTGATCAACCTGCAACTTCAGCCGCCGCCCTGGTTCTCCCGCTTCAACCGCGTCGCGGAGGTCGTCACCCAGGATGCGGACTCGCTGCCGGCGATGCGTGAGTCCTGGCGCATGTACCAGGCGCGCGGCTACCAGCTGGAGAAACACGACCTCTGAGGGTGGAGCGACTTGTTCTAGCGCCCGAACCTGAATTCTGAATGCGTTGGGGCTGGGAGTAACTGATTCGCATCCGCCGGCATTTGTTTCCGCCCTCCTCCAAAGCGTTCTGAGTCGTCGCGCGGAAACAAATGCCGGCGGATGCTGGCGCCGTAACAGGCTCCAAGCTCCGGGGGCAGTACAGCGTGAGGGCTTGCTTCCCTTACTGGCCCCCGGCGCGAGTATTAAACGCTTTCGAGTGCCGGGGGCCAGTAAGGGAAGCAAGTCCGGGCCTCCGGTACCACCCTTCGACACAGCTGTGAACCCGGCGCGAAAACCGCCCGCGAATTGCGTATAATCGCGCCCCTCGAAATGTAAGCTCCGGAACGCCCGACCGATGGACAAGACCTTCCAACCCGCCGCGATCGAAACCCGCTGGTATGAAGAGTGGGAAAGCAAAGGCTACTTCGCCCCGCAGGGGGGGGAGGAGTCCTACAGCATCATGATCCCGCCGCCCAACGTGACCGGCAGCCTGCACATGGGCCACGGCTTCCAGAATGCCATCATGGACGCCCTCATCCGCTATCACCGGATGCTCGGCGACAACACCCTGTGGCAGCCGGGCACTGATCACGCAGGTATCGCCACCCAGATGGTGGTGGAGCGCCAGCTCGAGGCGCAGGGCGTCAGCCGCCACGATCTCGGCCGGGAAAAGTTCACCGAAAAGGTCTGGGAGTGGAAGGCCCAGTCCGGCGGCACCATCACCCGCCAGCTGCGGCGCCTCGGCGCCTCGCCCGACTGGTCCCGGGAGCGCTTCACCATGGACGAGGGCCTCAGCGCCGCGGTGCAGGAAGTGTTTATCCGGCTGTACCGGGAAGGCCTGATCTACCGCGGCAAGCGCCTGGTCAACTGGGACCCGGTGCTGCACACCGCGATCTCCGACCTCGAGGTGGTCTCCGAGGAGGAGAACGGGCACCTCTGGCATTTCCGCTATCCGCTGGCGGGCGGCGAGGGCCACCTGACCGTCGCCACCACCCGGCCGGAGACCATGCTCGGCGACTCGGCGGTGGCTGTGCACCCGGAGGACGAGCGCTATGCACACCTGATCGGGCGCATGGTCGAACTGCCCCTCACCGGCCGGCAGATACCGGTCATCGCCGACGACTACGTGGACCGCGAATTCGGCACCGGCTGCGTGAAGATCACCCCGGCCCACGACTTCAACGACTACGAGATGGGCAAGCGCCACGGCCTGCCGATGATCAATATTCTCGACGACGACGCCGCCATCGGTGGCGAGGCGCCGGAAGCCTACGTGGGCATGGACCGCTTCGCCGCGCGCAAGCAGGTCGTCGCCGACCTCGACGCCCTCGGACTGCTGGAAAAGATCGACGAGCACAAGCTCAAGGTTCCCCGCGGCGATCGCTCCGGTGTGGTTATCGAACCCTACCTCACCGACCAGTGGTACGTGGACGCCCGGGCGCTGGCCGGTCCCGCCATCGAGGCGGTGGAAAACGGCTCGATCCAGTTCGTGCCGAAGAACTACGAGAACATGTATTTCAGCTGGATGCGGGACATCCAGGACTGGTGCATCAGCCGCCAGCTGTGGTGGGGACACCGCATACCCGCATGGTATGACGACGCCGGCAATTTCTATGTCGGCGCCTCCGAAGACGCGGTGCGCGAGGAAAACGGCATCGCCTCCGATATCGTTCTGCGCCAGGATGACGACGTTCTCGACACCTGGTTCTCCTCCGCGCTCTGGACTTTCTCCACCCTCGGCTGGCCCGAGGAAACCAGCGAATTGCAGATATTCCACCCGACCTCGGTGCTGGTGACCGGCTTCGACATCATCTTCTTCTGGGTCGCCCGGATGATCATGATGACATTGCATTTTCGCAAGGAAGTACCCTTCGAGACCGTGTACGTAACCGGGCTGATCCGCGACGAGGAAGGGCAGAAAATGTCCAAGTCCAAGGGCAACGTACTCGACCCCATCGACCTCATCGACGGCATCGACCTGGAATCCCTGGTCAGCAAACGCACCGCCGGCATGATGCAGCCGAAACTGGCGGCAAAAATCGAGAAGGCCACTCGCAAGCAATTTCCCGAGGGTATCGATGCCTACGGCACCGATGCGCTGCGCTTCACCTTTTACTCCCTGGCCTCCACCGGCCGGGATATCAAATTCGACCTCGGTCGCATCGAGGGCTACCGGAACTTCTGCAACAAGATCTGGAACGCCGCCCGCTATGTGATGATGAACTGCGAGGGCGAGGACTGCGGACAGGACGAGTCCCTGCCCTACACACTGAGCCTCGCCGATCGCTGGATCGTCAGCAAATTGCAGGAGGCGGAGGCCGACGTCGCCCGCGCCATTGGCAGCTACCGCTTTGACCTGGCTTCACAGGCCCTTTACGAGTTCATCTGGAACGAGTACTGCGACTGGTATCTCGAATTGTCGAAACCGGTACTGTGGGACGAGCAGGCCAGCGATGAAGCGAAGCGGGGTACGCGGCGGACTTTGATCCGGGTCCTCGAGGCCTGGTTGCGCCTCCTGCACCCGCTGATGCCCTTCATCACCGAGGAGATCTGGCAGACCGTGGCCCCACTGGCGGGTAAAAGCGGCCCCACGATCATGCTGCAGCCCTACCCGGAGAGCGCAATAGACGCTATGGACACCGCCGCGAACGCGGATATAGAATGGCTGAAGGGTGTGATCGTGGGGATCAGGAACATCCGCGGGGAAATGAATATCCCGCCGGGTAAAGCACTCACGGCCCTGCTGAGGAACGGCAGCGAAGAAGATAAACGCAGACTGCGAGAAAATGCGCAGTTCCTCAAGAAACTGGCCAGGCTGGAAGAAGTCAGCTGGCTGGAAACTGGCGATACGGCCCCTGCCGCCGCCACAGCCCTGGTCGGCGAACTCGAAATTCTCGTTCCCATGGCCGGGCTGATTGATAAGGAAGCCGAACTGGCTCGCCTCGCCAAGGAAGTGGCAAAGCTGGAGAAGGAACTTGCGCGCATCGCAGGGAAACTGAATAACGACGCCTTCGTCGGCAAAGCCCCCGCTGCGGTAGTGGAGAAAGAGCGGGAAAAAATGCAGGCACAGGAATTGGCATTGCAGAAACTGCAGGAGCAGGTAAAACGCATCCAGTCACTGTAGCCGCCTCGGCAGAGAAAGTTTCGAGTCTCCGTTAGCCTCTGGGATGGCGGAGCATAATAAAAGCAATAGCAACACCGAGGAAAGTGGTATGACTGATCGTGTAAGTGGCACGGTAAAGTGGTTTAACAACGCCAAGGGATTTGGCTTCATCACACGCGAGGAGAGCGACGCCGACGTCTTTGTCCATTTCCGCTCGATACAGGGCGAAGGGTATCGCACCCTTAACGAAGGACAACAGGTGGAGTTCAATCTGGTTGAAGGCCCCAAAGGCCTGCAAGCGGAAAACGTACTCAAGCTTTAGATCTTGCACACTGGTCCGGCCGTCGCAGTAACGACCGGGCCGTTCAAACTACCACGAAACCAACGACAGGCTGGGAGCACCCGGTGTGTCTGTTGTGTATTGGAAACAAGTACCACGTATACAGCCAAAAAAAACCTACTGCACCCACGGGACTGCGCCATCACAGCCCGGCCCGAACACCAAGAGGATCCCATGCAGCTAACAGCCCGCCTTCTGATCAGTATTGTTATCGCAGCCCTGGCCTGGGCCGCCTTGCATTTTGTGCCAGCCATTCCGGTTGTCGCCGCACTGTTCTGCGCAACCATCGCCACCGCCCTGTTCAGCTCCATTCCGGCCACAAGGGCAACGCGCCACAACGTTGGCAGCCCTTCAAGCCCGCAAGCTTCGCCCCAGATACCTGCAGGCGCCGAGCGCGAAGAGGGCAGCGTCAAGTGGTTCAACGTATCCAAGGGCTTCGGCTTCATCACCAAGGATGACGGGGAGGAAATCTTCGTTCACTTCCGCTCGATCCGCGGCGAGGGCCATCGCTCCCTCCGCGATGGCCAGCGGGTGAGTTTCGTCGAAGCGCAGACCGACAAGGGTCCGCAGGCGGAAGACGTGGTTGCTCTCTAGAAAAGCGCCTGCGCTACAGAAAAGCGGCTGCGGTAAAAACTCGGCTGTGCGCTAGATAGCCTGCGCCCAGTAGGCCCTGATCATCGCGGCGCCCTCGCGCAGCAGAATCTCGACGGGCTCGGAGCCATCCTCCAGTGCGATTTCCACCAGGCTGCAGGACATGTCCACGGTTAGCCGGGCCCTGAGGCGCAACTCGGCGGAGCTTTCGAGGCCAAAGCGCTTGCCGATCTCGGCAATCAGGAAGTCGGTGGCATGAGTGCGGGCGGCCTGCCTCTGCTCACGCAGGGGCGCCATGGCTCGCAGGGCGTGGAATATCTCGATACCGGCGACCTGGTCCCGGGTGGCGCAGTAAATCGCCAACAGGCCATCTTCGATCCGGGGCAACAGCCCCTCCGGGCCGTGCTCTTCCAGCACGTTTTCCAGCCAGTTCCTGAAGGCTTCGTTCTGCCGTTCCATAAGGCCAAGGCCAAGGGTATGAACCACCGCATATTTATTGGGGAAATAGCGGTAAAGGGCGGGAACGGTCACTCCGGCACGTTCCGCGATCAGGTTGGTGGATATCCGCTCAACCCCGACTTCCACCAGTAATTCGGCCGCCGATGAGAGTATCGTCTCGTAGGTGCGCTTGGCTCGCTCTTGCCGTGGCCGTTGCTTTGCCAGCAGATCGACATCCCGGACTACCTGATTCATACCAGCCAAACCCCTAAGGCCCCGAACAGGCGCCAGTTTCTTGCATTGCGGTGGTGAAATAGTAGCCCAGCCCCCGTCCGGCCTCCAGCAGATGAAATGATGTGTAATAGAAATGACCACAAAGTGCCAATATTACGCCGCACCGCCCCTGCGGCTGCCCAAACCGCGCCGAAAGGATTACAATTTTCACCTGGCGCCCTCGCCAGGCAAGCAGCTGCGAGGCCGACGCCTTCCCCGCGAAGATACACGGAACGAGCTGTGCCGGCACAGCAAGGCCCCGGATTGCCCGGCGCCCCACAAGCGATACAAGGAAATTGACTTTGGCCAAATCCAGCCGCATGGAACGCCGCTTTCGCGGCGTGCGGATGCCCACCGCATCACACCCAGCCATTCGCCGCCTCAAGCGCCAGGGCTATGAACCGTCGATCCACGGCAACAAGTTGTGGAAGTCCAGCGCTCTCATCATCGACTACCTGAAGCAAAACCCGCCGCCGGACTGCCGTCGCGTGATCGACGTGGGCTGTGGCTGGGGCATCGCCGGGATCTGGTGCGCGAAGAAATTCGACGCCAAGGTGACCTCGGTGGATGCAGACCCGTACGTCTTCCCCTATCTACAGGCCGTGGCAGACCTCAACAGCGTGGAAACAGAGCACCTGGTTTCGCGCTTCGAAAAGCTGTCGACCAAACAGTTGGCGAAGTACGACCTGCTGATCGCCGCCGATGTCTGCTTCTGGGACGAACTGGTCAAGCCCGTTACCAACCTGGTGAATCGCGCGGTCAAGGCCGGGGTCAAGCAGATCCTGATCGCCGACCCGGAGCGTCCCCCTTTCTTCGAAATCGCCGACAAATGCGCGAAGAAACACTGTGCCGAGGTAGTGGAATGGAGCACCCGGGGCTCGGTGGACGCCAGCGGAGCCATCCTGGTAATCGAAAACGCCTGACACCCGCCAGCGGCAGGCATAAAAAACCCGCCTTGCGGCGGGTCGAAAAAGAAAACTCGTTTGGACCTGGATGGGGGGCGCTGTATGGCGATCCCTGTGGATCGCTGCCCGGCGCCCGGGCATACCGATTCGAGTCAGCCTAAATAGTAAATGCCGCATTGATATTCTTCCAATGCATTTTTATCATACTCGAAATGAACTGAATTCATGATCTACCATGGATACACGCGATCTCGCTCGAATAGACCTTAACCTGTTGATTTCACTACAGGTATTGCTGGAAGAAGGGAGCGTCTCCCGGGCTGCGGACCGGTTGTTCATCACCCAGTCGGCGATGAGCAAGACCCTGACCCGGCTTCGTGGCCTCTTCAACGATCCCCTGTTCACCCGCAGCAGCCACGGCATGCAACCCACGCCCCGGGCCCAGGAACTGGCGCGGGGCCTGAGTGAGGTGCTGGGTAACATCCGGCACCTGATCAGCGGGGAACAGTTCGACCCGGCGAGCGCCAACACCGAGGTGACTATCGCCCTCAGTGAGTACATCGGGGTCACCCTGCTGCCGACACTGGCAGAGCGGCTGCAACGCCAGGCCCCGAACCTGCGGCTGCGCATCGTCACCCGGGTGGAAAACCAGCTGGAGCAACTCGCCCTGGGCAACCTCGATTTCGCCCTGCACATCAACCAGGCCAGCTACGGCCCGGCTTACCGGCTGTTGCCACTGGGCGGCAGCCCCCCGGCAGTGCTGGTGCGTGAAAACCACCCCCTGTGCGAACGGCCCGGCGACATCGAGGCCCTCGCGGACTACCCGGTCATCCGCATGTACGTGTCGGACCGGGAGCACGTGGAGGAGCGCGGCATTCTCGACATGCTCGATCGCCTGAGCGACCCGGCGGGGGGGGTGCTGGAAATCTCCCACCTGATGACAGCGATCGAGGTGCTGCGCAGCACCAACTATTATATGTTCGGGCCATCCTACCTGACCCAGAACAAAGAGCTCAGCCAGGGGATCAGGGCCCTGCCCTTGCCACTGGACGAGGATTTTTCTGTGGAGTACTCCCTGGTAGCACACACCCGCACGGAAAACTCCCCGCTGCATAACTGGCTATGGGAGCAGATCAGCGATACCATCCGCGACCTGCGCCCGGCCCAGCCCAGCAAAATGCGCCAACGGGTCCCCGCGACGAGGTAAGCGAGAAAATCTGCCGCCATGAGCAAGAATCAGCCTTGAGCCAAGCGAAGAAACAGCCTTGAGCCAGAGCAAAAAACAGCGCCGCGAAATCCCCCGCTTCGAGACGCCGATTTTCGAGACGCACTGCCACCTGGACTATCTCGACGAGGACGCCCTGGGCGCGACCCTGGATCAGGCGGCGGACGTCGGGGTCACCCGGATCATCACCATCGCCGTTTCCCCGGGAAACCTCGGCGCGGTCCGGCAGCTGACCCGACGCGCAGAGAACATCTGGGGCACCCAGGGCATCCACCCCCACGAGGCGGAACACTTCAGTGACGAGGTTGAAGCGGAAATTCGCGAAGGACTCGCGGACGAACGACTCCTCGCCGTCGGCGAAATCGGTCTCGACTATTATTACGACCACGCCGACCGGGCGGTACAACGCGCGGTCTTCGAGCGGCAGTTGCAGATTGCGGTGGACCTGGACCTGCCGGTCGTCATCCACACCCGGGAGGCCGACGAGGACACCCGCGCCATTCTCGCCAATTTCAGCGGCGCCCTGCCCCGCGGTGGCGTGATCCACAGTTTTACCTCGTCACTGGCGCTGGCCGAATTCTGCCTGGGTGAAGGTTTCATGCTCGGTTTCAATGGCATCGCGACCTTCAAGGCCGCGGAGAATGTCCGCGAGGTCATCCGCGCTACCCCGGTGGAGCAGGCCCTGCTGGAGACCGACTCGCCCTACCTGACCCCGGTGCCCTATCGCGGTCGCCCCAATGCGCCCTACTACCTGCCCTTCGTCGCCGAAGAAGTAGCGCGCTGCATGAACCTCCCGGTGGAGGCCTTGCTGGCCCACGCCTGGCGCAACAGCCACCGCCTGTTTTTCGGAGAAACATGATGGAATACCTGATCGGACAGCGCTGGGTCAGCCACGCGGATGCGCAGCTCGGGCTCGGCGTGGTCGTCTCCGTGGAAGGCCGCAGGGTCACCCTGAGCTTCCCCGCCGTAGGCGAGGAACGCACCTACGCGATGGAGAACGCCCCGCTGACCCGCCTGCGCTTCAAGGTGGGCGATCACATCAGTACGGTGGAAGACCTGGAACTGGTAGTCACCGCGGTGACGGAGCATCAGGGCTTGCTGCTTTATACCGGCCTCGACCATCACGACCAGGAGCGCACGGTCTCCGAGCTTGAACTCGACGCCTTCGTGCAGCTGACCACGCCCCAACAACGCCTGCTCAACGGCCACTTCGACAAGAACGGCGAGTTCGCCCTGCGGGTAGCCACTTTCGACTACCTGCACCGCCTGCAGACCAGCCCCGCCAGGGGCATGCTCGGCTCGCGCACCAGCCTGCTGCATCACCAGCTGTACATTGCCGGCGAAGTGGGCGCCCGCCACGCGCCGCGGGTGCTGCTGGCGGATGAAGTCGGCCTCGGCAAGACCATCGAAGCGGGCATGATTATCCAGCAGCAGTTGCTCACCGGGCGCGCCAGCCGCGTACTCCTGCTGGTCCCGCCCTCGCTGCTGCACCAGTGGCTGGTGGAAATGCTGCGCCGCTTCAACCTGCGCTTCGCCCTCTTCGACGCCGAACGCGTGGTCGAAGCCTCCCTGTCCGGCAATCCCTTCGAAAGCGAACAACAGATTCTCTGCTCCACCGAGCTGTTTCTCGAACAGATCGAACTGCAGGAGCAGGCCCTCGCCGTCGACTGGGACCTGGTGGTGGTGGACGAAGCCCACCACCTGCGCTGGTCAGAGGAGCAAAGCGGCGAGGACTACCGCTTCGTCGAGGACATGGCACGCCACAGCGCAGGCCTGCTGCTGCTTACCGCCACGCCCGAGCAGCTCGGCCGCGCCAGCCACTTCGCCCGCCTGCGCCTGCTGGACCCCGCGCGCTTCCACGATCTCGACGCCTTCCTCGAGGAAGAAGAAGGCTACCGCGCGCTGAGCGCCATGGCCGACCAGTTGGAACAGGGCGGAATACCCCCCGACCTGCCCGCGGACCTGGACCGCAGCCTGCCCCCGGATGCCCTGATCGAGCAGTTGCTTGATCGCCACGGCACCGGCCGGGTGCTGTTCCGCAACACCCGTGCCGCCGTGCAGGGCTTTCCCGAACGCCGCCTGCATCGCTACCCGCTGGCGCAACCGGAAGAGTACGCCCACGCCGAGCTGTTGCTGGAGGAGCGCCTCTATCCGGAATCCGTGTGGCTCGACGAAAGCTGGCTCAAGTTCGACCCCCGGGTGGACTGGCTGGTGCGCAAGCTGAAGGAGCTGCAACCGGCCAAGGCGCTGGTCATCTGCGCCCGGGCGGAAACCGCGGTAGCGCTCGAGCACCACCTTCACCTGCGCGCAGGCATTCGCTCCGCCGCCTTTTACGAGGGGCTGTCGATTCTCGATCGCGACCGCGCCGCCGCCTATTTCGCCGACGAAACCGGCGGCGCCCAGACCCTGGTGTGTTCGGAAATCGGCAGTGAAGGCCGCAACTTCCAGTTCGCCCATCACCTGGTCCTCTTCGACCTGCCCCTCAACCCGGACCTGCTGGAACAGCGCATCGGCCGCCTGGACCGCATCGGCCAGCGCGAGGACGTCCAGATCCACGTCCCCTATCTCGAAGCCAGCCCGCAGGAAACCCTGGTCGACTGGTACGACCGCGGCATGGACCTGTTCCACGACAGCTGCTCCGCCGGGCACATGATCTTCAAGCGCTTCGAGGAACGCCTGCTACACCAACTGGAAAAGCGCGACGGTGACTTCGACACGCTGCTGACCGATACCGCGGAGTTCACCCTGCAGACCCGCGCTGAACTGCGCGAGGGCCGGGACCGCCTGCTCGAGCGCAACTCCTGCCGCCGGGAGGTCGCGGAAGCGCTGATCGAGGAAATCCAGGCGCTGGAAGCGGACGAGACCCTGGAACAGTACCTTGAGGCGCTCTGTGAAGCCTACGGAGTGGACAGCGAGTTCCACTCCGAGCGCAGCCTGGTCCTGCGACCCTCGGAGCACATGCTGACGGGGCATTTCCCCGGCGTCACCGATGAAGGCACCACGATCACTTTCAGCCGCGACAAGGCCCTTGCCCGCGAGGACATCGAGTTCCTCACCTGGGAGCACCCCATGATCCAGGAGGCGATGGACATGGTGCACTCCACCGAACTCGGCAATGCGGCCATCGGCACAATCAAGCTGCGCGGCGTGCCCGCGGGCACCATGCTGCTGGAGGCGCTCTACACGGTGAATTGCGTGGCGCCGCGCTCCCTGCAGGTCGATCGCTTCATGCCGGTCACGCCAATCCGCCTGCTGGTGGACGCCCGCGGCAAGCAACTGGCCGACATCGTTCCCCACGAGCGGCTGAACAAACTGATCGAGCGGGTCAAGAAACCCACTGCGCTGGCCATCATCAAGCAGGTGCACAGTGAGGTCGACGTAAAAATGGCCCTGGCCAATGCGCAGGCGGAAAAGCGCTTGCAGGAAGTGCTGGTCGCGGCGGAAGCGCAGATGCGGGAACAACTGGGTGCCGAACTGGACAGACTGGAAGCCCTGCGTGAAGTAAACCCCTCGATTCGCCAGGAAGAACTCGACCACCTGCGTTACCGGATCGAGGAGTGCGCACTGCACATTCAACACGCGAGCCTGCAGATGCAGGCGCTGCGCCTGATCATCACTACCTGAGCGTTACCCCAGGAGCAGCGGTACTGGAGCAGCGGTACTGGAGCAGCAGTACTGGAGATAGCACCGGGAAACGACTTCCGCCTAGATCGGCAGGGGTATGAACACCGAACCGGCGGTGTGCAGGATTCTGGTCACACGCCGGGAGTCCGCGTCGCCGGCGATGCGCGCCATCACTTCCTGCAACACGATCAACTTGCCAAACAGGCGCTCAAAGCTCAGGTTGTCGGTGACCCCCTGGTACTCGCTGGTGATCAACCAGGGCGTGCCGTCCGGGCGATGGTTGCTGCGCAGTCGCCAGGACAGGACCTCCACATTGTGGGCGCTGGTGGCGAGCGCCTCCGGGTTCAGGGTATCGAAAATAAACAGCTCGTCGTTGTAGCCGTAGGCCTGTCGCAACATGCCGCCGAGGCCGGCGACCAGGGCGAAAACGCGGTCCCCCCGAAAATCCGGGTCGAACACCAGTTCCAGTGCCTCGGTACCTTCCCGCCCGCCCAGCTCCTCGAATGCCAGGGGCCCCTCGGTACTGCGCAACTGGGCGAGCCGCCATTCCACCTGCATGCCTGGATTCTTCGCCAGTTCGGCTGGGTTGCGGGCGTAGAGTTTCACCGTCAGTTCACGCACCAGGCGGCGGGATTCATCGATGAACTCATCGGCAACCAGGTCGACGTCCGACTTGGCGATATTCTTGAACTCGTATCCGCCACAGGCGGCGAGCAATGGCACGAGCAGCGACAGAAAAATGAAGCGCAGGCAGGTCAAGCCCCCGTCTCTCCCTCCTGCTGCAGCAGGCTTTCCAGCGTACGCACAAGGCGCCGCAGGTCCCCGGGACGCGACAGGCGATGGTCGCCATCCTTGATGAAACTCAGGACCACGTCGGGCGTGGCCAGCTTCTCCGCCAGGAGCAGCGAGCGCTCCCAGGGGACATCCGCATCCTGCTGGCCGTGCAGTATCCGTACCGGACAGTGAATCGCTATCTCCGCGGCCGGCAGCAGGCAGTGGTTCGCACCCTCATCGAGTAAGTTGGCGCTGATCAGGTAGGGCTCACCGTCGTCGTAGCAGTTCTCGATTTCGCAGGCGCCGGAGAGTTCCAGCTGCAGCATCTGTTCGGGCGACAGGCGCCCCGCGCGCATGGTCTCGGTAAAATCCGGCGCCGGCGCAATTCCCACCAGCGCCTTCACCCGCTCCGGGCGCGCCAGCGCCACCTGCAGCATGATCCAGCCGCCCATCGAGGAACCCACGAGAATCTGTGGGCCTTCCGCGATTTCGTCCAGCACGCTGAGAGCGTCTTCGATCCAGCGCCCGATGGTGCCGTCTTCAAAGGCGCCGCTGGACTCCCCGTGGCCGAAATAATCGAAGCGGGTGAACTGCCGCCCCTGCTCCCGGCACCAGGCGTCGAGCGCGAGGGCCTTGTCGCCCTGCATGTTGGAATTGAATCCCGCGAAAAACAGGATACCGGGCGAGACGCCGGGCTGGTGGTGATAGGCGAGTTGCTCGCCGTCGGCGCGTTGCAGCATGGCCCTGGACATGGCGCGGGTATTCCCTTTCGGCAAATCTTGGGGAATAGCATAACGCGCAGCCACGACGATGCCGACTATCGCAGGAAATTTTTAAGGGTGGCAGCAAAGTGCCACGGTTCAAGGTGCCAGGGATTGAAGAGAGTGCCGAGGTTCAAAGATTGGCGAGGAACGAGGCGTACTCCCGAACATTGCCTTGCGCAGCCTTCAGGGCCGCGCCGAGTAGTCGAGCGAGACCTTAGGCTCGCGAGCGCCCGAGGGTATCCCGAAGGGACGCGGACCGCGGAGCAAGGCAATGTTCGGGAGTACGCCGGTATCGAACTTTCCCCGACTTGAGAGATCGCTCGCGGAGCGAGCTCCCACAAAACCTGACTGGTAGATACCGTGTATTGTGGTAGATCGGATGCCGGGGATCTGGCCCGAGGAAGAGCTGCTACTTGCCTTTCCAGACAGGCTTGCGCTTCTCCAGGAAAGCCGTGGCCCCTTCCAGCGCATCCTCACTGGCAATGCACAGCCGCTGCAATTCCGCCTCGGTGGAAATCGTCTGGGCCAGGGTTTCCTCGCTGGCCAGCGCCACCGCCTGCTTCGAGTAACGCAGTGACAGGGGTGCGCGGGCCGCCAGTTGCTGCGCCCATTCGAGCGTCTCGTCCATCAGGCTCTCGCTGCCGACCACGCGGTTACAGAGGCCCCACTCCAGGCACTTCTGCGCGCTGAGCTTTTCCCCGGTGGCGATGATCTCGAAGGCGCGTTTCCGACCCAGTACCCGAACCAGCTGCCAGGTGGCACCGCCGTCGGGCACCAGGCCAATTGCCGCGAAAGCCTGGAAAATATAGGCATCCTCGGACATGACGGTGAGGTCACAGGCCATGGCGAAGGCGCTGCCGATACCCGCCGCGGGCCCCTTGATCGCGCTGATCCAGGGCTTGGAGGCATTGGTGATCTCCATCAGCGCGGGCTTGTACTCCAGGTTGAGCTGGTCGTCCACGCGCCAGCTGGTGTCATCCAGCGGCATTTCCCGGAGGTCGGCACCGGCGCTGAAACCGCGGCCGGCACCAGTGAGTATGACCACGCGGATGGCGTCATCCCCATTCACCTCGCGCGCCGCGGCCAGCAGGTCGCGGCGCATCTGGGCGTCGAAGGAATTGAGTGCGTCGGGGCGGTTGAGGGAGACCACCGCCACCGCTGCGTGACGCTCTACCAGAACTGTCTCATAGCTGCTCATGTCGTTCTCCTCTCTTGCGGGCTTCTCTCGCGCTTCTCTAGCCGATTGCACCGGCGGACTTCAGATCGACGAGTTCCTGCTCGCTGAATCCCATCGCCGCCAGCACGGCGCCTGTGTCGGCGCCGGGATTTGACCCGGCATTGCGGACGCTGGAGGGCGTGCGGGAAAACCGCGGCGCCGGCGCCGGCTGAACCATACCGTCGACTTCGATGTAGGTCCCGCGCGCAGCATTGGCGGGATGCTCCGGTGCCTCCAGCAGACTGAGGACCGGCGCGAAGCAGGCGTCAGTGCCTTCCAGCAGCTCGCACCACTGTGCACGGGTCTTCTGTTTGAAGATCTCCGTCAGCCGGGCCTTCATCTGCGGCCAGGCCTCCTGGTTATCCTGGTCACCGAACTCCTCTTCGGATAGCCCCATTTTTTCTTTCAGGAGCGCGTAGAACTGCGGCTCGATGGAGCCGATACAGACGAATTCACCGTCGGCGCATTCGTAAGTGTCGTAGTAATGGGCGCCACCGTCCAGCATGTTACCCTCGCGGGCCGTGGCGTCGTAGTCACCGGTGTGCTGCCAGCCGTGGAACATCCACATCAACTGGGCGGTGCCGTCGACCATTGCCGCGTCGATGACCTGGCCCTTGCCGGATGCGGAAGTTTCCAGCAGCGCGGCGAGGATACCCATGGCCAGGAGCATACCCCCGCCGCCCATGTCACCCACCAGGTTCAGCGGCGGGCTGGGCTTCTGGCCCTTGCGGCCCATGGCGTAGAGGGCGCCGGTCAGTGCGATGTAATTGATATCGTGGCCGGCGGTATGTGCCAGCGGGCCATCCTGGCCCCAGCCGGTCATGCGCGCGAAGATCACCCTGGGATTGCGTTCCATGCAGGCTTCCGGGCCGATACCGAGCTTCTCGCACACACCGGGCCGGAAGGGATCGATGATGACATCGGCGTTCTCCACCATCCGCAGGAGTGTTTCCACGCCCTCGCGGGATTTGAGATTGATGGTCACCGATTTCTTGCCGCGAGAGCTGATGTCTTTCTGGTGCAGGGCACTGGCACCCGAAGCACGCTCGACGCGGATCACCTCCGCCCCCATATCCGCCAGCAGCATCCCGCCCATGGGAGCGGGACCGATACCGGCGAGTTCGAGAACGGTGTAGCCGTTGAGAGGTCCCATCGCGCGCGGCCTTAACGCGGCTGCATGCGGATGCCGGCGTCGATGCGCACCACCTCGCCGTTGACGTAGTCGTTCTCGGCGATGAATACAGACAGGTGGGCGATCTCTTCCGGCTTGCCGAGGCGCTTGGGATACAGCGGCGCCTCGCACAGGGCCTGGTAAGCCTTCTCGGGCAGCGCCTCGAACAGCGGGGTGTGGATCAGCCCGGGCGCAATGGTGTTGACGCGGATGCCGTAGGCGGCGAGGTCGCGCGCCATGGGCAGGGTCATGCCGACCACGCCGCCCTTGGAAGCGGAATAGGCAAGCTGGCCCATCTGGCCCTCGAAAGCGGCAATGGAGGCAGTGTTGATAATGACGCCGCGGCTGCCGTCTTCATTGACCGGCTCGTTCTTCGCCATCTGCTCGGCGGCGAAACGGGCGACGTTGAAGGTACCCACGAGGTTGACGTTGATGACTTTGGTGAACTCGGCGAAGGGGAAGGGGCCATCCTTGCCGAGGGTCTTGGCGGCGCTGGCGATCCCGGCAAAGTTGTTGCAGATGTGCAGCGCACCGAATTTCTCGACCACTGCCGCAACAGCCTGCTTCGCGGATTCTTCATCGGCGACATTGACGTTGAAGAAAGCGGCCTTGTCGGCGCCCAGCTTGTTGACCAGCTCCATGCCGCGTTCTTCGTTCATGTCGAAAATGGCGACTTTGGCGCCTTTGGCGGCGTAGGCTTCCACGGTCGCCTGGCCGAGACCGGAGGCACCACCGGTGACAATCGCGACTTTACCTTGCAGGTCCATACTCATTCTCCTCTAGGGCTAGCTTCCCGGGCACAGCGTCGGGACGATAAAAGATTGTAGAAAAAAGTAGACGACAAGGGGGTCGCCCTCACACCGCCGCTGCAACTGTGGCACAATTCCACAGTCCGGTGGTGTCAACGCCGCCCGGAAAAGGCCGGGGCAGCGACACCAGAGGCTGGCTCAGGGGCTCACGCGACAGGTCGCCGAGATAACGGCGAACAGTATGGTGAGCGGCCATCCGGGCAACAATGACCACCCCCGACAAAATAATTGACTGGAACTTACAGCGGCCCTGCCCGGCATGGAAAACTTTTTCCCAGACCACTGGTCCACCCTGTATCTCGGCCTCATCTTCAGCATCACCCTGGCCCAGATGCTTGTGGTCTATGACCTGAGTTCCTCTACCAGTCCCCCGGCCGGTCTCGGCATGTTTACCGTCTACGCCATGGCGACGATGATCAGCTGGGTGCTGTTTACCCTGCAGCAGGGGCTGGACGCGACACTGGGGATCAGCGCCCCTCCCGTGGCCTGGGTCATCAACGGCTACCTGCTGTTCATCGCCGCCACCCAGCGCGCCGGCGTAATCCGGGGGCGGATCACCCTCGGCGTCATTTGCCTGCTGGGCACCCTCTGCGTGCTCTTCCTCCAGCAGGAGAACCTTTTTGTCCTGAGCGCCCTCCTGTCCAGCCTCTGCTTCACCGCCTGCGCAGTGATCTTCGCGCGCCGCGGCATGGACCAGCGCAACGTGGGCGATGCGATCATGTGCATCGCCGCGGTGCTGATGGTGGCCGGGGCGATGATCGGACTCTACCAGCTCTACGTCCGCGACGATTTCGCCGGGGCGCAGCTGGTCAGCTTCGGCGCCTACAGCTGGGCCTATGTGCTGGTGGTAGTGGGTTTCCTGGCCAGCGTACTGGTGGAATACCAGCAGCACCTCTCCCACCTGGCCACCATCGACCCACTGACCCAGTTGCTGAACCGCCGGGGCCTGGAAACCAGCCTGCAGGTCACCCTGGCGCGCGCGCACCGCCTGGACTCCTTCACCTCCGCGGTGGTCATCGATATCGACCACTTCAAGCAGATCAACGACAGCTTCGGCCACGAGACCGGCGACAAGGTCATCCGCATGGTGGCCGGGATTATTACCCGCAGCTGCCGGGGCAGCGACGTGGTGGCCCGCATCGGTGGGGAGGAATTCCTCCTGGTGATGCCGGAGACCGAACTGGAATTCGCGCGCAAGGTCGCCGAGCGCCTGCGCGAGGCCATCGCCGAGCACCCGCTGTGGGTAGACCGCCAGCGCATTCCGCTGACCGTGAGCCTCGGCGTCGCCGGCATCCGCGGGGAGATCAGCCTCGACCAGTTGCAACAGGAGGCGGATCGGGCCATGTATCTCGCCAAGCGCAACGGACGCAACCGGGTGGCCTGGGTCGATAACAAGCCCGTCCACCTGAGCAACAGCGTGGTCTGATCGGTGCGCGACGTATCGGTACATGTGTATTTCGCCCGCGCGGTACTTAAAAACGCGGTGTCCCTCGGTCTCGACCCCGGCGCCCTGTTGCGCCGGGCGAGGATTTCACCGCGCCTGCTGCGGGAGGAAAACGCGCGCATCTCGGCCGAACGCTTCGCCAACCTGCAGGTTGGCACCATGCTGGCGATGGAGGACGAAGCCCTCGGTTTCGTCTCCCGGCGCATGCCCATCGGCTGCTGGTCGATGATGTGCCATGCGGTGATCGGCAGCGAGACCCTCGGGCAGGCCCTGGCTCGCTACTGCCGCTTCTACCAGCTCTTCGAATTCGGCGTGCAGCCCCACCTCATCGTCGAGGACGATCGCGCCCGAATCCGCGTTGTGCTGGTTGACAGCGACGAAATACCCGACCCCTACATGATCGAGTTCATGCTGTTCAACGCCCACCGCTTTGCCAGCTGGCTGATCCAGGAACACCTGCCGCTGCAGGTCGCCAATCTCGCCTTCGAGCCCTCGGTGGATACCTACGAATACCGCGCGATGTTCCTCGGCAACCCGGTGGCCTTCGAGCAGGCCCACTCGGAGCTCGAGTTCTCCAGTGCCCTGCTCGACCGCCAGGTAAACCAGACCGAGCATTCGCTGCGCCACTTCCTGCGTCACCCCGTACTGCTGATGCTGACCCAGACCTTCGACCGCAACAGCTGGACCACCCAGGTGCGCGAAGCGATCCGCCACAACCTCGTGGACATGCCCGAACTGGGGGACGTGGCCGAGATGCTCGACATCCATCCGCAGACGCTGCGCCGCCGCCTGTCCGCGGAGGGAACCACCTTCAAGGAGATCAAGAGCCAGGTGCGCAGGGACACCGCCCTGCACTTCCTCGGCAAGCAGGGCCTGTCCATAGAGGAGATTGCCCACCGCGCGGGTTTCTCGGAGTCCTCCGCATTTATCCGTGCATTCAAGGGCTGGACCGGGGTCACCCCCTACACCTATCGCAAGGGCTTGTAGCGCTGCAGACGGCCAAAATCCCCACCGCGCGCAGAAAGCGACGGGAATTCGGTCTATAGTAAATCCTCGCTTTACCGGAATCCTGAATCGTGCTGAAAACCACACTCAAGGTGCTGGCGTCTGTCTATCTCGCCTATCTCGCACTGGTAGTGCTGATCGTGACACCCGCCGCAAACTTCCTCGCTCCCCGTCTGGTAGACCAGTACCTGAACCGGGAGCTGCACTCTGACGCCATTCTGTTCAATCCCTTCACCCTCGCCGCGCAGGTTCGCGGGCTCAGCCTGCGCGAGCCCGACGGCGACGTCTTCCTCAGCCTGGACAGCGCCAGGGTGGACATTTCCCTGGCCAGCCTGCTGGGCAGCGGCGCGGTGCTGGACGCCCTGGAGGTACTCGGCCTGCGGGTCGACCTGCGGCGCCTGCCCGACGGCAGCTTCAACTTCTCGGATATGCTGCCCGCATCAGGAGAACAGGAGCCGCCGGCTGAAGAGAGCGCGGCGAGCCTGCCCGAAATCACCATAAACCGCCTGGACTTCACCGCCGAGCGCATCGACCTCAGCGACGAGGCGCGGGCCGAGGTCTTCAGCACCTACTACGAACACCTGGACATTCACGTCCGCAACCTGACCACTGTCCGCGACGACGAGCACGACCCCTACCGGATCGACCTGCGCAGCGAGGACGGCGGCGTCCTGCAATGGAGCGGCGACATTTCGCTGCCGGAAGCCCAGGGCAGCGGCCGCCTGGAAATCACCGGCCTGCAGCTGCGGCCCGGCTGGCGCTTCGCCAAACCCTGGCTCAACTTCGAGTTGCGTGAGGGCGCCATCAACCTGAGCGGAAACTACCAGCTGGACTGGTCCGGGGACTTCATCGCCCGTATCAGCGAGGGCCAGTTCGAGCTCAACCAGCTGGCTGCGATCCCGCTCGACCCGAATGCCCTGCCGGACACCACTCTGGCACTGCGGCAATTGCGCATCAGCGGGATCGCTGTCGACACCGCGAGCCAGCAGGCCAGGGTCGACGCAGTGCTGATCGATGGCCTCGATGCCCGCGGGTGGAGCGAGGGCAGCCAGGCCAGCCTCGCCCGGATGCTCAGTCCGGCCAGCCAATCGGGCGCGGACCCGAACCAGCCCCCGGCAGCGGATCCCGGGCAGCAAGCCGGCACAGCGGAAAGCGACTGGACGGCCAGGATCGCCAGGATCACCCTGCAGGACAGCGGTATCGACTGGCGTTCCGAGTACACCGAACCCCAGTTGCTGCAGGTGCGCCCTGTCAGCGCCAGCCTGGAGAATCTCAGCTGGCCCTTCGCCGGTAGCTCTCCCCTGCAGCTGGCGCTGCAGGTAAATGAGAACACGCGCTTCGACCTGCAGGGCGAACTGGAACTGGAGAACGGGAGCGGCGATATCGCCTACACCCTCGCCGGACTGCCCCTGGCCTGGTTCAATCCCAACCTGCCGGAGCCCCTGCACGCCACCATCACCGGCGGTGAACTGGGCGTGGACGGAGACCTGCGCCTGGCGGATTTTCAAGCCGTCACAGTGGCGATGAACGGCGCGGTGACAGATTTTTCCGGGCGTATCGTCGACGCCGAGGAATCCCTCACCTCCTGGAAAAGCCTGCGCTGGGAAGGCCTGTCCGTCGACCTCCCCGGGCGCCAGCTGGAACTCTCGCGCCTGCTGGTCGACAGCTACCGGGGCCGCGTGCACATCGCCGCCGACGGCACCGTAAACGCCTCCAACGTCTGGCGCGAGCAGTTGAGCGAAGCCCAGGAGGGCGCCGCCATGCCGGTGGCGGAGAGCGAGGAAGATGCAGCACCCTGGCAGTTCCGTATTCCACTGATCCAGATCGATTCCAGCGAAGTGGACTTCCAGGACGAATCCCTGCCGATTCACTTCCGCACGGTCATTGGCGACCTCAATGGGGAGATCACCGGCCTGGCCTCCACGCCCGGCGCCAGTGCAGCGGTGGACATTGAAGGCACGGTGGACGGCTACGCCCCGGTCAGCCTCAGCGGCAGTGCGGCACCCTTCGAAGCCCCGCCGGCGCTGGACCTGGAACTGGATTTCAGCGGGGTGGACATGGCCACCCTCAGCCCCTACTCCGGAACCTACGCCGGCTATGCCATCGAGCGCGGCCTGCTGAACCTGACCCTGCACTACAGCCTGGAGGATGAACGCCTGAAGGGCGACAACAAGGTGCTGATCGACCAGTTGCGCCTCGGCGAGAAGATCGACAGCGACAAGGCGCTGGATATCCCGCTCAAGCTGGGCCTGGCCCTGCTCACGGACATCAACGGCGTGATCGACCTGCAGGTGCCGGTGGAAGGCGACATGGCGAATCCGGAGTTCGACATCAGCAGCGTCATTGTGGGCGCCTTCGTCAATCTCCTGACCAAGGCGGTTACCGCGCCTTTCAGCCTGCTGGCGAATCTCGTCGGCAGCGAGCAGGACCTGCAGCGCATGCCCTTCCCGGTGGGCAGCGCAGCAATCACTCCCCCCACCGAGGCCCGGCTGGCACAGCTGGCCGAGGCCCTGCAACAGCGCCCGCAACTCACCCTGGTGGTCATGGGCCGCCTCAACCTGGCGGCGGACCGCGACAAATTGCGCGAGGCGGCCCTGCGCGAGCAACTCCTGGCAGAGGGCATGAGCGCGGAGGAAGTCGATGCGCGCGGCGACGATTACAACGAGGCCATCGAGGCGCGCTACCTCGCCCTGGGCGGTGAGGACAGCGGGGAAACCAGCTTCCGCCAGCGTTACCAGCGGGTAGTGGCGAGTATCCCGGTGAGTGACGACGCCCTGCTCACGCTGGCGCAGGAGCGGGCTTCGGCGATCAAGACCCACCTGGTCAACGAACTGGGCCTGGCCGCGGACCGGGCGGTCATCGACCAGGCCTCAAAGCTTGACCCTGATCGGGAGATTTTCAGCGGCGTGGAGCTGGACCTCGACGGCTAGAACCGGGGAGGATCTTTCGTGGGAGCTCGCTCCGCGAGCGATGATCGCCCGCAGCTCGGGCTCCTACCCCACATACACCAACGCCCCATGGCAAAAGCGGCAGAGATAGCGATTGCCGCGGCCGATCCGGTTGTGCCGCGTCGTGGAGAGTTCGTGTTCCCGGCAGGGACAGCGGTAGGCGTGGGTGCGCTGGCGGCGGCGCGGCACCCCTGCCAGGTCGAGATCAAAGGTTACCGCCGGGTCGGCGTCGAAGAAGGCCATCCACGCTCGCCACTCGGGGCCGTGGGGACGGACGCGGCGCCGCCCCCGGGTTTCGTGGACGATAAAATGCGCCACCTCGTGGGGAACCGTGCTGTCGATATTTTCCTGCCAGTACTTGGCGAATATCCAGGGGTTGTAGCGGATCTCACGCAGTTCCCGGCGCACCCTGAACATCCCCGCAGTCGTTCCGCTGAGGTCAAAATGGATGCCCAGCGGCGGTAGCTTGCGGCCCAGTTCAGCCTCTGCGAGGCCAACCCAATGGAGCGTGGCGGCGCGGACTTCCCGCCGGAGTTCTTCGCCTATGGGTTTCACGCTGTCGAACATCGATTGATTCACGGGGTCAGTTTAACAGAGCGCCAGGGTCATTGGTCCGTCCTGATTTCAACGGTTATCATCGGGCTGCCCGACCGCGCAATTCAACAATCGATTAGTGACAGTGCAATGACAACACAGGATCTCGATACCAGGCGCCTGGAAGACTACCTCAGCGCGCACATGCCTGGCTTTTCCGGCCCACTGCAGGCGGAGAAGTTCGCCGGCGGCCAGTCCAACCCGACCTTCAAGCTGAGCACACCCGGGGGCGCCTACGTACTTCGACGCAAACCGCCGGGCGAACTGCTGAAATCGGCCCACGCGGTCGACCGGGAGTACCGGGTGATCAGCGCCCTGCAGGACACCGACGTTCCGGTACCGCGGACCCACGTCCTGTGCGAGGACGATACCGTCATCGGCTCGATGTTTTACGTCATGGAATTCCTCGAGGGCCGCATCCTGTGGAAACCCTCTCTTCCCGACGCCCGCGACAATGCCGAGCGTGGGGCGATTTTCGACGCCATGAACACCACGCTGGCGGCACTGCATAACGTGGATATCGAGGCGGTCGGCCTCGGTGACTACGGCAAACCCGGCAACTACTTCGAACGCCAGTTGGGCCGCTGGAGCAAGCAGTACCGCGCCTCGGAGCTCAAGCGCATCGAGAACATGGAGATTCTCATGCAATACCTCGAGGCGGAAATGCCGGAAGACGACGGCAGGGTGAGCCTGGTCCACGGCGACTACCGCCTGGACAACATGATGTTCCACCCTGATGAGCCGCGGGTGATCGCGCTGCTGGACTGGGAACTGTCCACCCTCGGCAATCCCCTGGCGGATCTCGCCAACCAGTGCATGGCCTGGATGCTCCCCGGTGACAGCGAGATCGCCGGCCTCGCCGGGATTGATCGCAAGGCCCTGGGCATTCCCAGCGACGAGGAATACATCGCCCGCTACTGCGAGCGCACTGGCCGGGATGGTATCGACAACTGGAATTTCTACCTCGTCTTCTCCCTGTTCCGTCTCGCCGCCATCCTCCAGGGCGTGGCCATGCGCGCGGAGCAGGGCAACGCATCCAGTGCCGAAGCCCGTTCACGCGGCGCCATGGTGGAGCCGCTGGCGCAGATGGCGGTAGACCTGCTCGACTGAATTCCGGAGCGGGGGATGCGCATTCGGCCAGGCTTCGTCGCGCTGCTGATGGTCATGCTGGCGCTGGCGGCGACCCTGGGGCAGTTGCGGCCGAAGCCGACGAACCCGGCAACGACAGCGGATGCCGCGCCGGAAATCGAAGCGAGTGAAGGCACTCGGGAGGCCGCTCCCGCACCAGTCGCGCCCTACCCGGAAACCGGCGATCAGGTCCCTGCGGAACCCGCAGACCCGGCCGGCACCTATTTCGGCTACAACTGGCGCGACCTGGCGGCGAGCCGGGTGAGTACCATCAGGCCCGGGATCAGCCCCCTCAGATTCCAGAGCATCTATCCCCTCGCCCCGGAAAAAATCTACGCGGATAACATCGAGGCCGCCAGGGCTGGCGACCCGCAGGCGCAGTACCAGGTCGCCAGGGCCCTGGACGAGTGCCGCGGCGTCACCATCGGTGACCAGCGGATCGAGAGCATCGAAAGCAGCAACGCCGTACCGGACGTAGCCATCACACAAATGAAAGCCAGGTGGGAGCGCTGCCGGCCGCTTCACGAGATTATCGGCGACGATTTGCGGAAGTGGGAGACCCACTTCGAGTGGCTGGAAAAATCCGCGGACGCCGGTTACCTGGACGCACTGGTCCTGATGGCCTCGGAATACCCCGCGGAATTCAGCGGCGAGACAGTCAGGCAAAACCTGATAGAGGGCGCGCTGAGAGCCCCGGCCGGCGATACCACCGCGCTGTCCACAATGGTCACTTACCTCGCCAACTTTGTCGAAAGGTATGACGAGCTGGAATACACCACCTGGGAATTCACCCTGTGCCAGATGCGCGAAGATATCTGCGAAGTGGATGCGATGCGCGCCTACTTCGTTTACTGGTACGGTGCGGAACAGCTCCGCCTCACCGAGGCCACCGCGGCCGCCATTCAGGCAGCCCTCAAAAATGGTGATCGCGAGGCGCTGGACGCATTCATCCCGGCACCGGATACCCAGCCCCAGGCGGAATGAAACCGGGCCTGGAAAAAGGGCTCAAGCCAGGCCGCGGCCACCGTCCACTGTTATTACCTGCCCGGTGATGAATGCCGCTTCGCGGGCGAGGAAAAGCACCGTTCGGGCGATGTCCCCGGGCTCACCGAGACGCTTCAGGGGCGTGGCCTCGATAGTGGCCTGGCGGGCGGCGGCGTCGAAAGCGCCGTCCTCCTCCGGCCAGAGTATCGCCCCGGGGGCGACGCCGTTCACCCGTATCTCCGGCCCCAGCTCCACCGCGAAACTGCGGGTCAGCGACGCCAGGCCGGCTTTCGCCGCGGTATAGGCGTTGAAGCGCGGCAGCGGGCGCTCCACGTCGTTGTCGATGATATTGACGATGTTCCCCCCCACCGCACGCAGGGGCGCCAGCAGGGCCTGGGTGAGGAAGTAGGCGCCGCGAAGGTTGGAATCCAGCATGGCGTCGAACTGCGCCGGCGTACAGCTTTCCAGCGGCGTCGCCCGGAAGCCCGAGGCGTTGTTCACCAGCAGGTCGATACCGCTATAGCGCTCACTCAGCGTCGCGCCAAGGGCGGCGACCTGCGCCTGCTCTGCGAGGTCGGCGGCGAATATAGCGCAACTCTCCGGGCGCAGGGCATTCAGCTGTGCCGCCAGTTCCTCCGCCTCGGCGCTCGAGCTGCGGTAGTGCAGCGCGATATCATAGCCGGCCCCGTGAAGGCAGCTTGCGATTGCACGGCCGATACGGCGGGCGCCCCCGGTAACTACAGCGACTTCTGGCATTCAGGAAATCAGGGCGATCTGCCAGGACTAGTGCGGACCACCGTGGACCTTGCGACGGGAGTGTTCCATCAGGGCCCAGAGGATGTTGGCGGAACTGACCTGCCCCACCAGCCTGCCGTCCTCAATCACCGGGCGCCGGCGCTGGCGGGTATCGAGCATCGACTGGGCCACCTCGATAATACTGTCGCTGGGCTTGCAGGTATTGATGGTCTGGGTCATGACGTCCTCTACCAGGGACTGCTCCGGGTCGCCGTCGTTGTACAGCGATGTCAGGATCGCCCTGATACAGTCCAGCTCGGAGAGAACGCCCACCGCGTGGCCGTCCGCGTCGACGACGGTCAACCCGGTGAGCTTGTTTTCAATGATGGTTTCGATCGCCTCCACCAGGTTGGCGCTCGACTCGATGGTCAGCGGCTTGCGCCGCATGCAGTTATCGATTGTGAGGGGTGCCGGCATCGCAATTGCCTCTCGGTTGTTACATTTTGTTGTTGTCGCGCAGGACGCTCGCGGGCCATCTGCGGGCCCCGTCGAGCTCAGGCCGCCTCACCGCCAGCCGATTTCCTGCTGCCCGTGCGCGCTCCCGCGCCGGGTGCTGATTTTTTCTTTGCCGGGGCGCGCTTGCGGGCCGGGGCTTTCTTGCCCGCCGGTGTCTTCTTGGCGGCCGCAGCCTGCTTGCCAGCGGCGGCTTTGGGCTTCGCAGGTGCTGCCGTACTGGGCGCGGGGGATTCGGCACCTTCCGCCGCGGCGGCGGTAAATGCCGTCCGGTATTCGCTCATCGCTTCCTGCTCGGCACGGGTCGGCGTCGGCCGCCGGCGCGAAGAGCGTGGGCGCTGGTATTCACTGGCATCCGGGCGCAGGTCGCCGTATTCGAAGCGCCGCAGGAGCTCTTCCATCGTACGGCTGATCTTGGTGCACAAGCGAATGGTTTCCACCCGCGGGAAGGTCGAATGTTCACCCTCGGCCATCAGCGCGACCAGGTCTGCCTCGGTGATGTGCGAAAGCAGTTTCATCGGGTTGTACCAGCGGAAGCCAGGGACAATGTTGATATCGCCACTGTAGTTCTGGTCCATCAGGGCGTGCAGCGTATTGATCGCCATGTTGAAGCGCGGCCAGTTGTCGCCCTGCTTCTGTACCATGCCGCGATACAGGTTGAGCACCTCGCGACCCATGCCCACACCAAATGCGCGGAAGGCCCGTGAAGTGGGCCCACGGCTCTTCCTGGAATTCTCGATGAAGGGCGTGACCACCGGGTTGACCATGCTGACGATGTAGTGGTTGGTACTGTAGAGGCGGGACAGGCGCTTGGCCGGAAGGTCGTCGGCGATGGAGCCATCCACCCATTTACGCGTCGGCAGGTAGGGCTGGGGGTCGCCATGCACGTTCTTGGCCATCAGCACTACCGGCGGGAACACCCCGGGCACAGCGCAGGAAGCCATGGCCGCAGAGCGGATATACACGTTGGGGGAAGTGATTGCGTTGAGCAGGCGCGAGCGCTGGTGCGGCTCTGCCGGGGCTACGGTGATACTGATCTGCCGCCCGGTTTTTTCGTAGGCTTCCTGGAAGGTCATGTCCGGTATCATGCGTTCCATGAGTCGCTGCAGGTCGCCCACGTCGATCGACGGGCTGGAGCCGAAGAACATGCGCGAAAACGCGCTGGCCTCCCGCTCCGCCTCGAAATGCACGTTCTGGGGATCGAAGAATACCTTGAGCTCCTCGTCGCTGTGTGTGCCCAGCACCCCCGCAACCAGCGCCCCCGCGGAGGAGCCTGAAATCACCCGTGGCAGCAGACCCTGTTCGAGCATGACCTTGACCACGCCGAGGTGGTAGAAACCCAGTACCCCGCCACCGCTGAGCATCAGGCCTGAACGCCCGAAGCAGAGGTTCGCCCGGTAGAAGAAATCCAGCTTGGTCTGCACGTCGATGCGCTCCCTGGGCAGCTCCGCCAGGTAGCGCAGGGCGTCGTCTATCTCGTCGATATACTGCTCGATCAGGTGCTTGGTGCCGAAGCGGGCGCGCTGGTAGAGGGTCGAGCGCCCCATGCCACCCATATTGCCGTGGATACCTTCGTTAAGCGCAAACAGCAGGCCCTGGTCGTCCTGCCGCGCCCGCAGGGAGCGGAGGCGGTCCAGGCGCAGGCGAATCTGGGTGTAGTCGTACTGGCTGCTCTGGTCGATCTTGCGCCAGCGCGCCTCCCCCGATAATTCATCGAAGGACAGCGCAGCCTCTTTCCACTCGGAATAGCTTGATGAAGCATCCATCTGCTTTTCCAAGGACTTGAGTTTTCTCGACTTGATCACCAGGAACCCCTTGCGTACAGCTCGATCCGGGATAGGACAACACCTCGGGCCCCGCCAAATCCTTTGGGGGCTTTATTAGCATATAGCAGATGCCAGCCTTCCGACAGCGCTTTCAACAAGCGACCAGCCGTGGCAAATTACCGGGATAAGGTGTGCGTGCAGGGGATTTAGCCCCTACACTAGCCCCTTCCTTGTGCCGCAAACCAAAAATTGAGACTAAATGCGTGCCTACTTGACCGTCGCGGCACTTTTGCTGCTTATCTTCGGCTCCATAGCCGGGTATCTCTACAACAAATTCAGCGCACTGGCCGCCCAGGACTTCAGCCCGCCACCCGTCACGATTGCCGCCACAGTGGCGCGCAGCGAGACCTGGCCCTCAGAACTGGAGGCCGTCGGCACTCTGCGGGCGGCCCGTGGGGTGAACCTCGCCAGTGAAACCAGTGGCGAAATCACCGCCATCTCCGTGGAATCCGGACAGCAGGTCGAGGCCGGCCAGCTCCTGCTGACCCTTAACGACAGCGTCGAACAGGCCGCGCGCAAGCGGGCCGAGGCGAACCTGGTTCTGGCCCAGCAGCTCTACGAGCGCGACGCGCGGCTGATCCGGCAGAAATCCATACCCCAGAGCCAGTACGACCGCGCCCTGGCGGACCTCGACGCCGCCACTGCATCGCTGGCGGAAATCGAGGCACAGCTGGATAACAAGCGGATATTTGCCCCCTTTGCCGGCACGCTGGGCATCATCCGGGTCAAGGCGGGGGATTACATCGAATCGGGTACCGCCATCACCACCCTGCAGGATCTCTCCACCCTCGAGGTGGACTTCTCGGTGCCGGAACGCTATTTCCCGAAGCTCCGCGCCGGCCTGCCCGTCAGCCTCCGCAGCAGCGCCAGCGACCGGGTCTACGCCGGCCGCCTGACTGCCATCGACGCGGCGGTGGACACCGGCACCCGCAACCTCGCCCTGCGCGCCACGCTGGATGACAGTGCCGGCCTGCTGCCCGGCATGTTCGCCCGAATCACGATCGACCTGCAGGACCCACGCGAGGTGGTGACCATCCCGGAGATCGCCGTGACCTACTCGCTGCACGGCGATACGGTCTGGCTGGTAGAGGAATCCGGCACGGACCTGGTGGTCGATGCGCAGGTCGTACAAACCGGCCAGGTCCGGGACGGACGCATCGCAGTGACCGCCGGCCTTGAGTCCGGCCAACGGGTTGTCAGCGTGGGCCAGAACAAGCTCCACCGCGGCGCCAAAGTGGTGTTGGAAGAGACACCGGCCGAGTTCACCCAATGAACTTCACCGGGATATTCATCCGCCGTCCGGTCCTGGCCATCGTAGTCAGTGCGCTGCTGCTGGTGGTGGGACTGGCGTCCATTTTCCGTGTCCAGCTGCGCGAATTTCCCGATGTGGAAACCAGCGTGGTCTACGTCAGCACCGCCTACCCGGGCGCCAGCGCCAGCACTGTACAGGGCTTTGTCACCACGCCGCTGCAGGAGCGCATCGTCACTGCGAAGGGCATCGATTACATCACCTCGACCAGCAACCCGGGCTCCTCCGAAATCACCGTACACGTGCGCCTCGGCGAAGACAGCAACGAAGTGCTCAACGAGGTGATCGCCAAGGTCAACGAGGCCAGCTATGAGCTGCCACGGGAAATTGAGGACCCGATTATCTACAACTCCTTCGGCGGCGACGCGATGATGTACATCGCGTTCTACAGCAAGCAGATGACGCCCTACCAGGTAACGGACTACGTTACGCGAGCGGTGCAACCCGAGCTCGGCACCCTGCCGGGTGTTGGCCAGGCGCAGATTTTCAAGCGGGAGCTGGCGATGCGGATCTGGCTGGACCCGGTGCGGATGGCGGCGCGCGGGGTTACCGCCACCGACGTGCGCGATGCCATCCAGCAGGACAACTACATTTCCGCGGCGGGGGCTACCGAGGGCCGGCTGGTGCGGGTCACCGTGGACGCCAGCACCAGCCTGAGAACGGCAAATGACTTCCGCGAGCTGGTAGTGCGACAGTCCGGCGACGAACGCGTTCGCCTGGGCGACGTTGCGGACGTGGAACTGGACTCGGAAGACTTCCAGATGAAAACCCTGTCGAGTGGCCAGGAGACGATCTTCATGGCCATTTCCCCGGCACCCGGCGCCAATCCCCTGGACGTTTCCAGGGAAGTCCACGCGGCACTGCCGCGCCTGCAGGAAAACCTGCCGGCGGACCTGGAAATCCTGCTCGACTGGGACGGCAGCGTATTCATCGAAGAGGCCCTGGGCGAGGTCGCCAAGACCCTGCTGGAAGCGGTGCTGATCGTGATCCTGGTGATCTACCTCTTTCTGGGTTCATTACGGGTGGTGATCATCCCGCTGGTGGCGATTCCACTGTCACTGGTCGGGGTGGTCTTCCTGATCATGTCCCTGGGTTTTTCGCTCAACCTGCTCACACTGCTGGCGATGGTCATCGCCATCGGCCTGGTGGTGGACGATGCCATCGTCGTGGTGGAGAACGTACACCGGCATATCGAGGAGGGGGCCAGCCCGATGGAAGCGGCCTTTGCCGGGGCAAGGGAAGTGGCCCTTCCGGTCGTACTGATGACCCTCACCCTGGTTGCGGTCTACGCGCCTATCGCCTTCATCGGCGGGCTGACTGGCGCACTGTTCAGCGAATTCGCCCTCACCCTTGCCGGGGCCGTGCTGGTGTCGGGGATAGTGGCGCTGACCCTGAGCCCGATGATGTGTTCGCGGGTGCTCAAGGACGCCGCCCACCAGGGCCGCTTCGCCGACTGGCTGGACCAGCGCTTCGAGCGCCTGATCGCCAGCTACCAGCGCCTGCTATCCGCCTGCCTTGCCAACCGCGGCGCCATGCTCTTGCTGGCGGCGGCCCTCCTCGGCAGCCTGCCGGTGCTGTTTTCCCTGGCCCAGGAGGAGCTGGCGCCCAGCGAGGACAACGGCGGGGTTACGGTCGTAGGCAGGGCACCGCCCTATGCGAACATGGACTACATGAACCACTACCTGCTGGAGGTCGACAAGATCTGGGTGAACATGCCCGAGTTCAAGAGCTCCTGGCGGGTGATCACCGGCGGGCAGAATTTCGGCGGCATCGTGACCGTACCCTGGAGCGAACGGGAGCGCTCGGTCCAGGAGCTGCAGGTGGAACTGCAGGCCGGGCTGGACAAGATCGCCGGGATGGAAATGTTCTCCTTCACCGGCGCCCCGCTGCCGGGAGCGGAATCCGGCCTGCCGGTCAGTTTCGTGGTGGCGTCCACCGCGCCTTACGAGGAAGTCTACCGGGTGGGCGAGGAATTGCTTGAGGCTGCCCGGGAATCCGGCCTGTTTGCCTACGTCACCCACAGCCTGGACTTCAACCGCCCTGAAATCGAAGTGCATATCGACCGCGAGCGCGCAGCGCGCCTGGGCATCTCGATGCAGGAAATCGGCCAGACCCTGGCCACCATGCTGGGGGAGGCCGAGGTCAATCGTTTCACCCTCTCCGGCCGCAGCTACAAGGTCATCCCGCAAGCGAGCCGCGATTTTCGCCTGACGCCGGAAGAGCTGGAAAAGTACTACCTGCGCACCGACAGCGGCGAACTGGTCCCGATGTCCGCAGTGATCAATCTCTCGACCTCGGTGCAGCCCAAGGAGTTGACGCAGTACCAGCAGCTCAACAACACCACCGTGCAGGGCATGATGATGCCACCCAACAGCGTCGGTGCGGGGCTGGAATTTCTCGAGCAGAAACTGCGAGAGATCGCTCCCACCGGTTTCCGTGCCGGCTACACGGGCGCCTCGCGCCAGTTCGTACAGGAATCGGCGTCCTTCCCGGTCATGTTCGGCCTCTCGATGATCCTGATCTTCCTGATGCTCGCGGCCCAGTTCAACAGTTTCCGCGACCCGCTGGTGGTTCTGGTGACCGTGCCGCTGTCGATCTTTGGCGCCATCGTGCCACTGGCGCTGGGTTTCGCCACATTGAATATCTATACCCAGATCGGGCTGCTCACTCTGATCGGCCTGATCAGCAAGCACGGCATCCTGATCGTGGAGTTTGCCAACAAGCTGGCGGATACCGGCATGGAGCGTCGTGAGGCGGTACTGCAAGCGGCCTCACTGCGCCTGCGCCCCATCCTGATGACCACCTTCGCCACAGTGCTTGGTGTCTGGCCCCTGATCGCGGCGACCGGCGCAGGCGCCAACAGTCGTTTCAGTATCGGACTGGTGATCACCTGCGGCATGCTGGTGGGCACTCTGTTCACCCTCTTCGTGGTCCCGGTGTTCTACCTGCCCTTCAGTAAACGCGGAAAACAGCACGCAGCAAGCCTGGCAGCGGCGGTCCGCTGAACCCCGGCACAGGTCGCTGGCGAGCCATGCTAAGCTGACGCGGCGGATAACTACAGAGGAAACCCTGGATGCACACAGCACGCGTACTCATCGTCGGCGCCGGGGCGCTGGGCCTGACCACGGCCTACCACTTGCAACTGGCCGGAGCGCAAATCAGCTTCCTGGTAAGGCCACACCGCGAAGCCGACCTGATGCAGGCGCAAAAACTCTACAGCTACGACCAGGACGCGGTACATGTGCTGGGCGACTTTCGCCTGTATACCGCGCCGGAACAGCTGCGCGGGGAGCACTTTGACTTCGTGCTGGTCACACTGGACGGTGCAAGCTGCCTCAGCGAGCAGGGCACCATGACCCTGAGCGCCCTCGGCGAGGTATTTCGCGGCGACGCTTCAGTGATGCTGATCTGCGGGGTCGGCCTGGGGCTCTACGACCACGTCAGGCGAACTACCGGCCTGCCGGCGTCGCGCTTGCTGGAAGGCACCATGAAGATTTTCGCCTACCAGACCGCTGCTCCGAACGCACCCGAACCCGCTGCGGACAGGCGGGCGCTGCACGACAGCGCCGACGTGGCCTATCTGAACTTCCCGGACCACGTTGGCTTCTTCGTAACCTCAAGCCCCAAACAGGCGGCGAAGGATTATGTGGCGCTGTACAACCAGTCAGGCGCTGCGACCTGCAAGACCATCCCGGTGGGCCTCTACCGAATGACCACCAACATTTTCACCAGTTTCATTCTGGCAAGCGCGCTGAAAGACTGGGAGGGTACCGAGGCGCTGATCGCGGACCGGGAACTCTGGCCACTGTGCTGCGACTCCCAGCGGGAGATGCTGCGACTGAAACGCCACGGCTTGCAGGGAAAAATCTTTGCCTGGCTGTTCAGCGACAAACGCATTGCCGGGATGATGCGCAAGACCGAGGCCGAGGCCGCGCCGATGGGCTATACGGCTTTCAATCGCTGCCACCACGGCGGCAAGGTGCTGGCGCAGAACGTGGGGATACTGGAACGCTGTGTGGCCGAGGGCGAGGCTTCCGGGCAGGCAATGCCGGCGAGCAGCGAACTGCTGCGCCGCTGGCGCGAGCTTCAATGACGCCCCTGAAGGAGCCCCCAGAAGGCGTCACCTGAAATAGCCCCTGTGGAAGCCCGCTGTGGGAGCCCGCTGTGGGAGCCCGCTCCGCGGGCGATTATCGCTCGCAGAGCGAGCTCCCACAGTTCAATCTTCCGGATTGTCGTCCCGGGCGCCGCCGCGGAACTCCTCCCTCAAGCGCTCCCGGTAGACCCGGCCGTCGTCCTCCCGCGGCAGGCGCTGGCGAAAATCCAGTTTGTGCGGCATCACCAGGTCCTCGAGGCGTTCGCGCAGCCATTCCAGAATCTCGAAGGCGGTTTCATCGGTGGCATCGGCCCAGTTGACCGGCTCCACCAGCGCCTGCACCTGCTCGCCGCCCGCCTCGTCGGAAAGCCCGAATACCGCCACATCGGCCACCTTGTCGTGGGTCATCAGCAGGCTCTCCAGTTCGGAGGGGTAGACCGTCACCCCGTCGGAGACGATGCTGTCGCTGGAGCGGTCGGTGACATAGAGATAGCCCTCGTCGTCGAGGTAGCCGCTGTCCCCGGTGCCGATCTCGTCACCGGCGAAACGAATCCGGCCGATGTTGCCGCTGGGCAGGGGGATGCCCCGCTCATCGACAATTTCCAGCTCGCCGATAAAGGCCTTGCCCACCGAACCCGGGTGCTGCAGCCACTCGGCCGAATCGATCACCGTGGCACCGTCACTGGCGCCCGCGGCGTAGTATTCGACCAGTACCGGCCCCCACCAGTCGATCATCTGCCGCTTGACCTCCACCGGGCAGGGTGCGCCGGCGTGCAGGGCGTATTGCATGGAGTCGAGCGCATGGCGGGTGCGACTTGCCTGCGGAAGGCGCAGCAACTGGCCGAACATGCTCGGCACCCACAGGCTGTGGGTCACCCGGTGTTCTTCGATAAGGCCGAGCGCCGCCTCCGGCTCGAAGTTTTCCATCAGCACGCTGGTCCCGCCCTGGTAGAGAACCATCATGTTGTAGAGCAGGGAGGCTGGGGTATACAGGGGGGCGGGAGACAGGAAGACGCTCTCCTCGCTGAAACCGAAGGCCACGCCGACCCCGCCGGCCAGTGCCGGCGGCGTGTCCACATCGTCGCTCAGGGGCGTGGGCAGGGCGCCGCGGAGCCTGCCATCCGCCCCGCTTGAATAGAACATCGGCACACCGCCGGCCTGGTCTTCCAGCGGCTCCGGGGGCTGCCGGTCGATGGACTCCTCCCAGGACTCAAAGCCCTCGGCGATACCGCCAAGCATGAAGAAATAATCAACCCCGGGCGCGCCCTGGGGCAGGCCCAGGGCATCCAGCGGAAGGTTGGCGGAAACCAGCAGCAGCGAAGCCTCGCTGTCTTCCAGTATCGCCTCGACCTCCTCCCTCGTGGCGTGCAGGGGAAGCGGGATGAACACCAGGCCGGCGCGCTGGGCCGCCCAGCAGAACTCCAGGTAGCCGGGGCAGTTGCCCGCCATGATCGCCACCCGGTCACCGGGGTTCAGGCCCAGCGCCCGCATCAACCGGGCTCCCTGTGAGGAGTGCTGGTCGAGTTCGGCATAGCTCACCACCTGGCTGTCCACGCCACCCATGATGATGGCGGGCTTGTGTGGGTAGGTGGCGGCGGTCTGGTACGGATGCGGCATGGAATGTCCCTTTTTGTTTGGCGCCGGCTGTTTGGCGCTGTCGTGCCAACTATAGCTCAGGCGGCATGCCGATGCCTTGCCCGGGACCACCCCCGCTGCAGGCGCTCGCGGCCCGGGAAGAGGCCCCCTCGGTCTGCGAGCGCTGATCGTCCGGAGACCGGGCTCCCACAAAGGGGTACGATCATCGGCGGGAGAGTGGGTATCGGCGAGGCGGTGCCGCTCAGGCAATGGTGCTGCAGCCAGAATTTGTGCCACACTTTCCCGACTGACCATTCCTGCGGTAAACGTTATGCTCAAGGCTTCCAGCCCCGCCGAACTGCGCCTGGCGATCCGCCGGGGCGAATTCACCGGCAACACCTCCGGCTACTGCCCGGGTTTCGTGCAGTGCAACCTGGCGATAGTGCCCGCCGACTGGGCGGCGGATTTCCTGCGCTTCTGCCAGCTCAACCCGCGCCCCTGCCCGCTGCTCGCCATGTCCGCCGAACCGGGCGACACCGGCTTAACACGTTTGGGTGATATAGACCTGCGCAGCGATGTGCCACGCTACCGGGTGTTCGAGCACGGGCAATTTCTCCGGGAAGTCACCGACCTGGGCGAGCTGTGGCGGGATGACCTCGTCACCTTCGCCCTCGGCTGTTCGTTTTCCTTCGAGGAAGCCCTGCTCGCGGACGGCCTCGAAGTGCGCAACATCAGCGAGGGCGTGAATGTGCCGATGTATCGCACCAATATCGCCTGTGACACGGCCGGCCCGTTTGCCAGCAACATGGTCGTGAGCATGCGCCCCCTGCGCGCCGCGGACGCGATCCGCGCGATCCAGATCTGCACCCGCTTTCCCGCGGTACACGGGGCGCCGGTACACCTCGGCGACCCGGGCGAGATCGGCATCGCCGATATCGCGCACCCCGATTTTGGCGACCCGGTACCCATTCACTCCGGTGAGATGCCGGTATTCTGGGCCTGTGGCGTCACCCCGCAGGTCGCGCTGGAGGCGGCGAAACCGCCTTTCGCAATCACCCACGCGCCGGGCCACATGCTCGTCACCGACCTGCGCAACAGCCAACTGGCGATACTCTGACAGGACAGACGGAAAAGAGACTGAGATGCTGCTGAACTGCGATCTGGGCGAAAGCCACGGCAACTGGGTGATGGGCATGGACGCCGAGGTCATGCCCTACATCGACCAGGCCAACATCGCCTGCGGCTTTCACGCCGGCGACCCGCTCACCATGCGCAATACCCTGCGGCTGGCGGCGAAGCACGGCGTGAGCGTCGGCGCCCACCCCGCCTACCCGGACCTGGTCGGCTTCGGTCGCCGCTCCATGGCGCTGAGCGAAGCGGAAATCATCGCCGACCTGCAGTTCCAGGTGGCCGCCCTGGACGGCATGGCGAGAAATGCCGGTCTCGAGCTGGCCTATGTGAAGCCCCACGGCGCACTCTACAACGACATGATGGCGCGAGCCGATGTGCGCGCGGCCATTCTCAGGGCCATGGCCGAGTATCACCGGCCACTGCCACTGATGATGCTCTTCGATGGCGCGTCGCAGGCTCACCGCGCCGAGGCCGAAAGCATGGGAGTGGAACTCCTGTTCGAGGCCTTCGCCGACCGCTGCTACGAAGAGGACGGCAGCCTGCGCTCCCGGCGCCTCGCCGGCGCGGTCCACGACCGGGAGAAAATGCTCGAACAGGTGGCCCTGCTCAAGAACGAAGGCCAGGTGATCACCCACGGCGGCAAACTCCTGCCGATCTCCGCAGACAGCCTTTGTGTCCATGGCGACAACCGGGAAGGGGTGGAAGCGATTCGTGACATCCGCGCCCTGGTCGACGGGAACTGAAAGCGCGTGGAACTGCATGTTGCGGGGGAAAACGCCCTCATACTCTACCTCGGCGAGACCACCAGTCCCGAGGTATCCCAGCGGGTGCAGGCGGCCGCGGCAGCGGCACAGGACGCACTTGGGGCGGACCTGGTGGACATGGTGCCCTCCTACGCATCCCTGCTGGTGATCTATGACCCCTTGCGCACCGATCATTTCAGCGTCAGCCAGCGCCTGCGCGGCTGTCTGCGGCATCTCGATACCAGCGACAATGCGCAGGGGCGGACCGTAACCCTGCCCGTCTACTACCACCCGGAAGCGGGCGAGGACCTCAGCGCACTGGCCCGGGCAAAGGGGCTGTCGGTGGATGAACTCATCGCCATCCACAGCGGCTGCGAGTACCGGGTCTACGCCATCGGCTTCGCCCCCGGCTTCGCCTATCTCGGGGAAGTCGATGAGCGCATCGCGGCCCCGCGCCTGGCTACCCCGCGCCAGCGTGTGCCCCGCGGCGCGGTGGCGATAGCCGACCGGCAGACCGCTGTTTACCCGGCGGTGTCCCCGGGGGGCTGGAACCTGATCGGCCGCTGCCCGCTGCGTATGTTCGATCCCGACGCCCAACCCACCATGCCGGTTGCCGTGGGTGACCGGGTACGCTTCGAAGCCATCGACCGCGAGCGCTTCCTCTCCCTGGGGGGCGAACTGTGAGCCTGCGCATTACCCACCCCGGCGTGCTGAGCCTGCTGCAGGACCGCGGCCGCTTCGGCCAGCACCGCCTCGGACTGACCAACGGCGGGCCGCTGGACCCGATCGCCTTCCAGTGGTGCAACCGCCTGCTACAGAATCCTCCGGACGCCACCTGTGTGGAAATCAGCTTTGGCGGGCTGCAGCTGGAGGCCGGCGTGGACACTGCAATCTGCCTGACCGGGGCCAGCATGCCCCTGAGTATCAACGGCAGGGAACAGCCTTGCTGGGAGGTGCTGCCGCTGCGTGCCGGTGACAGCCTAGAAGTCGGCTTCGCCGAATCCGGATGTCGCGCCTACCTCGGCGTCGCGGGGGGGTTCGATATCGCGAGCAGTTTCGGCAGCAGCGCCACGGTGATGCGCGAACACATCGGCGGCCTGCGCGGGGAAAAACTGCAGGCGGGCGACGAACTGCCCTGCCGACGCAGCGGCGACCGCCAGCGGCTCTACCTGCCCGAGGCCCAGCGCCCCCACTACCACGACAGCGCTACCCTGCGAGTGATTCCGGGCTACCAGGAAAAGCATTTCAGCCGCCTGCAACAACGCCGCCTGTTCAGCCATACCTACGCCGTATCGCAAAAAAGCGACCGCATGGGCTACCGCCTGGAGGGCCCCGCCATTGCCTGCGATATCAACGGCATACTCTCCGAGGGGATCTGCCAGGGCGCTATCCAGATTCCCCCGGACGGGCAGCCCATCGTGCTGCTGAATGACCGGCAGACCATCGGCGGCTACCCCAAGATCGGTTCTGCCCTGTCGCTGGATTGCGCCCAGCTGGCGCAACTGCGGCCCGGGGGCAGCGTCTACTTCACACCAGTCAGCCAGCACACTGCGCACAACGCGCTGCACCTGGCACTACATTACTTTGCGGCAAATAAAATCGCGGAGCGAGCAGGATGACCGACTACGAACTTAGCCTCGCCATCGAGGAGGCCCTGGTGGCACGCAACCCGCGGCAGATGCAAAAGGCGCGGGCGGCTCTGGAACCCGGGTACTTCCTGCGCGCGGCGCAACTACTGCGGGACATTCGCGGCACGGTACTCATCGGCACCGGGTTCCCGGTGGTAGGCACTTTCGAGACCGACGGACCGGTGGGCGCCATCGCCCTCTACGAAGCCCTCGAAACCCTGGGGGCGGAGCCTGTCATCGCCTGCGCGGCCCCCCTGTCCCAGTGCATCGACGACGAGCACCGCGTACTGAACCTGGAGACCTGGGACATTCCCTCGGCCGCCGAGATAACCCGCAAGCACCTGGCGCAGTTACAGCCGGCGGCGGTGATCTCCATCGAGCGCCCGGGGCTCGCCAGCGACAATCGCTACTACAATATGCGCAGGGAAGACATCAGCGAGAATACCGCCTGCTTCGATCACTACCTGAACCTGGCGAGCTGCCCGACCATCGCCATCGGCGACGGCGGCAATGAAATCGGCATGGGTAAAATACACGACACCATCGCACAACTGGATATCAGGCCCTCGGTGACCAGTTGCGATGAACTGCTGGTGGCGGACGTCTCGAACTGGGCGGCCTACGGGCTCATCGCCCTGCTCGGCCACTGGTGCGGCCGGGACCTGCTGGCGGACATCGCGCCCTTGAATATCCTGCACTACCTGTCGCGGCACGGCAGCGTTGACGGGGTGACCCGGGAAAATACGCTCACCGAAGACGGCCTGCCGGCCACCGAGGGTGGCGCTGTGATCGAGCAGTTGCGGCAGTTGTGCGGTTTATAGGCGTTGTGCGAGCGAGCGCCCGCAGACAGCCGGCGCCGCTCGCCGGATCGTGGGCGTCCACAGGAAATCAATTTGAGTCAGGTAACCAAAGGAGTCACTGCATGAGCATCGTCTACCTGAATGGCGAATTCATGCCGATGGATGAGGCGCGTATCTCCCCCATGGACAGGGGTTTTCTCTTCGGCGACGGAATCTACGAAGTCATCCCGTCCTACGGCGGCAAACTGGTGGGCTTCGAGCCACACATGCAACGCATGGACGACGGGCTGGACGCCCTGGAAATCCGCCATGAAACCAGCCACGACCAGTGGCGGGAACTCGTCGACGAACTGGTCCGGCGCAACGGCGCAGGCAATCTCGGTGTGTACATCCACGTGAGCCGCGGCGCCGACAGTCGTCGCCACCACGCCTACCCCACCGGCATCACGCCGACCGTGTTCGCCTTCACCTTTGCCATTCCCGCCGAGCCACGGGCAGACAAGGCCGCCGCCAAGGCCTACAGCGTGGTCACCGCCGAGGACCTGCGCTGGCGCCGCTGCAATATCAAGTCGACCGCGCTGCTGGGCAACGTCATGCACTTCCAGCAGGGTTATACCGGCGACAATACCGAGACCATTCTCTACAACGGCCAGGGTGAACTGACCGAAGCCTCCGCCTGTAACGTCTTCACGGTCAAGAACGGCGTGGTGGCGACACCGGCCCTCGACCACCAGAAGCTCCCCGGCATTACCCGCCTGATGGTCCTGGAAATACTGCGCCGCGACGGTTCCATCCCGGTAGAGGAACGGGTGGTGACCCTGGACGAGCTCAGGGACGCCGACGAAGTCTGGATCACCAGTTCCACCAAGGAGATCGCACCGGTGGTGCAGGTGGACGGCCTCCCGGTTGGCAACGGCGCCATCGGCGACGTCTGGCTCGCTGCGCAGGGCCTCTACAGCGCGCATAAATTCGAGTTCTGACTGCAGCAAACTTATGGCCAGACCCAACCAGGCACAACTGAATCTGGACGCCCTGCGGCACAACCTCGGAGTGGCGCGCGCGGCTGCCCCGCGCTCGAAGGTCATGGCGGTGGTGAAAGCCAACGCCTACGGCCACGGCGCCCTGGTCGCTGCCCGCACCCTGGAACCCCTCGCCGACGCCCTTGCCGTCGCCTCGATCGAGGAGGCACTGAGCCTGCGCGAGGGTGGCATCGAGTCGGCCATCCTGCTACTGGAGGGCGTGTTTACAGCCGACGAACTGCCTGTCTGCGCGAGGCAGGGCTTCTGGCCGGTTGTACAAAGCGAGCGCCAACTGGATTGGCTCGAACATACCCGGCTCGAAGCGCCCCTGCGCTGCTGGCTCAAGGTCGACACCGGCATGCACCGGCTCGGGGTGGCGCCGGAGCGCGCGGCGGAATTTCACCAACGCCTGTCCGCCTGTGCCAACGTAAGTGGCGAGATCGTCACCTGTACCCATTTTGCCTCGGCGGACGAGCTCGATTCAGCGCAGACCGAAGGCCAACTGGCGGTCTTCGACGCCAGTACCGCGGGACTCGCCGGCCCCCGCAGCGCGGCGAATTCTCCGGGCGTGCTGGCCTGGCCGGCTTCCCACTACGAATGGATACGCCCTGGCTACATGCTTTACGGCGACTCGCCCTTTGGTGTGCCCCAGGAACACGCCGACAAGTTGCGCGCTGTGATGACCCTGCGTTCCGAGGTGATCGCCCTGCGGGAGGTCCCCGCCGGCGAGACCGTGGGCTACGGCGCCACCTGGCGGGCCGAACGGGACTCGCGTATCGCCACGATTACCGTGGGCTACGGCGACGGCTATCCGCGCACCGCCACCAGCGGCACGCCCGTCCTGATCAAGGGGCAGCGGGCCCCTCTGGCCGGCAGGGTTTCCATGGACATGATCACGGTGGACGTCAGCGACCTGCCGGCAGTGGAAATCGGCGACGAAGTGATTCTCTGGGGCGAGGGACTGCCGGTCGGCGAGGTGGCGCGCCATGCCGGCACCATCGGTTACGAACTGCTTACACGCATGCCGCTGCGCACACCCCGCGTCGTGACCAGCGCCTGAGGCTGACCCTTTTCCCCTGTCATCGGCCCCGGCGCGCTGGCGCCATTTTCCGCGCCAATCGTGTCACCTGGTTTTACAGTTTAGGGCTCGGCGGGATTGGCGACAATTTACTGTCACCAATAAGTCTTTGTTGTAATGGGGCTTTTTAATTTCTGGCCCGATTGCTGCTCTTCCACTGTCACGCTCCCGTAACCCAGGCTCTTCGGCTGCCGCTTGCAGGCCGAGGACATTGGGAATTACCACCGAGCAAACGATTGCGGGCCTGCTGGCTGGTCTACCTCCTGAATCCCAGCCAGCAGCAACACTCAGCCGCCCCCCCTGGGGGGCGGTTTTTTTTGCCTTCCCGAGCCTTCCGCTCAGACTTCCCGCAACAATTCCCGGGCGATGATAAGCCGCTGGATTTCGCTGGTGCCCTCGTAAATCGAGGTTACCCGGGCATCGCGGGTGTTGCGTTCCAGCGGGCACTCCTGGGTATAGCCCACGCCCCCCAGCAGCTGCAGCCCGGTGTAGCAGGCCCGGTTGGCCGCCTCGGTGGCGTAGAGCTTGGCCATCGCGGCCTGCTTCATGAAGGGTTTCCCGCCCTCCTTGAGGCAGGCAGCGCTCATCAGCAGCAGGCGCGCCGCTTCCAGTTCGGTGTAGGCATCGGCCATCATCCACTGGGGGCCCTGCATGCGGCTGATCGCCTGGCCGAACTGTTCGCGTTCGGTCATGTACTGGCGGGCGTAGTCCATTGCCGCCAGCCCCACGCCCAGGGCCAGGGAACCGATGCCGATACGTCCGCCCGCCAGTTCCTCCACCGCGATCCGGTAGCCGTCGTTGAACTCCCCCAGCAGGGCGCTGGCGGGAATCGCGCAATCCTCGAAGATCACCGGATTGGTGGCGGAGGCGTGCTGGCCCATCTTGTGTTCCGCCTTGCCGATGGTGATGCCAGGCGTGCCGGCCTCCACCAGGAAGCAGGAGATCCCCTTGCCCTTAGGGCGATCCGGGTCAGTAACCGCCCACACCACGAAGACGCCGGCGTAGGCCGCGCTGCTGATCCACATCTTGGTGCCATTGAGAATCCAGTAATCGCCGTCCTGTACCGCCCGGGTACGCATGCCGGCGGGGTCGGAGCCGGCGCCGGCTTCCGAAAGGCAGAAGGAGCCGGCGGGATATTCGCCGGAGCAAATGCGCGGCAGGTACTTCGCTTTCTGCTCGTCGCTGCCGATGGCCTGGATCACCTCGGCCACCATGTTGGTCACCGACATGGTTACCGCGGTGGACGCACAGGCGCGGGCGATCTCCGTCATGGCAACACTGAAGGCGACCACGCCGGCTTCGGTGCCGCCGTACTCGGCCTTGATGTTCAGTCCCATGAAGCCCAGTTGCGCCAGCTCCTTCAGTTTTTCCTGCAACAGCACGTAATCCCGGGTCGCGTCCAGCTGCGCCGCGATCGGCGCCAGCTCGCCCTCGGCGAATTTGCGCGCCATGTCCTGGATCATGGCCTGTTCTTCGGTGAGGGTAATATCCATCTCGCAGTCCTGTATTCGATAAATCACAAAGGCGGCTATTCTACTAGCACCGGCGCGCCGGTGAAACGGCAGACGCAGACCGGGGCCATCGCTAGCGGAGCGAGCTCCCACAGGCCCCATAAGATCTACGGGTTACGGGATAGTCCCCAATCAATTACCATGAAGGCTCCTCGCCGCTCCGGACACCGCAGACCTTGGCAGATGTAGAGCCCACCTCCCCCCCCGATGGCAGCCTGCTGGCAGCCATAGACCTCGGCAGCAATTCCTTCCACCTGATCATCGCCCGCGTCGAGCACGGCGAGATGCGCACGGTGGAGGTACTCTCGGAAAAAGTGCAGCTCGGCGCTGGCGTCGAGAATGACCTGCTCTGTGAAGAGGCCATGCAACGCGGCCTGGATTGTCTCTCCCGCTTCGCCCAACTGCTCAGCAGCGTTGAACCGGAACGGGTGCGGGTGGTGGGAACCAACGCCCTGCGCCAGGCCCACAATCGCCGCGAATTCACCATACCGGCGGCGGAAATTCTCGGCACGCGGGTGGACGTGATCTACGGCAGCGAGGAGGCGCGGCTGGTCTATCTCGGGGTTGCGCACACCCTCTCCGACGACGCGCGTTCCCGGCTGGTAGTGGATATCGGTGGCGGGAGTACCGAGTTCATCATCGGCAAGCGCTTCGAGCCAAAGCGCCTGGAGAGCCTGCAGATGGGCTGCGTCACCTTCAGCCGCGAGTGCTTCCCCGGCGGCAAGATCAGCTATGCAAACTACAACCGCGCCTATAACCTCGCGCGTATCGAGACCTCCCACATCGCCAAGCACTTCAACGCAAGCCACTGGAGCGAGGCCGTGGGTTCCTCGGGCACCCTCAACGCCATTGCCGCGATTATCGCCGCCAACGGCTGGACCAAGGGCCTGATCACCCGCAAGGCCCTGGACAAGTTGGAAAAGAAACTGCTGAAGTTCAAGCACTTCGACCAGATCAAGCTCAACGGGCTGTCAGAAAACCGGCGCAATGTGATCGTCGCCGGTGTGGCTGTCGCAGCCGCCCTCTTCGACATCCTCGGCATAAAGAAAATGCGTACCTCGAAAGGTGCCCTGCGCGAGGGTGTCATCTATGACCTGATGGGGCGCCTGAGTCACGAGGACGTGCGCGAGCGAACCGTCAACGCACTTACCCAGCGCTACAGCGCCGACGAGGCTACCGCCAATATGGTCGAGCGTCGCTGCCGGCTCTTCTACGACGTCACCGCGCAGGCCTGGAAACTGGAAAAGCAGGACTGGGAACTGCTGCACTGGTCCGCCCGCAGCCACGAGATCGGCATGGCGATTTCCCACAAGCACTTCAACCGCCACAGCGCCTACCTGCTGCGCAACGCGGACCTGCCGGGCTTTTCCCAGGAGGAACAGGATCTGCTGGCAGTCATTACCCAGGGCCACCGGGGCAAGGTGGACTCCAGCCTGCTCGACGCCATCAACGCCACCGGGCACAAACGGATGGTTTACCTGCTGACCATCATCCGCCTCGCCGGGCGCTTCAAGTACGTGGAAGCGCTCGAAGAGCTACCGGATTTCACGGTGAGCGCGGAGGAGAACAGCCTCGCACTGGCCTTCCCCGAGGGCTGGATGGACGCCCACCCGCTGACGGTCAGCGAGCTCGAGCAGGAGCAGGGCCACCTGAAAAAGCTCGGCATGGACCTGCGTTTTTCCTGACGGGGCAGCACTGCATACGCAGCGAGCCCCATCGCCACGTGCTCAATTAGAGATCGTAGCCGCGCTCGTCGTGCAGGACGATGTCCAGGCCCTGGGTCTCCTCCTCGGCACTCACCCGCAGTCCGACCAGCAGGTCAACCAGCTTGAGTATCAGCCAGGTCACGACAGCCGTGTAGGCGAAGGTCGCGACCACGCCCGTGGCCTGCACGCTGAACTGGCCTGCGATGCTGTCGATGCCGTCGGAAAAGCCGTTGCCGCTGAAAATACCCAGGTGCGGCGCGCAGAAAATACCCGCCAGCAGGGTGCCGAGAATGCCGCCCACGCCGTGCACTGGGAACACGTCCAGGCTGTCATCGATCTTCAGCACGTTCTTCAGCCAGTTGGTAGCGAAGTAGCAGACCACCCCGGCACTGAGGCCGATCAGCACCGCCGCCGCCGGCCCGACGGAACCCGAGGCCGGCGTGATGGTACCGAGGCCGGCCACCATGCCGGTGACGATGCCGAGCACGGAGGGCTTGCCGTGGCGTATCCATTCCATCGCCATCCAGGCCAGGGAGCCTGCGGATGCAGAGAGGTGGGTAACCAGCATGGCCATCGCGGCGCTGTTGTCGGCGGCGACGGCGGAACCGGCATTGAAGCCAAACCAGCCTACCCAGAGCATTCCCGCGCCGGCCACCGTCAGCGTGAGGTTATGCGGCGGCATCGCCACCGTACCGAAACCGCGTCGCGGCCCCATGCTGATTGCGGCGACCAGCGCCGCCACCGCGGCGGTGATATGCACCACCGTGCCGCCGGCAAAGTCCTGCAGCCCCATCGCGCCGAGCCAGCCGCCGCCCCAGACCCAGTGGCAGACAGGCGCGTAGACCACCAGCATCCAGATGGCGCTGAACAGCAGCATGGCGGAAAAGCGCATGCGCTCGGCAAAGCCGCCGACGATCAGCGCCGGCGTGATGATGGCGAAGGTCATCTGGAAAATGGCGAACAGCGTCGCGGGGATACTCCCGTTGAGACTGTCCATGCTGATCGCGGCGAAGAACAGATTACCGAGGTCGCCGATATACGGTCCCTGCTCCACGCCCTCGGAACCAAAAGCCAGTGTATAGCCAATGGCGAACCACAGCAGCGACATCAGGCAGGTGAGCGCGAAGCACTGCATCAGTACGGAAAGTACATTCCTGACCCGCACCAGGCCGGCGTAGAACAGCGACAGTCCGGGGATGGTCATGAACAGGACGAGCGCCGTGGAGGTCAGTATCCAGGCGGTATCCGCGGGGTTGAGTTCCTGCGCCGAAGCGGGCAGGCAGAAGGCGCTGGCAGCCGCCAGCAACAGGGTTTGCTTGAATGTTTTCATTATTATCTCCTTGCTGCCCGCGCATCCTGCCACAAGTCGCAAGGAAATGATAAGGCCGCGTCGACCTAGAGGTTCACCCAGCTGTTGAGGGCGCGCAGGCGGAAGCGATCACCGCGGAAACTGAGCACCACGGAATCTGGCAGGATCTCCTCGATTTTTACCCCCGCGGCGGGACTGCCGCCGACCTTCAATTGCTTGCCGTTGATGACCACGCTGGACTGGCCCGGCTTGCCGGAGTACGCGTGGGCGGAGTAGAGCAGGGTCGGGATGGCATCCTTGGCATTCTGGGAAAGCGCGTTGAGGAACGGCGCGGCATTCTCGTCAAGGCGTGAGTTTTCCAGTTCATTTTCCGCCTTGCGCAACATCGCATCGACGTCCACCGGTTCTTCGTCCACCGCTGGAGCCGCTTTCACCGCCGGCCTTTCCTCTACCGCCGCGGGGCGGGTCGCCACAGCGGGCGCCGCAGTACCCGATGCAGCGGGCGGCGGATTGCCAGCGGAGTCTGGCTGGCTGTAAAGCGCCGCGACAGCCGGGTCCGGCACGGCGGGGAGAGCCTCTGCGGGCGCGGCACCCGGCCCTGCGCTGAGCCCGGCTTTGCCAGTTTCCGCGACAGCTGTGGATGCCACAGGCCTCGCTGTACCGGTACGAGTGGAAGCCATCTCCGCCGGCGCTTCGGCGACCACAGCCGGCCCGGGACTGGCAGTATCAGGCGCTGTCCGGGGCACCACCGGATTCACCGCAGGTGCGGACGCTACCGGACCCGGGGCCCGGACCGACGGCTGCTCCGTGGTCGCGCGACCCCAGATCAGCCAGGCGATGAGCGCCAGCGCCAGGGCGAGAGCGAGTGCCAGCACGATCAGGGGCAGTGGCGGGCGCGCTGACTCCACCACCGGGTGATGCGCGTCCAGGCCGGGCACCACTTCCGCATCCTGCCGCGAGCGGTTCAGGGCATCCAGGATCAACGACATTGCAAACTGCTCCCCATATCCCTGTCAGCCACCGGCCAGGTCATTATGTGCCCCGGCCAGCGCCATGCGTGCCTGTTGTGCCGTCGGGTCGATGCCAAGGGCCTGGTTCAATTCCAGCAGCGTGCGTACACCCACCACACCGTCATCCTCCAGTCCCCGCGTCCGCTGGAACAGCTTTACCCGCTGCTGCAGGGCCGCGTTGAAGCGCTTGCCTGCCAGCGCCCGGGCCTGGCCGTCGAGTTGCGCGAACATGTCCGCTACCTGGGCGACCACGGGACTCTCATCGCCCAGGGCCACCGGTTGGCGGTAGCCGGCCGGTGCCTGCCAGAGGTAGCGGTAGCGGCCACGCCACAGCGGCGCGAGGCTGGCCAGTTCCACCTGACTCACGCCCTGGGCGGTGGCGACCCAGCCCCGGCGGCCCTCGATGTCGAGCAGGAGCACGCCGGCGGCAAAGCGTTCCGGGGTGACCACGTCGAGTATCAGCGGACGCCCGAGGGCTGCCAGTTCCGCCCAGGTCTGCGCCTCACTTTCGACACAGGCCAGCGCACTGCCGCACAGCTGGCCGCTGAAGGGTTCCGCCGTGTGCAGGTCCCACAGTTGTGCCGCCGCCTCTTCCGGGGGCAACAGCCAGGGCATGCCAGCCTGTGGGAGCTCACTCTGTGGGCTATCGACCCCGGAATCGCTCGCGGAGCGAGCTCCCATAGCAATCTCAACCCCCTGTGGGAGCCCACTCTGTGGGCGATCAGGCCCGTCATCGATCGCGGAGCGAGCTCCCACACCAGTCTCAACCCCCTGTGGGAGCCCACTCTGTGGGCGATCAGGCCCGCCATCGCTCGCGGAGCGAGCTCCCACACCGTTCTCACCCACCTGTGGGAGCCCACTCTGTGGGCGATCAGGCCCGCCGTCGCTCGCGGAGCGAGCTCCCCCAAGGCCTGAGAGCACCTCATTGGGAGCGAGATACCGATAGCCTGTATATGCGGCGAGGCCGATCACCACGACAAGGATTGCCGCCAGGCCCCAGGGCCATGGGCGCGATTCCCGCTCCCCTACCTCCCCAAGCACCTCCCGCGCAGCCTGGCGCAGCGTCGCCATGTCGGCGCGACTTTTGCCGCGCCCGTAGGCACCCAGCAGGATGCGGTCGCAGAGCACGTTGATCAGGCGCGGAATTCCACGGGTGCGCTGGTAGATCCCGCGCACCACTGCCGCGGGAAACAGTTCCCGGTCCGGCGCCATCCCCGCCACCTGCAGGCGATGCTGGATATAGGCGCGGGTTTCGGCGAGGTTGAGCGGGCCGAGGTCGTAGCGGGCGGTAATCCGCTGGTTGAGCTGGCGCAACTCCCGCCGCCCCAGCAGCTGGGCGAGTTCCGGCTGGCCAATGAGGATGATCTGCAGCAGTTTCTCGCTGTTGGTCTCAAGGTTGGTCAGCAGGCGAATCTGCTCCAGCACGGCGAAATCCAGGTGCTGGGCCTCATCGATCATCAATACGGTCTTGCGGCCCCGGGCATGGTTGTCCAGCAGGTAAGCGTGCAGCCTGTCCGTCAGGGACTTCAGGGTGCAGGCATGCTCGTCGTAGGCGATACCCAGCTCGTCGCAGACCGAGGCCAGCAGCTCGATCGCGTTCAGCGCCGGGTTCAGTATGATGGCGATGTCCGTATCGTCGGGCAGCTGCTCCAGCAAGCAGCGATTGATCGTCGTCTTGCCAGTCCCTACCTCACCGGTCAACAGGATGAAACCGCCGCCGGCCCCCACCCCGTAGAGCAGGTGCGCGAGAGCGTCCCGGTGCCGCGCGCTCATGAAAAGGTAGCGTGGATTGACCGCGATGGAGAAAGGAGCTTCGGAGAGACCAAAGTACTGGTGATACATGCCGCGCATTATGCACGGGGCCGATTACGCGCGTCTATCGGCCAATCGAAGCGGTTAAAACGTGACGCCCTTCACGCTTTGCCGCTTTTCTGGTGAAAACGGCAGAATTTTGGACCATGCTTGCGCAAAAGGGAGTATTTTTTTAACTGGGCCAGCGTATTTCGAGTTCGAGGACTACCATGCTCCAGACAGTCAAGGTGCCCACCAAGGACCTAAGCAAAGGAATGTTTGTCAGCAGCCTGGACAGGCCGTGGCTGGGCACACCTTTCGTCACACAGGGTTTCCTGATCCGCAACGATAGCGATATCGAGCGGGTCCGGGAGTACTGCGAACACGTGTGGGTGGACGTGCACAAGTGCGTCTACATCAGTGAAGCACTGGCACGCCGTGCCCAGGGGGAACGCCCGCGCAAGAGCATGCGCGAGATCTTCGACGGCCGCGACCTCAACAAGTACAGCGACGAAATCTCCTGGAAGGAAGAACACCCCCGCGCCGGCAAGGCGCTCGAAACACTGCTTGAAGATATCACCGACCTGTTCGATTCCGTTGCGGAAAAAGGCAAGGTGGATTCCATGCGCCTGCGCAAGGCCGCGGACCCGATCGTCGGCAGTATCAGCCGCAACCCGGACGCCTGCCTCTGGCTGGGCCGCCTGAAGCAACACGACGAATACAGCTACCAGCATTCACTGAGCACCGCCATCTGGTCGGTGTCACTGGGCCGCCAGATCGGCCTGCACAAACGCGACCTGCGTTCACTGGCCATCGGCTCGGTGCTGATGGACGTGGGCAAACTGCTGGTGGACCCGGAGCTGTTGAAGGCCGACCGGGACCTTACCGAGGAAGAAACCCGTGAGATGCAGCACCATGTGGCCCACGGTGTTCACCTGGTGAAGAAAAGCGGCATCATGAACCAGGATGTTATCGATATCGTCGCCTTCCACCACGAACGCTATGACGGCAGCGGCTATCCACGCGGGCTGTCCGGCGACCAGATTCCTTCCTTCGCGCGAATCGCCTCCATTGTGGATACCTACGACGCGATCACCTCACGCCGCTCCTACGCCGAGGCGAAATCCCCCGCGGAGGCCATCAAGTTCCTTTACAGCCAGCGGGACAGGCTGTTCCAGGCGGAACTGGTGGAGGCCTTCATCCAGGCCATCGGCATCTACCCACCCGGCTCCATCGTCGAGTTGAGTTCTGGCGAAGTTGGCATCGTGGTGGCCGAGAGCCGCACCCGCCGCCTGCTGCCGAAAATCATCCTGGTGCTGGATCGCGGCAAGCGCGAGTACCCTCAACCACAGGTCATCGACCTGCAGGAAGCGCGGGAAAATGCCAGTGGGAATGCGGGGATTTCGATTTCGAAGAGCCTGGAAGACGGCGCTTACGGGATTGATATCGGGCAGTACCAGTTCAGCTGAAATTAAACAGCCGGGAAGCCTGTGGCCCCCCGGCTGCACGTGGTGAACCGCCTTTACTTCTTTTTCTTGAACAGCTTGCGACGCCCGCCAGCCACGCCGAGCAGACCCAGCGCAGTCAATCCCAGGCCGTAAAGCGGCATGGTCGGCACTTCGATCACGGTGGGCTCGACGACGCCGCCGCCACCCGGCGCCGCGCCCGGAGGCGGTGCCACAAAGGGTGAAATTGAACCCGTCATGTAGATGCCGGCGCTCTGGCCGAACAAACTCAGCGCACCTGTCGCGTTATTGAAGGTGGGGCTGAAGAAAGCGAGGTCCCAGAGGCCGGGCAGGGTGCCATAACCGGCGTCATTGACCACCATCCCGGCAGTTGTCTGGTTCGGCGCGGGCAGGATGGCCCCATTACCACCGGCGAGGAAGGGGATATTGGTTGTTGAAACATCGACCGTATCGAAAGGAGTGAAGTTAACGCCATCGACTGAAGTACTGATGGTGATGCTACCGCCCTGGAAAATGACACCCCCCGCTCCGTCCACGCCCTGACGCATACCGTTGTTCAGGTTCCAGCCGATGCCGACATAAGTGCCTGCGGTGAAAGCCACCATGTTTCCTGTAATGGTCAGACCCGTATCGGTGTCGCCGCCAATGGTCAGTCCGTTGAATTCGGCTTCCGCAGGTGCCATCAGGTCTTCCGTAGAGAGAGTCATCTGCAGGGAGGTGATGGTACCCGTGACGGGAATTGCATATGCCCCCATGGAAGATGCGGATGCCAATGCCACGCCAGCCCAACACAACTTTTTATTCATTGTTTATACCTTCATGATTAGAATTTTTATGAACTAAAAGGCCCTGAGTGCCTCCTGTCAGAGCATGCACCCGGCCCCTGATCCAGCCAGAGCCGATCAAATTTTAGGTTCAAGATTCAAGTCAAATCGCGGCCGCAAATCAGCCAAGACGCCGCCCCACAAATGCAATGCAATAAGCACACCAGTTTTTATACCCTCTTGAAATCATGAAAAATGTTCACGAAGCGGCGAAAGCCAGCCACCAAAAACACAAGTGAGTGTAAATATTTCTGACAATATGGGCGGGGTTCGCATCGGCCTGCAGACCAGGCAACTGATACAAAGATACCTGCTCCCGGAAAGGGAGCAGGCATGGAATTGGGCGCCACCTGTGGCGCCCATTCACATCGGGGCGAGGGATTCCCGCCCCTGGTAGAGCCGATTAGGCCTTGGCGCGACGACGGCCGACGCCAGCCAGGCCGAGCAGTGCGGAACCGAACAGCCACGCGGCGGCGGGAACTGGTACCGGCGTGAGTTCCGTACCTGCGATGGTGTAGTTAAAATCGGTCGTATTAGCCGCGAGGCTAGTGCCGCTCTGTGAGGTACCCACGATGCTGCCACTGAAGCTGCTGAGGTCACCAGAGAATACAAAGCTGAGGGTGAGCCCTTCCCAGTCGGGATCGACCTGCGACGCTGTACCGCATACGGTATTACTTGCGATCGAGCCGGTACCGGTACAGGAAGAGCTAGTCTCGCTGTAGTCAGATGCTACACCGGAACCACTAGCACCCATGACGTTGTAGGTCAGGGTATTGGTGCCGGCATCCCAGTTACCGGTGCCGGAGACCAGGTGGCTGGCGCCAACGTAGGTGATGGTTCCATCCATGTTGCTGCCCAGGAAACTGGCCGCGGTATAGGTGGAGTAATCGCCAAGATAAATCTCACCGCTGAAGTCGACGGTGCCACCATTGAAGGTGAAATCCCAGTCGCCGCTGACAGGCGGGTTGGCGGACGGTGAAGAATAAATGAGGGTTGGCGTAATAAAGGCATCGACGGTGATAACACCGGCCGTACCCGTCGTGCTGTAGCTCGCCCCGAACGCGTTGCTTGCCATGGCGGCACCTGCAACTGCGGCTATCATAGGTATGCGTTTCATGCTGTATGTCCTCTTGTACAATTTATATTTTCACTTCGACATGGCCACTATCACGCCCTTGCGAAGGCTTTGCAGGGAAATAAGAGCAAACACCGTTCCAACTATTTTTTTTCTTTATAAATCAGCTAGTAAGAAGGTTTTTTTAGAATTTTTGTTTTTTTAAAGTGTAAAGTGACGTGGCTTAACTTTTTAGCGTGAAACCGTGAAGCAGTTCTCCCCGAGCAGTTTACGATAAGCCAGTCTTGTACTAGGCAGGTCACTCAGCGGCCTGCAAACTGAGATGCAGTTCACGCAAATGCCCTTCATATTGGCGCCAGCCCTCGATGGCATCCCTATATATTGGGTTACGGACCTGTATCGCGCTCGAGGTGACGACGGCGCGCTCTGTAAAGTGAAATTCCAGGCAGGCCTGCTCAAAGCCCAGTTCCAACCAGTCGAGCAGCTGGCGGATAGCGGTTTCCGGGGCTTCAACGAGATTTTCGTAACTGACCGTGTAAATTTTTGCTGCAAATTTCTTGCACCAGAACGCCATCAGCTCTTCATATTCCCGATAGTACTCCCCCAATTCACGCTGTGAGTAGGCGTATGGGTGGTGACCTTTGAATAGCAATCGATAGATCGACCAACAGGTTGCAATGGGATCCCTGGTGCAGTGGATGATCCGGGCCCGGGGAAACAAATTATGGATCAGGCCCAGGTAGCGAAAGTTCTGCGGCATTTTGTCGGTGACGTAGGCAGCGCCGCCGCCTATTCCAGAGATTTCCTGCAAATAGGATTTCGCAAAGGCCCTCAAGTGCTCGTCACTGGCCGCCATCACCGCCTCCGGGAAGGGCTTTTGCGCCTGCTGTTCGAGACTGGCGGCTATCCTGTTCATCGATTCGAGCTCACCCGCACCTTCCACCTGTGAGTGGGACGCGAGAATCTGCTCAACCAGGCTGGTACCCGAGCGAGGCATGCCGACGATAAATACTGGGCTGGGAAGCGCGTTGCCAACATCCTCTTCCAATGGTTTCACCTGGAAATTGTTCCGTATCGACGAGAACAACTCGGCGGTTTCCTTTGTGGTGTACTCGTAGCTGCCCCGCTTCAGGCGATTACCCCGTTCAAGCCAGGAAAACGCACTGTCACTGTCGTCGAGGTCGTCGTAAGCCTTCGCCAGGGCGAAACTCAGTAGAGCGCAGTCCTCGCCAGTGGTCTCCTCCGCGAGTTGCTCCATACCAGCGATACGGCTGGCGTTGCTGCGATGGTCGGTCAATTGCGCCAGTTGGTTCAATGCCTCGCAATTCTGCGGATTTTCCGCCAGGGCCTGCTCGAAGTGCTCAATTGCGAGTTCGAACTTCCCGACATAGCGGTAACAGTTGGCAAGGCCCGCGTGCACCGGGCCGGGATTGGCCCCGGCCGCCAGGGCCTGCGTATAGGCTTCGATAGCCTCTTCCATACGCTGCAGGCCTCTCAACACACCCGCCAGGTTCAGGTGCGCCGCGTGCAGGGACGGATCAAGTCGAGCGGCGCGCCGGTAGGGCTTTATCGATTCCGCCTCCCGGCCGCTGCCGCGCAGGCAGTTCGCGTAGGCGCACTGCAGCTTTGCATTGTCCCCGAAGTGGGCGGCAGCGCGGGCCAACAGCGGCAGCGCCACTTCGTGCAAACCCTGGCGATTATAGATATTGCCCAGCGCCTGGCAGGCTACGGGATGATCGGGATCCACCTCGAGCACCGCCCGATAGGCATCCACGGCACGGGGCAGATCTCCGGCTCGCTCGAGTTGCAGGCCCTGGTTGACCGCGGCATCGAGCCGGGCACGCTTCTTTTTGTTGATATTATTTTTCGGCTTTACTCTCGACATCTTTTTATCAAAGCATGAATTTACTGAAATTTCCCGGGGTAAACCGGGGCTGGTAGACCGCGCGAAAAAGGCTAACAGCAACTAAAGAATACACAAAGTAGTGAACGGATAAATGTGAGAGGCGGGAGGCCTGGCGCCCACTCTGCGAGAGTGTCAGTTATTTTTACACCCCTTTGGGGCGCTTCACGCAATTTACGCCAATTGCCTGTATTGACAGCTTGAGGATACCCCTCTGTACACCGCCCGTGACGAAGGCCAGGGGGCCACGAGCCCTTGATTACATGCCTGAAACCCCATATCTCCAAACAATCGCGACGGCGCCGTACGGATTTTTTACAAGTTCGCCCCCCAAACCGCTGCAAAGGCTTTTGTGAACCAGTCCACAAAATTTTTTTATGAATTATCTCATTGTTATTAAAGGTTTTTTTAAGGTGTGGCACTCATATTGTAAGTACCGGGGTGACTGCAGTCGTTTTGGTACAGCAGGCGGTATCAACTGCTTCGGATTGCCCCGGAACCAGGCGCGGCTTAGGTCGAACAAGATAAAAAGTTTGTAGAACTTTTACGAAAACTGGCGAACAAGGAACGCGCCAAACCCACCGGAAGGTGGGAGTGGTAAGCACACGGAAGCTCAGGTGTAACGAGCAGTTAGATTCGTGAGCTGGCCGGGCTACCCTTTTCGAATAAAACTTGAGGAAATGCAATATGAACCACATGAAGAAGCTTGTAATGGCCTCCGCGGTAGCTGCGGCTGCAACTGTCTCCGCAGGCGCCAACGCGGTCGCCGTAACCAGTGACATCACCGGTGTGCAGATGGCTCTGTCCACGACCGACATTCTCCTGCCACCCGCGTCGATTAACTTCTGGGAAATTGGTGGCGACACCGTCACCGGCCTGACCATGACTGCGGACTTCATCGCTTTCACCGCTGGCACCTACGTTCACATCGACATGCAACTGACCGACGGTATGCGTCAGGGCGCCAACGGTTCAGGCGGTACCATCTTTGAAGGTGGCTACATCTACATCTCCACCTCAACCGATGGTGTGACCAACATCACTCCCTTTGACACGGTTGATGCCTCCGCCAGCAACATTCCCTTCCTGGCTGGTGGTAATGGACACATCCTGCCTGCTCCTAACCAGACCACCGCCGGTCTCGTGATCGACGACAGCGGTAACGGCACCCTGCCCGGCCTGTGGGACCTTGCTTTCTTCAGCCCTACTTTCAACAATGCTGCCGGTGCGCTGACCCTGTTCGGCCAGACTGCGGGCGTCTTCTTCGAAGGCACCGTCTCCCCGGTTCCGGTACCCGCTGCTGCCTGGCTGTTCGGTTCAGCCCTGCTGGGCCTGGCCGGTGTAGGCCGTCGCCGCGCCAAAGCTGCCTGATCCAGACAGCGATGGTAAAAAAGACGGGCGCCTCTGGCGCCCGTTTTTTTGCCCTGCGTTTCTCCTTTCACTCCCCTGCCACGAATTATTCCTGGCTAAAACCTGTAAGCGCTGGCGAATATCGTCTCACCGCGGTCCGGAATATTTCAGGGCCTCTTGCATGGGCTTCAACTCCTTCTCGTAGCGCATCCAGCCCGCAAGGGAGTCCTTGTAAATCGGCCGACGGACCTGGGTGTTGCTCACTGTTCCAACGACCCTCCGGGTCTTGTAAAACTCGAAGCAGGCGGCCTCGGTATCCAGGCCACAATATGCCAGCAGCTTCTCCGTCTCGTCCCGCGGGTTCGCCACGAGTGCCTCGTAGCTGGCCGTGTAGATACGCTCCGGCGCCACTACTTGCCAGTGAGCCATCAAGCGCTCGTAGAGCAAGTAGTAGCTACCCAGTTCCTCCTGTGAATACGCATAGCCGTGGTGGCCGCCAAAACTATTCCGGTAAATGGAGTAGCACGTGGCCATCGGGTCACGCTCACAGTGAACAATCTTCGCGTTGTCGAAAAGGCTCAAAACGACCCCCGCGAAGATAAAGTTGTGCGGGAGCTTGTCGACCACAATGGGACTGCCATCGGCGGCGGCTATCAATTCGCTGATGTATTGCCTTCCCAGGTCCTGAAGTTGTTCGACCGGCGCCTGCTGAAAGCTTCCGGGGAAGGCGGTGCCAAGGGCGTTGCTGAGAGCCATGCAGCCGCGGGATAGACAGGATAACTCTCCCGCCCCGTAGACCCGGCTGTGACTGGCCAGGATTTGCTCCACCAGGCTGGTTCCCGACCGCGGCATACCGATGACAAAAACCGGCGTGACCCCCGTATTCTCCAGCGCCGGAATCGACTCGATGAACTCCCGGGTGAAGACAGAGCGGATCTCGTCGAAATAGTTTCCACGATCTGGGATAGAATACTCGAACGTTTCACGTTTCAAGGCATTTGAGCGCTCCAGATAGCTGAAACTGCGCTCGGTCTCACCGATATCATCGAAAGCCTTGGCAACGGCGAAGCCCAGCAACGATCGATCCTCATTCGACAAATTGGAGTCGAACAGTTTCTCCATATGTTTTATGTCGTCGCTGTAGTCTTCGTGCCGGGTCATTAACGCCAGTTGTCGCAGGACGATGACATTGTCAGGATCGTCCTGCTTCACCTCCAACAGGAGTTCCCGTGTCTGCTCTGTCTCGCCAATATCCAGCAAGGCAAAGGCGAGCGTACTCCTCCCCACGATATTGGTGGGGTCATACTTCAGGCCTCGCTCGAGGTACTCGATGGCCTGCACGGATTTGTTGAGTTTCTTCAGGCAGATACCCAGGTTGAGGAGCGCGATGGGCGAAGCCGGCTCGAAATCAACAAGCTTGCGCAGCACCGGTTCCAGTTCCAGCATGCGGTTGGCCTGTTGGCAGGCCTCTGCCAGGGCGGACCAATGGTTTTTTTCGCCCGGACACAGCTCACACGCCCGCTCCAGGCAGTCAATAGCACGACCGAATTTGCGTATTTGCTTGTACAGGGAGCCCAGGTGGAACCAGGCATCCGCAAACCCGGGATGCTGCTCCACCAGCTGCTGGTACAGTGTCTCGGCTTGACCCACGCGTCCGGAGGCCCATGCCTGACGGGCCTCATCGAGCTTTTGATTTAGCTTTGCCGCCTTCTTGGGGCTTGGCCTGGCCTTTCGTTTGTTGTTACGCATAGTTTTCGAGCATTCTCATGAGGTCGATGGCATGGCCAGATTCCCGAGTGCTTTGCCAGCGTGTGGCCGGAATCATCCTCGAAAATCTCCCGGTAACAGCCTTCCGTCCCCACGAGTCGCCCCTGCTTATATTTCTCCAGTGCTGTTTCTATTGCTGCAAGGCAGGGCCTTTGTCTCGAGCCCTCACGCGCCGGAGGCACGCAAGGGCTCGCTTTGACCTGGTGACGCTACAGCCACCTACAGGCTCTTGTAGGTTTTCTCTGCCTCTTCACGACCGAAGAACTCCACATCGGTTTCGAGGGTCTTGGCGAGCATTTCTTTTGCCAGGTCGCCCTGGCCATTGGCGGCGTAGACCGTACCGAGATGGTACCAGTACTCAACCCCTTCGCCGCCGGCCTTCTGCGCAGCCTGCAAGAGGCTGATGGCCTGCTCCAGGTTGCCCAGGCGGTACTGCAGCCAGCCGACGGTATCCAACTGCGCTGGCGCATCTGAACTCTCGAACCCACGCGTCATTTCCAGGGCCCGCTTCAGGTTTTCCTGGGTGGGCTTGCGATCAATCAGCAGGGCTGCGAGATTGTTGGCTACCAGCGGCATGCCGGGATTCTCTGCGTAGGCAGCCTCCAGCAGGGCCATCGCCTCATCCACCCGGCCGGCCAATACATAAGCATTAGCCAGTTCTGTCGTTATCACCGGGTTACCGGGGTTTGCCTCCAGTCCACCTTCGTAAAGCTCAAGTACCTTGTCGACTTCCTTGCGTGTGTAGTAAAGGCGCGAGAGGCTCAAATAGGCGCGGACACTTTGAGGGGCGATATCCAGAATGGCCTTGTAAGTGTCCACCGCGCCGTCTACATTGCTGTCCGCCAGGTAAAGTTCCGCAAGTACGAACCTACCCAATACGTAATCAGGCCGTTCTTTCAACCAGGCTTCGAGCCACTGGATACCTTCCTTGGTTTGGCCCAGCGAGCGATAGCCACTACCTATAATGCCCAAAGCGCCGGTGAGTTCCTCATTGGCGTTCAGCGCCGCCTTCCCGAGACGAATTGCCTCTTCTGCGTTGCCTTTTCGCAGGGCCATACCCGCCGAAAGCAGATCTGCAAATGGCTTGCTTTTCGGGTCATCCCCCAGGCCGTCGATAAGCTTGGCCGCCTCATCCCAGCGCTCCTGCTGGATGTAGATACCCGAGAGCTGGTTGACCGCCTTGATATTGTTGGGATGGGAAAGCAACAACCTTTCCAGGTACTCTGCCGCCTGGCCGTACTCCTCCTGGGTGAGCAGGTAGGTCCCGGCCTCCGAGAGGGCGATGGCATTCGCCGGATCTATTTCGAGTACTTTGCGATAGTTGTCGAGGGCGAGTTGCGGCGAGCCCGTATTCGCGTGCGCCAGCGCAAGCAGTAACAGGGCCTCCGTGGAATCGGGCTTGGCCCTCAGCACGACGCGGAGGTCGGGGATGGCGCCCTGGTAGTCTTCTCTCGCCACTTTCAGTCGGGCCTGGATAACCAGGCCGTCGAGATTCGCTGAATCTGCCTCGAGGACCTGGTCAATCCACTGCTGGGCACTTTCCTTATCACCCTGCATGAAGGCCAGTTTTGCCAGGCGGACGCGTGCGTCCTGGTAGACCTCGCCTTCAATACCGTAGTTGAACACAGCCTCGTACTCGGCCTTCGCCTCGTCCGGCTTGCCCTTGGCCACGAGTATTTCGGCGAGGCCAAAACGGATGTCACTGCTCTCGGGGTTCGCCGCCAGCATCTTCCGCAACTCCGCTTCCGCGGCTTCGTCATCCTCGATTTCCCGCAGCAGTTGAACCAGCAGGATCTTCAGGTCGTCGTCGTCCGGGTGCGCAGCTACCTGCTCGCGGAGGAAGGCCTCGGCATCGTCTGCACGGAACTTGACGACATAGTAGCGAACGAGTTCGTTGATGTACTTCAGTTCCCCGGGATTCTGCTCCACCAGGGTTTGCAATTCGACGATAACCTCATCGGAACGGCCCATGCCTTCGAGGAGACGGACCTTCAGGGCGAGCAGTGAAATACTGTCTGAATCGCTGGCCAGGCCTTTATCGACGAGAGCAAGCACTGTTTCCGGCTCCTCTTGCCCGTAGAGGCCCGCGATCACCCCGAGCGCCATGGGTTCGGCCGGATTGGCTTCCAGTGCCGCCCTTGCATCGGCTTCGGCGTTTACCTTGTCCTCATTCCTGAGTTCGATAACAGCGCGGATTGCCAGTGCTCCGGCGTTGCCGGGGTCGTTGGCAAGCGCGGTCCTCACCCGTTCTGACGCTTTTTCAACATCGCCGCTGCGGTACAGCAATTTCGCCATCATCACGTTGGCCTCAACGTGCTGCGGATCAATGTCGAGGACTTCGTTCAAGTCCCCATATACCCGACGCCAGTCCTCCTGGTCCTCGGCTACCTTTGCGAGGATGAAACGTGCCTCGGCGTTATTAGGGTTGATCTTGAGAACGTTCTTGCCATCGATAGCGGCTTTCTCGTAGTTCTCAGCGGCCAGATGCTCCTGCGCCTTGGCGAGATACTTCGCCTGCCGTTCCTCACTACCGCCACAACCGACGACGCTCAGCGCGGCCGCTATACTGATTGCAGCCGTCAAACGCTTTTTGGACAACATCATTGAACTCCTTCTTTACAAGAATCTTTAGGTTCAGCCCACGAACATACTCAGCGCGGCTACCGCACAACCTGCCGACACCGCCACTATCCGCGTCGCGCGCAACAGAACGAACTCGCTGGCGTACATAAGCAGGGCCACCAGCAGCACAACACGCCCCAGGGCATAGCGGTCGACCATTTCGATGGGAAGCAGGGGGAGCAACAGGACAACCAACAGGATAAGCAGGTCCTGGGTGGTTATGCGGAAATCCCTCTGGCCGGTAAGGTAGATGCCAAGCGAAAGGCTAGCGACCAGGACTGCGGAAAATACAAGCAGGCTATAGGTAGCCACCTGTCCCATCTCACCGGGAAACAATAACAGGTACGAGACTGCCGCACTCGCGAGATATAGCAGTAACCGGATAAACTGCCGCGTGAACCTCAGGTGCGCCAGCAGCCAACAGGCAATGGAACCTAGTAGCGCCACGACCAACAACCAGGCTAAGTTACGCCCGGGATCCAGGTATGCCGCCACCACCAGGAAAAACGATGAAAGCATAAGTGCAACAAGTCGTGGCGAATTCGCGGTATACCAGGCCAGACGCCGCTGCACCCACGCGCGCCGACTCTCGAACTGCATTTCTCGGTCCTTGCCACCGAATTGCCATCCGATGGCATTCGCGAATAACAGGGAACCGAGAATGATGAGCACATAGGATGCATAGAACAGAGCCACAATGAGATCGGAGTGGTAGCGCAGGAGATAGGCTCCCGACAGCAGTATCGCCTGCAGGACGTAAACCAGGGACACCACGTCAGTATGCCGGAAGTCGAGCTTGGCGATCTGGTGGTGAAAGTGCTCCTTATCCGGCCCTGGAAGGGGTAGCTGCTTCTTTATCCTGACTGGAACCACCTGGATGATGTCCATGATGGGAATACCCAGGATCAATACCGGCAGCAGGGTACTGTAAGGCGCAACATCGCTCTGGGTAACCTGAATGGCCAGGCATGCAATGACGAAGCCGAGGAACTGGCTTCCCGCGTCACCCATGAATATATTCGCCGGAAAGGTGTTGTAACGCAGGAAACCAAGCACCCCACCGACTACGGTCAGTGCGATCAGCGCCACTTCGGCATTTTCCGCGTGCAGCGCGAGAAGAAAAATCAGCAACAGCGCCATGATAGACGTCCCGGCGGCCAGGCCATCCAGCCCATCCGAGAAATTGACACCGTTGACCACACCGACCAGGAAGAAAAATGTGATCGGGTAGCTCAACCAGAGTGGCGCATCTTCCAGTCCCAGAAAAGGGAGCTTGTGCAGTACTATGCCGCCGGACATGACCACTAGTGCAGCCAGCGCCTGGCCAAACAGCTTCCACTTGTAACTGAGCTCTACCCTGTCATCCAGCAGGCCAAAAAACACGATAATCGCGCAACCCGTGAACAGGTGGATGACATATCCTTCGAGGGGCAACAGGAACAACAGTGGCAATGCGGCGCCAATAATAATTCCGAGCCCGCCGGTGCGCGGCATGACCGAGGTGTGCACCTTGCGCTCAGCCGAAGGGTCATCCACCAGGCCGAGCTGGGACGACAGCCGGATGAGCAGCGGGATGAGCGCGATCGTCAGGAATAGTGCGACTGTCAGGCTGTATAGATATTCCATGGTCAGTTGACGCGGTTCTGCGTGCTACGCCTGATTTCCCTGACTTCAGCCTCCGCGCCAGGTAAATAATCCGACATCAGCGGATAGAACTCGCGCAGGAACTCGCGCATGAGCGCATCTGCGAGCTCCTCGCTCTCCCCCGGGAGAATCGGTACGACGAGGCGCACCAGGGCACCATCAGAGCGCTGCATGGTCAGGCCATCCCGGAACAGGTACCACTTGGCGAGGTATTCGTTAGTGAGGTTCCTGCCGCGCTGGGAGAACCAGTAGTAGACCAGGTTACGAGTATCCTCGCGGGAAATTATCAGCCGGTTAACCTCAAGCCCCGAGAAGCCGAGCTCACCCCCCACATCCCGCTGGGTCAGGTCGGATATTTTCCAACCACCACCGGGAATGCATGAGCGCGGTGAGTGGATCGAGGAGCCCGTACGCTGGGACTCGTAGTACGCAACATATAAATTGACCGGTACGGGATTACCAGCCTGGTAGTAATTCGCCTGGATATAGTCGGGATAATCCAGCACCTTGAGAATATCGGGGTCCAGGGCACTCTCCTGCCCAACCCAGTCGCCACTGATCAGGGGAAAGGTAAGGAACTGCTCGCGTACCGGTACGAGTTCCTCACGATCTGAAATCGCGATACTCGCGGGCAATGCCACCAGTAAAATTGCGCTACTGACCAGCAGGCTGGGCAGTGATTTACGCAGCCCAGGTGATACTTCCCGCACTTCGGCGATGCTGGGATAGGAAAGATTGATCAGGTCCAGCGGGGAAGCCCTGCGGCCACTGATCATATTGAGAAAAAGAATCAGCAGGAACAGCACACCGAGGCAGGCCATGAAAACGAACCAGCCTTCGAAATCGTGAAGGAAGCCCTCCGCCATCTCGATGCCCCAGTATTCAACAGTTACGCCGATAACTCCGATACGGAAACTGTTCATCAGGATGGTAATGACAATGGTACTGAGGAATATCGTCCATTTGTGCCAGAGAGGCCCGTTGTAGAGATAGGCAATCAGGAAGCCGAAGCTCATCAAGGGGAAGAGGTAGCGAAGGCCACTACAGGCTTCTACGACCTGGAGCTGGTATACGCCCAGGTCGATCACGTTACCGGTCACGAATACGCTGATGTCGAAGAGGCGGATCACCGCCACGCCGAGTTCGGTCGAGATAAGCTGCAACTGTTGGGACAAACCCTTATAGAGGAAATTGGGCAGCGGAACCATGAAAACCAGGTAGGCGAAAGATGCCCAGGTCTGCTTAAATCCACTCCATCCAATTGCGCTCAACGCCAACGCTACCAGAGCAAGCAGGAAGGCGTAGTGAACGATCATGAATATCGCGCTCAGTTCCCCAAGTATCCAGCCGGTGACCGCGCCAAGCATGAACAGGGGACCCAACCAGTTCGCCCGCCAATCGAGAGAGCGCAACTGCGGTAATTTCTGGTAAAAAAGAAACAGTGCGACGAGGGGGATCATGTAGCCGTGGGAATACTCTTCCTTTCTTCCCCAGTTCGCCTCCATGTCCAGCAAACCGAAACGGAAGAGGAAAGCGACCACGCATACGGATACCAGCAATGCCAGCCAGAATATTGGCGAAACCCTGGGAGCGGAGCGAAGGTCTCCGGCAACGGCTTCAGACATAAACTACCTCGATTTAACACGCCCGCCCGGGGGCGGTTTCGTTATTATTAGTGCTACGCGTGACATGGCACGACAACGCGGAAGTACCGAAATTATACGCAGTTAGAGGGTGCATCAGCCAGTTAATCAGGCCCCGTTTTACCTGTGAAAAGTGAAAATTTGATGTCAGCTTTTTTTACACGAGATCGCTATTGTAAGCGCCTTATTCACACCTCAACGATACTGCAGGCACAAGCTCATCATTCTCAGTACTCAGCAATAGTTTGTGCGGCCTTACAGCCCTTGTGACGCCCCGCCATCATGGCGATTTCGACGCGAGAATCTGTTGCCGTATCTTACGCGCCACGATATCCGCAGTGGCTCTCGAAAAGTGCGATCCGTCCCACAATGTAAGTTTTCCTTCTTCATCAAGGATGGAGCATTCATTTGCTGACGGGTCACAAAATATCCCTCGGCCGTCGATACTGGTGAAGGGCGTACCCTCAGCCTCAAGCTTGCTATAGATGATATTGGTGATCCGCTGGGCCTCGGCGACATCCCCGAATATTCCCTCCGCATGGCCAAACTTATAAGCCTTGCTTTGCTCGAAGAACTCCGTGGCCTTGGGGTGCGGCGACAAAAGGATTGCGGCAATTCCCGCGGCATTGAAGGCCTCGACTTCCTCGTTCAGGACATCGGGCACGAAGTCTGCAGGCGGCCGCGAACTGTCGTCCATATCAACGAGAATGAATTCACCATTATCATTTTTATCGGTCAGGTACCACTGATAAGAGTTTGCGATGACGACAAAATCGGGCTTCGTTGCGAGGATCTTCTGGTAAGCCCGCTGATTATGCTCAAAGCATTGTTTCGAGAAATCAGGCCCCAGGCGTTCATCTTCGTTTCTCAGTGTCGATACCAACGAAGGGCAGCTCTGTTTTATATACAACTCAAGGGAAATTCCCGCCTCGTTGAGTTCCCGGCCAAGGGCATCACCCATCGCCGCAGAATAGCTGTCACCCCACAGCGCTACCCTGAGCGTGGATTCCGGCAACGAATAGCAGCTCTTCTTGCCGAAATTACAGCTGACATGAATGTTTTCTCTCGGCGTGACAGGTGCGGTAAACTTGATGACCAGGCCGGCCACTATGAAAAGCAGGGTGCCGATTATGGCGAAAGTGAATATAGCGCTTCGTGGTATGGCATTCTTGTTCCGGAATGGATTTTCAACGAGGCGCCAGGTTATATACGCCAACACCAGGGAAAGTAAGGAAAGCGCGAGCAGAAGCAGCGTGCCGGGTTCCTCCACCAGGCGATGGCGAGCGAAAGCCAACAGGGGCTGGTGCCACAGATAGGCGCTGTAACTGATCAATCCGATTGCAACCATGGGTCGGGAGGCAAGGAACATTCCCGCCACAGTTTTCTGGCTGGTGAAGGCAATGATCAATCCGCTACCAATCGTTGGTACCAGTGCATAAAAGCCCGGGAATGGTGTCGACTGGTCGTAAAAGAAGATCGAGTAGGCAATCATGGTCAAACCTGCCAGGCCGAGAAACTCACAGAGCGCCCGGTGGGAGGAGACAAACTTGGCCTGGTCCAGTTTATAAACGAATACAAAAGCAATCAGCGCCCCTATGGCCAACTCCCAGGCCCTGGGAGGCAGAAAATAAAAAGCAAAGGACGGATGGGTGTGAATGCCCCATTCAGCAATTAGCAAGCTGAGCACGGCCACAGCACAGAGCGCCGCGAATATCAGTCGCATGCGAATTTTCCAGAGGGCCATCAGGAAGAGCGGAAAGATTACGTAGTACTGCTCTTCTACCGAGAGGCTCCAGGCATGCAGAAGCGGCTTCAGCTCCGCGGCAGTATCAAAATAGCCACTCTCATTCCAGAAAAACATATTGGATGCGAAGAGAGAAACGGCAACCACGCTCTCACCAAAGTCCCGCAGATGCACTGGCAGCATCCACATGTAAGCGAAAGGAATACAGCACAGCATCACCAGGAACAACGCGGGAAGAATTCTCCTCGCCCGTCTTTCATAGAAATGAACAATCGAAAATTTTCCATTGTTCATATCGGATAGAATGATCGTGGTGATAAGGTAACCGCTGATTACGAAAAAAATATCGACGCCGACGAAACCGCCCTGGAAAAACTGAAATCCCGCATGAAAAAGAATAACGGGTATGACAGCGATGGTACGCAGGCCGTCAATCTCTCTTCGATATTTCATAAATCCAACCCACGTTCCCTGTTGTTATACGGGATGGGGCGTTGCCTGCATATTTCAGTAATAAAAATGCACAGGCACGCCTTTTTATTGCTTAGCCAACGTCAGACAGTGTGGCGACATCATTCGAATAGTGCCTGATCAATTCGGCCGAATGCTCAATATGCCCACGGGATGAGGCGCCGAATAGTACCGACTCCACGCCGGGCAACTTACTGACGTATTCCATGGCTTCATCAGGCCCCAGGGCGCCGGCGGCCAGGACTTGCATGGCAACCCCCCTGACATTGCCACTGGCGAGGATAGCCTCGTTTTCGGCGACGGTTCCCGACATCCGGAAGCCAATCTTGTTGATAGATGCACAGACAATCGGCTTTTCCATGCCCTGGGCGAGCAGGGTTTCCGTCAAAAGCGGGAGATTCATGGTGATGAAGCCCGCCTCGCTGTTGTATTTTTCGCCGACGTACTTTGCGAATTCCCCGAAGAATTCGTGCATTCCGAGCCCGAGGAGAAGATCCGTAATGACATTCTGCAGGAAGATCACACCCGTCTCGACGCCATGAAACATGGACATTTCGGTATCGACGAGTATCTGCATCAACTCGATAGCATCTCTCTTCACTACTGCCTTACTACCACGTGCGATGGTATTCACCAGGCCTTCCTGGCCGGTGAAATGCGAAAGCGCTCCAGCAATCCCCATTTCGGTAACGGCGTTGGCGTACTTGTGTGCGTAAGGCATGCATGGGTATATTTTGAAACCGGCGTATTTTTGCTGGTTTTGTCGTATATGCTCGCAAATCTCACCGATGCGTGCATAGGTAGTACACATGAAAGTGCGGATCCCTGCGTCGTAGGCCATATCGAGCACACGAATGATCTCACCCGTATCCTTGAAGCGTTGCTCCTTCTGGCGCGCCCTGTCATCGGACAGGTGGTCCACCCCGAAAAACTGATTGTCCCCAAAAATAATTCTGTCCACGGTATTGCTCTCCTAGCCGGCTTGCTGCAGGAACAACAACTTGAAGCGCTCCCACATGCCTTTATCCGCCAATACTTTTTTCAAATTGATTGTTTCAGAGCGACCCGCGGTGCCCGACGAGTCCTGTAGAAGAAGCTCGATCACCCTGTCGGTTTCCGCAGCGGAGTCAATTGAATTTACCGCATGTTTGCCGCCGCCGGAGGACACGTTATCGATGAAATCCCAAACCTGCGCAGTGTATTCTTCGCCTCTCAGGTAGAAAGATACCGCGTCCGTATGATCGGTCAGGTATGACAGTTTCCATCCCGCTTCTTCATCACCACGCCCATCCTTGTTGCGGTATATCTTGACCTCCTGGGCATTTGCTTCCACCCTCCCGCGATCGCCAAGGATAGTGATGCTCGTCGACATCTTCCGGAAGCTTTCATCGCTCCAGTCCACGGTAAGGTGGCCCGTCAGCCCGGACCGGAGCTGTAAGCTGGAATACACTGCATCCTCCACGCCGGAGGAGAATATGCTTTCCAGGCGAGTGCCACTCACGCTGTCAACTTCATCCAGGAGATACTGTACGAGATTGATGACATGGGATGCATAATCGTAGAGGCAGCCACCCCCTTCATTGCGGTTCGATCTCCATGTCTCGGTTTTCTTCCGTGTGACCACTGGCCCATAGGCTTCTGCGTGGAAATAGTGCAATTCGCCGAGCTCGCCCGACTCAATCAATTGCCTAACATGCTTGAAGGTCCCCAGGTAGCGATTGTGATAACCAGCCTGGATGAGCAGACCTTTTTCCCGGGCAAAGTCTCGCAGGGCTACCGAGTCCTCATAGTTCAGGCAACAGGGCTTCTCCAGGAACACGTGGACGCCCTGCTCGAGACAGAAGCGCGCTATCGGATAGTGCAGTTTTGTCGGTGTAGCGATAAACACACAATCCGGCTTCTCCTGGGTAATCAGCGCCTGGTAATCGTCAGCCATAGCCATGGAGGAATAGCGACCCAAACCCCAGCGCAGTAGTTTCGATGTGTCGGCGGCTCCCACGAGTTCAACCCCGGGATGCGCATTCAAAATGGCCAGGTGGGATATACCCATTTTTCCGAGCCCTACAACAGCTGCTCTAGTCATATTCTTATTACGCCTGTCAGTTTTTAATTGCATGGATATTCCGCAAGGAAATTCAGAACCCAAAATACAACTAGGACTCCACCGTTTCGCTTTGTTTTTTCAGGTCCCTGTAGGTGTCATACAGCTTTTCGAGAATCACCGGAGCCGTATATTCGTGCACTGCATCGGTACAGCTGTTACCGGCATATTTGTTGCGTTCCTGGGTCATCCTGTACATCGCATCAGCCAGGACATCAGCGGAGTGCTGCTCAATCACGATTCCGTTTACGCCATCGTGGACGACTCGACGAACCTCACCCACATCCGTCGTCACTGCCGGCAAGCCGCAACCAAGCGCCTCGACCACACACCTTGGCATACCCTCGTAGGCTGAGCTCAGGACTTTGGCGTCGGCTGACCTGAGCAGCCTTGCAACCTCAGGCTGGCCCAAAACGCCAAGTATCTTCACGCAATCCTGCAGATTCAGCTTGGCGATCTTCTCTTCGACACTGTTCCGAAGCACTCCGTCGCCGACGATAAGCAGCCTCGCTTGGGGAACCCGCTGTTTCAGCTTGGCAAATGCGTCGACCAGCATCGCATGGTTTTTCTGGTGATCTATGCGACCGACTGTAAGGAAGATAAAATCATCGGCATCCCAGGAATATTCCCGGACCACCTTCGCCTTGCTCGCAATCCGCTCTGGCTCCGGCAAAGGGTAGAACATCTTGGGGTTCATCCAGGTCGGCAGGAAATCGAAGCGATCGGCTATATTCGGGTACTTGGCCTGGTAGTCCTCGACGCCATCCCTGCGCACGACGAATGTTCGTTCCGCGCGCGGCATCGCGAGGTCTTCAAGCGCAAAATATGCGCCAGGGAAAAACTTCCACCTGATGTCAGCGTTGTCGTTGTGAAGAATGTTCATATTCTGGTGTTGAATGAATATCTTCGGAACGCTTCTCCATAAATACGGAAATGCGGGTTCAATCCGGTGGAACTGCAGGACATCGGCATCGCGGTAGAAGCCCTTGCCCAGCATGGCCAGGGTGTAGCGCAGTGAAAGCGGAATTTTTAGCTGCTTTTTCAGTGTTTCAAAACTGCTTACAGGAACGAATTTGAATGCGCGACCGTCCAGCTCACACTCGCTTGTTCGTCCGACAGGGCGCTCTTTGTTATCTGTCGTAACACCTACCAGGGTCAGTGAAATATCCTCCGGGGCATATCTCAGGGTGTCGCGAATACAGGTGTCGATCCCACCGGGAATATCAGCGAGTGGGTCTGTGGGATAAAATATTTTTACATCTATCATTATTTTCAGGTTCGACCTTGCAGGTCGCCTCTTGTTTATATGGCTTCAACTGTCAGTAATTGCTTTCTCATCACCCAGACGCTTCGCGGCAATATCGCTATATACCCGGTACAGGCCCCTGGCGATTTTTTCGTATGAACGCGTTTCGGCGACGTATCGATTACCGATTTTCGCCATGGCCGCGCGCTCACTCGGGTCGTTCAAGAGTTTCAAAATAGCCTCGCCAAAGGCTTCGGGATCGTAAGGGGTCACGAGCCCTCCTCCGCTTTCGCGGACCAGGGCCCCCTGGTCCGGGTGTTCAGTCACGACCACCGGCAACGAAAGGGCAAGCATTTCCACGGCTTTTGTCGGTGACATGGAATTGAACACAAACCTGTCGGGTAATGCGCACAGGCCGAGATCAGCCTTTTCAAGGTAGGACCAGGCCGCATCTCGCTGTAACCAGCCGGTCTTGATGACTCGCTCACGAACACCGAGGGAACTCGCTTTCGATTCCAGCCAGCGCCAATCAGATTCCTCTATACAATCGCCGATAAGTACCAGGTAGACATCCGGACTAACTGACAGCACGTGGGCGAGGGCCTCGAAGACAAAATCCAGCCGCCGGGCGCGCTCCATTGCGCCCAGGTAAGCGATCATTCTCCCGTCGACGTCAGGCACTGCACAGGAAACTCGTCGCTCGACTTCCTCCAGGTCGATGCCCATCGGTACGACCGTCACCCGGGAAGGATCAAGCCGTGTTTTAGCAGCGACATCCTTGAGCATTTGGTCGCTCTGCAGGAAAACATGATCCGATGCAGGAATGACAAAACGATACAGAAGGATCCTGGACAGGTGCCCGCGCAACCAGGTAAGTGCCGCTCTTACCAGCCCCAGTGACAAGCCCTGTTCGCTCACCCGCAGGATGTCATCCTCGGGATAGGGGTAGGACATCCAGTAGCTGAACTTCGCCCCCCTGTAGCGCGCTATCCACATGACGACGGCGGCGGTAAATATCTTGTTGCGCACCTGGACGACGTCAAAGCCGCCGGCATGCTGGAATACCGCCCCAAGGTCGGCAAACAGCGTTGACAGGGACTTCAGGTAACGCCCCTTCCCACCGGTACTGTGCAGGATGGTGGGCATATCGCTGCAAGTACCCGGGCTCTTGTCGCCTTCCTGGCGGGCGACTATCGTCGTCGACAGGCCCAGCCTGGAAAGGTATTTGCCGAAAAGGACATCGATATCCACGCGAAAGGTTGGATAGGCATCTCGTGTAAGGTACATGACCCGTACTTCTTCCTTGACGGCATCAGGACACATGGCGTGCTTCCCATGCGCTTATGTCCACACCATAATCGGCCGCTAGCGAGTCATTGGCCGGGGCGTAATACGCAGACAATTGCGCGCTTGCCGCCAGGTCGGCTTCGCTGCGCTGTTCCGAAAAGGAATTGACGTTCATTCTCCGGTATATCCGGCCCAGGGCAGCCTTGACTCCGCTGTCCGGCAACAGATTCGCCAGCTGCGTTTTCAGCCGATGTAGCGCGATGCTATTCACGTCGTAGGAACGATTATGTACCTCGAACTGGTAAGACTTATAGAATGAGGAGTCAATCCCCAGTTCACCCGCCAGCCTGGCCATGAATGCTAGTGGATCTCTCTTCAGGTCCTCGTAAAGATACAGGTGGATATTTTCAAGTCCTATAGCATCCCGCCACGCATCGAGATACTCGGAATAGGCTCCATAGCGGATGGTGTTGGACGCCAGGGGCCACAAACGGTGGCCTGTAGGGCCGGTGTCGTCCTGCACAGCGCGAACAAATTCATCAAACGACAGTTTTTCGTCGAACAAGGACTTATGCCCGCTGAAAAACTTGTAGGCTGAATAGGCTCGTTCGACCGGATCCCTGAGAATAAATACAACCTTCGGCATGCTGGGAAATGTCGACAAAGCAAGCAGGGGTGTTTTCTGGTAGATGTAGTCCGGTGTCGCTTCTACGCGGACTGCAAAATCCATCGCATTTTTATCAAAGTAACTCTTGTATCCTTCGAGTCCGGAATCGAGGTAGCTGCAGCTGTCATTGAACAGCGGCGACTCCCGGTCCATGAGGAAATAGGTTTCCTTGGTTGACGAACCACAAACCTCCGGGTGGTCAGAAAGCCACTGGAAAACCGAGGTCGTCCCGCACTTGGGCGCACCCGCGATGATCAGGTTGGGAAGCGATTGACTGGCGCCCTGCTTCACAGTTTGTCTTCCCCGAAATTGAGGGGGATGGCGTAAGCGCCCTCGGCCTCGAGTCCGTTGCGCCGACGAACCATCCGGGTTACAGGCTCGTAGTAACATTTACGCAGCAGGTAATCCGCTCCGTCGACCAGGCGAGCGCCAAAGCCAGGCGTTCCCCCCAGCGACCTGCTTTCTTGCGAATTCCCCGCCTCGCGGTGTCCTGAACTGGCCGTGATCCGCTCCAGGCAGTGTTGGTAGAGCTCTATATCCAACTGGTTTCTCGCCCTGATCTCGGAATCAAAGCGGTCTTTCAGTTCCTGCTCTCCTGTCGAGATGCTACGGGCGTTAGCCTTTCGATAAGCAGTGTCAAGCGCTTTACCCTCGATACAGGCTCCGAGCTGCGACAAAAACTCATCGAATTTCTCGACCACACCGACGGCGAGGAACTTTTCATCAATGGTTTTCTTCGCCAGTTCGAGGTCGTCTCTCCCGGCAATCTTCCTCACCTGGAAGTTGGTATTCTCTTCCACTTCCAGGAAACGCTCGAAATCCCACTGCTTACCACGCCGTTCACTCGAGTAATAAAACTGGGAAATGTATCGATCCACAGGATCGCGGAGCAATGTGATGTATTCCATCCGGGCAATCGGTAAAAAGTTTGTTTGTGGACAGAGTGCATGGGTACTGATGCAGCGGAGGAAGGGATTGATCTTTAAGGCTACTTCCAGGTCACCCTTGTCAAACACGGGGTTCCATCGCCCGGCGTAGGGGCTGAATCGATAGGGCCGAACGTCCAGGTAGCGCAGGGGGAATTGCCTGCGCAAAATGTGTATCAGCGAAGTTCCCGCGGCCTTTTCAATATGGACGAAGCAAAGTATTTTTCTCATACGCGACGCGCTGCCGATCGCTCCTGAATAGCCCTTGCCAATCCCATCAGCATGAACAGGACCACGGGCATAAGCCCATGCATAAGTCCGTTGGTAAAACTGTTGAACAGAACAAGCACTATCGTCGTTTGTACCACCGCCACAAACCGGTCGGATTTCGCCGTCTGGTCGGTTCGCCTGAAGAACAGGATCACGATAGCGGAATACAGCATGTATCCGACAAGACCGCCGTACTGAAGCCACTCCACATGGAAATTGTGCTGGGTCGCCAGGCCGGCCTCCCTCGGACTGATACCGGTACCAAAGACGGGCGATTCGATGAACTGCTCGAAACCGTATTGCTGGGCCAGCGCTCTTCCGTAAAGCGCGTAGATAAGATGCGAGCTGTCAGTGAGACGCGACGAACTGCGCTCGGTTTCCCTTATCTCATCCCGTTCAAGCCGCCCGGTCGCCACTTTCTGTCCGAGGAATTCGCTCCTCGATGAATCTGCCGAATAGGTAAAGGCAATGGTCAATATCAGGGTAACCACCATGAATATGGATATCAGTATCGATCCACGGCCCTTCCTGCAAAACCAGTATATGACCGGGCTAAACAACAATCCGGCCAGGTACATACGGGAAAAGGACATGAGATAGGAGAGCAGCACTGGTAGCGCGAGCACTTTCCCCTTGTAGCGCCCGTACATTGCGCCCAGAAGAATGCCCAGCACAGGCAGCACCATCAAACTCGCGATGCTGATGGAGGGTACTCCGAGAACGTCCACCCTCGCGTTGGACGTCAATACGGTGTAGATGTGAATGAGCGCGAATATCGTCGCCCCCACGAAAAGGCCTGTGAATACAAGGTTCCGATCAAAGGTCGACCTAACATTCAGGCACAGTAGGAAGTACACACAGATCGGAATGAACAGGCCGTGAAAGGCAACCAGCCCGACCAGGGTTATATCACTGGAGAGAACGGTCGAAACGAAAAAGTAGACACCCAGGACAAGCAAGAGGGTATCAATTGTCGTAAAACGGAACCTGCTGTTCTTGGATACCAATGCCGCGACAAAGCAGGCCGCGGTCATGGCAACGAGTCCAAACGTAAAGGGGCTGAAAGTTATCACCCCGATTTCAAACTGCAGCACTCCTCGAGTGAATGGCAGCAGGCCAAAAAGTGCCGCTACCAGGAATATTCGACAATAGACAAAGAGGAAGATACTCAACATCCCGACCATGGTCGCCGCGACGACCTTGAATCCATCCATCTCCTGAAGGTCAGCCGCATAGGCTCCTACCAGTATCAATACGGGCAGGGCACAGGTGAGGAGAGACATCCAGACCTTTTGCCTGGCACGCTGGTTGGCCACTCTTTCACGGATCATTGCATGCGGCTGATGTTGGCTAGCGATTGTCATAGATTACAACCCAGTATTTGCTTCAGGCTTTTCCGATACCGATAGTAGTAAGGGCCTGTCGAGATTCCCCATGGCGCCTTTTTTGCCGACGTCGATACTCACCATCGTCCATTCCTTCGGATCGACGGGCACGCCGAATATCTTGTCGTTCTTGTTGTGCTTCACATTAACCCGGGGGGAATCAGTCAGGTTCACCAAGCGCAGGCCGCGGGTATTTTCTATTTTGAACAGTGTGCTCTCGGGCAGGGCGGAAGCATTGCCCCCGTAACCAATGACGGCGACTTCACTGGAACCTTTGACAGCCAGGACTGGGGCGTTACCTTCGCCCTTGAGTCCATATATCTTGACGATAGACGAATCAACGATATCCATCTGGGCTTCTCCCCAGGCGTGCTCGATATTACAGGCATAGATATTCACCGGGCCGGGATTTTCCCGCAGTGACAGGTGCCTGTAGCCGGGGCCGTGATTTCGATACCCTTCCTGGTAAAATCCATTCACGACGACATTCCGCGAGCGGCGGATCGACACAAGGGGTACATCCAGTTCCGGAAACGGATCGTGGTGGTAACGGGCAGTCAATATCGGCCGCGTCAGGAATGCCACGTTATTCAGCAGGACATCATCTGCCTGGTCGACCTCCAGGGCGAAAAGATTAGGTATTTCCCGCGGAACATGAAGCGAAAGGGAATCCATTACTGTCGTTCCCGTGCTTGAATTCACTTTGAGAACTGGCCTGAAGGGCGGCGGCTCGGGAGATTCGGGCGCGGACATGCTAAGCACCGAGAGGTGTGCAGCCACGCCGAGCAGTGCCACCGGTTTGCCAATTTCCAATGTTTCACTCAGGACATAGACGCCTTTCGGGAAAAATATCGCGCGCTCGTTCTGGATAGCCCGCTTGATCGCATCGGTGTCATCGTGTCGCCCGTCACCCTTGGCATGATAAGGCGCCTCCTTGATGTTCACCGCAGGGGGTTCAAGCTGACGCAGAACCCGGGAGTCGCGATCGTATTCAGACATTAAATCCAGTGGAAGCTCAGCGACCATCTCACCCCAGGTATTGATGTCTTCTTCCACCAATACTCCGTCCACGAAGACGGGATTGGTAAATTGATATCCTTTGTAGTTTCTCGGATCCTTCCGGTAGGTGGCTTCTCGTAAGTGACTCCATTGCTCACTATCGCTTTGGCTGGATGAAGCCGCGGTTTCCCGGTCCGAGTAAAGATAGTTGGCGTTTTTCAGATAGAGATTCGCCACATAGAGGCTCGCTTCGGCCTTGAAAACCGTTCCCGCCTCCTGCTTGAAGCTGATCGAGGAATCCAGCAGCGCCAGGTGGCCGTCGAGCGGCCTGCTGCCACTCCTGGTCTCTATAAGCGGCCCCTTCGTTGACGATTCGATCGTCGCACCCAATACGGTAAGCGACTGGTTGCCACGATAAATCAGCGCCCTTGTTTTCTGGTCCGACAATTTCACACCCTTGACCACTGGCGCAGGCTGGGCATCGCTCATGTCGATACCGATTTCGCCACCGAACACGCCAACGTCCGCAATGAAGCCGCCTGAACCCACACCGAGTTCCATGCCCTTCAATGCGCCCTCAGCGAATACGTCGACATCCTGGACGAAGCTTCCCTGGGCCCCGCGATGGCGCAAACCCACCGCACCTTCATTACCCGGGCCAATCCTGATATCAAGCCCCCTGATACCCTGGTTGAAAGCGATATTGCCCTGCTCCTCATCCGGATCAAACCAGGACCTGGCCCGGAACTGGACTACATATTTTGGTGATCTCGCATTGCCGAAGCCCGGGGAATTCTCGGCCAGCACGATAGTTGGCTTGTCTCCGGAACTGGGGCCCAAAAGCACATTGGGATACATTCTCCCCGGTTTCACGCCACCACCGAATTTCGGGTAATAGCCCTGGAAACACTTCAAGGTGTCGGATACGAGGTAGTTCCCCGAGGGAAAGTAGGTTACGAGCTGATTATTCCTGGCGAAATCAATTGCCTGTTGCAGAGCACTGGTCGAGTCTTTCTTGCCACTGGGGTCTGCATTGAAAGGTGGCCTGGTAACGTCCACGAGGCCATCGGGATATTGCTCCTCAAGGTCCGTGGAACCCAGGCGGATCCCGTCCGGAAACGGGCCTTCGATGCGTTCATGGGTGAACGGCGCAAAATCTTCCTCATCCGCCGAACAACCACTACTCCCCAGGAGGGTAAGGCCAAGCAGGAGAACAGCCACCATGCCCGGCAAGGCGGAGAAGGAACTGCCTCCCGAGCGGTCGACGACATTTCCCATAAACAAGCCCCTTCTGTATGTTATTGCTTTCATTTCAGGAGACCGGCGTAGTACTTCAGTGATGACGGCATCAAGTCCGCCTGGGTCTGTATACCTGTACGTTTCTTCACTTTTCGAACGCTCAGGATGTTCTGTGCGGCCCAGCCCGCTGCAGCCGAAACTGCAATGCCTTCCGCCCCCCAGTAATTGACTAATGTGAGGGAGGCAATGATCACAAGGACACCCACGGAAACGGATATGTACATGAGATCTTTCTGGTGCCCGGTCAGCATCAGTACATTTCCACATGAGCCCGCCCAGACATGTACGAAACGTCCCACCGCAAGAATGACGAGAATATGGCTGGCGCCGGAATATTCACTACCAAAAACCAGCGTGAGGACGAATTCGGGCGCAATTATTATCACCAGCACTATCGCCAGGGAAACCACGGTTGCCAGGCTCGCCGTGCCCCTGAGCATGGTTTCCATTTCTGTCATCTTTTCTTCCGCGACGAACTTGGAAACCTTCGGCTGTACTACAAGATTGACCACCGAGAGGGGCAGTGTAACCAGGAGGATAAGTTTCAGGGCGACGCCGTATTCCGCCACTTCCGTGCTGGGAAGGTAAGCGCCGGCGATCCACAGACTGGCGTCTCCGAGTACGTATACCACGAGGTTGGTCACGTATATCGGCGCGGCCAGCGATAGTATTTCGCGGGAGGATACTGTGCCTTCCCCTTCAACAAGCCCTACCGAGCGAAGCAATTGATACGTGTGCCATATGATATTGGCAGTCAGGGCCGCGCAGGTCAGGGTGATAACCCAGGTCAGGGAGATGCTCCCACCGTAACGACTCTGCGCCGTAATCAGTATTAGCAGAAGGAGCAGGAGCAGCAGATTGCCCGCAGGTCCTTCAATGAATGTGGCCTTCCTTACCTTGTGCAGACCACGAAAAGTTTCCGAGACTACTGTCTGGTATGCCAGCAATGTCATCCACAGGCCGAGGACAAGGTAGGCCAGAGGTTCAACGCTGATGGAAAATACCCGATCAAGTACGAGTGGCAGGGCAAACCCATAGCTAATGAACAGCACCGCCAGTACACCCACTGTTACCGTATAGAGAATAAAGCGCAGCGCCTTTCTCAGCCGCGCACCCTGGCCCAGCGCCAGGGACTCCGCCACGAATTTCACTACGGTCTGCCGCATACCGAAGCGGGCCACCAGAGCCCCGAAAGTAACAAGGCTGAACAGGAGGTAGTAAGCGCCCATCTCCTCCTTTGGCAGCAATCGGGCCAGCAAGGCCTGGATGATCAGTGTTCCAAGGACACCGAACATCCGGATCGCGAATGACCAAAGGCCGTCCTTGAGGATAGAGCGAAGCATTCGATCAACCCGACCCCGGCACCAGCTTGCCTGAACAGTATTTAATGGACGCTTTCATCACGGACCGATTATCAATTAGTGCACTTTAGAAAGAGTGCTCACCCCACGGCGAACCCTCATGACAGGTATATTTTCAGGAGAGCCCCTTTACCCATTCGGCAAACCTGTGCAAACCTGTTGGAAAGTCGATTTGCGGTTTCAGGCCCAGTTCCTCCTGCAGTCGGCTTGTATCTGCATAGTTATGCCTGATATCGCCCAGCCTGAAGTTCCCGCTGATTTGGTATCCCACTTTCTGCTCATACTGTTCCAGCAGCAACTTCACTGCATCCAACACGGAGACGGCTACGCCAGTGCCAACATTGAATACCTTGTTATTGGCCTCGCTCTTCTCAATTGCCGCGACAGTCGCATCGACCACATCATCGATATAGACAAAATCCCGGCTCTCGGTACCGTCTTCGAAGATATCGATATCTTTTCCCTCGAGAATGAGGGTAGAAAATATCGACAGTATTCCCGTGTAGGGATTAGTCAGTGACTGGCCCGGGCCATAGACATTCTGGTATCTCAGGGCAACGCCAGCGATACCTGCCGCCGCGCAACCGACAAGCACAAGCTGTTCCTGGACCTGTTTGGTGATGCCGTAAATAGAAGAAGGATGAATCCTGGAATCCTCATCCGTTGGCATAAGCGTGAGCTCGCTGGAACCGGGGTACTTGACCTCGAAATCACCCCGCGCCATTTGCTCATAGTCCCGGTGATCGGGATAAACAGGGCCGAACTCGGGGCTGGAATATTTTCCTTCCCCATATATTGCCCGACTGGAAGCCACCACGACTTTCTCTACCTGGTGTTCCTCGTTAGTCAGGATATCCAGGAGCAACGCAGTAGCCTGTATATTCACGTTACAATAGTGTTCGATTTCGGTCATGGACTGACCCGTGCCCGTCTCGGCCGCAAGATGCACTATCACATGCTGGCCTTCCATGGCAGCTGTCAGAGTCTCACGCGAAGTTACACAACCCCTGACAAAATCGGCCCGGCCATCGATGGACCGGTACAAGGGGGAGTCCTTGGACGGATCATCACCATGTATCTGGCTGGACAGGTTGTCCAAGACCCTCACGGGGTAGCCCATATCAATCAAGCGCAACGCCAGGTTCGAACCGATAAAGCCAGCTCCACCCGTGATCAGTATGTTTTTCAAAATCGCCTCCTGCTTTAACGCAATTCCCGGCTCAGGCGGTTGCCGCCGAGCCGAGCAAGTCGTCGAAGAAATCCCTCAGGGTGCGAAATCTACCGCGTTCCTGCGTTGATCCACTGCTCTGCATCTGAGCCTTCAGGCTCTCAGAACTACCACTCTCGGGAAACAGAACTGCATTCGAGTTATCGAAGTAGTTACTGTGTGATATGTAACTGTTATTCGTGATGATTTTTGTACCGGCACTGAGTGCTTCAAAACTACGCATGGTAAGGCCGGACTGGTCGGGGTGCGCATAATCAATGGTATAGCGGGAACGCCGCATAAGATCCGTGTAGTCCTCATAGCTCAGGGACTGGAATGAGACGTACCGGCGATACTTCCAGTAGAGCCAGGGACTGTGCAGAAAATTCAGCAGGAAAAAGAACAGGTTCTGCTCATAGATGAATATTCTGCAGTTCTCCGTACCCAGCACCTTGAGCACCCGGTCGAGGTAGGCGAGTCGCCTGGAATGATTGCGGAAAATCGCCGAAACGTAGATATCCTTACGTACGGGCGCGAGCTCATCGCCAAGGTTCGCTGATGAGAAAAGCTCGACAACAGGTATCGCGTGGGTTTCCGCATCCCGGTAGTCAAAGGTGTAGTAACCGGAAGCGCCACGCATCCACTGCAAGGGAGCGTTATTGAATGTGAACGAATCCCAGTTGTATCCAATCACTTCGTCGGCACACTCCCTGATTTTTCGGATCAGGGATTCAGTGATTCCCCTCCCCTTGAATATCAGGGCCAGCTCGTAGTGCTGGCCGTCCAGGAATGTTTTTGAAAGTTCCCTGTCGGTAATACTTTTTATAAGGGGAATACGGAGCTTCCCCATAAGCTTTCCCACAGTACCCGCCGGATACTCATCGTTGGCGACCGTGACGACATAGCCCCTCCTGTGCAATTCCTCCGTAAACAGCTGTTCGAAGGAATAAAAATGCCGAGGCATAATCAGGAGGCAGCGTTTCTCTGGCATCAAGAACACTCGGCCCGCTTCAGCGAGTCAATGAGGTCGAGCCCTGTTTCACCAAGAACGAATTCACGAGCAATTTGCATATCCTCGTTAACGTCACTGACGAAGGAACTTCCACCGATCCTGCGATCGCGCACGACTTCCAGGATAGCGCGTGCATCGAGAGTCTCGAGCCCCCCGGCATAACCGTAGACCAGCGCATAATCACACAGCATGTTAATAAGGCGTGGAATGCCGCAGGAAAAGAAATACACGGAATAGATCGCGCTCTTGTCGAAAATCTCGCGCTCTGACCCCGCCCGCTGCAAGCGATGATTGATGTACTTGGAGGTTTCCTCCACCACAAGTGCGTCGAGGTGATACTCCACAGTGACCCGCTGGGCAAATTGCATGAGCCTCGGATCGCGCAGCTTCTCAACCAACTGCGGTTGGCCCACAAGGATGATCTTGAGCAATTCGTCCTGGCCGGTGTTGATATTGTTGAGCAGCCGTAGTTGCTCCAGCGCCTTCAGGCTGAGATTCTGGGCTTCGTCGACGATCAACACACAGGCTTTCCCCTGCGCGTAACTCCGCACAAGAAAGTCCTGGAAATTTTTCTTCAGGGTGATTTTGTCCAGCGTGTGATCCAGCCCGAAGGACATTGAAATCCATTCGTGCAACTGCTCCGCGGTATCTTCGTCCGTATCAGCGAGCAGGCCAACCATGAGATCATCGGCGTCGTGATTGTTCAGGAGGTGACGCAGCAGGGTCGTTTTTCCCGAGCCCACTTCCCCGGTTATCACGGTGATACCCGGCTGAGAGAGAAGGCCATACTCCAGCATGGAGTAGGCAACGTCGTGCTGCGATGAAAGATAGAGAAACGCTGGATCAGGATTTAGATCGAAGGGCCTCGCGGTAAGTCCATAGTGATCGAAGTACATATTTCAATGTCCACTGCTGATTCAGTCTGCTTTATTGAAGATCGTGCCGAGAATGTGTGTCCCCTCGAGCAACTGCACACACCGCTCGAGATCGGCAGGCGTGGTCACGCCATTTTCGACCAGGAGCACGGTTGTATCAGCGTAGGGTGCGAACACCAGGGCATCGTCGTCCCTCAACAAAGGCGGCAGATCGAATACGATGATTCGATCGGAATAGCGATTGACGATCTCGTCCATGGTCCGCTTCATCTCAGGCGAGGAGAGAATCTCCGAGGTAACGCCGCTCACTGGCATGGACGGGATAATTGTCAGGCGTTCGAGGCCGGGATTGATCATGATGTCCTTCATCTCCACCTCTCCGTGGAGGTACTCGACCAGTCCGGCCTCCGCGGAAAGCCCGAAAATCTGCAGCACGTCCGGCCCCTTGAAATCGAGGTCAACCAGGACAACCGTCTGGTTCACATCCATGGCCAGGGCTATGGCTGTATTCACAGCGGTCAGGGACTTGCCGGCGTCGGTATGCGCGCTGGTGATCGCCAGTGTCCGCCAGCCCTTTTCGCGGAACTTGCGCAGAATTTGCGTTCTCAGTTGCCGGTAGGGCTCGGCGCGCTCATCGTGCTCGAAGGCGGCGACCACCCGGTGCTTGAGAAGTCGTTCTTTGTCAACCGGTACGCAGCGTACAGCTTCATCGACAGGTTCCGCAGCGTGGTCGATGGGTGTGTTGCGCGGCAGCGAACTCTGCACACTTCGCGACCCGTTGACTCGCCCGCGTATATGCTCACCGCGCTCTTTCCGAGCTCTCTCGATAGCATTTTTTACGTATTCCATTTAACTACCCTCCAACCGGGCTCAAATTTTTCCCAGTATCTCGTACCAGAGCACATCCAGCGGCCTGATCAGGAAATGTGCCGCCAGCAGTATTACGACCAGCCCTACAAGCGCCGCTCCCACGAACATATAGATCTTCCGGCTCGGGTCGTTCACCGCCTGCTCATCAGGCGTGCGTATATAGGGAATGGAGACCAGCGGTGCTACACCCATGAGGCGGGCCAGCTGGTGGGTGCTGCGAATGCTGCCGTCCATCATTTCCAGCAACAGGCCGATACCCAGGCCAGCTGAAGCAGCGAGCACGAAACCGATGAAAAGGATCGCCGGGCGATTGGGGCTCGAAGGCTCATCTGGCAGAATCGGCGGCTCGATCAGGGTAAATCGCTGCCCTTTACGGCCTGCCTCCAACTCGCCAGCCAGCTTGGCGTCTTCCCATTTTGCTTTCAGCTCCAGGTTCTTGGTGCTGGCGATTTCCAGGTTGCGGCGCAGGTTGGTGTATTCCCTCTCCACCGCAGGCGCATTGGCGGCAGCTTCATTAAGGGCGGCCATGTCCTGGCGCAGCCGTTCCATTTGTTCGGCCAGGCTTTCTTTTTCGATTCGCACCGTCTGTAACTGGTTATCCAACATCAGGTATGCAGGGTTATCGGGCTCTGCCGAAGCCACGCTGGCGTCAGTCTGTGCAAGCTGGCTCTCCAACTGCTCGACGATCTTACGCTGCGCGATCACCTCCGGGTGATCTGCCGAGTAGGTCGCTTCGAGGCCCTTCAGTTCATCCTTGCGGCTCTGCAAGAGGCGTTGTAATTCGCCATAGTTGCCGGCGCCTCCGACCTGCACCAGCAGGGCGTTGATTTCCTTCTGCAACCTGAGCACGTCCGGATGGTTGGGCGAGTATCTCGCCGCGATACGACTGTACTCGGACTGCAGTGCTTTCAATCGATCCACGTCCCCGAGCACCGCTTCACCGGTTGGCAAAACTACCGGAGAGTATTTACTCGTGCTCGCCAGGCGTGCGACAAGATCGCCTTCACGTTTCGTCAGGTCGTTATAGCGAGCTTCCGATGTCAACAGTTGCGACTGGTAGCGGGTGAGGTTTTGCAGGTTCATCTGCAGGGACTCTGGTAATGCCGCCGAGTGCTGCGCCTTGAAATCGGCAATCCTGGCTTCCAGCAGCCCGACCTCTTCATCCGACTTCCTCACTTCCTCGCGCAGGAATTCCGCGGTCGAAGAGGTCTTCTCGGTACGGGTGCGCAGGTTTTCAGCCAGGAACAGGTTAGCCAGTTCGTTGGTGACCTTGAAGGCGATGTCCGGCTGGCTCGCCTCGAAAGAGAGCGTGAACGCGAGTACCGCGTTGACCAGCTTTCCAGTATGGGGATCGATAATTTCGGCGTTGAGCAGCTCGAGGTCGATGGCGTCGATGAAATCCCGCTGGATTTCACTCCTTGAGACCACTGCCAGTTCGTCCTCGCTATACAGTTCGTGCTTGCGCACTACCTGCATAATGTTCTCCAGGGTTAGCACCCTGGCGCGAATGGTCTCTATCTGCTGGAAGGCGTAGCTGGTCACCGTCGAGCGGATCATATCCTGGGGAATTTCCTGTTCCTCGATCAGGATGGTCGCGGAGGCCGTATAACTCGGCGGCCACAATACGGCGAGCAGCACGGTAATGAACAGGATACCACCTGCCGTCCAGAGAATAGGCTTACGCCGCCTTTTGACGCCAGCGAAGTAATCCTGGAGGCTCATCGCCTGCAAAGACTCGGTTTCAAACGAACTTGGCTGTTCAGCAATACTCATGTAAACACCTGCTTCTTCTTCAGTGGCTTCCTGGTCCGCTCGTCACCCGGAGGGACTTGTGGACGGAAGTTCCAGCTACAATATGTCCGTAGGCAATTGGTACGACACGCTTGCGACGACCCGATTACTCTCACCGGCACCCGCATCCTGCGCTTTGTACTCCTGGGTTCGAAAACGGTAGCGCAAGCTCGCCCACCAGTTCCTGGCGAACTGGTAGCCGACACGGAACCCCACCTCGCCGTATTCACGCTCTCGATCCGTCAGGGAATTGGCGTCCTTCGACCAGCCGTAACGCGTATCGATGTTGATACGCATCCGCTGCATCGGATTCCATTTCCAGGTAATCCGGGCCTGGGTATCTTCCCTCAGCCCGCCATCGGCACTGGGCGAATAGCGCGAAAACACGTCGAACTTCAGGTTGTAGGATTCCTCCTCGTAATCCACCGTGATGTTCCCGGTGAACCCGTTACTCGTCTGTTTCTCGTACTCCACGAAGACAATCTGGAAATTCTCGAAATCGAATGTGTAGTAGCCGCCATCGACTTCAGTACTCACCTCGGTAGCACCGAGCAAGACATTCAGGTACAGCTTTTCGGTATAAGCCCACAGGGCACCGGCCTCGAGTCCGTAGGTGGTCGATTCCACACTATTGCGGGTACGGCTTTCGTAGAAGGAATACCGGGGAACGACCTGGATATGCAGGCGCTCATTCAGCAGGTAACTCCAGGCGATATTCGCGGAACTGTACTGGTAGTCGGAATAGAACTCGCTGTCGTAGTCCTTATCCAGCCACTGCAAGGTAGTGACCAGTTCCTGTCGCTGGGTAATCTGCCAATCCCATTCGGGGCGAAACGCGAGATCTTCCACCCGGCTCGCTCCCTCGATTTCACCGAGCCCACCGAGACCGGTATCCAGGAACTGGGTGTTGAGCGTACTGTCGCGGCGATACTGCCCGAAGAGGGAGAGCGTATGCCGCTCCCAATCGTAGGCAAGGTTGGCGGACAAATCCTGGTTGTCGCTGTTGAAGTCCTCGGCCTCGGGCTCAGCCAGCCCCGGGGCAAGATACGTGGTACTGGTATGGTCGTAAATCTCGGATGAGAGGTTGAGCGTGGACTCGGCCCTGAAGCGCCGCGTTGCCCAGGTACCCGTCACCCCTGCGCGAGGCACCCAGCCGGAAAGTTCGATACGGTTCTTCGGGGTGACCCGGATATTATCGTCGAACTCAAACTGCAAGCCGACGGTACTCTCGATAGATGTCTCCGCCGCAATTGCGTGGCTGGCCGCAAGCGCCGCAATTAACGCGAGGAATACAGGCTGGCGATTTGTGGCCATGGCTTCAGGGAACTACAACAACATCGCCGCTCTGCAGGATGATGTTGGTCTCGAGATCCTTGCCGTTCTTGACCGCAGCATAATCAAAAGGCATTGCGGACTGCTTGCCGTCGGCGTCCCTGCGCAGTACCTGGATATCTCCCTCATCAGCGAAGGAGTTCAGGCCACCAGCCCAGGCGAGTGCCTGCGCGACGTCGACAGGTGCGATAACCGGGAAAGCCCCTGGCCGGTTCACCTTGCCAAGCACGTATACCAGGTTGCCGTCGAGCGCGCGCAGGGAAACCGTGACTACCGGTTCGTTGTTGATGTAGTCACCCAGTGACTCTGACAGCGCAGCAGCGACTTCGCTGGGCGTCTTGCCGCCGGCTTCGATCTCGCCAACCAGCGGGATACTGATAAAGCCATCGGGACGCACCCTGACCTCGCGGGTAAGTGCTTCCTCGTTCCAGACGAACACTTCCAGGATGTCACCCGGGTTGATTTTATATGTGCCTGGTGTCGCGGCGCTGGCAATGCCTGCGAAAGCGGCGATTAGAAGAACACCAAATGCCCGTTTTATCATCATGATACTGCCCCAAACTTCGTGGCGAGGAATAAGCGGATATCCCAGGGCCACTAACTGGTATTTTATTATTAACGGATCGAACCTCAGACAAGTTACCCGACCGGATGCTTGCGCCACCCATTGGCCTAATGCAGTTGACTGGGTACAAATCGTCAAGCAAGTGTATGACCAATAGGGTGGTCAATCAATACACCGTGTCTCAAAAATACCCTGCATAAATTAAAAAAATAGTGTCGGCAAGAGCGCCATTCAGTTTTTTTTACACTGCTCGGCTGCTTCGAACTTTCCGGTATGAATAACTGATTTTGTGGAAATTCCTGCTGGATTTTCAGATTATTTACTGCCTCTCGTGAGACTTTTGCTTTCCAGAAATGTCAGTTTTTTTTACACTTTTTTATGAAAAATGCTTCAGGACTTCACCCGGGTAAAAGCTCGTAGAGCGACTGGCAATCGGAACAGAACTGAGTGCGACGCTTCAGGATGAAGCGCGCAATCAGGAAGGGAAAGTGTGGTGATCACCACACGAGGGGCAAGTTGTCAGGAGCGCAACTGGTACTTTTCGATAAGCTTGTAGAGCGTCGGCCGGGTTACACCCAGCACCTGCGCGGCGTCGCTGATATTGTAGTCACACTGCACCAGCGCCCGGTGGACGACCCTGCGCTCCGCGTCCTCGCGTACCTGCCGCAGGTTGATTGGCATGGGCTCGCCTTCCACATCCACCAACTCCAGGTCGTTGGCTGTGATCTGGCCACTGTCCGCGAGAATCATGGCGCGCTTGATCTTGCTTTCCAGTTCCCTGACATTTCCGGGCCAGGCGTAGGATTCGATCGCCGCCATTGCGTCCTTGCCGAGGTTGCGCCTCGGGCCGCCCATTTCTTCGTTGAAACGCTCGACAAAGGACTTGGCGAGCAGGATGGCGTCGCCCTCGCGATCACGCAGCGGGGGAATCTTCACGGTGATTTCGCTGATGCGATAGAACAGGTCCTCGCGGAAGCGCCCGTCGTCGATCATCTGCTGGATATTCTGGTGGGTAGCGCAAATTATCCGGGTGTCTACCGGAATCTCCTTGCGCCCCCCTACCCGCTCGATCACCCGCTCCTGCAGGAAACGCAGCAGCTTGGCCTGCAGTTCATGGGGCAGGTCTCCAATTTCATCGAGGAAGAGCGTGCCGCCATCGGCGCGCTCGATCTTGCCGATATGCTGCGAGGTCGCACCGGTGAACGCGCCCTTCTCATGGCCGAAGAGCTCCGACTCGAGGAGGCTCTCCGGGATCGCCGCACAGTTGATCGCAACGATTTTCCGGTCGCTCCGGGCGCTCAGGGCGTGAATCGCCTGGGCGAAGCGCTCCTTGCCGGTACCACTGGCGCCGAGGAGCAGCACCGTCACGTCAGTGGGCGCAACCCGCTCGACGAGACGGCATACTTCCAGTAACTGGGGGCTGCTGGCGATAACGCCTTCCAGGGGCGACTCGCGCTGGTTGAGTTGCAGGCGCTTGTTCTCCGCCTCCAACTCGTAGACGCGATAGGCACGCTCCACAATGAGCCCGAGCACATCCGGGTCAACCGGTTTCTGGTAGAAGTCGTAAGCACCGAGGCTCACCGCCTCGATCGCGTTGGCGCGATCGTTATCGCCGGTGATCACGATAATCCGCGTCTCCGGCGCCAGGGTGAGAATTTCCTGCAGGGTGGCGAGGCCTTCGCTGACCCCGCCCGGATCCGGCGGCAGGCCGAGGTCCAGCAGCACCACACCGGGCTGCTCGCGCCGCAGCATTGCTATGCCCTCGCTACGATCCCCGGCCAGTAATACCTCGTAATCTTCAAACGCCCAGCGTAACTGGTTCTGGAGGCCCCGATCATCTTCTACTACAAGTAGTGTATTTTTTTTATTTGCCAACGACAGCTTCCTCAGTTCCCTCTAGCCTGGACACGTACGATTGCGTGGCACATGGTAGCACCACAGTAAAGCAAGTGCCTACGCCGGGCTTACTGCGCACATGAATGTCGCCATGCAGACTGCGAATATAATCGCGGCTCTCCACTACGCCAATCCCCATGCCGGTCAATCCCTTGGTTGTATCAAAGGGCGTAAACAGGCGGTTCTTGATGAACTCCTTGTCCATTCCCACACCGGTATCCTTGATCAGGACCTCTACCTTGCTCTCCACTTCCCGGAAACTGATGGTCACCAGCCCGGAAGGAGAAGTTGCATCCTGGGCATTCTGCACCAGGTGCCCGAAAACCGTAAGTAGTTGTTCTTCGTCGCCATCGACGAAAAAATCCCGCCGCGGTTTTACCATACGCGGGCGCGGTTGCACCGCACTTTTGTTCTTGACCACTTGTGCCAGCACGCCGCTTAGCTCGACGGTCTCAACCTTCACGCCCCTCATCCCGCTGCGCATTTGCGCCATCAGGCGAGTCATACGCTGCACGGAGTTCTCGATAGTCTCGAATACATCGTCGATGAATTCCGGCTTGTCGCGATGCCGGTGCGCGTTGGAGAGGATCAGGGACTGCTGGGCAAGAATGTTTTTCAGGTCGTGGACAACATAGGCCGAGAGCCGGTTGAATGCCTCGAACTGGCGCAGTTCCACCAGCGCCGCGTGCGCCTGGAAGCGCGCCAGGTGGGTCGCCGCGGCGCGTCCCGCCACCTTGAGCAGGTCGCGGTCTTCCCAGTTCATTTCCGGCACGACGTCCGGTTCAGTCATCAGGAGGATGCCCTGCAGTCGCTCTGTGAACATCAGGGGAACGATCAACCAGGCCCTGGGCATGTATTCAATTTCCGGCGGCAGGGCCAGGTCGGTGTACACTTCCCGGTATTCCCGCCATTCATTGAAATCGAGTATCCAGCCCGTCCGCTCCAGCCAGGCGGGCAGGGCGCCGAAGTCGCAGGTCAAACCCGGATCTTCCATCTGCCAGTTCTCGACCAGTTCGAAATCGCCGCTGTCCGAGCGTATCCACAACAGCGCGGACGGGCTTCCGCACAGTTTGGTCATGGCCTGGGTTATCGCGGTCGGCGTTGAATTGGCGCCTTCCGCCAGGGCCTGGGTGAAGTCCAGCCATTCGCGCCGATAGTCGTAGCGATAGCTGAAGAAATGCTTGCTCATCCACACGCGCAGCATGTCCCGCACGCGGGTGGACAATACCACCGAGAGGAAGGCCATGCCGCTGGCGGAGAGGAAGGTAATCTGCAGGACCCCACCCCAGGTGCCGCCGTAAACGTTGATCGCGAATGCGACACAGGCTATGAAAATCAGATAGACGCCGGCGAGCAGCAGGGTCAGGGTGTGGAAAACGACGTGGCGTGAAACCTGCTCCTCGGGACTGCGCTTTTCGCTGCGCAGGATAGAAATCGCCAGCAGCGGCGCGGTACAGGCGACGATAGCGCCGCGCGCCTCCCACATCGCCGGGTTGATGTGGCGGAGGATCAGGCCCTCGGTGTACATCAGGAAGTCGAAGACGTAGATGAAACCCAGCCCGAGGAAAAGGTATTTCAGGCGCCAGCGTTCCGCGGGGGTACTCAGGCGGAAGACCTGTTCCAGCAACACCAGGGTGCCGAGGCTGAAGCCCAGCCACATCAGGTAAGTGAAGGTGTTGGAAAGGGAAACGGGGTAACCGAATTCCTCGACCAACCAGTCGCCGGCGAACATCTGGATCGTCATCAGGCAGATGCCGGCGAAGAACCAGGGCAGCCAGCGCCGCGTGGAAAAGAAGCGGCCCGTACCGGCGAGACGCTGCCCGTACATGTTGTAAAGCAGGAACATCCAGGCGCCGTTGCGCGTGGCTTCCGCCACCTGGATAAGTTTTACCGGGGGATAGTCAAGCTGGGTGCCAAGGGCGACCACCGCGCCCCAGATTGCAGTCAGTGAAACGCAGATCAGCGCGGAGATGCTGATCGCGCGGTTGCGCCAACGCAGGCTGAGGCCTATCCCAAGTACGGAATAAGCCAGCCAGGCGGAACCATAACTGAGCATATAAATATCGATGCGAGATCACCTCGACAGCGGGCGGTATTATTATTGATTCACGCACGCTGGACATGAGGCCCCCGGTGGCCGATAGGCCCGGGGATATGAACCAGCGCTTACGCGAGAACGGGCTGACGCCTGTCGGGGAGTTTACGCCTATCTTCGCGGATTAAAACCCCATCCACCAACAAAGGGAAATTAACTGCCTGGCCGCTGCGGCGATCGCGCTTGCTGCGTTCCCGGTAGCGGGGCCCCGCGGCCCCCAGCATTCCGTGGAGGTCGCGCCCGTCCTTGCCATAGCCTCGTTTGGCGTCGGCGAGAATATAGAGGGCCAGTGTGATTGAACAAATCCCCATGAGCAAAAGTATGATCAGTACTGCATCCATGTATCCCGAGGTCCTTCTGGTCCGATGCGATTGCTTATTATTGGTTGTTCCCGCATATCAGAAAGTTGTTAAAGCAAAAAGCACGCCGATTGGAAAATCGTCCAGCAAAAACGCCATTCAAGCGGGCGTTTTCGCCTCCCGGGCCAGATCGCGGGCGCCCGAGTGTAAAATTTCCTGACGCGCGTTTTTGCCTACCATCCGCTAAGAATACACACTCATTTGGGTCAATCGGGCATCAAATATGCGACACGGTTCACAGTCCTGTATTTTTGTGGACTATTATGTAGGAGAATAATCGCTATTCCTCGCGATCGTTACGGAAACGATAATTCCCAAATTACAAGGAGTTTCAAGCAATGCGTTTATCCACCGTGAAGCACCTGATCACCGCCGGCCTCCTCGGCCTTTCCGCACAAGCCTTCCCGGCCACCTTTTCAACGATCGGCGATACTGTCACCGTCGACTACACCGGTTCGGGCGGACTGACGGCGACGACTATCTACGAACTCACGGCGATCGGCGACGCCGGCGCCTCCTGGACCTTCTCCGGCTCACTGGAAAACACGTCGTCCTTTGGTTCACGTATTTCCATCGCAGGTTTCAATACCTCGGGGCTCCTGGACATTCTCGGCAGCAGCGCAACGGGCGGTTTCAGCAACGTGGCCAGCGGCCAATTGCCCGGCGGCGGCACCCTTGATTACTGCCTGAAGAATTCAATCGGCGAAAACTGTACTGGCGGCGGTGGCGACGGGGCACTGGATGGCGATGGTCCCCTGCTCTTCGAATTCACGATTCACATGAACTCGCCGCTGGAAGAACTGGAACTGACCGACTACACGGTGCGCTACCAGAGCCTGACCAAGCCCGTGCCGGTGGTGGCCTTCGCCTCGATGGAAGTCTTTACGCCGGCCCCTGTGCCGCTGCCCGCCAGTGCGTGGCTGTTCCTCTCCGCACTTGGCGGCCTGGGCGCCGCCCGCGCCCGGCGCAACCAGGCTGCGCACACAGCCCAGGCCTAGGCCTGGCAGAACTCAGCCCGCGGTGCCGGTTCGCGGCACCGCATATTCTCAGCGGCCTACACAGGTGTAATTAAAGCCCGCCGCACGCATCACATCCGGCTCGTAGACATTGCGCAGATCAATGAAAGCGTTGCCGCGCATCAGGGATTTCACCCGCTCGAGATCGAGGCCGCGATAGGCATTCCATTCCGTCATCAGGACCAGTGCATCGGCCCCGTCGATTGCGCTGTAAATATCATCGACGTAGCTGACCGCTCCCGGCAGCATCGCCTTCGCCTCGGCGGCTCCCTGCGGATCATGGGCAACAATATCAGCGCCCTTGTCGACCAGGGGTGGCAGGATGGACAGTGATGGCGCATCGCGCATGTCATCTGTCTCCGGCTTGAAGGTCAGGCCGAGAACCGCGATACGCTTGCCCGATTCGTTGCCGCCGAGGGCCTGGCGAATTTTCTGCACCATGCGCGCCTTCTGCGCCGCGTTCACTTCCACCACGGCTTCCACGATCCGCGAGGAGACACCGTATTCCTGGGCGGTACGCACCAGCGCCAGGGTGTCCTTGGGGAAACAGGAACCGCCGTAGCCCGGCCCCGCGTGGAGGAATTTCTTGCCGATCCTGCCGTCCAGCCCCATGCCCTTGGCAACTGCGTGAACGTCGGCGCCCACCGCTTCGCAGAGCTGTGAAATCTCATTGATAAAACTGATCTTGGTGGCGAGGAAGGCGTTGGCCGCGTACTTGATCAACTCCGCACTTTCCAGGTCGGTGACCACGATCGGCGCTTCGATCAGGTTGAGGGGACGGTAAAGTTCGCGAAGAAGTCGCTCGGCACGTTCGCTCTCGACCCCGAGGACGACACGATCCGGGCGCATGAAATCTCCGATCGCCGCGCCTTCGCGCAGGAACTCGGGGTTCGAGGCGACATCGAAATCCGCCTCCGGATTGGCCTCGGCGATGATCCGCCGCACCTGGGCTGCTGTTCCCACCGGCACGGTGGATTTGTCCACGATCACGGTATAGCCACTCAGGTGCGCCGCAATATCTTTCGCAGCCGCATAGACATAGCCGAGGTCTGCGTGGCCATCACCCCGCCGGGTCGGGGTGCCGACGGCGATAAAGACCAGGTCGGCCCCGCCCACTGCGGAGGCGAGATCAGTGGTGAAGTGAAGACGTCCCGCCTCACAGTTCCGGGCCACCAGGCTTTGCAGTCCGGGCTCATAAATGGGTATCCGACCCGCCTGCAGAGCCTCTATCCGGTCCGCGTTGAGATCGACGCAAACCACGTTGGCGCCGAATTCGGAGAAGCAGGCCCCCGATACCAGGCCGACATAGCCCGCCCCGATTATCACCACTTGCATAGGTATGCCCTGTCGAGAATTTAGCTGCCGCTATTCTTTAGGGAGAAGCCCCGGGGTGCAAGCCCCAAGCGCCATGTCGCCAATATTTCTCCGCTTTCGCAGTACCCCGCGCAGTACCCCGGCTCCCGTGCGTGTAAAAAAGCCTGACTGTAAACAAGCCGGCAGTCCCGGGACCAGGCGGCCTCAGGCCTCCACGCTGGCGAGCAGTTCCAGGGCCTCGTCGCACCAGGCGAGATACTGTTCGCCCTGGCGAATACCGGCGGCCAGGGCGAGGTAGACGCCTTTGTGTCGCGTTGGCAGTTCTCGCGGAAAGGCATAGTGGGTGCGGCGGATTTTCTCGTAGAGATAAAGCCTGCGCATCATCTCGTCACGACGCGCGGTAATCTCTGCGGCCAGGTGTTCGGCGTTGCTCTCGTCGAGGTTATAGAGCTTCAGCAGCAATTCGTCCTTCGCCGCCTGCGCGCGCGTACTACCGAACACCCACTGGGCCAGGGCCTCGCGCCCGGCCTTGGTCATGCCGTAGACAATCTTGTTGGGCTTGCCGCTTTGCTGGACCTCCCGGCGATTGAGCCAGCCCTTGTCCGCCAACTTGTGCAGTTCCTGGTAGATCTGCTGGTGAGTGGCCTGCCAGAAAAGCCCGAGCGATGTCTCGAAATCACGCGACAGTTCAGACCCGGACAAGTCCGCGTCCAACAAAGCCGTCATGATTGCGTGGGCCAGTGCCATCGATATTCCGCTTGCCAGGGGAGAGCAAAAGCATAGTAGGCCCAGACAGATCCTGCACGGGGGATATGCGCTCACGCTTCCCGTGCAGGAACCCCCTTAACACCGTGAGAACCCGCGCGCCACTGTGGGAGCAAGCTCCGCGGGCTAAAACCCATCGCTCACAGAGTGAGCTCCTACAGGGCTAGTACTCCAACCGAAACCTGTGGGAGCCCGCTCCGCGGGCTAAAACCCATCGCTTACAGAGTGAGCTCCTACAGGGCTAGCACTCCAACCGAAACCTGTGGGAGCCCGCTCCGCGGGCGATACCCCCCCAATCAGTTCAGCAAACTGGTGATCGTCTTCGACACAGAGATAACCCCCTGGTCAAAATAAGCTTCATGATTCTCCTCAATCTTGTCGAGATCATAAAGATAATTGACCATCATCCCTGCAGACTGCTCGCGCCCCTTTACAGTGAGGTCGGCACCCCAGTGCAGCCGGTGCAATCGCGCACCGTTACCCAGGTGGAAGCGCGCCACCGGGTCCTTGGCGAGATCGCCGGACTTTTCCACCACCAGGTAATGGGCGCAGAGCTTGACCAGCGCTTCCTTGATATCGGATTCCACCACACGGCCGATCGGTGCCCGCACTTTGCTCACCATCTCCTCGCTCACCAGGCCATCGATGTCAGCCTTCTGCAGCCAGCGCCGGAATCCGGGAATGGGGGACAAAGTGACAAACTGCTTGAGCCAGGGCATCTCCTGCTTCAATTCACCCACCACGCTCTTGATCAGGAAGTTGCCGAAGGAAACCCCGGCCAGGCCGCGGTGGCAGTTGCTGATGGAGTAGAACACCACTGTATTGGCCTGGCTGCTGGGCAGCATTTCCCTGGACTGGTCCAGAAGCGGCGCGATGGCGCCCGGGACTTTATCGGTAAGCGCCACCTCGACGAATACCAGCGGGTCGTGTTCCATGGCGGGGTGGAAGAAAGCGAAACAGCGGCGGTCGTCCCGCAGGCGGCTGCGCAGGTCGTCCCAGCCGTTGATCTCGTGCACCGCCTCGTAGGCGATGATTTTCTCCAGTTCCAGTGCCGGCGCGCTCCAGTCGATGTGGCGCAGCTCGAGGAAGCCCTTGTTGAACCAGGAGACAAACAACTGCCGCAGGTCGTGGGACACTGGCTTGAGCTCAGGGTAATCGCGTTCGAGGTCGATGATGTGCTCGCGCATCTTGACCAGGATACCGGTACCGCCCGGAGCCATGTTCAGGCGACGGAAAAGCTTCTGCCGGGGCGATTCCATGGCCTTGTTGAGATTCTGGAAGTGCTTGCGCGAAGGGTCGCCAACATAGGCCGATGCCGCGTCCTTCACCGCTGCCGCATCGGGCTCGTAGTCGCTGGCAAGACCGCGGAAGAAAGCCAGGCGATCGTCCTCCCCCGCTTCCTGGTACTTGTTGAGAATATCCCGCGCCAGGGCAAGGCCCGAAGCTTCGCCCCGGTGGTGCAGCAACTCCCGGCATTCCTCGAGCAGGGCTTTTTCCGCTGTCAGGCCCGGGGAACTGATCAGCCCCCGCCGGTTCAGGATCACCCTGCCGACATCCATCACCGACCCGAGGATTCGGGCCAGCGGACGGGTCGCGACTGTGGGGGCGGATTCCTGACTTTCAGGCAGAGTTTGCTCACTGTTCATCGTAAACCTCAGAACGCTTCGGGAATGAAGGACACCTCGTGGAGGGGGTAGAGATCATCCGGTTTCTGCCAGTCGACGTCAACCTCCCCACACCAATCCAGACCCGGGTGGGGCACGCCCCCTGTAGGAGCCCGCTCTGCGGGCGAAAAGCATCGCTCACAGAGTGAGCTCCTACAGGTCCCGGGCCTTCGTGGTCAGGCGAAAAGGTCTTTCAAGCCCGCCAGCGTTTCCTGCCCGCGCCGGGTGTTGTCCTCGGGATCGTCATCCTCGCGCCCCTGCCAGCGCAGGTCCTCCGGCGGCAATTCGTCGAGGAAGCGGCTCGGCTCGCAGGGCACGTCCTCGCCGAACTGGCGCCGACGCCTGGCCATGGTCATGGTCAGGGTCTGGCGGGCCCGGGTAATACCCACGTAGGCAAGGCGCCGCTCCTCATCGAGGTTGCCTTCCTGCACACTACTACGGTGAGGCAGCAGGTTTTCCTCCATGCCGATGATGTAGACATGGGGAAACTCCAGCCCCTTCGAGGCGTGCAGGGTCATCAGTTGGACGCTGTCCGGCCCTTTTTCCTCCTCATCCTGCTGTTCCAGCAGGTCGCGCAGGACCATCCGCGCGATCGCCTCGTCCAGGCCGATCTCGTCCTCGCTCATCACCCGCTGCAGGCCGTCCACCAGGAAGTCCACGTTGGCCATACGCCGGTCGGCCACATCGTCGCTGGAAGCCTGCGCGCGGAGCCAGTCCTGGTAGTCGATCTCACGGATCAGGCGGCGTACCGCGGCGATGCCGTCCCCACCCTCCACCGACCGGCGCAGGCCGTCGAGCCAGCGACGGAATTCGCGCAGGCGATTCAGGCCGCCCTCATTGATGCGGCCGCTGTCGATGCGGCCGATCGCCTCGAGCAGGCTGCAATGGGATTCGGTGGCGAATTCACCCAGTGCTTCCAGCGTGGCGGTGCCGAGTTTCCTGCGGGGGACGTTGGCGATACGCAAGAAAGCGTTGTCGTCACCCTCGTTCAGCAGCAGGCGCAAGTAGGCCATGATGTCCTTCACTTCGTTGCGGGCGAAGAAGGAGGTGCCGCCGGAGAGGTGGTAGGGCACCTGCTGCCGCTGCAGGGCCAGTTCCAGCAGGCGTGACTGGTGATTGCCGCGATACAGCACGGCATAGTCACCGAAGCGGCCCGACTTGCGCAGCTTGTGGTCGAAGATTTCCGCGACCACCTGCTCCACCTCGTCCTGCTCGTCGGCGCACTGGATCACCCGCAGGGCCTCGCCGGGCCCCAGCTCACTCCACAACTGCTTGTCGAAGACGTGGGGGTTATTGGCGATCAGGGTATTGGCGGCACGCAGGATTCGGCCGGTGGAACGGTAGTTCTGCTCCAGCTTGACGATGCGCAGGCCGGGGAAATCCTGCTGCAGCTGGGCGAGGTTTTCCGGCCGGGCGCCGCGCCAGGCGTAGATCGACTGGTCGTCGTCCCCCACCACGGTCAGCCCGCCGCGCAGCCCCACCAGTTGTCGGACCAGCAGGTACTGGCTGGTGTTGGTGTCCTGGTACTCGTCCACCAGCAGGTAGTGGAGGTTCTCCTGCCAGCGCTCGAGGATCTCGGGGTGTTCCTCGAAGAGCAGAGTGGGGAGCAGGATCAGGTCGTCGAAATCGAGTGCGTTGTAGGCCTTCAGGGCGCGCTGGTAGCGCAGGTAGGCCTGGGCGCAGAGGGTGTCCGCTGGCCCCCTTGCCGCTGCCACCGCCTCCTCGGGGAGGACGCGGTCGTTTTTCCACTGGGAAATACGATGAGCGATTTCCGCGGCCTTGTCGCCGTCTGAGCCGTGCTCCTGGATCAGCAGGTCGCGGATCAGGGCCTGGCTGTCCTGGTTGTCGAAAATCGAGAAGCCGGCCTTCAGGCCCAGGTCGCGCCGCTGCCGGCGGATGATGTTCAGGCCGAGCTGGTGGAAGGTGCTGACCGTCAGCCCCTCGCTATTGCCGCTGCCCAGCAATTTCCCGACCCGCTCCTTCATCTCCCTTGCGGCCTTGTTGGTGAAGGTGACCGCGGCGATATGCCGGGCGCGGATGCCGCAGGTTTCGACCAGGTAGGCGATCTTGCGGGTGATCACGCTGGTCTTGCCGGAGCCCGCGCCGGCGAGCACCAGCAGCGGGCCATCGATGTAGCGCACGGCTTCGCGCTGTCTGGGATTGAGATCGTTCACGGGTGTACAGCAGTGGTGAGACAACAGCCGGCCAGTGTAGCCCAAATCCACGCCCTGTAGGAGCTCACTCTGTGAGCGATGGGGATATCGCCCGCAGAGCGGGCTCCCACAGGAAAGAGCGCCGGACCGGGCTTGTGGGAGCTCACTCTGTGAGCGATGGGGATATCGCCCGCGGAGCGAGTTCCCACAGGGAGGTAGGTCGCGCCCGGATTGGATTGAAATCATGCCTTTCGTTAAAAACCGGGGAAACCCTATTCTGGTTATGACAAAACCAATTCAGCCATAGGCATGAACTATCCCTCCCCATCCAGCCATCGGCTCCGCTCAGGGCGCCGGTCGATTCCGAACCAGATTTATCTGGTCACCACCGTATGCGAGCAACGGCGAAAACTACTCCAGGACTTCGCCTCGGCCAGGACTGTCATACAAGTACTCCGCACGGCAGAGGTATCGGCCAAAACACTTGCGTTCGTTGTGATGCCAGACCATCTGCACTGGCTGATGCAGCTTCGATCGGAACAGGAACTCGATAAAGTGGTTCGCTTCGTCAAGAGCCACTCTACACGCAGAATCAACCTACAGCGCGGCCGACCGGGCCCAGTGTGGCAGAAGGGTTTTCATGATTATGCCTTGCGCCGGGAAACGGAGGTTAAGGATTGCGCACGCTATATCATTGCTAACCCTTGCAGGGCGGGACTCGTGGCAAGAGTCAGTTGTTACTCCCATTGGGACGCGATTTGGGTGTAGATCGCCCGCGGAGCGGGCTCCCACAGGAAAGAGCGCGCCGGGCCGGGCTTGTGGGAGCTCACTCTGTGAGCGATGGCTTTCGCCCGCGGAGCGGGCTCCCACAGGGGAGACGCCATACTGAGCTTGTGGGAGATTTAGCGGGGAGAGTCGGGGACTTTCATGCCGAGACGGCTTTTGATCCGCTCCCGCCAGGTCTGGATGATGGCGTAGAAGCCCGGAATGAACAGGGTGCCCACCAGCAGCGCCGCCAGCATACCGCCGAAAACCGTGAGACCGAGAGCGCGCTGGCCGTAGGCGCCGGCGCCGGAAGCGAAAACCAGCGGCAGGATGCCGAGTATGAAAGACAGGGCCGTCATGCACACCGCGCGAAAACGCAGGCGCCCGGCATCGCGGGCGGCCTTGAGGATGCCGTCGCCAACCTCTTCCCGCCGGGAGCGTGCGAACTCCACGATCAGGATGGCGTTTTTCGCCGCCATGCTGATCAGCAGCACGATGCCGATCTGGGCATAAAGGTTGAGTGCGGCACCCACCAGGTTGAGCGCCATCAGCGCACCGCCGATGGCCATGGGTACCACCAGGATAATGGCAGAGGGGATCGACCAGCTTTCGTACTGGGCCACCAGGAAGAGATAGACGAAGAGCAGCGCCAGCAGGTAGGCGTACATTGCCGAACTCCCCGCCTGGCGTTCCTGGTAGGCCATACCGGTCCACTCGTGGGTGTAACCCGGGGGCAGTACACGGTCCGCCAGCGCGTCCATCGCCGCCATCGCCTCGCCACTGCTGAAACCGGGGGGTACGGTCATCTGCACCGACGCGGCGCGGAACAGGTTGAAGCGGCTGAGGACATCGGGACCCAGGACCGGCCGGGTGGTGACCAGGGCGCTCAGCGGCACCATCTCGCCGGACTCGGATTTCACGTAAAAACGATCGAGGTCGTCGAGGTCCGAGCGATAGCTGGACTCCGCCTGCATCACCACCTGGTAGGTCTGGCCGAACTTGTTGAAGTCGTTGATGTACAGCGAGCCCATCTGCGCCTGCAGGGTCGCGAAAACTTCCGTCAGTGACACACCCAGGTTCTTCGCCTTGACCCGGTCGATATCGACAAAATACTGCGGGACATTGGCACGGAAGGGGCTGAACACCGCGGTCAGCGCCGGGTCCTGGTTGGCCTCGATGACCAGGTTGTTGAGGGTGCTGGCCATCTCCTGCGGCGAGCGGGAGAGGGTATCCTGCAACATCATCTCGAGGCCACCCACCGCTCCGACACCGGAGATCGCCGGCGGCGCGAGGGCGAAGACCTGCGCCTCCGGCACCTGTAGCAGGGCGGCGTAGTTGATCCGCCGGGTGAGCTGGAAGACGCTGAGAGCGGCATCCTGCCGATCGTCCCAGGGCTTGAGCACTACGAACATGGTGCCCGCATTGCTGGCGTGGGCGCCGGAGAGGATGGAGAAACCGGTCACCGCGGTAACCGACTCCACCGCCGGGTCCGCTGCAAGGATGGCTGTGACCTTGTCCATCGCCGCCCGGGTGCGGGTCAGCGAAGAGGCGTCGGGCAATTGCACGTTGACGAACATCACCCCCTTGTCCTCCGCCGGCACAAAGCCGGTTGGCGTGGTGGCGAAACCGAACAGGGTCGCCCCCATCCAGGCGAGGAAAATCAGCACCACCAGGCGCAGGCGCCGCAGCACCCAGCCCACGCCGCGGTCATAGCGTGAGGTGAGCGCGCCGAAGCCGCGGTTGAAGCGCCGGTACCAGGCCGCATCCTTGCTACCGCCTCCGCTGCGCAGCAGCAGGCTGCACAGGGCCGGGCTCAGGGTCAGCGCCACCACCGAGGAGAACACCACGGCCACGCAGATGGTCACCGCGAACTGGCGGTACATGACGCCGGTAATGCCCGGCAGCAGCGCCACCGGCACGAATACCGCCAGCAATACCAGGGTGGTGGCGATAATCGCCCCACCCACCTCGCGCATGGTGGTCTCCGCCGCATCCGAGGCGGACATGTCGGGATCCTCGTGCATGTGGCGGTCGCAGTTCTCCACCACCAGGATGGCGTCGTCCACTACGATGCCGATGGCGAGGATCAGCCCGAACAGGGTGATCGTATTGATACTCATGCCCGCCAGCATCAACACACTGAAGCTCGATACCAGGGACACCGGAATGGCAATGGTCGGTACCAGCGCCGCGCGCCAGTTGCCAAGAAAGATAAACGTCACCGCGATAACCAGGGCCACCGCCTGGAACAGCGCCTCGATCACCTGTCGGACAGCGGCGTCCACGTAGCGGGTAGTGTCGTAGCCGGTGCTGTACTCCATGCCCTGGGGGAAACTCTCCGACAGCTTCGCCACCAGTTCGTCCACCGCCGCGCCCACTTCCAGCGCATTGACGTTGGCCATCTGGTAGAGGGCGAGGTTGACCGCGGGCCGGCCGTCGGTCTCGCCGACGATATCGTAACTGGCCTGCCCCAGTTCCACCCGGGCGACGTCCCGCAGGTAGATTGCCGAACCGTCCGCCCTGGCCCGCAGGACGATATTCTCGAACTCCTCGACATCGTGCAGGCGGCCCCGGGTGCGCAGGGTGTACTCGGTCTGCAGGTTGCCGTCGAAGGGCGGGGCGCCTATCTTGCCCGCTGCCACCTGCACGTTCTGCTCACGCAGGGCCGCGGAGATGTCCTGTACCGAGAGCTTGAGCGCCGCCATCTTGTCCGGGTCCAGCCACAGGCGCATGGAATAATCCGCTTCGCCGAGAATGGCCACGGAGGACACGCCGTCGACCCTCGACAGCGCGCTGGCGACGTTGATCTTCACGTAGTTGGAAATGAACTTGTAGTCCAGCGAATCATCCACCGACTGGAAGCTGATGATCTTCAGCATGTCGGGCGAGCGCTCAGCGACGGTCAGCCCCACCGCCGTCACTTCCGAGGGCAGCGCGGGTTCCGCCCGCTTGACCCGGTTCTGCACCCGCACCAGGGCCATGTCGGCATCGGCGCCCACCTTGAAGGTCACGGTGAGGGTATAGCTGCCGTCGTTGGCGCTCTTGGAACTCATGTAGATCATGTCTTCCACGCCGTTGACCGCGTCCTCGATGGGTTGCCCCACCGTGGTCTCGACGACCTCCGCCGAGGCGCCGGGATAGGCGCCGGCGACGATGATGTTCACCGGCGAGATTGCCGGGTACTCATTGATCGGCAGCGTGTTGATTGCCAGCAGGCCGGCCAGGGTCAGGGCGATCGCCACCACCATGGCGAACTTGGGTCGGCGGATAAAAAAACCGGCGTTCATGGGCAGGGGCTCAACTGGAGGGGGTTTCGAGGCTGCGCACTGTCACGGTCATCCCGGCCCGTACCTGCTGCAGGCCGCGGACGATCACCCGGTCCCCTGCCTCGACATCACCGGTTACCCCGATGAGGTCATCCATGCGCTCACCCAGGTTGATGTTGCGCCGTTGCACCACGTTCTCCGGCGAGACGACGAGCACGAAACTGCCGAGTTGGTCCGCCTGCACTGCCGCCTGCGGCAGGAACAGGCCGTTCACCAGATCCGGCTGCAGCAGGATGATGCGGACGTACTGCCCGGGCATCAGCAGGGCGTGGGGATTGGGTATCAGGGCCCGGGCTTCCATGGTGCCGGTCTGCGGGTCGATCCGGTTGGAGCGGTAATCGAGGCGGCCCACTTCCGGATAGATCAGGCCGTTGGACAACTCCAGGGTGACCTCCTGCCGGCGCAGGCTTTCACTGGGAAAATCCTGCTCGAAATCGTTTTTCAGCGCCCGCAGGTAGGCCGCCTCACTGATGGTGAACACCGCGTGGATGGGATCGATACTCACCAGGGTCGTCAGGTCACCGGTAGAGGGTCCCACCAGGTCGCCGACACTGGCAATACTGCGGCCTATCCGCCCTGAAATCGGTGCCCGGATGGTGGTGTAGCCCAGGTTGACTTCCGCGCTGGTCACGGCCGCTTCTGCGGATTTCAGGCGCGCGTCCGCGTCCAGCTTGGTGGCGGTGAGATTGTCCATTTCCGACTGGGAGATGGCGCCTTTCGGCAGTAGCTCGCTGCCGCGGGAATAGTTGCGATCGGCATTCGCCCTGGCCGCCTCCGCCGCCGCCAGCTCCGCCCTGGCCCGGGCGAGTGCCGCGTCATACTCGGAGGAGTCGAGGGTATAGAGCACATCGCCTTCATGGACAATCTGCCCTTCGACAAATTCGCGTTTCTGGACGTAGCCCGAGACTCGGGCCTGGATGGCGACATCGTCACGCGCCCGCAGGCGGCCGACGTACTCCCGGCGTGGCTGGTAAGGCTCCTCCTGCACGGTATCGACGACCACTTCGGGTACATGTGCGGGTGGCGCTTCCCCACCGCAGGCGGTCAAAACAAGTAGCAGGCCAGCGGATGAAAGGAGACGCAGCATATTCTGACTCCTGAATTTACCTGCCCTATTCTAGCAGCTAGTCGTCTAACCCCGCATGATTCCCTCCGCGCGAGAATGAAAAGGCCGCGGCAGTGAACTACTACCGCGGCCTGGTGTGGGCCGGGAAAATTCCCTTACTGGCTGCTTTCGACGATGTAATCCACCGCGGCGATGACTTCCTCGTCGGAGCAATTCATGCAACCGCCCTTGGCGATCATGCCGGTACCGGGAACACCTTCAATGCCATGCTGGTGCAGGGTATCCATGCCCTTGGCGATGCGGTCGGCCCAGGCGGCGACGTCGCCGATCTTGGGGGCGCCACCGGCGCCGGTGGAGTGACAGGCCATGCAGGCGGAGTCGAAGACCTCCTGCCCGGAGCGCGGTCCGCTGGCGACAGCGGCAGCGGCGCCGCCGCAGCTGGAGTCGCCCTGCAGGCAGACTTCGCCCATCGGCTTGATGCGCTCCTCGATTTCGGAACGCTGTTTGTCGGAGAGTTGCGCCGCGGCAGCGGAGAATGCCAGCAGCAGTGAAGCCAGGGTTAAAGCAATTCGGGTCATCACGGGAATCCTTTTCGAGTTCGGCGCGCATTATAGCCACTTATGCTGTGCGGGAAAACTCGGCCCCGCTGCTGGCAGCGCGGCGCGATTCGGCTAGTATTCCCCTCTCCCCTTCACCGGACTCAAGCGAGGCTGCCCGCAATGAAGCTCTATACCTTCGACCCCGCCCCCAACCCCATGCGCCTGGGCCTGTTCATGCAGCACAAGGGCATTTCCCTGGAGACCGAGCAGATCGACCTGATGAAAGCCCAGCACATGCGCGACGAATATCGCGCCATCGTGCCCGCCATGACCGTGCCGGCGCTGGTGCTGGACGACGGCACCCTGCTGGACGAAGTCATCGGCATCTGCGTCTACCTGGAAGAGAAATTCCCGCAGAAGCCCCTGCTCGGCACCAACGCCACCGAGCGCGCCCAGGTCATCAGCTGGGATCACAACCTCTTCCTGACCATCCTGCTGGCGATTGCCGAGGCCTTCCGCAACGAGAACCCGGTATTCGAGAACCGGGCCCTTCCCGGCCAGGTGCCCATTTCCCAGATCCCTGCGCTGGCGGAGCGCGGCCGCTTCCGCCTTGGCGAGGCCTGGAAAGCCATGGACAAGGTCGTAGCGGAACGCGACTGGCTGGTCGGTGACACCCCCACCCTGGCCGACATCGACATGGTCACCTGCGAAAACTTTTCCGGCTGGATCGACGCCCGCCCCGACCCCGCCCTGGAAAACCTGCATCGCTACCTCGCCCGGGCACGGGACGAGCTGGGCGTCGGCTAAGACAGGCCCTGGCGCGGTGGCCTGGCTAGAAATACCAGGCCACCTGTACGAACAGGGAGGGCCCCTGGGCCAGGCTGAGGTCCTCGCCGAGCCGCAGTCCGCCGTACTCGGTGCCAGCCGGCCCCAGGGGCAGGTTCAGCGCCCCCAGCACCTGCCAGTCCTGGGCCGCGTCCCACTGGGCCACTACTTGCGCGAGCGTCGAGCCGTCGCCGAGGTTGTAGAACAGGTTGCCGGTGAAGTTCAAAAGCGGCGTCCACTCCAGGAGCAGGGAGCCGGCGGCGTAGTGCCGGCCGATGGTGAACAGTTCGCTGCGGGCGAGACGTTGCAATAACGCTGTCTGCTCGCCTACGGGATTGGAGACCAGCCCCGCGTACTCCGACTCGCGCAGGCCGAAGCCGTTGAAAAAGTACTCTCCCACCGCGCTGACATTGCGCCCGCCCCAGACGAAGGACCAGCTCCAGTCCACCACCAGGCTGGTAACCCAGCCCGTCTCGCTATCGCTCAATACGAGGTCCCCCCGGAGCACCGCCTCACCGACATTGAGCAGCCCCCCCGCGCCGATCACGGTATCGTCATAGTGCTGTGCCAACAGCAGGTCGAACTCGCGACTGGCGCCAAAGGCGTGGTACTTGAGGGCGGAGGAACTCACTGCCGCAATGACATCGCCGGCGGCATCCCGGCGCTGAACATTGACGAACTGCAGGTCGTCACCCGAATCCAGCAGGTACTGGGCGTAGAGCATGTCGTCGCCGACCTTGTACTCGGTGTCCACTGCGGCGGGGTCGAAGGGGTTGAGAAAATCCATCGGGGTGTAGATCAGGCCGTTGCCCCAGCTCACCGCCTGGCGGCCGAAGCGGACCACGGCCTTTTCCCCGGTCCAGGCGATATTCAGCCGGTCGAGGCGCTGTTGCAGCAGGTAGTCATCATCTTCCTCGATGACGTGGGTGAGGTCCCACCAGCGCAGCTGGTCATCCGGCGCCCTTCCGCCCGGGTAAGCAATACCCGCGCTCTCCCCCAGGCCCACAGCCTCGTCGTACTGGGCGATCAGCTGGTAGTCGGCGTTCACTGTGAATGCCCCGCTTCCCGCGCCGAAGCGCAACCGGGCCACCCCCGCCGCGCCGGTATCAGTGGCACCGAGTGGCTCGCGGAACACACTGTCGTCCGGATAGTGGACGAGCTGGCCGCGGCCTTTAAGGTGGCCGCCGTCCAGCAGCGGAAAGTCTCCCCGGGAGTGCGCGGCAAGCAGCAGCAGAAAGAGGCCGAGCCAGCGCACTACTGTGCCGCCATGGACTGCGGCTCCTGCTGCTCGTCGGAGATGACCTGGCCATCCCGCAGCTTCAACAGGCGACGCGCGTAGGCCATCACCCGTACATCGTGCGTCGCGATCACGAAGGTGATGCCGCGTTCGCTGTTGAGTTTCTCGAACAGGTCCATCAGTTGCGCCGCACTCTGGCTGTCGAGATTCGCTGTGGGTTCGTCCGCCAGCACCAGCGCCGGTTCGCTGGCGATCGCCCTGGCCACTGCCACCCGCTGCTGCTGTCCCCCGGAGAGCTGTGCCGGGCGGCGCTGTTCCAACCCCACCAGCCCCACCGCGCGGAGCACCTCGTCGGCGATGGCGTGGCGGCGGGCGGCGGGGATGCCCTGTACCTGCATCACGAATTCGACGTTCTCCCGCGCGGTGAGCACGGGAATCAGGTTGTAGGCCTGAAAGACGAAGCCAATACGGCGCAGGCGCAGATCCGCCAGTTCCGATTTCGACAGCGAGTCCAGGCGCTCGCCGGCGACACTCACCTCGCCCTCGTCCGCGCTGTCCAGGGCACCGATCACGTTGAGCAGGGTGGTCTTGCCGGAGCCCGAGGGCCCGGAAAGGCAGACGAATTCGCCCGCAGCAATGCTGACGCTAACCCGGTCGAGGCCGGTGACTTCGGTCTCCCCCTGGCGGAAAATCCGCGACACCTGGTGACATTGCACAGTACTCATGGAAACGCTCCGTCAGTTCTTGTTGATCGCCCGCACCGGGTCCAGCCGGGCCGCGCGCCAGGCCGGCAGCAGGGTGGCCAGGCTACCCAGCACCACGACCACCGCGGTGGAAAACAGCATGTCCCGCGCTTCCAGCGCCGGGTACAGGATGGCGCCGACCCCCATCATCTCCATGCCTTCAGCCACGACGGAGAGATCGATCCCGTCCTGCAGGGGGCGAATGGACAGCCAGGCGAGCAGGTTGCCAGCCAACAGCCCGAGCAGGAGTAGATAGAGGCTCTCCAACTGCACCAGCAGGAGAATCGTGCCGGGACGCATGCCCAGCGCCTGCATCAGGCCCAGTTCCCGCACCCGCTCGAACACCGCCATGGCCAGGGTGTTCACCAGCCCGAAGGAGAGCACCGCGAAGACCACCACCATGAAAATCATGCTGAAGCCGTCCTGCACCCGCAGCATGGTGGCGAGGTAGGGATCGAGTTCCATCCAGGGCAGGACTTCCATACCGCTGCCGGCAGCCGCCGCGATGGCTGGCGCCCAGGCTCCCGTGCGCCGGTAATCATCCGCGGTCGCCGCCACCTCGGAAACCGTGTCATCCATGCCCAGCAAGTCCTGTAACACCGCCCGTCCGGTCCAGGCATAGCGCTCCTCGCTCGCCTCGAGCCGGCCGTGAAAAATCCCCACCACCCGCATGCCGCGGTCGGCGACGTTGTTGTCGGGATCCTGGGACATCACGACCACTCGCTTGCCGAGCCCGGTCTCAAGTTTGTCGGCAAGACTGGCGCCGATCACGATGCCATCGTCCGCCGCACTCTCGAGGAAGCGCCCCTGTGCGATCCGCTCGGGAAGCGAACCCAGGGCCCGTTCCTGCCCGGGGTCGACGCCCAGCAGGGTAAGGCCCCTGCTCTCCCGTTCGCTGGCGATCACCGCGGGCACCCTCACCCGGGCGGCCCAGCCGACCAGCGGCGGCTGCTGCAGCGCCGCCAGCAACTCGCCGGCGGGCGCGGGCATGCTGTTCACCACACTGGGGTCGTCGCGATAGGCGGGATCGTGGATCTGTACTTCACCGGGCAGGTCCGCGAGCCCGTTGCGCAGCAACTGGTCGGTCATGCCGCGCATCAGTGCGGACATAAAAATCATCGCCCAGACCCCTATGGCGATAGCCAGCAGCATGATCAGGGTGCGCCGGTGGTTGCGCCAGAGGTTGCGCCAGGCGAGACGCGCGCTAACTCCCAGGGCGCGGCTCACTGCGCCGCCCTCATCGCCGGCACGGGCTCCAGGCGGTAGGGGCGCGAGGCCGGATAAATCGCCGCCAGCAGGCTGAAGGCGAAAACCGTCAGTGGCCCCCAGGTCATCGCCAGCAGGCTGACCTGCGGATAGATGCGCTCCGGCATATTGAACTGTGCGGCCAACTCGTCCATGCCCGGGTAGGTAAAGCCCACTACGTTCAGCCAGGCCACCAGCAGGGCCCCCAGCACCAGGCCGAGGGTCAGGCCCAGTACCGAGAGCAGGAGGGTTTCCATCGCCACCAGCCGCGCCAGCCGGCCGGGCCCGAGGCCCAGTGCCAGCATCACACCGAATTCGTGAGTGCGCTCCATCACCGACATCAGCTGGGTATTGAGCACACTGAAGGCCACCAGCACGATCAACACGCCGTACATGAACCAGCCGCTGGTCAAGTCGGACTGGATGGCCTGGCGCAGGCCCGGTTGCAGGGCGTCCCAGTCGAGGACCACGAGGTCCTCATCCGCGGGAAGTAGAGCCCGCGCCTCCGCCACCGCCGCGGGAACGTCTTCGAGATTTTCCAGTCGCACCGCCACCTCGTGCCCCGCATCGCCCATGGCGAAGACCTGCTGGAACCAGCCGAGGGGTACCTGGGCCAGCGCGCGGTCGAGGTCGCGTATGCCGGTATCGAGGATGCCAACCACCGTCGCCACCCCCGCCGCGATCGAACCGTCGCGCCCGCTGCCGAGGAAGACCACTTCACCGCCAAGCTCGACCCGCAGGTTGCGGGCCAGCACGGCGCCCAGCACGATGGCATCGCTGTCACCCGCCTGCAGGTAGCGACCCCGGCTCACCAGGCCCGGCAGGCTGGAGACCCGCGGCTCCTCGGCCGGCTGCACCCCGGTCAGCAGTACCCCGAAGGAGCGCTCATCACTCGAGGCGAGGGCGAAGGCCTGCCCCCGGGCGGCCACACCGCGGGCCGGCAGGCTGGAACGCAGGTCCTGCGCCAGCGAACTCACGGCGGGTATGGAATCCCGCATGCGCTGGCGCTCGAGATAATCGCGGTGCTGGACCTGCAGGTGCCCGCTGGCCAGCGCCAGGGTGTTGTCGATCATCATCTGGTAACTGCCCAGTTGCAGGGAGATCATGAATATCAGCAGGACATTGCAGAACACCATGGCGCCCACCGTCAGCCAGGTTCGCCGGCGGTGCCGCCACAAGTTGCGCCAGGCGAGGACCCAGGTCAGGTTCACTGGCGGGGATTGCGCAGGTTGGAAAGGGTGAACATCCCCTCGGGTATAGCCAGGTCGAAGGACACCGTCTCGGTGACCACTTCGGTCCACTCGCCGGGTTCATCTACCGGGCCCATGCGCATGCGACTGGCCACCGCCCGCCCCCCCATGGTCTTTATCTCCTCGGCCTTGAGGGCCTTTACCAGCACGTTGTCCTGGTCCCAGAACTGCTGCTCCAGCAGCACCCAGTCGTCGCGAATCACCAGCACCTCGCGGCCCCAGACCACCGCGGCATCCTCGTGGGGGATCGACTGGATCACCCAGGCGGTGTGCCCGTCGATATCACGGGTTTCCAGCAGCGAGTGGTCGTACTGGTCGATGATCGCGGTGTCCTTGCTGATATCCCGGTTGGAAAAATCCGAGCCCATCCAGTTCTGGCTCATCATCGAGGAGGGGACCTTGATCACCCGGTTGATCTTGGGCGTGTAGGTCCACATGTTGCTGTCGAGAGTCAGGGTCGCGTTCCCGGCATCCCTTGCCGGCGCGACGACCCGTACCAGGGTGTGGTCATCGCCCTCACTCCAGGCGCGCATGCTCATGCTGCGCTCCCAGTCGGGACGGTGGATGGTCATGCTCATCTCGGAGTACGAGGTCAGGCCGCGGTAATGGTCCATGGCGCGACGGATGATATCACCGGCGTCGGGAGTTTCGGCCGCCGCGATCAACGGCAGGAAAATGGCTGCGCAGACAATCCATCGCATGGTTTCAACCTCGCTGGAACTGGCCTGAGTGTAAACACTCGCCGCGGCCCGCGCACCCCCGGGAACAGTGCCCCCGGGCGGAAAATTGACTAAACTTGAACAGCATCCCTGTCCGGAGGTCTTCATGCCCGCATCTGTTCGTCGTTTCCTGCTCGCCCCTGCAATCGCCTTGTTCGCGCTACTCGCCACCGGCTGCGCGAGCGGCCCCAAACCAGTCGTTGATTTCAAGCAGGACTACAATTTCGCCACGGTGGAAAAGATTGGTTTCTACGAGGGTTCCAGCCATGTTTCCGGCGATAACCCCATGCAGCTCAGCGACATGCAGATCGACCGCATCTACAGCGCCCTGCGGAAAACCCTGGTAAACAAGGGCTACACTGTGGTGGAAAATGCCACCGAGGCTGACCTGCTGCTGAGCTGGCACCTGGCGACCCAGCAGAAGACCGACGTGCGTACCTACAACACGCCCACCTATGGCATGAGTTACGGCGTGGGCTACGGCCGCTATAACAGCTATGCGCGCTACAGCTGCTGGGACTGTTTCAATACCGATGTACGGGTCAGCAACTACACCGAGGGCACTCTTATCATCGACATGATCGATCCAGCACTGGAAAAGAGCGTATGGCGCAGCGTCACCCAGAGCAAACTCAAGAGCAAGCCCGACGAAAGCCAGGAGCGTTACGACAGCGTAGCGGCAATCGTGCTCAGCGGTTTTCCGCCGGGAAGCGACGCAGTCACCAACAAGTAATTTCCGCCACGGCGGGATTCCCGGGTCATCCGGTTCGAAGCCGCCTGAGGGCGCAGGGAGAGCGGTGAAGATAACGCTGATCCTGAAAGGCAACATTACCCGCCGGGGCCACTTCCAGAAGTCCCTGGAAACCCTGCGCGGCGCCCTGCCCGAGGCGACGCTCACCCTGCTGGAAACCCGGCGCGCTGGCCAGGCCGTGGAACTGGCGGCGCGCGCCTGCCTCGAGTGCGACTATCTGGTTGTTGCCGGCGGTGACGGCAGCATCAACGAAGCGCTCAACGGCTGCCTGCGCATGCAACAGAATCAGCCTGGACTGAAACTCCCCGCTTTGGGCATCCTCGCCTACGGCAGCGCCAATGACCTGTGCCGCTCGCTGGGCCTGCGCGGCGATACTTCGGAGCTGGTTCACCTGCTGCAACACGACTCCCGGCAGCGCGTCGATGTAGGCACACTGCGCTATACCACGAGCCAGGACTACCAGGCGGAACACTTCTTCCTCAATGCGGCGGACCTCGGAGTCGGCGCGAAAAGCGTGCAGCACCTGAGCCGCCGGCCGCGCCTGCTGGGCAGTAACCTGCACTACCTCCGCTCGGTCCTGACCACCCTCGCCACCTACCGCCCCCAGCCCCTCCGGGTCCGCTCGGACCGGGGCCTGGACTGGCGGGGCTCCTGCCTCGCCCTGGTGGCCGCCAACGGTCGCTATATCGGTTCGGGGCTGTGTGTCGCCCCGGGGGCCCGGCTCGACGACGGCCTGCTGGCGATGACCCTGGTGGGCGAGGCGGACAGCGCGGACTTCCTGCGCAATCTCGGCCGGCTGCGCCGCGGGCAGAAACTCGATCACCCTGATGCACACTACGACCACGCCACCTGGCTGGAAGTGGAGCACGAGGCGGCGCCGGTGCCGGTAGAGGCCGACGGTGAATTCCTCGGCCACACGCCGGTGCGGGTCAGTGTATTACCCGCCGCGGTGGAATTACTGCACCCCGGGCTGGATCACTGATCCCCGGCGCAAGTAGGGGAAGTCAGCAAAGCGGCAATGCCACCGGCAGTACCCCCGGCGCTGCGGCATGCCCTGACAATACCGCCGCAAGCGCGGCGTAAGCGGGACCCGGGCCGCCGCCCTCGCCCAACGCGGCGCCGTCGTAACTGGCCAGCACGGTCTCGGCACTGTCGAGAAACTTCCCGGCCCGGCCCGGTGAACCCAGCATAACTACCGCCCGCGCCCGCCCGGCAGCCCGCTGCAGCAATTCGCGCTGGTAATTCAACGGGTCGCCCTCACCCAAGGCCTCCCGGTCATCGCCGGAAAGGTCTTCGGCACCGCCAATCGCCACCGCGCTGCGCGGCGGGTCGCTCACTCCCACGAGATAAACATCGGCGAGCTTGACCAGTTCCGCTTCACGGGCGGGATCGAAAGCAGCGAGTGACTGGGATGTCACGCTGATCGTTGGTTCCAGTGCCTGTAAGGCGCGGGTCATCGCCGCGGCGCTGTCCGCACAGGGCATCAGCAGGTGGACCCGACAGCCGGGACGCACCGGGGCGTTTTCTCCCCGCAGGCGGGTAATACTGCCCGCGGCGATCTGGCGCTCCAGCTGGCGGTGTTCCGGGCTGCCGATGACATCGGTCCCGCCGCCGTTAAGCTGCTCCGGCTTCAGGCGCAGGGCCTTCTGTAGCGCCACCACCCGTGCCGCCCCCGCCCGCAGTTCCGCCTCATCCAGCTCGCCGGCGCGGACCCGCGCGGCGACACTGGTGACCAGTCGCTGCAGGGATTCCAGGCTCGCGGGGGAGCGCAGGAGCAGCGGCATCAGGGCGATATCGACACCGGCGCGAAAACACTCCACCACGGCTTCCTCGGGACTGAGCAGGGAGCTGATGGCGGCCATGTCCAGCGCATCGGAAATCACCACCCCGGCGAAGCCCATCTGCTCACGCAACAGGCCGGTGATGATCTGCCGGGAGAGCGTGGCCGGCCGCAGGGTATCGGTGCCGGGGAGGCAGGAATCGTCGAGGGCCGGGTACTGGATGTGGGCGCTCATCACCAGGGCCGGGCTGGTGCCGGCAATCACCTGTGCAAAGGGGGCGAGGTCTATCGCCAGCGCGGCTTCCCGGTCGCGCTCCACCCGCGGCAGGCCGCTGTGACTGTCGACCGCGGTATCGCCGTGGCCCGGGAAATGCTTCAGGCAGGCCGCCACCCCTTCACGCTGTACCCCCTGCACAATCGCGGCACCCATGGCGGCCACCAGGGCCGGGTCATCGCCGAAGGAGCGCACATGGATGACCGGGTTGGCGGGATTGCTGTTGACGTCCAGGCAGGGCACGAAATTGACGTTGATGCCGAGGGAACGCAGTTCCGCCGCCTGCGCCTGGGCCATCAGCCGGGCCAACTGCTCGCGCTCACCTGCCGGGCAGGCGGCGAGGGCCATGTTGCCGCTGAAGCTGGTGGCTTCCTCCCGCGGCAGGCGGGTAACCAGCCCGCCTTCCTGGTCCACCCCGATCAGGAGCTGCGGTGAGAGGTGCTCGCGCAATGCCGCGGTCAGTTGGCGGCCCTGGGCCACGCTGGCGAGATTCTCACGGAACAGGATCACACCGCAGGGCTGCAGCGCCTCCAGCGCCCGGGCCAGTTGCCCGGGAAGTTCCCGCACGGGCTCGGGCTTGCCGCTGTCCGCAAACAGGCGGATGTCCACCATCAGGCGGCGGGCAATACACTGTTCAAGGCTGAAATCGGGCAGGTCGCTCATGCGTGGATTTTATTATGCCGGGCGCAGATCAGGCCAACACAATACCTGCTGTCCGTCGCAAGGGGAACCGGGAACAGCTTCGTCCAGAAACCTGTGCCCCGTGTGGGAGCCCACTCTGTGGGCGATTGAACGCAGACTGCGCCCCAACGACGGACTATCGCCCGCAGAGCGGGCTCCCACAGGCTGGCCTGGCCCAGCTATTCCGCTGGGTGGCAGCAACTGCTACCCTAGCGCCCTTTCCAGCCAGCCCAGCCCTTTTCGGAGTAAACCTTGGATTCCATCATCGTCCGCGGCGGCCATCGCCTCAGCGGCACAGTTGCTACCAGCGGTTCCAAAAATGCCGCGCTGCCCATCCTGTTCGCCTCCCTGCTGGCGGACGGCGAGCACCGTTTCGACAACGTCCCTTACCTGCGGGATATCGACTCAACCCAGCAGTTGCTGGCCTCACTCGGCGCCGAAAGCCACCGCGAGGGCGATACCCTCGTGGTCAACACCAGCGCCCCTGGCGCCCACGTGGCGGACTACGAAATGGTGCGCAAGATGCGCGCCGGCATCCTCTGCCTCGGCCCCCTGCTGGCCCGCTACGGCGAGGCCCGGGTGAGCCTGCCCGGTGGCTGTGCCATCGGCTCGCGGCCCATCGACCTGCACATCGAGACCATGCGCCGCCTGGGGGCGGAGATCACCAGTGAGGGCGGCTACGTCACCGCCCGGGCCCAGCGACTGGAGGGCGCCAGTATCCTGTTCGAGAAAGTCACCGTCGGCGGCACCGAGAATGCCCTGATGGCCGCCAGCCTGGCCCGCGGCACCACCGTGATCGAGAACGCGGCGAAGGAACCCGAAGTGGTCGACCTCGCCCGCTACCTGAAGGCCATGGGCGCGCAGATCAGCGGCGAGGGCAGCAGCGTCATTACCGTGGAGGGCGTTGACGAGCTCAAGCCCGCCAGCCACAGCATCGTTCCCGATCGTATCGAGGCCGGTACCCTGCTGCTGGCCGGTGCCATTACCGGCGGCAAGGTCACGGTGGAAAACTGCGTACCGGTCCACCTGCAGGCCCTGGTGGATAAAATGCGCGACGCCGGCTTCCGTATCGACAAAGGCGAGACCAGCCTCACCGTGCAGGCCAGCGACGGCTGGAAGGCCGTGGACATCGCCACCGCGCCCTACCCCGGTTTCCCCACCGACCTGCAAGCCCAGTTCATGGCGCTGATGACCCAGGCCAACGGCACCTCGGTTGTGACCGAACACATCTTCGAGAACCGCTTCATGCACGTGCAGGAACTGGTGCGGCTCGGCGCCGACATCACCCCCATGACCCAGGTGGCGGTGGTGCGCGGCCAGCGCGGCAAGCTCGACGCGGCGCCGGTAATGGCCACCGACCTGCGGGCCAGCGCCAGCCTGGTGCTGGCGGGCCTGGTCGCTGCCGGCGAGACCCATATCAGCCGCATCTACCACCTCGACCGCGGTTACGAACACCTGGAAGAGAAACTGGCCAGCCTCGGGGCCGATATCGAACGGGCCCACTGAAGCTGGCCTGAAACTCCGCCGCGTTAAGCGCGGCGGGACCTGCGAATTCGCCCTTTCCTGCAAACGCCACTGGAGTCCCCCCCGGCGCTGGGATAAGCTGCGGCTACCTCCTGTGGGATTTTTCCTTTTAGCGACGGCCCGCTGCGCTGTCCGGGTGTTGCTGTTGCCGGCGGCCAGGCCCTCCGCGCGCCCCACCCGTGCCTGCGCGCGGTGCAGGGTATGTAAAGCATGGATGTATCGCGACTCCGATTGCGCGCGGGCTTAAGTGATCTCAGCGGCGGTATCACCGCCTCCATTATTACCCTGCCGAAGGCCATGGCCTACGGCGCGCTCGCTTTTGTCCCCCTCGGTCCGCAGTACATTCCCCTGGGCCTGATGGCTGGCATACTCTCGCTGGCCTTCGGCAACCTGGTGTACCTGCGCGGCGGCAGCCCCATCCTGGTCAACAGCACCCTGTCCCTCGCCTCCATGCTGCTGGCGGCCACCCTCACCGGCATGCTCGAGCGTCTCTCCCACCTCGCGCCGGCGGAACGCGACGCCCTGGCCCTGGCACTACTCTTCTTCGTGGTGTTCCTGGCCGGCGCCATCCAGTTCCTTGCAGGACTGTTGCGCCTTGGGGGGCTCGCCAGTTACATCCCCCGGCAGGTGATTTCCGGCCTGGTCAACGGCGTTTCAGTGCTGATTTTCAGCGCCCAGATTCCCCTACTGCTGAATCTGCCGCGGGAGGTTTCCCTGGCGGACCCCGCGGCGATCTGGCAACACTGGTCCTGGTCCAGCCTGCTGGTGGGCCTCGCTACCATCGTCGCGATACTCTTCGGCGGCCGGCTTGTCCCCCGGATACCCCCGGTGTTCACCGGGATAGCCCTCGGCTGCGGCGTCTTCTACCTGCTCGGCTGGCTCACCGGCGACGCCCCGGGGCCGATGCTCGGCACGCTCGCCAGCGGCCTGCCGCTGCCGGTATACGCCGCCCAGTTCACCACGCTGCTGCCGGCTTTCCTGGAACACGCCGCTTTCCTACTGCCCTACGCCTTTGGCGTCGCTGCGATCACCGCGCTCTGGAGCCTGCTGTTCATGGCCTCCGCCGACAGCCTGCAGGGCGGTAAAAGCGACGGCAACCGGGAACTGCTCGGGCAGGGCCTGGGCAATATGCTGCTCTCGCTCTTCGGCGGCGTCTCCGTGGCTGGCAATTCCAACACCCTGGTCAACTACCACAACGGCGGCCGCAGCGGCCTGTCCCGCATGGCCTGTGGCCTGTTCGCGCTGGCCGTGCTGCTCTTCCTCGGGCCTTTCATCTCGCACATTCCCTACGTGGTGCTGGCCGCCTGCCTCGTGGTGTTTTCCATCCAGGCCATCGACACCTGGAGCCTGCGCATGGCGCGGATCGCCTTCCACTGGAGCGAGGAGGCCCGCGAGGCCTGGCCGGACCTGGCGGTGATGTTCCTGGTCATGGGAACCCTGCTGTTCTTCGGTGTACTGGAAGCGGTGACAGCGGGTATCGGCATTTCCCTGGTGATGTTCATTCGCCGCATGGGCCAGGAAGTGATACGCAACGACAGCGATGGTCGCGAGCTCTCCGCCCACGTACTGCGCCCGGACGCCGAGCGCGCCCTCTTGCGCGAGCAGGGCGCGAGAATCCGGGTGGTGGAGCTCGAAGGCGCGCTGTTTTTCGGCACCGCGGACAGGGTGGCCTCGCACCTGCGAACGCTGGACGCAGCGGAGGTCGGCTATATCATTCTCGACCTGCGCCGCATTACCGAAGTCGACGTGACCGGCGCGGAAATGCTGCTGAAAGCAAACCGGGACTGCGAAAAAGCCGGCCAGGTGCTACTCCTCAGTGGCATCGACCTGCGCGAGGCGGACAATATCTTCCTCAAGCGCATCGGCACCCTCGCGGCATTCGACGGGCGTCATTTCATCCACCTCAACGACGCCCTGAGCCTGGCCGAGGACACGCTGCTTGCCGAACACCTTGGCAGCGAACGCTACCAGCGGGAGATCGACTTCGCCGAGCTCTCGGTATTCCGTGACCTGAGCGCAGGGGAAGTCGCTGCCCTGCGCGCGCATTTCGAATCCCTCGAGCCGTCCGACGGGGAAAGCATCTTCCGTGAGGGCGAGGCGGCGGACGCGGTCTACCTGCTGGCCAAAGGCCGGGTCAACATCCGCATGCAGCAAGCGGGCACTCACGACAGGACGGTGCGGGAACTCTGCCCCGGCTACCTCTTCGGCGAACTCGCCCTGCTGCGCGATCGCCAGCGCTACGGCTCCGCCTACGCCCGCGGGGAGGTACGCTGCTACCGGCTGTCGAGGGAATCGCTGCTGCGATTACAGGCGGAACAACCCTCGCTTGCCTTCAAGTTTCTCGCCGGGATGACCGCGGAAATGTCCGATCGGCTCGGCAGCGCGGTACGGGCCAGCGCCAGCAGGCTCTACCTGTAAGGATTTTACGCAGCTGCACCAACCGTACCCGGGCGCTGAAGGCCTGGTCGGTCTAGCGCTGGCAGCCGAAGTCGATGGAGTGACGCTGCCTGTCGAGACAGGCCGGGGGCGGCCTGCCTTACCATGGCAGCAAGATGACCCCGCTGTGCCAGCTCAACAGGAACCAGCAAACCATGCAAGCCGTGTCCGAACTCGACCTCGCCACCCTGCCGGTGGAGACCCAGGCCTTCGCCGATAACCCCGTGCCTTACCTGGAAGCCGCCAAGGAGAAACACCCCTGGCTGGCGAAGTTCTCCAAGGGCTACGTGGTCTACGGCCTGCAACCGGCCCGCGACCTGCTCTACATGGACGACAAAATGGGCCCCCACTTCAAAGGGCTGGTGGAGCACTTCGGCGCTGAAAACACCGGCTGGGCGCGCTTCATGAGCGAACAACTGGCAACGATTTCCGGTGAAAAACACGACCGCCTGCGGGCCAATGTCGCCCTGGCCTTCGCCCCGCGCCGCGCCAACCTGACCCGACCGCTGATGCGCGAGGTGATCGGCAAGCTGCTCGACGAGTGGGTGCCGAAGGGCGAGTTCGACTTCTGCGAATTCGCCTCGCTCTTCCCCATCACCGTGATGTGCGGCCTGCTGGGTATGTCAGCGGAGCCGGTGCACGGGATCCGCAAGGCGCTGGATGCGCAGATGTCCTGCATGAGCCTCAACCGCGACCTGCTGCCCGAGATTCTCGACGCTTACAGAGTGCTCAGCGACTTCGCGGCTGCGACCATCAGCGAACGCGAAGCCAGCGGAGAATTCGACGATAACTCCCTGCTAGACGCACTGATCGCCTCTAAGAACGCTGGCGGCATGGACGACAACGAGCTCAGCGACCTGGTGATCTCCCTGTGGCTGGCGGGCTACGACACGTCCAAGAATGTCCTGACGATGACCCTCTACACGCTGCTGGAGCGACCGCAGATGTACCGGCGCTGCGCGGAGGATCTCGAGTACTGCAAGAAGGTTATAGAGGAGATGCTGCGCCATACCTCTGTGGTGTCGCCCTCGCGCACTTTATTCGAGCCGGTGGATTACGAGGGGATTCACTTTCCCAGGGGTACATATATCAGCTTTGCGCTTTCGCTGACGGGGCGGGATGCGCTGGCTTATCCCGATCCGCTGGTGTTCGATCCGGAGCGGGAGCAGAATCCGCGGCACCTGGCGTTTGGGCGGGGTACGCATATTTGCCTGGGGCAGTATCTGGCGCGGGCGCAGCTTGAGGAAGGGCTGCATTTGATTGCGCAGCGGGTCGAGAGCGTTGAGCTGGCGGGCGAGGTGACCTGGCGGCCGTTTCTTGGGGCCTGGGGGCTGAATACTTTGCCGGTCAGGATTGGTCCCTGACCCAGGTTGGTCTTGCAACGTGGGTAGGATTGGTGCCAGAAGCCGCATACTTCGCAAATTTGCCCTTCGGAAACACGCCAAAAAGCGTACATGCCCGAAAAAGAGGGGCAGGCTCTCCATGTACAGGCTCGGGCGGCGACGTCCTGTCGCCTTACGGTTTCCGAAGGGAAAATTTGCGAAGCATGCTCCTGCCGTGCCGAATCAAGACGTAGAGAAATATCTAACGTCGATTCTTGCGAGTCAGGAGCTATCCGAAGCGACTGACCTATTACGGCTGACTAGTTAAAGGCCGCCGAAGCTACTGATGCAGAGGCATGGCGCGAAGCGCCCTTGCTGGAACCGTGAGGCGACAGGACGTCGCCGACCGAGCCTGCACATGGATGTGCGTTGTTTGGCGTGTTCCAGCAAGGGCGCTTCGTGCCATGCCGGTGATTAGACTACTGATCCCCGGAACTACCCAGGGCTAACATCGGGGAATCACTCCGACACGGGCTCCAACAGGTTCTCCCGCAACAACACAAGCTCCTCGTCGCTAACCTGCAGTTCCTCGCGAATATAGTTCATCACCGAACCATGCTTGTCCTCCATGGCGGAAAATGCCGAGGCCAGGTAGGCGGGGTTTGAGCCCAGCAGTGGCGCGACCAGTTCTTTCGGCAGCCTGGCCAGGGCAGCCTGCGGATCGCCCTCCTCGAACTGGTAGTCCCTGCCCTCCAGTGCGGGAATCTCCTGGTACTTCTCGGACATGGCGTAGTCTTCGAGAATGACGTCGCGGGGAACGCCGAGCGCAGTGAGAATCAGGCCGATACCCACGCCGGTGCGGTCCTTGCCGGCGGAACAGTGTACGACCAGCGGCAGGTGGTTGCCGGCAAGTTCGTCGAAGATTGCCGCGTAGTGGGAGGCCTGTTGATCGGGGATTTCGCGGTACAGCGTGATCATCACCTGCTCTACATCGGCGGCGCTGAGTCCTTCTTTCGAGAACAGCTCGCGCATGCCGCCGAGCATATCGCCCTGGGAATAGCCCCAGCTGAGGATCGCCGGGTCATCCACCCGCCACATCGTCGGCTCGCCGGCGCGCTCCTCGTTGCTGCGCAGGTCGGCGATAACCGCGATATCGCGCTGGTCGAGCAGCGCGAAATCCGCGTCGGTCAGGGCGTAGAGGGTGCCGGAGCGGTAGATCTTGCCCCACTTCACCTGCTGGCCGTCGCCGGTGGGATAGCCGCCCACATCGCGGAAGTTACGCCCGCCTTCGAGTTCGATGAGGCGCTGCGGGTCCTCCGCGGCAGAGGCAACGAGGCTCATGCTGCCGACGAGAGAGAGTGCGAGCAGACCGGCGGACAGTCGGGTTTTCATGGTCATTCTCCTCAAGCTGGAATTATTGGTTTCGCTGTTCGCATCAAGCTGCGCGGGAGTCCGGCGGGTAGCGGGCTCCGGCGAGGCAGGGGCATTGTAGATCAGGTCGTGGTGACTGGGCAGTTCCTTGACTGCGGCCCCGGACCGGCAGCGGTGGCCGGGGCCATGCCTCATCATATAAAAAACAGTCTTGATTGTATTCATCAATGCTACTAGTATCCGAACAGCATGGACATAAACACAGCTTTCAAGCTCCAGGAGATAACGAATGCCATCCATCCCCCTCGAAACCCGTGTAGCACTCCAGGACCAGATGACCGAGTACTGCTACCTGGTCGACAACATCGGTGAACTCGAACCACTGCTGGACTACTTCACCGAGGACGCGGTGCTCGACTTTTCCGCCATCGGCCTGCCGCTGATGAACGGCCGGGCGGACTACCTCAAGTTCTACTCCGAAGTCTTCGCCGACATGTCTCACCACACCCACTACCTCACCAACTTCCGCATCGACGCCTACGACGGCGACAGCGCCTCCACCCGCGCCTACGTACAGGGCATGGGGCGGGCAAACGACGGCAACGAAGTGCTGGTGCACGTCCGCTACACGATGGATTTCGTCCGCGACGGCGACGGCTGGAAGTGCCGCAGGTACTGCATTTTCCCGGGCATGCCGGTCCCGGACTCGCTGGAACAAATTCACGGCGACCGCTGATTCAGGCACCGCGCAAGGCCCACTACGAGGACAGCCAATATGGGAAGCGATACTTCAGGACAGCTACAGCAGGACAAGAGTTACCCCACCCACCCGGACGCCCAGGTGCCGGCGGCCCGCGGTGACGCCATCACCGGCGACCGCTACTGGTCGAAGGATTTCGCCGAGCGCGAGTGGGAACACATGTGGAAGCGCATCTGGCACGTTGGCGGCCGCACCGCGCAGTTGCAGGAAGCCGGTGACTTCGTGGTGCACAATTTCCGCCACGAGTCGATCCTCATGGTGAAACAGGAGGACGGTTCGATCAAAGCCTTCTTCAACGTCTGCATGCACCGCGGCAACCAGTTGCTGGCGGTGGAGGAAGGCGGGGTCAACGACAGCTTCACCTGCCCCTACCACGGCTGGCAGTGGGGGCTGGACGGCGAACTGAATTGGGTACAGGACGCCGAGGACTTCCCCCAGGGCAACCCCTGCGGCAAGCTGCGACTGAAGGAAGTGCCCTGTGACACCTGGGGCGGCTTCATCTTCTGGAGCTTCGACCCCGAGGTGAAACCGCTGCTGGAATACCTCGACCCGATCCCCACCCTGCTGGCCAACCGCGACCTCGACACGCACACCCGCGTGGTCTGGCGCACCCTCCGGGTCAACACCAACTGGAAGTTCGCCTCGGACAATTTCAACGAGGCCTACCACATCCCATCGGTGCACCCCCAGTTCATGCCGATGATCGACGACCACTACTCGACCACGCTGTTCGAGATGTACCCTACTGGGCACAACCGAATGATCGAGAAGCTGCAGCCCTCCTCGCGGCTGCCGGTCGACGCCGACATCATGCCGCTGTGGGCGGACGTGCTGAAAGAGTGGGATATCGACCCGGAGGCATTCCGCGGCCGCGCCCAGGAAGCGCGGCTGGCGCTGCAGGAGGCGCGCCGCCGGCTAGGTCCGGAACGCGGTTTCAACTACTTCTCGAAGTTCACCGACGACGAGTTGACCGACCAGGTTCACCACACCTGCTTCCCCAACCTCACCCTGACCGGCACCCCGGAGGGGCTGCACGTCTTCCGTACCGAACCGGACGCCGACGACCCCAACTGGTCGACCTTCGACTACTGGTACCTGGTGCCCGAGGTGGAAAAGGCCAGCGAGGTGGCGACCCTTTATGGCATGCGTCCCTACGAGGAAGCGGAACACGAGGAAGGCGAGTTCGCCGACTACGAGACCACCATCGACCAGGGGGACTTCCTCAGCCAGGATCTCTCACTGGCCGTCACCCAGCAGCGCGGGCTGCGTTCGATGGCCTTTGGCGACTGTTACCTCTCCGGGCAGGAAACCCGTGTGCGGCGCTTCCACGAGGTATTGAACGACTATCTCGAGGGACGCCGCTGAGCGACGCCACCCGCTTTGGCAAACGCCGGTGCGGTCTCACGCGCCGGCATTTACGCCGACGGCTGCCCCTATCCCGCAACCGCGGATGAATATCTGCAGCTCGCTCTGTATGCGGGCTGTTTCCTCCTCCAGTGAACCCATCCCGCCGATCAAGGGCCGGAAACCGCCCATCGCGATGAGCGAAAACAGGCGCGTGGCGCTGTCGATATCGCCGTAGTTCATTTGTCCCCGCTGGTGCAGGGCCTCGAAATAGATGTAAAGCCGCTCGAACATCGACCCCCCCAGGGAATCCCGCGCCCTGGCGCAAATGTCCGGGTGCCGCTCCATCTCGGCGATGATCAGGCGGACAAACTCCCGGGTTGCCAGGTGGGCCCGGCGAATCGACAGGGCCGCCTGGAACAGGGAGGCCCCCGGATCGTCGAATTCGAGCTCGAAACGGCCCAATTCGGCGGAGAGCTGCCCGCTCACGTGCAGTGCGACCGCGGCGAACAGGTCCTCCTTGTTGTCGAACTGGCGGTAGATACTCGCCTTGCTGACTCCGGCACGGCTTGCGACCTGGTCGATGGTAGCGTTACCGACACCGCGCTCCTCGAAAACTTCGCGCGCCACGCGGACCAGGTGCTCCAGCCACTCGGTCGACATTTGCCTGTTGCTCTTCATTCTCGCTCCCCGCGCACTTCATAAAAAAACAATCTAGTTTGATTGACATTGGGATTCCAGAGGCCTATATTCTGAAAACGGAAACGTTTTCGTTTCATACGATAACACACCCTGCAGCCTCCGCACAGGCTTCGGCGCGAGGCGCGCCCCGCCAAAGGCGACACGCAAGGCGGGGCAGAATCGGCGCAACGAGAACTTCCGGCTTTTCAATAACAGTAAATACAGTTGAGAACCGCCATGAAACCCAAGCTCGCAGCAGTAAGCCCCACACACCGTTCGCTCGGCGTCCGGCTCCCCCTGTTCGCCCTGTCCACCGCCAGCCTGCTTCACACGGCGCTGGTCGCCGCACAGCCAATGCTGGAGGAGGTCGTCATTACCGCGCAGAAACGCGCACAAAGCCTCCAGGACGTGCCGATCTCGGTTTCCACCATGTCCGGTGAGCGGCTCGACGAGATGAACATCATGACCATCGACGAGTTGACCCTGTATACCCCCAGCGTCACCGTCGCCGAGGGCGCCGCCGGCGCCCAGTTGTTCATTCGCGGCGTCGGCAGCGGCCTCAACAAGGGTTTCGAGCAGTCCGTCGGCACCTATGTCGACGGCATCTACTTCGGCCGCGGCCGCAGCACCCGCATCGGCATGCTCGACCTCGAGCGCGCCGAGGTGCTGAAGGGCCCCCAGGGCGTACTGTTCGGCAAGAACACCATCGCCGGAGCCTTCAACCTGACCACCCGCAACCCGGGTGAGGAACTGGAAGGCTACGCCCAGGGTTCCTACGAGTTCGAAACCGAGCAGCAGGTCTACGAGGCGGCCATCGGCGGCCCCGTGGGCGATAGCTTCGGCCTGCGCGCCGTGGCCCGCTACAGCGAGCAGGACGGCTGGATGGAGAATACCTTCAACGGCGAGGACATCACCGGCGAGGAGGAACTGGTCTCGCGCCTGACCGCGGTATGGGACCCCACCGACACCCTGGAAGTCATCGGCAAGCTGCAGTACTCGAAACTGGAACAGGCGGAACGCCCGGCGGATCTCACCCACTGCAGCCCCGCCCTGCAGGCCCTGGTCGCCGGTGTCGACAACTGCCGCTTCGACGACAAAACCACGGTCACCGCCTACGATCCCGAGGGCGGCTACGGCTCCGAGGAGATGGAGGCCTACAGCCTCGGCCTGACCGTGAACTGGGATACCGACTTCGGTACCCTGACCTCGGTCACCGGCTACACCGACCACGACGATGACCTCTACATCGACGCCGACTACACCCACCTCGACACCCTCGACGCGTCCCGCGACGAGCAGTTCGATTCCTTCAGCCAGGAACTGCGCCTGGTCGGCACCGCCGGCGACAGTCTCGACTACATTGTCGGCGTCTACTACGAGAGCAACGAACTGGCCTACCAGCAGGTGCTCTCCTACAACGCCGAACCCAGCACCGGCGCCCCCGTGGCACTGTCGCGGGTGGTGGACGATGTACAGGAGACCGAGACCTCGGCCATCTTCGGCCAGGTCACCTGGCCCTTCAGCGACACCCTCGCCCTGACCGTCGGCGGGCGCTACTCGCGGGACGAGAAGGACATCGACGCCCTCAACTACTGCGGCCTGTTCAAGAGCGCCACGCCGAGCGGCGCAGCGGCCTGTTTCGGCGCGCCCTACCACCTCAAGGAAGATCGCTCCGACAGCGACTTCTCCCCGGCGGTAACCCTGGAGTGGATGCCCTCGGTGGATCACATGCTCTACGCCAAGTTCAGCCAGGGCTACAAGTCCGGCGGCTTCGACATGCAGAGCCTGACCGGCGACCCGGACACCTTCACCTTCGAACCGGAGGAAGTGGACTCTTTCGAGATCGGTTCCAAGAGCACCCTGCTGGAAGGCGCGATGACCCTCAACCTCGCCCTCTACCGCAACGAGTACTCGGACCTGCAGGTCAGCACCTTCGACGGCGTCGTCGGCTTCAATGTCGGTAACGCCGCCGAGGCCATTTCCCAGGGCATCGACATCGACCTCAACTGGGCGCTCACGGATGAGTGGCGTACCGCGCTGAGCGTCAGCTACCTCGACGCCCACTACGACAAATTCCCCGGCGCCCAGTGCAGCTATCCGCAGACTGCCGCCACACCGGTCGGCGCTACCTGTGTCAACGACCTCTCCGGCGAGGACCTGCAGTACGCCCCGCCCTGGTCCGCCCACTGGAACCTGAGCTGGGAACACTACCTGACCGACGACCTGATGCTGCGGGTCGCCGGCGACCTTAGCTACTCCGATGCCTACTACGTGGCCAACGACCTCGATCCCCAATTGCGCCAGGACAGCTATACCAAGCTCGACCTGCGCGTCGCCCTGTCGCCGTCCAATGCCCAGTGGGAAATCGCCCTGCTCGGCAAGAACCTGACCGACGAGGAAACCTTCAGCTTCGGCAACGACGTGCCGCTGTCGCCGGGCAGCTACTTCGCCCACTACGACCGCACCCGCACCATCGCTGCCCAGCTGCGCTGGAATTTCTGAACCCCGCGCGGGCGCCCCGGCGCCCGCCTCCAGTTCCCTTCGCCCGCTTCCGCGGCGAGAACAAGCACGGATTCCCCCAATGGCTTCATCGAATAACAAACTCCTGACCCGACTGCGCCCACTGCTGCGGGCCGGACTGTTCGGCGCCGGCTGCGCGCTGGGCGCGACTGCGGCCGGCAGTTACAGTGTCGACCATGTCGACCAGTACCAGCGCCAGCGCCTGGCGGATACGCTGCCGGCGCAGGCCGCGGCCCGCGAATCCTGGGCGCGTGCGCTGGCTTTCGATCTCGCGCTTTACGGCCGGGTCGCCGCACTCGAGTACCAGCAGATGTACGAGCAGGCTGTCGACAGCACCGCCCCGGGCTACACCGGTTTCAACCGCTTCGCCCACGGCCGCGACCTGGCCGGGCCGGGCTACCTGCCCTTCAAGAGCCCCAACGCCGACACCCTCTACTCCAATGCCTGGCTGGACCTCAGCGCCGGCCCGGTGCTGATCGAGGTGCCGGATACCGCCGGGCGCTATTTCACGCTGAATTTCCTCGACTTCTACGGCAACGCCTCGAATATCAGCGCCCGCACCCACGGCACCGGCGGCGGCCGCTACCTGGTGGCGGATGCCAACTGGGAGGGCAGCGTGCCAGAAGGCGCGACCCTGTTCCGCGTGGCCACGCCCTATACCTGGATACTCATGCGCGTACTGGTGAACGACAGCGGCGAGCTGGCCGCGATCCGGCAACTGCAGGACAAGTTCACCATCACTGCGCTGTCGCAGGAAGCGTCAGAAAAGCGCTTCCCCGCCCCCCACTGGCGCGAGCCGCGACAATTTCTCGAGATCATGGACTTCGTCATCCGCGAAGTCGGCTACCCGCGCGCCGAGGAAGCATTGGTCTACCGCTACCGCGGTCTCGGCGTCGGCGGCGGGGAGTCCCCCGCCAGCGTCTGGCAGGACAGTGCACGACGCCAGGGCATCATCGCCGGGTTGGAGGAAGCGGACACGGTGATCGAGGCGTCCATGGCCCAGACCGGGAAAAAAGCCGGCAACTGGACCGAGGCGCTGGACCTCGGTCGCTATGGCTTCAACTACCTCTACCGGGCGACCCTCAACACGCTGGGCACCGGCGCCAACGTGACCGACGAGAACTACCCCTTCGTCACCTTCACAGACGCCGCGGGCCAGCCCCTTGACACCAGCAACACCTGCTACCAGCTGCGCCTCGACCCGCCGCCGCCGGTGAACTTCTTCTGGTCCGTCACCCTCTACGACGCGCAGACCCGGGAGCTCTACCCCAACGAAATGCAGCGCTACCTGGTCAACGACCGAGCGCCGGACCTGGTGCGCGACGCGGACGGCGCCGTCACCATCCACTTCCAGCACGGCGAACCCGCCCCCGGCTCAGGGCTCAACTGGCTGCCCGCGCCCGCCGGCAAGTTCTATGTCGGCCTGCGCGCACAGGGACCGGGGGAAGCCATCCTCACCGGCGACTGGAAACCCGACGACATCAGGAGCACCCCATGCCAATAAGCAGAACCGCCCTTGTCCTGGCCTGGTTCGTGGCATTCGCCCTCGCTCCCCTGGCCAGTACGCCGGCTGCCGGCAAGGATGCGGACGCACTGGCGAAAGCCGCCGAGCGAGTCTATATCTGGGGCTATCCGCTGGTGGAAGCCGCGAAAATACGCATGCGGGTCACCGACCCGGCCTACACCGGCAACAGCAATGCCATGCTGGCACCGCTCAACCATTTCACCCACCGGCGGCAACTGGCCGACCCGGACTACCGGATCGGCGTGGGTCCGAACAACGATACGGTCTACAGCCTGGCCTGGGTCGATCTCGGTCCGCAGCCACTGGTGTTCGAGGCCCCGGACTTCGGCGAGCGCTACTACACCTTCTCGATGAATCTCGCCGACTCCTCGGCGCAGCAGTCCCTCGGCCAGCGCACCCACGGCGGACAGTTGCCGCCGGTGTTCCTGCACGGCCCAGACTACCGCGGCGAAGTCCCGGAGGGCATGGTCGAGGTGGCCAGCAGCACGCGCTATCTGCTGATCGCAGGCCGAATCCTGGTGCGCGACAGCAGCGAATACCCGCTGGTCAACGCGCTGCAGGACCAGTTGCGCCTGCGCACTCTCGAGGATTACCACAGCGGCAGCACTGGCGATGCGAGCGCGCCTGCGCAACGGGCGCTGCTGTCACCGGGGCAAGGCCAGTTGCCGGAGCACCTCGCCTTCTTCGCCGAACTCGGCAGCGTGCTACAGGACTGGCACTTCGGCGAGCAGGACAGCGCAGTCCTCGCGGACCTCGCGGCGCTGGCGCTGGCGCTGACAGCGGAGCGCGGTTTCGACAGCGCGGCACTGGATGCGGCGCAGCGCGAGGCCCTGCTGCAGGGCTATAACTCGGGAAAAATGCAGGTGAGGGAAAAGTCCCTGCGCCTCGGCACAGAGGTGAATGGCTGGACGGTGAACTACCAGGGGCCGCGCTTCGGCCGCGATTTTCTCCTGCGCGCGGCGGTGGCCAAGGACCAGATCTACGTGGCGATTCCCGAGGAGGCGATCTACCCCATCGCGCGGGTGGACGCCCAGGGCGAGGCACTGGACGGGCGCAACGACTACCGTATCGTACTCGGCGCCGGCGCGCTGCCGCCGGTGGGCGCCTTCTGGTCGATCACTCTCTACAACGATGAGGGCTACATGGTGCACAACGCCATCCAGCGCTACTCCATCGGCGACCGCAGCAGCGACCTCGTCTACCGCGACGACGGCAGTATTGCCATCGACCTCAGCGCCCGTGCGCCGGCAGAGGAAGAGCAAAGCAACTGGCTGCCCGCCCCGGAAGGCCCCTTCTACCTGATGATGCGCCTGTACATTCCGCAGGCGGCGATTCTCAGTGGTGAATGGCTGCCGCCAGCCGTGGAAAAACTGGCGGACTAGCCGATGACGATGCTCGCTGGCGACGCGACACTCGCCCGGCCGGCGCCGGGACTCCTGCCCGGATCGCCAGCGGGACGGCAGCCATTGCGGCTGCGGCGCCTACCAGTTGTAGCTCAGGTCGACACCGTACTCACGCGGCGGGCCCATGCCGCCAATACCGAAGGAAGGGGTAAACCAGCTGCTCTGCGCCAGGTACTCCTTGTCGGTCAGGTTGCGGCCGTAGACACCAACACTCCAGCGGTAGCTCTCCGGCTGCCAGGACACCTTGGCGTTGACCAGGGTGATCTCGCCGATACGCTCCTGGGGGAAGTTGGTGTAGTTGCTGACCTTCTCGCTGGCGTGGGTCACCTGGGCGAAGAAGTTGGTCTCGCCGCCGAACATCGGCAGGGTGTAGTTGACGTTGGCGTTGCCGCTCCAGCGCGGCGCGTTCATCAGCGGGTTGCCGGCAAAGCTGGTGGTCACCAGTTCGCCCGTCACCGGGTCCGGCGCGGTGGTGTCGTACTCGTCGTACTGGGAGCTGAGGTAGGCCGCGGCCAGCCCGAAGACGAGATTCTCCGTGGCGTAGGCGGTCAGTTCCAGCTCGGCCCCCATGGAGTGGGCCTGGCCGGCGTTCTGCACGCTGGCGCTGTTGGCGCCGCTCGGGTAGGTCACGTTCTGGGTGACCTGCATGTCCTCGTACTTGTTGTAGAACACGGCCATGTTGGCGCGCACCCGGTTGTCGAACAGGTCGGCCTTCATCCCCAGTTCCCAGGAGTCGAGGTACTCCGGGTCAAAGGGGCCGATATCCTCGGCCACGGCGATACGCCCGGTGAAGCCTCCGGATTTGAAGCCCCGCGCGTAGTAGCCGTAGACCATGACCTCGTCAGTCAGCTGGTAATCGAGACCGAGCTTGTAGCCGACCTCGTCCCAGGACTCGTCACCCTCGGCGCTGATCACGCTTCCGGGAATCAGAGGGTCGTTGAAAGTCGCCGGGGCGCCGTCGGGATTGAAGCTCAGGGAAGTCAGCGAGAAGGCCTCGGTGTTTTCGTGGGAATAGCGCAGGCCCGCCTGCAGGGTCATACGGTCGGTGATGTCGTAGTAGCCCTGGGCGAACAGCGAGGCGGACCAGTTCTCCTGCTCTTGCCGCTGGGGCTGGCCGAGGCCCGGGGAAAAACCGTCGAGCATCGTGTCCTGGTCGAGATCATACTCCTGCTGGAAGTAGAACAGCCCCGCCGTCATGCGCATGCGGTCGCTGAAATCGAAGGAGTTGCGCAGTTCCTGGGAAAACTGGTCGTGCTCGATCTGCCGGCGGGTCTGCAGCAGTTGCAGGGTGGTGGCGTCGTCGTCGCTGTAGAGGTCGTGGTCGTACTGGCGCCAGGCGGTGATGGACACCCAGTCGCCGATGTCCGTGGACCAGTTCTGGGTCAGGGTCAGCGCGTAGGTGTCCTTGTCGTTCTGGTCCGGAAAGCCGGCGTTCTGGCCGCGCCAGAAGGTCGGCTCCAGCCCGGTTTCACCTGGCACGTAGAGGATCTGCGTGTCGTCCGAGGTGTTGCGGTTTGCCTGGGCGCCGTTGCGCTGGCGGGTGTACTCGCCAATCAGCGTCGCGTCGTAGCTGTCGAGTTCCCATTTCAGGTAGCCGCGAATGGAGGTCAGGTCGAGGGAACCCAGCCGCTTGCCGTCGAGGTAATTGCGGAAATACCCTTCATGCTCGGTGTGCAGCAGGCTGACCTTGCCGGCCAGCGCATCGGTGATGGGGAAGTTGACCATGCCGTTGAGGTCGATGCGATCGTAGTTACCGACGGTCGCCTGCACCTCGCCGCCAAACTCGCCAGTGGGTTGCTTGGTCACCACATTGACCACACCGCCAGTAGTATTGGCACCAAACAGGGTGCCCTGGGGACCGCGCAGAATTTCAATGCGCTCAATGTCGAACAGGGAGAGCAGCGCCGCGGTATTCACACCGACGACCACACCGTCCACCACGACAGAGACCGTGGTGCCGACATAGGGGTCGGCGTCGTTCACGCCGATACCGCGAATGGTGAACACCGCCGAATCCGGGGAGTTGGAGAACTGGTTCATCTGCACATTGGGCAGCGAGTTGTTCAGGCCCTGGATGTTGGTGATGTTCTGCTGTGCGAGGGTATCGCCGGTCAGCGCGGTCACCGCTATCGGCACTTCCTGCATGCTTTCCTGGCGCTTTTGCGCCGTTACCACGACTTCTTCGAGTTGCGCGAAAGCGCTGTTTGCGAGCAGCACGCTGCCGGCGAGCAGGCAGGGCGCAGTTATAGCGAGGGAACAAGTGTTTTTCATGGGTATACCGCTTATCTGCTGTTATCGGGTCAGGGAAACCTAGCAGCGCTCTATTTAAAAATCAATACTGTTTGTTTTATATGTGTGAATAATGCGCTATTATCAAGCCAGCCCGGATCAACCGCCTCGGAGAATAATCATCATGCTAAAAGGCCTTGAAGGTAAAACCGCCCTCGTCACCGGTGCTTCCGGCGGCATCGGCAGCGCCGCCTGCCACCGCTTGCTGGCGGAAGGCGCCAATGTCATCGGTCTCGACCTCGACGCCGCGTCGCTCGATACCAGACTCGACCCCAGGGTCGTCAGGGTCGCGGCCAGCGTCAGCACCGCCGAGGGCGCCGCCGCCGGCGTGGCCGCCGCGGTGGAACACTTCGGCGGCCTCGACCTCGCCTTCCTCAACGCCGGCGTCGAATGCCGCGCCGCGCCGCTGGCAGACTTCAGCGAGCGCGAGTACGAGCGCGTCTTCGACGTCAATGTTCGCGGGATATTCCTCTGCGCACAGGCTGTGGTCAGGCATCTCGAAGCCGCCGACAAACCGGGCACGCTGCTGTTGATGGCCTCCATCGCCGGTCTGCAGGGCGGCCCGAACACGTCGATCTACAATGCCTCGAAACACGCCGTCATCGGTCTCGGCAAGAGCCTCGCCCTGGAAGTCGGCAGCCGCGGCATCCGGGTCAACATGATCTGCCCGGGCACTATCGACACCCGCATGATGCACTCGCTGGAGGAGACCATCGGCGCCGCCTCCGGCGTGGAGGCCGGGGAAATGGGCAGGCTGATGCGCAGCGGCAACGCCCTCGGCCGCTACGGCACAGCGGAGGAAATTGCCAGCATGGCGGTCTGGGCACTCAGCGAGGAGGCCCCCTACTGCCACGGCGAAACCCTGACTATCGGCGGTGGCCTGATGGCCTGACGCGGCTGCCTGGCTGCCGCCCACTGCCCGCCTAACTAAAATACAATCACCCTTGTTTTTTTATGGATTAACTGCTAGCTTAGAGCAAGATCATAAACCCGGGTGGCGGCACAGGCTCCGCGCCGCAGTGAAGCAGCCACCCACGTATCTAGCTGGTCCCATACCAGGAGGATAATAATGACGAGCGTTTCCCTGCCGCGCGACCTGCAGCGGCCGCCCAAGCAAACCGAAGCCGAACTGCGTGGCAATCTTGTCAGCGCTACCCGCTACACCTCGCCTGAGTACCTGCAGAAGGAGTTCGAGCGGGTATGGCGGCGGGTGTGGAATATCGGCGGCGTCAGCTACCAGATGCCCGAAACCGGCGACTACCTGATGGCCGAACTGGGGCCGGACTCAATTATCATGGTACGACAGGAAGACGGCAGTGTGCGTGCTTTCCACAACGCCTGTGCCCACCGCGCCGCGCGCATTACCGAGGCGGTCGAGGGTCACACCCAGCGCTTCCACTGCCCCTATCACGGCTGGCAGTTCGACATCACCGGCATGGTAGTGGACGTACCCACCCCGGAGGACTTTCCCCAGGGCAATCCCTGCGGCAAGGCGCACCTCAAGGAGGTGCGCTGCGAGGAAATGTTCGGCATGGTCTGGTTCAACATGGACGACGACGCCCCGGGACTGGCCGAATTCCTCGGCGAAACCGTAGTCGCCGAACTCGCCTCCCACCGTATGGAAGAGATGGTGCGGGTGATGGACATCACTGCGGAGGCCGAGTGCAACTGGAAAATCCTCACCGACAATTTCAACGAGTCCTACCACGTCACCGTGCTGCACCCGGAACTGGTGCCCTACATCGCGGCGGACTACGACGACTGCCAGTTCGACCTGCTCCCCGAGGGCCACAACCGCGGCTGGTTCCCCTCCTTCATGCCCTCGAAGGTCTGGGACAAGGAGACCATCGGCGAACCCCTGGTCAGCCTCGCCGCCGCCTGGGACATCGACAGCAGCCAGTACGTGGGCCGCGACAGCTGGAAGCAGCTGCGCCTCGACGTGCAGCAGAAAAAGCGCGAGCTGGGCGAGCAGCGCGGCTACAAACACTACGCGCACCTGGCCGACTACCAGCTTACCGACTACGTCATCTACAACCTGTTCCCCAACAACGTCATCACCGTTGGCCCGGACGGCGTGCAACTACTGCGCCCGCGTCCGCATCCGACTGACCCGGCCCAGCACCTCTTCGACCACTGGTGGCTGGTGAACAGGATCGAGGGCCAGGAATTCACCCCCTCCCCCGCTGGCGGCCCCGACCTGCCGGTTGAGGACGCCGAGCACGAACACATCCGCTACGGCGAGAAGACCCTCGGCACCACCGCCGACCAGGACCTCAGCATCGGCAAGGCGCAGCAGCGCGGGCTGACCTCGGCGGGTTACCAGGAGAACTTCTACCTGGCCAACCAGGAGCGCCGGGTACAGCGCTTCCACGAAGTGCTTGACAAGTACATGGCCGACTGAGCGCGGCAGCCACCGGGCGGCGCCTGCCGCCCGGGACACACCACCCGACTACCCGGAGGAAGCTCCCATGTCATTTACCGGCCCGTTTGAAGACCGCTTCGCCATCCGCGAGCTCATGGAACACTACGCCGACGCGGTAATGCAGCGTGACGCGGATTCCTGGGGCGAGGTGTGGGCGGAGGACGCCACGTGGTCGCTGCCGGAGTTCGCGGGCCTCGAGTGGTTCGAGGGCAGGCAGGCGATCATCGAGGGCTGGAAGGCCTCCATGGGCGACTACCCGGGCCTGATCTACATCGCCACGCCCGGGGCCATCAACGTCGACGGCGACGATGCGACCGCCCGCACTTACACCTCGGAAATATTTCCCGGCCCGGACGGCACTACCCTGCGCGTGCGCGGCCAGTACGACGACAAGCTCAGCAAGCGCAATGGCCGCTGGCTGTTCACTTCACGGCTGTACAAAACCCTGCGCACTGACCCGTCCTGAGGGGCGAAGGTAACAAGATGCCCTACGAAAGAGTGAGCCTCTCCGACGCTTCCTGGCTGCTGATGGAAAGCCGCGAGCGGCCGATGCACGTCGCCACCCTGCTGATCTATTCCCTGCCGGAGAACGCCGGCAGCGATTACCTGGGCGAGCTGGTGAGCGACCTGCGCGGTTCCACCGAGTTCGCCGATCCCTTCAACCGGCGGCTGGTGGATCACAGCCTGCGCCTGATGACCCCGATGTGGACCCGGGACTACGACCTCGACATGGAATTCCATGTGCGCCACCAGGCCCTGCCGCAACCCGGCGGCGAGCGCGAACTGGGCATGCTGATCTCACGCCTGCACAGCAACCCGATGGATTTCAGCCGGCCGCTGTGGGAATACCACGTGATCGAGGGGCTGGAGGACAATCGCTGGGCGGTCTATTTCAAGATGCACCACTCGATGGTGGACGGTATCGCCGGGATTCGTATGCTACAGCGCTCGATGTCTGCGGACCCGGGTGAAACCGGCACCCCGGCCCTGTGGAGCGCCCATCCACCGGTAGAGGAACAGGCCAGGAACAAGCACTCGCCTCTGGCGCTGCTGCGCACAGCGGTACACACCGCAGGTTCCGTGGTCGGGGTGGGCAGGGGCCTGCTGAACATCGTGCGCGCGGCACGGGACCCGGAAGAACCGGCCAAGCTGCCCTTCCAGACGCCGGTCTCAATCCTCAATCACCGGATCCACAGCCAGCGCCGCTTCGCCACCCAGCAGTACGACTTCAGCCGCATCCGGCAGCTGTCCAAGCAGGCCGGCTGCACCGTCAACGACATCATCCTCGCACTGTGCAGCGGCGCGCTGCGACGCTTTCTCAAGGAACTCGGCGCCCTGCCCGGGCGCGCCCTGACGGCGGGTATCCCGGTTTCCCTGCGCGCCAAGGACGACGAGGGGGCGGGTTCCGCGGTGAGTTTCATCATCGCCGACCTGGCCACCAACATCGCCGACCCGCAGCGCAGGCTCAAGGCGATCTCGGCTTCCACCCGGCGCGCCAAGGCACTGATGAGCGATATGCCGCGGGACACCATCGAGCGCTACACCGCCGCGATGATGACCCCCTACAGTCTGCAGATGCTGGCCGGACTCGAAGGTCGCACGCGGCCGGTGTTCAACGTGACGGTTTCCAATGTGCCCGGCCCCACCGAGCCCCTCTACTTCCGCGGCTCTCGTCTCGAGGCCATGTACCCGGTGTCCGCGGTCACCCACGGCCAGGCCCTCAACATCACCTGCTACAGCTACGCCGGCACCCTGACCTTCGGCTTCGCCGGTTGCCGCGACACCCTGCCGCACATGCAGCGGCTGGCGGTGTATACAGGGGAGGCGCTGGAGGAACTGGAGCAGGCCTACAGCAAGTCGGCCAAGGCGGCGAAGGGCAAGGCGCTGAGTGCCGTGGTGCCCAAGCACAGCAAGAGCACCGCGAGCAGCTGAATCAATCCGGCGCCACGCGCACCAGGCACTTGCCGCGGGAAGCGCCGCGCAGCATGTCGCAGAAGGCCCGCGGCGCCTGTTCCAGCCCCTCGTAGAGCTGGTTGAAACTTTTCACCGTACCCTCTTGCAGGCAGGCACCGAGGCCGTCAATTGCCGTGGGGAACTGCGCGGCGTAGTCGGAAAACATGAAGCCCTCAGCCCTTGCCCGCTTGGTGATGAGCTCCCAGCTGTTGTAGACCGGCTGGGGCTTTTCCGACTCGTACTGGGCGATGGCGCCGCAGAGTACGATCCGCGCCCGCTCGCGCAGGTGGCCGAGGGCGGCGTCGAGCACCGCGCCGCCGACGTTGTCGAACATGACGTCGATCCCCCCCGGCGCGAACTCGGCCAGCGCAGCGGGCAGGTCCGGGTATCGCTCGCGACTGATCGCGGCGTGGTAACCCACTTCCTCGCGCAGCCACTGCGCCTTGGCCTCGCTGCTGGTGAGGCCGATGCAGTGGCAGCCGGCCTTGCGGCCCAGTTGCCCGACTACCGTGCCGACCGCACCGCCGGCAGCGCTCACCAGCAGGACATCACCCGCCTGCGGGCGGCCGATGTCGTAGAGGCCGAACCAGGCTGTCATGCCGGTGGGCCCGAGGGTGGACATGTACTCGTGCAGGGGGAAATCCCGGTTCACCTCAAGCACGCTGCACAGGTCGCTGCCGTCCACCAGGCTGTACTCCTCCCAGGCGGTGCGCGCGCTGACGATGGCGCCAACCGGAAAATCCGCGTGACGGCTTTCGACCACTTCGGCCAGCACGATGCTCTGCACCGGCTCTTCCAACTGCATACCCGGCAAATAGTTGTCGCCCGAGTCCGCGTTCATCCACTGGCGGAAGCCCGCATCCATGGAGAAGTAGAGGTTGCGGGTGACGAAGCTACCCTCGGTGACCCGCGGGCGCTCGTGCTCGCGCAGGGCGAAGTCGCTCTCGCGGATTTCGCCCTCGGGGTAGCGGGCCAGCACGATGCTTCTGTTCATTACTCTCGATCCATATTCGATGCGTATTCCTCGACAAAAAAGGAACGGATACTCGCCCGGTCGAACAGGCGTTCCTCATCCCCGGCGATCTCCGCGGCGATCCCGGGCTCGGCCAGCTGCGCCATCACCCGGTCGAAGGTCGGGCGGTCGGGGAACCAGATTTCCATCAGTACGTCGTAGTCGTCCTGGGGCGCGCCGTGGGCCGCAGTGGCCACCGGGGTAAGGAAGCGGCGGACATAGTGTGTGGCGTGCGGGCGCAGGTATTTCTCACCCAGCAGGCGGTGACCGTTGCTCGCCGACTCGTAGGCCTCGATGAACTGCGCCATTGACAGGCCCCGCTTGCGTTTCATCAGCGAGACAAGTTTCAACATGGAGACGGACCCATCTCAAGCACCCATCATCTCTTCGACGGTGGGGATGCGGCACAAGGTCTGGCCGCCAGAGATGTCGATCAACTGACCGGTGATAAAGGCCTCGTCGGAGGCCAGCCACAGGGCTGCGTTGGCCATGTCCTCCGGTTGCGGCAGGCGGCCGAGGGGAATTTCCTTCAGGAAGGCGGGCTCGAGGCTGGGAATTTCCAGGTAACCCGCGGTCATGGCGCTGGGCGTGAATCCGGGCGACAACGAATTGATGCGGATCTTCTGCGGCCCGTACTCCACCGCGGCCACGCGCACGATCTGGTCGGCACCTTTCTTGGTGCCGGAATAAATCCCCAGCCCGGGCGGAGCGAGGATAGTCGCCTGGGAGGAGGTGGTAATGATGGAACCGCCGTCCTTCATCCGCGCCGCCATCTGCTTGATGAACAATGCGGTGCCGATCAGGTGCACATCGCAGGCCTGCTGGAGGATTTCTCGGGTACACTCCGCGACGCTGGTCTGCGCGTCGACCCCGGAAAAATTCAGCGCTGCGTCGAGCCTGCCGTAAGCCGCCACGGCGGCGTCGGCCAGCGCGGACAGTTGCTCCTCGTCGGTGATGTCACAGGCCATGCCCTGTGCACCGAGTGCGCCGGCAATGTCGGCGACCCGCTCCGCGCGGCGTGAGGCCAGTATGAGGTTGGCGCCCTCTGCGGCGAAACGGCGCGCGGTCGCAGCTCCCATGCTGCGCTCATCCGAGGCACCGAGAATAACGATCGACTTGCCTTCCAGTCTGCCAGCCATGTGCATTTCCTCTTCTTTATATCAGGTGTAGGGTTCGTGGCCGGCCAGGTCGCCAGACGGCACAGGAAAAGAGAGAAGACGCATTCACGAGTGGGCTAGCGGCTGCTTCGCTTGCCGCAAGAGTACGCGCGTCAGTGCATCCATCTCTTATTCTCCAGTCGCGGCTGGCCGGTATGCATTGCGAGAAATCATTCTGGCACAGCCCCGGCAATATTAAAACCATCATTGACGTTTTTTATTTGCAGCTCTAGACTGAGCCCTATCCTGCCGGTAGACCCATGCGCGTCCCGGCCATCTGCAGGCGCCCCGCCTCAGCGCAAAAAGAGGAATAAAAATGCAGCGGCTTATCGACGAATCAGATATCCAGCGGGTTCTCATGCTCTACGCCGAGTCATTGGACCGGCGCGATTACGACGCCCTCGATGCGGTATTTACCGCCGACGCCACCAGTCACTACGAGGGTATCGGCCATTTCGACGGCATCGAGGCGATCAAGGGCCTGATGGTGAACGTGCTCGAACGCTGCGGTCCCACCCAGCATTTTATCGGCACTGTGCGCATCGCGGTCGACGGTAACAGCGCCGAGGCGCGCTGCTACCTGCAGGCGATCCACGTCGGCAAGGGTGAGCATACGGGCAAGCTGCTCACGGTCTGGGGCGAATACCGCGACCGCCTGCAGCGAACCGCCGAAGGCTGGCGCATCGTGCACCGTGAACTGGCGAGTATTCATTCCGAAGGCGATATCGGCCTTTAAGCGCAGGATCAAAGTCTTATGCAACACGAAATTATCGACGCCGCCAAAGTGACAGAATTCGACGATGACTGCGATGTACTGGTCATCGGCTACGGCATCGCCGGTGCCTGCGCTGCACTGGAAGCCCGCCGTACAGGCGGCGACGTACTGGTGCTGGAACGCTCCAGCGCTGGCGGCGGTGCCAGCGCCCTCTCCTCGGGGATTTTCTACCTCGGCGGCGGCACTGCCGTACAGCAGGCCTGCGGCTTCGACGACAGCGCGGACAACATGTACCGCTTCATGCTCGCCAGCATGGGCAGCGAGGACGCCGACCTGGTGCAACGCTACTGCGGCGACAACGTCGAGCATTTCAACTGGCTGGAAGCCCAGGGCATTCCCTTCGAGCGCAGCTACTACAAGGACAAGGCGGTCTTCCTCCTCAGCACCGAAGGCCTGATCAGCACCGGCAATGAAAAAGTCTGGCCCTACCGGGAGATCGCCCGGCCGGTGCCCCGCGGCCACCAGGTGGCGCAGGAAGGCGAGAGCCCCGGGGGCGCCGCCATGGAGGCATTGATCGCCCGCTGTTCCGAGGCTGGCGTGCGCTCCGAATTCGACGCCCAGGTGACAGCGCTGCTGCGCGACGCCGAGGGACGCATCTGCGGTGTACAGTCCCGCCAGCAGGGCCAGTGGCGTCACTACCGCGCCAATCGCGGCGTGGTGCTGGCCACCGGCGGTTTCTCCATGAACGAGCCGATGGTGCGCGAGCACTGGCCCGAGTATGCCGAAACCTGCGAACCACTTGGCGGCGCTTATAGTGACGGCTCCGGCATCAAACTCGGCACCAGCGCGGGAGCGCAGACCGACGCGATGTCCGGGGCTATCGCTACGGCCTCGATCTATCCCCCGGGACAACTGATCAAGGGTATCGTGGTCAACCGCGAGGGACGGCGTTTCGTCGCCGAGGACAGCTACCACGGCCGCCTCGGCGCCTTTGTCTCCGAGCAGCCCGGCCAGCGTGCCTGGCTGATCGTCGATGCCGAGATCTTCGCCTACCCGGAAATCGAAACCGCCCGCCACCAGCTGGTCGACGGTTTCGAAACGGTCGAGGAAATGGAACAGCGCCTGGAGATGCCCGCAGGGGCGCTGTGCCAGACCCTCGACGAGTACAACCGCAACGCGCGGGAGAGCTGCGACTTCCTGTTTCACAAGCACCCGGACTGGCTGAAGCCCCTGGACGAAGGCCCCTGGGCGGCTTTCGACATCTCCTTCGACCGCTCGAGCTACCTTTTCATCACCCTCGGCGGCCTCAAGACCGACCGCGATGCGCGGGTGCTCGACACCGGCGGCGCGCCGATTCCTGGGCTGTTCGCCGCCGGCGCCTGCGCCGCGCACATTCCGAAGAGTGGTAAAAGCTACGCCAGCGGTATGAGCCTCGGGCCCGGCTCCTATTTCGGCCGGATCGCGGGAAGGGTTGCGATGTCTGCCTGAGCAGCCCCCACGTGGAGCCGTAATCAGTCGACCGCCACCTCGATGTGGCCGTCGACGACTCTAAGCGGGAAGGTAGTGAGGGGAGTCTGAGTCAGCTGGCCCACGGTGGAGCCATCCTTGAGGTTGAAGCGCGCCCCGTGCAGGGGGCAGGAAATATAGCAATTGCGGATGCGCCCGCCCTCCAGCGGCGAGGCCTGGTGGGTGCAGAGGTTTTTCACCGCGTAGAACTCGCCGCCGGCGTTGCACACCAGCACGCTGACGCCGCCGACGTCGACCGCGCGGTTCTTGTTGCTGGCCAGTTCCTCTGCCGGGAAAAGCCGTTGGAAGTTGCTCATCGTCTGCTCCTGCTCGGGGATTTGGTCCGCGCCTGCGCCGCCCTGCCAGAGCAGGTTCACAGCTGCGGCACCGGGGCGTCGGGGTCGTCCGCCAGGTAGTATTCCAGCCAGCGGTGGAAGTACTGGTTGCCGCGCTCGTTGCGGCCGAAAGTGACATCCCGGTGGGCGCCGGATTCCAGCCCACGCTGTACCTGCAGGCCTACCTGGTAATCCTCGCGGTCGATCACCCCGGCCAGCCAGTCGACCATCTGCTCCAGGTCCGCCGCGCCCTGCTCGTCGGCCGGGTGCTCGCGGTGCAGGAAGTAGACGATGGTGCGGTTCTCGCGCACCGTGGGACCGGGGATCAGCTGTGACACCGAGGTAATCTCCGGCGCAACGAATATCGACACGTTGGGGAAGATGGTGCGGACGAAGTCGTAGCCGTCGTTCTCATGCTCCCACCACTCGGTCTCTGGCACCTCGCGCAGCTTGTCGATGCTGCGCTGGGGGAAACCGATCATGACATGGGGGCCGAAGGCCTCGAACTGCATGATGTTGGAATAGGAGCGCGGGTGGATGGTCTCCGGGTGCGCGGCGGCGAAGTGATAGCCCTCGAGGTAACCGTCGTAGGCCACCTTCCAGTTGGCGCCGTTCATGGTGCGCTGGCCGCAGTAGTACCAGTCGCCGAAATGCTTTTCCTCGATGTCCTCTATCATGCCGCCGAGGAAGCCGTCGAAGTCGATATCCTTTGCCGCCGGGTCGAGCACGCTGAAAATCAGGCCGCCGCGCTCGTAGGCGGGAAGGCAGGTCAGGCCAAGCTGTGATTTGTCGACATCGCCGAACTTGTCCGCGTCGGCGATACCGCGCAGCTTGCCCTCGCCGTCGAAGGACCAGCTGTGGTAGGGGCAGGTGAACAGCTTGCGGTGGCCGCAGGGCTCGGTGGTCAGGGTCATGGCGCGGTGGCTGCAGACATTGAGCATCACCCGCACACCGCCGTCCTTCACCCGCGTGACCAGCAGCGGCATGCCGAGCATCTCGATGGTCTTGAAGTCACCCGGCTCGGGGATCTCCACCGAAAGTCCGACCATGACCGGCAGGCGCTTGAATACCAGGTCCATTTCCCGCTGCCAGCGCCCGGGGTCGGTGTAGTTGCTGGAGGGCACGCGCAGCACCCCTTCCGCCTCATCGGTGCCCTTGCCCTCGACGTGCCCGAGCATCTGCCCGACCAGCCGGTTGTAGCGTTCCGCCATGCCCATACTGAATCTCCCTTGTTATTTTCGCTCCACTGTAACCCGGCTTACTCCGGCAGCACTACCGGCGCCCAGGAGGTGTACATGTACTGGCGGTCGTCCATGGCGATCACGTCCAGGTCATGGGTCTTCTCGAGGAAATCCTTGATGTGCGGCATCTGCAGGTGATTGTCGAGATCCTCCTGGGTTTCCCACTGTTCGCTGATCCACACCACGTTGGGCTCACAGATGTCCCTGGACATGCCGTAGACCTCGCAGCCCTTTTCCTCGCGGGTCGGCTCGACCAGCGCCTGGGCCAGTTCCACGTAGCGGTCGGCATCCTTCGGGTTGATTTCCACGCGGGCAATTATCGCGATCATCTTATTGGTCTCCTGATTTGGTAGGGGGATAGGTTTGCGTCCGCTTCACGGATCAATCCGGCGAAGCCGGCTGTTGAAGGCGCGACGCGGCCTGCTCGAGGCCGTTGAACATCAGTTGATAAGCGCCAACGAGAAACTCCCGCGCCTCGGCTTCCCGGCCCGGCTCGGCCTCGAATTCGCCGTGATAGCTGATGCGGCAGGCGCGCCCCGGCAGCGGTGAAAGTGTGCCCCTGGCGTGGTAGCGGCGAATCCCCGCCGGGCGCTCGCCGACGATGGACAGGCGCCAGGTCAGGGTATCCGGATCGAGCAGGTCCAGCCGCTCGCTCACCGGGGCCGGCATGCCGGCGTTGTAGATATGTCGGGTAGTGCCGATACCCTCGCCCTCGATTTCCACACGCTCGATACGCACGGCGCCATCGCTCGGCCACCAGGCCTCGATGTCGGCGAAATCCGCGATCAGGTCCCAGATTGCCTGCGGCTCGGCGCTGCAGTCGTGGTGTGTGTCGATTGTCGGCATGGGGCGGCGATCTCTCCCTCGGGGCCTGCAGGCAGTGGTACGGCGTAGCATTCGCACCCCCTACGGACCCGCTGTTCTTATAGCAATTGTTATGGCGATTTATGCCTTGATTGCCCGCAGATTATGCGCCGAAAAAATAAAAGTCAAGCCTGTTTGCTTTTTTATTGGATAGCGATTAAGCTTCTCCGTCACAAGATAACGCCATTCATGCGCGAGCAGTCCGTAACCGCAAGGCGGACTCGGTGATAAGGAGCTGAAATGGGACAACTCAATAACAAAGTAGCACTGGTCACAGGCGGTACCAACGGCATCGGCGCGGCGGCGGTCCGCGGCCTCGTAGCCGAAGGCGCACAGGTGGTTTTCACTGGCGGCAACACGGAGGCCGCGGAGCAGATCTGCGCCGAGACCGGCGCGGTATTCGTCCGCCACCGGGTGCAGGATGCCGAGGGCTGGCAGGAAGTCAGCGAGACCATACGCAGCCGCATGGGCCGCCTCGACATCGCCTTCGCCAACGCAGGCATCAACGATGGCGACAGCGACATCGAGACGGTGGAACTGGAAGCCTGGCGCAGGATTGTCGACGTCAATCTTACCGGCAGCATGCTCACATGCCAGAACGCCATCGCGCTGATGAAGGACAACCCCGGCGGTTCCGGCGGTTCCATCGTACTCAACAGTTCGATGAACGGGATTCTCGCCCTGGCGGGGGATGTCACCTACTCCACTACCAAGGGCGCGCTGCGCCTGCTGGCCAAATCCGTCGCCGTGCACTGTGCGCACAAGAAGCTGAATATCCGCTGCAATTCGATCCATCCCGGTGTGATAGAGACACCGCTGATCCAGGGTGCCATCGCCAGCGCACCGGACCCGGACGCCGCGCGCAGCATGCTGGAAAATGTTGCCGCGGTAGGACGCCTCGGGCGCTGCGAGGAAGTTGTGGCGCTGCTGGTCTATCTCTCCTCGGATGCGGCGCAGTTCGTGACCGGGGCGGAAATGATTATCGACGGTGGGGCGACTGCGGGATTGCCGGGAGTCTGAGGGACTCTCCAGCCAGTTGTCCTTGCGCTGGCTTTGCCTTGCCGCGTGCGGTGCCTGGCTCACCGGACGCGAGACGGCAGCTACCGTCTCACGCGATCCTGGAGCCGAATTCTGACAGTGGCTGCCGTTGCAACCAGCCCGAGTGGAATGCTGCTACTCTCCGTGCAGCACGCTGAACCTGCGCTGGGCGAACAGCCATTCCCCGTTCTGTTTGACGCAGATATCCTGGTACTCGCCGCGCGGACGGATCTCCTTGCCATCCTGCAACACCGCGACTTCCGCGGTGTAGCTACGCATCACCGCGCGGTCCCCATCGACCTCGATACTACCCGCCTGGGCCATCATGTTGACGAAGGGAAACATCTCCATGGCCTCCTTCCAGGCATCGACGATAGCGTCACGACCAGAGATATTGACCTCGAGGTGCGGCAGTTCCCAGTCGGCGTTCTCAGCCCAGGTGGCACCCCAGGCAGCGGCATCGCGCTGGTTGACGGCATCGCAGTAACGCTCCAGCAGTTCGCGGATCAGTTCACGGTCTTCGAGTGGGCCGGTATGTGGCATGGCTTGTTCCTCCTGTTATGGGATTATTGTCCGGTATCCGCATACTACCACAAAAACACAGTCGTGCTTGTTTTTATTATGCATTGGTGCTAGCTTCCAATCTGGCTATTTCCCTCCGCCGCTCACTGCCAGCAGGCTGCCGCGGCGGGTTAAAACCGGACGAGGACTTCGAATAATGAGCGCCAACCCGTCACACCTGCAGCAGCCCGGCGCGGCCCGCTGCCCCGGCCCCAGCACCCGCGACATCATCGCCGCCGACCGCGGCGGTGCGCCAGCGCACATACTGGAGGAATCCTCGACCTTCCTCGGCGACAGCGACATCGCCTTCTCCCGCTACACCTCGCGGGAGTTCTTCCAGAGCGAGGTCGAGCACATGTGGCTGAAGACCTGGCAGTGGGCCTGCCGCGAGGAGGACATCCCCGAGCCCGGCGATTACATCACCTACGAGATCTGCGAGCACTCGGTACTGCTGGTTCGCAGCGACAGCGGCGCAATCAAGGCCTACCCCAACGCCTGCCTGCACCGCGGCACCCAGCTCAAGCCCGAGGGCAGCGCCGGCTGCAGCCAGCACCTGCGCTGCCCCTTCCACGGATTCACCTGGTCGCTGGAGGGCGAACTGGTGGACGTGCCCTGCCGCTGGGACTTCCCCCATGTCGATGACGAGAACTTCCGCCTGCCGGAACTGCTGGTCGATACCTGGGGCGGTTTTGTATTCGTCAACTTCGACCGCGACGCCGGACCGCTGCAGGATTTTCTCGGCGTCATCCCCGAACATTTCGCCCACTGGGACCTCGCCGACAAGTTCGTCGCCCTGCACGTGCGCAAGAAGCTGCCCGCCAACTGGAAGGCCTGCCTCGAGGCCTTCCTCGAGTCCTATCACGTGCTGGAAACCCATCCCCAGGGCGTGCCCACGGTGGGCGACGCAAACACCCAGTACGACACCTACGGCGACCACGTCTCGCGCTTCGTCCACCTGGTGGGCTTCCCCAGCCCACACATCCGTGAGCCGCAGAGCGAGCAACAGACCCTCGACGCGCTGATGGCCGAGGGCGTGGTCGAGGGGGTGCACGGCGCGGACAGCGGCCTGCAAGTACCCGAGGGCGGCCGCGCCCGGGAGGTCTTCGCCGACTACCTCAAGGAGACCCTCGGCGCCGCCTACCAGCGCGACTTCTCCGCGCTGACGGTGAGCGAGACCATAGACGCCATCGAGTACAGCCTGTTTCCCAACACCTGCCTGTTTCCGTCGCTGCTGTTCCCGATGGTCTATCGCTTCCGCCCGATCGGCAGCGACCCGGACACCACGCTGTTTGACCTTCTCTACCTGCAGCCCCTGCCCGCCTCCGGCGAGCGGCCGGACCCGGCGGAACCGGTGGACCTCGACTTCGAGCAGTCCTTCCACGAGGTACCCGGCTTCGACCCGGGACTAGCCACCATCTACGACCAGGACACCGGCAACCTGATCGCCCAGCAGCGCGGCTTCAAGTCCAGCGTGAAGAAAGGCGAGACCCTGGGCAACTACCAGGAGAGCCGGGTCCGGCAGCTGCACCAGACCCTCGACAAGTACCTCGCGCGTGGGGAATCGGGCAGATGATCCGCGGCGTGCATCACGTGGCGATTTCCACCCCGAGCCTGGAACCCATGCTGGGCTTCTACCGCGACCTGCTCGGCTTCGAGGAACTGGGCCAGGTCGAGTGGCCCGTTGGCACCCGGCAGATCGACGCGGTGATGGGCCTCGAAGACAGCTCCGCGCGGCAGGTGATGCTCAAGCTGGGCAACCTCTGCCTGGAGATGTTCGAGTTCCACTCACCGCAGCCCTCGCCCATGGATCCGCAGCGCCCGGTCTGCAACCACGGCCACACCCACCTCTGCCTGGATGTCACCGACATCCAGTCGGTCTACGAGCGCCTGCTGGCCGCGGGCACGCGCTTCCACGCCCCGCCGCAGGATTTCGGCAACGTGCGGGCGACCTACGGACGCGACCCGGACGGCAATGTGTTCGAGATCCAGGAGTTGCTGGATGCGGATGATCCGGCGCAGGTTATCGGCTGAGAAAACAGGGGACAGAGTCGTGACTCTGCCCCCGCTTCGGCTTATTGCGCTACCAGCCCGCCATCGACGACAAGTTCAGTACCGGTGACATAGGACGAGTCATCCGAAGCCAGGAACAGCACACACTGCGCCACCTCCTCCGGCCGCCCCATACGCCCCACCGGCACCGATTCATTCAGCACATCGTACTGCCCAGGGTTGTCGCGCTGTGCCACCTGCTGCATGTTGGTGTCGATCAGCCCCGGGTGCACGCTGTTACAGCGGATGTTCTCCCGGGCGTACTCGATGGCGACGGTCTTGCTGAACAGGCGCACCCCGCCCTTGCTGGCGGCGTAGGCGGATACGCCGGGCACACCGACGAGGCCCGCCACCGAAGACATATTGACGATGGAGCCGCCACCGGACTTGCGCATCGCCCTGGCGGCTGCGCGGCTACCGAGGAACACACTGGTCATGTTGACCGCCATCTGCCGTTCGTAATCCTGCAGGCTGAACTCCTCCAGCGGCTTCAACACCGCGATACCGGCATTGTTGACCAACACGTCGAGGCGGCCGAATTGCTCCAGCGCGCGGTCGACGGCGTTGTCCCAGCCTTCCTCGCTGGTCACGTCCTGGCGGAAGGCCAGCACCTCGGCCCCGGCCTCGCGGGCGGCGCCGGCGCAGGCCTCGAGGCCGGCCTCGTCGATATCGCTGATCACCAGTTTCGCCCCCTCACGGGCGAACAGTTGTACCGTGGCGTAACCCAGGCCGGGGTTGGATGCCGCCCCGGTCACCAGACATACTTTTCCTTCCAATCGAGCCATTCTTTTATTCTCCTGTACGTTTGAATTGGGCGACCCGCCGCGCGGGCGCCCGGTTAATCCGGGGATATTTCGCCGGCGGCCACTGCCGCTTCCACCAGTTCGTGGGCACGTGGGTTGCGGCGCAGGCAGAGCCCGCCGTTCACCTGCAGGTTCTCCCCGGTCATGAAGCACTCGTCCGAGGCGAGGAACACTGCCGCCGCGGCGATATCTTCACTGGTTCCATAGCGACCGAGGGGATAGCAGCGGCGGAAAGTCTCACGCAGGGATTCGCTCTGCACCGCCTCGGCGGTCATCGGCGTGTCGGTGAGGCCGGGGGAAATGGAATTGGCGCGGATGCCGCGCTCGCCGTACTCGTTGGCGACGGTGCGGATGACGTGATCGATGCCCGCCTTGGTGCCCATGTAGGCAGCGTGGTTGTCGAGCATGATCTTCGCCGTGGCGGAGGAGATCTGGATGATCGAGCCGCCGGTAGGCGACATCACCCCGATCAGCTTCTGCAACCAGTAGAAAGGCCCCTTGAACTGCAGGTCAACGATCCGGTCGAGTTCCTCTTCGGTGGTCTCCTCGGTGGCCTTGAGCAGACCCCAGCCGGTGGCGTTGACAGCGACATCCACCCGCCCGTGGCGCTCGACGATAGTGTCGAACATCGCGTTGACCGACGCGCGGCTGCACAGGTCGCACTCGACCCAGTCGCCGCCGACCTCCCCCGCCAGCTGTGCCAGGGGCTCCGCGTGTCGACCGGAAGCGACCACCGTCGCGCCCTCTTCCGCAAAGCGCCGGGCGATCACCTGGCCCATGTTACCGGCGCCGGCGGCGCCGATGATGGAAGCGATTTTGCCGTCGAGACGACCCATGACTGTACCTCGCAGGCTGCCGGGGCAGCTTTATATTTTTGCAAACAGTACAGAATGTTTTTATTTATCGCAAGTGCCCATGGACCTGAAACATACAGGAAGCGGTCCGCAAACACGGGAGCAGCATCGCCGAGCACGAGACGCAGCTGGCCTGCTGGAACACGCCAAAAAGCGCACATCCATGTGCAGGCTCGGTCGGCGACGTCCTGTCGCCTCACGGTTCCAGCAGGCCAGCTGCGTCCCGCACTCTACCCGCGGAGCAAGATCCGAATCGCTCGAATACCAACGGCGGACTGACGAAATACGGTGCGAGTTTCCCTGCGGTGAGAGACCACCACGTAATGGCAAGCTTTCAAGGCCGGGGAAGACGAGCGGAGCGCCGGGCCGATGGCCCGGCTGGGGAAAAGTTGATGTCGGGACGGGGGCTGCGCTGCAGTGTCTCAGAGCTTCCCTTCAGCCGCCCTGTGATACAGCGCTTCCAGCTGGTCGGTGATCTGCTCGATCATCCGCGTCGCCCGCGACTGCTTGCGGGTGGCCATGTGGCTCAGGGCCATGCCGCGCATGGTGAACTGGACCAGGTCGTTGGCAAGCTCGAGCACATTGAGCTTCTCCCAGTGGGGGAAAGTCTGCTTCACCGTCTCCAGGAAGAGCTTTTCCACGTCCTTCTCCGTGCGCTGCAGCTCCGTGTTCAGCTCCGGGTCCGTGCGCGCGGCGAAGAGCAGCTCCTGGTAGGCGACAAAAGAAGGCAGGTTGACGTAACGCCAGGCCGACTCCACGGATTTCCTGATAGCATCCCGGGTGAGGGTGGATTCCGGGTTGTCGATGCCCGCCATCAGGGTCTTGTACTCGTCGAGGCGCTTCTCGTGCAGATAGTCGATCACCGCGCGGATGACCAGGAAGCGGGAGGGAAAGTGGTGCATCATGGCGCCGCGGGATACCCCCGCCTGGTCGGCGATCATCGCCGTGGTGGTCTGGCTGTAGCCGCGTTCCACCAGGCAGTCGATGGCCGCGTCCAGAATGGCCTTGCGCGTCAGTGCGCTCTTCTCGGCCTGCCAGCCATCGCCCCGGCGCTGGGTGCGGGCGCCCTTCCCCTTGCTTGTCTTTTTAGCCACTGCCATTGCCTGTGTACTCCTGATTCCAGCCGTTGGCCCCGGGTAAGCCCGGGGCTGGGAACGATCATAACTTAAAAAAACCATCCTGTATCTAAACAAACATGCTTGCTTTTTTTATGCGTGGTCACTATAGTCAGTGCGGACCAAAACGATAACGCCAAATCCGGAGGCAGCAATGTCCTACAGCCCCGAATTCCTCCTGCGAGCCTACCGCGGCATGAAGACCATCCGCCTGTTCGAGGAGCGGGTCACCCGCGAGTTTGAAGCCGGCAATATCCCCGGCTTCGTCCATGTCTACGACGGTCAGGAAGCGATTGCCCTGGGCGTGTGCATGAACCTCGACGATGCCGACATCATCGGTAGCACCCACCGCGGCCACGGCCACTGCATCGCCAAGGGCTGCGACGTGATCGGCATGATGAAGGAGATCATGGGCAAGGCCGACGGCCTGTGCAAAGGCAAGGGTGGCTCCATGCATATCGCCGATATCGACAAGGGCATGCTCGGCGCCAACGCCATCGTCGGCGGCGGCCCGCCCCTGTGCAACGGCGCCGCTCTTAGCGCCAAGACCCTGAAAACCGGCAAGGTGGCGGTCTCCTTCAACGGCGACGGCTCCTCCAACCAGGGCACGGTGATGGAAGCACTCAACCTCGCCGTGGTGCTGCAACTGCCGCACCTCTTCGTGTTCGAGAACAACGGCTACGGTGAGGGCACCGGCGCCGACTACGCTGTCGGCAGCGGCGATATCGCCGGCCGCGCGGCCGCCTTCGGCATGCCCGCCGAGAAAGTCGACGGCGCGGACTTCTTCGCCGTTTACGAGGCCACCGCGAAAGCCGTTCAGCGCGCCCGCGAGGGCGGCGGCCCGAGCGCCCTGGAAGCGGACATCATCCGCTTCAGTGGCCACTTCATCGGCGACCCCCAGCTCTACCGCGCCAAGGGTGAGATCACCCAGTTGCGCAAGGAGCGCGACTGCCTGAACTTCTTCCGCGACCGGGTGACCGGTGAGGGCTGGCTCAAGGCCGGGCAGCTGAACAGCGTCGACGACGAAGTCGCCGCCCTGATCGAACGCGCCGTCGAGGAGGGCCTGGCGTCACCGCTACCCGCGGTCTCCGAGCTCACCACCGACGTCTATTGTTCCTACTAGGGGAGGCCTGCCATGAACCAGCCACAAAAGGCCGTGAACGTCGTCGACCAGGCGACATCCTCGGTGAAGACCTTCCGCGAAGCCATCAATGAGGCCCTCCACCAGGAAATGGAGCGCGACCCCACCGTCATCGTCCTCGGCGAGGAAGTCTCCGGCGGCGCCGGCTGCTCCGGCGAGGACGACGCCTACGGCGGCGTGTTCGGCGTTACCAAGGGCCTGATGCCTAAATTCGGTCGCGAGCGCGTCATCGATACCCCGATCAGCGAGTCGGCCATCATCGGCGCCGCAGCCGGCGCCGCCAACACAGGCCTGCGCCCGGTCGCCGAGCTGATGTTCTTCGACTTCATCGGCGTCTGCTTCGACCAGATATTCAACCAGGCCGCCAAGTTCCGCTACATGTTCGGCGGCAAGGCGAAAACCCCGATGGTGATCCGCGCCACCGTCGGCGCCGGCATGCGCGCCGGGGCCCAGCACTCCAACATGCTGCACCCGGTGGTGGTGCACATCGCCGGCCTCAAGGTGGTCATGCCGAGCAATGCCTACGACGCCAAGGGCCTGATGATCAGCGCCATCCGCGACGACGACCCGGTGATCTTCCTCGAGCACAAGTGCCTCTACGATGCCAAGTGCGAGGTGCCCGACGCCCCCTACGCCATTCCCTTCGGCGAAGCGGCCTTCCCCCGCCAGGGCTCCGACGCCACCGTGGTGGCGATCTCGGCCATGGTGCCGAAGGCCATCGCCGTGGCCGACAAGCTGGCCAAGGAAGGTATCCATATCGATGTCATCGACCCGCGCACCGTGTCGCCGCTGGACGACGAGGCCATCCTCGAGAGCGTCGAGCTGAGCGGCCGGCTGGTGATCGTCGACGAGGCCAACGACCGCTGCGGCATGGCTGCGGACATCTCCAGCATCGTCGCGGAGCGGGCCTTCGGCGCCCTGCGCGCGCCAATCCGCAAGGTCACCCCGCCGCACACGCCGGTGCCCTTCGCGCCCTCCCTGGAGGATGCCTATATCCCCAGCGAGGCACGTATCGAACAAGCCGTGCGCGACGTGCTGGGAGCGTAAGCATGAGCGGCCAGATACAAACCATCACCATGCCCAAGTGGGGCATGGAAATGACCGAGGGGCTGGTCGGTGACTGGTATGTCGCCGTCGGCGCGGAAGTCTCCGAGGGCGACGACCTGGTGGATGTCGAGACCAGCAAGATCGTCAACACGGTGACGGCGACGGCCTCCGGGGTGCTGCAGCGCATCATCGCCAGTCCGGGTGACAACCTGCCGGTGGGTGCGGTGCTCGGGGTACTCGCCCCGGCGGGCACCGCCGAGGCGGATATCGAGGCCTTCGTCGGCCAGTTCGGCGGCGCGGCCGAGCCAGCGCCGGCCCCCGCAGAGGTACCGGCGGCAGCACCCGCTCCCGCCGCCGCGCCGGTCGTACAGGCCGTGGCCGAGCCGGCTCCAGAGGTCACAGTTGCCCCGGCACCCGCAGCGAACGGCGGCCTCGCCGCCCTCGCCGACGGCCCCGATGACAGCGCCGTGGCCGCCTCTCCCGTGGCCCGCCGGCTGGCGGCCCACTACGGCGTCAACCTGAACAACATCACCGCCAGCGGCCTCCACGGCCGGGTCAGCAAGGCCGACCTGGAAAGCGCGGTTGCAGCCGCCGGCGGCAGCCTGCTCACCCCCTCCCCCGCCAGCGGCAAAGCGGTGGCGCAGGACGACAGCGCGGTCGCCGCCACCCCGGTGGCACGCCGGCTGGCCGCGGAAATGGGTATCAACCTGCACGATTGCCGTAGCAGCGGCAGCCGTGGCCGGGTGAGCAAGGCCGACGTCGAGGCCCGAGCGGCCCTGAACGGCAAGGCGAGTATCCAGCCCGCTGAAAAGGCCGAGAGTGCCCCCGTCCCCGCCTTCGAGGAAAAGCCCCTCAGCGGGATGCGCAAGACCATCGCCGCACGCCTGCAGCAGTCCAAGCAGACCGCCCCCCACTTCCGGGTGCAGGTGGACGCCCAGCTCGACGCCCTGATGGCCCTGCGCAAGGCGCTCAACGATGCCCACAGCGAGGCGAAGATTTCCGTCAACGACTTCATCATCAAGGCCTGCGCCAGTGCGCTGGTCCGGGTGCCCGAGGTCAACGTGCAGTTCGACGGCGAGCAGGTGCGTTATTTCGCCGACGCCGATATCGCCGTGGCGGTGGCCCTGGACGACGGCCTGATCACCCCCATCGTGCGCGGCGCCAACAAAAAAGGCCTGGTCGCGATCTCCAACGAGGTGCGCGATCTCGCCACCCGGGCCAAACTCGGCCGGCTGCAGCCGGAGGAATTCCAGGGCGGCACCTTCAGTGTCTCCAACCTCGGCATGTTCGGGGTCAAGCAGTTCGACGCCATCATCAACCCGCCCCAGTGCGCCATCCTCGCGGTGGGCGCCGGGGAACCGCGTCCCGTGTGGCGCGACGGCAGCTGGCAGGCGGCCACCGTGGTCAGCCTGTCCCTGTCCAGCGACCACCGCATCATCGACGGCGCCGTGGCCGCCCGCTTCATGGCCGCGCTCAGGGGCTTCCTCGAAGAGCCCGGCACCATGCTGGGCTAGGGCGCGATCATGGCTGAAAACTTCGACCTGGTAGTGGTAGGCAGCGGCCCCGGCGGATACATCGCCGCGGTGCGCGCCTCGCAACTGGGCTTTCGCACCGCCATCGTCGAGCGCGAGCGCCTCGGCGGCGTCTGCCTCAACTGGGGCTGCATCCCCACCAAGGCGCTGTTGCGTGGCGCGGAACTGCTGCACCAGCTCAAGCTCGGCGCGCAGTTCGGTATCCAGGTGGAGAACAGTAGCATCGACCTGGCCAGGCTGGTCGGCCACAGCCGCGGTGTGGCGGACAAACTCTCCGGCGGCATCGCCTGGCTGATGCGCAAACACAACGTGACCGTGATCGAGGGCAACGCCCGGGTCACGGGCAAATGCCGGCTGGAAGTCGATACGGACAAAGGCACGACCACCATCGACGCGCCGCACATCGTGCTCGCCACCGGGGCCCACGCCCGCGCCCTGCCCGGCATTCCCTTCGACGGCGAGCTGGTGTGGAGCGCCCGGGAGGCGATGACCCCCAAGGCCCTGCCGCAGAAGCTTTTGATCATCGGCGCCGGCGCCATCGGCGTCGAATTCGCCAGCCTCTACAACGATCTCGGCAGCGAGGTCACCCTGGTGGAGGCGCTGCCACGCATCCTGCCGGTAGAGGACGCAGACGTTTCCGCCTTTGTCGACAAGGCATTTCGAGCCCGCGGCATGACTATCCATACCGGGGCGAAAGTCGAGGGCGTACGCCCCGAGGGTAACGGCGTGAGCGCGACCGTGCAGCTCAGCGGTGAAACCCGGGAACTGCAGTTCGACCGGGTGATCCTCGCCGTCGGTATCGGCGGCAACCTCGAGGGCCTCGGCCTCGAGGCCCTCGGGGTGAAACTCGATCGCGGCTTCATCGCCACCGATGAATACTGCCGCACCAACGTGGTCGGCCTCTACGCCATCGGCGACATCGCCGGCCCGCCCTGGCTGGCGCACAAGGCCAGCCACGAGGCGGTGATCTGCGTGGAAAAAATTGCCGGCATCAGCGGCGTCAAACCGCTGGTGAAAAGCAATGTGCCCGGCTGCACCTACTGCCGGCCCCAGGTCGCCAGCGTCGGCCTCACCGAGAGCGCCGCCCGCGAGAACGGCCGCGCGATTCGCGTCGGCCGCTTCGACCTCGCCGCCAACGGCAAGGCCCTGGCCATCGGCGAGGCCAGCGGTTTCGTCAAGACCGTATTCGACGCGTCAACCGGGGAACTGCTCGGCGCGCACATGACCGGCCCGGAAGTCACCGAGCAGATCCAGGGCTTCGCGCTGGCCCGGGGCATGGAGGCCACCGAGGCGGAACTGAAGCACGCGATATTTCCGCACCCGACCCTGTCCGAGGCGATGCACGAATCGGTGCTCGACGCCTGGGGCGAGGCGCTGAACCACTAGGAGCGATAGATGGCGGAACAACTGCCAATCCAGGAAGGCCTGTTCACCTGGCCCGCGGACAAGCCCCAGCTGCTGGGCAGCCGCTGCCGCAACTGCGGCGAGTATGCCTTCCCCGCCCAGCCCGACTGCCGCAGCTGCAGCGGCCAGGACACCGAGATAGTCGAACTTGGCGACCGCGGCACCCTGTGGACCTGGACCATCCAGAGCTTCATGCCCAAGACCCCATACGCCAGCGACGAAAGCCCGGAGACCTTTCGGCCCTACGGCGTCGGCTACGTGGAAATGCCTGGCGGCCTGCGGGTCGAAACCCGCCTGCACGAAAATACGCCGGAGGAACTGCGCATCGGCATGCCCATGCAACTGGTCATCGAACCCTTCCGCACCGACGCGTCGGGAAACCAGCTGATGAGCTTCAGCTTCAAAGCCGCCGGGGAGGCCCACTGAGATGGATGTAGCAATCATCGGTATTGGCCTGCACCGTTTCGGCCGCAGCGAGGGCATGACCGGCCAGCAGCAGGGCGCCGCCGCCGTGCGCTCGGCGCTGGCGGACGCCGGCGTGGACTGGAAGCAGATGCAATTCGCCTTCGGCGGCAGCCAGGACGCCGGCAACGCCGACGCCCTGGTCAATGAACTCGGCCTCACCGGCCTGCAGTTCACCAACATCTGGAATGGCTGCGCCACCGGCGGCAGCTCCCTGCACGCCGCCTATACCGCGATCAAGTCCGGCGAGTACGACATGGGCGTGGTGGTGGGTTTCGACAAGCACCCCCGCGGCGCCTTCAACCCCCAGCCGAAGGACTGGGGCCTCGGCGACTGGTACGGCGAGACCGGCATGATGCTCACCACCCAGTTCTTCGCCATGAAGATCCAGCGCTACATGCACGACTACGGCATCAGCAACGACGCGCTGGTACGGGTGGCGGAAAAGGCCTTCTACAACGGTTCCCTGACCCCTACGGCCTGGCGCACCACTGCGCTCTCCTACGAGGAGATCGCCGAGTCGATGATGGTCAGCGACCCGCTGCGCAAGTACATGTTCTGCAGCCCCGCCGAAGGCGGCGCCGCGCTGGTGCTGTGCAATGCGAAAGTGGCGAAGCAGTTCACCAGCAAGCCCCTGTACATCAAGGCCGCCGCGGTGCGCTCGCGCCACTACGGCAGTTTCGAGGTCTTCAGCCCCTCCCAGGCGCCGCGGGTCAACGACTCGCCCACGGTGACCGCCGCCCGCGCGGCCTTCGAGCTGGCAGGGATCGGCCCCGGGGACGTGGACGTGCTGCAACTGCAGGACACCGACAGCGGTACCGAAATCATCCACATGGCCGAGAACGGCTTCTGCGAACACGGCGAGCAGGAAAAACTGCTGCGCGAGGGCGCCACCCGCATCGACGGCCCCCTGCCGGTGAATACCGACGGCGGCTGCCTCGCCAACGGCGAGCCGGTAGGCGCCTCCGGCCTGCGCCAGGTCTACGAGGTCTGCGTGCAACTGCGCGGCGAGGGCGGCGCACGCCAGGTGCCGGGCAAGCCGCAGGTCGGCTATACCCACGTCTACGGGGCGCCGGGCATCAGTGGAGTCAACATCATCACCGCGTGATTCCGCAGGGCTCGCGCGAGAAATAACTAAAGAGGTGAGCACGATGAACGAAGCAGCAAAACCACGCCAGCAGGGCGGCGACGCGCGCTGTCCCGGCACCTCCTTCCAGGATCTCCTCGACCTGGAAGAGGTACCGGTTCCCGCCTACCTGCGGGAGAACACCAACCCCGACATGGGCGACGACGACCTGCCCGTGGAGCGCTACATCGCGCGCGAATTCCACAACGCAGAGAAGGAAAAACTGTGGCCGAAGGCCTGGCAGATGGTCTGCCGCGAGGAGGACATCCCCGAGGTCGGCGACCACCACGTCTACGATATCATCGACCAGTCGGTGATCATCGTGCGCAGCGCGGAAAACGAAATCCGCGGCCTGATCAACTCCTGCCTGCACCGCGGCCGCCTGCTGCGTGACGAGGGCGGCAGCGTCAGCGAATTCCGCTGCCCCTTCCACGGGGCTACATGGGGCCTGGACGGCGCCTTCAAGAGCATTCCCTGCGCCTGGGACTTCACCCACCTGACGGAAAAGCAGGACATGAACCTGCCGGAGGTCCAGGTGGCCACCTGGGGCGGCTTCGTGTTCATCAACTTCGACGAAAATGCGCAGCCTTTCGAGGGCTACCTCGGGGTGCTGCCGGAGCATTTCTCCCGCTTCCCGCTGGAGGATTACTACAAGGGCATCCACGTGCAGCGGGTGGTGCAGTGCAACTGGAAAGTCGGCGCCGAGGCCTTCATGGAGTCCTTCCACACCGTGGAGACCCACCGCCAGATCCTCACCTTCACCGGCGACGCCAACTCCCAGTACGACACCTTCGGCGACAACATCAGCCGCTCGGTGACGCCGATGGGCGTACCCAGCCCGCACCTCTCGGAAATCACCGAGGAGGACGTCATGCGCGACATCCTCAAACTTTCCGGGCGCATGGCCAAGGACAGCGACGAGGGCGTGGAAATGCCCGACGACCTCACCGCGCGCAAGTACGTGGCCAACATGAACCGGGAGATCTTCGAAGAGACTGCCGGGGAGGATTTTTCCGACGCCACCATGGCGGAGCTTGAAGACGCCATCCTTTACAGCCTGTTCCCCAACTTCCAGATCTGGATCGGCTACCACGGCAACATCGTCTACCGCTTCATTCCCAACGGCGACGACCCGGACAGCTGCATCTTCGACATCATGCTGCTGTTTCGTTACCCGAAAGGCAGCGAGCGTCCGCCTGCAGTGCCCGTGCACGTCGTGCCCGCCGACCAGCCCTTCGCCGCGGCCGAGGAACTCGGTGCGCTGGGCCCGGTATTCGACCAGGACGACAGCAACATGGGCGCGGTGCAAAAGGGCATGAAGGCCTCGACCAAGGGCAAGGTGAGCCTCGGCAGCTACCAGGAGAGCCGCATCCGCCACCTGCACCAGACTCTCGACAAGTACCTGCAGGCATGACGCGGGCGGAGGAACAGCGATGAGCAAGCACGACAAGCGCGCCGGCCGCATCGACTGCGTACTGATCGCCGGCGGCGTCTGGCACGACATCGACTTCGCCCGGCTGGAACTGCTCAAGCTGCTGGCGGAGGACGAGCGCATCCGGGTGCGGGTGTTCGAGGACTACAGCAATCTCGCCGCCATCGAGGCGGCGGATTTCCTGATTACCTACACCTGCAACGTGGTGCCGCCGCTGGAAGTGCAGGAAGCCCTGCGCAACTGGGTAAAAAACGGCGGCCGCTGGTACGCCCTGCACGGCACCAACTCGGTCATCCGCCTGATGGCGGACGGCAATTACGGCACCCCGGACTGGGCACCGCTGTTCATGGAGACCCTCGGCTCCATGTTCCGCTCCCACCCGCCCATCGCCCCCTACCGGGTGGAAGTGGCGGATCCGGAACACCCCCTGGTGCAGGGCATCGAACCCTTCGACAGCACCGACGAACAGTACCTGATGCGCACCTACGGCGACCTGCACGTACTGCTCGACACCGAGTTCGGCGGCGACGCCCCCGGCTTCGTCGAGAACCAGTGGGAGAAGGCCCGCCACCCGGTGTTCTACATCCACGAAGTGGGCGACGGCGCGGTGCTCTACCTCACCCTCGGCCACTGCCGGCACCACTACGACATGCAACCGCTGCTGGACTACTGGCCGACGATTGACCGCTGCGCCTGGGACCAGCCGGTGTTTTACGACCTGCTGCGGCGCGGTATCCGCTGGGCCTTCGAGCCCGTGGACGCCGCCACCGCCGCCGCCCGCGACAAGGCGAAAGCCGCCGCGGAAAGCGCCTGAACATTTACTGACAAGAACGACATCAACGGAGGAAACACCATGGATCTCGGACTGAAAGGCAAGAAAGTCATACTCACCGGCGGCAGCCGCGGCCTCGGCCGCGCGGCGCTGGAACTGTTTGCACAGGAGGGCGCCGACGTCGCCTTCTTCTCGCGCAACCCGGAACAGGTCGAGGAAACCCGCGCGGCACTGGCCAAACACGGCGGCAAAGTCGTGGCCGAAGCCTTCGAGGTCACCGACAGCGAAGGCTACGCGGCCTGGCTGACCAAGGCCGCAGACCAGCTCGGCGGCGTGGACATCTTCGTCCACAACATCAGTTCCTCCGGCTCCGGCGGCACCGGCGACTGGGACCTCACCTACAACGTCGACGTCAAATGCTGCGTCGCCGGCTGCGAGGCCCTGCAGCCCTTCCTGGAAAAATCCGACGCGGCCTCGGTCATCCTGATGTCCAGCACTGCGGCGGTGGAAACCTTCCTGGTGCCGCAGGCCTTCAACGCACTCAAGGCGGCATTGATCACCTACGGTTCCCAACTCAGCCAGGCCTGGGGCCCTCTGGGTATCCGGGTCAACACGGTCTCACCGGGCCCGATCAAGTTCCCCGGCGGCAACTGGTCGGTGATCGAGGAAGCCATGCCCGAGCTTTACGAGGCCACCCTGGGCAGCTTTGCACTGGGCCGCTTCGGCAGCCCCGATGAAGTTGCTCCCTCGGTTGTCTTCCTCGCCAGCCCGGCGTCGAAGTACACCACCGGCGCCAACCTGGTGATCGACGGCGGCTATACCAAGCGGGTCCAGTTCTAAACCCCAATCTTCCCATCCAGGGAAGTGTTTGCCGCGGCACCCTGCCGCGGCTTTTTTTTGCGTCGGCTGAGCAGCCCTGCATCGCGGCAGCGGCCACAAAAAAGGGCGGGATAACCCGCCCTCCTCCGCCAGGCAGCGCGTTTCACGCCGCGTCGCAGAACCTCTTCAGATGGTCGTCCCGCGAGCCGAACTGGTGCTCGAGCAGCGCCAGCCGCTTGAAGTAGTGCCCCACGGGCAACTCGTCGGTCATCGCGATGCCGCCGTGCAACTGGATCGCATTCTGGCCGACAAAGCGCGCCGCCTTGACAGTGCGCACCTTGAGTGCGGATACCAGGCGCCGGCTGTCAGCCGTGTCCTGGTCCAGGCGCTGGGCCGCCGCCAGCATCAGCGAGCGACAGAGCTCGATCTCGACAAGCATATCGGCCATGCGGTGCCGCAGGACCTGGAAGCTCGACAGGGATTTGCCGAACTGCACACGCTGGGAGGTGTAGTCGCGGGTACGATCGAGCAGGGAGCTCATCGCGCCGATACTTTCCGCACAGCTGAACAGTACCGCGGTGTCCGCGACCCGCTCGATCAGCGCCTCGGCGCTTCCGGCCTCACCTACCAGGGCGGAGGCCGGCAGCGAGACCTCCCGCAGGACCAGGTCGCAGGCCCGGCGTCCGTCCCAGGTGGCGTAGTCGCGCCGCTCCAGGCCGGGCATGTCCGCCTCCACCAGGAAGAGGGAGAGCCCCGCCACGCCCTCGAGGCGGGCGCTGACGAGCAGGATATCCGCATTCGGGCCGTTGCAGACCACCGCCTTTTCCCCGCTCAGTATGAAACCGCCGTCCACCGCCGGAGCGGCGTGGCAGCGTACATTTTGCGCCGATGCGTGGGCGCCGGGTTCCCCGTGGGCAAAGGCGCCCTGCAGCGTGCCCTCCGCGATAGCCGGCAGGTAGCGGTCGAGAAGCTCCTGCAGCGCACCGTGTTGCAACAGCCCGCCCGCGACGACTACCGTCTCGAGGTAGGGTTCGAGCACCAGGTGACGGCCCATCTCCTCCGCCAGCAGCATGAGTTCCACGGCACCGAAACCGAAACCGCCCTGCGCTTCCGGCAGCGGCATAGCCAACCAGCCCATCTCCGCGAACTGCTGCCAGTGGGCCGGGCTGAATCCGGGTGCCGCGGAAGACGTTTTCCGCCGCGCCTCGAAGTCGTAGTTATCCGCGAGGTAGCGCGCCGCACTCTCCCGCAGCATGTTCTGTTCGTCGCTGAACTCGATGTGCATGGACTGCTTACTCCTGTTGTCGCCCAATCAGAGATCGAGGACTTGCTTGGCAATAATGTCGCGCTGGATCTCGGCAGTGCCGCCGTAGATGGTGGTTGCGCGGTGGTTGATGTACTCGGCCATACTGGTGAGCGCACAGTCCGGCCCCAGGACATCGCCCGCGAACTCCGGCTCCATCGCTTCGGGCTGGTAGCGGGCGACTTCCTGCCCGAGGATATCCAGCCCCAGCTCACTCAGCCGCTGGCCGAGTTCGGTGCCGACCACTTTCACCAGTGACGACAGCGCCCCGGGGTTATCCCCCGCGGCGAGCGCGCCCTTGATCCGCAGTTCGGTACATTCCAGCGCCAGTGCTTCCACTTCGAGCTCGGCGAGCCGCTGGCGGGTGGCGCTATCCTGCAGCACGGGTGTGCCATCAGGACCACACTCGGATTCGCCCTGCCGACGCAGGCGCGAGAGCTGCTTCTTCAGGTCCGTAGTGAAGTTGTGTCCACCGCGCTCGAATTCCAGCAGGTACTTGGCCACGGTCCAGCCCTGGTTCTCGTCCCCGACCCGGTTGGCGATCGGCGCGCGCACGTCGTCAAAGAAGACCTGGCACTGTTCGGCGCGCCCATCCAGCCCGATGATCGGCTCCACGCTCAGTCCCGGCGAGTCCATTTCCACCAGCACGAAGCTGATACCTGCCTGGGGCTTGCCTTGCTTCGAGGTGCGCACCAGGCAGAAGATATGACTTGCGTACTGGGCATAGCTGGTCCAGATCTTGGAGCCGTTGATCACGTAGTCGTCGCCGTCAGCGACTGCCGTCGTCTTCAGCGACGCCAGGTCCGAGCCGGCCCCGGGCTCCGAGTAGCCCTGGCACCAGACGTGTTCTCCCGAGAGAATACGCGGCAGGTAGTAGTCTTTCTGCGCCTGCGTGCCATAACGGATCAGCATCGGCCCGAGCATCTGCAGGCCCATCGGCAGCAGCGCCGGCGCCCCCGCCAGTTTGCACTCCTCCTGGAAAATGTAGCGCTGGTTGATATCCCAGCCGGTGCCGCCATACTCCTCGGGCCAGTCCGCGGCCACCCAGCCGCGCTGGTGGAGGATCCGGTGCCACTGCATCGTCGCCTCGAAATCGGCGAACACGCTGGTCATCAACTGCCCGGCACGGCGCAATTCGGGGCTGAGGGACTGCTCGAGAAATTCCTGTACTTCCCGGCGAAACGCTTCCTGTTTCATGGGCTTACCTACATCTCTGGTTTTATTCCCGTGACCGGGTGGCTGCCGGCGACGCCAGCCACAAAACAATCACGCTTGTTTGATTTTTGTTAGTTTAGTTGCTGGAGGCGGATGATGCAACGGTCTGGGGGTCAGGTTTTTGCCCGCCGGGAACCGCCCGGGCCACGCGCCGGTCCACCGGCGTCAGTGGGGCCCGCTGAGGCTTTCCCGGAGCTGCTGACGGAGCACGTCCTTGCGCACCTTGCCGGAGGCGGTCTTGGGCAACTCGGGCAGGATCTGCAGGCGCTCCGGCCACTTCTGCTTGGCCAGCTTGCATTCGGCCAGATAGGGCTTGAGCGCCTCGAGGCTGAGGTCTGGGCAGCCCTCCGCCAGCACCAGGCAGGCGCAGACGCCCTCGCCCAGGCGCTCGTGGGGCATGGCGACGGCGGCGGCCTCGGCGATGGCCGGGTGGCCGTACAGCACCTCCTCGATTTCGCGCGCACTGAGATTTTCCCCACCGCGGATAATGATGTCCTTCTTGCGATCGGTAATCACGATGGCGCCTTCGGGGGTAAGGTGACCGATGTCCCCGGTGCGGAAGTAACCATCCGCGGTCAGCGCTTCACGGGTCTCCTGGGGATCACCGTAGCCCAGCATCATGGCGGGCCCGGCGACGACGATTTCGCCGTCCTCGCCGAGCGGCAGGACCTTGTTGTCGTCGTCGAGTATGCGCACGTCCCAGTTGAAGCAACGGCCGTCTGTCTCGGCAGCGAGGTCCTCCTCGGCGGGATCGAGAAAGCCGACGCTGACCAGGGGCACCTCGGTACTACCGTAGACGCGAAATGCGCGGCAATTGTCGAGGACCCTGTGGGTCCGGCGAATCAGCTCCGGGGGCACGGAGGCGCCGCCGCAGGCGAAAAAGCGCAGCGTGGGCAGGCCGAGCCCGAGTTCTTCGGCGCGCTGTACCAGTTCCTGCAGGAAAGGCGTCGCGCTTATACAGGCCGTGGCGCCCCACTCCTGTATCAATGCAATCGCCTGATCCGCATTCCAGCGTTCCATGAACCCGGCCCTCGCGGCGGAAAAAAAGGGCAGTTCCATGCCGTTGACGAAGCCGGTGATATGGGTGACCGGCGAGGGCATCAGCATCAGGTCGCCCTCCCCCAGCCCCCAGGCTTCGAGTTCGTTGTCCAGCGCGCGGGCGAGGGTGTTGTGACTGTGGCGCACGGCCTTCGCACGGCCGGTGGTTCCCGAGGTATACATGACGATCTTCACCGCGTCGGGGTCTACCACCGCCGCTTGCAGCTCGCCTTCATCGGCGCTGGACAGCAGGGATTCATAGTCCAGTACACCCTCCCGGGAGCCCGTACCGCGTACCACCACGACCTGCTCGAGGCCCGGCAGGTCCGGGCGCATCGCCTCGATCATCGAGACGAAATCGAAGCCGCGGTAGCTCTCGGGGATGAAAAGGGCGCGGGCATTGGTGTCCGCCAGAATAAACGCCACCTCGCGATCGCGGTAAATCGGTATGATCGGGTTGATCACCAGCCCCAGCAGCGAGGCGGCGATGTCGATGATCACAGTCTCGCGCCAGTTGGGTAACTGGAAACTCACCACGTCCCCGGCGCCGAGGCCGAGCGCCTCGAGTGCCGCGGCCAGCTTGCATGCCTCCTCGAAAGCGGCGCCGAAGGTGAGGCTGCTGCCATCGTCGAGGTAGACCGCCACAGCTTCCGGCGTCTCTCGCGCCTTTCTCGCCGCTTCAGCGGCGAGGGTGGTCTGTCGATAAGTCATGGGGCGTGTTTCAGCGCCGGCCATTTCTTCCATTCATCTCGCTCCCGCTGTACCTAGTCGAAACGCAGTGTGAATTGCATTACCAGCGTCCGCGGCAATGAGGTGAAGCCAAGCTGGTCAGCGTAGGCACCGCCCGGGGCGGGCGTGCTCGGGCCATCGACCACACCGGAGACGATATGCTCATCGGTGAGGTTCTTGCCCATCAGTTCCACTTTCCAGAATTCATCGCTCCCGGCCAGGTAGAGGTTGGCGTTGAGCGTGGTGTAGGAATCGCGCTTCGCGTGGGGGTTGGCGAAGGCAGAGGCGTTGTAGTCGTCGCTGTACAGTCCGTCCAGCGCGACCCCGTAACCCCAGCCGTTATCGAAGTAACCGTCGTAGTTGACACCAAAGGATGCCGCCCACTCCGGCGCCATGGCCGTGGGTTCGCCGCTGATATCCTGCCCCGGGGTGCCGTTGGTGCCGGGCACGGTCGTGTTACAGCCCAGGGCTGCGGTCTGCCCGGCCCAGCAGGGCGCGATGAAGTCTTCGTATTCCGCCTCGTTGTAGGCCAGGGAGCCGCGCACGGTGAGCCCGCCTACACTGAAGGGCGCGTACTCCGCGTCGACCTCAAAGCCCTGGGTCTTTGCCTTACCGGCGTTCAGGGTAATGAAGGCGAAGGTCGGCGAATTGAAGAAGTCCACCTGCAGATCGTCGTATTCATAAGTGTAGACGGTGGCATTCAGGCGCAACTGGTTGTCCAGCAAGGTGGTCTTGATACCCGCCTCGAAACCTTCCGCCGTCTCCGGATCGAAAGTGAAGTCAGACTCCGAACCGCCCATGAAATCGGCGGAAAAAATGCCGCTGTTGGAGAATCCGCCGGATTTGTAGGCGGTCTTGTAAGCGGCATAAAGCATCATCTCATCGGTGAACTGCCAGGTACCTGTGAGCTCGGGAGACCACTCGTCGAAATCCTGGTCACCCACGGCCACCTCGTTCTCGCGCCAGATACCGCCCAGGCCGGGGTTGTTGTAGGGGTGCACGAACTCGGAATCCTTGGTCTCGTCCGTATAGCGTGCGCCGCCGCTCAGGCTGATCGTGTCGGTGACATCCCAGGTCAGCTCGAAGAAGGGAGAGAATGTCTCGCCATCGGTGTAGCTCTTCTTCTGCGACGCTACATAGACCAGGCTGGGGTCGGGCGCGAGACTGTTGGCCAGTCCGCCGGTCGATACCCACTGGTCGAAGGTGCGCTCGGTTTCCTGGTAGAGCACGCCGACCATGAAGTTGAATGCGCCGTCGAAGTCACTCTGCAGGCGCAGCTCTTCCGAGAAGGCGTTCCAGGTGTTCTCTTCGGTGGCGAAGGTCGCGGTGGGTATGGACTGGAAGTCACCCGAGAGGCCGAAGGTATTGGAGTTGTCCTGGTAGTTGGTGATCGATGTGAGTATGAAGTTGTCCATCTCGTATTCGATATTCGCGGTCAGCGAGTAGGATTCGTACTCGTTGAACAGGTCACCGTTTTTCCTCGCGTGCGGCAGCGAGTTCGCCAGCAGGGAGGGCATGCGGTTCTGGGTGATAACGAAATTATCGCCACATTTGAGGTCCGGGTTGAGGCCACCGACACCGCCGGGACAGTTGAAGGCCGTGTAGTTCCAGGAGGACTGGCGCACCTCGGCTTCGGTGATGGCGCCGGTGAAAGTCGCGGTGAGGGCGTCCGTCGGATCCCAGCCCAGGGTCACCCTGGCCAGGGTTTCCTCTTCCCCGGGGGCCTCGCGATTATCCGCCGGCGCGATGTCGGAGATAATGGTCTCGGTGGCGACGTCAAAGGCGTCATAAGGCTGCTGTTTCGACTTGTTCTGGAACCAGCCGTCTTTCTGGTCGCTGTAGCGGACCGCGAGACGACCACCCAGCGTGTCGGTCAGCGGCCCGGAGACAATGCCTTCGAATCGCGTTTGATCGGACTCGAACTCGTATCCCACCTTGCCTATCGCCTCGAATTCCGCGGTCGGCTTCTGGGTGGTCAGGGAGATCACCCCAGCGGTCGCATTCTTGCCAAAAAACAGCGACTGGGGACCTTTCAGGATTTCGATCTGGGCCATGTCGAACATGCCCTCATTGAGTACCCTGCCCTGCCCGTAGTAAACGCCATCGACAACCACCGCCACTGACTGCTCGATGCCGATACTGGTCGAACTCGAGCCGATTCCGCGCATGGTCATCTGCGCGCCTGAGCCGTTGGAGGAGCGCCCGACGAAGAACTGGGGCGTCAGGGCGGCAATTTTTTCCAGGCTGGTGACATCGAATTTCTCGATCCGGTCCTGGGAAATTGCACTGACGGTTAACGGTGCATCCTGCATGGACTCCACGCGCTTGCGCGCCGTCACCATCACCTCTTCGAGTCCGCCGGTGGGCGCGGCCGTCTGCTGGGCCAGGGCAGTCACGGGCTGCAGGGTGGCAGCGCCACCGACGGCCGCGAGCAACAAATAGAAAGGGTTTAGCTTGGACATGGTGTGACTCCTGTTACTTATTATCTGGTCTCCGGTCAATGCGAAGACATGGGACTTTCCAATACCGGGGAAGCCTAGCACCAGCTTATTAATTAAACAAGCAGTTCTGTTTGTTAATTTTCAGGGGCGGTATGAGGGGATCATGGCGGCCAGGGACGGGCCTCGCCACCATATAATACAATCTGGTATGTTTTTATTGACGAAGGGCGCGCGCGGTGCCTATGATGCCGCAATGCACAGTCCATCTCCCTCGATAGCGCGGCAACTTATGTCGGTTCCCAGGTACGCCAAGACTCCGCCCCACCCGCTCAAGGTCCTGCTGGAACTGCGCGCCTTTCCCGAGTATTGCATGGGTCTTTCCGCACTGCCCTGGGCGCGCTGCCTGCCACGCGGTGACGGCCATCCCGTACTGGTCCTGCCGGGCTTTCTCTCCGACAAGGCTTCCACCTTTCACCTGCGCTGGCTGGTATCCAGGCTGGGTTACAAGGTCTACGACTGGAAGCAGGGCCGGAATGTCGGCCCTGTCGGGCACATGGAGGACTACGTTCTCGAGCGCATCGACACCATTACCCGGCGTAACGGGCGCAAGCCGACTCTGCTGGGCTGGAGCCTGGGCGGGGTCTATGCTCGCGTCATCGCCCACGAGGCGCCCGACAAGGTGCGCTCGATCATCACCATGGGTTCGCCTGTGCGCTTCCCCCACCGCTCCACCGCGGACCGACTCTACGACCAGATCAGCGGCCAACTGGAACACCCGGAATATCTCCAGCGCATCGCCGCAGCGCCGGCAGTACCCGCCACGGCGATCCTTTCCCGCCTCGACGGCATCGTCAACTGGCAGGCCTGCGTCACGGAGGAATCGATGCAGGCCGAGAACGTCCGCCTGCACGGCAGTCACTGCGGGCTCGGCTACAACCCCGCTGTTTTTCTCATCGTCGCCGACCGCCTGGCGCAGGAGGAAGGCGAGTGGCATCGCTTCAGCTATCCCCACGCCTATGCCCGCGCCCTGGGCGCGAAGCTCGGCCTCGCCTGACTCTCTCAGCCTGCTTCTGGCTGGTCAAGTTCGACCAGGGCCTTGCCCCGGGTCTTGCCTGACATCAGTTCGCAGAAGGCCTGCGGTGTGTTGGCGATCCCCCGGGTGATGTGCTCGGCTACCCTGATGTCACCTGCGGAGATCCACTGCGCCAATTGCGCTTGCGCCGCCGGCACCTTGTCATGGTAGGTGAAAAGCAGGAAACCCTGCAGGGTCAGCTGGCGCGAAACCACCTCCCAGAGATTGGTGATGGGATTGGGGGTCCCGCTGCGATTGTAGTCGGAAATCATCCCGCAGCAGACGATGCGCCCCTGGTCTTTCATGGTCAGCAACATGGCGTTCAGTATGGGACCGCCGACATTGTCGTAGTAGATGTCGACTCCATCCGGGGCGAGTTCCAGCACCGCTGCCGCGATATCTTCCGTGGTGTTGTAGTTGATCGCCCCGTCGAAGCCGAACTCGTCGATAATCATGTCCGCCTTTTCGTCACTGCCGACGATACCGATCACCCGGCAGTCGCGCATCCTCGCGATCTGGCCGGCCATGCTGCCGGTCGCCCCCGCAGCTGCACTGACGACAACCGTCTGTCCGGGCTGGACATGGCCGATTTCATGCAATCCCACGTAGGCCGTGGTCCCCGACCCCCCCAGCGGCCCCACATAGTAGGACAGCGGTACACCCGGCGCGGGATCGAGCTTCTCCAGCAGGATGCTGTCCGCGTTAAGGATCGAGTAATCCTCCCATCCGTTTAATGCGAAGACGATGTCTCCCTCGCTATAAGCGGGGTTGTTCGATTTTACCACCCGCCCCACGCTTGGTCCTCGCACCACGCCCCCGAGCGGTATCGGCTCGAAGTAATTGGCCTTGCCCTCGAGCCAGCCGCGAATTGCCGGCTCGAGCGAGAAGTACAGGTTGCGGATAAGGAATTCCCCGGGGCCCGGTTCGGGAACCTCGCTCTCGATCATGCCGAAATGATCCGGGGCAGGGGCACCGTGAACGTGGGATAACAGGGTGATCTGGCGATTTGGATGCATGGGAAATTTCCTGGCGCTGTTATTGTCTGGGCGAATACGGCGGACCTTTCCATTCGCTACTGTACGGCACAGTATAGCGGCATATTTTTAAAGTCAATCATGTTTGCTTTTTTTGTAACTCGAGCTTAAGCTCCATGCTCAAATGATAATTCTCTAAATATAACGGTACAGCCATGAACAAACTTGAAGGTAAAGTCGCACTGGTCACCGGGGGCGCGGACGGTATCGGTGCCGCCGCCTGCCGCTCGCTCGCCGCGGAGGGAGCGTCCGTCGTCGTCACTGACATCGACGTCGAGCGCGCGCAGCTTATGGCCGACTCCCTCGGCAACGGAGCTTCGGCAGTGGTGATGGACGTGCGCGACGAAAACGCCTGGCGCAGCGTACTCGACAAGATTGCCGCTGACTACGAGCGGCTCGACATCCTGGTCAACAACGCCGGTGGCAGCGGGGCGGGAAACATCGAGGAAATCTCCATCGATGATTTTCGCCAGTCCATCCGCCTCAATCTGGAGAGCGTGTTCATCGGCTCGAAACTCGCCATCGAAATGATGAAGCACCGCGGCGGGAATATTATCAATGTCTCCTCCATCCACGGCATCCGCGCCGCGGCCCACGCCGCCTCCTATACCGCCGGCAAGGGGGGTGTGCGCCTGCTGACGAAATCCATCGCCCTGCACTGCGCCCAGAACGGCTACGGTATCCGCTGCAACTCGATTCATCCCGGTTACATCCTGACCACGCAGATGCAGGACTGGGTCAATCGCCAGGATGACCCCGAGGCCATGATGGCGGGACTGGTAGCCCAGCACCCCATCGGTTTTCTCGGCAGCCCCGAGGACATCGGCGCCGGGATCCTGTTCCTGGCCAGCGAAGACTCGCGTTTCATGACCGGCGCCGAGTTGCTCATGGATGGCGGTTTCACGCTGGTATAAGCCGGTATTTGCCGCATTTCGCGCCTGTCGCCGGGCGCGCGAAGCGGCGTGGCACGGCAGGCGAGGTTGTAATCCTGCGTCGATCACACTAGGGTAATTGCCTGAGCGATTAAATTCACCCTGGAGAGCGAGCCGTTTCCATGCAGGTGACCTGGTCGAGTATTCTCGACGAAGCCCTGACATTCCGCCACACACTGCACCGCCATCCCGAGCTGACCTGGCAGGAGCACAATACAGCTCAACTTGTCCGCAACGCCCTCGACACCCTCCGCATCCCATGGCGCAGTTGCGCCGGGCACGGCACCGTGGCGACCCTCGCCGCGCAGGCGGGGGACAGGCACATCGCCCTGCGCGCCGACATCGACGCGCTGCCGATCACTGAAGCCACCGAACTCCCCTACCAGTCCGCCAACCCCGGCTGCATGCACGCCTGCGGCCACGACGGCCACACCGCCACCCTGTGGGCTGCGGCGGCCATGTTGAAACGACGCGAGGCGGAATTGCCAGGACCGGTCTCGCTGATCTTCCAACCCGCCGAAGAAGGCGGCCATGGGGCGCGGGAGATGATCAACGACGGCGCCCTCGAGCAGGTCGACGTGATTTACGGCTGGCACAACTGGCCCGCGATTCCCTTCGGCGAGGCAGTGTGCCCGGACGGCGCGGTCATGTCCGGCAATGGCACTTTCGAAATCACCGTTAACGGCAAGGGCGGCCACGCCAGCCAGCCGGAACTGTGCCGCAATCCGGTTGTGGCGGCGGCCAGCATCGCATTGAACCTGCAGCAGATCATCGCCCAGCGCATGGCGCCCCAGGACGCGGCGGTTGTCGCCATTACCAGCATCGACGCACCCAGCGGTTCCACCACCTTCCCGGATACGGCAAAACTCGGCGGCAGTATCCGCCTGGGCCGGCCGGGCTTGCGCGAACCGATCAACCAATTGATCAAACAGATCAGCGAGGATACCGCACACAGTTACGGGGTAACGGCGCAGGTGGAGATCATCCCGCGCTACGAGGCCACGGTTAACCACCCGGGGGCCGCACAGGCCTACCGGGAGGCCCTCGCAATCGAACTGGGTGAGGACTGGCGGGCGAAAGAGCTTCCCCTGCCGATCATGGCTTCCGAGGATTTCAGCTACTACCTGAACGAGATTCCGGGCGCCTTCGCGCTGGTGGGCATGGCCCAGGACGGCGCCTTCGACACGCCCTGCCACAGCCCACGCTACCAGTTCAACGACGCGTTGATCGCCCCGGTGGCACGCACTTTCTGCCGGCTCGCCGGCCTGCATTCGACCGGGGAAAATTGAACATTCGTGGTGTAAGCCGGTCAGGATACTTACACCACCTTCATCAGCCGGTTTTGTTTTTCAGCGAAAAACAGTGAAGAAACCGGCACGAGCCCCGTTTTGCCAGAAGGGGCACAGCAAGCACGCAAGGTGCGCAAAAGACGAGGAGCAGTCAATGGAAGTTTTTGAACAGTGGGAATCCGAGATCCGCGGCTACTGCCGCAGTTACCCGACGGTCTTCGATACCGCCTCCAACGCCACCATGGTGGACAAGCAGGGTCGCAGCTATATCGACTTCTTCGCCGGCGCCGGGGTACTCAACTTTGGCCACAACAATGCGCAGATGAAAGCGGCAATCATCCGCTACCTGGAGCGCGACGGCATCACCCACACCCTCGACATGGCGAGCGCCGCCAAGGAGGAGTTCCTCCAGGCCTTCGCGGATACCATTCTCAAGCCCCGCGACATGCGCTACAGGATGCAGTTCATGGGTCCCACCGGGACCAACGCCGTGGAAGCTGCGCTCAAGCTGGCGCGCCGCGTCACCGGCCGTACCAATGTTGCCGCGTTCACCCAGGGCTTCCACGGCATGACCCTCGGCTCGCTGGCCTGTACCGCCAACAAGGTATTCCGCAACGCCGCGGGTGTGCCGCTGAACAACGTCACCCACGCCCACTACGAGGGTGACGACACCCAGGCCTCCCTGCGGGCCCTGCGTACAGACTTCGAGAACCCCTCCAGCGGTATCGACCCGCCGGCGGCCTTCATCGTGGAAACCATCCAGGCGGAAGGCGGCGTGCGCATCGCCAGTGCCGAGTGGCTCAAGGGCGTGCAGGACCTGGCCCACGACCTCGGCGCCCTGTTCATCATCGACGACATCCAGGTGGGCTGCGGTCGCACCGGCAGCTATTTCAGCTTCGACGGCATGGGCCTGGACCCGGACATCGTCACCCTCGCCAAGGGTATCGGCGGCTTCGGTACGCCGATGGCGATGAACCTTGTAAAACCGGAGCACGATGCAAAGTGGCTGCCCGGCGAGCACACCGGCACCTTCCGCGGGCAGAACATATCTTTCGTCGCCGGGCGCGAAGCGCTGCGCTACTTCGAGAACGACGAACTGAACGCGAAGACCCGTGCGCGCGAAGCGCTGGTAAATGAATCTCTGCAGGCTATCGGCAATTTCCCGGTGCGCAGCAAGGGGCTGATCCACGGCCTCGACGTGGGCGACGGGGCCCTGTCCAAAGCCATCGCCCGGGAATGCTTCGACAATGGCCTGATCGTCGGCCCCTGCGGCGTCAGCGGTGGCGTTCTGAAACTCATTCCTCCGCTGACCATCGGCGATGAAGAACTGGCCCGGGGCCTGGACATCTTCAGCGCGGCGGTCAACTCGTCACTGGAGGCAGCGGCATGATCGAACGCGATGATATGACCTTCCCCTTCGCCGAGTACAAGCGGCGCATCGACGAACTGCGCCAGCGCATGGCGAAGCGGCTGATGGACGCGGTGATCATTACCGACCCGGAAAACCTGATGTACCTGACGGACTACCAGACCACCGGTTACTCCTTCTTCCAGGCCCTGGTGGTACCGCTGGAAGACGAGCCTTTCATGATCACCCGGAAGCTGGAGGAGTCCAACATCCACGCCCGCACCTGGGTGGAGCTGACACGTCCCTACCCGGACACCGGCGACGCGGTGCAGATGCTGATCGAGTCCCTGCGCGAGTTCGGGCTGTCCAACAAGGTGCTGGGTTACGAGCGGAACAGCTATTTTCTCCCCGCCTATCACCAGGACCAGATCCACACCACCTTCACCGACGGCCGCCTGATGGATTGCTTTGGCATCGTCGAGGAAGGCCGGGCCACCAAGTCCGCGGTGGAGATCGATATCATGCGCAAGGCCGCGGTGGCGGCGAAGGCCGGGATGCTGGCGGGGCTGGAAGCGGTACAACCCGGTGTGACCGAAAACGAGATCGGCGCCGCCATCAGCCAGGCCATGTTCCGCGCCGGCGGCGAAGTGCCTGCGGTCATGCCCTACGTCACCTCAGGTCCGCGGACCCTGATCGGCCACGCTACCTGGGAGGGACGCACGGTGCAGCCGGGGGAGCACGTTTTCCTCGAGGTCGGCGGCTGCTACCGGCGCTACCACACGGCGCTGATGCGTACCGCGATCTGCGGTGAAATGAACGACGCCATGCACAAGGCGCAGGACATCATGAAGCACGCCCTGCAGCGGGTGCGCGAGGAACTGCGGCCCGGTCTCACCGTTTCCGACGTGGACAACCTGGTGCGCACGATCATCACCGACAACGACATCGACGCCCGGCTGATCACGCGCTCGGGCTATTCCATCGGCATCGCCTTCCCGCCGAGCTGGGACGAGGGCTACATCATCAGCCTGAAACAGGGCGACAGCCGGGTGCTGGAGCCGGGCAACACCTTCCACGTGATTCCCTGGATGTGGGCGGTGGAAGGCGACAAGACCTGCGGTATCTCCGACACCTTCTACATCACCGAAAATGGCTGTGGTTCCTTCTTTGACGATGTCGACCAGGACTTCGTGATCAAGAGCGACAAGGAAGCACCATCGCGCCCCGGACTGGTGACCGTAGGCGGTAAGGACGGCAAGGTGAAAGACAGCAAGACCGACAAAGAAAAACTGGATACAAAGGAGGCCTGAGCACGTGTTACAGGCGATCAACCCCAGCAATGGCCAGGCGATGGCCGAGTACCCCTCCATCGGCCCGGAGGAACTGGCCGCCCGGGCCGAGGCCGCGGCAAGTGCCTTCAAACCCTGGCGTAAAAGCAGCTTCGCGGAGCGGGCGGCAGTCCTCACCGCAGTGGCGGATGAGATGGCCAGGGACGAGGAACGCCTCGCCCTGCTGATGACCGACGAGATGGGCAAGCCGATCAAGGAAGCGCGCGCCGAGGTGCAGAAAGCCGCCTGGTGCGCGCGCCACTACGCGGAACACGCGGAATCCTACCTCGCGCCCATCGACCTGCCCTCGGACGCCAGCCACAGTTACGTGCAGCATTTACCCCTGGGCCCCGTCCTCGGCATCCTGCCCTGGAATGCGCCCTTCTGGCTGGCCTTCCGTTTCTGCGCGCCGGCGCTGATGGCGGGCAACACCTGCCTGATGAAACACGACCCCCACGTTCCCGCCTGTGCCGAGGCTATCGCGGGCCTGTTCAGCGCGGTGGGCGCCCCGGAAAACATTTTCCAGAACCTGCCGCTGGAAAACCCGGATGTTGAAGCCGCGATTCGTCATCCGAAAGTCCGCGCGGTCTCCTTCACCGGCTCCAGCGCCGCGGGGGCGAAGGTCGCCGCCATCGCCGCTTCGGAAATCAAACCGGTGGTGCTGGAGCTGGGCGGATCGGACCCGGCCATCGTGCTGGCGGACGCCAGGCTCGACGAGGCGGCGGACACCATCGCCCTGTCGCGCATCATCAACGCCGGCCAGTCCTGCATCGCCGCCAAGCGGGTGATCGTCGAGGCCCCTGTCTATGACAGCATGGTGGAGAAACTGCGCGAACGCCTCGCCGCACTGCAGGTCGGCGACCCGCGAGACGAGACTAAGCAGATCGGCCCGATTGCCCGCCCCGACCTGCGCGACGGCCTCGCCCGGCAGGTCAATGCGACCATCGCCGCTGGCGCCCGCTGCCTGCTGGGGGGCGAGAGCCTGGCGGGAGCAGGCTATTTCTACCCCGTGACCCTGCTGGCGGATGTTACCAACGAGATGACTGCCTGCCGCGAGGAAACCTTCGGCCCGGTAGCCGTGGTGATGAAAGCGGCTGATCTCGAGGACGCCATCGCCATCGCCAACGACAGCGACTACGGTCTCGCCGCCGCCCTGTGGACGGCACCCGAACGGGCGGACGCCCTCGCCAGGGAAGTCGCCCGGGAAATCGAGTCGGGGCAGGTCGCGGTGAACGGCATCGTCAAGACCGACCCGCGCCTGCCCAGCGGCGGCATCAAGCGCTCGGGCATCGGGCGGGAACTCGGCCCCCATGGCATCCTCGAGTTCGTCAACGCCCAGCAGGTGTGGGTGGGGCCGAAGGTGGAGTAATACCCGGACGGGTAGCCGGTCACATCTTCGCACTCGCCGCTGCCGCCGGACTGTACCGCCGCCGGCTTCGGCGTTATGCTGCGTAATTGTCAAATCCGGCTTTCGACCGGATCATCTCCTCGGGGAAAGGAACGTTAATGGAGCACAGCGCTATTGCATCCAATGGCAAGGCAGCCACTTGGTCATGTTCGCAGCGGCATGCTCATCAGCGGCATGCTCATCAGCGTCCCCACTTCCCAGCCCGACAGCTGCCACCCGGCTTCGGGCAAAGGAGGTCTGCATGAACAGGCAAGGGGTATCCTGCGGCGATGCAATGCCCATCCTGCCAGGCTGAAAACAGCGCCAAGCACAAATTCTGCGGCCAGTGCGGCACGCCGCTGCCACTGGGCTGCGCCGACTGCGGCTTTGAAAACCCCCTCAACGCACGCTTCTGCGGCGGCTGCGGCAAAGCGCTGCAGTCCGACATTCCCGCAGCGGTAAAACCCGTCCCGCCCACGGCGGCGAGAAGTGCCGAGCGCCGCCACCTCACCGTCATGTTCTGCGACCTGGTGGGTTCCACCGACCTCTCGGTGAGGTTCGACCCGGAAGACCTCAGCGAAATCATCCGCAGTTTCCAGAGTTGCTGCGAGGAAGTCATCCGCAAGCACAACGGTTATGTCGCCCGCTACATGGGTGACGGCCTGCTCAACTACTTCGGCTACCCCACCGCCAGTGAATACGATGCCGAAAGGGCCATAAGGGCGGGGCTGGAAATCGTCAACGCGGTGTCCCGGCTCGACACCGGCCACGGCATAGCGCTGCAGACCCGGGTCGGTATCGCCAGCGGCAACGTGGTGGTCGGCGATGTGGTCGGGGAAGGCCAGGGCTCGCGGGAGGAAACCGTGGTCGGCGAAACCCCCAACCTCGCGGCTCGCCTGCAGGGCCTGGCGCCCCCCGACAGCGTGGTCACCTCCTCCCGCACCCGGCGCCTGGTGGGCGGCCTGTTCGACTACGAGGACCTCGGGCACCACGAATTAAAGGGTTTCGACACGCCGCTGCCAGTCTACCTGGTCAAGGGCGAATCCCTGGTGGAGAGCCGTTTCGAGGCAACCCGGGACGAGAGCAGGAGTCACCGTCTCTACGGCAGGGAGGCGGAAGCACGGCGGCTGCAGGTCGGTTGGCAGCAGACCCTCGACGGTCACGGCCAGTTGCGGATGATTTCCGGCGAGGCCGGCATGGGCAAGTCCCAGTTGCTGGAAGACTTTCGCGCCAGCCTGCACGGCCAGGACGTGGAAGTCCTGCGCATGTACGGCTCGCCCCACGCCAAGTCCACGCCACTTCACCCGATCATCGACCAGGTACGCCGCGCCGGGAAGATCAGGCTTTCCGAGTCCCCCGACGAACAATGGCTGAAACTGCAGGCTTATTGCGAGTTGCGCGGCGTCGAAAGCGGTGAGCAACCGCTGCTGGCGAGCCTGCTGGGCATCCCTGTGCCGGTAGGCGAGGAACTGCCGCCGATGCCGCCGCCGGAACTGAAATTCCGCACCATTCACCTGTTGACGGGCATGGTTGGCCGGATAGCCGCCTCCCGGCCCGCCATCGTGATCATGGAAGACCTGCACTGGCTCGACGCCAGTACGGTGGAGCTGCTCGACCACGTGGTCCACCTCGCCCACGACAAGGCGATCCTGGTACTGGCGACTTTCCGGCCGGAATTCCAGGCCCCCTGGCAGCATGTCCCCCACGCCGAGCAGATCGATCTCGACCGGCTGGGAGACGCGGCTGCGCGGGCACTGATGGTGCAGACCACAGCGGGCAAGCGCATGCCCGAGGAAATCCAGGCACACATCCTGGCCAAGGCGGAGGGCGTGCCGCTCTATATCGAGGAACTCACCAAGGCGTTGGTGGAGAGCCCCATACTCCAGGAGAACGAGTACGAGTACCAATTGCTGGGGGAGTTCCAGCCCAAGTCGGTACCCGAGTCACTGCAGGACTCCCTGATGGCGCGCCTCGACAGAATGGCGCCGGTGAAGGAAATCGCGCAGATTGGCGCGGTGCTCGGTCGCGAGTTCCAGCTCTCGGTTCTGCAAAGCGTCACCACCCAGCCCGAGGACGTTGTAACTCAGGCCCTGCAGCAACTGGTGGACGCCGAGATCATTATCCCGCTGAAAAACGGGGCGGATGGCTCCTACCTGTTCAAGCACGCGCTGCTGCAGGACTCCGCCTACAACGCCCTGCTGAAGAGCCGCCGGCGGCAACTGCACGCCCAGGTCGCCGACAGCCTGAGGAACAACTTCCCATCGCACATCGAGGAACGCCCTGAACTGCTCGCCCACCACTACACCGAGGCGGAGATGTGGGACCAGGGCTTCGAGGCCTGGCACAAGGCGAGCCTGCTCTCGCTGCGCAAGTTCGCCCACCGGGAAGTCTGCGACAACCTGCACCGGGGGCTCGCGCTGTGCGGCAGCCTCGGTGACCGGGGGGCGCAGCGCCACCGCGAATTCGAGATGCGTTCCCTGCTGGGTTCTGCGCTGATGGTGATCAAGGGCCCCGGCGACGACGACGTCGGCGCGGCCTACGAGGCGGCGGTCAACTTCGCACGCCACCACCCGGACCTGGAAAACATCTTCCCGGTGGAATTCGGCCTGTGCCGCTACCACTGGGCGTCCGGCGAGTTGGACAAAGCCGTGGAAATGGCCACTTCACTGCTCGCCGGTGCCGACCCCGCACGGGACCCCGGCCAGTTCATGGCCACCCACGTGCTGCTGGGTATCAGCCTGTGGCACCAGGGCCGGGACCAGGAAGCCCTGGAAAGCCTGGAAAAGGTCTGCAGTTGCTATCGCCCGGAGCGCGATGCCAGCCTGTTCTTCACCTACCTGATGGACTTCGGCGTATTCGGCAATTTCTATCGTTCGCTGGCGCTGCAATCACTGGGGCGCGATGAGGATTCCATCGCCGCCGCCCGGGCTTCCCTGCAACTGGCCCGCGAACTGAACAACCCCCACGAAATCGGCTTTGGCCTGCTGGCGAATTTCATCAGCGCCACCATGCGCGCGGACTACGAAACCGTCATCAGCTATGCCGACGAATGCATCGACTTCTCCCTCGCCCAGGGCTTTCCGGAATTCGTCGCCCTGGCGCAGGTTTGCCGGGGCACGGCGAAAATAAAGACCGGCTGCGAAGAAACCGGCATCGACGACATCGAGAGCAGCGTCCTCAACTGGAAGCGAACCGGTTTCAATTCCTGGCTGCCCTGGCTGTACGGCCTGCTGGCGGAAGCCGCGCTGTACCGCGGTGACAAGCCCCGGGCGCGCGGCGAACTGGCCAACGCGCGGGGCCACATGCTGCGCCAGAACGAACGGCAGATGGCCGCCATGCTCGACGGTCTGGAAGCGGCCCTCAGCTAGAGCCTGATCAGGCGAGCACAACCCGCAAGGTGGACGTTGTCAGCTGCAGCCGCCGGGTGACCAGGCGCAACATGAAGACGTGGAACTTGGTCGCGATCTGGGGCTGCTCCCGATCCAGTCGCTCCTTCGCCGCGCGGGTAAAGACGTAATACTCCCCGCCCTCCTCGATGATCACGCTGGCGGTGCGCGGGCTGCCGAGGTAAAAGCCGATCTCGCCGAACACCGTACCGGCTGAAGCGCGGCGGATGCGGTGCATGGTCTCCCTGTCGGTGCCGAGGTAGACAGACGCACTGCAGCCCTCCAGCAGGAACAGCTCATCCGCCGGCTCACCCTCACGGGCGAGTACCTCGCCACGCCTGGCGATGCCGCGCTCCATGTACTGCAGCAGCGTGTCGACTTCCTCACGGGAGCCGATCTCTTTCACCAGTTGCTCGATCAGGCTGACCCCCGCGCTCGCTTCCACCTCGCCGGACAGCAGGTTTTCCTCGCACCACTCCAGGCCGCGGTCCATGTCCTCCATCACCTCGACACAGTCGATGCGCTCGTAGTCGAAACCACTGGCCCGCAAATGGCCCAGCATTTCCTCCGTCAGCCCGGTCATCACCAGGCTGAAATTCGACTTTACCGCTTCCTGGGCGATGCGGATGAAACTGTTGGCCGCCGAGGTGTCCATATCGTTCACCTCCTCGAAGTCGAACAGCAGGAAGCGCAGGGGCTGGCGGGTATCGTCCTTGAGCCAGCGCCGGACCCTTTCCGACAGTTCCGCCGCGGTGCCGAAGAACAGGTAGCCCTGCAGCTTCGCCACCAGTATCTGCTCACCGTGGGCGGCGAGGTAATCGGTCTGCGCCTGGTTCCTCTCGACATTGCTGCTCAACTGGGCGCCAGTCAGGGAGTAGCGGATGACGTTGATGCGGCTGTAGTTCACCACGAAGAGCAGGACCGCGCAGAGCACGCCGGCGAACACCCCCTCGAGGAAGCCCGCGGTCACCACGACCCCGACAATCACCCAGATCACTCCGTATTCCAGGCCGGGCATCTGCGCCCGGGACTCGATCAGCCACTGCTGCACCAGGGCCCAGCCCAGGTAAATCAGCAGGCCGGCGAGGATCGGTTTGGGCAGCCAGGCCAGCAGCCCGAGACCGCCGTAGAGCATCAGCGCGCAGAGCCCCGCGGAGACCAGGCCCACCCAGCGGCTCGCCGGCGCGCCACCGTCCATCGCCAGTTTCGACAGGGCCATGGAGGGCAGCGCGGTGATCCCGCCACTGAGGCCGCTGAGGGTGTTGGCCCAGCCGGCGACCCGCAATTCGCGGTTGATGTCGATCGTCTTGCGCTGAACCAGCGACAGGCCGCTGACCGTCAGCATCAGCGACACCGCGCTGAGCATCATGATCGTCAGCAGGCTTCCCGGGCGATTGAACAGGCCGTCCCAGTAAATACCCTCGGTACGGGTAAACAGTACCGGGGTGATAAGCTGCCCGCTCCCCTCGGGAAAGGGGCCGAGCAGCCACCCGTCGGCCATCAAGTGGGCCGGGGAAGTACCCAGCAGCAGGCAAGTTGCGTAAAACACCAGGCACAGCCCGAAAAAAACGATCGGCATGACCAGGCTCCCGGTCCAGCGCCCCAGGGCAAAGCCCAGTACCAGCGCGGCCACCGCGGCGGGAATCCAGCGCAAGAGGAAATCGGCGCTGAACAGTTGCAGCAGGTCCGCGCTGGTATCCAGGGCCAGGTCGGTGGCCACCTTCAGGCCGCCGAGCAGCATCAGCAAGCCGGCGCCGGCAAAGTAGCCGCCCATCACCGAGTGCGGCAGGTAGCGCACTAGGCCACCGAGGCGCAGCAGGCCCAGGGCGGTCAGCACGACTCCCGTCACCAGCGCGATGATCGCCAGCGAGGCCAGTGCGGTCATCGCCAGTTCCAGCGCGCCGAGATCCCGCGGCAGTGTCGCCACCACCATGGTCACCAGCAGCGCCAGCACCGGCACGGTATCGTCATCGGGGAGCGCCACTACCGGCCGGCAGGCGCTGAACAGGGCGATCAGGCTGCCGGCGATCACCGCGGTGGAGACCAGGGCGTTAATGCCGACGAACACCTGGGGCGCCAGCGGCCCGTTGAAAATCAGCGCGGCAAAACTGACGCAGGAGATGAGGGCCACCAGGCCCGAGACCAGCCCCGGCAGCAGCGAGGACAATAAATTTTCCGAAGACCGCTGAAGGAAGCGTCGCAGGTCCTGCATGGGCTTGTGCGTTTACTCCCTCGGCGGCGATAAGTTCAGGCAGTGTTTCAGAACTGCCAGCGCAATTCCAGCAGATACTCCCGGCCGCGGCTGTAGACCCCTTCAAATATCTGGAAGGCGGTTCCCCACACACCGGTGATGAGGTACTCCTCGTCGCTGAGATTTTTGCCGCTGGCGATGACCGACCAGGCCTGTGAGGGGCTGCTCCACTGCACGCGGGCGTCCCACAGGTCGTAGGCATCGGTTTTCAGTATCTCGGTGTTATAGGCGTCGTTGTAGACCTCGTCGCGGTAGCTCCAGTCCACCCGGGCGATCCAGTGGCCGCTGTCCAGCTCCCACTCCTTCGACAGGCCGATGTTGCCCGACCACTCGGGTACGCGCTCGAAGGCGTTGTCGGGATGAATCAGTGTGGTGGAGGTATCGATCTCGTCGTACTCCGCGTCGAGCCAGGCGAGCATGCCGTCGATCACCCAGCCTCCCCCCGGAACCACCTGTAATTCCAGTTCCAGGCCGCGAATCGATGCCGAGCCCACGTTGCTGGTGACCGGCGCCACGCTGTTGAAGGTCTGCACCTGCATGTCTTCGTAATCCGAGTAGAACAGCGCACCGTTGAGGCGGGCACGCCGGTCCATGAAGCTCGACTTGAAGCCCAGTTCGTAGGCGGTGACGAACTCCGGCTCGAAGACCGGGATCAGGTCGGTACCGCTGGCGCCTTCGGGTACGGTGATACCCGGCACAGCCGGCGGGAACACCCGCTGGGTGAAGCCGCCGGACTTGAAGCCTTCCGAGTAACTGCCGTAGAGCAGCAGGTCGTCCGTAGCATCCCAGGCCAGGCTGGCCATGGGCGTGAATTCGCTGATCTCCAGTTCCTTCTCCAGGGCGGGCAGGATCGGGTAGCCCGCCTGGAGGAAGAAGGCATCGAGCGCCGCAAGCGGGTTTTCCGGCGGCAGCACCTGGCTGATCCCCGCGTAGTAGTTCTCGATGATGTACTGCTGCGGCAGGAACTTCTTGCTCTCCTCGGTATAGCGGCCGCCGAGGGTCAGGTGCAGGGTGTCGGTGAAGCTCCAGTTGACCTGGGCGAACAGCGCAGCCGACTCGTTGTCGTATTCGCCGCCGGAGATAAAGTTGCTGACGGTGAAGTCCAGCAGGTTGACGTCCTCGCCCTCCTCCTGGAAATAGTAGGCGCCGACAATCCAGTTCCAGTTGGCCTGGGTGCCCAGCAACTGCAGTTCCTGGCTGAACTGGTCCTGGTCGATGTCGCTGGAGAAGTGGGCGATACGGTAGGGAGTATGGTCGCCGTCGCGGCCGGACTCGGTAACCAGCTCCCGCCAGCCGGTGATCGACTTGAGGGTAAGTGTGTCACTGAGGTCCCAGGCCACCGTGCCCGATACCCCCCAGACATCCAGTTCCGGATCGCGATTTTCCGAGCCCGCGTTCTTGTCGCCGTCGAAGATGTAACGGGTGTCCACGCAGTTCGGGACATCGGGGTTGTAGGTGATGCCATTGCCGGCGGCATCGGTCACCGCGCAGGGCTGGCCGGGGCCCACGGCGGCGCTGGTGATATTGTGGATGAACACCATCGGCGGCGGCACCGAGGCCACCTGCCCCTGCAACTGGCTGAGGTCGGTGAAGTCGATACCCAGCAATTTGTAGGCCGGCGCATTGGTGTGCATGCGCGAGTAGTCGGCGTTGAGGTCGATGGTCAGGGAGTGGCTGGGCAGCCAGCTCAGGGCAACGCGGCTGGTGATGGTGTCCTCGTTGCCGAGGTCCGCGCCGTCCTCGATGCGGGTGACATAACCGTCCTGCTGCATCGAGGTTACGGAAAAATGCATCGCCGCGCTGTCGCCCAGCGGCGCCATCAGCGTGCCCTTGAGGTTCAGGCGGTCATCCGTGCCTACGACCGCGCCCAGTTGGCCGCCGAAATCGCCACCGACTTCCGGCTTGACGGTGGTGACGTTGATCGCCCCGCCGATGGTATTGCGGCCAAAGAGGGTACCCTGGGGCCCGCGCAAGACCTCGATCTGTTCGACATCGATGACATCGAGTACCGCGCCGAGGGAGCGACCGATATAGATCCCGTCGAGGTAGAGACCCACCCCCGGGTCCACGGTGGCCAGGTGATCCTTCTGCCCTACCCCGCGGATATAGATGGTCGAGACATTGGACTCGGCGGTCCAGCCCGGGTTGTTCTGCAGGGTGAGGTTGGGGACGTAGCGCTCGATTTCATCCAGCGTGGTGATGCCGCGGTAGTCCAGGGCGAGCTCGTTGAAGGCGGAAACCGCAATCGGCGTTTCCTGAAGGACTTCCTCCCGGCGGCGGGCGCGGACGACGACCTCCTCCAGCAAGCCTTCGGCCAGCAGTTGCCGGCTTTCCTGCGCCCCGGCGCTACCGGCCCCCGCGATAAAAGCGATTGGCAAAACCACTGCGTTCAGCTTCCAGTAGCGCATGGAATCACCTCCCTGTTGTCGCTCTGTTGAATAAATCTGGCTCCCCACTGCCTCTGCCGGCCCGTGCGGCTGTCATTCCGCTCGTGGCTGTTCACAAGCTCATGGCTGTTTAGGAGCTTATGGCTGTTTTGAGCTCATGGCTGTTTTGAGCTCATGGCTGCCGGGCACTGATCCAGGGCCTGCTCGGGCGGTCTTGCATATGCCCCCGATACTGGCCGTACTGCGGGTGCCGCGCGAGGAAGGCTTCCACGTCCAGCGGTGTGCCGCAGGCCCGCCCCCAGCGCGCATCGAAATTCAAGGCCTTCGCCTGTTCGGCGTTCGCCACCTTGCCGTCGAGGGAGCCCCAGGGATAGAAGGGCCCCTGGCCGCCGCCGTACTGGCCATTGTCGTTGTCGAGGTGGCCGCAGATGGTGCGCGAGGAGGCGCAGTCCTCGCCGGTGTACATGTCGCCATGATCCCCGAGCATCTGTCGCGCTATCGACTGGTCGATCCCGCCCTTGTGCTGCGCCATCAGTTCGTCCCAGCGAATGCGTCGCCCGGCGCTGCCGAGCAGGTTGCTCCAGGCGGTGGGGCCGCTGCCGGTCTGGGCGCGGATGGTCTCGTCCAGGGGAATGTTGCAGCCCGCGTAGTAACCCGAGCTGACTACCGGCTGCAGCGCGCTGAACTGCAGGGTGAGTTCGAAGGCGGCGATGCGCCCGCTGTTGGCCTCGGCGAGGAACCAGGTGTTGACGTAACCGCCGTTGTTGCCGGCGCTGAACAGCTCGCACCAGCGCTCGATCGTATCGGCGTACTGGCAGGCGCGACGGGTACGCAGCCATTCGGGCAGGCCGTCCACCTTGAAGCCGGACACATCCAGCGAGGTCTCGGTGACCATCAGGCCCGCGCCGGTCACGCTGAAATCCGTGCTGCTGTAGACATAGCCCGGCACCGACTGCATGACGATGGGGTGGCCGCTGTCCGGCGTGATATGCAGCAGGACGTTGTAGGCGTCGCCGTTGGCGAAGCGCTGCCAGGTCGTGTGTACCGCCACCGGGGCGCCGTCGGCGGTGTACTCGCCGCTCGCCACGAAAGCGCTGCAACTGTGGTGGAAATGATGGGCCCGCAGCGGGCCGACGTGGGTCGGGTGGCTGGCCCAGGGCAGCGGCACGGCGGGCTTGATCTTGCCGGACATCACCGCCGGGTACCACTGGCAGATCATCTCGGGGTAGCCGTTCCAGCCCAGCAGCTGGGTCAGAGTCAGCGCCTGCTCTGAAGGGGTCGCCGCGTTGGCGCCCTCGACGATGCCCTCCAGTTCCGCCAATAGCTCGTCGCCGAAACCGTCTGCCGCTCCCTTGAGCTGGTCCAGGTAGAGAACCTCGGCATTGCGGGCGAACCAGTCGAAACCAATACCGGTGTCGATCTTCAGCAGGTAGTCGATCTCCCGCAGGGCCTGGCGAATCTCAGCGGCCAGCAGGTAGCCGTGCTGGTAGCCCCGCTGCCGGGGACCGCCCGCTATGCGCAGGCGAATCCAGCCCTCGACATCCTCGCGCTGCGCGCCCGCCAGTTCCGCGGGCATATCACCGGACTGCCCCATCCCCGCGGCCTAGTGGCCGAACTCGGGATTGTTGATAAACGCGTCGGTACCGGCCCCGCCGAGGGCGGTCATCAGGGCCAGGGTCAGCATCATGTCGTAGTCCATGGAGACAATGCCGGTGTGGCCGGAGCCACTCATCGGCACATCGCCCGCCCGATTCTGGAACCAGTTCGCCCACTGCGGCGAACCGGGATCGAAGAACAGGAAGGGCGAGCCGTCCTCGGGGAACACCAGGTTCGGCGAGGGGTAGAGGTTGGCGACGAAAGGATACTGGGCCGAGCCGTGGCAGCTCATGCAGGAACTGGCGGGAAAGACCTCGTTGCCGACCCCGGAATAACGCTTGCCGCCCACGGTGAGCACATTGTGCCGCCGGGCCACGTCCATGGGGGCGGCGAGGCGATTGCCCCAGCCGAGGCTGTCGTCGGCGAAGCCCGGTGCGTTCGGGTTGACCCAGGTCTGGGTCAGGGGCGCCCCGTTCGCGCACTTGCCGCTGAATTCGCTGGTGCATTCCGGGTCGTTGCCCCAGGTGGCACCGACCGGCACCGTGCGATCCCAGGTGCTGCCGGGAATGCTCTTGTCATAGGTGAAACCGATGAAGACCCAGCCGGTCTCCGGGGAGGCGACACTGTCGCGGACCTTGACCGCCATCTGGGCGAAATACATCGGGACCATGCCCGCTTCAAGCTTCCCGGCGTTGTTCGGGTCCATGAACTCCTCCGCCGTGGGCCGGTAGACATAGGAGATGGTGGAACCTTCCAGCGGCGGCCAGTACTTCGGATCGAGGGCCGCGCCCTCTACCTTGACGATGATCGAACCCTCGGGGAAACAGACCCGGGAGGGATCGTTGGGCGGGCATACCGCGCTGGCGTTCGGTTCATAGGGGTTGGCCCACACCTGGCCGAGCATGGCCCCGGCGACCGCGTTGTAATAGACCACCGAGTGGTTCTGGAAGAAGGCGGGGCCGCCGGGCTCGATGCTGCCGAAGGTAGAGCTGCGGATGACCTGGCCGGCGTAGGAACCGAGGATGGCCTCCCGCCCGGATTCCGGGCTGATTTCGCCATTGGCCTGGGGTGAACCCTCGGCCCCCCAGGGCATGTCGTACCAGCCAGCCTGGATGGGGTTCCAGGTCAGCGGCTCGTTGACCAGCCCGCTGATATTGTTCCTGGTGAGCCAAAGCTTTACCGCCTGCGCATAGAGCGGCGCCGTGCGCTGGTCGAGGCCGCCGCTGGCCACATCGAGGCCGCCACCCGGGACAAAGGTGGGCGCGACCGGGGCCGTCGGATAGGCGTAGTTGCTCGGCCTGAGCGTGCCGTCCCAGCCGGGCGTCTTTGCGACGTCTTCCGCGGTGGGATACACCGTGTTGTTGAATGCGAAGGGATCAGCGCCGAGCACTGAAGCCGAGAGGGAGAGACCGGCCACTGCCGCGACCAGAAAACCTGCAACACGACCACCCCCCCGGACCGGGGAATTCCGAAAGTTCATGACTGCCTCCTGTTGTTGTTGCCGGGGCCTTGAGGCCCAGCTTTATTTCCTGCTGTTGGCAGCGCTTGAACACCCGACCGAAAGCTACCTGTCCTCTAAGATAGCGGGAACAATGGCCGGGTCAAGCTAGCCCTGCAAAAATCTGCAACAAGGGGCAGCACAGGCGAGGCCGGGCACCCCTCGAGGCGGGAGTCCGGCCCACACCGCTAACAAGGGCTTCAGAACCTGATGCTGAAGTCGATGCCGTAGATACGCTCTTCCATGTAGTTGGCGGTGACCGCCGCCGTCAGGTTGAGGGCGTAGATCGGCTCGTCGTTGTCGGTGAGGTTGCGCCCCCACAGGGCGACTTCGCCCTCGAAATTGCCGAGGCGGATCTGCCGCAGGGCCAGGCGGGAGTTGACCATCCAGCTGGCGTCGCTGGAGGCGATGAAGCCGTACTCGGGCACCGCCGCGGAGCGCGCCGGGTTCTGCTCGAACACCAGGTCATCGCGCCAGATGCCGGTGATGTTGAAGAAGATGTAGCTGTCATCGAACAGCGGCGCGCTCTCGAAGGTGGCCGAGAGGTTGCCGTTCCATTTCGGGCTGCGCACCGGGTCGAAGCTGCCGCCGTAGACCGGGACGCCGACCGAGAAGGCGTTGACGTCGCTGTAGTCGGTGAACTCGTCGTCCACGTAGCCGAGCACCAGGCCGAGGGTCAGGCCGTCCATGGGCAGGGCCGTCAGTTCCAGCTCGACGCCCTGGGAGTCCTGGTCGCCGCCCAGGGGGACGATCAGCGTCCCGAACTTGCGCAGTTCCGCGGCCAGTTCCGGTTCGAAGTCCTCCACGGCGTTGGCGACGATAGTACCGGAGGAGGGGTTCTGCGGTTCCTCGTAGGTGACGTCGAAGAGCGCGATGTTGCTGCGCAGGCGGCCGTCGAGGAAGTCCGCCTTCAGGCCCAGTTCGAAGGACAGGGCCTCTTCCTTCTTGAACTCCTGTGGGCCGATCTTGCCGCCGGGTACGTAGCCCGTGGAGTACTTGCCGTAGACGAGGATGTCGTCGGAGAGGGCGTAGTTGACGCCGACCAGGTAAGTGCTCTCGGTGCCGTCGTATTCGAACAGGCTGTCATCGTAATCCGGCGCGGTGCCGTTCCTGACGATGGTCTCCCGGTCGTCCCGGGTCAGGCGGTAGCCGAGGATGAGATCGGTCTTCTCGGTAAGGTGGAACTCGGCCTGCACATAGGCAGCGTAGGACTCCGTCTCGACGAAGTAGCGCGACTCGTTGCCCGCATCGACGATGAAGCCCTTGTCACCGGCGAAATACAGCTTGTTGCTCACCGTGCCGGCGGTGTTGGGCGGGCCGACCTTGTCGCTCTGCTCGTAGTAAAGGAAGCCGCCGGTCACGGTGACGAAGTCCGACTCGAAATTCAGCTGGGTCTCGTTGCTGAACTGGTCGCCCTGGGACCAGGCGTTGGAGCAGACCAGGCAGAAGCCGATGCCGCCGGCCAGTTGCACGCCGCTCAGGCCGCTGATGTCCGAGGGCTGCCAGACCTCCGCCTCACGGTAGGCGGTGATGTTCTTGAGGGAGAAGTCGTCGTTGATCTCCCACAGTGCCACCAGGCTGTGCCCGGAGACCTCCTGGTCGCGCTCGATGGAGTAGGAATCCAGCACCGCGTCAGGGCGTTTGGTGGAGGGGTAGTTGATATAGCCCTCGACCTCCTCCGCATTGACCGCCGCGGCAAACAGGGGGTCGAGCTGTGAGGTCACCGAGGCCAGCACCTGGGCGTCCGGGGTGCCGGTATCGGTGCTGTAGTCGTACTTGTAGGTCAGCTTGAAATTGTCGTTGGGCTCGAAGGCCACCGCGGCAAAAAATGACTCTGTATCGGTGTCCCGCAGGCGCTTCGGCGAGGTATCCACACCGAAGCCGAAGGCGGTGCGGTCCCACTTCACCCCCGGGGCGTCGTTTTTCACGTCCCCGTCCCGCTCCTCGGTAACGTAACTGAGGTAGGCGCTGAAGGCGCCCCAGGTGGGGGTATCAATCGTCGTGCGGCTGCGGAAGTGGCTGTTCTTGCCGAAGCCCAGGTCCTGGCGAAAGCCGAACTCGCCGTCCGGGTCCCGGGTGGTGATGCTGACCGCCCCGGCGGTGGCGCTGCGCCCGAACAGGGTGCCCTGGGGCCCGCGCAGCACCTCGATGCGGGTGATATCCGGCAACTGGAACATGGTGCCCCGGGCGGAGCCGATGTAGACATCGTCGAGGTAGATGGACACCTGCTTGTCCGCCCCGGCCACAAGGCCGGTACTGGTGCGCCCGCGCACCGTGAATTCGGGAATATTGGTGCCCCCCGCCGTGGGCCGCACCAGGGCGTTGGGCGCGAGGCCACTGATATCCTCGATGCTGAACACCCGGTTCGCCTCGAGCACATTCTCGCTCAGCGCCGTCACCGCCACCGGCACATCCTGGATACTCTGGGCCCGTTTCTGGGCGGTGACGATGACCTCCTCGAGGGCCGTCGCCTGGCTATACGCGCTGAGGCTGGCCCAGGGACCGTAGGCCGCGCACAGGGCGGCGCCGAGCAACAGCGAGGTGGATTTCAGGCCCGGGGTGGATTCCAGGGCACGGCGGTGTATCACAGTCATTGGCATCTCCTGCGTTTGTATCCCTGAGGGATTTGTTATGTGTTGCAGTAGGTATGGCGGGAAAGGCAGGTACCATCCCCGGATGAACAGTGAGTAGCGGGTAAAAACAGCGCATAACGCTGCCCCGAGGCGCGGGCTGCGCCCCTGGGGATATCGGCTTTTCGGGCTTTGCGGGCTCGCCGAGGCTGTCAATCACCGCAGAGGTGGAGACATTGATCAATAGAACTGACCATTTGTTATTTTGAAGCAGGGTAAACCACACTCCCCTCCTGCACAAGAGACTGGCCGCCAGGGGGATCGCCCGGGGGGGGGGGGAATCGGCTATTCCAATTGGCCGGGACAACCAGTAAAATGCGCGGCCCTAGTTGACCACCAGCCTTTGGCGGTCAATAGTGGCCTTGCACATCACCCGCCCGTAGCTCAGCTGGATAGAGCGCTGCCCTCCGGAGGCAGAGGTCAGAGGTTCGAATCCTCTCGGGCGGGCCAATAAAATCAATAGGTTAATAAATAAATCCTGAAGCGCATCCGAGAAAAATCACCACTTAAGTCCTTATTAAGTCCAAGAATCAACACCCTCACCCTATCAAAACAATGCCAATCCAGCTTGCGGCCTCAATAACCTTAAAGTAGTCTCTGAGTCCTCTCTAGCGTTTTGTCACTGGTTGTCCATGAACGTCAGTGATAGTCGGGTGTTTAGCCAGACTGAGTTTATTGCGCGGCATTACGAGTGCGCGCCGAAGGGCGCGGGCCTTCACTCCACTCGCAAGCTCGCTGCGTAAAGGCCCGCGCCCTTCGGCGCGCAGTATTAGAGTAGAGAGCCACCCCAACCCAACCTTCAACTAGCACTGTTGAAGCCGCGGGAGGTAAGTACGCACGGAGCACGCACTATAGCGATAGATAACCTCCTGGAAAGCTATTACGCATCCATTGACATTCATAAGAGTAGTGTGAGGCTTAAACCGAGGAGAATTCTTGTCTTCGGAGGACCTCTGCAGCTTTCAGACGAACAGATCCCACAAAACACAATCTCAGATCAAAACTTAATTGGGGGCCACGGGGAAAAATTTGAGCCCCCTACTAATGACAACAGCGTAAGATATCAACTCATAAAGCATTGTCGAGAGCATTGCCCCACACTCGAGCAAACGTTCGTGTTACCTGAAAACTTTACCGACTGGGGGCACGACGCCCGCTATCCAGATCTCCTCACTCTGGAAACCCATTTAGCCCAAACGTCCAATCTAATATTAATTATCCCTGAAAGCCCGGGCTCAATTGCAGAGCTAGGGGCCTTCTCTGTAGACCACTATGTAAGGTCTAGGATTGCCGTACTGATGCCAGAGGAGCACCACCAATCAGGCTCCTTCATCATGAATGCAATTATCCGGAGACTTCGAGAAGAACAAGTAATCACTTACGAGTGGAACCCTGAAGATGATGAAACCGTTCAGGAGCACCTGTATGACATAACCCAGGAAATTGATGCTCTGTGTGACGACGAAAACACCACGAAATTCGATGCAAAAATTTTTGGTCACAAAGTATTCTGTATATTCCAAATTATTTTTGACCTAGAAGCCGCACTACAGAAAGACATATTTAGCGCAATGCGACACCTCGAAGTTGAGATTAGCCAAACAGAACTAGATCAAGCGCTCTACCTGTTATCCAACCTAGAACTAATAATTTCTATCCGCCCTGGGAGGCAACCTTTTTATCTAGCTCATCCGAAAAATAGAGACATTCGTATTGATTATAGAAATCGAACAGATCGCAAGGCCTTTAACAGAACCAATTTTGATATCGACCGAGCCCGATTGTACAAAGAAGAAGGCGAGAAGGAACGCAATCGTCGCAAAGCAATCAAGCGCCTTTATGGAGAGCCAAGCAAATGAACATACTAGAATGGCTCTCAAAAGATTTAGAACTATCTGAACAACAACTATTCAAGTTTATAAAATCAGCCCCACACAAGTATAAGCGGTACCGAATACCAAAACGTAATGGCCAAGGTACTCGCGAAATCGCGCAGCCATCAAGACAAGTTAAGTATTTGCAAAAACTAGTTTACAAGAGTTTTTTTGACCACCTACCGGTGCACGAAGCAGCTCACGCCTACCAAACTCAACGGGGGATAAAATCGAATGCGAGAGCGCATTTATCTGGAAATCACCTGGCAAAACTAGATTTCAGCAATTTCTTCCCCAGCATCAAACCAGCAGACTTCCTGAAACATATAGAAAAGCATAGTGGCCAGAAGATTACCCAATTGGACGAACAAATAGTAGAACGATTGTTCTTCTATAAGTCGCGCTCTGAGGGACTTCAACTGAGCATTGGTGCACCAACTTCGCCAGCTATCTCAAACACAATAATGTTTGAGTTTGACCAGATCATATCTCTGGCTTGCTCTGAGCGGTCTGTGGTTTATACGAGATACGCCGATGACTTAGCTTTCTCGGGAAAATCATATGACTCAGTGAGTTTCGCACCACAGATAGTTGAAGAATCGCTAGAACAGATCTCATACCCACGATTGAGAATAAATAAAAACAAGACCGTAATAGTATCAAAAAACAAAAATCGCCATGTTACCGGATTGGTCTTGACCAACCACGGGACGATTTCGATAGGACGGCATAACAAAAGGAAGATCAAAGCATTGGTTCATCAATACAAAACTAACAAAATAGAGGAGAGTCAACTAGCATACTTGAAAGGATACCTTTCTTACTGCTTGGATGTAGAGCCCAACTTTATTCAATCCCTGCGCGAAAAGTACGGAAAAGATTTCGTTAACTCTCTTATGACTCCCTGACCACAGTAGCGGGCTGTAAATACTCTGACTCATACCCACTACCAAGTGTAGCCTGCTACAACAGGGAACCCTACTAGGCCCAGCCCTCAAATGAGGACTGGACCGACAGCACCTCGCACCCCCCCAATTTAGGGAGGCGTAGGGAGTTGCTCTGTCAGCTACGCAACTGATATGACAACTGGACCTGAGCTCCAGGTTTTCTGAGTGCCGTCTCAGCGTCTGTAACTTCGAAATTATCATTGAACCACGGCATATCCTTCGGGGCTATATCTCTATCAACCAGCTGACCAGAAATATACCTCTTACTGTCTGCGACAACGCCACAGTAAGTACCGCCTGTATATGGCTTTCGAATTACCCTAACAATTTGTGGAATTGAACCGATGACTGGACTCTCACAGACTCTGAGGGTATGGAAAAAAGAGTGGAAAACATCTCGACTGGTTGATTTGTTAGGATTAGCAGAAGACTGATTGGCTTTGTACAGCTCTTCGAACCGAGACCTCCCACTTCCCGCTATTACAACAGGGCCAGACTTCTCTGGGAGGCTTAATTTTGACTTTTTTGGTATTCCTTCAAAAGCTGAGTCAATACGAAAAAATTCAAATTCCCCGGAGGAGTCCACCTTCGACTTACCCCCGACCACGATTGTGAAATCGCCAGTGGATAGCTGCTTTGGATACTTATCGTAATTTCTTATGATGAGACGAATTAGCACATTGACTATACCCTCTAAACTTGTACTGCAAGAGACTGGAAGCGCTTCTACTAAAGCAATCGCTTGCGAAATTAGCATATGGCTTGCCAGAGAATCACCGCAGTATCCTATGACTGCAGGGAATTCTCGCAATGCAAATGTTTTATTCGCGTGATCAAAATAATCCTGCGAGCCCCAAGATACTCTGCTATCAGTAGCGATATACACTGAAGCAGGCCCTCGAGAATCAATGCCTGTCCATCCAACAAGTAGCGTCATTGAATTACTTGACCTTATGAATTTTAGCGATAGAAATTATCGCGTTATTTAGAGTGCCCATAAGCCCCCCCCACTAAACAATGCTTTATTTAATTCCAAATACTAATATTCCTGACCAATTGAGCGAAATGAATTCTCATGCGAGCGCTTCCGAGCTGCAAAATCTCGGCGGCATCGGACTACCTGGATAAGTCAATCCGGGATTAACAACCCCAGAGTACCCTGCATCTGGTCTGGTTCCATACATTAAAAATGGCAAAAATGTGATCAGGGTCCTACTTTTGCCCTCCGCCCCTAACTCGCGCTGACTGACAAGACACGCTTCAACGCCGAGTGGTACTGAACCAAGCACTCTCATCTACGCCGCGGCCCAGCTCCAATTACTCTCGTAAACAAGGGAAACTTTCATCACGCGCACCAATAATATTCAACAGACTAAGTTGGTATCGATGACCACTCCTCATAGTCAGTCCGAGCTTGCCCCCACTCCCAATCTGACCAGGCCATCTGCGCCATAGCGCGGCAAGCACGCCTCCAATAATGCCTTTTCTTAAAGCGCGCATACCAAAGTGTGTCCGGCCGCTCTCCTGGTCTCCAATCCTCACCGCGCCCCTTCTCTGGCAACCAGGGTATCTGAGCTCGCCAATGCCCGGGGGATCGCGCCCACTGCATGAACTCGTAATAAGCCGCCTTTCCCCTTATAAGGACCTGGTACTTTCCCGCCACTACAGGCACATCCCTTATAAGGGAATTTCTCACCTTTTCGAGCTGATTTCCGACCTTTCTCCTTAGAGGCTTTTTCGTCTTCGGGATTCGATCCAGGCATGCCTTCAAACGAGCCCGCTCCTTATAAAGTTCTCCATATTTTTCGGTGATATGTTGGTGTAAGTCTGCAATCAGTGCTCCCATTATGTGGAGCTGACTTTCTTCTATCGTGACCCACCCTGGGGCCCGGGCCTCCGCGCTCATTCCGTAACGGTTACCCCTTACTTCACCCTGGTCTGACTGCCCCCGGGACTTACAAAGATAACCAGCGGCCTTCATCATGTAGCTACCCGCCGCCCCGGCATCCTTGATCTTTTCCAGGTGCGCGAACCCCTGGCCCCACAGGCTTTCCATCCGCGCCGCCCAAGATCGGAAAATTGTCTTCGGCACCCTCCAGTTCAGCAGCATGTGAACGTGAGGATTGGGCTCGCCACGCTCGTTGTCAGGCACCTCGACTACCCACAGGTACAGTAATGGGCCCTCCTGCCCCACCTGACGTTCCCTCGAGCTAGTTTTCTCGTTAACCGCCATCCAGCCCCTGGCGAAGATTTTTTGCAACCCATCAGCGAACCTGGACACCTCCCGCTGGACTGTCGTTTCGCCATCCTCGAGCCTCTGGCGCGCCTCCGGGGTAAATGTCAGGGTCAGGAAGGTCTGATAGCCCCCATGGCAGGTAGCGACGTACTGGCAGGATTCGGCGATCTTCCGGAGGCCTCGCCAGCTAAGTTCCCGGGACAGCCTGGGGCCTGAATTGTCAGGTGGCAGGCTACCCGATGTATTTTCCACGCGAGTGAAAATCCGGTACTCCTCCGCCCATTCACGGTACTGGATGACGGTATAGGCGCCAGGCGTCCCTGCGGGGGTTTTGGGCACGGATTCGGGCGAGATTAGCGCTGTCGGACTTTTGGCGCCCTTGACTAGACTATGCTCGCTACGCTCGCTGGCGCTTTCAGCGCCCATAAAAAAACCCGGCCAATCCTGGCCGGGCTCTAAATCCTCCTGGTTCATTTGATTCTGTACCAGTAGGTCACAGAATTTTCCCCATCACCAAGCACTCGCTTTAGGACGATGATGTCCTCGTCGTCTGGCTCAAGGTAGTCACTGCGACCCTTGGTCCAATACATCTCATCGCCGGTTTCGCTATTTACCCACTCGGTGTGTTCAATTTTGGTTACTGATCTCTTATTCATCATGATGCTCCTATGGTTGGTTGATACAGTTCAGCTTCTGGAACTGATCTAACCAACCATCGAGATCTTCCAGAAGGTATCGGACTGAACGCCCAATTCGGATAAACGGGGGAGCAGGAGTGCGATTGGCCCTGAGGCCATCCATGCGAGACTGCGCCAGGAAGGACCTGCTCATACCGATATAAGCCGCCGCCTGTTTCTCGGTCAGTGCGCGAGGGGTTTCGAGCGCTGTGCACTGGGATTGCATCTTCTCTCTCCAGGTTTGTTTGTGTTCCTGGGGAGTGATTTTTAGGCTGGATTCGGCTGCGATAGCCTAGCTATGAAAATTAACGCCTATCGATTGCTTATCGATGACCCAGGGGCGCCGCTGAGCCTAAAACAATGCCATCGGCCGCGGCTGACACGACCTTGTACATGGTTCCGGTATTCCTGGGGGCTTAGGTCCCGCCGCCGGTTATGCCTGCCCTGATTACAGCAGTGGCAGGCCGCGACGATATTCTCGCTCTCCGCTTTGCCACCTGAAGCATGTGGCACAAGGTGCTCACCGGTGCACTGCAGCATCCGGACTTGGCCTTCTGACAGGGGATAAACTTGGGTCAGTTCTTGGGGGTCTTCCAGCCACATGGGCAGGCCGCAGTAGTAACAGCGACCATGCTGAAGATGGAAGGCTTCGGTTCGAAGGGATTTGAGTGGCTTTCGGCTATTGGCCATGCGATTCTCCGGCTGGTTTCAGGTTGCCGGAGAAGGGGATTACGCCTCCCTCCGGAACCAGCCGAACTACTTCGCACTGGCACTACAGTGGCCCATAACGGGTTTCACTGTATCCCAGCCTATACCTAGATCACGAGTGGATCAATCAAAAGGATTAGCCGGGCTCCGGCAGGGGTCTCCCAATTTCACCCGGAGGAATATCACGCACTTTTTGATCAACTTGATAGGCGATTTGCTCGACTTGCTGCCGGGAGAGCACTGGCTGCCGCATGCCTCGGAAAAATCTCTCGATGTAGCCCGAAGCGATCACCTGGACTTGTGGCCTATCTTTCGACTCCACATACCAACCAGGCAGCACGACAAGCGGAGTTACCCTTAAGTGGCTGCCAGTCGCCTTGGAAAGCCAGTTTGCTGCCCACCGAGCCTGCCGCTCAGCCTGACGGGGTGGCTCACTTTCTTCCCACCCTGGGAATTTCAAAACGCCGCGCTCGTAAGTCACCTTGTATGCCTTCTTCCCATCGGCACCGCCTTCTTTACGCTTGGACCTGCCCTTGGTTTCCACGGCAAAGACTCCAGGTGGTCCAATCACGAGGTGATCGATATTGAATTTCCCAGCCTGGATATCGTGAAACACCCTGAAGCCAAAGCGCATCAGTTGGTCAAGCTCCTGGCCTACAGCCAGCTCGCATTCATATGCCAGGCGTAGTCGGCGAATAGTTTTGAACCTCTTCACCAGCCGGGCTAAAGATCTTCCTGTCCAGACTAGCCAGACAAGTAGTGCGAACACAAATACCCCTAGTGCTGGCACTTCATTGCCCTCAATTTTTGGGCCCAACTGGAGATAAATTAAGACGGGGAAAAACGAGGGGAGTAATACTTCGATAAAGGAAAACCCAACATTTATTTGTTCACCAGATAGTTCGCGGCTTAGCTGTGCGCCAGGCGGCCTTGCCAGCGAAGTAGTTAAGGGGTTAATGAATCGGTCGTAGCGCTTCGCTAATCGGTCAACGATGAATACCGCCAAACCCATTGGCAGCATTAATACGGCGAACAGCAGGAACTTTATCATTTACACACTCAGCCTATTCCATCTGGCAGCACTGAAAGAGTCATCCCGGCTGCGGCATCTCCCCAAGCCTAGCTTGAGCGCTGACGATTCGAAGCCAGTTGTTTGAGTCTCGACACACGATTCTCAAACGCTGGCCAATTTACATGCTTCTCTGTTCTGGACGAGTCCTCCCAGGTCAGCGTATCGTCCTGAATTCTGACCAATACCCCGTCAATATCATAGACAGATTCCCCTGTTTCGATCTCTTCTTGAAGGATCGCCCAGATAGATTTAGCCGATATGTGACCGTTGTCACGTAGCACTCGCCAAATCAATCGTGCAAGCAGGTCAGCACGTTGCATAGGAGGATTGACTGGTAGTTCAGATGGGCCCGATGGTGCGCATGTTGCTACCGCTCTGACTCGCTGGATCTCTGCCTCAGAAATCACGATATCACCCAATACAACTTTCGGGACTTTCTCTAAATCGAGGGTGACTTGATCTGTCGGAAGATCAGACCAGGCATCAATCAACTCGCCGATCTGACCCATGCCCTCTCGCTTGGGCAAAGCAGTAACCATATTTGCGAAGGCAGAAAGGTGTGTAGGCCGTTCTTCGACCTTGTACAACATCGGATAGTGACTCAAATCTTCAGGCTGCTCTACGCCGTCCCAAAAGGACAACATGCCTATGGGAAATTTCGAATAGGGGGAGTCACTCCGCCAGCCATGCACTCTTTCTGGCTGCATAAGCCTGAACATCTGCCCTGCCAGCGACCGCTCGCCGACCTCAATGACGCTCTTTATAAAGTCCATCTTGACCCGGATTGGGCCCGAATACTTGAACCAGCCCAAACCACCTACCTCCCCACCTTCCGGCTTTTTGGAGACAGCTATCACGCTCAGGTTCTGACAATAGAGGTGTGCTCGGAGCTTATTCTCCTGGAGCATTCGGTTAACTTCACTTTGTGGGCTGCCCAGTGCTTGTGCAGCCTCAGGAATTGAGTACCAGAGCACGTATCCTCCTAGCCTCTGATTAAAATTCAGTCAATTAGTGCGATTGCTTCTGACTTATGGTCAGGCGCCAGGTGCGCGTATCGCAAAGTCGTATTGAGATCAGAGTGGCCACACAATTCGCGCACCGTATTCAATGGAACACCACGCATAACCAGCTTCGACGCAAAGTCATGCCGCATATCATGCCAACGAAACCCGGCGATCTTCGCGTCTCTTAGCAGCTTGCGCCAAGAGTTATTCACGTTATCCAGCCTACCACCGTTCTCGGCCGGAAAGATTCGACCAGTAAGTACTTCCTCTTCCCCTATCCAGGTGGTGAGAATTTCAAACGCCTTGGGACTCAGGGGGATATGCCGGGTCTGTCCACTTTTGGCGCCCTCTCCTCTCACTGTGACTAGCTTGGCCTTCCGGTCGAAATCCTCTACACGCAAATCGAACAACTCTCCCCGGCGCAGCCCGGTTTTAAGAGACAGTAGGACCATAGGTGTTAACCGTTCCGGATATTCACGGCGGCTCAAATCCGGCAGCAAGGGGTAACCGCGCTCCTCTCGATGCCTGTTGCCACTGGCCCGCGCATCTTTGATGCCTTGATCGCGCTTGTCCAGCGCCGCTTGCAAGCGCTCTGACTCGTCTGCTGATAGAAACCTCACGTTTGGAGTCTTATCGGTTTTGAGGGGTTTCAACCGCTCCAGTGGGTGTGTTGCCAGGAAATCCCATTCCAGCGCCTTGGTCAGTACTCCACGTAAGCATGTAACGGCGCGATTAATGGTTGAAGGGGCAAGCCCTTTCGCCGCCGCCTGAGTACGCCACTGCTCCACTCTCCTGACCGTGACATCTTCCAGAGCCAGCGGCATAAATTCTTTGAATTGGTCCTCTAGCCGGTCCAGCGTCGCCTTGGCGGTCTTGAGATTAGCTTCGGCCCACTTCCGGTAGTGACTGTCGACGAACGCCCGCAGGGTACGCTGCCTGGCGTCTTTGGCCTCCTCCCGGGCAGCGACTTTGGTCCCTTGTACATCGATACCCTTGGCAACCTCTCCGGCTTGAACCAGTGCTTCGTCTCGAGCCTGCGCCGGGGTTACCTGGCCAACAACGCCGAGCTTGATCCGCTTCTTCGCACCGGACGGACTTCGATACGCAAAGTAGTAGGTTTTACGCCCGGTGGGCTGCACCCTGAGAAGGAAGCCCTTGATCTCGGTGTCCACCACTTCGTATGGCTTCGCGGCCGGCTGGAGTGTCTTGATAGTGGTCGCGTTGAGCTTCGCCTGCATCCCCTACCCCCTTTATTCCTTAGAACTTAAGTCCACATTAAGTCCAAACCTAAAGAACAGGAGTGAATCACAGCGAATCACGCCGAACAAGGATAAATTTATTAACTATCTGATATTAATGGCATTTATCGATAAAAACGGTTTGCCATCGTTCATGGCGATTCATGGTGATTTAGCGATTTTTACCTCTCCGGAGGCAGAGGTCAGAGGTTCGAATCCTCTCGGGCGGGCCATCTATTAAGGGGCCAGAGCCCTGTCCGTTGTTCAACTCCCGATCACAGATTCCAGGATCGTACTCCCTAAAGCCGACCGGCGAGAATTTATCCGCAGCCTCCCGCACACCAGTCGTTTAGCCGCTGAACACGAAGCTCAGGCCGCTTCCCCAGCCGGCAATATATTCGCATTCAGGCGGAAGAAGTTATCCGGATCGTACCTGCGCTTGATCTGCGCCAGGCGCCGCAGATTGACCGCGTAATTCTCGCTAAGCTTGCCCTCGTTGCCAGTATTCATCAGGTTGTTGTAAAAGCCTATGGAATACGGCTCCACGCGTGCATGGTGTTCGCGTACCGCGGCGCGGTAGCGCGGAAACAGTGAATTGTCGTCAAAGGCAATGCTTATCCCGATGGCCCAGCCGGCGGCCCGGTGCGGGAAGGCGGTGTCCTGCGGTCCAACCCTGGAGACCGCGCCGCCCATGGGGTGGAAGAAGGTAATGAAACCGGGCACCAGTGGTATCGCTTCCAGGGCGGCCGCCGCGACTTCATCTGTCAGCTTTTTCACGTAGGCATTCTTCATGTAATGCGACCGCCGGCGGGTACCCGGTGGCGTCGCCTGCCTGTCCATATAGGACAAGACCCGCAGGTCAACACGCGAGGGTTTGCCGATTCTCGCCAGTTCAGCCAGCGCCTTTTCACCCTCCGCATGATCGCCCACGTAGAGCGCCTCGAGGGAAAAATGCGGCTCGCCCTTCGCATCCACCACACCGTAGGGCGAGATGAACAGGGCATCCGGTCCATCCCTGGTCATGTCGGCAATGGCCCGCATGATCTCGAGGCGCTGCTCCCATGGCCAGCTCATGTCACCGCCGTAGATCATCGGATTGAAGGGGTGTACGCGGTAATCGAAGCGGGTGACCACACCGAAGTTGCCGCCGCCCCCGCGGATGGCCCAGAACAGGTCCGGATTTTCCCGGGCAGACAGCTCGAGGATACGCCCGTCCGCCGTCACCAGTTCGGCGGCGACGAGATTGTCGATGGTCATTCCCCACACACGGTTCAACCTGCCGAGGCCACCACCGAGTGTCAGGCCGCCGGCCCCGGTATCCGAATCGGTACCGAGCACTGTCACCAGCTTGTGTTCGAGCGTTGCCCGGTCCACCGTACCCAGGCGGGCGCCGCCACCGACCCTAACCACTTCCCCGGCGGTATCGACCAGCGCCGCTCTCATGGCGCCGAGATCGATCATCATGCCGCGGTCCGCCGCCGATTTGCCGGAAAAACTGTGGCCGCCGCACTTCACCGAGGTCAGCAGCTTGTGTTCCCGCGCGAACTGGACGGCGGTGCGCACATCCTCGGCGGAGGCGCACTGGGCAATCAGGCTGGGGTAGTGATCGAAGGAGGCGCTCCACAGCTGGCGCGCCTTGTCATAAGCGGGGCTCGCCGGGGTCAGAAGCGTGCCCTGCAGCGACCCCGCCAGGGCCTCCACGCTCGCCCTGCCCAGCTGGATGTCATCACCCGCCAGGGTGACGGCGCTGAGGGCCTTCGCCGCCGGGTCGAGCGCACCCAGGGCCAGTTTTCCAGGTAAGGCCGCCAATACCGCGGACGTCACCGCGCCCTCGATCAGTTGTCTTCTGCGCATCAGGATTCTCCCGCGGGGGACCGCCCCGGCTCCGGAACTATAGCCCACGGACAAGCACTCCGCCTGCGTACGCCGCCCCCCAGGCAGAGCCCTTCTAGACTAACTGCCGCCCGCCACCACCCAGCTTCGCGCCCTTTTCGTCCGGCACAAATTCCGGACAAAGGGGTCAGAGCCTTTTTCGGCCACTATTGATCTGGCTCCCAGCTCGCCTTCGACTGACAAAACCACGCACCTGAGCCAATGGGATCACAGCCTGGGGCAAAGCAAAAAAGGTCAAAGCTCTTTTTGGCTCATTCAACTTCCGCTATCACCTCTTATAGCGGCCATCAGCGAGCCCGCTGCAACCGCCTGTTAACGATCATTGCTTACCCGACATTAGTTGATCCATAAGCGTGCTGAAATCAAAAGTCGCGGCTTTTTGTACAGGAGGGTATTCGGAAAGCGACTTTATATGCTCACTCAAGAGGTGCTGCACCGGTTCGTTGAGCCATTGCTTTGCCTGAACGATGTCAGAGCGATCTGTGACACCATCAAAGCTCTCGAACGGGTCCATCCTGAGGTTGTACATGACCGGAAATTTCTGCTTTTCGTAGGAGTCATAATAGTTTTCACTGGTCTCGAAGTGCAGCTTCCACTGCTTATATCGAATCGCCTTGATGCTCGATTCGTAATAATAGAAAAAGTGGTTCCGCGAACTATCCTCGGTCTTGCCCATCCAGTAATCGAGGTTGTTAACGCCGTCCAAGGGTTGCTTGTATTGCTTCAAAACTTTTTCAGCTATTTCAGGCTCGCCGGCTGCTGCCGCAAGCGTGGTATAGATATCCATGTGGGTTTGAATTCCGCTGAGAACTGTGCCGGCTGGAACCTTGCCGGGCCAGCGCACCATCATGGGGACTCGCACTCCGCCCTCATAAGTAGTCATCTTTTCTCCACGGAACGGAGTGGTCCCACCGTGGAGTCGGGCACTGTGTTCCGGTCCATTGTCTGTTGAGTAGATAACGATGGTGTTGTCGAGGACGCCCATGTCTTCCAGTGCATCAAGCATCTCGCCGATCTGGGCATCGTGCTCGATCAGCCCGCTGCCGTAAAAGTCATGTTCGGTGGTGTGTTCCGCGGCAAGATAGCGACTCTCGTCTTTGAGGCGTGTATACATATGCATTCGGCTCGGGTTAAACCAGACGAAGAATGGCTTGTTAGCATCCTTCGCTCGCTTGATGAAATCGAGACTAAGCTCCATTACTTCCTGATCGAACGTCTTCATCCTTTCACGACCAAGTTGGCCTGTGTCCTCAATGGTCTGCTTTCCGACCACTCCGAAACGCGGGTCGACCGTCATGTCTTTCTTTGCGATGGCTTTGGTATGGAGAACTCCTCGGGTGCCGTATTTTTCGAAATAACCAGAATCTTTTGGGTAGTCGTACTGCTCGAATTCCTCTTGGGTGTTGAGATGGTAAAGATTGCCAAAAAATTCATCAAAGCCGTGCATAGTCGGCAGATGCTCGTTCCGGTCACCCAAGTGGTTTTTGCCGAATTGTCCCGTGGCATATCCGAGAGATTTCAATACTTCAGCCAAAGTATGTGATTGCGGCTTGAGGCCAAGCTCTGCGCCTGGACGACCAACTGTGGTCATGCCACTGCGGATTGGGTACTGGCCGGTAATCAGTGCAGCGCGTCCGGCAGTGCAAGAAGGCTGGGCATAGTGATCAGTGAACATGGCTCCTTCTCGCGCGATGCGATCGATGTTGGGGGTCCGGTATCCCATGGTGCCATGCCCGTATGCGCTGAGATTTTGCCAGCCTACATCGTCGGGAAAGATAATAAGGATATTGGGTTTGTCCTGTGCGACGGCTGGCGTGCTCATCAAAAACAGAATCGCGCATGCTCTTACGATCGTTAGTATCATTCTCATCTTAACTTTCTCTTTCTTGAACTTTGGGTTTGAGATAATCCTGGGGCTAACAGCTCAGTACATAGCGAGTGCAAATCTGCGCACGCGCAGAAAAACCTGCCATTTGAATCCATACATAGATATAGCCTATTTTAAATACAGTGCCTATGTCTGCGTAGATATCCACTAGCTCCAATGTCCGCTCCTAGGCGAGAGCGGCCGATTCAGGCCCTGTGGACAAAGGGGCCAAAGCCCTTTTCCACTAACTGCCGCCCGCCACCAGCCAGCTTCGCGCCTTTTCGTCCGGCACAAGTTCGGCAAGGCGGGTGTTGAAAAGCTCGACCTCGGCTTGCGAGAGCTGGCCTTCCCACTTGCCGGAACTGGCGGAATCGAAAAATCCGTCGTCGGCTTTCCAGTAGCCGGTACCGGCCACGGGAGCATAATCGCTAGCTCTGGCCTTCATGGCCCCGAACGCCGTGGCGGCTGCGACCTCGTCAATCAGCGCCGCGTCGGCCTCGATGCCAGCGGCCCTGGCCAGTCCTTGCACGGCGCGACGGCCGTCGCGCACCATGTCCGAATAGTGAAACACCTTGAGGCCCGGATAGCGTCCGGACAGTGCCGTTTCGGCATAGTGGAGGGTCAGGGACGCCAATGTGTCTTTATCAAAATCGTCCGGGTCCGCTGGTCCGTCGATGAACTCACGGATAGAGTCCGGGATGGGTAAACACATCGGATGATCCGGCGTGAGCACGCTTTTGTTGGCCTGGTGTTTGCGAAGGGAGAAGAAGACATCCAAAGGGTGTCGATAGACGGCGATGACCGTTACACCGTCCCAGATCGGAAAGCCATCTGCCGGCGTATGCGTCTTCACCACCCGCCGCCCTTTTTGTGCGGCCAGGCCTGCGGCAACTTCATCGGCGGGTACGCCGAGGTCCGCGTCGACCCAGGGAGACAGTACCGGTACTTTTTCCGGCAGCTTCGAACCGCCGTTGACCAACATCGCCAGCATGGACTGGGTCCAGGTTGTTCCACACTTGGGCGGCGTGCACACGAGGATGTCACCCTTTCTCGGGCTCCAGGTCGCCCATCGCGACGGATCGGTGGTCGATCCGCGGTATACCCGAAGCGCGGGGGCAAGGACTGGGGCAAGGACATCCATGGGTAGACCTTCTCACTGCGTGGCATTGCGTAATGCGATGTCTTGGCCAGGGGGCAGCAATATCTTTGGCGATGCGATATGACAGTCGCAAGTACCGTCAGTTGTGACCCTCCCTTTTGAGTCGAAAGAGGGATTCCGCCTCAGTGTAGACTAAAAGCCCGCTCGCAGGCGAAAGCAGCGCTGGCCGCTATCACCTCAAAACAGACATTACTGCACCCCCAGACAGATATCAGCTCTAGGCCCCCTGCAGACGATGGCCTACCATTGCTCAGTTGGGGAATGCAGCTAGCAGACGGTCGATCTCAGCGCTTACCACTTCGCTCGCTTTGTCGATATACCGTGCATGAGCGAGTACTTCATGCTCCATTATCACTGAGATAATGATCGCGTTTTCCACGCGGGGGTCTGCCAGCACGTTCTCGAATTCATCAGGGCGCCCGCTCGTATCCAGTTGGTATGGTGTGGCGCGAAGCAAGCGTTCAGCCGAGCTAAACAGCGAGTGTCTTTCTGTGAATAGCGGCAGCACGACCTCACTGCCAAAGCGCGAGCGGTCGCCTGCTACTTGGCGAAAGCCGCTGGAGACTAGGTTCAACCTCTCGAGACCACGTCGCAGCGGTTCGAAGCGTTCTTCGACAATGGCGTCCGAGCCCAGCAAGCGGTTGACGCTGCCACTTCGGATAAGCAGACCGTAGTCGCCCGTCAACGCCAAGGCGCGTACAAATGCTTCGCGCTGTTCGTCGGATAACGCCGATTCCTCGTCATGGAATGCCAGTTGGAAGGTGGTGAGTAGAGATAAATTGTGCTCCAAGCGTTCGATAAAGGAGGTCACTCGTTCCCGATTTTCGAGAAGTTCGGCTTGCAGCAGAGCGAGTTCGCGATGAAACTCCTGTTCGGCGATGCGTTCCTGATTCCAGTTGTCCACCTGCAAGGCGACGAGTACGCCAGCAATCACTAGGACGAATTCCACCGCGAACGTGGTCCAGTCCTGTCGGCGCAGGGATTTGGCGAGACGAGCGAGAACCATAACGACCTTGAGGCAATTCCTTTTAATTTGTTAGGAGGTTACACGCAACCAAAGCTAACATCGCAATTTCCGTTCCCGACGAAAATGTTTCGCAGTGGTCGATTCCTGTCCCTTACGCTAACGCGCGATCAACGTGCAGTCCGGGTCGAAAGCAGATATCAAGCATAATCTGGATTCCTGACCGCATCTAGGCGAAAGCGGCCGTTTTAAGCCTTGTACGGGAATTGAGGCCGGCAAACATAGTTTTTTATCTCGAGGCCGACAGATCAAGCCTACTGCAGCAAGGAAATTCGGATTTCCGTCCAAAGATACAAACGGGCAGTTTCTCTGTGAGCTGGTTGGTTTGAGCAGAGCGCTTGGCCTGCATCGAAATGATCAACTCACTTCAGGTACAGGCCCTTCACCCTGCGGCAGTTCTGCCGCTGTCGCATGCTCTTGCCGGTTTTCCGCCGGAAAACGTACGCATACCAGGATGAGGACTGTCGTACCCCAGGCAATTGCCGCACACCAGTAGAGCCACTGGGGATACCCCTGCCCCGCCGTGGCCGCCGCAATGCTGGCACCGATCGGACGGCCAAAGTTGGCAATCGCCATATAGATGGTGAACTGGGTAGCCGCGACTGCGGGCGAACACATGCGCATGCACATGGGTATGGCGGCGATGAAATAGAATACCGCGAAGAACTCCATGGCAACGACGAATACCGCGGCAAACCAGGGATCAGCCCAGTGTTCCTGGTTTGAGGCCATGACAAGCAGCAGGCAGGTGCCCATTGTCGCACCGAAAATCACGGCCCTCTGCGCGCCCATTTTTCCGACCAACCATCCACCCACGAAGAGGCCGAATATTCCCATGGCAAGGGTCACTTTCGAATAATAAGCGGTCCATTCCTCCAGCGCCCAGCCTACGGTTTGCGTAAACAGCACCGGGTGAAAGGCCTCAAATCCACCAAACGGGAGCGCGCGCGCTATCAGCACCGGGACCAGCAGGAGACTCAGCGGTGTGAACAAGGCCTTGAAAGCTTTTTTCAAAAGAGGAAGCCATGCCTCGGCATGGATAGCACGGCTATCGGGGTGTGCCTCGCCACGGCTCCAGGGCAATCGCCTTTCCCCTTCGCGTTCCCTTATCGCCAATCCATAGAGCAGCACGGCTGCTGGTACCGCCGCTGCAGCTATCATGCCGCCCTCAAATCCAAAGCTGGCAAACATTTTGCCGCCCACCGCGGTGGCGCCGGCAATGCCAATGACTTGGGCACCGTACATGAAGCCGGAGGCGTGGGATCTTTCCTCCTCTGTCATGATGTCGACGACGAGGCTGTCGATACCCACATCCTGAAATGTGACGGCAGCATTCGCGGCAAAGGCGATTGCGGAGAGCATGGCAATTTCGGTGGGGAGCGGGGCTATTGCCGCGCCCAGCAGAAACGTTCCAACCAGGACCGACTGCGCGCCGATTATCCATGCGCGCCTGCGTCCCATGGCAAGGAAGGTGTATCTGTCTATGAGGAAGCCGTTCACCAACTTGAGCGACCACGGCAGCGTTGCAGAAGCAACTACCCCCGCGATCTGGGCTGTGCTTGCCCCGTTCGCAGCCATCCATGCGGGTACCGCGTAAAAGAATATCCCGATGGGGAATCCCTGCGTGAAATAGAACAGCAGGACTGTCAGCTGGCGCAGGCTTTTACTCTGCGTCAGAATTAAGCGCGACCCTATCGCAGCACCATTCCCCACAACTCCCCCCAGGCCCCGACTTCAAGGCACGTTGCTTACTGATTGAGACAAGACAATCCCGGTGAACCTGTTGACGGATTTTTCGACCCCACTGCCAGAGCATACAACAGGATAGAGAAAACCGGGGCCTGCGTTTTAGCAGGCACCTCTGAATTCCCGCTATCCGACAGCCGGCCTACCAGCCGAGCCGCAAGGTCGACGTCACATGCGAGCGAATACCCCCTGGTACGGCCAGCTCATCCGCCACGGCTTCCCAATTCCTGAACGCCGCCACCGTCCGCTCCAGCACCAGCTTTTCCCGGTTCCGCGGCAATCCCGCATACTCCGCCAGGTGCTTCAGGTCGCCCAGCTCGAAGCCGGTGGTCTTGCCGTTGATACTGAGCTGGTGAAAACGGGTGAAGTCGCTGCCTTCCGAGTGGCACAGGTCGTAGGCTGGTGTAATGCGCCAGGTGCCGTCGGGATTCATGATAAAGCTGAAGTTCTTGACGTGATCGTCCTGGTTGCAGCCCACCACGTTGAACACCACCCGCCGATACTGCTCCTCGATGTCCTCCATCGACATACCGAGCTGCTTCATCGTCAGGAACAACTGCTCGTAGCTGTAGTGGCCGCTCTCGTAATAATCGAAGTGCGCCAGCGCGCCCAGCGACTGCACGAAGAGCTTCTTGCCCTCGGGGCTGCGGTCGAAGCGGCGGGTCATGAAATGCTTGCGGCCGTTCTCCGGCAGTAGCTGGCATTCGCTGATGTCGATGCCGCACTCGCGGGCCATCAGGTAGTAGCTGTATTCGAGCAGACCGTAACCCGCCGGGTCGGCCACGCCCCAGTCGCCGCTGAATTTCACGCCGTCGAACTTGATCAGCCAGTGTTCGTAGCCAGGCGGGAGGTCGAGCTGGCCGGAGCGGACGTCGCGAGTGTGCGGGTTGAAGGCGATAACCGCCTTGGCCCTGGCGCCGCCGGCGGAGGTGCCGACACTGAGCAGTTCCAGCAGCGACTCGTCACCGAGGCCCTCGTCGAGACGCACCTGCAGCGCCTCGCGACTGGCGAAGGCGAGGCTGGCCAGCTCCACCAGCTGGTCGATGTGCAGCGAGCCGGCTGCCAGAGCCGCGCCGCCTTCAGAGGGTTCGAACTCCAGCGCACCCATGCCGCGCCTGCCGGTATAGCAGAGGCGGTCTACGGCATTGAACTGCTCCGGAGTGCGGCCGTTCTTCGCCAGCCATACGTTGATCAGCGCGTTGCCGTACTTGTCCGGCAGGGCGTCGGCGAGCAGGCCCGGCAGGCCGTGGAAGGTGCGCTTTTGCAGTTCGCGGAACTGGAAGATGCGGCCCCGCTGCAGGGGCATCTGCAGGGGCGCGAGATTGATACCGAGGGCGACGAAGTCCGGGTCCCACTCGAAGCGGCCGAAGGCCTCGTCCGCATCCATCGACGCGTAACCGACGCTGCGCCCCCAGAGGCGGACTTCGGCGGTGCTCACGGTGCCTCCCCACCCCAGGGGTCGGGGTCACTGGCGGCGCCCTGGCGCCGGGGCGATTTCCGCTTGCCGGCGGATTTCGCATCGGCCATCGGCGAGCGCAGTGTCTCTGGCAGCAGGCCCTCGACGGCGCTGGCCATGCCCAGCGCCCCGAGCAGCTTGATCCAGCTGCCCACCTGGCTGTCGCTGCCGCCTTCGATGCGGCGCAGGGTCGCCACGCCAATCCCGGCGGCCCGGGCCAGCTCCTGCTGGGACATGCCCTGCGCCCTGCGGGCCAGCGCCAGGCGGCGGCCGAGTTCCTCGAGGGCAGTGTCGACCGGGGTCAACTGCCGAATTTTCATATCATATATGATCTATATTTGCCATTTAATAGCAATATATATCATAAATGATATATTATATACACCCATTTGATAAGCCACGTATAAAATATCATAAGTGATATATATTCGCTTAAAAGCACGATACTAGATCATATATGATATTATTTTTATGGCTCTTCCGGACCAGCCCCGGTCGCTACCACATCAGGTCATCGGGTATCTGGTAGTCCGCGTAGGGGTCATCCTCATCGATTGTGTCGCTGCCCTGGTTGTGCACGAGCACCCGTGCCGCATCCCGCTCGCTGATCTTCTCGGCCACTTTCGCCGGCACCAGCTCGTAGCTGCCGCCAAACTCGGTGACCGCGAGGATGCCCTTGACCAGTTGCTCCTGCTGCAGCGGGCTGACGTAGATCTTCTTGATCTTCTTGCCGTGGGTGAACTGGTAGGCGACCTCGTCCTTGCCGCCGCGGGCAATGCGGTTGACGGCGATAAGCTGCTTGATCTGGGCCTGGATGGCGCGGCGCTCCGCCTCGGCGTTTTTCTGCTGGTTGAGCTGGCGGTCGCGCTCGGCTTTTTCCGCCTGGGCCTGCTTTGCCGCCAGCGCAACCTCGTCAGCTTGCTGCTCACCCTTGGGCACCTGCCGCGCCTGCTTGCGCTTTTCCTTGTTGAGCTGCTTGGCCTTCTTGGCGTCCGTAAGGCCAGCCTTGAGCAATTGATCCTGTAGCGATGACATCGAAGGTGTCCGTCCGGCAATTGTAGGGAGCCGCTATTCTAACCAGCCGGGCGGGAATATGGGACAGGGCCTGTCACCAGGACCAGCCAGGTTCTTTCATCACCTCGTCGCGGACATGGACAAGCAAGCCCCTGTCAGGCCGATGATTGCGCGTCGAGGTAATTTCGAATACTCAGGCGCACTTCACCGATTTTCTGCTGGATAAAGTGGAATTTCTCGATCATCGAGCCGGTGGAATCGATATAGCCCAACAGCTCACTCCTGGCCCCGGGTGAGGCCATAAACTCATCAATCGGCACGGAAATCACGTAGTGAGATTTGCCGCTACTGGCAAAATCCGCGTCCGGGACTCGCCTCAGGTCGCGGTAGACGCCTTCCTTGAAGTCGTCGTGAAGAGCGATATGCCTCACGTTCAACGAGAATATCCAGGGCTTGATCACCGTGAAGAGCGTTCTCATGTCGCTGGTCAATTCCGGGGCATCCACGTTGGCGAACCTTCCTTCGTCCAGCAGGCCCTCGTAGGCGAACTGGTCCTCGGCTTCGCCGATCAGGTACACGTTGATTGACGACAGGTGATCCAGGTACACACTCTCCCCGGCACTGTCCCCCGCACTTCCGGAGTCGATAACCTGGAACAGCTGAATGGCGTGATTGGCGGAATTCTCATAGGTGTCGACGGCGGCCAGTATCGATGATTCCATGGAATCCAGATCACCGAGCACCTCGTGCAGAGCCTTGACTTCGAGGGCCTTGATTTCCCGGTGCTGCCGCCATTCCTCGACCTGAAAAGCAATGGAAATACCGAGCACAATGACCAGCAGTTCAGCGAGAAACCATCGCAGGGATTTGGATTGATTGAAGCGCATATCGCTACCGGTGTCGCCAGAAGGGTCTATGGCAATGGCTTGAGCGCATTGCACCAGCAGAGATACTTCGCAATATCGCCGGGGGCGTCAAGCCCCCGGCGATTTCATTACATCCAGGTCCGGGAGCGCTCCCCTTCAATCATCACCCCCGCCGACAGCGAATGCCCGCTGGCCATCGTCCCCTGCACATCGCGCCAGGGAATATTCACCCGCCGGTCCCCGTCGCCCAGGCCGCCCAGGGCCATTGGTGATTTACCTGCAGCGACCGGGTCGTAGTGATGAATCCGCTGGCCGTTCACGTAAAGCTCATAGGCCGGGAAGCCGTCGTGGTTGCCGGTCAACTGCGCCAACAACTGCCCGGAGGCGCCGCGCTTGAGGTCCAGGTAGAGGTCCGCGTTAATATTCGGTGTCACCGAAGGCATCAGCGGCAGGCCGCCGTCCACCTGCAGGCGGAAGCGGCCGTAGGAGGCGCCGGTCTCGCCGCCGGCGAAGTCGTGCTGTACGGCGCTGAAGTTCAGGTTGGAGTCGGTAAGCTGCAGTGTCGCCCGGTCGATGGGGCTGGGGTTGCCGACCAGTTCGTACCACCAGTCGGGCTTGCCCGCGGGGTGGCGCACGTCGCTGCTGGCGTATTCCTTGGATTCGCCCCAGACCCGCGAGTTACTGGCGATGGACGCCCGGCCCTCCGCGGCGCTGGTGAGGGTGACGCTGGCGTGAATCTCCGCACGGCTGGTGCCACCGCTGTAAGCGAAGCCGCGTCCGTCGCCGGAGAAATAGCGGGTGCCGGTGATCCACGGCGCGTCGAGGGCGGGGGAAGGAATAAAGACGCGCAGTTTCACATCGACGTTACCGCCGCTCATGGAACGCACCGCCGCGCGCCGGCTGAAAGGTATCACGTTCATTGCCGTCGACATCTGCTGTGCGCTGCGCATTACCGGGAGCCCGCCGATCATGCCGGCAGACTGAGCCTCCGCCGGGACGCTAATCGGCCCCTGGTGGGCGAGCGACTCGGTGGTGCTCTCCTGGATGGAAGCTTCCACGGTGGAGATAATCGGCAACCCGAAGCCTGCGCCCACCTGGACGATAACGCCGATCTGCCGGCTCTGGTCCGGGGTGAGTACAGCGCGGGCACCGCCGCCGACGCTGACGCCGGCATCGATGGAGACGCTGCCGCCCACCACCAGGCTCTTGCCGAAGAAGACATTGGCATTGCCTTTGATGACGGTCAGGTCCACCGAGGCGGTGATTTCAAAGTTCCAGCCGCCGCCGATTGAGAGCGCGCCATAGATCGCCATGTCACCGTTGGGCAGGTAGACGATGCCGACACCGCCGCCAAAGGAGCCGCCCAGGCCGGCGGAGATGCCAACGCCAACCCCGATGGACAGGCCGCGGCTGCGAGCGGTGCGTTCGATCATCACTTCCGTGACCACCCCCAGCGCCCCCGCGACCAGGCCGCGGGCCAACACTTTCTGCCAGCTGCTCAGCGCCCGGTACTTGGGTAACTCGTCCGGCCCGGATAGCGCATAGGACATGGCCCGGCTGAGGGAGGAAGCGCCGAGGAATTCCCGCGCCTCCTCCTCGGTGGCGCCAGCCTCCACTGCCATGCGGATGGCCTCCAGCAGCTTGGGATGTTCGGCACTGTTGTCGGACAGCGGGCGTGTGACCCGCGAAGGCCGGGCGTAGGACTGTTCCCGGGCGTAGTCGGTTTTCAGGTGGCCGAGGTACTCGATGCCGCGGATGCGGATGACATCGTTGGGTGCGCTGGAGGAAGGATCGCCAATGCTGCGGCCGGCGTGGGCGTAGGCGTCGAAGATCAGCTCGGAACAGAAGTAGGCTTCGTCGTCCTCGGTCATCAGGCCGGTAAGGATCGCCTGGTAGTCGTAACCCACGCCGCGGGCCGCGGCGTCCAGTACGAAGGTCTTTATCGAGCGGCGCTGGGCGGCGGTGAGGTTGGGCACCCGGTAAGCCGCGGCGATGCGGGTCTCGGAGAGCGTGCGCGAAAGCGTGCGGTGTACCACGCCGTCGCCGATGGCCTCGACTACCATGCCGTCACCCACATATACCGCCGAGTGGCTGGCCGGGCCGGAGGTTGCCGTCCTTATTCCGCCGGAGAGCACGCCCGCGGCAGACGTCAGGATGATGTCGCCGACCTCGAGGGCGTCTGGGTGCAGGGACTGCCCGTACTGCCCCCGGGGAATCATCTCATCCATTTGCCCCTCGTCGGGCACAAAGGGGCCGTCCGGGTCTCCTCCACTCGCGGAACGGGAATAGCCCTGCATGCGCACCGGCGCCTCGGGGCGCTTCACATGGCCCTGGTAGGTCGCGTTCTCGATCAGGAATACATCGCCCCCTGTGCCCGCCCCCGCCGGGCTCAGCGCCAGGGCTTTATTGACATGGTTAAAGGCCGCGAGGACCAGGGCCGGGCAGTACCAGGCATCCGGGTCCGCGTTGCCCGGCATCGGCATGGCACCCGGATCGTAGAAGCGCCCTTCCTGGGTGCGCAACCAGCGCACCAGCGCGGCGGCTTCCTGGTCACCAAGGCCCTCGACGCGGTAGGCCAGGGTGAAGTAATCATCCGCCACCGCGTTGGCCAGCGGCTGTACCAGCACGCCGTTATCGCGCGCCTCGATGACCATTCCCTCACCGAGGTATACGGCCACGTGTGAAATCTCCGCCATCGGCGCTTTTGCAGTGAGGGCGACTGCGCCCCCCGCAGCGGTGGACAGGATGAGGTCGCCCGGCCGCAACTGGGGGGCCTGCACGTCGCGGGCCTGGTCCGCCGGCTCGACCAGAACCCACGCGCCCTGCGCCGGCGCTGCGGCCGTTGAATCCGTGTCCGAGAGTGCTTGGTAGCGATAGTTTGACATGAGTTCTTCTCCTGGCCGGCGCTGGCCGGTCACGTTGGTGATGAAGTAACAGGTTGATTGGCGGCGGGGTTGGCCGTGTTGCCCTGGATGCCGGCGATCACGCCGGCATCGGCAAAGCGTTCAAGGGGGAACACGTCCGACTTGAACTGCAGGTCCACCTCGCCGGTGAGATTGGCGCTGACGTCGAGTTCGGTCTCGCTGTCTTTTTGCGAGGACGAGACATAGGCGACGGTGGTCTTGGTCGAGGCGGAAACCGGCGACAGGAACCAGCCGTAGCGCGCCTGGGTCTCGTTCTTGAAATCGAATTTTTCCGAGGCCGAGGCGGTGGCGTAATCCTTGGTGTCGATGCGAAAGCCCATCTGGGCGCGGATGCGTCCGCGGGTGACGATCACCCGGTTGATGCCCATGAGCACCATGGAGCTCAGCATCTGCTGGCGGGACTGGGCCATGTGCCGGCGGGCCGCCGGCACGACCACCGCCTCCGCATCCGAGAGATCCGCGTCCTCGGGCAGCTTGAGGGTGCGCCGCATCCGCCCCTGCTCCGCATCGGACATATCGCCATTGGCCTGGACCGAGGCGCCGTCGCTGCCTTCATTGATGCTGTAGTTCTGGGGGAAGGCACCGACGACCCAGTCGCGGGCATTGTTGTCAGAGATGTTGTCGGCCATGAACTCGTCGACGGTCTTGGCGACGTTGGAGAGCAGCTCGCCGAAGGCTTCCATCTGCTGGATGGAGGCGTCGACGATGGCGTTGAAGGTGCCCTTGATCAGGTCGGCGACGAAGGTCGGGAAGGCGATGGCGTTGAGGGTGCTCTCGGTTACCCGGGCGACCTGGCTGGCCGCCCGCGGCGAAAACTCCGAGGCCGCCGGGCCGTCCTCTTCCAGGGTTACCGCCGGCACTTCACTTTCCGGGTCGAACTCCATGGTGCGGGACTTGTGCACCATGGGGGTCTGGTGCAACTTGCTCGACTGTCGCCATTCCTCCTGGGCCAGGGCCGCGGTGTAGGCGGCGATTTTTTCCATGTTGCCGCGCATTTCCCGCTGGGTTTCCGGGGGCATCTCCGAGAAGGCCGGTGTCGACAGCAGCAGGGCCGCGACCTGGGAATGCACCAGTTCGCCGAGGTGATCGGAACAATCCATCACCGGGCCGGGCTCGGCGCCGTAGGGGCCAGGTAGCAGGTTTGTGGTATCGCTCAATGTCCCTCGCCTCCGCCGCTTGCTGTCTCACCGCCGCCACCGCCGGCTGCGGCTTCTCCGCCACCGGCGCTCTCGCTACCGCCGCCCCCACCACCACCGCCTCCACCACCGGCAGCGGCCTGGCGCTGCGGCAGTTCGGGCGCGGTGAGTTCCGTCCGGTTGCTCAGGCGGGTGTTGATCATGTCCGCCGCGCTGGGGCTGCTGGATTGCCCGCTTTCAGACACGGTCGCCGGGTTCGGCGTATTCGCCACCGGGTTGGGCGTGTTCTCGCGAATGCGGGCGATGCGTTCGACGGTGGCCATGCGGTTCAGCGGCAGGTAGTCCGTGGAGAAAGTCAGGTCCACCTCGCCGGTGAGGTCGGCGTTGACGTTGAGTTCCGCGTTGCTGTCGGACTTGGTGGAGCGCACGTAAGTCACCGACGTGGACACGGAAGCGGACCAGGGACCGAAGCCGACGGAGCCGGCTGCCGCCACCGAAGTATCGAGGAGGCTGGCCTCCTCGCGCCGGGCGCTGTCGCTGGCGTCGATATGGAAGCCCATGGTGGCGCGGATGCGCCCGTGGTTGATGACGATGCGCTGCATCCCCATCATCACCAGGCTCGACAGCATCTGCAGCCGCGACTGGGCGAGCTTGCGCCGGGCGGCGGGCACCAGCACTTCCTCGATGGAAGTCTCGTCCAGCGAGGAAACTTCTTCCGGCAAATTCAGGGTCTGGCGGATGCCCGCCGGCGGTTCGGCGCCGTCGTCCACCGCCACGGCCCGGGGCCCCGAGTCACTGCCTTCCAGGCGCAGCTGCCCCGGGTACTGTTGCACCAGCCAGGAGTGGGCCTGGGCGTCGGAAATATTCTGGTCCTCGAACTGCTCGACTGTCTGCGACACCTGCTCAAGCAGCTTCATGAAGGCGTCCATCTGCGACGTCGTGGCGTCGAGGATGGCGCTGAAGGTGCCCTTGATCAGGTCCGCCACAAAGGTCGGGAAGGCAATGGCGTTGAGGGTGGAGCGGGTCACCTCGCCCACCCGGGAGGCAGCCTGCGGGCGGAAGTCCGCCGCCCGCATCGACTTCGCCATGGGCTGGGACGCCGGGCGCATGCGGGCGACGGTCTTCACCACCGGGCGCTGGCCCAGGGTTTCTGAGTCGCGCCAGTCCTCCAGCGCCAGCGCCGCGACCTGGCGGGCGATGCGCCCGAGGCTGCGCTGCAGGACCTCGCGTTTCTCCGCGGGTAACTCGGCGGCCACGGGGGCGGCGGAAACCAGGGCGTTGACCTGCGCGTCCGTCAGTTCCGCCAATTCAGGCGGCAGCACGCTGCTGTCCGCCATCGCCGGCGCGGCGAAAGCCTCTGGCAGAATCCTCACCGGGGCCTTCATGCGAAGCCTCCGCCGTAGTTGCTGCCATAGTTGCCGCCATAACCGCTGCCATAACTACCGCTATGACCGGCGCCGGCATTTCCGCCGTAATTGTTGCCGTAGTTAGCCCCATACTGGGCACCGTAGGGCGACTGGCCGCTGCCGTAAGGGTTCTGCCCGGGGCCCGCGGGCGCCTGCCCGGCCGGGGCAACGCCGAGTCCCTCGGGGCGATTCATCTGCCAGTTGGAAGCGGCCATCAATACCGCCGTGGGCGGCGCCGCGTCGGGCGTCCGCTCGGCGAGCCAGGCCAGGCACTGGCTGCCCGCGGTCGCCCGGGTGACGGCCTTGCCGAGATCGGGAACGCGGCCGCCCGGCGCGGGCACGGCCACCTGGCGCAACAGGGCCCACAGGGAGTTGACCCGGAACATGGAGAGCAGCGCGGGCGTGGACAGCAGGTCGATGACCTTGCGCAGTTGCCGGTTGAGTACCGTCGCGGCGCGCTCCAGCCCCATCGCCGCGCGGCTTTCCATGAAGCGCAGCAGCGTGTCGGCGGCAAAGGTGAGCGCGGCCTGCACCCGGTAGGGAGAGGCGCCCGCGGGATAGCGCAGCGCCTGCTCCACCTCCACCAGGGCGCCGGTGAAGGCATCGAGGGCGTGCTGGATACTGTGCTGCTCGCCGATGCCGAGCATGGCGTGAAAGAGCATCGCCCGACGCTCCTCCCCGTACCATTCGCCGCGCATCTCCAGCGCGAACTGCTCCAGCTTGCGGTAGAGCTCCGCGTCGGTGATGCGCATCATGTCGCGCTCGGCCGGCAGCAGTTCGGCCACTTCCATCAGCCCGGTCCCGGCGAGTTCGGCGTAGTAATAGAGCGCTGCGTAGGCCCGCACCTGGGACGGCGTGAGGGAAGCCCCGCCGCTGGCGCCCCCGGGCAAGGTGGGCAATTCGAAGGCCGGCAGTGCCAGCGCCGCGGCCATGCCGCGAGGGCCGAGGGCCAGCCATCTCGCGTGGGTGACCAGCGAACGGTTAAGCGAGTGAGTGAGCGCACAGGATCCTTCCATCGCGATTTAGCTGGCCGGTAGTGGCGGCGGTGGAGGTGGTGTGATGCCGGGCGCGCCCGCAGAAGCCTGTTGTCCGGGTGGTGCCTGCTTCGCAGTCCTGGTAACGGTCTCCTCGTTCATGCCCATGAGTTCGACCATTTTCTCCGGCGGGAAAGTTTCCGACTTGAAGCGCAGGTCGACATTGCCGGTGAGCTTGGCCTTGAGTTCGGTCTCGCGCACCCGCTCGTCCGAGGTCGTGGTATCGGACTTGTACTTGGTGTCCGTCTTTACGTTGAGCTTCGAGGTGCGGGTTTTCTTCGCGCCGAGGCCGAGGAAGCCATCGGATTTCTTCGTGCGCCTGCGGGTGTAGTCGGTGTTGCGGTTGTATTCGAAGCTGGTCTCGCGCTCGCGCTTGGCCTCGTCCATGGCCTTGGCGTCCAGGTCGAAAACCACTGAGGCGCGAATCTGGCCGTCGGTCACGACGATCCGGTTCAGGCCCATCAGCACCATGGTCGCCAGCATCTGCTGGCGATCCATCGCCAGTTTGCGCTTGGCGGTGGTCACCAGTTCCTTCTCCATCTCCTCGTCGTCCACGTCGTCCAGTTCAAACGGCAGGCCCAGGTCCTGGAGGAAATTTGGGGCGCTGTCCGGGTCCGCGTCGCGCTTCGGCGTGAGCCGTCCGGCGTTGAGGTCCGGTTCGAGGTGGTCGGGATACTGGCTGGAGAGGTAATCGCGGGCCTGGTCGTCGCTGATGTTGTCCTTCATGTACTGGTCGACGGACTTGGAGACGTTGGCCACCAGTTCGGCGAAGGCCTCCATCTGCTGGATGGAGGCGTCGACGATGGCCTGGAAGACGCCCTGGATCAGGTCCGCGACGAAACCCGGAAAATCCACGGCGTGCACCGTATCGGCAAGTGCCTGGCCGGCACCGGAGACATAGTCGGCGTGGCTGGGTTCCTCGGCGTTGCCGCCCTGCGGGCCCACCATCGCACGCGCGCGCGGCGCGCCGCTGCCCCCGGCCATGCCCCGGGCCATCGCCCGCGGGCCCACCGCGTGCTGCAGCATTTGCATGCCGCCGGCATCGGCGATGTAGCCCACCACTTTTTCCGTGTCCGCCATGATCTTCGCCTGGCGTTCCGCCGGAAGAGCATTGAAAGCCCGGGAGCGGGAGAGGAAGCCCGCCACCTCGTTTTGTGCGGCGGCCCTGGCACTCACCTCTGGCCGCGAGTTCATGGCCGCTTGCATCAGTACACCCTCCAGTCCGGCATCTCGGCTGCGGCGAATTCGCCTGCCGCCGCCTGCATGCGGACGTCGCTGTCCTCGGAATCAGTCGCTGTCTCCGGTTCTGCCACGCCCATTTCCGGCTCCTCCGGTTCGAAGCTGATCGGGCGCAGGAACACCGCGAGCCGCGCGGGCATGTCCTCGCGCACCCGGATGGACAGCACGGTCACCGAACCCGGGCCCCAGAAGCCCTGGGGCGTCAGCGCGGTAAGCCAGCGGTCGAAGGCCGCCAGCGAACCGGGGCGCTCCGCCATCGGCAGGCGCAGCAGCGGCAGCAGTGCGGCGGGGGCATCGGGCAATGCGTCGAGGTTTACGTCGAGGCGCATTTCGACCTTCTCGCCCGCCCGTAGCAGGGTGAGCGTCGAGGTCCGCGCCGGCAGGCTGAAGCGCGCGCCGAGGGTGAAGGCCCCCAGGGTCATCAGGCCGGCGTGGCGGTGGCCGAGGCCGAAGGCATCCATCAGCGGTTTCAGTGCGCTGAAGCTGGTCTCCTGGGTGAGGTCGAAGGTGATCTGCTGGCCGCCGGCGCTGCGGCCGCAGCGAATGGTGGTGTAGAAAGGCACCAGCCCCGGCAGGGTCTGCTCGGCGATACTGGCCATCTCCACGATGCTGCGCGGAAACTCGCCGGTCAGGTCCTTGGTCCAGCCGTAGGTGGCCTGGGCTTCCACCAGGCCGCCGCCGTCCACGGCAGTGGCGAAGCGGGCGCCGTAGTTGGAACCGCGCCCGGGGTGGCGCACCCGGAAAGGCTCGGTGCGCGCGTCGAACCAGCGGGCGGCGTCGCGGCCCATGCCGGCGCCGATGATGTCGCGCATCGCCCCGGTGGCCAGTTCGCTCTTGTCCGCGGTGGTGGCGTAGCACCCGCCGGGCTCGACCTCGAAACCGAGGGCGTTGGCCCGGTTCTCGGCGAAGGTGGGGCCGAACACATCCGAGCGGTGCGGCTGGTCGAGGGACCAGTCCAGCGATTCGTCGATGGCGCGCCGCAGTTCCGGCATCGCCAGTGGGTTTGAAGTCAGCAGGTGCCGCGATGCCTGGCTGAGCAGTGTCGAGGCGGCCTCTGCAGCACGCTGGTAGCGCATATCGATCTCCTCCCGAAAAGGGAACTTCCTGGTTGCTATTTCAGTTCGGGCCCGGCCCGCTCATTTCAGGCGTTGCCCGCGGGCAGGCCACTGTTGGCCAGCAGGTCCTGCACCCGCTGGTTGGCCATTTCCGAGAGACCGCCACCCCCCATGTCCGGCATGCCCACAGCACCGGCGTTGCCGAAGGACGACATGCCGGGGATGGAGGGCAGCGCCGGGGTATCCGCCGGCTGGCTGTACTCGTAGACCTGGTCGCCCTGGACGCCGTTGACCGCGAGGAAGTACTGGGCGGCGCGGAACAGTTTCTGGGTTTCCAGGGAGTCGAGATCGGACACGCGCTGGCCGTCGATCTGCATGTCGCTGAACAGGGGCTGGGCGGAGGAGCGGGACCAGACCTCGGGACGCGCGGAAATCACCTCGAAAATCTTGCGCACCTCTTCCGCCAGGGTGCGGTGCTTGACGATGTTCACCGTGGTACCGAACTCGGACTGGGCGACCCGTTCGATCACCTGCCACATGTTGGAGACGCCGTAGATCTCACGGATGCGCGGCAGTTGCAGGATCTCCATGGCGTCGCGGAGTTGCTTGACCATGCGTTCCGCGGCGAACTGCGCGCCGGCGTAGCCGTAGAGCGTGGCATTGGCGGCGAGGTCGCGTACCGCCTTGCGCACGTACTCGCCGGAAGTCGGCATGGCGCGGCGGGACTGGTCGAGCAGGTTGCCCACCGCGTTCTGCCGCTCGTACTCGGAGATCGAGGAGATCACCCGGATCAGCAGGGTGTTGAACTCGGTGTTCGGGGTAACGTCGCCACCGACATCGCCACCCGGGGCGCCCAGCGCGCGGCTGAAGTTGGCCTGCATGCCCTGGGCGCTGACCATGGAATGGCGCTTCCAGTACCAGTTGTCCAGCGCCCGCGCGGTGCTGTCGCCCTGCATCGGCAGGAGTCCCGCCATGAAGAGGTCGACCACCCGGTTGGTCACCGCGAAGACCATCATCTGGGTGCACTGGTAGACCACGTACATCGCCGAGATGGCCTGCACGTTTTCCGGGATGATGTCGCCGGCGCCCTCGGCGGGATCGGAGAGCGGGGGCAGGTCGAGGAAGGCGACACCCGATCCGCCGCCGCCCTCGCCACCGCCGGCCTTGAGGGTCTCCTCGTCGTAGTGGGCGCGAACGGTGCGGGAAAAGCCGGGGCTGCCCGGGGGCACGTTGGTGAACTTGTCCACCATGGAGCGGCTTACGCTGGCCATCGCATCGTAGAAGATGCCGCTGGTCTCGCCGTTGTCGGTCAGTTCACCGCGCACCCGGTCGAAGACGTGGCGGCGCAGCTGGAAGCCCGCGTCGAAGCGGCCGTCACCGGCGATCTGGCGTTCACCGACGGAGCTTTCCAGTTCGTCCATGGCGGCCTTGACGAACTTGAAGAAGGAGAAGTCGTCGGGATTGTTGTGGCCGTCAGTCAACAGGATGCCGAGCACGGCGTGGGCATCCCGGGGGGCGCCGTTGAGCTTGAGCACGGCGGCCACGGTGTCCTCGATGAGGGCGACCTGGCCGACGCTGAGCGATCGCTCGCCGCTGACCGGGTCGACCTGGTAGTGCAGGCGCTCTGGCAGGCGCGATTCATCGAACGCGAAGAGTGCCAGCGCCTCCTCGAGTATCAAGGACTTGATCTCTTCCTCAGTGGGTTGGGTAGGCATTGGATTTCCTCCATTCGTAGCATCTGAATCCGGTTCGCCGCCGGTGGCGGCCAAATGTTCTTTCAAAGCCATCTCGATTTCCGCGAGGGCCTCTTTTTCCTCGTTACCCTTTACGCCCGCCAGCATCCTGACCAACAGGCGCAGGCCGCGCAGGTCCCGCTTCGACCAGCGGCTGACGAAGGCTTCCACCCGCTTCAGGTCCGCTTCGGCCGAGAGGGACATGGCGCGTACCAGGTGATCGCTGGCGACCAGCAACACCAGGGCTTTCGCTGCCGCCCTGGGATCCGGTTCGGCGCTGTTGCGGAAGTTATCGAACAGGGCCTCGACCCTGTCGCGGTAGCGACCCGCAAGTGCCTCAACGGACTTGCTGATCGGCCCCTGCCGCTCCGCCGCGTTCATCTCGTCGAACACCAGGTCGCCGAAGGCGTCCCGCAGGCCCTGGGGGAATGTCAGTTTTTCGCTAGCCATGAGAGGCCTCCTCGTATGACTGAATCTCCGCGTCGAGCTGTTCCAGAGCCCGGCGGGCATCCAGTAATCCCGCGCCCACCGCTTCGGCGGGGGCGTCAAGTTGCCGGGCGGACGCGCGAAGGATCGTCCTCGCCCTGGCAGCGGTCAGTGGGTAGCCGGCGCGATCGGCCCGGGCACACATCAAGGCCACCGCGCCCGCCACCAGTGGCGAGGCGTGGCTGGTGCCCGTGGAAGTGCGGTAACCCGAAAGTCCAACGGAAATGATGTTTTCCCCGGGAGCGGCGATTGCGCAATGCGCTCCGCGGGTTGAAAAACCTGAAGGCCTCGATTCGGCGTCGACCGCGGCGACGGCGATGACGCCGTCCAGCGATGCCGGGAAGTAACGCTCCTCCCGCCCCGAGTTCCCCATGGCGGCAACCGGGATGACTCCCCGCGCCAGCGCGTAATGCAGACTCTCGGTATGTACCGGTGGCGCCTCTTCCGGCAGGTCGAACTCCGAGGTACCGAAGGAGAGATTCAGCACCCTTGCGCCGAGATCGACGGCGGCCTTGACCGCGGCATCGATGTCGATGGTGCCGCCGATGCCCATGATCTGGCCCTCGGCCGATCTCGCCGCAGCCAGGGCCCGCGCCACGATCAGGGTGGCGCTGCCTCCCGCACCGCGGGGAATATGCCTGCCGTTGGCGGCGATCAGGCCGGCCACGTGGGTCCCGTGGCCGGTTTCGTCGTGGGCGAAGGCATCGGGACCGGCGCTGTCGCCGAGTAGCTCGACGCCCGAGCCCATATCGCCGTGACCGAGGTCGACGGTATCGACGCCGCGGAAGATACGCTGGCGGAATTCCTCGTGTTCCAGGGCCACCCCGGTGTCCACCACGCCGACCCGTACCCGGCTATCGCCCGGTTCCAGTTCCAGCGCCTCGAACAGGCGGGTCTGCTCGAAGGGATGGCGCAGGGCAAGGGCGTCCACCCGCATCGCCTGGCGTGCCAGCTGTATCGCCCCGAGGGGCGCGTGGGACAGGGGCTCGGCCATGGCCCACTCGATATCGTCGCGGGCGCCCAGTTCGAGGGCCAGCTGGTGCGCCCGCGCGGGGCTGGAGATTTCCAGCGCCAGCACCCGGTCCAGCCCGGCCTCCCGTTCCACCGGGTCGAAACCCTCGCCGCGCTGGCCCGGCAGCGCCAGGGTCGCGGCGGCGTTGAACACGCGGCGCACGCGCATTGCCGACGCGCTGCGGTGAATGGTTGAATCGATGCCCGCGCCGTCGACGGTGCCCACCGGGCGCGCGGCCCCGGACACCACGTCGAGATGCGCGGGGGCGTGGCAGCCGCACTCGCAGGGCTTGACCAGCACCCGCCCGGTCGTCGGGTAGTTCATTCCCAGCCCTCCCCGTCGCCTTCAGCTGCCGCCGTGGAGCTATCGTCAGGTCCCGCGCCGGCGTCTACAGTGGGCTCGCGAACGACAGGGTCGTCACAGACCAGATCGAATTCCGAGCGGGAACCATCGGGCAACTCGATGCTGAGCGTGCCCGCGGCGATGTCCGGCAGGGCGATATCGGCGTGGGTCAGGCTGGCGGCCAGCACCGGGATCTCCTGCCCATCGAGGCGGGCGCGCAGGGTCGCGCCGCCTTCCTGCAGGCGCTGCCCGCGCAGGCGCAACTGGCTCTGGCCGGGGCGCACCTGGAGGCGAGGCGCCGCCCCGCCGGGACCTGGGCGATTCGGCGTGCTCGGTCCGCGGCTGCCGATCTGTACGTAATCGATGCGTGGGCGGTTGGTCTGCAGGGCGTGGCGCAGGCGGCCGACATCGACACCGGAGAAACGCGCCACACTCTGTTCGTCGGTGCGCTCGCGCAGCTTCTCCAACTGGGCGACGTTGTGGACGCCGACCCGCGCCAGCTGCTTGGTCTCTTCCGGCGCCAGCCCCATCTCCTCGAGGCTCGGGCTCTGGGTGAGTTCCATGGAGATGGTGTTTTCCTCGATCATCGGCCGGGTGACCGTGGTGAAGGAGATGTTGATGGTGGAGGCCCCGGTCTCGTTCGGGCCCGCGGGGCGCAGCCTGATCTGGCCGTCACTGTCCAGCTCGACGAAGACGCAGAGGTCGATGGCGAAATCCTTCAGGGCGAAGGTCAGCGGGCGGTTGACCGCCTTGAGCCGCAGGCGGTCCTGGGTCGCGTCCAGCTGGGACGTGATCGCCTCGAGAAAATCCTCGATAGGGGCGGCGACGGTCACGGGTTCTCTCCATCAGCCGGCATGCTGCGGGTGGCGCGCACCCGCATGCGCTGCACCGGCGCCATCAGGCCGCTGACAAAACGCGAGGACGGCGGCGCGGCCAGAGCGACGTACTCACCCCCGGTGAATACGAAGCTCAACTCCACCATGGTCTCGACCTCCGCCTCCACCGCGACGGGGGCACCGGGAATGTCCGGCGTCTCGAAGGCGGCGATCAACTCGGACACGGTTTCACTCAGCTCTTTCATCCCGCTCTACCCATCATCTGCATGATCAGGCCTCATCTTCCGGGTCGCCCCAGGCATCAGCGGGCTCATTGCGCGACAGCGACTGTGAGGCCACCGGCGTCCCGGCCTGGGGTACCGGCGGCGGCTCGAGTTGCGGTGGCGGGGGCGCGGCGGGGACCTCTTTCTCCTCGCGTTTTTCCGGAATCGGCCGCGCATTGTTGTTGATCAGCTGGATCGCCGCGCTGTCGGCGAAGCGTTCCAGCGGGAAGTAATCCGAGCGGAACTTGATCCGCACCTCGCCGGTCAGCTCCGCCCGCACCGAGATATCCGACTGGGTGTTCAGGTTGGTGGTAGTGACCACCAGGCCCGAAGCGCCGAAGGCATTGCGGCCCGCGGTACCGGCGAGGGTCCAGTTGGTGGGCTTCTGCTCGTCGAAGGTGAGGCTGGTGGTCTCGGAGGCGTCGACGTTGAAGATCAGCTTGGCGTTGATTTCGCCCTCGTCGATGATGATACGGTTGAGGCCCATCATGACCATGGTCGCCAGGGACTGGTGGCGAGTCTCCGCCAGCGTGCGGCGCACCTGCGGGATGACCGCCTCATTCATGGCGTGCTCGTCGATATCACCGGAATCGCTGAAGCCGAGGTCCTGCAGGAAACCGGGCAGGGGCGGCGCGCTGCCGCCCGAGGTCGGCGCCGGCGGCGCGACAGCGAGTTTCGGCCCCTGGGGCGTCAACTGCTTCTCGAACACCGAACCGTAGTTGTCGGCGAGGTGGTCGCGGGCCATGTCGTCGGTGATGTGCTCGTCCATGAACTGGTCGACGGTCTTGGAGACCGAAGCCAGCAACTGGGAGTAGGCCTCCATCTGCTGGATGGAGCTGTCCACCATCGCCTGGAAGGTACCCTGCACCAGCGAAGCGACAAAATCGGGGAAGGCCAGGGATTCGAGCATATTACGCGCGGCGGGACCCGCACGGCGGATGACGTCGTTGCCGCCGCCGGAAGCGCTGCCCTGGCCGGATTCACTTCCCGGCGGCAGCGGGTCGGCCATGGGCCGGGCCAGGCTTGTGGGCGCCCCCTCGAGGTAGCCGAAAACTTTTTCCGCCTGCTCGCGCATTTTCAGCTGCTCGGCCGGCGGCAGGGCGCGAAACGACGCACTGCTGTGGAGAGCCTCTGCCAGTTCACGTCCGGTTGTGGGGCTGAGGTTCATGCCGTCACTCCATCCGCGGGTTTTCGAGATCGAGTGGAGCGTCACCCAGTTCAGGGTTGTTCAGAATCTCCATCGGCCGGTTGGTGCTGGTGGCGTTGGCGGCGTTCTCCGCGAGCGCCCGCAGGCGCTGGTCCAGCGGCCCCCGGGGGAGCTGGGCGAGCATCTCCCCGCTGCTTTCGGCGCCATTGTTGAGCGTGCGATCCAGCAGTAAGGCGAGTGCTCGCTCACTGTTCAGCCCGTGGCGGGCGGCGAGCGGCAGCATCGGCAGGAGCACGAGTTCCGCCGCGGCGCGAAACTGCATATTGCAAAACGGCTTGTGCCGGGCGGCCTGCTTGAACCTGGCCACCCAGGGCGCCTGCCACAGGAGTTCACCGCCGACCGGCGCCATCCGCGCCTCCCGTGAATCCGCTGTCAGCGAGTCCAGCAGCGCATCCGCAAGGGCTTCCGGGCGATCCGCGCCGGCGCCGAAGATCTCCGTGAATTGTTCCGGGTCGATGTCGCGGCAGAGTTCGAGGTAGTGGCCGAGCCCGCCGTCGTCCTGGCAGAAGCGGCCAATGCCAAAGCACAAACCGCGCTCACCGAGGTTGGCCTGGGTACGGGCGAAGTTGGAGCTCTGGCCCGGGCTGGTGGTGGCCCACTGGATGATCCGCCGCATGACGGAGGGCGTCAGTCCCTGGACAGCCGATGCCGGGGCGGGCAGCCCTTCGGTCACCGGCTCAGCTGGAGTGGCGGCCTCCCCCTGCCCTGCATGGCTTACCTCGGGCGGGGGAGCCGCCGGTGCTGCAACTTGTGCCGGACCGGTCTCGGGAAGCTGTTCGGTCACCAGCGGTTGGGCGTCCAGGTCCTTGAAACCTCCGCCCCTCGCCTCCGGGTCAGGCTCCGCAATCTGGCCGGAAGCGAGACCGTGACTGAAGTCGTGTTGCAGGCCCGCAAGGGACGCGTGACTCCGGGCGCTGGCTGTGTCGTTGTCACGCCATTGAATGGGCTGTCGCACCCCGACCCGGTCGAGGATGTTGGCGCGGGTTGCGGCGCCATCGATCAACGCTGCCCTATTCTGCATTCTTTCGGCCCACCGCTTTCTTGATCATGTCACCGACTTCGCCAGGGTCCTGAAAAAACAAACGCTGTGGTTCCGCGTTCGAATCCGGGAATACCTGCTCGATCCAACCGCGCCAGACTTCCGCTTTACCTGATGCACTGGTTTTTTCCGGCCGGTAAACGACCACGAAGCGGAAAGTCTGCACGAAATGCCTCGGCCTTTATTTCCCATTGCAGGCGAGGATTTCACCGGCGTGTCTCAAGAGACTGGCAAAAGTCTCACAGCACTCTCACAAGTGGCCGCAAAAAGTGTGGAGTGGCACTTAAAGCCATGAATTTTCGGAGGAATATTTTTTTAAAAAAATATAAACGACACAAAATTGCCGGCCAGCAGCACCGGCCGGCGAGCGCCTTGAGAGAGCAAGCTATTGGGTGCCTGGGGTTTTGTGAGACTGGAGCCCGCGCAAAGCGGGAGGCGGGGGAAAGCCCCGCCCGGCGTCAATCCCCGCTGGTGCGCAGGGCTGAATCGACGTAGGCGACCAGCGAGCGTGCCGCGTCGATGGAGCCCAGGGCCTTGGACAACTGGTCGGTGAGGGGTTTGTCGCTGGCGGGCACACGGGCGGGCTTGCTGTCGGCACTGGCCGACGCGGGCTGTTTCGAGATGTCGCGAAGGTCGACCGATACCAGCCCCCGGTACATGCGGGACGTTTCCTCGGAAGGCTCCACGCCGAGTTCGCGGGCCAGCGTATCGCGACAGATACCGAACTGGCGTATGGCCAGTGCACGGTTACCCATCAGGAAGTGGGATTGCATGAGACAGCGGTGGGCATGCTCGAGGAGGGGATCGAGCAGGACCAGCCGGGTCGCCCACTCTACCGCCATTGGCCAGTTATCCCTGCCAACTTCGACCTGCATCAGCAGATTGAGCAGGGCATGGTGCTTGGAACGCAGCTTCTCCCGGTGCAGGAAGCACCATTCCTGCTCAAAGGTCTCGGCGAAATCCCCCGCACAGCGCTCCACCGCGCTACGAATCTGACGGTAGGCCTCAACGTCGATGTCCTCCGGCGGGGTAGCACCGTGCATGGAAAATGCCGCCTCCAGTTCGTTGCAGTCGGCGAAGACCCCGGATGGCCTGGCCAAGCCGATCTCCCCGTGGCTGACATTGATCAACTTGTCGAAGGGCAGGTCCGCCTCGCTGAACACCTTCTTCAGCCGCCACAGATCCGTGGACAGTGCCCGCTTGGCCCGGGCCTCCTCCTGGTCGGCGCGCAGGATGGTAGCCGCGTGTGCCCGGGAGAAGGTGGAATCGGCATGGGCGACGACGAGCAGGAGGAGTTCGAGGGTTTTTACGGTGGGAAAGTGGAGTGGATTGTGGTCGGGGCGCAGTGCGCGGGGGCTTCCAAAGGCAAATACTGACAACATCTTATAAGGCTCCATCCCATGTTGTTCGCTGCGGGGCTTACTCCGCGCTACCGTGACTTTCCATCGCCCTGACCACTCTAAGCAGGGCGCACGACACCCCCGTGACACTTGCCTTACAGGCACAGTTCACATGGTGTAGCTGTAGTAAACCGCCAGAGCGCCCGGGCTTGACCCGCGGGAAAGGCGGCTGCATGGGATGAGATTACCCCGGGACAAGCGTTGCGCTTATTCTGGCGCGCTTCACCGCGATTGCAGCACCGAACTGCCGGTACTGCCTGCGGCGCCACAGCGCACTGGGCTTTTCATGTCGCTATCGCGAGGCACCTACAAAGGTAGACAGGGAATCCCCATTGCGAAAAGACCGTATAACTATTGCCACCGGATCTCTTATAACTATTCACGATGAAAACGTTAGTTACTACAATTTTCAGGTTCTATTTCATCGTGGCGCAGGGCCTGTCGCCCTGGGCCCTTTTCGCCCGTGACAACGGCCATCTGAGGAAGGTCGCGCAAACTCTGTGACGCACTTCACAAGGCGCCGCTTCCACGGATGAAATGCCGGTCTATTGCTGCTATTAGTCTGGTGAAAACAAGGCATCTACAAAAGGTGCGATATGGCAAGACCAGACGGACAAGCAATGCAGCCCCCCCCGGCAGGGGATGAGGCTTTCCTCGCGCGCATGCAGGCTCAATGTGAGCAGATCGAGGCCTACCGCCTCGACGTGATCCGGCGTGAAGGGCGTGTACTGAGCCTCGACCAGGCCGCCCGGGAGTGGATCGCTCGCTACGCCCACGACTATTCCCCAGAGAATTCCGGCTGATCCAATCCTCCGCCGGTACCGTATCCAGATTGCGTGTGCTGTACACGTGATCGACGCCGCAGTCCCCCCGGACTGCCCCCGATCCAGGTCCTTCACTGCAAGCGTGGCCCCCCACGCAAGGCCGCCGCTTGCCCCTCCCTGGCCCCGATCCCCATCGGGGCTTTTTTATGCCTGGGGTGTGGGAACAGGTCCCGCGTGGGCGCAGGCCGGAGACAGGGGCCCGACTCTGGCGCGGCGTATCCTCTACCAGTAGTATGATCCCCAGCCCTCCGCGGAGCGGCCCCACTGCCGGGCTGCCTCACAATCACCGCGCGCAAGCGATAACAAGATGCGGGAGATCCACATTGATCGAACTCTACGGCAACGCCAGTCCCAACCTGATCAAGGTCCTGTTCATGCTGGGCGAAACCCGGCTGCCCTACCGGATCAACTACCTCAATATCATGGGCGGCGATAATTTCGAAGCCGACTACATCGCCATCAACCCCAACGCCAAGATTCCAGCGATCGTCGATACAGACGGGCCCGGCGAGGCGCCGATCACGGTGTTCGAGTCTGGCGCCATCCTGGTGTACCTGGCGGAGAAGAGCGGGCAGTTCTACGGCAACGGCCCGCGCGAGCGCGCCGCCGTCATGCAGTGGCTGATGCTGCAGATGAGTGGTATCGGCCCGACCTTCGGCCAGGCCGTGCACTTCCGGGAAAACGGGCCGGCCCCCGCGGACAGCGAGTACCCCCGCAACCGCTATTTCAGCGAATCGCTGCGCCTGTGCGAGGTCCTCGACCAGCGCCTCTCCGAGCACGAGAACCTGGCCGGCGACGCGTTCAGTATTGCCGACATGGCGACTTTCCCCTGGCTGCGCAACTACCCCCACACCCTCGGCATCGATCTCGCCCCGATGCCACACCTGCAGCGCTGGCGGGAGGCCACCGAGGCACGCGAAGGCTTCCAGCGCATTCTCCCGACCCTCGATGCAATGATCGAGCGCGGACTGGAGGAGCAGAAACACGCCGACCCGGACAAGGTAGACCGCTTCTTCCGCCGCGGGCGCTGGACCCGCAAACCCGACAGCAATCCCCAGCGGGCCGGTTTTGGCGAGGTCAGGCCCTGAATCGCAGCAGTACAAAAAACAAACATTCCAAAAATACAGAAAACAGGAGACCCGTATGCCAGCAGATACACTGGAAAAACGCCTCGAGGCCCTCGAAACGAGAGTCCTGCAACTCGAGGACCAGTTGGCGATCCACAAATTGATGAATTCCTGGGGCCCCGCCGTGGATGGCGACAATCCCCAGGCCGCGGCCGCGATCTGGGCCGAGGACGGGGTCCTGCTCTCTGAACTGGAGGATACCCGGCTGGAGGGCCCCGAGGCGGTGGCGGCGATGGTCCGCCACGAGGGCCACCAGGCGCTTATCGAGGCGGGCTCCGCCCACATCCAGTCCTTCCCGGTCATCCAGGTCGACGGCGACACGGCAAAGGCGGTGGGCTTCTCCCGGGTCTACCTGCACACCGAAGACGGCGGTCACGAAGTCTGGCGGGTATCGGCCAATCGCTGGGACTTCCGCCGCACGCCGCAAGGCTGGCGGGTCACCCGCCGCATGAACCGGCGGATCGATGGCGGACCGGAGGCGCGGGCGATTCTCAACCAGGCCTTCGAATGAAGTAAAATGGGGCCCGCGTTTTAGTCAACAGCCCAGGAATCCCCAATGCCACCCAAGCAAAAACTGCTGGTACTCGCCAGCATCCTGCTCGCCCTCGCCCTGCTTTACCCCGGCGTCACCCAGCCGGTGCTGACCCTGGAGGGCAGTATCGCCAAGTCCGAGCTGGCCCAGATGGGCATCACCATGTTCGCCGGGGAGGACGCCAGCGCGGAGGAGCAGGGCATGCTGCGCGGTCTCGCCTCCTTCATGGGTTTCGACCAGATGGAGGGGGAGGTCCAGATCTACCACTCCACCCGCTCGATCTGGCAGACCGCGGAGGATCTCGCGGCCAATCGCAATCTCTTCGTCGCACTGCTGATCCTCACTTTCAGCGTGGCCATTCCCAGCCTCAAGCTGCTGATCCAGGCCCTGTCGCTGGTGATTGCCCACCCCGTGCTGCTGCAGTTCAACGCGGCCCTCAGCAAGTGGTCCATGGCGGACGTTTTCGCCATGGCCCTGCTGGTGACCTACCTCGCGGGGAGCGCTTCGGGGGATATGGGCGGCAAGCTCGATATGGACGCCAGCCTGGAGCCCGGATTTTTCTTCTTCCTGGGTTACTGCCTGTTCTCGATCCTCAGCGGCTCTCTGCTGGCCGCCCGGGGAGCGGATCGCATTCCTGCGAACGCTGCGCAATAGCGCGGTCAGGCTCAGGGCGAAAGCGGTTGCATTCCCTTACCGCCTCTCTAAACTGAATCCCGCTTTCAGCAGACCAGTTCACTCACACCCGGGCACGCCGGCCGGGTGCTACCAGTACAGGAGTCATCCATGGGATTCATCACACTCAAGGCCGCCGACGGCTTCGAATTTTCCGCCTACGAAGCCTCGCCCCAGGGCACGCCGAAGGGCGCCATTGTCGTCATTCAGGAAGTCTTTGGCGTTAACTCGCACATCCGCTCCGTGGTGGACGGCTATGCCAGCGAAGGCTACTACGCCATCGCCCCGGCGATCTTCGACCGCGTCGAGTCCGGCGTGGAACTGGGCTACGAGGCCGCGGACATGGAGCGCGGCATCGACCTCGCCTTCAACCAACTCGATATGCCCACCACCCTCGGCGACTTGCAGACCGCGATCAACAAGGCCGCTGAATTCGGCAAGGTCGGCGTGGTCGGTTACTGCTTCGGCGGCCTGCTGACCTGGCTCACCGCATGCAACCTGGAGGGCGTCTCCGCGGCATCCGCCTACTACGGCGGCGGCATTCCCGACCAGGCGGACATGACGCCGAAGTGCCCGATCATCCTCCACTTCGGGGAGAAGGACGCCTTCATCCCCCTCGAGTCGGTTGAAGCCTTCAAGGCAAAGCACCCCGAGCTTGCCAGCTACATCTATCCGGCCGACCACGGTTTCAACTGCGACCAGCGCGGCAGCTACGATGCCGAGGCCGCCAAAGTGGCCCTGCAGCGCACGCTGGAACTGTTCGCCAGGGAAGTCGCTGCCTAGGCGCTTCCTCCCCCCCCCGGGTAGCAAACAATTGTCAATGCCCGTCGCGCCGTGACGGGCTAGCTTATCCCCAATCCCCCCGTGCGCAGTGCCTGTGCTCGCAGGCCCCGCCTGCGGCACAGCCATTGCCACAGCAACATCAACACCTGGTTCTGGATTGAAGATATGGATAGGCGAATCGTATTCACCGGCCTCCTGGCTTTGGGCACAAGTATAAGTGCCTGCCAATACCCCGCAGTTCCCCCCGAAGGCAGGGACCTGAATCAAAACGGCAGCATCGAACCCTACGAAAATACCGCGCTGAGCCTGGAACAGCGCAGCGAGGACCTGATCACCCGCCTCAGTATCGAGCAGAAGATCGACCTGGTGATGGGAACCGGCTTCTCCAACGCCATGGGCGGCTCCAGCAAGGTGCCCGGCGCGGCGGGTTCTACCGCGCCCCTGCCCGAGTTCGGCATCCCCTCGATGGAACTGACCGACGGCCCCGCCGGAGTGCGGATCAACCCGCAGCGGGAGAACGACCCCAAGAGCTACTTCGCCACGGCCTTCCCTATCGCCACCAACCTCGCCTCCACCTGGAATCCGGCACTGGTCGAACGGGTCGGCGCAGCAATGGGTGACGAAGTCAGGGAGTACGGCACCGACATCCTGCTGGCGCCGGGGATGAACATCCAGCTAAACCCCCGCGGCGGGCGCAACTACGAGTACTTCTCGGAGGACCCCCTGCTCAGCGGCAAGATGGCCGCCGCGATCATCCGGGGCGTTCAGAGCCAGGGCGTGGGCGCCACCGTCAAGCACTTTGTCGCCAACAACCTGGAAACCAGCCGCATGGTGCTGAATGCCGAGGTGGACGAGCAGGCCCTGCGCGAAATCTACTTCCGCGGTTTTCGCATCGCCCTGCAGGAAAGTCAGCCCTGGGCGCTGATGACTGCCTACAACAAGCTCAACGGCACCTACACTTCGCAGGACCCGCTACTGCTGAAGAATATTCTCCGTGATGAATGGGGCTTCGAAGGGCTGGTGATGTCGGACTGGCTCTCCGGCGACGACTCGGTTGCCCAACTGAAGGCCGGCAACGACCTGATCATGCCCGGACGCCCGGAAAACCGCGAGGAAATCACCCGCGGGCTGGCCGACGGCAGCCTGGGCGAAGCCGACCTGGACGACAACCTGCGCCGTATCCTGCCGACAATCCTGAAATCCCGCTCGGCACAGTCCTATCCCTACTCCGATAAGCCGGACCTGCAGGCGAACGCCACAATTGCCCGCCAGGCCGCCGCGGAAGGCGTGATCCTGCTGAAAAACCAGGACGCGACCCTGCCCCTGGTCAATATCGAAAAAGCCGCGGTCTTCGGCAATACCTCCTACGACTTCATTTCCGGCGGCACCGGCAGCGGTGACGTCAACGAGGCCTACACTGTCTCGCTGGTGGAGGCCCTCGGCGCCAACGGCATCGCCATCGAGCCGGGACTGCAGCAGGCCTATGCAGACTACGCCGTGGACGCCAAAGCCAAACAACCCAAGCGTACCAGTTTCTTCCAGTTCATCCCGCCCATCGCGGAAATGCCGGTCAGTCCCGATCTGGCGGCGCAATTGGCGGACTCGCAGGATATCGCGCTGATCACCATCGGCCGCAATTCCGGCGAGTTCCAGGACCGGCCGCTGGAGGATGACTTCTACCTCTCCGCCACCGAACAGGCACTGATCAGCACGGTCAGCGAGGCCTTTCACAGCAAGGGCAAGAAGGCGGTGCTCATCCTGAACATCGGCAACGTGGTGGAAACCCAATCCTGGAAGGACAAGGTCGACGCCATCGTCCTGCCCTGGCAGGGCGGCCAGGAGGCGGGCAATGCTGTAGTGGATGTCCTGCTCGGCAGCGTCAATCCTTCCGGCCGTCTGGCGGTAACCTTCCCACTGGACTACACACAGCTTCCCTCCGCCGAAACATTCCCCGGCGAGGTACTGGACCCGACGATCGTCCAGAACCCCTACTTCGGCGGCCTGCCGAATGGCCAGCGCTCCCGGTTGCAGTACATCGAGAGCATCTATGTGGGCTACCGCTTCTTCGACAGTTTCCAGCAGGATGTTTCCTTCCCCTTCGGTTTTGGTCTTTCCTACAGCGATTTCGAGCTAGCTGAAGCGGGACTGGAGGAGAGCAGCAAGGGCAAATACCGCGTGAGCGTGACCGTGAGCAACCGGGGGGCAATCGCCGGAAAGCAGGTCCTGCAGCTCTACGCTACGGCACCCGAGGGCAGGCTGGCCAAGGCGGCCCAGTCCCTGGTCGCCTTCGCCAAGAGCGATACCCTGCAGCCGGGCGAGAGCCAGACGCTCAGCCTGGACTTTGCGATCGACGATCTGGCCTCCTTCGATTCGACGCGCCACCAATGGATCGCCGAAGCCGGTGACTACACCCTCAGCCTGGCGGCGTCTTCACGCGATACGCTGTGGAAGGCTGAACTGAGCCTCGATGAGGATGCTGTGCTGTCAGAAGCGCTGACACCGCTGCCCCCGAGCACCGGGTTTGAAGTGATCCGGCCAGAAGGCGGCTGACGTCGCCTTCGCCGTGCCAGATATCCCGCCACGCAGGAACGCCCCGCTTGAAGCGATGGGAGGGGAAGACGGGGCGAGGGAACGGAAAAGTGAAACGACTTAGAGAGCAGAAAGCATTCCGGCCCCTGGAACGGGGCCGGAAACAGCTCTAGCGAGCAGGCGGGTTACGAGATTTACTTGAGCAGTTCGTTCAGCGCATCCAGTCGCGGCAACCAGCTATCCTCACTCGCACCGGTAACATCCGGATTGAACTGCATGGTCATGGAAGTGCCAGCTTCAGGCCACTGCGGCAGGCCCTCTGCATTGGGGTTGCCACTCGCGGCGAAATTCACCCAGTAGGACATCAACTGCCCGGCGACTTCCTGCTGGCGCGCATCGGGCTCTTTGGGTTCCATGTGATCGCCGGTAAAATTGCCGAAGGTGTAGGGCAGGTCGCTGGCGTGGAACGCACCGTAGACTTTCTCGCCCTTGATTTCACCCGGCCTGGACATGGCTCCCGGCATGCCGAAGCGGTAGGCGTAGACTTTCTGTCCCGCGGCCTCGTGTGCCTGCGCCAGGGCCCGGTTGGTGCCATGGAAAACGTAGTCGCTGTACATGTAAGTGTCGCGCGTTGCCTCGTCACCGTAGTAGGAGGTCATGGACTCGATCATTTCAAGGGTCACGCTCGAACCCGCCATCAGGGCGCCGCGAATGGCTTCCGGCGGGCCCATGGTGAACTCGGAGTCAGTGGCGCCGACGATCATCGGTACATCGGCCGCGCTGCCACTTTCAAAGCTTGTCCAGAGATCCTCGGTGAGGACTGCACCGTCGAGCGCAAAGGAAATGAAACCGCTGAAATCAGTTGCAGCGACAATCTCTTCCGCTGTCAGGGCGCGAAGTTCCGCGAGAGAGGCTTCCGCATTACCGGCGCGCTCGGCGATACCGAGGCCGACTTCCTCGACAACGACATCACCCTCCTCCGCCAGGGAAGCGACCCGCGGCTGGCGACCGCGGCCATAGCCCGACTGGGCAATCGCACCCGCGAACAGGCCCCGCGCTACCGGGGAAGCGACCAGTGCGTAGACCGAGGCGCCGCCTGCGGACTCACCGAAAATGGTCACACGCTCCGGGTCGCCGCCGAAAGCCTCGATGTTCGCCTGCACCCACTGCAAGGCGGAGATCTGGTCCATCAGGCCGTAGTTGAAAAGCCGGCCTTCATCGGGGTTTTCAGCGGAGAGTTCCGGGTGGGCGAAAAAGCCGAAGCTGCCAAGGCGATAGTTGAGCGCAACGACCACTGCGCCCTGCGCGGCGAGGTTTCCGCCGTGGTTGACGGGCCGCGAACCGGAGCCGGAGACCAGTCCACCACCCGGTATCCAGACCATGACCGGCAACTTGCCTTCGGCCGTCGCTGGCCGGTAGATATTCAGGTAGAGGCAGTCTTCGCTTTCGGGCTGGGTAAACGCCTCCTTCTGCTGGAACCCGTTCTCGCCCACCGGCCGTTGCATACAGCGATTGCCGTAGCTGTCTGCGACCAGTAGCGCATCGCGGGCAACCGGCGGCTGCGGGGCACGCCAGCGCAGCTCGCCTGTGGGCGGCGCGGCGTAGGGTATTCCCTTGTATTCAATGATCTCATCGCCAGCGATACCCTCGACCGCGCCTTCGCTGGTGTTTACCCGCTCGAAGGAAACTTCCTGCGCGGGCTCAACGACCTGCGCTGGTGCCGGTGTGGATGTCGATGCTGGTGTTGGTGCTTTGTTGCAGGCCTGCAGTGTCGCGAGGGCTGAAAATGCCACGACGACGGGCAACTTTGACAGGAACTTCACGTATTTCTTCTCCCGGGGTGATTAAGCCAGCCTGTCCGTGGACGCGCACCCTGTGTCAGCGAAGGACTGGAGTGCCAGGGCATGCCGTGCAGTGGAGCGGACCACTGTAACAGGAGTTGTGAAAGTATCACCCGGCGGTCGCAACCGCCGGGTGAGGGGTGGGGTGACGCTTAGAACGTGTACTTGGCTTCAATGCCGTAGGTGCGCGGCTGGGCCAGTCCGTAGACGATACCGGAGTGTTCGCCAAAGTAGGCGAAGGTGGCATCGAAGGCGAAGTAGTCATACGCAGAGGTATAACTGTCGTTGTCGAACGCGTTATCCACGTAGCCCTGCAGCATGAGATTGCCGAAGGTCACGCCCGCGCGCAGGTTCACGCGATGGATATCGTCCGTCTCCAGGAAGTTCGCCGCGTTGGACCACATGCCGGACTTGTAGATGTAGTCCGCACGGGCAAACCAGGGCTGCGCGCCATCGAAGGGCAGGTAGCCGTCATACTGTACGCCGATGTTGCCGGAGTACTTGGAAACGCCGGGCTGCTCCTTGCCGGAGAAATCAGTGATGCCGGTGAGGGAGCTCAACTGGGCGTTGTTGAAGGACTCGATGTCGGAACCGGTATAAGCTGCTGCCAGGTTGATGTTGATGTTGTCGGTGGGAGCCCAGTAGGCTTCCACTTCAAGGCCGTAGAGGTCAACCGCGCCGGTATTGCCGACACCGGAGAAAGACGTGGCGGCTTCCTCGCCGGGCTCAACCACCACCAGGTTGATCCGGTTGATCTGGTTCTCCCATTGGGCGTAGTAGGCCGCGACCGCATAGTTCAGGGTGCCGCCGAAGGCGGATCCCTTGGCGCCCAGTTCGTAGTTCTTCACCTCTTCCGGATCGACGGTCAGGGTAACACCGGCGTCCGCCGCCAGTTCCTGCAGGTATTCGCTCTCCGACAGCAAACCGAGGTTGAAGGCTGAGGGGTTCACGCCTTCGGCGTAGGAGCCGTAGATCATCAGGTCGTCAGACACCGCGTAATCGAGGATCAGGCGCGGCAGGAAGTTGGTGAATTCCTCGGTGAGGATCTCGTCGCCCGCCACGTCCAGGGCCTTGAGGGTATCCCGCTGGTAGCGGCCTTCGAAGCTGGCGGTAAGGCGGTCGGTGATGTCGTAGCTCAGGCCGAAGAACAGGCCTTCGGTTTCCGCCTGGTTCTCACCGGAGGGGGTCACGGCGGGGGGCGGCGGCAGGAAGGACAGAACCTGGGTGAGTGTGCGTTCGGTGCTCGCGTCGAGGTAGCTCGCACCCACGGTACCGCGGAACTTGCCATCGTTATCGTAGGTCAGGCGGAATTCCTGGGAGATATCATCGTGCTGGTTTTCCACCAGGAAGCCGTAGTTGAACAGGTCGCTACCGTAGTGGTCGATATCGTTGAAGAGAATCCACTCTTCATTGTTGTAGCCGGTCAGCGAGGACAGCGTGAAGCCGGTATCGCCGATTTCCCAGTCGACCGTGATGTGGCCGTGGTAGTACTTCCGGTGCATGCCGTAATCGTCGAGCATGTCGGTGTCGGTCAGGCGATTGGTGGAGGTCTTGAGCAGGGCCTTTTCGCCCTCACTGGCCACCGTGTTGTAGCTGAAGGGATCGGCCTTGTCGTTGGGCGAACCACAGAAATAGGGATTGCGCCCGTTCAGGAGGCAGTTGGGCTGGCCCTGGACCTGGAGAGTACCCGAGAAGTCATAGATGTCTACCGCGGATTCGAAGGCCGAGGCCGCCGGACCGTCTTCATCGTCGGACATGAAACCGAAGGCCTTGATGCTGAGGGAATCCGTCGGTGTCAGCTCCACGAAGAGGTTACCCATGGTGGTTTCCTGGTCGCCGAGGGTGCTGCCGTCGTAGGCGTTGTCCCAGGCGCCTTCCTTCGAATACTTCTCCGCAGTGGCGCGGAACTTCAGTACGTCTTCGATCAGGGGGCCTTCGACCTCGCCGCGCATGCGGTAGTAGTCGTAATCACCGAGGGTCAGGTCAACGGCGCCGCCCCACTCGTCCGCCGGGGTACGGTTGACGATGTTGACCGCGCCGGCGAAGGTGTTACGGCCGAAGTAGGCGCTCTGCGGGCCGCGCAGGATTTCCACGCGCTCGGGAGTACCGATGGAGGACATCGCCGTGGTGGAAGAGACAGGCACGCCGTCGATAAACATGGAAACGGTGGTTTCCACGCCGCTGCTGGGCGAGAAGCCGCGCAGGGTGAAGGTCTGTACGGTACGGTCGGTCTTGCCGGAAAAGTTATCGGAGACCACGAAGCCCGGTGTGGTGTCCGCCAGGTCGGCGATGGCCACGAGTCCGCGCTTCTCGATATCATCCGCACTCACCGCGGATACCGCGACCGGGATATCAGAGAGATTTTCTTCCCGTTTCCGGGCGGTTACTACAACCTCTTCCAGTGCGGACTGGGCATAAACCGGCACGGCACCGCTAAAGGTTATTGCTGACGCCAGCGCACCGAGGGTGGCAGGCACTAATTTAACGACAGGCTTAACAACAGGTTTTTTCAACATCTTTCGACTTCCCCCGATGGAGTTTCGATGTGTTCAGTGTGACTCGCCGGCATTTGCGACGAATCTCGATTTTTATCTTGCGGTTTTAGCGGCCCTGCTCACGCTCGCGCGGCCCGGCTCATATCGTAATGCTTAATGTTATATTATTAATACATTATATTTTTGCGGCGAGCAAGCGATTTCTAAGGAGGGCGGCCAGAGGCTCCGCGTCGCCACTGCTGGCAGCCAACAGGCATACACCTCTCACGATCCCCCTAAACCTGCCTATAATGGGGCCAGCCGACCGAGCAAGACCGCAACCCGACCAGGACGCCACCGGAAACAAGGGATGAGCAAAAGCCGATTACCCGCCCGCATAGGAACCTTCCGGCAACTGGAAATCCTGGTGGCCATCGCCGAGGCCGGCGGCATCGCCGCCGCGGCGGAAAAACTCCACCTCAGCCAGCCCACCGTGTCCATGCAGATGAAGAAGCTGGCGGACAATATCGGCGCGCCGCTCTACGACCTGTCCGGGCGCCGCCTGACCCTCACCCACGCCGGTGAACTGGTGCTGCAGCACGCCCGGGAGATCTTCGACTGCACCGACCGCCTGGAAATGGCCCTGGACCAGCTGCGCGGGATGCATAAGGGCCGGCTGAGTATCGGGCTGGTCAGTTCGGCGGAATATTTCGCGCCCCACCTGCTCGGCCCCTTCTACCGACGCTACCCCTCCATCGAGGTGGCGCTCAATGTGGGCAACCGGGAGGAACTCTCGGCGAGGCTCAGGAACAACCTCGACGACCTCTATATCTTCGGCTTCCCGCCGGCGGAGACCGACATCGAAATGATCGAGCTGGGCGAGAACCACCTCGTGGTGATTGCGCCGAAGGGCCATCCGCTGGCAGGCCGGCGACGGCTGCGCTGGGATGATATTGCGGATGAACTGTTCATCGTTCGTGAAGAAGGCGCAGGTACCAGGATCGCCGTCGAGCACCACCTGCAGCGGCTCGGCTACTCCCTGCGCCACCAGCTCACTATCGCCAGCAACGAGGGCATCAAGCACGCCGTCCTCGCGCGAATGGGCCTGGCCATCGTGCCAAGCTTGTGCCTGGACGAGGGCGACCAGCGGGAACTGGTGCAGCTGCCGGTCGCCGGATTCCCCCTGCTCGACCAGTGGAACCTGGTATTCCGCAGGGGCAAGACCTTCTCGGTGGTAGCGGAAACCTGCCGCCAGTACCTGCTGGACGAGGGCCGCGCCATGTACCGCGAGGCCACCCCCTACTGGGAACAGCACCAGCGCCCCAAACTGCCCACACGCTGAAGAAAAGGGGGCCGAAGCCCCCTGAAAAATTCTGCTGGAGTCCACCGTAGCGGACCGGGCAGACCTGGTTTAACTGTAGTACGGGTCTTTCATCGGCCCGACGGAGCGCGAGCGTACCGGCTGCAGCGGCACGGGCGCCTGGGTGTGCGGGTAGTCCGGGCCCCAGTTGACGGCGTCGCCCTTCATTTCCATGGAACCGTTCTCGGTGTACCAGTCGACGAGGTCGCCGTCGCAGCGCAGCAGCCAGACGGTCCCTTCCGGTCCCGCGGTGAAGTCGCCGTGACGTACCAGCGCCGGGCGGAAGAAGTAGACACCGGGCCACTGCTCGCCGAAGTTGAAATCGAAAGAGCCTTCCAGGGTGTAGGCCTCCTCGAAGACGGGGTGGTGGGCCAGGGGGTGTTCACGCCAGTTCGGCTTGGCCTTGATCAGGCGGGTGTAGAAGCCGGTCTTGGGGTCGCGGTAGAGCAGCTTGATGAACAGCCCGGGGACCGGGGTGCCGCCGAGGTCGAAACGCATGGGGCTGCCCTGCTCGACGTCGATCCACTCCATGTCATTGGTGCGCTTGATTACCAGCTCGCAGCCTTCGACGACGTCGTCAGCGTCCTTGTCGGACTCGATGAAGGTCCAATCGCCGTACTCGCGGAAATTCAGGATCTCGGTACCGGCTTTTACTTCCAGCGGCGGGCAGAGCACGCCTTTGGGAGTACAGAAGTAGCCGCCTTCCGTCAGGACTTCGTCGCCGATTTTCACTTCGCCCTTGAGTACGTACCACTCGGTCTGGGCCACGTGCACGCCGGAGGGGCGGCTCCAGTCGGTATCGAAGTGGACTTTCAGCGATGCGGACCCGTCTTCCTCGTCGTAGCTCAGGTTGCGCTGGCGGGCAGTGCCAGTGCCGCCCATGAGCTCTGCGGGATGGAAGATGAGGTCTTTCTCGTCGATCATTTCAACGTGGGGTCGCATGCTGCCTCCTGAAACGTGGCCTGGCGATGAATAGAACGGCCAGACTACCCCGGAATAAGCAATAGATGTAAATAGATTTTATTTATTTTTTACATAGATAAATATCTATATCAAAAATCATCCGGACCAAAAGCGCCACCGCCCCCGGGGCCGCATGATATTTGTCAATGTGAGAGCGGCAGGTAGGTTTATAGAATCGGTGAACCGCTACGCGAACCCGCGATTTCGCCGGGGAAATACCGCCCGGCCACACCGTCCGAAAAGGAGCACCGACATGCTCAATTGCTTTCAGCAGGCAGCCCACGGCATGCTGCCGGAGACCACCCACGACGAGGCCTCCCGGCAGGAATTCGCCAAGAGCCTGAAAGGTTTCATCCAGTCCCACCTGCTTCCCGGCCTGGAACCCGTGTACCAGAAGCGGGTGGCGAAGAACTTCGAGAAGGAAACCGGCAGGACCCCTGAAAACCGCCACGATATCCGCAAGGCGATGGTCAAGGACCCCTACTTCCAGCTCTACGCCTCGATCAACCGGATCGCCCAGGAACTGCTCTGGGAATCCACCAATGTCAGCATCGACCGCCAGCTTCCGGAGCTGATCGAGAAGGCCCGGGCCTTCTCGGCGGCCTCCCCCGCCGAACTGAATATTCCCGAGGGCTTCGAGCCGCCGCGCTATGTCAGCGCGCTGGACATCCACTGCATGCCCGGGGGTTACTGCTCGGAAGTCACTGAAGATGACATCGCCGCCGGCGTCCTCTACGACCGCGGCGTCTACCTCTACACCATGGGCTACACCGGCCCCAACAACGACGACATGGGCCGCTCGGTGTGCAATTACCTGAAGCGCAACATGCCCGAGTTCAAGCCGCGCCGCATCCTCGATATGGGCTGCACCGTGGGCCACTCCACCCTGCCCTACCGGGAATACTTCCCCGACGCGGAAATCTGGGGCATCGACGTCGGCGCGCCTGTCGTGCGCTACGCCCACGCCCGCGCCGAGGCCATGGGCAAGCCGGTGAACTTCGCCCAGATGAACGCCGAGGAAACCCGTTTCGAGGACGGCTATTTCGACCTGGTGGTCAGCCACATCCTGCTGCACGAGACCAGCGGCAAGGCCATGCCGCGCATCTTCAACGAGTGCGAGCGCCTGCTGGCCCCGGGCGGCCTGATGATCCACGCCGACCTGCCGCCCTTCGACCTGATGGACCCCTTTACCCAGTTCATCCTCGACAACGAGACCTGGTACAACAACGAACCCTTCTGGGGCGCCATGCGCGACATGGACCAGATCGAGCTGGCGGAAAAGGCCGGCTTCCCCCGCGAGCAGGTGCGCTTCGATACCGCGCCGATGGCGGTGATGGAGTTCAACGCCCAGTCCGCCGGCTATGACGCCGAGTCCACCGGCGAGGTCGCCGATCGCGACTTTACCGCCGGTGAATTCGCCCCCGGCGGCGGCTGGGAAGTCCTGATCGCCCACAAACCCCAACGCAAGCACGAGGCCGCATGATGTCCGAAGCAACCGACAACCGTCCCCACGTGATCAAGGACTCCCGCGGCAAGCGCCCGGCCTTCTACGCGGCCGAGGGTATCGACAACCTCACTTCCATGGTGATGGTGCTGGCCAGCGAACTGACCGTACTGCGGGACCGCCTGGACGCCGCCGAGCGCGTGGCCAGGGCCAGCGGCATCGACCTGGCTGCAGGCATTGAGTCACTGGAACTGGACGAGGACGCGCTGCGCAGCCGGGAAAGCTGGCGCCAGGACTTCTTCGACCGCCTGTTCTACCTGGCCCGCAAGGAGGCCAATGAAGCCGCCAATGCCGAGACCAGGGAGAGCTACGACCAAGCCATCGAAGACATCGCGGTGAAATAAACCTCACCCCGCCCTCCATTGCCGAATTTTTCCCGGAGTACCATGAGCTACGAACATCTGGAGCTGATCACAGCTCCCAAGCCCGGCAGCGACCTCGCACGGGCACTTCTCTCGGAGGCCGAAGATCGGCAGCTGTTCATCAACGGCGGCTACGTCCCGGGATCAGGCGGTGAATTCCTCGAGACCCGCGATCCAGCCACAGGCCAGCTTCTGGCCCGCGTCACAAATGCCAGTGCGGCAGACATCGACCGCGCCGTCGCCGCCGCCCGCACTGCCCTCAGCGGCCCCTGGGCAGGCATGACCCCGATCGAGCGCAGCACCCTGCTGATTCGCATCGCGGAAAAGATCGAAGCCCACATCGACGAACTCACCGAGCTGGAGATTCTCGATCAGGGCAAGGCCTGGGCCGTCGCGCGCTGGGCCGAGATCCCCGCCGCCGCCAACCAGTTCCGCTATTTCGCCGGGCAGGCCATGAGCATCGAGGGCCGCACCATTACCACTTCGGTGAACTACCAGCCCGAAGGCAGGCAGGTCCAGGCATGGACCGTGCGCGAACCGGTAGGTGTGGTGGCTGCGATCACACCGTGGAACTCGCCGCTGGTGCTCACCGCAATGAAACTGGCACCGGCCCTCGCCGCGGGCTGTACCGTGGTATTGAAGCCCGCGGAACTGACTTCGCTGAGCGCCCTGCGCCTGTGCGAACTGATGCACGAGGCCGGCCTGCCGGCGGGTGTGCTCAACGTGATTACCGGCGACGGTCGCGCTGCGGGCGCCATGCTTGCGGAGCATCCGGGCGTGGACAAGGTGGCGTTTACCGGATCTACCGCCACCGGCCGCGCGGTGCTCGCCGCCAGCGGTTCCAACCTCAAGCGCGTGACCCTGGAACTGGGCGGCAAGTCGCCGGCGATTGTCCTGCCCGATGCGGAGCTCGACATCACCATTCCCGGCGTGGCCAACGGTATCTTCTTCAACGGCGGCCAGGTCTGTGTCGCCAACTCCCGCGCCTATATTCACCGCTCCATCTTCGACCAGGTCATCGAGGGCATCGTCAACTACGCCAGCAATATGCAGTTGGGCCACGGCCTCGACCAGGCGACCCAGATGGGCCCCCTGGTATCGAAAGCCCAGGCAGATCGCGTCATGTCGTTCATCGAGGGCGCCCGCCGCGACGGTGCTTCGGTGCTCTGCGGCGGCGAACAACTCGGCCCCAACGGCACCTTTATTACGCCGACGGTGATTACCGGCACCCGCCCCGATATGCCGGTGCACTGCGAGGAAGTCTTCGGCCCGGTACTGGTGGCCGAGCCCTACGACGATATCGCCGAAGCGATCAACTGGGCCAACGACAGCGAGTACGGCCTGGCCAGCAGCCTGTGGACCCGGGACCTCTCAAGCGCCCAGCGCCTGTCGCGGGAAATCAAGGCCGGTACCGTCTGGATCAACACCCATTCCATGTTCGACTCCGCCCTGCCGATCGGCGGGATGAAGCAGTCTGGCTACGGGCGGGAGAGCGGGCAGCTGGCCATGGACAACTACCTGGAGTGGAAAACAATCTGCGCTGTCGTGTAGAGCGCGGCGCAATCCCCAGCGCAACAAAAAACCCGGCCGGGAATTTCCCTGCCGGGTTTTTTAATTCTCCCGCCCGCTTAAGAAATCCTTCGGGGAAGGAATCCGTCGGTCGGCTTACCAGGCGACCTCCTCACCCAGCAGGTTGATAAAGCGGCCGTTGTCGGCGGGCCCGAGACCTGCGATCACCTGCAACTGCCGGCTGACGCTCTCGGCCACGGGCCACTGCGCGTCAGCACCGCCCAGGTCCGTCTGCGTCCAGCCCGGCGCCATCGACACTACGCTGATGCCCTGCTCGGCCAGGTCGATGGAGAGCCCCTTGGTGACCATGTTCAATGCCGCCTTACTGCTGCGATAGGCATGGCTCTGCCCCTGGGTATTGTTGGCGATAGAGCCGAGATCGGAGGACATCATCAGCACCAGCGGTTGTGCCGCGAGCTGCAACTGTGGCAACAGGGCGACCGTCAGGCGAAACGGCGCAATACTGTTGATGCGGAATATCTCTTCCCACTGCGGGTAGTCCATCCCAGCCACTGACTGGGCTGCCGCATCTGTCGTCCAGCTGCCGCCGTACATGCCGGCGTTGTTCACCAGCACGTCTATACGCTCGCCGGCCAGCTCACCTGCCAGAGCGGTGATCGATTCCCCACAGCCGACATCCAGCGCGACAACGCGCAGCAGCTCGGGATAAGCTGTCTGCAGGGTGAGCAAGGCTTCGGCCTGCTCCGGCTCTCGCGCCGTGGCTATCACCTGCTGCCCGCCTTCAAGCAACTGACGAACATACTCCAGGCCGATACCCCGGTTTGCCCCTGTTACCATCCACATCGCCATAGCTTCTCACTCCTTTTTTACAGGCAAAAAAAAGCCCGGGCATGGAGTCCCGGGCAAACCACAAACAGTTAAGCTAACTGACCTGGTATGTGTTCCTCGTGGCACTGCAGGTACCACTCCGCGATTTCCTCGCGTGTCGCCCACCACACTCCCGGCAGGGACTTGGCGTGCTCGATAAACTCGCGCAGGGCGCGCACCCGGTAGGCGCGACCGGAAACGTGGGGATGAAGCCCAACGTTCATGATGCGGGCCTGGGTCTCACCTTCCCGGTAAAGCGTATCGAGCTCCTCGATCAGGATGTCGCGGTACTCGTCGGTGGTGTGATTGCGCCGGGTGATGATGGTGAAGTCGTTGATCTCGTTCGAGTAGGGCACCGAAACGATCGGGCCTTTTTCCGTGCGAATCATGAAGGGCTGGTCGTCGTTCATGATGTCGCAGTAAAACTTGAAGCCTTCCTCCGCCAGGATCGCAGGCGTGTTCAGGGTGCCGCGCAGGGACGAGGACAGCCAGCCCATGGGGCGGCGGCCGACGTGCTCTTCGTACATCGCGATGGAACGGGAAATCACCTCGCGCTCGCGGGCCTCGTCATGGGCGAAGTCCGTCAGCAGTTCGCCCTGCTCGTAGTTGTGCGCCAGCAGTTCCCAGCCGCGATCGAGGCAGGCCTGGACCATGGCGTTGCGGCGTTCGAAAGTCACCGCATTGGTGGTGCAGCTCGCCTTTACGCCGAGTTCGTCGAACAGCTCGTACAGGCGCCAGATGCCGACACGCTGCCCGTACTCACGCCAGCTGTAGTTGGGGTAGTCGGGAATATTGCCCGGCAGCGTATTCGGCAGGATGGCGGGGCCGCCTGCGTAATAGGGCTGCTCGTAGTCCTTCACCAGGTCCCAGGTCTCGAGATTGAAGGTGAGGATCAGCGCCACTCTCTTGCCGTCGGGCCAGCGCAGCTGGCCACGTTCGGGCAGGGGTACGTAGTCGTACTGCATGGATCAGTGCTCCTCGAGCAGGCGACCGAAGCCAGACATGCGATCGGGAATGCCGTAGGTGCGCAGTGCGTGCCAGTAGGTGGCGGTGTTGATCGCGATCACAGGCTTGCCCAGTTCCAGTTCCAGCTGTGCGGCCTGCTTGACCATGGACAGGTTGGTACCCACCTGGATGATGGCCTCCACCTCGTCACCGTCGATCTCGGCCACGGCCTCGCGAACCATGGACGGCGTGGTTTCCGCAATCGCGGTCCAGCTCGGACGGCGCAGGGGCACGTCGCGTACGGTTTCGTAGCCGTGGTCGCTGAGGAAGTTTTTCACTTCGGTGTTGGCCACCGGGAAGTAAGGCGAGAGGAAGGAGACCTTCTTGAAGTTGCCCAGGGCCTTGAGCGCCGCGACCACGGACTCGGAGCCAGTGGAGATGCGCAGGCCGGAAACTTCCTCGATGTTCTGCTTCCACTTTGCCGCGCCCTCGGCGCCGCCGTAGAAGGTCACCGCCGACATACCCATGACCAGGTAGTCCGGGGCGCAGGTCAGCACGCCTTTCACCGCATCCACGGTGCAACGGTCGATTTCCAGGGTGCCCTGCATGAAGGACTCATCGGAAATCGCCTGGGCGTTCTGGATGATGATGCGGCTGTAGTGGTTGGTGACTCCCGCCGGGCGCATGTCATCGAAATCGGGCTGGACGATGGTGTTGGTCGAGGGGCCGAGCACACCAAATTTTGCACGGTAACCAAGGGCATCAGGCATTTTCTACTCTCCTAGTTTGCGGTCCGGGATTCTTCCAGACTGGTATACATCGCCTGGCGACGCAGGAAGGCGCGGCGGCTTTCCGGGTCGTCACGGGTTGTTTTCATTTCCTGCAGTCGCAGGGAGTGATTCTCTTCCGGGCTGTGCTCCAGCAGTTTCTTGTTCTGCATGGTCTGGGCCTGGATAAAGCGGTGGGTGACCGGGCGGCGTTCGGCGTCGAAGGCTTCGAAGCGCGCGTCGTCGTGGCCCTTGTCGAGGTTGGCCTTGATCTTGTCGCACAGGCACCACGCATCGTGGATGCCGCTGTTCATGCCGAAGCCGCCGAGCGGGTTGTTGAGGTGGGCAGAGTCACCCACCAGGCCGACGCGACCGTGATCGAAGCGCTTCGCCACACGCTGGTGGACCCGGTAGATCGTGCGGTGTTCGGTCTCTACGTCTTCCCGGCCGATGAGGTCGCGGAATACCTGGTTTTTCTTTTCCTCCGAGCGCAGCCATTCGTCCGGCTGGTCTTCCTTCGCCGGCACCAGGATGCGCCAGACGCTGGGCACCCGCAACAGCACCATCCACTCCTTCGGGTCCGAGACGTAATTCACATAGGCGAGATTGTCGATGTAATCGCGCAGTTCCACTTTGGTGGACAGGGTCAGGAAGCGCTCGGGGTAGGTGAAGCCTTCGAAGTCCACGCCCAGCCATTTGCGGATGATGGAGTTGCCGCCGTCGGCAGCCACCAGATATTTGGCGCGCACTTTTTCGATCGAGTAGGGACCTTCCAGCGCCACTTCCACCCCGTCGTCATCCTGGGTAAAGGAGACCACACGGTGATTGAAGCGCACTTCCGCGTGGGGGTGGTCTTCCAGGGCATTGGCCATCATGTTGGCCAGCACGTACTGCTCACACTGCAGGCGATAGGGGAAACGGGTTTCGTCGGCCAGTTCGGAGAGATCGAAGGAAACCACTTCGCCGCTCTCGCGCTCGCGGAAGTGATACTCGGGCGCCTTGAGGCCCTTTTCGATCAGCTTGTCCGCCATCCCCAGTTCATCGAGCATTTCCAGCGTCGGCGGATGGAAGGTCGATGCGCGCAGGTCGAGGGCGCAATCCGGCCCGGCTTCGACCAGCAGGACATCGATGCCCATGCTCGCCAGGCGGTAGGCGGCGACGGTCCCGACTGGCCCGGCTCCGGCAACGATGACTTGGGGATTTGTCATAAGGTATTCACCCTGAGATTTGTTGTAAAAGTCTTGCTCCGACCGGGCCGCTTCGCCTTGAAGGCTTGCGAGGCCCGAGTCCGGAAACGCCCCCCGCAACTACCTCGTAGGCCTTGCACAGGGGTGCAAGCTGGAGTCAGTTTAGAAAGAGGGGAGCCCGGTGGACCATGACATTCGTCAACTCCGCCACCGGAATTACATCAAAGGGTCTTGAGGTAGGCGATGAGCGCCTTGCGCATGTCTTCGCTGGCGACACCGGCGAAGCTCATGCTGGTGTTGGGGACGAGGTCATAGGGCCGTTGCAGCCAGGTGTCGAGCTTTGCGGCGTCCCATGCGAAGTCCTGCCCACGCAGGGCCTGTGAATAGTTGTAGCCTTCCAGCGAGGCCACGGGGCGCTGGTAGATCCCCGCCAGGTGCGGTCCGATGCGACCGCCGGACTGCTCGTCCACGGCGTGACAGGACTGGCAGAGCATGTACATCTGCTTGCCGCGGGCCACCAGTGCGGCATCGTCGTCCGCGCTGGCCTGTACGCTCGCCGAGAGTGCCACCGCGCTGAGGAGAACTCGCGCGACCACGGCTGTGAATCGATAGCTACTCATGAAAAAGTCTCCGTGGCGGGATTACAACAGTACAGACACTCGCCTGCAGTGATCAGGCGCGGCCCAGAATCTCCAGGGCGCTGCGCTCACCGCTCTCCAGCGCCGCTTCCATGCCGAAGTCATTGCGCCGGGTATGCTCGCCGGCAAAGTGCAGGCGGTGGTGCGGCAGGATCATGTCGCGGGCGAAACCCGTGACCTGCCCCGGCTCGAACATATGGCGGCAACCCTGGGTATAGAGATTGTTGCCCCAGCCGTACATGTCGAGGAAACGCAGTTTGCCTTTGGTCGAAGGGCGCATGCGGGCGATTTCCGCTTCCATCAGGGCCAGAGCCTGCTCCTTGGGGTACTGGTCGATACGCGACGCGGCGAGATCAGTGAACACCACCATGAAGCGGTGCTTGTCCTCCCCCGGGCGTTTTTCCAGCGCCCACAGCATATGAATGGTTTCGTCGGTGAAGAACGAGGGCTCGAGGCCGTCCGCTTCCCAATAGGGATCTTCGATGATGCCGAAGGCCCGGGTAGTGTTGACGTAACCCATGTTGTAGACGGCATCCGCCTGCGGCCCCTGCAGCAGCGGGTAGATCGACACGTTGCGCAGGGTGGAGAAAGGCAGCGCGGAAATCACGTAGTCCGCCTGGTAGCGGCTGCCGTCGTGGCAGCGGATTTCCGCCTTTGAGCCACTCATGTCGATCTCGCCGACCATCTTGCCGGCGTGCACCCTGTCACCCAGCGCCTCAACCATGGCCTCGGGCAGCCGCGAGCAACCGCCCTCGATATTGTTGATCCGGGCCAGGGTCTCGCCTTCCAGTTTACGGTTGGCGAAGCCGTAGGGTCGGTCGATCTTTTCCAGCTCGACGTTGCCGAAGGTGGCGTCGAACTTGCCCCGGGTTTTCTCCTGCATCAGCGCCAGTGCGGAGGACTTGTGCAGGTCGCCGGTGGCCCCCGCCAGTTGCAGCGCCGCCGGCGACACGCCATTGCGCTGCAAGAGCTCCAGCACCGAGACATCGTAGTCGGCGAACTCGGGGTTGAGCCAGTCGTCGAGGTTTTTCAGGGGATTGAAGCGGGACAGCAGCATGGAGTTGACCAGCGCCGGCTGCATTTCCCGCTCGTCGCCGACCATCCTGTTGAGCGGGGAATCCACCCACTGGTCGGAGCGCACCCAGGTCTGGTCGAGGTAGCTGGACATGGGCATCAGGTTGCGATGCTCCGGGATCAGCTTGAGGTCGAAGCGCGAGCAGAGATTGATCAGCCGGGCATAGGTCCGCCCGATCTGGCTGGCGCCGAATTCCGGCCTGGTCTCCACGCCATCGGCGGTGTAGACGCGACCACCTATACGCTGCGATCCCTCCAGCACGGTGACGTCCACCCCCATGTCAGACAACAGGAGCGCGCTGTACAGGCCGGACAGACCACCGCCGACAATCACTACCGAGCGCTTTTCAGCCGCCCTCAGCACCGGCGCGCGCAGAGTCCCCAGCAGCGGAAGTGCCGCGGCACCCTTGATCAGACTGCGTCGATTGAGCATGGAATGTACCTCCCGGTGACGAGGATCAGCATAGTCCGGATATGGAAAACGGGGCTCCGCGCGGGAGCCCCGTGTACTGAGTCCTAGAACTCGTAGGAGAAAGTCGCGCCGTAGGTGCGCAGGTCGCCCAGCAGCGGGCTGTAGGTCACGCCGGAACCCTGGCCCAGCGGCGCGAAGGTGGCGAACACGAAGGAGGAGTATTCCTCGTCCAGCAGGTTCTTGCCCCAGAAACGCAGGGTCCAGGCATCGCTGGAAAGACCGAAGCTGCCGTTGACCAGGGAACGGTCGGGCACATAGGCGGTATTGGTAGGATCGGCGTACTGCTTGCTCTGGTAGGAGTAATCCGCGCGGGCGAAGAAGTTCACGTTCATACCCATGACTTCACCCAGGGCCGTTTCGTAGCTGATACCGGCGTTGGCCTGGTATTTCGGCGCGCGGGCAATCTGGTTGCCGCCGATATCGGTCTGGTCGAGGTAGGGGCAGGCCGGTGTGCCCGGGGGCAGGTAGGCCGGGTTCTGGCACAGGGCGCGGGCGATCACCGGCTCCTCGGCGCCGTCCTTGTACTCCCCGTCGGCAACCGCGGCGCCGAAGAACAGGTCGATGCTGTCGGTCAGCGCGTACTGGGTGCTCAGTTCGAGGCCCATGATCTCCGCGCCGTCGACGTTGCCGATGATCAGCGGCGTGCCGATAACGGCGTCGGTCTGGGCGCGGCTGCCCTGCATGTCGGACCAGTCGGTGTAGAAGATCGCCGAGTCGAAGACCAGACGGTTATCCAGCAGCGAGCCCTTCAGGCCGAGCTCGTAGGTCCAGTTGGTTTCCGGATCGTAGACCTGTTCCTCGGGCAGGATGGCCCGGGTGTTGAAGCCGCCAGACTTGACCCCGCGGGCTACCGAGGCGTAGGCCATCATATTGTCGGAGAACTGGTAATCGACAGTCGCGCGGGGCGTGAAGTACTCGAAGTCCTCGGAGAATTCCTCACCCACGGGGGCGCCGGTGTAGTAATCCGCCGCCTGCTGCTCGATGGTTTCCACCGTGTAGCGGCCTTCCAGAGTCAGCGTCACGCTGTTGTCGAAGCTGTAGGAGACGAGGGCGTAAACCGCGTCCACGGTTTCTTCACGGGTGGACGAGCTGAAGCCCGGGGGTACGGTGTTGCCGACCGGGAAGAGCTCGGGGTTGATCGGCGTATCGGTATTCGGCGTGAACACGTAGGAGGCGCCGTAGTCGTAGTCCTCGACGGAGGAGTAGAACATTCCGCCCATCACCCGCAGGCTGTCGCCCTGCCATTCCAGCCGCATGTCGTGGCTGTCGGACTCGATGGTGCCGTTACCGCGGCTGTCGAACAGGGTGCCGCCCAGGTAAGTGCCGTTCACCGGGTCACCGGAGAGGGTACCCATGTTGAAGGAGTCCGCCTCGGTCTTGCCGTACTGGTAGCTGCCGGAGAGCTCATCGGTGAACTGGTAGTTGACCTCGAGGCCGTAGACATCGGTCTCGCCGTCGTTGCCCACACCGCGGCGGTCAGCGAGGATGCCGGCGGGACGGCTTTCGCCCTCGGCCAGTTCGGGCTGGGTGGAAAGTTCGCCGCAATAGAGCCCCATAGTGCCGTTCAGGTAGGGGTTGATGACCGCGGCGATATCCTCGAAGGGATAGCAATTGTTGGTGTTGCCCTCGCGAATCGCCGACATGGTCGACTGGGCGTAGGACGCGGGATTCTCGATGAGGATTTCCCGGTGGTTCCAGAAGCCGTTGATCTCCAGCTCGTCATTGGGCGCCAGGGTGAACTGCAGCAATTGGCTGTCGGTCTCGGAGCCACCGAGGTTGCCCTCCGTGGGCAGGCCGCTCAGGGACTCGCTGGCCACGTTGTCGTTTTCCCAGGTGCCGTCGAACTCGGAGGTGGAAGCGGCGAGGCTGATACCGGCAATGCCCGCGATGGGTATGGAGATGTAGCCCTTCAGCTCTTCCCGGTCATAGTTGCCGATAGTCCCTTCAACCTTGATGTTGAACTCGTCCACATCCGGCTTCCTGGTCACATAGTTGATCGCGCCGGAGAAGGCGTTGCGGCCGAACAGGGCCGACTGGGGGCCCTTGATGATTTCGACGCGCTGCAGCGCCAGCAGGTCGCTGTCGACCTGGTAGGAGCGCTGCAGGTAGATGCCGTTCAGGTAGGTCGCCACGTTCTGCACGGGCGAAGTGAGGCGTGGCTGCGCCTGGCCGCGGATGACCGGCTGCGCCAGGGATCCGTTGGCTCTTTCAAAGGAGAATCCGGGGGTGAGCCGCGCAATATCTTCCAGGCCGCGGGCTTCAACCGAGCTCAGCAGGTCGCCACTCAGGGCGGTAACCGCCACGGGCACGTCCTGCAGGCTTTCCTCTTTCTTCCGTGCGGTTACCAGCACCTCTTCGATCCGGGGTGCTGCCCCTTCGGCGGAGGCGTCGGTTTGTGCGTAAGCGGGGCTCAGCGTTGCGGTTATCGCGGCAGCGAGCGCCAGTTGACGGGTGTTCAATTGGGTCGGCATTATTGCCCTCCTCCCAGTCGCGGGTTTCTCCTGATGTTTCGTGCTTGGCGGGCAACGGTCACAACGATCGCGGCGCTTTAGCTCTAATGATATATTGTTAGTACATTAGTCCACATAACAATCGAAAAGCCGCCAGCTGTCAACCTTTTTTCCACAACGAGACCGAAAGCACCCGCCGCCGCAACCTGGCGGAAGCTGTGGGCGGCCGGGAACTGGCCAGAACATCGGGGTCAACAGCGAGGCGTATTCGCCGAAAGCGCCTCCCTGCCTTGCCGCGGGGCGAAGAATACCAGATAGGCGCGATCAGCGGTCCCCAGGCGGGAGTTATTCGGGTTTGCGCGCCTTCTTGTAGTCGACGAATTCGATCCGGGGCGCTTCCCAGGACTCGAAGTCGAAGATTTCCGGCGTGCGCTGTTCGATGCCCTTGAGCACCCCCGCGGGCAGTTCATCCAGCTTGCTGTACTTGGTGCCGTAGGCCCGGCCATAGGTCCTGCCGTCGTGGCCGCCCAGGCCCAACCAGGGGTGCCAGCTGCCGAGATTCTGGAACTGCAGGAAGGCTGGCGCCATGCTCAGTGCGGGGTCGATGATGTCGTCGACCTGGGCGGCCGCGACCAGCAAGGAATCCCAGTAACGGGTTGTCCCGGAAGAACTTTTCGGCCATTCCACCGGGTCGAAGGGATTGGGCATGGCCATGTGCGCGGCGGTTGGCACGAAGAGCTTGTCTCCCATGACTTCCATGCGCAGCACTTCGGGGCTCAACTCCGCTACCCCGCCGGTGATGACTCCATCCGGGCCGATCTCGACCTTCAGCGGGCCACCGATAAAATCCCAGACCTTGCGCTTCTCGCCGGTGATGGGGTTCTCCCAGACGTCCAGTACCTCGTCGGTATCGAACTTGCAGTACACGCCGCATTCTGCGCCGACACTGAGGTAGTTACCGCTGGCCAGCGGTGTCCAGCGGGTGATGTTGAGGTTGTTCATGGTGAAGAACGGCACCAGGTTGCCGTCGTGCATGTAGCCGTAGAGGTGCAGGCGGTAGAAGGTGTAGACCAGTTGCTCCTCCACCGCGCCGAGGGTCTTGGCCCGGGCTTTCGCCCGCTGGGCGGGATCCCGCAAATCGAGTTTTCCACTCGCGCCAGCCTTTGCGGTGGCAGTGCCTGAATACCCGAGGCCCGATGCAGCCAGCGCCGCCGCACCGATTCCGCCACCCAGCACACCGCCGAGCATATCCCTTCGGCTGAATTTTTCCGAATCATTCATAGAGTTCGAACTCCGGCAATTTTGAAAATGGGGCAGGCCCGGCCCGCGACAAGTGCGCATGCCGCGGGCCGGGTGCGGTGAACTACGCGCCGATCAGAAGCGGTAGTTCATGGTCACGCCGAACTGGCGCGGGTTGGGCATGGCGGCTTCCACTGCAGAGAGCTGGAAGTAGTAGGGATCCGCCGCACTGTCACCCTGGGAGCGAGCCCACTCGAGGGTGTCGTCGTCGAAGAGGTTATTGACAAAGACAGTGACATCCCAGGACTCGGTCATCACGCCACCGCGCAGATGCGCGAGGGTCTGGGCATCGATCCAGGAGATGTTCGCCAGGGAGGTATAGCGCTTGTCGATGTAGGTGGCGTCGAGGCGCACGAACCAGTCGAGCCCGTTGGCGAACTGGTCGTCATACTGAACGTAAGCAGCGGCCTGGGTCTCGGGTACCAGCGGAAACTTCTGCCCCTCCGCGTCTTCTTTACCGAACACGATCTGCATCTGGCGGTCGTTCAGGGACTTGGTGATCTTCGAGTCGGCGTAGGAAAAACTGCCACCCACGGTCAGGTTCGAAGTGATGCTGAACGCGCCGTCGATTTCGATGCCGGTGGTCTCGCTGTCGCCGCCGGCCATCGGCACCGCGTTGAAGACCTCGCCGTCGGGCGCGGCGTTGAGCTCGATCACGCCGTCGCCGTTGAGGTCGATCTGCATGCCGCCGAGCACCTGGCGATCGGTCCACTCGAGGAAGTAGACCGAGGTATTCAGGTACCAGCGGCCGTCTTCACTGCGATGCTTCCAACCCATCTCGTAGTTCTTCACCAGCGCTTCCGGCGCCGATTCGGAAATGCCGTTTTCACGCGCCACCGCCTGCTCGTCCGGGGTCAGCTCGAAGTACACGGAATAGCCCTGGGTGGGCTGGTTGCCTTCCGCGTAGTTCAGGTAGAAGTTGTTTTCGTCGTCCAAGGTCCACAGCAGCAGGGCGCGCGGCAGGGTCGCCTTGGTCTCGATCGCAAACTCACCCGGCGAGCCGACACCGCTGGTGATCTCGTCGCTCTGGCGCCGCGCTTCGAGGCTCAGGTTGAGGTTCTCGGTGATGTCGAAGCCAATACTGCCGAAGTAGGAGTCCGTCGTGGTGTTGTTCTCCTGCAGGTCCAGGGAGCCGAAAGGGCCTCCCGCGGTCGGGCCGAAGGCGGTGCCGTAGATGAAGCCGCCGCCGGTGTTGAAGTCGGCGTCGAGGCGGGCGACACCGAACATCCACTGCAGGCGGCTGTCAGCGGGCGAGGCCAGGCGCAACTCGTAGGTTTCCTGCTTCTGTTCGTTGATGCTGAAGCTCTGGTAGCGGTCGGTCGGTGTGCGCTCGAAGTCCTGCAGGTTCTCGATGGACTGCTCCTGGGTGCTCACGGTGCCGGTCAGGCTGTAACCGTCGAGGAAATACCAGTCCGCCGTGGCAGAGATGAGTTCGTGCTCCAGTTTCAGCTTGTGCTCGCTGAAGGGCAGCAGCGGCTCCGATTGCGCGGGGATATCACTATTGAGGGCCAGCGAGTTACTGTCCGGGGTTTTCAGGCCGCCACAGTAGAACATGCTCGCCTGTTCCAGGGTCATGCCATCCGGCAGGCCGAACAGTGAGCGGTCCGGCGGCGGGTCGACGAAGGGGCCGCAGTTGAAGTCGGTGTAGCGGGCGATCAGCTGGGTGGCCGCCGGGCTGTCCTCGTCGTCGCGCTTGCCGTAGCGGACCTTGAAGGACAGGTCGTCGGTCGGGGTGAAGCTCAGTGTGCCGGAATAGTAGCGCTGTTCGGTTCCGCCGAGGTCACTGCCGTCCAACTGGTTCTCATAGAAGCCGTCGAACTCGCGGCCGTCAAAGGTGACTCGCGCCGCCAGCATATCCTCGATGATCGGGCCTTCGACCGAGCCGTAGAGCCGGTAATCGTTGTCGGAAGCCAGGGTGCTGCCGATCTTGCCGCGGAACTCGTTGCCGGGGGTGGTGGTGATCATGCTGATCGCGCCGCCGAAAGTAGCGCGACCGAAAAGCGCCGACTGCGGCCCCTTGATCACTTCCACCCGCTCGATGTCCTCGACACCGATACCCGCGGGGCTGCCGATGTAGGGGACGTTATCGATAAAGACTGTCACCAGGTCGCGGCGGTTATCGCCGGTGGCGGACGTCTGGGCCATGCCGCGAACCGAGAAGTCACTGTTGGCGCGGGAGGTACCACCGTTGAAGCTCATACCCGGGGTGAATTTGGTCAGGTCGGAAATATTGTCGATACCGCGCTCGGAGAGAGAGTCGGCACTGAAGGCCTGAATGGAAAGCGGCGTGTCCTGGATGGATTCGTCCCGCTTTCGGGCGGTTACAACTATCTCTTCCAGACCGGTAACTTCAGTGGTACCGGACCCGGAACCCTGTGCGAGTACCGGCATTGCAGAAGTGATAGCAGCCGCCAGCAGCAGTCGCTGGGGCTTGAAAGGTGTTGGCATAGCGTGGGCTCCCCTAGGCATAAGGCCATCAATGGTTTTACAAATCGAACTTCAGCGGACGCAAAGGCTATAAATACTTAATGATATATATTTAATACTTTAGTAGGTGACATATTCCCCGTGCCGCAGTACGGGTGTCAAATCTTTTTTCGGATTAGTGGCTGGAATGAAGGGCTGAGTAAGGTCGGGGCCGCAGCAGGCCGGCGCAAGCCCGGCTCGCTTCAAAGGCCTGGTTCAGTAATACACGCCCCGGACTGCAGAGCTAAACAGCACCCTGGAAACCTTTCGGCAATCCGGCCGAAGGTGTAAAGCCATAAATCTCGACGTCGGGCATCACCCTCGCCAGGTAGTCGCGGGCGCGCATCAGGGCCTCGAAGTCGACCCCTGTATTCAGTCCCATCGCCTCCACGAGGAATACCAGGTCCTCGGTGACGATGTTGCCGGAGGCGCCAGGCGCGAAGGGGCAACCGCCTATACCACCCATGGAGGCATCCACGGTTGTGAGGCCGATATCCAGCGCCGCCAGCGCATTGGCGAGACCCTGCCCGCGGGTGTTGTGCAGGTGGACGCCGTTGAGCCGCTCCCGGCCGACGGCATCCCAGACCTTTTTCACCAGCCGGCGCAACTGGGCGGGATTGGCGTAGCCGGTGGTGTCCGAGAGGCCCACTTCGGCGGCACCCGCCTCGATAGAGGCCGCGGCAAGTTTCACTACCAGGTCCTCGGACACCGGCCCTTCGATGGTGCAACCGAAGGCAGTGGACAGGCCCACCTCGAAATGCGGGCGCTGCTCCGCGGGCTGTTCGGCCACCAGTGCGGCAATGGCGGCAATCTCTTCCAGCATCTGGGCGTGATTGCGGCGCACGTTCTTCAGGCTGTGGGTCTCACTGACCGACAGGGGGATACTGATCTTGTGCGCGCCGGCGCACAGGGCGTTCTCGGCACCGCGCAGGTTCGGCACCAGTACCGCGACCTCGAGGCCGGGGATGGTCCTGGCGTGGGCGACGATCTCCGCGGTATCCGCCATTTGCGGCAGGACACTGGGCGGCACGAAGGAGCCGACTTCAATCTCCCGCAGACCGGCTGCCGCCAGCAGGCTGACCCACTCGCATTTCGCCGCCGTGGGCATGATCTGCGAGATGCTCTGCAGGCCGTCCCGCGGCCCGACCTCGCTCACCAGAATATCGATCCCTTCCATCGTGTCCCCTTTCCTCCGCATAATTGACGAACAACCGGCCTCAAACCGGCATGTGCCTCACACTTCCCACAAGCACTATTGTTATATTATTATATTTTTTGAGATTGTGCAGGGTCGAATTTCCGCTGCGCGACCCCAATCAACTGAAAGGACAAGCGACAGAGCCAATATGACCAATCCAACACTCCCCCTCCAGAATATCAAGGTAGTCGAGCTCAGCCACATGGTGATGGGCCCGGCCACCGGGGTCATACTCGCCGACCTCGGCGCCGAGGTGATCAAGATCGAGCCGCTCAAGGGCGACAACACCCGGCGCCTCAAGGGCTCCGGCGCCGGCTACTTCCCCATGTACAACCGCAACAAGCGCAGCCTCTGCCTGGACCTGAAGTCGGAAAGCGGGCTGCAGGTCGCAAAGGAGCTGATCGCCCAGGCCGACGTGGTGATCGAGAACTTCCGCCCCGGCGCGCTGGAGAGCATGGGCCTGGACTACGCGACTCTGTCCCAGGCCCATCCCCGCCTGATCTACTGCTCCCTGAAAGGCTTCCTCAGCGGCCCCTACGAGCACCGCACCGCCCTCGACGAAGTAGCCCAGATGATGGGCGGACTCGCCTACATGACCGGACTGCCGGACCGGCCGATGCGCGCGGGTTCCTCGGTGATCGATATTACCGGCGCCATGTTCGGCGTGATCGGCATCCTCGCGGCGCTGGAAGAACGCCACACTACCGGCAAGGGCAAATCCGTCACCAGCGCGCTCTATGAGACCACCGCCTTCATGGTCGGCCAGCATATGGCCCAGGCCGCGGTCACCGGCGAGGCGCCGCCGCCCATGTCCATCCGCCGCTCCGCCTGGGGTGTGTACGACATTTTCGAGACCGGGGACGACGACAAGGTCTTCGTCGCGGTTGTCAGCGATACCCAATGGCGTTTGTTCTGCGAGGCCTTCGACCTGCGGGAATTCGCAGATGACGCCTCGCTCGCGGCCAACAGCGGCCGCTTCGAACAGCGCGATCGTATCATTCCCGCAATCAGCGAGGTTTTCCGCCAGCTGTCCAAGGCCGAGCTGATGGCCAAGCTGGATACCACCGGCCTGCCCTACGCACCGATCAACCGGCCCGAGGATCTCTTCGATGACCCGCAGCTCAACGCCAAGGGCCTATTGCACGTCACCCTGCCCGAGGGCGGTGAAGTCAAGCTGCCGGCCCTGCCCATCGAGCTGGGCGGGGAAAAATTCGGCCTGCGCTACAACCCCCCCGCAGAAGGCGACGGGACCAGGGCGACCCTGCAGGCCGCCGGCTACAGCGACGCCGACATCGACCGACTGATCGCCCTGGGCGTACTGCGCGACCAGGCCTGAGCCCGTCGTCAATTCCAAAAAGGGAGACAAGATGATCCGCACACTGAACAAGCTGACAGCCAGCCTGCTGCTCGGCCTGGCAATGGCACTCTCGGTCTTGCAGGGCCATGCACAGGAAGGTGCTGAACAGCGCACGCTGGATATCGACGGCCGCGAAGTGAGCTTGTGGACCTGGCAGCCAGCCGAGCTGCCCGCCCGCGGTACCATCCTGTTCTCCCACGGCGCCGGCTCAGCCCCCTGGAAATATGCACCGCTGCTCAGCCGCTGGCTGGAGGCGGGCTACGAGGTGCGCGCTCCGCTGCACGTCGATTCGACCGACCACCCCCGGCAGCCGGAATTCACCGGGATGACCAGCTGGACCGCCCGCCTCGAGGACATGCAGGCGCTCTCGAAGGAACTCGGCGAGACCCCCTACATCGCCGCGGGCCACAGTTACGGCGCACTGCTCGCGCTCACCCTGGGCGGCGCAGAGGCCACCGTGCCCGAAGGCATGCAGGCGCCCCTGGCAGACCCCGCCGTGTCCGTAGTCATCGCGCTCTCACCGCCGCCGGCCCTGCCCGGCCTGATCTCAAAAGAAGGCTATGCCACCCTGGCGAAGCCCGCGCTGATCCAGACCGGCACGCAGGACATCCCGATGGGTAGCCAGGGCGGCTGGGAGCCCCACCTCGATTCCTACCATGCCGCGGCAGCGGGCGGCGAGCGCTACGGCCTGGTCCTCGGCGGAGTGGACCACTATTTCGGTGGCGCGATCTGCCGCCCCGAACTGCCCGGACCGAAGCAACTGGCGGAGCTGGGTACCGCCGCCGACATCTCCCTGCTGATGATTCACGCCTTCGCCGAGCAGGATGCGGACGCCCTGACGCAACTGCAGCAATCCCTCGCCAGTTCAGGCGAGACCGTGCTTATGCACAAATAAGCCGCCAGTCCGCCAGCTCAAACTTCAATACAAAAAAAAGGGGCGGGAGCACAGCTACCCGCCCCTTTTTTGTGGTTTGAATTCAGTCCAGCGCGAACTCGATGATCGCCTTCGCCCAGGCCTCGGGCTGCTCGAAGGGACTGAGGGCTCCGGCTTCGCGGATAATCGCAGTGCTGCCCTGCTGGGTGTACTCGCCAGCAGCGTCCATCAGCTCCTGCTTGTAGAGCATGTCGTGCTCCGCGCCTACGACCAATGTCGGGCAGGTAACCGCGGACAACCACGCGGACTTCGACATCCAGCGCAGCACCGCGAAGTGCGCGTCATAGGGGCGCAGCCTGGCGGCCTGGCCGATCACGAAAGGCAGGAAACGGGTCGCCGCCACGGCGGTGGGCGCCAGGGCCTTGTAGCGGTCCCAGGCCTCGACAAGAAACTGGCCGTCCTCGTCCATCGGCAGTTCGCGCGACATGGGCTTGTCTTCCAGCGCCGCGAGGAAGGCGCTGATGTGCTCTTTTGAGAGCAGCATTTCACAGGAGACGATCGCCTTACGCACCCGCTCCGGCGCGGTAAGGGCAATGGATGTCGCCAGCGCGCCGCCGGAGTGGTTGCCGCAAACCACCGCGCTGTCGATATTCAGCGCATCCATGAAGCTCAGGGTGGTCGCGGTGAAATCTTCCATTTCATATTCGCGCTCCGGGTTGTCGGAGTTACCGTGGCCGAGCATGTCCGGCGCGTAGACGGTAAAGTGCTCGCTGAGCAGCGGTATCGCGCCGGCCCACTCGTCCGCGCACAGGGGCGCCTGGTGGAACAGCAGCAGGGCGGGTCCCTGCCCGGCCGTCACGTAATGCACCTGCCCTTCGGGCAGATCGACATAGGCTTTCTTCATAATTCTTTTCCTGTTCGGCGCAGGATGACACCTGCAATGATAGCGCAGCGAGCCGCAAAAACGGCTTCGCATGTTAGATTGATTGATATAATATTATGTCTTTTACTGGGACAAGTAAACGACGGCAGTACTCCCCGTCGTAGCGCAGGCAAACAGCAGAGGCAGACCATGGCAGAACATCTTTCAGCAACCCCGGCAGCCGGCAGCGTACGCAAACCGGCGATCTCCGGCGCGACCCGGGAGTTTCTCCAGCAGGAACACAAGCTGCTGATCAACGGCCGCTGGGTCGATGGCACAGCCGGCGAAACCCTGGAGACCACCGATCCCGCGACCGGCGAATCACTCGCCCGCGTGGCCGTCGGAGATGCCGCCGACATCGATCTCGCAGTGCGCGCGGCGCGCGATGCTTTCAACGGCCCCTGGGGGCGCCTCACCCATTTCGAGCGCGCCCGCCTGCTGTCGCGCCTGGCCCGCCTGATCGAGTCGCAAACTGACCTGTTCACCGAGCTCGAGGTTCTCGACAACGGCATGCCTGTTGGCATTGCCCGCCTGACCATCGAGAACATCGTGGAAATGTTCGACTACTACGCCGGCGCGGCGCAGCGTATCGAAGGCACCACCACCAGTCCGCCGCGACATGTCGCGGAGCAGGCTGAAGCCCTCACCTACACCCTGCGTGAGCCAGTAGGCGTGGCGGGGCTGATCGTGCCCTGGAACGTGCCGATTTCCACCGCGGTACTGAAGCTGGCCCCAGCCCTCGCCGCTGGCTGCACCGCAGTCGTAAAGCCCTCCGAGGAAACCCCGCTCTCCATCCTCCTGCTGGGCAGGCTGGTCGCCGAGGCCGGCATCCCGCCAGGGGTCGTCAATATCGTCAACGGCCTGGGCGCCAGCGCCGGCAGCGCCCTGTCACACCACTGCGGCGTCGACAAGATTTCCTTCACCGGCTCCACCGCCACCGGGCGCAAGGTCATCGAGGCGGCCACTGGCAATCTGAAGAAACTGTCACTGGAACTGGGCGGCAAGTCGCCCGTAGTCGTCATGCCCGATGCGGACCTGCAACTGGCGGTCCCCGGCGTGGCCATGGCGACCTTCTTCCTGCAGGGACAGAACTGCATGGCGGGTACCCGGATCTTTGTTCACACGGCAATTTACGACGCCCTGATCGCCGGCCTCAAAGCTTTCGCCGAGGGCATGGCGATCGGCCACGGCCTCGATCCCGCGACGCATATCGGCCCGCTGATTTCCGCGGGGCACTGCGAAAAAGTGATGAGCTACATCGCCCGCGGTATCGAGGAAGGGGCCACCCTGGTCACTGGCGGGCAGCGCCTGGCCGGCCCCGGCAACTTCGTCCAGCCGACAATATTCGGCGACTGCCGGCCGGACATGACCATCGTGCGCGAGGAGATCTTCGGCCCGGTCATGGCCATCCAGCGCTTCGACACCGACGATCTCGACAGCATTGCCGCGCTGGCCAACGACACCGAGTACGGGCTTTCCGGCAGCGTGTGGACCCGCGACCTGTCCACCGCCCATTCGCTGGTGGCGCGGATTCGCGCGGGACACGTCTCGGTCAATTGCCACGGCGCCGTGGGTACCAACATTCCCTTTGGCGGCTATGGCCAGTCGGGTTGGGGCCGGGAGTTCGGCCAGGAGGGGCTGGACGCCTACCTCGAAACCAAGGCGGTAACCGTCCAGTTGTAAGAAAGGAAAACGCGGCGAGCGCCTTCACGCGCTCGCCGCGCTGATCGTTCAGCTAACCGCGATGACAACCTTGCCGCGGTTTTCACCACGCATCAGGCGGCAGAAGGCTTCCGGTGCCTGTTCGAGTCCGTCATAGCAATCCTCGAAGGGCTTGATCTCACCGCTCTTGATCGCCGGCAGGCAGGCCGCCACGAATTCCTCGCGGCGCGGCTCGAAATCGTAGACGACAAGGCCGTGTACCGTGGCCCGCGCCTTGATCCACAGGGCCGGGTGCGGCCCGCCAGCGCGGGCGGCGGAATTCAGTTCCGACATGATGCCGCAGAGGATCACCCGGGCGCCTACCGCCAGGCGCATGGAGACCTGGTTGAGCAGTTCGCCGCCCACCAGGTCGAAGTAGACGCCGATACCCTCGGGGCAGAGTCGGTCGAGTTCGACGGCAAGGAAATCCATGTCGCCGGCCTTGCGATCGATGCAGGCGTCATAACCCAGTTCTTCCACCGCCTGGCGACACTTGTCGGGACCGCCAGCAATGCCAACCACGCGACAGCCGCGCAGCTTGGCGAGTTGCCCCACCATGGCGCCAACGCCGCCCGTTGCGGCGGGTACCACGACCGTTTCCCCCGCTTTCGGCGCGGCCAGCCAGACCAGGCCCGCGTAGGCGGTAAGGCCCGGCATGCCCAGCGCCGAAAGGTAATTGGAGAGCGCGATCCCGGTGTCACTTACCGGGCTCAGGGCCTGCGGCGCATGAACCGAATACTGCTGCCAGCCACCGGGGCAACGCACCACGTCGCCCGGCTGGAATTCCTCGCAATCACTGCTGAGCACACGGCTGACGGTTTCTCCCAGCATCACGTCACCCGGCTTGATGGCACCGGAGATGTGGCGGCCTGCAATCTGGCTGCGCATGTAGGGATCGAGGGACAGGAACAGGGTCTGGCAGAGCACTTCGCCCGGGCCGGCTTCGGGTACGGGGCCCACCACCACTTCAAAATCGCCCGGCACGGGCTCACCTTCCGGGCTTGTGGCGAGTTTTACCTGCAGGTTGCTTGTTTCAGTCATAAGGAAATTCCAGGTGGATCTACAATCCGGCCCGGCGAGAAGAACGGGCCGACATCAGGGGGAGAAGCTATCAGCGACGCCCGCCGGCGACCATGATATTAGTCAGGCCGAGGACCGGGTTCAGGCGGTGGCTAACTGAGCCGCGCGGGGCGCCGGCTGGCGCACCTGGGTAATGGCGATTGCGGCAATGGCGATCAGGGCGACAAAAACCTGGAAGGCGATGTCGTAGCTGCCGTATCGCGTATAGAAGACGCCGGTCAGCCAGATACCGAGGCCGCCACCGAAGCAGTCCAGCACGGTAATGGTGCCGAGAATCTTGCCTGCTGACTTGAGGCCGAAGCAGTTCACCGCAGAGAGCTGCAAGGTGGTGTAGACGCCCCCCCAACCGAGGCCGAAAAGGGCAACTGCGGCCCAGATCACTTCGCCGTGGAGGTAGGCCAGGCACAGGGCGCCGGCGAACATCACCACGACGTTGCCGAGGAACACCTTCTTGAAATTAAGGTAGTCCGACAAGAGGCCAAAAATAAATTTACCGATCACCGCGCAGGCGAAAAAGGCGCTGATGGCATTGGTGGCGGTTTTTGCGTCGAATTCCAGGTCGCGCATGTACAGGAAGAGGTGGGCCTGGACGCCGAGCACGGTGTAAAAGGTGGTCATCGCGGTGATGGCCAGTGCCCAGAAGGTCCGGGTTTTCAGGGCTTCCAGGTATTCCATGTCAGCACCTACCGCCATGCCCTTCGAGCCGCTCCCCTCAGCGCTTTCCTGCACCGGCTGCATACCGAGCTGCGAGGGCTTGTCGCGCACCAGCAGGAAGACCAGCACGAACATGAACGCGGGAAAGATCAGCGCCCAGTTCATCGCCTCGCGCCAGCCGGCGGACTGCGCCATGAAGGTACCGTATTGGGGAAACACCATCCCGCCCAGGCTGGTCCCGACCAGGGTAATGCCGATGGCGACACCGCGCTTGCCCTCGAACCAGCTCGAAACCAGGATGACCGCCGGGTTGAGTCCGCACAGTACTAGCACCAGGCCGAGGGCGGCATGCACGAGGTAGAGCGTGGTCAACGAGTCCATCTGGCTGTAGGCAAAATAGGCCCCGCCGAGAACCAGCCAGCCGAACAGCATGCAGCGGCGAACGCCGAAGCGGTCGATGAACACGCCGCCGAAAGGCGCCAGCAGCGCACTGGTGGAAAAGGTCACCATATCCCTGAACTTGAGTTCGCCGCGGGTCCAGCCGAATTCATCGAGGATCGATTCGTCATACACGGACAGCCCGGTAATGCTCATACCGTTGCTGACCAGCAGCACCACGCAAGCGAGCAAGGCGATAATCCAGGGGTAATACTTGTTCATTCCTATTTTCTCCGCCTCTCGTCGCTTTCCCCGGCGCCGATGGGGCGACAGGCATACAGGCCAATAATATGACCTAATGTAATATCATTAACTCTAATTGACAACCTCAAGCGGAAGCCGAATTGCCCGCCGTGGAAAACCGTGCGGCAGCCTGAACACCATGGATTCGCGATAAACCCGCGCAAGCCGCGAGATATCAATAGTCACAATGTATTATTTGCTATAACATTATACCCTTATACGAGCAAAGAGCGAGAACGATAGTAATGAGCTCCATCGATCTACTGATCAGTCCACAGCAACGGAAGGCCCTGGATCCGGACAGCCATTCCCCTCTCTATTACCAGCTCTACAGCCTGCTGAAAAACCTCATCCTCAACGGCACCCTCCCCAACGGGACACTGATGCCCACCGAACAGCAGCTCTCGGATGCCTTCGGCGTCTCGCGAATTACCGCCAAGCGCGCGATGGACGAACTGGCCGCGGAAAAACTGGTCGAGCGCCGGCGCGGCAAAGGCTCCCATGTGATCTTCAAGTACACGCCGGGGCCGGTCAAAGCGCCCCTGGTAGGCATGCTGCAGGAAATCGAAAGCATGGCCCGGCAAACCGAGGTCCGGGTCATCGAGGTAGCGCGGCTACAGCCACCGGCGGAAATCCGCGGCGAACTCTCACTGGACTCTGGCGATACCGCCCTGCGCATTGTGCGGGTGCGCTCCCGCGATGGCGAGCCCTTCGGCTTTTACGAGAGCTGGACGGTAGGCCTGAAGAAAAAGCCTTCGAACAAGAAACTGGAAACAACGCCCCGCCTGGAAATATTTCGCGAACAAGGCATCAACATTACCCACGTGAAACAGACCCTGACCGCGATCTCCGCCAGCGAGGATGTTGCCAGGGCCCTGAACATCAAACCCGGCATTCCACTGCTCAGCATGGTGCGGCGCTCCTATGACTCAAGCGAGCAACTGATGGACTTCCTGCACGTGCGCTACAACCCGGAGCACTTCCAGTACCAGATGGACCTGACCATCGACGAGGCCTGAAGCTTCGGCGAGTCGCGCATGAAAATCAGGTAAAAAAAAGGGCGCCGAAAGGCGCCCGAAAAATAACACCTGACACAGTGCTACATGTTTACCACCCGGATGCCGCAGTCCGCGCCTGAGAACAGGCTTTGCAGCGCATCCGGCGCACTCAACAGCCCCTCGTAGACCACCTCGGTCGATTTCAGGGCTCCACTTTTGTACCAGTCGATCAGTTCCCGCTCGGCAGCCGGGAATTGCTGGTGATAGTCCCAGACGAAAAAACCCTCCATACGCGCGCGCCGGTAGATCAGGTTGTAATAGTAGCGCGGCCCCGGTAACGGCGGCTCGTGGTACTCGGTGGAAATCATGCCGCAGATCACCGCGCGACCGCGCAGCGCGATATTCTGCAGCGCGGCGTCCAGGGTGTCGCCACCGACATTGTCGAAATACACATCGATGCCCTGGGGGCAGTACTGCTGGAATTTCTGGTCGAGGTCGTCGGCCTTGTAATCGATGGTTTCATCAACCCCCACCACATCCTTCAACCAGGCGCACTTCGCCGCGCCGCCGGCGATGCCTACCACGCGGCAACCCTTGAGCTTTGCGATCTGGCAGACGATCGAGCCCACGCCACCCGCCGCCGCGGAAACCACCACGGTTTCGCCAGCTTTGGGTTTGCCAATATCGAGAAAACCGAAATACGCGGAAAAACCCGAGGAACCGAGAATGCCGAGATGCAGGTAGAGAGGGTCCTGGGGATCACTTACCCGCTGCAGGGTCTTCACCAGCATGCTGCCCAGGTCGCCGCTCTGCACGGAGTAATCCTGCCAGCCGGTGGAACAGGCGACCACTTCACCCTCCTTGAAGTCAGGATGGCGACTGGCGACGACATGACCAACGCCGCGGCCACGCATCACCTCGCCGATGGCGATGGGTTCGTGAAAGCGGCTCTCTGAGCCCATCAGGTAGGCCCGCTGCGCCGGGGAAAAACCCAGCGCGGCAGTCTTCACCAGGAATTCGCCCTCTGCGGGCTCCGGCACTTGCTCTTCGCGGATATCGAAGAGATCGAGACTGACGGCCTCGCCCTGCCGAATATTGCGCCTGAGACACAGCTTGCGATTGAGAGTCATACCAAGTTCCCTGCCCTGCCCCACTCTGGCGGCCGGGCCCTGATTTACGCCGAAAGTCCCTCGAGGTATTCGATCGCCTCTGCTTCCGACACCACATCCGCGTACTTCGCGTTCATGTCAAAGAGGTTGGCCTCCTGGGGCGCCTGGTGGCGGTCGCCACAGGCATCGGCGACGACGATGGGGATGAAGCCGTGGGAACAGGCGTCGACACAGCTGGCGCGCACGCAACCGCTGGTGGTGAGGCCGGTGAGAATAACACTGTCGATCCCCTGGGCTGTCAGGGTCGAAGCCAGGGAGGTAGCGAAGAAGGCGCTGGGGTACTGCTTGGTAACCACCAGTTCGTTGTCCGCAGGCGCCAGGCCCTTCGCCCACGCGCCCATGGGCGAGCCGGCGACCAGGTGGCGCAGCGGCAGGGTCTTCTCGAAAAAGCGCCCGCCATCGATCCCGCTGGGGTGATACTCGACCTTGGTGTAGACCACCAGGATGCCCTGCTGGCGCGCCACTTCGACCAGGCGGATGGCGGAGGCGAGTTCCGCTTCCACGTCCGCGTAGAGATCGCACTCGCGATCGAAGTAGGCCTCGACGAAGTCGATCAGCACCAGGGCCGGGCGCTTGCCGAAACCGATCCGGTTGCCGTAAACGCCGGCGTAGTTGTCTGCTGCATTTTCAGTCATGCTCTTGGCTCCACTGTTGCCTGTCTATGCTTCAATCCCGCGCCCATTTGCGCTCGAACTCCCAGACTTCCTCGAAACCGATGAGGGAGCAGAATTCCTTGAAATCGAGCATGGGAACACCCTCGGGCTGGGGTGAACCACCCTGCCGCAGCGCCTCGCGCAGGGCGTGTTCCACTGCCCAGGCCGATGCCAGGCTGGTCAGGGAAGGCGCGATGGCAAAGTTATAGCCCAGGGCTTTCATCTCCTCGATGTTGCGCATCGGGGTCATGCCGCCGTTGGACATGTTGGCCATCGCCGGGCCATCGACCTCGGCACAGGCGGTGCGCATTTCTTCGTCGGAGTGCAGGGCCTCGACGAAAGTCACGTCGGCCCCCGCCTCGCGGTAAGCCTGGGCGCGCTTGATCGCGCCGCTGAGGCCCTCCGACTGGCGGGCGTCGGTGCGAGCGATAATCTGCAGGTTGGGGTCGGTGCGCGCATCCACGGCGACGCGGATCTTCTCGACCATTTCCTCGCAGGACACCAGGCGCTTGTTGGGCGTGTGCCCGCATTTTTTCGGGAACTCCTGGTCCTCCAGCTGGATACCGCAGACACCCGCCTCCTGGTAGCCCTTCACCGTGTGATGCACGTTGAGCAGGCCACCGTAGCCGGTGTCGGCGTCCGCCACGACCGCGGCTTTGGTGGTTCGAACCAGGGTAGAGACCCGGTCCACCATCTGTGTGTAGCTGACAATACCGGCGTCCGGCAGGCCGTAGGCGGAGGCGGTGAGCCAGTAGCCTGAAGCGTAGACCACGTCGAAGCCGACACGGTCCGCCATCACCGCGGTGATCATGTCCTGGATGCCAGGGGCGAAAATAAACTCGCCGGCGGCGAGCTTGTCCTTGAATACTGAAGTTGCCATGTGCTGTTACTTGCTCCGGGAATACTCGCTTGGTTCAGGCGGGACGCTTTGCCCCGCCTCAGTAGGCCTGTTGGTAGATGGACAGCGCATCGTCCAGTGCAACAGGCCGGGGGTTGTTCACCAGCAGACGCTGCTGCTGCATTGCGTCCGCCGCCAGCATTGGCAGGTCCGCTTCAGGCACGCCGACATCGCGCAGGCGCACGGGCAGGCTTACCTCATCGATCAGCACAGTCATGCAGGCGATAAAGGACGCGCAGTCCGCGGCGACATCGCCGCTGCCGGTGACGCCGATGCAGGGCAGCAACTCAGCGTAGCGCGCTTCGGCCTGCTCTGCGTTGAAGCGCAGGACATGTGGCAGGACCAGGGAATTACTCAGGCCGTGGGAGATGTGGTAATGCCCCCCCAGGGGGTAGGCCAGTGCATGCACCGCCGCCACCGGGGCGTTGGCGAAGGCCTGCCCCGCCAGCATCGAACCCAGCAGCATGTGCGATCGCGCCTCGCGATTGGCGCCGTTGCGCACGGCCTCCACCAGGTTGGCCGAGAGCAGCGACAGGGCCTCCCGCGCCAGCATGTCGGAATAGGCGTTCTTGCGATGCGCGCTGGTGTAAGCCTCGATGGCGTGCACCATGGCGTCGACGCCGGTGGCCGCGGTAACGGCCGGCGGCAGGCCGAGGGTCAGCTCGGCATCAAGCAGGGCCAGGTCCGGCAACAGTTTCGCGGACACGACCCCCGCCTTGGTGCTCTCACCGGTGGTGATAATGGAGATCGGGGTCACCTCGGAACCGGTGCCGGCCGTGGTGGGCACCAGGATCAACGGTGCGCGTTTGCCGCGAATCTGCTCCACACCGAAATAGTCACTCACCGAATCCGCGGAACACAGCAGTACCGCGATCAGCTTGGCCACATCCAGGCTGCTGCCGCCGCCGAAGCCGATAACGCCATCCACCCCGCAGGAACGCGCCCGTTCAGCGCAGGCAGTGACAACCGCCTCGGGCGGGTCCGGTTGGACCTCAGAGAAGATCTCGACAGGCAGGCCCGCCGACTGCAGTGAGGCAATTACCGGGTCCAGCAGGCCCGTCGCCAGCAGGGGGGCATCGGTAACCAACAGCGGGCGACTGATCCCGAGGGACGTGCAATGCTCGGCGAGTTCGCTACTGGCACCTGGCCGGCACACGATCTTCGGCGCGCTGGTAAATTCGAAAGTGTGCATTGACTCAGTCCGCCCGGGGCCTTTCATATCTCGAACAGCCAGGGCCTGCGCTGGCGCAGGCCCTGCTCAAAGGTTTCAATTTCATCGAGGCGGCACAGCGTGCTGCCGATCTGGTCCAGCCCCTGCAGCAACATCTGGCGGCTGGAAGGCGGGATGTCAAAGCTGTAGCTGTGCCCGCACGGGGAAACGACCTGCTGCCGCTCGAGGTCGATTTCGACCTGGCAGTTCTGCGGATCGGGCTCGACTTCCGCCGCAATGGCCTGCACGGCGGCGTCATCCAGCACCACCGGCAGGATACCGTTGCGCTCGCAGTTGCCCTGGAATATCACCCCGAAGCTCGGCGCGATAATCGCTCGGACACCGTACTCAGCCAGGGCCCAGACTGCGTGTTCCCGCGACGAGCCACAGCCGAAATTACGTCCGGACAGGAGAATACTGGCGCCGGCGTACTCGGGCCGATTGAGAACGAAGCCCGGCTCGGGATCACGCCCCCCGGGCGAGGTATAGCGCCAGGCGGCAAACAGCCCTTCCCCCAGTCCCTGCTTGGAAACCAGCTTCATCTCCCGGGACGGAATGATCGCATCGGTATCGACATTGACCCGCAGCAGCGGCGCCGCGACACCCCGGTGAACGGTGAACTTTTTCACGGCAGATACTCCCTGGGGTCGGCCAGGCGCCCGGCAATGGCAGACGCGGCGACGGTTACCGGGCTGGCGAGGTGAGAGCGTACTCCCGGCCCCTGTCGGCCCTCGAAATTGCGGTTGGTACTGGTCACCACGCGCTGCTGCGCGCCGAAACCTTCACCACCGGCATAGAAGCACATGGAACAGCCGGGCTCCCGCCACTCGAATCCCGCGTCGAGAAAAACCCGATCGAGGCCCTCGGCCTCGGCCTGGCGCTTCACCGCCTGGGAACCGGGCACACAGATCGCGCGCACGCCGGATGCGACCTTGCGCCCCTGCAGAATGGCGGCGGCCTCGCGCAGGTCGCTGATGCGGCTGTTGGTACAGGAACCGATAAAGGCCCCGTCGATGGCCAGTTCCTGCAGCGCCTGCCCCGGCCTGAGATCCATATAGTCGAACGCCTTGCGCAGGGTGCGCTGGTCGACCTCCTCAAGGCTGCCGTCGACTTCGGGCACGCTGGCGCTGACTTCACAGGCCTGTTGCGGGCTGGTTCCCCAACTGACAAAAGGCGCCAGCTGCGAACAATCGACTTCGATCTCGCGATCGAACACCGCATCCGGATCGGAACGCAGGCTGCGCCAGTATTCCACCGCGTGCTCCCAGTTTTCAGCGCCGGGCGCGTAGGTCCTGCCCTTCAGGTAATCAATCACTTTCTCGTCGGGAGCGATCAGGGCGGTGAAGGCGGAAAACTCCACTGCCATATTGCACAGGGTAAGCCGGCCCTCTACATCCAGCGCCGAGACCGCGTCACCGGCGAATTCGATGGCGTATCCCGCGCCGCCGGCGGTGGTGTAGCGGGCGATGAGGTGCAGGATCATGTCCTTGGCGGTCACCAGCCTGGGAAGTTCACCCTTGAAGACTACCCGCATAGTGCGCGGCTTCTTCACGACGAGGGTATTTGTCGCCATGGCGTGCTCCGCCTGGCTGGAGCCGATACCCCAGGCCAGCGCGCCCAGGGCGCCCTGGGAGCAGGTGTGGCTGTCCGGGCACACCAGGGTCGAACCCGGCTGCACAATGCCCAGTTCGGGCGAGACCACGTGCACAATGCCCTGCTCACTGTCGTTGACGTCGAAGAGGCGGATACCCGCCTGGCGTGAGGCCTGGCGGGTGGACTGGATAAAGTTCCTGCCATTGGGAACCAGTGTCTCGTCGCCACGCCCGGGCAGGGTATCGACGATGTGGTCCATACTGCAGAATACGCGCGAAGGCGCGCGGATCACCCGCCCTTCGCTGGAGAGGCTTTCAAGGGCAACGGAGCCGGTGCGCTCGTGGAGGAAGACGCGGTCGATATAGACCAGGGAGTCGCCGTCTTCCAGTCTCGCGACCTCGTGGTCAGACCAGAGCTTTTCGAATAATGTCTTTGTCATGTTCCCCGCCGTGGCATCTCCCGCGACTCTCACCCCACTCTCGTTTGATATAATTATATATCATTAGGTTTTGTGGATTCAATCGCTGTGTATGTGCAGGTAACACTACGACGAAACACCCCCCTCCCATTTGACAATTGTTAAGGTAGGCAAAACTTCCAGGGCCTAGTCTACGCGCAGTTCTAGCGAGCTATATTTACAGAGTTTTTATGCGGCGCACTGGTGGCAGTGTGCCCGCCCGAGAGGAAACATATTATGGAACTCGCAATCCTGCGTTGGCTGCACATTCTCGCCATGGTCTACTGGCTCGGCGGGGAATGGGGGGTGTTCCAGACCGCCTACAATATCGTCAACCGCAAGCTGTCCATGGAGGAGCGCCGGAGGCACCTCGAGACCGCCTACCGTATCGACATCCTCGCCCGTACCGGCATCATCCTGCTGCTGCCGCTGGGCCTGCACATGGGCTATTTCTGGGGGGTTCAGCCCTGGGGCGGCGCCTTCCTTGTCGGCGTGTGGATCGCGCTGGCCGCCTGGCTGGCCCTGTGCTGGTCCGCCTTCTTTTTCCGCGAAACCGACCTCGGCATCCGCCTGACCAAGTGCGACGAGGCGATTCGCTACATCCTTATCCCGGTGCTGGTGATCGCGGCTGTCAGTTCCCTGCTCGGCCACGGCCCCTTCGCCGGCGGCTCCGGCCAGCTCTGGTACTCCACCAAGATCCTGATCTTCTCCGGACTGCTGGTGATCGGCCTCTGGCTGCGCTACGTGATGCGCGAATGGACCCGCATCTTCCGCGCCCTGGCCGAACGCGAAGACCCGGTGCTGGAAGCGCGACTGGAAAAGCAGATCGTCCTCTCCCGCTATATTGCCTATCTCTACTGGATCGGCATCGCCAGTGTTGGCTTCCTCGGCGCGACCAAACCTTTCTGATCTCAAACTGGCAGTCCCCCTGATTCTGCAACCCGCCCCCGAGGCGGGTTTTTTTTGCCCGAAATTCTCTGGCACATACAAAATTCAGCCGCCGAGCTTAAATATTATTGATATATCAAAATACCTATAGGATTATCGAACGAGCGCTGTTGCCGTGGTGCTTCCGCAGCGCCTTCGCGTTTTCACGCCATCCAAAACCGGCAACGGCCTCTCATCCGATTCAATGTTCAAGGCACGCACCAGCCTGGAGGTAGGGGAATGAACAGGAAAAGCAACAGGATCGTCACAGGATTGCTCGCGGCCAGCGCCGCCTGGGCAGGCAGCGCGGGGGTTCAGGCGCAGTCCGCAGGGCTGACAGTCGAAGAAGTCGTCGTTACCGCGCGCAAACGCACGGAAAACCTGCAGGATGTGCCCATCGCCATCAGCGCCATCGACGAGAGCACCATCGAGCGCGCCGGGATAGAGCGCGCCGGGGACTTCATCGGGCTGATCCCCAACGTCACCCTGGTGGATTCGGGTAATATCGGCGACACCCAGGTCAGTATCCGCGGCGTGGTATCCACCCGCGACGCCGAATCCACTTTCGCCTATGTGGTCGACGGCATTCTCAGCACCAATCCCAACAGCTTCAACGAGGAGCTCTTCGACGTACAGCAGATCGAAGTCCTCAAGGGGCCCCAGGGTGCGCTCTACGGCCGCAACGCCGTCGCCGGGGCCGTTCTGGTCACCACCAAGGCGCCAGGCAACGAGTTCGAGGGGCGCCTGACCGGCGGCGCCTCCAACAACAATGGCTATAAAGCCAACGCCGTCATCAGCGGTCCGCTGATCGAGGACACACTTCTGGCACGCCTGGCAGTCAGCACCCGCAAGACCGATGGTTTCTACAAGAACATCTTCACTGGCGCCGACGACGCGGTGGACTTCCTCGAGGACTCCAGCACCCGCGCGCGCGTAATCTGGAACGTCAACGAAGACTTGTCACTGGATTTTCGCGCCGCTTACTCCAAGGCCGAGGCTGGCGCGATCAATTTTAACGCCGCCTTCGCCATCCCGGCCTTCATTGACGTACTGGGTTCGCCGGAATACTTCAAGGATGTGAACGAGCTGGATTTCGACTTCACCTTCAACGTGCCGGGAGAGAACGAACAGGAAACCACCGAGTTCGCGGTGAAGGCGGACTGGGACCTCGGCTTCGCCGACCTCAGTGCCAGCCTGGCCTACAACAACCTGGAGGAATACCTGCTCTCCGACGGCACCAGCGCTTCTTTCTATGGCTATGAGGTCACACCCTCCTGCCAGAGCGATCGCGAGACACTCAACAGCTTCACCCGGCCCGACCTCTTCGGCGATGTTCTCGCGCCCTTCCTCGTGCTGCCCCCCGGGCAGGACTTCGAGGGTGTCTACGGCCCCTACACCGCCACCACCTGTGACGGCTACCAGTACCAGGAGCGCAACCAGGAGGACCTCAGCTTCGACGCCCGCCTGAGCTCGCCGGCGGACCAGCCCCTGCGCTGGATCGGCGGCATCTACCTGGCGGAGATCGAGCGCGAGGTCGTGGTCGCCTACGGCGCCGACCAGGGCCAGGGCTTTACCCGCGCGCCCTACGTCCCCGTCACCGGCCCCAATCCTACCGACCTGTTGTTCTGGGACGATTTCAATACCTCGGTCTACGCAGTATACGGCCAGCTCGAATTTGACCTGACGGACACCCTGGAACTGGCCTTCGCCGCGCGCTATGACCGCGAGGAACGGGAGGTCGCCAACAAGGTGCCCAACGTCAGCAACTCCGGGCTCAACGTCAACCTGCTGGACCCGCTCACCGGCGAACCGGGTCCGCTCAACCCCGCCTATGCCAACAACCCCGACGGGATTCCCGATCGCGATGACACCTACACCCAGTTCCAGCCCAAGGTCAGCCTGAACTGGGCGGCGACCGACAACATCAATCTCTACGCCAGCTACGGTGTCGGCTTCCGCAGCGGTGGCTTCAACTCGGTGGGCACCGAGGACCTGATCAACTACTGGTTCAACGCCGGTTACGGCGGCCCGGGCGAAGCGGTGGGCGCGGGGCTCACCGTCACCGACGACTACGACAAGGAAGTATCGGAAGCCTGGGAACTGGGGATGAAATCCGAGTTCCTCGACCGCCGGCTGCGCCTCAATGCCGCCATCTTCCGCACCGATGTCGAGGACAACCAGTTCTTCGAGTTCTTCGCCGGCCCCTTCGGCCTGCTGCGCTCGGTCACCAGCATCGACGAGATGTACGTGCAGGGTGTGGAGGCCGACTTCAGCTTCCTCGCCGCGCAGGGCCTCTCGTTCTACGGCGGTATCGGCCTGCTCGACTCGGAGATCGTGAAGAACCGCAGTCGTCCGCTTTCCGAGGGCAACGAAGTACCGCAGGCCCCCGACACCACCGCCAACCTCGGCGTGGAGTGGGTGCTGCCGCTCACCGGCGGTATCGACCTTGTCAGCCGCCTGGACTGGCAGTACGTGGGCGAGACCTGGTTCCATACCCTGCAGGGCGAGCAGACCCCGACGATCTGGAACGCCTTCTTCGGGCCGGGCTTCAACCAGGACTTCTCCAAGTCCTCCCGCGACCCCTACGACACAATCGACTTGCGCGTGGGCCTGGAGTCCGAGAGCTGGTCGCTTACTGCCTGGGGGCGCAACCTGACCGATGAGTCCTACCTGCAGGAAGTGATTCCGGCGCCGGAATTCGGCGGCAGCTTCGACCACCCCTCGGCGCTGCGTTCCTATGGCGTGGATTTCAGCTACCGCTTCTGACGCAGGATCAACTCCAGTGCGGGGTCAGAGTCGCGACTCTGACCCCTGTTCGGAGCTCCCCCGCACCAATCAGAACGTAGACGGGAAAGAGGCCGAAAAAGGCCAAAAAAGGCCAAAAAAAGGGTCAGAGTAATAAACTCTGACCCCTTTTTTGGGCCTTTTTTGGCCTTTTGTCGCTTTTTCCCGCCCCTTCCTACAAGCCCAGGGAACCCGGATTCACCCGGCCCTGCGGATCCAGCAGCCCCTTGATCGAACTCAGCAACTTCCAGCTGTTGGCATCCAGCCCCTCCCGGTAGCGATAGCTCTTGCCAATCTGCAGGTGCACCCCGCCCATCCCGGTAAACAGCTCGATGATGTCCTGGCGAATGGTCGCCACCGCCGCCCGGGATGCCTCGTTGGCGGGAAAGCCTTTCAGGCGCTTGAGGTGATCCGGGGTAATGCTCTGGCGATGCAACTCGTTCAGCTCATCCGGCCAGAAGAACACCGGCTCCAGGGCGAAGCAGTTGGTGGAGACCGTCGCAAAGAGGTAGCCCATGCCGATGCCATGCTCCTCGATCAGGGCGGCGTGGCGCTGCTTGATTGCCTCGACCCCCTGGAAGCCGGCAACGACTTTGGAATGCGGCAACAGTGCGTGGACCGGCACCCAGCGCTCGCCCTCGGGACCGACCATGTTGTTGACCGGACCGAAAGGATTGGCGCGGACGATCTTGGGAATGCTGTTCTCGATCTCGCGGCCATTGTAGCGTGCGATGATTTCCCGCACCTGTCGCGCCATCAGCTGCGCGGCCTCCGGGCAGCGCTCCTCGATGATCACCTGGATGGAAAACTCCACCTCGTTCATGTAGCGACGGCCAGCGAGTGCGACTTTCGCGCCGTCTTTCAGCGCGCCGAACACGGAACCGCTACTTTTCATAACGCCCGCCAGGGATTTCACATCGGCGGCGAGACTCTCGCGTTTCATGCGCTGGGACTGGAGGAAAGGATCGAAACCGAAGCATTCCATGGCCAGGCCCTTGCGGCCGATTTCGCTCATCGCCGCAAGCGCGTCTTCGCCACGCTTGAAGTCCATGGCCAGGTATTCCTTCGCCGGGAGTTGCGGAATCAGGCGCAGGGTAATGACGGACTTGAAGCCAAGCGCTCCGGTGTCGCAGGTGAACAGGCCGGTGAGATCCGGCCCGTAGTGACGGAAAAACGGCGTTCCATTTACCTGGGCGCCAGAACCGGTGCGCAGGACGGAGCCGTCCGCCAGCACTACTTCGAGGCCGATCACCGAGTCGGCTGCACTGCCGAACTGGCCGGAGCCCCAGAATATCGCGTTCTGCGAGATGCCGCCGCCGACGGTGGCGTAGCGCCCGGAGAGCGTTCCCCAGTAGGGCGTGCGCAATCCGGTGTCCGCCAGTGCCTCATGCAGCGCCTGCCAGGTGCAGCCACACTCGACGGTGACGTACATGTCCTCGGTGTTGATCTCCAGCACCCGGGACATGCGCGCGGTGTCAACGATCACACTCTGCGCTTCCGAAGGCACATAGCCGCTGGTATAGGACATGCCGCCGCCGCGCGGAATAATGGCGCACCCTGCCTCGGTGGTCGCCCGCACCACCGCGGACAGCTCTTGCGTCGAAGCCGGTCGCACCACGGCCAGCGCAGGACTGCCCTCGCTGTAGACGTCCTGGGTATAGAATCGGCACGAGTACTCATCCGTGAGGACGTGCTCCTCGCCGAGACAGCCGGAAAGCTGTTCCAGCAGTCCGCTTGTCGCCAGGGGCATGGACATCAATAAACTCCTGCAATCATTGCCATGATACCGCGAACTACAAACCTGAGAAGTATTCGGCGATCGCGGTGATCTGCTCGTCACTCAGGCTCATGGCCATCGGGCTCATCATCGGGTCCTTGCGGGCACCGCTTTTGAAATCCTTCATCTGCTTTACCAGGTAGGGCGCTTTCTGCCCCGCCAGGTTGGGCCACAGGCCGCTGGTGCTGATACCGTTACTGCCGTGGCAGCTGAAGCACACCACCGCCCCCGTAGGGGGCGAGGGCTGCTCACCGCCTTCAGCGGCGAACAGGGGCGCAGAAGCCAGGGACAGGGTCAGGGCGAGGCCCCGGAAAATCTTCGATTGCATAACTGATCTACCTGAATACTTAAACACGGGAAATAATTTCGCCGGCGGCGCGCTCACCGGATTCCAGGGCGCCCTCCATGCCGGACGCCCAGCGGGCAGTATGCTCGCCGGCGAAGAAAAGGTTGCCATGGGGCTGGAGCAGCGCATTGGCATAGCGCGTGATCTGCCCCGGCTGCCACACGGCGAAAGAGCCTCCGCTGAAACGCGAATCCTGCCATGACCAGACAGTACTGACATCGACACTGCCTTTCGCTTCCGGCATGGCCTTGTAGAACTGCTCCATCACCGCCGCTTCGAGGGCTTCGGGTGCCATGCCCTCGTAGCGCTCCGCGCCCTGGCCGTTGATCCAGATGGTCAGGTTGGTGATCTCGCCGGTTTTTTCCGGGTCGGTGGCGAAGACCCGCTCAATCGGGCCGTCCGACCAGATATTCGGCATGAAACCCGTGCCCTTCCAGAAGGGGGATTTCACCTTCAGGTGCAACTGAGTCACCTTGCCGTAGGCGATATTTTGCGTCGCTTCCGTCTGCAGTCCGGGCAAGCCCGGTGAAATGTCGATCGCACGCAGGGCCGGCAGTGGCAATGCACAGAGCACAAAACGCGCGCGATAGCTGGCGCCGTCTTCACAGCCCACCTTCATCCCATCGCCGTCCCGCGCAATGGCCTTGACCACCTTGCCCTGCAGAACCGGTGTCTGCAACGCTGCCGCCATGGCCTCGGGCAGGCGCTGGTTGCCGCCGACCACCACCTTGTAACCGCCCTGGGTGGAGTAGCCTTTCAACAGCAGTGCCTTCACCCGCAGCATCATCAGCAGGGAGGTTTCATCGAGGGTGCGGCCGTAGTTGTTGTTCACGCCCAGCAAATCCACCGCGCGATCGCTCACGCCCTGCTCGCGCAGGAAGGCGCCGAGGGAACGGTCAAAGCTGGAAAAAGACGGCTTCGCCCAGTCATCGGCGTTGGCAAAGGGCGGATCGCCGAGCAGCTGCAGCAGGGCCTGGTCCGGCGGCAGTTGCCTCAGCGCCTCGGGCAGCGGATTCAGGGGAGAGCCGGCCCAGTCGGCGGGCATCAGGCGCTGGCCGGCGATGTCCATGATCTGCGGCACCGGCTCGGAACCCTGGCCGAAGTTCAGGGTTTCCAGTTCCACGCCGTGCTTGAGGGCTGTAAAGATAAAACGACCGTAGGTCGGGCCCACCGTCTGCCCGCCCGCCTCCGGGCGCCCCGGGACCTCATCCATGGTGTAAACGCGCCCGCCAATGCGATTGCGCCCTTCCAGCACCTGCACTTTGAGACCCGCGGCCTCCAGTTGCTCCGCCGCGTAAAGTCCCGAGAGGCCCGCGCCGATGACTACCACGTCGAGGGGGACGTCAGCCGCACGCAGCCCCAGCGGCAACAGTGAACCGGCGGCGAGCAGGGCGCCGCGGGAGATGAATTGCCTTCTGTTGATCAAGCCGGGTTCTCCATGCCCCACCCCCGGCAATCACGCCGGGGAAACCTGGGCAGTTTGCGTTGCGCGCCTGTCATTCCGCCGCTTTCTTCACCGGCGCCGGCTTCTGTTCGCGGGCGTAGTGTTCCAGGCTCGAGAAGCTGGGCTCCTCGTACTCGGTGGGAGCGTTGAAATACTTGGGATAGTGTTTTTCCGCATAGGCCTTGACCTTGGGCGAGAGCACTCTCATGTCATTGTAGCCGCCCATCATGCAGTCGTAGTAAATGTGGCCCTCGGCCTGGCCCATCAGCATCCAGGGCAGCCAGGGAGTAATCCGCGACCAGGTACCGGAGTACTCGAGGCTGGTCTTGCTCGGGTCGGCAAGGTCCTCGCGATCGATGACGTAGGTAAACATCTCGGATACCCGGTTCATCGGCCCGGAAGATTCCCGCGGCCACACATCCGGCTGCAGCGCCGAGGGGTAGAACAGGTGGATCGGGGTGCGCAGGAAAACCTTGTCGTCGCCGGTTTCGCGCCAGTTGAGCAGCAGCGGGCGCTTCGGCGGCTTGTCCTTGTTGAGGCCGCCGTAGGAAGGCGGATCGGGGTAGTAGGGGCCGATCTTGTAGTTGAAGGGGTCGTTGGCAATAGGTACGACTTTCACCCGTTCACCGGTGTAGGGGTTGTCCCAGTGCTCGAGGACCTCACCGGTCTGCAGGTCGGTGTAGAAACCGACTTCGCGCAGCAGTTTCTGGTAGACGCCGTCGCCGATGTCCTGCAGGCGGGCGAAGGAGAAGCCCTCGAAACCGAACAGGGGTTTCACCCGCTCCCCGGCCCGAACGCCGTTGACCGTGCCGGCGTACCAGCCGAATTTCTGCTTGCCGATATCCAGGTCCGCCTGCAGGCGCGCCATGGCATCACGGTTCCAGAGGTTGTCGTCGTATTTGATGGTCGAGTAATCGACTTTGCTGGCACACTCACTGCCGGCGGCCAGGGCGGAGGCGCCCACGCCGGCGATACCCGCACCGACAGCGGCCTTGCCGGCCATGCCCAGGAAATCCCGGCGCGTATTGTCGACGCCTGGCTGGTGGTCTTTCTTCATAGTCTGTTCCTCGCTCTGGGGTTTCAGCGCCGCGCCTTCGCGGTCACTGGCTGTTGTTGTCGATCAGGCTGACGTCTCTTTTTTCACCGCTTCCGGCGCTGACGATGCCACCGACCGCATGGTGCTGGCGCAGGCGCAGGCGCTCGGCCTCGACATCCTCGGCGGCGATGCGCACTGCGCGTGATACGGCGAAACCACGCAGCGCGCCTACATCCTTATCCGGGTCATTGGGGTCGGATGCCACGCCCATATTCAGCACATAGCGCCGCTCCGGGGGATTGAGGCTGACGTACTGGCGGTAATGCTCGAAGCCGCTGAGCGGGTCGATCACCCGGCGGATCGCGCTATCCGCGGCGACGACATCGGTTTGCATGCCAGTGGATTCGACAATCTGCGGACGGATAGTTTCCTGCCGCACCGAACCCGCCGCATCGCTGGCAATGTGCTCACTCACCGTGACCAGTTCCACCCCCTGGCTCACGGGTATCTCGCCGTAACTGAGGAAAGGGCTGGCATCCCCCGGCGGGTAGAACTTGTACTCGGTCTCGATGACACGATCACCGCGCAACTCGAAGCCGGTGATGGTGTGGTATTCGCGCAGGCGGACGTTCATGTCGCCGTCAAAGTAACTGTTGGTCCCGAGCCACCAGCCGGCGCTGCGCTGCCAGTAGGGAACTTTCTCCAGTTCCGCGACAGCGTCCGCCATCCCGGGCACCGGCAGCAGTGACAGCAGCGCCAGGAAAACCAGGCGCGCCGACAGTCCGGCACCAATCGGGCCCAAACTCAGCTTGTCTGTACTGCGCGCCATCTGTCGCTCCATATTAATACTATTGATATACTATTAATACTTTATGTATCTCATCATACGCCGCATATGTCAATATGCGGCTGTCGCCGGGAGCGGGCCGGAGTCCCTTTGCTGCGATTTTCGCTGGCCCTGTGCGCGGCCTATAATCCATGTTCTGCCACTCATTGGCGCAGGAAATCGACCGCCTGACATGAAATCCGAAAACCCGCCCGGCGGCAGCGCCGAATTCGGGCGTGAATACAGCCTCTACCGGGGCCTGAGTGACGCCGAACTGAACCAGCTCGCCGGCATCGCCCGGCTGAAAGTCTGTCCGGAGCAGCAGTACCTGTTCACCCAACACACCCCCGCCGAGCGCGCCTTCAACCTGGTCACCGGCTCCGCCCTGGTGGAGCGTATGTCCAGTACCGGCCACCGCCAGGTTCTCGCCTTCCTGTTTCCTGGCGATTTCGTTGGGCTGAGCAATTCCGAATATTTCGAGTACGGCGTGAAGACCCTGGGCAATTTCACCGCCTACGAGTTCAACCAGCAGAAACTGCTCGCCCTCGCCGAGGACGCGCCGCAACTCAAGCGCAATATCAAGGACATCAGCGCCAACGTCCTCGCCCATGCCCTCGACCAGGTCTATGTGCTCGGCCAGAAGAAGGCCGACGAGCGCCTGTGCTTCCTGGTCATGGAACTGCTGCAGCGCATGCCCGGGGCGACACCAGGGAAGCTCGAACTGCCCATGACCCGCCAGGATATCGCCGACTATCTCGGCCTCACCGTGGAGACGGTCAGCCGATCCCTCGCCAAGCTGAAGCGGGAGGGCATCCTGTCGATTCCATCCCGCCACGTGCTGCGGGTCGAGAACCTCGACGAGGTCATGCACCTCGCGGACATGGAATAGACGGACTAAGTCCCTTCTCCCGCAACCGGGACCGCTACAGCGGGCACCACCGCCTCGACAAAGGCGACGATCAACTGGGCAAAGCGATGGGGCACCTCCAGCGGCGGGTAGTGGCCGACATCCGGCAGGTAAACCCGCGAGATCTGCGTATTCTCGAGATAGCGGGTCACCGCTTCCGCGGCCGACTCCGGTAGCAGGGGGTCGGCGGTACCCCATATCAACAGGGTCGGCGCCACCACCTTCTTCATTTCGATTAGCGCCTGCTTGCCATCACCGATACGGGCGATCATGGCTATCACATGCTTTTCCGCCGGGCGCCGGTTGAAATCGTAGTACTCCTCGCGGGTCTGCGGAGAAATGCGCGCCGCCTCCCCCGAGAAATAGCTCAGGAACTCGTTCCAGAATGCCTGGTCACGAAAACCCGTTTCCCTGGACCTCGCCACCGCATCGAGAAAAGCCTGCGGCATCACCAGGTGACTGGTGTCCACGGGGTCCGAGGGATTGTTGGAGAGAATCAGCCGCTCGACGATGTCGGGGCGCCGCGCCGCCAGGTACATGCCCATGGTGCCGCCGCTGGAGACGCCGGCGAAAGTCACCCGTTCAACCTCGAGGTGTTCGAGCAGTGCCAGGGGGATGTCGGTGGGGACCAGATGCTCGACGTCGCTGTCTGTCGCGCCGTCGGAGAGTCCGTAGCTGGGAATATCGAAGCGAATAATCCGGTAGGAATCTTTCAGGTCTGCGGTGATGACGTCCCAGGTCCGTAGGCTGCTCTCTGAACCGTGCACCAGGAGCAGTACCGGCGCATCCCGCGGACCCTCGTCCTTGTAGTGGACCTGCATGTCGCCAACCCTGAGATAGCGGCTCTGGGCGTCTTCGTACTTCTCGCGCAATTCGGCGAGGCTCAGTACGGGGAACTGCTCCTGCGCGGCACTGGCGCAAAGCGGCTCAACCAGGGTCAGGGCCAGGGCCAGTGTGCAGGCCGTCGTGGCGAGATAAGCTCTGCACGCTCGAGTCACTCGCATGGCTATCTTTTCCAAACTCAGTCGCTCCGTTTTCAGTGCTTGTGCCGTCAGGAAGCCGAACGCTGCAACCAGGGCTCGCGCTGGCGCAACTCGCTCTCGAACTCTCGAATGCTGTCGGCACTGGCCAGGGTCACGGCGATATCGTCCAGGCCCTCCAGGAGGTGGTGACGCCGCGCCGGGTCGATGTCGAAAGGCCACTGGTAATCGCCGCAGCGTACCATTTGCTGCTCGAGATCGACCTCCAGTTCGAGATTCTGCTCCACCGCGACCAGGGAAAACAGTCCGTCGACGACTTCGGCAGGCAGGGTCAGCGGCAGCAGCCCATTCTTGAAACAGTTGTTATAGAAGATATCGGCGAAGCTCGGCGCGATCACCGCGCGAAAGCCGAAATCCCGCAGGGCCCAGACCGCGTGTTCGCGGCTGGAACCACAGCCGAAGTTATCCCGCGCCAGCAGCACGCTGGCACCACTGAAAGGCGCGTAATTGAGGCTGAAATCGGGATTGGGCCGGCGCGAGGCGGTGTCGGTTTCGGCATCGCCCGGATCGAGATAGCGCCAGTCGTCGAACAGCCAGTCGCCGTAGCCGAAACGGCTGATCGACTTCAGGTACTGCTTGGGCAGGATGGCGTCGGTATCCACATTGCTGCGGTCGAGAGGGTAGACCTGGCCACGGTGTTTTACAAAAGGCGTCACTGGGCTACCTCGATACTGATGTCGACAAAATGGCCGGCGATGGCCGCCGCAGCCGCCATCGCGGGGCTGACCAGGTGAGTGCGTCCGCCAATACCCTGGCGGCCCTGGAAATTGCGGTTGGAGGTCGAGGCACAGTGCTCGCCGGGTTCCAGGCGGTCGGCGTTCATCGCCAGGCACATGGAACAGCCCGGTTCGCGCCACTCGAAGCCCGCGGCGCGGATAATTTCATCCAGGCCCTCGCGCTCCGCCTGCGCCTTGACCAGGCCGGAGCCCGGCACCACCAGCGCCTGCTTGACCGTGTCCGCGACTTTTTTGCCGGCGACGACACGGGCGACTTCGCGAATGTCCTCGATACGCGAGTTGGTGCAGGAACCGATGAAGGCGCGGTCGATACGGATATCGCTGATCGCCTGGCCGGCGCTGAGCCCCATGTAGTCGAGTGCCGAGGCACAGGCGGCGGCCCTGGTCTCGTCGGCGAAATCCGCGGGGGCCGGTACCGGGGCGTCCACCGGGACCACCATTTCCGGGGAGGTGCCCCAGCTCACCTGGGGGCGAATGTCGGCGGCGTCGAAGTGGTAACTGTGGTCGAAGTGCGCGCTCGCATCACTGTGCAGTTCGCGCCAGTTCACGGTGGCCTTGTGCCAGTCTAGCCCGGCGGGGGCGTAGGGCCGCCCTTCGAGGTAGGCCTCGGTCACCGCGTCGTAGGCCACCAGGCCGGCGCGAGCGCCCGCCTCGATAGCCATGTTGCACAGGGTCATGCGCCCTTCCATGCTCAGGGAACGCACCGCCTCACCGGCGAACTCGATGGTGCAGCCGGTGCCGCCGGCAGTGCCCACTTTGCCGATGACGTAAAGGGCGATGTCCTTCGCGGTCACCCCGGGACGCAGCTTGCCCTCGATTTCCACCAGCATGTTGCGGGCCTTCATCTGCCGCAGGCACTGGGTGGCGAGCACATGCTCCACCTCGGAGGTGCCGATGCCGACACCGAGCGCGGCGAAAGCGCCGTGGGTCGCGGTGTGGGAATCGCCACAGACGACGGTCGTACCCGGCAGGGTCATGCCCTGCTCCGGCGCAATCACGTGGACGATGCCCTGGCGCTGGTCCTGCAGGGCGAACTGCAGCAGGTCGAACTCCTTGCAGTTGCTGTCGAGGGCGATGATCTGTTTGCGCGAGACCGGGTCGCTGACGCCGTCGATGCCCAACTCGCGATCAGTGGTGGGCACGTTGTGGTCGGGCGTGGCGATGATCGACTCGCGCCGCCATGGCTGGCGTCCCGCCGCCCGCAGGCCCTCGAAGGCCTGGGCGGAGGACACCTCATGAACGATGTGCCGGTCGATGTAGATCAGCGACATGCCTTCCGCGTCGGTGGCGACACAGCGCCGTTCCCACAGCTTGTCGTAGAGCGTTTTCGGGTTGTCTGCCATTGTTTGCTACCAGCCCTTCCCTAGCTGGCCCGGCGCCGGAAGGTCGGCGCGACCGGCGGCGGCAGGTGGGTTTCCTCCAGGCAGCGGGCCTTGATCTCCTCGATCGTGCCGCCGCGGTTGAACACCTCGATCTCGCCGCGCTCTTCAGCCATGCTGGCGCGCAGTGTCTCGGTGGCGGCCGCATCGACAGCGCCATCGACAATCACCACACCGTAGCGGCGGGCACCATCGACAGAGACCAGTCCGCGGTTGACGTCAGTCAGTACCAGTTCCGGGTCGCGCTGGAAGGGATCGCCCCAGCCGCCGCCACCCCAGGTGTTGAAGTACAGCAGGTCACCGGCCTTGACCGCGATACCCTCGCGCTTGGAAGGCAGCCATTCCTCGGAGCCGTCGGCGCGCACCAGCAGCTTTGTGGAACGCAGGCCCGGCTCGCCGCCGTTGACGCCCCATGGGTACATCAGCCAGCGGTCGTCGTGTATGCCGATCTCGCCGTCACAGAGGAAGCGGTAAGCGACGCTGAGGCCGTTGCCGCCGCGGTGCAGGCCGGCGCCGCCGGAATCGGTGATGGTCTCGTACTTCTCCATGCGCATGGGGAAGTAGGACTCGATGAACTCGTTGGGTACGTTGGTGAAGCCCGGCCACAGGGAGTGGCCGTCGGGGCCGTCGCCCACCGGGCGCCCGGGAATGCCGCCGAAGCCGATCTGGAAGAGCTGGAACCACTCGCCCTTGTCGTCGTAGCCGGAGTAGAACAGGTGCGGCGAATCGGAGAAGCCGGCGGCGTTGAGCAGTTCCTGCGGCGCGCCCATGCCCAGCAGTGCGCCGAGGATGTCGAAGATGCGGCCCAGGGCGTGGGTACGGCCGGACAGGGCCGCCGGGTAGTTCGGCTTGAGCAGGGTGCCCTGGGGGATGCGCACGTCCACCAGGTCGTAGAAGCCGTCGTTGAAGATGATCTGCGGGTCGACGATGTTGATCGTGAACGAGCCGAAGAACATCTTGAACATGTCCTCGTTGAGGAAGAAATTCACCGAGCTCTGGGCCTGGGGGTCGGTGCCTTCGAAGTCGAAGATCACCCGCTCGCCCTCGCGCCACATCTTGCAGGTGATGGCGTAGGGGCCCATGCCCTTGCCGTCGTCGCAGAGGTAGTCGGTGAATTCGCGCGGCTCCTCGGGGACGATCATCTTGATGATCTCGCCCATGGCCATGCGGTTGCGCTCGAGCATGATCTGCATGGTGGAATCGAAGACGTCGTCGCCGAAGCGTTCGGCCAGTTCCACGCAGCGGCGCGCGGCAGTTTTACAGGCGGCGACCAGCGCGTTGAGGTCGAAGCGATTCCACTGCGGGGTGCGCACGTTGTGCAGGATCATCTCCAGCATGTCTTCCTGCAGCACGCCCTTCTTGTACAGTTTCACCGGCGGAATGCGGATGCCTTCCTGGAAGATGGTGGTGGCCTCGATGGGCATCGAGCCGGGCACCATGCCGCCGTTGTCGGACATGTGGCCGAACATCGCCGACCAGGCGATGTGGCGGCCTTCCTTGAATACCGGCAGCAGGACGATCCAGTCGTTGAGGTGGGACACCGCCGCGTTGCACATGTAGGGGTCATTGGTGAGGATGATGTCGCCCTCCTCGATATCCCCGTTATAGGCGCTGTTGAAGCCCGGGATGAAGGAGCCGAACTGGCCGACGACCATCTTGCCCTCGCGGTTGGCGATCATCGGGAAGCAGTCGCCCTGCTCGCGGATGCCGGGAGACATGGCGGTGCGGAACAGCACCGCGTCCATTTCCTCGCGGGCGTTGCGCAGGGCGTTCTCGATGATGTCGACGGTGACACCCTCAACGTCAACACGCTGCAGGGGGCTCTGGTTGGTTTCGATAATATTCGCTGGCATTGGAAATTCCCCCGTGGTTACTCAGAAGCCGCGTCGGCCGGGTTGATGAGCAGGTTGCCGATGCTGTCGACGCGGGCCGCGTAGCCCGGCAGTACCAGTGTGGTCGAGTCCATCTCGCTGACGATGGCCGGGCCCGGCACCACCATGTTCTCCTGCAGCAGCTTGCGGTCGTAGATGACGGCATCGTGCCACTGGCCGGCGGCGTAGATGCGGGTGTCGTGCAGCTTGCAGTCCGCCAGGGTCAGGCCGGCGTCGACCAGGCGCTTGAGGGTGATCTCGCCGGCGCTGGCCTTGGCCACCGCGCGGATCATCAGGATCTCGTGGCCGTCGCCGAGCTTGAAGGTGAAGAGCTTCTCGTGTTCGCTGTCGAAATAGTCGGTAATCAGTGCGAGACCTTTCTCGCGCAGTTCCGCCTCGCTGAACTCGACGCTGATCTCGAAGGCCTGGCCGACGTAGCGCAGATCAGCCTGGTAGATCACCTCGAGGTCTTGTGCCGCGATGCCGTCGGCAATCAGCGACTCGGAAGCACGGGATTTCAGCTCGGCGAGGTCGGCCAGCAGTTTTTCCGTGCCGGTGTCTTCCGCCATGGTCAGGTAGGTGCGGGCCGCTTCGTCCTGCACCTGGGTGGTAGCGTCGCCGTAGGCGCACAGTACACCCGGGCCGGGGGGCACGATCACCGGCCAGGCGTTGGTGAGGATGCCGAGGGCGTTGGCGTGCAGGGGGCCGGCGCCGCCGAAACCCACCAGGGCGAATTCGCGGGGGTCGTAACCCTGCTCGACGGAGACCAGGCGCAGGGCGCCGAACATGGCCTCGTTGGCGATGCGGATGATGCCTTCGGCGGCTTCCATCATGTCGATGCCCATGGCATCGGCGACTTTCGCCACGGCCTTCTCCGCCGCGTCGCGGTCGATCGCCATGGCGCCGCCCAGTTGCACGTCAGAGGGCAGGTAGCCCAGCACCACGTTGGCATCGCAGACGGTGGGCTCTTCACCGCCTTTCATGTAGGCCGCGGGCCCGGGCACCGCACCGGCGGATTCGGGGCCGACGCGCAGCGCCTTGGTCAGCTCGGGGACGAAGGCGATGGAACCGCCGCCGGCACCGACGGTGCGCACGTCGACGGAGGGCGCGCGTACGCGCACGTCGCCGACGATGGTCTCGCGGCGCACCTTGGCGCGGGCGCCCTGGATCAGCGCCACGTCGGTGGAGGTACCGCCCATGTCGAAGGTCAGGATGTCGTCGTAGCCGGCGCGGGTGCAGAAGTAGAGCGCACCGGTCACGCCGCCGGCGGGGCCGGACATCAGCAGGTTCACCGGGGATTCGGCGGAGGCGCGGCCGGAGGCGAGGCCGCCGTCGGAGCGCAGGATGGACAGGTGTACGTCCTCGCCCATGCGTTCTTCCAGGGAGTTCTGCAGGTTGTTGACGTACTTGGCCACTTCCGGGCGCACGTAGGAGTTGACCACGGTGGTCTCGGTGCGCTCGTATTCCTGCATCTCCGGCACTACCTCGCTGGAGATGGAAATCGGCACCTCGCCGAAGATTTCCAGGGCGACTTCCCGCGCCCGCACTTCGTGGGCGTGGTTCACGTAGGCGTTGATGAAGCAGATGGTAAGGGCTTCCACCTCGCCGGTGGCGTGGAGCTTTTCGAGATCCGCACGCAGGGTCGCCTCGTCCAGTTCGCTGACGACTTCGCCGTTGGCGCCGATGCGCTCGCTCGCGCCTATGGTCAGTTCCAGCGGCGCCAGCAGCGGGCTCTTGACGAAGCTTACCCAGCCGCCGAGGCCGCCGGGGCAGAAGGAGCGCGCCACCTGCAGGGTCTGCTCGTAGCCTTTGGTGGTCACCAGGCCAACCCTGGCGCCCTTGCCGGTCAGTACCGCGTTGGTCGCCACGGTGGTGCCGTGCATCACCCGGCTGATCTGCTTCGGGTCGACGCCGGACTCGTCGCAGATGCGCGCCACGCCGTTCAATACGCCCACGGAAGAATCCTGCGGCGTTGAAGGCACTTTGGCGGTATAGGTCTCGCCGCTCTCCTCGTTGATCAACAGCAGGTCGGTGAAGGTCCCCCCGACGTCCACTCCCAGACGATAGCTCATGTTTTTAACCTCGTTGCAATTGCGCTCCGGCTGGTCGAAGCGCCGGCGATTGATGCTTGAAACCCGCCGCATTCATTCAAAAATGGCTGTGTCCAGTGGTGGAAAAGTCACCGGGACACCCGCACGGCAGGGCAGAATTTCAGGGGATTACAGTGAACGATTCGACCGCCTGACGACATGACAATTGTCATCCCCAGGGGCTGGTTTACGGCGGGTTTGGATGTTCGTACCGGGGGAGATTTACCCGAAAACAACACTGGCCCGAAAACAACAGCGCCCCGACGCGGGCCGGGCGACGGGGCGCTGCGGGCTTCAGCCCTCGAGTTTGTATCCGGGCGTTTCCGGCGGCACCATTTTGGCGTAGTGCTCCAGGGTGCCGACCACACCGAGGTCGGGACCGTCGGTGGGCTCCTCGAAGAGGTCCGGACGGTCGCGCTCGACCCGGTCGCGCACGACGGCGGGCACGTCATCCATGCCGCCGGTGATCTGGTAGCTGTGCATGCGACCCATCAGCACGCCGTGCACACCGCTCTGTCCCATCAGCATCCAGGGCCACCAGGGCGCCTGGCGCATGAAACCCGCGGTAAAGCGCGCGGTCTCGGTGGAGCGGTCGTCGATCTCGTCGCGGGAGGTGAACAGGGTGAAGTGCTCGGAGGGGTTCACCCGCGGCCCAGTGGAGGCCTTCGGCCAGCCTTCCGGCGTCACCGGGTTGGTGTACTCGTGGGCGTAGTCCCAGCCCAGCAGGTACTGGTCGCCGATCACCTGCCAGGGCAGGCGGAAGGGCTCGCCGCCCTTCGATTTCTTACCCATATCGTTGTTCACGGTCTCGCCATCGCCGACCCGGAAGACCTTGCGCTCCAGGCCCAGGCTGCCGCGGAAGGCGTCGTTGAGGAAGGGGAAAACCTCGACCCGCTCGCCGGTCCAGGGGTTGTCCCAGTGGTCGATGATCTCGCCAGTGGCCAGGTCGGTAAAATAACCGGCCTCCTTGCCCATCACCTTGACGGTACCGTCGGGCAGGATCTTGTTGCGGATATTGCCGAAACCGACATAGCCAAACAGGGGCATGGCGCGCTGGGAACCGACGATGGCGTACTGCACGCCCTGGTAGCCCGAGAGCACGGCCTTGTCGCCGATGGTGCCCCAGAGCTTGGCGAAGCCGTAGAGGTTTTCCCGCGGGTCTTCGACATCCAGCGGCTTCAGGTTGGGGTTGGCGCTGCGGCTTGGCGTCGCGGCAGCCGCGGCTATCGCCGGCGTGGCTGCCGCCGCAGTGGCCGCGGCGAGGCCCGCGCCGACAAAGGAGCGGCGCGAGAGGGATTGCTGATCCAGGTCCTGGCTCATTGGGTTTCCTTGCTTGCAGTGAATTGGAGGAAAAACAGCGGGAATTCGAGGGTCAAGCGGCAGCCGTTCAACCCTCCTTAAAGTCCGCGGGCCACCAGGTTGGGCAGGTAGCTGTTGTCCCACTCGGGGTCCTTGAGCGGCGCCTTGCCGACCCGCAGCACGATCAGCTCCAGGCTGGGCATGATGTAGACGACCTGATTGAAGTTGCCGTCGAACATGTAGATGTCCTCGTCCACGAAGGGCTCGCTGTGCAGGACCTTGGGGCCGGGGTGGTCGGGGCCGCCGAAGCCGCGGCGCTCGGTGTACTCGCCGCCGACCCAGATACCGAGGCCGTAGTGCGGGTTCTCGGCCGTGGGTGTAATCATCTGCTCGACATAGCCCTCGGGCAGCAGGCGCTGGCCGTCGACCACGCCATCGTCGAGAATCGCGATCGCCATGCGCAGGTAGGTCTGGGCAGGGAAGTAGCCGCAGCAGCCTGAATGGGCCGTGCCGCCGGGGCGGTTCACCCACTGGCTGCCGCCCGCCGCACCGATTTTCGCCAGCACCTCGTTACCGAGAAAGTCCGAGTAACGCTGCCCGGTGGCGCGTTCGATCAGCACCGCCACCATGTCCGCGGTGGCATTGCTGTAGACGTACTTGCTGCCGGGTTCAGCGACCAGGGGGTATTCCTCGACGATGTACTTGCCGTGCACCGGTGACAGGTAGGCCCGGTTCAGGGGGTTGTCGGGATCGGTGCTGTAGGCCTGGGGCAGCAGCCCGGTACGCATATCCAGCAGGTGGCGCACCAGCATGCTTTCCTTTTCCGTCCCCTGCCACTCGCTGAAGAAGTCGGCGAGAGGCTGGTCCAGTGACTCGATATGGCCCAGCTGGATCGCACGACCCACCGCCAGGGAAGTCATCGGCTTGGACAGGGACATGGTGGTCAGGGGGGTCGTCGCATCGACCTCACCAAAGTAGGTCTCCCGCTGCAGCTTGCCCTTGTACCAGACGATGAAGGCAGTGGAATTGTTGTCGCGCGCGTACTGCTCGGCGCGGTCCAGGGCCGCGCTGTCGATGGCGACTTCAGCGGCACTGGCGACCGCCAGCGGAGTGACCGGATCGGCGCCCGGCACCGTTTCCTGGGGCTCGTAGGCCTTGATATAGCCGCCATTCTCCATGGTGCCCTTGAAGCGCTCCTGGTAGAGCGCCTCCATCGCTTCCATGTCCACATCTGCGTCCCCGGCCGGGGAGGGCAGTGAAGCCATGGCCATCCACGCGGCGAACAGCCTTACACCTGTACGCCTCATGATTTGCCCGCCTCGCGCGCGGCCTTGGCCTTGTTGTAGTAGTCCATGGAATCGAAGCGCACGTCGTTCCAGTTGTCGGTATCGAAGATCGCCGGGGTGAACTTCTCGAAACCTTCACGCACCTGGGGCTCCAGCGCGTCGAAGCCGGAGATGTTGCAGCCGAAAGCGCGCGCCATGCTGCGGCCCGTGTTGTTGCCGAAGCCGAGCCAGGGCTGCCAGCTGGTAACGTTCTGCATGTGGATCTCCGCGGGCGCGCAGGTCAGCTCCGGGTTCAGCACGTCGTCGATATTGGCGGAGAAGGTGTACATGGAATCCCAGTACACGGTCGGCCCGGTGGAGATTTCCGGCCACTCCTCGGGGGTAAAGACATTGGGGAAAGACTCGATGGACTGGGCCGGCACGAAGACCCGGTTACCGATCACGTTGACCCGCAGGGGATTGGGCGCAATGCCCGGCGCGATGATGCCCTCGGGCGTATACAGCCGACCGATCGGACCGAGGATGAAGGGCTCGAACTCGATGGTTTCGCCGCTGTGCGGATTTTTCCAGTGGGTGATCGGCTTGTCGGTATCGAACTCGCAGTAGTAGCCCACTTCGTAGTGGCGGAGCTCCGAGGTGCCCGGCTTCACCTGCTTCCACTTCTGCAGGATGTAGCTGTTCAGGTTGAACAGGGGCACCAGGTTGCCGTCGCCCAGGTAGCCGTACATGTGGAAACGCATGAAGGCGTGGGTTTCCTCGGTGCCGACGCTACCCATCACCTTGGTGATGATGCTGGAGCGCGCCTCCGGGGTGGAGAGGTCCAAATCATTGATACCGAGTTTGGAGCCCACGCCGACAACCGGCTGCGAGGCTGCCTGGCTGCCCATGGCGGGCAGGGTCAGCCCCGCGGCACCGAGTGCGCCCATGCCCCGCAGGGCGGAACGCCGAGTAAATTTATTTTCCATGCTACGCCGAGCTCCTCTGTTAGCGTATTTTGCCGGCACGCTGCGCACCGGCGATGTACTGTGGTGGCGCCCCGTCTCTACAGAGCGCCCGGGTTAATCGTTGTTGCCGGCTGCGCCGAAGGCGGCGATACGGCGGGCTACGTTTTGCCGTATGTCTTCGTAAAACAGGCCGAAGTCGTGAAAGTGCATGCTGCCACCGGGCAGGGGCTGCAGGTCCAGTGCCGGATCCGCCGCCACCACGAGGTAGCCGCCGGTGCAGCGCGCGCTGACCTTACCCACCTGCAGTGCCAGCGGGGCAGTGTCATCCGGGGCTCCCGGCACCGCACCGAGACTGGCGGAGGCCGGCGCTTCCGGCTGGTCGGCGCGGAAGGTCAGTGGATTGACGCAGACCCCGGAACGGCCTTCCTGGGTCTGGTATTTCTCGGCGTAACGCGCGCCCGCCATGCTCTGGTAGAGAGCGAGGTCCGCCTCGCCGTTGACCGCGTTCCAGCCGACCACGCAACCGGTCTGCTCCGGTGTCGCGCAGACCTGCAGGCTCTGGTAGGTGCGGCCGAAATCGCCCTCCATCAGGTCGAGGCCGACCACATAGGCAGCTACCAGCTGCGCCTGCAGGGGCGTCGAGTCCACCCTGTCGCGCAACAGACGATAGGCCAGCAGCCCACCCTGGCTGTGACCGGCGATCACGAAGGGGCGGCCCGCGTTGCGATTGGCGATGTAGTCGTCGAAGGCGCGCAGCACGTCGGTGTAGGCGAGGTCATAGGCCAGATTGCCATCGCCGCCGGGCGCCGCGGCGCGCACGGCGAGCACCGTCGCCTGGCGATAGCGCGGCGCGAAGATACGGCAGCAGGCGTTGAAGACGCTGGCCTGGCGGGCGATCACGCTGCCGTCGGTCCAGGCGTTTACAGCGGCGTCATCGAGGGGCTGGTTCCAGCGACTGGCGCTGCGATCGGTGGTGGGATGGATATAGAATACGTCGACATCGCGCTCGCCGAGGGCGGCTGACGCACCTGGCGGAGTAACTGCACTGGCGCCCGGAGATGCCGGCAGTGCCGCCCAGGATTGCTCTTCGCTGTAATCCGGGGCCGCCGGCGCTGCCTGCTCCGCGAAGGGAACGATATCCTGCGCTGCCGCAGTCGCAGCAACACCCAGCGCCAGCAGCAGCGCAGCTATTTTCAAAGACTTCACGATTGGATTCCCCGATCCCTTATCCCGCTTTTCATTGGCCACCAGTTTCCGTTTACGCCGGCCTGGCGCCATGACATTAATCAAGGACAGCTGGCGGCATCCCGGTAGCATCGCCGAGAACACGCGACTAGCAGGCGCCAAAGCGCTGCACGGATTCCTATTTATGCCCATCACCAGCGAACTCCACGACACACTCAGCGCCATCGTCGGAGCGGAACAAGTCCTCACCGGCGCCAGCGGGGAGCGCTTCTACACCGACGTCTACCACCGGCTGGCCGAGCCGCTGGCGGTAGTGCGCCCACAGAGCGTCGAGCAATTGCAGGAAGTGGTTGCGGCGAGTGCCGCGCAAGGACTTACCCTCAACCTGCGCGGCGGTGGCGCGTCCTATACCGACGGCTATATCTCCGAGAAAGACGAGCAGTTGCTGCTGGACCTCAGTGGCCTGGACCGGATCATCGAGATCAACGAGCAGGACTGCTACGTCACCGTCGAAGCCGGCGTCACCTGGAAAGCACTGAAGGAAGCCCTCGACGAGCGCGGGCTGCGCACCCCCTTCTGGGGCCCCTTCTCCGGCATGATCGCCACCGTCGGCGGCTCCATGTCGCAGAACACGATCAGTCACGGCTCGGGCGCCCATGGCATCTCCGCGCAGTCAGTGCTGGGAATGGACATCGTACTCGCTGATGGCTCGATACTACAGACCGGTTCCGCGGCCGCGGGTTCCTCGCCCTTCCTGCGTTATTTCGGCCCGGACCTCACCGGCCTGTTCACCGGCGACTGCGGCGCCCTCGGCATCAAGGCGCGCATCACCCTGCCCCTGCTGAAGTCCCGCCCGGCGCACCGCAGCGCCTCCTTCGCCTTCCCCGACCTGGAAGCGATGCACGAATCCATGCGCCTGATCGCCCGGGAAGGACTCGAGGATACCCATTTCTCCCTCGACGCCGCGCTGTCCCAGGGCCAGATCGCCCGCCAGGACAACGCCGGGGAGACCTTCAAGATCGCCCTGTCCATTCTCAAGAGCTCCCCTTCCTGGTGGGAGGGCCTGAAGCAGCTCGCCAGCGCCGGCCTGACCGCGCGCCGGATCATGGGCAAATCGGCCTACATGACCCACTACATTGTCGAGGGCGTCGACGACCACGAGGTACGCAGCCGCCTGCACCGCATCCGCCAGCTGGTGGCGGGCCTGGGCAGCGAGATCCCGGCCACCGCACCGTCCGTAGTGCGCGGCATGCCCTTCGCGCCCTTCTACAACACCCTCGGCCCGAGCGGCGAGCGCTGGGTGCCGCTGCACGGCATCCTGCCCCACTCCGCCGTGCCCGGCTTTCACCGCGCCCTGCAGGCGCTGTTCGAGGCGCGCAAGGAAGAAATGGAAAAGCTCGGCGTCTGGTACGGCGGCATGTTCGCCACCGTCGGCAGCTCCGGCTTCCTCTACGAACTGGCGCTCTACTGGCCGGACGAAATCACCGCTTACCATCGGGAGGTGGTGCCGGCGGACTACCTCGCGCAGCTACCGGTCTACGAGAAGAACCTCGAGGCACGGGAGTACGTACACCAGCTCAAGCAGGCGCTGATCGATCTCTACGTCGAGCACGGCGCGGTGAACTTCCAGGTCGCCAAGGCCTATCCCTACCGCGAGCGCATGGACGCGACGACAATGGACCTGGTGCGGGCCATCAAGCAGCACACCGACCCGCAGCAGCGGCTGTCGCCCGGCAACCTTGGGCTTCCCGGCTGAACGAAGCCCTGACAAGCGGAACCAGACGCACAATGGATACCCCGGCAGTCAGCCGCCACTACGTCACCTTCGACAGCCGCCAGGTACATTACCGCGCCGCAGGCAGCGGCCCGACGGTCGTGCTGATTCACCAGTCGCCCTGCAACTCCCGGGAACTGCTGCCGCTGATCGAATTCCTGGCCCGGGATTTCCGGGTCATCGCCCCCGACACGCCCGGCTACGGGCAGTCCGACCCACTGCAGCTGGTGGCGACGGAATCCTGCCTGGACGATTTCGTCGACGCCCTGGTGCAGCTGTTCGACGCCCTCGACCTCGAAAAGCCTGCAGTTTTCGGCTCCCACTCCGGGGCGATCATCGGCGTGCGCCTGGCCGCGCGATATCCCCGGCGGGTGGGCGCCCTGGTCGCCAACGGCGTGCTGATCAACAGCGAAGCGGAGCGCCGGGAACTTTGCGCCCGCTATTTCGAGCCCTTCCTCCCCGAATGGAACGGCACCCATCTCGCCTGGCTGTGGTCGCGGATAAAGGACCAGCACGATTTCTACCCCTGGTACCAGCGCAGTCCCCAGTCGCGGATCCACTGGCCCGCCAGCAACACGCAAATGCATGAAAGCGCCATGGACATCATGGAGGCCGGCGACAGCTACCGCGCCGCCTATCGCGCAGTGCTCGACTACGACATCAGCCCGGACCTGGGCCAACTGGCGGTACCCTCGCAGTTATTGGTGGCCCGGCCCGATGCACTGAGCCGCTACGTGGACAGCTACCCGCCCCTGCCGGAACAGGTCGAGACCCTGGTCGTCGATGACTTTGGCGACATTCCCACGGCTTTGCGGGAGTACCTCGATAGGCATACAAGTGACATCAGCGCCAGCGAGTCTCCCGCGAAAGCAGCGCTCACCGCTCCCGGGCTGAAACGCGCTTTCACCGCCTGCGACGCCGGCGAGTTCCACTACCTCCACGCCGCTGGCGAAGCCGCCGACCGGCCCCTGCTGATCCTCCACGACCTCGGCCTCGACGCCGCGTCGCTTCGCGAACTGGCCCTGGGCCTGGCCGGCGAACGCCGGGTGCTGGCCCCGGACCTGCCCGGGCACGGCGAAACCCGCGTCGACGGGGCCGCGATCGCGCCGCGGGATATGGCGGCGAGCCTCGCTGCCCTGCTGCGCGAACTCGGCATCGAAGCAGTTGATATCATCGCCCTGGGCGCGGCCTGTGCCTGCGCGCTGGAACTGCTGCAGATGCTGGAGAAGGACGGGAGCCGCCTGCTGTGTTGCGACCCCCTGTTCCGCGAGAGCGTTGAAAGTTCAGAGGAAGCGGCGACGCTGCCGGACCTGCAGCCCGATGCAGCCGGCGCACACCTCTTGCGCGCCTGGCACTACCTGCGCGACCGCGCCCTCTACCACGACTGGCAGCAGCGCGATGCGCGGCACCAGCGGCAGGAGGCATGGGCTCCCCATGCAGGCGAATTGCAGCGCGACCTGCTGGCACTGTTCAAGTCCGGCGCGGGGCTCGAAGCGCGACTGCTTGCGGCGCTGAACTACGAAGCTGCCGAAAGCTTTGCAAACGATTCAGTGGCATTTGCCCGCAGTGTCGCGATACCGGGCGCGGAGTTTTTGCCCCAGAATATCGCGCTGGAGGTCACAAAAGCGCACTGGATCGGTGCAATCCAGCAGGCCTTCCCGCTTCCGGCAGCTGACTCCTGAGAAGGCGACTAGGAGATATCCGCCAGTTCCCGCACCCCTTCCATATCCCGGATGCAGATCGTCTGTGGCGTCGGTGAGCTGATCAGGCCATCGCGCTTCAGCTTGGCCACCGAACGGCTGACGGTCTCGGTGGTCAGGCCGAGGAAGTCGGCGATGTCCTGGCGACACATGGGCAGCCTGATGCAATCCGGCCGCGCGCCCGGCAGGCGCTCCAGCATGTGCAGGAAGAAAAAGCACAGCCTTTCGTGGGCACGTTTCTGCCCCAGCAGGAAGATCTGGTCGAAGGTCAGGGCCAGGACCATGTTACGGATGTTCTTGATGTTCGCCTTCAGCCCCGCTGAAGCCTCCGAGAGCTCCACCAGCCTGTGGCGCGGGAATTCATAGGCCGAAACCCCGGAAAGGCTGCGGATGCCGTACTCGAAGTACTCCGAATTGGACAGCCCGACGAAGTCACCCGGGAACACGAAGGCCAGTATCTGGCGCCGCCCCGCACTGGAAATCCGCTCAACTACCGCACTGCCGGAGACGATATTGAACACCCGGCCGGAGGGCGAACTCTGCTCGCAGAGGTTCTGGCCGGCCCGCAGCACCCGCAGGCGGGACATCTCGGCGAGGCGGTTCAGGTCCTGCTGGGCGAGGTCGTGGAACAGCGGGCAGTCGTTGTCGAAATCAACATAGGTGTTGCTCAGGTCGAGGGCTTGAAGCATGGCTGGGAATACCTTCCGCGCTGCGGCGATGTTCTGGGGTTCTCGGGATGATCCGGGTCAACTGACCTGAACCGGGCCTGTCGTGGCTCATTACATATATTGATATAGCAATATTCGCGCCAACAAATCCGGGAGCCTGGCCGGTCATCATCGGGGCGCTCACCCGCGAACGCCCCCATACAAGAAAGCCGGGCCCCAGGGCCCGGCTTTCTTGTGTTGCGAGGGAGGTCCCGCCTAGAACTGGTAGCTGACCCCCACTCGCCAGGTCATCGGGTCCGCCATATAGCGCGGCTGCACCAGGCTGAATCCGAAGCCGGTAAACCAGTACTTCTCGTCGGTCAGGTTCTTGCCGGAGAGCGCCACCTTCCAGCGGTCCCAGGCGTAGGAGGCGTAGGCATCGACCATGGTCAGGGACTCCACGTGGCCGATGGGCGCGTTGTCCGAGGTGGAAAAGAGGTCATCACGGGTGTTGACGTTGGCGCCCAGGGCCAAAGTACCGGGCCCGATGTCCTGGAGGTAATCGACACCCATGGTGAACTGGTAATCGAAGACATTGGTCATGCGGTTGCCGATCAGGGCACCGGTGGAGATGCCGCCGCTGGCCGCCGTGTCGGTGTACTCACTGTCCTGGTAGACGCCGTTGGCCCAGAGGAAGACGGAAGATGTCAGCTGAACCGACACCTCGGCCTCGATGCCCTGGTGCTCCGCGTCGTAGTTTTCAGTGATGAAAACACCCTCGTCGGTCACCGCCTGCTGCTGCAGGCTGGCGTACTCGTTGCGGAAGGCCGCCAGGTTGACGCGCAGGCGGTTGTCCCACCACTCGCTCTTGAAGCCGATCTCGTAGGCTTCCACGGTCTGGGGCTCGAAGGGCGTGCCGAGTGCCAGTGCATCGCTCGCCAGGCCATTGTAACCACCGGCCTTGAAGCCCTCGGTGTAGCTGGCGAACACCATCATGTCATCGGAGATCTGGTACTCCACCGCGGCCTTCGGCGTGAACTCGCTCCAGCTGTCGCTGCGATCGACGATTTCGCCGCCCACCAGCGCGTCGATGGTCTTCTTGTCCTCGGTGTAGCGTCCGCCGAGGATCACGGTCAGGTCATCGCTGAAATGCAGGCTGGCCTGGCCGAAGGCTGCGTAGCTGTCAGTGGTGATATCGAAAAGGGTGAAGGCGGGGCCGAAGAAAATTTCCGAGCTGACTTCCTGGGTGCCGGTCTCGCGGAAGTAGTAAAGCCCGGCGACATAGCTGAGGAAGTTGTCGAAGCCGTCACCCTGTACCTGCAGTTCCTGGGTGATGCTGTCCTGCTCGCTCACCGATTCGCGCTGGAACAGTTCCACGTAACCGGGGAAGGGAATACCCAGGGCTTCGTTGGCGACGCCGCCGGAGAAACCCACCGCCCAGTCGTCCTCGAGTTCGCCCCAGGAGGTGATCGAGCTCAGGCTGGCGGCGCCCAGGTCGAAATCCAGGTGCAGGCTGGCGCCGTACTGGGTGTCCGAGGTGTAGGACTCGTAGGGCGAGAGCAGCTTGTCGATCGCACCGGAGGTGAAGGGTATTTCATCGTAGGGGCGATCCATCTGGAAGGGATCCAGCGCCGAGGCCCAAAGGCCATCGCTGTCGAAATCGCTGTAATAACCTTTAAGGCGCGCGGTATAGCTCTCGCCTTCGTAGTACATGTCGGCCTGGAAACCCTTGTATTCCTCGGCACCCACTTCCTTATCGAGGGTCACGTTGTCCTGGCGCCCGCCATCGCGGTCGCGGTACATGCCGGAAAGCCCGGCGCGCAGCTGGCCGTCCTGGGTGATCGGGCCGGAGACGGCGAACTTGTCGTAGAACTCCTCCCAGCGACCCATGCCGATCTCGTTGCGGAAGGTGAATTCCTCGGAAGGCGTGGCGCTGATGATCTTGAGCGCGCCGGCGGAACTGTTGCGCCCGTAGAGCGTCCCCTGCGGACCGCGCAGCACTTCAACACGCTCAATGTTCAGGGCTTCGATAAAGGACGCGGCGGAACGCGGCTGGTAGACATCGTCGATGTAGATGCCGACTTCCGCTTCCGAGGTAATGTTGGCGCCGTCGGTCGTACCGCCACCGCGGATGTAGGGGCCGATGCCCGCGCTGCCGCCGGTAACCGGCTTGAACAACACGTTGGGCATGACCTGGGAGAGGTCCTTGACGTTGTCGATCTGCAGCCGCTCGACATCGTCGGCGCTCAGGGCAGAGATGGAGACCGGTGTTTCCTGGATGCTTTCCGCCTTGCGCTGGGCGGTCACCACGATGTTCTCGATCATCAGGCTGGAGGCGCTTTCCTGCGCCTGCACATAGCCACTCAGGGAAATCGCTGAAAGGCAGGCGGTTCCCGCCAAGGTTCTTACACTCAGGTGTTTCAAAATTACTCCCCCCATAAAACGGCACGTAGCCGTTTCTGAAATCTGAAGTTCCGGTACTGGAAAAACAGACTACGGCCAGCGTTCAAGGGGCAGCCATGACAAAAGTCATATGGCCGGGGGGAGCGGGCCTTTAATTAGCGGGCTTATTTCAAACAGGCTCTTTTAACGGGGCTGGCCTTCCAACTCTGACAGGTGGTAGTACTGGCCGAGGCCGTGGGAGACGACTTTCACCGGCACGCAGTCCTCGCCGTGGGCCCAGACTTCGAAGTCATCGACACCGGGCACTTCGATCACCACATGGCGCGCCTCGAAAGTACCCGCCGGTACCGTAACCTCCTCGAGACCGAGGTCGCGAATGTTCGAAAAGCCCGGGGGAATGGAAATCAGGTCCGGCCCGGAACCGCCGTTGGCCAGTGTGGAGGTGGCGAAGGTGGCGATCTCGAAATCTTTCATATCGCCGGTAAAATTGCGCAGGCGGCCGACCAGCCAGGCATCCCCGTGCAGGGCATGCGTACCGAAACACTCGATACCGGAGGGGTGCTCGGCGCTCTGTGAAATGCGCCCCGCGTCACGAGTGACGCCTTCGCAGGCGGCGCGCTCACGCGTGAAGTTATACCAGGTCGAGCCCACAGTCTGCTCCTCGACGGACAGGCGCACGAAGGCGTCGACCGGGTGCCAGTCCGCGTCCACGGTCATCACGACGTCGCGCAGCAGGCGGTAATCGTCCATCTCGCACTGGGCGCGCAGGGTCCGCTCACCGCCCGGCTGGACGGTGACGCTGAAGTATTCGCGGCCGGTCTCGCCGACGCCTTCGGTAAAATACAGGAACTTGCCCCGATAGCTGCGATGGCGCATACCCTGCTGTTCGAGTGGCAGGGGAGTCACGTTGGCCACGATGTCATTCCTCTATTGAATTCAAATATCGGCAAAAGCCCGGATCAAAATTTCCGTGGTCTCGCGTACTTCGCAGTTGCCACTGAACACGTCGAAGCCGTAGCAGCCACGATGCCAGGACTCGCCGCCGAGCCTCACCTGCCCGGCGAGCACCAGCACCTCGAGCTGGAAGCCCGGCCAACGGGGCAACTCACCGCAGTAGCCGGCGGGCAGTCGAGGGCGAAGGTCTCGGCGCCGCTCACCGGGTCGCTACTCAGGCAGAGCACGCCAACGTCGAACTCGTTGCGAAACCACTCGACTTCGTTCAGGTCGATGCGCGGCGTCCGTCGTGAACCGCGTATGAGCGGCTGTTGCTCATCGAGCGTATTCATCTGTTCCACTCCCGCTCAGGACAATTCGCGCTCTGCGGCCTCGACCGCGGGCTTGAAACGGGTAAAGGACGCAAGGCTGAGCACGAGGACGCCGGCGGGGATCGTCGAATAGAGCCAGATCATTCCGTCGATCGCCCCCTGGTCCTGCGCCACCGCGCCGCCGGTGGAAGACTGGAAGCCCACTGCGCTGAGGACAATACCGGCGAGCACGGGCCCGAGGGCGAAGGCCAGTTTTTCAGTGGCGGAGAAGATGCCGGAGAACAGGCCCTCGTCCACGCTGCCGGTCTTGCGCCGCTGCAGCCCGATGGTGTCGGTGAGCAGGGAAAAGGTGAGCACCGAGAAACCGGCATTGGTGCAACCGATGATGAAGGCGCGCACCAGTACCAGGAAATGCTGGGTGGGCATCTCGCCCCACAGCGGCAGGGTGAACAACACATCGTCGCCAGGGCCGATCCACAACCAGGTGACAGTGACCAGGCCCCATCCAATGCAGGCGCCCCAGAAGGCCCGCTGCTTGCCCCAGCGCCGGGACAGTTTCACCCACATCGGCTGGCTGAGGATGGAACCGCAGGCCATGACCAGCACGAAGGGCAGCAGCAGGTTGATATCGGCGATGGCGTAAAGGAATACAAAGCCGACCACGGTATAGCCGCTGGCCTGGGCGATGGACTGGATAAAGAAAGTCACGGTGAGCACGACAAAGGGCTTGTTCTGCCGCACCACGGAAAGGCGCGAGAGCATGTTCGAAGGCGCCGCGTGTACGCTGCGGCCATAATTGCGCGGCACACCGTAGGCCGTCGCCAGCATGGCTGCCATGCAGAGACCGCCGAAAATCATCGCCATGGTACGCCAGGCCGCGGCGTCCCCGCCCAGCATGAATACCAGCGGCTGGGCCAGCCCCACACCCATGATCACCCCGGCAACGGCGAAGATCATGCGGAAGGCGAGAATCGTCGTGCGTTCATGGGGATCGGACGACAGCTCCGAGGCCACCGCCAGGTAGGGAACCGAGAAAGCGCTGAACGCGGTAGAGGCGAGGAAAAACAGGATGCCGATAGTCAGCGCCGCCACCCAGGGCGAGGGAAAGCCGGAGAAAGTGAACATGGCGACGAAGCCGAGGCTGGTGAGGATCGCCCCCGCGACGAGGAAGGGCCGGCGGCCATGGCGCGGCTTGTGATGGTCGGAGAGCGCGCCCATCAGCGGGTCGCAGACGATGACCCAGAGCTTGGGCAGCAGCACCACGATGCCCGCCAGCCAGGGCGCGACACCGAGCATGGTGGTCATGAACAGCGGCAACAACGCGGCCGGGGCATCGCGGAACAGCTGCGCGCCGGTCTGGCCGAAGCCGTAGAGGATCATGGTCTTGCGCGGGACTTTTTCCGTGCCTGCTTCACTGCTCGCGCCAGCAGCCGCTTCCTTGCCGGTGTACTCCACTGATGTATCCATATTGCTACTCTCGCGGCATGGCGGCGCCAGCCTGTTCGGTAAATTGCTTCAATGCCGGGAGCGGCGCGAAGACACGACGCGCCTTTCAGCACGGTGCCTCTCAGCCTGTCGGAGCCGGTTTACACTGGCTCGCTGCTGCAGTCGTAGAAGAACAGCCCCAGGGTCTCTTCGTTGCGCATGTTGCCCACGCCGTACATTTCCGCCTCGGAACCCTGCAGGCGATCGGCGTTGGCGTTGGATTCGGCCTGGATAAAGCTGGTGCGCTCATGCCGCGCCGCCTGGTAGCGCGACAGCGCCTCGGCGACTGTCGGCGCCGCCTCCAGCGCCCGGGCCAGTATCACCGCATCCTCGATGCCGGTTGCGGCACCCTGGCCGAGGAAAGGTGTCATCGCGTGGGCGGCGTCACCGATCAGGGTGACCTTGTCTTCGATTGACCAGTTGGCGAGTGGCTTGTGAGCGTTGATCGCCCACTTGAACACGCTGCCGGGACGGACCGCGCCGAGCATCGCCTGGATGTCCTCGCACCAGTCGCCGTAGAGTGATTGCAACTCGTCGGGCTCCGCGGGGATGGTCCAGCCATCCTCGCTCCAGCCGTCCTGGCGGGCGAAAAATGCCAGGTTGAGCAGCTCGCCCTTGCGCAGGGGATAGCGCACTACCATCCTGCCGGGGCCGATGTGCATGCCGGGCTGGTCCACCAGATGCTGGATCGCGGGGCTTACTGGCGCGAGCGCGCGGAAGGCGATGTGGCCGGTAAAATGCGGCGCGACCGGATCGAAAAGCTGGCGGATGCGCGATTTCAGGCCGTCCGCACCGATTATCAGGTCGGCCTTCGCCGTGCTGCCATCCTCAAAGTGCATCGAGGGCTGCTCGCTGTGGGTATCGACCTCGTCCAGGCGCTTGCCCAGTACGATGCGGCCGCCGCGGGCTTCCGCTGCCTGCACCAGGATCTGGTGCAGATCGGCGCGGTGAATATAGACGTAGTGGGCCTTGTAGGTTTCGAAGGTCTTGCTGCGATCCACCTCGAGCAGCAGGCGACCGTCCTGCCAGTGGGAAATGTGCTGGGTGACCGGCTCCATACCGGTTTCGAATACCTGCTCACCGACGCCCACGGCATCGAGGCCGCGCATGGCGTTCGGCGACAGGGTAATGCCGGCGCCGATATCACCCCAGGCGGGGGCCGCTTCGTAGAGGGTCACCTGGTGCCCACGATCCAGCAGCGCGAGCATCGCCGTCAGGCCGGCGATACCTCCCCCGATGACAGCGATGTCCAATGAAGCCATAGTCTTTCTCTCAATAAATTCACAGCTAGTCTGCCCGCGCGGCCGAAGCCGCGACCATGACAATTATCAAGCGGATTCGGCAGCAGCCTGTTTTTGCAGCCAGGGTTTCAGCCAGGGTTTGGCGCGACCGCCGGGAGCGGTGCCGGTGAGTTGTTCGGAGAGATCGGAAGCCCGCAGCAGCGCATCGAGGTCGATACCGGTATCGAAGCCCATCTGTTCCAGCATCATCGCCACGTCCTCGGTGGCCACGTTGCCGCTGGCCCCCGGGGCGAAGGGGCAGCCGCCGAGACCGCCGATGGAGGCGTCGAAATAGCGCACCCCCGATTCCAGGCCGGCGAAAACGTTGGCCAGGCCCATGGCCCGGGTATCGTGGAAGTGGCAACCGAGGCGATCAGCACCCACCGACTGCACCAGCGGGTCCATCAACTGCCTCACCTGCAGCGGATTGGCGGCGCCGATGGTATCGGCGATCACGATCCGGTCCGCGCCGGTCGCGGCGAAGCGTTCGGCGATATCGCGCACCCGGGCGGGATCGATGTCTCCCTCGAAGGGGCAGCTAAAGGCGACGGCGATGGTGGCGATAACCTGCGCGCCGTCCTGCGCGGCGCGGGCAATGATCGCCGCGGTCTCGGCCTCGGCTTCGGCCATGCTCATCTTCACATTGCGCTGGGCCATGGTGTCGCTGGCGTAGAGCACCATGGCGACCGTCTCGACCCCGGCCTCGCGGGCCAGTTCATAGCCGCGGGCGTTGGGGATCAGCGCGCTGAAAGCGCCGGCAAGGCCCTTCAGGCCGGCCACCACTTCGCTGGTACCCGCCATCGCAGGTACCGCCTTCGGGGAGACAAAAGCCCCGGCCTCGACGTGGGTGACGCCCGCCTCGAGCAGGGCCCGAATGAGTTTCACCCGCTCGTCCACGCTGAGTATCCGCGGCTGGTTCTGAATCCCGTCACGCGGGCCGACATCGTTGAGAATGACCTGTTCGCCCATCAGCCGATCACCCCGTCCTGTTTCAGTTGCGCCACGTCTTCCGGTCTGTAACCCAGCAGGCTGGTGAAGACTTCCTCGGTGTGCTGGCCCAGCAGCGGCGCGGCGCTGTACTCGTCCTCGCCGGTGCGCGAGAGCTTGATCGGGTTGCCGGGGCCACGGGTGGTGGTTCCGTCTGGGTGCTTGAGCTCGACCACCATCTCGCGGTGCAGGACCTGCGGATCGTTGAGTGCCTGGCTGAAGCTGTTGACCGGCGCGCAGGGAATGCGCCGCGCTTCCAGCTGCTCCAGCCAGAAGGCGCTGGTGTTGGTGCCGAGCACTGCGTTGAGGCGTTCGTTGATCATGTCACGCGCCGCCCAGCGCCCGGGCTGCCCATCGAGGGCCGGGTCGTCGAACTCGGGGCACTCGACAACTTCTTTCAGGTTCTGCCAGAAGTTATCGGTAATCACCGCGATCACGATAAAACCGTCGGAGCAGCGGAACGTATTGTAGGGAACATGGACAAAGTGGGAGTTGCCGATCGGGTAGGGGTCCTCCCCGGACAGGAAATGCATGGTCGCCATGTAGTTGAGCAGGGAAATCTGGCAGTCCAGCATGGAAATATCCACGTGCTGGCCGCTGCCGCTGCGCTCGCGCTCGTAAAGCGCGGCGAGGATACCCATGACCCCAAACATGCCGCCGCCGAGGTCGCCGATGGGAATACCGGCGCGCACCGGGTGCTCCGGGTCGGAACCGGTGATCGACATGCCGCCGCCGGTGGCCTGGGCCACCTGGTCGAAGGCCGGGCGTTTGTGCCCCGGACCATCCGAGCCAAAGCCGGAGACGGTACAGGTGATGATGCGCGGGTTGACCTTGCGCAGGGAGTCATAGTCGATCTTCAGGCGCTCGGGCACGCCGGCGCCGAAGTTACTCAGTACAATGTCGGAGACTTCGACCAGCTTGTAGAACTGGGCCAGCCCCGCCTCGCTTTTCAGGTCGATGGCGACGCTTTTCTTGTTGCGATTGAGGGTGATGAAATAGGCGCCCATGCCGCCCAGGGAATTGCGCGGGTCGGTCGCCAGCAGTTTGCGGGTGCCCTCGCCGTGCAGGGGTTCCACCTTGATGGTCTCGGCGCCGAGGTCGGCGAGGATCATCCCGCCATAGGGGCCGGAGAGCATGTGGGTGAGGTCGAGGATACGTACGCCGTCGAGGGTTTTGTTCATGGTATGGGCCACTCAATTACGGTTTGGCAAATGGCCGTCGCCCTAAGGGGCCAGCAGTGAGAAGGCGCCTGACGACTTGCCTGTATTGGCAGAATTGTATTATTGTTATGCCTATATATCAATTGTTATAGCATTAGATCATTAGCGTCGACTCGTGTGCCGGGCCGCCGCAGATGAAACAGCAGGAACTACTATGGAAACCAGTGACAAGACAGCCCGCCAGATCTACCAGGAACTGAAGGCCAATCCCTCCCGGGCGCGCTTCGGCTTCGGCGAGAAAGCCATCCTGGTCAACGTCGACCCGCAGAAGGCCTACACCCGCACCGACCTGTTCAAGACCGCCTACGAGACCGACCCGCGGCAGATGGAATACACCGACACCCTGGCGAAGAAATTCCGCGCCCTGGGCTGGCCGGTGGTATGGACCCACGTGGCCTACATGGAATCCGGCGAGGACTGCGGCGTCTGGGGCACCCGCACCGACACCCCCGACTCCCTGCAGAACATCAAGTTCGGCTCCGAGCGCAGCGAATTCGACGACCGCCTGGAGATCGACCGCGAGCGCGACGTGATCTACTGCAAGAAGATGCCCTCGGCTTTCTTCGAAACCCAGCTACAATCCCTGTGCGTATGGCACAAGGTCGACACCGTGGTGATTACCGGCGGCTCCACTTCGGGCTGCATCCGCGCCACCGCGGTGGATTCACTGTCCCGCGGCTACCGCACCATCGTGCCGGAGGAGTGCGTGTCGGACAAACACGAGTCCTACCACTTCGCCAACCTTACCGACCTCGCCATCAAGTACGCCGACGTGCTGGAAGTGCAGGAAGTATTCGACTGGCTCGACGGCCAGAAGGGCTGAAGGCGACGGCACCGCGAGGAGGGAGCAAGATGAAAGCAGACCCCGGTCTCTACGACTACTGGCCCTGGCAAGGGCGGCCGAAGATCAGCTGGCCCGGCGGCGCCCGCATCGCCTTCTGGGTAGCGCCGAACATCGAGTTCTACGAACTCAATCCGCCGGCCAACCCCCATCGCAAGGCCTGGCCCCAGCCCTACCCCGCCACCCCCGGCTACAGCATCCGCGACTACGGCAACCGGGTGGGCCACGTGCGGCAGATGGAAGTGCTGGACCGCTACGGCATTCGCGGCTCGATCTCACTCTCCACCGCGCTCTGCGATCACCACCCGGAAATCATCGCCATGTGCGCCGAGCGGGACTGGGAGTTCTTCAGCCACGGCATCTACAACACCCGCTATACCTATGGCCTCTCCGAAGAGCAGGAGCGGGAGATGATCCAGGATTCGGTGGATACCATCGAGAAACACACCGGGCGCAAGCCGGCGGGCTACCTCGCCCCGGCCCTGTCCCACTCGGAACACACCATCGATCTCTTCGCCGAGGCCGGCGGTATCTACACCTGCGACCTCTTCCACGACGACCAGCCCACCCCCATTCGCGTACGCAACGGCCAGCGTTTCGTCTCCGTCCCCTACTCCCTGGAGATGAACGACACCATCGCCTACGTGGTGAACAAGGTCGAGCCGCGCCGCTACGGACAGATGCTCAAGGACAATTTCGACCGCCTCTACCAGGAAGGCGCGGAGCACGGCACCGTGATGTGCATCCCCACCCACAACTACCAGGTGAGCTGCCCGCACCGGCTGAAGGCTTTCGAGGAAGCGCTGGAATACATCACCGGCCACTCTGACGTGTGGGTCACCACCGGCCGGGAGATCGCCGAGTACTACCTGGAGAATCACTACGACAGCGCGCTGGAACATATCGCGGCGCAGCAGGAGGTGAAAGCATGAGCCTGGACCGCGAACACCTCGAGTATCCTGTGCGCCGCTACGGCATGGACCACGAGCGCTACGAATGGTCCATGCTCAGCGAGCGCCCGCCAGTACGCTGGCCGGACGATAAACCCCTGGCCCTGTGGGTAAACGTCTGCCTGCAGTTCTTCCCCATGAACCAGCAGGGCAAGCCCTTCGCGGTGCCCGGCGGCATGACCATGCCCTACCCGGACCTGCGCCATTTCAGCCTGCGCGACTACGGCAACCGGGTCGGCGTGTACCGCATCCTCAAGGCCCTCGACCAGAACAAGGTTCGCGCCAGCTTCGCGGTGAACAGCGCGCTGGCGGAGCGCGCACCGCAGCTCCTGCAAACGATCTCGGGGCGCGGCGACGAAATCCTCGCCCACGGCGTGCACATGGACGCCCTGCACTACGGCGGCCAGCCGGAAGCGGAAGAGCGCGAGCTGGTCAGCCGCTGCCTCGACACCCTGCGCTCGGCCAGCGGCCAGGCGGTGAAGGGCTGGCTCAGCCCGGCGCGCAACGAAAGCGAGAATACGCCGGAGTTGCTGGTGGAACACGGCGTCGAGTACTTCTGTGACTGGGTCAACGACGACATGCCCTACCCCTTCCACACCGCGCGCGGGGATCTCTGGGCCATGCCCCTGTCGAATGAAATCGAAGACCGCTTCGTGCTGATGAACAACCTGCACTCGGAACAGTCCTGGCTGGAGCAGGTCTGCGACGCCAGCGACTTCCTGCTGAAGGAAGCCGAACAAAGCGGCAGCGGGCGCATCCTCGCCCTCAACATTCACCCCTGGCTGCTCGGCCAGCCCCACCGCATCGGCAAGCTGGAGCAGGCGCTGGCTTATATCTCAGGGAAGGAGGGCGTCTGGTCCGCGGGGCCCGGGGAAATTCTTTCCGCGTTCACCGCGCAGCAAGCCTGAAACACGCTCTCAATCCTTCACCGGCAGACTGGCAGGACCTGTCCTGTTCTGGTCTGCCGGGTCGCGCTCGATCAGCGAGAGCAGCGTACCATCGCAATCGCGGATGCAGACTTCACTGACAGCGAGATCGCCCATGCGGAATGTCTGCACCGGGCGGACAAGGACGCCCCCGGCCTGCTCCAGTAAAAGCAGCGTAGCGGCGAGTGAACTGACATAGAACACCAGGGCGATCTCGCCGATACGGGCGGGGCCGGAGAGCCGCTCGGCCTCTAGCGCGCCCTGCTCCGGGGAAATCTGGAACAAACCCACCATGCCGAAGTTTGGCCCCGGGCTTTTCAAAATCCTTACCGGGTAGGGTTGGTGTCTCGCGAGCCCGATCACCTCGCTCGCCGAGGGATCTTCCAGCACGGCATCCAGGTAGGTTTCCCGAAGGCCGAGCTGGCGATAAAAACGGGTCGCTCGCTCGAGATCGCGGACAAACAGTGTGGCGCGAATAAGCGAAGATACCGTCGTCGGACTGTTTTCTACCGCGTTTTCCCTGCCTTCCATGATCCTGCTCCCCCCTGGACAAAAGCGTCAGTGTCGCGCCTGGCGCGGGGCCTTTCATTGATAAATATCGGGAGCATGCCAACCACGGCCTGCCCCCCTGCCCCAACTTCGAGATCACGCGGGTGCCAGGCGCGGACCACTGCGGGTTTTCCACTGCATATAAAAGATCACCGGTACGCCGATCATCGACGGCAGGAACCACAGCCAGATGCGCAGTTCCGGCGGGAGCCAGTCTTCCATCAGTGTCCTGCCGCCGAAAACCAGGAAGGCGGTGTGTGCAGCGATGCCCGCACCGACGATGTTGCCGATATGCTGCCGCAGCAGTTGCTGCGCCGAGGGATCAGTGGCACGCCCGCCGAGCCACATGCCAATCGCATTCATCAGCCCCAGCACCGCGAAGACGTAATACAGGACCAGGCCATCGTGGAAGCCGCGCCAGAGCAGGTGCGCGGAGGCGATGCCCAGTGCCAACAACAGCGCGCGATGGACAGGCTGGCGCATCAGGCCCGGCTGCCGCCGGCTGCGCAGGGCGAGGACGGCGTGCCGGGTGTTGGCGAGCAAGAGGAGCCCGAGCACCAACAGCAGGTGAGCGAGCACGTAGGCCTGGGCGATCACCTGCCGCTGCCGTTCCTCCGACAGCTCCAGGGCATCCTGCGTCGCCAGCGGCGACAGGTAGAGCATCGCAACCAGTAAAAGGGCCGAACTGGCCGTGGCCGTCATCGCCACCACGAACCAGTTGCCGATGCGGCGGTGCCGGGCCGTGCCCTTGCGGCCCAGGGCCGGGAGCCAGAAGATCGCGAGGCCGAAGAGCCCCGCCGCCGCGTGCAGGAAAACCATAAGGTCATAGAACATTGTCATTTTGCAGCCTCCCATCATTCAATCCGATGGGGGCAGCGTAGCGCGGCGGCAGCGCTGGCTTGAGTGCCACAAGTCACGAATTCCACCCATGACTTTCGGCAGGGGTTTTCTGCGGATAACTGTGCCAGACTTTCGCCATGGATACGCTGGAAGCCCACGAAGCCCGCCAGGACCGCTACCGGGTACTCGCGGGAGCGGTTACCTGGGCGCTGGTCGCCTTCGTCTACCTCGGCAATTTCGGCAGCGGGGCGTGGGATATCAGCCGCTGGCTGGGGCTGGCGGCGATACTGGCCTACGGGGCGGGCATCTTCGTCGCCACCCGCAGGGATGCGCAGTGGCCCACGCCATCGCAGTCCATGCGTCACGCCGCCCTTGCCCTCGCCGCTCTGGCCCTGTTCCTGATGATTCTGACCAATTCGCGGGACGTGGTCTTCATCCTCGCCATCATCATGGCGGCGGTGCTGCCAGAGCATTTCCGCCTGGGCCGTGCCGCACTCCTGCAACTGCTCCTGCACGGCACAATGACGGTGCTCTACATATGGCGCTGGGAGCCCGGTTCCTGGTTCATCATGCAGAGCCTGCTGTGGCTGGGCTTTGATGCCTTCGCCCTGTTGACCAGCCATGTCGCGGCAGAAGAACGGCGCACCCGGCGGGAACTGCAGTTCACTAACCAGCAGTTGAGCGCCACCCAGAACATGCTTGCGGCGACTGGCCGCCAGGAAGAGCGCCTGAGAATTTCCCGCGACCTCCACGATACCGCCGGCCACCACCTCACCGGGCTCAGCCTGCTGCTGGAGGCCGCCAGCCACAGCGACGGCGAAAAGGCCCGGGAACATGTTCGCGAGGCGCGCATGATAGCCCGGCTGCTGCTCGCCGACATCCGCGAGGTAGTGTCCGAGTTGCGCGGCATGCGCGGCCTCAACCTGGTGGAAGCGCTGCGCTCTTTGCAATCCTCGGGCAGCCGACTGCAGGTCGAGCTGGATATCCCCGACGAACTCGACGTCGCCGACCTTCGGGTCGCAGAAACCGTGTTTCGCGTGGTACAGGAAATCATTACCAATGCCGTTCGCCACGCCTGTGCCGCCAGGTTGAAGGTACACATCGCCGCGAACGCGTCGGGGCTTCTTATCAAGGCCGGTGACGACGGCGCGCTGCGCCAGCTGCCGCGGGAAGGCAACGGCCTCAAGGGCATGCGCGAGCGGGTCGAAGCCCTGGGCGGGAGTCTCGCACTTTCCGCCAATCCCGGGCTAAGTTACGACATCTACCTTCCGCTGGAGCCGGCATGATCTCGGTCCTGCTGGTCGACGACCAGAACCTCGTGCGCCGGGGGATTCGCAGCCTGCTGGAACTCAGTGGGAATATCAGCGTGGCCGGCGAGGCGGCGGACGGTGAGGAAGCGCTCACACTGATTGCTCAGTTGAGGCCTGACGTCCTGTTGCTGGACCTGCAAATGCCGCGGCTGGACGGGATCGGTGTCCTTCGGGCCCTGCATTCACAGGACCAGGGCATCCCGGTCATCGTACTCACCACCTTCGACGAACCCGAGCGCCTGATCGAGTGCTCGCGGCTCGGCGCCCGGGGCTACCTGCTCAAGGATGTCAGCCTGGAACAGCTGGTCGGCGCCATCGAGACCGTACACGGCGGCGGCTCGATGATCCAGCCAACCCTTACCCTCGGCATGCTCGAACGGCTGGAGCGCGATTCACCGGCCAACAGTGGCGAGATCGAGGCGCTCACTCCCAGGGAAATCGAGGTCCTGCGCTGCATGGCCGGTGGATTGTCCAACCGGGAAATCGCCGAGGTCGTCCACCTCTCCGAGGGCACGGTGAAAAACCACGTGTCCTCGATTCTCGCCAAGCTGGCAGTGCGCGACCGCACCCGGGCAGTGCTCAAGGCCATCGACTACGGCCTGATACAAGCCTGATTGCGACCGCGGTATATTCAGTGGCGATTCCCCGGGCACAATACGCGTTGACCGCGACAGGCCATGCTTGCTAGGGTGAATGACTGTTCACCCGTGCCCGCGCACACTGACAAGACCCATAATGATAAACAATACTCGATCTCTTCCTCGCTGCCCGCGTTTGCACAGGAAGCCGTATCCAATCGGCCGAAAATCCGTTTCCGCCGCACCTGGATTGCAGCGATGAACGGCGCGCGCAAGGCCTACTGGCAGGAATTCCGCCAGGGCTGGCGCCCGCTGGCCGCGGCAACCATAGGTCTCAGCGCAGGCCTCTCCCTCAACGCCTACGTCACCAGCATTTTCGGCCCCTACCTGATTGACGCCTTTGGCTGGAGCAAGGCGGCCTTCGCCCTCGTGGGTTCCCTGACCCTGGTGACCCTGGTGATGATCCCGGTGGCCGGGCGGCTCACCGACCTCTTCGGTGTCCGCGCCGTCGCGATCACCGGGATCATCGGCTACCCCGTCAGCCTCCTGCTGCTGAGCATGCTGCAGGGTGATATCGGGGTGTTCTACCTGCTGATCCTGCTGCAGGCGATCTTCTGCATTGGCACGACCACAGCGGTGTACAGCCGTGTGGTGGCGCAGGAATTCACCGCCGGGCGCGGCCTGGCGCTGGCCATCTGCGCCTGCGGGCCGGCGCTGGTCGGCGCCGCGGCGAGCCCCGCCCTGACCGCCTTCAACGAGGCCTACGGCTGGCGGGCCGGCTACCAGGCGCTGGCCATCTTTTCCACAGGCCTCGGATTGCTCACCCTGCTGCTGCTACCGCAGGTCGACCGGGAGGCGATGGCAAGGCAGCGCCGGAGTCGCAATGCGCGGCGCGACTACGGCGGCATTGTACGCACGCCCGCTTTCTGGGCGCTGCTGGCGGGCGCCTTCCTCTGCAGCCTCCCCCACGCCCTCGCCTACTCCCAGATCAAGCTGATGCTGCAGGAGCACGGCGTCACACCGCTGCAGGCGGGCTATATGGTTTCGGTGTTCGCCGGCGGCGTGCTGCTCGGTCGCTTTGGCACGGGGGTAGCGCTGGACCGCTTTCCAACACCCATCGTCGCGGCCCTGGTGATGGGACTACCCGCCATCGGCATGTTGATTCTCGCCACCGGCAACGCGCCGCTCAGCCTGCTGGTGCTCGCGGTGGTCCTGGTGGGCCTGTCCTTCGGCGGGGAGGCTGACGTTCTCGCCTATGCCGCTGCACAGTACTTCCCGATGGAAATTTTCAGCAGCGTCACCGGGCTCCTGATCAGTTCCGTGGGCGTGGCCATTGGCGCGGGCTCGGTATTACTGAGCTACACCCTCAGCATCAGCGACAATTTCCAGCTCTACACCTCCATCGCCGGCGTCACCGTATTCGTCGGTTCCTTCTGTTTCCTGTTCCTGGCGCGGCTTCATCCCGCCCCCATTGTCGCAGCGGAGGCGGCCAGTTCATGAATTCCAGATTCCGACGCTCCCTGCTGCTCTTGCTTACCGGCCCCTGCATGGCGGCCGCAGCCCACGCCAACCCGACGCCCGAGACCCACCAGGCGGGCGTCAAGTATTCACCATTGGCGCTGATCAACCGGGACAACGTGGACCAGCTAGAGGTGGCCTGGCAGTTCAACACCGGCGACCTGCCCGATCCTGACTACGCGGGCCTGTTCGCCTTCGAGGATCACCCACGCCTGGTGGACGACAAACTGATCGTCTGCACCCCGAAACGCAAGGTGATTGCCCTCGACGCAAGGACCGGTAAAAAAGTCTGGGAATTCGCCCCGGGGAACAGCCCGAGCACCACCAAGAAATGCCGCGGTGTCGGCTACTGGGAAGACGCCAGCGCGCCGGCGGAGCAAGAATGCCGCTCACGCATCCTGCTCGGCACCTACGACTACCGACTGCTGGCCATCGACGCCCGCAGCGGGAAGGCCTGCAGCAACTTCGGCGAAGCGGGCGCGGTAAAGATTCCCACCAGCATCCCCGAAATGTTCGCCGGCGAGGTGTCGGCAAGCTCCGATGTCGCGGTCGTCGGCGATACTGTCGTGGTCGGCTCTGCGGTATCCGACAACCAGCGGGTCAATGCCCCCAGCGGCCGGGTGATGGCCTACCACGCCCGCAGCGGTGAATACCTCTGGCAGTTCGACCCGGTGCCCCGGGACCCCAACGATCCGGCGATGGCGAGTTGGGCCGGCGGAACAGATGGTTTCGGCCAGGGCAATGTCTGGAGTTCCATGGCCGTGGACGAGGAACTCGGGCTGGTCTACCTGCCCACCACCAGCACCTCCGATGATTTCTACGGCGGCAATCGGGTCGGCGACAACCACTACAGCACCTCGGTGGTCGCTCTCAACGGCAAGACCGGCGCGGTAGCCTGGCACCAGCAACTGGTTCACCACAACGTGTTCGACTACGACCTGCCCACCCGGCCGATCCTGGTCGACTACCCGGTCGACGGCGAGGCGGTCCCGGCGCTGGTCCAGATCACCAAGATGGGCCTGGTATTCGTCTTCGATCGAGCAACGGGAGAACCCTTGGTACCACTCGTGGAGCGGCCAGTGCCACAGGACTACGCCGTGCCCGGCGAGGTCCTGTCCCCCACCCAGCCCTTCCCCGAGGGCATGCCTGCCGTCACCCCCCAGCACTTTTCACCGGAAGAAGCCTGGGGTTTCACGCCCTTCGACAGGGCTTCCTGCCGACGCAAGACAGAGCCATACAGTTACGGACCGATCTATACCCCACCGAGCCTGCAGGGGACTTTGCAGATGCCCGGCGCCGGGGGTGGGCCGAACTGGGGTGGCGGCGGCTGGGACCCGGTGAATCACATACTGGTCATCCCAACCAACCGCATTCCCGGGATCATCAGCCTGATCCCGCGCGAGCAGGTTCGCGGCATCGAGGGGATGCGCATCAAGGGGCGGGGTAACATCGTGTTCGAGAATCGGGGCTCCGCCTACGCCTACGAGATCGACAACCTGCTGTCGCCGCTGGGCGCACCCTGCTCCGCGCCACCCTGGGCTGCCCTCACCGCACTGGACCTGGTGGAAAAGCGCATTCTCTGGGAAGTCCCCCTGGGCAGCATCCGCGACCTGGCACCCATCCCCATGGACTGGGACCTCGGCGCCCCGGGGGCCGGGAGCCCGCTGGTGACCGCGGGCGGCCTGGTGTTTATCGGCTACACCGCGGACAGCGCCCTGCGCGCCTTCGACCTTGCCAGCGGCGAGGAATTGTGGGAAACCGCCCTGCCCGCCTCGGGCACTGCGGTGCCGATCAGCTACGAAATCGACGGCGAACAGTACCTGGTGATGCCCGCTGGCGGGCACAACCTTTACAGTACCAGCATCAGTGATACTGTGATTGCCTACAAACTGCCCCGGTAACATCGAATGAGAGACAGCGATCGCCTGCAGGCCATCGACGATATCCGCCAGTTGAAGGCGCGCTATTTCCGCTACATGGACACCAAGCAATGGGAGTCGCTGCGCAGTGTCTTCACCGAGGACCTGCAGGTACTCTCGCCCGAGGGCGAATTGTGGGTGGAGGGCGGGGGAGCGTTTACCGCCAGCCTCCGGCACTCGCTGGAATCCGCTGTCTCCTGCCACCAGGGCTTCAACCCGGAAATCGAGATCCTCGACGCGCAAAACGCCGCGGGTATCTGGGCCATGCAGGACGTGATCACCTGGCACGACCGGCATCCCCGCGAGGGCTGGAAGGCGATTACCGGCTACGGCCACTACTACGAGACCTACCGCCGGGAGCAGGACGGGCAATGGCGCATCGCCACTTTATCCCTGACCCGGCTGCGACTGGATACAGAGGAGTAATACATGTCGGGTAATAGCGAACAGCGAGAAGCTTCGGCCCTGGCTGCCGGGGAGCTGCCCTTCGAAGACCGCTTCTGCGACACCCCCAGCGACAACCCCTACTGGAACGAGAGCGTGTGGTTCTCCATTTCCATCCCGGAGCGGCGCATCCACGGCATGATCCAGTACTACTTCCGGCCCAACATGAACATGCTTAACGGGGGTCCCTGCCTCTGGGATGCCTCCGGCCTGAACAGCTGGGATTGCCGCCACTACAACTGGGCCCACCTGCAGGCGCGGCCGGCCGGTTGCGAGAAATTCAACATGCGGGCCAACAACTCACTGGCGGTGAAGGTCGTCGAACCTCTGCAGCGCTATGTACTCAGCTACGACCACGACGACCTGGCCTTCGAGCTGGAATGGAATGCCATCGGTCCCCTGCATGAACTGAAAACCGGCGACGCGGGGCAGACTGCCACCGCCAAGTTCCACATCGAACAGCCCGGCCGCCTGACTGGCACCCTGCGCAGCATGGGCGAGGAATTCGCCGTGGACTGCTTCTCCATGCGCGACACCTCCTTCGGTGCCCGCGACTACGCCTCCCTCGCCAGCGGTGGCTATTTCTGGGGTATCGCGGCGGAGAGCTCTTTCCACGCCATCGCCATGGGCAAGGGCCGCGAGCAGAAAGTCATCGGCGGCTACCTCTACCGCGACGGGGAACTGGCGAGCCTGGTATCCGGCGTTCGCTACATCGAGGACTACGGGCGCTACGGGCCGAAAAGCGTGGTCTTCGAGGCCAGCGACAAGCTCGGGCGGCAGATGAAAGCCAGCGGCAAAATCGACGATGGCTTTATCTTCACCGGCTACACCGACCACACCGTGGTATGGTCACTGCTCGAGTGGGACTGGGACGGCATCACCCACTGGGGCGACAACCAGGAATTCTGCCCGGCGCTGCGTTTTCGCCGCATAGCGCGGGGCGAAATCGAACTTGGCTCGGGAGAATAACGTGGCAGGGCAAATCATCATCGTCAGCGGCACCTCCGGTTCCGGTAAATCCACCGCCTGCGAACTCTTCGCCAAGCGTTCGGAGGACTTCTGGCTGCTCTACGGCATCGATCACTTCCTCGCCGGCACCTATCCGGCCAGGTTCGGCCACCACGGCCCGCGCTGCGCCGAGGGTTTCCAGGCGGTGCCGATGAACGCCGACGAACCCGACGGCGACCTACGCTGGGAATTTGGCGAGTGGGGATTCAAGGCCTTCAACGTTTTCCACGAGTGGGCGGCGGCGGCCTCCCGCGCGGGCTGCAATATCATTCTCGACCACATCGCCCTGGTGGACCCGCCCCTGCTGCAGGACTGCATCTGGCGCCTGCAGGGACTGCCGGTCACCTTCGTCTCGCTGAAACCACCCTACGAAGTCCTGATGGAGCGAGTGCAGCAGCGCAAGATGGACAAGAAGATGCCGACCGCGGATTTTGCCAAGGACGACCCGGTCAAGCGCATAATCGAGCGTCTCAATCGCCTGCGCCCCTGGTTCTACGAGGCCGCCTACGAGGCGGGTCTCTACGACCTCGAGATCGACACTGACAAGCATGACCCGGAAGGCGTTTGCGACCTGATCGAGCAGCGCCTCGCCCGGGGTCCCGGCACCGCTTTCGAACAACTGCGGCAGAAATATCCGCAGGACTGATTCGGGGGAAATTCGCCGGGGCCGGCGCCCCGCGAACTCGTGAAATCTCCAGCTTGCTTTTGAACTACCCACCCGATTGGGTTAGATTGGCCCGTCCGGAACAAGGGAATGTTTTGACTCAAGGACACGGCATGAAAGGACTCTGCTCGCTGCGCTCAGCCGGCTTCTGGCTGCTATTGCTATTGCTACCCTCCATGGCGCACGCGGCCGCCTGGCGCGAGTACAGTTCGGATAATTTTCACATCTATTCCGATGACGAACCCGAACGCTGCATCGAGCTACTGAAGCAGTTCGAGGTTTTCCGCAAGGTCGCCCTCACCCTGACCGGCCTGCCGAACCGGGCGGAAAATACCAGGATGCAGGTCCTGGTCTTCGAAAACCTGCGGGAGTACAAGAAGATCGGCCCGCCAAACACCGCCGGTTTCTACTTCGACACCTCGCGGGGGCCGCGCATGGTGATCGGGCCGGAACAGGGCAACATGGAAAGTGCGGATATTCTCTACCACGAGTACATCCACTACCTGATGCGCGAGCACAGCAATCTGCGCTACCCCCGCTGGTACGACGAGGGCTTTGCCGAGTTCCTCTCGGCAATCAGCCTCAGGGACGGGATCGCCCGCATCGGCGAGGTGCCCGAATCCAGGGAGGACACATTCACCTACCTCCTCTCGCTGAGCGTACGCCACCTGCTGGAGCCGGACGCCAGCCGCGAGGATTCGGGGCGCTACCAGGCCCGTTTCTATGCCTACTCCTGGCTGCTCGTTCACTACCTGCAAATCAACGCCTACAGCAACGACTCAAAACTACAGGGGCAGATCAGGGATTTCCTCGTACGCTACGATGCCGGGGAACCGCCCGTGGCGGCCTTCGAAGCCAGCTTCGGCATGACCCCGGAAGATATGGACAAGGAACTGCAGAAATACCGCGAGCAAAAACGCCTGACCATGCTGGCCATGAACATCGAGGACTACCAGGGCGAGATCGCGCAACGCTCCCTGGCGACCAACGAGGCCGCGTGGATACTCGGCGACCTCGCCTACCTGGTAGGCGAGGAAGACGTCGCGCTGGAATACACGAAAGCAATCGCCCTCGAGCAGGCGGACGCAGCCCAGGCCATGTCGCTGGTCGCGGTGATGGAAAATCACAAGGACAACACCGGGCGCGCCCGCGATTTCGCCGAACGCGCACTCGCGCTGGCACCCGCGGACGCGATGGTGCTGACCAACCTGTCCCACTGGGAGTGGGACAATTACCAGCGCGCCCTGGAGGCTGGCGAAGCGACGGAGCAGCCGCTCCAGCAAAGCCTGGACTACAGCCTGCAGGCGATCGGGATCGACCCCCGGAACCTGGAAACCTACAGTTTCGCCTGGGAGGCCTACGCGGCGCAGGGTGAGCAGTTAAAGGCCCTCAAAACCCTCATGGCGGCCTACCAGTTCTCCCCCTCCAGCATCGGCATCAACGAGGCGATCGGCAATCTGCTCTTCGAGATGGACAAGTATGCGCTGGCTGAACCTTTCCTGCTGCGGGTTTTCAGCTGGAGTCACTCGGAAGAACACAGGAATGCTGTGGGGGAAAAGCTGGAGATTATCCGGGCTGAAGAAGAAGCTGAGAGCGTGGCTCAGGCGGAGTCCTGATTTTTCGGTTTTGTTGGCCTGGGCGGCGGCCTGAGGCTGCTGCGTTGCCTGCAGGCGGCTGTGGTCTTTTATTCCAGTGCAGCGAAATTGAGCGCCTTTCGCCTGTCAATTCGCACCCCGCATTGGCGCTGTGCGGTGAAGGGCTTTTGCGGACTTGGAGGGCGTCGGTGCGAACTCCGCCTCACCTTACTTTAGTCACCAAAGCAACGCGCACCTCCTGTCGAACCAACCCTCCCACAAAGCTCCGATTCTCCACTCCGCACAACGGTCATGTATCTAAAGGCCGCAACTCGCGAAGAAAAGAACACTAACGGCAAACGCACCGCAAGCGCCCGCAATGAAGCAAAAACCCTTCACCGCACAGCGCCAATGCAGCGGCCGCCAGGCCGCCCCCCCAAACTATAAAATTCCGTAATCCAGACGCCCAGCCAACAGGATTTGCTATCATCCGCAAGTGCTGCACCAAGCAAAGATAATCAGCTCACAACCCAACGAGCCCGCGAATAAAGAGATAAGCCCGTGAAAACAAGAAGGATACTCCTGAGCCTCTGCTTAGCAGCCTGTGCCGCAAACATAGCACTCGCCAGCCCCCCCGACAGCAACTGGCCAAACTTCGGCCGCGACGGCAGTGAACAGCATTACAGCCCCCTCGACCAGGTCAACCTGGAAACCATCGACAAGCTGAGCGTCGCCTGGTATTTCGATCTCGAATCCGGTTTCACCGTATCCACACCGGTACAGGCCGATGGCAAGCTGTTCACCACCACCGGCCACAGCCACATCCGCGCGCTCGACGCGAAAACCGGCAAGCTGCTCTGGGAATACGATGCCGGCGTGCGGGATATCGCCCAGAACCCCCTGCACATGAGTTGGGGCAACAAGGGTATCGCCTGGTGGAACGACAGGGTATTTCTCGCCACCACCGATGGCCGCGTCATCGCGCTGGACGACGAGACAGGAAAACCCCTGTGGGAAACCCGCCAGTACGAGCTGAATGAAATCCGCTACAGCAACGGCGCGCCCCGGGTATTCGACGGCAAGGTCATCATCGGCCACGGCGGTGCGGACATTACGCCCCTGCGCAGCTACGTCACCGCCTACGATGCCATGACGGGAGAACAGGCCTGGCGTTTCTATACCGTGCCCGGAGACCCGGCCAAACCCGCGGACAGCAAAGCCGAAGAACTCATGCGCGCCACCTGGAAAGGCGACTGGTACGGTAAGGGCGGCGGCGGCACGGCCTGGAACGCCTTCAGCTACGACGCCGAACTCGGCTTGATCTACCTCGGTGTCGGCAACGGCTTCCCCTACAACCATTTGATGCGCAGCCCGGGCGGCGGCGACAACCTCTTCCTGGCCTCCATCGTTGCGGTGAAGGCCGATACCGGCGAGTACGTGTGGCACTACCAGGTCTGCCCCGCAGAGCAGTGGGACTGCACCGCGGTACAGGACATGACCATCGCCACCCTGGACTTCGACGGCAAAGCGCGCAAGGTCCTGATGCAGGCGCCGAAAAACGGCTTCTTCTACGTCCTGGACGCCGCAACCGGCGAATTCATCTCCGCGGAGAAATTCTCGAAAGTGACCTGGGCGGAAAAAATCGACCCGGAAACCGGGCGCCCGGTGGAAAACCCTGCCATGCGCTTCAAGGATGGCGATCCACTGTTCGAACTCTGGCCCGGCCCCCAGGGCTCCCACAGCTGGCTGCCCCAGGCCTACAGCCCGCGCACCCAACTGGTCTACCTCCCGGTGATGGAAGTCGGCGCCCTGTACGGCCCGCAGCCCCCGGGGCAAACCGGATTCCTCGCCGCCATGGGCCTGACGATGATCCCGGACCCGGACCTGCCGGGCAGCCGTCGCAGTTTTCTCACGGCCTGGGATCCGCTGAAACAGCAAGCGGCCTGGAGTCACGAGCTTCCCGGGGACTGGCCCGGCGGCGTACTGGCGACAGCGGGGGACCTGGTCTTCCAGGGCAGGATGGACGGCTACCTGATCGCGTACAACGCAAAGAGCGGCGAGAAAGTCTGGTCCTTCAAGACCGCCTCGCCCATCGTCGCGCCGCCGATCTCCTACAGCCTGGACGGCAGGCAATACATCAGCGTGCTGACCGGCAACGGCTCACAGGGCGGCGGCATACTCGCCACCGGCAATGCCGACTACCGCACCGACTACGCCCTGCCCCGGCGCGTACTGACCTTCGCCCTCAACGGAGAAGCCAGCTTGCCGGAATTCGAATTACCCGAGTTGGTCCCCGCTATTGACCCTGAGTTGAAGGTCAGCGAGGAGCGGGTCATGGCCGGCGCCATGACCTACAGCAGCAATGGCTGCCTGGTCTGCCACGGCATGCAGGCCATCGGCGGCGGCGCCGCTCCGGACCTGCGCTACTCCCCGCTGATATTGAGCCCTGAGGTTTTCCGGTCGGTGGTCAAGGAAGGTGCCTTCAAATCCCGGGGAATGCCCCCGTCTCCGGGCATCTCCGATGAGGCTCTCGAGGAGATCCGCTACTACCTGCGCTTCCGCGCACTGCAGGCCAGTGGCGAGGCTGCCCCCGACATTACTGCCGGGGAGGTTTCCACCGGGACCTAGAACCAGCCCCGGTTGGTAATACCGGCCCGGCTACTGGCAGTCCGGGTCGGCGGCGTCGACCAGCGCGTCGCAATCGTTGTCCACGCCGTCACTGCAGCGCTTGCCGCCCTTTTCCCGGCTGGAGCATTCACTCACCGTACAGTCGCTGTCAAAGGCATCCACGTCGCCGTCGCAGTCGTTGTCCAGGCCATCGTTGCAGGTGGCCTCGGTTAATTCTGTGGCTGTGCATGAGCCGCAATCCAGTTCGCAACTCAGGGAGGACTCCCCGCCCTCGCACTGGTTGTCGCCACAGCAGTAGCTGGGGCCGACTGGCACGGGAACCAGCGTGCAGGACTCGCCGCAGTAATTCACATCGCAGCCCACACTGTTCGCCGGCCCGGGAGAACCGCAGCAAAAACGCGCCTGCGGATTGCCCTTTTGCTGGCCGGCGCAGTCGCTGGGACAGGTCTCGCAATTCTCCCCGACCTGGCCTTCGCAAACGCCGTTCCCGCAACTGGGCCCTTCGATCGGACCCATGATGCAGTCGGTGGGACAGTTGGAGCAATTCTCGCCGGCTTCACACACGCCGTTGAGGTTACAGTCAGACTCGATGCATTCGCTGGCGTCGATAGTGCATTGCGCCGTACAGGAAAGATCGCCGATACCACCGTAATCACCGCAGCTGGCGCCACCGAACTGGCCACCGTCACACTGCTCCCCCGATTCGAGAATGCCGTTTCCACATACCGCGGTGCTGACGACGGACCAACCGATATCGGCCATCAGCTCGTCGGTCATATCGAGACCGGAGTCCAGGTTTGAGTTGATGAAGGGCTCCATCAGCAGATTCGGGGTGGTTCCCGGATCCCAGTGGGACACCGAGGACCCCGGTTCCACTGGCGTAGGGGTATAAACCCGAACCCGACCCTCTGTATCCGTACCGATGGAGAGCGAGCCCGAGACAGCGCTCACCTCGGCGCCGGTCCAGACCACCCTTTGAGGACTGATGGCGGAGAGCTGGCGCTGGGCGTTGGTCATCTGGGGCCAGAGCAAATTGAGGTTATTGTCCCTGAGGAAGCTACCGTAAACATCGGGGATACCGAATAGCCAGTTGCCGGTGGTCTCGTCGACAAAGCTGGAGAAGCCGAGGCCATGGGCAAATTCGTGCAGTACCACAACCAGCAGGTCGATATCCCCACCGTGATTGTGGTCCAGTCCGAGGTACCAGTCTGTGCCGATCAGGCAGTCTTCGTTGTTGTCGATTGCACTATTGAAAGTTGCGGATATGTCGGGGAGCCCCGGGTCGATGTCAGCGCCGACCAGGGCATTGGCGAGTGCGATGTGGTACCACGTTCCCGCGATTGGTGCGCCCGGGAAATCGGCCGCGAGATTGAGCGGACCCGCGCCCCCAAGGACAGCGGAGAATAAATCGCAGTACATCGGGTCGAACTGGGCGCGCACCACAATCGGCACGTCGCTGTCGAGGACCTCACCCCAGATACGGGCCGCTTCCTGGAATACCGCCAGCCGCTGCGCACCCAGGGTGGTACCCATATTACCGCCGACCGGCACCGCCGGCGTGGGGTCATTGAAGCCTTCGCCGGCGCCATCCGCGCTGACGACCAGTATCGGGGCGGCTGTTGCCGGCTGCATGATGATGGCAAACAGAAAACCCAGGAAAAATGCCCGGCAGGCCTGGCGCAGGGCGGTCAGATTCATTGCTCATCCCCTCCGCGGCCAGCAGCCTTGAGGGACTGCGCAACTTCAGACTCGGAATGGCTGCAATTAAGATGAACGTGGCCCGACTCCGAAACCGTGGCTGTACCCATGTTCTGGAAACGGCCCTCCAGATTGAGCAGCCGCGTACCATCGGGGAGTTGCCTGACCTGGAGGCCACGCCCCGATCGACTGAGCATCTTTTGCTCGGCTATGGAGAGTCCCGGTGGATTCACGCCCTCGGGCGGGCCGCCGACCCTGCCCGTGTCCGGGTCGATATACACCCGCGATGCGCTGCTGCCGGCAGCCTGGCTGGCGGCTGCGGCGTCGGGTGCGCTGCTCTCCTCCTCCCCGCCCAGAACAGCAGGCGCGAAGGCAAGCGACAGGCACAGCCAACTGGCCAGAAAATTCCCTTTCAACATGTGCTCCCCCAGGAGGCAAGCAATGGGCTTACCTCTTCCATGGCTATTCAGGAAGCCTAGCCCATTTGAGCCGAACTAAAATTCGATTCAGGGGGGAAATCCGGGATATGTGATACATGCCCGGATGGACTGAAGTGAGCGGTTTTCAGCCAATGCCCTTAAAAAAAAGCCGGTGCACAAGGCACCGGCAAGCAGGGATCTCCCGGCCGCAGGGGTCACGCGGCCAGATCTTCCTCGCTGGGCAGCGGGTTGAGCATGAGGTGCTCGAAAGCCGCCAGTGACGCCTTTGCGCCCTCTCCCATGGAGATGACGATCTGCTTGTAGGGCACGGTGGTGACGTCGCCGCAGGCGAAGATGCCCTCCTCGGAGGTGCGGCCCTTCTCGTCGATGACCACCTCGCCGTGGGGCGTGAGTTCCACCACGCCATCCAGGAACTGGCTGTTGGGCACCAGGCCGATCTGCACGAACACACCTGCCAGGTCGACGCTCTTCTGCTCGCCACTCTCGCGCTCTTCGTAGGCGATGGAGCTGACCTTGCCGCCTTCGGCGAGAATTTCCCTGGTCGCCACGTTCTTCAGGATGGTGATGTTGTCGCGCTTCTCGGCCTGGTCCACCAGTACCTGGTCCGCCTTCAGTTGCGGCAGGAATTCGAACACGGTCACCGACTTGACGATGCCCGCCAGGTCCAACGCCGCCTCGATGCCTGAGTTGCCACCACCGATGACCGCCACGTCCTTGCCCTTGAAGAAGGGGCCGTCGCAGTGCGGGCAGTAAGCCACGCCGTTACCCACGTTCTCCTTCTCACCGGGAATGCCGAGTTCCCTCCAGCGCGCGCCGGTGGCGACGATCAGGGTGCGGGTGTCGATACGCTCACCCGAGGACAGGGTCAAACGCTTGATCTCGCCCTTCTCGATGTCTGTTACCCGCAGGTGTTCCTTGAGGGTGACGTTGTATTCACGCAGGTGCTCCAGCATCTTTCCGGACAGTTCCGGCCCGGTGGTGTAGGGCACGGAGATCAGGTTCTCGATACCCATGGTGTCCTTCACCTGGCCACCGATGCGATCGGCCACCACGGTGACATTGAGGCCCTTGCGCGCGGCGTAGATCGCCGCCGCGACACCAGCGGGGCCACCGCCGATCACGGTGACGTCCTGCAGCGGCAGGGCCGCCTCGTCCGCGGGCCTGGCGATCTCCGGGTAGGCTTCCAGCAGCTTGTCCACCAGCGCGGCAGCGTCGACTTTACCGTTGGCGAAGAGTTCGCCGTTCAGGTAGACGCTGGGCACGCCCTGGATCTCACGCTGTTCGATCAGCTCGGGGTACAGGCCGCCGTCGATCATCTCGGCGCTGATGCGCGGACTCAGCAGGGCGAACTGGTTCAGGGCCTGCACCACGTCCGGGCAGTTATGGCAGCTGAGGCTGATGAAGACCTCGAAGTGCAGGTCTTCACTGACGTTGCCGATCATGTTGGCGATGCTGTCGTCCAGCTTGATCGCGGTGCCGGAACTGTGCAGCAGGGCCAGCACCAGCGAGTTGAATTCGTGGCCGGCGGGAATGCCGGAGAAGCGAATGCCAGTGTCCTCGCCGTCCGCTTCCAGCAGGAAGCTGACCGGGCTGCGCAGGCGGTCGGCGCAGTCGCGCTCTTCCACGGCGATCTTGTCTGAGACGCCGGCGATGCCTTCGAGAAACTCCAGCAGTTCGGCGCGTTTGCCGTGCTCGCCCGTTTGCAGGACGAAGGTCACGGCCTTTTGCATGTTGGCGGTGTAGCCCTTGAGTGCTTCGAGAATATCCTTGGTCAACACGGTACGACTCCCTCTGAGAAAAATATGGGCTGCTTCTGCAGCGAACAAGCCCATAGTAGGGGGAACCCTTCGATCTGAAAATTAGAATAATCTCATCACTGCGATCCAAAATACTGAACAATCAGGGCCGCCAAGCCTGCGTCCCCAGGCAGCCCGGCCGGCGCTGCCCGGGACGCCAGTAGCCGCTAAGGCTCCAGCAGCAAAGGCAGGCGATCCACCCCCAGTACGCCCCCGGTGTGGTACTCGTACTGCTCGCCGGGCTGCATGCTGATCCTGCTGAAGCGCGAGAGAAAGGCCTCCAGCACCACGCGAATTTCCCGCTTGGCGAGGTGCACGCCGAGGCAGAAATGCGGACCGGTACCGAAGCTGACACTGCGGGCGCCGCGGTTGATGTCGATGGTGTGCGGGTCGGGGTAGGCCCGCGGGTCCCGCGCGGCGAGGTAGATGGGCAGCAGCACCGTGTCGTTCTCGCGAAACTGCACTCCGTGGAATTCGAAGTCCTTCGCCACCCGGCGGTGCGGCGCGGGCACCCCGAAGGCGCGGGTGAATTCCTCCACCGCCTTGGGAATGTCCTGCGGATTGGCGCGCAGGTGACTTTGCAGGTCCTGGTCGTTGGCCAGGTGGCGCATGATCCAGCCGAGTGTGCTGTAGACCGTATCGAGGCCGGCTACATAGAGCAGGAAGCAGGTACCGAGGATTTCCATGTCGTTCATCGACCGCCCCTGGATCTGCCCGTTGATCAGGGTCTCCATGAACTCCGTGCGCTGCGGGTTGTCCCGCTGCTGGGTGACAAAGCCGTAGAGGTACTTGAATATCAGCCCCGCAGCCTCCTGGGACTTCTCGAAGTCCGCCTGGTCGCCGGAGCGCAGCAACTGCCGCTCCCAGGCAAGGAACTGGGGCAACTCTTCCTGGGGCAGGCCCACCAGCGAGAGGAAAATCGAATTGGGGAAGAGCTCGCCGAATTCACTGATGAACTCGCACTCCTGTTTGCCTTCAAGGTCACCCAGCAGGCGGTCACAGGTCTGCTGCACCATGTCGACGTAGTGATTGACATGCTTTGGCGTGAACAGCGGGTTCAGCAGGTGGCGATAGTGATGGTGCTCCGGCGGGTCCACCTCCACCGGGATCAGGCGCATGATCTCGCTGCCCAGCACATCGCCGGAACTGGTATCGCGGGTGCTGGAGAAATGTTCCCAGTCGAGGAAGGCGTCGCGGATCAGGTCGTGCCGGGTCAGCACCCAGCCGGCCTTGCCGAGGGAGGCCTCCCCCGCCCAGATGATGCCCGGGCCCTCGTGCAGGCGCCCGCCGGCGATGAAAGGATCGTCCAGTTCCGCGGTGAACTGGTTGAGGCTGTGATTCCACACCAGTTCCGGGGGAACGTGGGCGGGGACCTCGCCAAAGGCTTTTACTGCGGTTTCCTTGACGCTCTCTTTGACGCTTTCTGACATCGCAATCTTCCTCTCACTGTCGCCGCCGGCATCAGCCGGGAGGCTTTATTTCATGTAGGCGCCGACCACCGGGGCGACGACCAGTTGTTCGTAGATTTGCGCCACCTCGGCCACCGGCATTCGCTGTGGCTGCTCCAGCCACCAGCCGAGTATTTCCAGCGTGCCCACCGCCACCAGGCGCACCCCCACTTCCACCGGCGAAGTGGCATTCGCGGAAATGCGCGAGGGGGCCTTTTCCCGCAACTGGCGCATGAACTCCTCCCGCAGCAGGTTAGCGGCGCCCCCGGTGAGCAGGGTGGACCAGAGGGTGGCGTGAGCCCCGACGAACTCGCACAGGGCTATCGAAGCCTGGCTGGTGTCGGCGGTGTCGAGCGTGGTGACGCAGAGCTCGATCAATTGCGCCAGCTCGTCGGCCACGATCGCTGTGAGCAGCGCTTCCTTGTCGGTGTAATGGCGGAAGAAGGTGTTGTAGCCGATGCCTGCAGCGCTGGCGATCTCGCGGATGGTGATCTGCTCCAGGGGCTTTTCGCCCACCAGGGACAGCAGTGCATTGCGCAGGGCCTGCCGGGTCTGCAGGATGCGCGGATCGGAAGCCGTGGCGTAGTGGGGCTGGTGCAGCTTTTGTCGCGACTGTCCAGGCTGTCTCGACATGATCTAGTCCAACATCCCCAGTTCTTTCACTGTGAGCCGGTCGTAGTAATCGCGGAACTCGACAATCTCGCCGTTGACGATGCGACTGCAGTTCATCACCGGCAGGGGCATGTGCTTCTCGCCGATCACGTGGGTATCGAGCCGCTCGCTCAGGGTCCATTCGCCCTTCGTGGCGCTGTGCAGGACCTCGACGTCGATGCGGGTGAGGTGGTCGAAACAGAAGCCGAGCCACTGGCGGATCGCATCCCGGCCCTGCATCGGCTTGCGCTCCGGCACGTTGTCGTAGACGCAGTCCTCGGCGCAGAGCGCGACCATGGCGTCCGGCTCGCGGGTGGCCCAGTAGCCGAGGAAGCGGCTGAGGATTTCTTCGTTGGATTCGCTCATGCTCTTCTCCGATTCGATGACGGCTCGCCGCCCGGTTGCGTCGGTATCACTCGCCGCCGTGGCGGGCCACTTCCGCGCTGAAAATGGGGTTGTACAGGGTCGGCGTCATGCTGGCGTTGAGATCCGGGTTCTCCGGTCGCTCGGGCAGGGCCGCCAGGATCGCCGCGGCGCGGGCTTCGAGGCCGGCGCGATGCTCGTTGTGGGTGAGGATATAGAGCCAGTCTTTCTCGATGCCCTCGCGTACCAGTTCGCCCACCTCGTCGGCGCCCATCATCCAGTCGGGCAATTGCTCCGCGGTAGGGCCGCCCGCGGACTCGTAACCCGAAGCTTCATAGCTACCGGGACGGTTGCGCACTGCATTGGAGATGTCCGAGCGCACCGGACCGGGACAGAGCACGGAAACCATGACTCCCTGGGGTTCCAGTTCACTGCGCAGGGATTCGCTCATGCCGATCAGGCCGGCCTTGGTGGTGACGTAAATTCCCGCGCCGGCGTGGGGCAACAGCCCGGAGGTGGAGGCGGTGTTGACGATATGCCCGCCCTCGCCGTGGGCGAGGATACGCGGCAATACCGCGAGCAGGCCGTTGACCGGGCCGCGCAGGTTGACGTCGATAACCCAGTCCCAGTCGCTGGCGCTGGCCTGCTGGATCGGCCCGGAGACCACCACCCCGGCGTTATTGGCCAGCAGGTGGATGTTGCCGAAGCGCGCTTCCACCGCGTCGGCGAAGCGCGCGAACCCCTCGGGATCGGTGACGTCGAGATGGGCCACCAGCAGGCGCTCCTGCGTGCCGCCGAGGGCCTCGGGAGCGCGCTCCAGGGCATCCGCCTGGACGTCGCCGATGGCTACGTTCATGCCTGCCGCGAGCAGCGCCCGGCTGATACCGAGGCCAATGCCCGCGGCACCGCCAGTGACGATTGCTGTTTTACCCGCCAGATCCTGCATCTATTCACCCTCTTATCGTCCCGGGCCGTCGATTGCGCAGCTACCTGCGACAGCGCAAGTGGCAGAGCACCACCATCAGTCCGGATTTATCTTATGGAGCACAGTACTCCATAGTAGGGCGAAACAATTTTTTGTCAAGCGGGGTTCCGGGGGAAGGCGACACCAGGGTCGTCACCCGCGGCGCCGCGGGATCAGTGCCGCGATCTGCCTGCGAATGGAGGTTCAGGGAAAATCGCTATGCGGGAGGTCGATCATTCCGGCCGGAGAACCTGAAGCGTGGCTAGCTCCAAAGTCTCCGTCCGGGATGATGGTGCAAGAACTGGAGGGATATCAGCGGCGAGTCCTGCGCCTGCTCCAGGCAACGAGGGATACCACCATCAGCGCAGCTGCCGGCAGGCCCCAGAATGGAAACACCGGGATCTCGACAGAGTACCGCCTGGCTGGCGCGCGCAACTGATCGATAGTCGCGTCACTGACAGCAACAGTGACTGGATCGTCAGACAGCACATCGGTGAAATTGGAGCCCGAAACGCGACCCTGGTTCACAATCGTCGTCACTACCGCCGGGAGCGGATCATTGATCACAACCCCGTAGCTGATGGTAGCGCCATTCCCACCGGCCAGGGTTCCAATGGATACCTGGATCGCGCTGTCGCCCGCGGTGTTACCGATATCAACCGTACCCTGGGTGGTCGTTACAGAGCCAACCAGCAGGGTGGTGTTGGCATCGGGCGTGTCGTTGAATACAACGTCGAGGGCATCGCCAGCGCTGATATTGGTCACCGTGATGGTGTAGTCAAGCAAGTCGCCCGGAGAAAGGTCACCGCTTCCGTCGAGATCCTGGGTGGCGGGGTCGAAGCTGCTGACCTTGGTCAGCGCCGCCGCGGGCGGCGCGAGGAACACGGTCGGCACGATTGGCGTCGGATCATTTTCCCCGGGTTCATCCGGGTTACCGTCCCCATCGCTGTCCGGGTCGGTGCCATTGTCGGAGACATCAGAGATCGTCCCGCTGGCCGAGTTGGCCGTCGCCTGGGCGATATTGCTGAATGGGCCGGTAGCGCCGTTCAGGACGATCCGAACCGTGAGCGTAACGCTGGCGCTGGCGCCCGTCGCCAGGGTGGAGGCGCCGGCGTTGAGCAGGTTGATGTCACCGCTGCCGTTGAAGCCACCGTTGGCCGTCAAGCTGCCGGTGGCACTCGGCCCCGCCTGGACGCTGAAGGTCACCGGCGCCGGGAAGGTGCTTGCGAGATCGTCGGTCACCTGGACATCAGTCAGCGCCTCGGTGCCGAGGTTCTCCACAACGAATTCGAGGGAAACATCCCACTGCCCGCCACCGAGGTCGGACATTCCGGTCACCTGCTTGGCAACGCCAATCACAGGGACGGCCGCCGGTGCCGGTGGAGGCGCAGGTGCCGGGGTGTTGACTATGACAACAGCGGTATCCGAGTCTTCGAGCGGCCCCAGAATCGGCGGTCCGTCACCTCTAACCGTAACCGTATTAGTAAAGCTGGCTGTGACCCCGCTCTTTTCGCAGGTGTAGGTCCAGGTTTCATCCGGGGTCAGGATGCCGTCCGTGTTGGTGTCGCCTCCCGTGTAGGCCGGGCCGGCGTCACAGTCGAGATCGATGACCTCGACGTTTTCCACAGTGGTATTGGACTCTACCGTAAAACTGAACACGGCGGTTTCGCCGGCGTTCCGGGTCTGGGTGGCGGGAGATTTGACGATGGTCAGGGCCGGGTCCGGCGGGATACCGAGTTCGACGCCCATATTCAGGCTGCACTTGGAATTGGTACCCGGAAAGGCTTCACTGACCGCGTCGCAGGTAGTACCTGTGTTGTTGTCCCAACTGACAGCCACCGATACATCGACGCTGCCATCGCCGTTATTATCAACGCAGGCGAAGCGCAGGGAAGGCAGGGTCTTGACCACCTGGGTACTGGCCTCAATATCGCCACAGGAATCACCGTCGGTGTCGCCGTTCCACCAGGCGGAGTCGGTAAGGTCAGGCACAGTGTCATTGTTAAAGTCGGCATAGGTGGGGTTTGCCGTTAGCGGTGAGCTGAGATAGTCGTGGTAACAACTGTCTCCGTCCCGGGCGCTACCGCCATCCAGCGCGAGGTACATACCGATGTCATAGCGGTCGGGGGAGCCGTCCGAGGAGACCAGGGCCTGGAACACGACCTCCGTTTCACCAGGGGTTCCCAAGGCACATTGTTCCGAAACCGAGACCACGATCAGCTCATCGATGCGCACGTCCTGGGCTGTACAGACCGCCCCGGAACGGTAATCCCGAACACAGAAGTTGCCAGTCTCACCCTGTGCGGCCACCTGGGCTGACCAGCCGATGAACGCGAACAACAAGGAAGGGAGGTAAACCAATAAATGCTTGTTTTTGTACGTCATTGAATTTCTCTAACTTTCTCTCTAGTTCTTGGGCGCCCAGAGTCCTGCCTGGATAGCCGCCCGCCCCCGATACACGCAAATCTCCCGCTGCCCCTGCGAAAGAAGCGCCCGGTAATCTTCCCCCGGTGAATACCAGGACGATTAGCGCTCCTTCGATTTGCTATTTGATTGCTGACTTCGAATTCAGGCCATCAAGCCGGCGTGGTCCGGCCCCGGGGGTTAACACGTGCAGTAACCGGCACTTTGCCCCATGGCGCAGCCAACGTGCGGCTCTTACCCCCCCGGCCCATCTACGGCGGCAGGTTACGAAATTCCAGGTCGCTGGAAATATCCGATATGCGAATCGCACACCTAAAAAGCGAAAGCGCGATTACTTTTCCAACAAAACTTGAGTAACGACCGACAAGGGGCTCTGCGCAACCGCCATGGCGAAGAAGGACACAGGGAGTAGGGTGTTAAATTTACTTACGGGGGAAGTGGAAATTCTTGGCGCTACCGCGAAGAACATCTGAAGGGGAGCAACCATAGCGTTCTCGATAGTATTCGGAAAACTTGCTTGAACTTGAAAACCCGCTGTTGAGCGCGACATCCGTGACGCTGGTATCCGACTGCGAGCTTCTGCGCAGTTCCTCATGGGCCAGGTCCAACCTCACATTTCGCAGGTACTCGATAGGCGTGACATTCAGGTACTTGCGGAAGCCAAGCTGCAGTGCGCGCGCAGTAACATTGCAGTGGTCGGCTACCTGCTGGAGGAAGATATTCTCGCGAGCATGAGCATGGATATAGTCCTGTGCGCTCCTGACGTAACGCGGAGACAGAATCTCTGAACGCTTATGTAATAGCGCGGTATGATTGTGGCCTAATTCCTCGATCAGCATTCCTGCCAGCACACGCTCCATATGGTAACTGACGGAGGTATTCACGTAAGCAGGCCCATCCCGGTTCAGCTCTATACATAAGGCACGAACAACATTGCCAAGACCGCCATCCTGGCCTCTTATGTCCACGGGAGACGGCAGAAACTCCATGCGCGAGGATGGCCGGCAGCCGAAGGCGCTCTCAAAGCACTCTTCAACCAGGGACGCGGAGACCTTGAAGGTCAATTGCTTGTGATCCGCCGAGAGGCGCGAGCGAAATCTCTGGTCAGGGTTCATGACACAGACCGAACCCGTCTTCGAAACAAGTTCGTATCCATCGCCTTCGATGGCAATCTGCCCGTCAAAAGTAAATACAACGCTGTAGGAATCGTCGGAAATCTCGCCGCTTTTGACAATCTCCTGGCCATAACTGAAGGCGTGCAGAGTAACGTCCCTGCCGACTTCAGCCATACGATGATTAAAGTCCAGATTGCTTTGATCACCCGTTTGGGTCAGGGAGTGCTCCCACAGAATATCTGACAAGTAAGAACGCGCTTCACAAACCTCACTTGTCGTAAATAAATGCCGCTTATCGAGAAGGTTAAGCGGAGATTCCGAGAACAGCGACGTATTCGAAAAAAGCAGATCCCTGGAAGAATCTCGAGGCAATGTAAAATCCTTTAAAACTTTTCCCTGGGGACCGCGGGGCTCAGTGGGTTAACTATTCGAATGCAAGACATTTGCCAACGCCAGGTTTCAGCTACCAGGCTTCCACCAAACCCGACCAAACATCTTGCAGGCCGGATGTTCAAGCTCGCTTGATATAAGGCAAATCTTCTGCATGTTTCCTGTGCTAATGAGGCCCTCACCCGTACAGGCCAACTTTGCAGTTTTATCCGGCAACGAAAAACCGTATCAGTTCTGCGGGAAAATCAGCTACATCGAATGCGAATAGGTGAAGCAAGATACGAACGAAGCGATATCGCCACTGTGGACGATGCCAGGTATCTCGCCGCCGCATGAACAGAACGGATTCCTCCGGGGGAGGCTAGCGGAAGTGCTCGAGTCTGAGTCCATCCGTGTAGACATTGACATCGACATCAACGTGGACGGCCCCGTGAAGCAGGGGGCATCGGGTCAGACTGGAGCCTTTTCGCTATCGTCAAGCGGGGCGCAAGTATAGCGACCTTAAGTCGAGCGTCTCAATACCTAATAAGGGGGGCTACAAATAAAAACCGCGCCCGGCCGCAGAAAGCGGCGCGATGGGCGCGGCGGGGGGACCATCGGCCCCCGCTGCGAGCAGCGGGGGCCTCAAATGATGGTAGCGGTCTGGCTTAGATCTTGCCGACCAGGTCCAGTGACGGAGCCAGGGTCTCTTCGCCTTCTTTCCAGGCCGCCGGGCAGACTTCGCCGGGGTGGGAAGCGACGTACTGGGCAGCCTTAACCTTGCGCAGCAGGTCTTCCGCGTCGCGGCCGATACCTTCAGCGGTGATTTCCATCGCCTGGATGACGCCTTCGGGGTCAACGATGAAGGTACCGCGGTCCGCGAGGCCCTGGCCATCGCGCATCACTTCGAAGTTGCGGGTGATGTCGCCGGTCGGGTCGCCAATCATGGTGTACTGGATCTTGCCGATGGTGTCGGAAGAATCGTGCCATGCCTTGTGGGTGAAGTGGGTGTCAGTGGATACGGAGTAGATTTCCACGCCACGCTTGGTGAACTCTTCGTAGTGGTCCGCCAGGTCGCCCAGCTCGGTCGGGCAGACGAAAGTGAAGTCGGCGGGGTAGAAGAAAAAGATCGACCACTTGCCCTTCAGGTCAGCGTCGGACACTTCGACGAACTCGCCCTGCTTGAATGCAGTCGCGGTGAAGGGTTTGATCTGGGTGTTGATAAGGGCCATGTTCAGTCTCCTTTAAGTGTGTAACACAGGCTTTGGTTGCGCTGTGTTTGTCAGCGCTCAGGAGTAGATTAGGCCAGGTGGGTGTATCTTAAAAACGGATTAAATCGATCTTATTGTTCTATTTTTTTGAATCACTCCTCGCTTGCCATTGCAACATCCCCCGCGAGGTCGACGGTCACGCGGTTGCGGCCGTTCTGCTTGGAGGCGTAGAGCGCCTTGTCGGCGCGGTCCAGGAAGGCCGTCAGCGGCTCCTTGGGCTGCCACTGGGCGACCCCCAGGCTCATGGTCAATTGCACCTGCTCCCCGGAATGAGACTCGACGCGGCAGCCCTCCACCAGCTGGCGCAGCTCTTCGGCCCGCAGGTGCGCCTGTGACAGTACCGTGTCGGGCATGAGGACCACGAACTCCTCTCCACCGTAACGCGCGAGGATGTCGGAACTGCGGATTCGGCTGCCGACCAGCCGGGAGATGGCGTTCAGCACCTTGTCGCCGGTGACGTGGCCGTGGCTGTCGTTGATCACCTTGAAATGATCGATGTCGAAGAGAATCATCGACAGCGGGGCGTGGTGGCGCTCGCAGCGGGCGATCTCGCGCGCCGCGGCGGACTGGAAATAACGTCGGTTGAAGGTCCGGGTCAGCGGATCGATGGTGGCGAGGGTTTCCAACTGGTCCGCGCGCTGGCGCTGTTCTTCTGCCGCGACCCGGTCGCTCAGGTCGCGAACATAGCCCTGGAAGCCGATCGCCACGCCGTTCTCGTCGAAGCGCCGGCTGGCAGTCACCGATACCGGCACCACGCTGCCATCGCGGGCCAGGATCTCCGTCCGGTAGTCGACGATCGAGCCGAGCTCGACCACAATCTGGAACAGGCGGCGACGCTCCTCCGCGCCGCCCACGCGCTCGAGGCCGTGTGTCGCAATGATCTCCTCGCGGGAGTAACCCAGGAGAATTTCGCAGGAGGGGCTGATATCGAGCACCCCGCCGTCGAGGTCGGCAATGAAGATAACATCCTGGGAGTCCTCGAACAGGGCCCGGTACTTGCGCTCGCTGTGCTGCAGGCTCAGGTTGCGCTGCTCGAGGTTGAGCGAGAGCTCACCGAGGCGCCGCTCCTTGTCCGCGGAGCGTGCCGAGAGCATGACCGCCTGAACCATGAGGAAGGCAAGGAAGCCAATATGGGAGAGGTTGCCATAGGGTAACAGCCCCGCGAGGCCGAAGGCCTCCAGCACGTTGACCATCGCCACCAGCAACGAAGCGGTGGTGATATACAGCCAGTAGGGCCGCTTGCGCAGCATCACCTTGGCCATGCACCAGGTGAGCAGCACGACCGCGACCAGGTCGAGGATCTGGAAGGGCAGTATCAGGTAACTCATCCACAGGGTCGGCAGGACCAGGTTGACCACGCAGAACAGGCCGGCAACCCACCAGAAGGCGCGAATCAGCCAGAGTTTGTACTCCTGTGGGTAGAGCGCCCGCATGAAACTGCTGTAGAGCGGAACCGCAAGGAAAAACGCCCAGTACTCCAGCCGCAAGTGCCAGGCCCAGGGCACCTCGGGCAGCAGCCAGGACAGCAGGCCCTGGCTGGTGAAGCCGCCGCGGATCACCACCACGAAACAGAGCAGGCTGAAAAACAGGGAGGACCGGTCCTCCCGGGAGAAGAAGTAAAGCACCAGGTGCTGGATGGCGAAGGCGAGAATCAGCCCGAGGACGAAGGCGTCACCAATCCAGGCGAAGCGGGCCCACTGGTGAATCTGCTCGGCGCTCCCCAGCGCCAGGGAATTGCGGAAGCCGGCTTTGCGATGGTTGGCATTGGCGACCTGCACAACCAGCTCCAGGTCGCTGCCCGCCGCCGGCAGGAAATAGCTGCGCCGGTGACGCGCCGGCACCACCTGGTCAGCCATCTCGCTAACCTCGCCAACCCCGCCGAGGCGTTGGCCGTTGGCCCAGATGGCGTAGGCCGAACCCGCACCGGGGTGGTATACAGCCAAGGGGCCGTGGTCCTGTGGCAGCTTGAGTCGCAGGCGGAAGGTCGCGTAACCGATGGCCGGGAGATCTCCCGGGTAGTCCGTCCAGTAGCCCGGCACTTCGGCCAGCTGGTGTTCCCGCCCGGCGAATTCCCCGGGTTCCAGTAACTGCTGCCAGTAAAATTCCCAGCTACCGGACAAGTCGATAGGGCCATCCCGCTCTGCGCTCCAGGTCCTCAGGTCGAGCACGCCGTTGCGCACTTCCGGGGGACTTTTGATGGCGGCCAGGTAGGGATAAAGGGCGAGCGCGCCGGCAAACAGCAGCAACAGCCAGATATAGCCGAAGCGATCCACCGTCTTCGCAGGGGGTACTGCCATCAAGGGGCTGGTCTTCAAAGCGTCTCCCGACAAGCTTACCCGGGCTATCAGCGCCGCACCGCATGAGCGCTCTGCGGCACCTACAACGCCTACTGCCAGGGTTGGACTGCTGGTCTGGTCGCCAGCTTTCCTTGTACTTTACCTGGGGTTTCCGTCGCTCCCGCCGGGTCCCGCCAGGCTAACCTCTGTTACTATGGACATATAGTTCTAAAAATCTGATTATTTATCAAGCGTCATACCATTTCATTACAACATGGTTTCACTCAAGCAACTCCATTACGCACTGGCCGTCGAACGCACCCTTCACTTCAAGAAGGCGGCAGAGGAATGCCATGTTTCCCAGTCCGCGCTGAGTACTGCGCTTTCCGAGCTGGAGAAGCAACTCGGCTTCCAGGTCTTCGAGCGGGACAACCGCAAGGTCCTGGTGACCCCCCTGGGCCGGCAGGTCCTGGATCGCGCCCGGGAAATCACCCTGCAGGTGGAAGACCTGCAGAAAATGGCGGAGGCCCAGCGGGAGCCGCTCTCCACCCCCCTGACCCTGGGTGTCATCCCGACCATCGGCCCCTTCCTGCTGCCGAAGGTATTGCCGGCAATGCAGAAACGGTACCCGAGGCTGGCACTGGAAGTGGTGGAGGACCAGACAGCGGAATTGCTCAGCCAGTTGCGCCGCGGCGCCCTGGACGCCGCCATCATCGCCCTGCCCTACGACTGCGCAGGCCTGCTGACTTTCAGCTTCTGGCAGGAAGATCTCTTCTGGATCACCAACAGTGGCGACGAACTGGCCCACGCCAGCCGAATCACCACCGACGATATGCGCCATGCCCACCTGATGCTGCTCAAGGACGGCCACTGCCTCACCGACCACGCCCTGGCCGCCTGCAAGCTGGAGGACCTCTCCAGCAACCGCTTCAACGCGACCAGCCTGAATACCCTGATACCGCTGGTGGCGGCGGGACTGGGCTCGACCCTGGTACCGGAGATCGCCCTCAAATCCCTGGTGGACACCAGCAGGAAGCTGGTGGCGATACCGCTGGAGGAACCCGGCCCGCACCGGGAGCTGGCCTTCGCCGTGCGGCCCAATTACCCTGGGGTGGCGAACATCGAGGCCCTGATCAAGCTGTTCAAGGAAAAACTGGGGGCTTAGCCGGGCTCGCCCCCGCCAGCCAGCCAGTGAGCACACTCCCACCCCAGCTCCTCGACGGCACGCCGCTCATATTCCGCGACCTCGTCGGCTGAAAGCACCTCACGCCAGCGCCCGTTGGTGCCCTTGTTGATGAAAGTTTCGGCGCCGCCGTCCCAGAAAGCGCCCCCCAGGGGCACACTCCTGCTGGCATTGGCTTTCATGTAATCGAAGCTGCAGTGCTCGAGGATGGCCGGCCACAGGGCCTCGTCGACAGGGGTAGCGATAAACTCCGCGATTCGCCGGATCTCGCCTGCCATATCGGCCTTGAGGTTTGCAAAGTGCACGAAGTGGACGTTGGGCAAATCCCGAATCGCCCACCAGCTGCGCACATTCTCCCAGAAGGACCAGAAGGGGAATCCGTCCCGTTCCAGCCAGTCGTGGAAGTACTCGCGAATCGACTCCGGCGGAGGCTCGATGGGCGGCCCGACCCTGCCGGGAGTGTCGTTGAGGGCGGCATACCAGTCCGAATTGGCATTCGCGTGGTGGTTGTACAGGCTCCACACCACGTCCCGGCCATCGCGGCCGATATAGATGTACCTGGCCTTGGGGGAGAAGACCAGCGCGTCCACCGGCAGGTGTGTCTTGAGGAAGCGCCGGTGGGTCTGCGCCGCCACAAGCGGCAGCTTTACTTCTTTCGGTGGCACCCTCAGGTCGAGCCAGGGAGACATCTCCGCGACTTCCAGGCCCTCCACGCCGGAGAACAGCAGTTGCCCGACGATCTGCTGCATCCAGGTGGTGCCGGACTTGGCGTAGGTGGCGATGATGATGTCGTCGTCGCGGAAATCGAAACCGTTCCAGATGGTGGAATCGAAATGATGGTTGTGGAGCTCGCGGGTCTTGGTGGGAGTGGAGATACTGCTCATATCGATGTCATTTCCAGAATATGGCGCTGGTTATTTAGCATGAAATGCACCCGATCACCTGATGAAGTACACGGCCTCCTCAGGTGGACCAACTAACAGCGGCGCCAACTGCTGCATAGAGCCACCCTCGGCCATTGCAGCCGCGTACTGGTCATGGATCTCGCGTGACTCCCAGATTTCAGACAGCAGGACGTTCGCCGGATCGTCCGCCGCTTGAAGCACCTCGACCGCGTGGCACCCCGGCACTTCGAGCAAGCTTGTCTTCGCTCCCTGCATGATGCCCACGAATGTGTCGACGTGCTCGGGGCGAACACTAAAGCTGACGAGTAGACGTATTTGCATTTTTCCTCCGGCTATCGGGATAGTTCTGGTAGCACGATTATCGCGGGAAGGAAGGCAGCGTCAATGCACCAGTGCTATCCCTGCCCGGCGCGAATCCGCACAACACACCACAGAGCGGAGGGCCGCCTGAGCAAGTCCTGGCCAAAATTGTAATCTCTTGACTGCCTTTTCAGGCTTGCTTGACCGCACCCAACTCACACCCTGCCACCTGCTCCATACTTTGAAACACCCAGTTATTGTCAGAGACAAAATTGTCCGCCAGCGGTTTCAGGCCGAGCAATATCCCGGCAGCCTTTTCCCAGGTGATCGGCGTGTTTCTTACGACCGTTTCGGGGGAGGAAACACAGGTGACCGGGTTCTTCCTGGTCGCAGTGATAATCGATTTGATAAGCGGTGCTTTATAGACCTTCGCCCCTTCACTACCTGCAGTGGCGGCATTATCGATTCTGAATACCATTTCATGCCTTGTGTGCCCTGGATCAAGGAAGGTGACGCTTAGAGACCCACCGTCCCGATATACATCCAGGGAAACGATATCTTCAATCTCGCTATACATTTCTACTACTCCTGGCGCCGGAAGCTGCCCGATCCAGCAAGTTGATCACAATGTTCACATTTATGCGCTGTACCCTTCCGGACACACCGGCGACACTTGGCCCATCAACCAAATCAAGGAGAACCACCATGCGCAACATCGTCCAATATGTACAACGCATCGTCAAAGGCAACGAGACCGCGATCGCTGCGCAGCCGAACGTCGAGTGCAACTTTGGCAACAACTACTACGGCGACCAGGTCTGCGTCCCGCGCCAGAGCCCCTGATCAATTGACCGGGGTGTAGAGCAGCCTGATGTAGTTCCGGTATTGCTTGAGCTGCTGCACCAGCACCGCGTTGTCGTCATTGATGCGTGAAAGCAGGATGCCGCCCTCGATCACGGCGCTGAGCATGTCGGCCAGCTCGTCGATGTCGACAGGACTCAGCGGCGTATATGCTGCCTCTACCCGCTCCAGCAATCCGCCAAACTTTTTTCGCCACTGGCCTGTGCCAGTGGCAATCAAGCCGCGAATTTCCTCGTCCAGCAACTGGCTCTCATAAGTGAAAGATGCCACCAGGCAGCCGGGGTGCACTTCCTCGAGGTTTTCCATGGCTTCCGCCAGCAGGTTCACGAAGAGCAACATTTGCTGCAAGGGGTCCTCTGATAACTCACAGGCGCGGGCTTCCACGGAATCGAAAAAGGCCATGTCCGCTTCGAGGTAGCGCTCCACGAGAGCGCGCGCCAGTTCGCGTTTGTCTGGAAAATGGTAGAAAAAACCGCCCTTGGTGATGTGGGCCTTTTCCAGGATCTCTTCAATCGAGGTGGCGGAAAAACCCTTTTGCAGGATTGCAGCCTCCGCCACGCTGAGTATTTTTTCCCGTCGATCTTCCCCACGCTGGGTCATTTAGCCGCCCTCCCCGGCCGGATCGCCGCCGCTTTACTGTACCTGCGGTACAGTAAGCAGCGGCACGCCGCGCGACATCCCGCCGCGCACTCGTCATTCTGACTATAACGTATTGTTTTTCAATGAAAATATATTAACCGAAAAACCGCACTCCCGGTCCACTGGATAGCGGGCACTGGCGCGCCTAAAGTAGCTGCCTACCGCGCGATGCACTCCCGATGCACGATAAACACATAGATAACCGGAGTACGGAAAGCATGAATACTAGAACTGAAAACCTGCGCGCTCAACTGGGCGAGCAGGTACTGCTCACTGACGCAGGCCTGGAGACGGACCTCATCTTCAATCACGGCATCGATCTGCCGAACTTTGCCTCCTTCGACCTTCTCTCGACTGATTGGGGCAAGGAGGCGCTGGTGACCTACTACCGCAGTTTCCTGGACCTGGCCCGGGAGTATCGCACCGGTTTCATCCTGGAGACGCCCACCTGGCGGGCCAGTGAGGACTGGGGTAGCCAGATGGGCTACACCACGGACGACCTGCATGGGGTCAACCGCGCCTGCGTCGAGCTGATGCAGGAGCTGCGGGCGGCGTACGCGGATGTATCCCCCGTGCTGGTGAGCGGCAATATCGGCCCACGCGGCGACGGCTACTCGGTTGAAAAACGCATGAATGCCGAGCAGGCACGGGACTACCATGCACCACAGATCGCTGCCTTCGTCGAGGCCGGCGCGGATATGGTGAGTGCCTTCACTCTCAATTACATCGAGGAGGCCCAGGGTATCGCCCTGGCGGCGAAGGCCGCCGATGTGCCGGTAGTGATTTCCTTCACCGTGGAAACCGATGCCCGCCTGCCCTCGGGCGAGGATCTCGGTGACGCGATCAGGGCAGTGGACGAAATTTCTGGCAGTTTCCCCATCTACTACATGATCAACTGCGCCCATCCCACCCACTTCCAGCGCCTGTTCGAGGAAGGATGCGACTGGCTGCAGCGGATCGGTGGTATCCGCGCCAACGCTTCGAAGTGCAGCCACGCTGAACTGGATGCCGCGGAGGAACTGGATGCGGGCAACCCGGAGGAACTGGGCCGCGAGTACCACCACTTGCGCGAAATACTTCCAGGACTGCAGGTGCTCGGAGGCTGCTGTGGCACCGACCACCGTCATGTCGCCCAGGTAGCCGCCGCCTGCCTTGGCACTCATTCTGCACAGTAATTGTAGTTGCTAAATCCCCGGCCTCCGGCGCTATACTCAGCGCCGGCGCCGGGTCCATGCTGGGTAGACCCGGTCGCGATTATCCCCTTGGTGGCTTGTTCCTTCCTTCTGGAGGTTTGTCGTGACGATTGTATCCACAGCCTTACCCCGCAGCTCGATGGACCGGGTGTTTTTCGCCGGCATGACGCTGCTGATCCTGTTCGCAATGTTCTATGGCTTTGCGCGCACCTGGTTCCTCCGCCCGCTGTTCCCGGAGGTTCCCGCGCCGACCGAAACCTTCTTTATCTTCCACGGCATCACCTTTACCGCCTGGTTTGTACTGCTCACAGCCCAGGCCGGCCTGGTTTGGGCCGGACGCATCGACCTGCACCGACGCTTCGGCTACTTCGGTGCCGGTCTCGCTACCCTGATGGTGGTCCTGGGGATTCACGGCGCATTGGTAGCGGCGCGGCGGCCCGAGGGATTCATCGGGGTACCCGTGCCCGCGCCGACCTTCCTGATCGAACCTCTCTGCGCGATTCTCCTTTTCACCCTCTTCGTATCCCTTGCGATCTACCTGCGGCGCGACAGTGAGACCCACAAGCGACTGATCCTGATCGGCTCTATCAGTATCCTTGCAGCAGCGCTGGCGAGGTGGCCCATCGGACTGACCGCGATGACTTCGCCGGTACCCGGCATCCAGGTGCCCGACCTGGTGCTGGATCTCTTCCTGCTGCCGCTGATCGCCTGGGACCTGACCACCCGCGGGCGACTGCACCCGGCAACCCTGTGGGGCGGCCTGCTACTGGTGGCGACCCAGCCGCTGAAATGGATGCTTGCGGGCACCGCGTCCTGGCAAGGCTTCGCGGGCTGGCTCATCGGCTGACGCCGCTCCGCCCCAACCAAGTAGCGGGGCACAGGCAATCACTGCGAACTACCCGGCGGCATCTATAATGTGGGGACTCCAACCACGCTGGAGGCCCCTATGCCCATCAGCAAATTGACAGCGGCAGAAATCCATTCCCGCCTGGACGCGCTTACCGACTGGGAACTAAAGAATGGCAAGCTGCATCGCACTTTCGAATTTCGCGATTTCGTCGCGGCCTTCGGCTTCATGAGCCAGGTGGCGCTGCTCGCGGAACGCGCCAACCATCACCCCGAGTGGAGCAATGTCTACAACTGTGTCGAAGTCAGCCTGACAACCCACGAGGCGAAGGGTATCTCCGAACGCGACTTCGCCCTGGCAAATGCAATCGACCGCTTGGAAGAGGTCCATCCGCCCGACTCGCTCCACCTCTGAGTTGGCAGCGCCCGCCGGCATATCCCCGCTACAAAGGCCGGAAGCGTGGCGCGTTGCCTGTGAGACCGCATACTCTCTCAGGTAGCCGGCGGGGGTTCGAGAGTGAAATCGGGAAGCTCGGTCAGAGTAAAACCACTCCCGGGCTCCCCGACTACCGATAGCGTACACCGCCCCCAGGTACGCGGCACGATCCAGCCATCATCCCCCATATTCTCCAGCGGCACGCCTTTTCGACCCTCCTCACAATCCAGTTGTAAGGTGTGCAGGCCCGGCCGTATATCCGAAATCTGGAACTCTCGATGGTACAAGTCCACGATCTGGAAGGCATAGTCGACCGGGTAGATCGGCTCCAGCAGTGAAATAGTGGTAGAGAACTGCTTTTCTGAAACCATCTCATTCAGGCCGGCTGCATGCTCGATAATCTGGGCGCTCATTTCGAAATCGGCAAACTTCAGCTCCAGCAGCTTTGCCGTACGCAAGGCGTTGCCCATGAGCAGGTTGTCGATTTCATAGAGGTATTTGCTTGCGATCACTGGCGCCAATACATGGAGGGGCAAACGTTCTTCCTCCAGAAATCCGGAGACAAGTACCCGGTAGACCCGGTCGGCATGCTTGTACGCCTGCACTTTTTCATTGAGCGTCAGGAAATATCGGACCAGCAGGGCCTCCAGGTGCAACTGCTCATAGAAATTCGGATACTCGATGGCAGCGAGTTCATCGATCAGGGCTCTCCCCGCTTCCATCTTCCCCTCATTGAGTGCTTCAGCGGCATCGCGATAGCGACCGTAAAACTTCGGCCGCATGCTGCGAAAGCGGCCATTTTTTACGATCAAACCCTCGATTCGGCCCATATCGGCCACCGGGACACCATCCAGGGTAGCTGGCTCGAACCGGGCTTTGCGGCCGTTCTCGAGCAGCACGTCAGCCAACTCCCTGAATCCGGTAGCATCCAAAAGGGAAAGCTCGAGCAGTTCACCCCGTGCATCGATACTCGACAGGACCAGCACCCACCCTTCACCGCCTTTGTAGGCCGCCCAGCGGGATAATGCTTTTTGATCTTCCTGATCAACTGGCTTGGGGGGTACGTACTCGGCCTCGGCCTGAATCGCGCTGACCCAGCACACTTGGGCGAAAACAAGGCCCAATGCAAAGCAACTGAAAAGACATCCCTGTCTCATGATTTATCCTTTGGTATTTTTTTAGCAGGAAAACCCTATCAGATTCACAGCAGGTGACCAAGAATCCTCACGGGAATTGATGGCGCTTTCCAGACCTTTTCAAGGACCCTGTCTATACTGGTCAGCATCAGGGCGCGTACGATCTTCATGGAATATGCCCCGTTTACCAACAGCAGAAGGCTCTCCCCGATGCACTTCATCTTCGAGGTAAAAATGTCCCCCGGCTACGCGCCGGAACGCTACGCCGAAGCCTGGGTGCGTGCCAGCGAGATCATCCAGCAGGCGCCGGGGGCGCAGGGTACCCGGCTGCATCGCAAGATCGGCCAGCCGGACACCCTGCTGGCCATCGCCACCTGGAAGTCGAAGGCACAACGCGATGCGATGGAGGGTAATCCGAGTGAAGAAGTGCAACGCATCATCGCGGAGCAGGCGGAATTCGTCGAGGTTCGCGTGATTGGCGAATACGAGGCGCCTGAGTGGGAGGTCATCCCCACACCCTGAGTTTCCCGGGGCTGCCTTGCCGGCTTGCGCCGCCTTGACTAAGCTCAGGCCGTCACTTGCGGAGATAGCCCGATGCCAATAGCCCGTCGTTTCACCCTGCTCCTTGTTGTTTTCATCCTGCCGTTTACGGCTCAGGCCGCCGCGCCCAACGCCGAGGCACTGCAAAAAGTCGTCGATGCCGCCTACGCAAAATTCAAGGATCTCGACGAGGGCAAAAACGCGGATTACATCCCCATTCTGGCCACTGTGCCCAGCGAGATGTTCGGTATTGTCATCGCCACCCGGGATGGACAGGTCTTCAGCGCCGGCGAGTTGGAATACGAGTTTTCCATTCAGTCGGTGTCCAAGCCCTTTACCGCCTCGCTGATCATGTACGAGCAGGGGGCGAAAACACTGCGCGAGAAAATCGGCGTGGAACCCACTGGCCTGCCCTTCAACTCCAAGCTGGCCCTGGAGCTCTACCCCGAGCGCTCGGTCAACCCCCTGGTAAACGCCGGGGCGATTGCCGCGGTAAGCCTGGTTGAAGCCAAAGACGAAGCCGAAAGGTCGAAGAAAGTCCTCGGCAATATCAGCGGCTATGCCGGGCGCGAGCTGACGGTACTGGAAGAGGTCTACAACTCGGAATACGAGACCGCCTGGAGCAACCGCGGCATCGCCAACCTCCTCTACAACTACGGCCGTCTCTATAGCGATCCGGAGGAGGCCCTGCGGGTGTACACCCGACAGTGTTCCATCGGTATCAATACCGTAGACCTCGCGATGATGGGGGCGACGCTGGCCAACAGCGGCGTCAATCCGAAGACGGGCGAACGCCTGCTCGACGCGGAGGACGTGCCCGAGTTGCTGGCGATCATGGCCACCGCGGGTTTCTACGATGAATCCGGGGAGTGGATGTACAGCGCTGGGCTGCCGGCAAAAACGGGTGTCGGCGGCGGTATCGTTGCGGTGGTGCCGGGGAAATTTGCCATTGCCACTTTCTCAGCACCGCTGAATGAAGCGGGCAACTCTGTGCGCGGCATGAAGGCCATTCGCTATATTGCGGGCGAGCTGGGCGTCGGCCTCTACGGACCGAACCACGAGGAATAGGTAGTCGGGCCGAAGCGGGGCGCACCCCCGCCGCAGGTGCCAAGAATGCTAGGCCCGCGCCGTCGCAGGCCAGCGCAGCGGAATACCGCACAGCAGGGCACCGCCGACAATCAACAAGAGCGCTCCGCTACTCCCCAGCGACAGCAACTGGCCGTCGAAGCCGCGCAACGTTGCCATGACCAGGCCGCCGCCTGCCATCATCGCGCCACACAAGAGGCGCCAGGCCGGCGGCACCGGTGCATCGGCCGGCCGGCTCAACCGTTCCAGTGGCGCCAGCAATGGTGCGACCCCCAGTAACACCACGGCGGGGACGGCGATCCACAGGGCCCGCATCCACCACCATTCGGCTGAGCCCGGGTAACTGTGGGCGCCGATCCCGCCGAGCAGGTAGGACGTCGCGAGCACCAGGAACAGCACTGTCATATGCCACAGGTAGATGGTCATGATCATGGTGCTGATGATGACGGTGCAGGTCCAGACGCGCTGGCTGGCGAGCCAGCGCTGCATCGGTTTCTCGAAGGCCAGCAGCAGGCCGAACTGACTCATGCCCAGGGCAATTAACGTGATCTTGGGCGGCAGGGTATTGCTGACGGCTTCACCCGGGGAACCCGCCATGGCCACCGGGTAGGGGCCGAAGTGAATCAGGCAAACCAGTACCGCGAAGCTGGCTGCGGCGAGGCCTAGCAGCATCACAGGGCTGCCGAGCCGGCCGTCCCGCCAGGCGAAGCCCAGGTGATGCATGGCGAGCCAGACCCAGAAATAGTTGGTCCATCCGGCCCAGGTCCAGCCGAGGGCGAAAAACGCCAGGTCCGTCAGCACCGCCAGGGCGAGCAGGGCGAACAGGGAGGGCAGGCCGAAGCGGGTCCACAGTCGGTAGGCCGCGGGCGCCAGCAACACGATCATGGTGTAGATGGCCAGGAACCAGGTGGGCACCAGCGCTCCCTTGGAAAGGAAGCTGATGGTCTCAGGAGCCAGTCCGCCGAGAGCGAGGCCAAAGGCGATGAAGCCCCAGGCCAGCACGAGCAGCAGCAAGGGCGTCAGCAAGCGGTGCAGTCGGCCCGCCAGCCACTGGGCGTAATCGAGGTTCTTGCTTCGCGCACTTTCCAGCGACACCCCGTTGGAATAACCGCCGACAATAAAGAAGATCGGCATCACCTGGAAGATCCAGGTCAGCCACTGGGTCCAGGGAATGACCTCCAGCGCCAGCAGGAATTGCATGACGCCCAGTTCACTGTCGTAGTAACCGCTGGTAATCAGCCAGTGGCCACTGATCACGAATAAGATCGAAGCCGCGCGGAGAAAATCCACATAGCGGTTGCGCTCCGCCGGCGTTGCCGCCGCTACCTTGCTCGCCTGTTCCCACATTCCCATCGTGGCACTGCCCCCTGTTTCCCTGGATGAGATTACTGATCCCCGTGAACCCTGAAACGCAGCAGTACCAGGCCACCCAGCAGCCCCGCGAGATGCGCAGGCGCGTAGGGCGCCCAACTGATGTGGGTAAGCAGGGACTGCCCGCTGTAAAGCTCCACGGCCAATTTAAACACACTCGCCAGGGCGATACAGGCGATAAGCGGTGAGCGGCTCTGTTGCCAGCGCAGGTGGATGGCTACCACGAGAAGTGTGTTGAGGAGGCCGGAAAGGCCACAGTAGCGCTGTAGTTCACACAGCGGCGAGAGGAGCAGCGCGTTGACGCTCAGCATGCCCACAACCAGGCTGCAGACCAGCAGGCGGCGGGAATGGCTCTCGATAATCCAGCCCAGCACCGCCAGCGCGAGCATGTTCCAGTACAGGTGTTCCGCGTCCGCATGTATCCACTGGCCGGTGAGCAACCCCAGTGCCCCGCCTGCTTGCAGGGCGGCTCGCTCGAAATAGAGCTGGGCATGCAGTTCCGCCGGCAAATACAGTAGCACTTCGGCGAACAGGCAGAGCAGGAGCGTTACTATCGGCAATCTCCCGGCAAGGTGAATCGGCGCCCCTGCGGCGCCCGGGATTGCAGTATTCATGGGCTTCACCTGCGGCGGCCGGCGAAGAGCAAAGGCAGCAGGAGCAGGACCATCCAGGGGCCCAGTGCCCCGCCGCCGCTGCCGCCCGCGGGGGTGGCGCGGGGCGAACTGAATGCAGGTTGCGCGCTGTCCACCCGATTGTCCTGCACCGCCCCCGCGGCGCGCTGTGCCCGTGCCGCGCGTTCCGCTTCCACCCGCGCCGCGTTGTCGCGGTCCATGCCGTATTGCTCGAAGACCTCCTCCCGCACCACTACCATCGAGGTGTAGTTGGTGACCAGTCCGTACTCCATGGCAAGGTCGACAATCGCCTCGCGTGTGTCGGCGTCTTCGCCGAGGTAGTCGATGCGATCCTGCAGATCCTCGATACTGGCGAAGGCCCACAGGCGCTCTACTTCCGGGTTGCGCTGAGTGCTCGCGGGAAAGGCGAATCGGGTCCGGTAAGCGACGTCCCGCCCGGACACCTTGCCGGTGATTTCCACCTCGGCCTCGCCGCCGCCCCAGTAGTGGCCAAACAGTACAAGTTGCTGGCCGCGATAGAGCGATGCGATGCGCGCGGGCGCCAGGTCCTTCACCTTCACCCCGTCAATCTCGACATGGATATCCCGGTAGGCTTCGTGGGCGAGTTTGTCCGCCGCCTGGATCAGGCGGCCGGAGATGTCGTCGCTGTTGGAGATGTTCATGGCGAAGCCATTGGACATTTTCGTCATCCCCTCCAGCAGCGGCCGGTTCGCGCTGTTGCCCATCATGAAGCTGAACAGCCTGACGTCGTGCTTTTCAAGTAATTCCAGGAAATCCTTTTTCTGCGTCAGGCCGACATTGGCGACTCCGTCGGTGACCAGTACCACCGCGCTCGGGCGGTCCGAATCCAGGCCCCGGTAACCCAGTTCCAGGCCGGCGTAGAGGTTGGTGCCACCGTCCGGCTGGATCGCCTCCAGGTCCGCGATTGTGCGATTGATACTCGCAGTGTCCACCACCTGGTAGCCGCGGGTCAGTTCCCGCGCGCGGTTATTGAACAGGACCACGCGGTAGCGGTCCGCTGGATTGAGCTTTTCCAGGCCCTTGCGAATGCCTTCCACCAGGCTCTGGTACTTGCCCGCCATCGAACCGGAATAGTCCAGCACGAAGACCCAGTCGCGGCCCTGCTGAATACTGGAGAGGTCGTCCCCCGGTGTCACCGTCATCATGAAGGTGCCGCGGCCACCGTCCGCCGGTTTGTGCGCGATCATGTCGACACTGCCCGGCAGCCCCTGCTGGTGACGCCAGTAGACGACGATGTCCCGGTCCAGGCGGAAGGCAGGCTGAGTGCTGGTGGTTTCGCCATCAATCCGTGCATTGCCCAGCGAAACCAGCCAGGTATCCGGCGACTGCTGCTGAATAGCAGCAGCGGGGTGTTGAGGGAGACGAAAGGTATCGACGGGATAGGAAGAGCGCATGCGCAGATTGAAACTGAAATCCTCCTCGACCACTTCGTTGTAACTCCAGAAGGCCAGTTTTTGCTCGTCCACGCCGCCCTCTTCCAGGGGGTAGACATAGCGGCCGATACCGAGGTCCACCTTCACGGCCTGCAGGTATACCAGGCGGATTTTTACCTCGGCCTGTGGCCTGACTGGGTACACCGTGCTGTCGAAAGTGCGGTAATCGTCCTGCTCGGTCAGGGCGGACTCCCTGCCCTGGGCCTTTTCCTGCTCGTAGACTTCCCTGGCCCGCTGCTTCTCCAATACCTCACCGGTCACCGGCTTGCCGTCGATCCAGTAGGTGAACTCGCCAACCGCCGCCTGCGCGGGCACCGGGAAGGAGTAAATGGCCTCCAGTGCCTGATTGTGAGGATTGAAAAATGTCTGTTCGATCGAGGTTACCGCGTAGCCGTCCTCGATGATGACATCCACATGGTGCTGCCGGATCTGCAGGGCCGGCAGCTTGCCGTTCGCCGGGCTCATCAGTCCCGCCCCCAGTGAGGCCGGGGCATGAAAGGCGGCGAGTAGGGCTATCGCCGCAGTACACTTCCAGGTGTTCTGCCAGGTGCTCTTCCAGATCTTCGGTAGGCTGGTCATCTTGATCCCTCGCTGAAAATTTATGGCGGCGCTTGCGGCCACCAGGGCCCGAAATTCGGGGTGAGAGAGACAATACGGCCAGGGGATCTCAAAACGCACCCAAATTGATATTTGTGGCACTTTATAGTTCTATTGGTATCGTTTTTCGATACCTATGATAAGGCCAGCATGAGCCAGATCGCCCCACTACTGAAAACTCTCAAGCAGGAACTGCGTGCCCAGGGCCTCACCTACGCGGACGCGGCTGCCGCCCTGGGCATTTCCGAAAGCAGTGTGAAGCGCCTGTTCTCCGCCTCCCGCCTGTCGCTGGACCGGCTGGAGCAACTGTGCCAGGTGGCCGGGATGGAAATCTCCGACCTGGTGCAGAAAATGTCCGAGGCCCGCCGCCGGGTGCAGATGCTCACGGAGGAACAGGAACAGGAGATCGCCGCCGACAAGCGCCTGCTGCTGGTGGCCATCTGCGCCCTCAACCGGGTCAGTTTCGAGGAGATCCTCCAGACCTACGAGATCAGCGAGACCGAGTGCATACGGCTACTGGCACGCCTGGACCGGCTCAAGCTGCTCGAACTGCTCCCGCTCAACCGCTACCGGCTGATCGTGGCCAAGGACTTCCGCTGGATTCCCAATGGTCCGATCCAGCGGTTTTTTCGCCGGGAGGTGCAGCCTGCCTTCCTGCGCTCCAGCTTCAGCGGGGCGGGCGAGTCGCTGATATTTCACAGCGGTATGCTCTCGCGGGGTTCCAACGCCAGCTTGCTGAAAAAAATGGACAAGCTCGCGGCAGATTTCCATGAGTTGAACGAACAGGACCAGGGACTGCCACTGGAGGAGCGCTTCGGCAGCAGCCTGATGATTGCCCTGCGGCCCTGGGAGTTCAGTTATTTTGGCGAGTTGAGGCGGGAGGAGGGGGGCAAGAAATTTGCCGGGTGAGGCGCATGGCGCGCAGACGCCACCCGTGGGAGTTCACTGTGGGAGCTCACTCTGTAAGCGATACTCTTCGCCCGGGAAATCGCCCGCGGAGCAGGCTCCCACAGGACTGTGGGAGCTCACTCTGTGAGCGATACAGCCGTGCTTTCTAGCTTTTGTTGAAGAAGGCGCCGACCAGTTGCTTGGCTTCCGGCGTCACCGTCAGCGTGCACAGGCCGCGAGTCTCGATCAACAGGGCCGTGTCGAAGTCCACCCGCAATACGCTGACCGCGCAGTCGAGGATCTTCGCCGGTGCCGGCCACTTGCCCTGGGTCTTCTTGTACAGCATCGGCGAGGACATCTGGATCAGCTGGAAAACCTGGGGATTGCGCGCATCGCCACCGGGGATTTTGAACCCTTTTACATCCCAGGGCTTGGTGGCCGCGGCCTCGTTGCCCTTGTTCGCCAGGATCCAGGCCTTGGCCCGGGGGACCAGTTCCTCGATGCTGTCGACGGTCTCGTCGATCAGCCCCGCTTCCAGTGCCTGGGCAGGGGTCAGGCGGGTGCCTTCCAGCAGGTAGGGCAGGGCTTTTTCCAGGCCGATCATGCTGACGGTACGCACGATGCCGCCGGCACCCGGCAGCAGTCCGAGACCCACTTCGGGCAGCCCCAGGGCGACACTGTCGTCGTTCCAGGCGATGCGGTGATTACAGGCCAGGCAGACTTCAAAACCGCCGCCCAGCGCAGCGCCGTTGATCGCGGCGACCACCGGTACGGGCAGTTTTTCCAGTGCACGAAAATCCGCCTTCATGCCTTCGATCAGGTCGAAGAATTCCTTGATACCGTCTTTTTCCACGGCGAGGATTTCGTTGAGGTCCGCACCGGCAAAGAAGGTCTTTTTGGCGGAGGCGATCACCACACCGGTAAGGCCCTCTTCCGCCTGCAGTTTGGCGACGGCGCCTTTCATCTCGGCGCGGTACTCCGCGCTCATGGAGTTCACCTTGGCCTCGAGGTCCATGGTGATGGTGACGATGCCGTCGGCGTCTTTCTCGTAATTGAATCCGCTCATGTCAGATAGTCCTCCGGCTCACACGCGTTCGATGATGGTGGAAATGCCCATGCCGCCGCCCACGCAGAGCGAGATCATGGCGCGCTTGAGATCGCGGCGCTCCAGTTCGTCCAGCATGGTGCCGACCAGCATGGCACCGGTAGCGCCCAGCGGGTGGCCGAGGGCGATGGCGCCGCCGTTGACGTTGGTCACCTCGTGGTCGATGCCGAGGTCCTGCATGTAGCGCAGGCCGACAGAGGCGAAGGCCTCATTGATTTCCCACAGGTCGATGTCTTTCTTCTCCAGGCCGGCGACCTTGAGGCACTTCTCCGCCGCGGGACCGGGACCGGTGAGCATGATGATCGGGTCGGTGGAGAGCACCGCGGTGGCGACAATGCGGGCGCGGGGGGTAAGACCGAGATCCTTGCCCGCCTTCTCGGAACCGATCAGTACGGCAGAGGAGCCGTCGACGATGCCGGAGGAGTTGCCGGGAGTGTGGACGTGGTTCACTTTCTCCAGCTCGGTGTACTTGGAGAGGATCATGTCGTCGAAGCCCAGGCCGCCCAGCGCTTCGAAGGAGGCGCGCAGGCCGCCGAGGGTCTCCACGGTGGTGCCCGGCTTGATGAAGTCGTCCTTCTCCAGGATGACCAGGCCGTTCTCGTCGAGTACCGGCACTACGGACTTGTCGAAGTAGCCGTTGTCGCGGGCGTGGGCCGCGCGGCGCTGGGATTCCACGGCGAAGGCGTCGACGTCTTCACGGGACCAGCCGCCGAGGGTGGCGATGGTGTCCGCGCCAATACCCTGGGGAACGAATTTGGTTTTCAGGCAGAAGCCGGGGTCATTGCCGAAGGCGCCGCCGTTGGAGCCGATGGGCTCGCGGGACATGCACTCCACGCCGCCGGCGACGATCAGGTTCTCCCAGCCGGAAGCGATCTTGGCCGCGGCGCTGTTCACGGCCTCGAGGCCGGAGGCACAGAAGCGATCGAGCTGCACGCCGGGGACGGATTCGTCCCAGCCGGCGTTCTGTACGATCAGCTTGGCGACATCGGAACCCTGTTCACCGGTGGGGGTGACACAGCCCATGATGACGTCGTCGACGTAGGAGGTATCGAGGTCGTAGCGACGCTGCAACTCACGCAGCAGGCCGGCGCCGAGGTCGATGGGTTTCACTTCGTGCAGGCTGCCGCCCGCCTTGCCCTTGCTCCGCGGGGTGCGGATGGCGTCGAAAATGTATGCGGTATTGCTCATTGGAGTTTCCCCACTGCGATTTCGAGGTGGCGCACATCATGCGCCAGCGCGCCGACCGGGGCAATGATGGAACCGTGAAGGAAAATTGACAGTAGCGTACACCCGGGGACGAGCGCGAGGAAAGGGGGGCTGCACTCGCCCCCCGGCAGATCAGTAGGAAAGCCTGAAATCCATGCCGTAGGAACGGGGCTCGAGGAAAGCGGCGGAAAGGGCGAAACTGCCAAAATTCAGGGCGGAAACCGCATAGTCGTTGTCGGACAGGTTCTTGCCCCAGAGAGCCAGCTCGCCCGTGAATGACCCCACCCTTATGTCCCTGAGCGCAATACGGGCGTTGAGAATCCAGGAATCCGGCGAATATTCCAGTTCCCCGAACTGTGGCAAGGCAGCGGCCCTGCCCGGATTTGAATCGAGCCGGATTTTGGAATGCCAGATTCCCGTGAAGCTGGCGGACAGGTAACTGGTGTCGAACAGTGGCGCGGTGTCATAGCTGGCGGACAGGTTGGATGTCCAGTCCGGCACCAGCGTCGGCAGGTAATCGGAATTCGGGTAGATATTGCCACCGTTGGATGCACGCAGAACCTCGCTGACATCTGCATATTCGACGTCGGTATAACCGACAGAAACATTCAGCGTCAGCCCCTCCGCAGGCAGGGCGGAGATTTCCAGCTCCGCGCCCCGGGCCTCGATATCACCCCCGAATTCGACCACGAGCACGGAAATTTCCGGGTATCCGACATTGCTTCCCGCCTGCAGGCTCTGGGGATTTTCATAAGTGGCGTCAAACACCGCGAAATTCGCCCGCAGTCGATTGTCGAGAAAATCGCCCTTCATCCCCAACTCCCAGGACTTCACATCCTCCCTGCCAAAGGCGACGCCGGCGATCGAGCCACCCGACACAAAAGCCGTGGCATATTTTGCATAGAGCAGCGCATCGTTAGGCAAGCGGTAGTTGATTCCGAGCAGGTAACTCGGGTTATCCTCCTGGTAATCGTCGTCGATTTGCGTTGCCTCACCCGCATCCCCCAACAGGTAAGAGCCGGTTTTTTCATCGCGTGTCATCCGGTAGCCGGCGACAAGATCGAGGGTGGAATTGAGGTGGAACTCCCCCTGGAGATAGGCCGCCATGGATTCCGCTTCGTTGCTGAAATATCCGCTGCTGCCGGGGGACAGCGCGGCGTTGGGGAAAAATGCGAAGGACAGGGTTTCCGGCGAGGCCGGCAAACCTGTGTCGTCTTCTGACCTGTAGTACAAGGCTCCGGCGGTCAGGGTGAGAGAATCCGACTCGTACACCGCCTGTAACTCATTGCTCCACTGATCGCTCTCGTTTCTCACGTGGCTGCAGACTGCGCAGAAGGGCGTGTCTTCCGCGAGCCCCAATGCAGGGCCGACGAAACCCAGCGTATAGCCGAGCCCCACCAGATTCGAGGCGGACAGTTCCGATTCGGTTTTCCGGTAGGCGAGAATATTTTTAATCGTGAGATCTTCCAATTCCCAGACCGCCGTCAGGTTGTGCCCCTGGTTGGTCTGGTCCCTCGGCAGATGGTAGCTATTATTGACCTCGTCCGGGCGCCGACCGTCGGGATACAGGGGAACATCAGGATTCGCGGCCGTAAGCGCCCCGAGAAAAGCGGCGCCCTGCGCGCCCAGAATTGCGGGATCGGGATTGAGGGCAATGGGCACATTCGCCGGAGGTGTGCCTCTCTCCTCGTTGTAATCATACTTGTAGCTGAGACTGAAATTATCACCCGGCGCAAATTCAGCAGCGAAAAACAGCCCGTCAGTATCGATATCGTTGAGGGTTGCCGGCGATTTGCCACGGCCCTCCCCCAGCCCGCTGCGGTCCCAACGGATTCCCGCGCCGAGGTTTTCGATACTCCCCTCCTGCTCCTCGTGAACGTAGCTGAAGGACACACTGAGATCACGCCAGGACGGCAGGTCGACGAGTGTACTCGAGCGCAGGTAATCCCTGCTTCCGAGCGAAATATCCTGGGAAAAACCCAACTCGCCCAGCGGATTACGTGTACTGATACTTATCGCGCCGGCAGTGGCGTTACGCCCGAACAGGGTACCCTGGGGACCGCGCAAGACCTCGATGCGCTCGATCGTCGGCAGGTTGAAGACCGTACCGCGGGGATTACCGAGATAGACACCATCCAGGTAGGTGGATATCTGCTTGTCAGTACCCGGCAACGATCCGTAGGAAGTAATTCCCCGCATGCTGAAAGAGACCGTACCTACTGCGCCGGGCGAGGGCCGCGACACCAGATTCGGCGCCAGACCACTCAGGTCCGCCACGTTAAACACGCGATTCACCTCGATCTGCTCAGCGGTGAGCGCAGTGACGGCTACGGGAATGTCCTGGATACTCTGTTCACGTTTCTGCGCGGTTACCACCACCTCCTCCAATCCCGCTGGTCGGCTCTGGTCAAAGGCGGCGGAAGGCAATACACAGCAGGCGAAACTCGCTGCACTCAGGAGGGCTGGTACTGGCACACTGCACGACGATATTTTCATTATGATCTCGCCATATAATTGTCGCTTGGTCAGTTTTTTGATCCTAAGCAGGCCTCTCCGGGGGGTCAACGATCCGGTGGCCAAGTTGGCATGAATGACGAAGTTTGTCCGGAATGGATATTTTCCGGCGGAAAAAGCAGGTATTTACAGAATGCGATCGATGCCGGTCAGCCCGGCGTCAGCTAGCCCAGGGACAGAGTCATTTTTTCTGCCCGGATTCTCTCCAGGTACTGTTTGGGCGACTCGCCCGTCGCCCGACGGAAAGCCCGGGTAAAGTTGGAAGGCGCGGAAAAGCCCAGTGAATAGGCCACCGATTTGATTGCCATTCCCGAAGCGATCATCCGCTTTGCGTGCTCGGCCCGCCGCTGCGCGACATACAGGCCCAGCGATTGTTGCCGTGTTTCCTGGAAGGCCCGGCAAAGGTGCCGGACGGACAGCGAACAGAGCTCCGCGAGTTCTTCCAGGGTCGGGGCAGATTTCTCCTCGGACAAACGCTGGTCGATCAGCCGCAGGCGCCATTCCGACAACTTGCACGGAGACGGGCCGTCGGAGCACTTGTGGATGTGGCGGGAAATTTCCACGGCCACCTGGGTCGCAAGCGCGTCGATCATGAACCCGGCCGCCAGGCTCGGGTTGCGAATCTCCTGCACGATCCTGCGGCAAAGGTCCCTGATCGCCCGGTTCCTGATATCGAGCATCGCCCGCAGCGCGCAGCTTTCCCAGTCGAGTTGCTGCTCAAGCATCGCTTCCACGGTGCCGGGGTTGAACTCACAGACAACAGACTGCAGGTGCTTCACTTCACTCTTGAAGTGAATTTCATTTCCCGCGGGGATGAAGAAAGCGCTGCCACAGGCCTCAAAACGCTGGGGATTCCAGTGATTCCTGAAACAGCTGCGCGCGCTTGAGGTATGGCTTTCGGGCAGCATGGAAATCTGCAGGTGATGGCTGGTAAAACGGCTGCAGATATCAATCGGCGCCTCCCAGCTTCCGCTGGCCACCTGCACGCGGCCCAGCCTGGTCGGTACCTCGACTTCCACCGAGTCCCAGCTTCCTATCATGGCTTTCATTATTAGATAAGTGCCTAACACCAATCCGGAGCTCAGGCCCAGTGTACGAATTATTACAGTTTGATCAAGTTTTGAGCATTACAGAACCGACAGCTTAGCCGCGCGACAATTGTCCAGATGCACGAGCGCAGCGGGGTGGCAAGAATGGATAGCCATGGCCAATATGAAGCGGTGACAGCCATTGCTGACGCCAGGTCGCTTATCTAGACTGACTTATGCATTCGGCGAACTGTAGCGCCTGCACCTGAGTGCAACCGAAGAATAACCAGGCGGCCCTAGGACGACAGATGGCGATCAATCGACGGCTTTTTCTCAATCACTCGTGTACTGCCCTCGCGGGCACATTGCTCACACCAGGAATCTCGCCCATGGCATTCAGCAAGCCCCAATACCCACTGCTCAACAGCGAGCTTTCCGGCGGTCTTGCCGCAGAAAATGACCTGGTGTTCCCGGCCAAACCAGACAATCCGGAAATGCGCGAGAGCGTCAATATCTGGCTGTTCGCCGAGGATGGCAGCTTTGCCTTCCCCCGCATGGCGCTGGAAGCTGAGGCCTCCTCCTGGGACAAGCGCATGTACGACTCCAATTTCGCCTTTGCCGGAGGCCGGGTGATGAAGAGCTTTGGCTGGGGAGAAGTGCCCTCACCCATCGACGAGAACGGCCGGCCCACCGTTTTCGGCGGGGGGCCGCTGACCTTTCGCTGTATCGAGCCTTTCAGACGCTGGCGGGTGAGCTTCGACGGGGAAGTGGTCGATGGCGAAGTCGGCCAGCAGATGGACCGCAGCTTCGGCAGGGAGCCCAAACTGGTTCCCGTGCACATGGAAGCGGAACTGGAGATGATCACCCCCGCCTGGGTACAGGACCGCTCGCCGGAGAAAGTCGCGACCATGTCCCGCCAGGACCGGCTCAACGCGGAGTTCATGGGGGTCGGCTGGCGCTTCGAACACCTGTTCCGCGGCGATGGCGAAATCAGCGTGGATGGCGGCAGTAGCAAACCCTTCCGCAGCGTGGGTTCGCGTATCCACCGCCAGAGCGTTCGTCCCTCTGCCACCCTTGCCAATGACTGGCTGGGACACTGCTGGCAATCGGCGGTATTCCCCGACGGCCGCGCCTTCGGCTGCTGCGCCTACCCCAACAAGACCATGGACGGCTGGACCTACAACGACGCCTATGTCTATATCGACGGCCAGATGCACCTCGCCCGCATGGTCAAGACACCCTGGCTGGACAAATTGCAGGCCGAGGGCGACGACTGCAGCCTGGAGCTCGAATACAGCGGCGGCCGGATTCGCATCGGCGGCAAGACCACCCTCAGCACCTTCACCCTGATGACCCAGGGCCCCATGGCGGGCTTCGCCCTCAACCAGACCGGCGCCTGGTACAACTGGGATGACCAGCAGGCTATCGGCATGATGGAGCGCTCGAGCAGTTTCGAGGTGCTGGGCTACCAACCCGCCGGGGAGACCTGAACTACTGGAGCGCGGAAAAACGCTTCCAATTCCCGGTGTCTGATGGGTATTATCCCCGCGGCCTGTTTGGCCTGAGCACTGCGCAAAATCCTGCGCATCCACTGTTGGATTCAACCCCGCGCACTCCCACGCGCACGACACTGGAATTGCACTATGACACCGGGAATCGATGCGGCCAGAAAAAATCGGGTGCAGCACAAAGTCCACGAATACAGCCACGACCCTTCCAGTGACTCCTACGGACTGGAGGCGGCGGAAAAAATGGGCGTGCCCGCCGAGCGGGTTTTCAAGACCCTGGTGGTAAGCCTGGACGGCAAGACGCTGGGCGTCGGCGTGGTTCCGGTGGATAAAAGCCTGAGCATGAAGCTGATCGCCCGCGCCCTGGGCGCCAAGAAGGCCAGCATGGCGGATCCGGGGGACGTGGAACGCAGCACCGGTTACGTCCTCGGCGGTGTCAGCCCGCTGGGACAAAAGAAGCGCCTGCCCACCGTGATCGACGCCAGCGCCAGTGATTTCAATACCGTGTACGTCAGCGCCGGTCGTCGCGGGCTGGAGATCGAGCTGGCCCCGGCGGACTTGTGTACGCTGGTGGGCGGAAACTTTGCTGTGATCGGCCAGTAAGTCCTCACTACGAATACAGAGCACAGCGCCGCTTGCTGCCAGGTGCAGCAAACTCGCCTACACTAGCGGGATGCGGGCAAAAACAGGGGACGGGGTCATATGAGAGGAGCAGCATGCGAGGAATAGCACCTTTCCAGTCATCCTTTCGTCTAATGACCTGCCTGGCGGTACTCTGGCTCAGTGCCTGCGCGGCGCTGCCCTCCCTCGACGACCGCTCGCCGAGCTACGCCCTGCCGGCGGGAACGCAGACCGCCGCCTCCATGGCCTTGCAGCCCCTGCTGGCGGAACACCCCGGACAGTCCGGTTTCAGGACACTGGCCGATGGCGAAGATGCCTTCATCGCGCGCATACGCATCATCGACGCCGCACAGAAGACCGTGGATGCCCAGTATTACATCTGGCACGACGACGGTACCGGGCGGGTGCTGCGCCACCGCCTCGTGCTGGCGGCGGACCGCGGCGTGAGGGTACGGCTGCTGCTGGACGACCTCGACACCGCCGGCAAGGACCAGACCCTGCGCACCCTGGACTTTCACCCCAACATCGAAGTCCGTGTGTTCAATCCCTTCGCCAACCGCGCGCAGCGGGTCGGGGATTTTGTCGGCGATACCGCCCGGATCAACCGGCGCATGCACAACAAGACATTGACCGTGGACGGGCAGCTGAGCATCTTCGGCGGCCGCAATATCGGCAACGAGTATTTCGCCGCGGGCGAGGAACTGGGCTTCGGCGACATGGATGCGCTGGCCATCGGCCCTGTCGCAGCTGAAATCAACAGCCAGTTCGACCTTTACTGGAACAGTGCGTGGGCCTACCCGATCAGCAGCTTCGACTGGGATTCACCGATTAGCGACGCCGACCTGCAGGACTACCGCGCCACCTCTGCCAATTACATGGAAGAGGCGAGACAGTCGGAATACGCCGCTGTGTTGCAATCCTATGAACTCAGCGAGAGCAGGCTGGACGAGATCGACTGGGTCTGGTCGGAGTGGGTCCTGGTCTATGACCAGCCGGAAAAGGTCGTCGCCAGGGAGGTAAGCGCGGAGACCCACCTCGCACCGCGCCTGAAACAGGGGCTGGACCGCACCCGCAGCGACCTCGTCATCGTCTCGCCCTACTTCGTGCCCGGCGAGTGGTTCACCGATTACCTGACGGGGATGGTCGAACGCGGCGTCCGCGTCCGCGTGCTGACCAACTCACTCGCCGCCAACGACGTCGCACTGGTCCACGCGGGCTATATGCGCTACCGGGAAGACCTGCTCCGGGGCGGTGTCGAACTCTACGAGTACCGCGCCGACGCGGACCAGGTGGCCCGGCGGGAGCGTGGTATCGAGCATATCGGCGCCTCCAGGGCGAGCCTCCACGGCAAGTTCTTCGGCTTCGACAAAACTCATATATTCATCGGCTCTTTCAACCTGGACGGTCGCTCGACCCGGCTCAACACCGAACTCGGGGTCTACTACGCCAGCCCGCAGCAAGCGTTGAAACTGTCAGAAGGCTTTGATTCGTTGGCCATTCGCATCGCCTACCGCCTGAGCCTCGATGAGTCCGGCGGCCTGCGCTGGACGACCCTCAACGAGGGCGTGGAGACCAGTATCGATCACGAGCCCGATACCAGTGGATGGATGCGTTTCAAGACGAAGCTACTGTCCTGGATCGTGCCGGAGTCGCAGCTCTAGAACCCGCCCCGGCGCGACAGGCTCAGGTTTTCGCGGCACCCCAGATGAGTCGCGAAAACCAGCGCGCGATACGCGCGAAGAGCGACAACTTCGGCGCCTGAGGGATTCCCTGGCCGGACTCGATATCCGACTTCAACTTGCCGGAAAAGGCCTTGGCCATCTGCGGCAGCAGCGGTTTGCACATCGCCTCCCACATCGGCGCCATAGCGCCGCTACCGGACACGGTCAATTGCAGGGTGATTTCCGTAGCCGCGTCACCCTGCTTCTGCGCAGTGTAGGAACCGCTGCCGGTCACCGGCTCGGATTCCAGTTTGTAGGTGAAGTCGACCCGTCCCGGGCCATCCCAGTTATGGACGTCCACGAGTACGTTGACGGTCTTGATCATGCCGCCAGCACCGACCTTGATCACCCATTTTGAGTTGCGCTCGTCGATGACTTCACAGTCACTGCAACCGGGAAACAGCAGCGCCCACTTGCGGATGTCCCGCACATAGTCCCAGACAGGGTCGATCCCGGTATCAATGGTGACCGAGTGTTCAGCTTCAATCATATTTCCGCTTCGCTAACTTCAGGAAAAGGCTTCTTCGCCAATCAGGGTGGTTCGGTGCATCTCGCGTCCGCTGTCCAGTGGATAGGGCTCGGCCCGGTGCAGTACACCAGTATTGTCCCAGATCACCAGGTCGCCCACGTTCCATTCGTGGCGGTAGACGAAGCGGGGCCGGGTAGTCCACGCGAGCAGTTCTTCGATGAGCGCGTCGCTTTCGGCCCTGTCCATACCCACCACGTGGGAGGCATGACAGCCGATCACCAGTGACTTGCGGCCGGAGGCGTGGGTCCAGACCAGGCTGTGGGTGCGATCGGGAATACTGCGCCAGTAGGCGAGGTTTGCCTCGGTCCTTTCGATGCCCGCGCGGCTCATGGAAGTTTCCACGCTGTGCACGACTTTCAGGCCGTCGATTCGAGCTTTCATTTCATCGGAGAGCGTATCGTAGGCCGCGTAGGAATTGGCGAATTCGGTCTGGCCACCCACCTCGGAAAGTTTGATGCCCGTGAGTAGGGAAGCGAAGACGGGTACGGAATCGTGGGTGCCGTCCATGTGCCAGAGGAATGAGCCCTTGAGATAGTCGCCGCGCTCGTTGGTCTTCTTGTCCAGGGAGATTTTGAAGATGCCCTTCTCGCCCTCTTCCCGGACATCCCCCATCAAACCTGCCAGGCTGACCTGCTGCTCGTCGCTCAGGCCCAGTTCCTTGAACACCAGAACACCGCGCTGTACCAGCAGGTCGCGCAACTCACGGCCGACCTCGGGCTGCACCAGGGCGGCGGGTTCAGCGCGCACCTGCGAGCCGATCTCTTCTTTCAGCTTGCTTACTTCAAATGCCATATTATTCTCCTGTAGCTGAATTTATGATACGGCACAGTTCGTTTTATGGTCAAGCACAGCGTCATTGCTGTGGCCTTCGGGGAATCGAAGGGAAGCCGGCAACTCACGCGCCGGAGCGCCAGCCGACACTGCCGGCGGGCCTGGGGAGGATGCTAGAAGAATTCGTATTCCAGGTTCACTTTCCAGGTAATGTCGGGCGTGTCGTCCTTCAGGCCGAAAACCGGACCGAACTCCCAGATCAGCTTGCGTCCCACGCCGAAGCGGTATTCCCCGAGTAGCTGGGGCCCGAGGCCGGTCGTCATGTCCGACTGGAACAGTTCCAGCGCCGGCTCAAGGTGACGCTTGTAGCGGTAACGCAGCTGGGCAGACAGCGCAGTTTCCAGTTCGTTATCGATCGCCTCCCCCCACTCGTAGATCAGGGAAAGATTCGCGGTGCCGACCCAGCGCCCCCACTCATGCAAAGCGATCAGTGTCGTTGCGGCTTCCCAGACTGGCTCGTCATATTCACTTTCCCGTTCCAGTTCGAACATCAGCCCCCAATCGTTGGCGTATTCACCCTGGTCGCTGAGCTGCCACTTCAGCTCGAGTTCGTAGGCGGAAACATCGAAGTCGCTGTCGGGTCCGTCGCTGGCGACGACGTAGGCCTCGACGAACAGACGCTCGGCGATCGCCTGCCCGTAGGCCAGCTTGTGGTAAGTGCGCCCGTCCACCTGGTCGTTATCATCGGTCTCGTGCAGGAGGCGGTACTCGATCTCCTTCTCCAGCGGCTGTACATAGGGATCGTAGACCTTGTCTATGCTCGAACCATCCGCCAGCGCACCGGCGCTCAGGACCGCCAGGGCCAGCGCAGCCGGCTGCAAGAAGTGCCTCACGCCATCACCTCGCTCGCCCCGCCCCGGCGCCGGCTCGAACTTCCCACCAGCGCGGCCAGCGTCATCGCGGACAGGGCCAGGCAATAGACGATGACCTCAACCGAGGTCGGGGTGGATTCATACCCGAACACCGCGTAGAGCAACTGGCCGACGATGGAGCGCTCCTCGAGCAGGGGGTCACTGTCCCAGAGAACCCTGCCCGCGCTTATCCAGTCGGACTGGATGAGCAGCCCGGTTGCCTGTAGCGTCATGCCGGCCGCGATCAGGATGAGGAGCAGCGACTGCGCCCTGCGAGCGGCCCGCGGTTCCAGAGACACACAAACATAATAGGCGATCGCACCGGCGCTCATGCCTACTGCCAGGCCCATGAATCCGCTGGTAAACACACTCGCCAGGTTGCCGCCGCCCTGCAGGTAGCCGGCGTAAAACACGAATATCTCGCTGCCTTCGCGACTGACCGCGCAGGCCACCGAGAGCACCAGCAGGGGCCTCAGGCTGGCGCAAGCGGGACCGGGACAAAAATACTGGAGCAGTACGATCAGCAGTAACTGCAGGTAGATGAGGTATTGCAGCCCGGCATTCAACAGTTCCTGCCCGGTGTAATCGAAGGCCTCGGAGATCACCGCCAGGTTGGCGCCATAGAGCCAGGCACCGGCGATGCCCATCGCCAGCGCGGGAAAGAGCCAGCCGAAACCGATCCTGGAGTGCCGGCTCAGCGAGAGCAGCACGCCAATGACCACACTGGCTTCCAGCGTCTCGCGCAACACGATTACGACTATATCCAATAACATTGTGTACCTATTTCACAATGATCTTGCCCTGGGCGGTCGACATATTGAACTCGCCGAAGTAAGGGTAAACGCCCGCATCGAGGGGACCGATGTAGATGACGGTCTTGCGTCCCCCCATGACGACTTTCTCCCGGTTGAGCTCGTAACTCTCGAATTCTTCCGGGGTATCGTCGCGATTGATCACCACCAGCCTGACTTTGGTATCCGCCGGGACTTCCAGCTCCGCCGGGTAGAACAGGTGGTTCTCGATGACGATTTCAAATGTCGGCGTTTCCGCCAGGGCGCCCGCTGCACAGAGCAATACCGGGAGACTGATCAGCTGCCGCAAGTACTTCACTGGCCCACACTCCCCCCGCTCGCCGGAAAACAGACCTTGACGGCCAGACCGCCAAGCGACGAAGAGCTGGAAAAACTCAGCTCGCCGCGAAATACCTCGACCACGAAAGCGACAATCGACAGGCCGAGGCCGCTGCCGGTGACCTGTGAACTGTGCCGGTCCCCGCCCACCCGGTAAAAGCGATCCAGCACCCTGGAGTATTCCGATGGCGGAATACCCGGCCCCGAGTCCTCCACCAGTATGCAGGAGCGCTCTCCCTCGCTGAATACGGACACCAGCACACGTCCCTGCTCCGGCGCGTACTTGGACGCGTTGTCGATCAGGTTGCGCAGCATTATCGCCAGGGGAACCGGATCCGCCAGAACGGCGGCCTGGCTGCCCTGCAATTCGATGCCCTGGCCCTTGAGGGCGACGCCCTCGTAGACCTCGGCGATCACCTGCTGCGCGAGCGGGTACAGGTCGCAGCGCACCCATTCCGAGTCATCCGCGTCGTTCAGTACCCGGTGGAGGGTCAGCAGCTGTTCGATACAGTGCTCCATGCGCTCGGCGGCGCGGCCGAGGCTGCGCAACTCCTCGCTGTCGCCCGAAGCGGTAGCGAGGTTGTGCAGGTTGACCTTGAACACCGCGAGCGGTGTACGCAGTTCGTGCGCGGCGTCGGCGGAAAAGCGCTTCTCCTTTTCGAAAGCCCACTCGAGACGCTGGAACAGGTTATTCAGGGCAGACACGATGGGGGCGAGTTCATCCGGATAGGAAGCACAGGGAAGCTGCCTGAAATCATGGGCGGCGCGATGGGAAATCGTGCCGGCGAGGCGCGCTATCGGCTTCATACCCGCCCTCACGACTATCCATACCAGCAGGCCGAGAATCGGCAGCACCCAGACGATCGGGATGATCGCCCGCAACAGGATGTCCTCGGTGAGCCGGGCGTAGGCGTCCATGCGGGTGGCAACGATCACCACGGCGTCACTCGCCGGCAGTGACTGGCCGATTGCCCGCCAGCGCCGGCCCTGGTAGCTGACCTCGTGAAATTCTCCCTCGGCAGTGACCAGCAGGGATGGCGGCGACTGCGCCGATCCGGCCACCTGCCGGTCGCCGCGCCAGACCTGGTACAGGGTGTGCTGATCGTACAGGCCTTCCGGTAGCACCGCCTCCGCATTGACCAGTTCGAGCAGGGTGTGCAGCTTTTCCAGAAGCTGCTGCTCCAGCACCCTGTCGGCAGCGCTGAGGCTATCGCGATAGCCCTGCAGGGCGGCGGTAAAATTGGCCAGGCAGATAACGGAGAGGGTGACAACCAGGAGGTAGCTGCGAATGGACTTCATCGGGCGGCTGGCTTCGCATCGATGGTATAACCGACGCCACGGATGGTCTTGATAAAGTTTTCAGGCAATTTCTTCCGCAGGTTGCTGATATGCACCTCGACTGCGTTGCTGCCAATGCTCTCGCCCCAGTGGTAGAGGTGGTTTTCCAGCATTTCCTTGGTTTTGACCCGCCCGGCATCCTCCATGAGCAATTTCAGGGTCATGTATTCCTTGCGCGGCAGGCTGATCGGATCGCCATCCACCGTCAGGGTATGCGCCGCGGTGTCCAGCACCACATCACCGACCACGAGGTTACTGCTCTTTGCCGATCCCTTGCGCCGACCCAGCGCCCGGATGCGGGCGAGCAGTTCGGCCATCTCGAAAGGTTTCACCAGGTAGTCGTCGGCACCGTGATCCAGTGCGGCCACTTTGTCCTCGAGGCCGCTGCGGGCCGTCAATACCAGGGTGGAGACATCGTGGTCCGCACGGCACACCGAGGCGAGTACCTGCAGTCCATCCATATCCGGCAGGCCGAGATCAAGCACCACGACGTCCGGCCTGAGTTGTCGCAGGCTGGTTTTCGCCTGCTCGCCATCGGCGGCATGGGCAACGACAAAGCCCTCCGACTGCAGCGCTATTACCAGCCCCGCAGCAAGGTCTTTATCGTCCTCTACCAGCAATACTCTCAATGCTTACTCTTGGCCACTGTGACTCCCGGACCCCAGCAATCGCCGCCAACAATGCCGGTCGAACAGCAGCGCCACGGCGCACTTCCACTTACTGCAAGTGCGCCTCCACCTCGGCGAGCACTTCCCGGGCTTCCTTGCGGCGCCCGTTGTCGGCGACTTCCCGCCCGGGGCGGGGATCAGCCGCGAGCGCCCGCATCAGGTGTTCCCTGGACTGCGCGTAGTGGCCCGCCTCAAACAGGAACTCAGCATAAAAATAATTCGGGTCGATTCCCTGGGGATTGAGCGCAAGCCCCTTCTTCAGCAGCTCTTCGGCCTTGTCATCGTCGCCAAAGCCAATCGGCCAACCCGGCACCTTGAAGTATAACGTACCCAGGCTGGTATAGGCCGAGCCATTCAGGACCTCGGGATCGAGCGAGATGCCTTTCTCGAAGTCCGCCCTGGCGGCTTTGGCGTATTTCAGCGCCCCCAGGCCGCCTTTCACGCCGGCGAAGGTCGATTCGATAATCCCGCGCCAGACATAGAGGGCTGCGTCGTCCGGATTCCCGGCAATCATCGAATCCGCCGTATCCATTAATTCAAGGAAAGCGTTCACCTGCTCTTTTCCCGACAAGTTGTAATTGTCGATCGCCCATTGCTGCTGCAGGTAGGCGACACCGTCTTCACCAGCCTCCATGGCCTGAACCCCCGGCACAGCGAGCAGGGCCAGGGCCACTACAAAGGATTTTAGATAGTTCATGGGGTCCTCCCGGGATTGGCCAGTTTTCCACCGGTGGTGCAATAGGCCTTGATGGTCTTCAGCTGCGACATGACCGCGCGGTCGACAAGCGAGGGAAACAGGGCATTGAGCCGAACGAAGAAAGCCTCCATACGGCCAAAGTAATAACGCCCCGAACCACTGCGCTGCAGGGCGGAAACGATTTTTCGGGCAACTGCCTCAGGGCTGTCCACCGCGTTGCCGAGTTCCTCGTTCATCTGGTTCATTGCGTCGCTGTTGAGGGCGGTGGCCGTGGCCCGCGGTGCGACGTAGATGACATCCACCTTGGAGTCGGAGAGTTCCCGCCGCAATGCTTCGGTGAAGCCGCGCAGGCCAAACTTGCTGGCACAGTAGAGGGTCGAGCCCGCATAGCCGATGCTGCCGAGGATCGACCCCACGTTGAGGATTGTCGCCCGCTCCCGCTGGCGCAGGACGCGGAGCATGGCCCGGCAGGTGTTGATGGGGGCGACAAGATTGGTGTTCATGATCTGCGACACCATGTCCTGGTCACAGTCCTCGACGGTGGCGAGCGCGTTGACACCCAGGCAATTGACCAGGGTGTCCGCGCCGAAGGCCTCCGCCGCATTTGCCAGGGCTTCCACCCCCTCCGCGCTCGTGAGGTCGGCGACCACCAGGCTGTGCTCCCCCCCCGCCAGGCTCGAGCGCAGGGCTTCCAGTTGCGGCAGCTTGCGTCCGCTCAGCAGCAGGCGACAACCCTGCGCCGCGAGCGCCGCGGCCAGGGCGCTGCCGATCCCACCGCTTGCGCCGGTGATCACGACCTTTCTGTTGTTCAGCTTCATCTTTACTCCTTATTGACAGCGTGCGGGCTGCGTTATGCACGGGGCAATCACGCTGCGATCAGTTCCACCTGCTCCGCGGACAGGTCGCGGAACAGGTTTCCATAGAGTGTGTAAAAGGCCTTGCAGGTATGGATGATCAGCGCCTGCTCGTCGGGCTCGACGATCCTGTTCATCAGCGATTCGAAAAACTTGACGTGATCCTGGTCCAGCTTGCCGTGGGAGCGCAGGTAGGTGAAAGCATTCGCCGGCAGCTTCAGCGACTGCTGAATCCTTTCCGCCGCCTGGTCGGCCAGGGCGATGCTGGTGCCTTCCAGCACGTTGACCATGCCAAAAAAGCCGAGGGGATTTACCCGGTTCACCGTGTCGTAGGCGTAGGACACCATCAGTTCCGTGGCCAGGATGGGTGTGCTGTTGCGCGCCTTTTCCCTGTCGAAACCACAGGCCGCAATGTCGTTGAGCACCCACTCCTGGTGGCCCAATTCCTCTTCGATGTACTCGGCAACGGCCTCTCGCAACCATTCCTTGTCGGCGGGCAGACGCGCGCCGGTCGCCATGAGCAGGGGCGTCGTGTGCCTGACGTGGTGGTAGGCCTGCTGCAGGAATGCGCCGTATTCGGCCAGGGAGATGGTTCCCTCGAGCGCGCGCGTTATCAGGGGCGCACCCAGCAGGTAGGCCCGCTGCTCCGTGGTTTCCGCCTGCAGCCTCTGGTAGAACGTCATATCTTTACCTCACTTGATGGCCCAGGCTGCCATGCCCTGGCTGACACACCGATGACGGCCAGCATCCTGGAGAAATCCTGCTTGATGAGCTCCCGTTTCGGTCGCCCGTTTTCCGTGCAGTAGGCGCGAAATCCCGCCTCACCCACCCGCGTCCAGGTAACGACCCGGGCGTAGTCGGGCAGCTTTTCATTGACCTGGTCCACCCAGCGGTCAATTGCCTCGTCGCTAACGCCGCCCGGCGCTGCCACCAGCGCGGACAAGCTGGCATCGCCGTCCCCCATCACCACGCAATGGCTGAGGAGGGAAGCGGAGAGCAGGGACGCCTCGATCCACTCGGGGCTGATATTGCGACCAAAGCTGGTGATCAGGAGATTTTTTTTCCTGCCTTCCACCGTCAACCAACCCGCATCCAGGCGGCCGATATCCCCGGTACGGACCTTGTCCGGGTACCAGCTCTCCGGGTCGCCCAGGTAGCCGAGGAAAGTGGCGCCACTGACGACGATTTCGCCATCTTCAATGGCCACCGAACAGTGCGGCAGCGGGCGCCCTACAGAAGAGAGCAAGTGCTGTCGCGGCGAATTCAGGGCAACGACGGAAGCGCACTCGGAAAGCCCATAGCCCTGGTAAACGGGTAAGCCCAGGTCCTGGGCCGCCGCGAGGGTCGCCCCGGCGACCTTGCCGCCGCCGACAGCGATAAACGACAGGGAGTCCGGCGCTTCCCAGCCCTTGCGCAGCGCCGCCAGCAGAATATTGAGGAGCTGGGGAATCAGGATCAGTGTGTTGGGCCGGGTTTCCTCGATACATTGCAGCAGGCGCTCCACATCCAGCGAAGAACTGCCGTGGAAGCCCCGCTCGCGATCATCGAGGACGACGACCTCACCGCCGAGCAGTAGCGGCGTCATCACGCCGGCGATATTTTCCAGCAGGGTGCTCAGGGGAAGCAGGCACAGGTGACGCGGCCGGGCCTCCCCGATGGTATCGGCGAGGGAGCGGGCCACCCGCCATTGGTGATCGAGGCTCAGGCAGACGCCTTTCGGCGCCCCGGTGGAACCCGATGTGAAGGTCACCTTTTGCGTAGCGGCGGGCATTTGCGCCGCCTGCGGCGCCTGGACGGGCCGCAGGTAAAATCCCGGCAGTCCCGCCAGGGGCCGGGGATCACCCAGCGCAATACCCGGGAATACCGCGTCCCTGTGTTCATGGTCGCTGAGTACGAAGCGGGCCCCGGTAGCAAGCGTGCAGTTGGCGAGCTGTTCGGAAGAAAAAAACGTGGGCAGGGGAATGGTGACGATGCCCGCCTGCTGGCAGGCGAGGTCCGCGAGCACCCAGCCGACACTGTTGTCCGCGTGCAGGGCCAGCACCTCGCAGGACAGCTTTTCCAGCTCGGCGCAAAGCTGGCCCACCTTCTGCAACAGTTGCGGGTAAGTGTAGCGACCGCCAGAGCCGGAAAGGGCGACCTGGTCAAGGGGCACTCGGCTCGCCACCTCCGAGAGTTGGGTAAGGATGCCGCCCATGTTCAGCCCATCCGGGGACGACGGCATTCGGCGAGCCTGGAGACCAGCTGGGGCATCGACCCGCGGCACTCGTCCAGGAGCAGCCCCAGCGCCGGCATCGTATCGATGCTCTGCGCCGCCCTGCTGAGGTCGCCAGCAAGAACTCGCGGCGCATTCTGGTAATAGCTGCCCCAGTTCTCAATGCCGCCGGCGAGTCGCTCGGGGGCGGCCTGGGCAATGAAGTCGAGCTCGAAGCCGGCATATTCGATCAGTCGCTGCACCTGCCTGGTGGCGGTGAAAACCACCCACTGGAAGCCCGCGTCGGCGAGCAGGGCGACCAGTGCGACGAACAGTTGCGGAACGAAGCCGATACGGGTCACAGCGAGGTTGCCGATCTCGACGAGGGCGAGGCGATCTACCGGCTTCCCGGCTATCCGCGCCACCTGCTGCTCGATCGGAGTATCCAGGTATTGCTCGAGGAACATCGGCCGGAACTGGCCCGGGCGAATCCCCACGGCGCCCTGGGTCTCGTCGCCGCGCTTCGCCTCCAGGAGGATGGGCAGGAACTCCTCGATACTGGCCCCGTGTACCTGCTGGTAGCGCTGGGCGATAAAACGTTCGAGTGGGGCGCGCTGCGCATCGTCAGGGCACACGGTGCTGAACACCGTGGGTTCACGAGGGCAGTACTGCCGGGCTGCACCAGTTTGAATTGAGCTCACTTCAAAGCACTCCTGAAGGGGATACAGGAGTTACTTTAATGAAGCTACCTTAAGGCAACCTTAGGGGGAAAATTAATTCGCGACCGCCTGAAACCCGTGCCCCGCCTGGGCTAGCCGCATTTGGACTCGCCGCAGTTGAGGCAGGTCAGGCAGCCGTCCATCAGGATGGCCGCCTTCACGCTGCACTTCTTGCACAGCTCCGCGGAGGCCGGGAATTCCGCGCCGGCGCCGTCATCCCCGGTCTTCGCCGCGTACTCGGCCTTTTTCTCGTCGAGGACCTTCTTCTGGTGCTCGGAGAGGCCCGGCGCTTCCAGCATGCCGATGCTCTGCAGGTGCTCCTCGATGACCCAGCCGATTTCCGCGACCAGCGAGGGCATGAAACGGCCGCCGGACTTGAAATAGCCACCCTGGGGATCGAATACCGCCTTGAGTTCTTCCACCAGGAAGGTGCAATCGCCACCCTTGCGAAAGACTGCGGAGACAACCCGGGTCAGGGCGACGATCCACTGGAAGTGGTCCATGTTCTTCGAGTTGATGAAGATTTCGAAGGGCCGGCGCAGTTCGTGGTCCGTGCCCGGGTTCAACACGATATCGTTGATGGTCACGTAGAGGGCGTGATCCGAAAGTGGCGTCTTGATCTTGTAGGTGGCGCCGTCGAGGGTTTCCGGGCGCGAGACCTTCTCGTGCATCTGCACGATATTGCTCTCGGTTTCGGGCGCCTGATCGTTTTTGCCTTTTACCTGGAAACCGACGATTTTCTGGTCGATCTTCTTGCTCATCTGCTCTTACCTCGCCGAGGCCGCCGGCCTCAGAATTTTCCGTAATAACCTTCTTTGAGTGCATCGAAGAGATTTGCCGCGGTGTGCATCTCACCGTCGTATTCCACTTCTTCGTTGCCCTTGAACTCCACTGTGGAGCCGTCCTCGAGCTCGAACACATAGTGCGTGTTCTCGAGGTCCTCATCTTTCACCAGCACACCCTGGAATGCCTCGGGATTGAAACGGAAGGTAGTGCAACCCTTCAGGCCGCGCTCGGCGGCGTAGAGGTAGGTGTCCTTGAAATCATCGTAGGGGAAGTCCGTGGGCACGTTGACTGTCTTCGAGATCGAGGAGTCCACCCATTTCTGCGCCGCGGCCTGCACGTCCACGTGCTGCCTCGGCGTGACCGTATCCGCCGCGATGAAATACTCCGGCAGGCGCTTCTCCGGATCATCGCTGTAGGGCATCGCCACCGGGTTCACCAGCGCCCGGTAGGCCAGCAATTCATAGGAGAAGACATCCACCTTCTCCTTGGACTTCTTGCCCTGGCGGATGACGTTGCGGCTGTAGTGGTGGGCAAAGCTCGGCTCGATCCCGTTGCTGGCGTTGTTGGCCATGGAAAGGGAGATCGTACCGGTGGGGGCGATGGAACTGTGGTGGGTAAAGCGGCCACCTTCATTCACCAGCGCCGCGACCAGTTCCGGCTCGACCTGCGCCAGGGCCTGCATATAGCGGCTGTATTTGCCGTGCAGCACCCGCCCACGGAGTTTGTCACCCACCTTGATGCCGTCGGCGGCCATCTCCGGGCGGCGGCGCAGCATCTCGCCGGTGACTTCGAATACCTCGTCCATGATCGGCGCCGCACCCTTTTCCCGCGCCAGGTCCAGGCCGACTTTCCAGCCGGACACTGCCATTTCCCGGCTGACCCGCTCGGTGAACTCCAGCGAGGGCTTATCGCCGTACTTCATCCGCAACATGGCCATGGTCGAGCCGAGACCGAGGAAGCCCATGCCGTGGCGCCGCTTGCGCTCTATCTCACCGCGCTGCTGGTCCAGCGGCAGGCCATTGATTTCCACGACGTTGTCCAGCATGCGGGTGAATACCGCCACCACTTCGCGGTATTCCTCCCAATCGAAGCTGGCTTTCTCGCTGAAGGGCTCGCGCACGAAGCGGGTCAGGTTGACCGAGCCCAGCAGGCAGCTGCCATAGGGCGGCAGCGGCTGCTCGCCGCAGGGGTTGGTCGCCCGCACGTCCTCGCAGAACCAGTTGTTGTTCTTTTCGTTGACCTCGTCAATAAGGATGAAACCCGGCTCGGCGTAGTCGTAAGTGGAGGTCATGATCGCGTTCCACAGCTTCAGCGCGCGAATCCGCTCGTAGACCTTGCAGGCGACCCGCCCCTGGGGGTCACTCACATAGCCCGCAGTCACCGGGAAGGGGCGCCAGATGATCTCCACTTCCGGGTCCGCCTCCAGGCGGGAGTAGTCTTTCTCCGGGACAGGGAAGGACAGCGCCCAGTCACCGTCCTCGCGCACGGCGCGAATGAAATCCTCGGTAATCAGCAGGGAGAGGTTGAACTGACGCAGGCGGCCGTCCTCACGCTTGGCCTTGACGAACTCGAACACATCCGGGTGGTGCACGTCGAAGGTCGCCATCTGCGCCCCGCGCCGACCGCCGGCGGAGGATACGGTGAAACACATCTTGTCGAAGATATCCATGAAGGACAGCGGGCCGGAGGTATAGGCGCCGGCCCCGGAAACGAAGGCCCCCCTGGGACGCAGGGTGGAGAATTCGTAGCCGATACCGCAGCCGGCCTTCAGGGTCAGGCCCGCCTCGAGATTGCGCTGCAGGATGCCTTCCATGGAGTCCGGCACCGTGCCGGAGACCGTGCAATTGATGGTCGAAGTGGAGGGTTTGTGGGCCTGCGCCCCGGCGTTGGAGACGATACGCCCGGCCGGAATCGCGCCGCGTTGCAGGGCCCAGATGAAGCGCTGCTCCCACTCCTGGCGCACGCTTTCGTCTTCCACCTCCGCGAGGGCGCGGGCTACCCGCGCCCAGGTGGCGTCGATGTCGGCATCCACAGCCTGCCCCTGGACATCTTTCAGCCGGTACTTGCTGTCCCAGATATCCAGCGAAGCGCTCTGCAGATCGATATTGTTGTGATTGTCGCGGAGTGCCCCGCGTTGTCTGGCTGCTGATTCCAAAATCTTCCCCCTGAATACGGCCATCGCGCTGCTGCGGCCCACCTGCGCAGCATTTTGACTGGAACCCCTAGTTATACCCATATATTGGTAAGCGGGCAATGGACTCCACAAGATATGGGGGCAAATTTAATCTTGGGCGCCAGGGGCCGTGGCTCGCGAGCGCGCACCGGGGAGCGCCGGGATGGCGCAGCAAGCGCACCATAGGGTTGCACCGGGGGGGTGCAATTCACCGAATCGGCGCGCTTTTCGTGGGGTCATTTTCACAGCCAAATTCATATCTCATTGTTTTTTAATGAGTATTTGACTATGGCACAGTAAGTGCTTTGTATCAGGTACAGCGAACCAGAGTTCGTTGTTTTCTGCAAACTTGGTACTTCAATACGGGCAAAGGCGCCCTCCTCCCGACCTTGGGAGGAGGGCTTTTTTTTGTCTGTAAAAAGGCAGCTTTCCTTCTAAGGGGCGGAGCAATGGCGATGGCGCCGGCAACTGCAGATTCAGAACAGTCTCCGGAAACCACGGGTGTGGCTCGGGCACAGCCGCCAGTGGTGATTGTGGGAGCCGGGCCGGTCGGTGTGCGGGCGTTACGGGAAGTGCGCCGCAGCCGGCCGGAGCTACCGGTCGTGCTCTACGGCGACGAGCGCCACGACCCCTACAACCGGGTTCAGCTCAGCGGCCTGCTGAGCGGCACCCACAAACTGCATGAACTCGCCCTCGCCAGCGACCTGCTGGCTGAAGAGGACGCCGCCAGCGAGTTCCGCCGCTGCCGGGTGACATCCATCGATCCCGCAAGCCGCAGCGTGACCGACGCGCGTGGCCAGCAGCAGGTCTATTCCTCCCTGATCCTGGCCACCGGATCACGCCCCTTCGTCCCCGACATCGCCGGCATCCAGCTTCCCGGCGTCTATACCTTCCGCGACATGGCCGACGCGGAGAAACTCGCCGCCCGGCGCGTGCAGAGCAAACACACCGTGGTGCTGGGCGCCGGCCTGCTCGGCATCGAGGCCGCCCACGGCATGTGCCGCCACCACACCCGGGTAACCCTGGTCGACCACAACCCCCACCCCATGTACCGGCAACTGGACGCGAATGCCGGCGCCATCCTCGCCGGACAGATCGAGGCCCTGGGGATCGAGCTGATGCTGGGCACCAGCATCCGCATGTTGCTGGGTACCGGCCGGGTGGAAGGCGTGGTACTGCGCGATGGCACCGAGATCCCCTGCGACACCGTGATCGTCGCCACCGGCATACGGCCGAATATCGACCTGGCGGCCCCGGCGGGCCTCGCCTACGGCCGGGGGATCACCGTCAACGCGCAGATGCAGACATCCGATCCCCACATCTACGCGGTGGGGGAATGCTGCGAACTCGGCGGCGAGGTCTTCGGCCTGGTGGCCCCCGGTCTCGAACAGGCGGGTATCGCAGTGCGCAATATCAATCGGGGCGATACCCCGGCCAGCTACCGACAGCGCCAGCTGGCCACCAGCCTGAAAGTGGCCGGCCTCCCGGTGTTCAGCATGGGCGTCGCCGAACCCCCGCTGAGCATGCAGAACGTGAGCTGGCGCGATGGCGACAGCTACCGCCGCCTGTCGCTGGTCGCCGGGCATATCGTCGGTATCAACGCGATAGGCGACTGGCCCCAGCTGTCCGCCCTTCGGGAACTGGCGCGCAAGCGCAAGTGGATCTCGCCCTGGCAGTTGTGGCGCTTCCGCCGCAGCGGCGAGCTGCTTGCGGAAGACAGTAATGAGGACATCGCCCAGTGGCCCGCCCAGGCAATTGTCTGCAGTTGCAACGCGGTCTCCGCGGGTGACCTGCGCGGCGCCATCTGTGAGGGCGCCGTAACACCCGCCGCGTTGACCGCGCGTACCCTGGCGGGCAGCGGCTGTGGCTCCTGCAAGCCGCTGTTGCAGCAACTGCTGGGCAGCAACGCGCCAGTGGAAGCGGGCAAGGGCTGGCGCACCCTCGCCGGCCTCACCACCCCGGCGCTGGTGGTGGCACTGATAGCGCTGGTCCTCTCCCTGCCCTACCCGCAATCGGTACAGGTGGACTGGGACTGGGGCGAGCTCTGGCGCAACAGCCTGTTCAAGCAGGTCAGCGGCTTCACCATCCTCGGCCTCAGCGCGGTGAGCGTTCTGTTCTCACTGCGTAAACGGCTGAGCTGGCTGCGCAAGCTGGGGGATTTCGCCTGGTGGCGCATAGCCCATGTCCTGCTGACGGTACTTGCCCTGGCGGCCCTCGCCGTCCATACCGGCTTCCGCATGGGCAGCCAGCTCAATTTTGTCCTCTGCCTCACCTTTGTCGCCCTGCTGATCGCTGGCGGCGTACTGGGGGCGAGTATCGCCTTTGAGCACCGCCTGCAGCCGGCCCAGGCCCGGCGCCTGCGCAGTGCCGGACTGTGGAGCCATGTGTTGCTCTCCTGGCCGCTGCCCGCACTGCTGGCGGCCCATATTTTAAAGACTTATTACTTCTAGACCGGAATTGCGGATGTATGGCAAGCAAGAACACCCCCCTCTGGATACTCTGGCTGTTGTTGACTGTCGCCCTGGGGGGCTGGCTGCTGTTCACCCTGTTCAAGGGCGAGGAGGCCGATAAGACCGTGTTCCTCCCCGGCACCACCACCCCCGGCCACTACCAGATCGAACAGGTCTGCAGCGCCTGCCACGGCGAGTCCTTTTCCGACCAGGACGCCATGCAGGAAAAGTGCGAGGGCTGCCATGCCGAGGCGCTCAAGGCGGCCAAGGACGACCACCCCAAGTCCAAGTTCACCGACCCGCGCAACGCTGATCGCATCGAGGTGCTCGACGCCCGCTACTGCGTGACCTGCCACGTGGAGCACCGCCCGGAACTCACCCACCCCATGGGCGTGACGATTCCGACTGACACCTGCTACCTCTGCCACTCCGAGATCGCCGAGGACCGCCCTAGCCACGAGGGCATGGAATTCGACACCTGCACCAGCGCGGGCTGCCACAACTTCCACGACAACACGGCCCTCTACGAGGACTTCCTGCTCAAGCATGCCCACGCCGAGCCCACCGATTTCGAGGGCCGCATGCTGGTCGGCAACCTCGCCGAAATCGCCGAACAACTGCCGGACTACCCGCTCGATGCGTGGCCGATCGAAACTGCCACGGTCGCGGATCAACAGCTGCCCGAGGGCGTGGACATGGACGCCCATATCGCCGAAGACTGGCTGGCCAGCGGCCACGCCGGGGCCGGTGTCGGCTGCAATGCCTGCCACATCCCGCCAGCCAGCGAGGCCGATCCGGAGCCCGCATGGACCGACAAGCCGGACCACACGGTCTGCGCCAGTTGCCACCAGGGCGAGGTGCAGGGTTTCCTCGCCGGTCGCCACGGCATGCGCCTGGACGCCGCCAACCTCGGCAGCGCGTTGACACCCATGAACACCGACCTGGCGCGCCTGCCAATGCAGGCCGACGCCGCGGGCCGCGAACTGGACTGCCAGTCCTGCCACGGCGCCCACCGCTACGAGATTGTCGAGGCCCAGGTCGACAGCTGCCTCGGCTGCCACGCCGACGAGCACTCCCTGGCCTACAAGGATTCAAAGCACTTCCAGCTATGGCAGTCCGAGCTCGCCGGCGAGGCGGAGCCGGGCAGCGGCGTCACCTGCGCCAGCTGCCACATGCCGCGCCTCGAGAAGGACTACTACTGGGGCACCTTTATTCACAACGAGGTGCAGCACAACCAGTCGGCCAACCTGCAGCCGAACGAGAAAATGATCCGCCCCGTGTGCCAGAACTGCCACGGCCTCGGCTTCACCATCGACGCCCTGGCGGACCCGGCCCTGATCGGCAACAACTTTTCCCAAGCCCCGACCGTCCACATCCGCAGCATCGACCTCGCCACCGAGCGGGCCGGAGCGACGGAGTAGACGGACCCACACTGACCCAGAGGACTTTAACCATGATCCCATTGCGCAAAACCCTGATAGCAACCGGCCTCGCTTCACTGCTGGCCCTGCCGGCAGCCAGCCAGGCCGCCGATGCAGATTCACCGATGTTCACACCCAAGCAGATGACCGACTGGCTGCACCTGGTGATGTCGTCCGACCGCACCGTGTACACCCGCTTGATCGTCAACCGCCTGCAGAACAAGGAAAAGGTCATCAAGGCCAGCGAGCACTTCGAGGACGACAAGGCCCTGGTCCTGCCGGCCCAGATGTTCCGCTTCGGCGCCGAGATGGTCGGCGAGAAAACCGACGACTTCTCCTACTCACTGCTGAGCGAGTGGCCGATCAACAAGCAGAATGCGCCGCGCACCGAGGTGGAGAAAGAAGGTCTGGCCTACATCGCCGCCAACAAGGGTGAGAACTTCTACGCCACCGAGGAACTGGGCGGCAAGAAATACTTCACCGCCGTCTACGCCGACACTGCCGTCGCACCGGCGTGCGTGACCTGCCACAACGACCACAAGGACACGCCGCGCTCCGACTTCAAGATCGGCGACGTGATGGGCGGGGTGGTGATCCGTGTACCGCTGTAGAGGTCTGCTGGCGCTGGCACTGCTGGCGACCCTCCCGGCCCAGGCTGAAGACTTCCCGGAATTTCCCGGGGAGCGCTTCGCCCTGGGCCGCGGCGTTTGGGTGGACAACTGCGCTACCTGCCACGCCTACGGCATCGCCGGGGCCCCGCTGGCAACCGACGCCAGCCTGTGGGAGCCGCGCGCAGCCAAGGGCAAAGCGGTGCTCTACGAACACGCACTGGAAGGCTTCTACGGCCCAGGCAGCACGATGATGCCGGCCCGCGGCGGCAACGACGCACTCAGCGATGAAGAAGTAACGGCGGCCGTCGACTACATGGTCATGCTCGCCACTGGCACCGAACTGGAATGATCGACAACAAGAGGAAGACACATGACTCCGGAACAAATCGCACTCGTTAAGCAGAGCTGGGCGCAGGTCGTGCCCATCTCCGAACAGGCCGCCGAACTTTTCTACGGCAAACTGTTTGAACTCAACCCCGCCTACAAGGAACTGTTTACCGGGGACATGAAAAGCCAGGGCAAGAAGTTGATGTCCATGATCAACACTGCCGTGAGTTCGCTGGACAAGCTCGACACCATCCTCCCCGCGGTGCAGGACCTCGGCAAGCGCCACGTGGGCTACGGCGTAAAGGACGAGGACTACGACACCGTCGCGGTAGCGCTGCTGTGGACCCTCGAGCAGGGCCTCGGCGACGGTTTCACCGCCGAGGTGAAAGAAGCGTGGACCCTCACCTATACCACTCTCGCCAATGTCATGATCACGGCCTCCAAGGAAGCCGCGTGACCTGACACTGCCGGGTAGATCGCCTGTCACGGGGCCCGGCAACGGGACCCGTGATTCCGCCTGCGCGCCACTGCCCAGTCCCTAGAGCATCAGCAGGGCCGTAATCGCCACCACCACGAATCCCGCCAGCATCATCAGCCCGTAGCTGAGATAGATGAACAGTGTCTTGCCGATAGCGCCACCCCAACTCGAGCCATAGGCGCGACGCAATGCCAGCGGCAGGTAGACCAGCATCCACAGCACGAGCAGCCCCCCGGCTCCCTCCCAGGCGCGCTCCAGCACAACGTCCAGCAGGTAGAGAATGTAGGCGAAGGAGTGATAGTGCAGCGCGAAAACCAGGTGCTGCAGGTAGTGATAGGGCGAAAAAAGGTAGGCGCACTGCACCAACAGGGCGAAGAGGGGCAACAGGATAAACATCATCTGCGGCCCGAAATCGAGCATGGCATTGACCAGGGGCCGCGGATCCTCACGCAGACCCGCCACGTTTTCCTTCATGCGTTCCTCGAGATCCTGCTCCAACTCCTGCATCCACTGCGGACTGTTTTCGTTGCTGAAGCCGAGTTCGATATTGAGGTCGTTGGGATCGCTCGCCTCCCTCGCCGCCCTGGCCTCGTCAAGCCCTTTACGTACCTTGTCCCCGGCGGCCCGGCCCGCCTCCCCGTACTCTTCGTAGCCTCCATACGTACCGTAGTCCCCGGACTCAGTGGTCTTCCCCGACTCGCTGGCCACCCGCGCCTTGCTTGCCGCGTTGACAGCCTCCTCTACCTGCAGCGCTATCTCTTCATCGTCGGACTGGTCAGTAATAATGATGGGGCCAGGGCCCAGCCCGCTGGAGGCGGCGAAGGAGAAGTACAGGAACAGGCAGAAACTCAATACCAGGTAGAGCCGCAGGGGTGGCAGGTAGCGGGCCCGGCGTCCGGCGAAGTACTCGGCGCTGAGCCTTCCCGGGCGCAGGACCAGCGGGTAAAAAGTTCGCCAGAAGCGCGAATCGATCTCAATCAGGTCACTGGCGAGGTCGCGGGCCACGTCGAGGAAGCGCTCATCCCCGCTGCCCTCGCGCTGGCCGCAATCGGCACAGTACTCACCGCGCAGCGCGGCGCCGCAATTCCGGCAATGTGATAGCGAATCTGTCCCCATGGCTTGCAGAATCCCCGCTTTCGGGCAGAATGCACTCCGCCCCGCCTCGCGCTACCATACCACTTAGAGACGCAGTGGATTAGCCCGCGGTGTGGCCCCGATGCCCACAACAGCACCCGCAATCAAGCCCGCAGCGAAGATAGAACAGTGAAACTGTCGAAATTTGGTGAAAAGTTCGCCGGAGAATCCGGCATCGTCGAGTTGATGGACGATCTCGGCACGGCCCTCAACGACAACCCCGACATGATATTCATGGGCGGGGGCAACCCCGGCCGGGTCGAGGCCATGGAAGTGGTGTTCCGCGAGCGACTGGAAGCCCTGCTCGCCGACCCGCGCCAGCGCCACAGCCTGTTCGGCATCTACCAGTCCCCCCAGGGCGACCGGGAGTTCCGCCGCGAAATCGCCGCCTTCCTGCGCCGCGAATTCGGCTGGCAGGTGGGCGAGGAAAACATCGCCATCAGCAACGGCAGCCAGTCCGCCTTCTTCCTGCTGCTCAACATGCTCGCCGGGGAGATGCCCGACGGCGGCCAGCGCTGCATCCACCTGCCCCTGTCCCCCGAGTACATCGGCTACCGCGACACCGGCCTCAGCGAGCGCTTCTTCAGCGCCACGCGGCCCAATATCGAGATGCTGGACGCCAACCTGTTCAAATACCGGGTGGATTTCGCCGAACTGAATCCGGGGCCCGAAACTGCCGCGCTGTGCGTTTCGCGCCCGACCAACCCCACCGGCAACGTGCTGACCGACGAGGAGATCGAACACCTCGACAGCATCGCCCGCGAGCGGGACATCCCCCTGATCATCGACGGCGCCTACGGCCAGCCCTTCCCGGAAATCGTCTTCACCCCGGCCACGCCCCATTGGAACCGGAACACGGTGCTGGCCCTCAGCCTGTCCAAGCTCGGCCTGCCCGGCGTGCGCACCGGCATCCTGGTGGCCAACGAGGAACTCATCGGCGCCTTCACCAACGCCAACACCATCGCCAGTCTCGCCTGCGGCACCCTCGGTCCGCTGCTCACCCGCGCGCTGTTCGCCGACGGCGAGATCCGGCGCCTGTCGCGGGAGCATGTCACGCCTTTTTACCGCGCGGGTTCGGAGCAGGCAGTGAGCTACTGCCGCAAGTATTTTGGCGACCTCCCCTGGCGGGTACACAAGCCCGAGGGGGCCATCTTCCTCTGGCTGTGGTTCGAGGGCCTGCCCATCCGCAGCCAGGAGCTCTACCAGCGCTTGAAGCAGCGCGGCGTGCTGGCGGTACCGGGCCACAACTTCTTCGTCGGCCTGGACGAGCACTGGGCCCACAGCCAGGAGTGCCTGCGGGTTTCCTACGCCATGGACAGTGCCCAGGTGGAAGCGGGTATCCGCATTATTGCTGAGGAAGCGCGCAAGGCCTACGAGGAAGGCTGAGCCCGGCGCAGGAGAACCTCCGCGCCAGCCGGTTGTCCCAGTTCACAGGAAGCTTGAGAAAAAGGTAGCCGGATGCCGCGCAAAATCCTTATCACCCTCGCCGCCTCGCTCGCCCTGCTGGTACTGGCGGCGCTGCTCATCCCCCGTTTCGTCGACGGCAACAGACTGATCCAGCCCCTGCTGGCCGTCGTCGAGAAAGACAGCGGCGTCCGCATCGAGGTAAACGGCACCACCCGCCTGACCCTCCTCCCCCGCCCGGGGATCAATGTCCGTGACATCAGCGTGCAACTCCCCGGGGAAACTACGCCAGGCCTGCGGGCCGCGGAATTTCGCCTCGGCGTGCAGCTGATGCCACTGCTTGAAGGTAATGTTTCAGTGGATCGTTTCGCCATCGAGGGGCTGGCCTATGTCGCCGGCCTCGAGGCGGGGGAGACCCCACCCCGGCTGGATCTGCACGGCGGTTTCACCTACCAGCAGAGCAGCGGCCTGCTGCAACTCGAAAACGTGGCCGCCACCCTCTACGACGCCCTGCCGAACCCGGTGAAACTGCACCTGGCGGGCCCCGTCAGACTCCGGGAACAGGACGCCGAACTTACGCTCGAACTCGACAGCGGCGACGCCAGCGGCAGCGGCACGATCCGTTACGCGAGCAACGACAGCCCGCAGATCGACGCCAGACTCCACCTCGACCGCTTCACCCCGGCCCTGCTCGCGCTGGCAGGCCCCGACGCCGCAGCGGAGGCCGATAACACCGCGGCTTCCGCGGACGGGGAAACCACACTGCCCGTGAATGCCCTGCGCGATATGGACCTGCGCGCCGAACTGAAGCTCGACGAGGCGATATGGCAGGGCCATACCATCCGCGATATCCGCGCCCTTCTCCGGGTAAACAATGGCAGCGCCATCCTGCCCGAGCTGAGCGGCAAGGTGCACGGAGGCCAACTGCAGATGAAGGCCAGCCTCAACGCCAGGCAGACGCCTCCCCGGATCAACACCGAGGGCACGCTGGCATCCATCGACATCGCCCAATTGCTCACAGCCGCGGAAGTGGAAGCGGTGATGACCGGCAGCGCCAACCTCGACTGGGAACTGCACGGCGCGGGCTCTACCACCGGGGCCATCCGCGACAGCCTGCGCGGGCCGATCCACCTGACAACGGAAGACGCGGTGCTGACTGCGGCGGGCGTGGAGAAAGAACTCTGCGCAGTGGTGGCCACGATCAATCAGGAAGCCATGGGGTCTACCCTGCCCGACTCCAGCCGCTTCGAGCAGCTCACGGCGACTGTGCAGGTGCGTAACGGCAAGGCTTTCCTGCAACCCCTGAAGGCCCGCCTGCCGCAGATCAATCTTACCGGCAAGGGCGAACTGGATCTCGCCAGCCAGCAATTCGACGCTACGTTCAGGGCGAAACTCTCGCCGCAACTGGCACAGCTGGATCCCGCCTGTCGGGTCAATGAGCGCCTCACCGATATCCAGTGGCCGGTGGAGTGCGCCGGTGACCTCGGCGGCGAGCCGCGCGACTGGTGCTCCATCGACAGCAGGCAGATCCTCGAGGAGGCGGGTGAGAACGAGCTTATTCGCAAGGCGGGTGAGCAGTTGGACGAGCACCTTGGCGAGGGGGCCGGTGAGGCACTGAAGAAACTGTTCGGCAAGTAACGGCCGGGCAGCCTGGATCGGACCGGCGGCCTTTCGGCCGCTTCGTAGCCTGTGGGTTGCTATGCGCTCTAGCTGTATTTCTGGAGCCTCGGGATTTGGGCGGCGGCCTTTCGGCCGCTGCGTTGCCTGCGGGTGCTTATGCTCTTTTACTTCATTGCGGGCGCATGCGGCGCGTTGAACGCTGTCGCCCGGAAACTGCCGACATGCGGCCGTGTGCCGGATCGCCGCTGAGCGTAATGAGAGATCGGAGCTTCGGAGGAGAGTTGGTTCGGCAGGAGGGTGTCGGTAGCGCGGCGGTTCCGCGGGGAGGCAGGGTTCGCGCCGACGCCCTCCAAGTCCGTAAAAGAGCATAAGCACCCACAGTCAACGCCGGGGAGAGAATCCGACCCCTGGCACCTCGAACAAGCGCATTACATCCCTGATTCCAGTTGCTCTGGATTGAGCGCCCCTCGCTCGTCATTTCGCACCCCGCATTGGCGCTGTGTGGTGTAGCTCTTTTGCGGACTTGGAGGGCGTCGGTGCGAACCCGGCGCCCTCTTACCTCGTCTCCACGCCCCGAGCTACCTCCTGCCGAACCAACCCTCCCCCGAAGCTCTGATCCCCCATTACGCTCAGTGGTAAACCAATACACTGTCGCAAGTCGCGAGGTATTGAACTCAACCGGCCAACGCGCCGCATGCGCCCGCAATGGAGCAAAAGAGCTACACCGCACAGCGCCAATGCAGCGGCCGCAAGGCCGCCCCGACCCCAGACAGACTACCCCCAATTGCCCACCGGGAAAGCGCAACGTAAACTCCCAGCACCCAGGAGGAAACAGACATGACAGAACACACCGGAAGCTGCCACTGCGGCTCAGTCGTCTTCAAGGTACCCGAGGAATTGGGCGACGTACGCTACTGCTACTGCCAGACCTGCCGCAAGCTGAACGGCAGTGCGTTTTCCGCAGTCGCAATGATACCCAGCGAGGAATTTGAATTGCTGCAGGGCGCGGAATCGATAGGCATTTACGAATCCACTCCGGGGAAGCAACGCCACCACTGCACGAAATGCTTCGCGCCGCTTTACGTCCAGCTCAAATCCGACACCAGCAGCGTACGCCTGCGCCTCGGCCTGATGAACTTCGAGCCCAAGGTGACACTTCGCGGGCATATCTGGGTGAGCGAAAAACCCGAGTGGTACACGATTCTGGACGACCTGCCCCAGGCCGCGGAATTCTAGCCGACGGTCAGGCAACCACCTGCAGGCTGGCCAGCTTCTTCACCAGTTCTTCCGCATGGGAGGCTTCCTCCGCTGCGAAACGACTGGCCAGCTGGCGAGTTTCCCGATCGTCGCTCTTCTCGGCGAAAGAACCGTAGAATTTTCGCGCTGCCCGCTCATTCTCCAGGGCGAGGAGGATGGCCTCGCGCAGGTTCATGTCGAGACTGGCCTGCTCGCAGGCGACAGTTTCGGGCGGCACGTCGTCGGGCCAGTCGAAGCCTTCCAGTTGCAGATCCGGCAGGGACAGCTCCTCGGCCAGTTCACGCACCTCGGCGAGATGAAGCTGGGACTCCTTGGCCATCCCGGCGAAAAACTTCGCCACTTCCGTATTGCCGTGGGCGGACATCTCCGCTTCCAGTTTGAGATAGCAAACCCGCGCCTCGGATTCCATTTCCGCGGAATGGGCCAAAAACAGGGCGAGACTTTCGTTTGACATGCAATACCCCCAACGCAATAAGGGATTATTCTGACCCATCCCGGCCCGCCGGCCAAGCCCCTACTTTGCGAAGTTGCGGATAGCCCTCAGGCAGCGCCCGCGCGCAGTGCGCGGCCCAGGGTGCGGCGGCCCAGGGCCTCGGTGTAGTCGCCGTCGCGCCACACCGCCTCTCCATTGATGAAGGTATGGGTCACTACACCGTCGGAACGGCTGACCAGCTGCCTGTGCTCGAACAGGGGGCGATAGACGAAAGCCCGGCTGGCGTTATCGTCCCATTGCTCCAGTGCCTGGGGGTCGATCATCGCCAGGTCCGCCTGGGCGCCGATGTCCAGGGTGCCGACGTCGAGGCCGAAATAGGCCGCCGGCTCCCGGGTCAGCCGCCTGACCATGGTCGCCACCGTGCGCTGCGAATCCTGCTGGGCGAGCTTGAGCGCGTTCAGGTTGCTGTCGAAGAAGGCCATGTTGGTGATGTGGGCGCCGGAATCGTTGAAGCCCGGAAGCGTGTGCCGGTGCAGGAGCAGTTCGAGGGTTTCGGCCGGGTCGAGGTTGGCCACGTCCACCCAGAAGCGGAAGGATTTGTCGTAACGGCGCATCAGGTGCAGCATGAAGGTGGCGTCGTCACCCACCGGTTTCGGGAAGGACTCGAAGGCCTCCCGCTCCGCATCCGAACGGGCCTGGCCGCGGCCGCCGTTCTGGTAGAAGCACAGGCGCTGGAACACCGCCTGCAGGGTCTCGCCCTCCCAGTCGGCTACCGGGGCGCCGTCAAAATGCATCATCTCGAGTTCCCGCGGCACCAGGTTGTCCGGCAGGCCCATTCGCGCCCGCCAGGTGGCGAGATCGTTGCCGTTACGGCCGTGGCCCCAGTCCTGGCGGAACTGCTCGACGAAGGCGGGGTTGTCGAGCAGGGCGCGGCGCCCGGCAGCGTCCTCGTACTCCTTCGCGATCAACTGGCTGGTGGAAGCCAGCTCTTCGAACAGGGGGCTGACAATGCCGTCGGACCAGATACGAAAGTTGGTCGCCAGGGCCTGGAAGTGGATATTCCCGCGCAACAGGGGGCCGTTGAGGAGTGCTGCAAAGGCCAGGAAGCTGCTGGCCGCTTTTGGCGCCAGGGCAAAACGCACGGCAGACAAGGCAGAGGTTTTCAGGGGCTTGCCGAAGAGCCGGCCGCTGGAGAGCAGGAAGAAGCCAAAGGCCTTTGCCCGGTTGTCCAGGATGGGCGTCGTCTGCCACACCCGGTCGCGCTCGCGCACCGGTTTCAACAGACGCTTCAGTTCACCGAAGCGGGCGAACTGGGTGGGAATGCGCTTGTCCTTGTGCGGCGCGTTGGCCAGGTAGTGAAAGGGCAGGCCATCGGTGGACAGGCCCAGGTAACCCTGCTCCATGGCATCCTCGACCAGGGTTTCCATCTTGCGTAATTCTGCCTCGCTGGGGTCCCGGGAGATACTGGCGTCAAGTCCCATGACCTCCACCCGCAACATCGAATGGGGCAGGAAAGTCGCGACATTCGGCCCCAGGGGCAGTTTGGCGAAGTGATCCATGTACTCGCCCGGGGTATTCCAGTCGAGGGCGTCGACGCATTTCTCCAGCACCGGCTTGGGAATGTTTTCGACCCGGGTGAAACAGTCGACAATGGGGTTTTGCCCGTTCACCCGCTGCGGGCCGAAGCAGGTCCCCAGGCTGCAGTTGCCGACGACCACCGTGGTAGTGCCGTGGCGCACCACCTCCGGCAGGCCCGGCTCCAGGTCCACTTCGAGGTCCAGGTGGGTGTGGATATCGAGCAGGCCGGGCATCAGCCACTGGCCGCTGCCGTCGATGACTTCCGCCGCCATGGAGCGCGGCAGGAACATGCCCTTGGCGGCAATGCGCCCGTTCTTGATCGCGATATCCATTTCCGCGGGGTGTTCGCCGGAGCCGTCGAACACCAGTGTATTCTGGATCAGCGTATCCCAGGTCTTGCGTGACAAACCGGCCTCCTTAAGACGCGGGTCGAATTGGTTTACCATGGCCAAAGGCAGGTATAGCAGATCAGCGCTTCGCAGGACAGTTGTAGACCATGAACCCGATTCCCTTCGACAACAGCTTCGCCCGACTCCCGGAAACCTTTTATACCCGGCAGGATCCGACCGAGGTCGCCAGGCCCGGACTGATCCGGGTCAACGGCCCGCTGGCGCGGCAGCTGGGCATCGACCCCCAGTGGCTGGAATCCACGGAGGGGGTTGCCACCGTGGCCGGCAACGCGGTGCCGGCGGGCGCGGAACCGCTGGCAGCGGTCTACGCAGGCCACCAGTTCGGCAATTACAACCCGCGCCTCGGCGACGGCCGCGCCCTGTTGCTGGGGGAGGTAGTGGACAGCGAGGGCCGGCGCTTCGATATCCAGCTCAAGGGCTCCGGCCCCACGCCCTACTCCCGCGGCGGCGATGGCCGCTCGCCCCTGGGGCCGGTTCTGCGCGAGTACATCGTCAGCGAGGCGATGTTCGCGCTCGGCGTACCCACCACCCGGGCCCTGTCGGCGGTGACCAGCGGTGAACCGGTGGTCAGGGACACCCTGCTACCGGGGGCGGTGCTCGCGCGGGTAGCCGCCAGCCATATCAGGGTCGGCACCTTCCAGTACTTCTCCGCCACCGGGGACCTGGACTCCCTGCGCCTGCTGGTCGAGCACAGCCTCGCCCGCCACTACCCGGAACACAGCGGGGCGGAAAACCCCGCCCTGGCCCTGTTGCACTGTGTCATCGACGCCCAGGCGGCCCTGATTCCGCGCTGGCAATCCCTCGGTTTCATCCACGGCGTGATGAACACCGACAATATGCTGATCAGCGGCGAAACCATCGACTACGGTCCCTGTGCCTTCATCGACGACTTCCATCCCAACAAGGTCTTCAGTTCCATCGACCAGGGCGGCCGCTACGCCTACAGTAACCAGCCCGCCATCGGCCAGTGGAACCTCGCCTGCCTGGCCCAGGCCCTGATGCCGCTGTTACCCGGGGAAAAGAAGGAATCACTGGCGCTGGCCCAGGCCGCGATCGATGCCTACCCGGACAAATTCCTCAGTGCGCATGAGCAATACCTGGCGGCCAAGCTCGGCCTGGCGGAGATCGGGGAGGCTGACAAGGCCCTGGTGGACGAGCTGTTCGAGGCGATGGACGCCGCCGGTGCCGACTTCACCCTCACTTTCCGCCGCCTCTATGAACTGGCCGGCGGCGAAGGCGACACCAGCGAGATCATCGAGATGCCCGAAATCCTGCGCCACTGGCTGCCGCGCTGGCAGGCCCGCCTGGCAGCGGACTCCCTCTCGCTGGAGCAGCGCCTCGAGCGAATGCGCCTGGCCAACCCGGTCTTCATTCCCCGCAACCACCTGGTGGAGGAAGCGATACGCGCGGCCGAGGACAACAAGGACTTCGGCCCCTTCCACGCCCTGGTGGAACGCACTGCGACGCCCTTCGACTTCGATCCCGATGCGGGCCCCTACGCCACTCCGCCACGGCCGGAGCAGGTGGTCTATCGCACTTTCTGCGGTACCTGATGCGGCTTTGACTGGCGCTTTCTTGCGCAGGGTCTAGGATTTGGACACGGTCGTCCTCGATCTCACGAGGCAGTATAATTCGCGCGTTTTCACCCTTCAGATTGAATGAGCCCTGTTTTGACTACCCAATTCTTCGGCAAAACCCTCTCCGGCCCCTTCACGATCCCCTCGGGCATCGTCAGCACCGCCGTACCCATCATCCAGTATGTCTTCGACAATATGCCCGAGGTCGGGGTGCTGACGACCAAGAGCATCGGGCTGGAGCCGAGGATGGGTTATCGCGAGCCGGTGCTGCACCAGTACGCCCCGGGTTGTTTCGTGAATGCGGTGGGCCTGACCAACCCCGGGGCGCATGCCTCGGCCCAGACCATGGCGCAGCTGCGGGTGCCGGAGGATCGCTTCCTGCTGACCTCGATCTTCGGCGGTAGCGTGGCGGAGTTTGTCGAGGTGGCGAAGATTCTGGCGCCGGTATCCGATGGGCTGGAGCTGAATCTTTCCTGTCCCCACGCCAAGGGTTATGGCATGGCCATGGGGCAGGATCCGGACATGGTGCGGGAAATTGTCGCGGCGGTGAAAGCGGTGGTGGATATTCCGGTCATTCCCAAGCTCACCCCCAATACGCCGGATATCGGGGTGATTGCCCGGGCAGCCGAGGCCGGCGGGGCGGATGGTTTCTGTGCGATCAATACGGTGGGGCCAGGCTATACCTCGGCCCACGGTCACCCGGTACTGTCGAATGGCGCCGGGGGGATGTCGGGCAAGGGTGTGCTGCCGATCGGCCTGAAGTGTGTGCGCGAGGTGCGCGCGGCCAGCGATCTGCCGATTATCGGCTGCGGCGGTGCTTCCTCGGGTGAAGATGTGCGCGCCTTCATGGACGCGGGAGCCAATGTCGTCGGTATCGGTTCGGCCCTGGTGGGAATGACGACTGCCGAGATGGGCGAGTACTTCCGCACTCTCGCCAGCGACCTGGAGCGCAATCACAACAACGCGGAATCCCGGGTTTACTACGATGTCGATATGAGCTTCGAACCGGTCACTCTGGTGAGCAACGAGCGGGTCTGCGAGGACATCGCGCTGCTGCGCTTCGACCGCAAGGTCAATGTCCAGCCCGGTGAGTTCTTCTTCCTCTGGATTCCCGGACTCGGCGAGAAACCTTTCTCCGCGCTTACCGATGATCCCTTCACCCTGGCGGTCATCGATGTCGGCGAGTTCACCCACGCCCTGATGGACCTGCCGGAAGGTACCCAGTGCTACGTGCGCGGCCCCCACGGGATTCCGGTGGAACCGCCGGACGACGGGAAAATCATCGCCGTGGCCGGCGGTACCGGGCTGGCGGCTGTCTACCAGATCGCCCGGGATTTCGGCAATGCGGCGATCTTCGCCGGCGCCCGCAGCGCCGAACGGCTCTACTTCATCGACGAGTGTCGCGAGGTCGCCGACGTCCATGTGGCCACCGACGACGGCAGTGAGGGCTACCACGGGGTGGTCACCGAGTTGCTGCGCGAATACCTGCAGGGCCTCTCTACCACCGAACTGGACCAGCTGGTGTTCTACAACTGCGGTCCGGCCCCCATGGTGCATGCGGCGGAGGCTGTGCAGCGGGAGTTCTGCCGCGAGGAGCAGGTCAACAGCTCCATCGACTACCTGACCAAGTGCGGCGTCGGCATCTGCGGCGCCTGCGCGACCCCGGACGGGCGCCGTCTCTGCGTGGACGGCCCCTTCCTGCCCGCGCTCTGAACCGAAACCCGCTGGAGACCGACGTGGCCAAAGGCGTCTACCACGCCCCCTGGGAAAAAGCGTTTGACCGAATCCTGACCCCGCTGGAGGAATTCATCCACCGCCAGACCACCAGCGGCATGCTGCTGATGATCTGCGCCGTGGTCGCCCTGGTGGTCGCCAACAGTCCCTTGCATGAGGCCTACGAGCACCTTCTGCACGAGGAACTGGGCATCAGCTTCGGCCGTTTCACGTTCAGCCTGTCGGTCCACCACTGGATCAACGAAGCACTGATGGCGATGTTCTTCTTCGTCATGGGGCTGGAGCTGAAGCGCGAACTGCTGGTGGGCGAGCTCTCTTCCCTCGACCAGGCGATGTTGCCGATTTTCGCCGCCATCGGCGGCATGCTGGTCCCGGCCCTCGGTTATTTCGTGTTCAACCCCGAGGGTCCGGACGCCATGGGCTGGGGCGTGCCGATGGCCACCGACATCGCCTTCGCGATCGGCGCCCTGAGCCTGCTGGGGCCGCGGGTGCCCAGGAGCCTGATTACCTTCCTGATCGCGCTGGCGATTGTCGATGACCTCGGCGCCGTCGCTGTGATCGCCCTGTTCTATACCGCCGACCTGGACCTGGTGGCACTGGCCTACGCGGGGCTGCTCACCCTCGTACTCGTCGCCTTCAACCTCGTCGGCGTGCGCCGCCCCGCCCCCTACGCGGCGGTCGCGGTGGTGCTCTGGGGTGCCATGCTGGCCAGCGGTATCCACGCCACCATCGCGGGTATCGTCGTGGCCTTCGTGATCCCCATCCGGCCCAAGTTCCACCCGACGACCTTTATCGAACGGGTCCAGCACAGCACTCGGGAAATGCAGAAGGCCATCGCCCAGGACCCGGACATCATCCACAACAACCGGCTGCGGGCACTGGTGATTTCCCTCGGTGACGGCGCGCAGCTTTCACAGGCACCGGCCCAGCGGCTGGAACACAGGCTGCACCTGCCCGTGGCCTATATCGTGATACCCATCTTCGCCCTGGCCAATGCCGGCATACCGATCGATACCGGTGAAATCGGCGGTGTTCTCGCCAACCCCGTCACCCTCGGCGTGCTCTGTGGCCTGTTACTCGGCAAACCGCTGGGGATCGCGGGTTTCACCTGGCTGGCGCTCAAGCTCGGGGTCTCCAGGCTGCCCCCCGGCCTGGACATGCGCCATGTCCTGGGAGTCGGGCTGCTGGGCGGGATTGGCTTCACCATGTCGATCTTCATCGCCGATCTCGGTTTCGCCGGCCGCCCGGAAGCCCTGCTCGCCGCCAAGACCGGCATCCTGCTGGCTTCCGCTATCGCCGGCGTGGGTGGCTTCACCTGGCTCCTCCTGCACAGCCGCAGGGACCAGGCAGCAGAGCGTTGAAATCAGCCCGTTATCGGGCGTAATGGCGGCGGCAAGCCGCTTGCGGTTGAATAGCCCCGTGGTAACGCAAGAGGGGCGCCAACATGCGAATTCGGCGATTTGTATACGGTTTTGACGAGATAGGCCTCGCGGCGGTTTTCCTCTGCGTGGCGGTATTCATGGTCACAGTGGAATACCTGACGGTGCAGCCCCCGCACGAGGAAAGTGTCGTCCAGCAGGGCTGCGCGGACTGCAAGGCGACGCGACCGCTGTGGCAGCGCGGGGCGAAAAGCCAGGACCCCATCCGCTGAGGAAGGGCGCCTCGCAAGAGCCCGTCACCTAAGCTGCAATTCACCGGGCAGCAGCGACCCGGCCTGAATCCTTTCATTGCCTGGCGAGAAATCCGTAGCGGAAATTTAGCGCTTGCGGCTACACTTCCAGACAATGGACTCTCTCGATAAGTTGCTCTACCTGGCCGGGGTTTCCTCCGATTATCTCGATTACGAAGGCCGCCATTGCGAAGTGGCTCGCGAAGACCGTCTGCGCGCACTGCGGGCGATGGGCTTCGATACCGACGACGCAAAAGCAGTAGCCAACGCACTTCGGGCTATCGACGCTGAACCCTGGATGGAACTCCTCCGGCCCTGCTACATCCTGCCAACCGGCAAGGTGGCAATCGCTATACAGGTGCCCCCCGAATTGCTGGAGGCAACGTTGCACTGGCAACTCGCGACAGAGCAGGGCGAGACCCGCAGCGGCAGCTGCCGCCCAGCGCGGCTCGCGGAAGCCGGGGAGTACTGGTTGGATGGTGTGCGCTACAGCGCCCACCACTTGCCGCTGGGAGAGCTCGCCCCCGGTTACCACACTCTCTCGGTAGATGACGGCGCGCATAAGTGGCAGGCAAGGCTTGTCGCCTGCCCTGAACGGGCCTACGAAATCCCCGGCGAGTCGCGCCTGTGGGGTATCGGCTGCCAACTCTATACCCTGCGTTCGGAGCGCAACTGGGGCGTTGGCGATTTCACCGACCTGCGCGACCTCGTGAGTCGGCTGGCATCCCTTGGGGCCGACCTCGTCGGCCTCAACCCGTTGCACGCGCCCTGCAGCGACAGCCCACTCGCCCCCAGTCCCTACAGCCCCTCCGACCGCCGTTTCCTCAATCCTGTCTATCTCGATCCCGAGCGCATGCCCGAGTGGCAGGCGCTGGTGGCCGCAGGCGTGGAACTGCAGACCGCGGAGCGCCTCGCCAGGCGGAAGCAACTACACGATTGTCCGGAAGTCGATTACGAGGGTATCAACGCACTCAAGTACGAACTCTTCGAAGCGCTCTACGCACAGTTCCTCGCCGAGCACGCGACCAGCGATACTCCGCGCGCCCGGGAATTCGCCGCCTTCACGGAGGAAGAAGGTGATGCCCTGCAATACTTCGGCCACTACGAGATGGAGCACAACGGCTACGCCAGACAGTTCGCCAATGACCCGGGATTCTTCGTCTACCTGCAGTGGCAGGCCCGGGAGCAACTCGCCGCCTGCCAGCAAGCGGCGCGTGACGCCGGCATGCGCGTCGGCCTGGTGCGCGATCTCGCCGTGGGCGCGGTGCAACAGGGCGCCGAAATCGCCGAAGACCCGACGCTCTACGTACCCGGGGCAACCGTCGGCGCACCGCCGGATCCCCTCGGGCCACTGGGCCAGGACTGGGGCCTCCCGGCGATGAACCCGCTGACCCTGCGGCAGCAGCAATTCGCTCACTTCATCGAACTCCTGCGGCGCAACATGGATGCCGCCGGCGCCCTGCGCATCGACCACGTCATGGCGGTCATGCGCCTGTGGTGGTGCTTCCCCGAATCGGCAGACGGGCCGCGCACAGGCATGTACGTCTACTACCCGATGGAGGAAATGCTCTCCCTGCTGCGGCTGGAGAGCCAGCGCCAGCAATGCCTGGTGGTGGGGGAGGACCTCGGCGTGGTACCCGCCGAGTTGCGCGAGGAAATGCACCGCAGCCACATCTACGGCAACCGCCTGCTCTACTTCGACACCCACCTGGACGGCCGCCACCGGCTGCCCTGGGAGCAGGCCGGCGATACCCTGACCATGGTCACCAATCACGACGTACCCACCCTGGCGGACTGGTGGGACTGCTCCGACCTGGAGCGGCGCCACGACCTGGGGCTCATGAGTGGGCCGGAGGAACTCGCCGCGGCACGGGAGTCGCGCGCCCACGCCAAGGGCCGCCTGCTCGACTGGCTGCGGGACAGCGGCGTGCCGCGCGAGGGCGAAGCGCTGCCGGACCCGGCCCGGCCACTCGACCTCGGCGGCTGCAGCCTGATTCACCGCGCCAGCGCGCGGGGCAGAACCCGGCTGTTGCTGCTTCAACTGGAGGACCTGCAGCTGATGCGCGAGCCGGTCAATATCCCCGGGACCTGGCTGGAGTATCCCAACTGGCGGCGCAAACAGGCGCGCAACACCGCCGAGGTGCTCGATGACCCGGAAATCATCGAGCTGCTCACCGCGGTCGACCAGGAGCGCAAGGCTTGAAAGCGGGCAGCGCCGCAGCGGCGACCCTGTCGATGGAGGAGATGGAAGCACTGGTCGCCGGACGGCACGGGGACCCCTTCGCCGTTCTCGGGTTGCACGCTGCAGCGGGAATCGACGGCCTGGTATTGCGCGCTTTCCTGCCCGGCGCGACAGCCATCGCAGCCTTGCAGGCCGATACCCGGCGCACGCTGGTCAAGTTGCAGCAGGTTCACCCGGCCGGCCTGTTCGAAGCGATACTGCAGCGGCGCAAAAACCGCTTCGACTACCTGCTGCGGGTGAACTGGGGAGAGCACCAGATCGAAATCGAGGATCCCTACCGCTTCGCCCCCTGCCTGCAGGAGAGCGACCTGTACTATTTTCTCGAGGGTACCGAGGAATGCGCCTGGCGCCTGCTCGGCGCCACCAGTCGCAGCGTGGACGGCGTGGATGGCGTGCTCTTCGCGGTGTGGGCACCCAACGCCCAGCGGGTGGCGGTGGTGGGTGAATTCAACGGCTGGGATGGCCGCCGCCACGTGATGCGCCGCCACCCCGGTTGCGGGGTCTGGGAAATCTTCGTACCCGCGGTGGCGGACGGAGCCCTTTACAAGTTCGAGGTGGTGGCGGCAAACGGCGAGGTGCTGCCGCTCAAGGCCGACCCCTTCGCCCGCAGCATGCAGCATCCGCCGGAGACCGCATCAAGGGTGGTCTACCGACGCGACTACCCCTGGGCTGACGGCGATTGGATGGCGCGCCGCCAGGCGGAAGACACCCTGCGCAGCCCCCTGTCCATCTACGAGGTGCACGCCGCGTCCTGGCGGCGCCGGCAGGCGGAGGGCAACCGCTACCTGAGCTACCGCGAGCTGGCGGACGAACTGATTCCCTACGTCACCGAACTCGGTTTCACCCACATCCAGCTGATGCCGGTCAGCGAGTATCCCTTCGACGGCTCCTGGGGCTACCAGCCCCTTGGGCTCTATGCCCCCTCGATCCGCTTCGGCACCCCGGACGAATTCCGTGAATTCGTCGACCGCTGCCACCAGCACGACATCGGGGTACTGCTCGACTGGGTCCCCGGCCACTTCCCCACCGATCCCCACGGCCTGGGCCGTTTCGACGGCACCGCGCTGTACGAACACGCGGATCCCCGCCAGGGTTTCCACCCCGACTGGAACACCCTGATCTACAACTACGGGCGCAGCGAGGTGGTGAGCTTCCTGCTGAGCAACGCCAACTACTGGCTGGAAGAATTCCACATCGACGGCCTGCGGGTGGACGCCGTCGCCTCCATGCTCTACCTCGACTACAGCCGCAAGGCCGGCGAATGGATTCCCAACCGCGAGGGCGGTCGGGAGAACCTCGACGCCATCGCCCTGCTGCAGGAGGTGAACCGGCGCCTCTACGGCCTGCACCCGGGGATTCTCATGGTGGCGGAGGAGTCCACCGCCTGGCCCGGAGTCTCCCGGCCGGTGCACGAGGGCGGCCTGGGCTTCGGCTTCAAGTGGAACATGGGCTGGATGAACGACTCCCTGCGCTACATCGCCCGGGACCCGGTGCACCGCAGCTTCCACCACGACGAAATGACCTTCGGCATCGTCTACGCCTGGGACGAGAACTTCGTGCTCCCCCTGAGCCACGACGAGGTGGTCCACGGCAAGCGCTCGCTGCTGGAGAAGATGCCCGGCGACGACTGGCAGCGCTTCGCCGGCCTGCGCGCCTACCTCGCCTTCATGTGGGCCTACCCCGGCAAGAAGCTGCTGTTCATGGGCGGCGAGTTCGCCCAGCGGCGGGAGTGGAACCACGACCGCGAGCTGGACTGGGCCCTGCTGGGATACGACAGTCACCGCGGCGTACAGAGCCTGGTCCGGGACCTCAACCGGGTTTACCGGGCGCTGCCGGCCCTGCACCGGGGGGACTGCGAGCCCGGGGGCTTCACCTGGCTGCAGGCGGATCGCAGGGATATCTCACTCTTCGCCTGGCTGCGCCATGGCAGTGAGGGTGAAGCGGCGGTACTGGTGGTGGTGAATTTCACCCCCCACCTGCACGCCAATTACACCGTCGGCGCTCCACTACCCGGTTGGTACGAAGAGTGCATCAATTCCGATGCCAGGGATTACGGCGGCAGCGGGCAGGGTAACCTCGGCGGCGTCGAGGCCAGGTCCGAGCCTGCCGATGGCCAGCCCTGTTCGCTACAATTGACAGTGCCGCCGCTGGCGGCGCTGGTACTTGCTTATCGTCCCGACCAGGAGGCGCCAACGACCTCGTGAAGATCACAGCCGGTGACCCGCGCCCTCTTGGAGCAAACTTCGATGGTGAAGGCACCAATTTTGCGCTTTTTTCCGCCCACGCCTCCGCTGTCGACCTGTGCGTCTACGATCCCGAGGGCCGGGAAGAGATTGCGCGGCTGCCCCTGCCGGAACGCACCCACGATACCTGGCACGGCTACGTCCCGGGGCTGAAGCCCGGGCACTGCTACGGGTACCGGGTGCACGGCGCCTACGACCCCCGCGCCGGCCACCGCTTCAATCCCCACAAGCTGCTGCTGGATCCCTACGCCACCAGCCTGCGCGGCGAATTCCGCTGGCACGAGGCCTGTTTCGGTTTCAAGCTGGGCGAACCCGAGGACGAAGCCTCCTTCGACGAGCGCGACAGCTCGCCTTACGTCCCCAGGGGCGTGATCGGCGACCAGGCCGAGTGGTGCTTCAACCCGAGCAAAGCGATCACCCCCTGGCACAAGACGGTGATCTACGAGATGCACGTGCGCGGCTTTACCCGCCTGCACCCGGATGTGCCGGCCGAGGCCCGCGGCACCTTCGCCGGCCTCTCCCAGCCCCAGGTCATCGATTACCTGAAGGCCCTCGGGATCACCAGCGTCGAGCTGTTGCCGGTGCACGCCTTCATCGACGAGCACATGCTCTTCCAGCGCGGCCTGCGCAACTACTGGGGCTATAACACGCTCTCCTTCTTCGCCCCCCACCCGCGCTACCTTGGAACCGAGGGGCCGGAAAGCTTCCGCGAAATGGTGGACCGCTTCCACCAGGCCGGCCTCGAAGTCATCCTGGACGTGGTCTACAACCACACCTGCGAGGGCAGCCACCTCGGCCCGACGCTGAGCCTGCGCGGCATCGACAACCTCTCCTACTACCAGTTGATGCCCGGCGACCGGCGCTTTTACGTCAACGACACCGGCTGCGGCAACACCCTCAACATCTCGCACCCGCGAGTGATGCAACTGGTCACCGACAGCCTGCGCCACTGGGTGGGGGCGATGGGCGTGGACGGCTTCCGCTTCGACCTGGGGACGATTCTGGGCCGCGGCGAACGCGGCTTCGACAACGCAGCGACTTTCTTCCAGGTGGTATCGCAGGACCCGCTGCTGTCGTCCTGCAAGCTGATCGCCGAGCCCTGGGATATCGGCCCGGGCGGCTACCAGCTGGGCCATTTCCCCGCCGGCTGGAGCGAGTGGAACGACCGCTACCGCGACACCGTGCGGCGTTTCTGGCGCGGCGACTCCGGCCAGTTGCCGGAGCTGGCGCGACGCCTGCACGGTTCCGGGGACATCTTCGAGCACGCCGGCCGCCGCCCCCACGCCACGATCAATTTCGTCACCAGTCACGACGGCTTCACCCTGCGCGACCTGGTCAGCTACGAACACCGCCACAACGAAGCCAACGGCGAGAACAACGAAGACGGGCACCGGGAGAACTACAGCAGTAACCAGGGCCACGAAGGGCCGAGCGACGACCCGGCCATCGAAGAGCGCCGCTGGCGCATGCAGCGCAACTTCCTCGCCACCCTGGCGGTGTCGCAGGGCGTGCCAATGCTGCTGGCGGGTGACGAGTTCGGCCGCAGCCAGCGCGGCAACAACAACGCCTACTGCCAGGACAACGCCGTCAACTGGGTGGACTGGCCCCGGCTCGACGGCTCGGGGCGGGCCCTGATCGCCTTCACCCGCAAGCTGCTGGCCCTGCGCCACCAGTTCCCGGTGCTGCAGGCCATCGCCTATCGCCACCAGCCCAACGACCCCTTCGACGACAGCATCCAGTGGTTCAATAGCGAGGGCAAAACCATGCGCGAGGGGCACTGGCACGAACACGACAACCGCCAGCTCGGCTACCTGCTGACCGAGAGCACGGATACCGAACAGTCCGGTCCCCGCTACCTGCTGGTGCTTTTCAATGGCGCCGACAGCGACCACACCTTCACCCTGCCACCCTCGCCCGCCGGCCAGTGGTGGCTGTTCCTCGATACCGCCGAGGAGGTGACGACCACAGCCGAAAAAGGCGTGAAAACCGACGGCGAGGTGAAGCTGGCCGCCGCATCCATACAGATTCTGACCGCGGGCCTGGTGCCCACACTGGTCACCGGCAACGACGAGAGAGCGATTCCAGTATGAACGTAGATGCCCTGGCGCTAGAGCCACGAACCGGTTTCGGCGACGACCTGCAACGCCACTACAGCCTGACCCTTGGCCGGGAAGACATGGGCCGCTCCCACCACTACCTCTACCACGCTCTGGCGCTGGCGGTACGCGACCGCCTGGTGGCCCAGTGGCGCAGCACCCGGGAGCGCTACGCCCGGGAGCGGAAAAAAAGCATCAACTACCTGTCGCTGGAATTCCTGATGGGGCGCAGCCTGGGCAACGCGTTGCTGAACCTGGATCTCGACAGCACTACCCACAACGTCCTGCAGGACTGGGCCTGCACCCTGGAGCAGGTGCAGGAAGAGGAAATGGATGCGGGCCTCGGCAACGGCGGCCTGGGGCGGCTGGCGGCGTGCTTCCTCGACAGCTGTGCGAACCTCTCCCTGCCGGTAACGGGCTATGGCCTGCGCTACGAATACGGGATGTTCCACCAGAAAATAGACAACGGCTACCAGGTGGAGGGGCCTGACAACTGGCTGCGCAAGGGCAATCCCTGGGAGATCGAGTGCCCCGAGTGCTTCCGCACCATCAAGTTCGGCGGGCGCAGCGAGTTTTATCGCGACGCTTCCGGCGAGACGCGGGTACGCTGGGTGGACACCCACGATGTACTGGCCATTCCCTACGATGTCCCGATACCCGGCTACCGCAACGGGATAGTGAACACCCTGCGCCTGTGGAAGGCCGAAGCCACCGATGAATTCGACCTGGAGGAGTTCAACGCCGGCGACTACACCGACGCGGTAGCAGCCAAGAACCAGGCCGAGCAGATCACCATGGTGCTCTACCCCAACGACGCCAGCGAACAGGGCAAGGAACTTCGCCTGCGCCAGCAGTACTTCCTCGCCTCCGCCAGCCTGCAGGACATCCTGTGCCACTGGGTCGAAAGGGAGGGCGACAGTTTCGATGAATTTGAGGACTTCAACGGCTTCCAGCTCAACGACACCCACCCCACCGTGGCGGTGCCCGAACTCATGCGCCTGCTGATGGATGAATACGGGCTGGCCTGGGACCGGGCCTGGGAAATCACCACCCGGACCATGGCCTACACCAACCATACCCTGCTGCCGGAGGCGCTGGAGGTGTGGTCCACGCGCCTGTTCGGCGAACTGCTGCCGCGGCTGCTGGAGATCATCTACGAGATCAACGGCCGCTTCCTCGGCGAGGTCGCCGCGCGCTGGCCGGGCGATACGCAACGCCAGCAGCGCATGTCGATCATCCAGGAGGGCCACGAGCCCGCCGTGCGCATGGCCTACCTCGGCATTGTCGGCAGCCACTCGGTGAACGGCGTGGCCGCGCTGCACACGGAGCTGCTCAAACAGGGCCTGTTCCGGGATTTCTACGAGTTCACCCCGCAGAAATTCAACAACAAGACCAACGGGGTGACCCCCCGGCGCTGGCTCGCCCACTGCAACCCCCGCCTCAAGGCCCTGCTCGACGACAGTATCGGAACCGGCTGGATTCGCGATCTCGACCAGTTGCAATCCCTCGCGCCACTCGCCGGGGATAGTGCCTTCGGCGAACGGTTCATGGCGGTGAAGCGCGCCAACAAGGGCGACCTCGCCGACCTGGTCAAACGCAGCTGCGGGGTCGAGTTCGACACCGCCATGATCTTCGACGTGCAGGTCAAGCGCATCCACGAGTACAAGCGCCAGTTGCTCAACGTCCTGCACATCGTCCACCTCTACGACAGGGTCCAGCGCGGCGACACCGAAGGCCTGCAGCCACGCTGCGTGCTGATCGGCGGCAAGGCCGCCCCCGGCTACGCGATGGCCAAGCGGATCATCAAGCTGATCAACAATGTGGCCACGGTGGTGAACCGCGACCCGCGCATGCGCGACTGGCTGCGGGTCGCCTTCGTCCCCGACTACCGGGTGTCGTTGATGGAGGTCATCTGCCCCGGCACCGACCTCTCGGAGCAGATTTCCACCGCGGGCAAGGAGGCCTCGGGGACCGGCAACATGAAATTCATGATGAACGGCGCGGTGACCATCGGCACCCTGGACGGCGCCAACATCGAAATTCGCGACGCCGTGGGGCCGGAGAACTTCTTCCTCTTCGGCATGACCGCGGCCGAAGTGGAGACCGCGCGGCGGGATTACAACCCGGAAGCTATTATTAACGGGGACCCGGATCTCGCACGGGTGATGAACCTGCTCGAATGCGGCCATTTCAGCCTGATGGAAGCGGGGATCTTCGAGCCGATCAGCCAGGCCATCCGCAGCGGCACCGACCCGTGGATGACCGCCGCGGATTTTCGCAGCTACATCGAGGCCCAGCGCCAGGTCGACGCCACCTTCGGCGACCCCGCCGCCTGGACACGAATGGCCATACTGAACACCGCCCACAGCGGCGTGTTCTCCAGCGACCGTACCATCGCCCAGTACCGCGACGATATCTGGTACCGCCCACAGCAATAAGGTTTGGACGATCGCAATAATTTTTAACAATAGTGACGGAGGCTTCCACAGTTATGGATGACCAGAACCCGCGTTATGTCAGCCGACTGACCAAGAATACCTACGCCCTGGTACTTGCCGGCGGGCGGGGTTCACGGCTCTACGAACTGACCAGCTGGCGGGCGAAGCCGGCGCTGTATTTCGGCGGCAAATACCGGATTATCGATTTTCCCCTGTCCAACTGCGTCAATTCCGGCATCCGGCGAATCGGCGTGCTGACCCAGTACAAGGCCCACTCCCTGGTGCGCCACCTGGTGCGGGGCTGGAGCCATTTCAAGAAAGAATTCGGCGAGTACGTGGAGATCCTGCCGGCGTCGCAGCGCTACTCCGAGGACTGGTACCAGGGTACGGCGGACTCCATATACCAGAATATGGATATCATCCGTGCCGAACGCCCGGACTACGTCATGATCCTGTCGGGGGATCACGTCTACAAGATGGACTACGGGCCGATGCTGGTGGAGCACGTCGAGTCCGGCGCCGACCTCACGGTGTGCTGCCTCGAGGTCCCGTTGGAGGAAGCCGCGGGCACCTTCGGGGTGATGGAAGTGGACGACGAGAACCGGGTGAAGGCCTTCCAGGAGAAACCCGAGACGCCGCCGGAGATACCCGGCAAGCCGGGCCTGACCCTGGCCTCCATGGGCAACTATATATTCAACACCGACTTCCTCTTCGAACGGCTAGTCCTCGACGCCCGCGACCTCTCCTCCTCCCACGACTTCGGCCACGACATCATTCCCAAGCTGATCGAGGACGCGCATGTCTTCGCCTACCCCTTCCGCGACCCGGAGACCGGCGGCATGGCCTACTGGCGCGACGTCGGTACGCTGGATTCCTTCTGGCACGCCAACATGGAGCTGGTGGGCACCAGCCCGCGCCTGAACCTCTACGAAAAGGACTGGCCCCTGTGGACCTACCAGGAACAGCTGCCGCCAGCCAAGTTCGTCTTCGACCGGGACGACCGGCGGGGGATGGCGGTGGACTCGATGGTGTCGGGGGGCTGCGTGATCTCCGGCAGCCGGGTCACCCGCTCGGTGATTTTTTCCAACGTGCGACTCAACTCCTATTCGGAAATCGAGACATCCGTCATCCTGCCAAATGTCCAGGTAGGCCGGCACTGCCGCATCCGCAATGCTATCATCGACCGGGCTTGCGTCATCCCCGAGGGTTCGGTCATCGGCTACGACGCCAAGCAGGACCGGGCCAATGGGTTCCGGGTGACGGATTCCGGCCTGGTGCTGGTGACCCGGGGAATGCTGGGCCAGCCTGAAGGGTCTGGATAATAGATACAGAGGCACCATGACAGTACAACGCGTTGCCACGCGGCCAATTGAAGGACAGAAGCCCGGAACCTCCGGGCTGCGCAAGAAAGTCAGCGAATTCAGCCAGCCGGGCTATCTCGAGAATTTCATCCAGTCCATCTTCAACGCCATGGGCGACTGCCAGGGCCGCTCCCTGGTGGTGGGCGGCGATGGCCGCTATTTCAACCGGCAGGCCATCCAGACCATCATCCGCATGGCCGCGGCCAACGGTATCGGTTCGCTGCGCATCGGGCGCGGTGGCCTGCTCTCCACGCCAGCGGTCTCCTGCCTGATCCGCAAGTACGGCGCCGATGGCGGCATCGTGCTCTCCGCCAGCCACAACCCCGGTGGACCCGCGGGGGATTTCGGGGTCAAGTTCAATGGCGCCAACGGTGGCCCAGCCACGGAGGCGGTTACCGCGCAGATCTACCAGGCCAGTACGGAAATCGATCACTACCTGACCACCGACTGCGACGAACTGTCGCTGGATCAGCTCGGCGAGAGCCGCGTTGGTGACATGACTGTAACCGTGGTGGATCCGGTAACAGATTACGCCGAACTGATGGCCTCCCTGTTCGATTTTCCCGCCATCAGCAAATTGCTCAAGACCCGGGAATTCCGCATGTGCTTCGACGCGATGCACGCGATCACCGGACCCTACGCCGTGGCCATCCTCGAGGAGACCCTTGGAGCGCCGCCCGGCACCGTGATCAATGCCACCCCCCTTGAAGATTTCGGCGGTGGCCACCCGGACCCCAACCTGGTCTATGCGGCAGAGCTGGTGGCGCGCATGAACAGCGACGAGCCGCTGGCCTTCGGCGCCGCCTCGGACGGCGACGGCGACCGCAACATGGTCCTGGGCAGCGGTTTCTATATCAATCCCTGCGACTCCCTGGCAGTGCTGGCCGCCAACGCCACCCTGGTGCCCGCTTATCGCGAGGGCCTGCTCGGCGTGGCCCGCTCCATGCCCACCAGCCGCGCGGTGGACCGCGTGGCGAAGGCGAAGGGCATCCCCTGCTTCGAGACCCCCACCGGCTGGAAATTCTTCGGCAACCTGATGGACGCCGAGCGCATCACCCTGTGTGGAGAGGAAAGCTTCGGCACCGGCTCCAACCACGTGCGGGAAAAAGACGGCCTCTGGGCCGTGCTGTTCTGGCTCAATATCATTGCCGCCCGCCAGCAGCCGGCGCGGGCCATCGTCCGTGATCACTGGGAACGTTTCGGCCGCGACTACTTCTCCCGCCACGACTACGAGGGCGTGGACGCCGAGCGCGCCGCGACCCTGATGGCACGCCTGCGCGAAGGGCTCGACAGCCTGCCGGGCACCCAGGTGGGCGAACTGGTTGTCGCCTCCGCCGACGATTTCACCTATACCGACCCGGTCGACGGCAGCGTCAGCGAGGGCCAGGGCGTGCGCCTGCAGTTCGTGGACGACTCGCGGGTGGTATTCCGGCTTTCGGGGACCGGTACCGCCGGCGCCACCCTGCGGGTCTACTACGACAGCCACCAGATCGACCCCTCCTTACTGGAGCAGGACGCACAGAAAGCCCTTCGCGGCCTCTTCGACGCGGCCGACTCGATTGCCGGCATCCGCGAATACACCGGCCGCGATGCCCCCGACGTGATCACCTGAAACGCTACCCCAACCGGATCACTTCGATGAAACTTCTGATGGTCGCAGCTGAAAACGGCGCACTGCCCGGCGGCAAGGTGGGCGGCATGGGCGATGTGCTGCGCGACGCCCCCGCGGCGCTGGCCAGCCGGGGCCACGAGGTCGTTGTACTGACCCCCGGCTACCAGAAATTTTCCCGCCTGCCGGGCGCCGTGCGCGTTGCCGAGGTGACCCTGCCCTTCCGCGGCCGGCTCGAGCGGGTGGAACTGTTCCGCCTGCCCCAACGCAAGACAGCCAGCGACACGCAAGGATGGGTGCAGGACTGGGTACTGGAACACCCGCTGTTCGGCGCCGCCGGCCCCGGTCGCATCTACAGTGACGATCCACCCGAGCGCCCTTTCGCCACTGATGCCTCGCGCTTCGCGCTGTTCTGCAGCGCGGTGGTGCAGGCCCTGGTGAGCCAGCGACTGCCGCAGCCGGATATCATCCACCTGCACGACTGGCACACTGCCATGGTCGCGCTGCTGGCACGGCATGACCTGTCCGCGGCGGCACTGAAGCACGTCCCGCTGGTCTACACCATCCACAACCTCGCGCTGCAGGGCATCCGCCCCTTTGGCGGTGACGAATCCTCCCTCGAGAGCTGGTTTCCCGGCCTGCAGGCACCCCGAAAGGAGGTGGCCGACCCGCGCTACCCGGACTGCTTCAACGCCATGCGCACCGGCATCAACCTCTGCGGCAAGGTGCACGCGGTGTCACCCACCTACGCGCGGGAAATCCTCGAACCCGGAGACAAGGGCGAGGGCGGCGCGGGACTGGAACTCGACCTGCAGCGGGCGCAGCGCGAAGGCCGTCTGGTGGGCATCACCAACGGCTGCGAGTATCCACCGCGCAAGGATGCCCCGCCCTTCGCCGAGTGGCTTGGCAGGGCGCGCCACGACATCGAGCGCTGGGTGGGAAACTCGGAGACCGTCCTGCCGACACACCTGCTGGCCCTGCGCCGCCTCGATGCACTGCTTGCCGGCGGCGCCCGGCGCCCGGCCCGACTGCTGACCTCGGTGGGCAGGCTTACCGGGCAGAAACTGGGCATTCTGCTGCAGACGATGGACGATGGTCGCGAGGCCCTCGATCACCTCCTCGACCTGCTGGGGGAAGACGGCCTGCTGATCATGGTCGGTAGCGGCGATCCTCTCATGCAGAAGTCGCTGACGCACATGATGGCGGAGCGACACAATTTCATCTTCCTGCAGGGCTTCTCGGAAACGCTCTCGGAATCGCTCTACGAAGGCGGTGACCTCTTCCTGATGCCCAGCAGCTTCGAACCCTGCGGCATCAGCCAGATGCTGGCCATGCGCGCGGGCCAGCCCTGCCTCGTGCACGCGGTGGGTGGCCTGGCGGATACCGTCGAGGACGGCAAGACCGGCTTCAGCTTCCGCGGCGCCAACCGGCAGGAACAGGCACTGGCCATGCTCGAACGGCTACAGGATGCCCTGGCGACGATGGAAGACAAGAAGGAATGGAACGCGATGCGCCAGCGGGCTGCGGCGGCGCGCTTTCCCTGGGACGAAGTTGCGAGCGAGTACGAACGATCGCTGTACAAGCGCTGAACCATCGAGTTTTCGCTTGCCTGCAGGGACTGGACTGGCAGTGAATAGTGGGAATCAGGATGGCGCATTCACAGGAGGATTCCATGACGGCACTGATACCAATGCGCGATGAGGCATTCGACATTTTCCTGGTCGAGTCGGCTGCCGGCTACGCAGACGACAACATCAGGTCCGGAAGATGGCTGCCAGAGGGCGCGCACGAGCGCGCGCTATCGGAATTGAAGCACTCCCTGCCCCAGGGGGTCGACACTGCGGACAACTACCTGTTTGAAATACTGGCGGAGCCCGGAGGAGCCACCGTAGGTTATATATGGTGCGCAATCCACGACCATTACGGGCAACGCAGCGCATTTGTCTACGACCTGGAGGTCAAGCCGGAATTCCGTCGCCGCGGATATGCGAGCGATGCCCTTGAAGCGATACAGGCGCATGTGACGGGGCTGGGCGTAGGGAGTATCGGACTGCACGTCTTCAGCTTCAACGAGGGCGCCATAGCGCTGTACGAGAAGCTTGGATTCCAGGTAACGGGGATGAACATGCAGAAAACACTGCAGGCACCTCACGCCTGATACCGGGCCGGCGCGGCTCATTACCTGACCATGCCCCCAGCCTCACAGGCTGCCCGCTGCATGCAATTGTCACCCGTCGTTGATTGCCCTTGTGTTGAGGGGTATCTCTCCGCTTACCACCGACGCTGAGCCGCTTAACCCGGCCTGATCAGCCCCTGGCTGAACCCGGGGAAACCTTACGGTGCTTTAATCTGGCCGCCCCTTGCGATTACGACGCATCTGTGACAAGGTGTAACTTATGTTACGTTTTTGCCGATAGCCAGGATAAAGAGAAGAGGCCGGCGCCCCGATTATTGTGGCCTGCGAGAGCCAGAAACCAATGAGCCTGAAAACCAACCCCCTGGTCTCCATGATCGAGGAGTCGATCCTGCTCAAGGACAGCGCCCAGCGCATCCTGTCCAAGGAACTCAGCGGCCCCTCGCTGACCCGGCTGGAAGGCCTGGTGCTGGTCTCCGTGGTCGGCGCGGAGCAGCCACAGACCGCCCCGCAGATTGGCCGGGCCCTGAGCAGTTCCCGCCAGGTTATTGGCAGGGCGGCGAATCGACTCGAGGAACTCGGCCTGATCAGGAAACTGCCGAACCCGGACCACAAAACGGCCCCCCTGCTGGAGCCGACCAGGGAAGGCCGCAAGTATGAAAAACAGCTCGGGTCTGCCTTTGACCGGATCGTGGACGACATCGTGTCCGGGCCGGACCTGAAGAAATGCGAACAGATAGCCAAGGACATGAGCCGCCTGCGTGCGCTACTCGAAGAGTACGAAGCACAGGGCATTTCGAAATAGACCAACATCCAGCTAAGCATCGGAGTCAGAACCATGAATAGCTTTACCAACCCCACAGGAAGGGAACCCCTGGACTCCCGCCTGTTCCTCAACGAAGACTGTTCAGAAGTGAGCCGCCAGGTCTTCACCAGCCAGGAGTTGTATCAACTCGAGCAGAGAAGGATCTTCGATAAAAGCTGGCTCTACGTGGGCCATGAAAGCCAGCTGAAAAAGCCGGGCGACTTCATCTCGGCCTATATGGGCGAAGTACCGGTGATCGTGGCCAAGGGTGGCGACGGCAAGATTTCGGTGAGTGTGAACAGCTGCCCCCACCGTGGCCTGCGCGTTTGCCGCAGTGACCATGGCAATGCCTCGCGCTTTATCTGCCCCTATCACACCTGGTCCTTCAAACCGACCGGCGAACTGGTGGGCATCCCGCAGGCGCGCAAGATGGGCCCGGAGATCGACAAGAGCAAGTGGGGCCTGAAGCAGGCTGCCAAGGTCGAGTCGATCTTTGGCCTTATTTTCGCCACCTTCAATGCGGAAAGCCCTTCCCTGGATGAATACCTCGGCGACCACAAATTCTACCTGGAAGCCTACTTCGACCGCTTCCCTGGCGGCCTGGAGATTGTCGGCCCGCCGCACAAGTGGGACCTGAAATGTAACTGGAAGCTTCCGGTCGAAAACATGCACGGCGACGTCGGCCACGCCGCCTACCTGCACGGTTCTCTGGTGGCAGTGGACAGCCCCGAGAACGTCGAGATCGAGGACTACGCGGTGACAGCAGTGGCCAAAGACGGCCATTCCGCAGTATTTCGGCTGATGCCGGAGGATTCGACCTTCGAGCAGCGCGGGGTACACAGCCCTCACTCGTCGCCGGAAATGAGAGAGTACCTGACCGAGGTCGAACGCACCGTGGCCGAACGTCTCTCGCCGATTCAGGCCCGGATCAAGGGCATGGCCCAGGGCATCTACCCCAACCTTTCACTCCTGTGGGGGCAGAATACCCTGCGCGTCAGCCATCCGCGTGCGCCCGGCCTGATCGAGTACTGGTCCTGGCTGTTGCTGCCTGTCGACGCGCCAGACAACATCAAGGAACAGGTCCGCGCCGGCTACAGCATGGTCTTCGGGCCCGGTGGCATCATCGAACAGGAAGACTCCTATGCCTGGCGCCTGCAATACGAAGGTTCGACCATCGATTACCTGAACGACCGGCCCTACTTCTACGGCCTGGGTGTGGGCGAGGAAAAGCCACACGCGGAAATTCCCGGCATGATCGGCAAATGCTACAACGAGCACTATGCCCGCCGCCTGTATATGCGCTGGAGGGAAGACATGTTTGGTGAGGAGGGCGCACAATGAATACAGTCGCAGTCGAGTTTGATATGGAACTGATCGCGCGCGTCGAACAGTTTTACTACAAGGAGGCGCGCCTGCTGGATGAGCGCTGCCTGCAGCAGTGGATCGCCCTCGCGGACGAATCGCTCGAGTACAGCATGCCGACACGTTTTGTGCCCCATCCTGACCCGACACTGCAGGACACTGAGGCCTTTCTCGCGGTGGACCGGGAACTGGACAGGGCGGATGGCCCCAAGGGCTCCCCCATCCGCCACGATACTTTCCTCGGCGTGTTCGCCCGGACCTTCCGGCCTTACAAAACCAATGCCTGGTCGGAGAGCCCTGCACCGCGCACACGGCGCATGATTTCAAACGTCGAGGTGACACCGCTGGAGGACGGCAACTACCAGGCCTATTCCAACTTCATGATGTTCTACAGCCAGTTGGAAAAGGACAACCACACCATTACCGGCGCCCGGCGCGACGTGCTCAAGGAAGTGGATGGCGACTTCAAGCTGCTGAAGCGTGAGGTGATCATCGACATGGATATCATCACCGTACCGACGCTGGCGTTGATTTTCTGATCCTGCCCACAACAAAAAACCCCGGCGGTTGCCGGGGTTTTTTGTTTGGTAGGACTACCCAGATGAATCACAACAGCCTTTGGGCTGTTGTGACCCCTGCGGGGCTTCGGCGCTGGCGCGCCTCGTTGCAAATTGCTGGCGCAATTTGTCGAACGCCAGTTCTCATCCGGGTGCCGGCCCAAACAAAAAACCCCGGCGGTTGCCGGGGTCTTTTGTTTGGTAGGACTACCCAGATGAATCACAACAGCCTTTGGGCTGTTGTGACCCCTGCGGGGCTTCGGCGCTGGCGCGCCTCGTTGCAAATTGCTGGCGCAATTTGTCGAACGCCAGTTCTCATCCGGGTGCCGGCCCAAACAAAAAACCCCGGCGGTTGCCGGGGTCTTCTGTTTGGTAGGACTACCCAGATTCGAACTGGGGACCTCTACCATGTCAAGGTAGCGCTCTAACCAACTGAGCTATAGTCCTGTAATGAGGCGGGCGATTATATAGCCCGTTGACCCAATGCTCAACACCTCCGGGGAACAAAATCTGGCCATGGATCAACACTGGCAGGAAGTGGAACGGGCGATCGCAACGGCCAGCGGACGGGCCTTCAGGATCGACCGGGTGCAGGCGGTGGGCGGTGGCTGCATCAACGACGCCCTGTGCCTGTCGGGGGGCGGCAAGCGCTACTTCGTCAAGCTCAACAGCAAGGATCAACTCCCCCTGTTCGAGGCCGAGATGGACGGGCTGGAGGCCATCCGGGCCAGCGCCACCCTGCGGGTGCCTGAGGTGATTTGCTGTGGCAGTGACGGCGAGCGGGCCTGGCTGGTACTGGAATATCTCGGCTTCGCCTCCGCGGGCAAGGGTGCCCGGCGGCGGCTCGGCGAGGGCCTGGCCGCAATGCACGCACAGGTCGGCGATCACTTCGGCTGGCCGCAGGACAATTTTATCGGCGCCACCGTGCAGGACAACCGGCCCTCGGAGGACTGGATCGCCTTCTATCGCGATTACCGCCTCGCCCGCCAACTCGACCTCGCGGAGGCTAACGGTGCGCCAGGCCGCCTGCTCGATCAGGGGCGAGAGTTACTGGAGGTCCTGCCGCGCTTCTTTAGCGCTTACCGGCCGGCACCCGCCCTGCTCCACGGCGATCTCTGGGGCGGGAACTGGTCGGTGCTGGAGTCGGGCGAAGCGGTGGTCTTCGACCCGGCGGTCTACCGCGGTGACCGGGAAGCGGACATCGCCATGAGCGAACTGTTCGGCGGATTCGGGCAGGACTTCTACGCCGCCTACCAGCATCACCTGCCGCTGGACCCCGGCTACCGCACCCGGCGTGAACTCTACAACCTCTACCACCTGCTCAATCACTTCAACCTCTTCGGCGGGGCTTACGCGAGCCAGTCCCAATCTGTCATCGAGCACTTGCTGGCCCAGTGAGCCGATCGAGGTCTGCGGCCCTTCAGCGCAGCATCCGCGTGGGGAATTGCGCAAGGCACTCTTTCAGGACCCGGCTGGCTTCCTCATCCCTGCCGAAATGACGCAGCAGGTTGAGCTGCAGCTGGCAGGCCATCTTCTGCCAGGGCTTCTGTTCCCGGGTTTTTTCCGCGTATTCCAGCGCTTTTCCCGCCTGGTTCTTGCGCGCAAAGGACATCGCTATACTGAGATCCCGCTCCGCCGTCGCCGGCGAACGGCGTGCGCGTGAGGGCAGTGACAAATCCGACCTGCTCGCCAGCCAGGAGACCGAATCCTTGTACAGGAGCCGCCAGCGACCGCTGGCCTGCAGCGCTCGTAACATCGCGTCGCCGTTGCGCTGGCCCTCGGGCCACAATACATACTCCGCGCCAGTTGCCTCGATCGCCTCAATCCAGCCGGGACGCAGCGACATGATCCCCACGTAGCGCCGGTAATCGTCCGCCGAGTACAGCGTGTCCGCCCGACCGTCGATAAAAACCTTGAGCGCTCCATCGGTGCGCAGGTGGAGGTAGCCCCCCCAGTTATAGAGCGCGAAAACCTTGCCCTCGAGCTCATTGGCCTGCATGAAGCCCACGGTGTCCGCCGGGTAGCTGTATTCCGCTGTCAGGTAATGGAAGGCTGGCGCTGCCCGCAGTGGGTATGGGGCCATCCGCCAGCCCGCAAGCGCAAGGGCCAGCACCGCCAGGCCGTACTGGGCCGCGCGATTGCTCAAGTGCGCGAAGGCGAGTGAGGCCAGCGGCGCCAGCATCACCGCCAGGGAAATGCCGAAAATCGGGATGAAGCGCCGGCTGGTCAGGGCCATGGCCAGGGTCAGCGCGGTGAGGACCAGGCCCTCCCAGGGGACGCCGGTGAACTTGCGCACCCGCGGCAGGGCGTAGAGCACCGCGAGCCCCGGCAACCACATCGCATAGAAAAACAGGGGCGAGCGAATACCGCCGGGGCGGAACGGCGAGTGCCACTCTCCCAACTCGCGGAAGGGCGAACTGGTATCAAAGGCATAGATCAGGGGGTAGAGGAAAGTTTCGAAGCCCGAGGGATTCAGCGCTGCGGCCGCCAGGCAGATCAGGCAGGTAATCACCGCGCCGCGAAAGCGATCGAGACTGAAATTGCGCCAGGGAAACACCAGGATCGACAGGGCCATGAGACCGAAGAAAAACCCACCGTGCAGGTTCACCCAGAGCAGGAAGAGCGGCGCCAGCACCCAGCGCCTGGGCTGCTGGCCTAGCAGCAGGAAGAGCAATACCGCGTAGAGCAAGAGAGTGTAGAGGTGCGGGCGCACATCGATGAAGGGAGCGCCCAGGGCGATTGCGATTCCCGCACACAGCAGGGCTGCGAAAGGATTGCCGTTTTCCCGCAACAAGGTCCACTGCAGGGTGAGATAGGCGCCGATCACTACCAGCCATTTCCAGTACACCAGCGATGGCATACCGAAAGTGCTGGACCAGGCGTGGAAGATCACGTCCGAGAACCACTCGTGGTTGAGCCAGTCGTCACCGTGGGCGGAATAGGACCAGTCGTCCACCATCCAGGGCGTCCCTGTCTGGAACAGCTCGCGCCCCGCCGCCAGGTGCCACCAGAGGTCCGAGCCCATCATTTCGGTGTAGGAAAACGAGAGGTAGAGCAGCGCACCTGCGGCAAACAGGAGAATGTGCAGCGGGTTGATGCCGGGCGCGCTGGGCGGCAGGTCCGGCTGTTTTTTATTGCGGGACAAACTCAGGATTCCTTCTGGTCGATGCGCGCGGGGTGGTAGCCCTTGCTGAAATAAAGCACCCGCTGCTTGCTCTCGTTATAGGTTCGAGCGAGATACTCCCCGATGATACCGAGGCAGATCAACTGCACGCCGCCGAGGAACAGGACGATGATGATCAGCGAGGGATAACCCGGGACCGGGTTGCCGAACAGCAGGGTGCGCACCAGCATGAAGAGCCCGTAGAGCAGGGAGAATGTCGAGGTGAGCAGGCCCAGGTAGGTGGCCATCTTCAGGGGCGCGGCGGAGAAGGAGGTGATCCCCTCGAGGGCGAAGTTCCACAGGCGCCAGTAGCTCCAGTGGGTCTTCCCCGCCGCCCGCGCTTCGCGGTCGTAGAGAATGCCCTTCTGCGGGAAGCCCACCCAGGCGTAGAGCCCCTTCATATAGCGGTGGCGTTCCGGCAGGGCGCAGATGGCATCGACCGCCCGGCGGCTCAGCAGGCGGAAATCCCCCACGTCCAGTGGAATGCTCACTTCACTCAGGCGGTTCAACAGCCGGTAAAACCAGCTGGCCGAGATACGCTTGAGGGCCGGGTCGCCCTGCCGTTCCCGCCGCTGGCCGTAGACCACGTCGTAGCCCTCGCGCCAGGCGCCGAGAAATTCAGCGATGAGTTCGGGGGGATCCTGCAGGTCGCAATCGATCAGGATGACCGCATCCCCGTCGGCATGTTCGAGGCCCGCCGAAATGGCGACTTCCTTGCCGAAGTTGCGACTGAGTTCGAGCACACCGACGCGTTCGTCCCGCTGCCGCAGCGCGGCCAGCAACGCGAGGCATTCCGGCTCACTGCCATCATCCACGTAGAGGATGCGAAAGTCCTCTTCGCAGGCGTCGAGCACAGCGCACAGGCGCCCATGGAACTGCTCGAGCACGGCAATCTCGTTGTAAACCGGCACTATGACTGTCAGTAATTGCGCCACTCCCACTCCTCAGGCTTTGAATACCCAGTTGTTGGCCACCGTAAAATTCCAGCTCACCAGCGCTACCAGCGCCACGCCCTGGGCTGCCAGGTAGTGCCAGTGCAGGAGATGCACGCAGGCGAACATCGCGCTGGCATTGATGACGAAACCGCAGGCGATCATCACCAGGTAGCGCCGCAGGGAACGCCCGTGTGGCGCAGGCGCCTGCCCTTCCGCCGCGGCGAAGGTCCAGTGGTAGTGCATGACGTAATTGAAACAGACTGCGACCACAAATCCGAGGCTGCTGGCCAGTGTGCTGCCGAGGCCGGCCAATACCACGCCACAGAACAAGACGCCGTAGTGCAGCGCAGCCGTCAGCACCCCCACGGTACCGAAACGCAGGCCGCGGACCAGCAGCCCCGGTTCACTGCCGGACACGGAAAATCCTCAGGTCGCCCACGAATAGCTGAAAATTCCCGTATGCGTAGCGGTGCAGCAGCAACTCGGGCATGAAGTGGCCAAGCTCGAACGCCCGCTCCTCCTCCAGCCAGGGATGCTCCCCGGCCAGCGCCGCACGGTAGAAGTGCGTGTATTCGGGTGTGGTTTTGATCAGGCGCGCCAGTACATCGGTGCGGGGCCCGTTGAGTTCATTGGCGAAGGCGGTGTCGTACCAGTTTTCACTCAGTATCAGGTAGTTCGCCTGGCGCAGCACGCTGGCCTCTCCCGCCGCATACTCCGGGCGGAACAGTGCCGCCGTCACTCCCGGCGGTGGATTCACGTAATAGCTGAAGAAAACCCGGGCTTCGGGGTGCCTGGTGAACCAGGGGCGCAATTCGCGGCGGGGGTCCTGGTGGTAGTCCGCCACCATGTCCCAGGCCAGCAGGGCCGACCAGACCAGCACTGCGCAGGCCAGCCAGGGCCGCCGCAGGTAGCCGAGGCTCCCCGCCCCTAACGCGGCGAGCAGGGCGGCTGCCGGTATCAGCGGCAGGTAATGCCGGTAGTAGGTCACCGGGGCGAGGAAGGCCATGAACAGGGCGAAGCCTGCCACCGGCAGGAGCACCAGCCACAGCCGTGTTTCCGCCGGGGTCCGGGACGCCGGGTTCAGGACCAGGCGCAGCCCGGGCACAAGCAGGATACACGCCGGCAGGCCGAGACCTACAATCAGCACCGCGGGGATATTGACCAGGTTGCGCAGCCACTTGTTGGCGCCGATATCGGCGTAGCCGCTACCGAAGCCCGTGCGTTCGACACCCATGGTATAGGTGTGCACGACATCGATTTGCGTCAGCAGGACCCAGAGCACCATGGGCAGCGCCAGCCACAGCGCAGTCATCGGCAGCTTCAAGCGGGTCCAGGGAATCACCAGCGCATAGGCGGCCAGGGGCGCGAACCACCAGGCAGCCGGAAAATCCTGGTTGGACAGCGCGGCCATCCACACTGCCACGGCGAGCACCAGCAGCGCGATCCGGGAATCGCTCCAGCCGTGGCGCAGGTAGTCCCAATAGCGGCTGGGCAGGAAAGGCAGGTAGGCAAACACCGCAAAGGCCCAGAACTTGGTCCAGACCGCCGCCAGCAGCAGGCCGAGGCTCAATACCAGGGCCGGTAGCGAACGGCGTCGCAGGGCCCAGGCTACCGTAGCGAGCAGCGCATAAATAGAGAAGGTGGAAGTCGCGTCCACCGTACCGGACTGGGAGTGGCTTATATGAAAGCCGGAGACTGCCAGCAGCGCAGCCGCGAACCAGGCGACAGCAGGCTGGCCGGGAACCAGCTGGAGCGCCAGCAGGGCCACCGCGACCACGGTGAGGGCGCCCAGCAGCGCCGAATGGAGCCGGGCTACGCGGATGTGTTCGGGGCTGTGGCAGTAGGCCTTCGCCGCCCGCGCATCACCGTGGATTCCGGCTGGCGGCGGGTGACCGAGGGCACTGGCAATGGCAATGGTCTGGTAGCCCACCAGCGGACTGTATTTGAAACCACCGAGGGCGGCGCGACAGGAACCCGCTTCGTCGAAATTGATCAGGGTAAAACTGCCGGGGCCATCCCAGTTCCAGCCCAGGGTCATTGCCGAATACATCCGGGGCGCAAGGGCGAACAGGAACAGGGCCACCAGTATTACCAAGCGTCCACGAGTTATTATCGGCGCGTGTTCCCCCTGCATGCGCTTGCGGTTCCCTGCATTTGTGGCGCACAGTATCAGGGGATGCGCCGACGAAATAAACCCCGTATCCCCCATATCCATAATTACCTGGAGTCACGATGAAACTTTCCATCCCAACACTGCTTGCCGCTGGCCTTTTCGCGGGTTTGTCCTTTGCCGGTTCTTCCCTCGCTGCGCAGGACGACACCGCGGACGCAGCCCCCAGCCTGGAATCGCTTGTCGCCGCACGCAGCGAGGAAGACAGGGCCCGGGATATCTATCGTCACCCCGCGGAGACCCTCGCATTCTTCAGGGTGGAGCCAGGCATGACCGTGGCTGAAGTACTCCCCGGCGGGGGTTGGTACACGCGTATCCTCGCGCCCTGGCTGGGCGCAGACGGCACGCTGTACGGGATCAACTACAGTCCGCGCATGTGGCCGCTGTTCCAGCGCGGGGAAACGTGGGAGAAGGAGCGCAAAGCCGCGACCAAGGCATTCTCAGGGGACGTCGAGCGCTACACCGACAACGGCATCAAGGCAGCAGGTTTCAACTTCGACTCAATTCCCGCGGATATCATGGGTACAGTGGATCGTGTGCTGGTGATCCGCGCACTGCACAACCTGAATCGCTTCGATTCCCAGGCGGGAACCATGAGCCAGGCACTTGCGGCGATGCGCGGCATACTGAAACCCGGCGGGCTGGTAGGCGTGGTCCAACACCGGCTGGCGGAATCCGCGCCTGAAGCGGGTAGCGATGGCAGCCGGGGTTACCTCAAGCAATCCACTGTCGTCGCGCTCTTCGAGGCCGCCGGTTTTGAACTGGTGGACAGCAGCGAAATGAACGCCAACCCGAAGGACCAGCCGGGCCCGGAAGACGTGGTATGGCGCCTGCCGCCGAGCCTTTCCGGCAGCGAGGACGACCCCGAGGCCCGCGCGGCTGTGACCGCTATCGGCGAGTCGGACCGGATGACCCTGCTGTTCCGCAAGCCCGGCTGACGCGCGCGAGCCAGCACGAGTGATATAACCTGTGGTTATGAATAGAAATAGAAAAATATCATGGCGTAATTTCTTGCCCCTCGCGACCCGGCCCCTATACTGAAATCGCGGATAGTGATCACGGTTTGTGCATGGGACGAGCCGTGAGCCACTCACACTGTCCGCCCTCGGGGAGGCCGGTGGGCATTAGTCAGAGATGGCCATCACAGGGATGTATCCGGCTGGAGCTGGATTTTCAATCGACCTGGACAAACGCATTGCATTACCCCGACCGCGCCGTTAGCTGGTATCAGTGACGGCGTTTTTTTATACCTGGACCACCCTCCCCCTTACCATGCTGCCCCTCTCTAGTATGTTTATTCTAATTTTGCTCTCTACGATGGTGTGATGACGGCGGACGGGACCGCCGGCTAAATCCTTCTACGGAGTGCAAACATGGCCGAACCAGCAAGCAAGACCACCGCAAGCAAAGCCACACCGAAACGCAAGGCACCAGCCAAGCGCAAGCCAGCTGCAAAACGCAAGGCACCAGCCAAGCGCAAGCCGGCAGCGAAAAAAGTGGAAACAAAGGTCGAAACGACCTTTGCGAAATTCGAGAAACTCACCTCGGAAGCCACCAGCAAAGCCAAGGAAACCGGCCGCGGCGCCTTTCTCGCCAGCCTGGGTTGCTACGGCATGGCCTACGACAAGATGCAGGCCCAGGTAGACTCGGCCCAGGCCAAGTTCGACTCGCGCAAGAAAGAGGCGGACAAGGTCTACAAGAAGTTGGTCAAGCGCGGCGAGAAGCTCGAGAAAGACGCGATCAAGGCGATGGACGGTGTTAACTTTGCCAGCTTCGACCTGGACGATTTCACCGACCGCAAGAAACTGGAAGCCAGCCTCACCCAGGCCAAGGCCAAGTTCGAGGAGTTCAAATCCACCGCGTCCGCGAAATTCGCTTTCTGAGTTAAAGAACACTTATCCCTGGGATACAGGGTTTATCGGGGCTATTGGATAGCCCCTTTTTTTGTTCTAATCGAAAGTACCGGCACGGTTTGAGAGTCACCCGCCATGAGCGACAAGAAAGACAAGGTCACCGACAAGGCCAGCGAATTTGCCCGCAATATCTGGCTGGCGGGCGTCGGCGCCTACGGCCGCGCCGTGGACGAAGCCCAGAGCAGCCTGAAAAAAGCCACACCGCAGCCACCGAAACTGTTTCGCGACCTGGTGAAAGCCGGCGCCGCCCTGGAGGAGGAAGCCAACGAGGCCAGGGCCACAGCCCGCGCCTCCGTGGAGGACCGTATCGCCCAGGTACGGGAGAACTTCCACCTGCAGCGCCCCGCACGTATCGAAGACCTGCAGGCACTGCACGACAAGATCGACAAACTGACGAGCAAGGTGGACTCCCTGTCCCGACAGGTGAAAGCCCAGCAGGCACCCGCGGCGAAACGTCCGGGCAGTGCCAGCAAAAAGGCAACGCCGGCGAGAAAAACCGCGAGCACCCGAGCGTCCGCCACCAGTTCCCCGGCAAAGAAAAAAACCTCGCCCAAACCCAAGGCATCAGGCAGCAAAAGCTGATCACAGCGCTGCCTGATCGATGAAAACCCGTGATCGCATCCTGCACACGAGCCTGGCCCTGTTCAACCACGAAGGCGAGGAGCACACCACGACCATCGATATCGCCAACGAGCTGGATATCAGCCCGGGGAATCTCTACTACCACTTCAAGGGCAAGGACCAGATCATTGCCGAACTCTACCACCAGTACCACACGGCGCTCTCCAGCACCCTGCGCGCCCCGGTCCAGCAACCCCTGAGCGAGGACTCACGCAACGTCGAGCAGAACTGGTACTACCTCTATGTGCTGCTCGAGGACATGTACCAGTACCGGTTTTTCTACCACAACCTGACCAACATCCTGCAGCGCTACCCGGACATCCGCCGCCACTTCCGGCGCCTGGTGGAGCTCAAGCACTCCGCGCTCAACGCCATCTGCGAGACCCTGATGCAGCAGGCGGTCATCGACACCGGCGAGGAGCGCCTGCAGGGCCTGGTGGAAAACCTCACCCTGCACCTCACCTTTTGGCTCAGCTACGACCATCTCCTGCACAAGGACCGCGACCCCGCCATCACCATCCACCAGGGCGTGCTGCAGCTGCTGACGATGATCGCCCCCTACCTCGGTGACGACCAGCTGGCCTTCTACCGGGATTGCCAGGACATTTACGCCAGCATGCTTGCAAGCCAGGCGCCCTGACTGAAAGGCCATCCCTGCGCGGCTAGCCCTGCAGCAGAATTACATCGGCGCCAACGAACTCCACGCCGGCACCGTGCTCGCGGGCCCACCAGCGCCAGGTCTGCTCGCTGAAGAAACACACGTGGGTCGGGTCGTTCTTGTAATGCCAACTGGCGAAGGCCTGTTGATCGCGGACCAGCTTGGTCATCACCCCGATCATTCCGCCCGGCTCCAACATCCCCCAGAACCGCTCCAGCTCCTCGCCGGGATGGTACAGGTGCTCCACCACCTCCGTCGCAGTGATGAAGCGGTAGCGCTGCTCCAGCACCGCCCGCTGTGGAAAATAGAAAGGATCGTAGAGGGCGACCCGGTGGCCCGCCTCCTCCAGCATTGCCGCCAGCGCGGGGCCCGGGCCGCAACCGAAGTCCAGGCCAGTGGACCCCGCAGGCAGGCGTTGCAGCAGGGGGCGGGCGAGGCGGCTGAGGAATTGCCGATAGCCGGGGTCGTCCAGCGTATTCTGGTGCAAGTCGTACTCGGCTTTTTCCGCTTCGGCCGAAAGGTGGAAATCGGGCGGTACGAACACCAGCGTACAGTGCCCGCATAGCAGGTAGGCACGCCGCCGGTCGCGATGATAAGGCGTGTTCTGCGTCGACCCGCACAGCGGGCAATGCAAGCCTGAATTCATCTGCTATAGTCCACCTTCACTTCCACCCACTCGTTACAGGAGTACGCCATGACCGTAAAAGTCGGCGATAAAATCCCCGCAGCCACCCTCAAGACGATGACTGCAGAAGGTCCTCAGGATATCAGCACCGAGGAAATCTTCGGTGGCAAGAAAGTCATCCTGTTCGCCGTTCCCGGCGCCTTCACCCCCGGCTGCTCCAACACCCACCTGCCCGGCTACGTCGTGAACGCCGACAAGATCAAGGCCGCCGGCGTCGACACCATCGCCTGCCTGGCAGTCAACGACGCATTCGTGATGGGTGCCTGGGGCAAGGCCCAGAACGCAGATGAACTGTTGATGCTGGCAGACGGCATGGGTGAATTCACCGCCGCCCTCGGCCTGGAACTCGACGCCAGCGGCTTCGGCCTCGGCACTCGCAGCCAGCGCTACGCCCTGATTGCCGAGGACGGTGTGATCACTCACCTCAACGTCGAGCCCGGCCCAGGTATCGATGTCAGCTCAGCCGAAACCATGATGGAACTGCTGTAAGCGCGTCGCCCACGCAGTGGGCTCCCACAGACCTCAGCCGCTGTGGGAGCTCGCTCCGCGAGCGATACCCCCGGTGGAACCTGCACCAATCCTGCATCGCCCACAGAGTGGGCTCCTACAGGGTGCTGCCTCACCCGGCCGATCAGGTCAGGCTTAAATAGCACAATACGCTGATCACCGCAGCGCCCAGCAGGTTCAGCACCACCCCCTCCCGCGCCATGCGCGCCGTGCTGAGCTGGCCGCTGCCGAAAACCACCGAATTCGGCGCGGTAGCCACCGGCAGCATGAAGGCACAGCTGGCGCTCATCGCCGCCGGCACCATCAGCACCTCCGGCTCGATACCCATCCCCAGGCCCACTGCCGCGAGAATCGGCATCAGCAGGGTCGTGCTGGCGGTATTGGAAGTGGTTTCCGTCATAAAGGTCACCACCAGGGCCACCAGCAAAATCAGTAAATAGAGGTGAACCCCGGAAACGTCACTGAATACCCCACCCACCAGCTCACTCAGGCCCGAATTGATAAAACCCTTCGCCAGGCAGATACCGCCTCCGAACAGCAGCAATGTACCCCAGGGAATTTCCGACGCCCGCTCCCACTCCAGCAGGCGCCCGCCCCGGCCATTGGGCAGCAGGAACAGCAGTATCACCGCCAACAGCGCCACCGAAGCGTCACTGGCCTGGGGCAGGTCCAGCCAGGCACGCCAGCCGCCAAAAGGCTCCACCCGGGTAATCCAGGCGAGCGCGGTCAACAGGAAAACCGCCAGCACCCGCTTCTCCTCCGCGCGCCACGCACCCACATGCGGCAACTCCACCGCCACCGAACCCCGCAGGCCCCGGGTCAGGTAGAGCGCCATCAGCGGAATCATCACCACCACCACCGGTACACCCCAGAGCATCCACTGGGTGAAACTGATACTGCGCCCGGTACTTTCCTGGAAGACCTGCATGAAGATCAGGTTCGGCGGCGTACCGATAGGCGTGCCGATACCACCGACACTCGCCGAGTAGGCCAGCCCCAGCAGGAGCGGCGCCACCATGCGCTGCTTGTCCGGACTGGCCTCCAGCACCGCCAGCGCCACCGGCAGCAACATCAGCGTCGTGGCCGTATTGGAGATCCACATACTCAGCGCCGCCGAGGCCACCATGAAACCCATCACCAGCCCGGTGGCACTGTGGCTGCCAAACACCCGTACCATCGCCAGCGCCATGCGCCGGTGGGCACCCGACTGCTCCATCGCCTTGGACAAAAGAAAACCACCGAGCAACAGCAATATAATCGGCGAGCCATAGGCCTGCCCCACCTCCGCCGGCGTCAAGACACCGAACAAAGGCAGCAGCGCCAGCGGCAACAGGGACGTCGCCGGGATCGGAATCGGCTCGAACACCCACCAGATGACACAGAGCACCGCCAGAGCCGCGACAAAGGCAACGTGCCCACCCTGCCCGGCGGCAGACATCGCCATCCCCGTCACTATCGCCAGTACCAGCCCGGCCCAAGTCGCCCATTGACGCATTGTTTTCAACTCCCCCAGCGCGCAATCCCCTGATAGCGCAACCTAGATGCTGTCGCAGCAGCGCAAAAGTGTAAAGCCCGCATGAGTTCCAGAAGAAAGGCTACCACCGCACTTGGACACTGCATCGTCGTGAGGCCTGAGACGAATCGCACCTGCTGAAACCGTAAGGCGACAGGACGTCGCCGCCCGAGCCTGCACAGGGATGTGCGCTTTTTGGCGTGTTTCAGCAGGTGCGATTCGTCTCAGGCCGCTGGGCTGGCTCCAGTGCAGTTAATTTTCCGTAATCAGGCCAGTTAGGAGCATGCTGGAAACCACACGCCACGGAGAATAAACTGGCGAAATGACTGCCGTAATGCCCACAACGCTAGTAGACCGCTTCAACCGCCAGGTGAACTACGTCCGCCTGTCGGTCACCGACCGCTGCGACTTCCGCTGCGTCTACTGCATGGCCGAAGACATGGAATTCGCCCCCAAGAGCGAGGTCCTGAGCCTCGAGGAGCTCTACCAGGTCGCCCGCGCCTTCAGCGAACTCGGCGTCGAAAAAATCCGCCTCACCGGCGGCGAACCCCTGATCCGCAACAACGTCATGTCACTGGTGGAACGCCTCGGTGAACTGCCCGGCCTGAACCAGCTCGCAGTGACCACCAACGGCTCCCAGTTGCAGCGCCTGGCGCCGGCCCTGAAACAGGCTGGCGTGCAGCGCATCAACGTCAGCCTGGACAGCCTCAACCCGCGCAAATTCCGCCACCTGACCCGGTACGGCAATCTCGACCAGGTCATCGCCGGCATCGACGCCGCGCTGGCAGAGGGCTTCAGGGTCAAGCTCAACGCCGTCATCCTCAAAGGCCGCAACGAGGACGAAGCTGTCGACCTGGTGCGCTTCGCCCGGGAACGCCACTGTGATATCTCCTTCATCGAGGAAATGCCGCTGGGCCAGATCGACGAACACGACCGCGCCCTGACTCTCTGCAGTAGCGAGGAACTGCGCACGCTGATCGGCGCCGCCTTCCCGCTGGAAGCCGCCGGCGACCCCGGCGGCAGCGCCGGACCCTCGCGCTATTACCGCATGGCCGACAGCAGTACGCAGGTGGGGTTCATCTCACCCCACAGCGCCAATTTCTGCCACCTGTGCAACCGGGTGCGGGTGACCGTCGAAGGCCGCCTCCTCCTGTGCCTGGGCAATGAACATTCGGTAGACCTGCGCGCCATATTGCGTGCGCCGGACTACAGCCTGGACAAGCTCAAGTGGGCCATCGTCGAAGCCATGGCGATCAAGCCGGAACGACACCATTTCGACAACGCCCAGGAAGCCCAGATTCTCCGCTTCATGAACGCCACCGGCGGCTGAACGTCCCGCGCCCGCCGAGAAGGAAAACGACAAAGTGAAAACCAACGATTTCCCCCAGCTCGCATCCGTCGCGGCTATCCAGGAGGGCTTCGAATCCATCGGCTATATCTGTTCGGACAGTATCGCCACCGCCGTCTACCTTGCCTCCCACCTGCGCAAGCCGGTACTGGTGGAGGGGCCACCCGGCGTCGGCAAGACCGAACTGGCCAAGACCTGCGCCCAGTTGCTCGAGGTGCCGCTGGTCCGCCTGCAGTGCTACGAGGGGCTGGACGAGAGCAAGGCCCTGTACGAGTGGAAGTACAGCAAGCAGTTGCTCTACACCCAGGTACTGAAGGAAAAACTCGGCGACCTGCTGCAGGGCGCCCACGACCTCGCCGAATCGGTGGAGCGGCTGCACCAGTTCGGGGATATCTTCTACTCCGAGGAATTCCTCGAGCCGCGGCCGCTGCTCAGCGCCATGCAGCAGGAGCAGGGCGCGGTCCTGCTGATCGACGAGGTGGACAAGTCCGACTACGAGTTCGAGGCCCTGCTGCTGGAGATACTCTCGGACTACCAGGTCTCCATCCCGGAAATCGGCACCGTCAAGGCCCGCAGCGCGCCGATGGTCTTCCTCACCAGCAACAATACCCGGGACATCTCCGACGCCCTCAAGCGCCGCTGCCTGCACCTCTACATCCCCTTCCCCAGTGTCGCCCTGGAAGAGCGCATCGTACGCAGCCGGGTGCCCGACATCGACGCCGAGCTGCGCCACCAGCTGGTGGCCTTCGTCCACAGCCTGCGCGGCCTGGACCTGAAAAAACTCCCCGCCATCTCGGAGACCATCGACTGGGCCCGCTCGCTGCTCCTGCTGCACGCGGGCAAACTGGACGAAGCCCTGGTCCGCGACACCCTCAATGTACTGCTCAAATTCGAGGACGACATGGAATCCGCCAGCGCCGAACTGCCCACCCTGCTGCGCGAGGCCCGCGGCGACTGAGCCATGCCCGACAGCCTGGTCAGCTTCATCCGCATCCTGCGCTCGCATAATTTGCCGATCTCCCCGGCGGAAACCCTGGACGCGGTACGTATCGCCGCGCTGCTGGGCTACGAGGACAAACAGCGGCTGCGGGACGGCCTCGGCATGGCACTGGCGAAGGGCGATGCAGAGCGGACCCAGTTCGATATCTGCTTCGACCGCTTCTTCAACCCGCACAAGGAAGCCCCGGCCCTGAACACCGAGCTGGTTGCCGCGAGCACCGCCCAGGCCATGCCGACACAGGGCCGCGGCGCTGGCGGCGGCAGCCGCTCCCCGGTACTGCAGCAGGCGGCCGCTGAAGACCCGGCGACTGCGGCCCTGCTGGAGACGCCCCTGCTCGAGGCCTTGCTTGGCGGGGATCACAACGCCCTCGCGGTGGCTATCAGCGAAGCCAGCCAGCGCGCGGGGCTCCCCGAGATACGCCTGTTCACCCAGAAGGGCTTGTACCGCCGACGCATACTCGCGGCGCTGGGCGAGGAGCAACTGCGCGCCGGAATCGCCCGACTGGAAAACCGGGGCAGTCCGGCGCAGGAAGAGCTGAAGCAGTATCGCGACCTCTTGCGGGCACAGGTCGGCGATTTCATCGACCAGCAGTACCTGCTCCACGCGGAAGGCAAGAACAAGCGCCTGATCGAGGATATGCTCATGCAGACGCGCCTGAGCAATATCGAGTCCGGCTACATGGACCGGATGGAAGAGATGGTGCGCCGGATGGCGAAAAAACTCGCCGCCCGTTACGCCCCGCGCAAGCGCAGCGCACAGCGCGGGCAACTGGACGTGCGCCGCACCCTCAATCGCGGCATCGCCCACGACGGCCTGATGTTCGAGCTGCGCTGGCGCCGTATCCGCCGCGAACGCCCCCAGGTCTTCGCCCTGTGCGACGTGAGCGGTTCCGTCGCCTCCTACTCCCGCTTTCTGCTCCTGTTCCTCTACAGCCTGCAGGATGTGCTGCCCCGTGTGCGCAGCTTCGCCTTCTCCAACCGGCTCGGCGAAATCAGCGATCTCTTCGCCACCCACCCGCCGGAAAAAGCGATCGAGATCGCCCAGCACTCCTTCGGCGGCGCTACCGACTACGGCAATTCGCTGCAGGACTTCGTCAACCTCGCCTTCGACGACGTGCGCAGCGGCTCCACCATCATCATCCTCGGCGACGCCCGCAACAACTACGGCGCCGCCCGCCTGGACCTGCTGCAAAAACTCTATCGCCGCGCCAATCGCGTCATCTGGCTGAACCCGGAATCGAAAATTAACTGGAAAACTGGCGATTCCGAGATGATTCGCTACCGCAGCGCCTGTCATTTCACCGCCGAATGCAATAATCTCAAACAGTTGGAGAGGCTGATCGAACAACTGCTGAAGAGCGTCCGCTAGATGCCATGACCAATGCCTGCAAGGATTGTAGCTACCGCGGCAGCAAAAGCGGTCCCTCTGGCGAATGCCCCGCCTGTGGTTCATTCAAGTTCGCGCCCGTCAACGGACAACCCGTGGACGAGGTCAAGCCCGGCGCGAAATTCCAACGTATCGCACTCGTCACATCGTGGACGGTGCTGCTGTTTTTGATACTGCTCAAGATTTTTGAATGACCCTGACTCCCGACATGTTCCCGCTCACGGTTTCGGTGCGCGACACGGTGCTGAAGCGCTTCACCCATCCGGAGAGCCTGCTGCAGGGAGCGCAGCACATGGATCCGCAGGAGCTATCCGACTACCTCCTGGCCTGCGGTGACACCAGCCTCTCGCCACTGGATGCCGTGTTGCAGCGCGCCGATGAACTGGGCGATCCGACCCTTCCCGCGCCGTCGGCAAGTGCCTTGCTCGCCTGGGTGGGTGCGGCGTTCAGTAGCTGGGAGAGGGATTTCCCCCTCGACCCCGCCATCCGCGGCGAGTTGCGCAAGCTCAAAGCCACTGTCGCCCGGGCCGCGCTGAGCGACCCCGCTTTCACCACCCCGGGGGCCCATCCCGCCCATCAACTACTCGACGCACTGCACGCCGCGGCGATCGGCTGGCAGGAAGACCTCGGGCGCAGTGGCGACAGCGTGCTCAAGCTTCTGCAGGACACCTCCGCGAGCCTCACGGACAGCAGTCAACTGGGTGCAGCGCCGCAAATTCAGCTGCAGCTGGAAGCCGCGATTGAATCAGCCCGCCGCCTGGATGATCGCAATACCCGCATGTGCCAGCGCGCGGCGGATGTTGAAAGGGCAAAACTGCGCAGCGAACATGCCCGGGACAGCGCGGCAAGCGCGATAAACGAGGCCCTGGCCCGCGCGCCGCTGCCCGGGGCGTGCGGCGAGTTCCTGCGCGGCCCCTGGTTCGAGAGTGCACAGCTGGTACTGCTGAAGTTCGGTCTCAATTCCGGCGAATGGCAGGCGATGCAGGCCAGCACCCTGAAACTGGTCGAATCCCTGGGGCCGACGCAGGGAGCGCCCACGGACGATCTCGAGGCCTCTGCTTCCGCCATTCGCAAGTCGCTGGAGCGCTGGCTGCTGAGCCTGCAACATCAGCCGGACGCCCCGCGCGGGACGCTCGGTGAACTGGAATACCTGCTGCTGCGAGCGCTGGGCGGACAAAGCATAGAGCGCTCGCCGCAATTGCCCATCGAAATTCCGGGCCGCCCCGAAGGCGGGCGGGCGCCGACCCGCCTGCCCGCAGAAATCGCGGTGGGGAGCTGGCTGCTGGTGCGCAGCGGCGCGGGCGCGCCACAGCGGATGCAGGTGATCCTGCGCCAGGACGAACGACAACAATTGATGCTGTGCCGGCACTCCGGGCTGCAGACGAAGAGCATGCACTTCAGCGACTTCCTCAGCCTGCTGCGCGAGAAACGCGTAGCGCTGCTACCTTCGGGTGCCAGCTTCAGCCGCGCGCTGGCCAGCACGGCGGGCGTCAAGGCTCCGGCAGCCGACGAGACCGGCGCCGGGGCCGCGCGGCCCGCCCCGGCACCCAAGTCCGATAAAACCGCTGCGCAGGCGCCGCGCAAAGTCGCGGAGCAGGATGCCGGGGTTACGGCTGCCGGGGAGCCACTGCCGCTGCCGCCACTGGGCAGCTGGCTGGGCTTCCACGACGTCGACCCGCCTCTGCTGGCAAGGCTGGCGATGCACGATGCGGTGCGCGGACTGCTGATTCTGGTCAACCGCAAAGGCATGGAGATTCGCCGCCTGGAGGAAGCGCAGTACATCTCACTGGTGCAGGAAGGCATGATCGACTTACTGGAAACGCGCTCGAATTTCCGCCAGGAAGTGGAGCGAGCGCGTCGCCGAATGCAACGGCATGAACAATCGCAACAATGAAAGTGATTCCTCAAGATAGTGATAAAAGCAGGGGAAAAGCCATGGAAATGGAACGCAGGCACGAACGACTGCCGGTCGAATACCGGGTGTACATCGATTCGGAAAATGACAGCGACGAGCGCGATATCGAAATCTGCAAGGCCCTCGATATCTCGAAAAGCGGTATCCGCCTGCAGCTCAAGCGCGAGCTGGCGGTAAACGCCTTCATTCACCTGGCGGTTGAGGCACGTGGTGAACCGCCCCTGATACTGGTGGCGGTGGTGCGCTGGTGCCAGCCACTGGAGGTGGAAGACGCGGCCGGCAACTGGCTGGCCGGCCTCGAACTCCAGGCCTCCGCGGACTCGGACTACGAGAGCTGGTGTACGCTGCTGGAGGAGCTGGCGCTTTGACTCAGTGTAACTGGTCTTCCTCCGCTTCCTCCTCGACCAGTTCCAGGGTCAGCCCGGAGCCGGAAGCGTAGCTCGGTGCGGGCCGCTCCGCGGCATCGCCATCCTGTTTTCCGTCCGCCGAGGACTGCGGTGCCGCAGTGGCTGACGCCTCCTCGCTTCCCTCCCGGGCGAACTTGATCTTCAGGCGAACATTATTAGGGGAGTCCGCGTTGCGCACCGCCTCTTCCTCGCTGATCAGCCCTTCCATATACAACTCGAAGAGCGCGGTATCGTAGGTTTTCATACCGGCGTCTTCAGATTTCCGCATCACTTCCTTGATACCGTCGATCTGGCCACGCTGGATGAGATCGGCCACCAGCGGCGTACCGAGCAGAACTTCGATAGCGGCACAGCGCTTGCCGTCGACGGTGGGAATCAGCCGCTGCGAGACGAAGGCCTGCAGGTTGAGGGAGAGGTCCATCAGCAACTGGTGGCGCCGCTCCTCGGGGAAAAAGTTGATGATCCGGTCCAGCGCCTGGTTGGCATTGTTGGCGTGCAGGGTCGAGATACACAGGTGGCCGGTTTCGGCGAAAGCGATGGCGTGCTCCATGGTCTCGCGGTCGCGGATCTCGCCGATGAGAATCACGTCCGGCGCCTGGCGCAGGGTGTTTTTCAGCGCATTGTGCCAGTTGCGGGTATCCACCCCCACCTCGCGCTGGTTGATGATGCTTTTCTTGTGATTGTGGACGTACTCCACCGGGTCCTCGATGGTGACGATATGCCCGTAGCTGTTGGAGTTGCGGTAGTCGATCAGCGCCGCCAGCGAGGTGGACTTGCCCGAGCCGGTGGCGCCGACGAAGAGCACCAGCCCCCGCTTGCGCATGATGACTTCCGGCAGGATCGGCGGCAGGCGCAGCGCCTCCCAGTTCGGAATTTCCGCCACGATATTGCGGCAGACCATGGCCACTTCGTTGCGCTGCAGGAAAATATTCACCCGGAAGCGACCATAGCCGGGAATCGACATGGCCAGGTTCATCTCCAGTTCCTGCTCGAATTCAGCCTGCTGGGTGGGGTCCATCACCTCGTAGGCGATCTTGCGAATCTCGCCCGGTTTCAGTATCTCCCGCGCGATGGGCTGCAGCTTGCCCTCGAACTTGGCACAGGGCGGTGCGCCAGTGCTCAGGTACAAGTCAGAGCCGTTCTTGCTCGCCAGTATTTTCAGCCATTCCGTGATCATCCCGCTCCCTACCCCTCAAACGAGTTTCCCAGCCGGTAATGCCATCGACTCTACCAGTTGCCCGCGGGTGCCCCCACTGGAAATGGTGAAAACCTAGAAGCGAGTCACGTAATTGGGATTCGGGAACAGATTCTTCCGGGTCTCAGTGCAGCGAGCGGTCGCGGCGGTGCTCGTGAAACACGAACTCGAAGACCTCGCGGAAATTGCGCGCGAAATGCACGTTGATGCCCTCGCGCAGGTAGTCCGGGAGGTCATCGAAGTCGCGCCGGTTGGCGTGGGGCAGGATGATCTCCATGATCTTCGAGCGCCGCGCCGCGATCACCTTCTCGCGGATGCCGCCTACCGGCAACACCTGTCCGGTCAACGTCAGCTCACCGGTCATCGCCAGGGGCCGCCGAACCCGTTCGTTGCGGGCCAGCGATACCAACGCGGTAGCCATGGTGATCCCGGCGCTGGGGCCGTCCTTGGGGGTCGCCCCCTCGGGGACGTGCAGATGCACCATGCTCATATCGAAGAAATCCGGGTCGCAGCCGTAGTCCTTCAAGTGGGCGATCACGTAGCTGTAGGCGATATCCGCCGACTCGCGCATGGTATCTCCCAGCCGCCCGGTGAGCTTGAAGCCGCGATTCAGGGTGTGCACCCGGGAAGATTCGATCGCCAGGGTGGCGCCGCCCATGGCGGTCCAGGCCAGACCGGTGGCCACGCCGAGGCCGCGCAGGGGTTTCTCCTGGGCAAAGGGCGGCTTGCCCAGCAGGTCCTCGATATCCTTCTTGCCGACGCGCATTTTTTTCTTGCCCGTATCCAGCAGCTGCACGATGACCTTGCGCATGATACGGGCCAGCTGTTTCTCCAGGTTGCGGACACCCGCCTCCCGGCAGTAGGACTCGATCACGTACTTGAGCCCCGCGTCGTTGATCTTCAATTGCTCGTCTCTGAGGCCGTGCCGCTCCAGCAGCTTGGGCCACAGGTGGCGGCGGGCGATGGAGAGCTTTTCCTCGGCAACGTAGCCGGCCAGGCGGATCGTCTCCATGCGGTCGAGCAACGGCCCCGGAATGGTGTCGAGCTGGTTGGCGGTGCAGACGAACAGGACCTTGGAAAGGTCCACCCGCAGGTCGAGGTAGTGATCGAGGAATTCCCCGTTCTGCTCCGGGTCCAGCACTTCCAGCAGGGCCGAGGCCGGGTCGCCCTGGTAGGAGGCGCCGATCTTGTCGATCTCGTCGAGCATGATGACCGGGTTCTCCACTTCGACTTCCTTCAGGGCCTGCACGAACTTGCCTGGCATGGCGCCGATGTAGGTGCGCCGGTGGCCCTTGATTTCCGCCTCGTCGCGCATGCCGCCGAGGCTGAAGCGGTAGAACTTGCGACCCAGGGCGTGGGCGATGGAGCGGCCGACGCTGGTCTTGCCCACCCCCGGCGGACCCACCAGCAACAAAATCGAGCCGGAGATCTCGCCCTTGAAGGCGCCCACAGCGAGGAACTCGAGGATGCGCTTTTTCACGTCATCCAGACCCTCGTGATCGTCGTCCAGCACTGTGCGGGCATGGGCCAGCTCCAGTTTGTCCTCCGAGTGAACGCCCCAGGGCACGGAAGTCGCCCAGTCGAGGTAGTTGCGGGTGACACCGTACTCGGGTGAACCGGTCTCCAGCACCGAGAGCTTGTGCAGCTCTTCCTTGATCCGCTTCGCCACCGCCGGCGGCATGCTGAGTTTGGCGATGCGCTCCTCGAACATCTCGACATCGCTGGTGCGGTCGTCCTTCGAGATGCCCAGTTCTTTCTGGATCACCTTCATCTGCTCACGCAGGAAGAACTCGCGCTGGCTGTCGCTCACCTGTTCGTTGACCTGGCTGGTAATCCGCCCCTGCAGTTCCGCCACCTCGCGCTCGCGGCGCAGCAGCGTCATGACCTTTTCCATCCGCGGCACCAGCGGCAGAGTCTCGAGGATCTCCTGCAACTGCTCGCCATTGGCGGTGGTCAGGGCGGCGGCGAAGTCCGCCAGCACGCTGGGCTGGCCGGGATTGAAATTGGCCAGGTACTGCTTGAGCTCCTCGCTGTAGAGGGGGTTCAGGGGCAGCAGTTCCTTGATTTCCTTGATCAGCGCCATGGCGTAGGCGCGCACCTCGTCGGAGGCCTTGTCACCCTGGCTGCGGGGGTATTCCACCTGCACCAGGTAGGGCGGCTCCTCGCTGAGCCAGCGCACGATACGGAAGCGGCGGATACCCTGGGCCAGGAACTGCCCTTCGTGCTCCACCGGCACCTGCGGCCGGTAGAGGCGCACCACCGTGCCCATGTCGGGGAAGCGGCGGCGGGTAATATCCTGGGATTCGCCCTGTGGCACGTAGGACAGGCCGAGCAGCCCGTTACCGGTCTCGGCCACCCGCTTCAGGGTCTGGGCCCACACCCGCGGTTCGACACCCAGGGGCTGGACCTGGCCAGGGAAGAAGGGGCGGTTGGGTACCGGCAGGAGGTACAGGGTATTGGGCAGCACATCCTCCGCCACGGCGGGCGTACCAGCCCCTTCCCCGTGGGAGAGAACTTCCGGTTCTACCGCGTCATCTTGCTGAGCCATGCTTTACCCTTTTGCTTTATTCACTATCGCTATATGCGGTCCCAACTGCGTATTTCAAGCGTAATGATGCCACGATAGATGTGCCGGCCCGGACAGCGCGGTATACTGCCCGGCCCGCGCCAGGGCCGCTCGAGAGGCAGCGCTACTGCCCCGGAAACGCTCCTGGCCACCTCACACTGTAGACCAATCGAGGACCGTAACGTGCACATCGACCAGATGTCGGAGCAGCAACTGCAGGCAGAACTGCAGGCCCTGGAGACCCAATACGCCGAGCTGGGCAAACGCGAGCTCAAGCTGAACCTCACCCGCGGCAAGCCGGGCACCGAACAGGTGACCCTCTCCGACGCCCTGGACGGCATTCTCGACGGCAACTACCTGGCCGAAGACGGCACCGACGCCCGCAACTACGGCGGCCTCGACGGCCTGCCGGAAGCCAAGCAACTGTTCTGCGGCACCCTCGGTGTACCCGCGTCGGAAATCCTCATCGGCGGCAACTCCAGCCTGACCCTGATGTACACCGTCATCGACTTCGCCCTTTCTACAGGCCTGCGCGGCCCGGAGTCCGCCTGGGGCAACAATGACGAGGTGAAATTCCTCTGCCCGGTGCCCGGTTACGACCGCCACTTCGCCATCTGCGAGCACCTCGGCATTGAGATGATCACCGTGCCCATGCTCTCCACCGGCCCGGATATGGACATCGTCGAGGAACTGGTCGCCGCCGATCCCGCCATCAAGGGCATCTGGTGCGTACCGCGCTTCTCCAACCCCACGGGCTGCGTCTACAGCCGCGAAACCGTCGAGCGCCTGGCGAAACTCGGCAAGATCGCCGGCGACAACTTCCTGGTGATGTACGACAACGCCTACGCGGTGCACACCATTTACCCCGATGCGGAAGAACTCGCCGACATCCGTGAGTTCTGCGTCCAGCACGGCACCCTGGACTCGGTCTTCCAGTTCGGCTCCACCTCGAAGATCACCTTCGCCGGCGCCGGCGTCTCCTACCTCGCCAGCAGCCCGGACAACCTGGCATCCTTCCAGCAGCATCTCGGTTTCCAGACCATCGGCCCGGACAAGGTGAACCAGCTGCGCCATGTGCGCTTCTTCAAGGATGCCGCTGGGCTTGCCGCTCACATGGAGAAGCACGCAGAGCTGCTGCGTCCGCGCTTTGAGGCGGTGCTGGAGACGCTGGAATCCGAGCTGGCGGGGACTGGCATGGGTGAGTGGCTGTCGCCGCGCGGCGGCTACTTCATCTCCTTCGACTCAAGGCCCGGGCTGGCGATGGAGATCGTCGGCCTGGCGAAGTCGATCGGCGTGGCTCTGACGCCTGCTGGTGCGACTTTCCCTTACGGTGACGATCCGCGGGACAGCAATATCCGCCTGGCGCCGAGTTTTCCCTCGCTGGGGGATGTGAAGGCTACTGCTGAGGCGTTTGTGGTTTGCGTGAAGTTGGCGAGTGTTCGGCAGAAGCTGAACGGGTGAATCGCTAATTTGAGTCCGTTGGATTTGGACGGACTCTAGCGCAATCTCGCGAGCCGTGTCCGGGGCGCTGGTCACGGCATACGGGGCAGGCCGCCCCATCAAACGATCACTGCGGAGCAATCCAGTGAGGCTGCTGCGCAACTCGACCATTTTCGCTGCGCGAAAATCGGGACTCGAACAGTGCTCGCAGAAAGCCCCTCACTGGATTGCTCCGCAAAGCGTGATCTGAATGTTTGATGGGGCGGCCTGCCCCGTATGCCTCGGCCGTAGTGATCCGAAGCGGGAGTGCATTCTTTCCTGGAAAATCAGGCCGTGCCTTTGCCCAATCGACTGTTGCAATTTGAGCTCCTCATAGCACAAAAACGCGCCGGGCTCACACGAAGTCTCGATAAGCACTGCCAATTCTGCAGCGGAAATTGTTGAAGCGTTTCAAGTCTCTGAGCGGCACTCCGGCCGCAGCGTCCGTGGAGACAATCAGGCCACGCTTTGCGGAGTAAATCCGCGAGGGGCTTTCTGCGAGCACTGTCTGAGTCCCAAGAATCGCGCAGCGATTCTGGTCGAGTTGCGCAGCAGCCTCGCGGATTTACGGAGCTGTGGCCGTCTCCACGGGCGCTGCGGCCGGAGTGCCGCCCCGAATCGAAGTTCAAAGACTGACCGGGAGTCCATCCAAACTCAGCGCCCGCAATTGCTCAGGCCTTGCAGCTCACCTCGAGGCGCTCCGCGGCTGACGGCCGGGGCGACACAATCAGGCCGTGTGTGTGGAGCTCGCCAGCGTGAAATCTAAACTTATTACCCACTAGCAATTGCACCGCGCCGCCGGACCCGGTTACCCTTTTTTCCGGGACAGCGGATTACTAGCTGAATCAAGCAGTTGGGGATAATGATTCAGCAGCCGCAGCACACAATTATCAGTGGGGATGACAGGGGAACCTACATGAAGGGATTTCATAAGACCACAGCCGGCTTCGCCGCAGCGGCAGCACTGGCATTTTTCGCCTCCGGGGTTTCGGCCGCGCCCTTCTCCGTCAGCGCGCCGGCCACGGCTAACGTGGACACGTCGCCGGGCTCGGAGACTGTGGTCAACTTCAACGTGGCCGATACCGGCGAAATCGCCAGCCTCAGCATCAACCTCGCCTTCGACGACACCCTCGACGGCGGCGATGTCTACTGGGACAACATGCGAGTCGTGCTCTCCCACGCAGGTATCGACGTCGTGCTCATGGACCTGATGACGGACTCCGCCGGCCCTGGCAGCACCCTCTCGGCCACCTTTCAGGACGGCGGGGCGGACCTCGACGCAGCTCTGGTGCCCGACGGCGACACCACCGGCACCTTCGATCCCGTCGACCCGCTCGCGGCGTTCACTGGCGTCGAACTCTCGGGCACTTGGACGATCACGATGAGTGACGATACGGAACCGGGCGACAACACGGACCTGAGCCTGTTCGAACTGGTCGGCAGGACGCTGGACGCCCCCGCAGCAGCACCTGTGCCACCGGCGGAACCGCCGGAGCCGGTACCCACGCTGCCATTGCCCGCCCTGGTGTTGACGGCACTGGGCCTGCTGGCCTCGGCCCGGTTCGGACTGCGCCGCCGCTGAAGCTGCCGCGTTGCCGCGGCCGGGGTGACTACTCCTCGGAACCCGACTGCGGCGGCCCAGCAGAAAAAGGAAAGCTGGCAATATTACTGCCAGAGGAAGAAGGCTTGGAATCCGTCACCTTCGGTGAGCCCTCTTTCTCCACCTCATCAATCCGAATAATCGACTGCAGCGGAATATAGGACCGGGCCACACCATTGAACTCGTTCTTCAGCTTTTCCTCACTCGGGTCCACCAGAATCTGCGAACGCTCACCGAAGACGAACTCCTCGACCTCGATAAAGCCCCACATATCACTCTGGTAAATCTGGCGCGCGAACACCTCGAACACCTGACCACCGTTCTGGAAAATCACCTTGTAGACGGGCTGAGCTGGCATGGACTCCTCGTTGCGTTTCCGGACTGAGGCACAGGGCCATCAACTGGATAAAGAACCACCGGATTTCGGGGGGCGGCAATAGTACCACCATCCGTGCGAATTACCAGCCTGAGAGCCCCGTAACTACTAGGTTTCAGGGCCCCCAATCGGTATAATCGCGCCCCTTTTCCAGAGAGTACGCCCGCAGGCGAAGAACAGCAAACCCGGTGAGCAGGAAACTATACATCCAGACCCACGGCTGCCAGATGAACGAGTACGATTCCGCTCGTATGCGCGACCTGCTGGGCGAGTCCCACGACCTGGAGCCCACGGAGAACCCCGAGGAAGCCGACGTCCTGCTGCTAAACACCTGTTCCATAAGGGAAAAAGCCCAGGAGAAAGTCTTCCACCAGCTCGGCCGCTGGAAGCACCTGAAGCAGAAGAACCCCGACCTGATCATCGGCGTCGGCGGCTGCGTGGCCAGCCAGGAGGGCGAGGCCATCGGCAAGCGCGCGCCCTACGTGGACATCGTCTTCGGCCCCCAAACCCTGCACCGCCTGCCGGAAATGATCGACGAGCGCGGCGCCCGGCGCGGCCCCGGCGGCACCATCGTGGTGGACATCAGCTTCCCCGAGATCGAGAAATTCGACCGCCTGCCCGAACCCAAGGTCGAAGGCCCCACCGCCTTCGTCTCCATCATGGAAGGCTGCTCCAAGTACTGCACCTTCTGCGTGGTGCCCTATACCCGCGGCGAGGAAGTCTCCCGGCCTCTCGATGACGTGATCGCCGAGATCGCCCACCTCGCCGGCGGCGGCGTGCGCGAAGTCAACCTGCTCGGCCAGAACGTCAACGCCTACCGCGGCGCCACCCACGACGGCCAGGTCGCCGATTTCGCCGAACTGCTGCACTACGTGGCGAAAATCCCCGGCATCGAGCGCATCCGTTACACCACCTCGCACCCGGTGGAGTTCTCCGACGCCCTGATCGACGCCTACGCCGACATCCCGCAACTGGTGGACCACCTGCACCTGCCGGTACAGAGCGGCTCCGACCGCATCCTGGCCGCCATGAAGCGCGGCCACACCGCCCTGGAGTACAAGTCCAAGATCCGCCGTTTGCGCAAGATACGCCCCGATATCAGCATATCCTCCGACTTTATCATCGGTTTCCCCGGAGAAAGCGAAGACGACTTCGCCGCCACCATGAAACTGATCGAGGACATCGGCTTCGACACCTCCTTCAGCTTCGTCTACAGCGCCCGCCCCGGCACCCCCGCCTCGGACCTGCCCGACGACACCCCCGAGGAGACCAAGAAACAGCGCCTGCAAATCCTGCAGACCCGTATAGCCCAGCACGCCCAGGGCATCAGCCGCCGCATGGTCGGCACCCAGCAACGCATCCTGGTCACCGGCGTCTCCAGGAAAGACCCCGGCCAACTCCAGGGCCGCACCGAGAACAACCGCGTGGTCAACTTCCACTGCGACGACCTGGGCCTTATCGGCGGATTCGCCACCGTAGAAATTCTCGAAGCCCTGCCAAACTCACTCCGCGGCGTCCTGACGCCCTGAAATACGTTTTTTTCGACGCTTTGAAAACCTGTTCTTTAGAATGGCTCAACGCCCGGAACTCGCTCGATGGAGGCGTTGCTGCGCGCGCGTGTCACTGGGACCGTGAGGCGACAGGACGTCGCCGACCGAGCCTGTACATGGATGTACGCCTTTTGGCGTGTCCCAGTGACACGCGCGCGCAGCAACGCCGGTCCGACAGCGACAAGCGCTGCAACAGCTCCAACCCCAGAATCACCCCCAAAATCCGGACCGTCACAATGCCAGAAAGCTGGTTGACGCCAACATATTCCGGGTTATCCTTTAACCTAAACACACAGCCCCCACGGGCCCCCTAACCAGATTGACTAACGAACCTCCTGCAACGAGCCCGGCTCCCGAGCCGGCGAACACACAGCTCCTGACCCTCGAACCGAATGACCCCCGTCATCTGGCAATGCTGTGCGGCCAACTGGACCGCCACCTGCGCCAGATCGAGGAGCGCCTGGGCGTCCGCATCACCAACCGCGGCAACGAGTTCAAGCTCAGCGGCCCCGCGGCGAAAACCACCGGCGCCCGCCAGCTGCTGACCCAGCTCTACAGCGAAATCTGCCAGGGCATCGGGCTGTCGCCGGAGTCCCTGCACCTGCACCTGAACCAGGCCGGCATGGAAAGCCTGGTGGAAGCTGCCGAAGGCGGAGAGAAGGAAGGCGCCGTGGATGCCATCCAGGTCATCCGCACCCGCCGCGCCGCGATCAAGCCCCGGGGCAAGAACCAGCAGGGCTACGTGCGCGCCATCAAGCACTGCGACATCAATTTCGGCATCGGCCCGGCGGGCACCGGCAAGACCTACCTGGCGGTGGCCTGCGCCGTGGAGGCCCTGCTGGAGGAAAAAGTCCGCCGCATCCTGCTGGTGCGCCCGGCCGTGGAAGCCGGCGAGAAACTCGGCTTCCTGCCCGGCGACCTGGCACAGAAGATCGACCCCTACCTGCGCCCGCTCTACGACGCCCTGTATGAAATGCTCGGCTTCGAGACGGTCAACAAGTATATCGAGCGCAGCGTCATCGAAGTGGCGCCGCTGGCCTTCATGCGCGGCCGCACCCTGAACAACGCCTTCATCATCCTCGACGAGGCCCAGAACACCACCCGCGAGCAAATGAAGATGTTCCTCACCCGGATCGGCTTCGGCTCCACCGCGGTGATCACCGGCGACGCCACCCAGATCGACCTGCCCCGCGGCGCCCACTCCGGGCTCACCCACGCGGGGAACATCCTGCGCGACGTGGACGGCATCAGCTTCACCTGGTTCGCCAACAAGGACGTGGTACGCCACCCGCTGGTGCAGCGGATCGTCGAGGCCTACGACGCCAGCGAGGACAAGGCCACCCCGCTGGACACGCCCCGCGACGCGTCACGGGAACAGCGAAAGCCGTGAACCTGCAACTGGATATCCAGAGCGCCAGTGCCGAACCCGCCCCCGCGGAGGAGGACATAAGGCGCTGGATCAGCTGTGCCCTTGAGGGCCGCGCCCCCGAGGACAGCGAGATCAGCCTGCGCCTGGTCGACATCCCCGAGATGACCACGCTCAACCAGACCTACCGCGGCAAGGACGGCCCGACCAACGTGCTCTCCTTCCCCGCCGACCTCCCCGAGGAACTCGAGTTGCCGCTGCTCGGCGACATCGTCGTCTGCGTGCCGGTGGTCGCGGCGGAGGCGGCGGAACAGGGCAAGAGCCCCGAGGCCCACTGGGCGCACATGCTGGTCCACGGCAGCCTGCACCTGCTCGGCTACGACCACATCGAAGAATCCGAAGCGCGGGAAATGGAAACGCTGGAAACAGCCATTCTCGCAGAACTGAATTTCCCCTGCCCCTACGAGGGCGAGCAACACATGGAGCATGCCGGCGCATGAGCGACGACAATCAGGGCAACGACAACGGCGAGAAGTCCTGGCTGGACAAGATCAGCCAGATCTTCTCCAGCGAGCCGCGTACCCGCAGCGATCTCGAGGAAGTACTGGCGGTAGCCGCCGAGAACGAGGTCATCGACCCGGACGCCCGCAGCATCATGGAAGGCGCCATGCAGGTCAGCGACATGCAGGTGCGCGACATCATGATCCCCCGGGCGCAAATGGAAATGATCAAGGGCGATGCCACCCTCGAGGACATCCTCCCGCAGATCATCCGCTCCGCCCACTCCCGCTACCCGGTGATCGGCGAGAGCCCCGACGACGTCCTCGGCATCCTGCTGGCCAAGGACCTGCTGCCGCAGATTCTCGACACCGACCACAGCAAGTTCAACATCGAGGACCTGCTGCGCCCCACCGTGGTAGTGCCGGAGAGCAAGCGCCTCAACGTGCTGCTGCGTGAATTCCGCGAGAACCGCAACCACATGGCCATCGTCATCGACGAGTACGGCGGTGTCGCCGGGCTGGTCACCATCGAGGACGTGCTCGAGGAGATCGTCGGCGAGATCGAGGACGAGACCGATGTAGAGGAAGACCGCTTCATCCGCAAGATCACCGACGACGATTTCTTCGTCAAAGCGCTCACCCCGATCGACGATTTCAACGACTACTTTGGCGCGGATTTCAGCGACGACGAGTTCGACACCATCGGCGGGCTGGTGATCCAGGCCCTCGGCCACATGCCCACCCGCAACGAGGTTGCGATCATCGAAGACTACGAATTCAAGGTCATCAACGCCGACCAGCGCAAGATCCACAGCCTGCGCCTGCGCCCACCGCGCCAGTAAGCACCCCCTGATATGTCCGTACTTCGCGACAGGCTGCTGACGCTGCTGCTCGCGCCCCTTGCGGGCGCGCTGGTCACCCTGTCCCTCGCCCCCTTCGACCTCTGGCCCGCCGGCATCGCCAGCTGCGCCCTGCTGGCCTGGCTGCTGAGCACCTGCGGACCGGGCCTGGCCGCCCTGCGCGGCTGGCTCTACGGCATCGGCCTGTTCGGCAGCGGTGTCTCCTGGGTCTACGTCAGCATCCACAACTATGGCTACGCCTCGGTGGGCCTGGCCACCGCGCTCACCGCCCTGTTCTGCATCGGCCTGGCCCTGTTCCACGCCCTCTTCGGCTGGACCTACGCCCGCTACATCCGCCCCCTTCCCGGCGGCATGCTGATGGGCTTCCCCCTGCTCTGGGTGGTCTTCGAGTGGCTGCGCGGCTGGATCTTCACCGGTTTTCCCTGGCTCTACCTGGGCTACGCTCACGCCGACACCTGGCTGGCGGGCTGGGCGCCCGTCGGCGGCGTGTACTTCCTGTCTTTCATCTGTGCTATCAGCGGCTGTATCGCCTTCCTCGCCTGGCGCAGCCGGCAGCCCATGTCCATCGCCACCTACGTGGTGGTGGTCGTCACCCTGTGGGCCGGCGGCGCAGTTCTGAGGCCGATCGAATGGGTGGTACCCGCCAGCGAGCAACCCCTGAGCGTGGCCCTGCTGCAACCCAACGTCCCGCAGGAACTCAAGTGGGACCGCCGCTACTACCACGACATCCTCGAACAGCTGAAAAAGGAAACCGGCCCGCTGCTGGGCCACGATATCGTGGTCTGGCCGGAAGCGGCCGTCCCCGCCTTTTACCAGGACGTGCGCGACTTCATCGATCCCATCGCCGAGCGCGCCGCACTGATGAACACCACCCTGATCACCGGCATCCCCTACCGCGGCAGCGGCGGCACCTACTACAACAGCATCCTCGCCCTGGGCAACGGCGAGGGCGAATACTTCAAGCACCACCTGGTCCCCTTTGGCGAGTACGTTCCCCTGGAAAACGTGCTGCGGGGCCTGATCGACTTCTTCGACATGCCCACCTCCCACTTCACCGGCGGCCCGGAAAAACAGGAGGCCCTGCGTGTCGGCGCTTTTCGCGTGGCCCCTTCGGTCTGCTACGAGATCGTCTACCCGGAGCAGGTGGCCTGGGGCGCCCGCCGCTCGGACCTGCTGATCACCGTCAGCAACGACGCCTGGTTCGGCGACAGCATCGGCCCCCTGCAACACCTGCAGATGGCGCAGATGCGCGCCCTGGAAAATGGCCGCTACCTGATTCGCGGCACCAACAATGGCATCTCGGCGATCATCGACCAGCGCGGGCAGATCCTCGGCGCCACGGAGCAGTTCGTGAGCACCACGCTGACAGGCGAGGTGTCGCCGATGCTGGGCAAGACGCCCTTCGGCAGTTTCGGGCCACGGCCGATCATTATCGGCAGCCTGCTGGGCTTGCTTCTCATGCACCTGCTGTATGTCAGCCTGTGGCGGGAGAACGACGAGGACTGAGTCTTCGAACCGTGGGACTTCGAGGTGGGGCGGCGGCCTGACGGCCGCTGCGTTGCCTGCGGATGGCTATGCTCTTTTACTCCATTACGGGCGCTTGCGGCGCGTTGACCGACGTGGCCCGGGGAGCTCTGGTCGGGGCGGCGGCCTCACGGCCGCTGCGTCGCCTGCGGGTGGCTATGCTCTTTTACTCCATTACGGGCGCTTGCGGCGCGTTGACCGATCTCGCCCCGTAACCTCGCGAGTTGCGACCGAGCATGAATTTACCGCTGTGCCTGGCGAGGGCTCAGTGCTTCGTGGGAGGCTTGGTTCGGCAGGAGGGATGCGGCGCGCTGAGGTTCCGCATTCAGGCTGAGTTCGCGCCGACGCCCTCCAAGTCCGTAAAAGAGCTTAGCCACCCACAGTCAACGCAGGAGTGAAGTCGAGCGCTGGCACTCCGGCCAGCCCGTGCCCCATCCTGATTGCGGTCGAGCCAACTCGAGCGCCCTTCGCAGGTCAGTTCGCACCCCGCATTGGCGCTGTGCGGTGAAGGGCTTTTGCGGACTTGGAGGGCGTCGGTGCGAACCCCGCCCCATCTTACTTTAGTCTCCAACGCTCCGCGCTCCTCCTGCCGAACCAAGCCTCCCCCGAAGCTCAGAAACGCCACCAGTCGATGCGGCCATCCAATACTCGGTCGCTAGTCGTGAGGAAAAGAACACAATCGGCCAACGCGCCGCAAGCGCCCGTAATGGAGCAAAAGCCCTTCACCGCGCAGCGACAATGCAGCGGCCGCCAGGCCGCCACCCCGCCGCCCCACAAACGAGGCTCCCCACTGTGACGCCCCCACCCAATTACTGGTAAAATCCCGCGCTTGCTTTTCGCCCAACACGCACCCGAGCCCCAACGAGACACCACGCCCACAATGGACCAGCAATACGACCCCAGGAGCCTGGAAGCCCAGGCCCAGCAGCACTGGCAGGAGAACGACAGCTTCGCCGTCGACAAGGACGACGCGAAGGAGAAGTTCTACTGCCTGGCCATGTTCCCCTACCCAAGCGGCAAGCTGCACATGGGTCACGTGCGCAACTACACGATTACCGACGTGATCGCCCGCTACCAGCGCATGCAGGGCAGGAACGTGCTGCACCCCATGGGCTGGGACGCCTTCGGCCTGCCGGCGGAAAATGCCGCCATCCAGAACCAGACCGCGCCGGCCAAGTGGACCTACAGCAACATCGACTACATGAAAGGCCAGCTGAAAAGCCTCGGCTTCGGCTTCGACTGGAACCGCGAGCTGGCCACCTGCCAGCCCAACTACTACAAGTGGGAGCAGTGGTTCTTCACCCGTCTCTACGAGAAGGGCCTGGTGTACAAGAAGATGGCCACGGTGAACTGGGACCCGGTGGACCAGACCGTGCTGGCCAACGAGCAGGTGATCGACGGCCGCGGCTGGCGCTCCGGGGCGCTGGTGGAGCGCAGGGAGATTCCCCAGTGGTTCATCAGGATCACCGACTACGCCAATGAACTGCTCACCAGCCTCGACCAGTTGCCCGACTGGCCGGAGCAGGTGCGCACCATGCAGAAGAACTGGATCGGCAAGTCCCGCGGCGTGGACATGACTTTCGATCTCGCCACCCCGGTGGACGGCCACGCTGCGTTTGATGTGTACACCACCCGCCCGGACACCCTGATGGGCGTCACCTACGTGAGCCTCGCGGCGGAGCACCCGATCAGCCTCGCCCTGGCTGCGGACAACGAAGAACTCGCCGCCTTTATCGAGGACTGCAAGAGCAACTCCGTGGCGGAGGCCGACATGGCCACCATGGAGAAGAAGGGCATGGACACCGGCCTGAAGGCCGTGCACCCGCTCACCGGCGAGGAAGTGCCGGTATGGGTCGCCAACTATGTATTGATGGATTACGGCTCCGGCGCGGTGATGGCGGTGCCGGCCCACGACGAGCGCGACTTCGCCTTCGCCAACAAGTACGGCCTGCCGATCCAGCAGGTGATCGCCAGTACCGAGAAGAAGGACGAGCCCTTCGATTCCGCCAACTGGCAGGAGTGGTACGCCCGCAAGACCGAGATCACGCTGGTCAATTCCGCTGAGTTCGATGGCCTCAACTTCAAGAAGGCCTTCGACGCCATTGCCAGGGCACTGCACGACGCTGGCAAGGGCTCGGTAAAAACTAACTTCCGCCTGCGCGACTGGGGGGTTTCCCGCCAGCGCTACTGGGGCGCGCCGATTCCCATGCTCAACCTGCCCGACGGCGGCGAGATTCCCGTACCACTCGACAAACTCCCGGTACTGCTGCCCGAAGACGTGGTCATGGACGGCACCAGCAGCCCGATCAAGGCCGACCCCGAGTGGCGCAAGGCCGACTGGTACGCCGCCGGCGCCGAGCACGAAACCGATACCTTCGACACCTTCATGGAGTCGAGCTGGTACTACGCCCGCTACACCTGCCCGGACTTTGCCGAGGGCATGCTGGATTCCGAGCGCGCCAACTACTGGCTGCCGGTGGACCAGTACGTGGGCGGCATCGAACACGCCATCCTCCACCTGCTCTACGCCCGCTTCTTCCACAAGCTGATGCGCGACGAGGGCCTGGTGAACAGCGACGAACCCTTCAAGCGCCTGCTCTGCCAGGGCATGGTGCTGGCGGATTCCTTCTACAAGCAGAACGACGACGGCAGCAAGACCTGGTTCAACCCCGCCGATGTGGAACTGGAAAAGGATGACAAGGGCAAGGTCGTCAAGGCCGTGCACCCGGAAGCCGGCGAGCTGGAAATGGGCGGCATGACCAAGATGTCCAAGTCCAAGAACAACGGCATCGACCCGCAGACCGCCGTCGACTACTACGGCGCGGACACCATCCGCCTGTTCACCATGTTCGCCGCGCCGCCGGAGCAGACCCTCGAGTGGTCCGACTCCGGCGTGGAAGGCGCCAGCCGCTTCCTCAAGCGCCTGTGGAAACTGGCCACCGGCCTGGTGGATGCCGGCCCGGTAGCGGCGCTGGATACCGAAGCCCTGGACGGCCCGCAGAAGGACGCCCGGCGCAAGATCCACGAGACCATCGCCAAGGTCAGCGACGACTACGGCCGCCGCCAGACCTTCAACACCGCCATCGCCGCGGTGATGGAACTGAGCAACGAACTGGGCCGGCTCGACGACAGCGAGCAGGGTCGCGCGGTCCTCGCTGAAGGCCTGCGCGCCGTGGTGCTGCTGCTCAACCCCATCGTGCCGCACATCTGCCACGCCCTGTGGCCGCTGCTGGGCGGCGAAGGCGATGTCCTCGACGCCCCCTGGCCGGCAGTGGATGAGAGCGCCCTGGTGCGCGACAGCCTGGAAGTGGTGGTACAGGTCAACGGCAAGGTGCGGGCGAAGATGGACGTACCGGCCGACGCAGATAAGGCGGCGCTGGAAGCCGCAGCGCTGGCCCAGGACAACGTGCAGCGCTTCCTCGACGGCGTCACCGTGCGCAAGGTCATTGTGGTGCCGGGCAAATTGGTTAATATTGTCGCCAACTGATCGCACCGGAGTTCCCATGCTGCGCCACACCGCCACCGCCCTGCTGCTGCTCGCCACCCTCGCCCTGGGGGCCTGCGGCTTCCACCTGCGCGGCACCGGCGGCGGCATCACCGTCTCCGACGAGTGGCGCTCCATGTATCTCGTCACCAACAACCCCAACAGCGAGTTCAGCCGCGCGGTGCAGACCAGCTTCGCCGCCAACGGCATCCAGTGGGCGGATGAAAGCGACGCGGCCAACTACCTTGTGGTGCTCGGCGCCGAGCGCTTCAGCCAGAAAAACCTCTCGATCAACTCCGAGGCGCGGGCCGCGGAACTCGAGCTGACCCTCGCCTCCACCTTCTCGGTGCGCGACAGCGCGGGCAGGCAGGTCATGCCCAACACCACCGCCAGCGTGCTCAAGCAGATGGAAAACGACCCGCGCAACGTGGTGGGCAAGGCGGAGGAAATCCGCATCCTGCGCGCCGAGATGCGCAACGAGCTGGCCCAGCAGATCATGCGCCGCATCGCCTTCTTCGCCGCCAGCCAGGAAGGCTGATGCGCCTCTACCCGGAAAAGCTTTCCGGACACCTGCAAAAAGAACTACTGCCCGTCTACCTGGTCAGCGGGGAGGAAACCCTGCTGGTCCAGGAGTGCTGCGATGCCGTGCGCGCCGCCGCCCGCGCCGCCGGCTGCACCGAGCGGGAAATCGTCGACAGCGAGGCCCCCGGCTTCGACTGGGGACAGCTGGCCGGCAACGCCGCCAGCATGTCCCTGTTCGGTGACCGCAAGCTGGTGGAGCTGCGCCTGCCCAGCGGCAAGCCCGGCGCCGAGGGCAGCAAGGCGCTGCAGGAATACCTGGAACTCAGCGCCGGCGGCGACGACATCCTGCTGATCATCGCCGGCAAGATCGACAAGCAGTCCACCAACAGCAAGTGGTACAAGGCCCTGGACCAGGCCGGCGCCACCCTCCAGCTGTGGCCGGTCAAGGCCAGTGAACTGCCCCGGTGGTTACAACAGCGCCTGCGCGATGCCGGGCTGGAGATCGACCGCGACGCCCTGGAACTGCTCAGCGACCGGGTCGAGGGCAACCTGCTGGCGGCGGTGCAGGAGGTGGAGAAGCTCAAGCTGCTGGCCGATGGCGGCCGGGTCAGCGTCACCACCGTCACCGAGGCCGTCTCCGACAACGCCCGCTACAACATCTTCGATATGGCCGACAGCGCCCTCGCCGGCAACGCCGCCGACAGTGTAAAGATGCTGCGCGGCCTGCGCGCCGAGGGCACCGAGGCCACCATCGCCCTGTGGTCCCTGCTCAAGGACATCCGTACCCTGCAACAGGCGCGCACCGCGGTCGACGCCGGCAAACGCCCACAGCAGGCCCTGGCGGACCTGCGGGTCTTCAAGAACCGCCTCGGCCTGATGCATTCCGCCCTGGAACGCCACCCCCGCGGCTCCCTGATCCGCCTGATGACCCGTGCCGCCGCCACCGACGGCGCCATCAAGGGCTTCGCCGACGGCAAGCCCTGGGACCAGCTGGAAAACCTCGTCCTGGCCCTCGCCGGACGGGGCTGACTTCCCCCTTACTCTTACCTTGAGACTTCGTGGCCTAGAGTAGCCCGGGACTTCGTGGCCTGACACGGACCGGGGCTTCGTGGCCCGGCAGAGAGCCCTACAAGCCTCCCCACGGCTCCAAAGCGTTCTGAGTCGCCGTGGGGAGGCTTGTAGGGCTCTCTGCCTGACGCAGTGCCAAGTGTCCTGAGTCATCGCGCGAAAACCGCTGATCCCTTCCACCTGGCGCGGTGCCAGACATTCTTGAGCACAACCGGAAAGCTGCAGAGTATCCCTGTCTAATGCAGTGCTGGCGTTCAGGATCTCGCACTGCACCAGCATTCAGCAGCGCACTGTTTCGCGTGACGACTCAGAACGCTTTGGAGGAGCGCGGAACAGTGCGCTGCTGAATGCGAGCTACAAAGCGCCTTAAGCTCCTATTCACCCATGAATCGACCAATGACCCACCTGTCGCCTATCCAGACACATGGCCTCCCGCTTTGTGCACAATCCCCTTGCCTTATCTCCAACAGCGGACTACTGTACATACATACACTGTTTGAATATACAGCCGCCAGCCCCCTGGGGGCGCCCTTGCCAAGCGCCAAACATGCGCCAAGAGAGGTGAAGCCATGAACGAAGCACTGCAACAGATCATCGAGCGCCGGGATACCTGGCGCGGCATCCTGCCCAGCTCCGTCTACGCCAACAGCAGCGCCAACAGCGCCAGCCACAACCGGGAGGGCACCCTGCCCACCGGCTACAGCACCCTGGACGCCCAGTTGCAGCACGGCGGCTGGCCGCTGGACAGCAGCATCGAGATGCTCAGCGACGGCTGCGGCCTCGGTTCCATGGGCCTGTTCCTGCCCGCCATGCAGGCGCTCAGCGCCGAGGGCCGCTGGCAGGTGTTCATCGCCCCGCCCTTCATCCCCTACGCCCCCCTGCTCAAGGCCCGCGGTATCGATACCGGGAAGATCCTGCTGGTCCACCCGAAGAACCGCGAGGACCTGCTCTGGGCCACGGAACAGGCCCTGCGTAGCAGCACCAGCAGCGCCGTGTTCAGCTGGCTGGGGGCCGGCGACTACCAGTACGGCGAGCTGCGCAAGCTACAGCTGGCGGCCGCCAGCGGCGACACCCTCTCCGTGCTGTTCCGCGCCAATGACGCCGCCCACAACCACGCCCCGGCGGGCCTGCGCCTGCAGATGCGCGCCTACCGCGAGGTGCATATCCTCAAGCAGCGCGGCGGCAAGCAGTTCGTGGACGTGGGCCTGCCACCCTCGGAGGACGTCCCGGAACAACCGCAGCTGTGGGAACTGCCCGTCGCCCCGGTGGACAGCCCGCGGGTGCAGCCCGCCTTCTCCTTCGCCTGACGGAAAACTCCCCGCGAAGCCCCGCCGGTCAGCTGCTATGCTTTCCGGCACTTATGCGTGTGAGCGTTGTCCCATTGAAAGCAGTCGGAGAAAGCAGTGAGCGGCGATGAATGGCTGACACAATACGGTGTCACCATCGGCGTGGGCGCCCTGATCCTGCTAATGGTCTACATCGTGTGGGATCTTGCGCGGCGCAGTAATGCGGGTAAATTCGGCACTATGATCCTGTATATCGCCCTGGCCATGGGCGTGCTCGGGTTCGTTATCAAGGTCGTTATCACCCTGGTCATGGAAGCGGAGGGTGTAGGATGAACAACATCAGCCTGGAAATAGGCGATATCACCGGCGCCAGAGTCGACGCCATCATCAATGCCGCCAACGAGGTCATGCTTGGTGGCGGTGGCGTGGACGGCGCCATTCACCGGGCCGCCGGCCCGGAACTGCAGGCCGCCTGCCGGGAGGTGCCCGCCGTCGAGGGCGTTCGCTGCCCTACCGGCGAGGCGCGCATCACCAGCGCCGGCAAGCTGCCGGCGAAATACGTTATTCACACCGTCGGCCCGGTCTACAGCCAGGCCAGTAAACCCGCCGTCCTGCTCGCCTCAGCCTACCGCAACAGCCTGCGACTCGCCCTCGAAAACGGCTGCCAGAGCGTGGCCGCCCCGGCGATCTCCTGCGGCGTCTACGGCTACCCGCTGGACCAGGCCGCGCGCATCGCCCTGGACACCTGCGCCGCCTCGGAGTTCGCCCCGCTGGAGATCACTTTCTACCTGTTCGACCGCAGCGCCTTCGAGGTCTGGGACACCGCCTACCGCCAGCGACCATGAGCCTGTGGCTGTGCCTGCGTTTCCACCACCTCCCACTGGAGTGCCTGAACCGCACTGAGGACAGCGCCGTGGTGGTGCTGGAACGCCAGCGGGTACTGCGCGCCAACGACTGCGCCGCCGCCCTGGGTATTCGCGAAGGCATGGGCGCCGCCACCGTGCGCGCCCTGGCGGGCGAGGAGCCCTGCCAGATGCTGGAGCGGGACCGCGAGGCGGAAGCCCGCTGCCTGCAGCGCCTGTGCTGCTGGGCCTATAGCATCACCCCCAACCTGTTCAGCGAACGCGAGGACTGCCTGCAACTGGAAGTCGGGGGCAGCCTCGCCCTGTTCCGGGGGCTGGAGCCACTGCTGGCGGAGGTGCACAAGGGCCTCGCCAGCCGCGGCTTCCGCGCCCGTCGGGCGCTGGCACCCAGCCCCACCGCCGCCTGGCTGCTGTCCCATGCCGGGGAAAACAGCGCGACCGGGGAGGCCGTGGCCCTGGACTGCGGTACACCCCTGCCCGAGCGCCTGGCCCCCCTGCCACTGACCCTGCTGGAAGAGTTCTCCGCCACGGTAGACTCCCTGCGCCGGGCGGGCCTGCACACCCTCGGGGACGTACTGGCCCTCCCCCCCTCCGCCCTGGCCCGTCGCTGCGGTGCCGACTTCCGCCAGTTCCTGCAGCGGGCACTGGGCCAGCGAGAGGACCGGCGGGCGGACTACCAGCCGCCACCCACCTTCAGCGACGAATACTGGTTCGGCTACGAGGTCCGCGCCAACGAGGAACTGTACCCCGCGCTGCAAAAGCTGCTGCAGTCCCTGTGCCGCTTCCTGCGCAACACCCAACTGCAGACCGGTGAGATCCACTGGCTACTGCTGGGTATCGATCACTCCGTGCGCACGGTCACCGTGCGCAGCAGCTGCCGCCATAGCGACTGGGAAAACTGGTACCAGCTCACCCGAGTGCGCTTCGAGCGCCTGGCCCTGCAGGCCGGGGTGGAGGGCATCATCCTGAATTGCGAGCACTTGCACAGTGGCGAACTGGAAAACGCTGACCTCTTCGCCCCGCGCAAGCAGCGGGAGCCACTGGCGGCGCTGCTGGACCGGCTGCGCAACCGTCTCGGCCTGCAGGCCGTGGAGAACATCGGCTGCCGCGACGAACACCTGCCGGAGCTGGCCCTGCACGTGGGCAGCGGACCACCTGCGGAGGCGGCGACCGAGCCCTGCGGCCAGCGCCCATTCTGGCTGCTGCCCACCCCACAGCCGCTCTCCGAACGCCGCGGCCGACTGCACTGGCAGGGCCTGCTGGAACTGGTCTACGGGCCGGAACGTATCGAGGACAACTGGTGGCAGGCGCCAGCCAGCCGCGACTACTACATTGCCCGCGGTGAAGCGGGACAGTTTTACTGGGTATTTCGCGACCGCCTGGCCCGCCGCTGGTTTATACATGGTATCTTTGCCTGACAAGGGCCCAACGAAGGCCTGACCCGCAAACCAGGTAAGAAAACCGTAATGGAAACGAGAAAACTGCTGGTGGTCCACGACCCCACCCGGGATGAGCAGCCGGCCCTGGAAATCGCCGCCACCATCGCCGAGGACATCGGCGCCCGCGTCCTGCTGTTCGGCTGCATCCACGAGGATGTGGCCGGTGCCGACAACGAGGCCGAGGCCGTCAAGGTCCTGCTGCGGGAACACAAGGCAAAGCTCAAGTCGTTACTGGAACCGCTCGCCCAGCGGGGTATAGAAACCAGCTGCGACGTCGACTGGGACAAGGACTGGCACCACGCCATCGTGCGCGCCGCCTCCCGCGATTTCGCGGACGTGGTATTCAAGAGTTCCTTCCACAACCCCCGCCGGCGGGTACTCAAGTTCACCAGTGATTCCATCCTGATTCGCGAGTGCCTGTGCCCGGTACTGCTGATCAAGCGCGCGGAGCGAGGCCCCAGTTCGAAAATCCTCGCTGCGATCGACATCCAGGCCAAGACGGCTCCCTACGCCAAGCTCAACGAGCACGTGCTCGAATTCAGCCGCCGGGTCGTCGACTCCCTGCAGGCCGAGGTCCATGTGGTCAACGCCTTTCCCGACTTCCGCATGGTGCCCGACCGGGCGCGCATCATGGAACTGGCCGGCGTGGACAGCGAGCACGTCCACATCAAGCTGGGGGCGCCGGACAAGGTTATCGTCGACGTGGCAAAGAACATCGACGCCAGCCTGGTGGTGGTCGGCAACTCCCACCGCTCCGGCCTGGCCGCCCTGCTGCACGGCAATACCGCGGAGAAAATCCTCGGCAAGCTGGACTGCAATATCCTCGCCATGCCCTAGCCAGCCCGCGCGATAACACGTGCCTGGAAAATGACAGAAGCACAACACTGGGTGCCGGGGGACGACTCCGGCCTGCAAATCCCTGCCAGCGTCAGCGCACTGCAAGAAGGTGGTGCCGACTTTCTCACTGGGGCTTTCCGGGCTTCCGGCGCACTCCCCGCGGACGCAAGGGTGGCACGGGTGACCCAGGCCGAGGAGTGTTTCGGAGGCGGCACCGGCAGCAAGATGTTGCTGGCAGTGGAATATGAGCCGGCGCAAGCGGGCCTGCCAGAGCAACTGTTCGTCAAGTTCTCACGCAACTTCGAGGACCCGGGCCGGGACCGCAACCGGCACATGATGGCATCGGAGATCCAGTTCGCGGCGCTCTCCCGCAAGCCGGGCTTCCCGATCCGCGTGGCCCAGTGCATGTTTGCCGACTTTCATGCGGAAAGTGGCAGCGGGCTGAGCATCACCGAGCGAGTCGACTTCGGCACACAGGGTAACGAGCCCGGCTATGCCAAATGCCTCGACTACCTGGTGCCGGAACCCCTGGAGCATTACCGGACCATCGTCCGCGCCCTGGCCCGGCTCTCGGGTGGCTACAAGGCGGGCTGCCTGCACCGCGACTTCTACCAGCGCTTCTCCTACGACGCCGAAGCGAGCATCGCGCGGGAGTCGTTTATCTACGACGCGGCGCAAACAGAGCGCCGGGCGCTACGGGTCTGCGAATTCATCAGCCGCTACCCGCGATTATTCCCCGAAAACCTCAGCCGCCCGGAATTCCTCACCCGCTTCCCCGGGGAAGCCCTGGCCTTTCACGCGCGCGGCGAGGCCATACGCCGGCTCTACTTCAGCGAAGCGGAGATGATCAGCCTGTGCCACTGGAACGCCAACATCGACAACGCCTGGTTCTGGCGTAACGACGAGGGCTTACTCGAATGCGGCCTGCTCGACTGGGGACACGTGGGCCAGATGAGTGTCGGCCAATCGATCTACGGAGCCTTCAGCGGCGCTGAAAAAGGGCTATGGGACGAGCATTTCGAGGACATCGTCAGTACCTTCGCCGACGAGTACCGCCGCAGCGGCGGGCCCGAGGTGAATCCCCTGATCTTACAGGAGCACACGCTGCTGGTGGCAGGCTGGATGGGCGTCGCCTACCTGATGGACTACCCCGCCATGCTGGAGAGACAGGTGGCAAACCTCGCGGCAGTAAGCGATTACCGCGACGCGTCCATTAGCGATAACGAGGACGCCCGGGTGCCGCTACACATGCTCACCATGTTCCTCAACCTGTGGCAGACCCGGGATATCCCCGGGCTTGCCAGTCGCCTGGTCAAAGCCTGAGAAACGGTTGGTGGTGTGATCCCGTGACGCAAGTGGAGGCCCGGCTGTTCAAGCGAAAATAGCCTTGCCATCCGGTTGATGGAACTCGCCCTTTACTACTTTTCGAATACGGATATTCATTACCAGGGCTCATTGACTACCCGTGGACAGTGCAAACAGGCAACCATGCCCATCAGTGAATTCAACCCTGGGAAAGTCGAAGGGCTCGAGCAGCAACTTGAATCCGAAGCCCTCGTGCAGTTCGATAGAAACCCTGTTGCTGGAATTTACGAAATAGTAAATGTTCGGAGTAATTCCCCTGAGTTCGTCAATTCTTCTTTTGGTGAGCGCGCGGCCCAGGCCACATCCGCGATATTCCGGCTTGACGATCAGCCCTGAGAGGTACCACCCCTCGTATGCATACTCATCGCCCAGAAAAAGTCGTGACTTGCCGAAACCGGCAACTTCCTCACCGACCCTGGCGATGAAAAGGTGCGCTGTGTCGCCTTGCAAGTATCGCTGCAAACCAGCAGCCACTTGATACGCTTCGCCACCATCTCTCGCAATGGAAATTCGCGCGATCTGCTGTAAATCCACGTCTTGGGCCCATGCCAATTGATACGCTATCTGCTTTTTGGGCCTATTCTTTCTGTATTGCTCAAACATCCTGTTAGCGCACCCGGGCTGGCTGATGCATCAAAGGTCTTTAATGTAGGTTACCTGATATGACCTGTAACCTGCTTTCCTGTAGAACGAATTAGCCGCTGCATTGTTCGTCAATGCGCTTACATGCAGCGTTGAAATGCCCATGCTTTTTACATACTGCTCCGCCACAAGCATCAATTCCTGCGCCACTCCGGAGCCTCGGTAGTCGACCGCAACAGCGAGGTCTGTTACCAGGCCGAAGGTTTTGAAGGATTCGTACAAGTGGCGATCATCCACATCCTCGCTCTCGATTAAAACCACAACGAAGCCGGAGACTCGACTCCCGTGGAGCGACACGTAGACCCTGCCATTGTGCTGCCTACAACAGTCCAGCAAATACTCAAAATGAGGCTCTGCAATTTCCCGCCCCGGTGGACGGGAAAGTTCAATTTCAGCTTCGTGGTCCTGCAGCAGCGCCATCAGTTCGACCACGCCGGCTTTGTGCTGGCCTGAATATTCGATTATTTCCATGGGCTTTATACGTCCAGCACGTTTGACACGTATTCATATGCTTGAATTAGCATGTCTTATTTGAGTTTCTGGTAAATACGTGGATCAATCGCCGCAGCACTGAACATACCACCGGCAAGAGCTCCAGCAATGCCTGGGCTCATCACATCCTGACCTGCAAGGAACAAACCGGGAACGGGGGTGCGGGCGTTCAGTGCATCCGATAATAATCGACGCGGGATTGTTTCGACGCCATAGAACCCACCCTTTTCGTGTCCAGTAAAGAAAGCTGTCGCAAGTGGAGTGCCGAGCTCATGGAAAGCGATAAACGGAGATAAATCCGGGAACTTGTCCTTGAAGAATTTCAGCAGCCTGGACTCGACGCTTTGCTTGAATGCCGACCATTCTTCGGGACATTCATCCGAACCGCCATCGGCAAATTTGGCCACCGATGACCAATCAGCCAGAAGCATCACATCGCCAGTGTGTTTATTCCTGGGCCCCGGATCATGATCGGGATTCTTGAGTGAGGAAAACGACACAAACACCATCGAAAATGGCTCTTTGTCACCTCCTGCCCAGATACCGTCATTGGTATCCCAACTTTCGTAAAACCAGTGATTTTCACGCGTCGCCCCATGCTTGGCGATCTCTCCTTCAAAGCCAAGATAAAGATCAAAATGACAGACTGATGGTTTGAAACTGGCAATCTCTTCAATCCAGGGCTGTTCGCGCATTTCCTCTGGCAACAGGGCCTTCACTGTTTCACCAGCACCAATTGCCGAGACGATAATAGGAGCCATAAATTCTTCACCGGATTGGGTTCGGACGCCCACGGCATTGCCATTTTCCAGCAAGATCTCGCTGACTGGTGTGCCAGCACGAACACTACCCCCCGCCGTTTCGATGACAGGTACCAGCCCCTTGGCGATGGAAGCGGCACCTCCGACTGGATAGGCAGCGCCCTCGAGGTAATGACCCATAACCATGCCATGAAAGGCAAAACTCGCTTCATTCGGTTTGCCGCCATAAGTACCCCACTGAGCGGACAACACGGAGCCAAGCTTCGGGTTGCTGATGAGTTCGTCGATGACCTCACCCGTCGTGCGACAGACCCAGCGCCGGATCTTTTTCCTATTCCACCAGCGATGAGCCGAACGAAATGGCTCAGGCAATGATCGTTCGGTGCCCACAATGTAGGCGGCCTCCTCCGCAGACTGCAGTGCTTCGAAGTAGGCATCGATTTCGGCAGAATTATCTGGAAACTGCTCCTTCAGCTCCATCTTGTAGGCTTCAGCGGGTCGCCCAACAGGAATATCCAGTCCCTCCGGGAAGTGCAGCATATCGTAGACCGTGCCGATTGAATGGAATTCGATGGTACCGCCACTAAGCCAGTCCAGGATCCGGCCGGCAAACTGGTCGTGGCCGAATAATCCGCAATAATGCAGGCCGACATCCCAGCTAAAACCATTACGCGAAAAAGAGTGTGTAAGGCCTCCAATTACCTGCGCCTGCTCAAGCATAAGAACTTTGTGATTCGTACGAGCGAGCGCCGTAGCTGTCGTCATGCCTCCTATGCCAGAGCCAATGACAATGACATCGAATTCACTTTCTGATGCTTTCATTCCCACTTGATAGCACCTTTTCTCATCGTTATAGCTTGAGACTAGCTAATAGAGAATTGGAAAGCGTTTATTATAGCGCCTCTTCATATAGATCGAGCTGTGGTGGGCCCATGTAAATATCTCGACGAGCGCCGGCATTTGCATGAGCTTTTCTAAAAGCTTCGGACTTTGTCCATGCCTCGAAATCTTCCCTTGATTCCCATGTAGAGTGGGAGGCAAATTCCGTATGATCCTCATGAGTTGAGCCGCGCAGTAAATTAAATTTCTTGAATCCTGGCACGTCATCGAGATAGGTATCTCGGCCCTTCCAGATATCTATAAAATCCTGTTCACATCCTATCTTGATTTTGAATCGGTTCATTGCGACAAACATCTTCAGTTCCTTTCTATTGATAGTTCTACCAACTCATTAATTTTCCTAACGCCGCAAGCAGGAGCGACTGAAAGGAGGTCTCGCCCCCAAGGGGCTTGACTGCCTGGCCTTGCTAGGCCGCATCTCGGGCGCGCCTGTAGTGAACCCATGCCCAACCAAATAGCGTAAGCACGAGGAAGGGGTACGCATTAAAGGGCAATGGATTACTCAGAGGCGTGAGCAGCTTCCCCCAAAAGATCTGTAATGCAACTATCGCGAATAGTATCGATGCAATGGCCCCCGTGACTCTCACGAAAATTGGCATCACCGAGGAAGCACTAACCAGAGCCAGCCCTGCCGCCCAAAGCCCGACGCCTGCTCCGAAGGAAGGTGAGCTTGCCGCGAGGTCCATCGCAGAGCTCGAAACCACCAAGGTTTGACCTGCGACGAAAGTTAAAAATCCAGCAGCCAACTGTTCGTTGCCGAGTTGGATGTAATGAATTGCAAGAAAGAGCGCACCCACAACGAGAGCAATACCGTCCAAGCCCCATGCCACACCGCGGATTGCAGGAGGCGAAAAGGACCCCGCGAGGCCCAATATGCCACCTAAAGAAAGGCTGGCTGCGGCAAAAAATGCCAATCGTTTAGTGCTCATTGCTCTGTACTCAATGGTAGGTTCGTGACCTTGCTACCTAACGCAGCCTTTTGCGGCAACTGAAAGTTGTCCGCGACACGGCCGTGTTAATTGCCCCTGTAAACAGCTGATCGGTGCGCAACTTTTACGACCAGAACAACGAGAGATTCATCACGGATTTCATAGACAACACGGTAAACTCCTTGGCGAACCCTATACCGCTCCTGGGCTGATAATTTGACGCACCCTTCCCCTCTGGGGTTCTCTGCCAACAAGTCGATTCTTTGCAGAATACGTTTAACGTCGCCTGTAGGGATGCTCCGCAAGTCTTTGGCAACAGATTTCTTAAAGGTAATTTTAAATTTTGCCATGCTTCTTTAAATCGTTAAGCAAGGCCTCATAGCTGATCTCTTTTTCGCTTTCTCGCTCAGAAAATGCTGCCAGATCTTCTTGGTCCTCACTCATAAGAAGACGGACCGCCTCGTCAACAAGCTCAGACACGGACAAATGTGACGATGCAGCCCGAACTTTCAGGGCTCGGTGGATATTGGGCTCAAAATAGATAGTTGAGCGCTTTGATAAATTGCTCATAGCGACCTCCGCAACAACGCTACAGCATTATAACGCTATGGCGTCGCGACGCTCAAGAGGGCAATTAACGCTTCAAGCAGGCGCCGGAACCGCGCAGTGATCTTGTACCACTTTGGTGGACACTTCATGCACACAACCTCTCGTAGTCAACAGGGGAAGTGTAGCCCAGGCTCGAGTGCATTCGCTCACTGTTGTAGAAGGCGATATACCCCTTGATCTGGGCAACGGCCTCGGCATGGGTTTCAAAGCGAACGCGGTTAACCAGCTCTGTTTTCAAACTGTGGAAAAAGGATTCCACCGCCGCGTTGTCCAGTGGATTCCCCTTGCGGCTCATGCTCCGCACCAGCCCTGCCGTTGTCACCAGTTCCGCGTACTCCTGGGCCGCATACTCAATGCCCTGGTCGGAATGTGCCAGGCACCCCGGCTCCGGCGGATGTTGAGCCAGAGCCATCTGCAGGGCGCTTTTCGTCAGTTCGGCTGAGCGTTGCCGGCCAAATGAACAGCCGACGATCCGGCGGCTGTACAGATCCATCACAACGGCGTGATACAACCACCCCTGCCGCGTTCTCACATAGGTAAAGTCGCCCGCCCATTGCATCCCACAGCCCGTGGGCGCTGGCATCCGTGCGAGATGATTCGGCGCCACCGAATAGAATCCGTTATCACCGCGGCGCCAGCTGCGGACCTTCCGCACCCGGGCTTCCAGCCCCAGTTCGCGCATCAGCCGATTGATTCGCCGCACACTACAGCTATAGCCTTTCTGGCGCAGCAATCGATACATACGCGGTGCGCCGTAACCCTGCCGGTAGCCCTGGTGCAGTTCGGTGATGGCGGCTTTCAAACGCTCATCATATTGTTGGCGCTCACTCACGGGTCGCTCCCGCCAGGCGTAAAAGCCACTCCTCGACACGCCAAGCACCTCGCACAGCCGGCGAACATTTCTACCGTCACGATCCTCCTCAATCAATCTGAAGAGCTGGTCTTTGTTCTTTGGAAGAACCGCTCGGCCTTTTTTAGGAGATCGATCTCGTCTTCGCGATTGGCCAGTTCACGCTCCAGTTGCTTGATACGCTTGTTGGCCTTGGCGAGTTCATCGTCCTTGGCCTTGAGTGGATCGGCTCGACTGGACCGGCGAACCGGCGACGGTTTCTTGGGTGGCATGTGCTGATTCTCCTTCAGCTCTCCACGGCGATGTTCCATTTGCCAACGATAGAGCGTGACCGGATGAATGCCCAACGACTCAGCCACATCTTTGGATTTAACGTCAGGGTGGCTGGCCAACTTAACGGCCTGTGTCTTGTAAGCCAGCGTATAGCGGCTGTAGTTTCTCTTTTTGGTGTGTCCCATCGGGCACCTCCTTAGTGTCGGAAAAAATCCGTCCACTAAAGTGGTGCAAGATCACCCGTTAGCGCGTCCCAAGCCCTGACTTGTTATGCTATTGGCTACAACTGCCCTTCACCGCCATTTCGAGCTTACTTATTGCTTGCTTACCTTCCTCTTCATCAACAACCTTGACATTCGCTCTACCCACAAAAACACCCATTTTTATATATTGCTTGATGAAGTAGAGACCCCCGGCTTCTGTATCTACGATCAAGTCATTAGGCGAAAACTCTGATTCGGTTGATATTTTATGCTTCTCACCACCAGTAACTTCCTCGTAAAAAAATGTATTAGGCGCGCTTTCTCCGATGCACTTTCCGTCAACCCAAATATCTTTTTTCAATGCCGTGCCAGGGCCTCCAGTGCGATAAATATAGAGCCCAGAGTACCCATCTTTCGGTGGATTGAACTTCCTTGCTTCCTCGGTTTTTGAGGCAGATTCCATCGGGACGGACGCGCAGCCAGATAACAGAGATAGTGCGATTATTGAAGCAACGAGAATATGTTTCATAAATTTTCCTTGTCCAAAAAGTGGCTTATAGAATGATCAACCAAATAGAGCATAACGCCAGCCGTAACCGGCGCATTTGTAGTGAGCGCAGCGAACGAAAAATGCGTCCGAGTTCACGGCCTTGTTAGGGCATGCCAAACGCAAGTTTTCCACCTGCTGCCAAAAGCGAAATTAGCGACGCCTTTTCACTTAGTTCGGAAATGAACAAAGAAGCTCTATCGCTAGCGGGCATCGCACTATCTAATATTTTCTTATGCGCCGCTTTTTTCTTAACGTTCTCTTCGACGAGTTTTTTAAACTCGATATTTCCACCCTCGACATTATCAATAATTAGCGCAAGCAGCGTTTCTGAGGAAAATTTAAGTATTTCTCTGTTTCGACCGTATTCTGGTGTTTTGCCTGTGCTTTTAATTGCGTACTCAATCTCGGCTTTTCTGGCCGGGTTTTCGATCCCCACGGCAACATCGCCACTCTCGAATTCTGCGAGCTTTTCCTTTTTCAGTAACTCTTCGACAAAATTTGCCACTTCAGCTTTGTGATTAATCTCAGCATAACGAAGGGAAGCATTAAGCGTTAAGGATTTAACTTTTGCTTCAGTTATTCTTAAAGCCCTGGCTAATTCGTAATTATTCTTCCCTTTTAGTTGGCTTCCCTGCTTTAGTAAATGGAAAACCAATATATCAAGCTCTGATTTCGTCATGGTCCCGAAACCATGGCTTAAATATCGCTTGATGAATTCTTTACCGAAAACGTGCTCTTCAGTTTCTTCGTTATTAGTACTAGAAGCCATGATATTTCCTTTATTGCCCTAACGCCGCAAACAGCGTCGAGCGTCAGCGAGTCCGGCGGCGCCAGCCGCGAACTGCTTTGCCTTTACTCAAATTTATTTTTTAAACCAGTATCCAACTATTGTCCCGATTGAACCAAATGCCCATTTTTGCTCTGCTTCTGCATAGTCTCCAGAAAGCACAACAAACAAAGCACTACCAAGTACGACAACAGATATGACAACTGGCATATATTTATCTGATTCCAGTTGCATATTTAAACTACCCAACGGGATCCGATGAGCTATTAATAGTAATAAGGAAACTATGATAACAATCCATGGCCAATCGAGATTAAACATTATTACTCCCTTATATTTCCTAACGCCTGTGGCAGCGGCGGCCAGCCAGACGCGGAGCGGCTGGTTGGGCGTCCGGCCCCGAAGGGGCGAACCGCCCGCACTTGTTAAGTGGCATCTAGCACAACTCCATTTCTGATGGTGACAGAGCTAGACTATGGCTGCGGTAATCTCCTTCGGGCTCTTCCCAACCCTTTTCTACCCATGGTTGGCCGTACTCATCAATCTCATATACTTCAAATATCTCGTTGAGCATAGATGCCACATCTTCCTTTTCGTCTTCTGGGAGCGATTCCAAAAACTTCGAATCTATGGCTACCACTTTGACTCGTGAGCCAACCTGGACTTCTCTGCCATTTCTGTCTTTGGGAATTACGGACATTGGTTGGAATACCTCTTAACGCTTCAAGCAGGGGCCCGCGTTTGCGGGTCCCGGCGCGAAGCGCCCTTGCTGCCTTGACTTGTTATTGAGCCGTAACATGCGCTACCCCAAATACACGATTACAACCAGTACGACAAAGAGGGCTGCCTTTACAATTAACTCGAACAGCGAAGACCACCAAACACTCTTGGAGCCCTCAAGATTTGACCACTCACCTGGCATATCATCATCCAGGGTAATGAAATGACCAAATGTGGACCACCCAAGTAATATCGCCGCAGGAGCCGCAATGTACTTTGCGTATTCCACGAACCCCAAAAAGTGTGATGCTATTCCAGCCAAGCCGGAAACCAGAGTAATTCCTAAAATGACTTTTGATAGCGCTTCCATGCTCGCTTAGGCTCAATAACGCCGACCGCAGCGGCGCGGAAACCGCGCAGCGGTTACCGCGTCCGGCCCCGCAGGGGCGCACTGGCGGTACTTGTTATGTTTACGGACAGTGCTCAAAACCTGATGAACCTTTGTCTATAGCCCAGCTAAACTTGAACTGAACGCCATCCACTCGTTTCTCGGGTCTGTTTTCCCCTCCATAGAAAAGCTTCTCGGCTGTTTCTATAGCGGCTTTATCAAATACGCCTTCTGGCTCACTGTCCAGAATTTTAATCTCGGTTGTCTTGCCACTCGCAAGAACTGAAAACTCCACCAGAACCCATCCTTCGATGCACTTCCGAACCGCATCTTCAGGATAATTTGGGGCAACCTTCATGGTGGTACCAATGCTTGTCATTGGAATGCAAACCAGAAGAATGGCTAGCAAACGTGCGATGAACGCTGAATTAGGAGTAAACATAACGCTTCAAGCAGGGGCCCGCGTTAGCGGGTCCCGGCGCGAAGCGCCCTTGCTGCCTTGACTTGTTAAGGTGCCGTGGGATCAATATGTACACCCTTCTCTTCCAAGCATTCTTCGTTTGGACATTTGTGAAGTTCCTTTTGCTTTGCTCTGATGTTTGAAGAGAGCGTTTCCGTTGCCTGGCTGTAATTTCCCTGCTGTACGTGCAGAAGAGCCTGCTGCTCTAGCATGACATCTGACTTCAGAGCTTCGTATGAGTGTAGCTGGTAATTTGTATTGGTTCGGAACAACCGATAGTTCAGAGCGGCAGACCCCATTAGTAAAATGCATAGAGCTGTGATTACTAAATTCTTCATCGTATTGCAATGCGAGAAGGCACCTTAACGCTTCAAGCAGGGGCCAGCTTTAGCTGGTCCCGGCGCGCAGCGCCCTTGCTGCCTTGCCTTGTTATGTGCGTTCGCTGGGCTCATTAACCAACGCCTTCCGCCTACGTACCATGAGATAGATTGACAGACTCACTAAGGCGACTGAAACCCAAAATGCAGCCCTAAAAAACACACATGCTGATCCACAGCCCCACATACCCGACGCCATCGCCGCAATGGCGGATAGCGTCATTAGAACCACACCAACTATTATCGCTACATAGAATTTCATGTGGTGATCCGCAGCACATAACGCTTCAAGCAGGGGCCCGCGTTAGCGGGTCCCGGCGCGAAGCGCCCTTGCTGCCTTGACTTGTTAAATGGCCGGTTACCCGGCCTATGACTGTAATGAATTGCTCGCATACACAACCCCAGCTACCGCCGCCACAACAACAAAGCCCCAGGTGCCTTGCCCAAATCCAGTGGCAAACGCTGTGCCGCCAAGAACGGCCACAGCAAAAGTCGGCAGAACAGTCTTTCCATGTACATTGTAGCTTTCGAATATTCCTTGAATGGCTACTGCAAATACAATCCAGAATCCCCATGTGACCACGATGTGAGGCCTTTTAACGCTTCAAGCAGGGGCCCGCGTTAGCGGGTCCCGGCGCGAAGCGCCCTTGCTGCCTTGACTTGTTAAGTGGCCGCTATTTGGCACGCAACCTCCCAAAAAACTGCAAATAACCGCTAGCTAGCATTACGCCAATTATGAAGCCGACAAAGTGTGCGACATAAAAATCGCCTCCGTCTGACTTCGCCATATACCCCACCAGGATCGCGAAGCCGAATACAATTGCTATTACGATATACCTATGCACTTTACTTTCTAGGCGTATCTCAGCCCCACAACTTGAACAGACTGCTTCATAGCTTAACGCCACTTTAAGTGCCTCGTTTCGGCCTAATACAGATTCGCAGGTTGGGCAGCGCATAAAGGCCACTTAACGCTTCAAGCAGGGGCCCGCGTTAGCGGGTCCCGGCGCGAAGCGCCCTTGCTGCCTTGACTTGTTATGTTTTGGACACTGCTTCACTAAGCATTCCAATGAGTTTTTCTGCTTCTTGCTTTGAAAGCTTTATCGGCTTCATGCTAGCACCTAATTTTGCATTTTCAGATATTTCTATACCGATGTGCCTGCCGCCTGTTTTTGATTTAATGACATGGGTACGAATCGTGGTAGTTAGAATCCCCGAGGACTGCACTATCTCGTTTGCGGAAGTCTCTACGATTTCTCCCCCCATCATTTTTCCCTTGCCTTTTTTCGAAAATATCGAGTACATAACGAACAAGAAGAATGCCACAAAGACGACATAGAAAATGTTGTCAGTTAGAGCCTGCATCAGTGCTTAATCCTCCTGGCCTGGAAAAACATAACGCCTAAGGCTGGGGCCAGCGTTAGCTGGTCCCAAGCCCTTACTTGTTACGTGCATTACGAGCCTCATGAGCTGCAGCTCTAACGCGTTCTCTTGGCGAGACGTTACTAGGATCGTTGAGGTCGATCTCGTCTTCACCCCATCTCGAAAACTGGCCTAGAAGTCCACTGGCAACAGAAAGCAAACAGAGGAAGCTAGCCATTCCTAAGGTTAGATCAGGCGCAACTTCTGGTCTGAAAGCAAGGCCAACAGCAAAGAACCCGATTCCTGTAACAGCACCGACAATGAATCTATTGCGAAAGGAAACTCCCTTCGCTCGGCAATAGCCGCTCAAAAAGGCGCTAATAGAAATCCACAAGACCACGTAGATTGCAGTATTCATCTGGGCACGTAACGCCTGTGGCAGCGGCGCCGAAACCGCGCAGCGGTTTGGGCGTCCGGCCCCGAAGGGGCGAACTGCCCGCACTTGTTATGTGGCCGGCTAGTAAGCTTCATTTTCTGATTGCACCGTGACATACATTTCGTCCATTGAATCGAGTACGACGCTAAACACGATTGGCTGACAGCACACCTGGCAATCCTCAGTGTACTGATGCCCGGCCTCTTGGGGATCTACAAGTACTTTAATCTGCTCTCCGCAGTATGGGCAACTCACTGTCTGTTCTGATAAGGACTCCATGCTCAATCAGTTGGCAATGAGATTAGGACACATAACGCCTGTGGCAGCGGCGCCGGAACCGCGCAGCGGTTTTGGCGTCCGGCCCCGCAGGGGCGAACTGCCCGCACTTGTTATGTGTTTCGAAGCTCACAAAAGCAACACCAAAACCAATATTATTGCCGCGACCACAAAGAATATATGACCTAGTGATCTGTTAGAAATGTGCTCCCGCTCGATCTTTCTCTTGAGCCTGGAAAGACCACGATCATCAAGCTCGCCGCACCATCGGCATTTTGGTAACGACTCTTTGTAATACAAGCCACAGCGCTCACATTTCCGTCGCTTGGGCTGCATAGCCTCCCAAGCCGCTCGCGCACCTAGTCCTCCGAGCATCGTTCCGGCCTACACATAACGCTTGCCGCAGCGGCGCCAAAAACGCGCAGCGGTTTTGGCGTCCGGCCCCGTAGGGGCGAACTGCCGGTTCTTGTTAACTGTATTTAGCACCCACATGCGACGAAGATGAATGTAACTAATATGTAGAAGCCGTAAACCGTTCCAAGTGCACTCAGTAAAAGTAGACGTGGGATCGTACGCTCGATCCCTGACGCCAACTGCCTGCCTTTCAGATACGCCAAAGCACCGAGAACCAGGACCGTTCCTGTCGTTAACAAGCTTACAGCTGATGATAGCAATAGCCCCCAGTAGGAATGCTTGTACCATGACTCCTCTGACGCATCGTTAATAGTTGCAAACGGTATTTCCATGACAAAAAACATATACCAGATTGAGAGCAATAGGCATGCACTGAAGAAGCTGATTATGGCTGTGGCTACGGCGTTCATACAGTTAACGCCTGTGGCAGCGGCGCCGAAACCGCGCAGCGGTTTTGGCGTCCGGCCCCGCAGGGGCGTACTGCCCGCACTTGTTATGTTGCTTTGCCAAGAATATTGCCAATGAACAAGAATAGAAATCCGGCCACGTAGAAGCTACCCAGTATCATCATGGTATAACCTAGCCTCCCAAGCGGGGGGTCGTCGAGACTTTTCCAGCCGCGCCCAAAAATAAACTTTGTAATTCCAAGCGGATCTCCTGAAGCTTGATTCACACCAAACTTAGGCTCACCCAAGGCCGCATATACCTCTGGATGTCGCGTAGAAAGAATTTTGCAAAGCCGGTTAAACAGAACAAACCATATCAGTGTTGACGCAAACAGAACGAAGAATATCGGAATTTGGTAATCACTCACGAAAGTGCCCCCGCAACATAACGCTGCCAACAAGGGCGCGCGGTACGCGCGTCCCGCTGCTTGGCCTTGTTAAGCGCTCGGCGCTTGCATGAGGAAAACAAATGGAATCTCCGTAAGGATCGCAACTATTGGCACCCATGCCGCTACCTTCATAGCAGGCTTCGTTTCAAAATCTAAGCCCAGCTTGAGAAACAACAAAGGGAAAATGAAGTAGAAAACATATCCGAATAGAGCGAACATTGGATTGATGCCCGCGATGCCAATTCCGATATTAAGCAAGAATATTACGATGCTTGGCGCGAAAATAAACAAGAACGACATCCACCAATCAATTTCATACTCACTCTTCGTATCAATAAACTTGTATATACCCAGCAAAATCAGACCTGCTATTGCTGCTTGTAACATTAGATCTCCTTATTTGCTTAACGCTTCAAGCAGGGGCCCGCGTTAGCGGGTCCCGGCGCGAAGCGCCCTTGCTGCCTTGCCTTGTTAGGAGTACCCACGCTCCGACCCCTCTTTCATTAGCAACTTATGACAAAGAGAACCCGACACCAGAAAGTACCTGGCCACAGCTGCAAACCCTGCAACGTAGAATAGACGATTCCAGTTTAGGTTTACCAAGCGCAAGGTGCCATTAGTCGACTCGTGGTCTAAATAGCTCGAAAGGACGAAAAGGATGTTTAGGCAGAACACGAAAAGGTGATATGCACTAGCAAGTAAAACCAGAACACCAATAGTTCGTACGATAAGCCATGCCGCTGCATCCTTGCTCATTGGGTACTCCTAACGCCGCCAACAAGGGCGCGCAGTATGCGCGTCCCGCTGCTTGGCCTTGTTAAGCGCGCTACGCGTAATATGCCTGATAGAGTTTGATCTCATTTTCAATTAGCTCAACTATTTGACTCTCACTTCCCACAAACTCCTGGTCTTTTACTTTGTAGAGCCTGGCCGACACAGACAGCTTAAGCGAAGCATTTTGATGGGGGCTATTAGCGACCGCACGAAAGATTCGGTTTGATTTTGCACCCCCTTGCTTTGGCCCAAGAAAGTAGGACCATCCGTCCGGGCTATTCCGACGCTCGGGAACTAGATTTGGAAACTCTCTAAGGACTACTTTGTGAATTGCGTCTGGGGTCATCCGCTTGACTCTCTTAGCCGCTTAACGCCGCAAGCTGCGGCGGCGAAACCGCGCAGCGGTTTCGCCGTCCGGCCCCGCAGGGGCGTACAGCCTTGCCTTGTTATGTTGCCGCACTACGGGGCCTTCTTAGAAAGCAAAAGTAACCGAAACCCAATAAAGCCAGAATAACTGCCACACCGCTTCTCGGGAGAAATTCAGCCCCCAAGAGGCATAACGGTATGGCGCCAGCAAATATGGAACCCCAGAACTCCAAGTGACGTTTTGCTACGAGTTCAAGAGAGCCGCAAAAACGCAAGAAAAACTCAGCAGCGACAAAGAACACCATAATTAAAATCGTAGTGATCAAAATATACCCGAAGCGCAGATCGAGGCAACATAACGCCTGTGGCAGCGGCGCCGGAACCGCGCAGCGGTTTTGGCGTCCGGCCCCGAAGGGGCGAACTGCCCGCACTTGTTAACGTGCCGCATAAGTAAGCACCTTGTGAGTCAATAACGCCGGCAGCGCTGAGATACCTGCTAGTAGTAACCAAATTAACGCCCAGGGCTGGCGATGTAGCGGCACGTACTCTGGGTGTGCGCCATAACAGGTAAAGCCCAAGTCGCTATAGACGCCGCCGGCATCCAAACAACCATCAATGCTGAAGAACGATGCAAGACAGCATATAGCAGCCACGAATACTACTGAAACGATGAGTCTGTGCACTAGACGAGGCACGTTAACGCTTCAAGCAGGGGCCCGCGTTAGCGGGTCCCGGCGCGAAGCGCCCTTGCTGCCTTGACTTGTTAATGGGCCGAACGAAGCTCATGCGTAACGAACCCCGCGAACAGCAGAGAAAGCCCAACCAGGTGAACTATGGATACAACCCGCATTTTCGGGCCGCCCACATAACTTTGGAGCCAAACGTATGGCCAAAGAATGCTGGTATAGAACCAATGCAGAAACCCCTTCCTTAGGAATAGATGTACTTCACAAACAATAAACGTGAGTAAAGCCAGTATAGCCCCTGAGAGCAGTAGTATCTCTGTAGCGCCGCTCGGCATAAGGCCTATTAACGCCTGTGGCAGCGGCGCCGAAACCGCGCAGCGGTTTTGGCGTCCGGCCCCGCAGGGGCGAACTGCCCGCACTTGTTACGTGAGATTAAAACCACCTTCATTTTAGCCCCCACCGACATTTGGAAATGCGACAGAATTGGCACAGGATTTTTCCCGCCTCAGCGGCATGATAGCGCCCTGGTTGGCTCCAGGCGAACCTGGCACTGACTAGCAGAGCTGCCCGACTCCGAGGGTTGAAAGTGCGACCACCAGAGCCCTGCATTGGCCCCGTTACTTTCGACGTTTGATGGTGGTTGAACAGCACTCCGATAGCCTCCTTGCTTTGATTGAAACACCTTTCCTTGATGGGCAGCGACACTCGAGGGTTTTACACGTAACGCTCAAGGCTGGGGCGGCTGTTCAGCCGTCCCTAGCCCTTGCTTGTTAAATGCCGACCTCGTAAAGAATAATAATGCAACGATCATTCCTGCGGATATTTCTCCAATGCCGCCAACTGCTA
>JAWMQO010000004.1:0-511656 GCA_033283325.1 Halieaceae bacterium WMMBA4
GTTGGAGGCCGCCGGGCCGTCGGCGCCGAAGGAGTCGTCGCCCAGCAGGTCTGCCAGGGTACCGATCACAACGCCAGAAGCATCTTCGCTGACAGTGTCCAGCAGGCCGTCGTTGGTGGTGACCGGGCCGTCGTCGGAGAAGTTGAAGGCATATACGACACCGCCCTCTTCGCCGGTATCGAGGCCCGCAGCGAGGTCCACTGTCTCGCTGTCGTTGTCACCTTCGGAGTCGTAGACCGTCTGGGTCAGGTTGATCTGGTAGAGAACCGATCCTTCACCGTCCACAACGCCTTCGCCGGTGAGCGACACAACCTCGTCATGTTCGTCAGGCGAATCCGGGTGGAAGATAGAGCCGATGCCGGTCTGGGTCAGGGTGACGATACCGGTACCGCTATCGACTTCGATCGTGAAGTACACATCCGCGCCGACACGGCCTTCAATGAGACCACCGACATTGTGCAGGGTGATCTGCTCACCAGTACCGGGGCCGGATGCCGCATAGAGGCCGGATTCAACACCGACGCTGCCGTCGTCGGGCAGGTCGCCACCGCCGGAAGCCAGGCTCAGGGCGTACTCGACGCTACCAGGGCCGTCGGCGCCGAAGACGACGTCATCGTCCGTGGTGCCAGTGCTGCCATCGGTATCGTTGAGGAAGAAACCGCTGAAATCCGCACTGGACTGACGGTCGGCATCGGTATCTTCCGGGTCGTCCTGCTGCTCCGCACTCTCGTCGACGATCAGGGTCGGGAACTCGCCCTCGAAGACTTCGCTGTTGTTGATGGCCTCGCCCAACGCACTCAGTTGCGAGTCGGGCACGTCGTCGATGATCGATACTGAATGGATGGCCGAAGCGGTGTCGCCCTGGATATCGCCGACGACAATCTGCACGCCAACGACCACGGTATCGAGTCCCGCCACGTCCCCGGGCTCGCCGCTGGTGGTGACGATATTCTCGAGGGTGCCAGTGAGGGTCGCAGTGTAATTGACCGTGTACTCGCCGGCGCCGTTCGGCCCGCTCAGGCTGGTGAACACGATCTCGATGGGACCGATGTTTACGACGGCGCCTGTGAGCGAGCCGTTATTGGCTATGGTGACCGGCGCACCGACAACCAGCACGCCTGCCACAATGGCGCCGGGCTGGATGGTGATGAAGTCCAGGCCATCTTCCGCGGTCAGGGTGAAAGACCCGTCCTTCGACAGGTTGTCCGCCTTGTCAGCGGGCGGCAGGATCGAGCGGCCGGTGGGCAGGAACTGCTCGTCGCCTAACGATTCACTGCCCTCTATCGCGATCTCGCCGGGTTCCGGCGGCGGCGGGGGCGGCGGCGGAGGGGGCGGAGGCGGCGGAATATCGTTGTCGAGAATGATGACCTCGCCCTGTGGGTCGGCGATGATCGCGTTGGTCGCATTGCTCAGGTTGAGGAACATGTTCTCGGTGGGCTCGACCACCGCGTCGTCCAGCGTGATCACGGTGATGATCAGTTCAGTCTGCCCGGGGGCGAATGTCAGGGTGCCGGAGGTGCCCAGGTAGTCGCCGTTGACTTCGATCGCAGTGCCGTCAGCGCTGACGAAGTCCACTGTGACCGTCTCCTCGACGGCGCGGGACAGTGAAACGACCACCTCGGCCGTTTCGCCTTCGAATACAGTGTCGTCACCGATAATGATGGTCGGTTCGTCGTAACCATCGATAATCTCGACTTCACCCTCGCCATCGTCGATCACGGCGTTGACAGGATCACTGAGGAGAACCTTGAAGAACTCGCTGCCCTCGCGGAGGTTGTCCTCGTTGGTGATGAACTTGATGATGATCTCGGTTGTCCCGGGCGGGAAAGTGACCGTACCGGTATCCGGATCGTAATCGCCACCGACTACCGTGGCGGTGTCGTCCATGCTGGCGAAGGTGACCGATACCGGCGCATCCCAGGCTTTGCTCAGGGTGATGGTAACTTCGGCGGTGTCGCCTTCGATCACGATGTCGTCGCCGATGCTGATCAGCGGCAGTTCCGGCGCTACCGGCGGCGGTGCGTTGACGATCACGGTGACGACGGCTTCGTCGCCCAGGCTGCCGTCCGGGTTGATGGCGTAGTAGGTGAAGGTATCGGTGCCGCTGAACCCGGGGTTCGGGGTGTAGGTCACGGTATCGTCGTCGTTGAGCACGGCGACGCCATTGGCGGGCTGCGTGATGGAGATGACGTCCTCGCCCTCAGCGAAGATGTCGTTGTCTTCGATGTTGATGGTGACGGGCGTTTCCGGGTCTGTCTCGGCGAAGTCGTCGGTGGCCTCGACCGCCGGCTGGGCTTCATCGAAGGGGGCTACCGCTTCTTCACCGAGGGTGGGAATGACGCCGGAGAACTCTGAAGTGCCCAGGGCAATACGACCGAGGCGGATAAAGCTGTGACTGGAGTCGGCAAGCCCGCCGGGGCCCGCGCCGGGACCGGCTGCAGTCGGGCCGAAGACATCGCCGAGATCCTGGCCACTCTCCAGGGCGGCCAGAACTTCCTGCACGGTTTCATCCTGCACCGCGCTCTCGTCGGCACCGGCCGCCGTACCCGCGACCATGTCGCCGGTGAGCAGCAGTTCCGGGACATCGCTGACGATCATCGGGCTGCCGTCGGCCATGGACAGTTCGACCACGGCCCCCTCGGGCGTTACAACCGTCTCCCCTTCCAGCAGGACATCGCCCGGGCGCAGTTCCCGGAGCTCCCCGTCAGCGTTGCGGGCGTAGGCCGTGCCTGTAACCGCTGTGACTGTCGCTATCGCAGTACCTTCCATTGTTCTCGTCTCCCTACCGTGTCGCCACTGGATGTGGCTATCACTGGTTAATTGGTATTCTGGAGTCTCGATAATAGGTCTGCGCCCGGCCAGGCACATTGTACCTTTGGACAGTGTGGTGAAGGCCTCTGGCGAAAAGTGTGAGCTGGGTCACACTTTTGGTTCGGGCGAGTGAAAGGCCCGGTCAGTTGACTGTCGTATAGGTGGGAATGTTGTTCATCGCCAGGGCGAGCTGCACCCGGTCGCGCACTCCCAGTTTCTCGAAAATCGCCGACAGGTGCGCCTTGACCGTGCGCTCGGTGATGTTCAGGGCCGCGGCGATTTCACGATTGCTGGCGCCGTGGGCCACCTGTTCGGCGACCATCAGTTCCCGGGAAGTGAGTTCATTCAATTCGTTTTCCGGCGACATCGGCGGCGGTACGACCCGCAGCGACAGCGCCAGGTAGCGCTGCATGAGTTCCGGCGGCATCCAGAAGCCGCCGTGCTCCACGACAAGGGCGATCTCGCGCAACTGCTCCGGCGCCGCGCCAACGTGGCAATAACCCCTGGCGCCCTCGTTGAGCAGGCGAAATGCCTCGGCCTCGCCGGGGGTCGGCGCCATCACTACCACCGGCCGGCCGAAAGCCACCGCATCGCGCACCTGCGCTGCCCGCTGTGCATCGGGTGTGGCCGACAGATCCAGCCAGACAATGCCGCGTGGACCACTGGTCGATTTACCGATCGACGCCACCGAGGCGGTCACTGCCGCCCCCGGGAAGGCCTGTATCCAGCGCTCGCGCAACTTGCCGCCCAAAGAAACAAAGAGATGTTCCATCAACGCTCCGTCAACGCGTACTGTTTTGCCCGGAGCACCGGTTTCATCAGGTAGGCGAGAATGGTTTTCTTGCCGGTCAGGATGTCTACCTCGACAGTCATGCCGGGGATGATGGGCTTGTCCTCCGACAGTCCCGCTTCATAGGTGCGCACCAGGACCTCGTAGAAGGGATTGCCCTCCTCGTCCATGACCGTGTCCGCTCCGATATGTTCGACCTCGCCCTCGAGCCCGCCGTAGACGACGAAATCATAGGCGGTGAATTTCACCAGCGCTTCCTGCCCCGGCACCAGGAAGGCGATGTCCTTGGGCCGGATGCGTACTTCCAGCAGCAGGGTATCGTCCGCCGGCACGACCTCGACGATTTCCTTGCCCGCCAGTACCACGCCGCCGATGGTGTGGTAGTAGAGCTGTTTAACGGTGCCGTTCACCGGCGAGCGCACCTCGGTCTGCTTCACCCGGTCGGAGAGGCCGGTGCCGGCTTCGCGCAGGGAGTTGATCCGGGAGATGGTCTCGGTCAGCTGTTCGCGGGCCTGATTGACGAATTCGAGGTCCACCTCGGCGACCTTGCGCTCCGCTTCATGGATCGCAGAGCGCAGGCGGTTGATCTGCGCGGCGGCCTGCTTGCGCTCGCCGCTGAGTTTGTTCACCTCGCGCTCCAGGCGCAGGATCTCTACTTCGGACACGGCGCCCGAAGCCACCATGGGCCGGGTGAGGTTGAGTTCCTGCTGGGCCAGCTGCAGCGAGCGCGCCGCCTGGGCCTCGCGTGCCTGTACCTCGGTGAGTTCCTCCTTGCGCTGGCTGAGCTGTTCGGAGGCAATCTGCTGCTCGAGTTGCAGCTGTTCCAGGCTGGACTGGTAGAGGGCCATCTCCTGGTCGATGATGCCCGGCACGAATTCCTCCATCGCCGGGTCGGGCTCGAAAGGTGTCTTGTCCGCCACGGCGCGCAGTCGCTGTGCTTTCACCGTCAGCGCGCGGTACTCGGCCTGGTTTTCCCGCAGCGAGGATTGCGAGCGGGTCTGGTCGAGGCTCACCAGCAACTGGCCCTTCTGGACGATGTCCCCTTCCCGCACGAGGATCTCGGTGACCACACCGCCATCCTGCGACTGGATCACCTGCACCTGCTGGGAAGGAATCACCTTGCCCTGCCCGCGGGTGACTTCATCGATCCGGGCAAACGCCGCCCACACCAGCAGGCACACGGTGGCCAGCGCCACCACGTACAGGAGCGAGCGCGCGCGCAGCGGTTGCTGTTCGAGGAAGGCGTGGTGCGCGTCCTGGCGCCAGTCCACCGGGGCGCTGTCCACTTCCTTCATCCACGGCGCGAAGATCCAGTCCACCAGCCGGCGGCCCGGGCCGCGACGGGCGGGCTTTTCCTCGACCAGTTCCTCGGGCAGACGTTCGTTCATTGTGCTTTGCCTATGCGGCCCTGCTGCAGCGCCTGGACTACGCTGTCGCGCGGTCCATCGGCAACCAGCTTGCCGTTATCGACCACGATTATGCGGTCGACCAGTTCGAGCAGTGCATTACGGTGGGTAACAACCATCCAGGTGCGCCCTTCCACGACCCCTTTCAACTGTTGTTTGACCGCCACTTCGGTGGAGTGATCCATGGAGCCGGTGGGCTCGTCCATCAGCAGTATCGGCGGCTCGTGCACCATCGCCCGCGCCAGGGCAACGGACTTGCGCTGGCCGCCGGAGAGGGAATCACCGCGTTCGCCGATCTGCATGTCAAAACCCTGTGGGTGGCGGTTGACGAACTCGGCAAGGTTGGCAATTTCCACCGCCCGCACCAGTGCCGCGTCGCTTGCCTGGGGATTGGCCAGGGTGAGATTTTCCCGCAGGCTGCCGTAAAACAGGGTCACGTCCTGGGGCACGTAGCCCACCCGCGAGCGCAACTCGCTGGGATCGAGCTGGCGCAGGTCGATGCCGTCGATCATGATCGAGCCCTCGGTGGGCTGGTACAGGCCCATCGCCAGCTTGAGCAGGGTCGACTTGCCGGAACCGACCCGGCCCATGAGCGCAACCTTTTCGCCGGGGCGGATCTTGAAGGAGATACCGCTCAGGGATTCCAGTCCGCCGTTGGGATAGGCGAAAGACACATTCTTGAATTCGATCTCGCCCTTGAACATTTCCCGCGACAGGAACTGGGCGCCGTCCGGGCGTTCCAGCGGCTGCGCCATCACATTGTCCAGGGTTTTCAGGGAAATCTCGGCGTTGTGGTACTGGGTGATCAGCCCCGCCAGCTGGCCGAAAGGCGCCATGATGCGGCTGGAGAGCATGGTGCAGGCGATCAGGCCACCCATGCTCAGCTCGCCCGCGGTGATGAGGTAGACCCCGGTGACGATCACGAAAAGCACCACCAGCTGCTGGCCGATCTGGGTGACGTTGGTCGCCGAGGTCGACAACAGCCGCAACTGGATACTGACCCGGGAAAGGAAGGCCGTGGTGTCCTCCCAGCGCCGCTGCATGCGCGATTCAGCGCCCATCGCCTTGATTGTATCCAGCCCTACCAGTGACTCGATCAGGGTCGAGTTGCGCAGGGCGCCGGCACGGTAGCTGGTTTCCGCGAGTTCCTTCAGTTTGCCCTGGACCGAGAGGGCGAAGCCGATCACCAGCAGGAGGCCGAGCAGGATAGGCACCAGCACCGGCCAGGCGATCCAGCCGATAACCGCGATGAAGATAAGTGCGAAGGGGATATCGATGATCGTGGTGATCGAGGCCGAGGTAATGAAATCGCGCACGGTCTCGAAGGAGCGCAGGTTCACCGCGTAGGAGCCGACGGAGGCGGGGCGGTGTTCCAGGCGGATTCCCAGCACCCGCTCCATGATGCGTGCGGACAGGGTCACATCCACCCGCCTGCTGGCGAGATCGAGGAAGTAGCCGCGCATGCTGCGCAGGGCCATGTCCGCCACCAGGACGATGATCACCCCGGCGGCGAGCATCCACAGGGTCTCCACCGCGTGGTTGGGTACCACCCGGTCGTAGACGTTCATGGTGAAGAGGGGCAGCGCGAGTGCAAAGACGTTGATAAAGAACGCCGCCAGCAGCACGTCGCGGTAGATCGGGGTATTGGCGCGAATCGCGTCCCAGAACCAGTGGCCGCGCTCGCTGGTGCCAGTGCGCGGCGCCCGTGCATCGAAACGAAAGCGCGGGCGACAGACAATGGCGCTGCCGGCATAGGCCCGCAGCAATTCGTCCCGCGGCACTTCCACCACCGCGTCGTTCAATTCGGGGTAGACCACCCTGGCGATTTCACCGCCCTGCTCCCAGCCCACCAGCAGGCAGGCACGCTCCCGATCGAGCAACAGGACCGCAGGCAACAGGGCCGCATCGATGTCAGTCGCCGGGCGATGCAGCAGGCGGCTGGTCAGGCCGACCCGCGCCGCCGCCCGCTCGAACAGGGAAGGCGTCAACTTGCCATCGGTGACCGGCAGTCCGCCGACCAGCGCCTCCGCCGTCGACGTCGCGCCGTGGTATCGGCACAGCGCCAACAGGCATTGCAGCAGCGGGTCCTCTGCACGGTTCATGGTATTCATCGCCGGTAGTTATCTCGTATTCGTCCGCCCGTTGCGCCGGGCCTGATAATCTCCAGCACTGGTAGCAACAGCACTGCGCGGGAAGCCACGTTTTCCCCGCGTCACCAGAATAGGCCGGGCCGACAGATTAGACTATGCTGGATGTGTGCGCCCGGTCACAAAGCTACGGAATAAACTCCCTGGCGACCTGGCAACAATCACTCCCGCGGGCGCGACTCAGTCCCGGCCGTCCCGTCAGGTTACGGCTATGCTGCCGTTCAGCTGTCTCTATCTCAATAAAAATGGGCTGAAATGTGTGAAACGGGTCACATTACGGAAGGAATATAGCCGAAATTCCCCCAGCTACCACTAACATTGGGGCTATGAGGCAGGACGCCACAGCGTCAGGAACACCCAGGTAGGACAATTAGAAGAGGGTTCAGCGATGGGAGAGAAAGCCGTTTTCGAGGTTCGGGATGTCGATCCCGGCAGCAGCAGCCCCACGTGCCAGGATGGCGAGAAGAAATACATGGGGCCGGAACGCCGGCGTAATACACGCCGCAGTGGCAAGGATCGGCGCACCGACGTGCGCTTCGAACCGGGCAAGGACGACCGGCGCAAGAACTACGGGCGTCGCCACGACGACAACGGCCCGCAATTCTGGTGAACCTCAGCCTCCGGACTCTCGCAGTGCGTGCGCCGAGAACAGCGCGGCACTGAGCAACAACACTGCGCCGCCCTGGTGGGCGGCAGCCAGCCACACCGGCACGTGCAGCAACAGGGTACTGATACCCAGACCAGCCTGCAGCCACAACGCCGCCAGCATCAGGAGCAAGCCGACCCGCGCCTTCGCCGTGACCTGTTTTCTCCAGGTGACCAGGGCGAAGACATGGAGCAGTGCGAACAGGGCGTAGGCGAACATGCGGTGATTGAACTGGATGGTCGTAATGTCCTCGAAGGCCGCCAGCCAGGCCGGTTCCGTCGCGTAAAGCCCCGGTGGAATGAAACTCGTACCCATCAGCGGCCAGGTACTGAAGGCGAAGCCGGCCCTGGTGCCCGCCACCAGCCCGCCGCTGAGAATCATCAGGTAAAGCAGGCCGACAATAGCCAGGCTGCCCCATGAACGCCGCGCAGCGCTGCGCCGGGGGAACAGGAGGTCGAAGGCTACCCACAGCATCGCCGCGTAGATCAGTACCGCCAGGCCGAGGTGGGCGGTCAGCCGGTACTGGCTGACCCTGGGGTTGTCCACCAGGCCGCTCTTGACCATGAACCAGCCCAGCAGCCCCTGCATGCCGCCCAGCACGAAGAGCCCCCAGAGTTTGGGCATGGTGCCCGCCCGCACCCAGCCGCGAAAGGCGAAGTACAGCATGGGAAAGAAGAAGAGCACGCCAATCAGGCGCCCGAGCACACGGTGCAGGTACTCGTACATGAAGATCGCCTTGAAGCCGGCGAGGTCCATGCCCCGATTCACCTTCTGGTATTCGGGAAATTGTTTGTACTTGTCGAAAGTCTCCTGCCAGGCCGACTCGCCGATGGGCGGAATGGCGCCCATCAGGGGTTTCCACTCGACCATCGACAGGCCGGAGTTGGTCAGGCGGGTCACTCCCCCGAGGATTATCATGCCGAAGACCACCGCGGCGCAGAGCAGCAGCCAGCTGGCGATCAAACGGTCGTGGTCGTCTTTACGGGTCAGGGACATGGCCGGGCCTCCGCGATCGGGCTAGTGTTGGACGGTTCGGGCATGCACTCACTCCTGGGGGGCTGCCGGGTCTGGCGAGGGAGCGCAACTTTACCAGAAGCCGCCCGGCGGGTCAGTCACTGGCGGGGCGGTCGCTGGCGGGTGTGGGCCGCTTGGCGTAGACTGCGCCTCCTTTCACCACCCGGCTCCCGCTCCATGCCACTGCTTCGACTCGACAAGGCCAGCCTCCACTACGGCACCCATGTATTGCTGGATGAGGTCGACCTGCAACTTGGCCCCGGCGAACGCCTGGGCCTGCTCGGCCGCAACGGCGCCGGCAAGAGCACGCTGCTGCGGGTCATCGCCGGCGACCAGCCCCTGGACAGCGGCGAGCGCTGGCTGCGGCCGGGCGTCAGGATAGCGCGGCTGGAACAGGACCTTCCCGCGGCCGGCGAGCACAGCGTCTACGAGATCGTTGCCGGCGGCCTGGCGGAGGCCGGCGAATTACTGGCCCGCTACCACGAACTGGTCCACGGCGACGACATGGACGCCCTCGCGAAAGTGCAGCAGCGCCTGGAAGCCGTCGATGGCTGGAACCTGCAGCAGCGGGTGGAAACCACCCTCAGCCAACTGCAATTGCCCGCAGACACCCCTATGGCGCAGCTCTCCGGCGGCTGGCGCCGGCGCGTCGCCCTGGCCAGGGCGCTGGTCAGCGAACCCGACATCCTGCTGCTGGACGAGCCCACCAACCACCTCGACCTGCTGACGATCGACTGGCTGGAAAGCCAGCTGGCGGCCTACAAGGGCGCGGTGGTGCTGGTGACCCACGATCGCCGCTTCCTGCAGAACGTGGCCAACAGCATCGCCGAACTGGATCGCGGCAATCTGCGCCTGTGGCGCGGCGACTACCGCGGCTACCTCAATTACCGCGAAGAGGCGCTGGCCGCGGAAGAGCGCGCCAATGCCCTGTTCGACAAGAAACTCTCCGAGGAAGAAACCTGGATCCGCCAGGGCATCAAGGCCCGCAGAACCCGCAACGAGGGCCGGGTGCGCGCCCTGAAGGCGATGCGGGCCGAACGCAGCCAGCGGCGGGAAGTCCAGGGCAAGGCCAGCTTCAACGTCGACGACGCCCAGCGCTCGGGCAAGCTGGTGGCGGAAGCGGAGCACGTGAGCCTCAGCTTTGGCGAGCGCCCTATCCTGCGGGACTTCTCCACAGTGATCCAGCGCGGCGATCGTATCGGCATCGTCGGCGCCAATGGCGCCGGCAAATCGACCCTGGTCAAGATACTGCTGGGCGAACTGGCGCCCGACGCAGGCCAGGTGCGCCTCGGCAGCAAGCTGGAAATCGCCTACTCGGACCAGCTTCGCGGGCAGCTGGACCCGGAGAAAAACCTCATCGACAACATCTGCGGCGGCCAGGAATTCATCGAGATCGGCGGGCGGCGGCGCCACGCCATCAGCTACCTCGGGGATTTCCTGTTCAGCCCGGAACGGGTGAGAACTCCGGCCAAGGCACTCTCCGGCGGCGAGCAGAACCGGGCCATTCTCGCCCGCCTGTTCAGCAAGCCCGCCAACCTGCTGGTGCTGGACGAGCCCACCAACGACCTCGACATCGAAACCCTCGAACTACTGGAGGAGATCCTGCTGGATTTCGAGGGCACCATCATCCTGGTCAGCCACGACCGGGAGTTCATGGACAACGTGGTGACCAGCCTGCTGGTAGTGCCGGGGGACGGCAGCGTCGACGAACAGGCCGGTGGCTACAGTGACTGGGAAGCGCGCGGCGGGCGCCTGGGCGAGCCGGGCAGGCGCAATGAGCGCAAGACCGCCAGCGAGGCTACCCAGCCCGTCGAGACCAAAGCCGCCCCGGCGGCGAAACCGCGCAAGCTGTCCTACAAGGAGCAGCGCGAACTGGAGGCCCTGCCGGCGCGTATCGAGGAACTGGAAACCGGCATCGGCGAACTGGAAACACGCATGTCGGAGCCGGATTTCTACCAGGGTGAACGCAGCGACATCGAGAAGACCACCGCGCGCCTGGCCGAATTACACGCCGAACTGGAAGTGGCTTTCGAGCGCTGGTCCGAACTCGAAGGCTGAAGCTCGCGGGAAACTAGCGATCCAGCACCCTGGCCACGGACGCGGCGAGGTATTCAACGTTTTTCGCATTCACACCGGCGACGTTGATTCGCGATGAATCCAGCATGTATACGCTGTGTTCACGGCGCAGTGCCTGAGCCTGTCCAGCGCTGAGGCCGAGGAAGGAGAACATGCCCTTCTCGTTTTCGATGAAGGCGTAATCGCGACCGGTGGCGGCTTCCAGCTTCGCCCGCAAATCCACTCGCAGGCCGTTGATCCGCGCGCACATCTCACCCAGCTCCCGCTGCCACATGGCCGACAGGCGTTGGTCGGAAAAAATCCGCCCGGCGATCAGCGCCCCGTGGGCGGGGGGCATGGAGTAACAGCGGCGCGCCGCCGCAAGGGCGTGAGCGGTGCTGGTCAGCGTGTGGGCCCTGTCACGGCAGACGAACAGCACGGCGCCGGTGCGCTCCCGGTAGAGCCCCAGGTTCTTGGAACTGGACGCGGCGATGATCACCTCGGGAAGCCGTTCCACCAGCAGGCGCGTACCCGCGGCATCCGCTTCCAGTCCATCGGCCAGGCCCTGGTAGGCAATGTCGATGAAGGGGGTAAAGCCCTGGTTTTGCGCCATGTCGGCAATCTGCGCCCACTGCGCCAGGTCGAGGTCGGCGCCGCAGGGGTTGTGGCAACAGCCGTGCAGCAAAACCACGTCACCGGGGCGCGCCTGTTTCAGGTCTTCCACCATGGCATCGAAATCCACGCTGTGGCTCGCCGGGTTGTAGTAGCGGTAGCTGGCGAACTCCAGGCCGACGCTGCCGAGCAGGGGCAGGTGCACCGGCCAGGTCGGGTCGCTCACCCAGACCCGCGCCTGGGGAGACGCTTCCCGCACGACCTCCGCCCCGAGGCGCAGGGCGCCGCAACCGCCCGGGGTCTGCACGCTGGCCACCCGCCCGTCGCGCAGTGCGCTGTTGTCTGCGCCGAGCAGGAGTTCGCGCATACCCGCGTTATAGGCTTCATCACCCGCTGGTGGCATATAGACTTTGGTGCTCTCGGCTTCCACCAGGGCCACCTGGGCCTCGCGTACAGCCTCGAACACCGGGCACAGGCCCGAGTCGTCCATGTAGACGCCCAGGGTCAGGTCGACCTTGTCCGGGTTGGCGTCCGCCCGCGCCTCGGCGGCGAGGCCGAGCACGGGGTCGGTGGGGAGCGCTTGCAGATGTTCCAGCATGGTTTCGTTTTCCTTGTCTCAGAGTTCCGCCAGCAGCGCGGTCAAAAACTGCCAGAAGGGTTGTACCGTATCGATTTTCAGGCGCTCTTTGGGAGAGTGTGCGCCGCGGATCGTGGGGCCGAAGGAGAGGATGTCGAGGTCCGGCTTCTTGCCCTTGAGGATGCCGCACTCCAGCCCGGCGTGAATGGCCTTCACCGCAGGCTCGCTGGCGAAGAGGGTCTTGTGCAGGGCGCTGGCCTGGGCCAGCAGGGGGCTGTCGAAATCCGGTTTCCAGCCGGGGTAGCCCACCACCTCATCGACTTCCAGCTCAAACACCCTGGCCAGGGCGAGCAGGCTTGCGCGCAGCGGCAGGGATTGCCCCTCATCGAAAAAGCGGTAGCTGGTTTCTACGAACAGTGCGCCCTGCGCCAGCTTCAGCACCGCGAGATTGACACTGAGGTCAACCAGTTCAGCGGGCTGGGCGAGATTGTAGGCTTGGGCACCGTGGGGCAGCAGGGCGATCAGGTCGAGAATTCGACGGGAATCACTCTCCCCAAGGCACTGCCCCGGCTCGGCCGGCGCGAGCGCCAGTTCCAGCGCCGCGTCCTCGCGGGGCAGGAAGGCCAACCAGCGTGCGCGGATCTCCTCCAGGCGCCGCGCCAGGGCCTCGCCCTCCCCGGCCGCACAGGCAAACACCACACTGCCTTCACGGGGTATGACGTTGTGGGCAAGGCCCGCGTCAATGGCTTGCAGGCGAAGTCCCGCGACCCCCTCCAGGCACTCCGCCAGCAGCTTGACGGCGTTGCCCAGTTGCTCGTGTATCTGGATGCCGGAGTGCCCGCCGCTGAGCCCGCCCAGCCGCAGCTGCCAGCACTGCTCTTCCGCCACGGGCGCCATGGGGTAGTCCCGGCGAAACTCGAAACCGGCGCCGCCGGCACAGCCCACGTAGAGCTCGTTCCAGTCCTCGGTATCGAGGTTGAGCATCACGCTGGCGCTGAGCAGGTCCGGATCGAAGTTGAGGGCACCGCCGAGCCCGGTCTCCTCGTCTACCGTGTACAACAGTTCCAGCGGTGGATGCTCGATCTCCGGGGCGGTCATCAGGGCGGTGGCTGCGGCGCAGCCGATGCCGTTGTCCGCCCCCAGCGTGGTACCCGATGCACTCAGCCAGCCCTCACTCACCGCGAGTTGCAGCGGATCCTTCAGGAAATCGTGCGCGATCCCGGAGTCTTTCACGGTCACCATGTCGAGATGGTTCTGGATCGCCACCGGCGGGGACTGTTCGCGTCCGGGGCTGCCCGGCACCCGGATCAGGAGGTTGCCCGCCGCGTCACAGCGGTGCTCGAAGCCCCGCTTGTCGGCGAGGCCTGTTAGATAGTCCCTGAGCTGCGCCTCGTGCTTCGAGGGGCGTGGAATCTGGGTGATCTGGTAAAAGTGTTCCCAGAGGTCGGCGGGCTCTTGCGGATAGCTGGTCGGTTTCATCGGCGGATCGACAGGGTTCCTGTGGGCGCTGCGGGGGCCGGGCATTATAGCGCCGCAGGTGATTTTTCACACAAATTCGCAGGAATTTTTACACCCAATGGCAGCGCCCAGACCCTACACTGACAGTGTGTTAAGCCATTTATCGGGCGATTGCAGTATGAAGCGGAAAGAGCAAGGCAAAGCCAGCCTGGTGGAGTTTCTCTCCAGCATCAAATTCTCCCGCAAGCCGAATCGGGTTGCCGACGATATCGAAATGGGGCGCTTCGCCGCCTTCAAGCAGCAGGTGTGCCCCAGCAGCCTGAGCACCCGCGAGGACCGGTTCCTGGTTCGCAGCGCCAACTGAGCGCAGCGAATCGCGCCTGCGGGCGCATGACATAGCCCGCGTGTCCGCCGCGTGTTACGTCGTACGGCACGGCGTGTAGACGGATGTTCCCTCGTGTAGAATTGCGGGCCTTCTTTTCCTGTGCCCGGCACCCGCCATGAGCGATTCACGCGACAGCATTTACGCCAATCCCCTGAAAACAGCCGGCCTGTTCGCCTTCGACGCACAGGTCGCGGACGTATTTCCGGACATGATCCAGCGTTCGGTGCCCGGCTATGCGGACATCGTCGCCATGACCGGCCTGCTGGCCCAGCGCTTCGCCACGCCGGGCAGCACGCTCTACGACCTGGGCTGCTCCCTGGGCGCCTCGACCCTGTCCATGCGCCGCAACCTGCACAGCGAGGATTGCCGCATTGTCGGCGTGGACAACTCCAGCGCCATGCTGGAGCGCTGTCGGGGGATCATCAGCGCTGACGCGTCGACGACCCCGGTGGAGCTGCGCTGCGCGGATATCGCCGACGTGGTGATCGAAAACGCCTCGGTGGTGGTGCTCAATTTCACCCTGCAGTTCGTCCCGCAGGAGAAAAGGGACGAGCTGCTCCAGCGCATCTGCGCGGGCCTGCGCCCCGGCGGGATTCTCATCCTCTCGGAAAAAGTCGTGTTCGAGAATCCACACCTCGACGCGCTGAACATCGAACTGCACCACGAGTTCAAGCGCGCCAATGGCTACAGCGAGCTGGAAATCGCGCAAAAGCGCGCCGCGCTGGAAAACGTGCTGGTGCCGGAAAGCCTGGCGCGCCACAAACAGCGCGCCGCGGATGCCGGCTTCTCCGCCTGTGACGTCTGGTTCCAGTGCTTCAATTTCGCCTCCATGATCGCCCTCAAATGATCGACTACCATCCACTGATCGAGAGCTGGAAGGACGGCGACCTGGCACCCTGGGCCGAGCAGCTCCCGGCGCAACTGGCAGAAGGGCTGTCCCTGCAGCGCTACGGCGACCTGCCGCGCTGGCTGTCGGTACTGGAATCCCTGCCGGATATTCCGGTGGACGGGATTTCCCTCGACGCCGCCCGGGTGGGCGCAGACAGCAAGCCCCCTCTGGACCCGGAGGCACAGGCGCGGCTGAAACAGACGCTGATGGGCCTGCACCCCTGGCGCAAGGGCCCTTTCGAGTTGTTCGGCGTGCATATCGACACCGAGTGGCGCTCGGACTGGAAGTGGGAACGACTGGCGCCGCACATCGCGCCGCTGGACGGGCGCCGGGTGCTGGACGTCGGCTGCGGCAACGGCTACCACTGCTGGCGCATGCTCGGCGCCGGCGCCGCCGAGGTCATCGGCATCGATCCCACGCCACTTTTTGTCATCCAGTTCTGGGCCTTGCAACGCTACCTGCGCCAGCCCGCCGCCTGGGTACTGCCAGTGGGCATCGAGGCGGTGCCGGATAAGCTGCAGGCCTTTGACACGGTATTCTCCATGGGTGTGCTCTACCACCGCCGCTCGCCCATGGATCACCTGCTCGCCCTGCGCGACTGCCTGCGCCCCGGCGGCCAACTGGTGCTGGAGACGCTGGTGATCGAGGGCGGTCCGGGAGCAGTGCTGGTTCCCGAGGGTCGCTACGCGCGCATGGGCAACGTCTGGTTCCTGCCCAGTTGCGACACACTGCTGGGCTGGCTGAAAAAAGTGGGTTTCAAAGCGGCGCGGGTGGTTTCGGATGAGGTCACCACTACGGATGAACAACGCGCTACCGAGTGGATGACCTTCCACTCCCTCGCCCGCTTCCTCGACCCCGAGGACAGCAGCAGGACCATCGAGGGTTATCCGGCGCCGCGCCGCGCAGTGATCCTCGCCGAAACCAGCGACGGGTAAGACGGCAGGGGGCGGCTGTACTCGCCCGCGTACCGGGGCTAAAATTGAGTCCGCCCGTATGCTTATTATCCGAGCCCGGTCCACCGGGCGATTTCCCGCACCATCCCTTATAAGGAGCGCCCCTTGGCTTCCCGAATGCAGCAGCAGTTAGCACGCCTGAGCGAGCCGGAACACCAATACCTCTTGCGTGATATCTGCCGGGGCATCGAAAAGGAGAGCCTGCGGGTGACCGCCAGCGGAAAACTGGCTCAGACCCCCCATCCGCAGGGGCTTGGCTCCGCCCTGACCAACGACTGGATCACCACGGATTTTTCCGAGGCCCTGCTGGAATTCATCACCCCGGTGAACAACGTGGTAGGCCAGAGCCTGCAAAAGCTCGAGGACATCCACCGCTATGTTTACGGCCAGATCGGCGAGGAAATGCTGTGGGCCGCCTCCATGCCCTGCGTGATGGGGATAGATGACGAGATCCCGGTGGCCCGCTACGGCACGTCCAACGTGGCGAAGATGAAGACCGCCTACCGCCACGGGCTCAGCCACCGCTACGGCCGGGTGATGCAGACCATCGCCGGCATCCACTACAACTTTTCCATGCCCCTGGAATTCTGGGACCAGGCCTGGGAAGCCGACGGACGGCCGCGGGAACTGGTGGACTACATCACCGAGCGCTACCTCGGCCTGATCCGCAATTTCCGCCGGCACGTCTGGTTGCTGGTCTACCTCTTCGGCGCCTCGCCTGCCCTGTGCAAGAGTTTCCTGCGCAATAACGACAGGCACGGGCTCGAAGCCTTCGACGCCAGTGGGCATACCCTCTACCTGCCCCACGCGACCTCGCTGCGCATGGGCGACCTCGGCTACAACAGCACCGCGCAGAAAGGCCTGCGGGTGTGCTACAACTCGCTGGCCAACTACGTACAGACCCTGCGCAGCGCCATCATGAAGCCGCATGCGGAGTATGCCGCTTTTGCCCACGGCGCCAACGGCGAGTACCAGCAACTCAACGACAGCCTGCTGCAGATCGAGAACGAGTTTTACAGCCCGATTCGTCCCAAGCGCGTCACCCGCTCAGGCGAAACGCCGCTGCACGCCCTGACCGAGCGCGGCATCGAGTACGTGGAAGTGCGCTGCGTCGACGTCAGCCCGTTTCACCCGCTGGGTATCGACAGCAGCCAGATCCGTTTCATGGACTGCTTCCTGCTGCACTGCCTCCTTTCGGACAGCCCCGCCTGCGACGAACTCGAACAGGACGCCATCGGCGCCAACCTGGAAGCAGTGGTGAACCGCGGACGGGAGCCAGGGCTGACCCTGGAGCGCCGCGGTGAAACGCTGGGCCTTGACGAATGGGCAAGGCAATTGCTGGCGGAAATCGAGGGCATTGCCCAGGCCATGGACCGCGCCCAGGGCACTCGCGAATACAGCGCCAGCCTCGGCGAACAACGGGCGCGGGTCGCCGACCCGGAGCGCACCCCCTCGGCGCAAGTGCTGCGGGAAATGCGGGAGGGGGAAAAGTCCTACTTCCGCTTCGCCCTCGGCTACAGCGAGCAGTGGGCGGCGCGCTTCCGCGCCAGCCCCCTGCCCCGCGACAAACAGGCGGTTTTCGAATACGAGGCCGCGCGCTCCCTCGACGCCCAGCGGGATATCGAGGCCGGCGACAGCATCGGCTTCGAGCAGTATCTCGCCGAGTTCTACGGGCAGTACGACACACTGCCGGGCATTTGAACTACCTCGCCCACTTCCAACTGGCATGGCCAGAGCCGGGACTGCTCGCAGGAGCGCTGGAGGGGGACTACCGCAAAGGCCCCCTGCGTGGCCAACTCCCGGCACAGGTCGAACGGGGCGTGCAACTGCACCGCGCCGTCGATGCCTACACCGACCAGCACGCCGTCATCGAGGACTTGCGCCGCGAGTTTCCGCCCGGCCTGCGCCGCTACGCCGGCATCCTGATCGACCTGGGTTTCGACCACTTCCTCTGCTGTCACTGGGAGCGCTTCAACCAGGTCGGGCGCGATGCCTTCAACAGTGCGGTCTACCTGCACCTGGCAGACGCGCAAGCACATCTGAGCCCGGGCGCCCGGCGCATGGCCCGGCGCATGGCCGAGATTGACCTGCTGGACCACTACGCGCGCTGGGAAACGGTACCAGCCAGCGCCCGGCGGATCGGCGAGCGCCTGAAGCGCGGCAATCCCTTCCTCGACAGCCAGTCGCAACTCGCCCCCCTGCGGGACGCAATGGAGGAAGCCTTCCTGCACTTTTACCCCGAGGTGCTGGAATTCGCCCGCCGCTACCGGGAAAATTGAACTTCATGCGGATTGCCCACTCCAAAATCGCTCCGCCCAAGCCCGTCCGCCCATAAGGATAACGCTGCATGCTAAACGCAATCTCCCCCCGCCTCGCCTTCGCCAGCCTGGTCCTGCTCTCCCTCGCGTCCATGCTCTTTGCGCTGTTCTACCTGGAAGGTCAACTGAACCTGCCCCCCTGCCCGCTGTGCATGACCCAGCGGGTATTCATCGTCGGTTGGGGCATCGTCGCCCTGCTCGCGGTAGTGCACAATCCAATGGGAGTCGGCCGCCGGATCTACGGCGGGCTTTGCGCGCTGTGCGGGATACTCGGCGGCGCCGTGGCCGCCCGCCATGTCTGGCTGCAATACCTCCCCGCGGACGAGGTGCCTGCCTGCGGGCCGAGCCTGCAGTACATGCTGGAGACCCTGCCTTTCAGCGAGACGCTGGAGCTGGTATTGATGGGCGACGGCAACTGTGCCGATGTGCAGTGGACCTTCCTCGGCCTGAGTATTCCCGAGCAGGCCCTCGGACTTTTCCTCGTGGCCACCCTGATCAGCCTGTGGCAAACTTTCCGCAGCTATCCAGCGAGGACCTGAGATGCAGGAACCGGCAAGCGGTGCGAGACAACAATTCGAGGCGGTGGAAGGGCTGCTGGGCCGCTGGCTCAAGGAGCGGCGTTCACTGCTGGCACACTACACCCGCGTAGCCACGATTGTGAGCGCCCCGCCCTCGCTGGAGATGCTGGTGGAACGGCAGCGGCAATTCTGTGAAATCCTGGTGGACTACATCTCCGCCGGCCATTTCGAGGTCTACCTGCAACTGCTCGACGAAGCTAGGAGCTTCAAGGACGGCAGCAGTGCCCTGGCGGCAGAACTGATGCCCGCCATTGGCGATACCACGGAGTTCCTGCTGGCCTACGAGGAGAAATACGCGCCTGGTTTCGACGATACAATCAACCTGGACCGGGACCTGTCAGCGCTGGGGGAAGTGATGGAAACCCGCTTCGAACTGGAAGACCAGTTGATCGCGGGCTTGCACAACAGCCACCGGCGCCAGTCGAGCTGACGCCGGGGCTGGAGCTTTTAGCCCTCAGCCGCCTCGTCAGCGGATGCTTCCGCCTCTTCCTGGCTGGGGATGGAAAGCAGTTCGACCTCGAACACCAGCGCCGCGTTGGGGCCGATCATCTGGCCGGCACCGCCGGCGCCGTAGCCAAGCTCTGCGGGAATGAACAGCTTCCACTTCGAACCTACCGACATCAACTGCAGCGCCTCTGTCCAGCCCGGGATGACCTGGCCGACGCCGAAGCTGACGGGCTGACCACGGCTGTAGGATGAATCGAATTCGGTACCATCGACGAGCGTACCGCGGTAGTGCACTTCGACGGTATCGTCAGCACCCGGCATCGCACCATCGCCGGCTTCGAGCACTTCGTACTGCAGGCCGCTTTCGGTAACTACCACGCCTTCGCGAGCCTTGTTTTCCTCGAGGAAGGCGACCGACGCGGCGAGGTTCTTCTCGGCGAGCTCATTTTGCACCGCCTGCTGCTCCGCAATCATTTTCTCCTGGAAGGCCTGCACTTCTGCGGCGATCTCTTCCTCGGTCATGCGGCCTTCCTGGCCGGTTACGCCGTCGCGAAAGCCGGCGGTGAAGGCGGAGGTGTCGATCGCCATACCGTCGTTCTTCATGCGTGAGCCGAGATTGAATGCGATCCCGTAGCTCAGGCGCTGCTCGGAAGTTTCCAGCGTCACCGCTGAACTTTCGGCAGCCGCGTCCCCGCTGGTGGTCTGCTGGTTACATGCCTGAAGGCCGAGCGCAGCGACGACGGCGAGCGGCAAAGCGTACTTCTTCATAAAATAGGTTCCATTATTGATTGCAGTTGTGAATGTTCGCTCAATGGGCGAAAAGCGCGGAGATTCGCCGCGCCACATTCGCCGGCGTTCTCCCGGTCGGGACTCCCGGTAACACTTCGGGAAAGGCCGGCGCCCGCAGAGGCCGCCCAGTGTACTACCCGCCTATGGCGGTTGCTACCCCGACGGGGAAGCAGCCTGCCAGAGTACGCGGGCGCTGGTTATGACCACGTTCGACGCGTAAAATTCGCCGCCTTATGATTATTCTTCGTGACATCGAACTGCGCCGTGGCAGCAAGCTGCTGCTGGAAGGCGCGGACCTGACGGTCCAGCCTGGCCAGCGCATCGCCCTGATCGGCGCCAACGGCTCCGGCAAATCCAGCCTGCTGGCACTGCTACTCGGCCAACTGGGTGCCGACAGTGGTGAAATCGAAGGCCTGGAGAACCTGCGCCTGGCCCACATGGCCCAGGAGGTCGAGGCGAGCACAGTACCCGCGGCTGAATACGTCTGGCGCGGCGATACCGAGTTGGCCCAACTGACGGACAGGCTGCGGCACCTGGAAGCCGGCGAAGACTTCGCCGCGGCCGCCAGCGTCCACGCACGCCTCGAGGCGATCGACGGCTACAACGGCGAGCGCCGGGCGGAAATCCTGCTCAACGGACTGGGCTTTGGCCCCGATGCGGGGCAGCGGGCGGTCAGTGAATTCTCCGGCGGATGGCGCATCCGGCTCAACCTCGCCCGCGCCCTGATGGCGCCCTCGGACCTCCTGCTGCTCGACGAACCCACCAACCACCTGGACCTCGACGCCAGTCTCTGGCTGCAGCAGTGGTTGCAGCAGTACGCCGGCACCCTGCTGATGATCTCCCACGACCGCGACTTCATCGATGCCACCTGCGACCGCATCGTCCACATCGAGGGCCGCAGCCTGGTGAGCTATCGCGGCAACTACAGCCAGTTCGAAACCCAGCGCGCGGAGCGCTATGCGGCGCAACAGGCCAGCTACGAGAAACAGCAGCGCCGCATCGCCGAGATCGACGACTTCGTCCGCCGCTTTCGCTACAAGGCGAGCAAGGCCAAACAGGCACAGAGCCGCCTCAAGGAACTGGAGCGGATGCAGGCAGTAGCCCCGGCGCACTTCGATTCGGGTTTCGACTTCAGTTTCCCGCCTCCGGACAAAGTCAGCGACCCGCTGCTGCGCCTGGATGGCGCCTCACTGGGCTATGACGGACGGGCGGTACTGCACGGCGTGGAGCTGATTCTTCGCCCGGGCAGCCGGGTGGGACTGCTGGGACGCAACGGCGCCGGTAAATCCACCCTGCTCAAATCCCTGGTCGGCAAGCTCGCGCTGCTGGGCGGCGACCGGGAAACCGGCGAGAACTGCCGGATCGGCTATTTCGACCAGCAACAACTGGAAGCGCTGGATCTCGAGGCCAGCCCGCTGCTGCTCCTCCAACGGCTCACGCCCGGGGCGCGGGAACAGGATATCCTCAACTTCCTCGGCGGTTTCGACTTTCGCGGCGAGGTCACCGACAAGCCCATCGCCCCACTCTCCGGCGGCGAGAAAGCCCGCCTCGCGCTGGCCATGGTGGTCTGGCAGCGGCCCAACCTGCTGGTGCTCGATGAGCCCACCAACCACCTCGACCTCGAAATGCGCCACGCCATCGAACTGGCCCTGCAGGACTATCCCGGCGCCGTGGTGCTGGTCAGTCACGATCGCCACCTGCTGCGCAACACCATCGACGAGTTGCTGCTGGTGCACGACGGCAGGGTCGAGGAGTACGCCCAGGACCTGGAAGCCTATGAAAACTGGGTCTCCTCCCGCTTTCGCAGCACGGCGCCCGCCACCGAGCCCGGCGGCGCGACGGAACCCTCGCGCCGCGAGCAGCGACAGCAGGCCGCGGCCCAGCGGGAGCGCCTGCGGCCGCTGAAAAAAGACATCCAGCGCACCGAACAGGCGATGGAAAAACTCCAGGCGACGCTGGAAAAGCTGCAGGAGACACTCGGCGACACGGAACTCTACACCGACTCACGCAAGGATGAACTGGCGGCACTACTGCGGGAGGAAGGCCAGCTGCGGCAGGGCATCGAGGAACACGAAACACGCTGGCTGGCCCTGCAGGACGAACTCGAATCCATCGAGGCCGCAACAGCGCCCAACTGAGCAAGATCCGGGTTGCCCGGGCGGCGGGCGGCGACTGACAATGAGCCCTCCATGCAGCTGCGAACCAAAGAGGCACTCCAGTGGCAGCAAGCGATTACCAGCGCGTCGAGCGGGCCATCGCCTATCTCGCCGAGCACGCAAGTGAGCAGCCTTCCCTGGAAGCGGTGGCGGCGGCGGTAAATCTCAGCCCCTACCACTTCCAGCGCCTGTTCACCCGCTGGACCGGAACCACCCCGAAACGCTTCCTCCAGGCCATCACTGTGGAACGTGGCAAGGACGCCCTGCAGCGCTCCCGCAACCTCCTCGAAGCGGCGGAGCACCTCGGGCTCTCGGGCACCGCCCGTCTCCACGACCACTTCGTGCACCTCGAAGCAGTGACGCCCGCCGAGCAGCGCGAGGGCGGCGCGACGCTGTCCATCAACTACGGCGAGCACGATTCTCCCTTCGGCCCCCTGTTCCTCGCCGCCACCGCCCGCGGCATTTGCCGGGCGGGCTTTCTCGATTATGTCCCCCTGGAACAACAACTGGCGGCACTGCGCGAACAATGGCCGCTGGCGGAAATTCGCCCGGACCCGGCCGCCACTGCCCACTACGCCTCTGGCATGTTCTGTCTCGCTTCCAAACCTGCCCTCCCCCTTTCCCTGCGGGTTGCCGGCACCAACTTCCAGGTCGCCGTGTGGCGCGCGCTGCTCGCCATTCCCGAGGGATGCCTGCTAAGTTACGGCGATCTGGCCCGGCGTATCGACCGCCCGGGCGCCGAGCGCGCGGTCGGCAATGCGGTGGGCGCCAACCCTGTCGCCTTCCTCATTCCCTGTCACCGGGTGATTCGCGAAAGCGGCGCGCTGGGTGGTTACCGCTGGGGCGAGAATCGCAAGCGGGCGATGTTGTGCTGGGAGCGGGTTCGCCTCGACGCGGAGTCGGAGACTGCCGAGGTGGGCTAGTCTTCGTGGCCCTGGGGAGCGCGGCCTTTCGCGGCTGCGTTGCCTGCGGGTGGGGATGATCTCTTGTTTCGTTGTCGGAGCCTCGGGATGGGGCCGGGAGAGAATCCGACCCCTGGCACCTCGAAAACTGCTTTCAATCCCCGATTCCAGCAGCTCTGAATTGAGCGCCTTTCGCGTGTCATTTCGCACCCCGCATTGGCGCTGTGCGGTAAAGGGCTTTTGCGGACTTGGAGGGCGTCGGCGCGAACTCGACCTCTTCTTACTTTAGTCACCAACACAGCGCGCCCCTCCTGCAGAACCAACCCACCCCCGAAGCACCGAACCCCGATTACGCTCAGCGGTCATTCACCAAAAGGTCGCAACTCGCGAGCTTAAGAACCCAGGAGGTAAACGCGCCGCAAGCGCCCGCAATGAAGCAAAAGCCCTTCACCGCGCAGCGCCGATGCAGCGGCCGCAAGGCCGCCAACCGAGCCAAAATCGAAGCCAGGAAAAATTCAGGCCGCACCACCAACAAGACGCAACTTCTCACCACGCGGCAGGCGCTTGATCGCCGCCTCCCGCTGCAGCGCCCCGCTGCGATCCTCCGCGGCCTCGTGCCAGAGGCAGCGTACGGGCCGGCGGCCGCGAGTGTAACGCGGCCCGCCCGCCAGTTCGCCGTTGTGCTGCCTGACGCGCCGCTCCAGATCCCGCGCGACCCCCGTATATAAAGTGCCATCCGCACATTCGAGGATGTAGACCCACCAGGAAGATTGCGTGTTTTCAGCCAATAGCCCCAACTCATCGCAGTTCACAGGCGCCATGTTACACCGCCGCCAGTTATAGCCCGAGGTTTGCAGCCTATGCCGAAAAACTCTAGCGCCTCGCTTGTGCCAACCTCGCCCGATGGTATCATTGCCTGCTTCAAACCTTGCGGCCCGAAGGCCGCGGAGACAGCGGAGAGCAAGATGTCTGAGCATATCGTACACGTCACCGACGCAACTTTTGACGCCGAGGTCCTGAATTCCGACCTGCCCGTGCTGGTGGATTTCTGGGCAGAGTGGTGCGGCCCCTGCAAAATGATCGCACCGGTGCTGGACGAAATCGCCGAGGAATACGCCGGCAAACTGAAAGTCGCCAAGGTCGATGTCGACAGCAACCCCGACATTCCGCCGAAGTTCGGCATTCGAGGTATCCCCACCCTGATCATCTTCAAGGGCGGCAGCCCGGAGGCCACCAAGGTCGGCGCACTGTCTAAAACCCAACTCGCCGACTTTGTAAAAGAAGTCGTCTGAGCCCGGATTCAGCCCGTCGGCACGCCAGCCGACGGGCGGTCTTCCCCCGTCCCGCCAAAAACTCCAATTGATGAAATTATCGGTAGACGCCCACCCGAGGGCGTGCTAAATTTCCGCTAGTTGCACACCCCTGTGCTCCGATAATAAATCTGTCATTCAACAAAACAGCTTCACCCTGCCGGCAGGCGCGCGTGCGCCGTGCCAGTTTAACATTCCCCCTGCAAGAAGCCGGACTCACACCCGAAAACTATCTATGAACCTTACCGACCTGAAAACCAAATCCACCCAGGAACTGATCGACATTGCCAAGGAAATGGGCCTCGAGAACATGGCCCGTTCCCGCAAGCAGGACATCATCTTCGCCATTCTCAAGCGCCACGCAAAAAGCGGCGAGGACATCTACGGTGATGGGGTCCTGGAAATTCTCCAGGATGGCTTCGGCTTCCTGCGCAGCGCGGACAGTTCCTACCTTGCCGGACCGGATGACATCTATGTGTCGCCCAGCCAGATCCGTCGCTTCAACCTGCGCACCGGTGACACGATTTCAGGCAAGATTCGCCCGCCCAAGGACAGCGAGCGCTACTTCGCCCTGCTCAAGGTCGGCGAGGTCAACTTCAACAAGCCCGAGAACTCGAAGAGCAAGATCCTCTTCGAAAACCTCACCCCCCTGTTCCCCAACGAGCGCCTGACCCTGGAAAAAGGCAACGGCAGCTCGGAAGACCTGACCGGCCGCATCATCGACCTGGTGGCCCCGATCGGCAAGGGCCAGCGCGGCCTGCTGGTGGCACCGCCCAAGGCCGGCAAGACCATCATGATGCAGAACATCGCCCAGGCGATCATCACCAATAACCCCGAGTGCTACGTGATCGTGCTGCTGATCGACGAACGCCCCGAGGAAGTGACGGAGATGCAACGCTCCGTCGGCGTACGCGGTGCCGAAGTGGTCGCCTCCACCTTCGACGAACCGCCCTCGCGCCACGTGCAGGTGGCGGACATGGTCATCGAGAAAGCCAAGCGCCTGGTGGAACACAAGAAGGATGTAGTCATCCTGCTCGACTCCATCACCCGCCTCGCCCGCGCCTACAATACCGTGATCCCCTCCTCCGGCAAGGTGCTGACCGGTGGTGTCGACGCCCACGCCCTGGAACGCCCCAAGCGTTTCTTCGGCGCGGCGCGGAACATCGAGGAAGGCGGCAGTCTGTCCATCATCGCCACCGCGCTGATCAACACCGGCTCGAAGATGGACGAGGTGATCTACGAGGAGTTCAAGGGCACCGGCAACATGGAACTGCACCTCGACCGCAAAGTGGCCGAGAAGCGCGTCTACCCCGCTATCAACATACGTTCCTCCGGCACCCGCCGCGAGGAACTGCTGACCGGCGAGGAAGAACTGCAACGCATGTGGATCCTGCGCAAGTTACTCCACGGTATGGAAGATCTGCCCGCCATCGAGTTCCTGATCGACAAGCTCAAGGACACCAAGACCAACGACGAGTTCTTCCTCTCGATGCGACGGAAGTAACAGCTCGCAGTGCTACCGGCGCTGCGGCCCCTTGCAAGCAGGCACATGAAATACCGCGACCTCAGGGACTTCATCGGCGAACTGGAAAAACGCGGCGAGCTGCTGCGCATCAGCACCGAGGTGGACCCCTACCTGGAAATGACCGAGATCGCCGACCGCACCTTGCGCGCCGGCGGCCCCGCCCTGCTGTTTGAAAACCCGAAAGGACACCGTGTTCCGGTGCTCGCCAATCTCTTCGGCACCGAACAGCGCGTGGCCCTTGGCATGGGTGCTGAATCCACCGAGGCACTGCGCGAGATCGGAGAACTGCTCGCCTACCTGCGCCAGCCCGATCCACCCAAAGGCATGCGCGACCTGGTGGACAAGGCGCCGGTGCTGAAACAGGTGCTGAACATGGCGCCGAAAGTCGTGCGCAACCCGCCCTGCCAGTTCCACGTCCGGGAAGGCGATGCGGTCGACCTTTATCAACTCCCCATACAGACCTGCTGGCCCGGCGATGCCGCGCCGCTGGTCACCTGGCCACTGGTGATTACCCGCGGCCCGGAGAAAGAGCGGCAGAACCTCGGCATCTACCGCATGCAGTTGATCGGCAAAAACAAGCTGATCATGCGCTGGCTCTCCCATCGCGGCGGCGCACTCGATTTTCGCGACTGGCAGGAGAAACACCCGGGGGAACCCTACCCTGTCGCCGTCGCGCTTGGGGCTGATCCCGCAACCACGCTCGGCGCGGTCACGCCGGTACCCGACTCCCTGTCCGAATACGCCTTCGCCGGACTGCTGCGCGGCGACAAGACCGAAGTGGCCGAGTGCTTCAGCGCCCGTTGCCGCGAACACGGCCTGCAGGTGCCCGCCACCGCCGAATACATACTGGAGGGCTACATTGCCCCCGGGGAAATGGCCGACGAGGGCCCCTTCGGCGATCACACCGGCTACTACAACGAGGTCGACCGTTTCCCGGTTTTCACTGTCGAGGCGATTACCCACCGGGAGGACCCGATCTACCACAGCACCTATACCGGGCGGCCGCCGGACGAGCCGGCGATCCTCGGCGTGGCGCTGAACGAAGTGGTCGTGCCCCTGCTGAAAAAGCAGTTTCCCGAAATCGTCGATTTCTACCTGCCGCCGGAAGGCTGCTCCTACCGGATGGCGGTGGTCACCATGCGCAAGGAATACCCCGGCCACGCCAAGCGGGTGATGCTCGGCGTCTGGTCTTTCCTGCGCCAGTTCATGTACACGAAGTTCGTGATCGTCACCGACGAGGATGTGAATGCGCGTGACTGGAAAGACGTGATCTGGGCGATTACCACCCGTATGGACCCGCGGCGCGATAGCGTGTTCATCGACAACACGCCAATCGATTACCTCGACTTCGCTTCACCGGTATCTGGTCTCGGTTCGAAACTCGGTTTCGATGCGACCAACAAGTGGCCCGGTGAAACCGAGCGCGAGTGGGGACAGCCGATTGTCATGGACGAGGCGGTAAAGGCGCGGGTCGACCTTATCTGGGACGAACTGGGAATCACTCCGGCCGCGGAAACGTAGCCGCGACCCTCCCACGCCGGGCGCTAGCCGATACGACGCGAAAGCGGCGTGGCAACCTGGGGCAGGGGCAGTTCAGGCAAATCGCCCTCCGCGCACTCGAGACCCTCGCGGAAATACGCCGCCGCGACCCGTGGCTCACCGAGCGCCAGGAGCAGTCGACCCAACTCCGCACAGACTTCCGGTGTCACGGCGATTTCGTGGCAATTCTCGAAATACTCGCGCGCCTTGCCCCAGAGTTTTTCCCGCGCCGCGAGGCGGCCCAGGCAGAGTTGTAACTGCGGATCCTCATGGTGCTCGACCAGCCAGCGCTCGGCATGGGCGAGCTGGGCGGCGCTGTCCCCCGTCTCGACATAGGCGTAGTGACGTACCAGTTCGCTGTCCCAGGACTGCTTGAGCGCGCGCCGGATCACCTTGTCCGCAGCGGCGTGATAGTTCTCGCGAACCAACAGGGCCACGTAACTGCGCAGCATCGCGGCGTCCTGTTTCAGCGCTGCGGGAATTTGCTGCCAGGCTAGCCGCAGGGGCTCGCCGCTTCTTTCCGCGTCCGCGCTGACGCTGTCCAGCAACACGCCGGTATAAGCCTGGCGTTCGAGTTTCGCCAGTTCCTCCGCCGGCAGCACCCTGTATTTTTTCAGGTCGGGCAGCAACTGCACCAGGGCTTCCCAGTCACGCAGCCCGAGGTAGGCGCGATGCAGCAGGTCGAGCACATGGGGATGGCGCCCCGCGTTGCGCCGCGCCCGCACCAGGGTTGCCAGGGCCTGTTCGTACTGGCCGGACTCGAGACGCAATTCGGCGTGGGTCAGCTCAACCGCTATCCCCGCCTCGGATTCGGCCTCTTCCGCAGCGCCGAGATACTCGCGCACCTGGTCGTTCTCACCCAGGTGATAACTGGCGCGGGCGGCCATCAGGTAGTTCGGCAGCGGCGCCTCGCTGGCCCTGGCGCCGCGCAGCAACTGTTTGCGTGCGCGCTCCCAGTTGCCCTCGGTAAAACTGATCAGGCCCCGGGTAGTGAGGCGCGACGCGGCACGGGAGCGACGACTCTCGACCCAGCCCGCCAGCGAGGCCTGTCCGCCGAGCAGGCGGCGCAAGAGACGCAGAAGCAGGTAGATTGCACAGGTAAACAGGAAAATCAGCAGGAGGCCGACCCAGAGGCTGGTCTCCACGGTGTAGTTGCGGTAGGCCACCAGCACATAGCCCGGATCAGTTTCGATTACCGCGACAATGCCCACACCGGCGAGCAGGGCGAGAAGTACCAGCAAGAAAAACCTGCGCATGACTGGCTACTCCGCGTCTGCTGGCTCGGGACGCTGGCGGATGGCCGCGTCCAGAGCCTGAACGGAACGGGAGAGATCGGGCATCTCGACCGCCACGGTTTCCGCCTGCAGGGCCAGGAGTTCCGCGTCCATCGCCGCGGCGGCGGCTTCATCGGTCTCGCTGAATTGCGCGACCCAGTGCCGCGCGCGCTCCAGGCTTTCGCTGTACAGTTTCTGGTTGCCGCGCAGCAAAGCGACCTGGGACTGTTCCAGCAGCATGCGCAGGTTCTGCCGCACCAGGCCCTCCCACTGCGGGTCCATCAGCGCCTGCATGGGGACGTCGCGGCGACGGATGACGATGTACTCGGAAAGCCTGGCGATGGCCTGCTCGTAACCGCGCTGCAGGCGATTCTGCCAGGTGTCAGCCGCTTCGGGCGCGGCCCGGTAATCGATCTCCGGGGCCTCGAAAATCCTCAGGCTGGCCGCCTGTTCGATCAGCGCCGACAGGCGCAGGTAAATGCCCTCCACGTCGACCCTTGGCAAAGCCCGCAGCGCGGCGATTTCAGCGGCGGTCGCAGCGCGCACTTCGTGCAGGCCCGGATCACCGAGTTCGCGCAGGATGTCGTCGGCGCTCTGCAGCAGGGCGATGGCGGAATCGGGGTCCCGCGCCATCAGCACCCGCTGGTTGGCCAGGCGCAGGAGGTACTGGGCCTCGGCCCGCAACCAGGTGTCCTCGTCCCTGGCGCTGAAGCCCGCGAGAAGTTCCTGCTGGTATTCGATACGCTCACCGAAGCGCTCAAGGGCGGCGTCCTGTCCCGCCAGTGCCTGGCGGGTCATTTCTCCCGCGCTGCGCAATTGCCCCTGCAGGCGACTCTCCGCGGCGGCGATACCCGCTTCCAGGTCTTTCTCTGCGCCACTGCTCTCCAGCTGGGCGATGCGCTCCTGCAGGGCCTGCTCGCGATGCATCCCCTGCTGGACAATCCAGGCGGCACCCGCGCCCAGGCAGAGCACCAGCAGAAGAGCCAACCAGCCGGGGAGTGAACTGCCACCGGATGATTTCGCGGGCGGCGGCGCGGCGGGCTGGTTCACGCTGGCTGTCTTTGGCGGCGCTTCAGCCGGCGCCGCGGTATCGGGAGTTGCCCCGACTCCGCCGGAAGCCTCTGCCGATGCCGCTGTGTCCTCGTTGTTGTTTTCCTTTTCGCTCACTCGCTAGTCTCCGGCTCGCCATCGCAGCAATGCCTCCAGCATTGCACCATCGGAGGCATTGTCCGCGACAATTACCCTGCGGAAGCCCGCCTGCTGTGCCATCGCGGCCACGCGCGGGGACGGCACAACCAGACCGATGCCCCTAAACTTAGTGGTTTCTGCAGCGCTAAGCAATGTCAGCAGGTTTTCCAGGCCTTCACCGCTACTGATTGCCACCACCTCGACGCCCCGCTCTTCCAGCAGGCGCGCCATCTCGCCGGGAGGCAGTTGCGGGCAGCCGCGCTGGTAACAGGCGAGTTCATCCACCTGCGCCCCGCGCTCGCGCAGTTCCGCGGCGATCTTGCCACGCCCGCCGAGGCCCTTGACGATCAACACACGCTCACCGGCGACTCGCGCCAGGGGCGCCAGGGCCAACAGGCCTTCGCTGTCCATACGCTCGGTGGGGCTCAGGGGATCGAGCCCGTGGGATTGCAGCAGGCTCGCCGTGGTAATCCCGACGCCATACCAGTTGAGGCCAACAGGCAACTGGGGCCAGTAATCAGCGATGACATCCATGCCGAAATACACGGCATTGGCACTGACGAAAATCACATGCCGGTAGCGATCCAGGTCGAGCACGTACTCGCGCGAGGCGGCATCCAGCGCGGGCAGCGGCGCGACTTCCAGCAGCGGCTGGTGAATCGCCTCCATGCCGGCCTGTGACAACGCCGCGAGCAGCGCGTCGGCCTGCCCGGCGGGGCGGGTCACCAGCACCGTCACTGTGAGCCCTGCTCCTTGATGGCGGCGAGTATCGCGTCCGCGCCCTGGGCCAGCAGGGCCTCGGCGACCTGCTCGCCAATTGCCTGTGCATCATCGCTCCGTCCGCTCGCCTCGGCGCGCAGGATCTCGCTGCCATCGGCACGCCCCACCAGGCCGCGCAGGCGCAGGTCTCCGTTTTCCAGGAATTCCGCGAAACATGCGATGGGGACCTCGCAGCTTCCCTGCAGGCGGCGATTCATCGCGCGCTCCGCTGTCACTCGGGCTGCTGTGACAGGATCGTGCAGGGGCGAGAGCAGGCCCCTGAGTTCGTGATCGTCCTCGCGCAATTCGATACCGACAGCGCCCTGGCCCCCGGCGGGCAGGGACTCGTCCGGGCTCATGCTGGCGGCGATTCGCTCGTGCATGCCGAGTCGCTTGAGCCCGGCACTGGCGAGGATGATGGCGTCGTACTCGCCGTCGTCCAGTTTGCGCAGCCGCGTATTGACGTTGCCGCGCAGGAAATTGACCTGCAGGTCCGGGCGTCGCGCCCGCAACTGGCACTCCCGACGCAGGCTCGAGGTGCCGACTACCGCGCCGGCGGGCATATCATCGATGCTGGCGTAGCGGTTACTGACGAAAGCGTCGGTGGGGTCTTCCCGCTCGCACACCACTCCCAGGCAGAGCCCGGTGGGAAATTCCATCGGCACGTCCTTCATCGAGTGCACGGCGATATCGGCGCTGCCATCCAGCAGGGCTGTTTCCAGTTCCTTGACGAACAGCCCTTTGCCGCCGACCTTCGCCAGGGGGATATCCAACAGCTTGTCACCGCGGGAGGTCATGCCCAGCAGTTCGACCTGCAGGCCGGGGTGCGCCCGCTGCAATGCGTCGCGTACGTATTCCGCCTGCCACAGCGCCAACGGGCTCTCCCGGGTAGCGATGACCAGTTTGCGTTCTTGCATGCACAGTTCCTCGGAATTCGGACAGCTTGGGAAGGGGCGCCATCATACCACCCGACGCGGCCGCCATCAGCGCCCGCCCATGCGCCGCCTCACCTGCGCCAGCAGCCGCCGGCTCACCGCGGGTGTCGCATCGACGCCCTCCAGCACCGCCTGCCATTGCTGGTCCGGGGTTTTTTCCAGGCGCCTGAGGTAGCGCGTGGCCACCAGCGCGTTGCGATGCACCCGCAGGAAACTGTCGCCGAACTCGGCCTCGAGATCCTTGAGGGTTTCCGGTAGCAGGAGCTCCCCCGCCGGGGATACGGCGGTGACGTATTTCTGCTCAGCGATAAAACAGCGCACCTCCGCCACCGGCATGGACTCCAGGCCCTTGTGGGTCTGGCTGCTGATCACACGGCGCCCGCTGGGCTCACCCCCGCGCAGGCTGGCCAGTTGCAGGCGATTCACCCTTCCCGCAGCATCCAGCGCGCGCGCCAGATCCGCCTCGCGCACCGGCTTGAGGAGATAGGCAACGGCGTGCTGTTCCAGTGCCTGCATGGCGTACTGGTCGAAAGCGGTACAGAAAACCACCGCCGGCGGCGAGGGAAGTTCAGCGGCGCGCGCCGCCACCTCGATGCCATCCATACCCGGCATGCGGATATCCAGCAGCAGGAGATCCGGCTGTTCCGCGCCGAGCAGGGCGAGGGCGGCTTCGCCGTCAGCGGCTTCCAGGCAGGGGGCCTGCGGCCGGATGCGCGACAGCAGGCGCAGCAGGCGTTCCCGCGCCAGAGCCTCGTCATCGACGACCAGTATTTTCACAGGGCCTGCTCCGGGTTGTAGTCCAGTTCCACGCGGAACTGTCCGTTCTCGCGCGCAACCGCGATGCTCGCATCTGCGCCGAAGATCGCGCGCAGGCGAAGGGATACGTTCTCCAGCGCCATCCTGTTGCCCGCGTGCTCAGCCGCCGACGGGGCCAGGGGGTTTTCAACCACCACGCTCACACGTTCGCCGCGACGCGCCAGCGCAATACGAATGCCGCCACCTTCGGGCAGGCGGGCGACGCCGTGATACACGGCATTTTCCACCAGCGGCTGCAGGAAGAGGCTCGGCATCGCAGCGTCCTCCACCGCCGGATCCACCTCCCAAAGCACCTGCAGGCGCTCTCCCAGGCGCAATTTTTCGATCTCCAGGTAAAGACGGCAGAGACGCAACTCGTCCGCCACGCTGGCGCCCTCCGCGGACTCCTGCAGGCTCGCCCGGAACAGCTCCGCCAGATCCTCCACTGCCTGCTCCGCCACGTCCGGGCGCGATGCGATCAGGCTGGCGATACTGTTCAGTGTGTTGAACAGGAAATGCGGGCGAATGCGGGCGCGCAGGGAGTCGAGACGGGACTGGAGTTCGAGTTTTTCCTGCACACGCAGTTGCTGTTGCAGGTAGAAGTAGCGCAGCGTAATGCCGGCCAGGATGAAGGCCAGGAGGAGATTTCGCAACAACCACCAGCCGCCGCTTTCCGGCCGTGCGAACTGCGGCAGCCAGGTCATTGTCGCGCCGCTGACCGCGGCGGTCACCAGCAGCACCACGGCGAGACTGGCGACCGTGGAGAGCGGCAGTGAGAGCCGACTGAAAGGCTGTCGTGCAAGGCACAGGACCAGCGCGCTGCTCAGCACGATCCACTGGGTCATCAGGGAGCCGGAAGCGAAGCGTGCCCAGTCGAAGTGAAGCAATCCGCCGAGCGCGAGAACGTAGGCGAGGACCACCAGTTCCGAAAGCAGGACGAGAAAGAACACCGCCCGCGGGCCACACAGATCGGGAATGTAAAAGTCGCGATTGGCAGCTTCCCCAAGCCGCCATTTATCCTTATCGGGAGGCCCCATGCATTCGTTTCCACGCCGCCTTAACTGGTATACTTGCATCCCTTTTCGGCCCGGACAAGCCCAAAAACTCCGGCTTGCGGCCAACGACCAACAACAGGGATGCATATGAGCAACGATGGGGAGACCAGCAAACTCTGGGGCGGCCGCTTCAGCGAGGCCACGGACAGTTTTGTCCAGCGCTTCACCGCCTCGGTGGAATTCGACCAACGCATGGCCCTGGAGGACATCCAGGGATCGCTGGCCCATGCGACCATGCTCTGTGGCATCGGTGTACTGAGTGCGGAGGAACTGCAGCAGATCCAGGACGGGCTCGGGCAAATCCAGCGGGAAATCACCGCGGGCGAGTTCGAGTGGTCGGTGGAACTGGAAGATGTGCACATGAACATCGAGGCGCGCCTGACCCAGTTGATCGGCATTACCGGTAAGAAACTGCACACCGGGCGTTCACGCAACGACCAGGTCGCAACCGATATCCGCCTCTACCTGCGCGGCGCCTGCGATGCCATTGGCAGCGAGCTCACCCGCCTGCAGGAAGGCATCATCGAACTGGCGGCGCGCCACAGCGAAACCATCATGCCGGGCTTTACCCACCTGCAAACCGCGCAGCCGGTAGCCTTCGGCCACCACCTGCTGGCCTGGAACGAGATGCTGGAACGCGATTACGGCCGCCTGCAGGATTGCCGTGCGCGCATGAACCAGTCGCCCCTGGGCGCCGCCGCCCTCGCGGGCACCACCTACCCCATCGACCGGGAGCACACCGCTGCCAGCCTGGGCTTCGACCGGCCGACCGAAAACTCGCTGGATTCCGTCTCCGACCGCGACTTCGCCATCGAGTTCTGCGCCTTCGGCGCGCTGCTGCTGACCCACATGTCGCGGATGTCGGAAGAACTGGTCATCTGGACTTCGGCGCAGTTCAACTTCATCGAGCTGCCGGACCGCTTCTGCACCGGCTCGTCGATCATGCCGCAAAAGAAGAACCCCGATGTCCCGGAACTGGTTCGCGGCAAGGTCGGCCGGGTGAACGGCCACCTGGTGTCGCTGCTGACCCTGATGAAGAGCCAGCCCCTGGCCTACAACAAGGACAACCAGGAGGACAAGGAACCGCTGTTCGATACCGTAGACACGGTCCTCGACTGCCTGCGCGCCTTCGCCGACATGGTGCCCGCCATCCGGCCCCGCGCTGAGGTCATGCGCGAGGCGGCGCGACGCGGCTTTTCCACCGCCACGGATCTGGCCGATTACCTGGTCCGCAAGGGCCTGCCCTTCCGCGACGCTCACGAAGTCGTCGGCAAGGCCGTCGGCCACGGTGTCAGCGAGGGCTGCGACCTCGCCGAGATGTCACTGGCGACGCTCCGGGGCTTCTGCCCTCTGATCGAGGAGGACGTGTTCTCGGTACTGACGCTCGAAGGCAGTATCGCGGCGCGGGATCACCTGGGGGGTACGGCGCCGGCGCAGGTATGCGCGGCGGCGGAGCGGGCGCGGGAAAGGCTGGGACTGCGCAACGACTGACAATCGCCCGAGGAGTGGGCGACGATCACAAGTCCGGGCGGTAGGAAAGCCCGAACTGGAAAGTCACATCCGGCGCCGTCTCCACCCGGATATCCTCCACCACACTGAAGTCCAGCGCCCAGGCCTGTGCCGGGCGCCAGCGAACGCCGCCGCTGAGCATCACGCTGTCATCCCCCAGGCCGGTGAGCGCGCTGTCCGCAGGAGCGGCGTGGGCATCCACCTGGCCCAGCAGGGACCACCCGGGAGACAGGCGCCATTCCAGGCCCAGCCCCGCGAACCACAGGTTGCGCTCCTGGATATCCGCAATCACATCGCTTTGCCCGGCACGCAGGTAGCCCGCCTGGCCGTACCAGTCGAGTTTCGCGCTATTAGCGATTGCCCCGGCGGCCTGCAGGGCGAGGTAGAAATCGTCGCCGCCGCTACCGAGAAACTCCTCCTCGTCGCCGCTGCCGAACTTGTAGCCCGCGGACAGCAAGAGGGAGAAATTGGTCGCGTCGTACAACTGGCGACCCAGGGACAGGGTCGAGTCGCCGAGGCCTGAACTGTCGTCCTGCAGCAGGAAGCTGTCACCTCCCTGGTAACCGTAAATCAACAGGTCCCGGGGCACGTCGCCGCGCCCGCCGTCGGACATGCCCCAGAAATCGTGCCAGCCGTCGATAGTGGAATCGAGAAAGCCTTCGCTGTGACGCAGCCAGGGTAATTCCAGCTGCACTTCCCAGCCCTCCACCAGGCCGTAGCGCAGCACCGCGGCCAGGCGATTGGTCTCGCCATCCAGGTGCAGGCGCTCGCCGGCGCGGGACTCGTCGATGTAATGGCTGGAGATCGCAGCGTGGGCTTGCATCGCCAGCTGCCCGCGAGGGAGCACCTCAGCCGCGCGCTGGGAGGGCAGGCCGTAGAGACCGGACACCGGCCCGAGGTCCTTGACGTAAAGTGGCTGCGCCGCCGATGGCAGTGTGAGAGTGGCCAGCACCCCGGCCAGTAGTCCGCGCGGCATCATTCCCACGAAAACGCGATCCCGCCCTGCTCGCTCATCTGCGCTACCACGAAGGGCCGGAACAGCGTCCCGTCACGGGTGTTGCGCCAGTCGCCCGCTGTCTCGTCGAAGGCGAAGTGATAACCGCCCGAACGGGTTGCCAGCCACAGCTGCTCCACCGGCGGCTGGCGACTGAAGACCATGCTGGTACCGTTTTCGAAGGTGAGGTTGAGTACGCCGCCACCGGTCTCGTAGTCGAGATCGCTGTCCACCTGGTCCAGCGCCTCCTCGATTGCCCGATAGGTCTGCTCCACTCGCTCGTCGTAACTGGTCGCGCTGTTCACCTTTGCCAAGTCCCTGCCCTTGCTGTTGTCGTGGCCATAACCATAGCCTGCGCCGATTCTAAGGGCTGCTCGCACCGCTGACTAGCGGCAGGTATAATCGCCGCTTTGTTAATTTCGGGAAACCGCATGCGCCTTACCGCCCTCCTGGCACTCATTGCCCTGGCCGCAGGCTGTGGCCAGACAGGCCCCCTGTACATGCCCGGCGAGCCCGCGCCGTCGGCCAGTCCGGTCAGCGTCAACACCGCGGAAACCGAGGCCGTGGACGAACGCCAGCCGGGACAGGGCGATTTCGGCGAAGACGCTCCCGACCAGCAGGATTGAACCAGCACCATGGATTGCTTCAGCTATCGCGACAATGAACTGTACGCGGAAGACAGCCCCGTTCGGCTCATCGCAGAACGCTTCGGGACACCTTGTTACGTCTACTCCCGGCGGGCGCTGGAAAGCGCGCTGGCCGAGTACCACTCCGCCCTCGACGGCTGCGAGCACCTGGTCTGCTACGCGGTGAAGGCCAATTCCAACCTGGCGGTGCTGGATATTCTCGCCCGCAAGGGCGCAGGCTTCGACATCGTCTCCCGCGGCGAGCTGGAGCGGGTGATCGCCGCCGGTGGCGATCCGGCAAAAGTCGTGTTTTCCGGGGTCGCCAAGCGGCCCGACGAAATGGCCTACGCGCTGGCACAGGGCATCTTCTGCTTCAACCTGGAATCCGCGGCTGAACTCGAGGTGCTGGCGCAGGTCGCCGCCGGGCTCGGCAAGGTCGCCCCGGTCTCGGTGCGGGTCAATCCGGATGTGGACGCGAAGACCCACCCCTACATTTCTACGGGGCTGAAGGAAAACAAGTTCGGCGTCACGGTGGATGAAGCGCGCGAGGTCTACCGCCGGGCGGCGGAGCTCGAAAGCATCGAGATCATCGGCATGGATTGCCACATCGGCTCCCAGCTCACCGAGATCAGCCCCTTTATCGACGCACTGCGCCGCCTGCTGAAACTGGTAGACGAACTGGCTGCCACCGGCATAGCAATACGCCATCTCGACCTCGGCGGCGGGCTGGGCGTGCGTTACTCGGACGAATCGCCACCGGCGGTGGCGGACTATATCGGCGCCATTCGCCGGGAACTGGACGGCCGCGAACTGGGGCTGGTCTTCGAGCCCGGACGCTCGATCGCCGCCAACGCCGGCGTGCTGCTCACCCGGGTCGAGTACCTGAAGCCGGCGGCAGAGCACAACTTCGCGCTGGTGGACGCCGCCATGAACGACCTGCTGCGCCCCTCACTCTACCGCGTGTGGATGGACATCTGCCCGGTGCAACTCGGCGATAAGGGCCACAACGCCCTCTGGGATGTGGTAGGCCCGGTCTGCGAAACCGGCGACTTCCTGGGCAAGGCGCGGCAGCTCAGCCTCAGCAGTGGCGACCTGCTCGCAGTGAGAGGCGCGGGGGCCTACGGCTTCGTGATGAGCTCGAATTACAACAGCCGGCCGCGGGCGGCGGAGATCGTCGTCGACGGCGCCGAAGTTTATTGTGTACGTGAGCGGGAGAGTCTCGCCGAGCTGACACGGGGGGAGCACCGGCTACCCGGTTGACTGAATTCATGCTGCTGAAATTCACCAAAATGCATGGCGCAGGTAACGATTTCGTGGTCATCGACCTGGTGACCCAGACCTGCAAGCTGCGCCCGCGGGACATCCGCAAGCTGGCGGACCGCCACCTGGGGATCGGCTGTGACCAGGTGCTGATCGTGGAACCGCCGGGCAGGCCCGAGGTCGACTTCCGCTACCGGATCTTCAACGCCGACGGCAAGGAAGTGGAACAGTGCGGCAACGGCGCGCGCTGCTTCGCCCGCTTCGTGCGGGATAAGAAACTCACCCGCAAGCGGGTCATCAGCGTGGAGACCAATGCCGGCGTCATCGAGTTGCGCATGCGCGACAACCACCAGGTCGAGGTCGATATGGGGGTGCCCATATTCGAACCCGGGCGAATCCCCTTCCAGGCCGATAGCCGGAGCGACTCCTATCCGATTAAGATAAGCGACGAAAGCCTGGAGTTCGGCATCCTTTCGATGGGCAACCCCCACGCGGTACTCAAGGTGGAAGACGTGGAAACTGCGGACATCGCCCGCCTCGGCCCCCTGATCGAAAACCACCCGCGCTTTCCGCGACGGGTGAACGCGGGCTTCATGCAGCTGGTCTCCGAGAAGGAAATCCGCCTGCGGGTCTTCGAGCGCGGCGTAGGTGAAACCCTCGCCTGCGGCACAGGTGCCTGTGCGGCAGTGGTCTACGGCCTCGCCCGCGGCTGGCTCAAGGGCACAGTGACAGTACGCCTTCCGGGCGGTAAGCTTTCCATATCCTGGGCTGGCGAAGGGCAGCCGGTAAAAATGACCGGACCGACCGCCCTGGTCTTCGAGGGGACGATAAAAATCTGAGGACCGCCTGCGGTACCTCATCACATCAGGGGAGTGGAGAGATGGCAGCAGGAAACGAACAGGCGCAAGCCGCAGTCTCCGAACTGGAGCTGAACGACGACACGGTGCGGGAGTACCTGAAGGACAACGCGGATTTCCTCCAGCGCAATCCCGACATGCTGGACCACCTGCACATCTCACACGCTTCAGGCAGCGCCGTCTCGCTGGTGGAAAAACAGGTGAGTGTGCTGCGCGAGCGCAACGTGGAAATGCGCCATCGCCTCAATCACCTCACCGCCAACGCCCGGGAAAACGACCGTCTCTACGGCCATACCCGCGCGCTGGTGCTCTCACTCCTCGACGCCCGCGACCTGGACGGCCTGCACCACGCCTTCTGCCGCGCGATGGAGAAAGACTTCAAGGTCGAACATTCCAGCCTGATTCTTTTCGGTGAAGGGCCGGGCAATAGCCGCTGCCGCATCGAGCCCCTGGAAAGCGCCCGGATTGAAGTGGGTGCCCTGATCCGCTCCCACAAACCCGTCTGCGGCGTACTGCGCGAAGAAGAACTGCGCTACCTCTTTCCCAATGCCGACGGCCTCGGCTCGGCCGCGTTGATGCCCCTGGTGGACGGTGAGGAAATGGGCCTCATTGCGGTCGGCAGCAGCGACCCCAACCGCTACACCAGCAGTACCGGTACCCTGTTCCTCGCCCATATCGCCGACGTGATCGTGCGCCTGCTACCCAGACTGCTCGCCGCCAACTGAGGTGCCCGGGGTGCTGACCCAGTCCTGCGACGACTTCCTCGTCTACCTGCGCGATGTACGCCAGTTGTCGCCCCACACCCTGGACAATTACCGCCGCGACCTCGACTCCCTGCGCGCGCACTGTGAACAGCTGGGTCGGCGGCGCCCCGCGGAAATCGTCGAAGCCGACATCCGCGGCTGGGTGAGCCTGCTCCACCGCCGCGGCCTCGCCGCGACCAGCATCCAGCGCGGTTTGTCCGCCGCGCGCTCCTGGTTCAACTACCTGGGCCGGACCCAGGGAGAGAAATACAACCCGGCGTCAGCGGTACAGGCGCCGCGCAAGCCGCGCAAGCTGCCGAAAACCCTGGACGCCGACCAGGTGGACCGCTACCTCGAATTCGACCGCAAGGACCCGGTGGCCCTGCGCGACCGCGCCATGGCCGAGTTGTTCTACTCCTCCGGCCTGCGCCTGGCCGAACTGACCGCCGTCGATATCGGCGATCTCGACCGCCATTCGCGACTGCTGACGGTTACCGGCAAGGGCCGCAAGACCCGCACCGTGCCCGTGGGCAGCGCCGCGCTGTCCGCAATCGACGACTGGCTCGCGCAACGCCGGCCCTGCGAAGGCGACGAAGACGCCGCCCGGGCCCTGTTCCTGAGCCACCGCGGCAAGCGCATCAGCCGGCGCAGCGTACAGGACCGCCTGCGCGTGCAGGGCCTGCGCTCCGGCATGCACCAGCACGTACACCCCCACATGCTGCGCCATTCCTTCGCCAGCCACATGCTCGAGTCCTCGGGTGATCTGCGCGCGGTGCAGGAGTTGCTCGGCCACGCCAACATCGCGACGACCCAGATCTACACCCACCTGGACTTCCAGCACCTGGCCAAGGTCTATGACGCCGCCCACCCCCGGGCCCGGCGTCGCCGCGAGAAATAGCACGGTTCACTGATGCAAAATAATGACGCGAGATACTGAGAGGTAGCGAGAAATTGGCATGGGCATCCGGGTAATCACCTTCGACCTCGACAACACCCTGTGGGATGTGGACCCGGTGCTGCTGAAGGCCGAAGCCGCCCAGCGCGAATGGCTGCTGGCGCACCGCCCCGGCGCCATCGACGACTACGACCACCAGCGACTGTGGGAATTCAAGCAGTCCGTGTGGCGGCGGCACCCCGGCCTGCTGCACGACGTCTCCGGCATGCGCCGGCAAATGCTGCTGGAGCTACAACTGGCCGCGGGCTACAGCGAATCCGAAGCGAAGCACGGCGCGGAAAGCGCTTTCGATATCTTTCTCCACCAGCGACAGCAGGTCGAGCTCTACGCCGACGCCCTCGCCGTGCTCGAACAACTTGCGCAGGACTACACCCTCGGCGCCCTCACCAACGGCAACGCAGACGTATTCAAGACCGACGCAGCCGAGTACTTCGACTTCGCCTTCCTCGCCGAACAGGTCGGCGCCAGCAAACCGGCGCCGGACATGTTCCTCGCGGCAATGGAAACCAGCGGCGTCGAAGCCGCGGAGATAGTACACGTGGGAGACAATCCGGAACACGACGTGGCCGGCGCCCGGGCGCTGGGCATGCTGACCGTCTGGGTCAACTCACAGGGCGCCGACTGGCCCGGCGGAACGCGGGCAGACCGGGAAATCACCAGCCTGGCACAGCTCCCCGCGGCAGTGGAAAGCCTGGCAGCAGAAACCACGGGCTGAGCCCGCCCCTGTGGGCGGGCCCGATTGATCACCGATCAGATGGCGTTCTCGCCAGTCTCCCCGGTACGGATACGCACTACCTGCTCCAGTGAAGTAACGAAGATTTTGCCATCGCCTATCTTGCCGCTGTTCGCAGTGTTGGTAATGGTTTCTATAACTCGCTCGACATCCTCGTCGGCAAGCGCGACTTCAATCTTGATCTTGGGCAGGAAATCCACGACATACTCGGCGCCACGGTAAAGCTCCGTATGCCCCTTCTGCCGCCCGAATCCCTTCACCTCGGTAACGGACAAGCCCTGCACGCCGATCTGCGACAGCGCAGCGCGCACGTCGTCGAGCTTGAAGGGTTTGATGATAGCGGTTACCAGTTTCATTATTTTATTCTCCTCAGGTGAGTGCGACTAATCATAGGTGGAAAGGTCGCCAGAGTAAATTAAGCGCATGTTAAGGCAGAATCGTGCGCAGTCGCCAGTCGCTGGCACTGAGCGGGTCTAACGCTTATTACCTTCAGGAACCGTGAGGCGACAGGACGTCGCCGACCGAGCCTGCACATGGATGTGTGCCTTTTGGCGTGTTCCTGAAGGTAATAAGCGTTAGAGCCGCGGGGTTTCTACGGAGCTACCGAACTGGACTTTATCAGGCAGAAATAAAAAAGGGGGCCAAAAGGCCCCCAAGTACACGCATTTAACAATGCGCCCGCAAGACGGTATCAGATACCACTACCCTTGGTACCCGTGAATTCGGGGTAAGCTTCCATGCCGCACTCGGCAACGTCCACCCCTTCGTACTCTTCCTCTTCGCTGACCCGGATACCAATGATCATCTTGATCACGAACCAGGTAATCAGGCTGGTGACAAACACCCAGATGAAGATGGTAAGCATGCCGACCAGCTGGCCCATGAAGGTCGCATCGGCGTCGGACAGCAGCACCGCGAAGATACCCCAGATGCCGACTACACCGTGCACCGAAATGGCACCAACCGGATCGTCGAGCTTGAACTTGTCGAGGGTCACGATGGAGAACACAACGATCACACCACCGATGGCACCGATGATGGTCGCCAGCAGCGGGCTGGGATCAGCAGGTTCCGCGGTGATCGCAACCAGGCCAGCCAGGGCGCCGTTCAGGGCCATGGTCAGGTCGGCCTTGCCGAACATGATGCGGGCAACGATCAGGGCGGCGATCAGGCCACCGGCCGCAGCGGCGTTGGTGTTCAGGAACACGTTGGCCACTTCGTTGGCGACTCCGATGCCACCGAGTTTCAGGGTGGAGCCGCCGTTGAAGCCGAACCAGCCCATCCACAGGATGAAGGTACCGAGGGTCGCCAGGGGCAGGTTGGCGCCGGGGATGGCGTTGACCTGGCCTTCCGGGCCGTATTTGCCTTTACGTGCGCCCAGCAGGATTACACCCGCCAGTGCAGCAGCTGCGCCCGCGAGGTGCACAATGCCGGAACCCGCGTAGTCGCTGTAGGACAGTTCGCCGATGAAGGGAACAGCCTTGCCGCCCCAGGTCCAGCCGCCTTCGATCGGGTAGATCACGCCGGTCATGACGATGGCGAACAGCAGGAAGGCCCAGAGCTTCATGCGCTCGGCCACGGCACCGGAAACGATGGACATGGCGGTCGCAACGAAGACGACCTGGAAGAAGAAGTCGGAGGCACCGGCGTACTCGCCCATGTCACCGAAGCCGGCTTCGGCGGAGGCCGCCAGTACCGCTTCGATCGCCGCGTCATCCATTTGCGCGACAGTGGTGACCCCACTCAGGAAAAAGCCGCCGTCGTACATGAACTGGTAACCACAGACCAGGTACATGGTACAGGCTACTGCAAACAGGGCTACGTTCTTCAGCAGAATTTCAGTGGTGTTCTTGGCACGAACAAGGCCAGCTTCCAGCATGGCGAAGCCCGCGGCCATCCACATCACCAGTGCGCCCATCACCAGGAAATAAAAGGTGTCCATGGCGTACTGGAGTTCAAAAATATTGTTTTCCATAGGAATAGCTCTCTAATAAGTCAGAAGGGTTTTAGATAGCGTCTTCGCCAGTCTCGCCGGTGCGGATGCGCACCACTTGCTCAAGGGGTGATACAAAGACCTTGCCGTCACCGATCTTGCCGGTGTTGGCGGCCTTGGTGATCGCCTCAATAGTCTGGTCGACGGAGCCGTCGGCCACTGCCACTTCGATCTTGACCTTGGGCAGGAAGTCCACGACATACTCGGCACCGCGGTACAGCTCGGTGTGGCCCTTCTGGCGGCCAAAACCCTTTACTTCAGTCACGGTGATGCCCTGCACGCCGATTTCCGACAGTGCTTCGCGCACGTCGTCCAGCTTGAAGGGCTTCACGATAGCCGTTATCAATTTCATACAATTCTCCCGGTGTAGGCTTTGGCAATATGGGGCGCCCGAGGGCGCCCGCGTCAGAGTCTGGTGTGCTTACATGCTCTTGGAGACAGTGAACACAACGGTGTCATCGCCCCACTCGGTGTCGAACACTTCCTCTTCGTCGAGGTCGGTGCCGACCCAGGCCAGGCTCCAGTCGACCGCCAGCCAGCTGGTGCTCACACCGATTGAGTAGTCGCTGTAGGAGGTTGCGCCAGCGGAGAGGAAGCCTTCCTCGTCCAGGTCGTTGTAGCCGTAGTGGAAATCGACGGTGAAAGCACCGAGGCCCAGGCTGTAGTCGGCGTAGTAGTACATGAAGTCGCCGGTTTCGCCGTAGTAGTCGTCGGAGTAGGCGAGACCCAGGGTCGCGTCCCACAGGGAAACGCTGCCGTAGATTTCCTGGTAGTCGCCTTCAGCGCCGTCATCGCCGGGATAGTCGTAGTACAGGTAGCCGACGTCGACGCCGATGTTATCGTTGATCGGGACAGCCCAGCCAACGTAGTAGTCCAGTTCCAGGGAGCCGTCGAAGCCACCACCATTGGTGTCGAAATCGACCGAAGAACCCCAGGTACCGATGTAGATCCCGTTTTCAAAGCCCAGGTCGAACCCACCCTGGATGGCGATGGACTCGTCAGACTGGGAGATACCGCGGAATTTGTAGTCGCTAGTGAGGGCAACGTTACCGCTAATTTCCACAGCTTGTGCTGAAGCGGCCGCGCCTGCGAGCAGGGCAGCTGTTATTGCAGCGGGAAGTGTTTTTTTGAACATGCTGTCTTTTCTCCATGATTGTGGTCAGGTGTCAGATTAGTTATTGCAACGTCTAATTACTTCTCGGGCACACGATGCGCGCTATACTAATCTGCCCCTCAGAGTGCAGGGCGTGTGCCATATGGCATATTTTTCCGCTATTACAATGAGTTACATAGTAAGTGACGGAGAAGCCCCAAGTCGGGGCGCACCATTAGCGACACCCCTTGGCACCAATGTAGACCATGCTGAGCTTTTTGTGCACCAATATGACGCATTTGACCCTTGTTGCCTGCTCGTTTTCTGAGCAATTCGCGAGACCAGCTGGACGACTTTGATCTTCGCCTGAGCCGCCCAATCCCCTAGAATTCACACTTGGCCCCTCAACACCGGTGACAGCAATGGCGGTAAAACCACCTCCTCCCCCCTGGGAATTCTTCAACCAGATGAGCGAAAAAGCAGCCGAGTCAGGACTCAGGGGAGAAGTCGACAAAGGGATGCGCGGCCTCGCCAGGGCAGCCATGGCCCGGCTGGACGTAGTCAGCCGGGAGGAATTCGACGCACAGGCCGAGGTGCTGCGGCGCACCCAGGCGCGGGTCGAGGAACTGGAGGCCGAACTGGAAGCCCTGGGCAAGGCGCTGGATGCGCTGCCCAAAAAAACCTGAGAGCCCCGGGCCCGAAGCCATGACACCAAGCTGCTCAGGGATGAGCCATGGAACTATCGATAGTGCACAGCCGGGCCCTCTCGGGGCTCAGCGCTCCGCCCGTGCGGGTGGAAACCCACCTCTCCAACGGACTGCCTGCCTTTAACATTGTCGGCATGCCCGCCACCGCGGTTCGCGAAAGCAAGGACCGGGTACGCAGCGCCATCCTGAATTCCCACTTCGACTTCCCCGACAGGCGTATTACCGTCAACCTGGCGCCCGCGGACCTGCCCAAGGAAGGCGGCCGCTTCGACCTGCCCATTGCCCTGAGCATTCTGCTCGCCTCCGGGCAACTGCAGGCGCCGGGTGCCGGTAGCCTCGAATTTCTCGGGGAGCTCGCACTCGACGGCAGCCTGCGCAGCATTCCCGGTGTGGTCTGCGCCACGCTGGCCGCGGCGGCTTGTGATCGCACACTGGTTATCCCCCGCGACTGCGGCGCCAGTGCCAGCCGGGTACCGGAGGCGAGGATTCTCCTGCCACCTGACCTGCTCACGCTCTGCGCCCACCTCAATGGCAGCGCCAGACTGCCAGAGCCAGGGCAGCAGCCTGCACCGCCGGCTCCCGACTACCCGGATCTCGACGAAGTGGTCGGCCAGGACGCTGCCCGGCGGGCGCTGGAGATCGCCGCGGCTGGCGCGCACAACCTGCTCTTCACAGGTCCCCCGGGCACCGGTAAAACCCTGCTTGCCAGCCGGCTGCCGGGCATCCTGCCGGCGCCCAGCCGGGAGGAGGCCCTGGTCGCCCTGGCATTGCGCGATTTCGATGACTCCGAGTCCCTCGAGGACGCACTGCGGCGCCCCTTTCGCAACCCCCACCACAGCGCCAGCACCGCTGCCCTGATCGGCGGCGGGAGCCACCCGCGCCCCGGGGAGATCTCCCTGGCTCACGGAGGGGTGCTGTTCCTGGATGAACTGCCGGAATTCAATCGCCAGTGCCTGGAAGCCCTGCGCGAGCCCCTCGAATCGGGGGAGGTCACCATTTCCCGGGCGCGCCACAAACTGCGCTTTCCCGCGCAATTCCAGTTGGTGGCGGCCATGAATCCCTGCCCCTGCGGCTACCTCGGCGATTCCGAACGGCACTGCCGCTGCACCCCGGAGCAGGTGCAACGCTACCGCAGCCGGCTCTCCGGCCCGCTGCTGGACCGCATCGACCTGCACATTACCGTGCCGCGTATCGCGCCTTCGCTACTCCTCACCCGCAGCGGGGGCGGCGAGGCATCGGAAGCGGTGCGCGCCCGGGTGAAGCGTTGTCGCGAGCGGCAACTGGAGCGCCAGTCCTGCCTGAATTCCCAGCTCGATGCGGCGCAACTGCTGGAAGTCTGCGCACTGGACAAGACGGGTCGGGAGGCGCTGGCAAAGGCGGCGACGAAATTGCAGCTCTCCGGGCGAGCCATGCACCGGGGTATGCGGGTAGCCCGCACCCTGGCGGACCTCGCCGCTTCGCCCGCCGTTCGCCAGCAGGACCTCAGCGAAGCGCTGGCCTATCGACCCGGCTGAATATCCAAAGCGCTCCACTGACGCTATTATCCTTTGCATTACCCGAGCCCGAAGGAAGCCTCACGTGAGTGCCTATGACCGCCTTGAACAGCACTGCAAGCGTATAGCCCACCTGGAGGGCGCCCTCGGCATACTCTACTGGGACAAGGAGACCATGATGCCGCCGGGTGCCGCGCCTGCCCGCGCGGAGGTGGAAGCGGAACTGAGCCTCATGCAGCACGAGTTGCAGACCTCGACCGAACTGGCGGATTTGCTGGCGGAGGCCCAGGCCGGCGCGGATGAGCTCGACGACTGGCAGCGGGCCAACCTGCGGGAAATCCGCCATCGCTACCTGCACGCCAATGCGGTTCCGGGAGACCTGGTACAGGCGCTGGTGCGGGCGCGCAGCGAAAGCCTGATGTGCTGGCGTGACGCCAGGCCGGAGAATGATTTCGCCAGCTTCGCGCCGAAACTGCAGCGCGTCCTGGAGTTGCGCCGGGAAGAGGCTGCGGTCAAGTCGGAAGCCCTGGGGGTAAGCCGTTACGAGTCCCTCATGGACGAGTATGACCCCGGCCGCAGGGAAGCCCAGGTGGACAGCATATTTGACGAGTTGGTGACTTTCCTGCCGCCGACCATCGACGCCATCCGCGAAACACAGGCGAGCCAGCCGAGCCCCCTGCCCCCGCCCGGCCCCTTCCCGCTTGCCGCACAGGAAAAGCTGAGCCGGAAGGTCATGGAGATACTCGATTTTCCATTTGAGCGGGGTCGGCTGGATACCACAGCCCACCCCTTCAGCGGCGGCGCCCCCGGCGACATTCGCATCACTACCCGTTATTCCGAGGCGGATTTCACCCACAACCTGATGGCGGTGATCCACGAAACCGGCCACGCCCTCTACGAGGACGGGCTCCCCGAACGCTGGCGCGGCCAGCCGGTGGGGGAAAATCGCGGCATGACCCTGCACGAGAGCCAGTCCCTGCTGCTGGAAATGCAGGCGGCGCGCTCCGGGGAGTTCCTGCGCTACCTGATCCCGGTGGTACGCGAGGCCCTTGGCGGTGAGGGCGAGGGCTGGGATACAGAAAACCTGCTGCGAGTTTACCGAAAAGTGGAGCCGGGGCTGATCCGGGTGGAAGCGGACGAAGTCACTTACCCCCTGCACGTGGTGCTGCGTTACCGCCTGGAAAAAGCCATGCTCGCCGGCGAGCTCGATGCCGCCGAACTGCCCACGGCCTGGAACGAAGGGATGGCGCAATTGCTGGGAATCACACCGGACAGCGATCGCGACGGCGTGCTGCAGGATATCCACTGGGCCGACGGCACCTTCGGCTACTTCCCTACCTACTCACTGGGCGCTATGGCCGCGGCGCAACTCTTCGGCGCAGCCTGCGAGGCGCAGGAAGAGATTCTGCCCGCACTGGGCAGCGGGAATTTCCAGCCACTGTATCGCTGGCTGGGCGAACACGTGCGCTCCCTCGCTTGCTTCTACACACCGGATGAACTCATTGAGCGCGCAACGGGCAGTCCCCTGTCTACTGAAGCCTACAAGGCTGCGGTCACTCGCCGCTACCTGCTCACGGCGAAGTAGCCCTGGCTGAGCTCAAATTACAGCAAGAATACTGACAAGGGGTGAGGCAATGTTTGAATCCATCAGCACTATCCTGGCCAAGGTCGGCTCCTATGGCTCACTGATCGCAAGCATTGTCGCAGTCATGTTCGGCGGCATGGTTGTTGTTTTCCTGCTCTACAAACTGCTGACTTCGGTGATCAAACCCAAGGGCACCTTCGCCAGGATCATGAAGGTCTCCTTCGGCGCCTTATATGTGCTGATCCTGGTGATTACTGTCCTGCTCGCCGCAGAGCGGGTCGGCCTGCCGGTCAGGGGCCTTGGAGCCATCGCCATCCTCGTGGTTGTCGTCGGCGCGGTTATCGTCTTCTTTCTTCTCCCCTTCCTGCCGCGGGTTCCCTTCATGCCAGGCCACATGGTGGAAATACGCGGGGAAATCGGTATCGTCGAAGCCGTAACCGCCTACCAGGTAGTATTGCGAACCTTCGACGGCCAGATCCTCTACATCCCCACCCCGCTGGTCATGGCGGGGCCCATTCGCAACTTTACCGTGGAGCCCCGGCGACGGGTGGCCCTGGAAGTGGAACTGCAGCCGGGTGGCAACCTGGGCCGGGGGCGCGAATTGCTGCTGCAATTCATGTCGGCCAATCCACAGGTGCTCGAAGAGCCCGCACCCATGGTTTTCATCACCGGTATTACCCGCGAGAAAGCCACACTGGCGGCTTACTGCTGGGTGCAGCTCCCCGACTGGCTGGCGACCCGGGACGCCCTGTGGGTGGCGGTCAACGAGGGCTTCCGGAACGAAACCGATGTCGCCCTCGCGGTACCCCGCTTGCTGATCACTGAAACATCGCCCGGCTGACGAGCGGCCAATGCCCCTGCATTCCACGGCACTGCGTTATCTGCCCCACCTCGCCAGTCGCGAAATCCTGCGCATGGGATTGAAGCAGGCGCACTCCGGGGCCTGGATCGAAACCGATGCGGATATAGGGCGCTACCATCGGCACAAACTGGCACTGCGCGAAACACTGGACAAAGGGGTCTATCGCAGCAGTCCGGAATCGCTGCCGGCGCAGCAAGAGCTGGCCTCCCTTTTATATGAGCACCTCTTGCAAGAGCAGTCCGGGAACTACCTGCGCAAGGGAGAAATGCTATTCTGCGCGCCGGGCGATTTCTGTGTTCCGGTGAATGCGGCGGAGCCACTGTGGAATACGTCCCTGCTGGTGGCCGACGACCTCCTGCTGATGCAGAAGCTCGCCGGGAGCTACCGGCTCACCGCCGCCAGCCTTTGCAGTCCCAGCCACTGGTCGCTGGCGGAAAAATTCTCTCTCCCGATTCGCGGCATCCACGACCCGATACCCGGCTTTCACCACCGCCTGTCCCCGAGCATCGACCGTTTCTTCGACCAGCTGAGACCCGGGCCACATTTCGAACGCTTCAACTGGTCGCTGCAGGCGGACGATGAACTGGCACAGTTTCCAGGCGCCGAAGAAACAGCGGCGCCCGCTACCCCACTGTTTTATCGGGTGGAGCGACAGACGCTGAAACGCCTGCCTGCAAGCGATGCAATAATCTTTACGATCCGGGTTTACCTGCACCCGCTGGAAGCGCTGCAAGCTGTGGAGGGTGCACTGCCCGAGTTGCTGGACATCATCAGGGACATGCCACCGGCGCTGGCCTCCTACAAGGGCCTCGACCGCCTCGGTGCGGCGCTGCTTAAATACGGGCGTGCCTAGAACTCCATGCTCTCGCCCCGCTCGGGCATTGCGACGCCAAGCCCGCGCTCATTCTTGAGCCGTTGTGCCAGTGCTTCCTGCGCCTCGGGCTCCCCGTGCACGAGGCAAACCCGTGGTGATGGCTGGAATTCCCCGATCCAACTGACCAGCGTACTCTGCCCCGCGTGCGCCGAGAGCCCGCCGATGGTTTCCACCCGGGCCTTGACGATGTAGTCATCGCGAAACAGCTTCACGTGCCTGGCGCCGTCGACAATATGACGCCCCAGGGTACCGCGGGCCTGGTAGCCGGTAAAAAGAACGGTATTGCGCGAATCCCAGATGCGCTGCTTGAAGTGATGGCGAATGCGACCGCCCGTGCACATGCCACTGCCCGCGATGATAATGGCGCCGGACTTGATCCGGTTGATAGCCATGGAATCCTCCACCTCCCGCGTGAGTTGCAGCGTCGGCAGAAATTGCTCCAGGGAATTTCGATGCAGTTCGCTCAGCTGCCTTACTTCGGCGCAGCCGGGCAATTTGATCCAGCGGTCATAGACCTTGGTTACGGCGATGGCCATCGGGCTGTCGAGGAATATTTGCCACTCATCCAGTTCCCCCTGCTGGTGGAGGCAACCCAGATTGAACAGAATATCCTGGGTTCGTCCCACGGCGAACGCGGGGATCATTACGTTGCCCCCGAGGCGCCAGGTGTCGTGCAGGATTTCTTTTAGTTCTTCCTGGGAGTTTTCCTCGCTGCGATGCTCGCGGTCACCATAGGTACTTTCAACCAGCAGGACATCGGCGTGGGAAAGGCGGCTGGGCGGATTCATCAGGACCGAATCCTGCTTTCCCAGGTCACCGGAAAAAACCAGGGTTTTTACTGAATCATCCTCGTTCAACTGCACTTCGATAATCGACGAACCCAGTATGTGGCCCGCGTCGTGAAAAATCACCGTCGCGGCCTCACCAAGCGCAACATGCTCACCGAAAGCAATCCCATTGCAGAGGTTTAACACGGCCTCGACATCGTTCTGGTCGTACAGCGGCTCGACGAGATCCCGCCCCCTGCGGGCATTGCGCAGATTCTCATGCTCGAGGTCACGCAAATACAGGCCGACGGCGTCCTTCAACAGGATTTCGAGTAATTCCGTCGTCGCGAGCGTGCACAGGATCTCGCCGCGAAATCCTTCGCGATAGAGCCGTGGCAACAGACCGGAATGATCGAGGTGGGCGTGGGAGAGAAATACGCTATCTATCGTAGAGGGATCAAACGCGAATTCCTCCGCGTGCAGGCGCTTGACCGCATCGCCACCCTGGTGCATTCCACAGTCGAGCAAAACGCGCCCCACGGCGGGGGATTCCAGAAGGTGGCAGGAACCGGTGACCTCGCGGGCAGCTCCCAGAAACGTCAATCTCGCCATTCGCCTCGCCCCATTGTCGCTGGATGCCATCGACAGACGTCAAGCTGCTGCTCCAGGCATCCCAAATCCTCGCCCGAAAACTAGTCCCATTCCGGCAGCGACGCAAGATTTATTCGAGGTGCTCGGAGTAGTGCTCGTAGCTGAAACCGCGGTACTGGAGAAACCGGGAGCGGCGCGCTTTATCCTTCAGATCACTGGCTGGGCGGGGACCAAACTTGCGCTGCACCAGACTGCCGGCAAGCTCTGACCACTCGACTGACGCCGTCTCAAAAGCCCACGAGATGAGCCCTTCGCCGATTCCGCGCTGTTTCAGTTCCTGGCGTATCCGCAGGGGCCCATAGCCCTTGCCCACCCGCTGACGTAAAAAGCTCTCGGCGAAGCGTTCATCACTCTGCAATTTTTCACTGGCAAGGCGCTCAATTTGCTCTTCGATCAGGGTTTCATCACTGTAACGACGCCGGAGCTTGTCACGCAGCTCACGACGGGAGTGGTCGCGACGGGCGAGCAAGTCCATGGCCGAGCGCCGGATATCAGTCGCAGTGTCCAGTGGGTTTTTATCAGCCATGGGGAGGAAGAAAGGCTGTTCCGGGAATAAAAAAGGCGCCGGGGCAGAGAGTGGGGTAAGTGGAACCCCGGCGCCTGATGGGAAGAGTGATCAACAAAAACCGGGACGAAGCGCTTAGTCTTCGTCCGCCGGCACTTCGGCTTCCGCGGCGGCTTTCACCGGTTTTGGCGTGTTCAGAAGCTGAGCGCGGATATTGCTTTCGATCTCATTGGCAACGGCGGGGTTATCGTCCAGGAACTTGGAGGCATTTGCCTTGCCCTGGCCGATCTTGTCGCCCTTGTAGGAATACCAGGCGCCGGACTTGTCCACCAGATTGAGCTTGACACCCCAGTCGATGACTTCGCCCATGTGGTAGATGCCCTTGCCATACATGATCTGGAATTCCGCCTGCTTGAATGGCGGCGAAACCTTGTTCTTGACCACCTTCACCCGGGTTTCGTTGCCGACAATCTCGTCGCCCTCCTTCACCGCGCCAATACGGCGGATATCCAGGCGGACGGAAGAGTAGAACTTGAGCGCGTTACCGCCAGTCGTGGTCTCGGGCGATCCGAACATAACGCCAATTTTCATGCGAATCTGGTTGATGAAGATCACCAGGCAATTGGTCTGCTTGATGGCGGCGGTCAGTTTGCGCATGGCCTGGCTGAGCAGTCGCGCCTGCAGGCCAACGTGGGAATCACCCATTTCGCCTTCGATTTCCGCCTTCGGCGTCAGGGCCGCCACCGAGTCCACCACCAGCACGTCTACCGCACCGGAGCGCACCAGCATTTCGGCCACTTCCAGAGCCTGTTCACCGGTATCCGGCTGGGAGACGATCAGGTCGTCCATCTCCACGCCAAGTTTCTCGGCGTAGCTGGGATCAAGTGCGTGCTCCGCATCGATAAAGGCCGCGGTACCGCCAAGCTTCTGCGCCTCTGCGATAACCTGCAGGGTCAGCGTGGTCTTGCCGGAAGACTCCGGCCCGTAGATTTCGCAGATACGACCGCGGGGCAAGCCGCCGATGCCGAGGGCGATATCCAGGCCCAGCGAGCCAGTGGAAATAGCCGGAATAGCCTCGGGCTCCTTGTCCCCCATCCGCATGACGGTACCCTTACCGAACTGACGTTCGATCTGGGCCAGTGCTGCTTCCAGTGCTTTCTCTTTATTGGCGTCCATTGTTTGCTCCCCAACTCTGCTGTGTAAGTACTGTATATATACTCAGTGCTTTGAAATGGAATTGCAAGAGCTGGGAGGCATTAAATTCGGCCGGAGGAAAAATGTGCCTGATTGGGCGACAGGTGGGCTCCATAGCACCATTCTCCCGGCTATGGTGCCACGATCCGGGCCTCGTCTCTGTCGGGGTCCCCGGCACTCGAAAGCGTTTATACTCGCGCCGGGAACCCAAACAGAGCCGAAACCCTGACGCCGAAGCAGTTGGCGGCCGAGGACTCGCACAGGGTGAGCATCCGGCGGGGAGTTTGCCCGTGCGACGACTCAGAACGCTTTGGAGGAGTACGGGTAAAATCCCCGGCGGATGCGGGTTTGTGGCACCCATCCTGTCCCCTCTGGTGCCAAATTCCGGGCTCCATCTGCATTTGGGTCCCCGGCACTCGAAAGCGTTTATACTCGCGCCGGGAACCCAAATGCAGCTGGACCCCTGCCGCCCTGCCAGTGTGCAGCTGAGGACTCGCACTGGGCCGAGCATCCGGCGGGGGTTTTGCCCGTGCGACGACTCAGAACGCCTTGGAGGAGCGCGGGTAAAATCCCCGGTGGATGCGGTTTGCGAAGCGCCGGATCGCTCACAGAGTGAGCTCCTACAGGGGCGGTAGTCAGTCCTGGTAGGATTCCAGAGCAGCGGAGAAATCCCGCTGCCCCTGCCCGTCAGCCTGCAGTTGCTCGTAGATGGAGCGCGCCAGCTTGCCCATGCGGTTGTCGACACCCGCCGCATCGGCGATGCCGCCGGCGAGGCCGAGATCCTTGGCCATGAGATCGATCATGAAGCCCGGCTGGTAGCCCTTGCTGGCAGGCGCGTTCTCCATGACCCCGGGGTAGGGGTTGTAGACTTCGAGGGACCAGTTGCGCCCGGAGCTGGCGAGCATGATCTCCGAGAGAACCTTGGGGTCGAGGCCGTTGCGGGCGCCCATTTCCAGGGCCTCGCAGGTGCCCAGCATGTGGATGGCGAGCAGCATGTTGTTGCAGCCCTTGGCCACCTGTCCGGCGCCGGGAGGGCCGGCGTGGAAGATGTTCTTGCCCATGTCGGCGAGGATGATCTTCGCCTTCTCGAAAGTGTCGGCGCTGCCGCCGCACATGAAGGCGAGGGTTCCCGCCGCCGCCGCGGCAACACCGCCGGAGACCGGGGAGTCCATGAAGCCGATACCGGCTTCAGCTGCCGCCTCGCCGACTTCCCGGGCGGTGGCCGCGTCGATGGTGCTGCAATCAAGAACCGTGGTTTTCGCGTCCAGTTTTGCCAGCAGGCCGTCCTCGCCGAGGTAGGTGCCGGCGACGTGCTTGCCCGCGGGCAGCATGGAGATGATGTAGTCCTTGCCGGGGGCGGCTTCCGCCGCGGATGCGGCAACGCTGGCGCCGGCCTCACGCAGCTGGGCCAGGGCCTGCTCGGAAAGGTCGAAAACTGTGACCTCGTGGCCGGCCTTGATCAGGTTGGTGGCCATGGGGCCACCCATGTTGCCGAGGCCGATAAAGAGTACTGTTGCCATTGCTATCTCCGGTTATTGTGTTTCACGGGCCTGTGGGAGCCCACTTCGTGGGCGATCGCTCACAGACTGAGCTCCCACAATTTCGCCCCTGGCTCCCGGGCCGTATCCGGCCCCAGGACTTATGATCCCGGCCTGGTTCTAGGCCAGGTTCGACAGGGGGTTTTCAGCCCAGGGGGCGCGGAAAAAGCCATCCAGCACGTCCCCAGGTACTTCCCTTGACGCTTTGTACTGCCAGGCCGGGTTGCGGTCCTTGTCTATCAACAGGGCGCGCACGCCTTCGGCGAACTCCGGGTGGCGGACGATGTTGGTTGCCAGTTGCAGCTCCGCGCGGAAGACGTCGGCCAGGCCCATGTGGCGGGTTTCGAAGAGCTGCCGGTCGATCCACAGGGCCGCCAGGGGTGAACCGTGGGCGAGGCTGTCGCGGGCCCTTCCCAGCCAGGGATCGTCGGTCTCGAGCCCGCAGATCTGGTCGATCACCGCGTGAATGTCGTCGCCGTCGAGCAACTGGGCGATGGTCGCCGCATGGGGTTCCACCTGCCCCGCCGGAGAGGCGGCCAGGCTTTGCTCGGCAAAGGGCCGCAGCACCCGGCGCACCAGCGCGTGGTTGTAGCTGGCGTCGCTCGACCATTCCTTGCGCAGGAGACAGCTGATGACCGCGTCCTTTTGCTCGCTGAGTATGAAGCGGTCGGCAATGCCGATATAGATGGCGTCCGCCGCGTTGACCGAGGCACCGGTCAGGGCGAGGAACTCACCGGTTTTTCCCGGCGCGTGATTGAGGAACCAGCTGCCGCCCACATCCGGGAACAGGCCGATGGTGATCTCGGGCATGGCGATACGCGTGCGTTCGGTCACCACGCGGTGCGAACACCCCGCCATCACCCCGAGGCCACCGCCCATCACGATGCCATGGCCCCAGCAGATCAGTGGTTTGGCATAGGTGTGAAGCGTGTAATTCATGCGGTATTCGCGCTCGAAAAACGCCTCCGCCTCCTCGCAAGGACCGCCAGCGCTGGCGACAGCGGACCGGTGCAGGGCCTGTACATCGCCGCCGGCGCAGAAGGCTTTCTCGCCGGCGCCTTCGATAAACACCGCGGCGATGCTCTCATCGCCGGCCCAGGCATCCAGCTGCGCCTGTAGCAGGTCGACCATTTCCAGGGTCAGGGAGTTGAGCGTGGCCTCGACATTCAGGGTGACACGACCGACTTTCCCGGTGGCCGCGTCGAGCTCTTCAAACAGTACGGCGTCGGACATCAGGCGTTCTTCCATTCCGGCTTGCGCTTCTCGAGGAAGGCGTTGACGCCCTCGCGCTGGTCCTCGGTAGAGAAGAGATCGACGAATTCGCGGCGCTCCTCTTCCAGACCGCGTGCCAGGGCGATGTCCCGGCCGCTGTGGATGAGGCGCTTGCATGCAGCGACCGCCAGCGGGCTCTGCTCGCCCACCTGTTCGGCCAGCGCCAGGGCTTTCTCCAGTGCCGTGCCGGTGGGCACAACTTCCTCGACGATGCCAATTTCCAGTGCCTTCGCCGCCTTGACCCGGTCGCCGCAGAGGATCATCCGCTTGGCCCATCCCTCGCCAGCCAGCCATGCCAGCCGCTGGGTGCCGCCGGCACAGGGCAGCAGGCCCACTTTCGCTTCCGGCAGTGCAAGTGCGGCCTGCTCTTCGGCGATGCGGATGTCACAGGCGAGGGCGACTTCGAGGCCGCCACCCATGGCAAAACCGTTGATCGCCGCGATAGACACTCCGCGAAAATCCGAAAGCGCCTCGAAGGCTTCGCCGAACAGCCGGCCCATCAGGCCGGCATTGTCGGGATCGCCATCGGCAAAGAGCTTGAGGTCGGCACCGGCGGAGAAGAACTTCTCGCCTGCCCCGGTCAGCACCAGTGCGTAGACCGACTTTTCCGCGTTGAGTTTTTCCACCAGGTCCTTCAGGGCCGGCAGGCTTTCCGTGTCCCAGGTGTTGGCCGCGGGGTTGTCGATGGTGACCAGCGCAGTGTGGCCGCGGATTTCCAGCTTGAGTTTGTCCGACGTGCTCAGGCTCATTTGATAACCTCCAGCGCGCCCTCCATGAGCAGGCGGCGCGAGACAATGACTTTCATGATTTCGTTGGTGCCCTCGAGGATCTGGTGCACGCGGGTGTCGCGCACATGCCGCTCCATCGGGTATTCCTTGATGTAGCCGTAGCCACCGAAGAGTTGCAGGGCCTCGTTACAGATCTCGAAGCCCTTGTCGGTGGCGAAGCGTTTGGCCATCGCGCAATAGGTAGTTGCCTGGGGATCTTTGCTATCCAGCTTCCAGGCCGCCAGCCGCACCATCTGCCGTGCCGCCACCAGTTCGGTGAGCATGTCCGCGAGGCGGAACTGGGTAGCCTGGAAATCGGCGATGGCATTGCCGAACTGGCTGCGATCCTGCACGTAGGCGACAGCTTCTTCCAGCGCCTGCTGGGCGGTACCGATGGAACAGGTGGCGATATTGATACGGCCGCCGTCCAGCCCTTCCATGGCAATGGCGAAGCCCTGTCCTTCCTCACCGAGGCGGTTGGCGACGGGTACACGCACATTGTCGAAGCTGATCAGGCGGGTGGGCTGGCATTTCCAGCCCATCTTCTCTTCGTTCTTGCCGTAGCTGACACCCTCGGCATCGGCCGGGATAAGCAGCGCGGTAATGCCCTTGGGGCCGGCGTCGCCGGTGCGCAGCATTACCACCAGCGCGTCGGTTTCGCCGGCGCCGGAAATGAATACCTTCGAGCCGTTGACAACATATTCGTCGCCTTCACGAACCGCGGTAGTGCGCAGGGAGCCCGCGTCGGAACCCGCACCAGGTTCGGTCAGGCAGTAGGACGCCAGCTTGCTGCCCATGGCCAGGTCCTGGCACCAGTTTTCCAGCACAGTATCCGTGCCGTACTTGCCCACCATGCTGGTGGCCATGTTGTGAATGGTGAGGAAAGCGGTTGTCGCGGTACAGCCCTTGGCGAGTTCCTCGACAATCAGGCTGGCATCGAGACGCGACATGCCGAGGCCGCCGGCGTCTTCGGGGGTGTACATGCCCATGAACCCGAGTTCACCGGCCTGCTTGAGTTCCGCCACCGGGAAGTGGGACGTGGCGTCCCACTCGGCGGCGTTGGGGGCGAGCACCCCCTCGGCAAAGGCCCTTGCGCTTTCGGCAAAGGCCTTCTGGTCTTCGCTGAGGGCGAAATCCATGGTCTTACTGGAGCTTGTCCAGAACCTTCCCGAACAGCACTTCGTCGGCGGGAATCACCTTGGTTTCGGCCAGCGGCTTGGAGACCCAGGTCTCGTTGATCAGGTCGCGCCAGGTGATGTTGTGGTTCACCGAGTTGCCGCCCCAGGAGCCACAGCCCAGGGAGAAAGTCTGGCGCATGCCGTTCCACAGGTTGCCGCTGTTGGAAGGTGCCTGGGGCTGGTTGACCATCACCCGGGAAGTGCGGGTGCTGAGGGCCAGCTTCATGATGTTGTCATCGTTGTAGGAGTAGATGCCACAGCTGTGGCCCTGCCCCTGGTAGGCCTGGATGCGGTTGGTCAGGTCGATGGCCTCGTCGATGTCCTTGACCTTGTATACCGCCATGGTCACCGACAGCTTCTCGCCGGAGAAGGGGTAGTCAACACCGGTACCCTGCTCCGGCACCATCAGGAAGGTCTTGCCTTCCGGCAGGTCGATACCGGCCATGCCGCAGATGTTGGCGGCTGACTGGGCCACCGCCTTGGCGTTCAGGTGATCGTCTTCCCACAGGGTGCAGCGCAGCTTTTCCTTGTCGTCGCCCTCGATGATGTAACCGCCCTGCTCCTGCAGCTTGGCGATGAACTCGTCGTAGATGGATTCGAATACCAGTACGGAGTTGTCGGACGAACAGGAAGCCGCCAGGTCCAGGGTCTTGGAGGTGCGGATTTTCTCGGCGGCCTCGTCGAGGTCGGCGGTGTCGTCCACGGTAATGACCGCATTGCCGACACCCACACCCAGGGCGGGCGTACCGGAGGAGTAGGCGGCGGTGACCATCGCCTCGCCGCCGGTGGCCAGTACGCGGTCGCACTGGGCCATCAGTTCGTTGGTCTTCTCGATGGAGGGGACATCGATGCTCTGCACCAGGTCCGCCGGCGCGCCCATCTTGACGATGGCTTCACGCATGTAGTCGCAGATCATCTTGTTGGTCAGCTTCGCCCGGGGGTGCGGTGCAACGATGATGGCATTGCGGCCCTTGACGGCGGAGATCGCCTTGATCACCGGAGTGGCCTCCGGGTTGGTGGAGGGCGAGAGCGCGCCGACCACGCCCACGGGCTTGGCAATCTTGACGATGTTGCGCTCGGGCAGTTCCTCGATCACGCCCACGGACTTGTCGTCGATGATGTCCAGCAGGGTCGCGCGGGTCTTGCGGTGAATCTTCAGGTACTTGCCTTCGTAGTTGCCCAGCTGGGTCTCTTCTACGGTGAAACGGGCGATTTCCTCGGCGCGGTCGTCGCGGGCGACGGCGTACACCATGGCAGTGATCAGTTCGTCGATCTGCTCCTGGGTGTAGTTTTCAATCTGCGCCTGCGCGACTCGTGCGCGCTCGATCATCTCGGCGATTTCCTGCTTGGCGGTCTTTTCTTCTGCCATGGTGACTTCCTCTGACGGGGTTGAGCTTTGTGGGCGAGGATTCTAGCACGCGCCTCCCGCCCCGGCATTGACGAAATTGGGATTTTTATGGACTATATTGCGGTATGAGCAATCCCTCAAAATGGCCCCTGCCAGAGGCGGGAATCCGCTTCCTGACGCCCTCTTTCATGGTCGAGAAGCTGGCCAGGCACCCGCTGACCAAGGACTGTTACCCCACCGCCATGGGCTATTACCCGAGTGCGCGTGGCCACCGCATGGAACGCGAACGCCACGACGACAACCTTGTACTGTATTGCACCGCGGGGCAGGCACAGCTGCGCACCGGGGAGTGGTCCGGCAGCCTGCGGGCGGGGCAGATGGCCCTGCTGCCCCAGGGACTGGCGCACCACTATGAAGCCGACCCCACAGACCCATGGACCCTGTTCTGGGTGCATTTCCAGGGCGCGAGTACCCGCGTATTCCTGCAGCATATGGGTTACCGTGAAGGACGCCCGGTGGTTGATGCGGGGGTCTCACCCGGACTGATCGGCGCTTTTACCAGCCTGCTGGAAGTGCGCCGCACCGGCTACTCGACACGGGCCTTCATCCTCGCCGCGAACCAGTTGCGCCACCTGCTGAGCCAGATCGCCCAGGAAGTCAGTGCACAGCAGGCCCGCGCCCAGAGCGGCCTGCCGCTGGAACAGGTCCAGGCCTACATGCTCGAGCACCTGGACCAGGCGATCACCCTGGACGATCTCGCCGCGGTGGCGAACATGTCCAAGTACCATTTCTCCCACCGCTACAAAGAGCTCACCGGCTATTCGCCGATCAAGCATTTCCTCCACCTGAAGATGGAGCAGGCCTGCCACCTGCTCGACGTTACCGAGCTCGGTGTAGGGGCCATCGCCCGGCAGTTGGGCTACGAGGATCCGCTGTATTTCTCTCGGCAGTTCAGCAATACCATCGGCAGCTCACCGCGTGGTTACCGGGCCTCCCAGCGAAAGTAGGCCCAGCCAGCGCGCGCGAGGCGCGACACCTAGGAGGCGGGCGCCTCCGTGGCGAAACTGTCACAGACCGGCGGGCGCTCCTGCTGCAGCGCACAGACGCCCTGGAAACGCAGCTGCAGGCGGCTTAGCAGCGCCTCCCGTGCACCCGGCGCTTCGCCCTCGGCAGTCGCCTGCAGTGACCACTCCCGCAGCTGCCTGCCCAGGCGCTGCATGCGCAGGGCGCTGCGCTGGCGCAGGCCCTCCGGCTGTTCCGCCAGCTCATCCATCATTATCACCCCGGCACTCTCGATTGCCGCGAGGTCGTCGGGGCCGAGTTCGAGCTGTGCCGACAGGTAGATATTCCCCCACTGAACCCGGGTGGCGGGACCCCGCGCGGTATTCCAGGCCTCGCGATACCATTTCAGGGCCAACTCGGTATTGCCAGCCTCCCGCTCCAGGTCGCCCAGCATCGCCGTGAAGTAATAAGGCTGCTTGGACACAGCCATACCCTCTTCCAGGGTCGCCCGCGTGGCGGCATCGTCGTGCAGCAGGTGATAGAGTTCCGCCAGTGAATACAGGGCCGCGTGCAACTGGTAGGCGTTCACTTCCTCACGCATCGCAACCGCGCGCCGGCTGATTTTCCCAGCCTGTTCAGCAGTGAGCTCTCCCTGCGCTGCCTGCAGCACTTCCACCTCTCCGTAGAGGACATCCAGGCGGGTCAACACCGCGATCGAGACGTCGTCGAGCGCGCTGTCCAGCCTGCTCATGATGGCATCCGCCATACCGCATCGCTGGGCCGGGGTCGCGTTCAGGGAGTCGACGAGGGCGCCGCCGTACCAGGCGAGGCTGCTGAGATTCGCCCGACTCAGAACGGGATTGTCCAGTACCGACATCACCCAGTCGCGATAGCCTTCGCCAAGGCCGGCCTCACGCTCCTTCTGCACTGCCCAGCTGCGCACTGCCAGCATTTGCAGCAGGCTCTTTTCCAGTTCGTAGTCGGCCGGGCAGGCATCTGCAAGTGTCCGCGCGACGCTCGCCAGATCCTGCTCCCCCAGGGCCCTGCCACGATCCTGCTGCCAGGAATAATAAGCCAGCAGGCGCCAGTCCTCCCGGGACAGCGCTTCGCCGGCGGCTACCGCATCCACCAGGCCGGCAACCGGCCGCAGGCTGTTCAGTGCCAGGTCCATGACACCGACATACTGCTGGATGTCCATGCCGCCAGGGATACGTGTAATCTCCTCCCCGCCTGGCGAGAACAGGATCACCGTGGGATAGCCCATTACCCCGAAGCGCTCGCCGAACTGCTGCGCCCGCTCGGTATCGCCGTCGAGGTAGACCATGACGAAGAGTCGCGACTGGCGGATAAACTCGGGGCGCTTGAATATGGTGGCTTTCAGTTCGTGGCAGGGCGGACACCACTCGGCACCCCAGTAGAGGAATACCGGCTTGCCTGAGTTTTCCGCTTCGCGAAATGCCTCCTCGACACTTCCCTCGTACCAGGTAATATGCTCCGCCTGATCGCCGGGCTCCGCGGCCCCGGCCGTGGCACTGGCGGCGACCTCAGCACCTTCCTGCGGCGGCGCACAGCCGGAAAGGAGGGCCAGCAGCAGGCCAAGGGGAATAAGCGTGCCATGCAAGCACTTGCGGAAGCCGGTCAGCTGCGACCGGCAGTTCGAGATCAGCATCATATCTCCACGCTGGATGTTTTAATGGCACAGTATAACCGCCACTGGCCCGCCACACCGCCGCTGAAACACAAGCCCGCTGAACCGGGTGGAGGAAATCTCCATCCGCCTGTTCGTGGTGCAGGGTCAGAACGACCCGCGGGTGCCAGTCACAGAGGCTGAGCAGGTTGTCGCCGCCCTGCGTAAACACGACCTGCCAGTCTGGTGCATGAACACCCTCAACGAGGGGCACGGCTTTCGCAAGAAAGAGAATGTCGATATCTACCAGCAGGCGACAATCATGTTCCTGCGGCAGTACCTGGTGAACGCATCGACCAGTAAATGAGGTCGATGCACCGGATCATCAGCGGCAGTTGGCAGGGATATAGCGGGCGTCCACCGCATCCGGGTCAGGCGGCGGCGGGGGGCCGCAGGTCCAGATGATTTCCTGGTTGGGATTGGTGCTCGGTACCAGCTGCAGCTTTTTCAGGTGAGCGGGCGTGTTGGGCAGGTCGAGGGTGACCGTAATGGTCCCCGATACCGGTGAGGCCGAAACCACCAGGCGCTTGACGAAGTCATACTGGTCGTAGGAATCCGGTTCGGCAAGGCCCGCTTCGTTGTTGTTTGCCGGCCACCTGTAGTTATTACTGTAGAAACTTTCGGTCACCGAGGTCTTCGCCTCGCCCATGAAACCCATCGCTTCGCCGACCTTGGAGCGTGTTGCATATTCCAGGTAAGCCGGCATCGCGATAACCGCCAGGATGCTGACGATGGTCACTACGATCATCAGTTCGATGACTGTAAAACCGCCTTGCGCCTTGCGCTCCTGCTCGACACTTGCGGGAGACTGCGTTGCATCGTGTTTCATGATTCAACCCTCCGCCTGAGTGCGCAGCGAATCCAGTTCGGTGAGTAATTCATCGAGCCTGGCACTGCAATCCGCGCCTGCTGCCTGTGCTGCCTGCAATTCACGTGCCGCCGATTTCACCCGTTCCACCCGGCCGGCGAGTTGCTCCAGGCTGGCGTTGATGTCCTGCGCCGCCTCGCTGAACATATCCTGTTCCCGCAGGCTGATTCGGGCTGTGAGATTGCCTTCCCCAACCGTCCTTAATTCCCGGGTGAATACATACACCGGGCCGGCGATCCGATGGCTCGCGCGCAGGCTCGCGTACCAGACGCCGACCACCAGGATGAGCTCAATAATACCTATAGATAAAGCTGCAGATGTGCTCATGACAAGCGGGTTATCGCCCGGCAGAAGCAGTTTGAAGAGAATGACCAGATTGCAGAGCAAGACAGTCAGCGCCACCAACACGACTGCAAATCGGTGCTGGAAACTGCGGTTTACGATAATAGTTTTTCTTCGATTGTCCACGCCCATCCCCTGCTTGTTTTTGTAGGCCTAAGCCTAATCCAGAGGGCATTGCTTGACAACTTACAGCCAGTTTCAAAGAGCCGCGCGAAGTGTCAGAAACTGACAAAAAAGGGCGGCAAAAGCCGCCCTTTTTATGAAGGCTCGATAATCAGCCGAACTGGTTCATCGTGTTGTCCTTGCCACCAGCCTTGAGCGCTGCTTCGCCGGCAAAGTATTCCTTGTGGTCGTCACCCATGTCGGAGCCGGCCATGTTCTGGTGCTTGACGCAGGCGATACCCTGGCGGATTTCCTTGCGCTGCACGCCGGCAACATAGCCGAGCATGCCCTGTTCGCCGAAGTACTCCTTGGCCAGGTTGTCGGTGGACAGCGCGGCGGTGTGGTAGGTCGGCAGAGTGATCAGGTGGTGGAAAATACCCGCTTCGCGAGCGGCGTCCGCCTGGAAGGTGCGGATCCTGTCGTCCGCGGCCGCAGCCAGTTCGGAATCGTCGTACTCCGCGCTCATCAGGTTGTCGCGCTGGTAGGCGGAAACATCCTTGCCTGCCTCGCTCCATGCATCGAATACCTGCTGGCGGAAGTTCAGGGTCCAGTTGAAGGACGGGCTGTTGTTGTAAACCAGCTTGGCGTTGGGCACGACTTCACGGATGCGGTTCACCATGCTGGCGATCTGGCCGACGTGCGGCTTCTCGGTTTCGATCCACAGCAGGTCCGCGCCTTCCTGCAGCGAGGTGATGCAGTCGAGTACCACGCGGTCTTCACCGGTACCCTTGCGGAACTGGTAGAGGTTGGACGGCAGGCGCTTGGGACGCACCAGCTTGCCGTGATAGTTGATGATCACGTCACCGTGGTTCATGTCAGTGGCGTCCAGTTCTTCCATGTCGAGGAAGCTGTTGTACTGGTCGCCCAGGTCGCCCACCTCGTGGGTGATGGCGATCTGCTTGGTCAGGCCAGCGCCCAGTGAGTCGGTGCGGGCGACGATGACACCATCTTCCACGCCCAGCTCCAGGAAGGCGTAACGCACGGCACGGATCTTGGCGAGGAAATCCTCGTGGGGAACGGTGACCTTGCCGTCCTGGTGGCCGCACTGCTTCTCGTCGGAAACCTGGTTCTCGATCTGGATGGCGCAGGCGCCCGCCTCGATCATTTTCTTGGCCAGCAGGTAAGTCGCCTCGGCGTTGCCGAAACCGGCGTCGATGTCCGCAATGATCGGCACCACGTGGGTCTGGTAGTTGTCGATCTGGTTTTGCAGGTCTTTGGCTTTGACTTCATCGCCCGTGGCGCGCGCGTCGTCGAGTGCGCGGAACAGGCCACCCAGCTCGCGGGCGTCCGCCTGGCGCAGGAAGGTGTAGAGCTCCTCGATCAGCGCGGGCACGGAAGTCTTCTCGTGCATGCTCTGGTCAGGCAGCGGGCCGAATTCGGAGCGCAGGGCGGCGATCATCCAGCCGGACAGGTAGAGGTAGCGCTTGTCAGTGCTGTTGAAGTGCTTCTTGATGGAGATCAGCTTCTGCTGGCCGATGAAACCGTGCCAGCAACCCAGGGACTGGGTGTACTGCGCGGGATCGGCATCGTACTCGGCCATGTCCTTGCGCATGATGGCTGCAGTGTAGCGGGCGATGTCCAGCCCGGTGCGGAAACGGTTCTGGGCGCGCATACGGGCGGCGTACTCGGGGCTGATAGCATTCCAGGGGCTGCCCTGCTGTTCGCGCAGGCGGCTGATCTCGGCGATGTCGTTCTGGTAAAGGGACATGGTCTTACTCCGTAAGGACTGGTTGACTCGGTTCCCGCGCCGGAAGCAAGTACCGGCTGGATTTCGGAACGAATCATAGGCTCGCGCTGGCCATAAATAAAATATATGGCACACATAACTGCTATTCATTTGGAGAATCTTACTCCGGGCAGGCCAACGGCCCGGGAGCCTATATCAGGCCCATTACACCGAGGATCTTGACCATGCCCAGGCCCAGGGTCACCAGCAGCACCGCGCCACCCGCGAGGTTGCTGAGCCAGCCATTGCGGTACTCACCGAGCAGCGGCGAACGGTTCATCACCCACAGAAGGAAAAAGGCACACACCGGCAGCAGCAGGCCATTGGCGGCCTGGGCGAAGAGGATCGCCGCCACCGGGCTGCTGCCCCACAGCGCAAACACCACGCCACAGGCCAGCACCAGTAACCAAACCGCGCGGAAACGCCAGGAAGCGAGATCGTTCTCCCAACCCAGCGCGCCGCAGACCGCATAGGCAGCGGCAAGCGGCGCGGTGATCGCACTGCTGAGACCCGCGGCGAACAGGCCGGCCGCAAAGCAGTACCGGGCGGCGGGGCCCAGCAGGGGCTCCAGTTGCGCCGCCATCGACGCCGCCGAAACCTCGACGTCACTGCCGTGGAAGGCGGCGGCCGCCGTACCCATGACTGCCAGGGTGACCAGCCCGCCGACGACCACGGAAAACCCGGTGTCCTGCCGCGCCGCGCGCAGCGCGGGCCGCGTGGCCAGCTCGCTTCCCCATTTTTCCTGAACCGCGCTGGCGTGGAGAAACAGGTTGTAGGGCACGACGGTGGTGCCGACGAGGGCCAGCACGGTCAGGGCGGCGCCGGGGGGAAGGCTCGGCGTCAACGCCGCGCGCAGGAGTTCGAAGTAGTCCGGGGAGAGCATGACGAAGGTAGCGAGGAAGACCACACTCATCGTCAGCACCATGGCGACCAGGAATTTTTCAATCAGGCGATAGCGTCCACTGGACAGCAGGAGCCCGGCGATCGCGGCGACCAGCAGCACCCACCAGCGCCGATCCCAGTCGCTCAGTCCCTGCAGGCCCAGCGCCGCGCCGATCAGGTTGCCGCCCTGGTACGCGGCGTTGCCGAGACCTACCGCCGCCACCACCAGGCCGACGGCGGGCATCGCCAGCCAGTGGCCCGCGAGACTCTCCCGCAGGGACCGGGCCAGGCCCTGGCGAGTGACAAGCCCTGCGCGCGCGGCCATTTCCTGCAACACGATGGTCGCGATGACCGAGAAGACCAGAGCCCAGAGCAAGGCGTAGCCAAACCCCGCCCCGGCGACACTCGCGGTGGTTACCGTGCCGGGACCGATGAAAGCCGCGGCAACAAGCAGGCCAGGGCCAAATCGCCCCGGCCGCGGCTCAGATTTCAAAGCGATAGCGTCTCAGGTAGGCCGCCCCCGCCACACAGGCGGCGGCAAAGAGCAATCCGGAGACCAGGCCGACCCAGTCAAAACCCTGCCAGTAGACGCTATCGAGCACCGGCTGGGCCTGACTTCCACCGCCGATGAAACCCGGCAGGTGATGGCTGACCGCACGCATTACATGCTGGCTGCCGAACAGGATGATTTCAGCGAGGGCCAGCGCGACCACCGGCGCCAGCGCGCTGAGGAAAGGTGAACGGCGGGCCCAGCTGGACGCCAGCAGGAGCCAGGCGTAGACCGGCGCAATCCACAGCGCAGTGAGCAACCAGCCACCGAGTTGCCGCGCGAACAGGCTGCCGAAATTCACCGTGCCGAGCACACTCTCAAAGGGATTGAGGTCGAGCTGCCAGACCAGCAGCATGGCGAGCAGTACGAGGACCAACTGCAGCAATATGGAGACTGCGATGAAAATCGCGGGGGCCACGATCAACGCAATACCCAGCCGCGCGGAGACTTCTTCCCACTCGGAAACCGGCATGGACTTCCAGAACAGGACACTGCGGTCACGACGGTCTGTGTAGAGACAGCCCAGGAGATAATTCGCGCTCACCAGCACCAATACGATCATCAGCAGGAGGTGAGGCAATCCGAGCACCGGATCGAGCCCGCCCTCACTGCGGGTAGAGTATTCCCCTCTGTCCCTGCGACCGTCTGCCTCGAAGCGCCACTCGCGGGAGAAATTCCATTCTTCCTCCGGCAGCGGCGCTTCGGTGGGCTTCGCCACCAGAGTACCCTCCGTAGAGGGAGGCGCCGGTGGTGCAGGCACGGAGGCGTCGTCATCGTGTTTGACTTCGATCACGATCGCCGGCGCCAGGTCCATTTCCCGGTCGAACATCACTTCGATCATGCCGTCACCGAAAGCGGCAATCCGGCCGCCGAGCAGGACACTGACCAGCATCAACGCACTGAGGAGGCTGGCGATGGCAATCGGAGTCCAGACCAGCGAGATCCGGTATTCGCGCAGCTCGCGTTGCACCAGGGTAAAGAGGCGCACACCTCGCGGAATGGTCGTCATTTGTCACCTCCCAGCATGGCCACGAACAGGTCTGAAACCGAAGGCGTACGCAGTTCGCCCAAGGGTTTCAGGGCTTCCCGGCCCACCCCGTCGTAGATGATCGCCCTCCCGCCGAGGATCGCATGGGAGCCCAGGTGGGGAATCTCGAGGGCCCGCGGGAGCGCTTCGCCCACCGCGTTGAGCTGGACGAAATTCTCCTCGATCTCCTGCATCGAGCGCGACAGCAGGATGCGGCCACGATCGATGAAGATGACGTCCGTGAGCAGGTGCTGCACCTCGTCCACCTGGTGCGTGGAAATGATGATTGTGCGTTCCTGGTCGTAATAGTCGGCAATCAGCTGTTCGTAGAAGCGCTTGCGGAAAAGCAGGTCGAGGCCCAGTGTGGGCTCGTCAAGCACCAGCAGGCGTGCGTCGATGGCCATCACCAGGGCGAGGTGGAGTTGCACGACCATACCCTTGGACAGGGTCTGGATGCGCTTCTTCAGGCCCACGTCGGTGGCGGCCAGCAATTGCTCCGCCAGGCCCCGGTCAAATCGGGAGTGGACGCCAGCGGTGTAGTCGAGCAGGTCGCTGACCCGCATCCAGCGCGGCAGCACCGCGGTATCGGCGATAAAGCTGACCTCTTCCATCAGCCTGGCGCGCTCCCGGAGCGGGTCGCGGCCGAGCACGCTCAGTTCGCCCGAGTAGGCCGACAGGCCGAGCAGGGAGCGCAGCAATGTAGTCTTGCCGGCACCGTTGGGCCCGATAAGGCCCAGCACCGACCCGCTGCCTATGCTCAGGTCGACCTTGTCGACGGCCGTGAAACTGCCGAAGCGGCGTGTCAGCCCACGTGCCTCAACAACGTTGTTCATGCTTCCTCCCCTGTTTCACGCTGCAGCAAGTCCACCACATCCGCGGTACTCATTCCCAACACCCTCGCGCGCTGCACGAAAGCGGGTAATTCCTCATCGATAAAACGCTGTTTTTCGTCAGTAGTGAGCGAGGAACGCGCGCCATCGCGGACGAACATGCCCAGGCCGCGGCGCTTTTCCAGCAGGCCCGCATCCACCAGTTCCTGGTAGGCCTTACCTACGGTGAGATGGTTGATCTGGTAATCCGAGGCCACCTGGCGCACCGAGGGCACCGCTTCACCTTCCGGGAAGGTGCCGTCCATGATTCGCCGTGCGACCAGGTCCCGCAGTTGGCGGTAGATCGGCTGGCTGTCGTTCCATTCCACGCTCACGGGCCCGCCCCTGCTTCAATCGCGCCGGTTCAGGTCGCCGGAACCGACGATGGAACTGTCGATTACGGGGTCGCCTGCGTAGTAAATATCACCACTGCCAATAATTGAGACTTCCAGTCTGAGCACCTCGCCGACGCGCGCGTCGCCAGATCCAACGACCTGGATTTCAACTGCATCACTGTCGACCGGTGAGAGATCGACCGCTCCCCCACCGATGATCCGCAGCTCGATAATCTGGGCTTTCCTGTGGCTGTCCTTCGCGCTGATGTCACCGGAACCGGTGATGGTTGCCTCGATCCGGTCGCTGGCGAGATCCCCCAGGGCGATGTCACCCGATCCGGAAACCAGCATTTCCAAGGCCTCGGCCTCGAGTTCCGCCGCCTGGATATCCCCGGAGCCGGAGACAGAGAGATCGACCTCACCGGCGCGCAGGGAAAACAGCTTTATATTGCCCGAGCCATCCACCCTTACGTCGAGCCGGTCCGTTTCGAAGGGCTTGACGAATACATCACCGCTGCCGGCGATACGCACTTCGCGTATTTCAGGAAGCGTCAACTTGTACTGCACGTCGGAGAAGTTCTCCTTGGGAAACTGCCTTGAGCTACCGAGCATCAGGGTGCGACCACGCATGAAGAACGGTTGCTTGTCCAGTTGCGACTGATCACCGCGGATCAGCAGCTCGCTTTCATCGCCCTGACTTATCTCCACTTCGACACCGCCGAAGACCTGCACAGCTACCACCCTGCCGATATCGCTTACCTGCAGCGTCTCCGCATTCGCTCCCCAGGCCAGCAGGCCCACGGCGACACCAAAAATCCAGTCCTTCATGCTGCTACCTTTCCAATTCACATCAAACATCCGACTTTTCCCCCGCATTGTCAGCGCTGTCTTCGCGACGACCCATGGCCCAGTCGGCGAGGAAGGCCGTCGGAGCGATGAGCGCCGCAGTCATGACTCCGGTTCCGAGGACATCGACCAGCGCCTGCAGGGAGAATACCCGTTCCGCCTGCGGTCCCATGACAGTCGAGGCCAGCATGCCCAGGTTGTCGTTCATCGCACCGATGCAGGCACCGAGGTGCGCCATCAGCATATCCGCGCCAACGGGGAGAGCGGCCCCGGCGAAAGCCAGGGGCGAGAGCGCGGTGAGCACGCAGGCTAGCGCAACTGTCGTCTTGCGGGCCACCGCTCACATCCTCCGTACATTGGCGCGAGGCGACGCCAGCGAGAGCAACTCCACCAGCGCGGCCGCCGGGATGAAGCACCAGAGGGCGGAAAAGCCCAGGCCCAGGGCGCTCAGCATCAGGCACAGGAGCAGCAAACCGAGGTGTACCAGAGCGCGGTCGCTGCGATGCGTTAACACCTGCCTTCTCGTTTTGATGTGCATGATCCCTACCTCAATGATCTAGTGTTATACATAACTATAACACCATATTATGAAGGCGCAAGCCGGGAGAGGAAAAAATATTTTTTCCTCTATGAATCAGATAGTTGTGTTGGAAGAGCCAAGCAAACAGCGCCCTGGAAAGGCTTACTTTTTCTTCTTTTTGCTCTTTTTGACGTGCGCCATCATACGGCGCTTGCGCTGTACCTGGCGCTGGGTGAGCTTGTTGCGCTTGTCCGCGTAGGGGTTTTCCGAGGTGCGGAACTCGATCCGCACGGGGGTTCCACTGAGCTGCAGTTCGCGTCGGAAGGTCTTCTCCAGGTAGCGGTAGTAACTCGTCGGTACCTTGCCGGTCTGGTTGCCGTGGATCACGATCAGCGGCGGGTTCTGCCCCCCCGCGTGGGCGTAACGGAGCTTGATCCGGCGGCCGTTGATCATCGGCGGGGAATGTTCCGCCACCGCCCCTTCGAGGATGCGGGTGAGGTGATTGGTGGACAGCTTGCGCGTCGCGGCCTGGTATGCGGCATCAATGGATTTGTAGAGGTGCCCGACACCGGTTCCATGCAGCGCGGAGATGAAATGCAACTCGGCGAAGTCGGCGAAGAACAGGCGCCGCTCCAGTTCATGGCGTATCCAGTCGCGCTTGTCGGATTCCAGGCCATCCCATTTGTTGATCGCAAGCACCAGCGCCCGACCCGCCTCGATGCAGTGCCCCAGCAAGTGCAGGTCCTGCTCTACCAGGCCCTCGTGGGCGTCCATCACCATGATGACCACGTTGGCGTCGTCGATGGCGCGCAGGGTTTTGACGATGGAAAACTTTTCCACCGTCTCCTTCACATTCTTGCGCCGGCGCACCCCCGCGGTATCGATCAGGGTGTATTCGCGGCCGTCGCGCTCATAATCGATGTAGATACTGTCGCGGGTCGTGCCCGGCTGGTCATACACGACCACCCGTTCCTCGCCGAGCAGTCGGTTGACCAGGGTGGATTTGCCCACGTTGGGGCGGCCGACGATCGCCACCCGGGTGCTGGCGAAGCGATCGCCCTCCTCGAGTTCTTCATCCTCCGGCGCAGGGAATTGCGCCAGAACCGCCTCGATCATTGAACGGACGCCGCGGCCATGACTGGCAGCGATGGCGAATATCGACTCGATGCCGAGGGAATAGAAGTCCCCCAGGGCGACATTCTCGTCGAGTCCGTCGATCTTGTTCACCACCAGGTGGAATGATTTGTTGCGCTGGCGCAGGTGCCGGGCGAGCGCCTCGTCAGCTGCGTTCAGGCCTTCCCGCGCGTCGACGAGGAAGAGCACCGCGTCGGCCTCTTCGATCGCCTGCAGCGACTGGCCTGCCATCTGCGAATCGATCCCCAGTTCCTCGCCGCTTATCCCGCCGGTATCGATGACGACGAAGGGGCGATTGCCGATTTTCGACTCTCCGTATTTGCGGTCGCGGGTCAGGCCTGGAAAATCGGCCACCAGCGCATCCCGGCTGCGGGTGAGCTGGTTGAACAGTGTCGACTTGCCGACGTTGGGGCGCCCTACCAGGGCGATAACCGGAAGCATCAGTTGCGCGGCGTTATCTCATAGGCGGCGAGATCGCCGTCGTTGGTGAATACATAAAGTACATTACCGTCAGATAACATGTCTGCACGCGCGCCGTCACCGCCAATGTGGTCGCGGCCAACGAATTCGCCGTCCACCTGGGAAACCAGGTGCAGGTAGCCATCGAAATCCACGACCGCCAGGTAACTGCTTACCGGGGTCGGTCGGGAAAGCCCGCGATAGCCCAGCGCGCCCTGCTGCCAGCGGAGCCCCTGCCCGTTGCGGTAAAAGGCGTTCAGGGTGCCGTCTTCATCCGCCACGTAGACGTTGTTGAAGCCCTGACTGACCCCGGAGTAGGAGGATATGTCCTGTTGCCAGATGCGGCGGCCGGATGCCACATCGATGGCCACCAGCCTGCCGTGGTAGCTCGCGGCGTAAAGCTCGCTGCCCGCCAGCACCATGCTGCCGTCGATATCGACCATGCGGTCGATTTCCGAGCGCCCCTGGGCGATGGCTACGCGCACCTCCCAGAGTACGCCACCGGAATCGATATTGAAGGCCACTACCCTGCCGTTGGCGAAGCCGGCGTAGACCGCATCGCCGTTGATGATGGGCGTGCTGGTGCCGCGAATGGTCAGCACCGGCACGTCACTGTCGTAGGTCCACAGGCGCTCCCCGCTATCGAAGTCGAGCCCCTGCAGCTTGCCGTCATAGGTTTGTACCACCACGACCCGGCCGTTGCTCTGGGGCGGCGCGAGGACCTCGCCCTGCATGCGGGAGGACCACAGGACCTCACCATCGGCCGCGGAAAGCTTCAGCACTGCACCGTCGTTGGTGCCCACGAACAGGGCGTCGTCGTAGACACCGACACCGCCGGAAAGCTGTGTATCCAGGTCCGCGTCCCACAATTCGTCGCCGTCCTCGCGACTGATGGCGACGACTTCACCATCGGTAGAGGCGGCGTAGATGGTGCCGCCGTCGATCACCGGCTGCAGCTTGTAGAGGCCGCGGCCCTGCCCGTCGCCCACGCCTTCGGACCACAGCCTGCGAATCTTCACCGTCTGGTCGATATCGACCAGCTCCGCGGGTTCCGTCGGGTCGACGTCATCGCTGCCAAACCAGTCGCCGACCGTACTACAGGCGGCGAGCTGGGAAAGCAGGAGGCCGGCTGCGGCCAGGCGGGCGAATCGGCTCATTCTTGGTTCTCCACTGTCGCAGCAGGCAGGGTTTCAGTGATTTCGGTTTCAAGCGGCTGTGCCGCCGCGGCATCGCCTGCGCCCGACAGCGCCTGTGGGGCCTCCGGGCTGAGACTCTGCAGTTTTTCCTGCAACAGGGCCAGGTTTACCTGCTGGCCACCGCGTGAAGCCAGTAGCATGGCGCTGCTGTAGGCCTCCCTGGCGGCATCCAGCTGTTGTTGCTGCATCAGGATGTCGCCGCGGGCAACCTGGAACGCGGCCTGGAAGCTGCCCTGGTCCGCCGCTTCGATGATACCCATGGCCTGCTCAGGGTCGGATTCGGCGACGACCCGGGCCAGGCGGAGCTGGGCCACACGGGATGTTTCGCTGCCCCTGTCGGCATTGTCGACCACCCAGCGCAACTGGGTTTCCGCGGCTTGCATGTCCCCGCCTTCCACGGCGACGCGCGCCAGGTGCAGGGCGGCAAACTCGGCGTATGTGGTGCCCGGGTATTCCGCCTTGAGGTCCTCTGCCAGCTTCTTCCCTTCGGCCTGCTCTTCCTGGGAGAACGCCTGCAGCATGCTCTGGTAGGTGTTGGAGGCGGCGGCAGCCTTGTCCTCGCGAAACTGCTGCCAGCCCTGCCACCCGAAGGCCAGTGCCAGCGCGAAGATGATCGCGGTGATGGTCGAGCGCCCATTCTCGTCCCACCAGCGCTTCAGCGCTTCAACCTGCTCCTCTTCGCTACGATAACTTTCCACGTCTGTCTGATCCTCTTTCCTTATTAGTCCTGCTGTTGCAGGGTTTTGCGCAATATGTCCGCCAGCTCCCGGGCTTGCACCGTTTGCTGCTCTCCACCGCCCCGCAGGGGCTTGAGGGTGACCGTGCCATTGGCGACCTCGTCCTCACCCCAGATCAGCGCCAAACGCGCGGCGCTGCGGTCTGCTTTCTTCATCTGGCTCTTGAAACTGCCACCGCCCGTGTGCTGCACGATTCTGAGGCCCGGGAAGAGCGCACGCAAGTGCTCCGCCCCGAGCATGGCCTCGCGTTCCGCCTCGGCACCGAAGCTGACGAGGTAAATGTCGGCTTCCGCGGCCGCCGGCGCCCGCACTTGCAGGGCCTCGAGTAGCAATACCAGCCGCTCGATGCCCATGGCGAAGCCGATGCCGGGCACCGCCTTTCCACCCAGTTGTTCCACCAGGCCGTCGTAGCGCCCTCCCGCGCAAACCGTGCCCTGGGCACCGAGGTTGTCGGTGATCCACTCGAACACCGTCTTGTTGTAGTAATCCAGGCCGCGCACCAGCCGGGGATTGACCCGGTATGCGATACCCGCGGCATCGAGCAACTCAAGCAGTCGCGCGAAGTCCGCCGCCGATTCCTCGTCGAGATAATCCTCGAGTGAGGGCGCTCCTTCCAGCAGCGCCTGGGTCCCGGGATTCTTGCTGTCGAGAATGCGCAGGGGATTGCTCTCCATGCGGCGCTGACTGTCCTCATCCAGTTGATCGAAGCGCTCCCCCAGGTAGCCGATCAGGGCCTCCCGATAGGCCGACCGGGATTGCGGGCTGCCAATGGAATTCAGCTCCAGGCGAACATTTGCGGCGACACCCAGGCGCTGCCATAGACGGGCAGTCATGAGTATCAGTTCGGCATCCATGTCCGGCGTGGCGACGCCGAAGGCCTCTACACCGATCTGGTGGAACTGGCGCTGGCGGCCTTTTTGCGGGCGCTCGTAACGGAACATCGGGCCACAGTACCAGAGCCGGCGGGGAGTATTCAGCAGGCCATTCTGCAGAGCTGCCCGGACACAGCCGGCGGTTCCCTCCGGGCGCAGGGTGAGACTCTCCCCATTGCGATCGGGGAAGGTGTACATTTCCTTCTCGACGATATCGGTGACCTCACCGATGGACCGCCTGAAAAGGTCGGTCTGTTCGACGATGGGCATGCGGATTTCGCCGTAGCCGTAGCTGGCGAGCAACTCGGCAACGGTGCTCTCCAGGTAACGCCAGGTGACTGTTTCCTCCGGCAGGATGTCGCTCATCCCGCGGATCGCTCGAATCTCGCTCACTGTTTCTCCACTGGACGGTGGCCCGCTCAGGCCTCCTTCAGGATGATGTTCTCGCTTTCCCGGGCACGCTGCTCCTCCAGCCTCGCGGCCTTGTCGCGAATGACCTGCTCGAGATGATCTATGAAGGCTTCGTTGCTGATCTTGTGGTCGGGCTTGCCGTCCACGTAGATCAGGTTGTTGGGGCTGGCGCCGGTCAGGCCGACGTCGGCCTCCCGCGCCTCGCCGGGCCCGTTGACGACACAGCCGATCACCGCGACATCCATGGGCGTGCGTATGTCTTCCAGCCGCTGCTCAAGGGTGTTCATGGTTCCGATCACATCGAAGTTCTGCCGCGAACAACTGGGACAGGCGATAAAGTTGATGCCATTGGTGCGCAGCTTGAGGCTCTTGAGAATCTCGAAGCCAACCTTGACCTCCTCCACCGGATCTGCGGCGAGGGATATGCGGATGGTGTCGCCAATGCCATCCATCAGCAGCATGCCCAGGCCAACGGCGGATTTCACCGTGCCGCCGCGAAGACCGCCCGCCTCGGTGATGCCGAGGTGCAGGGGCTGCTCGATCTGTCGCGCCAGCAGGCGGTAGGCTTCCACGGCCATGAAGACTTCCGAAGCCTTGACGCTGACCTTGAAGTCCTGGAAATCGTGTTTGTCGAGGATATCAACGTGGCGCAGCGCGGATTCCACCAGCGCCTCGGCGGTGGGTTCGCCGTACTTGCGCTGCAGGTCCTTGCCCAGCGAACCGGCATTGACACCAATGCGAATCGGGATGCCCTTGTCCCGGGCACTGGCAATGACTTCACGCACTTTCTCGTCACGGCCGATATTACCCGGGTTGATGCGCAGGCAGTCGACACCATACTCGGCGACCTTCAGGGCGATGCGATGGTCGAAGTGAATGTCCGCCACTAGCGGCACCTCGACGCTGGCGCGAATTTCACGGAAGGCCTCCGCGGCTTCCATGCTCGGCACGGAAACCCGGACGATATCCGCACCCGCCTCGGCAATGGCGCGAATCTGGGCAACCGTGGCCGCGACGTCGCAGGTCTCGGTATTGGTCATACTCTGTACGCTGATAGGCGCGTCACCGCCTACCGCGACATTACCGACATGAATCTGTCGGGACTTGCGGCGCTTGATCGGGGATTCGGTAGTCATGGCTCAACAGCCGGCGTCTCGCCGCCGGCAGACGTCAGGGTGAATTCTCTTCAAGGTTTCCGCTTGAAGGCGGCGTACTCTGCGGAATCCGGATACAGGTTGGCCAGGGCCAGGGCGTAACTCGCTTCCGCGTCCGAGTCACCCGTTTCCCGCGCAAGGCGAATTCCCAGCCAGAGACCGCGGGCGGACTGCTGGCGCACCACGCTGCGATAGGTCGCGTAGTAGCGGCCGGAAGTGGCGAAATCCCCTGCATCGAAGCGCAGCTGCGCCAGTTCCAGCAAGGCGATCCGGTTGCCGCGATCCATGGTCAGCGCCCTCTGGAAGGCCTCTTCCGCGCCGGGCGCGTCAAACAGCTGCTCGCGGCACAGGCCCAGATTGATGAAGGCCTGGGGCCGGGCCTTGTAGAGCGTGTCCTGGACTACGTATTCCAGTTGTTCCTCTGCTTCCTTAAAGCGTTCCTGGGAGTAGAGGAAGGCCGCGTAATTGTTACGCGCCCGGGAAAACTTCTTGTTCAGGCGGATAGCCGTCTTGTAGCTCTTCTCCGCCATTTCGAATTCGCCGGTGCTCTGGTACACCAGCGCGAAGGCCTCGTGGACCTCGGCGTTGTCAGGGTCCATGTCGTAGGCGGTCTGGAGATTGCGCTTGGCGTTGTCCCAGTCACCCTCACCGATGTACTTGCGCGCCAGTTCCACACGCAGTTCCAGCGCCTCGCCGGGGTCGGCCTTCTCGGTGAATCCGCCCTCGGTGGTGGTAATGCAACCACCCAGCATCAGCGACAGCGCCAGCATTGCCGCTCCGCCCGTCCGTTTAATTGTCGTGCCCCACTGCGCCATATCTCGCTCTCAACCTGCGTTCTGTTCTTTTTGTTGCGCGGCATCGCGATAGCGCTGGCTGCGCCGGGTGCGATCCACCACCTGTCCGACCAACTGGCCGCAGGCTGCGTCGATGTCGTCCCCGCGTGTGGTCCGCACGGTGACAATATATCCCGCATCCACCAGTACTTGCCAGAAACGTGACACCGCATTGCCACTGGGGCGGCGGTAATCCGACTGGGGGAAGGGGTTGAAGGGAATCAGGTTTATCTTGCAGGGGAAATCCCGCAGCAGTTCCGCCAGTTCCCGGGCGTGCTCCAGTTGGTCGTTGATACCGGCGATCAACGTGTATTCGACCGTGACCACGCGCTTGGTGTCCTTCTGTGCGTCAATATAGTTGCGACAGCTCTCAAGCAGGCGTGCGATCGGGTACTTGCGATTGATCGGCACCAGTTCGTTGCGCAGGGCGTCATTGGGCGCGTGCAGGGAAACAGCCAGCGATGCTTCACTGACTCTGGCGAGATCGTCGAGTGCGGGCACGACGCCGGAAGTGCTCAGGGTGACCCGTCGCTTGGAGATGCCGTAGGCGTTATCCTCCATCATCAGGTCCATGGCCGCCACCACGTTGTCGAAGTTCATCAGCGGCTCGCCCATGCCCATCATCACCACGTTGGTGACCACACGACCCTTGCCTGGCTGGAAAGCCTGGTAGGAATCGATGGCCAGCCATACCTGGCCGATGATCTCAGCGGCGCTCAGGTCGCGCTGGAAACCCTGCTTGCCAGTGGAACAGAAACTGCAGTCGAGGCTGCAGCCCACCTGGGAAGAAACACAGAGCGTGGCGCGGTTGCCGTCGGGAATCAGCACGGATTCAACCAACCCGCCCCCATCCACGCGGATGGCCCATTTGCGGGTGCCGTCGGCGGAATCGTGCTGGCTGACGATTTGTGGCGGTCGAACCTCGGCACGGTCGGCGAGTTTTTCCCGCAGGCCCTTGCCGAGGTTGCTCATCTGCTCGAAATCGGTGACACCGTGATGGTGAATCCACTTCAGAACCTGCTGCGCACGGAACTTCTTCTCCCCCATATCGAGAAAGAACTGTTCCATGGCTGCCAGCGGCAGGCCGAGCAGATTGACCTTGTCGCTCTGCCCGGTGGCGCTGGCGGATGTGGCGATCACGGAATCCACGGCAGTTCTCAGCGCTCGCAGATCTCGCTGGCCGCGAAGAAGTAGGCGATTTCGCGCTCGGCGGAAGCCGGGGAGTCGGAACCGTGTACGGCGTTGGCGTCGATGCTGGAGGCGAAGTCGGCGCGGATGGTGCCTTCCGCGGCTTCCTGCGGGTTGGTGGCGCCCATCAGTTCACGGTTCCTGGCGATGGCGTCCTCGCCCTGGAGTACCTGCACTACGACGGGGCCGGAGGTCATGAATTCAACCAGGTCCTTGAAGAAGGGACGCTCGCGGTGCTCGGCGTAGAAACCGCCGGCGACTACGTCTGACAGGCGCAGCATTTTAGCCGCAACAATCTGGAGGCCATTGCTCTCGAAGCGGGAGTAGATTTTACCGATGATGTCTTTGCCAACGGCATCGGGCTTGATGATGGACAGGGTACGTTCAACTGCCATGGTGTTCTCCAGAAGGTGATTTTTTCGGGTATGCGCCTGCCGTGGGGAGCCGTCCGGGGCCCGGCCTGTGGCAGCGCGCTCAAAGGCCGCGCAATTATACGGATTTCAGCCACGCCTTTCACCCTCGCAAGGCCGAGCGCCGGGCTAATTTTTCCTCAGAAAATCATGGATTTAGACAAAAAGAGCGGGATGTGGAAATATTCCCGCCGGGCACCGGGGGCCCTCGGCCCTCACATGGGGGCGGAGCGGGCGCTTCCCCGACTAGTTGCCGACCGCTACCGGGGCCGCGATCTCAGTCCACTTCCTCGATCCAGGCCGCCTGGATCGCCTCGAGAATCTTCTCGCCGCAATGCTCTGGATCGTCATCGAATTCGGGCAGCGCGAGTACCTGGTCGCGCAGGTCGACGAAATTCAGGGTCAGGGGGTCGATCCCGGGATAGGTGTCAGCCAGTTCGATGGCGATGTCGTGCACGTCGGTCCAGCGCATTCCAGTACCCCCTCAATGCCGTTCGGAAACCATGTTGATAGTGTAGCGGGGAATCTCCACCACGAGGTCCTCGTCGGCGATGATCGCCTGGCAGGACAGCCGGGAGTCGGGCTCGAGACCCCAGGCCTTGTCGAGGTAGTCGTCCTCCAGTTCGTCCGGCGGCTCCATCGAATCATATCCTTCACGCACTACCACGTGGCAGGTGGTACAGGCGCAGGACATTTCGCAGGCGTGTTCGACCTCAATGCCGTTGCGCAGCAGCGCCCTGCAGATGCTCTCGCCGGGATCGGCCTCCACAACGGCGCCTTCCGGGCAGATATTTTCGTTCGGCAGAACAACTATCCGGGTCACTGGTCCACCTCCTGGTCGAGCGACTCCAGGCTGACCCCGGACAGGGCTTCCCGGATACTGCGGTCCATTCGCCGCGCCGCAAAGGCCTCGCTGGCGCGCCCGAGGGTCTCTGTAGTATCGCGGATTGCGGCGATATCGTCGCCGCCGAGAAGCTCTGCCAGGACCTGCATTTTTTCATGCAGGGCTGCACACTCCTCGGCGCTGAGCAGTTGACTGCCATCGGCGGCGATGGCGGCTTCCAGACCCTGCAACAGTTGTTCCGCCTCCACTTTCCGCTCCGCGAGTTGCCGGGCGGACTTGTCTTCCTCGGCATGGCTGAACGAGGCCTGGAGCATCTGGGTGACTTCGTCTTCACTGAGACCGAAGGAAGGCTTGACGGTGACGCTGCTCTCCACCCCGGTGGTTTCCTCCCGGGCCGAAACCTGCAGCAGACCGTCAGCGTCCACCTGGAAAGTCACCAGGATGCGGGCCGCGCCGGCAACCATGGAGGGAATTCCGTGCAGTTCGAAACGCGCGAGGGAGCGCAGGTCTGACACCAGCTCGCGCTCGCCCTGCACCACGTGCAGCGCGAGGGCTGTCTGGCCGTCCTTGAAGGTGGTGAATTCCTGCGCCCGACTCACCGGGATGGTGGTGTTGCGCGGCACGATCTTCTCCGCCAGGCCGCCCATGGTTTCCAGTCCCAGGGAGAGCGGAATCACATCCAGCAGCAGGAGATCGCCGTCCGGCCGGTTGCCCACCAGTATGTCCGCCTGGATCGCAGCGCCGATGGCGACCACTTTATCCGGGTCTATCCCTGCGAGCGGTTCGCGAGCGAAATTCTCGCCGACCGCATCGCGAACCAGCGGCACCCGGGTGGAGCCACCAACCAGTACCACATTGTCGACTTCGTCCACGCCAGCATCGCGCAGGCAGCGACGACAGGCGCGCAGAGTGCGCTTGACCAGGGGCTGGATCAGGCCCTCGAACTGCTCCCGGGTGAGTTCCAGTGGACCCGCTGCGGCGAAGACGCTGCCAAGCTCCAGAGTCACGGCCTCCTTGGCGGAGAGAGCCTCCTTGGCTTCACGCGAGAGCGCCAGCAGGGCGCGGTACTGCCCGCCGTCTTGCGCCTGGATTCCCGCCTGCTCCTGTGCCCAGTGGGCGATGGCGTTATCGAAATCATCACCGCCGAGGGCAGTATCACCACCGGTGGCCAGCACCTCGAAAACACCGCGGTTGAGGCGCAGAATGGAGATATCGAAGGTGCCCCCGCCGAGGTCGTAGACGGCGACCACGCCCTCCTCTTGCGAATCCAGGCCGTAGGCGACTGCCGCCGCCGTGGGCTCGTTGAGCAGGCGCATCACTGGCAGGCCTGCGAGCCGCGCCGCATCCTTGGTCGCCTGCCGCTGGGCCTCGTCGAAATAGGCGGGAACCGTGATAACGGCACCTTCTACCTCGCCACCGAGGCTTTCCCGCGCGCGCGCTTCCAGTACCGAGAGTATGGCGGCAGACGCCTCCACGGGGCTGACTTCCCCCGCCCGGGTAATGAAGCGAACCATGCCTTCCGCGTTGTCCGCCAGGCGGTAGTGCGAGCGACTGGCCTCGGCTGCGCTGTCGGCGCGGCCACGCCCCATGAAACGCTTGACCGAGACCAGGGTATCAGCGGGATACTCACTGGCCAGGCGCTTTGCCGCCGCGCCCACGACCGGGGCCGTGTCGGCGTAGCTGACCACGGAAGGCAGCATGAAGTCGCCCGTCGCATCCAGCAGCACCTCGGGACGTCCGCCGCGAACAGTCGCCACCAGGGAATTGGTTGTTCCGAGATCGATGCCCACCGCCCGCTTTACCTGGTGCGGTAGCGGTGATTGTCCGGGTTCAGCGATTTTGAGCAGTGCCATTCAAGTATCCAGTAAATCCGATTCTGCCTGTTCCGCCTCCTGCAGGAGTTTGTCCAGGTACTGCATCTTGACGCAGGCACTGGCAGCGGCAGGCAAATTGTTGGCCTCGTAGGCCGATTCAAATTCCGCCTGGTGGGCGAGGAAATCAGCGCCAATTTCAGCCACCAGGTGCTCCAGCACCGGCTCCGGCTCCACCAGTCCGGGCAGCGACTCGAGCTTTTCCCGCAATTCCATCTGCTCGATCAGGAAGCCGCCGTCGACCTGCTGGGCGCCGATGGCCTGACGCTCCATTCCCGCCAGCTGCAGCAGGTACTCCGCCCTCGAAAGGGGCTTTTTGAGTGTCGAATAGGCCTCGTTGACCAGGGCGGAATACTGGATGGCCAGCCTGCGCTCATGCGCTGGTGCGCTGGCAAACCGGTCGGGGTGCAGGTCGCGCTGCAAGTGCCGGTAGCGCTCCGCAAGGGAACTGGCGTCCAGGGAAAACGACGGCGCCAGACCGAAGAGCTGGAAGTAGTTCTGCTTGAAATCGAGGGGCGGCATACCGGGCGTTGAATCCAGTGGTGGCCGGGCCTTAGACTGGCCCTAGACGGTGAAGCTTTCGCCGCAGCCGCACTCACCTGTGACGTTGGGGTTACGGAATTGCAGACCCTCATTCAGCCCTTCGCGCACGAAATCCAGTTCGGTGCCTTCCAGGTAAGCGAGACTCTTGGGGTCGATGAACAGCTTGACGCCGTGGTCCTCAAAGACCTCGTCCTCCGGCGCCTGTTCATCGACGAACTCCAGCACGTAGGCCATGCCGGAGCAGCCCGAGGTGGTGACACCGAGGCGAATGCCCAGCCCCTTGCCGCGACCTTCCAGTTGCGAGGCAATATGGCGGGCTGCAGAAGCGGTCAGGCTGACGCCCATCAGGCTTCTCCCCGCTTGCTGCGCAAGTCCTTGATCGCTGCCTTGATCGCATCCTCGGCGAGGACGCTGCAGTGAATTTTCACCGGGGGCAGCGCCAGTTCCTCGGCAATGGCGGTGTTCTTGATCAACTCCGCCTCTTCCAGTTTCTTGCCCTTGACCCACTCGGTGAGCAGGGAGCTGGAAGCGATGGCGGAGCCACAGCCGTAGGTTTTGAACTTGGCGTCCTCGATGACACCTTCATCGTTGACCTTGATCTGCAGGCGCATCACGTCGCCGCAGGCCGGTGCACCGACCATGCCGGTGCCGACGCTGCTGTCGCCGTCGTCGAGTTTGCCCACGTTGCGGGGGTTTTCGTAATGGTCCAGTACTTTGTCACTGTAAGCCATGGTAAATCTCCTCCTAATGAGCAGCCCATTCGATAGTGCTGAGGTCAACACCATCCTGATACATATCCCAGAGGGGCGAGAGCTCCCTCAACTTGCCGACGGCGCCGCGCAGTTGCTCGACGGCGGTATCGACATCCTGTTCCGTGGTAAAACGGCCAAAGCTGAAGCGCAGTGAACTGTGCGCCAGCTCGTCGTCCAGGCCCAGTGCCCGTAGCACATAGGACGGTTCGAGGCTGGCTGAAGTACAGGCCGAACCGCTGGAAATCGCCAGGTCCTTGAGCGACATGATCAGGGACTCGCCTTCGACGAAGGCGATGCTGACATTGATCGCCCCGGGGAGGTGGTTTTCCATATCGCCGTTGACGTGAACTTCCTCTATATCGCTGATGCCTTTCCAGAAGCGGTCGCGCAATGCGGACACTCGCAGGGCCTCGTCGGCCATCTCCTCGCGCGCGATGCGTGCGGCTTCGCCCATACCGACGATCTGATGGGTGGCCAGGGTGCCGGAGCGCATGCCGCGTTCATGCCCGCCGCCGTGCATCTGGGCCTCCAGGCGCACCCGCGGCTTGCGCCGCACGTAGAGTGCCCCTATGCCCTTGGGGCCGTACATCTTGTGGGCGGAGAGGGACATCAGGTCGACCTTCATTTCTTCCAGGTCGATGGGGATCTTGCCCGCGCTCTGGGCGGCATCCACATGAAACAGGACTTTCGCCGCGCGGGTGACTTCGCCTATCGCCGCGATGTCATTGACCACGCCGATCTCGTTGTTGGCGTGCATGATACTGACGAGTATCGTGTCATCACGCAGCGCAGCCTTGACCATCTCTGCGGTTGTCAGGCCGTTTTCATCCGGATCGAGGTAGGTGACCTCGAAGCCCTCGCGCTCCAGGTGGCGGCAGGTGTCCAGCACCGCCTTGTGCTCGATTTTCGAGGTGATGATGTGCTTGCCCTTCTGCTGATAGAAGTGGGCAACGCCCTTGATGGCCAGGTTGTCGGACTCGGTTGCACCGGAGGTCCAGACAATCTCGCGCGGGTCGGCGCCGATGAGATCGGCCACCTGGCGGCGAGCGATCTCCACCGCCTCTTCGGCCTTCCAGCCATAGAAGTGGGAACGGGAGGCGGGATTGCCGAAGTTACCCTCCATGCTGAGGCACTCGACCATCTTCTCCACGACGCGGGGGTCGGCGGGCGTGGTCGCCTGGTAATCAAAATAAATCGGTTTTTGCATGCTCGATTAAACTCCGTTGGCCGGATCAGGCCTCACTCAGTACCAGGGTGGCTGTATCGTCTGCCTTGGCGTCCTGGCGGGCGGAAACCTGTTGGACTTCCCGTCGTTCGACCAGGTTCGCCAGACTGATCTGGCTGAGAAAATTGTGGATCTGGTCACTCAGGTCACACCAGAGGTGGTGCGTCAGGCAGACTTCGCCCTGCTGGCAGGTGCTGCGGCCGCCACAGCCAGTGGCGTCGACCGCCTCGTTGACGGCATCGACGATCTGGGCGACATAGATGTCGTCGAGGTCGCGACTCAGGCGGTACCCACCACCCGGGCCACGCACACTGGTCACCAACTCGTTGCGACGCAACTTGGCGAACAACTGTTCCAGGTAGGACAGGGAGATATCCTGCCGCCCGGAGATGTCGGCCAGGCTTACCGGGCCACCACTACCGTGCAGTGCCAGGTCCAGCATCGCGGTCACGGCGTACCGCCCCTTGGTTGTCAGTCGCATACTTCCGGCCCTGATTTTTCCATCCCGGAAAGTATGCAATAACCGAGTGTTTTGGTCAACTATAAGTCCTAGTAATTTGCTAGGTCTTTAGTCCTCGCCGCCGGATTTTCCACGCGCCACCCACTTCTGGGTCTCGGTAAGGATACCGCGCAGGATGTTGAGTTCCATCTCGTCCAGGCGAACCCTGGCATAGAGCCGGCGCAAGCGGGTCATCAACTGGCGCGGCGCCTGGGGGTCGAGAAACTCGATACCCACCAGGGTTTCCTCCAGGTGCTGGTAGAAGCGCTCCATGTTTTCGCTGGTGGCGAAGGGCGCGTCCCACTCCGCATCGGCGCTTGCCGGCAGGCTGGCCTGGTCCAGGCGCATGCGCAGCTCGTAGGTGACGACCTGCACTGCCATCGCCAGGTTGAGCGAACTGTAGTCCGCGGATGTGGGGATATGCAGGTGGAGGTTGCAGGACTGCAACTCCTCATTGGTCAGGCCCCGGTCTTCGCGGCCGAAGAGGATGGCGACCTGTTCGTCCCCGGAGTGCTGGTCGATCTGTTCCGCGCAGGCCCTGGGGTCCAGCACGGGCCAGGGAATCCGCCTGCCCCGGGCACTGGTACCGACGACAAACTGGCAGTCGGCGATAGCCTCCTCCAGACTGGCGGTCACCACCGCATTATCCAGCAGCTCACCCGCGGAAACCGCTCGCCAGGTGGCCTCTTCGTGGGGAAAGGCTCGCGGTTCGACGAGGTAAAGACGCGACAGCCCCATGTTTTTCATCGCCCGCGCCACCCCGCCGATGTTACCCGGGTGGGTGGTATTGACCAGAACGATGCGAATATTGTCGAAATTCATGTCTACAGGGGCGTTTCCGGGGGGTGCCGGGGTATTTTCGGGGCGCGAAGTCTAGCAGATTTCCACTTATAACTTATAGTGACTTGCTCTATAATCGCGCGCCCGTCCACCTCCCAGGGAAATCGATATGGAACCGATGGTCAACATCGCACTGCGCGCTGCCCGCAAAGCCGGCGAGTCAATCGTGCGCGCTTCGGATACCCTCGACCGTATCGACGTCCTGAGCAAGGATATCAACGACTTCGTCAGCGAGGTGGATGTCGCCGCCGAAAAGGAAATCGTCTACCAGCTGCAGAAGGCCTACCCCAAGCACGCCATCCTCTCCGAGGAAACCGGCCTGACCGGGGACGCTGACGCCGAGTACCGCTGGGTGGTCGACCCCCTGGACGGCACCACCAATTTTGTTCGCGGCATCCCCCACTACGCGGTATCCATCGCCTGCCTGCACAAGGGCAAGATGGAGCACGCCGTGGTCGTCGACCCGGTGCGCCGCGAAGAATTCACCGCTTCCCGCGGACGCGGGGCCCAGCTGAACGGACGTCGAATGCGGGTCAGCAAGCGCCCCAACCTCGATGGCGCCCTGCTCGGCACCGGCATTCCCTTCAAGGGTCACTGCGACGGGCAACTGGAAGGCTACGCGAAATCACTTGAGCTACTGGCCGGCCAGTGCGCCGGCATCCGCCGCGCCGGTGCTGCCTCGCTGGACCTGGCCTATGTGGCCGCCGGGCGCTTCGACGCGTTCTGGGAAATCGGTCTGGCCGAGTGGGATATCGCCGCCGGAGCACTGCTGGTCAAGGAAGCGGGCGGTCTGGTGGCGGATGTGAACGCCAGCGAGAACTTCCTCGAGTCCGGCAACATCGTCGCCGGCAACCCGAAGTGCTTCAAGGCGGTGCTGCAGGTGGCCAAGCCACTGTTGGGCTGAAGCCCGCAAGGGCCGGATTCCAGCGTCAGGTATTATTGTGGGAGCTCGGGCCCAAGCTCAGTGGAGCTTCAGCCGCGGCCGGATCACCTTGTTGATGCTGTCACTCAGGATACACAAGCCGGTGCGGAACCAGCCGTGCAGGGCCACCTGGTGCATCCGGTAAAGCGCTATATACATCACCCGGGCGATGCGGCCCTCTATCTTCATGCTGCCCCGGGTCAGGTTGCCCATCAGGCTGCCCACGGTGGAGTAGCGCGCGAGATTCACCAGCGATCCATGGTCCACGTAGCGGTATTCCGCCAGTTCTTCGTCACCCTCTAGTTGGCGCAGTATATTGCGGTAAACGTGGCTCGCCATCTGGTGGGCCGACTGGGCCCGCGGCGGCACCCGGCTGCCGTCGGGCATGGTGCAGGCCGCGCAGTCGCCAATGGCGTAGATGAAGTCGTCCGCCGTGGTCTGCAGGCTCGGGCGCACGACCCACTGGTTGATGCGGTTGGTTTCCAGCTCCGCCATGCCGGCGAAATGGTCCGGCACCTTGACCCCGGCGGCCCAGGCCAGCATATCCGCCTCGATGGCCTCGCCCTCCCGGGTGATGAAGCAACCGTGCTTCGCCTCGGCCACCGCCGTGTTGGTGAGCACCCTGACACCCAACTCCACCAGCTCATGGTGCGCAGCGCCAGCGATCCGGTCGGGCAGCGCGGGGAGAATGCGCGGCCCAGCTTCGATCAGGCTGATCTGCAGTTGCTCGGGCCTTAGCCCTTCCAGGCCGTAGGCTTTCATCGTGGTGAAGGTATTGTGCAGTTCCGCCGACAACTCCACGCCGGTGGCGCCACCACCGACAATCGCCACGCGGTAGACCGCGCTTTCATGATCTTCCGCACGCCGGTTGAGGCGCAGGAGGTCGTTGAGCAGGCGGCTGTGGAACCTTTCGGCCTGCGCCGGGGCATCGAGGAAAATTGCGTTTTCACGCACGCCGGGGGTGCCGAAGTCGTTGGTTACGCTGCCCAGCGCGAGCACCAGGATGTCGTAGCCCAGTGTGCGCTGGGGGAGAACTTCCATACCGTCGTCGTCGAGCAGGGGAGCCAGGGTGATGGTACGACTGTCCCGGTCGATCGCGCTCAGGCTGCCCAGCTTGAAACGGAAGTGGTGGTTGTAGGCGTGGGCGCGGTAGCTGAGCGCGTCGACCCCGGCATCCAGGCTACCGCTGGCTACCTCGTGCAGCAGCGGCTTCCAGAGGTGGGTGTTATTGCGATCGACGAGGGTGATGGCCGCCTTTTTGCGGCGGCCGAGCTTGCGCCCGAGGCGGGTGGCGAGTTCAAGACCGCCCGCGCCACCGCCAACGATTACGATATTCATGCGCCGTGCACCTGAATGTAGACGGGCCGGTCACAACGGCCGGCCGCAGTAATTCGCGAAACTGTCGCTAGGGCAGCTGGCCTTCCTGGTCCAGGTCGGCGCCCTCCTTGACCGGAATCATCAGGTCCTCCTTGTCCACCTTCATCATCATCAGGATGTTGGCGGCCACGTAAATGGAGGAATAGGTACCGATGCCCACACCCACCAGCAGCGCCATGGCGAAGCCGTGGATCATCTCACCGCCGAAATAGGCCAGGGCGATGAGCACGAAGATGGTAGTCAGCGAGGTGATCAGGGTCCGCTCCAGGGTTTCCGTGAGCGAGAGGTTGATGATTCCTTCCGGCCCCTCGCCGCGAACCTTGCGGAAATTCTCGCGAATCCGGTCGGCGACCACGATGGTATCGTTGAGGGAGTAACCGATCACCGCCAGCACCGCCGCCAGTACGGTCAGGTCAAACTCCGCCCCGGTAATCGAGAAAAAGCCCAGCACGACCACCACGTCGTGGATCAGCGCAGCCACCGCGCCGACGGCAAACTTGAACTGGAAGCGAAACGCGATGTAGATCATGACCAGGCCGAGGGCCACCAGCATCGCCAGGCCGCCCTGCTCCCTGAGCTCGTCGCCGACCTGCGGTCCGACGAACTCGATACGACGCAGTTCCACCTCGCCGTCGTAGTGGCCCTGCAGCTTCTCCATCAGCCTGCCGCCCTCCTTGTCGGAATAGCCCTGGGGAAGGCGGATCAGTACGTCCTGGTCGGTGCCGAAGCTGACCACCACGGCGCCGGCGTAGCCCTCGGTCTCCAGTGCCCCGCGGATCGCAGCCAGGTCCGCGCTGTCGTCATAGTGCACCTCGACCAGGGTACCGCCGGTGAAATCCAGCCCCCAGTTCAGTTGTTTCACTGCCAGCGAGGCTACCGAGGCGACCAGCAGCACGAATGAAAAAATCGTCGCCAGCCGGCGCTGGCCCATGAAATTGATCACCTTCATGCCACGCGCCCTCCGATGGACAGTTTCTCGACACGGCGGCCGCCGTAAATCAGGTTGATGAGCGCCCGGCTACCCATGATCGCGGTAAACATGGAGAACACGATACCGATGGACAGGGTGACGGCGAAGCCCTTCACCGGCCCGGTGCCGATGGCGTAGAGAATGACGGCGACGATCAGGGTGGTGATGTTGGCGTCTAGAATCGTCGACAGGGCCTGCTCGTAGCCGGAATGGATCGCCATCTGCGGCGATTTTCGCGCCTTCAGTTCCTCGCGTATTCGCGAGAAGATCAATACGTTCGCATCCACCGCCATACCCACCGTGAGCACGATGCCCGCAATACCCGGGAGGGTGAGCGTGGCGCCCAGCAGGGACATGGCCGCAATCAGCAGGATCAGGTTGGCCGCCAGCGCGATCACTGCCGCCACCCCGAAGACCCTGTAGTAGACGATCATGAATACCACCACCAGGGCCAGGCCGATCTGTACCGACTTCACGCCCAGGCGGATGTTTTCGGCACCGAGTGACGGGCCGACAGTTCGCTCCTCGACGAAACTCACCGGAGCCGCCAGCGCGCCGGCCCGCAGCATCAGCGCCAGTTCCGAGGCCTCGATGGGGCTGTCCATACCGGTAATCTGGAACTGTGCACCGAGGGCCGACTGGATCGTCGGCGCGGTCAGCAGTTTCTTCTCGTCGTAGGGAATCTTGATCGCGATCTCGCTGCCGTCCGGCTGCGTCTCGTAGCGGGTGCGGTACTTGCGTTCGATGAACAGCACACCCATCCGCCGCTTGATATTGTTGCGGGTGGCGCGGGACATCATGGTGCCGCCCTCGCTATCGAGATAGATCAGCACGTTGGGGCGACCATTCTGGTCAAAGCTGGCCTGGGCGTTGGCCACCCGTTCACCGGAGATGATCACTTCCCGCTCCAGCCACTCGCTCATACCGGCCCGGTCGGGGCTGCGATAATCGAATTGCTGCTTCTCCGAGGCCGGTGCATCCATGCCGGCGACCAGGCGGAACTCCAGGTTGGCCACCTTGCCGAGGATTCGCTTGGCTTCGGCTGTGTCCTGGATACCCGCCAGTTCCACCACGATGCGGTTCGGCCCCTGGCGCTGCACCAGCGGCTCGGAGACACCCAGTTCGTTCACCCGGTTACGCAGGGTGGTCAGGTTCTGGCTGACGGCGTATTCGGCGATTTCCCTGCGGGTCGCCTCGGCCATGCTGCCGTAGACCACCCAGCTATCCTCGCTTTCCTGGCGGTCCAGCACCAGTTCCGGATGGGCATCGGCGATGATTTTCCGCGCCTGCTCGCGCAGTTCCTCGGTGCTGAAACGCCCTTCCAGTCGCCCTGAATCGTCCAGTACCACGAAACCGCGAATGCGCGCCTCGCGCAGGGCCTTCTTGGTCGAGTTGACGTAGTACTCCATACGCCGCTCGATCGCGGTATCTGTGTCCACCTCGAGCTTGAAGTGCACCCCGCCGCGCAGGTCGAGGCCGAGGCGCATCGGCTGGGCGCCGAGGCCACTGAGCCACTGGGGCGTGGTCGGCGCCAGGTTCAGGGCGACGATGAAGCCGTCACCCAGCACCCGGGAAACCCGGGCCTGGGCCTGCAACTGCTTGTCGGAATTCTTCAGCCTTATCAGTGCGGTACGGCCACTCTCGTCGATGGTTTCACCAAAATAGCTGATACCCGCTTCATCCAGGGCACCCAGGGCGCGACCGAGAATCGCCTGGTCGACTTGCTGGGCGCTGCTCTCACCGGTGATCTGCAGCGCGGGGTCCGGCTCGTAGAGATTGGGCGCGGCGTAGAGGATACCCAGGGCCAGCACGGTGAGTACCAGCAGGTATTTCCACAGGGGGTACTTGTTCAGCATGTAAGGTGCTCATGGTTATGCCCGGCATCGGCCCGGCCGAAAAAAGGCGTCATTATTCAGTAATCGACCCCGTGTCACAAGGTCGGCCCGAGAGCCTCAGTGGGGGCGGGTGCGGCAGGTTTCAAGGCCGCGACCCGCGATCAGTCCAACCAGCGGCGGGCGTTGCGGAACAGGCGCATCCAGCCGCCGTCCTCGGCCCACTGTGCCGGTGCCCAGGAATGCTGGACCGAGCGGAATACCCGCTCGGGGTGCGGCATCATGATGGTCGCCCGGCCGTCACTGCTGGTGAGGCCACTGATACCGGCCGGGGAGCCGTTGGGGTTCGCCGGGTAGGTCCCGGCGACGGTGAGGTCGTTTTCCAGGTAGCGCAGCGCGACGACGCCCGCTGACTCGCAGTCCGCCTGGGCAGTCGCACTGGCGAATTCCGCCCGCCCTTCACCGTGGGCCACGGCGATCGGCAGGTGTGAGCCGGCCATGTCGCTGAGCAGTATCGAGGGGCTCTCCTCGACCCGGACCAGGGTCAGGCGGGCCTCGAACTGCTCCGAACGGTTGCGCACGAAGCGCGGCCAGTGCCCGGCCCCCGGGATGAGGTCTTTCAGCGTGGAGACCATCTGGCAGCCGTTGCACACGCCGAGGGTGAAGCTGTCATCGCGCTGGAAAAATGCCTGGAACTGCTCGCGCAGGCCGGGGTTGAAGCGAATGCTCTTGGCCCAGCCCTCACCGGCGCCCAGCACGTCGCCGTAGGAAAAACCGCCGCAGGCCACCAGGCCCTTGAACTCCGCCAGGCTGTGCCGGCCGGACATCAGGTCGCTCATGTGCACGTCCACAGGGCTGAAGCCGGCGCGGTGGAAGGCCGCCGCCATCTCCACCTGGCCATTGACGCCCTGCTCGCGCAGCACCGCCAGTCGCGGGCGGGCGCCGGTATTGATATAGGGCGCCGCGATATCTTCCGCCGGGTCGAAGCTGAGTCGCGCCGACAGGCCGGGGTCTTCCGCCGCGATACGCTCGAATTCCTCCCGCGCGCAGTCCGGGTTGTCACGCAGGGCCTGGATCTCGTAGCTGGTGCGCGACCACAGCTGCTGCAGGCGAGTGCGGGAATCTTCCAGCAGGACACCGCTGGCGTCAGCAAGGACGATGGCGTCACCGGCGACGGCGCGACCAATGTCGTGAAGGCAGTCACCGAGGCCCAGGGCCTCCGCCCGCTGGCGCAGGGCCGGCACGTCAGCGGAAGCGACCTGCAGTACCGCGCCGATTTCCTCGGCGAACAGGGCTGGCAGCGCATCGGTGCCAAGCGAGGCAATGTCGATGTCGAGGCCACAGTGTCCGGCGAAGGCCATTTCCACGAGGGTGGTGAGCAATCCGCCATCGGAACGATCGTGGTAGGCCAGCAGCTGCTTTGCCCGCAGTGCTTCCTGAACCACGGTAAAGAGACCCTTCAGATCCTCCGCAGACTCGATATCCGGCACGCTGTCACCCAGCTGGCCACAGGCCTGGGCCAGCGCCGAGCCACCGAGGCGGTTGGCGCCGCGCCCGAGGTCGATCAGCAGCAGGCGCGCGTCCGCCTCCGGCTGCAATTGCGGGGTGAGGGAGAGTCGCGCGTCGGTGACCGGCGAGAAGGCGGAAACGATCAGCGAAACCGGCGCGGTCACCGCGAGGTCCGCACCCCCTTCGCGCCAGGTGGTGCGCATGGACATGGAGTCCTTGCCCACCGGAATGGTGAGCCCCAGCGCCGGACAGAACTCCATGCCGACCGCGTGAACGGTTTCGTAGAGGACGGCATCCTCGTTGCCGTAACCCGCGGCGCACATCCAGTTGGCGGAGAGCTTGATATCGCTGATATCCGCGATACTTGCCGCGGCGATGTTGGTGATCGACTCCGCCACTGCCATGCGCCCGGAGGCCGGGCCATCCACCAGTGCCAGCGGCGTGCGCTCACCCATGGCCATGGCCTCACCGGCGAAGGAATCGTAGGACACGGTGGTCACCGCGCAGTCCGCCACCGGCACCTGCCAGGGGCCGACCATCTGGTCACGCGCCACCATTCCGGTGACGGTGCGGTCGCCGATGGTGATCAGGAAGTTCTTGCTCGCCACCGTCGGCACCTGCAGCACCCGTTCCACCGCCGTCGCCAGGTCGAGCTGCGCAGCCAGGGGCCGCAGCTTTACCGGCTGGCGGTTCACCTCGCGGTGCATCTTCGGCGGTTTGCCGAACAGCACCGACATCGGCAGGTCCACCGGGGCGTTGCCGAAGTGGCTGTCGCCGAGGCTCAGGTGCAATTCCTCGGTGGCCTCGCCGACCACCGCGTAGGGGCAGCGTTCGCGTGCGCAGATCGCCTCGAAGGCCGCCAGGTTTTCCGGCTCCACCGCCAGCACATAGCGCTCCTGGGATTCGTTGCACCAGATCTCCAGCGGCGACATGCCGGGCTCGGCGTTGGGCACGTCGCGCAGCTCGAAACAGCCGCCGCGACCGCCGTCCTTGACCAGTTCGGGCAGGGCGTTGGAGAGGCCGCCCGCGCCAACATCGTGGATGAAGGCGATCGGATTTTCCGCACCCAGCTGCCAGCAGCGGTCGATGACTTCCTGGCAGCGGCGCTCGATTTCCGGGTTCTGCCGCTGCACCGAGGCGAAATCCAGGTCCTCGGCGCTCTCGCCGCTGGCCATGGAGGAGGCGGCACCACCACCGAGACCGATCAGCATGCCGGGACCGCCGAGCACGATGAGCTTCGCTCCGGGCCGGTACTCGCCTTTCTCGACGTGCTCCCCACGGATATTGCCGTAACCGCCGGCGATCATGATCGGCTTGTGGTAGCCGCGTACTTCATCGCCGGAGACACCGGGAGCGGAGAGTTCGAAACTGCGGAAGTAGCCGCAGAGGTTAGGCCGGCCGTACTCGTTGTTGAATGCCGCGCCGCCGATGGGGCCCTCCACCATGATCTCCAGCGCGGAGACGATGCGGGCCGGCTTGCCATAGTCGCTTTCCCAGGGATGGGTATAGCCCGGAATCTGCAGGTTGGAGACGGAAAAACCGGTCAGGCCCACCTTGGGCTTGGAACCCCGGCCCACCGCGCCTTCGTCGCGAATCTCGCCGCCGGAGCCGGTGCCGGCACCGGGGAAAGGGGCGATGGCCGTGGGGTGGTTGTGGGTCTCCACCTTCATCAGGAGATGGATATCTTCCTCGGAAAAACCGTATTCGCCGCTCTGGGGGTCGGGATAGAAACGCCCCGCCTTGTGCCCGGCCACCACGGCGGCATTGTCCGAATAAGCGGACAGCACGTTCTCGCCACCTTGCTTGTAGGTATTGCGGATCATGCCGAAGAGGGAGTGCTCGCGATCCTCGCCGTCAATGCTCCAGCTGGCGTTGAAGATCTTGTGCCGGCAGTGCTCGGAATTGGCCTGGGCGAACATCATCAGCTCGACGTCGCTGGGATTGCGCCCCAGGCCGGTAAAACTGTCCACCAGGTAGTCGATTTCATCGGCGGCGAGGGCGAGGCCGAGATCACCGTTGGCCTGAACCAGGGCCTCGCGCCCTCCCCCCAGGATATCCACGCAGGCCATCGGCGCCGGCTCGGCGCTGGCGAACAGGGTATCGGCCTCCTCCAGCGAAGCGAAGACACTCTCGGTCATGCGATCGTGCAGCAGGGCCCGGACCTGCCGGTGCCCGCTCTCATGCAGCGCTGGCGGCAGGGCGATGTGATAGGCGATGCCGCGCTCGATCCGCTTCACCGCGGCGAGGCCACAGTTGCGGGCGATATCCGTCGCCTTGCTCGACCAGGGCGAGATGGTGCCCGCCCGGGGCACCACCAGCAGCAGCGTCGAAGCGCTGCCGTCACCGGTGGCGAGTTCGCTGCGCGGCCCGTAATGCAGCAGCTGCCGGAGCACCCCCTCCTCGCCGGCGCCCAGGGGGGCATGCAGGTCGACGAAATGGACGAATTCGGTACCCAGGGGCCGGATGCCAGGGTCGATCGCGGCCAGGTTGTCCGCCAGTTTGTTCAGTCGGAAAGACGAGAGCGCCGCGGCGCCATGCAGGATCAGCATGCTGGGAGGGGCTCCGGAGGGGGCTGTTGAAAGAGGCGCCATTGTACTGCATCGACTGCGCGGGGTTAACCGCGTGGCGCGCCCTGCGGCAGTGATTATTACCGCTGGCAGGATGGTCCGGGGAACCGGGAAAGCGCAAGCGCGCAAGCCGTCGAAATCGGCCGATTTTGCTTGTAGGCTGGCGCCTGACTGCCGATAGAATACACAGATGCCTTCAACGACACCGATGCCCGGGCCAGCCCTCGTGATCTGGCTTCTCCTCCTCGCGGCCCTCTCCGGCTGCGCGCAGCGCGACAGCCTCGACAGGATCCTCGAGCGCGGCGAGCTGCGCGTGGTCAGCCGCAACAGCCCCACTACGTGGTACACCGACAAGAATGGCACAACCGGTTTCGAGTACGCCCTGGCCGGCGAATTCGCCGAGAGCCTGGGCGTCGAACTGGTGATGGTGCCCGCCTACAGCCTGCCCGACATCTTCCAGCGCCTGGACCGCGACGACGCCGACCTCGCTGCCGCAGGACTCAGCCTGGGTGACCAGCGCGCCGCGCATTTCGCCCACAGCGTGGCCTACGCCGAGGACCGCCCACAGGTCATCTATGTGTCGGGGACTTTCCGCCCGCGCGAGCCGGAGGCGATGCAAGGAATGTCCGTGGTCACCCTGGCCGGCGCCACCCACAACGGGCTACTCGAGGCATTGCGCCGGGACGGCCTGCATAAACTGAGCTGGCGGGAAATCAACGCGCCCGACGCGATGGAGCTGCTGGACCAGGTGAATTTCGGCAAGGCACAGCTCGCGGTGGTCCCGGCCAGTGAATTTGCCGTGCAGAAGGGACTCTACCCACGCTTGAAGGTGGCTTTCGATCTCGGCCCACCCCGGGAACTGGTCTGGTACCTGCGTTCCCGCGGCGACCAGCGGCGCCTGCAGGAACGGGTGAACGCTTTTCTCGAGGAAAAGGCCGCCAGCGGTGAGTTGGCGGCCTTGCGCAGCGAGCAGTTCAGCCAGGGGCGCGAGGTGGCGAGCATCAGCTCGCGCCGCTTCAGCCGCAAAATGCGCGACACCCTGCCTGAATACCAGGAGCTGATTCGCAAGGTCGCCGCGGAATACAAGATGGACTGGACCATGCTGGCGGCCATCGCCTACCAGGAATCCCACTGGGACCCGCTGGCGCGCTCCCCCACCGGGGTGCGCGGCATGATGATGCTCACCGAACCCACAGCCCTGGAACTGGGGGTGAAAAACCGGCTCGACCCGGCGGAAAGCCTGCGCGGCGGCGCCCGCTACCTGAAATTGCTCAAGCGGCGCCTGCCGGAACGCATCAGGGACCCGGACCGGACCTACCTCGCCCTCGCCGCCTACAACATCGGTCGCGCGCACCTGGAAGACGCCCGGGTACTGACCCAGCGCCAGGGCGGCAACCCGGACCTGTGGAGCGACGTGATGCTGCGTCTGCCGCTGCTGGAAAACCCGAAATACTACACGGAACTCAAGTACGGTTACGCCCGGGGGCAGGAAGCGGCGACTTACGTGCGCAATATCCGCCACTACCGCAGCATTCTCGAGTGGCAGGATATCGCCAGCAATCGCCTGGTGCCGCCCGTGGCGGTAGAGGACTATCTGCCAGAGGCGCTGCGCAGCGCCGAGCTACGCTCACTCTAGGGTCCAGGCTCGGGCGCAGCCCTCAGCGGCGGGCGCGGAAAAAAGCCTGCAGGCGCCGGCTGCTGTCTTCGGCCAGTACGCCTTCCTGCCACTGCACCCGGTGGTTGTAGCGCGGTTCGTCGAGCAGGGCACAGGTACTGCAGATCACCCCCGCCCGGGGCTCCCGCGCGGCGAATACCAGTTTTTCGATGCGGGCGTGGATCATGGCGCCCGCACACATGGTGCAGGGTTCCAGGGTAACGTAGAGGGTGGCCCCGGGGAGCCGGTAGTTGCCCACCTGTCGGGCGGCGTCGCGCAGGGCGGAGATTTCGGCATGGGCGCTGGGGTCGGCGTGAGCGATCACCGAGTTCCAGCCCTCGCCGATCAGTTGTCCCTCGCGCACCACTACCGCGCCGATGGGCACCTCTCCCTCCTGCTCCGCGCGGTCCGCCAGGGCCAGCGCGCGGCGCATCCACATCTCGTGTTCTGCGAGGGTCGTTGATGCCGGCGCTTTCACCATCGGGCTCCGGGGCTCAGACAGCGCGGGGGAAGACCGCCAGCGGCTCCCCCGAGTTGAGCGACAGGGCGATGCGGTCCTCGGGTTGCGCCCGCAGTTCATGACCGGCGCGCACGGTCAGGCTGCCGCCGGCGTCCAGTTCCACCGCGAACAGTCGGCTGCCGCCCTCGTAACGAACCCAGCTGACCCGGCCGTTACTCTCCCCGTTCCAGCACAGGCTGAGATCGTCCGGGCGGACCAGCACATCCACCTCGGCCCCGACAATGGGATCGTGGGAGTGGCAGTCGGTCTCACCGAGCACGGTGCGGACCCGGTTTGCCGCCAGCAGTTCCCCGCGCAGGAAGCCGGCCTCGCCGAGAAAGCCGGCGACGAAGCGATTGACCGGCTCGGAAAAACAGCGCTCCGGCGGATCCAGCTGCTCCAGCCTGCCGTGATTGAGGACGCCCACGCGGTCGCCCACCGAGAGCGCCTCCTGCTGGTCGTGGGTCACCCAGATCGCCGGTACGCCGGCGGTTTTCAGGGCGTTGCGGATTTCCCAGCGCAGGCTGTCCTTGAGCGCCGCATCGAGATTGGACAGGGGTTCGTCGAGCAGGATAAAGGCCGGTTCGTGGGCCAGGGTGCGCGCCAGGGCCACCCGCTGTTTCTGGCCGCCCGAGAGCGTTGCCGGTTTGGCGCGGCGCAGGGCTTCCAGCCCCAGCAGCGACAGCCAGTGATCCACCGGGCCGTTATCCTTGAGCCGGAAGCCCACGTTCTGCTCCACGGTGAGATGGGGAAACAGGGCGAAGTCCTGGAAGACCATGCCCACGTTGCGCTTCTCCGGCGGAATATTCTGGGTCGGGGTGGCGCACCAGGAACCCAGGTGGATCTCGCCACTGGCAATCGGAATCAGCCCGGCGAGCGCTTGCAGGATCGTGGTCTTGCCGCAGCCCGTCGGCCCCACCAGCATGAGGATCTCGTCCTCGCCGAGGGCGAGGTCGAGCTCGTTCACCACACGATTTTTACCGTAGTCTACGCAGAGATTACTGACAGTCAGCATCAGTGACGGGATTCCTCGCCTACATCGAATTCCGCCCGGCGCTCGCCGGACAGCATCAGCGCCAGGCCCAGTCCCGACATCAGGACCAGCAGCAACCCGGGCACCGCAGCGCGGCCAAAATAACCCGCTTCGTAGACCCGCCACAAGTAGGTGGCCAGGGTTTCGAAGCCGGTGGGGCCGAGCATCAGGGTCGCCGGCAACTCGCGCATGGCCTCCAGGAAGACCAGCGCGGCCCCCGCCACCATGCCGCGCAGGGTGAGCGGAAGGGTAACCCGCCGGAAGGCCTCCGCCGGGCTGGCGCCGAGTACCCGGGCGGCGCGCACCAGGCTGCCGTCGAGTCCCTCGGCAGAGGAGCGGATGGCTCCCACTGCCAGCGGCATGAAGCGCATCACATAGGCGATCACCAGCAGGGCCAGGGTCTGGTAGAGGAAAGGCAGCTTGAGACCGACATACACCAGCGCCGTGCCCATCACGATACCCGGCACGCCGAAACCGAGGTAGGTCAGCCGCTCCATCAAGCGCCCCGCCCGACCGTAGATCGCCGCGTGGGCGATCGGCAGGGCGACCGCCACCGCCACGACCGCGGCCAGCAGCGAGGCGTAGGTGGAATTCCAGGCGTAGCTGAAATCGAAACCGCCGGTGCCGTCGCGTACCAGCCAGAGCGTGAACACCGAAAGCGGCAGCACGATGGCCAGCAGGACCACCGGCGAGACGGCAAGCAGCATCAGCAGCACCTGCCCGCGCCCCGGCCACAGGGCCAGGCGTCGCCCCGGGCGCTCCGCGGTTCCGGCCACCCGGGATTCCAGGAAGAGGACAAGGCCGACAATCGCCATCAGCTGCAGCGAGAGCATTGCCGCCTGGCTGAGGCCGAAGGCGTTGTACTCCACGTAGATGACCCGGGTAAAAGTGTCCAGGCGCATGATCGCCGGTGTACCGAAATCCGACAGCGCGTAGAGCGCGGCCAGCAGGGCCCCGGCGGCGATGCCGGTCAGTACCCGCGGCAGCACCACCCGCAGGATGCTCATCGGCAGCGACATGCCCAAAGTACGGGCGGCGTTGACCAGGCTGGCGTCCAGGGAGCAGAGGGAGGCGCGCGTGGTGAGCATGACGAAGGGATAGGTATAGAGCGCCATCACCAGCGCCGCCCCGGGCAGGCCGTCCACCCGCGGCGAGGGCAGGCCGAAGAGGTTTTCGATTTCTCCCCCGGGACCCAGCGCTGCGTAGAGGGTGAAAGCGCCGATGTAGCTGGGGATCGCCAGCGGCGCGGCCAGCACGATCAACCACAGCCGCAGCAGGGGCAGTTGCACGTAGGCCGTCATCAACGCCAGGGGTACGCCGATCAGGACGGCGCCGAGAACGGTGAAGCCCATCAACAGGAGGGAGTTGATGACCACCCGAATGTTATAGGAATCAAAGAGTCCCGAGGCGCCGGAAGCCATCTCGAAGAGTACCAGTACCGGCACCAGGGCCAGCGCTGCCACCAGCAGGGCTGGCGGATATGACAGGGGCCAGCGCGTCATAGCACGCCGACGCTGCGCATCAGCTGCAGGGTCGGCCGCATGTCCGCGAGGCGCGTCAGGTTCAACTCGGGGGGTGAGATGGTGTCCAGCGGCGGCAGCCCTTCGGGCGGCGCTATGCCCTCGACCAGGGGAATCTCGTAGGCCTCACTGGCCAGGTAGGACTGGACTTCCCGGGTCAGCAGGTAGCGGATGAAATTGATCGACAGGTCCCCCTCGGCGAGTGCCATGATTCCCGAGGCGTTGACCAGGCATCCCGCGTCGTCGCGGGTAAAGGCCAGGCCGAGCCGGGCTTCGGGCTTCCCCGCGCGCAGGCGCAGGGTGTAGTAGTGATTGGCGAAACCGACATCCACCTCGCCGCGCTCCACCGCCATCACCACGCCCAGTTCCCCGGCGAAACTCGTCGCCCGGCGCTGTACCGCCCGCAGCCAATTCGCCGTTGCCTCCTCGCCCTCGAGCAGGCGCATGGCGGTGACAAAGGACTGGAATGATGCGTAGGCCGGCGCCCAGCCGATACGCAGGTCCGACTCGGCAAAGGCCATGATGTCGTCGGGAAGCTGTTCCGCGCCCAGCCGATCGAGGTTGTAGGGCAGCGTGCGGATACGACCGGTCACCGGGGACCAGCGCGGGTACTGGAAGCCGGGCTTCAGCTGCGCGCTGACATCGGCGGGCAGCTCACGCGCCAGGCCCGCTTCGGTGACCATGCCGACGGCACCGGCATCGACGGCCCAGAATACGTCTGCCCGGCGCACCCCCGCGGCGGCCTCGGCGACGATGGCGTTGGCCAGTGCCGCAGTCGGGCCGCGGCGTATGCCGAGCTTGAGTTTGGGATTGCGTTTCTCGATCGCCGCGAGCACATTCTCGTAGAGACCGCCCTCGCCGCGCCCGAGATAGAGAGTGAGTTCACCCTCGAGAGGCGGCAGGTCCTCCACCGATACCCCCGCCGCCGGCGCGGCAAGGTTCGCGAGCGCAGAAAGCGGCAGGCCACCGGCGATACCGGCGGCCCCCAGGGCGTGGAGAAATTGCCTGCGTTGCACTTAGAAAACGTCCTTGCGATTGTCCTCGGCGGCCTTGAGGAGCGCCTTGCACTGGTCGAGTTTGCCCTGCATCGCGACAACGACCGCACGCACGGCGTCCACGCTGGCACCGTCCTTGATCGACTTGGGCAGGGTCACATTAAAGTCTTTTTCCAGGTCCTCGACCAGTTCTGCGTCCTCTTCGATCAGGGCGCCTTCGACTCCCTCGAAAAGATGGAGGTAAGTATCGTGGACGATTCCCAGCGCCTCATCGGACAGCTGCTCCGCATATTTCGCCACCACACGATCCAGGCGGTGCTTGATTTCGCCCAGGGTTTCCACCGGCGTGGTGGGACCGGTGTCGGTAGTCTGCACCTCTACCAGCAATCCGCGCTGCTGGTACTGCGCCGCCAGTTTCACCGCACCGAGGCCCTGCCAGAGAGCAGCGTTCAGCAGGTCCTGCTGCTTGCGCACTTCCGCCATCGGCTGGCCCTCGTCAATGGCGCCTTTCACAGCGAACAGGCCCTGCCAGATTTCCGCGTAGACCGGGACGAACTGGGTTTCGATGGCGGCGTGGTAATTCACGTCCTCCCAGTACTCGGCCAATTCACTGGTATCCACCGCGCCCTTACCCCCGGCTTCATAGGCGCTGACCATGGCGTCGACCTGGCCAACCAGCCGATTCACTTCCTCGCTGTACTCGCCAATATGGTCCTGCAGGTGATTGACGTGTCCGCCGATAGGGCCGTTGGCCAGGAGGGGCTGCGTGGCGAAGGCGGCGACAAGGCCGATCACCAGTGAGGCCCCGCGAAGTCTCCGAGGGAAATATTGCATGACTGTGTCCATTTTATGAATCGAGTCGCAAATGATACTTATTATCACTAACGCGGTAAAGACGCTTGGTACCGGCCCTGCTCGCCACCCCTCATTCAAGCGCCACCTGGAAGGGGAACAGGAGCGGCGTGACCAGTAGCGTCACCGCGTAGGTCAGGCAGAGCAGGGGCAGGCCCAGCTTGAGAAAATCGGTGAACACGTAGCGTCCGGGCTCCACCACCAGCGTTACGACCGGGGTCGCCACCGGGGTGGAGAAGGACGACGAGGCGGCGATCACCACCGCCACGGCGAAAGGATAGGGAGAGGCACCGATGGCCACGGCCGCCGCAACGGCGATTGGCGCCACCAGCACCGCCGCTGCCGTATTCGGCAGGACCAGCCCGATGGCGGCCGTCAGGAAGAACAGCAGGGTCATGAGCAAATAGGGGCCGGACTCCGCGGACAGGCCCATCAGGCCCTGGGCTATCATCGCGATACCCCCGGTTTTGTCCAGCGCATGGGCCAGGGGCAGCATGCCGGCGATCAGCACCAGGCTGCTCCACGGAATCGCGCGATAAGCCTCCTCCATACTCAGGCAGCGGGTGAAGACCGCGGCGAGTGCCGCGAGCATCACCGCAGGAATAAGCGGAATGACGTTGAACATGGTGAGTCCGACCATCACCGCCAGGATCGACAATGCGATACGGATCTTGTTGTACTCCGGCACCCAGTCCCGGTGCTCCCGGGGCAGGTCGGTGACGACGAAATCGTGGGATTGCAACGACAAATCCTGGACCCGGTCCCAGGGGCCGATGACGAAGAGGCTGTCGCCGGCGTGCAGCAGGGTGTTCTCGTACTCTTCGAGGGCCTGCCCGTTGCGCCGGATCCCCAGCACATGGACACCGTAGTGACTGCGGAAACTGCAATCTCGCAGTGACTCCCCAATCAACTGCGAGTCCGGGTGGATCAGCACTGCAGCACCACTGATATCCCAGCGCCAGCGCTCGCGATCCGCGGGGCTGTAGGGAATCTTGACCAGCGCGTGTTCCCGGGCCATCTGGTCGACATACTCCGGCCTGCCGAAAACCAGCAGGGTGGTACCGGGCCTGAGTTCGACATCCGCGCTGGGAGACACGATATGCCGCCTGCCGCTGCCCTTCTTGACCAGCACGCCGACGACCCGCACCCGGTACTCGCTCTCGAGGTGCACCTCGGCCAGCGAGCGCCCCACCAGCCCGGAGCGTTCACCGATGCAGAGCTTGCGGTAGCGCCCCCAGGGATTGTGCCTCGCCCAGATGTCCTGGAAACTCTTGTCCGGGCGCCGGAGATCGAACTCGGCCGCTGGATCACCGAGCATGTGTCGCCCGACCAGCACGATATAGAGAATGCAAGTGAGCAGCACCGCCAGCCCCACAGGAGTGAAACTGAAAAAGCCGAAGCCTTCGTAGCCGGCGCTGCGCAGTTGTTCGTGCACGACGATGTTGGGCGTCGTGGCGATCAGGGTCAGCATGCCGGAAATCAGCGAGGCATAGGAGAGCGGGATCAACAGGCGCGAGGCATTGAGCCTGGACTGCGCCGCGATCCGCAGCGCCACCGGGATGAACAGCGCGACCACCACCGTCGAGCTCATCACCGAGCCGAGCAGCGCGGCACTGCCCATCAGCAGCACCAGCAAGCCGATTTCACTCTGTCCGCCGCGCCGCAGGACCCAGTCCCCCACCACCCGGGCCACGCCGGTGCGAGCGAGCATCTCGCCAACCACCAGCAGGCCTGCCACCAGCGCCACTACAGGGCTACCGAAGCCCGCGATGGCCTCCTCCACGCTGAGGACGCCGCTGAGGCTCAAGGCCAGGACCACCAGCAGGGCGACAATATCGAAGCGCACGCGATTGCTCGCCATCAGCGCGCCGGCGACAAAGATAATGACGAAGACTGTGAGTATGTCCTGCTGCATGATGACCTGGGTTTGGGCGCCGCCCGCACCGGGCGTTTGGCGACCGGGGGATGCCTACAGGGCGGCGATTATACGGAAATCGAACTTGCGTCGTAGCGCCATTGTCTACTATCTACAATTCATCACGCGATGCCTTTTATCAATAAGCCGCGCCGGCGGGCCACTTGCCCGGGCGCCGCGGGGCTCGCATCATGCTCGGCAATCAATTATGGAAACGACGCGAATCATGCGCTATCTCCTCACACTTGGCTGGCTCGGCCTGCTGCTCTCGACCCCTGTTAACGCCGAAAGTTACAGGCTGCAGTACGAAGTGGAAGTCGAGCCGGAGCGTGGCGTGGCTCTGGTCGAGGTGCAGCTCAGCGGCGGAAAGCTGCCGTCGAAACTGGTGTTCTACATCGATCCGGAGCGGCACCTCGCGCTGGAGAGCAAAGACCCGCTGGAGGTAGACGGCGACAGGGCCACCTGGAGGCCGGAAGGCAAGCGCGCCCACCTGCGCTATGAATTCGTCGTCGACGGCAAGCGAAAAAACGGCCGCTACGATTCACGCATGACGGAAGACTGGGCTATCCTGCGCGCCGACAAGCTGGTTCCCCCTATCGCCGTCACCGCGCGCAAGGGCCTGGTCTCGGACGCCGAACTGGATTTCGACCTGCCCAAAGGCTGGAGCGCCGCCGCACCCTATGACAAGGACCCGGATGCCACCAACCTGTTCCGCCTGGTGGACCCCGGACGCAGCCTGGCGCGCCCCAAGGGCTGGCTGATCCTCGGCAACTTCGCCAGCCGCCAGGACATGGTCGACGGTACCGAAGTCCGCATCGCCGCCCCCAGCGGCCAGGACGCGCGCCTGCAGGACACTCTCGCCTTCGTCAGCTGGACCCTGCCCTCGCTGCAGGCGGTATTCCCCGAATTCCCCCGGCGCCTGCTGGTGGTAATGGCCGACGACCCCATGTGGCGCGGCGGGCTGTCCGGCACGCACTCCCTGTTCATGCATTCCGACCGACCGCTGATCAGTGGCAACCGCACCAGCAGCATGATCCACGAACTGGTGCATGTGGGTACCGGCATTCACGGCGACGACGAAAGCGACTGGATCGTGGAGGGTATCGCCGAATACTACGCGGCGGAGATACTCCATCGCACCGGCGGCGTCAGCGAACAGCGTTTCCGGGAAACCCTCGCCGAACTGGCCAGATGGGGCAGCGAGGCACCGAGCCTGCTGGTGAAGCGCTCATCCGGAGCTACAACCGCGCGGGCCGTGGGTGTAATGAGCGAACTCGACAGCGGCATACGCGCGGCCACCGGCGGCGAGGCCAGCCTGGATGACGTGGCCACTGCACTCGCCGAGCGCCGCGGAGAAATTTCCCTGGCAACCTTCAGCGCACTGGTAGAGGAAATCGCCGGGCGAAAGCTCGATATCCTGGAGCGCAGCCGGCTCTCCTCGCCAGGGGCCCCTTGACGAGATTGCCCGGCCTGCCTGCTATCGCCCGCTGCGGCTTGTGTTTTATACTCTCGGCCTAACGAAGATCGGGGCGCAGCATGGTACAGGAAGAGCACAAACCAAAGTCGAAAGTGCTGGTCGTCGACGACGATAAAACCATCCTGGTAAAAGTGTCACAGATGCTGGAGGAATGCGGTTGCGAAGCAGCCACGGCCAGCAGCGGCTGGGATGCGGTCACCCGGCTGGTGGATGTCGCCCCGGACCTGGTACTGCTGGATATCACCATGCAGCCCCTCGACGGTTTCAAGACCCTGACCCTCATTCGCGCCAACAAGGAAGGCTTCGCCGATATCCCCGTGGTCATGCTGAGTTCTCACGACGACGTCTTCAACATCGGCAAGGCCCGCAGCCTCGGCTGCTCCGAATACCTGGAGAAACCGCTGGAGCTGCCCGAGCTCAAGCGCATCCTTCGCGCACTGATTCCTTCGCGCGCCGCAATCTAGGGCTGCTCCGCAAGCTCCGCTGAATCCACTTCAAGCTCGCTGCCATAGTCCACCGGGGCCCAGGGCGGCGTACTGGTCAACCGGGGCAGCCGGGCGACTATCTCCTCCAGCTCTGGACTTCCGTCCAGAACCGGCACTGGCAAGCCCCGGGCATCCTCCAGGGCGCGCCTTACCGCTGCCCTGTCGAGGGCATTCTTCCCCGAGCCTGCATAGGCGGCGAGGGCCTGCTCCACCACCGCTTCACCCGCCTGGGGACTGCGACCGTCTTCCGCCAGCGGCGTGTGGGCTTCCAGCAGCAACTGGCCATCGCGCCAGCCGGCCAGCCAGGGTTCGTTGACGATGGTGACCGGTGTATCCAGTGGCACCTCGGGGAACAGGCGCGCGATATCCTCCGGGTACAGGCGCACGCAACCGTGACTGACCCGCATCCCCACACCCCAGGGCTGGTTGGTTCCATGAATCAGGTAACTGGGCAGGCTCAGGCGCATGGCGTAGTCGCCCAGCGGGTTATCCGGCCCGGCCGGCACCACCGCGGGCAGCGGGTCGCCGGCCTCGGCGTGCTCCTTGCGCACTGACGCGGGTACCGTCCAGGTGGGTTTTTCCCGCTTCTGCGTGATACGGAAGGCCCCCAGCGGCGTCTCCCAGCCCTCCCTGCCAATGCCGATGGGATAGGTGACTACCTCGGCGGGGCGCCCCTCCGCGGGCTGGGTAAAGTAGAACAGGCGCATGGACGCGAGGTTCAATACCAGGCCCTCCCGAACATCCGGCGGCAGCACGAATGCCGTCGGCAGGAGAATCGGCGTCCCCTCGCCAGGCAACCAGGGATCCACCCCCGGATTGGCCGCGACGATCTCCTCGTAGCCCAGGTTGTAGCGGCGCGCGATATCCGAGAGCGTATCCTCGTCCCGGGCGACGGCCACTTGCAGCGCTCCCACCACGTCGGTGCCTTCTGGCGGCAAGGGAAAACGCTCCGCCGGCTGAGGACTGCGCGAGGCGGCCCGCCGGTCGGACTCGAACAGCATGCTACAGCCGGCGAGCAGGGAGAATTGCAGTAGGACGAGGAGCATCCACAGGGGACGCCGCCTGATGGGCGGATACAGCAGAGATTTCATAGCGCGAAGCATGCGATTCGCAGGCCTGCTTGTAAAGGCCAAAGCACGATGATTCGCTATACTTGCCAGCCCCTTTTCAAGACATCCGCACATGGCCCTGAAATCCACGATCTACAAGGTACAGCTTAACGTCGCCGACACCGACCGGCAGGTCTACGGCGACTTCGCCCTCACCCTGGCCCGCCACCCCTCGGAAACCGATCGCCGCATGATGCTGCGACTGCTGGCCTTCGCCCTGCACGCCGATGACGACCTGGCCTTCGGCCGGGGTATCAGCACGGACGACGAACCCGATCTCTGGCAGCGGGACCCCACCGGGCACATCAATCTCTGGGTCGAACTGGGCAACCCGGACCCGGACCGGCTGCGCAAGGCCTGCTCGCTGGCGGACAGGGTCGTGCTCTATGCCTACGGCGATCGCGCCACGCCCGTGTGGTGGCAGAAACACGCGCAAGCCCTCGCGCGCTTCGGCAATCTTTACATCTACCAGGTCAGTGACGAGACGATGGCGGCCCTGGAGGCAATGGCCGGGCAGGCCCGGCAGCTGCAGTGCACGATCAGCGACAACACCGCCTGGTTGAGCGATGAACATGGCAGCCTCGCCTTCACCCCGCAAATTCTCCAGGACCCGGAAAGTTAATCCTGCCCACTGCGGGGCACTCGCTTGATTCAGATCAATGAGCACCGCACACACTCTCGCTACCATGTTCAGGCAATGGGGGTAAGCGCCTGGCGCTGCTCACCCTGTACCCACAAGAGGGAGAGTGAAAATTGAACAGACTAATGAAACTTGCACTCGCCGTCGCCGTCACTGGCGCCGCCGCTTCTGCACAGGCCTATGAGACCGGGGACTGGATCATCCGGGCGGGCGCGGCAACGGTGAGTCCCGACGCCAGCTCGGACAAGATCGACCTGGGCGTCGAGGGTGTACCGGTACTCGAAGCGGACGTCGATGACAGCACGCAACTGTCGATCATCCCGGTCTGGATGATCACCGAGGACTTCGGCCTGGAGCTGCTCGCCGCAACCCCGTTCAAACACGATATCAGCGTCTCCGGTGGCGGCCTGAACCTGGATGCCGGTGAAACCAAGCACCTGCCCCCCACCCTGACCCTGCAGTGGTATCCGCGCGGTGGCAAGTCGGGCTGGCAGCCCTACCTGGGCCTCGGCATCAACTACACCCTGTTTTTCTCGGAAGACGTGGACAGCGAACTCAAGGGCGCCCTGAACGCCGTGCTGGGTGCGACCGACGCAGACCTGGAACTGGATGACTCCTTCGGCCTGTCAGCATCGGCGGGCGTGGACATTCCCTTCGGTGAGCACTGGTCCTTCAACGCGGGCGTGTGGTACATCGATATCGACACCACTGCCGAGCTCACAGCCAAGTTCGCTGACGGCAGCAAGGTTCCCGTGGAATTCGATGTGGATATCGACCCCTGGGTCTACAACGTCGGTATCGCCTACAAGTTCTGACGAACGCGCCGCGCTCGCCTCCTGGCGAGCGCGGCGAATCCTTCTTTTCCCTTCCAGTTATGCCTGCTCAGCGAGCGGGCGCAGCAGTACTTCCAGTTCAGGCAGACTCGCGGGATCGTCGATGGTGGACGGCACGCTGTATTCCTCGCCATCGACCATTTGCCGCAGTATCTTGCGCAGGATTTTTCCCGAGCGCGTCTTTGGCAGGCGCGGCACCACCAGGGTGTTCTTGAAGCTGGCCACGGCGCCGATTTCCTCACGTACCCGCGCCACCAGTTCCGCTTCGAGTTGCTGCGGATCGATGTCCACGCCGTCCTTGAGCAAGACCAGGCCCAGGGGTTTCTGGCCCTTGAGTTCGTCGTGCATGCCGATGACGGCGCACTCTGCCACCGCCGGGTGCGCGGCCAGGACTTCCTCCATCTCACCGGTTGACAGGCGGTGTCCGGCGACGTTGATGACGTCGTCGGTGCGCCCCATGATGAAGACGTAGCCGTCCTCGTCGCAGTAGCCACCGTCGCCGGTGACGTAATAGCCGTCGAAAGTCGCGAGGTAGCCATCACGGAAACGCGGATAGTTGCCCCAGATGGTGGGCAGGCAGCCCGGCGGCAGGGGCCGGCGTACGGCGACGATACCCTGCTCCCCCGCGGGCAGCGGCTGGCCGCGTTCATCCAGTATCTGCACGTCGTAACCCGGCACGGGGAAGGTCGCGGAACCGGCGCGGCTCTCCACGGGTTCGATACCCATGGGGTTGGAGCAGATAGCCCAGCCGGTTTCGGTCTGCCACCAGTGATCCACGACCGGCACGCCGAGCAGCTCCCGGGCCCAGTCGTAGGTCGGGGGATCGAGGCGCTCCCCCGCCATGAACAGTGTCTTCAGAGCGCTGAGATCATAGCCCGCCAGGTGCTCGCCCTTGGGGTCTTCCTTGCGGATGGCACGAAATGCCGTGGGTGCGGCGAACAGCGCCTTCACCCCGTACTCGCTGGCCACCCGCCAGAAGGCCCCCGCGTCCGGGGTGCGCACCGGCTTGCCTTCGTAAAATACGCTGGAGAGGCCCGCGATCAGGGGCCCGTAAACGATGTAGGAGTGTCCGACTACCCAGCCCACGTCCGAGGCCGCCCAGAACACGTCGCCGGGCTCCATGTCGTAGACCGCCTTCATGCTGTAGTGCATGGCCACGGCGTGTCCGCCGTTGTCCCGCACCACGCCCTTGGGCTTGCCGGTGGTGCCCGAAGTGTAAAGGATGTAGAGCGGGTCGGTGGCCAGCACCGGGGTACAGGTCACGGCTTCGGCTGCCGCCACCGCCGCGCTCCAGTCGAGGTCGCGCCCCGGCTGCAATTGCGCCTCCACCTGGGGGCGCTGCAGGATCAGGGTGCTGCGCGGCTTGTAGCTGGCAGCGTCGAGGGCTGCGTCCAGCAGGGGCTTGTAGGGGATCACCCGGTCCACCTCGATGCCGCAGGAGGCGGAAACCACCACCACCGGTTCGGCGTCGTCGATGCGCACCGCCAGTTCGTGGGCGGCGAAACCGCCGAAAACGACCGAGTGCACGGCGCCGATGCGGGCGCAGGCCAGCATGGCGACCGCCGCTTCGGGCACCATCGGCATGTAGATCAGCACCCGGTCGCCCTTCTCCACGCCCTGTGCGCGCAGGGCGCCGGCGAACAGCGCGACCTCGTCGCGCAACTCGCGATAGCTGATCGCGCGCTTGCTCCCGGTAACGGGTGAATCGTAGTAGATCGCCACCTGCTCGCCCCGGCCCTGGTCCACGTGGTAGTCGAGGGCGAGGTGGCAGGTGTTGAGTGTGCCGTCGACAAACCAGCGCTCGACACCGTTGTCGTCGCGGCCGAGCACCGTTGTGGGCGGCGTGAACCATTCCAGTGCCCGCGCCTTCTCGCCCCAGAATTGTTCGGGCTGTTCGATGGAGCGGCGGTATTCGTCCTGATAGCTCATGCTGGTACCTGCAGGAAGTATTTATGTAACTGTCCAATGTAGCCCGCCCCCCGCCACAGGGCCATTCGACCAAAGTCGATTCGCACCCGTGCACGGCGGCCGGTGGCCTCTGTTATCATCCGCAAATGCCCCCGGCCAACCCATAACAACGCAGAGGCCCGCCCACAGGTGTCCTCCTCGATCCTGCTCAGTCTCGCCCTGCTGTACGTCTGCGTGCTGTTCACCGTGGCCTGGCGGGTCGACCGCAACTCCGACCTCGGCCTGAGCCCGGCGCGCAGCGCCACCTGGCGGGGTTTCGTCTACGCGCTGTCCCTCGGTGTCTACTGCAGTTCCTGGACCTTCTACGGCGCTGTCGGCAGCGCCACCGCCCAGCCCTGGGGCCATGTGCCGATCTACCTCGGGCCGATCCTGGTCTTTCTCTTCGGCTGGCCGCTGATCCGCCGCCTGCTGGCCATGGGCGAGCGCCACCGGGTGACCTCCATCGCCGATTACATCGGCGCCCGCTTCGGCAAGCGCCAGAGCCTGGCGATCCTGGCGACCATGGTGGCCACCGCCGCGGTGCTGCCCTACATCGCCCTGCAGTTCCGCGCCCTCGCCCAGGCATGGGCGATCGTCGGCGGCTCCGAGGAACCACTGCGCGAGATCGGCATCGACACGGCGCTGTTCACCGCCATCCTGCTGGCGGTGTTCACCATCCTCTTCGGCGCCCGGCGCCTCGACGGCCACGAGCGCCACTTCGGTATGATGGCCGCGATCTCGGTGGAGTCGATGGTCAAGCTGCTGGCCTTCATCATCGTCGCGGTGCTGGCCATGGGCTACCTCTACCGCCTGCCCGCCAGCGAGGAACTGAGCGCAACGACCGCCACCCTGTGGCAGTTCCAGCTGAGCCCGGACTTCCTCGCCAGCACCCTGATCAGCGGGTTGGCGATCCTCTGCCTGCCGCGGCAGTTCCACGTCATGGTGGTCGAGGCCCAGCCGGGCACCGACACCCGCCTGGCGCGCTGGATCCTGCCGCTCTACCTGCTGCTGTTCATGCTGCTGGTGGTGCCCATCGGCATCGCCGGCACCGAAGTGTTTGCGGTGGCCGGCAACATCGACCCGGACACCTACGTGCAGTTGCTGCCGATCGCCCTGGACTCGGACCTGGCCACCGTCGCCGCCTTCGTCGGCGGTATCTCCGCCGCCACTGGCATGGTCATCGTGGCCACGGTGAGCCTCGCCATCATGCTCACCAACGAAGTGGTCGCGCCGCTGCTGATGCGCTTCAACCGCCACTCGCCCACCGCCGTGCTGCACCTCGGCGACAACCTGCGGCGCACCCGGCAGGTCATCATCGTCGCCATCCTGCTGGCGGCCTGGGGTGTCACCGGCGAGCTGATGTCGCTGCCCTGGCTGACCCAGATCGGCTTCATCTCCTTCCTCGCCTCGGCGCAGCTGGCACCGGCGGTGCTGGCCGGCCTGTACTGGCGGCGTGCCCACGGCGTGGCGGTGATGACCGGCATCCTCGCCGGGCTGGCCCTGTGGCTTTACTGCGGCCTGCTGCCGGCGTTGCTGGCGGAGAGCGACCCGCTGCTGACCCGCGGCCCCTTCGAGCTGCACTGGCTGCGCCCGATGGGCCTGCTCGGCCTGCAGGGCGAATCGCGACTCGCCTACGCCACCGCCTGGAGCCTCGGCGTGAACACCTTGTGCATGCTCGGCATGTCACTGCTGCTGAAACCCTCCCGCGCCGACACCCGGCAGATGCGCCTGTTCCTCGCCGACCCCGAGGAAGCGCACAACGACATTAACGACGATTTCGAACTGTCGATGATCCGCGGCAGCCAGCTGCAGGCCCTGTTGCTGCCCTTCGTCGAGCAGGGCGAACTGCAGCACATGTGGCAGGCCTTCGAGGACCGCTACCAGCAGCGCCTGCTGCCCGGCGACCGGGTGCCGCGCTTCGTCATCAACCAGACCGAATCGGTGCTGGCGAGCATGATCGGCGCCTCCTCGGCGCACAAGGCGCTGGAACAGCTGGAAAGCTTCCAGCAGCTGGCCTACCACGACCTCGCGGCGATGGTCAGCGACGCCAGCCGCCTCAACACCTTCAACCGCGAATTGCTGCAGACGACAGTGGAGAGCCTGGTCCACGGCGTCTCGGTGGTCGACGATGAACTGCGCGTGGTGGCCTGGAACGGGGTCTACCAGGACATGTTCAACTACCCAGAGCGCTTCCTCTACATCGGCTGCCCGATCGAGCGGGTCTACCGCTACAACGCCGAGCGCGGCTACCTCGGCAGCAACAGCGACGACAACACCGAGGAGCAGATCGCCCGCCGCCTGCGCTGGCTGCGCGAGGGCAGCGCCTACCGGCTGGAACGCACTCTCCCCGACGGCCGCCTGATCGAGATCCAGGGCAAGCCGATGCCGCGCGGCGGATTCGTCACCACCTATATGGACATTACCCGCTACCACGAGATGCTCGCCGAGCTGCGCGATACCAAGGAGGAGCTGGAGCAGAAAGTGGCCTCGGGCTCGGAATCCCTCAGTGCCAGCAACGCCCTGCTGCGGCAGGAAAACCGCCTGCGCGCCGAGGCCGAGTCGCGCCTGCGCGAGGCCAACGTGAGCAAGTCGCACTTCATGTCCGCCGCCAGCCACGACCTGCTGCAGCCGATCAACGCCGCGCGCCTGTTCACCGCCAGTCTGCGCCAGCAACTCAACGGCGAGGCCGGCGCGGAAACCCTGCACGTGGTGGAGCAGGTCGACCGCTCCCTGCACCGGGCGGAACAGATGATCTCCGAGCTGCGCGAGATCGCCCGCCTCGACTCCGGCCGCCTGCAACCCCAGCGCACCCCCTTCCCCGCGGCGCGCCTGTTCGACGCCCTGCGCGACGAGTTCCGCGACGCGGTCAACGCGCCGCAGCAGCGGCTGACGGTGATGCCCAGTTCGGTTTGGCTGAATTCCGACGAGGCGCTGGTGCACCGCATCCTGCAGAACCTACTCTCCAACGCCCTGCGCTACGCGCCCCACAGCCACGTCGTGGTCGGCGTGCGGCGGCGGCCGGACTGCGCCGAGTTGCAGGTGCTGGACTCGGGGCCGGGCATCGCCGAGCGCGACCGGGTAGCGATCTTCCAGGAGTTCCAGCGCCTGGCCAAGGCCGGCGCCGGCCAGAGCGACGGCCTCGGCCTCGGCCTGGCCATCGTGCAGCGCTGCGCGCGCCTGCTGGAATTGCCGCTGCGGCTGGAATCGGAAGAAGCCCGCGGCACCCTGTTCGCCATCTCGGTGCCGCTGGCCGAACCGCAGGTACTGCCGGCGGCCCGGGAATACGGCGCCCAGGCCGACCTCGCCGATGTGAGTATCGTCTGCCTGGACAACGAGCCGCTGATTCTCGAGGGTCTGCAGCGCCTGCTGGAGGATGCCGGTGCCCGCGTCGCCGCGGCCACCGACCGGCAGGGCCTCGGGGACATTCTCTCGGTGGAGCGCCCGGACATCATTCTCGCCGACTACCACCTCGACAACGGCGACACGGGTGTCGACGCGTTGCTGGCGCAGGAGCGGGATTTGCCGCCGGTGGTGATCCTCTCGGCGGACGACAGCGAGGAGGTGCGCCAGCGGGTGCGCGACTCGGGCTTCCGCTTCCTGCCCAAGCCGGTCAACACGGCGCGGTTGCGGGCGCTGTTGCTGGCCTTGTTGCGGCAGTAGGGCCGTCGCGGCACTCCGGAGTGGGGTCAGAGTCGCGACTCTGACCCCCGACCGTGCGAGTCCGACCCGTGGCTGTTAAACCGGCGCCGTCAAATCCTCCGGCGGTTCGACAGAAAGACTGGCCAGCGCCAGCACCGCCTGGGTGCGCGAGTTGACGCCGAGCTTGCGAAAGATCTCCGTCATATGCGCCTTCACCGTCGCTTCCTTGACATCGAGCTCGTAGGCAATCTGCTTGTTCAGCAGGCCCTCGACCAGCATCGAGGCGACGCGGAACTGCTGCGGGGTGAGCGTGGAGAGCGCCTCGGCCACATCCAGCGCCTGCAGGCTGGCGCCGGCAGAGCCGGCCTTCAGGCCCGGGTGCAGGCCACGCTCGCCGGCCATCACCGCCTCGATGCAGGACTGGATGTCGTTGATGTCCGCCGATTTGGAGAGGAACGCAGCGGCGCCGTGGTCGAGGGCGCGGCGCACCGTGTCGGGATGGGTGTTGGCGGAGATCATGATCACCGGCGCCGCGGGAAAATGCCCGCCGAACCACGAGAGCGCGGAGAACCCCACCGCGCCGGGCATGTGCAGGTCGAGCAGCAGCAGGTCGATGGCGCCGACATTCTGCGCCAGCTGCTGCAGCGCACTGACGTCGCAGGCCAGCTCCACCGCGTGGCCGGGGAAGCGTTGCAAGATCACCTGTTGCAGCGCGGCGCGGAACAGGGGGTGGTCATCGGCAATCAGGATAGTATGGGTAGTCACAACTCCCGGCTCTCTTCTTCGCTGGCCGCAGTTAGCGCCGGCCCGGTCAATGCAATGTAAACCCCGCTGCAGGCAAACGAAAGTCTGTAACCATCGACTTTGGTCGAATCAAGACCAAAGTCGAATACCGCATCGACTACCCCCGACCAATACTGCAAGCGCTCAATCCATAACCAGAAACAACAGGAGCGAAGATCATGCGCAAGCAGATAGTACCCATACTGACAGCAGCAAGCATCGCAGCGGTATCCACACCCGCATTCGCCGACGCCGTTAACGACCGCATTGCGGAACTGGAGCGACAGCTGGCGGAACTCAAGGCCCAGGTCACCTCCAACAAGGAATCGATCGATACCAATGCGGTCGAGATCGAGGAGGCGCGGCCGATGGCCAAAGGCACCAAGTTCACCTACGGCGGCTATATCCAGCTCGACGCGATCACCTCCGACTACAGCGAAGGCAAGCCGGGGAACAAGCTGATCGACGATTTCCTCGTTCCCTCGCTGATTCCGGTGGAACCCGGCAGCGGCAGCGCCGACGCCTACCAGTCCACCAACTTCAGTGCGAAAAGCTCGCGCTTCTTCTTCACCACCGCGACCAACACCGATGTCGGCAAGATTTCCTCGCGCATCGAGCTGGACTTCATGGTCAGCAGCCAGGGCGACGAGAGGATTTCCAACTCCTGGAGTTCGCGCCTGCGCCACGCCTTCCTGCAGTGGGACTACGCCGAGGGCAGTTCGATCATGGCCGGGCAGAGCTGGTCGACCTTCTTCAACGTCGGCGCCCTGCCCGACAACCTCGACTTCGTCGGCCCGATCGGCACCATCTTCGTCCGCCAGCCGCAGGTTCGCTGGACCATGGGCGGCCTGCAACTGGCGGTGGAAAACCCGGCCACCCGTCTCAACGGCGTGGACTGGGACAACGACGCAGAGGGTATTCCCGACCTGATCGCGCGCTACAACGGCAAAATGGGCGACCTCTCCTGGTCCATCGCCGGCATGGCCCGCCAGCTTACCTGGGAGGACCGCAGCGATCTCGCCACCGATGGCGGCAGCGACGAACAGCTCGGCTATGGCCTGTCATTCGCCGGCAAGTGGATGTTCGGCATGGACGACTTCCGCTTCATGCTCAACTACGGCGACGCGCTGGGCCGCTACATGGGCCTGAATGCCTTCAACGACGGCTACGTCGATGCCAGCGGCGACATCGAGACCATCGACCAGTGGGGCGGCTTCATCGCCTACCGGCACTTCTGGTCGCCGCACTGGAACAGCACCTTCTCCGCGTCCATGTCATCTGCCGACAACCCGGGCATCAGCGACTACGCCGGAGCCGATTCCCTGGCCAGCGATTACCGCAGCATGCACGCCAGCCTGAACTACCTGCCGACGCCGAAGATGCAGTTCGGCGGCGAGTTGATCTGGGCGGAGAAAGAACTCGAGGACGGCCGCAGCGGCGACATGAGCCGCTTCCAGTTCGCGGCCAAGTACGCGTTCTAGTGAGCAGTCACCCTATAGACCAAAGTCCAACAGTATGGCTCTGGCGTCTCGCGTAGTATCGAGGCGTCAGAAAACATAACAACAGTGAGGAGATAGGCAATGTCCCCTTTGAATGAAGAACAGGCCCGCGCCTACTGGCGCCGCAACCTGAGCCTGGTGGTCAAGATGTTCATCATCTGGTTCGTGGTCAGCTACGGTTGCGGCATCCTGCTCGTCGATGTACTCAACGAGATCCGCATCGGCGGCTACAAACTCGGTTTTTGGTTCGCCCAACAGGGCTCCATCTACGTGTTCGTGGTGCTGATTTTCTACTACGCCCGCAAAATGGCCGCGCTGGACCGTGAGTTCGGCGTCGGCGAAGACGATTAGGAGGCTCTGACATGGACCTGCGAACACTAACGTATATCGTAGTCGGCGCCAGCTTCGCCCTCTACATCGGCATCGCCATCTGGGCGCGTGCCGGCTCGACCAAGGACTTCTATGTCGCCGGCGGCGGCATTCACCCCGTTCAGAACGGCATGGCGACAGCCGCCGACTGGATGTCCGCGGCCTCCTTCATCTCCATGGCCGGCCTCATCGCCTTCATGGGCTACGGCGGCTCGGTCTTCCTGATGGGCTGGACCGGCGGTTACGTGATCCTGGCGATGCTGCTCGCACCCTACCTGCGCAAGTACGGCAAGTTCACCGTTCCGGAGTTCATCGGTGACCGCTACTACTCGAAAGCGGCGCGGGCGGTGGCGGTGGTCTGCCTGATCATCTGCTCGGTGACCTACGTTATCGGCCAGATGAAGGGCGTTGGCGTGGCCTTCTCCCGCTTCCTCGAGGTGGACTACGACACCGGCCTCTACGTCGGCATGATCATCGTGTTCTTCTACGCGGTACTCGGCGGCATGAAAGGTATCACCTACACCCAGATCGCCCAGTACTGCGTACTGATCCTTGCCTACACAGTGCCGGCGATCTTCATCAGCCTGCAGCTGACCGGCAATCCCCTGCCCCAGCTGGGCCTCGGCAGCACCATGGCGGGTTCCGATGTTTACCTGCTGGACCGGCTGGACCAGGTGGTGACGGACCTCGGCTTCGCTGAGTACACGACGAGCGCGCGATTGTCGATGCTCAACATGTTCGCCTACACCGCCTCGCTGATGATCGGTACCGCGGGCCTGCCCCACGTGATCATCCGCTTCTTCACCGTACCCAAGGTGAAGGACGCCCGCTCCTCCGCTGGCTGGGCCCTGGTGTTCATCGCCATCCTCTACACTACTGCTCCCGCGGTGGCCGGCATGGCGCGCCTCAACCTGATGCAGACCATCGAGCCGCAACCGGGCCAGTACCTCGCCTACGACGAGCGCCCCCAGTGGTTCAAGAACTGGGAGAAGACCGGCCTGCTGGGCTTCGAGGACAAGAACGGCGACGGTTTGATCCAGTACACCTCGAACGCAGACACCAATGAAATGGTGAAAATCGACAACGACATCATGGTACTGGCCAACCCGGAAATCGCCCGCCTGCCCAACTGGGTGATCGCCCTGGTGGCCGCCGGCGGCCTCGCCGCGGCGTTGTCCACCGCGGCCGGACTGTTGCTGGCGATCTCCTCGGCGATCTCCCACGACCTGCTCAAGGGCATGATCGCGCCGAACATCTCCGAGAAAGCGGAACTGAACGCCAGCCGCGTCGCCATGGCATTCGCCATCGTCGGCGCCGGCTACCTGGGCCTCAATCCGCCCGGCTTCGCCGCCGGCACGGTGGCACTGGCCTTCGGCCTCGCGGCTTCGTCGATCTTCCCGGCGCTGATGATGGGGATCTTCTCCACCCACGTGAACAAGGAAGGGGCGATCGCGGGCATGGTGGCCGGTATCGGCGTGACCCTATTCTACGTGTTCCAGCACAAGGGCATCATGTTCATCCCGGGTACCGCCTTCCTCGGCGACACCCCGGCGAACTGGTTCCTCGGTATCGAGCCCAACGCCTTCGGCGTGGTAGGCGCGATCGTGAACTTTGCGGTAGCCTTCGGGATATCGCGGGTTACCGCACAACCGCCGGAGTCCGTGCGCGAACTGGTGGAACACATCCGCATCCCGGTCGGCGCTGGCACCGCCCAGGATCACTGAAGCAAGCGCTTGAGGAGCAACTGACATGCTACTGACCAACAAACACGTCGTCGTAGCCCTGTTGGTTGCTCCCATTCTTTCCATCCTGGCCTGGTTCGCGGTGGGCAACCTTATCGGAGAAAAGCCCCACGCCGCGAAACCCGGCGAAGTCTATTCGCTGCTGGAGAAAAGCAACTGCCGCTACGAGAGCGGCGCCTGCGACCTGGTCAACGGCGATGTCAGCCTGCAACTCAAGGTCCTCAGCGGCAGCGCCGCTCCCCTGCTGGAACTGCAATCCAGTGTGAGCCTGCAGGCGGTGGCCGTCGCGGTGGTTCCCGCTGACAGCGACGCCGATGTCCCGCCGCAGACCATGCGCAGCGTCAGCGGTGACAACACCCTCTGGCAACTGCCGCTGGCCGCCCCTCTCGCCGAGGGTGAACGCCTGCGACTGGTTGCGGTAACACCCAATAACCGCTTTACTGCCGAAACTTCCACCCGCTTCAGCCGCGAAGGCTGAGGCGGGGGTCCAACCTGGGGCGTACGACGCCCCCTTTTTCCGCCGGGTTTTGGGAGACAGCAAAGCATGTCGTCTTCACAGGAGCATTCAGCCAGCACGCCTTCGACGGCGCCCCTCTCCCCGGAGCTACAGTCCATTGTCGAATTCCTCGCCCAGACCCTGCCTTTCAACGCGCTCGATAGCGACACGCTCAGCCAGGCCGCCGCGACAATCGAAGTGGTCTATTACCGCCATGGAATACAACTCACGGCGAAAGACGGCGGCGGCCTGCGGGTGCTGCGCAGCGGCGCCGTAGACCTGCGCGACAGCAACAACAAGCTGCTCGACCGCCTCGGCGAAGGCGAGAACTTTCACCTCGAGCGACTCAGCAACGCCCACGAGGACACCGTCACCGCCACGGTAATCGAGGACGCCCTGGTCTACCTGCTGCCCGACAATACCTATGCCAGCCTGCGCGAGGCCGACCGCGACTTCGACCGCTACTTTCACACCCAGCGCAGTCGCCGCCTGCGCCGCGCCGCACGCTATGAGCCCCAGCCCCACCTCATGGCCCAGGCCGTGGAAAACATCATGAGCCGCGACCTGCTGACCATCGGCCCGGACGATCCAATCCGCGCGGCGGCCCAGGTGATGAGCGAGCGGCGGGTGTCATCGGCCTTCGTCACCGAGGGCGACAGACTGCTTGGCGTGGTCACCGATCGCGACCTGCGCGAGCGGGTGCTGGCGGCGGGGCGTTCACCGGAAACGGCGGTGCGCGAAATCATGACGCCCGAGCCGCACCAGATACCCGCCCAGGCCAGCCTGTTCGAAGCCGTACTGACGATGACCCGCCACGGCTGCCACCACCTGCCGGTGATGGATGAATCCCGTCTCGCCGGTGTGATCACCACCTCCGACCTGATGCTGGCGCGCCGCGACGACCCGGTCTACCTGGTACAGCACATCTCCCGCCAGGATGACGTGGAAGGCATCCGGGAACTGCTGGTCGGCGGGCCGGCCCTGGTCGCGCAGTGGGTCAACGCCGGTGTGCGCGCGCGGCAGATCAGCCGGGTGCTTACCGCGGTCAGCGACGCCATTACCCTGCGCCTGCTGCAACTGGCGGAAGCACAACTGGGACCGCCACCGGTGCCCTACTGCTGGCTGGGCTTCGGCTCCCAGGGCCGGCAGGAGCAACTGCTCGGGGCGGACCAGGACAACGGCCTGGTGCTCGACAACAGTGCTCGCCCCGAACACGATGTCTATTTCGCAGCGCTGGCCACCTTCGTCTGCGACGGCCTCAACGCCTGCGGCTACCCCTATTGCAACGGCGGCATCATGGCGACCACCGGGCGCTGGCGTCGGCCGCTGTCCGGCTGGCGGGAGGAAGTGCAGGGCTGGGCGCGGGCACCAACGCCCGACGCGGTGATGCGTGTCTCGATTTTCTTCGACCTGCGGGCGATCCACGGCGACCCCGGCCTGTGCCAGCAACTGCAGCAGACCATGCTGGAAACCGCCTCGCGCAACAGCATCTTCCTCGCTGCACTGGCGGCCAACGCACTGGACAGCCCCGCGCCACTGGGGATCTTCCGCCGCTTCGTGGTCGAACGCGATGGCCAGCATCGCGACAGCCTCGACCTGAAGCGCCACGGGGTCATGCCCCTGACCGACATCGCCCGGCTACATGCCCTGCGCCATGCGATACCCGCAGTGAATACCGACGAACGCCTGCGCGCCCTCGAACAGTCCGGCGCGCTGGCCAAGGTCGATGCCCGCAACCTCACCGATGCCCTGCACTGCCTGCAGCGCATGCGACTGCAGCACCAGGCCGACCTGCTGCTGGGGGGGGAGCAATTGAGCAATTTCATCAACCCGCGCGGCCTGTCGAAAATGGCCCGGGAACAACTGCGCGACGCTTTCTCGATCATCCACGATGCCCAGAACAGCGTACGCCTGCAGTACCGTGCGGGCCTGAGTTGAGGTGGGCCGCGGGATGAGATGGCGCTCGGCCCCGGGTAGAGCGAGCATGGCGGTGCGACGAGGCCCGGGGAGGAACATGGCTTGATGTGGTCCCTGCGCTGGCGCCGTCTCCGCCACCACCGGCGGGCCGCGGGCACACCCTTGGAAGCCTGCTGGTCCGCGCCGCTACCGAAGGGTCGCCAGGACTGGCAGACGCAATCCTACCTGGTGTGTGACGCCGAGATGTCCTCGCTGGAGCTGGCCAGCGGCAAATTGCTCAGTCTCGGCTGGGTAGCGATAGAGAATGGTCGCATCGCACTCGCATCCGCGGAACATCACCTGGTCGCCAGCGCCGACAGTGTCGGCCAGAGCGCCGGTATCCACCAGCTCCGCGACTGCGACCTGGAGGGTGCCGAAAGCGAGGAAGCGGTGCTGGCGCGTTTCTGTGCCGCCGCGCAGGGCCGCCTGCTGGTGTTTCACCACGCTCCCCTCGACCTGGCCTACCTCAACCGGGCTTCCAAGCGCTATTTCAATGCGCCCTTGCTGCTGCCCTACCTGGACACGCTGGCACTGGAGCTTCGCCGACTGCAGCGGCGGGAGGATCAGCCGAGGAAGGGGGAATTGACCCTGGCGGGCTGTCGCCACCGCTACGGCCTGCCGGATTACCCGGCCCACAATGCCCTGGTGGACGCGCTGGCGACCGCGGAGCTGTTCCTCGCCATTGCCAGCCATCGCGCCGGTGTGGACAGCGGGGGCAAAAACCGCACGAGCCGACTTGCCGAACTGCTGTAAAGCGCAAGTGCCCGGCGACAATCCGTCGCAATCATGATCCAGATCAATTTTCCTGCCCGACACTCAGTCTAGTATCAGGACTGGACTGGCGTGGTTCGGCTGTACGCAGGTCGGCGCGCCACCCGGATAATTCTAAGGAAGAGGGAACAGGCATCATGACCGCAGCCAACGGCAATATCGACGCATCCGGAAAAGACTACTTCGTCAAGCAGCACCTCATCGACCCGATGAGTTGCGCGCGCTGTGGCAGCTGCGAAATCGCCTGCCAGGAAGGCGCCATCAGCATGTCGGACGACGGCCAGAACTACGCTGTCGACCCGGAGCTCTGCATAGGTGGCCACGAATGCCTGTACTCATGCAGCACCGACGCCATCAACGCCTGGCGGCTGGTACCTGCAAAGCAGATGTATTCGCTGGAAGAGCAGTTCAGCTGGGATGAATTGCCGGCGGAACCCGACCTCAATGGCCACGAGTTGCCGATTCCGGTCGAAGGGGAAGCGCCCGGCCCCAGCAACCCCGCACCTGCCTCCGCCAGCGAGGCGAGCACCTTCGTCTACACGCAGAAAAATCCCCTGACGGCAAGCATCCGGGAAAATAAACGTGTCACCGTCGGCTACACGGCCATTCACCACATCGTGCTGGATTTCGGTGACAGTGATTTCCCCTGGCTGGAGGGGCAGAACATCGGCGTATTGCCTCCGGGCAGCGACCCCCACGGACATCCGCATCACATGCGTGCCTACTCCATCGCCAGCGACCGGGACGGCGAGCGCCCCGGCTCACGGGAAATGGCGATTACCGTCAAGCGGGTGATCGACGAATGGGAGGGAGAACCCTACCACGGTGTCGCTTCCAACTTCCTGTGTGACCTCGAGCCCGGGGACACTGTGCAGTGCATCGGTCCGATGGGCGAGAAATTCCTGATGCCGCAGGACCCCAACAGCCGGATCATGATGATCTGCACCGGCACTGGCATCGCACCCATGCGCGGATTCATCCAACGCCAGCAGCGATTGAACGCGGCCCCGGCCCACCCCATGCAATTGTTCTACGGCGGGCGCAGCGCCACGGAAATGGCCTACTACAAGGAGCTTCTCACCCTGCCCGCCTCCCTCGTCGAGATGCACATGGCACTGTCCCGCGAACCGACCCGGCCCAAGCGCTACGTGCAGGACCTGCTGCAGGAACAGGCGGAGAAAGTCGCCGACTTCCTCGCTGAAGACAATAGCTACATATTCATCTGTGGCCTGGTCGACATGGAGCAGGCCGTGCTGGACGCTCTGGTGCACGCGGCCCGCTTGCGCGGCCTGGATACAGACGACCTCTACCACCGGCTGCTCAGGGAAGGCCGGCTGCAGATAGAGACCTACTGACCGGGGGCTGTCTTTCGTCCGCTGTGCACGGGGCGCCGCGAGCCTTCGAGGCGCCTTTTGGCTGTCACGTAAACAGTAGCCGGCCGCCGCGTCAGAACTGGTAGGTGACGCCCAGCTTGAGGGTCCTGCCCTCGCCCGGGAGCGCCGCGAACTGCTCGCTGCGCTCTCCCGCCAGCCACCCCGAGAGGTACACCCCGCCCAGGGGCAGGTCGTAATCCCGGTCGAACAGGTTGTCGATTCCCGCACGCAGCGCAAGGTCGTGCCAGCGGTACTCGGTATTGATGTTTACCAGGGTGTAGCCAGCGGTCTCATTCTCGAGGCGACGCTCGTCTACCCGGTCCTTTGCGTCCACCCACTCAAGCTCCAGGCGACTGCGCCAGGCCCGCATGCCATGTTCCAGGGCCAGCACGGCGTTCAGGGGCATGATGTGATAAAGATTGCCGCCGCCATCGCTGCGCTCACCCCGGGTATGGCTGAGCCGGCCGTCCAGGTCCAGGCTGTGCCGGCTACCGTCGAGCAATCGCTTGCGTCCCTGCACTTCGACACCGTACAACTCGGCATCAAGGTTGGTGAACTGCAGCAGGGGCCGCGTCACCGCCATCGAGCCGCGGGGATTGAAACTACCGACCTGGCGCGCATCGATGAAGTCGTCGACGCGAGTGATATAGGGCGTCACAGCCAGCAGATTGTTCTCGTCCTCCCGCCACTGACCGGTAGCGCTCAGGGTATGGGCGATTTCCGGCTCCAGGTCGATGTCGCCGACATAGCCATTGCCGTCACCGAACCAGCCGACCATGGTCATGGCCATGGTGCCGCGCCCCCAGCTGTAGCGCTCATAGAGATTGGGGCTGCGGGTTTTACGGGCATAACCGAATTCCAGGCTCGCTCCGCCGTCGCCTTCGTAGCGGGCCACCAGGGTGATATCCACGTTGTCATCGTTACGGCGACGGTCCCCGGCGTTGAACGAGGCAGCGGCCATTGCGTCCGGACTTGCCATGCTCATCGCGCCAGCCATGGGCATGCCCATATTCATTGGCATCGTGCTGTAGGGCTGGACATCACCGGTATCCGACACCACATGCTCGTAACGCAATCCGGCGAGGCTCGACCAGCGCCTGCTCCAGGTGTTTTCAGACTCGGCGTAAAGCGCGTAGCGGCTGCGCTCGCCGCCGTTGATATTGCGGTAGTCGTCGGGACCCATCATCATCGAGCCGGGCACCGCCGGCCACCAGTCATCGAGGTCGAAGCGCTGGTACTCGTTGCCCAGGCGCAAGCTGCCGCCCTCCTGCGTCGGTATGGAGAGCGCCAGCTTGTAACCGAGGTCCCGCCCCTCCGTGTTCATGGGCATGGTGCCGGGCTTCTCAGCGGTGAAGAAGCCCATCTCGTGTTCGACATCCTGCCAGGTGAAGCGGCTGTCGAGCTGGCCCCAGTCGAAGTCGCGCAGGTAGTTCAGGTTCAGGCCGAAGCTGGTGTTGTCCACCATGTCCATGTACTGGTTGGGGAAACCCTGGTAGGGCACTTTCTGGTAATTCAGCTTCAGGCTCGCCGACTGCCTCTCCCCGCGCATGCCCAGGGTCAGGTTGTGGTTGTGGCTGCGATAGAGGGTATCCAGCACCTTGTCACCCTCGCCATCGCGATAACTGTCCGCCTCGTCGAAGCTGCCATCGTAGGCGAGGCTGGCAAAATGGTTGGCGACCCGGGCCTTGATCGCCACACCCTGGTTTGTGTCATTGCTCTGGTAGAAGAAGCCCGCCGAACCCTCGAACAACACCTCCCCCGCGTTTTTCGCGTAACGCGGCTGGTGTGAGAGCACGCTGATGGTGCCCGCGATACTGTCACCCCCTGCGCTGACAGGGGTCAGGCCGGCCATGACCGACACCGATTCGATCCGGCTGGAATCGATATAGGACAGGGGTGGGTTCATGTGGTTGGCGCAGGAGGAACTCACTTCCGCACCGTCGATGGAGACCTTGACGCGGTCGTCGTTGAGCCCGCGCAGCACGGGCAGGGCGGAGATGCCGCCAGCGCTGGAGAACGCTACGCCTTCGCGACGCAACTGGCTGTCTGCACTGCCCGTACCGGCAATGCCGCCACCGGCTTCGCCAGTGACCAGCAGTTGCTCCATGGGGCCCGCGCTGCGGCTCTCCTGCGCCTGCAGCCATGGACTGGCGAGCGCCAGACCAGCCAGGCACTGGCCCGCCACGGCCCGCAAAACCGCCCTTTTCATTGGATTCATACGCCTTGCCACCTCTCACAGCGGCCGTGGGCCGCAGGGATCACTCTCTTTTCGAAGGGCGCGATTATATGAAACGAGAGCGCTGGGCAGATGGGGCAAATTGTCGCAGGGCCGTGGCCCGCTACTGCGCCGGGACCAGGCGCTGGGCGCGAAACATCGGGTCAGCTGCCTGCAGGATTTTCATCTTCAGCTGGGGGTGGTAATCGGGATTGGCGTCGAGGAAAGTGCGCACGGCAGCTACAGCGCGTGCGCTGTTGTGGTTTTGCAGCGTCGCATGCAGCCAACTCGCGGGAAAGAAAATGTCCCCGGTCACCTGGATCTCGCGCAAGAGCGCCAGGCTCGCCGGGATATAGTCGGCGGAGTGCGCCGTGCGCAGGGGATGATGCAGGTTGCCCAGGGCGTCGATCACCCAGCGTTCGGTTTGCCGCATACGCTCTTCCGCGAGCGACGCGAAAAACGCGTCACGGACAGACCTGTCGGCGGCAAGTGACGGGGCGAGGAACTCGAAGCGGCGAATCTCGTCGGGATTGGTGGTTTTAGCCAACTGGGCGGCGATGATGGATTCGGCCTCGGCTGGGCGCTTGATGGCCAGCTCCTGCGCCAGCCGGATATGGTCGCGCTCCGAGAGCGGCAGCGCCGCCATAAGCAACTCACCCGACCAGACATCCCGCACCTGCCTGGTCGCTTCCGGCGTCAGGGCGATTCCCGCGAAGGCGTCGAAGAGCACCTTCCGCTGGCTCGCCCCCGATCGCGCCTCGAAACTGTTCCAGAGTGTGGATTCCAGTACCGGGGCCCTGCTCTCCCGTTGCGCGTCAGAGAGCATGGTCCAGTATATCGGGTGGAGCTGTTGCAGCATCAGCTGCAACAGCAACTGGTTGTCTTCCCCCGGGATCAGCCCTGTGAGCTGGTCGAGGTAATCGGCCGGCGAGGAAAAGCGGCCCTCCAGCAGGTTCTCGTAGAGGTTGAGCAGGAGGCTGGCCCGCTCCAGTTCATCCAGCAGTGCCCAATTGTCCAGGTCCCCGAGGCTTGCGGGAAACAGGCCGTAGCCCCGGGCATCGGCATTGAATATCCGCAGCTCAGGGTTCACTGAAAGCGGCTCGGGCAAGCGGGTCCTCGCTGTCTCGGCGCGCAGGAAAAAACTGCCCTTCACCGCTTCGTTGATCGCCAGCACGGAGAAGCCCTGGGGCCATACACGCCCCTTATCCGCCGGATCGTGCTGCTCGAGAAGCTCTGCCCCTTCTTCCGATAGCAGCGCAAAGACCGGTCGTCCGGGCGAATTCACCCAGACCTCGCTCCAGGCGGCGAGATCGCTCTCGCTACCCCGGTCGAGGATTGCTATCAACGCAGGCCAGTCCGCGTTGGCGTGGGCATAGGTGGACAGGTACTCGCGCATGCCCTCGCGGAACGCCTCCTCGCCGAGCAGGCTTTCAAGCTGGCGCATCATGATCGGCGCCTTGTCGTAGATGATCGGACCGTAGAGCTGGCCTGCATCGTTAAGGTTCGCCAGGGGCTGGCGAATCGCGTTGGGACCTTCGCTGCGATCTACCGCGTAGGCGTCGGGGTAATGCCGCAGGAGGAAGGCCAGGTCGTGGTTGATGTCGGCGAAGGCCGGGTTGACGATCTTTGCCGCCATGAAATTGGCGAAGACTTCCTTGGTCCACACATCATCGAACCAGCGCATGGTGACAAGATCGCCGAACCACATGTGTGCGGTTTCGTGTGCGATCAGGCTCGCACGGCTCAGGAGTTCGCCGTCTGAGGGAGCCTCGTCCAGTAACAGACTGTCGGCGCGGTACTGGATCGCGCCAACGTGCTCCATGCCTCCGTATTGAAAAGCGGGAATCAGCGCGAAGTCGAACTTCTGGAAGGGGTAATCGATCCCCGTGTAAGCCTCGAGCCAGTCCAGTGACTGGCCGTGCAGGCGGAAGATCGCATCCACGTTACGCAGCAGTTTTTCCCGGTCGGGCTCGCGGTGCAGCATGCTCATCTCGCGGCCGCCCACCTCCCGGGTAAGGACATCGAAGCGACCCGCGACAAAGGAGAACAGGTAGGAGCTGATCGGGTCAGACGGCTCGAAGCGCAGGGTTTTTCGCTCCCCCGCACTGCTCTGCTGCGCCAGCGGCGCGCCGGAAATCGCCTGCCAGTCCGCTGGAAGCTCCAGGCTCAGTTCCCAGCTAGCCTTGATGTCGGGCTGGTCAAAGAGGGGGAAGGCGGTTCTCGCGCGATCCGGTACGAAGAGTGTGTAGAGGTAGTCCGGGTTGCGATTGAGGGAACTCGAGCCGGCCCGAAAGGCGATTTCGACGCCGTTGTCACCGACGGCCAGGGCGCCGGGGGGAATCACGATGTGTTCCGACTCGAATCGCCAGTCCGGGGCTTCGCCGTTGACCAGGACAGTGTCGATGCGCTGCGGGTCTTCGCGAAAATCCAGCTGCAAGGCCCGTGAGTTGTCGCTCAAGCGGAAGGCGACCTCGATTTTTCCCTCTATCTCCTCCGACTGCCCTGTGGGAATCGAGAGAAAGAGGCGATAGCTGACATCCTCGAGGGTAGCGCGCCGCCACTGTGCAAGTTGCAGGGACACTCCGGGAACGATGAGCTCGGGAGGCGAATGCCCACAGGACATGAGCCCGAGCGCCAGCAGCAGGGGCGTTATACCGGCGAGAATCCGATCATATGTCATGGCGAGTGAGGCGCGGCCCGGTCGCCACTGACGCTAGCCCATAGGCGGGGGCGATGTCAAAAAGTGTGCAAGCTGCCCGACCGAAGGGAAAGCTGACCGTCCGTGGTCACGCCCTACGCGCTACTCAACCACGCCGCTGCAGCAGCCCCAGGGGGGAGCGCAGCAGGAGGCTCACAAGCTCGTTCTGCCGGCCGGTATTGGTCTTGGCGAACACCCGCTTGAGCAGGTTGCGCGAGGTTGAAACGGAATGCCCCAGGCTCTGGGCGCAGCTCTCCAGCGAGTTACCCAGCATTACCTTGTGCGCTACCCGTGATTCGGCCACGGTCAGGTCATACAATGATCGCATCCTTTCAAGCTGGGCTTCGCAGGCCTGCTCATGATCCTGGAGGATGACGACCGCCGCGGGGCGCACCCCACCGCAGTATGCGCTGGCAGTCAGCGGGCAGACCATGACGCTGTAGGACCGTTTGCCCGAGGGACGGGAGACCAGCATATCGCCACCACCCATCGGCACCGCCGGATCGCTGGTGGACTCTATCGAGCTGCGTAGCAACTGGCGCAATTGCTTGTTTTCCGAGCTGACGTGGGCACTCAGGTGAGAGGTATGCAGGCCGAGACCGTCGTTGTCGAAGGTCATGTTTTCGGCCTGGAGATTGAGGTAGATCACCTCCTGCTCGCTGCTGAACACAACCACCCCGTAGGGCAGCATGTCGAACATCTCCCAGGCCGGCATGAAACCCAGGGGCACACCCATGGTATGCCGCTTCAGGCGGAAACTGCGTTGCAGGTGAGGCATGACCTTGCTGAACAGTTGCTTGTCCGACTCACCGTAAGTGCCCTCGCCGGACTCGCGCATAAATGACGCAGTGAGCGAAAAACGATCACCGTGCTCAATATAGAGGCAGCTGGCCTGTTCAAGCCCCTGTGGCTTGAGGAAATGGCTGTACAACCTCTCCGTGTGCAGGCGCTTGCCCGGAAGCAGGTCCTGGGTGTAGCTGATGCTGCCGGTACGTGGCGGCGGTGTCATGTGACGACAGACCTCGCGATGGAAACCGGCATCCCGCTCGAGGGCGTTCAACTGCTTCACCGGCGTACCGTAGCTGGAAAGGAAACCGCTGCTGGCGGCGCCTTCGTCCCGTTGAAACAGGCCACTGGCTGCACTGCGTGTCATCTCTGACATGCGCTCGAGGAAAGCGTCCAGCCGGGACTGCTCCAGTGTCGATTCATAAAGTGTGTCGATCAGCTCTACATACTGTCGATTCATTGTGCGGCTCCCCATGCAACGCGACATGATCCAATCGAAACGCGTTCGATTGATCGGGTTTTGGCAAAGTCAGAAATGGTCTTTAAGGGGCGTGGCACTTCGTAAATGTGCTCTGGTTCACACTTTAGACTATTCGCCCTGTAAAAACCCCTAAATCCTGTTGTTTTACAAAACTTTTCATGTTTGGCATGGAACGGCATGAGGCCAAAGCAAAGCATGCGCCCTGAATCATGCAATAAGCACGCTCAGGGCGATGAAGGTTTTCCTGATTTGACCCGAACGGGTCTGGGAAAGCGCTAGATCGGGAGGCTGCCGGGGCCACTGAGGACCAGTTTGACCAGGTCGGACTGCCGGTTGGTGTTGGTCTTGTGGAAGACGCGCTTCAACTGGGAGCGGAGGGTCTCCCGGCTCACGCTATTGGTTTCCGCCAGTTCCTTGATGGTCTTGCCCGAAGCGAGGCTGGTGGCCAGGAGGGCTTCGGTTTCGGTGAGGTTGTAAAGCTCCTCGAGCACGTACCGGCGCGCCGAGCGGCGGCGCTCGACGTCGAAGAGCAGCAGCATGACGCAGCTCTGGCGGGCCAGTATGGTCATGTTATCCAGGTTGCCCACATAGCTGCTGACACTGACCGCCAGCGGGGGCTTGTTCTCCGCGCCCCGAGACACGGAGAGGTATCCATCGTTGATCACGCCCTTCATATGCGCGGTACGGATGCAGTGCTCGATCAAATGCTCGAGCTTCCTGTTCTGCTCGGGTGCGGAGACCAGCAGGCGGCCACTTTCACAGCTGATCCCGCCTGGCTCGCGAAACAGGCGGCGGGCCCAGGCGTTACTGAAGACCACCCTGCCCTCGTGGTCGAGCAGCACGACCCCGGTGGAAAGCTGGTCAAATCGCTCCTGCATGACGTCGTGCAGCACTGAACGCTCCTGCAGGTGCCGGTTGATCTTCACGGCCTGTCGCACGTGGGGAAGCAGCAGATCGAGCAAATTCCGGTCTTCGTCGCTCAACTGGGGCGCGCCGGCCTTGCGGCAGAAGGCCATGTAGCCATACGCCGATTTCTTCAGCAGGAAGCACCCGGACAGCCCGCCCTGGAAATCGAGGCTGGCTGCAGCGCCGTTCAGTTTGGTCGCGATCTGCGAGCGCCCGGGCAAGGCCTCGTTGGCGTGAAACTTGTCCGGCGCCCGGTCGAGCAGGCGACGGGTGATCTCGGGAAGCGCAAGGGCCTCGGCAAGTGGGTTGTCGGGAGCGCTGATTCGATAGTGAATCGCGCCGGTATGCCGGTCGCCGAGGGCGAATACGGCGTAATCCGCCTCAATAAGGGAGGCTACCGAAGCGAGCGCCTGGCTGAGGCCTCCCACATCGATCGCTGCCTCGTATATACGGCTGATAATCTGGCCAAATTCTGTATTGCTTTCGCTGGTCACTTGTCGCCTTTGCTCGGAATCAGGCTTGCCCGTTCCTGAAGGCGGTACGGGCTATCAATGCAACCAGACTATTCGTCGCGGGGTGCCCAGTCATGAACCATTTGGTATATATCGCTCAGGCGGGCTCTTCGCGAAAGCGTCCCGACATACTGATGACACCGAGCGCCATCACCACCATGAACAGCGCGGCATTGGCGGGAATCTGCAGGTTGAAATCGGCGACCGAGTGCACCAGAAGCGCAAGCAAGCCCATGAGACTCGCGAATGCCATTCCCTGCATCAGGGGGTCCCGGCGGCGAAACAGCCCCTGCAGGGCGCAGTAAAGACAGTAGACGACCGCCGCACCCAGCATGGTAAGGCCTGGCAGCCCCCACTCGCTGGCAAACTCCACGAAGTCGTTGTGGGCGTGATCGTAGTTCTGCGGCACATCGCCCCTGCTGTAAGCCGGGTAAATACTGTAGTAACTGCCCGCCCCAGTGCCCGCCAGGGGGAAATCAGCGACGATCTGCAGGGACTCGCGAACCACCTCGTCCCGGTGCTCGGTGGTGCTGGATGTCGTCTGCAGACGCTCAACCACCTGCTCCACACCGAAAAAATTGCCCACGATCAGCAGGTCAATCAACAGCAGGCTGGCGAAGAAAATGACACTGGCCCGGGTCAGTCGCCGGCGCGCTACCAGGTACAACAGGCCGGCGACGGCCAGGCTGCTGAAAAATGCCGTGTTGCCCATACGGGAATGGGTAAGGACAAGGGCGATCACCATCAGTGCGAGGGACAGGCGCAGTAGCCCCTTGCGACCAAGCATGGATTGCAGGAAGCGCCGCGCTGCGGCCCGCAGGTCAGGCGCCCTCTCACGGGCAAGGTCGCTGAGCAACAGGCCGATACCAATGGCAAGGCACATCTCCAGGTAACCGGCGAGGTGGTTGCGATTGACAAAGGTTCCGGTTGCAACGCCGCGGTAGGCCTCCTTCGACACCAGGAAACCATACTCGAGTCCCGACAAGGTCATCATCGATCCGTAGGCGGCCTGGAGCACGCCACAGGCGATCAGCAGCGCGGCCAACTGGCGCAGGCGTTGCCGCGAATTGGCCAGCAGGAGCGTGAGGACAAACACCAGGACCAGCGCAAGGGTCTCCAGCATTTTCGCCGAAGTCGCACTGTAATTGAGCGTGAGACTGCTGCGCCCCCCGGTCTGCGACTGGATCTCCGCTGCATTGGGGGAAAGCAGTGAGACCAGGCCGGAGGGCAGCGGCAAGGTCTGGAAGAAGACCCACAGCAAACCACAGAAGAGCAAAATCAGTGCAGGCATGCCCCTAAAAAAGGCGCTCTCACCAGCCACCCGGCCCCGCAGGTAAAGACTCAACCAGGCGATCGCCAGCGCGAAGGTACTCAGTTCGAATATCGCGAGCGCCCACCAGCGATTGCTGCCCAGGGGGATCGGCAACCAGAACAGCAGGGCGAGAAACAGATAGAACAGTATCTGGTCCGGAGATCGGGAAGCTCCCGGATTTGCAGAATCATGCATGGAAAGCCACCGCTAATCCGTAACAGAACGGGAATAATTGAAAATCCTGAAATGCGAAAAGCCACGGCCTCTTGCGAGGCCGGGGCTGGAGTAGTCAACAGCGTTTAGTGTGGGCTGGGGCAGACCTTGGTGACCACAGCTTTGTACAGCGGGTAACCCCACACCGGATGCTGCTTGAAAGCCACAAAGCGCTTGACTGTGCGACAGCCTGAAGCGTGGCTTCCACTCCAGGCGGCGCTCCAGCCACCGTGCCCAAAGCCACCTACGCTTTGGAACTGGCTGCTGGAGCCCTGCCAATTACCACCCCGGAAGTTGGTAGTTGGCAGAGTCGCCGGATGCATCTCCGATTGGTACAAGCTTTGGTCCTGGGGGACCACTTCCGCACTGGCCTGCCCGAAGGGCAGAGCGAGCAGCGCGGCAATTGCAAGATAGCGTTTCTTCATCATATTGCCTCCCTGTTTCGATGAGAACGGGTGTTGCGAAAACTATACTGAAACAAGCTCTCGACAATCTCCAACCCGCAGGAGCTTCGCTGCAACCCGTTTGGGTTTACAGCCAGGGCATTTCCGTTTTTTTGCATTCTTTCGCCAAAAATTTCACTACACGAAGTGCGAAATTCTTTCATCGGTGCTACGCACCCCGCAGCTCACCCAATCGGGTCTGCCGTCACGCAGTTAATGCCGTAAACGCCACCACGTGTACCAGATGGGACACGCGGGCAGCAGTGTAAAAAACAATGATTTTCAGGTGGGCATGAACCCTTGCTCCAGCTTTTCGAGGGATCGACGGTATGAACATCGGTACATTCAATATCGCGGCAGAGACGCGAACCCGCTCTGCGCTGAACAGTTCCAGCAGGATTCCGGTCAAGCAACTGTTCCGGCAACACGACACCCTGATCACGACAGCACAACTCCATCTCTCGATTCTGGTAGCGGTGGCGACCCTGCTCCTGCTGACCTGGTGGCGCATCGGCACCGTCACCGCGCCCTATGCACAGCTCGCGGGCTTTACCGCGCTCACCATGTGGGTCGTGTACCACCTGCTCGGCGTATTCCAGCAGACCTCCGGGCAGTTGCACGGCGTCAGCCAGCTCACCAAGGGCTGGACCGTCACCATAGCGCTGATATTGGTGCTGGGATTTGCCACCAAGTCCACCAGCGAATACTCTCGACTCGTGGTCGGCGGCTGGATTCTGCTGGCTTACTCGCTGCAGGTTATTTTCTACCTTGCCTCCCTCGGCCTTGTGCGTCGCTTCAATCTCCACTACGGAAAGCCGATCCGAACGGCCATCGTCGGTTCCCACTGGCTCGCTCACCACCTTGTCACCAGTTTCGAGGACAACCCCTGGCTCCCCGACCGCATCATTGGGGTCATCGACGATGACGGCAAAGGCAAGGATGAATGGGACCAGTCCCTGGCTCCCTGGCTCGGCAGCATCGACGAGTTGGAAGCCCTGGTGCAGCAACATGGCATACGGCGGGTCTATATCGCCCTGCCCCTGTCATGTTCCGATATGATCGAGGCGATCTATGCCAAGCTCGTCGACAGGAACCTGGACATTATCTGGGCTCCGGATATTTTTGCACTGAAGCTGCTTAACCATGGGGTCAGCGAAGTTGCCGGCGTACCCCTGCTGAGCCTGTCGGAAACCCCGATGGCGCGAGAGAGCCAGGTACTGGCCAAATCGCTGCTGGATATCTGCATCGCCAGTATCGCATTACTCCTGCTCAGCCCACTCATGCTTGGAGTCGCCATCGCCGTCAAACTGAGTTCGCCTGGACCGGTCTTTTTCCGGCAGCAGCGCCATGGCTGCGACGGCAGCATCATCAACGTACTCAAATTCCGCAGCATGTATGTCCACGACGAGGACCAGGGGAAACTGACCCAGGCACGGCGGGGAGATTCCCGCGTTACCCCGGTTGGCCGATTCATCCGTCGCACATCCATCGACGAACTGCCGCAGCTGTTCAACGTCCTGGGTGGATCCATGTCCCTGGTGGGGCCACGCCCACACGCTCTGCAGCACAACGAGTACTACGCATCCCTTATCCAGTCGTATATGGCACGTCACAGGATCAAACCCGGGATCACTGGACTCGCCCAGGTGAACGGTTGCCGCGGCGAAACCGAATTCGTGGAAAAAATGCAACAGCGACTGGAGTACGACCTCGACTACATCAACCGGTGGTCGCTGTGGCTCGACATCAAGGTACTGGCAAAAACGCCCCTGAGTCTTTTTTCCAAGGAAATCTACTAGCGATACCCGGCATGTTGAGTTTGGCATATCCCAATTCGAGTTCGATGGAACTCCCACTACTGGCGACAAAGCCGGGATTCCTGGGAGCGCTCCTCTTTGCTCTGCTCTACTTCAAGTTTTTTATTTCCTTCGATGTCGAGCTGGGCCTCCTGGGGCCACTCAACTACATCCTGGACATCCTGATGATGCCAGTCCTCGGGGTGACCCTGCTTCTGTATCATGACCGCCTGAGTGCGAACTCCCGGCTCTGCATTGCCGCCCTGATCACCTATACCTTCTATTTGATAATTCAGGGCGCTTTCTACGAAAAGCCCGCGGCAACGACCATTTACTACACGCGCTTCGTACAGCCCCTGCTACTGTATTTCAGTCTGTTGCTGTGCTCGGCGAACCACCCCGCCCGGACCGCCAGATTGAGTGAATACCTTGCGCTTGTGGTGATACTGCTGGGCTTTGCCGGTCTCTGGTTCATGCCGGAAACCAGCAATCACGAGGAATCGAAGTTTCCTACCTACTTCGGCAACCTGCATAAATCCGCCTACATATACTCAGTCGCCCTGATAGTAGGTGCGGTCGCCTACAAAACACAGTCCAGTGCGCGAAGGGCGTTCATCATCGGCTTGATGCTCTTCGGCCTGTATATGCTTGTGGTTGGCTGGTCCATACGCACTCCGCTGGTTCTGCTGGCCGTCTACTTCGGCGTACTTTTTATGTGGCGTTTCGGCGCAACCGGGAAGGCTACGCTCTACCTCCTGCTACCTGTCACGATACTCGGCCTGGCATTGCTGACCGCCGATACCATCGACTGGAATCGCATTTCCTCGGGACGCCTGAATATGTGGCAGGCCAAGCTGCAAATGCTGGCAGACGCCGATCTCCGCCAGCTTGTTTTCGGCCGTGGCTTCGGCAGCGATTACATACGGGTAGACAACTGGTTTGGAGAGAAGGACTCGCACAACAACTTCCTCCAGACCATTACAGAACTCGGCCTGGTTGGCCTCGGCTTACTTACCACCTGCCTGGTTCTGTTATACCGGGTCCAGCCGAACCTGCAGGGTCGCGCCCTCGTCCTGGGGTACATCGCCACCGGCCTGTTCAGCAACGGCATCATCTACCGTCTCGTTCCGGGCTACCTGTTTGCCATCGCCCTCGCCTACATCGCCTTCACAGCCTGCGAACGACATCCCATTGCCAGCGCATCAAGGAGAATCTGATCGTGCCCTATCAGCGCCCCACCCGCTACTTCAATGCCATCACGCTGTACCGCATATACCGTCGCGGTGGTGGAGCACTCTCGCGAATCGGCTTTTTTCGCGCTTTTGCCGAATCACTCACCTACTTCCTTTTCAATTGCTCGATTCCCGCCACTTGTCGTATTGGCGAGCGGACCTACTGTTCCCACCGGGGAATGTCAGTGGTGATCCACAAGGACGCGGTAATCGGATCAGACTGTGTGATCGGTTCCTGCGTAACCATCGGCGGACGGGGCAAGGGCGTCGACGGTGCCCCGCTTATCGGCAACGGCGTTTACATCGCTACCGGGGCGAAAATCCTCGGGCCGGTCACTATCGGCGACAACGCGGTTATCGGCGCGAACAGCGTGGTGCTCAAGGATGTTTTGGCCAACCAGACCGTGGTGGGCATTCCGGCACAGCCACTGGCAAGCCCGACAGCGGCTCCCCGGGCGGAGGACGCTGCATGAGCTACCTGATCATCGGTGGAACCGAGAAAGCCGGGACAACCTCGGTCTTCGAGTACCTCGCCATTCATCCGCAGGTGCGCCCGTCGATCCGCAAGGAAACTGACTACTTCCGACAGTCGCACTGCAGTGAGTATGACTACCAGCAGTTTTTTTCACGCGGTGGCTCTGGCCAGGTGTGTGTCGAGGCCTCACCGGGCTACCTCGGGCTGGCGAGTGAAGTCGCGCCGCGAATTCACCATGCCCTGCCCCAAAGCAGGCTCCTGTTCATCCTCCGCGACCCGGTCGAGCGATTTCAATCCAGTTACCGTTTCCATCGCAGCAAGTACTTCATACCCGACGACCTGGACATCGATACCTATACCGAGATGTGCCTGGCATTCGACGAGGGAAAAATCGCACTGGCGGATACACCCTTCGAGAATCGCTGGTTCATGGATGTGCTTCCCGCGGGCCGCTACGCATCCCACCTGAAACACTATATCGATCGTTTCGATGAACGCGTCATGTTGCTCGATTTCGATTACCTGAATCGCGATCCAGCCACGGTCATGCAGGGTATTTCCAGGGCAATGGGCATCGATGAAGACTTCTACCGGGACTTCGAGTTTTTCCGCTCCAACTCTACATTCCAGGGCAAGCTGAAACCCCTGCACAGCCTGGGCATGAAGGTGAACGATCGAATGGAGCCACTGTTGCGCCGACACCCGCGCCTGAAGCGGCGAATCGTCGATATGTACCGGCGGGTGAATGGCGCGTCCACGCCAGAGGGCGCCACCCTTTCGCCGGCGAGCGCCCAGCGCCTGCGTGACTACTACTACCGCGAAGTCGAGCAGGTAAGGCAAATGTTCCAGGGAATACAACAGCAGGACATCAACTGGAGATACTTCCATGCCGCTTAGCATCGTTACCGTGAGCACCAGGGCACCCGGCGGTATTCGCGCTGTGGTAGAGAATTACCAGCAGAGCGATGTATTCGCCGGCTACGAATCCTACTGGCTGGCATCCCATGGCGAGGGCAGCGTTGCCCATCGTATCTGGCTGTACCTGAGTTGTCTGTTCCAGATACTTCGCCTGCGCCTGCGGGGACATCGCCTCTATCACCTGCACATGGCAATGAAGGGCAGTTTCTTCCGCAAGATGATACTGGTCTTCCTGCTCAAACTGAGCCGTGCCAGGGTCATCCTTCACCTGCACGGTTCGGAGTTCGACCAGTACCACGAGGATACCTCGGCGCTGGTCAAGTGGCTCATGCGCCACACCCTGCGCGCAGCCGATGTCGTCGTGGTGCTCTCGCGCAAGTGGCAGGACACCGTGAACGGAATCGATTCACGCGTTCGCTCGCGGGTAATTTACAACTATGTGGAACCGCTGAGCGAAGACGCGGCGCCGCTCATCGTCGCTCGCGCCGGGGAGAACAGCGAGAGAGTCCGTTACGTGTACATGGGCGAGGTGGGGCAGCGCAAAGGCATTTACGACCTGCTTCCCGCCTTCGCCCAACTGAGCCGCGTCAACAGTAACGTGGAATTGATCGTATGTGGAAGCGGTGAGATCGAACAGGCCATGACGACGGCCCGCGACTGCGGCCTGAATGGAGAAGTGACGTTTGCGGGCTGGATATCGGGAGAGGAGAAGCGGGCGATGCTCAACAGCGCCGACGTCCTGGTGCTGCCCTCCTACCACGAAGGCCTGCCCATGGCCATCCTCGAGGCGATGAGCCTCGGAAAGTGCGTAATTTCCTCAACTGTCGGAGGAATTCCGGAGGTGATCTCCTCCGGCCAGAACGGCCTGCTGCATGGCCCCGGGGACCTGCCCACCCTGGTGGAAATGCTCACAAGAGCCGCGGATCCAGACACCCGAAAGGAACTCGGACGTAACGGTAGGACCAGCTACTTCGAACGCTTTACGCCCAGTATTGTCGTGCCACAAATTCGGGAGATGTACCATGAACTCACCTAAACTGCTCGCCGTCTGCTCCGGCGGTGGTCACCTTATCGAACTGCAGCGCCTGGCGCCGGCATTCAGCGACCATGCCGTCACCCTGGTGTCCACTTCGCCTGACGCACCGGACGGCATTGAATTTTCGCAATACTACTGCGTATCCGACAGTAACGCGGAAGTTAAACTCGCGCTGCTGCGCACTGCACTGCAATTGGCTCGAATCATCATCAGGGAGAGGCCTCGGGTGATCATCTCCACCGGCGCCGCGCCGGGCCTGCTCGCCCTGGTATGGGGGCGGCTCCTGTTTCGCAAGCTGATCTGGATAGACAGCCTCGCCAACCCCGAGCGCATGTCCTTTTCGGGCAGGCTGGCCCGCCGCATCACGCCCTACTGCTTCACCCAATGGCCGCACCTGTGCGAGCGGGAAGAAGTCCGCTACATCGGCAGCCTCATACCAATGCAGCCGGAGACCGCACTGTGATATTCCTGACCGTTGGCACCCAACTTCCCTTCGACCGCCTGGTTTCCATGGTCGATGAATATTGCGGCCGTCACCCCGGGCTTGATGTCTTCGGGCAGATCGGCGAGGGAGAATACCAACCCCGCCACTTCGAATCAGTTCCCATGATGAGCCTCGCGGAAAGCCGCAGCTGTTTCCAATGCGCGGACATCATCATCTCGCACGTCGGGATCGGCTCGATTCTGACGGCGCGGGGGTTCGGCAAACCCATCCTGATGATGGCACGCCTGGCACAGTTCCAGGAGCACCGCGACAACCACCAGGAGCAAACCCTCCGCCATTTCCAGCGCATGCACCAGTGTTACCCCTTCTCCGATGCCAGTGAACTGGAGAGAGTCCTGGACCAGACACGGAACAACTTTGACAACGGCGCTGGCCTTTCACCTTACGCACCGGAAAACATGCTGCAGGAACTCAGGAGGCTATTGGTTTGATATGCCCAGTATGAACTCAAACGCAAGGCCCGTAGACCGGCACCTGCCAATCACCTTCGTGACCGGCTACCCGCGCTCGGGGACGACCCTGCTCGCCAACCAACTCAATCGCCTCAAGGACGTGGTGGTAGGGCCAGAAACCCAGTATTTTCGCGCTGCTTACAAACAACTCAAGAGCGCCAGGACCGGACGGCGCTTCCTGGAAATTCTCGGCAGCGACAAGCGCCTGGAAGATTTCGAGTTAAGCCCCTCGCTGCTGGCGGATGCCGCTCGCGACAGCGGCTTCGATCGAGATCGTTTCCTCTCCGCCTTTCTACTGCGTTATGCAGAAAGCAAAGGCGTAGAGAAGCCTGCAATACTTGTCGAGAAAACGCCTGCGCACATTCTCTACGCCAGACAGATTCTGGAATGCTACCCCAATGCCTCTTTCATCTACCTGGTCAAAGATCCGCGAGATGTAGTGAGCTCCAATCTTCGTGTCGACTGGATACATTCCAACGTGGCCAAGCACTGCGCCTCCTGGAACATGTACAACGACGCCTTCGTGCGTCTTCACCAGCAGCTTCCCGGGCGTGTTCACCTGGTCCGCTTCGAGGACCTGGTCACCGCCCTGCGCCTGCAGATACGCCAGATCTGCCAGTTCCTCAGCATACCCTACGACGCCGAATCAGGCCGGACTGCGAGCGCGGTACCCGCCTGGGAAGCCGAATGGAAGGCGGACTCGCTGGGGGAAGTCGATCCCGGCAAAGCCTATCGCTGGCAAAACGACGACAGCCTGAAACAGCACCTCCTGGTAAGCGCCATGACCCGACGCTACCGAAGCATGTTCCATTATGAGCGGGAACCCGAAGGCGCAAGGCCGCGCTTCCTGCCGCGCGCCTGGGCCTACAACAGCCCGGCGTATAAATCCATGCTGCGTTTTCGACGCGTCTACCTCTAGGTATTCGCCCGATGGACCTGAGGCTTCAGTTGAGCAGGCACGAGCTGCTGTTCAGGAGCGCCTTCGCCATGGGACTGAAGGTGCTCTCTTCGGTATGCCTGCTGGGTTTCAACCTGCTGGTGGTACATCACTTCCAGCCGTCGGTGGCCGGGGAGTTCTTCCTCTGTATCACCCTGGTGCTGGTAGCCAGCCAGGTGGCGCGCTTCGGGATGGACAACGTGCTGGTCAGGCATGTTCCTCTACTTGCCGAACAGGGCGAGCGGGCGCAACTCGCCGCGCTCTGCGGCAGCGCGCTCGCGCTTACCCTGCTCGCCTCCAGCGTACTCGCGGCGCTCCTGTATTTTGCCGCGCCCGCGCTGTCGACCGCCCTGTTTTCCAATCCTGACATGGCGCCGATGATCTCACTGATGGGCCTTGCGGTACCTTTCTATTCGATTTGCCTGCTCAACAGCTACATCAACCAGGGCATGCGCCGAATCTTCCATTACATCGTGGGCCTCAACCTCGGCCAGGTTACTCTCGCTTCGCTGTTGCTGATAGGCGCGGTCAAGCTTGCCGGACTTGAGGCCAGCGCCAATCTGCTGGCCGTTTGTTACGTCGCCGGTTGCGCCCTGATGATGGTTTATTCGCTGCTATCGACTCGCGCCAGTGTTCCCTTGCATCCGACTGCCGCCAGTCGCTCCGTCGCCATCCGCCTGGTAGTCGAGTCGGCACCGCTGTTCGCCGTGGCCATGACCCAATTGATCATGGTCTGGAGCAGCCAGTTCCTGCTCGGCGTCTGGGCCGGTCCCGAGGATGTCGCCGTGTACACCATTGCACAAAGGGTAGCGATGCTGACCAGCTTCGTGCTGGTCGCGGTCAACGGAGTGGTCGCTCCACGATTCTCGCTGCTTTACCACGAGGGCCGTCTCGGGGAGCTGGAAGCACTGTCGAAAAAATCGGTTCGCCTGATGCTTTGCATGGCGACTCCACTGCTGCTGGCCATGCTCGCTTTCCCTGAATGGATTCTCGGGATATTCGGTTCAGCGTACACCGCCGGGGCCCTCGTGTTATCGATTCTCGCACTCGGCCAGTTCGTCAATGTCATCACCGGCTCGGTAGGCTACCTGCTACAGATGTCCGGCCACTATCGCGAAGTGCGCAACAATACCTTGCTCGCAGCACTGCTGGCGCTTGTGCTCAACTACCTGCTCATCCCCAACTACGGCCCACTGGGCGGGGCGATCGCGGCGGCTGCAGCACTTTCGCTGGTCAATCTCCTCGGGGTCTGGCACGTGCGCAAACACCTCGGCTTTCACACTCTGCAAATCACCTGACGCGCGCTCCCGCCCGGGCGGAGAGTTGCGCATGCACCCATGGCAATGAGCAAATTCCTACCTAAAATCCTGCTGGCACTGTCGCTGCCCCTGGCACTGCCAGTGTCGCCAGCCCTGTCGTTCCCGGTTGAAAGCGTTCCGGAAAGGGATTATTACAAGCGGCCCTTCGCCGACTCTTCACCATGGAACAGGGAGCTGGCGAGCTACGCATTCTCGTCCGGGCAGATGCAGCCAGCGGTATTCGATCCCCCGGCCCACATTCATATCAACAGCAATACCTGGTCGATTCCCTTTTATCTCGCAGAAAACAGCGATCCGCCGCGTTCGATCTATCTGAGAAAGCTCAACGATTCAATCAGCGTACCTTTCCCCAAGGGCAGTGTCCCGGCACCCGGCACCGATGCACACCTGAGTATCATGACTCCCGACCAGGCTACCATTTATGAATTCTTTCGGTTTGACCTGCCCAATCGGGCGAACACTTTCAAGGCCATCGATGCGAGGGGCAGTGGTGTAGCGGAAAAAAGTGGGCAGAACATTGGCTCACGGGCCTACGGCGGATCCTCTGTGGGGGGCTTGATTCGCCGCTGGGAGCTGGAATCCGGGAGTATCGATCACGCCCTCGCCATAGCGCTGAGTACCAATTACCTGAAACCGGGCTTTGTGCCGCCCGCCACAAGCGAGGACACTCACAGCGCCCAGTGGTATAGCGGCAGTATCCCGATGGGCTCGCTGTTTACACTCGCTTCGGAGATCGACGAGAAGGACCTTCCGGAGGGACGCCTGGCACGGCTAATCGTAAAGGCTCTGCAGGAATACGGCGCCTATGTGGTGGATTCCGGTGGCGACGATGCGATTCTGTTCTATGCGGAACCCGGAATGGACAAGGACATGCTGCTCGAAAGCGCCCGCGAACTGAACGCCATTATTCCCTACCTCCGCCTGATCCGCAGGGAGGATCAGGGTTCCAGCGAAAAGTAGGGCCGGCGCTCGCGCAAATCTTCATCGGCACAGTAGGCGCGCAACTGTTCCAATGGCTGTGCCGCCGCCAGACCCGCCTGCTCGCAAAGTGGCTCCCAGGCCTGATAGGCCGCGACGATATCCGGAACGAATTCAGGGCTGCGCTGCAGCGCCCTGTCGAGATTGGCCAGTGCGAGCTGCCGAGATTCCGCGCCCAGTGACTCCCAGTGTTCCAGGGCGAGATCCGCAGCGAACAGTTGCACGTCATTCAACCATGGGCCGAAACGGACACTATTATCCAGGGCCTGGCGGAATTCGGCGGACTGGGATCGCTGCAGGACATATTCGGTACGAGCGATGTCCCACCAGTGGTAAGGCCAGGTCGGACGCAGTTGTGCCGCCCGGTAGAAGGCTTCCAGTGCACTGTTGGCACTTGCGCTAATTTCCTCCAGCGGCAGATGGTTATCCTCGAACTTGTACTGGTAGAGCCGCCCCATATTGGCGTACAGCTCGGGATTTCCCGGTGCCAGCTGTATTGCCCGCTCCAGGGAATCATGGGCATAGCGCCACTCGGCATCGTCCGGGGAAAAGGTCTCAGCGATCGGCTCGCTTGTGGATGGGCCTGCGGGAATCGTTGCGGATTCGAGCATGGCCATCTTCCGCTGTTCCCATTCCTGCATCAGCGAGAGCGCCGGGACCGCGCTGAATGCCGCCAGCGCGTCCCGCACGACCAGTGCTCCTGCGTAGCAAAGGCCCAGCACCCCGACGACCGCGAGTATGCGCGGCAGGGGAAAACTCGAACTGTCCTCCGCCTTTGACACCATATCGCCTTCCACAATGCTCAAGGTCTCACTTTCCCGGTACTTTTCCCTGCTCGGGAGTTCGTACCACTCCCTTCCGTGATTTCGCCAAGCACTTCACGCCTGACCCTGCTGTAGATTTCCCCCCCGAGCTGCCTGCAAAGCTCGCGATGGTAAGCATCGGCTGAATCCATGGACGCGTCATCGCCATTTTCAGCGGCGCCACGGGCCAGCAAAAACTGCAGGCGCTGGTCGATGATGTGCATGAGGAGATCTTCCAGACTGCGAGGCTTCTCGCGCGCTGCCCGGCTCCCGGTTTCCCGCTCGGCCCCGGTGCTTGCGGCGATACGAGCCTGCGGGGCCGGCGCGGGCCTTCTCTTTTCCAGCGGGTTCTTTGCGGCTTGTACTGTTGGCCTTTTTACTACCGGCTTCTTTCCGGCTCCGGAATCCCCAGCCGGCGCGAACTGGCTCGCCACAATTCTCCCGGGCAGGTCGATGCTCATCTCCCTTGCTTTCGCGTCCCCCGCGATGCGTGCAATCGCCTCCATTCCCTCGCGCAGGACTGGCGGACGCGCCTGGCTATTGTGGGCATCGGTCGCCAGGACCAGTTCCGCATCGCTTTCCAGCAACTGGCAGGCGGTGTGATAGGCCCGCTCCCCGAAGCGCCCGCAGACGGAGGCCGCGGTCAGTTGCAAAATGCAGCCCATCTTGATGAAGGGCGCCATCCTGGCGGGATCACGCATCACTTCCTTGTTGCGCTCCGGGTGGGCGATCACCGGCCGCACTTTCATCTGCAGCAGCCTCCACACCAGCTTGTCCGCACCGAGGGGTAAATGCCCGTGGGGAAACTCGAGCAACATCAGGCGGTAACCATCCAGTTCCCCGAGGAAGGGGACATGCCCACGCTCTATCAACAGCGGAATCTCCGGGGACATACGCACTTCAGCGGCGTAACCGACCTGCAGGGGTATTTCGGCCTCGCTGAGAGCCCGGCGAAACAGCAGAGTATGTCGCTGGATGGCGCCGGCCAAATTTTCCCAGCGGCCGGGGTGCAGGTGGGGAGTCATGATGGCGCAGCGTACGCCGTTGTCCACCGCAGCACGGGCCAGTGTGAGCGCTTCTGCCAGGTCACGCGCCCCGTCATCGATGCCCGGCAAGTAATGGCAATGCAGATCGATCATGCTGTGCTCAATCACCGTAGGGACAGGTCTCAGGCCGGTTGCGATTCATAACTTTCGTAGTAGGCGCCGTAGCCATAATCGCTGTACCGCTCCGCCATTTTCATATCCAGGCGATTCAGTACGATACCGGTAACCGGGGTACGAAGTTGGGCGAGATGGCCGAGCCCTACCCGAACCTTGTTCACCGAGGTCGCATCCGCCTTCACCACGTAGACAACCGAGTCCACGCAGGTGGAAATCACCCGGGCATCACTCACCGGCAGCAGCGGCGGGCAATCAACAACGACCCGGTCGTACTCCTTGCCGAGGTTTTCCAGTAATTCGGCGAAACGCGGGGAGGAAAGCAATTCCAGGGGGTTGGGAGGTATCACACCGGCGCCGATGATATCGATACCGAGTTTTTGCATCGGAACGACCGCGTCTTGCAGCCGTGCGTTACCAGAGACCAGTTCCGAAAGACCGGCTCGGGCGCGGGGCAACTCCAGCTGTTTGGTCACGCCGGGACGGCGCATGTCGGCCTCTACCAGAAGAACCCGTTCCATGCGCGAGAACGCCAGAGCGAGATTGATAGCCGTGGTGGTTTTACCTTCGCCGGCGACCGAGGACGTGACCATCACGGTGCGGTAAGGCTCATCCAGCCCGGAAAGGGCTATGCCGGTACGCACTGTACGCATGGCCTCGGCATAACCGGTGTGGCCCTTGTCCAGGAATAGCGGCAGTGACTTGTCCGCGTCCTGGGCAAAGTCCACCAGCGGCAGCATCCCGAGCAGGGGCTGGTCCAGCTTTTCCTCCACGTCTTCCGCGCTCTTGACGGTGTTGTCCAGGGCATCGAGCAGGAAGGCGGCGATCACGCCGAGCGCCAGGCAGACGAAGCAGGCGAGAGCGACGAACAGCTTCTTGTTGGGCTTGACCGGTTTCTGCGGGACGATCGCCGGTGAAATGATGCGCGCGTTAACCGGCTGCATGTCATCGGTCTGCGAGGTCTCCTTGACCCGGTTGTAGAACATATCGTAAAGCTGGCGATTGCTCTCCACTTCCTGCTGCAGGGCGCGCAGTTCGGAGCCCTTTCGACCCACCACGTGGTAGCGATTCTTCGCGTCATCCAGGGCCTCCGCGATAGCCAGTTCTTCCAGCTGCGCCTCCTCGTAGCGGCTGCGTATACTGCTGGCGACGCTGTCGATATGCCGTGCCAGGCTTTCCCTGGCGGCGGCCAGCTCCGACTGGGCGGCGATCATTTTGCGATGCTTGGGGCCATAGCGCTTGCCGAGTTCGGCCACCTGGATCTCCGCTTGAGCGGTGGCCTGGAGAAAGGTCTGTACCAGCGCATCATTCAGTACGCCGGGCAACGAGCTGAGTTCGTGCAGCGACACCGGGGACTCGCGTAACTGCTGTACCTGGAGGTAGGCGGTCTTGGTCTGGGAGACCTGGCGCCGCACTTCGATCAAGCGGCTGGATAACTCGTCGATTTCCTTGGCGGGGAGTGACTGCAGGCCGTCCACGTCCACCAGTTGTTCCCGTTCGCGGAAGGCCTGCAGGCGGGTCTCGGATTCCTGCAGGTTGTCGCGCAGTTCGTCGAGGCGGCGCTTCATCCAGTTCGCCGCCATCTGCGTCATATCGAGGCGGGCGTCGAGCATGCTGTCGATATAGGCCTCGGCGTGGGCGTTGGCGATTTCCGCGGCCAGCCGAGGGTCGGTCGCCTCGAAGCGTACGTGAACCAATTGGGTATCGCGCACCGGCACAATGGCGAGTTGCTTCTGGTAGGGCGCTGTGAGTTCGAGCACGGGATCGACCTCGGCGGCCGGCTCACCGCTACCGAGGAATGGAAGCCAGCGGGAGATGCCGCCACTGGCTTCTTCATCAACCGGCGGGACAAATTCGGGACTTTCCGTAAGATTCAGGCGCTTGATCACCCGCTCCGCCAGGGGCCTCGAGTTGAGTATCTCGAACTGCGTGTCGTAATACTGGCGGGCGCTGGTATCAAAGCCGTAGACCTCCTCGATGGAGACGAGGTTGGTCTCCTTGGATTCGATGAGCAGTGTGGCGTCAGCCTGGTAGACCGGTGTAATGGCCAGTGTTACCAGCAGCGTGATCAGGCTGACGATACCCGCCAGCAGGAGAATGGCCCATTTTTTACGATCGATGACGTTCCAGTAATGTCGCAGGTCGAGCTCATCGCCCCGGCGCCAGCCTTCCTGTACCGGCATACCCGGAAATTCACGCAAGTTATTCATCAGAAAAAGCTTCTCTCAACGGTGATGATGTCTCCGGGCATGACAACCACGCCGGGGCCCACTTCTTCCTCCCCACCTGGGGTGGTGGCGCGCTGCAGTATGAAGTTCTTGCGCTGCGCGCGCTCGGTGAAGCCCCCTGCCAGCGTCACGGCTTTCTGTACGGTCAGTCCTGGCTGATAGGGGAAACCTCCGGGTTGGCGGACTTCTCCATTGATGAAAATCGGACGGTATTCCTCGATCGAAACCGTCACATCGGGGTTGACCAGGTAGCCGTCCAGCAGGCCCGCCGTGAGACGCTGCTCCAGTTCCTTGACGGTGAGCCCGGCGACATTGATTTCCCCGAGCATCGGATAGCTGACAATACCCGACTCGTTGAGACGAAAATTCAGGCTCAGGTCAGGCTCATCGAAGACCTGGATGGTAATGTGATCGCCCGCCCCCAGTCGGTAACCTGCCGAGCTTTCAGCGGCGAACACAGGCAGCACCAACAGGCTGCAGAGCAGGCAGGCGGCGAAGCGGCGGAATAGATCACGGGCAATATTCATGGCGGGTTCCATTGCGTCAAAAGCTCCAGGTAGCGCCGAGTCGTACGACATTGCGGTCGTACATCAGCCAGTCGACATTGCTGTCGCTGTCGGAATAATCGGCGCCCAGTTCCAGCGCAAGCCAGTGTCGCCACTGGTACACCAGCGCCAGACGGTAATCCATCGTGTCCTGGTCGCGATCGATTCCCTGGTAAGACTCCCGGCTATACGAAACACCGAAAGTGGACTGCAGCAGTTCGGTCCAGCCGTGGCTCCAGTCCAGGGAGTAGGTCATGGTGTCGATGAAATCGCCTTCCCCGTAGGTCTCCTCCTCGATCCGCGCAGCGCCGAGTTCGAAACGCGAATAGGAGCGAGGTGACCAGCTCACATCCACTTCCCAGTCGAGACCCGAGAAATCCTCACGACTGTTGTCGACGAAGTTCTTCTGCACCTGGCCAAACTTCACCGTCCCGCTGGTAGTGCCGGTGATATCCCACTCGGCGCCGGCAAGGTAGCGAATCTCCCTGCTGTCGAGTGACGCCGTCTCCGGGTAATCCCTGACGTAGCCGATATCGTCGGCGCGGACCTCAAGCAACAGCGAGGTGGCGGGAAAGAGCTGGTGGTAGAAGGTCAGCCCCGCCCCCACACTGTCATAATCCCGGTAGCGGGTACGCTCGCGGTGATTTGAGTACTTGTTGCGTCGCGCATTGGCGGACAGCTTCAGGCGGTTTCCGGAATCCCTGGCACCGAAGAGGTAATCGCCGCCAACGCGGGTGACGGTAAAGCGGTCGGGTTCAGTGACGGGTTCACCACCCGGGTCGAAGCCGGGAATATCACCGGTTTCAGGATCGAAGCCCTGGGTCATGCCCTCGCCCCGCCCCTGGTGCTTCATGGCGTAGGCGCCCTCCAGGGTCAGTTTGTGGCGATGGGCGAGATCGAGTTTCGCGCTGGCGTCAAAGGTGTGATCGGTGTAATTGTCATCGGAACTCTGGCGAAACTGGCCGTAATCACCCCGGTAACCCAGCAGGTATTCCTCGCCCGGCAGCTTGATCACGCCTTCCAGCGAAGGCGCTATGCGGGTCACCCAGCTGTCGACGGTATCCTCCGGGCTGAAGAACAGGTTGTCATCGTAGGCCACTTCGGCGCGAAGGCTGGGTTCCACACTCAGCGGGCCGTAGTAGAGCCTGCCGTCACCGGCACCGCCCGCTGCAATTCCCCCTGCCGCGGACAGGCATCCGGTCAGCAGAAACAGGGCGTGAATGGCTTGACGTCGCGTCAATTTCTCTCTCCTCAGGGGCGTTGCTGCCTGTGCCGACAGCTAACGCTGGTCCGATAAATTTCACCGGTTTTGCAGCGAGTCTATCCCAGCGCATTGGGCAAACCGTGTCCCAAATGGGCTACCAAAACCCGGCGAAACCACGATTGTTCGGTGGGCCACGCTACTTTCGCCACGCCACGGCCAACGCCCTTTCCCGCCACGACCGCTCCACCGGCATCGCCCTATCACCAGGAAATTTGTTACCATTTCAGCCGCTTAGCGCCGTCGAGGATTTTTGCTCCGCCGGGTGATTCCACCCGTACCCGGAAAATACCGGCCCGACTGTTAACTGTCAGTGCGGACCAGCACGAGATTCACGGCCCGGGATATCTTCGGCGGGTAAACTCAAACGGGTCATTTTCCACTTCGATTAAAGATACGCTCATGAAAATCACTTCCTGGAACGTGAACGGCATTCGCGCCGTCATGAAAAAAGACTTCGCCGCTTCACTGGCCGAACTGCAGACCGACGTCCTGTGCCTGCAGGAAACCAAGGCCCAGGACGATCAGGTGGTCGCCGCGCTGGAGGGCCTGGACGGTTACCACGTGTTCAGCAATTCGGCCGAACGCAAGGGGTATTCCGGCGTCGCGATACTTACCCGGGAGGAACCCCTGGCGGTGCGCGCGGACATCGGCATCGAAGAGCACGACAAGGAAGGGAGAGTGCTGACCGCCGAGTACCCCGACTTCTATCTCGTCACTGTCTACACGCCCAACTCGGGCAACGAATTGGTCCGCCTGCCCTACCGGGAGACCTGGGACAGCGCCTTCCTCGCCTTCGTGACGGAACTGGAGAAAAGCAAGCCGGTGCTCATGTGTGGCGACTTCAACGTCGCTCACCGGGATATCGATCTCGCCCGCCCGAAGCCCAACTACAACAAGAGTGCCGGCTATACCCAGAAAGAAATCGACGGCATGGACAATATCGTCGCCGCAGGATTCGTCGACAGCTTCCGCTATTTGCACCCCGACACAGTGAAGTACAGCTGGTGGAGCTACCGCGCCGGAGCCCGCGCCAAGAATGTAGGCTGGCGGATCGACTACCTGCTCGGGACGGCGGGCCTTATAAAGGAGAAACTCCGGAGCGCGGAAATCCACAACGATATTTTCGGCTCTGATCACTGCCCGGTGAGTGTGGAACTGGGCTGAGCCGGGGGATCGATAGCAGATGCCTTCGTAAAGCTATTTCTAAATGATAATGACTACTATTTACATTCTCATATATGAGCGCTACAGTTTCGCCTTTCCCTCAGCCAAGCAGGAAAGGAGCAGCTGGAACCGTGAATACAAAAAAACGAGCAATACCCTCCACACTCAGCAATAACGAAGGAATCAACAGGTCAGCCCTGGGTGCAGGCGCTATGATGCTGGCTTTCGCCGCCGCCACGAGCCAGGCCCAGGTGGCTGGCAATTGCGCCGAGACCGACGGCGCCGGCCAGTGCACACAGGCTGCGGAGACTGCACAAACCAAATCGGATGCCATTGAAGTGGTCGAGGTCTACGGCATCTCCGGTGCCGCCTATCGTGCCAGCCGCTCCGGCGACATGCGCCAGCTATCGGATCTCGCCTCTACTCCACAAACCATGAACATCCTCACCCAGAGCCAGATCCTCGACTCGGGCAAGACCGACCTCAAGGAAATCGTCAGCTCCCAGGCCGGCGTTACCCTGGGCACCGGTGAGAACGGCAACGCCTTCGGTGACCGCTATGTCATCCGCGGCCACGAGGCGCGCAGCGATGTCTTTGTCGACGGCATCCGCGACCCGGGCATGACCACCCGTGAAAGCTTCGCCGCGGAACAGATAGAAATCACCAAGGGCCCCAGTTCGACTTTCGCCGGTCGCGGCTCCTCCGGCGGCGCGGTGAACACCATCACCAAGGCCGCCTCCCCCGACCAGGCATTCAACATTGTCGACGCAGCCGTCGGCACTGATGACTACTACCGCGTGACAGTGGACAGCAACCTGCTGATCGGCGCTGATTCCGCGATCCGCCTGAATGCCCTCACCGCCTCCGAAGAGATTCCCGACCGCGACGGACTGACCCGCGACCGCGACGGCCTGCTGTTATCGGGTTTCACCTCCCTCAGTGGCAGCTGGAACCTGCTCGGCGACGTTTACTACCTCGAAGCGGACGACGTCCCCGACCTCGGCTCCTACTTCGACCGCGACAGCCGCAAGCCGGTAAAAGACATCCCGGTCTACGCCCAGGACAACGATTTTCTTGAAACCGAGGCGCTCTCCGCCACCGTGCGCCTCAACGGTGAACTGAACGAAGCCTGGCGCTCCTCACTGGCGCTGCGCTACGGCACCACCGACAACGGCTACATCACCACCGGTGTCCGTGGCACAGAGCGCGACGCAAGCGACCCCTTCGCCCCCGGCGCCGCCACCATGTCCCTGAGCACCCACCAGGGCTGGCAGGAAGTGGAGTACGCCGTGGCCCAGGGCAACCTGTTCTGGGATACCCAGTTGGGCGGGCACGACAGCAAGTTCGTTTTCGGACTCGAGTACATCACGGAAGACGTCGATAACGGCGTCTACGACTATGAAACCCTCGGCCAGACCAACTGCATTGTCGGCGGCCGCCGCGGCGCCAGCGAGTCCTACTGCATCATCGATCCCGCCGGTAATGTCGTCGGCAATCCCCGTGGCCTGATGCAACGCAGCTACACCCGCGGCGATATCGACGCCCAGTACCGCATCGACACCGTTTCCGCCTACGTGATGAATACCACCCAACTGGGCGAGAACTGGGAGCTCTTCCTCGGCCTGCGCCAGGACTGGTATGACTACAGCAATGACGTGGTGGGCCGTGAAGGACCCGCGTCCTACGATTTCTCCGATAATCTGCTCAACGGCCACATCGGCCTGGTACGCAACATCACCGACGAGGGCAATGTCTATGTCAGCTACAGCACTGCCGCCAACATCAATGGCGGCGAGTCCGACGTGGGCGGCAGCTGCGGCTACGGCGGTCTCTGCGGCACCCCGGAACAGGCCGCTGTAGCCGACCCCGAGACCGTGGAAAATATCGAAGTGGGTACCAAGTGGGAGCTGTTTGACGACCGCCTGCTGGCGACCGCGGCGATCTTCCAGATCACCAAGAGCGACGTCATGGAAAGCGTCGGCGACAGCTACAGCCAACTCGGCACCCTGAACACCGGCAAGAACCGGGTCGAGGGCTTCGAGGTCTCCCTGACCGGCGCCATCACCGACACCCTGAGCATCCAGCTGAGCGCGGCGATGATGGATTCCGAGGTCCTCGAGTCCTTCAATACCGAGACGGAGGGCCTGGTCCTGAGTAACTTCGCCGACGACAGCCTCTACGCCATGCTGCGCTGGGAGCCCACCGACTCCTGGGCCTTCGGCGGGGCCTACACCTACCAGAGCGTGATGTACGGCGGCCAGCCGGACACCGCCGCGGGTTACGACGAGGAGATCGGCGACTACGCAGTGGAAGTTCCCAGCTACGGCGTTTTCGACCTCTTCGTCAATTACTACTACTCGGACAGGCTGAACTTCCGCCTCAACGTGAACAACGTCACCGACAAGGAGTACTGGACCGCGGCCTACCGCTCCGGTAGCTTCATGTACCTCGGCGATGCGCGCAGCGCCCGCCTGTCGGTCGTGTTCGAGTTCTAGGCTATGGTCGTAATCGAGGGTTTGCTCTCAGCGGGGGAGGTGCGGTCTATCCGCGCCTCCCTCGATGCCGTTCCCTGGCGCGATGGCGCCGGCACCGCCATGGGCATGGCGGCCGAGGTCAAGCGCAACGGCCAGGCGGACGCCGGCGACCCGCAGGTGCGGGACCTCGCCAACCTGCTGCTGGCCCGTCTGGGAGACAACCCGCGATTCACTTCCGCCGCCCTGCCCCAGCGGATATTCCCCCCCTGCTTCAACCGCTACGCCAGCGGCGAAACCTATGGCTTCCACGTGGACGCCGCGATCATGCGCATCCCCGGTACGCCGGACGTGTTGCGCAGCGACGTTTCGACGACGATTTTTCTCAGCGACCCGGACGAGTACGAAGGCGGGGAATTGCAGATCAGGACGGATTTCGGCGAGCAGTCTCTGAAACTGCCTGCCGGGGATGCGGTGGTCTACCCTTCCAGCAGCCTGCACCAGGTAACACCCGTTACCCGCGGCATGCGCCTCGCGGCAATCACCTGGACCCAGAGCATGGTGCCGAGCGCGGAAACCCGCGCGGTACTGTTTGAACTGGACCAGGCGATCCAGTCACTGCTCGCATCGGGTAATGCCGACCGGGAGCAACTGGATGCCCTGCACAACAGCTACCACAATCTGGTGCGCCTGAACGCGCAGGTTTGACACTGGAGGGAAATCCGGCAATTCGCCGGCCCGCGAAGGGCCGGCAGTATCGCGCCAGAAAGAGGCTTACTTGTCTGCCGCGGCGGGCAGCGTGTCAGCGTATTTCTCCCAGTTCGCCACCAGGGTATCGACCACCTTGCTGCCTACCCGGTAGGCATTCTCCAGCGAAGCGTCGAGCCCGGCATAGCTGTCGTGCTGTTCCTGGCGCAGGTAGTCCGCCGGCGCGATACCGGTGGGCGGCATAGTGAAGTTGGAGGCGGTGCGCAGCACCATCACCCGCTCCTTGTCGACCTTGCCAGCAGCATCGAGATAGCTGAGGGACTGGAAAGTACCGGTATCTTCCATGGCCGAACTGACGAACTCTCCTTCACCCGCAGTCCAGTAATCCACCCAGCGGTTGGCCCAGTCGTTGAGCAGCTTGCCGTGCCAGAAAGTCATGGCGGCAAGCTGGTCACCGATCAGCACGAAGGGTTTGCGCTGGGCCACCGGGTAGTCCGGGTAGAGCTTGCGCGTCTCGGCCAGTGACGGGTCGTCGAGCAGGGGCGTGTCCACGGTGAGCTGATAGGCCCAGTCGAGAAGATCGCCGTTGAGCTCGAAGACTTCACCGAGGGTGTAGCTCAGTCGCTCCTGGTCATCGGGACCCTGGCTGAACAGGGGGAAGTAGCCATCGGGCCAGCTCTCGGGCACTTCCCGAGAGTCGATCTCGTGGGCCAGGTCGCCGTCCACCAGGAAGCGCGCCCAGGCCACCGAACCCAGCGAGGCGTCGTTGGGATCGAAACCGGAAATACCGGCCACCAGCCAGTAGGCCTTGCTAAGGTCGAAGCGCGGGTCCAGCCCCAGGGCCATGGTGCTGGCAGCGGCGTTGGCAGTGCCCATGCCGGTGACGATGCCGATCACACCGGTCTCGGTGTTGGCCATGATGTCGTGGTGCATGTGCGGCGCGGGGAACACGGTGTCCAGTTTCTGGCGCTCCTTCCAGCGCTGGAATTCGCCGGCCTTGTCGCCGGTGTCCTCGCCGGTCTCGAACATGGTTACCACGACGACTTTCACCGGCATGGGCGCATCGGCCGCGAATGCCAGGGGTGACAGGAATCCGCAAAGCGCGATGACCAGGATAATCTGCTTCATATAACTACTCCGGAGCTCCCAGGCGCTCAATAACGGGCCGCGACAGAAACACCAAAGACCCGCGGCTCATTGGTGAAACCGGTCAGGTTGTTGAAGTCGATGGCGCCCTGCACGTTCTCCTCGTCGGTGATATTACGCCCGAACAGCGCCACCTCCCAGGTGCCGTCCTGCAGGCGGTAGCCCACGCGCGCACCGCCCTCGAACTGGCCATCGGTGACGAACTCCTTGGCCTCGTAGAGGAAAATCTGGGTATCGCCCTGGTAGGCCCAGTCGGTGTAGAAGAACAGTTCATCCGAGTTGGTCAGCGGGTAGGAGTAGCTGAGGGTGAAACTCAGGGTGGTCTCCGGCGCATTGGGGAAGGGGTTGCCGTCGATGAACACCAGGCCATCAGCATCCACCGGGTTGGTCACAGTACACTGGCCGCTGCCACAGGGACCGACACGCAGGTCGCCGTCTTCGATCTCGGTGTCGGCATAGGCGGCGCCAAAGGTCATCAGGAGATTCTCGAGGGGCTGCCACTCGACGTCGATCTCGGCGCCCAGGCCGGTACCCTGCTCGGCGTTGATCAACTGAATGCTGTTATCGACGCCGCCCACCGCGGTGAACTGCATGTCCTCCACTTCGTAGTAGAACAGCGCGGAGTTAACCCGCAGGCTGTCGCCGTACTGGGCCTTGTAGCCCAACTCGAAGGAGGTGATCGTTTCCGAATCCGCCACCGAGGGCGGGTTGCCGAAGGCCACGTCGCGGCCCTGGATGGTCGGGGCCCGGAAGCCGGTACCGATCTTGCCCCAGACCAGCCCGCTGTCGCTCACTGCATAGGACAGGGCTATATCGCCGCTCCACTGCTGGTCGTCGGCGTCGACGGCATAACCGGGTGCGGCAAATTCCTTGTCGTCGTCGGTGTAACGCAGGCCGGCGGTCAGGGTCCACAGCGGGGTGAAGGCGTAGTCGCCCTGGCCGAAGATTGCCCACGAGGTATTTTCGTGAGTGACCAGCGTCGGCGGAACGTAGAAGGGGTTGGTCTCGACGTCCAGTTCCGAGTCGAAGTAGAACGCGCCCGCCTGCCAGTTGAAGGTCGCACCGCCGAGGCTGGCGATACGGAACTCCTGAGTGAACTGTTCCACTTCGGCCGCGTCCTGGGTCTGCGAGTTGAAGGGAATAAAGCCCGGCCCCATCTCCGGCAGGTACACCGCACCGAAGCCACCGTCGATATCGCCAAGGCTGCGGCCGTCCGCTTCCTCGTAGGCGGTAATGGAGGTCAGCACCACCGCATCGAAGTCGTAGTCCAGTTTCAGGCTGTAGCCGCCGCCCTCGTATTCCTGCGGGTTGTTGTCACCCTCATCGAAATAAACGGTCTCGCGATCGTAGTTATCGTTGAGATCGTTGCTGCCTGTGTCGAAGATGTTCGCGCGAAACACCGCCGCTGTGCCATCGAGGTCGCGGTAGTGGCCGCCGAGCAATGCGCTGAAGCGGTCTGTGGGCTCCCAGAGCAGCCAGCCCTTGGCGGCCATTTCCTCGAAGCCACCCAGCGCGTCCTCTTCACCCGTGTAGTCGTTGTCGATCCAGTCGTCGCGGTCCTGGCTCAGTACCGCCAGCCGGGCGGACAAGGTGTCGGTCAATCCTCCGCCCACAGCGCCTTCGAAGTTCAATGTTCCGGGGCCGTCGACGCCGGCATCGACGCGGAAGCTCGCATCAAATTCCTGGGAGGGTTTCACCGAGTCAAACTTGACGATACCGGCGGTGGTGTTACGACCGAACAGGGAACCCTGGGGGCCGCGCAGCACTTCCACCCGGTCGATATCGAAGAGCGGGAAGCTCTTCAGTACCACGTTTTCCATGACCACTTCGTCCATCACTACCGATACCGGCTGTGAGGCGGCGAGATCGAAGTCGATATTGCCGAGACCGCGGATGTAGAAACGCGGCGCTACCCGGCCGTTGGACGACTCCACGTAGAGACCCGGGACATGGGCGGACAGGCCGCGCACGTCGGCACCGCCCTGGAACAGGGAGGTGAAATTCTCCCCGGACAGGGTGGCCAGTGACAGCGGGACTTCCAGCGCGCTTTCCTCACGCTTCTGGGCAGTAACGATAACTTCCTCGAGTTGTGCCTGGGCGGGCAGGCTCGCACCGAGGGCGAGGCCGAAGGCGCCGGCAACGGCAAGACGAAGGCTGGTGGCTGACATGAGAGCTCCATGAAGTTTCAATAGTGGTGGCCCGCGGAACCGCGGCGGGGAAAATTAAAACGTAAAGGATACGCAGGACATGTGCCAATGCCAGCCGGAAGCTGACCAATGCGTCAAAATTACCGGGATTAGTGTCTCGTAGCGTAAACTACCAGGTTTGATGGGCAGTTATACGACCTGGAGTGAGCCGGTGAAAACTTTGAGAATCGCCATTTTGGTGCTGTCGGGCATCTGTAGTGCAGGCGCCGCCGCTGAACCGGCGGACCTTATCATCTACGGCGATTACCTGCTCAGCATGACCCCCGGCAGCGAGGTGCTGGAAGATGCCGCGGTAGCGATCCGCGACGACAGCATCATCGCCGCGGGCACCCGGCAGGCGATCGACGCCAGCTACCAGGCCAAACGCCACATCCCGGGAAAAAACCGCGTGATCCTGCCCGGCCTGGTGAATGGCCACACCCATACGGCAATGACCCTGTTCCGCGGCATGGTCGACGACCTCGACCTGATGACCTGGCTGCAGGACTACATCTTCCCCATGGAGGGACGTTTCGTCACCCCGGAGTTCATACGGACGGGCACGACCCTTGCCTGTTGGGAGATGATTCGCGGCGGCACGACGACCTTTGTCGACATGTACTTCTACCCCGATGAAATCGCCGAAGTGGTCCAGGACTGCGGCCTGCGCGCGGTGATCGGCGCGCCGCATATCGACTTCCCCAGCCCCGGCTTCGAGGGCTGGGACGACTCCTTCGCCGCGGCGAAGGACTTCGTCGGACGCTGGCAAGGCAAGGACCCCCGCATCACTCCCGCCTTCGCGCCCCACGCGCCCTACACCGTCTCGCCGGAACACCTCAAGGCCACCGTCGCCGCAGCCCGCGAAGCCGACGCGCCGATCAGCATGCACCTTGCCGAGGCCCCGGCGGAAAGCGATTACATCCGGGAGAACTTCGACACCACACCGGTACAGCACGTCGCCGGACTGGGCATGCTGGATACGCCGCTGATCGCCGCCCACATGATCCAGTTGAACGCTGCGGACATCGAACTGGTGGCGAAGGGTACAGTGGGCCCCATACACAACCCCACTTCAAACATGAAACTCGGCGCCGGCATCTCGCCCGTGCCCGCCATGCTCGCCAGCGGCATCCCGGTGGGACTGGGTACCGACGGCGCCGCCTCCAACAACGATCTCGATATGTGGGAGGAGGTGCGCATGGCGGCCCTGCTGCACAAGGTCGCAAGCGGCGACCCGACGGCGCTCCCCGCCGCCCAGGCCCTCGCCATGGCAACGCGAACCGGTGCCGAAGCCATAGGCATGGGAGAGCAAATCGGCCAGCTCAAGGCCGGTATGCAGGCAGACCTGATCCAGCTCGATCTCGGCAAGACCCGCCACCAGCCACGTTACGACATCGTTTCCCACCTGGTCTATGTCATCGACAGCACCGATGTGGTCACCACTGTCGTCGCCGGGCGCATCCTGATGGAAGACGGCAGGATCAACAGTATCGACGAGGCGAAACTTCGCGCCGACGTCGCTGCCAGCTCCGCGAAAATCCGCGCCGCGCTGGCCGCGACAGACGACGAGTAAAGCAGGAAGGCTAGCGCTGCCAGTCAGCCCATCCAAGGCGTACAGGCTGCGGCTCAGCCCGAGGGCATGCCTGCATCGATCCACGCGCCGATGGCAGCGCGCTCCTGATCGGTCATCTCCGTCTTGTTGAGGAAGGGCATATCCGCGGAGTCCACCGCCCGGGCCTTGATCCGCGGCGCCCACTGACGGGTCTGGGCAAGTTCATCGAGCATGACGCCCCCCGGCGCTACCGTGAACACATCATCGCTGGGCTCCGCGGAGTGGCAACTCGCACAACGCTCGCTGATGATCTGCTGGACCGCACTGGCGGTGGTTTCAGTGTTCTCCCCCGCCGGGAGCGCCGCGGGCGCCTCGCGCACCGGCATGATCACCCAGGCCAGCAACATCGTCGCCAGCCCGGCGATCACCAGGATGGCGGGCTGCTGTATGCCACGGTGGCGCAGGTTGAAGTAGTGCCGGGCAAAAGCGGTGATGGCGATGATCGCCAGCAAGATCAGCCAGTTGTTTTCGCTGGCGTAGGTCATCGGGTAGTGGTTGCTGATCATGATGAACAGGATCGGCAGGGTGAGGTAGTTGTTGTGGGTGGAACGCAGCTTGGCGCGCGCGCCCCACCTCGGGTCCGGCGCCTCACCGGCCCCGATGGCCGCCACCAGCGCCCGCTGGGAGGGCATGATCACCCGGAAGACATTGCCCGCCATGATGGTGCCGATCATGGCGCCCATATGAATGAAGGCGCCGCGGCCACTGAAGAGATGGGTCAGCGCATAGGACATGGCGACCGCCAACAGCATCAAAACCAGCCCCAGCAGGTAACCGTTACGTGCCAGGGGCGTCGCGCAGAGCAATTCGTAAAGTAACCAGCCGCCAGCGAGGAAACCAAGCCCGATGCCGATTGCCTGCCACTGGCTGAGCTCGGCGACCCGCGGATCGATCAGGTAGGCGTCGGCGCCCACGTAGAACACCAGGATCATCAGCATCATGCCGGTGAGCCAGGTGCTGTAGGCCTCCCACTTGAACCAGTGCAGCTGCTCCGGCATTTTTTCCGGGGCCAACTGGTACTTGGCCACCTCGTAGATACCGCCTCCGTGGATCGCCCACAGGTCGCCCTTGATGCCCTTGTCCTGCTTCCAGCGCGGCGGTTCCTCCAGGCTGTTGTCCAGCCAGACAAAATAGAAAGACGCTCCGATCCAGGCCACCCCGGTGATGACGTGCAGCCAGCGGAAAATCAGTTGCAGCCAGTCGAGAAAATAGGCCTCCATCTCAGGGGGTTTCCTTCTTGTCGCGGTGGTGGGCGCACTCGCCCGCCACGTAGGTGGCGAGCACGGCGCGGTCGTCGCCGAGCATGGCAAGTACGAAAAGTTGTTCCAGCAGCTTGCGGCACTGGGCCCAGCGGAATTCGAGCAGCGGCGTCGCCGCCGGGTCGAGTACCAGGAAGTCCGCCTCCTTGCCCGGGGTGAAATTGCCGATGTGCGCCTCGCAGTCGAGGCTGCGCGCCCCACCGAGGGTGGCCAGGTAAAAGGCCTTGAAGGGCGTGAGCTTGTAGCCGGCGAGTTGCTGGGTCTTGTAGGCGTCGGCCATGGTCTCGAGGATGGAGAAGCTGTCACCGGCGCCGATGTCGGTCCCGAGACCTACGCAAACACCTTCTTCTACCGCCCGCTTAAGATTGAACAGGCCGCTACCAAGGAACAGGTTGGAGCCGGGACAGAAAGCGATATTCGATTCGCTCTGCGCCAGGCGCTGCCACTCGCGGTCTTCCAGGTGGATGCAGTGGGCGAACATGCTGCGCCGTCCCAGCAAGCCCGCGGTGTCATAGGTATCCAGGTAGTTCTCGCAGTCCGGGAAAAGCTCCGCCACCCAGGCCACTTCGTCGCGGTTCTCGGAGAGGTGGGTGTGCATGTGCACCCCCGGGTGCTCCGCCAGCAGGCGGCCGGCGGCGGCCAGTTGCTCCGGGCTGGAGGTCGGCGAGAAGCGCGGGGTGATGGCGTAGCGCAGGCGGTCGCGATCGTGCCAGCGCTCGATCAGGGCCTTGCTGTCGTCGTAGCCGCTCTCGGCAGTATCGGTGAGTTCCTCCGGCGCATTGCGGTCCATCATCACCTTGCCGCAGATCATGCGCAGGCGGCGGCCCTGGGCGGCGCTGAAAAAGGCATCCACCGACTGCGGATGTACCGTGCCGAAGACCAGCGCGGTAGTCGTGCCGCAACGCAAGAGCTCATCGAGAAATCGCTCGGCGATTGCCGTGGCGTGCGCTTCGTCAGCGAAGCGTGCCTCGGTCGGGAAGGTGTAGGTCTCCAGCCATTGCAGCAACTGTTCGCCGTAGGCCGCCACCATCTCGGTCTGCGGGTAGTGGATGTGGGTGTCGATAAAGCCGGGGCAGATCAGTTTGCCGCGGAAGTCTTCCGGCACCAGGTCCGCGGGTAGATCCGGCAACAGGGACTGCGCCTCGCCGGCAGCGACAATTGTGTCGCCGTCGACGACCAGCAGGCCGTCCTCGAAGTACTCGTAACTCTGCTCCAGCGGAAGCTCGTCGGGGTCTCCCAGGAAATGGAGAATACTTGCCCGGTAGGCGCGAAGGCTCATCCCTGTTCCTCCAGCGTGAATTCATACGGCGGCTCGAGCGCCACCTCGTCACAGTTGTCGCCCGGCCCACTGCGGTCCACCACGAGGAAATCGCTGGGACCCGCCAATGCCAGGCTATAGTGGTGCCAGGTGCCCCGGTGGTAATTCACCCCCTGCCCGGGGGACGCGATGAACAAGCGCACGGCCTCCGGGTCGAAGTCACCAGCGGGGGCCACCGCCACCAGGTAGGGGTGTCCGGACAAGGGCATGAAGGCCTGGCTGCCGCGGGGATGGCGCTCCATCACCTCGGCGCGAAAAGGCAGGTCGACCGGATTGCTGCGAAAAATACTGATGATGGCTTCGTCATCGGCGCCGCTCAGCTGCGCGTGGGCGAGCGCGTGGTAGCGCGTGGTGCGGCCGTAGTTGATCGGGAAGTTCTCCGCCTCGTCACTGGCCTCGATCACTTCCCCGTAGGGGGCGAAAGCCTGCCGGGTAAGGGGCTGTGCCCGCAATTGCCTTACGCTCATCACGACCCCCGGTAGGTGGAGTAACCGAAGCCGGAAAGCAGCAGTGGGATATGGTAGTGGTCACCGCCCGCAGGGAGATTGAAGACGACATCCGCCCAGGGGTAGAACACCGGCTGGCCGAGCTTCTCGAAATAGTCCGCAGTGGCGAATTGCATACGGTAGACACCCGCTGGTAATTCCTCGCCTTCCGGGCAGAGGCCGGGCAGGCGGCCGTCGCTGTTGGTGACACCCGCTCCCACCGTCTCCCAGGCTTCGCCGCTTTGCCGCTGCAGAGTGATGGCTACCCCAGACGCTGGGCAGCCTCGTGCGGTATCGAGAATGTGTGTCGTAATCTGGCTCATAGCAGTTTATCCAGCCGCAATTGAAATATCTTGCGCTGTTCCTCGGCCGCATTGGCCAGTTCTTCAGCGCGCGTGTTGGGCAGCCGCTCACTCAGTAAGGCGAGCATCTCGGCCGCACTCTTGCCGGTGGCGCAGACGATGAAAATAAAACCGAATTTTTCCTCATACTCGCGATTGCCCCCGGCCAGCGCCGCGATGACTTCCTCGCTGGCCTGCTCAACGGAGGACTGCTCCCCCGCGGCCAGTTGCTTGGTATCGCGATATTTGGCTTTCAGTGAGTTCACATCGCCGATTTTCGGGTGACCGTCGAAGGCTTCGAGGAAATCACTCTCCTCCAGGCCCGCCCAGACGGCGTCGGCCGCCTGCCGCAGGGCGTCGCCATCGGCGAAGGGGCGCAGCATTACCAGCATTTCAATCCAGCGCTCACTGGTACAGCACTGGCGGAGCATTTGCGCGGCATCCTGCGGTGCTGCGTCGTTGAGCGCTGCGAGACTCATTGCACGCCCTCCCAGTCCGGCTCGCCGATGATCCGCAGGCGGCTGACCCCGCCGTCGGGGTAGATGTTGAGGCGCACGTGGGTGAATTTCTCGTCCGGCGCCACCTTGATCGGGTCGATGAATATCTCCACCCGGTCGGGACCCAGAGGCGTGCTGTCGATCACCAGGTGCCACTGCGTGTACTCGTCGGTTTCGGCACTTTCGATGCAGGCCGCCTCGAGGCTGAAGTGATCGGGATAGTTGCCGACGAAGTGGGAGGTATCGACGATCACCTTGCGGATGCTGCCGCGCAGGCCCAGGCGCAGCACGCACCAGTCGTGGCTTTCGTCACGGCGCCGCTTTGTCTCCCAGCCGTCGCCCATGTTATCCCCCGGGTGGGGGAGGACCAGGTTGTTGGGCGAGCTGTAGAACTTGTTGCTGCACTGCTGGCCGTAGCCGCCCAGGGTCGCACTGGCGAGATCCAGCAGCTCTCCCTTCACATAGTGTTCCCTGCGTGGCTTCGCCCGCCCCCACGCGCGCAGGCGTGCGACCCCGCCGTCGGGGTAGATCTTCAGGCGCAGGTGGGTACAGGGGCGCTGGTCGACGGTGGTGAATTCGTTTTGGGCGTTGGCCTCCAGCGCTGACTTGCCCAGCACCTCGAACCACTCGGTGTTGTCGTCGATGATCCCGGTGACCCAGGCGCCCTCCACCGCGGCGAATTCCGGTGCGTTGCCACGAAAGTGGGTAGTCTCCACGTCGATCATGTGGATCGAGCCGGGGATGCCCAGGCGCAGGATGCACCAGTCGTAGTCCATTCCAGAGGACTCGCGGTCCCGCCGCCGGAAGGAACGGCGGGATTCCCAGCCGTCCATCCACTGCCCGGTCTCGACGAAATGGCCCTGGCGGAAAATCGGCGGCGCCGGCTTGACCAGGTTGGAGGCATCGGCGAACCACTCGTCGGAACAGGCCAGGGCCCGGCCGCCAATGCGCCCGCTCAGCAGGTTGATGAAGTCAGTGGCAAAAGCTTCCTCGGTCATGTCTCGTTTCCAGGTGTGTTCAGGAGAGGGCGGCCGCGTGCCTCGCCCCGGATTTCACCGTCACTGAAAACCGTCTCGCCACGCAGCAGGGTGCGCTCGACGCGACCGCTGACGGCGCGCCCCTCGTAGGGCGTGATCTTGTGGCGGTAGCGGATGATGTCCGGCTCGATGGTGTAGCCGCCGCCGTCGTCGAAGACCACCAGGTCCGCATCGTAGCCCGCGGCGATGCGCCCCTTGCGCTCGCCGAGGCCAGCGAAGCGGGCCGGGCGAGTGGCCATCCAGTCGACCACCTGGGCCAGGCTGAAGCCTCGCTCGCGGGCCTCGGTCCAGATCAGGGACAAACCGAACTGCAGGGAGGAAATGCCGCCCCAGGCCTTTTCCAGGTCACCACTGGCGATGTGCTTCAACTGCGGCGTGCAGGGAGAGTGGTCGGAGACCACCAGTTCGATAGTGCCCGCGGCAAGGCCCTCCCAGAGCCGCTGGCGATTTTCATCCTCGCGGATCGGCGGGCAGCACTTGTACAGGGTCTTGCCGTCCGGGCAGGCCTCGGCGAAGAGCGTCAGGTAGTGCGGGCAGGTTTCCGCGGTGATATTCAGGCCTTCAGCACGGGCCGCTTCGATGGCGGCGATGGCATCGGCACTCGAAAGGTGGACGATATGCATGCGCGCGCTGTGCCCGGCAGCCGCGGCCTCACGGGCCAGGCCGATCACCATATCGATGGCGTCGTTCTCCCACTGGCGGGGCCGGGAGGCGAGGAAACTCTGGTAGCTGTGGCCGATCTCCGGCGGGGGGGCGTTCTCCCGGTCCAGTTCAGCGTGCACCAGGTAGGGCAGCTTATAGCGCGACAGGATAGGAATCGCCTTGCGCATTTCCTCCTCGCCAACCTGCGGGAAATCGTCGATACCGGAATGGATAGTGAATGACTTGGCGCCGAGGATACCTGCGCGGCACAGCGCGTCGAGGTCATCCAGGTTATCGGGCACCACGCCGCCCCAGAAACCGCAGTCGATCCACAACTGGTGACCGACTGCTGCAAGTTTTTCTTCCAGCGCAGCCACGGTGGTGGTCACCGGGATGCAATTCAGGGGCATGTCCACCACCGTGGTGATCCCGCCGGCGGCGGCCGCCTGGGTGGCGGTGTCGAAGCCCTCCCACTCGGTGCGACCCGGTTCGTTGATGTGCACGTGGGTATCCACCAGGCCGGGCATCAGTACCCGTTCGCCGAGGTCTTCCACGGGGCAGTCCAGCGCGACGCAGCCGTCGAGGACCTCACGGATACGGCCGTCCTCGACCACCACTGTCGCCGCGCGCTCGGTGCCGTCGATCACGACACGGCGACTGTACAGCGCGAAGGCATTACTCATTTTCCGCTTCCACCATGCTCAGTTGATCACTCAGGCGGCGCTGCTCGGCAGGCGTCGGGCCCGGCGCCGATTCACCGGCAAACTGCTGCTGGTAGAGACCGATCACCTGCGCCGCTACCGACACCGCCACTTCCACAGGCCGCTTCCCCGGCACCTGGGGCAGGCCGACGGGGCAGTGCACAGCGGCGTAATCGTCCTGCTCCAGACCTTCGTGTTCCAGCCGCATCCTGAAACGCCGCCACTTGGTGGCCGAGCCGATCAGGCCGATGTAGCCGGCATCGCGGCGCGCCAGCGCAGCTTTGAGGATGGCGTAGTCCTGCTGGTGGTTGTGGGTCATGATCAGGTACCAGGTTCCCGGTGGCAGCGCCGCGACTTCCTCTTCAGGGCGCTCGCTGGTGATACAGCTGACGTTCCCTGCCAGGCCGGCACCCGCCTCGAGATAGTTTTCGCGGCTGTCGATCCAGGACAGGCGACAGGGCATCTGCTGCAGCAGGGGAGCCAGGGTGCTTCCCACGTGTCCCGCCCCGAACAGGGCGATGGACAGGCCATTGCCAACGAAACTCTCGAACAGCACGCCGGTACTGCCGCCGCAGCATTGGCCGAGGCTGGGCCCCAGGGGAAAGTGCTCTATGTGCTGTCCCGCCCGGCCGAGCATCTCCCCGGCGATAGCGGCGACCCGCAATTCGAGGTGGCCCCCGCCGATGGTGCCGAAGGCGGCTTGCGCGCAGAACACCATCTTGGTCCCGCTGCCTCGAGGCGTCGAACCGCGGCTGCCCAGCAGGGTGACCAGCACATAGTCGGACCCGCTGTGTTCCAGGGCCTGCACGGCATCGCTCCAGTGGGTGTGGGTATTCAATTCAATCACGACGTCCCCTCCTTCCCCGCGCTGCGCAGGGCATCGCAGGCCCGCAGGATGCGCTCCGGTGTTGCCGGGGCATCCAGCGGCGGGCTGATACGGTGGCCCGCGAGACTGGCCACGGCGTCGCGCAGGGCGGACCAGACCGAGATGGCCAACATCAGCGGCGGCTCGCCCACAGCTTTTGAATGGTAAATGGTGGCTTCGACGTTGGGGCTGTCGGGCAAGAGCTCGACATTGAACACCGGCGGCGTATCGCCGATGGCCGGTATCTTGTAGCTGGCCGGGCCGCTGGTTTGCAGGCGTCCGTCCTCGCCCCAGACAAGTTCCTCGGTGGTCAGCCAGCCCATGCCCTGAATGAAGCCCCCCTCGATCTGGCCGATGTCGATGGCCGGGTTGAGGGACTGGCCGACATCGTGGCAGATGTCCACGCGGGTGACCCGGTACTCCCCGGTGAGGGTGTCCAGCAAGACTTCCGAGACGGCGGCGCCATAGGCGTAGTAGAAAAAGGGTCGGCCCTGCGCGGCCTCCCGGTCGTAGTGAATCAGCGGTGTGCGGTAGAAACCCGTGGCGGACAGGGAGATGCGGTTGAGGTAGGCCAGTTGCGCCAGTTCGGCAAAGCCCAGCTCGTGTTTCCCCGCATGCAGGGCATCCGCTTCGAAATAAATCTCGTTCGCCGGCACCGCGAAGTGTTGCGCGGCGAATTCAACCAGGCGCCGCTTGAGTTTCCCCGCCGCGTCGCGCGCCGCCATGCCATTGAGGTCGGTCCCGGCGGATGCGGAAGTCGGCGAAGTGTTGGGGACCTTGTCGGTGCGGGTCGCGGTACAGGTCACACGTTCCAGCGGCACCTTGAATTCGCTGGCCACGATCTGCGCCACCTTGGTGTAGAGCCCCTGCCCCATCTCGGTACCACCGTGATTGAGCTGGATGCTGCCATCGGTATAGATGTGGATCAGGGCGCCGGCCTGGTTGAGGTGCTGCACGGTAAAGGAAATACCGAACTTCACCGGTGTCAGGGACAGGCCGCGCTTGAGTACCGGGCTCTGCGCATTGAAGGCCAGCAGATCCTGGCGGCGCTGCCGGTAAGCGGCGGCCTGTTCCAGGCGCTCCACCAGTGGGGCGATGATGTGCTGCTCGATACGCTGGCCGTAGTGCGTGGTGTCCCGCCCGCCCTCCTCGCTGTAGAAGTTGCGCTTGCGCACGTCCAGCGGGTCGAGGCCGGTGGCGGTGGCTATCTGCTCGATAATGTTCTCGATTGCCAGCATGCCCTGGGGGCCACCGAAACCGCGAAAGGCGGTGTGGGAAACTGTGTCGGTCTTTACCCGGTGACCGACGATGCGCGCCGCGGGAAGGAAGTAGCAATTATCCGAGTGGAACATGGCGCGATCCACGATGGCGTCCGAGAGATCCGGTGAATTCCCGCAGTTGCCCGCCAGTTCCAGGTCGAGGGCCTCGATCATGCCCTGGGAATCGTGTGCCACCGCGTAGCGGCTGTAGAAGGGATGACGCTTGCCGGTGGCGGCGAAATCGTCGGCGCGGGCCAGCCGCAGCTTCACCGCCTTGCCAGTCACCCTCGCCAGCAGCGCCGCCAGACAGGCCCACTGGTTGGCGTGGGTCTCCTTGCCGCCGAAGGCCCCGCCCATGCGGCGCACTTCGAAAGTGACTTTGCTAAGGGGAAGGCCGAGAACCTCTGCCACCAGCTTCTGCCCTTCCGAGGGATGCTGGGTGGAACTGTAGACCAGCACGCCTCCGTCCTCCTGTGGCACCGCCATGGAGGCCTGGCCCTCGAGGTACATCTGTTCCTGCCCACCGCTGTGGAATTCCCCGCGAATCACGTGCTGGGCATTATCAAGTGCAGCACCGGCATCGCCGCGCTGCTGGGTGTGGGTGGGGCGCACGAAACTGCCGCCCGCGAGGGCCGCCTCGACATCCAGTTCAGCTGGCATCGCTTCGTACTCGACTTTCGCCAGGCGCGCCGCCCGGCGTGCCGCCTGCTGACTGGTCGCGGCTACCGCGAACAGGGGCTGGCCGTGATAGAGCACTTCGCCCTGGGCCAGGAGAGGGTCACCGGGAAATACCGGGCCGATGTCCCGGTGGCCGGGGATATCTTCACTGGTGACCACCGCCACGACGCCGGCCGCCCGGCGCACCGCGTCGAGATCCATGGAGACAATACGGCCACGGGCCACGCTGCTGAGGCCGGGGTAGGCGTACAGCGCACCCGCCGGGGCCGGGATATCGTCGGTGTAAACTGCGGCGCCGGAAACATGCCCGACCGCGCTCTCGTGGGGGCGGGCGCTACCGGCGGCTCCTGCGGCAGTGCCGACAACGGCTTCTTCAGGCAACTTACGCACAGTGGGTCACCTGCAGTTTGTCCGCGTCCATGCCCTGCGCCAGCAGGAGCCTGCGCAGCAGGTTGCCGGCAACCTGCATGCGGTAGTCGGCGCTGGCGCGAAAATCGGAGATGGGAGAGAAGTCCCGGGACAGCGCGGCTGCCGCGCGCTCTACTGCCTGTTCGGAAAAGGGCTGACCTTGCAGTGCGCGCTCGCAATGCCGGGCACGTGCCGGTATCGCCGCCATGCCACCGAAAGCTATGCGCACCTCGCTGACCGTTCCACCCTCCCCCAGGACGAGGAAGAAGGCGCCACAGAGGGCGGAAATGTCGTCCTCCAGCCGTTTGCTGATCTTGTACACCTGGAACTGCTGGCCCGGCGCCGGCAGCGGCACACAGATCGCTTCGATAAATTCGCCGGGCTCCAGGGCGGTTTTGCGGTAGGCGAGGAAAAATTCCTCCAGCGGCAGGGAGCGGGTTTCGCCGCCGCGGCGCAAGATCAGCCGCGCCCCCAGCGCGAGCAGCACCGGCGGCATGTCGCCGATGGGAGAGGCATTGGCGATGTTGCCGCCGACAGTGCCCTGGTTGCGGATCTGCAGGGAACCCAGCCGCGCCAGCAATTCTTCCAGCGCAGGCCAGTGTTTGCAGAGGGCGTCCCGGCACTGGCTGTAGGTGGCCGCGGCGCCGATCAGCAGTTCACCATCGCGCTCTTCCACAAGCTGCAGTTGGGGCACGTTGCCGGTGTATACCAGCGTGTCGATGGACGCCAGCCCCTGGGTGATTTCCAGGGCGAGATCGGTAGCGCCAGCGACCAGGCGTGCTCCCGGACGGGTTTCCATGATTTCCGCCAGTGTGTCCAGTGAGGTCGGCGCGAAATAATGCTTCCCCGCCTCCTCCAATGAGGCTTCTTCGCTTGCCAATGCCCGCAGCTGTTCGGCTGTGGCCTGCTCCCGCACGCTGAACTGGTCGGGGCCCGGAGACTGGTACATCTGCTGTGCCGCATCGAGGATCGGCCGATAACCGGTGCAGCGGCACAGGTTGCCGCCCAGGGATTCGAGGATCTGCTCCCGCTCGGGCTCGGCGTGGCACTTGCGGTGGGCGAACAGGGACATGACGAAACCCGGGGTACAGAAACCGCACTGGGAGCCGTGGCAATCCACCATCGCCTGCTGGACCGGGTGCAGGCCGGCCTCGGAGGCCAGGTCCGTTACCGTCAGCAACTGCTGCCCGTGGAGCGTGCCCAAAGGCGTAATACAGGCGTTGACACTGCGGTAGCGCAAGCCCTCCCCCTCGGGCGAGGCCAGCACGACCGTGCAGGCGCCGCAGTCGCCGGAAGCGCAGCCCTCCTTGGTACCGGTATGCCCCTGGTGATCGCGCAGGTAGTCGAGCACAGTGGTATTGGGGTCCACCCGATCGACTTCCTGGACCCCGGAATTACTGAGAAAGCGGATCACGCCGAACTCCGGAAAAACTTGACACAACTGTCAGAAAATTAAAACACCAGCCCCGCCCGATGGCAACGCAAAAGAGCGGGAGAAAGCCAGGGAAATACATCAACGCGGGCACCCCTTTAGCCGAAAGCGAACTTTGCCAGGAAGATAATCGCCAGGAACCAGGCACCCAGAGAGATTTCGCCGCGACGACTGGTCACCAGTTTCACCGCCACGTAAGTGATAAAACCCAGGGCGATACCATTGGCGATAGAGAACGACAGCGGAATCATCACCGCCGTCAGCAGGGCCGGCAGCAGTTCGGTCGGGTCGTCCCAGTCCAGGGCCTGCAGGCCGGAGAGCATCAACAGGGCGACGTAGACCAGCGCCCCCGCCGTGGCACAGGCGGGCACCATCCCCGCCAGCGGCGAGAAAAACATCGCCAGGATGAACAACAGGCCCACGGTAACGGCGGTAAGCCCGGTGCGCCCCCCGGCGGCGACGCCCGCCGCACTCTCGACGTAACTGGTGACCGGGGCGCAGCTGAGTAAGGCGCCAGCGACACTCGAACTGCTGTCGGCCTTCAGTGCCCGGTCCATATTCTGGATTTCGCCCCGCTCGTTGACCAGGCCCGCACGGGTGGCAACCCCGAGCAGGGTCCCCGCCGTGTCGAAGAGGTTCACGAACAGGAAGGCGATGATGACACTGACCATGGCAACATCGAACGCGCCGGCGATATCCAGCTGCAAGAATATCGGCGCGACACTGGGCGGCGCGGAAACCACCCCCTGGAATTCGACCAGGCCCACGAACAGGGCGATGGCCGTAATCGACAGGACCCCGATCATGATCGCACCGGGCACCTGGCGCACCGAAAGAGCAATGATGATGAGGAAGCCGATAGCGGAAAGCAGGGGCTCGATCTGGGTAAAGTCACCGAGCGACAGGAGGGTCGCGGGGTTGGCGACGATCACCCCGCCGCTCTTCAGGCCGATAAAGCCGATGAACAGGCCGACGCCGGCGCCCATCGCCACTCGCAGGTCCAGGGGAATACTCTCCAGGATCCACGCGCGCAGGCGCGTGACGCTCATCACCACGAAGATCACGCCGGCGATGAACACCGCGCCCATGGCCACCTGCCAGCTGTAACCCATCTCGCCGACCACGGTATAGGTAAAGAAGGCATTCAGGCCCATGCCCGGCGCCAGGCCCACCGGCCAGTTGGCATAGAGGCCCATGAAGATGCAGGCCAGCGCCGCCGCGAGACAGGTGGCGGCAAAGCTGGCGCCGTAGTCCATCCCCGCCGAGGACATCATCTGCGGATTGACGAAGATGATGTAGGCCATCGTGATGAAGGTGGTCAGTCCCGCGAGTATCTCGGTGGATACCCGCGTACCGTGCGCATCGAGTTTGAACAACCGTTCGAGCAGGGCTTGCATCTGTTTGTGCTTCCTCTTCTGTATAAAAGCTCGTCTATCTAAACGTCTCTATGAACATTTCGCTACCAGGCGTGCCGCGGCCTCGCGCTGATTCGCGAGCAGGCTTTCCAGGTCGAGGCCGCATACGGCGCCATCGATCACCCGCCACTTGCCACCTACCATGACCCGGTCCGCCCGCTGCGCGCCGCACAGGAGCAGGGCCGCCAACGGTTCGTGACTGCCGGCAAACGCGATGTCGTCCAGTTTGAACAGGGCCAGGTCCGCCTGTTTGCCGACAGCCAGTTCGCCGATATCCTCGCGCCCCAGGACCGCCGCGGAGCCGGCCGTGGCCCAGCGCAGTGCGTCCAGGTGGCTGACCGCCGCGGCGCCGTAACGCAGGCGGTTCAGGTACAGCGCCTGCCGCGCCTCGAGGATCATGTTACTGCTATCGTTGGAGGCGGAACCGTCCACCGCCAGCCCGACTTTCGCCCCGGCCCTTTCCAGTTCCAGCGTGCGGCACAGCCCCGAGGCCAGCAGCATGTTGGACCCGGGGCAATGCGCCACACCGACACCCGCCCCGCCGAGGCGCTCGAGCTCCGCATCGGAGAAATGGATGCCGTGGGCCAGCCAGGTCCCGCTGTGCAGCCACCCCACCCGCTCGAGGTAATCCACGGTGCGGCAACCGAAGCGCTCCTCGCAGAAAGCCTCTTCGTCCAGCGTCTCTGCCAGGTGAGTGTGTAATCTCACACCGAGCCGGCGAGCCAGTTCGGCACTCTCGCGCATCAGTTCCTCGCTCACGGAAAACGGGGAACAGGGTGCGAGGGCGATCTGGACAAAGGCGCCCTCGGCAGAATCGTGGTAGCGACTCACCACCCGCTCGCAGTCCGCCAGGATCGCGCTCTCCTGCTGAACAGTCGTTTGTGGCGGCAGGCCGCCGTCTTGCTCGCCGAGGGACATGGAACCACGGGTGAGTGTCACCCGGCTGCCGATGGTGCCCGCGGCTTCAATCTGCGTATCGATGGCCTCCTCCATACCTTCAGGGAAGAGGTAGTGGTGATCCGCCGCGGTGGTACAGCCGGAAAGGAGCAACTCCACCAGCGCTACCCGGGTAGCCGTGTAGAGCATCTCGGGCTCAAGGCCGGCCCAGACCGGGTAGAGGCTTTTCAGCCAGTCGAACAGTTCCTTGTCCAGCGCCGCGGGCAGGGCCCGGGTCAGGGTCTGGTAGAAATGGTGGTGGGTATTGACCAGGCCCGGCAACAGCACGTGTTCGCGGGCGTCGAACACCGCGTCTACCGGGGCCGAAGGCTGCTCACCGGCACCCAGTAATTGCTCGATCCGCTCGCCGCGGATGACCAGTCCACCGGGCGCACTCCCCTCCCCCGCGGTAAAGCAGGCCAGGGGGTTTTTGATCCAAATTCGACTGGAGCTACTCATGCCTGGTATTCCGCAAACTCGACTGAAGCCATATCACCTGCCACCCTGAACAACTTTAGCCCTTTGTCACTGGCACAGTGAAACGGCGGGCAAAAAAAGGCGCCCTGAGGGCGCCAAAACAGACACCTGTAGGCCTGGATAATTACTCGCCGAAATCGTAACGCAGGGTCAGGGCCACCGTGCGTCCTTCGGAAGGTTTCACTACTACCGAGTCGAAGAGGTCCGCGGAGGTGTAGTACTCCTCGTCGAACAGGTTGTTCACCTGGACCAGCGCGGAGAAGCGGTCGTAGACATAGCCCACCGAGCCAGTCCAGATCGTGTAGTCCGGCAGCATGATGGTCTGCAGTGCGTCCGTGTAGGTCTCATCCACCCAGGTGAAGCCGAGGGATGCGGTCAACTCACCGTCGAACAGCTCCTGGTTCCAGGTGCCGTAGAGGCTGACGATGTTGTCCGGCAGGCCGCCGCGTTCCAGTTCGGCGCCGGCGCCGGTGAAGGTGTCGCGATCGCCGGAGATACGGCCACCGTAGACATCTTCCGGATTCAGGCCGTTCTGGGCGGCGAACTCGGCGCCGTTGATGACAACGAAGGTGTTGCCTATCTCGGTGGTCTCGGTGTGGGTGGCCGTCGCCAGGACAGACAGGTTGTCGTTGATTACGCCGCGCAGTTCGAACTCGTAACCATCGGAGAATACCTGCACCAACTGGGCAGTCTGGCCGGCACGTTCGGTCTTTTCCTGATCGTAGTAGGCCAGGGTGGTGTAGAGGCGGTCGTCGAAGCCAGAGAACTTCACGCCGATTTCCTTCAGCTCCGAATCCTGCAGGAAGAGGCTGTCGACCACCGAACCGGGGATGATGTTGCCCAGCTGTTCGGTACTCAAGGAACTCGCCTCTGCATAAGTGGCGTAGGGAATCAGGCCGAAATCGGTCTGGTAGGACAGGCTGACATTGAAGTTGAGGGCATCGTCGTCTCCACTGACCTGACCGGCGGGAATGCTGTCCAGGCTGGCGTAGGGGATGTCGAGAAGGGTGACTGCCACCTCCTCCGAGTCCACGTTGTACTCGTCATAGCGCGCGCCGAGCAGCAGGTAGAAATTGCCCATGCTGATATCGGAGACGAAGAAGATACCGAGATCGTCGTTCACCGACTTCTGGCCTAGGTTGTAGTTACGGCCCGGATCGCCCGAGGCGATGCCGGTGTTGTTGCCGTCTGCGTCGGTGGTGAAAGTCACGCCCTTGAAGGGATCGGTCGTGGCCGGCGCGATGCGGTCATCCGGGGTCGGGCCCACGGTGAGGTCGCGGAAGTCGAAAGTCTCATCGAAGAAGGCGTGGTTGAGTTCCAGGTCCTCGCGGCGGAAGCTGGCGCCGACCACGTTATCCAGCTTGATGCCGCCGAAATCGGCCTTGAAGTTCAGGCTGCTGCGGAATTCCCACAGGTCGGCATCAGGGTAATAGGCGGTGAAGCCCCAGCTCTGGTACTTCTTGTGGTCCATGTAGTCGTAGAAGAACTGGTTTTTCCACACCATCTCGTTGTCGAAGGTGTGGGTGACATCGAAGTAGGCGGTGATCGCGGTGGTATCGGCAAAGTCGCGCTCGTCGATGAAGGTAGTGTCATGATCCAGCTTGGCGGTGCCGACGTTGGTCAGCGGCGAGATCCAGGGGGTGTCGTTACCACCGAAACAGGTGATTGCACGACCGTCGTAGGTTGCGACGTTGAAACCCAGGCTGGGTACACAGAAAGTACCGACGCCGGAGAAAGAGTTGTTGATGTCGACACCGGCGCCGCTGGAGATGAAGCCGGATTCGTTGGGCCGCAGATCGGGACCGCCATTGCTGTTGCGCGCGGGAGGCGTACCGGTGATGTAGGTGCCGTTGTCGATCAGGTCCTGGGTAACGCGGTTCCAGCCGGGGACCTGGATGCTGTCGGTGGTCTGGTACTGGCCACCGAATTCGAGCTTGGTCTGCGGCGTAACGTCGATATCGAAGGCTACCTGGTAGAGCTCGCTGCTCGGCTCGTAGCCGTCGAAGTAGGACTCGGAATCCTCGATCTCCGCGAACAGCTGTACACCACCCTCGGCCTGGCCGATGGTGAAGGGCATGCCGAACTCGCCGGTGAGGACGCGCTGGCTATAGGAGCCATAGGTAGCCTGCACCTGGCCGCTCGGCCCCGCGATGTACTTGTTGTCCTCGCTCTTGGCGGACTTGGGAATGTAGTTCAGCTGGCCGCCGATGCTGCCGGTGCCGTAGAGCGGTGAAACCGGTCCGCGCAGGATTTCCAGGCGTTCCGCACCGCGCACGATGGTGTTGAAGGCGCCGGGGTTGGCGATACGGCGGAAGCCGCGGAAGTAGTTGTCCGCCGGTTCGCCGCGGATGTCCATGGCACCCTTGATACCGAAGAAGGAACTGGTGAAGGCACCGGGAGTCAGCCGCACGAGGTCATCGACGCTGCGCAGGGCGAATTTCTGGATCAGATCCTCGCGCACTTCGGAAATCGAACGGGGCGTTTCCGCCAGGGTTTTGTTGAGGCCGAAGGCACTGTCGGTAGGCTGGTCGGGCAGGATGCTGAAGTAGTCGCCCTTCGCTGTTACCACGACTTCTTCCAGTGCCTCGGACACCTCTTGCGCGAGGCTTGCGGAACTGTTCGCCAGCAGCAGGCCACCCGTGGCTGCGAATATGGCGGCAGCGAGAGGCCGGCGCGCGCTTGTTGGATGCTTCTCCATGGAATTTCCCCCAGTAATAAAAACGCAGAAAGTTGCTCGTTCCAGATGCTTGTTGTCGATGCTGAACTGCCTAAAGCATGTTCTGTGCCAGTTTATTGACAGGGGTGTCAGGATTTGTCTTTCACGGGCCGATTTCAGTGTTTTCAAGGCCTTTGAGCGACTTTTTACCAATTCCTCAGGGGGACTGGCCCCGGCCCGAGACAGCCGCCGGGGCCGGCCCAGGTGAGCTGCCTGCCTGTTATTGGTGCAATGCCGCACTCGATCCGTGCATTTCCTGACAGATGTGTCAGAAAATATCCCGACAAGGGCTAGCGCGGACGAAGCCCGGCAGAGCCGCTTGCGAGCCGCCAGCTGCAGCCGGGAAAGGACTCAGGCGAGCGCCTGCCGGCGATGCAAGATGTCGGTTGGGTACAACAGCAGGAGCCCGATGCTGGCCAGGACTGTGCCCAGCGGTATCCAGGCAAAGGCAATATTCACCGCCGCGAGGACAGCCGGGGACTGGATAGCGCTGTCGGGCACGTAACCGGCATTGCCGAGCAGCCAGCCCACCAGGCCGGTGCCGATGCCCAGCGCGATCTTGTAGCCGAGCGCCACCGCGGCACAGACCATGGCCTGGGCGCGGATGCCGGTACGACGCTCCGCCCGGTCGGCGATATCACCCTCCATGGCGAACAGCACGCTGATGAAGGCGCCAACCGCGCAGCCGCCAAGGGTGCCCCCGAGCAGCAGCGCCCAGGACGATTGCGGCATCGCGATCAACAGTACGTTGCCGACGCTGCCGAGGGCGCAGCCCAGCATGGCGAACTGGCGCTTGCCAACGGCGCCGGCGAAGCGGTGGGCCAGAATGCTGCAGGGAATGATCGACAGGGTGGACAGCGCCATGAAGGTGCCGAAGAGGGCGAGATCGCCCACCACGTAGTTGAAATGGTAAATCGCCGAACTGACCCGGGAGATCAGCGCCACCGACACCAGCACATTGGCGAGCAGCAGGACCAGCCAGTCGCTCTGCCCGAGGAATACCCGCCGCAACTTCTCCAGCCCGATCGGCTCGGGAGCGACTGTTACCCGCTCCCGGGTAAACAGGAACGCACAGGCAAAGCTGACCAGGCAAAAGAGGCCCAGGACCAGTGCGATGCCGGTATAGGCACCGGGTTCACGGTGCCCGCCGAGCGCGCGCAGAGCCGGTTCCGCCAGTACCGGCAAGGCGGTATAGGCGACTGCCTGGAAAAACGCCCGGGTAGAGCTGAGCCGGATGCGCTCCTGGTGGTCCGTCGTCATCAGCGGTAACTGGGCCGTCAGGGGCAGGTTGGTGGCGGTATAGGCCATGTTGAACAGGTTGTAGGCAATGACCACGAAGACCAACAGTGCCACGCCCTCCAGGTGCAGATCCGAGAAGGCGAGGATCAGTGCCAGCGCGAGTACCAGGCTACCGGGCAGCAGGTAGGGTCGGCAGCGACCAAAGCGGGTATGGGTGTGATCGATGATGACGCCCATGATCGGGTCATTGATCGCATCCCAGAGCCGGGAAAAAGCGAATACCGTACCGACCATCGCAGCGCTCACCAGCAGGATGTCGGTATAAAAGAACAGCAGGTACATGCTGGTGAACTGCACCGCGGCGGTTTGCGCGAGATCCGCCACGCCGTAACTTAGGACTTCCCGGTGGCCGAGCTTCACTGCACCGGGTTCGCCACTCACGGGCGCAGGCTCCCAGCCGTGCTCGACAAGCTGTCGAGAATCACCCGCTGGCAGACCGCCTGAGCCTCCTCAGCCAACTCGTATTCATCTACCCGGCTGAAGTTCCCATCGCGCCACACTACTTCGCCGGCGACCACCGTCAGGTCGACCGGTTTGCCGAAGCCGGCTTTTACCGGCAGCAGCGCGGGGTCGTGCAGGGTGCCGACCAACTCCACATCGCGGGCATCGATGGCAAATAAATCCGCGGCGAAACCTACCCGCAATTGCCCGAGGGCCGAACGGCCGAGCAGGCTGGCGCCGCCCCGGGTGGCGAAATCGAGGAAGGCTGCCGGGGGCGGCAGCGGGTCCTCTCGCCCGGCGGCGCCCAGGCACTGCAAGAGGTAGCTCAGCCGGATACATTCGAGGAGGTTGGAGTTGTCGTTGGAGGCCTGGCCGTCCACGCCGAGCCCGATGCGCACCCCCGCCGCGCAGGCGCCGGCGAGGTCGGTGATCCCGTCGCCGACCAGGCACATGGCCGGAGCGCAATGCGACAAGCCGGTGCCGGTCTGCGCCATCAGCGACAGCTCAGTCCGGCTCATTTCCCAGCAATGGGCGAACCATACGTCTTCGCCGCAAAAATCACGCTCCAGGCACCAGTCCAGCGAGCGCTGGCCGAAGCGTGCCAGCATGGTGGCATTCTCCCCTTCCGAGAGGTGGGTGTGGAGCTGCACACCGTGACCGCGGGCCAGGGCCAGGGATTCAGTGAAGGTTTCCGGCCGACAGTTCACTGGCTGGCAAGGCGCCACCACCACGGAGCGCATGGCGTAGGGGCCCGGGTCGTGGTAGCCCTCGATCAGGCGTTCGCAATCGCGCAGAAACTGCTCGGTAGTCTCCAGCATTTCATCGGGCATGGTGCTGCCCTCGGCGCGGGGCAGCGTATTGGTGCCGCGGCCGGCGACGAAGCGCATGCCCAGTTGTTCGGCCGCCTCGAACTGGCGATCGACAAGATAGCTGCCTGCGTGGCGATTGAAACAGTACTGGTGATCAAAGGCGGTGGTGCAGCCGTGTTTCGCCAGTTCCGCCAGGCTGACCCGGGTGCTGTGGTAAATACAGTCCTCGTCGACCAGAGCGAAGATCCGGTAGATGCGCTCCAGCCACTGTTCCAGGGTAAGCAGGGACCAGTCGAGACTGAGCTGGTTGCGCACGAAGGCCTGGAAAAAATGGTGGTGGGTATTGATAAGCCCGGGATATACCAGCAGGTTGCGGGCGTCGATACGCTCGCAGTCCGGCGCTGCCTGCGCGGCGAGATCGGGCCCGATAGCCGTGATGACACCGTTCTCGCAGAGCAGGTCGACATCGCGAAAAACGCTGCCCTCGTCGTCGCAGGTCACCAGTGCGCGAATACCCTGTAGCAGCAGTGAAGCACTCACAGGTTGTGCGTCACCGTGAGTTTCTGCCGCAAATGTTCCCCGGCGGTAATGGGGCCGAAGCGGGCCGGGTTATCCGCGTCCACGCACTGGGGCAGGACTTCCACCAGGGTGTCGCTGTCCGGGTCGACGAAGAGCGCCACGGAATAGCGATCCCGCGGCCCGCTGACCGGCAGTACCCTGTGCTCGGTGGAGCGCAGGCTGCCATTGGTCCAGCGATGCATGAGATCGCCGGTATTAATGACGATCGCGCCGGGTATGCAGGGCACTGGCTGCCACTTGCCTTCGCTGTCGCGGACCTCGAGGCCGCCGACATCGTCCTGGAACAGCAGGGTGAGGATGCCGTAGTCCGTGTGCGCGCCCGCCCCCAACTGGTCAGCGGCCGCCGGGGCCTGCCTGCCCGGGTAATGCAGCAGGCGCAGGGAAACGTTTTCGCCGCCGATCGGCGCGGTGAAGTAATCCAGGGGCAGTTCGAAGGCCTGGGCTATCACCTGCAGCAGGCGCCTGGCCGCCGCGAGGGATTCCTCGTAAAAGCTGGTCACGGAAGCCTTGAAGGCCGGCGAGGGAAAGCGCTCGTCGGCCGGGGGATCGTAGGCATTCAGCCGCAGGGTGAAGGATTCCTTCAGGTCACCGGGCATGCCGGGATGAAGACTCTCGGCGCCGACAGCCTGGTAGCCGAAATTTTCGGCGGCATCGCGATAGCCAAAGCATTGTTTGAAGCCCTCGTCCGCGCTGAAAAATTCACGGCTGACAGCAAAGATGTGGTCGATCTCCGCGCTCCCCAGGCCGACATTGCTGACCACCATGAAACCCATCTCACGCAGGGCGAGGTGAACTTCACTGACCAGTGCCTCCGGGGGTTCGGCGGCGCCGGCGCCATAGGCCGAAAAGTCGATAACAGGGACCTGCATACGCAATCCACTCCAGTCATTTCACGCTCTGGAAGCACTTTCTATGCCACCTTTTTGACTACTATGTCAGGTCAGCCTTAAGGATGGTCAAATGTCCACACAGTGAGCAGGATCGTGGCTATCATGGAAAAAGCAGGCAAATAAAGGCTTTAATAAGGCGTTTCAGCCTGGCATACCAGCGCCAGCAGTGCGCTCTTTTGGTGCGAACTCGCACCCCGCGGGCGCAAAAGTTGACACAAATGTCAGATTGTAGAAAGGGTATTGCCGGGCGCCGCTGGAAAACCGGGAGAGTTCGTCGTTGGCACGCATCCTGCCTATCCTGCGTGAGCAGCGGGAAACCGTGCCACCCTCCATGACCAGAGGCCAAGGCCAGATGCTACGGGCAGATGTCGTGGCGGGCTATACAACAACGACGGGACTGAGCAATGAACGAACCCACGCCATCCGAACTGATCTATCGCCTCGAGGACCGCCCGCCCTTTCTCGAGTCGCTGTTCGCCGCCCTGCAGCACCTGCTCGCCTCCTTTGTGGGGATTGTCACCCCGACGCTGATTATCGGCAACATCCTCGGCCTGCAGGAGCAGGTACCCTACATGATCAGTATGGCGCTGCTGGCCTCGGGTATCGGCACTTTCATCCAGGCCTACCGCCCGCTTGGCATCGGCGCGGGCATGCTCTGCGTCCAGGGCACCAGTTTCGCCTTCCTCGGCGCCATCCTCAGCGCCGGCTTCATGGTCAAGAACAGCGGCGGCGGGCCGGAGGAAATCCTCGCCATGATCCTCAGCCTCTGTTTCGTCGGCGCCTCCGTGCAAATCGGCCTGAGCCAGGTCATCCCCTACCTGCGCCGCGTCGTGACCCCACTGGTGACCGGGATTGTCATTACCAGTATCGGCATCAGCCTGATCAAGGTGGGCATGACCGACCTCGCCGGGGGCATGAACGCTGAGGATTTCGGCGCGCCCGACAACCTGATGCTGGGATTGTTCGTGCTGGCGCTGATCGTCGCCCTGAACACCTCGTCAAATTCCTGGATCCGGCTCTCCTCGATCATCGTCGGTCTCGTGGTGGGAGCCATCGTGGCCATGCTGATGGGCAAACTGTCGCCGGGCGATATCTCGCTCTCGCCGAACATCGCCGTACCGGAACCCTTCCGCTACGGTTTCAGTTTCGATCTCGCCGCCTTCATTCCCCTCGCCGTGATCTATGTGATCAGTTCGGTGGAAACCACCGGCGACCTGACCGCCAACTGCGTGATCTCCAATCAACCGATAGCGGGCCCGGGCTATATCCGCCGCATCCGTAACGGCGTGTTTGCCGACGGTCTGAATTCGATGATCGCCGCGCTGTTGAATTCCTTCCCCAACACCACCTTCAGTCAGAATACCGGTGTTATCCAGCTCACCGGCATTGCCAGCCGCTACGTGGGCATGTACGTGGCGGCCCTGCTGGTGATCCTCGGTTTGTTCCAGGGAATCGGCGATTTGCTGCTGGCCATCCCCAAGCCGGTGCTGGGCGGGGCGACGCTGGTCATGTTCGGCACTGTCGCGGCAGCGGGCATAAAAATTCTCGCGACGGAACATCTCGATCGCCGCAAGGTCATTATAATCGCGGTATCCTTTGGCATGGGCCTGGGACTGGCCCTGGTGCCCGAGGTATTTTCCAGGACACCGCCACTGGTGCAGAATATTTTCAGCTCCGCCGCCGCCACGGCCGGACTGACCGCAATTTTACTCAGCGTTGTACTACCGGAACCCGCTGAACTCAGCATGGAGGAGGCCCCGGCATGAGCAAGGCCGTCAATGTGGAACTGGAACTTCCCTCACACAAGGGGGAGAAGTCCACGGGGCGAATACGCAAGAAAAACGAAGAGCTGATTATCAACGCGGCGAAAGAGGAGTTCGCCGACAAGGGTTACCACGGCGCGACCATCGACTCCATCGCCCGCCGCGCGGGGCTGCCAAGGCCCAACGTGCACTACTACTTCGACAACAAGTTGCAGCTCTATGCGGAAATCCTCAGCATCATCATCGATCTCTGGGACGACGCCCTCAACGACCTCGACCCCGCGGAAGAACCCGCCGTGGCACTGCGGGAATACATCGAGCGCAAGATGGCCTTCTCCCGCCGCTACCCGCTGGATTCGCGTATCTTCGCCAAGGAAATCCTCTCAGGCGCACCGCGCCTGGAAACCTACTTCCAGCGCGGCTACCGGGTCTGGTTCGAACGCAAGACCCGGGTTTTCCATGAATGGACCGAACAGGGCAAGATGGACGCGGTGGACCCCGCCCACCTGATGTTCCTGATCTGGAGCGCGACCCAGCACTACGCCGACTTCGAAACCCAGATCAATGCGGCCATGGGCGTGAGCGAACTGGATGACAAGGCCTTCGCCAGGGCCACCGAGACAGTGGTGACCGTCATCCTCAAGGGCATCGGCGTCAGCTAGACCGCCCGGGCTCGCTGCAGCAGGGTAGTGACGGCCGCCTCGACCCGGGGCCTGAGCGCTGGCAACTCCATGCTGCTGACCTCACCGTTTTCGACGACCTGCCTGCCATTGACGATGCTGGCGCGCACCCGCGCCGGCTCGCCGCAGACGATGGGCGCCCAGGCCGTCGCGTGCTGGCCCCAGTAGCGGGGCTCGCCGAGGTCGTAGAGCACAAGGTCAGCCGCCCTGCCGACAGCGATCTCCCCAAGTGCATCCAGCCCCAGCATGCGCGCCGAATCCAGCGTTGCCCATTGCAGCACCTGCTGCGGACTCGTCGCCGCTGGCCCCCGGGTCGCCCGGTGCAGCAGCCAGGCGAGGTTCAATTCCTGCAGCATCGATCCGCTCTCCGATGAAGCGGAACCATCCACACCGAGAGTGACCGGCATTCCCGCCGCCGCCATATCGACTGCCGGCGCGATGCCACTCCCGAGCCGGTTGTTGGACGTCGGGCAATGGGCGATCCCGGTGCCGCTTGCGGCGAACCGGGCGATGGCCTCCGGCGACGCATGTACCAGGTGGGCGAACCAGACATCGCTACCCAGCCAGTCACAGCTTTCGGCGTAATCAATCGCCGAAAGCCCGTGACGACTCCGCGCCTGCTCCTCATCAAACGGCACCTCCAGCAAATGCGAATGCATTTTCAGCCCATGCTCCCGGGCATAAGCCGCCAGGGCCCGCAAATCCTCCGGCTGACTGCTGTGCACCAGGCTGGTAGGCGCCACCACCAATCGCCGCATCGCATCCTCATCGGCCTGGTGATACCGACGACGTGTCCGCTCAAGGCCATCGAGACACTGCGCCAGCGATTCCGGCTTCACCAGCCCCTCGCGCAAACCGCGATGGCTGCCCGTCGTAGTAGCGCCCCCGCGACACAGCACCAGGCGCACACCGAGATCCTCCGCCGCCTGCCACAGCGCATCCTCCACCTCACTGCCACCCTCGGCGTGGTAGAGGTAATGATGATCGCAGCAGGTCGTCACCCCCGACCGCAACTGCTCGGCAAGCCCGACAATCGCCGCGCAATACATGATTTCCGCATCGATATGCGGCCAGTAGGTATACGGCACCGCCGCCAGCCAGTCCCCCAGCCCCTTGTCGAGACCAGCCGGAATCGCCTTCAACAGACTCTGGGCGAGATGGTGATGAGTGTTAATGAAGCCGGGATAAACCACACAGTCGGTGGCGTCTAGAATCGACTCTCCCTCGTGTTGGGCAAGGCCTTTGCCCAGTTCGACGATCCTGCCATCGGCGACGCGAACGTCGCTGGCATCCGAGGTGGAAGGCGAAAGGACCGCCAGTGCATTACGTATCAGGATATTCAATTACCCGCTCCCGCTGTGCCTGAAGTGTGCTCAAAGTAAACTCAGAGCAATATCCCGGGAGAGCCCCTGATCGCTTCTACTGCTGAGAAATGTCGATAGGCGCCTACTATAAACGCCGTGTTTCGACCGAGTAAAGCCAAGCACCCCGGGTGAATTACCGGCGTCTGTACCGTGCGCCGAGGGTAGAGCGGAAGGCAGGGCAGGCCTGCCCTGCCTTCCGCTCGGCGGCTTACCACCCTCCACCCGGCCAGCGAAGACGCACAAAATCCGTGCGCCTGCACCACTATGCCACAAAATCACCGCGCAATTTTGACTCAAACAGGCAGTTCGAAATACAGCAATTCCATGAAAATCAGGCAGTTGTTCCTTGTGGCACGAAACCTGTATAGTCCCCCGCAAGTTTCGCCCCATACGCACAGCGCAGGGGCAGCTGCCCACTCCCGAGGCCACCTCGAAGCGGGCACAAGAGTAGAAGCTGTCAGGCACCCGGCCAAGCACAACACAGGCCGCCACGGTACCGGGGCATTGCTCGCAAGAGTCGGTCTATAGTGACGAACCGGCGGCGAGTGGTGCGATCTTCGCAAGTACCCCCCCCCTCATCGCCTTTCCGAACCAGCAACCGGCTGTTACCCAGTCAATGCAGGACAGAAAAGGTAAGCAGATGAAAATTCCATCCATCCACGCCCTCGCCCTGGCAGCACTCACGGCCTTGCCCGCGATCCTGTCTCCCGCGGCATCGGCAGCAGAGCAGGTGACCTTCCAACTGGACTGGCTGCCCGGCGGCGACAAGGCCCCCGTCTATGTCGGCGTGCAGCAGGGTTACTTCGCCGATGAAGGCCTCGAAGTCAAAATCGCCCAGGGCCGCGGCAGCACCGACTCCCTGACCAAACTGGCCACCGGCATCTCCGATATCGGCCTGTCCGACATCGCCGCCCTGCTCGCCGCCCGCGCCCAGGAAGGCATCGGTGTCTCCGCGGTCATGAGCGTATTCAGCCAGGGCCCCCACGCTTTTTATACGCTGGAAAGTAGCGGCATCGATTCCGTCGCAGGAGTCAGCGGCAAGCGCATCGCCACCTCCGCCTTCACCTCCTCCAACGTCTTTCTGCCGCTGCTGCTCGAAGCGAACAATGTACAGGAGGACAGCATCCGCCTGATCAAGGCCGACGCCGGCGCACTCGGGCCAATGCTGCTCACCGGGAGCACCGACCTGGTGATCTCCTGGGTGACCGACCAGCAGAAATTCGAGGCACAGGGCGCACAGATGGGCCGCCCGGTGAAAATGCTGCCCTGGTACCAGGCGGGCATGGAAGTCTACGCCACCACCGTGGTCGCCAATGACAAGTTCCTGCAGGAACGTCCAGAGGTGGCACGCCGCTTCCTGCGCGCCTACCTGAAGGCCATCGAATTCACCTGGGCGGAACCCGACCGCGCCGGCGAGATGGTCGAGGCCATGGTCCCCGAAGTCGAGGCCGAGGTGGCCGCCGCCACCATCCGCTCCATGCGCGAACTGGTCTACAACACTGTGAGCGACGAAAACGGTATCGGCGCGATCACCGGCGAACGCCTGGCAAGCACCTGGTCCTGGGTGGCCCGGGCACAGGACCTGGACCAGGACGCCTTTGACCCGGAGTCCGTCGTCGCCCGCGCCATCATGACCGGCATCGTGCCGGGTAACCCAGGGGAGGCCGCGCAATGAAACCCCATGTCCGTTTTGACAATGTGAGCCACGCCTACCCCTCGGAGAACGGGCCGCCGGTGGAGGCGATTCGCAATCTGAATTTCAGCATCGACAAGGGGGAGTTCGTCGCGGTACTGGGCCCCTCCGGCTGCGGTAAATCAACCCTGCTGCGCCTGCTGGCCGGCCTCTTCGAGCCCACCTCGGGCCTGGTCTCGGTTTACGACAAGGCGGTAGTCGGCCCCCAGGAAAACACCGGCATCGTATTCCAGAAGCCCACTCTTTTGCCCTGGAAAAACGTGCTGGAAAACGTGCTCTTCCCGATCCGCTACAAATCCGGGCGCCCGAGCTCGGATGATATCGCCCAGGCCAAATCCCTGCTGGCGATGGTCGGGCTGGGGGACTTCGAGAGACACATGCCGGACCAGCTCTCCGGCGGCATGCAACAGCGTGTCGGCATCGCCCGCGCGCTGCTGCTGGACCCTGAGATCCTGATCATGGACGAGCCCTTCTCGGCCCTGGACGCCCTGACCCGCGAGGAGATGGGCTTCGACCTGCTGCGCATCTGGCGCCAGCGGCCGAAGACGGTTCTGTTCATCACCCACTCCATCGCCGAAGCGGCCCTGCTCGCCGACCGTGTGCTGGTGCTCAGCGAACGTCCCGCCACCCTGCTCGAGGAAGTGCGCATCGACCTACCGCGCCCGCGCACCGCGGAGACCATCCACGAGCGCGCCTTCTCCGACTACACACACCGCCTGCGGGAACTCATCTACCAGCCGCGGCTGAAAGTGGTCGCCGGCGGCGCCCCCAACAAGGAGGCCCACCATGCAAAAGCCTGAAGTCCTGCTGCGCCGGGCGCTGCCCGGCCTGACCCTGCTGAGCCTGATCCCCCTGTGGGAGATCGCCTGCCGGGTGTTCGAAATCCCGGCCTTCGTGCTGCCCTCCCCCTCGGCCATCGCCGGCGCCTTCGCCGACGTGGAAATGAGCCGCTGGCTGGGCCACCTCTGGGCGACCCTGCGGGTCGCGCTGGCCGGCTTTGCCATCTCGCTGGCGATCAGTATTCCCCTGGCCGTGCTGATGGTGCGCTCGCCCTTCCTGTCGCGGACGCTCTACCCCCTGCTGGTGGTCATCCAGTCCACGCCGATCGTCGCCATCGCCCCGCTGATCATCGTCATGTTCGGCACCGGCTGGGCGCCGCGGCTGACCATCACCAGCCTGATTACCTTCTTCCCGCTGGTGGTTTCCGCCACTACCGGCATGCTTGCCACGCCACCGGAGTTGATCGAGTTGTCGCGCTCGCTGCGCAACTCGCCGACCCGGGAGATCTGGTACGTGCGGCTGCCCTACGCAGTACCCCACCTGTTCAGCGGCATGAAGGTGGCGGTGACACTGGCGATCATCGGTGCGGTGGTGGCGGAATTCGTCGCCGCGGAAGAAGGGCTGGGCTACTTCGTGCAGTTCTCCACCTCCTACTTCAAGATTCCGCAGGCCTTCGCGGCACTGCTGTTCCTGTCTATCGTCAGTCTCGCCCTGTTCAAGGGAGTGCAGGTGCTACAGGCGCTGTTCTTCCGCTGGAGCCTGCCGAAGGAGAAAAACTGAGATTCCGGCCATGACCGGATACGCGCCACCACAGTGGCAAAGCAAGGGAGTAGAAGCGGCAGGTGCACACCAGGCATTGCTCCATTTTCAAATGAAAACCGAGCACAACAAGGAGCGAGGTCATGAATTCAGAGAAAATGAGCACTAACTACGAACTGGAAGAACTGGAGTTCGAGAGCCGTATCGGCGGCGCCGGCGAGGAACTGGGCAGCGCTGTCATACCGCTGATCGATCTGTCGGATTTCGATAAACGCCGGGATGAGATTGCCGACCAACTCTGGCAGGCTGCCACCGAGGTGGGCTTTTTCCAGCTGGAAAACCACGGCATCGCGCTGGAGGTCATCGACAGCGCTTTTGCTTCGTCTGCGGAATTCTTCTCCCGGGACGAATCCTTCAAGTCCCGCTTTCCGCTCAAAGAGGGACAGAACGCGGGCTGGGAATACCAGGCGCAGGTACGCCCCTCTGTTGGCATTGCCGATCGCAAGGAGTCCTACCAGATCACCCTGCCGCGCATGGACGGCCTCTGGCCGGAAGAGGCGGAACTGCCGGGCTTTAACACCAACACCCTGCGCCTGGAACGCCAGGCCTGGGAGCTCGGTATGCGAGTACTCAGCTGTTTCGCCCTGAAACTCGGCTTCGACGAGGCGTTCTTTACCCGCGCCCACGACCGCGAGCAGGCGGATTACCAGAGCACCCTGCGCCTGCTGCACTACCTGCCACTGGAAGAAGGCGTGGAAGTCCCGGCAAATGTCTGGCGTGCCGGCGCCCACACCGATTTCGACTGCCTCACCATGGTCTTCCAGAAAGACGGCCAGGGCGGCCTGCAGGCCTGCGCCGGCAAGGACGCCGCCATCAGCCAGTCCTGGGCCCCGGTGGAGCCGCGCGACGGCATCATCACCTGCAATATCGGCGACATGCTGATGCGCTGGAGCGACGACAGGTTGAAATCCACCCTGCACCGGGTGCGCATGCCGCGGCCGGGAGAAAATATGGGCTCGCGTTACAGCATGGCTTTCTTCTGCCAGGCGAACAGCGCGGCGGTGATCCAGGGACCTGGAAAAGTGTATGAGCCGATCACAGCTGCGGATTACCTGAAGATGCGCCTGCAAGCCAACTTCGCCTAGTTTCGGCGTGCGGGGCGGGATCGAACCCCTGCCCCGCACTCGTGCCGGCCGCAGCGCAAGGTCCTGAATCCGCGCGAGCTGATGGTGTTTTTTTTGGGATTATTTTCTGTTTTCCGCCTGGGAATAGAACTTATACTGAGCCCACAACGCACAAAATATCGCCAATTGACACGGAGCAAGTCATGAGATTTTACGCAGTTGCATTACTCTTGTTGTTCGCGGGGCCTGCCGCCCACGCCGCCACCCTGTATTCCTGCCCGACCAATGATAACGGCAGTGGTGACCGGGTTGACCGCGGGTTTTATGTAACGAACTACCCGGGCACTACGCTGGACACACTCACCCTCCTCTATGTCCCCGCTTCCGGCGTGGGGGATTACACCGTTTCCCTGACCGCTCGCCTCAATACTTTCGACGGCCCTGTCCTCGGCGCGACCCTGACCCAGATCGTGGATACCGCTGGTGGCAGCACGGTATGGAATTTTGGTGGCGTGGCGGTACCGCCGGGCAGCACGGTCACCTTCTCCCAGGTCATCGACTCCGGCCCGGTTGTGAGCCCCTTCCTGTGGTACGACACTGGACTGGCTCCCTGTAGCGACATCACACAGACGGACGGTACCACGCCCCCACTCGACACGGCACGCCGGGATACCGTGGGGCTGGAGATTACCGGCGCCCTCGCTCCACAGGTTAACGCCGCGCCACTGGGCGGCGCAGGAAGTGCTGCGCCGGTGCCGGCATTGCCGCTGTTCGCACTGGTGCTGCTCAGCAGTTTGATGGCCGTCTTCGGATTCGCCTATCACCGGCGTTCCCGCTAGGTAACAATCGGGGAGCGAGGCCAGCGCCTCCGCTCCCATCAACTCTCACAAGAGTGCGATAAACAGCTGCCCGGCCGGCATCAGGCAGGTGTCCCGGCATCGGGCAGGCTGCCACGGATGATCTCGAAGAGCGCCGGCCTGTGCGCGCGGATTTCCTCGATACTCAGCCCTTCCAGCGAATGCGGGAACTTCAGCCACTCGGCGGTCTCGTGCAGGTAGTAGTCCGGGACCCGCTCGACCTCGCTGCGTTCGGGCTTGTAATAGGGCACGGCAACACGGATATCCGCAGGCGTATTCAGTCGCGCCTTCTGCTGTAAATCCCTGATCACAGCCTCGATGGTGTGCCCGGTATCGAAGACATCGTCGACAATCAGCAGGCGATCCTCGCGGCTCACGCGCTCGATCAGGTAGTTCATGCCATGAATCCGGATTGTAGTGCTGCGCTCGTCGGTAGCGGCAGCGTAGGACGATGTGCGAATCGCGATGTGGTCGGCCTCCACCCCCGAGTAGGCGAGCATCTCCTGAACCGCGATGCCAATGGGCGTGCCGCCGCGCCAGATAGCGATCATGATCGAGGGTTCGAAGCCGCTTGCCAGCACCCGGGCGCCCAGCCGAAAGGCGTCTTCCAGCAAGTCCTGGGCAGCGATATAGTGTTTCCCGCTCAAAGATTCATCCTCCTGTCTCAGGCGTAGTATAGTTCGCCTGTTCGCGGAACCCGGAGAGAAAAAATGCCGCATCCGGCCAGCAAGCGCTTTGTCGAAGAGGAGGACCTGCTCCAGGACGCCTTTCGCCTGGCGGTAAACATCTTTGAAAGCGGCTTTCGCCCCAGTTTTATTGTCGGCGTCTGGCGTGGCGGCGCATCTGTTGGTATCTATGTACAGGAGTGCCTGCAGTACCTCGGCGTGCCCACTGACCACATCGCCATTCGCACCTCCTACCGGGGTATGGAGAGTTACCTGAGCACCCTCGGCAGCCCCGAGAGCATACGTGTCCATGGCCTGAGGTATCTCTACGAGAACCTCGACAGGGATGATCGCCTGCTGATCATCGACGATGTCTTCAGCAGCGGCTACAACATCGAGGCCGTGATCGAACGCCTGCAGGCCAAGTGCAAGCGCAATATGCCCGAGGAAACCCGGGTCGCGGTGGTCTATTACAAGCCCGGGCACAACCGCACCGGCCGCGTTCCCGACTATTACCGGCACGAAACCGACGACTGGTTGGTCCTGCCCTATGAACTGCAGGGGTTGAGCGAAGAGGAAATCGCCCGGCACAAACCCTGGATGCTGCCCATCCTGGAGGAACGCAAGCCCGGCTGACGCCGTCCCCGCGCACGAGTGAAGCCCGATCCCCGCCACACGGCTCTGGCCAATGCGGGGAAAACGCAAAGCTCAACTGTTCGAGTACAAGCTCCTCTGGTACCAGAGCATCACGTCTTCGATGATGATGTCCCCATGACCGCCAACATAAGTTCGCATCTCGCCATCGCTCGCCCCAGTCGCTCCCACGATAAGCGTAATGTGATTCTCCTGCGCGGGCAGGAACTTTCGGCCATCGACAAAGAAATAGTAGCTTCGGATGGGCGAGGGGTCGAAATGCCGGTAGAGTTCCAGCGCGTGGTTTTCGCGAAGCTTCCAGTCATATCCGATGGTCAGCAGAGTCTCCACGCTGACAGGCAGCGTGGGTTCAGTGTTCACCAGGCACCCCAACTCTGACTGTTCTGCCATGGAACGCAGCTTCAGCTGCATCATGACTTTGGCCTTGTCCGAACCCTGCACGAAGTCGCCTGGCAATGGGAATTTAAAGGTTCTGTAGGAACTGATGGGGTCAACCGCCTGACCAATTGCTAGCGGGTTGAGCGCGTCCCCCGCGAAGTCAGCGGGCACACGGGCGGTATGGAGCCTCAGCGCCCCATCCATGAGCACCTGGTAATCCGCAAAAGTATCGTTCATCCCTGAACTCCCCGGCCAGTGGAAGGCTCGTGTTGCGAGTGCTGTGAAGGAAGCTATAGAGGCTCAGGCTAGCCGGGTACAACCCGGATTGCGATTACAGCCAGTAACATCAGGCTGGCCTTGAGCCCATAAAAAGAATACAAGGTAACTGAAGATAGAAAGATTCGGAGTAAACCCAACCAGGCAGAATGGAGTTAACCGCGAGCGATGCTGCGACACTTCACCCGAATTGAACGCTTCTTTTCCCTGTTCACGACGCTCCGGGCCGGCGAGGGCCTGGTCGCGGTACAGCTCTGCCTGCAGGCCTTCGCCATCATGTGCGCCTACTACATGCTGAAGGTCATCCGCGAGCCGATGATCCTGGCGGAGGGCTCTGCCGAACTCAAGGCTTACAGCACTGCTCTGCAGGCCCTGCTATTGATGGTAATCGTCCCCATTTTCGCGATGATGTATCACCGCAGCCCTGGCCAGACAGAGAAGCACCACCTGTTCCGCAACACCCTGCTGTTTTTTCTCAGTAACCTCCTGCTGTTTGCCCTGGGGCAGGCCTATGGCTTACCGGTAGCCATTGCATTCTATGTCTGGCTGGGCATCTTCTCGGTGATGGTTGTCGCCCTGTTCTGGGCCTTCGCCGCCGACCTTTTCAACCTCCGCTCGGGTCAGCGGATATTTCCGCTTATTGCCGCGGCAGTAGCCCTTGGGGCACTGCTGGGCTCCGGAATGGCCCACCAGATAGACCAGGCTGTCGGCCACGCGGGCGTCATGCTGTTTGCCTTCGCGCTACTGTGCATACCCTGCTGGTTCTGCGCCCGCTCTGACGGATTGATACCCCCGGAGTCCCGTTGCGTAATCGAGAACGATGGACAGGCGCGGCCGAGACACCCCTTCATCCACGGCTTTACAATCGTGTGGCAGAGCCAGACCCTGCGGCTGATGGCGGTACTGGTGATACTGCTCAATCTGATCAATACCAACGGGGAATATATTCTCGCCAGCTTCGTTACTGACTACACAGACGATCTCAGCGGCGCTGAAGCCGACGACTACATCGGCCAGTTCTACTCCCGCTATTTCTTTTTTATTACCCTGCTGAGTTTCCTGCTCCAGCTCTTCGTGGTCTCCCGAATCTATGACCGCATCGGGATTGCCGGAGCACTGTATATTTTGCCCGTTTTGATGATGATCAATTACAGCCTGATTGCACTGTTTCCTGTGCTTGCGGTTGCTCGTATCGCCCTGATGCTCGAGAACAGCGTCAACTATTCGATCGGCACCACGACCCGACATGCGCTCTTCCTGCCGGTACCGAGGGACGAGAAGTACATCGGCAAAAATACCATAGACACCTTTTTCTACCGTCTCGGCGACGTCTTGTCCGGCAGTTTCGTCTTCCTGGCCAGCGGCGTGGCGATGTTCGGCCTGACCGAGTTCGTCCTGGTTAACGCCATGCTGGCCAGCTTGCTGCTCCTGGTGTCCATCGCCCTCGGCAGGCGCCACCGGGGAGATGCGGCGGCAGCCCTGGCCAACCAGCCCCCGGTTGCTACCAATGCCCTGGACGACCTCAGCATACCCTCCGGCCAACTGAGTCAATTGCAGATTGCGGCAGACACCTTCTATGACCCTGATCTCGGCGATGCACTGCGCTACCTGGCCTTGCTGGAAGGCGACAAGCGACTGCCGCCCTGGATCAAGTTCGATGGACTGAACCGCCGCTTCGACTTTCACCCGCCCGCTGAAAGTATCGGCAGCCTGCGCATCCGGATCATCGCGCGCGACTTCGAAGGCCTGCAGGCAGAGGTCAGCTTCATTCTCAATTACGGATCGCCGTAAGTGTTCAAGGTGCCGGGTTCTATCGTAGGGTGGATTACTGGTCCGAAGTTCGCCAGGCCTCGTCAACAATCAGGTCACGCCGCTTGAGTATGGCCTCGATCTGGCGTGGGTGAAGGTAGGGACGTAATTCGGCATCAAGCTTGCCTTTCTCGAGGGCCATCAATCGATTAACCAGTAGGTCTGACACCAGTAGATCAACCTTGCGATACTGCTTCGGCCGTTTCTCGTTAGCGCGAAACGCCAGGCTGTGGTCAATGAAACGCAACATGAAGTCATCCTTTGTCCAGAGGATATTGGTCAGGTTGCGATCCTCGTTGTGAATCAGGATATCGAAGACAAAACGCAAGCGGTACTGTTCTGCCTGCTTGCAGTAACCGGTAAACGGCAACTTCTCCTCGAGGCGGTCCCGTTCATTGATCGTATCATTGATCCAGTCCACCAGGGCCCCTGGACGCCCCTCCACTTCGCTCACCACCGCGGTGGGCACCATTTGCAGATCGAGCATGCGGTCGATTTTATACGCCGCCACGTCATAGACGTAGCGATCCGCATCGTCGTAGCGCTTGGAAATATAGGATTTTTTGTTTTCCAGCCCCGGGACAGTATCCTCGTACTTGAACGCCGCTTCATTGACGCTACCATCGAGTTCCTGCCGTACCAGTTTGGGACGGGTCACGCCCGTACCGATATCCTCTATCGAGGTGACCGGCGCGGTGCGCATAAATTCCTCGAGCTCGGGGTCTTCCATCCCGGACAGTTCGAGAGACAGCTTGCGTACCTCAGCCACGGGCTGGGACTGCCCGGGCTCTCCCAGGTAATGCACGTAGCTCTGCCCTCCCTCGCTGACCAGGGCGGATGCACGCCCCTTGTAAACTGAAGTGAGCATGCCCGTATCGAGGCGTATTGCGAGTCCATCCATACGGGATTCAACATTGCCCCGGGTGGGTGTGTGGCCCATTACCAATTGCCTGGCGCCCACCTTCTTCAGGAAGACCTCGGTGTTCCAGGATTCCGCATAAGGATGACAGAGCGCCGTACCGCGATACCAGTTGAGGCTGTCGTCGCTGAACACGAAAGCATCCTGCAATTCGAAAACCTTGACCAGGGGGTCGAACCAGTCAGCCCTGACCCGGGGATTTTCTGCCGCGAAGGCCTCGGCCCGGGCATTCAGGAACGGCAGGCGCTGGTGATAGCCCACGTGCCAGGGCATGACGCCCGCCGCCCGCAACGCCGCCATGTTGTCGAGGAAACTCCGCAAATCGCCCATCATTTCCCGGTTGAGCTCCTCGAGACTCTCCTCTGCCGGGGAGCGGGCAATACCCCCGTGCATATAGACCTTGTCGTTGATGCGCAGGGCAAAGGTCTGCTCGAGTAACCAGTCTCCTATTTCGCCACCCGGTGAAAATGCCTTGCGCAGGGCGACGAAACCAGGGGGATATTTGCTCTCGAAATTCGCCCGGACCTGGGCCTCATCACCTTCCGGATTATCCACCCGGTACGCCTTCCATAGCGCACTGCGGTCCGCCTCGGTCTCGTCGGGCGCGAACGCAGCAAATTCCGCATCCGATACATAGCGCAGGTCGCCGGTCAGTACCATGACCTCGTGATTGCCCAGGGTCAGGTGCACATCGCCGCCAACCTGCCTGGCCTGTAGCTGAAGTTGCATGAGCAGTTCGACGACTTTCCGTGAATCAGGGCCGCGATCTACAAGATCTCCGAGCGAGACCAGATGGGTATCGCCACCTGCCCAGTCGAGGTTTTCATCCACGACACCCAATTCCCGTAACAGGGCGGTCCAGTCGGTGAATGCACCATGAACGTCGGCGAAGGCGACTACCTTGCTATCGGTGTCGAACTGATAGCCGGATGTCGCTGACACAACCGGCGATAGAAGCAAGACGAGTGTGATGCACACTCCCTGTGCCAGCCTGATTACTGATAGTTGCACCCTGCTCTCCTGCGATTTCCTTCTCGCGACGGTCGGGCAAACTACGACCTCTGCGCCGCCGGTTAAAGCTGAGTCTAGTAGAGTTTCCCCATAAGCGCCTGAGTTAACGGGGCAGTCTGATCCAGCGCCACTCACAGTGTCTGGACGCCGATGAACTGCGTCGCTTCACGGCCGTTACGAGTGGCGAGTAGTAGCCGCAGAAACCGGCGTAAAGCCGCAAGACTTGATCGACTGCTGCACCAGGGCGATGTGAGGGGATGCCCTGATTCCGTCAGCCGATAGCCAGGCCAAGACCGAGCAGCATACCAAAAGCCATCGCGATAAACGCCAGCCGCGCAGTCAGTGGGCGCAGTATGCTGGCACCGCTATCCGCATCGATTCGTGCGACAGCAAGAGCCCATGGCAGGCTGGCCCAGGCAATCAATACCCACGGGCCGCAGGCGCCGAGGACTACAAAAGCCGGCAGTGCGAGGTAAGCCATCGCGATCAGCGTCCTCAGCGCCCTGACGCTCACAAGTGGACCGTGTCGTACGGCGATAGTGCGCCAGCCTTTCGCGGTGTCCCAATCACGGTCCCGGAGATCGTCGATAACAGAAACCCCGGTGACGAGCGCGCCTACCGGCAAACCCACTACCCACACCTGCCACGGTAGATGCTCCGCCTGCCCATGGGCGGCAGCCTGGATGTAGTAGATCCCCACAACCGCCACGAGTCCAAACATGGTGAAAAATACGGGCTCGGTAAGGCCCTTCCTGACGTAGGCGGGACCGCCCGCATAGGCGAAACTCGCGATGATCCCGACCAGGCCGAGCAGTACAACCGGCAATCCACCGACCGAGTAAAGGTAGGGACCGGGGAGCAGAGCGAGCGCAAAGCAGAGGACTGTCGCCGCGCGCAGGCGCCCCAGCGGCAGGGTACCAGCGGCCACGGCATCGTTGAGTTCAGGGTGCTCGCGGATATCCGGATGCCTCCGCAGTAACTCATGGTTATCGAGGAATACGCCACCAAGGTGTACGAACCAGCTGGCGAGAAAGCCCAGTAACGCAGGCATTGGCGCAAACACATTATCGTGCATGGCAAGACCGACACCGACAGCCACCGGTGCGAGTGCCGTCGGCAGGGTATGTCCGGGGTACAACAGGAGTTGAACCCATAGCTGGCGAGTGGACAGATCCATCAAAATTTTCCTCCGGGGTGTCCCGTCAACGCAATCACGAAATTCACGCCATGCAGCTGCAAAAAATGCGACATCCAGATTCCTCTCTTGTGCAAAGTGTCAATATTTATAGGCCAAAAGTGTGAAGCAGGCCCAGTGTGAGGTAGTTAGCAGAATTTTACATTGCAGTTGTTAAGCTGCAAAAACAGGTCGATAGTGAATATCAGGCGCAGGCAACTGCGCCCAGGATGAGGTCCCGGTAGAGGCTCGATAAGACAGGGGGTACCTATGATAACTAGAGCATCTGTCCTGGCTGTACTGACACTGACAAGTCAACTGACGCTGGCGGAATCCGCAGCGGAAATTTACGCAAAGTTTGGCAGCAATGACGTCGCTGAGCAGATCGCCGTGGAGAGTGAACGCAGTTCTCCGCCGGCGGCCGCAAGCGACAGCCAGATCAAGTCGCTGGAGCGCGATCTCAGGCCGAGCCTGCAATCCAAGCTCGATGCCCTGATGGACTTTGAAATGGAGTCCCGGGAGAGCGATCGAGAAGCAATCGCCAGCGTCGACTGAGCCGGGTTTGGCCAGGCTTTACCAGCCCTGGTCGTGTTCAGACATCCCAGGCCAGGGGCAGGTTGCGTATCGACAGCAAGCCCGGATAGACGGTTGAATCCGCGCCGGGCTTGATACGAAACTCCGGTATCCGCTTGAACCATTCATCGAGCAGGATGCGCAGTTCGCGACGCGCCAGCGGAGCTCCCAGGCAGAGGTGGACGCCGAGTACAAAGGTCGCGTGGCGGTTCGGCTCCCGTCGCGGATCGAATGTACGCGGGTCGGAGAAGCGCGTTGGGTCAAAATTCCCCGCGGGATTGACACACTGTACTGTCTCGCCCGCCTTGATGGTGACACCGTGCCATTCGAAATCCATCTTCGCCTTGCGCGAGGAACTGAGGATGGGCTGGGTGCGCAGGAACTCCTCCACCGCGCTGTCGATGACCTCCGGTTGCTCGCGAATACACCGCTGGATTTCAGGCTGCAGCGCCATGCGACGAAACATCTGGCTGATGGTCGCCGCCACCGTGTCGAGCCCGCCAAGCCAGAGAAACCAGACCATACCGATTTTTTCGTCGTCGGTGAGCGCTTTTCCTTCGATTCGGCCATGGACGATCTGTGACACCAGGCAGTCGTCGGGCTCACGCTCCTTCTCGGCGATAAAACCGCGCAAAAACTCCAGCACCGAACGAAGGGCCGCCTGGATTTTCTCCAGTTCCCCCGAGTGCAGGATATCCCACTCCCAGGCCAGGAATTGTTCGAACATCGGTGGGGGAAAACCCATCAGACCCATGAATATCCGCACTGGATAGACCCGACCGAAATCCCAGGCGACATCGACTTCCCCCTTGTCGGCGAACTTGTCGATCATTTCCGCCGCCAGGGCCCGCATGTCATCCTGCATCAGGTTCAGGCGCTTCGGTGTGAAGTGCGGCATCAGGTAACGACGGTATTTCCCGTGTTCGGGTGGATCGATGGCCAGGGGAATAGAACGGAAGGTCTCACCGATAAGCGCCTGGAATTCCGCCGTACCGCGATTGGAAAAACACTCGTTGTCGGTGTAGACCCGATTGATATCGTCATAGTGGGTGACGACCCAGTTGCCGTTGCCGGCACCCGCTATGGCACCCAGGCCGCTTTGCACCGGTACGTTGTACAGCAAGCGGGGAATTTCCGGGCCCGCCAACCAGCCGCAGGGCGCATAGGGATCGACCAGATCGTTGGGGACAGAGCCCATAGCCCAGTTGATATCGACGATCAGCTCTCTCGGTACATGCGGCGGCGCGTCAAAATCGGCGCGGATATCGTCCAGAGTCCGTGGCTGTGGCATATCGCTCTCGCTTCCTGATTTTATTGTCTGAGCAAGGTTAGACCGCTCCGTGCGCCATATCCACTGTTACCGGGGATTCTGTCGTTACTGTAATCAAACTCCCGGCGACAGCGCTGGCCCCGGGTAATCACCCGGTGAGGGTCTACAATCAAAGCAAGGCCACTATGATGATGGACAGGGCTAACTCTTGATCCGCCTGCTCGTGCTCCGCCTGACAGTACTCGCCGTGATGCTCCTGACCGGGAATCCGGGCTTCGCGTCATTTCGCTGTGGCACTGCCCTCGTAGACAAGGGGGACTGGCCGGTGGAAGTACAGGAGCGCTGCGGAGACCCGGACTACGTGGTCGTCTACCCGGCCCAGGTCCTGCCGGGCTTTGGTGTGACAACGACTATCGAGCACTGGTACTACAACCCCGGCGCGCAGGGGCTCATCACCCGTCTGGAGTTTCGCAATGGCATTTTGCACCGGGAAGATTCCCTGGGTTACGGATTCCAGGCCCCGCGCGACCTCGGCTGTTCCAGCGGTTTCCTGCGAGAAGGGCTGAGTGAATATGAACTCCTCAGTCGCTGTGGAACTCCCTTGTCGGAGCGAGTGTACTGGCGATCTTTCAGCAGGGACGATCGGGGCTACCCATCGGAAGCAATCGCCGTAATGCCGATCAAGGAGTGGTTGTACGAACTCGGCCCCAACCACTTCCGCCGGGTGGTGGTTTTACACAACGGATTTGTCGTCGATATCAGGACCGACGACAAACCCCATTAGGCCCGGTTTCCATGCAAGGGGACCGATGCGCTGGCGGGGCCGGGAAGAATTGCGGCACAAGTTGCTGAATACCAGATGCTATCGATCGGGGCCCTATGGATTCGCCGGGCGGTCCTGCGCGCAGCCAACACCAGCAGCGCTGCACCAGCCATCGCTACCAGGTCTACGACCAGGGTGTATCCCGGATGATTCCAGCCCCAGCCGGGTATAGCCAGCGATAACAGGCTCGCCGTCGGTAGCAACGCACATGCAACCGCCGCTGCATAGAGTAGTTCCACCGCAGCTCTTGCTACCCCGCGAAGGAAGGCCCACAGCAGCGAGGTGAAAAACACCAGGTAGTAGATAAACTCATGCCCGTGATCCGACAGCGACTCCAGGCCTGGAATCAGTTTCGCCGAGGCGATACTGGCTGAAATGCCCGCTACGCAACCAAGCGTCACTCCGACTGTGAGCGCGCCCAAAAGCTTTGAAGCACGGCTCTGCTCGACCTTGCCCGGCAGGGATTTTTTCAGCTTTTTCCGCCGAGTTTCCAGCCACAGTAGATTCCCCGTATAAAACAGCACAGCGCCACCCAGCCCAAGCAGGAAATAGGTCCAGCGCACCGGGCTACCGCCGTAGGAACCGAAATGCAGGGTGAAAAAACTGGTGATACTCGCACCCACGGCGCTCTGCATGCCGGGCATGTAATCGGTCATCAGGATCTCGCCGCTATAGGGGTCGAGACCGACGACGCCGCCGTCTGGCGAACGCATACCGTAGCGGGGGTTGTCGCCGAAGACCACCAGCGCGGGCCCTGGCTGGCCGGCTCCGTTATAGATCATCCGCCGGGGCACGAAATCAGGCTGCTGCTCTTTCAGGCGCGCGACAATCGCAGCAGGGGCAAGTCGCTCCTGGGCATCCGCCACTTCGGAAGGTACGCCCCGCTGCCTTTCGATGAACGCGTTATTGCCATTGAATACCAGCAGTTCCTGGGCGCCGTAAATCTGGTCGTGAAAGGCGAATACGACCGAGGTCAGCGCCATGATCAGATGGAAGGGCAGACTGAAGATGCCGAGCAGGTTGTGAAAATCCAGCCACATCCGTTTCAGGTTTTTGCCCAGGCGGAAGGCGAACAAATCGCTCACCAGCGTAGGCAGCAGGACGATCACACCGGAAACCAGCGCCACGCCATAGAGCAGGGCCACGACACCCATGATCGGCATCGCGATCCCGTGGGGCAGGAGCAGTCCGACCTGCCGGTGCAGGTCGTCCACCAGTTGCCCGACCGGCGACACGCCGCTGCTGCCGACCACGAGACTGCCGTCCGCGGCCAGGTTGGCGTGCATGAACTCGGGTAAGTCGTGGTCGTGGGCATCAGGGCTGGGCAGTTCCCAGGTCATGCGCGCCGGATAACGCGCGCTATTGTCGAGAATGATCTCATAGCCACCGCGTGCATCCGGGTATTCCGCGAGCACTCGCTCCACCAGTTCCGGGCTGCGATCCAGCGAGGTGACTTCACCCAGAGAAGGCGGTGGCGAGGACCATTCCTGCAGGGGTCCCTTGAACATGGTGATCGCCCCGGCGTAGAAGGCGATAAACAAAAACAGACCGCTGACGATTCCCGTCCAGGTGTGGACATCCTTGTACATCTTGATGATATCGCTACGCATTTCGATTACCGCTATTCAGTGGGATGAAACCTTTCACCAGGGGCTACACGAGCAGCAACAGAACCCAGGCGACGATATTGGCCGCCCCCAGCCAGAGCCAGGCCTGCAGGCTCGAGCGGAAGAGAAAGCAGGTGCTGAGCACTGCGACCAGCAAGGGTGACGCCAGCCACATCGCAAACTGGTGCTCCACGGCGAAACGGCCGACCCCGCCCATGCCATAACGTGCCACCAGGCCCCCAATGGCCAGCGAGAGCAGGAAACCGAGCACGCAGCCCGCGCCCACCTTGCCGAACCAGTCCTGGCTGGAGTAGCGGAATGACTTCACTGGCTGCCCTCCTCCATCCTGGTAGCCGCGCCGTGGCGCAACCAGGCGATCAGCAGGGGCGGCAGGGTCCACAGGAGCATCAGGCCGCTGAACAGGATGAAGACCGAAATCGCCGGCGCGAAAGACCTGCTCAGCAAATACAGCAAAGCCAGGGCCAGTACGAGGCCTTCGAAGGCCAGCCGGCGCCGCGGCAACTCGCGATTGAAAAGCCTCTGGTGGGGGCTTGATAGGTAGAGAAAAAGCGCCGCCATCAACAGGCAGGCGGCAGTTGTCGCACTCAGCAGGGTAGTCACGCTTGAAACCTCGGAATTCACCTCTCGCCCGGGGCTGCCGGACTTGCGATGGTGTTGCGCCGTGAAGATCACGGGAAAAGCGCAGTATGGCACTGCTTGTCGCTTTATTGCAAATGAGAGTAATTATCATTTATATTTGCGATAGAGTGATCGCGTCATCCCGATAACGCGAGACGGCGGCCCTTTCCCCGCCCGCACTCGCGCCAGTCGATAAAGCGCGTTCCCAACCACATGACACCGAGGATAACCCCGTGAACCATATCCACCGACCGCGCCTGGCGCGTTTCCCGCTGGCTCTACTGCCTCTCGCTACCACGGCGGCGATAAGCAGCCTGGCGACGGCCGACGAGAGCGCCCCACCCGTAGCGACAGCTGAACCCGTGCTCGAGCATATCGTCGTCACCGGCGAAAAATCCCAGCGCTCGCTGAAAGACACGACATCCTCCGTATCAGTCCTCTCCGCGGAGGCCCTGAATACCCTGCAGAACTACACCGTCAACGGCGTGCTCTCCGAGGTCCCCAATGTCGTGGTCACCACCGGCACGGTAGCCAATGTACGCGGCGTCACCGGCAACGGTTCCGCCGGCGGCTTCAACTCTATCACCGGCGGCGCCAACGCCCGGGTCTCAACCCTGATTGACGGCGTGGCGGAGCCCTTCGTCGCCGACCTGAGCGGCGACTCGGGTATCTGGGACATCGAGCAGATAGAGGTCTACCGCGGCCCGCAATCCACCAGTAACGGCCGCAACAGCATCGGCGGCATGGTCTTCATCAAGACCAAGGACCCGGAATTCGAGTGGGATGGCGCGGTGCGGGCAGGCTACCGCGACCAGGACCGCTACCTCGACGGCGCCGCCATGCTAAATGCCCCGCTGGTGGAAGATACCCTGGCCCTGCGTGTCGCCGCAGAGAAGCTCGAGGCCCGGACCCTCACTGACGATAGCGGCTTCGAAAGCAATCCACCGGACTACGACCTCAACGAAATAGACGCCCTGCGACTCAAGACCAAACTGCTCTGGGCGCCCAGCGACGACTTCAGTGCACTGCTGACCTACTCGGGGAACAACGAACAGGGCGACACTGGGCGCGTCTTCTACACTGCGGACGACCCCTACGCCTTCAAACGCAGCTTCTACCGCAATATCGAGACCGATTCCGACACCCTCAGCCTGCGCCTCGACTACCGCTTCAACGACTACGTTTCGCTGAACGTTCTCGCCGCCACCATGGACTACCAGTGGGGCTTCGAAGGCTACGAGGCGGACCCGGCGCTGGAGCAGGACGTGGTGTTTGACGACTCCAATAACACGCTCGACGCCCGCCTGAACCTGGGCCAGTCCGGCGACAGCCTGAGCGGATTCGTGGGCCTGGCGTATTTCGAGCGGGAGCAGGACTTCGAGAGCACCGGCGCCTACGAATACCTGGGCGACGACCAGAGCGACTCCACATCGCTTTACGGCGAACTGACCTGGGCCCTGACCGACCGCTTGCGCCTCACCGGCGGCCTGCGGGTGGAGCAACTACAGCAGGAGCGCTACTTCAACTACATCACCTACGACAAGGCCAGTAAGCTCGAGACCGACAAGACCATCACCCTGCCCAAGGCAGTCCTGCAATACGATCTCAGCGACAGCACTACAGTCGGTATCAGCGCACGCCAGGGCTACAGCGCGCCGGGCGGCGCCTTTGCCTTCGCCAGCGGCAATTACTATTACTTCGACGAGGAGAAGGTGAACACCTACGAGGCCTCCCTGCGCAGCAGCTTCCTCGCGGGGAATCTGGACCTCAACGCCAACCTCTTCTACAACGATTACGATGGCTACCAGGCGCTGAATTCCAGCCGGGAAATCACCAACATGGAAGCGGTGAACACCTACGGCCTGGAACTGCAGCTGCGGGCGCTACTGACCCGGCGCCTGGAACTGACCGGGGGACTGGGCCTGCTGGAAACGCAGATCAGCAACCCGGGCGCCAGCTACGAGAGCGTCGAGGGCAACGAGTTGAGCACCGCCCCCAACATTACCGCTAACCTGGGCCTCTACTACAACTTCAGCGATGCCTTCGGCGCCGGCCTCTTCGCCCAGTACGTGGACGAGTACTACGGCGACCTCGAGAACACCGACGAGCGCATCGCCGGCGACTACACCCTCGCCCGCCTCAGCGCCAACTACAGCGCGGACAGCTGGACGGTTTCCGCCTACGTGAACAACCTTTTCGACAAAGAGGCCTACACCGTCAACGAACCCCCGGGCCGCGGCGCCCCCCTGGGCTACGCCGCTATTGTCGCTCCGCGGACCGTCGGCCTGACGGTGACTTTCAACTTCCTCTAGGCAGCACCGGCCTCCCTCACCCCCGGCATCCGGGGCCTTCAGGGCCCCGGATACCCAATTCGCGCGCTCCCGGTGCGGTTCAGGGGTGCACGGAGTGTTAAAAACTCTTCACCTGCTGTCATATCTTTCAGGGCCAATAGCCACTACATTGGGCGCTTGCCAAACCAGGGCTGGCGGGTAGGACCCCGGTCCGGAAGCTACAGGTCACAAAGATATGAACTCCATAAGCGAAATGACGATTGCCGATCCCGCGACTATGCAGGATCCCTACGACTTCTATGCCCGCCTGCGCGAAGAAGACCCCGTCCACTACGACGAGAAACTGGGCGCCTGGCTGGTAACCCGCTATGCGGATATCGCCGCCGTGGCCCGCGACACCGTCGTCTACTCGGATGAAATGCGGGTGGCGGCATCGGTGCGCTCGCCCTACCAGGACGAAGCCAACGAGTACATCAAGAGCAAGGGTTACTACCTGCTGGACCCCTCCGACAGCTTCAAGGTGGACGGCGAACTGCACAAGCGGCGCCGCAAGCTGGTTGCCCACGCCTTTACCGCCCACGCGGTAGCGGCGATGGCCGACCGGGTGGCCGAGCTCTGTCGTGAGCAGATGGACACCTTCCGTGACGGCGGCGAGGTCGACCTGTTCAAGCAATACGCGGTTCCGGTGCCGATCAACGTTATCTGCGACGCCCTCGGCCTGCCCCTGGACCGCACCAGTGACGTCAGCCGCGCCGCTGATTCGATGGTTGCCCGCGCCGGCAAGGGCGCCACCCGGGAAGAGGCCTTCCAGCACGCGGACAACATCATGCAGCTGCAGCAATTCGCCCGGGAGGCCATCGAGGAGCGCCGCAGGGAACCCCGCGGCGACCTGATTTCCCAGGTCGTGAACGCCGGCCCCGAAGAGAGCACCGGCGAGGAGCTGACCGAGCAGGAACTGATGTCCATCGTCTCCGTATCGATCGCCGGCGGCGTCGATACCACCCGCAACACCATTGCCTACGCGCTCTACACCCTGGCAACCCGGCCCGAGTTGCTCAAGCGCCTCCAGGAATCCGAGCAGCAGGACAAGGACATCGCCGCCCTGTGCGAGGAAACCCTGCGTTACTACGCTCCGGTTCCGGCCCTGCCCCGGGTCACCACGGAGGACACCGAACTGGGTGGAAAGGCCATCCCGAAAGATTCCCTGGTCTTCCTCTGCTGGGCCTCCGGCAACCGGGACCCGGAACGCTTCGAGAACCCGGACGAGTTCAGCATCGACCGCCCGGCCTCCGCACAGCACCTGTCCTTCGGTACCGGCGTGCATATCTGCCTCGGCGCCATGCTGGCGCGCAACGAGGTGAAGGCGGCGCTCAAGGAATTCGTCAATTCGGTGGAGTCCGTCGAACTGGCGGTACCGGTGGACGATCTCGACTACAGCGACAGCCTGGTGATCCTGCGCGGCATGAACAGCCTGCCGGTACGGCTGAAAATGAAACAAAGCTGATCTAGTAGCGCGCGCTCTCCATCAGGGCCGTCGCTAGCGCGACGGCCCTTTTTTGTGTCGAAAATAACCAGCCGTCACTAAATTTTCATTTTTGCGACAGCCGGTTGTCATAAAAATTCCTTAATTTCCCCTTGTCCCCAGCGGAGCAGCCAAGACTCGGCGCGGACCACTTACAGCATCATTCAAAGTTTTCGACAACCGAACCGTGCCCGGGCAACACCCGGCGCCATAGGGGTTTACCATGCCTGAAATTTCCCGTCGCGCACTGCCGCTGGCGGTGCTTGCCGCACTGCCGATCATCCAGACACACGCCCAGGACATCGATCCGGAGCGCCTGGAAGAGGTGATCGTCACCTCCCAGCCCGTGGCCTACGCCAACGCCGATGTCACCCCCGAAATGAAGGAGCGCGTCGCTCCTATCGCCTCGCCCCTGGCCGCGGTCTTCACCCTGCCCGGCGTACTGGTCGGCGAGGGCGACCAGTTCGGCGGCGACGACTGGTCCACCTTTATCTCCATGCGCGGCTTCCAGACCAACCTGGACGAGCAACAGATCGGGATCACCGTGGACGGCATCCCCAACGGTAACTCCAATTACGGCGGCGGCTCCAAGGCGAACCGCTTCATCGACACGCCCAACATGGAAACCGTCAGGGTGTCCCAGGGCACCGCAGACATCACTTCGCGCTCCAACGAAGCACTCGGTGGAACCCTGGACTTCGTCACCGACAACCCGCTGGAAGAGGAGCGCATGCGCTTCCTGCTGAACTTCGGCGAATACGATGCCCAGAAGTACTACGCGCGCTACGACACCGGCCGTATCTTTAACGACAGCACGCGCCTGTGGATCAGCCTGTCGTCCTCCGACTCCAAGACCTGGATCGATGAAAGCGGTGAATCCAATCGCGAGCACGCCGCCGCCAAGTTCGTCACCGACGTCAATGACAACTTCGCCATCACCGGCTACCTGGCCTGGGACGATGTCCACGAAGACAACTACCAGCGTGTTTCCATCGACCAGTTCAAGGCCGACCCGGACTGGGACCGCCTGACCGGCGACTGGAGCGGCATTCCGCACATCGACCAGGTCTACCGCCCGGGCTGGTCCACCCTGCGCGAGAACAAGTTGGCCTACCTGAAGTTCGATTTCGCCACCGGGCCGGTGGAGTGGAAGCTGAATACCTACTGGCATGACAACGAGGGTCGCGGTGACTGGCTGCCCCCCTACATCGTGGACATCATCGACGACCAGGGCGGCCCGGAAAGCGAACTCACCGCTGGTCCCGCGGGCGGCTTCGACGGCGGCAGCGCCATCGGCAGGATCACCTTCGTCGACGCCAACAGTGTCGCCCTCTCGCCGGAGCCCGGCTGCAGCAGCAGCCTGACCTTCCCCTACGGCGGCGCCGGCCCGGAATACGATCCGGCCTGTTTCGCCCCCGGGGCGATCCCGGTCAGTTCCTACCGCACCACCAACTACTGGAAGGAGCGCCTGGGCGCCAACGCCGACGTGGTCTGGACACTGGCCTTCAATGACAGACTGGTCAACACCCTGGCCGGCGGCCTGTGGTGGGAGGACTACGAGCGCGACGAGACCCGCACCTGGCAGAAGATCATCGACGCCCGTTCCAGCTACAACTTCGACGGCCGCGAGTACTGGACCCAGTACGACCGCAGCTACCAGGTCGATACCCTGATGTACTACCTACAGGACAAACTCGATATCGGCCTGTTCAGCATCAACCTCGGCTTCAGGGAGTTCCTGGTAGACCTCGAGCGCAGTGACAACTTCACTGGCGAGCACTCCGACACTGTCGACTCCGATTCCGACCCGCTGTTCTCCTCAGGCGTGGTTGCCCGCATGCCCTTCGTGGATGGCCTTTCCCTGTTTGCGGGTTATTCCGAAAACTTTGCCGCCATCAAGGACGAGGTCCTGGAGCGCGAGGCCTCGGCGCTGGAGAACATCGAACCGGAGACCGCGGACAACATCGACATCGGCATCCGTTGGGAAGGCCGCTCGACCTTCGTCACCTTCACCTACTACGAGATCGAGTTCGACAACCGCCTGACCTACATTCCCGCCAGCACCACCGCCGGCATCAACTACCTGGTCGGCACCGACGGCACCTACCTGAATGTCGGCGGCGTGGACTCCAGCGGCATCGAAGTTGCGGGCACCTGGGACATCAGCGAAAACTTCCGCTTCTACGCCTCCTTCACTGACAACCAGTCGGAGTACAAAGGCACCGGGGATTCCGAACTCGATGCGGAACTGGGCATCGAGCCGGGCAACACAGTCGCGGGCTCCGCGGAGCGCATGGCCGCCCTCTCCCTGGACTGGACCCGCAATGCCTACCGGGCAGGCCTCACCGGCCGCTGGGTCGACGAGCGCGAGTTGAACGAGGCAAACACGCTGCAGGTTCCCGACTACAGCGTGGTGGATTTCTACGTCGGCGTGGGCGGGGACGAGATCAGCGAACTGCTGCGGGGCGTGGACTTCTCCCTCCTGGTCAATAACCTCTTCGACGAGGATTACCTGGGCGGCATCTCCGGCGGCGGCGCCTGGATCGGCCCCGGTCGCACCGCATCCTTCAGCGTCCGCGCGGACTTCTGATAGGCTGCTTGTCGGCGGCGCGTTCCCCGGAACGCTGCCGCCGGTAATATTCAAGCGAGGAGAGGCAGTATGAGCTATCGCATCAGCCGGCGCCGGGCCCTGGCGGGACTTTCGGCCGGCCTGGCGCTACCACTGGCGGGCTGCACCCTGGGCGGTGCCGGCAAAACTTCCAGCGACACGCGTTTCGCCCACGGCGTCGCCAGCGGTGATCCGGATCACGACAGCGTCGTTCTGTGGACGCGGGTCAGCACGGGGGCTAAAGCGGTATCCGGCGAGTGGCTGCTGGCGAGTGACGCGGACTGTCGCGAAGTCATCAAGCGCGGCAAATTCACGACCGGCGCCGATCGCGACTTCACCGTGAAGGTACTCGCCGATGGCCTGGCATCCGGCCAGCGCTATTACTACCGCTTCGACTGCGATGGCGAGAGCTCGCCAGTGGGGCGCACCATGTCCCTGCCGGAGGGCCACCTGGATAAGCTCGGCTTCGCCCTGGCATCCTGCTCCAACTATCCCTTCGGCTACTTCAACGCATACGAGATCATCGCCCTCGATCCTGACGTGGACGTGGTGCTGCACCTGGGCGATTACCTCTACGAATACGGCCCCGATGGTTACGGCGGCGAGACCGGTGAGCAACTCGGCCGTGCCCACCAGCCACCTCGGGAGATCGTTTCTCTTTCCGATTACCGCCAGCGGCACGCCCAGTACAAGGCAGACCTCCAGTCCCAGGCCATGCACGCGGCGCACCCGCTGATCGCCATCTGGGACGACCACGAGTCCGCCAACAACCCCTGGCAGGACGGCGCCGAGAATCACCAGCCGGATACGGAGGGCGACTGGCAGACCCGGCGGCGGGTTTCCCTGCAGGCCTACTACGAGTGGATGCCGGTGCGCGAACCCGGGGTCGGCATGGGTCGCGACCAGCGCTGGCAGCACTTCCGTTTTGGCGACCTGGCCAGTCTGGTCATTCTCGAGACACGGCACAGTGGTCGCGCCGAGCAAATTGAATACGCCGACTACCGCGAACAGTTGAAGACTTCCGAAGACGCCCAACGTTTCATGCGCGAAATTCTCGGCGCGCCCGGGCGTAACATGCTGTCCTCCGAGATGGAGAGCTTCCTCGGTGAATCCCTGCGTGAGTCCGTCACAGCAGGCCGCCCCTGGCGCCTGATCGGCAACCAGATCCCCATGGCGCGCACGCACATGCCGCCCATTCCCCAGGACCTGGTCGAGCAACTCGACATCGAGCCCGGCCATCCCCTCTACGAGGAACTGACCTCGGTACAGGCGCGCGGCGCCCTCGACCTGCCGCTTTATACCGACCCCTGGGACGGCTACCCCTGGGCGCGGGAAAAGTTCTACGCCACCTGCAGCGAGGCGGGCGCGGAGGACCTGCTGGTACTGACCGGCGACAGCCACAGCTTCTGGCAGAACCAGTTGTTCACTGGCGAAGGCAAACCCATGGGACTGGAGTTGGGCACTACCGGTATCACCTCACCCGGCGACTTCATTAACTTCGGCGTGGAAGGCGCTCGCCGGATGGACCAACTGGTCGCCCAACACAACCGTGAGGTTATCTGGACCGAGGGCGTCACCCATGGTTACGTGCGCCTGGTACTGACCCGGGATGAAGCCAGCGTGGACTTCGTCGGGGTGGACAATATCCTGGGGCGCGAGTACCGCCCCTTTGCCGTGCGTCACGCGGGCATCCAGCGACGGGATGGGCACCTGTCCTATAGCTGAGACCAATCCCGCGCCCGCAGGCTTCCCACAGCATCGGGCCCGGGCGAATGTGCCTTAGTCCAAACGGCCGATGACGCTGCAGCACGGCGCCATGCAGCATGGCGGACTTATAAGAAGAAAAGGATTTCGCCATGCGCTCCCAACGCCTGTTGGCCTGTAGCCTGTCCACCCTGCTCTGCCTCGCCGGCTGCGGGGGGGGAAATAGCTCGGGGGGCCGCCTGCCCGCCCAGTCCACCCCTGTCTCCGCCACCGAAGCCTACTGCGGCAGCGATTACCTGGAAATCGAGGAGCGCATCGACAGCCTGCTCGGCGAATTGAGCCTCGAGGAGGCGACCTCGCTGATGCACGGCTCGACTTTCCTGCCCACGGAAAGCGGCTATCTGGCAAGCAGCCTGCCCGAGCGCGGCATCCCCGGTTTCCTCATGGTCGACGGCCCGCGGGGCCTCAGCCAACTGACGGACCTGCCAGCGACCGCCTTCCCTGTGGGGATGGCCCGGGCCGCCACCTGGGACCCGGAGCTTGAGCGCCGGGTGGGCCGTGCCATGGGCCTGGAAACCCGCGCCGCTGGCGCCAGCGTGATCCTCGCGCCGACCATCAACATCCTCACCCATCCGCGCTGGGGCCGGGCGCAGGAAACCTACGGCGAAGATCCTTACCTCATGGGCTCCATGGGAGTAGCTTTCGTCGAGGGCGTGCAGGAAAACGCACTGGCCAGCGCCAAGCACTTCGCCGCCAACAATATCGAGAACACCCGCTTCGAGGTTGACGTAACTATCGACGAGCGCACCCTGCGGGAGATCTACCTGCCCCATTTCCGCCGCGTGGTACAGGAGGCCCGGGTGGCCTCGGTGATGACTGCGTACAATTCTGTCAACGGAGCCTTCGCCAGCGAAAATGACCACTTGCTAGGTGACATTCTCAAGGGCGAATGGGAGTTCCAGGGTTTCGTCGAGTCCGACTGGGTCTTCGGTATGCACAGTAGCGTCGCCGCCGCCGAGGCGGGCCTGGACATCGAGATGCCCGCGCCAAGATTCTACGGCGAGCCGCTGGTCGAGGCCGTGGAGGGAGGTGAGCTTTCCCGCGATGTCGTGGACAGGGCTGTGCGGCGTATTCTGCGCGCGCAGTTCTGCTTCGGACTCGACACCAACCCACCGCAGCGGGAACCGGCGAAGATCGCCACGTCGGAACACACCGGGCTGGCGCGGGAAGTCGCCAGGCGCTCCATCGTACTGCTGAAAAACGACGGCGCGTTGCCCATAGACCGCAGCACTACTACCGGGATCGTCGTTCTCGGCGAGCTCGCCGATGCGGAAAACATCGGCGACAACGGCAGCAGCAACGTACTCCCGGCGTACGTGGTGACGGCTCTCGAGGGCATCGTCGCGGCTGCCGATGGCAGGGTGCTCATTACCCACATCCCGGCCACCGAGCTCTCCATGGCCGAAGCGAGCCAGGTGGCCGCGGCGGACTACGCGCTGGTCGTCACCGGGCTTACCGCCGAAGACGAGGGCGAGAGCCTGATAAGTGCGGGAGACCGCGAGGGCCTCGGCCTGGCGCCGAAGCAGGATGCCCTGATCGCCCAGGTCGCCGCCACCGGCACGCCGACTGTCGTCGTGCTGCAGGGTGGCTCCGCTATCACCATGGGCCCCTGGCTGGATGCTGTCGACGCTGTGCTCATGGCCTGGTATCCGGGCATAGAGGGCGGCAACGCCATCGCCGATATCCTGTTTGGCGAGGAATCTCCCAGCGGCCGGCTTCCGATCTCCTTCCCCGTCGCGGAAGCCGACCTGCCACCTTTCGATAACGTTTCCGAGTCGGTCACCTACAGTTATTTCCATGGCTATCGGCATCTGCAAAACCAGGGTAGCGAGCCACTCTTTCCATTCGGTTTCGGGCTGAGCTACACCAGTTTCGAGTACTCGAATCTCGAACTCTCGTCCACTGAAGTTGCCGCAGGCGACACGATTACGATTACGCTCGATGTCGAGAACACCGGTAACAGAGAGGCCATAGAAACCGTACAACTGTACGCGGGAGCCCTGTCCTCCGCCGTGCCGAGAGCGCCACGGGAGCTAGAGGCGTTTACCCAGGTCAAGCTCGCGGCGGGCGTGAAAGAGAGTATCTCATTCGACCTCCCCATCTCCGATCTCGCCTTTTACGACGTCGAATCCATGGCCTGGGTGGTCGAACCCACCGCCTACCGGGTAGAGCTTGGCTCTTCCTCAGGCGACCTCCCCTTATCGGCGATAATCACGGTCGAGGGGCCGTGATGGCTTCCACCCGATTATCGCCGGTGGCTTGTAACCCTGGTCCCGGGGGCCGCGGACTGAAGAACCTGCCGATGCGACTCAAAATGGAAGTGAGTTGATCTATACTTTAAAAGAGTCAGTGCTGCACAGTGGAGGTACCGAGTGGCAGATGGTCCTCCCGTGGCCCGAACCTGGCAGATGAGATCTTTCGGGATAGTTTTATCGCTGGGCGTACTACTTAGCGCACCGGGCCCCACCATGGCTGAAGAGGCTGCGGGCCGCCCGTCTCAACCCGTACTCGGGGAAGCAGTAGAAGAATTGGCCGAGGACGTGACCGAGGGCTGGGAAGCCGCGGAGCCGGACACACCCGAAGGCGACAACTCATCCTGGGTCGACTCCAGCCACGCCTATGCCACGGGGCGGGCCCAAGCCCTGACCCTGTGGATGGACGAATATTTCGGCGACGAAGAATTGATCCTCGAGGAAGCGGAGTCCCAGCTACGCCTGGAATTCATCGACACATGGGACAGTGAGGACAACAACGAATTCAAGGCTCGCCTGCGAGGCAAAGTTCAGCTCCCACGAATTTCCCGGCGACTCAACCTTCTCTTCAGCGGCGAGGAATCCGAACTGGACACCGCCTCGGATCGCGAAGAGACTGACGAGGTCGCACTTCAGTACGAGGTTCGTGAAGGCTCGCGCTCCCGCTTTGACCTCACCATGGGTTTTTCCTCAGGGCATTTTCGACCGGGGCTGAAGTATCGAAACCAGGGATCGTTTTCCGATCTACTGAGTTACCGCCTGATCGAACGTATCCAGTACGAGGATGGGGAGAATTTCTTCTCCCGCACGCAGTTTGATCTCAACAGGTCCATTGGAGAGAACAGCGCTGTGCGCTGGGGCTCTCGCGTCCTTTACGGTGAAAAAACCGAGGGGGTAGAGTGGACCAGCGGGCTCAGCCTGCGCCAGCGCTACCGGGTCGATCATCCGCGGCCGATCGCGACAAGTTTCTTTGTCAGCGCCAGTGGCGTCACCCGACCCGAGAGTTTCAGCAAGAACTACCGCGCGGGCGTGGTGTGGCGGCGGCAGGTTTTTCGGGATTTCCTCTTCCTTGAACTGGAGCCCTCCTACAATTACCGCAGACGCAACTACGAGGATGAACGGGACGGAGCCTGGCGCATGATATTCCGCCTTGAAATTGCGCTGCGGAGAGACCTGGCCAGCGTCAATATCAGTGAATCAGGCGAGTTTGGAGACGCGCCCTAGCCCCCCGTACAGGGCGTCATATCTCTGCGATCGGGTGCCCCGCATAGCAAACCAGGTTGTTCAGGACATTGAGATACCCTGCTGATACACTTACTGGATATGTGGGAATAGCACCTGCAATTAGCATAAATGTGTGATGGGGGATGTCATGAACCGGGGTATTGAAATCAATTCAAAGGCCGGGATCGCCTACCTTTTCAGCCTGCTGCCGTTTTGCTGCGCCAGCGCCATAGCGCAGGCGGAACCGGGAAACCCGGCGCTTACCGACCGCCACGAACTGGTTCTGGGCATCTACGAGCAATCCGCTGACATCGCGGTGGCGGCGGCGCTCAAAGGCAGACCACTGCGGGATATTTCCCTCGACGACCTGGGCGTGGACGACAGCTACCTGAGCGGCCTGTTCGGCTACCGATGGCGCTTCTCTCCGCGCTGGACGCTGGTGGCCAATGCCTACATCAATCGTGTCAATGGTGACAAGAGCATCAGCGAGACATTCGAATACGATGGCCAGGTATTCGAGGCCGGTGCGTCCCTCGACTCCAAATTCTCGGCCGACACCTACATGCTCGACATCATGTACAGCGTGATAAAGTCCGACCGTTTCGAATTACAACTCGGTGGAGGCATCCATGCATTCGACATCGAGGTCAGCTTCGACGCCTCCGTGTCGGTGAACGATGAAAAACGGACCGTCAGCGAGTCTACCAACGACCTGCTGGCGCCACTACCCAACCTGGGCTTGCGCATGATCTACGCGCTCTCGGATCGCTGGACGCTACGCCTGAATACCGGCTGGCTGAGTGCCAATATCGACAGCTATGACGGTGAATACCTATTCGCCAACGCAAGCGGCGAATACCGATTCAGCGACCGTTTCAGCCTCGGTCTCGGCTTCCAGTCGACGAGCATGGAAGTCACGCACAGCAGTGACAATTCACGGGAAGCCTTCGATATCAGCTACATCGGTCCCACTGCGTTTCTGAACTATCGTTTCTGATGCCTCAGCCGCCGATGATCTCAACTACCGAATTCCCATTCGAGATAAAGCGCATTGACGTTGGAACCGCCGTAGACGTTGCCATAGAGGTTGGCGCTGGCAAAAATACCTGAGCGATGATGCACGTAAAATCCAAGGAAAAGATTACGTAAATCATCGTCACGGAACAGGTCCCCTACAGAGAAATCGACACTGAACTCCAGGTAGTTGATCAGGTGGCTCGTGCGACGGTCCTTTTCCTCGGCCTTGTCCTTTTCTATCCAGGGAACGCTGTCTGCGTAGGACAGCCCCTCGGCAAAGCCCACGCGTGTTTCGACACTGTCCGACCAGGGAAATCGCCTGTAAATCGCCTTGAACGACAGCACACCCTCGAAGAAGTCATCCTGCAGATCGTTCTCGAAACGCCTGGCGACACCGCCCAGCAACCAGGCTTCCACTGGCAGGGTAAAGATATCCTCGGATAGCTGACGACTCACAAACAGGCTCGCCAGGTGGGTGCCGCCACCGCCATCGCAGTTGATATTCGCCCGCAGGATCTCATTGAACTTGGTGTTCGTCGTACATCCATAAGCCAGGCGTACAGCGGTCGGCGCGCTGTTGTTGCGGAAGAAGTTGTAGTCGCCTGCACCCGCGGGAATACGAAGCCTGTTCAACTCGTAGCGATAACTGAGGTTGGCGCTCGCCGCCCCGTGTTCGGTGACAACCGGACTGTCGGTGACCTCGTGATCGAGCCAGCGGTAGGCCAGGTTCAGGGTCAGGTGATGCTGCTCCCACAGGGTATAGCGCCCGGCAATGCCAAGCGCCCAGCTGTCACTGCTGCCGAGGGCGTATGCCGGCCTCAGGTCGGTCGATTCATGCGCTTCCACGCCGTAGTAATAATCGGACTTTTCCGCTGACCACCAGCGGTACTCGGCCCAGGGTTCCAGTTGCCACGGACCTCCCCGTACAACCTTCGCCCAGCGGGCGCGCAGATCGGCGCCATTGTGCACCCCGTCGATATCATGGCGGAGCTGCGTCGAAAACCTGCCAAGCTCCGTCTTGCGGACGATTTCAACGCCGCCCTCCAGGGCATTTTTGCGCTCCATTCCCTTGAGTGGATCATCCTCGGGCCTCACCTCCCCGGTATCACTGAAGAAACTGTGATCGTTGTAGCCCTCGATGAAATAGCTCCCGAACAGGTCTACCTGCCACTGATCACTGTCAACGACATGCCAACCAAAGTCAGTCGTATCGAGGAAAAACTTCTCACCGGAATAGGTAAAGGTCGGCATGAAATCGCTACGGTAGTTCTCGCCGGCATAGACCGAGTCCTGCCAGGTATAGGCGAAGCCGATTGACCAGTTACCGCTGCGGTCCTCAGGGTCCAGTTGCCGCGAGTCGTTTAACGCCATCGCCGCTGTGCTGAAACCCCAGCAGAACGCGGCGGCCAGCAAGCCCAGGCCAAAGCCCCCTGACAGGCTTTGCACAGGCTCACGAAGAAAGTTGACCTTTCTACTGGAGTCAGTCAAGGCGGACACTCCTCAGTCTTCGCAACGAAGCCGCATCTTCACCGCCGCCAGCTCGGCCGCCAAGGCTTTATTCATGATGTCTTACTCCCTGTATCGAAATTATCACTGGCTGAGGCTTGCAGTGGCCACCCCCGCGGGCGATTTCAGCGGCTCCTCAATTCCAGCGTCTGCTGGCCTACTGCGGTGGGGGTACCCTGTTGCTGGATTCCGCCAGAGCCGGAATCCAGCTGTTGTTGCCGATTGAGCGCAATCGGCAGATCAGGCTCCAGCAAAGCGAAGCCCCACTCGTGTACCTTCGGCGACTGACTGAGGTCGCCATCGTCGACGACGCCAGCAACGGCAAAAATAATCTGCAGGGCCGCACCCCAGGCAGCGGCACCGGTTTCCTCATCGTATTTCAGCGCCTGGTTTTGACCCTGCCGATCAAAAGAGACGAGCAGCAGGCGCCGCTCCGCGATACCCCGCGCCGCAACCGCCTTGAACAGGGCAAAGCCATTGTGCGACAGGTTGATGCCGACCTGGTCCTCGATGAGGTCGATTTCCTCGTAGAGAAAGACCATGCCTGCATCGCCGACGCTAAGGCGATGCGGCGGACCGAGCAGATCCAGCACCTGGTGATAATTGTTCGCCGCAGCGAGACGGGAGGCCTCGACTGCGAAAGGCTGGCCGACGTCCTCACGTATCTGTGAACAGGCGGGCAACAGGGCGCACAGGCATATCAAGGCCAGGCTGATTCCAGCCCGCTGGTACGGGAGTACTCCGGGCCGGATAGTGAACATTACTGAGCGGCCTCTTCGCTACTGGTCGCGTAATCCTGCAGAACCCCGTTCTCATCAAAGAAGAAAATTGCGCGGTCGTATCGGGTATTGATGTGATTTGAATTGTAGACAAGCAGGATGAGGCCGCGACTGCTGGCCTCCTCGTAGAGATAGTAGAAGATTTCCCCACTCTGGTGGGTAATCACCTGGGACGGCGGGCCGAGGACAGCCAGCACTTCCGACTTGGTGGTAGCACCGATTTCCAATGCGTCATCCGGCAGTGCGCGCCAGAGGGGATACACCCCCCGCTCACTTTGCGTGCGTGTACAGCCCGTGGCAATGACCATCAACAGCGCAAGCGATAGCGCCAGGCGCAGCTTTCTTCTCATACAGTTTTACCGCTAGACCCCGAGCTGGAAATCCTGACCCAACGGGCACAGGCGTGGACGCCTTTGCCTCCCAGGGCTTTGGCACGATGCCGTGCCACGCAACACGTCCAGCGTTGAGCTACATCCGAGGGGGAAACAATCGCTCATGGGGTGTACCAGATAGGCGACGTGTACGCCCGTTCCTGGTGAATACCAGTATCTCCATCTACCAGGGGCACGCCGTAGTAGGCGCTGTCGTGAGCGGTCCAGCGGGGTGTTGGAATCTCGAGCACACGCAGGTAATAAAACGCAGCCACTTCCGGATCAAAATCGGGATCTTCCCACGCGGTGATAAATTCCGTTTCACCGATACTGTTGGTCCAGGTAGCACTTGCAACATCTACGGTGTTGCCCACAGGCGTGCGACAACGACCATCCTTGCCGATCTTGCGCCCGTCAGAGACAACCACATCGTAGATCCGTTCCCGGGATTCGCCGTCAGCTTCCATCCAGCCCTTGACGACCTGGATACGGTCGAGATTCGCGCCAATCGGATCTTTCAGCGCGGCGATCAGGAAATTGGGAGCGCTTTTGCCCCCGGGTAATGCCGGCAGGTCGCCCCCCATGGGCACGCCCTTGCGGTAGCCCACGGTTGCCGGCTGGCGGGTGCGGGTGTCGGCCTCGTCGAAGTCATAGCCACCAAAGAAACGCACCAGGATTCGCGGCCCGGTGGTGGCGTAGGTTTCCTTGCGCTGCATTGCGTCGAACAGCGCCTCGCGGCTGTTGTCGGTGGCCCACACGCCGGCGTAGCCCGAGGCGAGTGTCTCCCAACCCATGATCGTCTTGCCGTTGAATGAGGCGAAGGGATGTTTCATGCGCTCGGGGCCGGGCTCCGAACCGGAGTGTTTACCGAAGAAGTTGTCATCGTCCGCTGTGGCCAGGGAAGTGTGGCTGTCCGTCGAACCGATCATCCCGAATTTGTAGGGATTGGTACCCAGCCCAGCCTCGAGTTCCAGGCCCAGTTGCAGCGCGCTGCGGGCGTATTCGTGGGGGAGCATGGCATCGGTCTTCGCCTCGCTGAGGTTCAGGTTGCCCTTGTCCCATGTGCCGTAATCGGCAAACTCATCGTCCGGTGAAAGCAGGGGATGCGTCTCACCGTCGCCCTTGATCTGGGTCGCCTCGTACAGGGGCTCCCAGCGCGCCCGGGTCTGTGCATACTCGGGGGTGAGGGGCTTGTCATCCAGCGGGTTAATCACCGGAAACATCAGGCCATTGGAGAGGTTCCCGTTGTGGGCGATCGCCAGCAGCTTGCCGCCGGTCTTATCCTCGTAGGCCTGCAGCTTTTGCCACAGGTACTCCGGATCGGTACTGCCCTGGGGCGCATAGGTGGTAGCCGGCACGGTCTGCCGCGCCTTGTCCTCGCCGTCGCGGTAAATCACCACCCGGTGCAGGTTCTGGCCAGGGGGCACCTGAGATGTCCACTCGTAGCCGATAAAAGCGGTGAACCGCCCCGGCTCGTTGAATCGCTCGGCGGCGTCAATCGTCTTGTCCCAGGCATTGGCGAACATCGGGCTATCCGGCCAGTACATCAGAGCATCCGGGAAAGTGCCGCGCGAAAAGGAGTCGATGATCTCCATCGCCACCTGCATGCCTTTGCCTGCGTTGAGATCGTCGAACCACTTCTTGCCCTCGGGGTGCTTCATGATGGCCTCGTCGCCACTATAGAGATCGGGGAAGAAACCCATATTGTCCGAGTGATCGGCGATCACCAGGAAATCCAGGGGCCGCGCCAGCTTGACTCGCCCAGCCGTGGTGGACTCGACCTCTTCACCGCGGGCAAAGCGGTAGGCCTCGTCCAGCCCGAGACGGTTGCCAAAGGCCCCTGCGTCCATGGAAAAGGCGGTGTGCAGGTGGGTATCCCCCCAGTAAACCTGTGTCTGCGCCGTCCCGTTGGCATAGGGGGAATATGGTAACTCGGGGTCTTCCTTCGCCGGCGGGGTCTCAGGGGGCTGACCGGCATCCTGGGCCGCGACAAGGGTGGAAAATGTAAGGATCAACGGCAACAGGTAAACGCGATTTCTGCTCATGGCAGGCTCCCTCCTGGCAGAGTAAAAGAAAACAACAAGTTGCACGCGAGCTGGTGCGTACAGTTATTGTTCGATTTTCCCGTTCAACATACGTGTTATGGCAATGCGATTTCTCTTGCCGCATTGACCCCAAGTATGGTCCACCTAAACTGATTGCGCCGGTCATTTTGTGCCACCAGAACCGTTGGAACACGCATCCCCGCTCCAAGAAAGGCAGTTTATTGATATGGATCAAGAAAACGCAGCGACCCGAGCGGGCAAAAGCCCCGCTTCACCACCAGCCCCCTTCCCCGGCGGGGGCTCTGGAGCAGTCCAGTTTTCGGGAAAGATGAAACGGATGGGTGCGAGGCCAGGGCCTGTGCCGGACCCTGTCCCTGCGGAGGAATCCGCTACCCCGGAACACGGGATTAATCGGGGCATGGTCAATTGCTGGAATTAATCAGTGCGATGGCGCTAGCCGCTGGCGTCTACGCCTCCACCAATCTCGACAACCTGATCCTGCTCGGGTCGGTTGCGGCTGTTCACCCACGGAAACAGTTTCTGGTTTCAGGTTATCTGCTTGCCAGCACCTGCCTGCTGCTAGCCTGCGTGGGGTTCTCGCTGCTGAGCCTTGTGGTGCCGGTCCAGGCGCTTGCTTATCTCGGCGCGGTGCCACTGTTCATGGGGCTGCGCATGCTCGCAAGGCCTTCCCATAGTGCCCATTCAGGCAAGGATACTGTGCCCTCGATGTGGGCTGTGGCCATTCTGATACTCGCAAACAGTCTCGATACCGTCGCGGCCTTCGGTCCGCTCTACGCCGAGAGCAAAGCAAGCGCAGTGGCCGGCCTTTCACTTGGCTTTGCGGGAGCCGCAGCGCTCTGGTTGGCAGTGATCCTGAAACTCGCCAGCCGCTTGCCCGACTTGAGCTCGTGGCAGCGAACGTTGAATTATGGGCCTGGCGTTATCATGGTGGTCGTCGGCTTATACGTGTTATTGGACACGGTTACCGACCTGCAGTAGCGGCAAGCCGATCACTCCCACTCAATCGTCGCGGGTAGTTTTGAACTCACATCGCAAGTGACGCGGGAGGCACCGGAAATTTCATTGGCAATCAGGTCGGAGACTTTCCCAGGCAGCCTCAGGGCCGACCCAGCTCCAGGCCAAGCTGTCGCACTTCATCCTCGAACCGCTCCCGCAGGCTCCACCAGATCGAAGCTCGCGTTCACCGGTAGGCCGCCGACAGTGAATTGGCTTATTCGAATCGTTTGATTTCTACTACAATCAATTCCAAGATTTCCCTGGATAATTCCAGGCACTGCTTTTGTCTTCGCATGGTGCCGCGGTGATAAACCACACTGTTTTCTACCAGGTTTTCGAACACTATGGACGAAAGCATCTCATTATTAGATACATCGAAGCCTGAATCCGGAATTTCAATATTCGATTCGGAATTTGCAAAATTGTAATTATCCACATTGAGCCAATTCCCGTTTTGATTAATAAACTCTATCAGTTTCGACTCGGCTTCTTCCAAATACATCTCCCTCCGCTTCAAATCATCAAGCGCAGGATCCCAGGATGAGAGCTTGCTTCTTAATTCTACATTTTGCAGAACACCAAGGTTACCCGAGTTTATCAAGTCGTTTAAAAAACCATTTTGAGCGCTAAAAGAAGGCCCGCTTACCGCGGCGAGAATTAGGCTATCCAGTTGAAAATGACCCGAATTCTTATTCCCCGTGTGGCTTAATATCTCATTGCTTTTATCAATATTTTGATCCGAGGTTTGGATAATCTCTTCCAGCCTTTTAGTATTAAGTTCAAAATCGACTTTTAGATTTTGCAGGGCCTGGTACTCCAGCTTGTCTTGCTTTTTAGCTTCGTTCCAGTTATTGATCTGCAAGGCTATCAATATCCCCACAACCACGAGCACAATCTCGCCTAAAGCATAGGGCAGGTAATTCCTGAACCTTTTCTCAGCAACGAGCTTTCGCCTGATCTTTCCGAAAAATTTCATGGCAGGTTCTGGTTTGTGGCGAAGATCATCACGGCTGGGGTGCCGTAATCACTCCCACTCGATGGTCGCCGGCGGCTTTGAACTCACGTCATAGGTCACCCGGGAAACACCGGATATCTCGTTGATGATCCGGTTGGAGACTTTCTCCAGCAGCTCGTAGGGCAGGTGCGCCCAGCGCGCGGTCATGAAATCCACCGTTTCAACTGCCCGCAGGGCGATCACGTATTCATAGCGGCGCCCGTCGCCGACCACGCCGACGGACTTCACCGGCAGGAATACAGCGAAGGCCTGGCTGGTTTTCTCGTACCAGCCTGCGGCGCGCAGTTCGCTGATGAAGATATCGTCGGCGAGACGCAGGAGGTCGGCATACTCCTTCTTCACCTCGCCCAGGATGCGCACCCCCAGGCCCGGACCGGGGAAGGGGTGGCGGAAGACCATGTCGTAGGGCAGGCCCAGTTCCAGGCCGATCTGCCGCACCTCGTCCTTGAACAGCTCCCGCAGGGGCTCCACCAGTTCGAAGCTCATGTCCTCCGGCAGGCCGCCCACGTTGTGGTGGGATTTGATCACGTGGGCCTTGCCGGTCTTGGCGCCAGCGGACTCGATCACGTCCGGGTAGATGGTGCCCTGGGCCAGCCACTTCACGTCCTGCAGTTTCGACGCTTCGGCGTCAAACACGTCGATGAAGGTGTTGCCGATGATCTTGCGCTTCTTCTCGGGGTCGTTCTCGCCGGCGAGCTTGCCGAGGAAGAGTTCCTCGGCGTCGGCACGGATCACTTTCACCCCCATGTTGCGGGCGAACATGTCCATCACCTGGTCGCCCTCGCGCAGGCGCAGCAGGCCGTTGTCGACGAAGACGCAGGTGAGCTGCTCACCGATGGCCTTGTGCAGCAGGGCGGCGACCACCGAGGAATCCACACCGCCGGACAGGCCCAGCAGCACCTTGTCGCTGCCCACGGCCTCGCGCACCCGGCGGATAGCGTCCTCGACGATGTTGGCCGGCGTCCACAGGGCCTCGCAGCCGCAGATTTCCAGCACGAAGTGCTCGAAGATGCGCTTGCCCTGGAGCGTGTGGGTGACTTCCGGGTGGAACTGGATGCCGAAGAAGGGTTTGTCCTTGTGGGCCATGCCGGCGATGGGGCAGGAGTCGGTCTCGGCGATCAGCTCGAAGTTTTCCGGCAGTTCCACGACCTTGTCACCGTGGCTCATCCACACATCCAGCAGGCCGGTGCCGTCGCTGTCCAGGTGGTCGCGAATATCGTGCAGCAGGCCGCCGTTACTCACCTGGCGAATCTGGGCGTAGCCGAATTCGCTGATGTCCGAGCCCTGCACCCTGCCGCCGAACTGCTCGGCCATGGTCTGCATGCCGTAGCAGATACCCAGAACGGGCACCCCCAGCTCGAATACCAGTTGGGGCGCACGGGGGGAGTCTTCCGCCGCCACGGATTCCGGCCCGCCTGAGAGAATCACGCCCTGTGGGGCGTATTCGCGAATTTCCTCGTCGCTCATGTCCCAGGCCCGGATTTCACTGTACACGCCTACCTCGCGCACCCGGCGGGCGATCAACTGGGTGTACTGGGAACCGAAGTCGAGAATCAGAATCTTGCGGGCGTGAATGTCAGCGCTCATGGGATAGTCCTGGCTGTAAGCAAAACGCCGGCACTGGGGCCGGCGGGAAAAAGGGGTCAGAGCCCTTTTTGGCACTTCAAAAAAGGGCTCTGACCCCTTTTTTCAGCTCACCGGATAGTTCGGTGCTTCCTTGGTAATGGCGACATCGTGCACATGGCTCTCGGACATACCTGCCGCGGTCACCCGCACGAATTCCGGCCGGGTGCGCATGGTCTCGATATCGACACTGCCTGTGTAGCCCATGGCTGCACGCACACCCCCCATCAACTGGTGGACGATGGCGGAAAGCGGCCCCTTGTAGGGAACCCGGCCTTCTATACCCTCGGGCACCAGTTTTTCGGTGCCGCGGCTGGCATCCTGGAAGTAACGGTCGGAAGAACCCTGGTTCTGGGCCATGGCTCCGAGGCTGCCCATGCCACGATAGGCCTTGTAGGTACGCCCCTGGTAGAGCTCGACCTCACCGGGCGCCTCCTCGGTACCGGCGAACATGCTGCCCATCATCACCGCGTGGGCGCCTGCCACCAGGGCCTTGGCGATATCGCCAGAGAAGCGGATACCGCCATCGGCGATCAGCGGCACGTCGCTGCCCTCGAGGGCCCTTGCGACGTTGGCCACCGCGGAAATCTGCGGCACGCCGATGCCGGAGACGATGCGGGTAGTACAGATCGAGCCCGGGCCAATGCCGACCTTCACGGCATCCGCGCCCGCTTCCACCAGGGCGGTCGCCGCCTCGGCGGTGGCGATATTGCCGCCGATCACCTGGATGGCCGGAAACTGCTGCTTGATCCGCTTGACCCGCTCGATCACGTTGCGGGAGTGGCCGTGAGCGGTGTCCACCACCAGCACATCGACACCCGCGGCGACCAGTGCCGCCACGCGCTCGTCGGTGTCCGGACTGGTGCCGACCGAAGCGCCGACGCGCAACTGGCCGTGGCCGTCCTTGCAGGCATTGGGGAAGCTCTCGGCCTTGTCGAAGTCCTTCACGGTAATCATGCCGCAGAGGTCGAAGGCATCGTTGACCACCAGGATCTTCTCGATCCGGTGCTGGTGCAGCAGGCCCTGCACTTCCTCGGCGCTGGCCCCCTCCTTGACCGTGACCAGTTGGGCACGCGGGGTCATGATATCCGAGACCAGCTTGCTATGGTCGGTTTCGAAACGCAGGTCACGGCGTGTCACGATACCGACAAGATCGCTACCATTCAACACAGGTACCCCGGAGATACCGTGAGATGTCGTAAGTTCCAACAACTCGGCGATGGTTGCCGACTGCTGGATGGTAATCGGGTTCTTGACGACGCCGCTCTCGTATTTCTTGACCTTGCGGACCTGTTCCGCCTGTTCAAAAATCGACATGCTCTTGTGGATGATACCGATACCGCCTTCCTGGGCCATGGCAATGGCCAGGCGCGCCTCGGTTACGGTGTCCATGGCGGCGGACATCAGGGGGATATTGAGTTCGATGGTACGGGTGAGGCGGGTCTTCAGGGAGACATCGGTAGCCACAACCTCGGAGTACCCGGGCAAGAGGAGGACATCGTCAAAGGTGAGGGCTTCCTCGGCTATTCGCAACATGCGCGATCTCCGGCTGGCGAGTTCAGGATAAACGTGCAATTATAATTCTTTGGTCTAGCTCCAGTAAATAATAGTTCCCTGTGGATAATACCGGTGCCGGGGGGTGCCCCGCATCGCCGCACCCGGCAAAAGCTCCCCACTGGAACACGCCAAAAAGCGTACATCCCTGTACAGGCTCGGTCGGCGACGTCCTGTCGCCTCACGGTTCCAGTGGGGAGCTTTTGCCGGGTGCTCAGCCCAGCGCCATCGAACAAACCCTGATCTGCCAATAGTATGTCGTCATCTTTCAATCGAACCGATCCACCCGCAACCCTCACCGTCAGCGAACTCACCCGCAAAGTCCGCCTGCTGCTGGAGGGTCACTTCGACTTCATCTGGGTCGAGGGTGAAGTCAGTAACTTCGCCGCGCCCTCCTCCGGCCACTGGTATTTCTCCCTCAAGGACAGCGGTTCACAGGTGCGCTGCGCCATGTTCCGCAACCGTAACCAGCGAGTGCGCTTCCGGCCGGCCAACGGCGACCACCTGCGCCTGCGCTGCCGGGTGTCGCTGTACGAGGGGCGCGGTGAATTCCAACTCATCGTCGAGCACGCCGAACAGGCGGGAGCCGGCGCGCTGCAGGCGGCCTTCGAGGCACTGAAAGCGAAATTGCTGGCGGAGGGCCTGTTCGACGCGTCGCGCAAGAAAGCGCTGCCGGAGAGTATCAGCCGGCTGGGTGTGGTGACCTCGCCCACTGGGGCGGCGATTCACGACATCCTGACCGTCCTGCAGCGGCGCTGCCCCGCTATCGAGGTCTACATCCTGCCGGTACCAGTGCAGGGGGAAGGAGCGGCGGCACAGATCGCGGCGGCGATCGAGCGGGCCAACCGGCTGGCTGCCAGTGGCGAGATCGCGCTGGACGCGCTGATCGTGGGCCGCGGCGGCGGCTCGCTGGAGGACCTGTGGGCCTTCAACGAGGAAGTGGTTGCCCGCGCCATCGCCGCCAGTGCGTTACCGGTCGTCAGCGCGGTGGGGCACGAGGTGGACTTCAGCATCGCCGACATGGCGGCGGACCAGCGCGCGCCCACCCCCTCGGCAGCGGCGGAAATGCTGAGCCCGGACCAGCGCGAGCAACTGGCGCAACTGGGCAAGCTGGAAGCCGAGCTGCGCCGCAGTATGCGCCGCAGGCTGGAAGCGGCAGCTACACGCCTGGATCACCTGCGGGCGCGTCTGCGTCACCCCGGCGCCCGGCTACAGGAACAGGCCCAGCGCCTCGACGAAATGGAGCAACGCCTGCTCAAGGCGCAGCACAACCTGCTGGCGCGAAAGCGGGCCGAAGTGAAACTCCTGGCGTCGCAGCTACAGGCCAACTCGCCAGCGGGAACCATCCAGGGACTGCAGCGGGAATTGAAGCTCACCGCACAGGGCCTGGAGCGGGGAATGCGCTCGAAGCTGCACGACTCCCGGCAGCAGGTGGCCCACCTCGCCCAGGTGCTCGACTCCCTAAGTCCGTTGCGCACGCTGGCGCGCGGCTACTCCATACTCACGGATACCTCAGGTGGGGTCATCGCCAGCGCAGCGAAGGTCTCCACTGGCGACCAACTGGAAGCGCGGCTGGCCAGTGGCCGGCTTGAACTGAAGGTGGAAGCGACTTATCCGGTCGCGAAGGAGAAGCCCGGGAAGGGCCAGTGAGCGGGGGGATTCCGCCTCAATACTTGGCGGGAAGCCGGGTATTGATGATGATGTGGCGGCCCTCGAAGCGGATGTACTCGCCTATGGTCAGGTCCTTCAGGATGCGCGCCACCATCTCGCGGGAGGCGCCGACCCGGTCGGCGATATCCTGCTGGGTCAGTTTCTCGGGAATGTAGAGGGTGCCGTCACCGCGCTCTTCGGAAAGATCCATCAGCACGTTGGCCACCCGCCCGTAAACATCCTGCAGGGCCAGGCTCTTCACGTCGGCGGTCAGTTTGCGCACCCGCTGGGCGAGGTTGCGTACCAGTTGCCGGGTGATATTGGGATGTTCGTCCAGTACCCGGTTGAAGTCTTCCTTGTAGATGATGCAGAAGCTCGACTTCTCCACCGTGCGCACAGAGGCGGAACGGGTGGAATCGTCGAGCAGGGCTAGCTCGCCGAAATAATCGCCGGCACCCTGGGTATTCATGATGAACTCTTTGCCGTTCTTGTCGGAGCAGTACACTTTCACCCGGCCGCTCTCGATGATGAAGAGGGAATCGGCGGGATCGTTCTCGTGGATAACCACGGTGTTCTTGGGGAAAGCGCGACTGGTACTGCTGGCCGCCAGCGCCTCCAGTTCCTCTTGGCTGAGGCCCTGGAAGAGTTCTACTTGCTGCAACATCAACGCACCCGATCCTTTTTCAGTTCGATCCTTTAGAACTATGCCAGCAATAGTAACCCAAAGCTTCCGAAATTCGCACCTCTGCGCGGGAAAATAACGCCAGCGCAGGGTAGCAGACGCATTACCACTCCCCGCCAACGCCCGTTATACTCGCTTCAGGCATGCCAACGAAGGACAGCTCGCGCCCGTGACCTCCAGCCTCACACCCAGCAACGCTCCCTGGAGCGATCTGCTGCTGCGCGCCACCGCTGAACTGCGCGAGGTCTACCAGCGCCATATCCCGGAGCTGGACAGCGCGGCGCACGAGGACTTTTCAAAGCTCTTCGAGAGCGCGCTGCGCCTGGACCGGATGATCTCCGCCGAAGTCCTCGATCGCCACGAACTGCGCAACATTCTCTCCGCCCTGCAGGGCTATGGCGAGATGCTGCGGGAGGACCTCGGCGCCCTTCACCCCGAACTCGACGCCACACTGACCCGCCTGCTGCGCGCCGCGCAGGCGGCAAACGAGGGCGAACAGGAGAGCGAACCCGAATCGGACGATAGCGGCGAACGCAGCATTGCCAGCGAACCCGGCTTTATCCTCGCCGTCGACGACCTGCAGGAGAACCGCGAACTGGTAGCGCGCTACCTTTCCCGTTCGGGTCACATGGTGGTCACCGCTTCCGGTGGCGGCGAGGCCCTGCAGACGCTCGAGCAGGCGGATGTCGACGTCGTCCTGCTGGACCTGATGATGCCCGACATGGATGGACGCGAAGTGCTGCGACGGATCAAGGAACACCCGGACTGGCGAGCGACGCCGGTGATCGTGATTTCCGGTCGCCAGGACATGGACGGCATCATCGAATGTATCGAGGCGGGCGCCGACGATTACCTGTTCAAACCCTTCAATCCGGTGCTGCTGCAGGCACGCATCAAGGCCGGCATCGAACGCAAGCGCTGGCACGATCGCGAGGAACTCTACCGCCAGCAACTGGAACGCAACGAGAAATTCATCCGCGCCACTTTTGGCCGCTATCTCTCCGACGAGATCGTCACCGACATCCTGGAGCGGCCCGAGGGCCTGGAACTGGGCGGCGACCTGCGCCGGGTGACCATCATGATGGCGGACATCCGCGGTTTCACCAGCATTGTCGAACACCTCGCCCCGGACCAGGTGGTGACCCTGATCAACCGCTACCTCGCCGCGATGACCGACATCATCATGGCCCACCAGGGCACCATCGACGAATTTATCGGCGATGCGATCCTGGCGGTTTTCGGCGCACCCCAGCACCGCGACGACGACGCCGACCGCGCAGCGCGCTGCGCGCTGGAAATGCAGGCGGCGATGGACGCGATCAACCATAGCAATCGCGAGGACGGGCTGCCCGAGATCCAGACGGCGATCGCCTTGAATACCGGCGATGTCATTGCAGGCAATATCGGGTCCGAACGACGCAGCAAGTACGGCTTCGTCGGCCACCCGATGAATGTAACCTCCCGCATAGAGGACGTGACTCCGGGCGGCGAAGTCCTGATTGCGGACAGCACCCTCAACGAGCTGCAGGGCAGCTACAGGACCGAGGCCATACCCGAGCCGCTGCAGGTGAAGGGCATAGACGAGGCTCTCGTAGTACACCGCCTGCTGGAGGAAAAAGCGTGAGCAAGACCATCCTGCTGGTAGAGGACAACGAGCTCAATCGCGACATGCTGGTGCGGCGCCTGTCCCGCGCCGGGTTGGACGTCATCACCGCCGGCAACGGCGAGGAGGCGCTGGAGCAGATGCGCTCGGCGCAACCGGGCGTGGTACTGATGGACATGAACCTGCCGGTGATGGACGGCTGGACCGCCTGCCGCAAGGCAAGGGAAGAAGACGCCATTGCAGAGATCCCGATCGTCGCGCTGACCGCGCATGCCTCGGCGGAAGACCGCAAGACAGCGATGGACGCCGGCTGCTGCGAATACGCCACCAAGCCCATCGACTTCCCCGAGCTGCTGGCCAAGATCAAGAAATTGCAGGGAGACGACTGAGGGGGCACAAGGCCCCACGCCCTGACACCATGAGCCTGCGCCGCCGATTAACCCTGTCACTGGTCACCATCCTGATCCTCTTCGCGATCAACGTCGGCACCCACTTCTGGGGCAGCGTGGCGCGGAACGAGAGTATGATCGCCTATCGCAAATCGGTCACCGCGGCGCAGCTCTCCACCGAGATCGAGCAGCTGATCAACGACCAGCGGCAGACCATCCTCATACTTTCGACGATCAGGGAGAACACCGGCGACCAGCTGGACCAGGAAGAGTACGCCCAGGCACAGGCGAAACTCACCGAGACCCGGGACCTGATCGCGCGGATGGGCAAACTGAGCAGGAACGTCACCCGGGAACATTTCGCCCGCCTGGAGGAGGCCACGGAAACCCTGCTCGACGAGTGGCAGGGCTTTTACGACAACTACAACGACCCCGAATACCACGCCGAGGCCGATGACCCCCTGGCCTATCTCGAGGCCAGCCAGAAACTGAAGGAACTGGAGCAACACCAGGCTTTCATCGCGGTGCAACGTGCCAACATCATCGACCGCACCATCGCCCTCACCGACCGCATCACCCTGCTGGGCTTCGTCGCGTCGATCGTGCTGACCGCGATTCTCGGGTTCATCCTGGTCCGCTACACGAATCAATCACTGAAGCGCCTGAAACGCGGCACCCAGCGGCTGGGTAGCGGCGACCTGAGCTATCGCATCGATATCATCGACGACACCGGGGAACTGGGCGACCTGGCCAGGGCCTTCAACGACATGTCCGAAAAGCTGCGCAACGCCATGCACGACGTCAGCCAGGCCCGCGACGCCGCTGACGAGGCCAACGCTGCAAAAAGCAGCTTCCTCGCCAATGTCTCCCATGAACTGCGCACGCCGCTCAACGCCATCATCGGCTATTCGGAAATGCTCCACGATGAACTGTCCGATCCCGGCGAGGTGGATCGCGGGCAGTTCCAGCTGGATCTGGAAAAGATTATCCGCTCGGGGAGACAACTGCTGAGCCTGATCAACGACATTCTCGACCTGTCGAAAATCGAAACCGGAAAGATGTCCCTGCACCGCGAGGAATTCATGCCTGCGGAACTCCTCGAGGAGGCCTGCGAAGTCATCGAGCCGCAGCTGCGCGCGCGCAACAACACGCTGGAAAAAAGTGACTTCACAACGCTGCCAGTGTTCAACAACGATGCCAGCAAGTTCCGCCAGGTCTTCACCAATCTGCTGAGTAACGCCTGCAAGTTCACGGAAAACGGCACGATTAGCGTTACAGCGCGGGAACCCGATGGACATCCCGGGTGGTTGGAAGTGACAGTGCGCGACACCGGCATAGGGATGGATGCGGACCAGCAGAAGCGTGTCTTCGAGGCCTTCGTGCAGGCGGAAGCCTCCACCAGCGCGAACTACGGCGGCACCGGGCTGGGCCTGGCGATCTCCCGGGATTTTTGTGAATTGATGGGCGGCGCCATCCGGGTGAAAAGCGCCCCCGGAAAAGGCTCCACCTTTACGGTGACGCTCCCTTCTGACCCAGAGTCAACTCACGCAGACGCTTGATGGTCTCTTCGCGCTTGGCGAGATCCTTTTCCAGGGCGAGTTTTTCCTTGCGCAGGTTCGCCGCGCGTCGCTCCTCGACCAGGAAGTTCTGCAGGGCCTGGCGCAGCAGCAGGGACTGCGGGTGCAGGTCCATGGCCCGCCAGTCCTGCTTGTTGAGCTCGTTGAAGCGCTGGCGGGAACGGGCCACGTTGCGCTCGGGGTTGCTGGCCAGGCTGTCGATATAGGCGAGGGCCATGCCCGATTCCCACTGGGCCTGGGTGGAATTCTCCAGCCGCAGGTAACGCTCGATGTGTTGCGCCGCCGCTTCAATGTTGCCATCAGCCAGGGCCAGGAAGCCCCTGTCGAGGAAGGTGTAGTCGACTCCGGGCAGGGTCGAGGGACAATCGCACTGCTGTTCTTCCGGCAGGTTCAGGCGGATCTCCGGCGCTGGCGTGGTCTCGCTGACCAGGGGCGCCGCGGGCTCCTCGGGTACCTGCGCGCAGGCTTGCAGCAGACTCGCCAGCAGTGCCAGGCAGCGCCAATCAAAGAGTCTCGCAGGCAAGGGCCATTCCTCGAATTCCGTTCTGTTGTGAGTGTAGCTCAATCGCTTTGGTGGCGGCATCCCGCCGCCACCTGTTTAACAGAGCTTTACTCAGGACGCATATGGGGGAACAGCAGTACGTCGCGAATGGATGCCGAATCTGTGAGCAGCATCACAAGTCTGTCGATCCCGATGCCCTCTCCCACCGTTGGCGGCAGTCCGTACTCCAGCGCACGGACATAGTCCGCATCGTAGTGCATCGCCTCTTCGTCGCCCGCATCCTTTTCGGCCACCTGGGCGCGGAAGCGCTCCGCCTGGTCCTCTGCGTCGTTGAGCTCGGAGAAGCCGTTGGCGATCTCGCGGCCGCCAACGAAGAACTCGAAGCGCTCCGTGACAAAAGGATCCTCGTCGCTGCGCCGGGCCAGGGGTGAGACCTCGGTGGGATAGGCGGTAATGAAGGTCGGCTGGTCCAGGCGGTGTTCCACCGTCTTCTCGAATATCTCGATCTGCACCTTACCCAGGCCCCAGCTGTCCTTGAGCTCGATACCCAGGCCCCTGGCGATGTCCCGCGCAGCGGCCTCATCGCCCAGCTGCTCCGCTGTAATCGAGGGGTTGTAGTGGAGGATGGAGTCGAAGACGCTGATCCGCTCGAAGGGCCTTGAAAAATCGTATTCGCTGCCCTGGTAGTTCACGGTGGTGCTGCCGAGAACCGTCTCGGTGAGCCGGCGCAGCATGTCCTCGGTGAGGTCCATTGCCTCTTCGTAGCCCGCGTAGGCCCAGTAGAACTCCAGCATGGTGAACTCGGGGTTGTGCCGGGTGGACAGGCCCTCGTTGCGAAAGTTGCGGTTGACCTCGTAGACCTTCTCGAAACCGCCGACGACCAGGCGCTTGAGGTAAAGCTCCGGCGCGATGCGCAGGTACATGTCGAGGTCGAGGGCGTTGTGATGGGTGACGAAGGGCTTCGCCGCGGCGCCGCCGGGAATCACCTGCATCATCGGCGTCTCCACCTCCATGAAGGCGCGCTGGTTCATGTAGTCGCGGATAAAGGTGATGATCGCCGAGCGGGTGCGGAACACGTCCCGTGATTCGGGGTTCACGATCAGGTCGACATAGCGCTGGCGATAGCGCAACTCCTGGTCCGCCAGACCGTGGTACTTGTCCGGCAGGGGGCGCAGGGCCTTGGTCAGCAGGCGCGCCTCGGTCATGTTGATGTAGAGGTCGCCCTTGCCCGACTTGTGGATCGGCCCGCTGGCGGCGACGATATCACCGAGGTCCCAGCTCTTGATGTCGGCCAGGGTGTCGGCGTCCAGGCCCTTGCGGTCGACGTAGAGCTGGATGCTGTCGGAACCGTCCTGGATCAGCAGGAAGGCGCCGCGGTTGCGGGTCAGCCGGCCAGCGACCGAAAAGTGCTCATCTGCCGCCTCCAGTTCTTCCTTGCTCTTGTCTCCGTAGCGGGCCTGCAACTCGCCCGCCTCGGCAGATCGACGGAAGTCATTGGGAAAGGCCTTACCAGTCTCACGGATGGCGGCCAGCTTGGCGCGGCGCTCCGCGATCAGTTTGTTCTCGTCCTGCTGCGGCGTCTCCGCCTGCCTGTCCTCGCTCATGCCTGCTCCCGCTTACAGCCCGCTTTTCAGCGAGGCCTCGATAAATGCGTCCAGGTCGCCGTCCAGCACGGCCTGGCAGTTACTCGTTTGTACGTTGGTCCGCAGATCCTTGATGCGCTGGTCGTCGAGCACATAGGAGCGGATCTGGCTGCCCCAGCCGATATCCGACTTGCTGTCCTCCATGGCCTGCTTCTCGGCGTTGCGCTTGAGCATCTCCTGCTCGTAGAGGCGCGCCCGCAGCATCTTCCAGGCCCGATCCCGGTTCTGGTGCTGGGAACGCTCGCTCTGGCAGGCCACCACGATACCCGTTTCGATATGCGTCAGGCGCACCGCGGAGTCGGTCTTGTTCACGTGCTGGCCGCCCGCGCCCGATGCCCGGTAGGTGTCCTCGCGCACCTGCGACTTGTCCACCTCGATCTCGATGTTGTCGTCAATTTCCGGCGACACGAACACCGAGCTGAAGGAAGTGTGGCGGCGGTTGCCCGAGTCGAAGGGGGACTTGCGCACCAGCCGGTGCACGCCGGTCTCCGTGCGCAGCCAGCCGAAGGCGTACTCGCCCTCGAAGTGGATGGTCGCGCTCTTGATGCCGGCGACGTCACCTGCGGAGGCTTCCTCCAGGCTCGTCTTGAAGCCGTGGGCCTCGCCCCAGCGCAGGTACATGCGCAGCAGCATCTCCGCCCAGTCCTGGGCCTCGGTACCACCCGAACCGGCCTGGATGTCCAGGTAGGCGTTGTTGGCGTCGTTCTCGCCGCTGAACATGCGCCGGAATTCCAGCTGGTCGAGCAGAGTCTCCAGGGCGTCGATGTCCCGGGCGATCTCGGCCACGGAGTCTTCATCGTCCTCGGCGGCGGCCATTTCGAGCAGGTCGGAGGCGTCAGCAGCCCCGCTGTCCAGTTGCTCGATGGTGTGGACCACGCCCTCCAGGGAGGCGCGCTCGCGACCCAGTTCCTGGGCCCGTTCGGGGTCGTCCCAGACGCTGGGTTCGGCCAGTTCGAGCTCTACTTCTGCCAGTCGTTCCTTACGATTGGCAAAGTCAAAGATACCCCCTGAGCACGTCGGTACGCGCTTCGATGTCTTTCAGGGTCTGTAGTAGGGGGTTGATCTCCAGCATCTTGTGGGTCGCCTGTCTTGATTTGAGGGCGCGCATTTTAACGTAGGGAGGGCTTGGGCTCTAGCCTCTCTCTGCCCCGCTTGGCTGAATTGTATGCCTCCTCCAGCATCAGAGGGCCGGGCGCTGGAGCAGGCGTACGATTGGCGAGGCCCCACTGGAACACGCCAAAAAGCGTACATCCATGTACAGGCTCGGGCGGCGACGTCCTGTCGCCTTACGGTTCCAGTGGGGCCTCGCCAATCGCACGCTCCGACCGTCAGTGCGGGATTTTCACCGCCTTGGCTCTGAACACTTCACATGTAGGAGCACCAATCGCTCCAACTTCCAGCGTACAGGATGGGATCGTCCCTCCCGAGGCAGGATAGTGCGAACAGATTTACGCAGGCGGTCACGCCTGAACCGCAGTAGACCACCAACTGTTCGGATTGGAGGGTATCGCCGAGGTGGGCGCGCAGGCCCTCGGCATCCCGCAGGCGGCCCTGGTCGTCAGTGACGCCCTGCCAGGGGTGGTTCACTGCCCCCGGGATGTGTCCGGCAACCGGGTCGATAGGCTCCATCTCTCCCCGGTAGCGGGGGGCTTCACGGGAATCCACCAGCAGGGCGCCGTCGGCCTGGAGAGCGGCGATATGCTCCTTCGCGCAGACCTGCCGGAAAGCTTGGGCAGCGGGCGCTAGCGCTGCGGGCCTGCCCGGGCCCTCGCCGGACTCGATTTCGTGTCCGGCGTCCAGCCAGGCCTGGTAACCCCCGTTGAGAAGGCGCGGGGGGCGGTAGCCAAGGCTGCGCAGCATCCACCAGAGGCGGGCGGCGAAGGCGAAACGGCTGGCGTCGTAGGCGACGACTGTGGTGTCGGGGCCGATGCCGATGGCGGCGAGGGTCTGGATGAAGTCTTCCGGGGCGGGCAGGGGGTGGCGTCCGCCGTGTTCGCCCACCGGGGCGGAGAGGTCGCGGTTCAGGTGCAGGTAGCGGGCGCCGGGGATGTGGGACTCGCAGTAGGCGCGCCAGCCGGCTTCCGGGTCGGCAAGGTCGAAGCGGCAGTCGACGATGACCACTTCCTCGCTGCTCGCCAGTTCCTGGGCCTCGATCACCGGGTTGATTTTCATACCTGCCTGCCTCATTGCCATGGATAAAAAGGATGCTAGTCGAGCGTGGGGAAATTCACTAGACTTCCTTCCAAGTGAGGCAGCACCACGAGGGTCTTACCTTGGTCTCAAGCTCCCGCTCCAGGGCCGGCCTGATCATTGTCGCCCGCCCTAACCAGTCCCAGAACTGGCGCAGCAACCTGTATGTACTGCTGGCGCTCTGCGTCCCGTCACTGGGAATTGGCATCGCTTTCACCCTGATCGGCGCCTGGCCCATCCTGCCGCTGGCCGGGCTGGAAATGTTCGCCCTGGGCAGCGCCCTCTACTACGTCCAGTGGAAACTCCAGTACCGCCAGGTGATCACCTTTGACGGCGACCGCGTACTCGTCGAGAAAGGCCACTACTACCCGCGCCGCAGCTGGCAATTTCCGCGCCGACTGGCAGGCGTGGCGGTGGAAACCAAGCAGCACCCCTGGGAAAGCCCGGTGCTGGCTTTACACGACAAGGAGCAGCAGGTACGGGTCGGCGAGTTCCTGAATCGTGAAGATGGGATGGCCCTGCTGGCACTGCTGCGCGCCGAGCTTAGGGTCAGCAGCTACACCAGCGAAGAGAAGCGGAAGTTCTGACAAAGCTTTCCCCCAAGCGCCGTCCAGTCTCGCGGATTGGCACAGCGGTCGGGAGCGCGCATCGATTACTCCCCGCTGAAACCGTGAGGCGACAGGACGTCGCCGACCGAGCCTGTACAGGGATGTACGCTTTTTGGCGGGTTTCAGCGGGGAGGAATCGATGCGCGCCCGCTCCACAGGCACGACTTCCCCCAATCCTCGCCACCCTACGAGCTTGGCGCACGGCCATCTTGCTGCGGTACAATGCGCCCCCGACCTGCCCCATATCCACACCATGACAGACTCCGAAAAACAGAAAGTAGGTTTCATCAGCCTCGGCTGCCCCAAGGCCCTGGTGGACTCCGAGCGCATCCTTACCCAGCTCAAGATGGACGGCTACGACATCGTGCCCAGCTACGAGGACGCGGAAGTCGTGGTGGTCAATACCTGCGGCTTCATCGACAGCGCCAAGCAGGAGTCCCTCGACGCCATTGGCGAGGCGATGAAGGAGAACGGCAAGGTGATCGTCACCGGCTGCATGGGCAAGGGCGACGACGCCGCGACCATCCAGCAATTGCACCCCAAAGTACTCTCGGTGACCGGCCCAGCGGCCTACGAAGAGGTAGTCGGCGCGGTTCACCAGTATGTGCCGCCGAAGGCCGAGCACGATCCCTTCGTGGACCTGGTGCCGCCCCAGGGCATCAAGCTGACGCCGCGCCACTACGCCTACCTGAAGATCTCCGAAGGCTGTAACCACCGCTGCAAGTTCTGCATCATCCCCGCCATGCGCGGCGACCTGGTGAGCCGGCCGATCGGCGACGTGATGGACGAGGCGGAGCGCCTGGTCAAGGCGGGTGTGCGCGAGTTGCTGGTGATCTCCCAGGACACCAGCGCCTACGGCGTGGACCTGAAATACCGCACTGGCTTCTGGCAGGGAAGGCCCCTGAAGACCCGCATGTACGAGCTCTGCGAGGCGCTTGGCGAATTCGGCATCTGGGTGCGGCTGCACTACGTCTACCCCTACCCCCATGTGGATGACATCATTCCGCTGATGGCCGAGGGCAAGATCCTTCCCTACCTGGACATTCCCTTCCAGCACGGCAGCCCGGCGGTGCTCAAGCGGATGAAGCGCCCGGCCGCGGCGGAGAAGTCCCTCGACCGCATTCGCGCCTGGCGCGCCATCTGCCCGGACCTGGCCCTGCGCAGCACGTTTATCGTCGGCTTCCCCGGTGAAACGGATGCGGAGTTCGAGATGCTGCTGGACTTCATCCGCGAGGCGCGACTGGACCGGGTCGGCTGCTTCCAGTACTCGCCGGTGAAAGGCGCCGCCGCCAACGACCTGCCGGATCACGTACCCGAGGAGCTGAAGCAGGAGCGCTGGGAGCGCTTCATGGCACTGCAACAGCAGATCAGCGCGGAGAAATTGCAGGCGAAGCTGGGCAGCACCATCGAGGTCCTCGTGGACAGCGTGGATGAACACGGCGCCATCGGCCGTTCCACCGCCGATGCTCCGGATATCGACGGCCGGGTATTCCTCGAGGGCGCCTGCGACCTGCAGCCGGGGGACTTCGTCGAGGGCGAGGTCACCGGCGCGGACGACTACGACCTCTGGGTAGGCTGATAGACCTGTGAACCTGCTGCTCTTCGAGCGCTGCGAGTTGGACGGCGACGGACACCTGGCGGTCTGCGGCAGCCGCCTGGCACACATCCGGGAAGTGCACGGCAAATCAGCCGGCGACAGCATCCGGGTAGGTGAAGTCGGGGGGCAGACCGGTGAAGCCGATATCCTGGCCTGTGACGAGCAGCAGGCCCTGTTGGCGCCGCGGCTGGACGCCTTGCCACCGGAAAAACTTCCGGTGACGCTGGTCCTCGCCCTGCCGCGGCCGAAAATGCTGCGCCGCATCCTGCGCACGGTGGCCGAACTGGGCGTGCCGGAGCTGCACCTGGTCAATACCTGGCGCGTTGAAAAAAGCTACTGGCAGACCCCTGCCCTGGAGGCGGAGACGGTACGCCAGTACCTGCTCCAGGGCCTGGAGCAATCCCGCGATACCGTACTGCCAGAAGTACACATGCACCGCCGCTTCAAGCCCTTTGTGGAAGACACGCTGCCGGGACTGCTCGCCGGGCGGCAGGGCCTGCTCGCCCACCCGGGTGATTTCCCCCCCTGCCCCCGCGGGGTCGACGGGAAAATACTGCTGTGCATCGGCCCGGAAGGCGGTTTCATTCCCTACGAAGTGGAGAAGCTCGCGCAGGCGGGCTGCGTAACCGTCAGCCTCGGGCCCCGGATCCTGCGGGTGGAAAACGCAGTAAGCGCGCTTCTGGCAAGGTTGTTCTAGTCTTCAGCCGCGCCAGCGAGGCCCTGCAGGCGTCCGCATTCAGGAAATGCTCGCCACCCCCAGAGGGCAACTCACGCCAGTCCCACCGAGGCCACAGTAGCCAGCGGGATTCTTCGCCAGGTACTGCTGGTGATACTCCTCCGCATAATAGAACGGCGGCGCGGGCAGTATCTCGGTGGTAATTTCGCCATAGCCCGCCTCACTCAGCGCCGGCTGGAAGGCCTGCTTCGAGGCTTCTGCCTCGGCAGCCTGCTCCGCGCCAAAGGTATAGATGCCAGAACGGTACTGGGTACCCATATCGTTACCCTGGCGCATGCCCTGGGTCGGATCGTGGCCCTCCCAGAACACCTTGAGCAAGTCGCTGTAGCTGACCTGCTGCGGATCGAAGACGACCTGTACCACCTCGTTGTGGCCGGTCATGCCTGTGCACACTTCCCGGTAAGTGGGGTTGGGGGTCAGCCCTCCGGCATAGCCTGCGGCAGTGGTGTACACCCCCGGGAGTTGCCAGAACTTGCGCTCCACGCCCCAGAAGCAGCCCATGCCGAAGATCGCCATCTGCATACCCTCGGGGAAGGGACCGCGCATGGGATTGCCGTTGACGAAGTGTAACGCCGGTACCGGCATTTCTTCACGCCGGCCCGGCAATGCCTCGTCGGCAGTGGGTATAAGGTGTTTTTTGCGAATTTCGAACAGGGACATGGGACAACCTCCGGCAACTGCGCTCACCGCGTTACATTCACCTGCGGGTGGGATACAGTAGACAGGCCGTTGAAGAGGAATTCAAGCTTTCCCGATGGCCCGCCTGGTCACTACCTGCGGCGTAATTTTCACGCTGCGGTTGAACCAAGTGCGTAACGAGGCTGTCACAGAATGGGGATAGGCTCGTTTTACCGGCATCAAAGGTGATGTCGTAACAAGGAAAACCAAAAGAAATGACACTGGCAACAAAGCAATTCAAGGCTAGCGAATTATGCAGCCGCAAACTCTGGCAACTGGTCAACGACGAAACCGGCGCGGTGATGACGGCGGGTGAACTGGAGCAGGCCATCGAGGAACTGGCCTCACGCCGCCACTACCTGGCAGAACTCATGCAGATCGGTAAACTGGAGACCGACAACAAGCACTGAGCGCCGCAGGCTGCGGCGCCAAACTTTCATGCCCAAGACGCCCGCACGCCGTTCATCCAGCTCCGAAATCTCCCAATTCCTGCAACAGAGCAGGAACATCACCCGCTTCAGCGCCGCCCAGGCCCGGCTCCTGTTCAGCCTGGACGCCACCGCGAGCCGCCAGCCCACCTGGGATCACGCCAGCCACCTGCAGCAGGAAATGTTCCGCGCCGTTCCCGGTGACCAGGGCCTGAGCGTCCAGCTGTGCTACTACCGCGGCTTCGGTGAGTTCAAGGCGACCGCCTGGACCGGCGACCCGCAGCAAATCACCCGGGCCATGGCAAAAGTCAGCTGCGAAGGCGGCCACACCCAGATCGAGCGCCTGCTGCGCCACGCGCTCGCCGAGCACGGCAAGGCGAAGATCCGCGCCGCGGTATTCATCGGCGACGCGCTGGAGGAAAACCCCGACACCCTGTGCCAGCTCGCCGGCCAGTGCGGGCTCCTGCAGCTGCCGCTGTTCATTTTCCAGGAGGGTCGCCTGCCGGAAGTCGAGAACTGCTTTCGCAGCATGGCGCGCCTGAGTGGCGGTGCCTGGGCAAGCTTCGACCAGCGCAGCGCCGCCACCCTCTCGGCCCTGCTGGGCGCCGTGGCGAGCTACGCTTCCGGTGGTGTGAAAGCACTGGAGAAACAGGGCAACGAGAGTGCTAAACTGCTGCTGCGACAACTGAAGCACTGAGAGTGACGTGCCCCGATTGATTCTGCTGGTGGCGATCGCCGCCGCGCTATATATCCTGATCCAACGCGCCCAGTCGGCCCCGCCCCACAAGCGCCGCGGCGAATACATCAAACTCGCCCTGGGCGTGGCAGTGGCCGTGGTCGTCGTCCTTGCCCTGATGGGCAAGATGCACTGGATCGGCGTCGCCATCACTGGCCTGCTGGTCGCCCTGCGCCAGCTGGCGCCGACCCTGGTCCGCCTGTTCCCGATGCTCGCCAGCCGTTTCGGCCAGGGGGGACCCAGCCCCGGCCAGACTTCCACCGTGAGCACCGCCCTGCTGCGCATGCAACTGGACCACGACAGCGGCAAACTCACTGGCGAGGTGCTGGAGGGCCGCTACAAGGGCTGGCGCCTGGACGACATGCAGCGCGAACAGCTCGATGAACTGCTCGCCTGGTGCCAGGGCGAGGACGCGGACTCGGTACAGCTGCTCGGCAGTTACCTCGAGCAGCGCTTCCCCGGCGGCGCCGACCCCGGCACCCGTGGCAGCCCCCCGCCTCCCGGAGGCATGAGCCGCAAGGAGGCACTGGCAATCCTCGGGCTCGGCGAGGACGCCAGCGACGAAGAGATTGTGGGCGCGCACCGAAAACTGATGCAGAAGCTGCACCCGGACCGCGGCGGCAACGACTATCTCGCCGCCAAGATCAACCAGGCAAAGGACTACCTGCTGGGTTGAAAACCCGTGGGCCCGACCCCATTTTCCAAAGTAATAATCAACCCGCCGCAACGCGGCCATCGAGGAAATAACGCACCATGAGCGACGTCTATGTCATCCGCAACCAGCACGGCCACTACTGGGGGAAGGCCAGGGAGTGGGTCAGCGGCCAGGAGCCGAAAGCGGTCCACCGTGCCAAACACGAGGACGAGGCGGTCAACACCCTGTTCGAGCTTTCCGCCAAGGACATCGACCTGCGCGGCGAAGTCGTCGCCGCAGCGCTGTCGGAACGCGGCGAGCCGGTGATCGAGTCCAGCCAGGTGCCCCTGCCGGGACTGGAAGCGGCAATGGATGCAGGCGCGGAAGCGGCGCCGGAACCCGAATCGCTTACGACGGTCCAAACCGCCGATCAAACTCACTGAGGCAAGCGCCCAATGCGTATCCTGCTTTTTCTCGCCACCAACCTCGCGGTACTGGTCCTCGCCGGGCTGGTGTTCAACCTGCTGGGCCTCGAAGGCATCCTGGCCGCCAACGGCGTCGACCTCAACCTGTCTTCCCTGCTGGTTTTCTGTGCCCTGTTCGGCTTCGGCGGGGCCTTCGTCTCGCTCTTCCTGTCAAAGTGGATAGCCAAGCGCAGCACCGGCGCCCACCTCATCGAGCAACCGCGCAACCGCACGGAACAGTGGCTGTTGGAAACGGTGGAATCGCTCTCCCGTGAAGCCGGTATCGGCATGCCGGAAGTCGCCATTTTCCCCTCGCAGGCGTCCAACGCCTTCGCCACAGGCTGGAACCGCAACGCTGCACTGGTAGCGATCAGCGCGGGCATGCTGGAGCGTTTCAGGGAGGACGAGATTCGCGCAGTCCTCGGGCATGAGATCGGCCACGTGGCCAACGGCGACATGGTGACCCTCACCCTCATCCAGGGCGTGGTCAACACCTTCGTGATGTTCCTGGCGCGCATTATCGGCCACACCGTGGACCGGGTCGTGTTCAAGACCGAGCGCGGCTATGGCATCGGCTACTTCGTCGTCACCATCATCGCCGAAATCGTCCTCGGCTTCTTTGCCAGCATGATTGTCTGCTGGTTCAGCCGGCGACGGGAATTTCGCGCAGACGAGGCCGGGGCCCGCCTCACCAGGCCGCAGCACATGATCGCGGCGCTGGACCGGCTGCGCCAGGAACAGGGCCAGGCCCAGGCGCTGCCGGGCGAACTGACCGCCTTCGGTATCAGCGAGCAACTCAAGCAGGGGCTGGGTGCACTGCTGCGCACTCACCCGCCGCTCGAGGAGCGTATCCGGGCATTGCAAAATGGCTGAGTGCCTTGCCTCCCCAGGGTCCGCGCGCCGGCTGTTCAGTGCAACCCTGGGAGCGCTGCTGCTGGCGAGCCAGGCCTTACTGGCGCCCGCCGCCGCGGCGGTGGACTACCTGAGCTTCGCCACCGAGGACGAGGCCAATTCCACCGAGATCTTCAGCCAGGCCAGCCCCTCCGTGGTCTACGTGACCAACACCGCCCTGCGCCGCATTCCCTTCACCCTCAATGTGCAGGAGATTCCCCGCGGTGCCGGCAGCGGTTTTGTCTGGGACGAGAGCGGACTGGTGGTCACCAACTTCCATGTCATCGCCGGGGCCGACCGCCTGATAGTCACCCTGTCCGACCGGGAAGACTACGAGGCCGAGGTGATTGGTGTCGCGCCGGAAAAGGACCTCGCCGTGCTGCGCATGAAGAATCCGCCGGAGCAACTCCAGAAGCTGCCACTGGGTGACTCCTCTGAACTCTCGGTAGGCCGCAAGGTGCTCGCCATCGGCAATCCCTTCGGCCTCGATACCACCCTTACCACCGGCGTGGTCAGCGCCCTGGGGCGGGAAATCCGCGCTCCCGGCGGGCGCACCATCCGCGGCGTCATCCAGACCGATGCCGCTATCAACCCGGGCAATTCCGGCGGTCCGCTGCTCAATTCACTCGGCCAGCTGGTCGGCGTCAATACGGCGATCTACAGCCCCTCCGGGGCCAGCGCGGGGATCGGCTTCGCCATACCGGTCAACACCGTTCGCGATGTGGTCCCCCAGCTGATTGCCTACGGCAAGGTACTGCACCCGATCATCGGGGTGGAGCTCGCCAGCGATAAGTGGATTCGCCGCAACCGTATCGACGGCGTGCCGGTGGTGCATGTCTACCCGGGCCTGCCGGCGGCCTCCGCGGGCCTGCGCGGCGCGCAGATGGTCTCCTCGCGCAAGATCGAGCTGGGCGATGTGATCACCCATATCGAAGGGGAGCGCGTGCGCAACAACGACGACTACTACAGCGCCCTTGAGCAGTTCAAGGCAGGGGACAGCATCAACATTACTACCCGGCGGGGAACACAGGAGATGAGTTACCGCATCGAGCTCGTGGAATCCCAGTAGCCCGCCCGGCTAGCAGACAGGACTCAGACGGAAACCCCCTGCGACTGGGCCTCCACCTCGGAATCCAGCTTCTGTACGAAGTCGGCGTAGTGCCACGGGGCCAGCAGGGGAGCCAGTTCGTGAGCCGGGACCGGCTTGCTGAACAGGTATCCCTGGATGATGTGGGCACCGTTGCGGGTAAGGAACCTGAATTGCTCGCGGGTCTCCACGCCCTCTGCGATAGGTTTCATCCCGAGGCTGCGGGACAGGGCGATGATACCCTTGACCAGGCTCGCGCCCCGCTCGTCCGCATCGAAATCGACGATGAAGTTACGGTCGATCTTCAGTTCATCCAGCGGGAACTGGCTGAGGTAATTCAGCGACGAGTAACCGGTGCCGAAGTCATCGATGGCGAGGCTGACGCCCATCTCCCGCAATTCCCGCAGGGCGGCCACCGAGGCGGTAACATCGCTCATCAGTACACCCTCGGTCACCTCCAGTTGCAGTGAGCCCGGGTTGATGCGGGTTTCCGCCAGGACTTCGCTGATCATCCGGTTGAAGCCCTGGCTGAACTGCAGGGCGGAGACGTTGACCGAGACCCGGGGCAGCTTGACGCCGCGCTCGGCGAAGGCCTTGAGCTGCTCGCAGGCCTGGCGCACCACCAGCTCCCCGATTTTGGAAATGAGGCCCATCTCCTCCGCGATAGGGATGAACTGCTCGGGCGAGATCGCCCCCAGTTCCGGATCGGACCAGCGAATCAGGGCTTCGACGCCGACCACCGAACCGCTGTGGGTGTCCACCTGGGGCTGGTAGTGCAATTCCATGCTGCCGCGCTCGACCGCCTTGCGCAGTTCATTCTCCAGGGTCAGGCGCTGGATGCTGTCGCCATCCTGCTGGCTGTCGTAGACCAGGCAACTGTTGCGACCGTGCTGCTTGGCCCGGTACATCGCAGTGTCGGCACAGCGCAGGAGGCCTTCCACGTCCTCCGCGTGCCGGGGCGCGATGGCGATGCCTATACTGCAGGTCACCACCAGTTCGTGATCGTTGATCAGCAGCGGGCGCGACACTTCCGCCATCAGGCGCTCCGCGACCTGCCGGGCCCCGGCCTCTTCGTCGACCTGGTTGAGCACCACGGTGAACTCGTCGCCGCCAATCCGCGACACGTCGATACGCGAGGCGGGATCGACATTGTGGGCGACCACGTCGCTGCCGCGCACGCAACCCGCAAGGCGCTCGCCCACCTCCCGCAGGAGCAGGTCCCCGGCGCTGTGGCCGAGGGAGTCATTGATCCGCTTGAAATTGTCGAGATCGATAAACAGCACAGCCAGCGACTGGTTGTTGCGCTGCATCAGCTTGAGCAGCAATCCCAACTGCTCGGTGAACAGGCGCCGATTGGGCAGTGCGGTCAATCCGTCGTAATAGGCGAGGTGATGCAGGCGGTTACGGGCGCGAGTCACCTGTTGTACCGCGTGGTTCAACTCCTCGTTGCGCTTGGACAACTGCGCATTGCGCTCCTCCACCTTCATGCTCAGGAGGTGGTGGTCCGTGTCCATGCGCTGCTTGTACTCACTGACCCCGGTGATCACACCATTGAAAATCTTGGCGATCTCGTGAACCTCGTCGCTACCGCTGACCTTGACCGGTTCCAGCCGCGTGCCCGAGGCAATGCCGTCTGCAGCTTCCGCCAGGCGCGCAATTGGAGCGGTGATCCGGCGGCTGAGGGAAATGCTCAGCACCATCGCCATTCCGGCGACAAGCAGGCAGACCGCGAACACGGCCAGAAAGCCGGGAAGAATCTCCAGCACCAGCGCCTGCTGGTTGACCGCGATCTGCAGGTAGCCAACGATGAAATTGCTCTGGCCGGGGACCTTGCCATCGGGCAGGAAATCGCCCCGATCAATGGATCTACCCACCGGATTTACCGGGGAATTCACCGGCATGGTTATCTGGAAATAGCGGTCGGCGCCGAACAGCGCGGAGACCAGGCCACCGCCGGTCTCGGCCCCGGACTGATCCATACTGAGAACACTGATTGCAGTGTCCGAGCTGTTCCCGCGCAGATGCGACAGCGACAACTCGCTGCCGCTCGCGCGTTCAGGCCGGCTGAGCAGGCGATCGCCCTGGGGACTGAAGAGCACAACGTAGCTGACGGTGCGATTCTCCCGCAGGGTGTCAAGGACTGCCGCCATACCCTCGCGCTCGCCGAATTGCAGGTACATAGGTAGTTCGCGACTCTGGTCGGCCTGGGTCACCACCTGGTCGAACAGGTTTTCGCGGGCGAGGCGATAATCCCTGACCCCCACCAGGCCGCTGAGCATGACGCTCACACCCAGCACGAGCGCTACCACCAATGCGTTGATTTTACCGGCTATTGTCATAGCTTATTCGAGGCCCTGACACGTCCTTACCTTGTGGAACAGGCAAACAATCACAGAATACCGTGCGTGCGTCACGAAATCTCCAGAATTCTCGGGATTTCGCTAGTGAGTACTCCGCTTGCTGTGATTGAATTCGGTAAACCAGAGGGACAACCTGCAGGACACAACGAGATGTCCGAGTTTCAAATGACGCATGTCGCGCTTGTCGGCGCGAGGATGGATGCCTTCGCGGCAATGGGGTACCACAATCGCAGCGAGATGGGTCTGCGACGCGCCTTGCCGCGCTACAGCCCGAAGCTCAGTGAATTGCGTGAGGCCCAGCGGCGCACCTTGCTTGCCAGGGATTTACCGGTCTGGATTCACAACGCCATCACCGACCCGGATTTTCCGGGCCGGGCCCAACTGATAATGCCGCTGCGGCGTTTCGAGGGGGAATTGCGTGACAGCCGCGACAATGAAGTGGTTGCCGCCGTGCTGAATTCAGGCTTTCGCAACCGCACACTCAACCCTTTGGACCTGCCCGAGAGCATGCCCCTGCGCCAGCGTTGCGGGATGCTGATGCATATCGCCCCCTGGAAGGAGGCATATCGTCACCTTGAATCGAGCGTGGTGGGAATTCTGCTGGAGCGGATCGAGGAACTCGATGAGTGGCTGGCGACCGCGGAACCCGAAATCGATCCCGCTATCGCCGTTTAGCCAGGAGCGCCAGGCACCGGGCCTGGCGTATCAGTCCGCCGGACGGCGTTCGCAGTTATCGCCCCGACTGACCATGCGAACAGTGCGCTGGCAGGTTTCCAGCCAGGGCAGCACGGTATCGGTTTTCAGCGCCCGGACGAAACCGCCCTCGCTGCGACAGGAAATACTGGTTTTGTTGGGAGTCCAATCACCCTCTTTGGGGCGCGGCTTCCGCTTGCTGTAATACCAGATACCCCGACGATCCTGCATCACGTAATTGGCTTCGGGTGGCAGGAAAACTTTCCGTCCATCGATCACCGCGAAAACCTCGATATCCCCGCCGGGATTATCCCCCAGTACCGCTGTTGGCGTTATGGTCAACATGGCTAACTCCCTTCCTTGTTTTTTCGCTGTCTGGAAGTGGGCTTTACTTCGGCCCTGCACTGGCCCCTTCCGTCCCCTGGCCTATAAAAGCTGGCTCTGGCTAAGTTATAAGCCGCTTGAGGGCAGTCGGCAACGCCGTATCGGCCAAAATTTTGCTCCATTTCACAATTTTGGTAATTATTGGCCAATTTTTTTTAAGCCGGCAGGCTTTGGAGCCAGAATCCGTCCGGCGCGTGCCAAAATTTCACGTGCCTGCGCGCAATTTTTCGACACGCGAGCAAGGCAGCTGCCCCCTGGTCGGGGGCGGACTGGAAGCAGTGATCATTCGAGTGGCCACAAGGGGCCATGGAGGCACGCCCCGGCAGCGAAGGCCGGGCACGCAGGGGCCTTAATTGCGAACCAGATGGATGTTCGGCGGGAGGTCGGGAGCGGGCTCCAGGCGGGTCAGTTCACCGCTTATACCCCCCTCGAGCAGGCTCGCCGCCTCCTCCACGGAAGACATGAGCATATGCAGCGAAAGGGCCGCGCGGTGCTCGGGCGTATCGACAAGTTCCCCGAGTCCGTCGAGGTTCTCTACGCGGATGAAACCCAGGATCACCGCGTTGGTCAGGTAATCACGAATGATTTGCCGGGAGATCTCGTCCTGGAGGTAATCCTGGAAGCCGTCGTCGCCGAACAGGCGCGCCAGCACCTCGAGGTCCCCATCCTGCAGGGGACTCGCGGGGGACGGCAGGGTGCTGCCAAAAGCTTCTTCAATGCGCTGGACAATGGTATCGAGGTTCACGATGTTTCCCCTTGTGAGGCAGCCGGCGGCCCTCAGGCCGTCGCCATCCCGTTTTGTTCACAGGTAAATGCCTGCAGCGCGGGCAAGTCGGGCAGCGTGTAGACCTGCCCCTCCAGTTCAACAGCGGCGAGGGCGAACTCGCCCTCGGCCGCCACTTCGACCCCGCTTTCCAGGTCGAGCTTTCGCACGCCCAGGCCGGCGCCACGCAGCGCCACACCCCAGTACTCCAGGGGCTGCTCGCGCAGGCCGAGGAATACGGCGATCAGGCCGGTCTGGCTCTTTGCATCACACCACGGCGTGCTGTCCTCGGCGCCAAAATCGAGCACGGGAACCACCTGCTCCCGCCAGGCGATGGTGGCCGGGGGCGTGTCTTGTGCTGCATGCACCGTCACCAATTCCGCAAGACAGTTCTGCGGCACCACCCAGCGCAGATTCCCGGCCAGGGGCAGCAGCACACAGAGGCGTTTGGGATCTTCGGCCATCACGCTTCCTGTGACTCCAGTTCCAGCCTGTGGCCTGTGAGTTCGTTGATCTGGCCCATGAGCATGCGGAAATTGAAAGGCTTGCCCATGTAGCCGTTACAGCCGGCCTCTTCCGCCAGCGTCCTGTGCTTGATCCCGGTACGGGAGGTAATCATGATCACCGGGATTTCGCTGAATCGCGGTGATTTGCGAATCTCCCGCAGGGCCTGGATACCGTCTTTCACCGGCATCTCCACGTCCAGCAGGACGATATCGGGCAGGCGCTCTGTGGTATTCAGCCAGTCGATGGCCACGGCGCCATTTTCCGCAGTGGCGGTCTCCAGCCCGGCAGATTCCAGTTGGCTGGTGGCGACCATGCGCTGGGTGCGCGAATCATCCACTACCAGTGCGAGCAATTTCTCTTCTCGCGGCTGATCGATCGAAACCACCGCACCTTCGCCTTCGCCCAGGCTACTCACCAGAACATTGAGGTCCAGGGCCACTACCGCTTCACCATCGGCGGTGGTCGCGGCACCAGCAACGCCGGGGACGGCGGCAAATTGCGCGCCGAGGGTCCGGATCACCAGTTCCAGCGCTTCTTCCACGTCATCCACAGCGATCGCCATGCGCCGCTCGTCGCTACCGGCGACCAGCACGGGGACCGTATGCCGCCAGGCGGAGCGCTCGGGCAGGTTACCGGCCTGGCACAGTGTACCCAGGTAGGCGGGCTCGCAATCGAGGCCGGAGATCACCAGGCTCTCGCCTTCCTCTACCGCGGCAAAGAATTTGTCGACGGGCACCTCATCCACTGCGATGAGTCCACCCAGGGGTATCGCATAGTAATTGTCGCCGGCACTCACCAGCAGCGCGCCATTTACCGCGACACTGGTGGGAATACGGATGTGGAAGGAAGTGCCTTTACCGATTTCGGAGGTAATTCGCACTTCACCACCCATTTTCTGCAATTCGCTGGCGACGATATCCATGCCGACACCACGGCCGGATATCTGGCTCACCTCGGAGGCGGTGGAGAAGCCCTTCTGGAACACCAGCTTCAAGGCCTCTTCGTCGGTCAGGGCATAGACATCCCCGCCCACGCCCTTGCTGCGGGCTGCCTCGCGAATCTTCGCCGGATCCATGCCGCGCCCGTCGTCAGAGAGCACGAAAATGGTATCTGCACCGGACTTGCGCAAGTCGAGAGTGATCTGGCCGACACTGGGCTTGCCTGCAGCCTGGCGCTCGGACGCACTCTCAACGCCGTGATCCAGTGCATTGCGAACCATGTGTTCGAGGATGGTCTGGCAGCGGGCGTAGTCGTCCCGGTCCAGCGTACCGACCTCATTCAGGACCCGGAAGGCGACCTCCTTGCCCAGATCCGCGCTCACTGTACGCACCAGGCGCCGCAGGCCGGGCGACAGGCGCGATACCGGCACCACGCGGGCGGCGCGAATGGACGAGCCAATCGACGAGATCACCGTGGCCTGCTGCTTCAGCAGAGCCTCGGCCTGGCCGTTGTGACGGCTGACCAGTTCGATCAGGTCGGCGAGGTCTTCCACGCCTTCGCGAAGAATATTGGCCGCTTCCTGGAGTTCCGAGTAGCGGTCCATTTCCAGCGCATCGAGGTCCTCGCGGGAATTCTCGCCTGTGGCTGAAACGTTGAACAGGGCACCGCTGGCGATGTCTGCGATATGCGCACGCACCGAGGTCAGCCGCCCCTGCAATTCCGCTGTCGCCCGCTTGCTGCGACTCGAAGTCTGGGTAGTACGCACACCGAGTTGCTGGGCCTGGTTGGTGAGGTTGAGCAGGAGATCCAGTTTTTCCGAGGTGATCCGCACCGACTGCTGCGCAGCGAGGACCCGCGCACCTTCGTCGGCGAGCTTTTTGTCCTCCTCCCTGCGTCGAACTTCCTCCAGGTCGGGCGTGTGCTCGGGCATCACCGGCGCCTTTGCCGGCGCCGCCGCAGTCTCGGCGGAGACTTCCGGTACTGCTGTTACCGCTTCTGCCACCGGGATTTCCGCCTCTTCCAGCGGCTCCGCGGCTAGCGACTGCGCAACTACCAGTGCCTGTCCCGGCAGCTCGCGGTCGATATCCCGGCGCTGCTGCTGAACGAAGTCGATACCTCGCACAACGGCATCCAGCCAGGCATTTACGATGCGGAAGTAGTCGCCACCCCCGGCAAGCCCGGCTTTGGGCAGTTCCTCGAGCAATGTCTCGAAGTTGTGGATCAGGGTGCCGAAATAATGCAGGCCAACGCCCTTGGCAATTCCCTTGATGGTGTGCAGGACCCGCCCGACCTCCGCCTGGTGCTCGGGATTGTCCCTGTCGCTTTCCCAGGAGCCAATTGCGGCCTCGAGTTTCTCCAGTTCGGAGGAGCCTTCCTCGATGAAAGCGTCGAGGAACTCGTCAAAGATTTCTCCGCCCGAGGGGCTGCACTGGGAGAAAGTAATCTCCTCGGGAATACACCAGGACATATCGTCTTCGGTGTCGCCCCCGGCGCCTGCCGCCTCGAAAACTTCCTCGTCGGCGAGGGCCTCCACGGGAGCGGTGATCGCCGGCAGATCATCGAACTCTTCGTCCAGTGAGCCGACGCTGTCGAGGTTGCTGAAGATCGCGTCGATCTCGTCGCTGTCCGGGGTCCACTCGGCACCCTCGGGAGCCGCTCGCAATTGTTCTTCGAGTGTTTCTTCGTTCTCCAGCAGGTCCTCGTCGAATATCCGGGTTTCCACCAGGCGCAGCCCCGCACCGGTGCCCGGTAAACGGAGCTCTTCTGCTGTGCTCTGGGCGCCCGAATCACTGTCATCCGCGACCGCGGCGTCCTCTGCCATTTCCGCCAGCGGGGCCTCTTCTTCGCGAGACTCACTGCCAATAAGTGCAAGGTCATCCGGCCCGGCGGCAGCGGCGTCCTCGTGGAAAATCCGGTTGTACAGCTCACCCGAACTGCTGTCACGCAGGCGCAGGTAGACCGCAGCGATGTGCCGGCTGTCCAAATCCGCCAGCGCCTCGGGCATCACGCTGCAAACCGTCGCCATCGGGGCATAGCCCTCGGCCTCGGCTACCTCGATATCGGCGGCTGTCTCGGCAATGGAAACATCCGCATCGATTGCCACACCGGGGCGAGACAGGGCGGTAAGGCGAGCGGCGAGTGCAGCGTCCAGTTCGCTCATCAGGCCCGGAAGTCTCGGCGTCAACAGGGTGTGAATACTGCCCGCTTCGACGACTTCGCGAAGGTCCTCGTGCAAGTCGTCAAAATCGCGGGGTTCCGTCGCTGCCTCGACGACGTCGAGATCGATAGCCTCGATCTCCTCGAGTTCCGCCAGCGTAGCTTCGGAAACTTCGAATTCGCCAGGCTTGTCTTCAGCTGCAGCGAGTTCCACCACCAGATCCCCGGCCGATGCTTCTTCGGCAAGCTCCCCGATCTCATCCAGGTCGCTGGCCAGGGCAACAAGGTCCAGTTCCTCGTCGAAACTGAAGTCGAAAGTCTCCTCCGGGGCTTCACCGGAAGCCGACTCCCGGGCCGTCTCCGCGCTGGCAGCTTCTGCCGCGCTGGGTTCGATTTCCTCGATGCTGCGGGGCTCGGCTTCTTCAACCTCGAGTTCCGCCGCTTGAAGCCCGAGCTCCGATTCTTCGTCCTCTGCCTCCGGTTCCACGGGCTCGAGCTCGACAAGTCCGACGCTGAGCTCAAGTTCCTCGAGGCCATAGGCCTCTTCCTCGATATCGAGCAAGGGCTGTTCTGCGCCCGACCCCGAATCCTCGGCGACGAGTTCCAGTTCCTCTACGCCGTACTCCAGTGCTTCGAGAGCGGTTTCCCCTGTGTCTATCTGGAGTTGCGCTTCCTCCAGTTCCGGCGCTGCGGCCACCAGGAGTTCTTCCGTCTGCTCTTGCAGTGGCGATTCCACTTGCAGCGGCTCCGCCTCTGCCAGTTCCATCTCCACCAGCGGCAGTTCTGCTGCTTCGGCGGCCTGTTCGCCAGGGTGCTGTTCGTCGCCACGCGCTTCGAAGGCAGGCTGTGGCACCGGCGCCTGCCCGGAAACTTCGGCCGCCGCTACAGGGGCCGATGCATCCTCTTCCTGGTTGCGTTTGACCCGCTTGACCACCAGGTAGTGTTCGCCGATATCGTCATTTTCCTCGAGCCCGAGGATGTCGCTGCCCTCTTCTACATCCAGCAGGCCTTCTTCTGCATCGTTGACTTCGCGGGAGAAATCCACCGCCATCAAGGCGTCGAAGTCCGCCGAGTGGTCATCCACGGCATCCGCCATCTCGTCGTCGGCACTGCCCCCCATATTGCTGCCGGGCTCGCCGAGGACGATCTCCTCCCCCACGTAGGTACTCAGGTCATCGGCGCCGGCGCGGCCGCGAATCATCGGCCGTGCTGCCACCGCAGCCTCCTGCGCACTGAGAGAGAAATCCGTCGCGCTGCCGCGCGCGACAATAAACACGTTCTCTTCAGGCTCATCCCGGTCCAGTTCCATCAGCCACTGAAGGGTTTCCTCACGGGAAAGCTCTTCTGCATCCATGGATTCGGGTTCGGTGCCACTCACACCAGGTTCACCGGCAGTCACGTCCTGCTCGGGCCCGGCTGGATTTGTTTTAGTCTGCACGATAAATCTCCATTTTTCCGGGGGGTCCCCAGAGTTACTGCTCAGTGTCCCAGTTCATCGGACACCGCACCGCTTCCTGAGCTGCGCGAGGCCCCATCGACCTGGGGCATGGTCCCCGCGAGGTCTTCGCCAGCGCCCTCTGCCATGCGGAAGCAGCGGTCAGTCAATTCACGTACCCGGGTGACATCGAATTCGCTGTCGTCCTTGTAGGAAGCGATCAGTTCCGGCAGGGCTGCAACCACATCCTGCAGCAGGCCGCCCAGCTTGTCGCTCACCGCGAGGTCACCATCGAGTACGCGGTCCAGCATGTCCTGTGCCGCCCAGCCGAGTTCACCGAGAATATTGGCGCCAACGGCGCGACCATTTCCCTTGAAGGTGTGAAAGTGGCGGCGGATTTCGCGGAGCATTTCGCTGTCTTTGGTGTCTGCCATCCACAGCGGCGTCAGACGGGCGATCTCGGCGACGATTTCCTCTGATTCCTCAAAGAACACCTCGCGGAATTCAACCGGTACCTCGCCGTCTTCGACATAGCTGCGGGCTTCCGACCAGTTGCCCTGGGCGACGTCCGCACCACTGGAGAGACTGGCTGCGCGCTCCTCGAGGTCAGTGACACGCTGCTCGGCAATGACGAGCATGTGGGAAGTGTCCTCCAGCGGATCGCTGATCGAGCGCTGCAGGTGCAGCTCCAACTGCGCGAAAGCCTCCGCGAAGCAGCGGAAGGCATCGTCCTCGCGCACCTCGCCAGCCTTGCTGGCTGCCGACAGCCAGCTGTGCAGGCGGTCGATAATCTGGCTTTCCCGGTCCATGCCGGCGAAGCTCAGGGCGCCGGCAATTTCCGCCAGCAAGCCCAGTGAAAGATCGATGGCCTTGCGGTCGGCGATGGTTTCCTGCTCGTTGAGGAAATCCTTCGCCAGTTCGAACAGCAGGTCCAGGTCCGGGTCGCCGGCATCCGCATCTCGCACCGCCTTGCGCAGGGCTTCGTGCCCCTGGTCGGACTTGTTGAGATAGCGATTGAGAGCGACCGTCAGGCGCAGGGTGGACTCGGTATCGTTGGGCTTGCGCGCGAGGGCGCTGGCCAGCGACTTGCGACGCAGGATCTGGTGCATGTAGTTCTCGACCAGGCCCATGTGGTTGAAGGTGGCGCTGACCACACTTTCACGCAGTTCGAATTCCCGGCTCGAGAACGAACTGGACAAGCCGTGTTCGAGTTTGTGCTCGATATCCAGCTTGACGTCGACGATGCCGCGGATGATGTCGTTGATCGCCTGTGACTGCTGCTCGGGCGACTCCTTGTAGCCTCCCGTGAATACGCGCTCCAGGCGATTCTGCACGGTGTTCAGGGAATCCGCGTGGGCGAACTGGCCCGCCGCCTCGAGGCGGAAAGTCGCAGCCTCGATGCCGTCCAGCACGCGACGGTTGATTTCTGCTCCGCCGGAGCGTGCGATTTCCTTGAGGTCCTGGGAATTCAGGGTTTCCACTACACCATTCAACTGTTCCAGCGCCGCACTCAGTGCGGTGACCAGCGCGTCGGTGTGGATCAGGCCGCGATTGGCCTCCTCCAGGGTATTCTCCCCGATGCCGAAGGCCTCGCGGATACGCGCAATGTGCAGGGGCCGGGCCTTGCAGCTGGCGATGTAGTAGAGCATCTGCTGTTGCAGGGCTTCGTAGTCCACGGAGGGATCGACCTGGGCCCCGTTTTCCCGCGCATACTTGATCAGGAAGGCACCTGCCTTGAATATCTGGGCAATACATTCGTCCGGCACGATAAGGCCGCCGGCCACCCCTTCGCAGATACCGATCAGGGTCATCCAGTAACGCTCGGGCAGCGTACCGGCAGAAAGATTCTGCATGCGCCGGGCCACTCGGGCGACGGTCTTCATGCTTTCGCCGACTTTTTTGCGGCGCAGCGCCAGCTTGACCATTTCCAGGTAGAGCGCCAGCATCACGTTGGCGCGGCTGCGCATCTCTTCGTCGTCAGCCGGGGAAGCGCCCTGGGTAATGCCCGAACCCTCGGGGATATCGACGGTGAAAAAGTACGCTCTCGGACGGGGACGTTCGCCAACCCAGCGGCGCAGGTCATTGACGTGCTGTTCCAGCCCCTGGCCGGTGTCTGCGCGGGCGTTCTGGGCATGGGCGAAATAGGCCGGAAGCACCTTCAGGGCCTGCATCAACCCACCCATGGCGAGTTTCTGGCGCTCCCCCTGAACCATGTCCTTGTAAAGGCAGTTCAGGCTTCGCTCCATTTCCAGGGTCAACATTTCGCCCTTGCGCATGCCCAGGGCCCTCAGGGTCGAGGTAATCTGGTGAACCGCCCACATGCACTGCAACAGGGGGCGCTTTTCCCCCGGATTGTTGCTGAACTCCACCAGGGACGCCTCGGCATTCTCCGCCTGCTTGTTCATCAGGCCGACAACCCACTTGAGCGCTACGATGTCAGTTTTGCTCGCCACTGCGAATCCTCCGCTTGCAAATCAATTGGGACCGGCTGCGTGGCGCCGACTCCCCTTGCTCGGTTTATTATGAAATTGCCCGTTTTTGCTCTTCACTCACCGGGTCGGACACCTCTTCCTCCCGGTAAACCCTGGCCACGGAACGGAAACTGTCCAGGTCTTCTACCTCACCGCCGCTTGCGCCGGAGTCGTAGAGCGAGTCCCCGCCCACCCGGAATTCCCCGAGTCCCCGCGCGGCCTCTCGGATGGAGGCTTGCAGCGATGCGACACCTTTCTGGGCCGAGTCGTGGAGTTCGCTGATTTCGATGTTGCGATCACGTATCTGCGCCATCGAGTTGCTCATCATCAGCGCATTGGCGGCGGACTGGCCGGCGGACTGGTCGACCGCGGAGATGATCTCGCTGATCGCGGTGGAACCCGCGTTGATTTCCTCCAGCGAGGAATCGAGTCGTTCGATATAGCCGAGAATGGTTACCACAGTGCCTACAGTCGTCTCCATGCTGGAGAGGTTGTCCGCGGACATGTTCTGCAACATGCGCACCTCGGTGATAATTTTGCGTCCCTCTTCCTCCGCTTCACGCAGGAGTTCCGCGATGGACTCCGCAATACCGAGGAAGGGCCTGCCGTACTCCCCGGCTTTTTCCGCCTCGATACGGGTGTTGATCGCAACAACTGAAATCTTGGTATTGAGGGCCTGGATGTACTCCGCCGCCGCGGTGACCGACTGAATCAGCTCACTCTGGCGCTTGGCGGATTTCGAGGTCTCCTGGACCGATTCACGCACCGCCGCGGAAGCCCGCGACATATCCTTGGTCAGCTCATAACCCTGGGCGACCTTGCGGGAGTTGCGATCGGATGTTTCCGACGCCCGGCCAGTAGCCGCCTTGATGCCTTCGCTGGTACGCACCATCTCGGTGGCAGTCTCGGTGGACTCGACCACGGAGCGGGTCAGTTCGCGGCCCTTCTGGACCTGCGCCCGGGCACTGTTGCGAATGCCGTCAATGGCGGCAACCGCACTTTCAAACGGGGTTCGAACCCGGGTTACCATCCCGCACTGCTCACGCGCCGCGTTGTTCAGGGCCCGCGCCAGTTCGCCGGTTACCGGGTTATCCTCCGCCGCTTCCACACTCAGGTCGCCACGACCGAGGCGCGCCAGGGCCGCGTTGATTTCACCGAAGCCGCTAGACGCCCTGCTCTCACGGCGGCGCTGGCCGAAGAACATCGCCAGCAGCAGGCACAGGGCCAGCAGTGCCGGGGCGACAAACAGCGCAACCAGATTACCGGCGCCATACAGGCGCCCTGCCGCCACACTGTTGACCGCAGTCTGCAGCTCGGCGATGGACGTATTGAGCGCTATGCTGTTCTCTTCGATACTCGCCCGTGCCGCTGCCGCCTGGCGCAGATCGGCCGCGGCGCCGACAATCCGGTCCAGTGAATTCGAAATGGGCGAAAACAGGCGATAGGCCTTGCTCAGGGACTCGATTGCCTCAGGGTTGGCCGCCTTCTGGATGCCGGTGAGTTCATCACCCCGGGTCAGCCCCTGGACGATGCGAACGAAGTCCCCGGCATCCGTGCGGAATTCATCCGCCGCTACCTGGTTGTCCTCCACACCGGCGAGAATCTTGTTCACATTGCTGCTCATACGTTCCAGCAGCCAGGGCGCTTTCTGCGCTGCCACCAGGGTATCCGATGAAACCTGGCGTTGCTTCAACAGCTCTACCACCGAGCTCAGTTCCCTCTGCATGGGGCGCACGTTGCCCGACAGCTCGCTTTCTATTTCATGCACGAACACTGCCCGGGGCGCCGCTTCCGCCAGGGTCTGGGTGGCGCGCTTGACCGGTTGCCAGTTCAGGTCGACAAGGCTCAGTTGTTCGTTCAACTGGACGCTGTCGACCCGGGACAGGCGCTCTTCGAAGGCGCTGCTTTTCTCCTTGAGCAGATCGAAGGCCTGCTGATCACCGCTGGCAGTGGACCTCGCGGCGATAGCGACCTCCCTCGCCAGGCTGGCCAGTTCATCGGTGAGGGCGTTGTGCTGCCCCTCCTGGCCGATCTCGCGGTCGATGACGTAGCCGCCATAAGCGATCAGCGCGACACAGGCGATGCCGCCGAGGCCGAGAAGTAAATGACGTAACCGGGAAGCGGCCTTCGTCTTGTTCGGACTAGTCATTATTCACTACCTCATGTGTGTTCGGTTTGCTTTGTGCCGCGTTGACGAACTCGCTGTCCATCATCAGGCGCTCTATGTCCAGTACGAAGAGATTGCGCTCGCCATCGGCGAAGCCGCCGAGTGCGTAGGCGACAAAATCCGGATCTACCGGCAGCGCCATGTCGCGCTCCCGTGCTGGAAACTTCAGGTCGCGTTCCAGGCCACTCAAGGTGATTGCCAGGTAAAAGCCTCGCTGGTTCAGGACCATGCAGTAATCCCGCGGCCTGCCGGCGTAGGGCTTCTTGCGAAAAAAGACATCGCCGCTGATCACCGGGATCGGCCCGCCGAGACGGGATCCGACGCCCAGTACCCAGGGCTTGGTGCCGGGAATCGCCGTCACCTTCGGTGTTTCGATAATTTCTTCCATCTCGCCCTCGCCCACCAGCAGGGGCACACCGGCGATTCCCAGGCAGGTACCCACCCAGAGTTCGTCCTGTGGCGCACGCTCCGGCGGCGTCACGGCCTCGGCGGCGTAGCGCCGTTCCAGGGCGTCGAAACTCCGCAGCAGGGCACTCATCGAGAGCCCCTCAGGCTACCTTGCGCTGGCGGGTGTGATTGAAAATAAGCTGGCGCAGGACGCTCTCGGGCGGGATTTTGGTAACGTGGGCAGTCGCTCCACGGGCCTGCCCCTTGGCGATATCGAAGATCCCGTCGGAGGAAGACAGCATGACAACCGGGGTGTCGCGCGTGTCCTCTGCGTTGCGGATCAGGGTGCAGGTCTGGTAGCCGTCGAGTTCCGGCATGGTGATGTCGAGAAAGATCAGGTCGGGTTTGAAGCGCCGCAGCATCCCCAACGCCTTGTAGCCGTCCTCGGCACACTCCACCTCACAGCCCATACCCTTGAGGGTATGGGACATCATCATGCGGATAGTCTTGGCATCGTCCACGATGGCGATTTTGACGCCGCTAATATCCATTTCCTGGTCTTGATCACTCATGCTCATCCTCAGTTCGTGTCAGTATTCTGAGTTGAAATACGCCTGCGCATTACCTTCACAGTATTTATAGCGCTCAAAATAGCAGCAACAAAAAACTGCAGATTTCACCAGTTTACGCGGCCAGACTGTGACCGATGCCACAGTTCGGCCCGGCGAAGCCCCAATTGGGTGCAGTTACTCGCTGGGGAACATGTAGTTCTTGAAGGGTTCGAGGTGGCCGGGCTGGAAATCCTGCAACTCGTAGATGTTGAACTTGTGCATCAGCGCCAAGCAGCGCTGGAAGGCCTTGTCGGCATCGTAGGCGGAGGGAGGGATGCCGTATTCGTCGGCCACCTGGGCGAAGATCAGCGAAGCGATCTCGCGCCGTACCTGGTCCTCCCGGTACATGGCGTTATTCACCGGGGAGGAGACCACCGGCGAGCCGTAGATAAGGAATGCCTCCCAGCGGTTGGCATCCTGCGCCTGGTCCAGTTGGGCCACCAGGAATCGGACCATGTTACGCAATTCGGCCAGGGGCGGTATGACATCCTTTTGCAGCCACTTGCGCACTTCGCTCTCGCGCCACTCCGGGTTGATGGCGATGATGCCCAGCACCCGCCCCTCGAACAGGGAGGGCGCGACCCCCGCGAGATCCCAGAGCATGTTGAGTCGGGCCGAGAAACCGAGGTTGCTCGGGCTGCCCTCCTGGGCCAGGGCCGCAAACTGTTCGGCGTAATCTGCCACGCTGCGATTCGCACGCTTTTCCGCCATGCTCACCTCGTCAGTTGTTTTCCAGGTAGTTTTTCAGGCGCTTCTGGTAGGTCGGGGTCGATACCCCCATTATCCGCGCCCGCTCGGCAACACTGAGTCCCTCGCACTCCTGCAATACCAGCGACAGGAGAATATCCGCGGCGAGCTGCTGTGGCGGGTGCGGCGAGGGCGGGCATTCCAGTATCCACTGTTTCACCAACTGGCGGGTATCCTGCCACAGCAGGCTGCCCTCGCGCTCCACCTGGCGCTCCCTGACCCGGGGCAGCCAGCGTCCGATATTCCGCGCCCGGGTATGCAGGAATTCACTGGCACTGCGCGCATCGTCGCCAAAGCGCGTGCAGGTCGCCTCGATGATCTCGTCGTCCAGCCATTCGCCCAGGGGCCGGATCACGCCGGTCTCCAGGGATGCCGCCAGCGCCTCGCCGAGCGCGAGACGCAATTCGTCCTGGGACGAGGGTACGTACTGGGGCTCCTCCTGCTGTTTTTCCTGTAGCAGTTCGAGGAATGGGCGTTCCTGGTTCGCCGCCGCCCGGCCATCCGGGGATATACCCAGGTACAGACCGAGATCGACCGGGGTCAGCCACTCCTTGTCAGTGCGGGTGAGGGCGTTGCGGATCAGCTGGCGCATTTCACTGATATTGCCCGGCCAGTCGTGCTCGCGCAGGGCGCGCTCGGCGTCCGGGGTGAAACCGAGCATGCGGCGGTCGGTCACCGCACTCTCCTGCTCCAGTATCTTGTGCGCCCAGCGCAGCACTGCCCGGCGCCTCTCCCGCAGCGGCGGCACCTGGATCGGATAGCCGGCAAATACGCCGGCGAGACGGGCGTCGAATTCCCCGCGCTGCACCAGCTGGGCGGGCTCCATCGGCAGCAGCGCGATGAAGCGGTTGCGGGAAATGTAGCGGCTCTCACCACTTTCGTCAGTCAGGGTACGGCTCGCCAGCACCCGGGCCAGCCGCGCCTGGATTTCCGTGTGCAGGAGCTGCGGTGACTTGAATACAAGGGTCCGGCCATCCTCCCCGCGCAGCGCATCGGTGATTCGGGACCAGGCTTCGGCCCGGTTGCGATAGGACCGGCAATCCAGCTTCAACAGACCGTCCGCTGTGCCGCCCCCCTCATTGTGTACGATCTGGGCGACGTACATCTTGCCGGTGCCCTGCTCGCCGATAATCGCCACGGGAATATCGACACCGGCGAGGAAAACCGCCTGGTCGATGGCTCCCTCCATGTTATCCAGCACATAGCCTTCGATGCCTTTTTCCATCTCCCTGGCGGGGAGCTGGGCGGCGCCATCCGCGCCGCCGACCTCCAGGCTGGCGCTCAGGCGCGGCCCGACCAGCTGCAGCGCCGCGCTGCCGGGCCTGAAACCCGGCGTGTCGGCGTGTTCGTCGACCAGCAGCAGGTAGCCCCATTCACCACGCTGATCCGCCAATGGATAGAGGGCGAAGCCCTCGCCGACCAGGCCCTGGAGAAAACTCTCGCCCTGTTTCTCGATGCGGCGCAGCGGGCCCTGCACCGTTCGCGGCACGCGACCGGCCCCGGTACAGCGCACCTGCCCACTGGATACGACCGCGGCCGCCAGGCAGTCCATGCTCGCCGCGCCCCGTGAGCGCAGCAGTGCCGCGGCTTTCAAACCCGGCTGCTGGACGGTGAAGCGCAGCACCGCCTCGGCGTAATCGGGATCGCGACGAAACGGCAGGGCGACAAGGGTTTGCAGGAAGGCCCGCGCGGTCTCATCGACCACCCTGTCGCGAAATGCACCCGAGGCGTTGAGAGAGCGCGCAGCCAGCGCCTGGGGATCCCAGGGACTGGAAAAGCGGATTCGCTCCTCGCCACCCGCCTGGGCTTGCAGGAGGGCAGTGTTGGCCGCCACCAGCGCCATCAGCGCGGACTGGCCCTCCTGCCGCTGGGACAGGCCGGCACAGGCCCTGGCGTACTGGGCGCCACCACCGCGCCCGCCGAGGCGCTGGTGCAGGTGCGATAAAAGCGCACGGGTGATGTCCAGCGCAGCTTCCGGTTCGATCTCCCTCAGCACGACCGTGATTGTCGCCCCTTCCGGCAGCCCGAGCAGGTCCGCCTCGCGCAGGATCTGCTGCAGGCCGCTGCGCAGGTCCATCATCAGCTGTTCTGTTTCCGCGGCCCCCCAGGAGGGACTGAACTCCAGCAGGTGAACGCCCAGCACGGCGACGATGTCCTGCTCACGGATTTCCGCCTCCAGGTCGGGCCCTACCGGGAGCGCCAGTTCCCTCAGGAACATCAGCGCCGCAGGCCGCCCCTGCCAATCCTGCGGCACCAGCATGCCGCCGACCACGCAGTCCCGGTCCGCGCCCATACCGATGATCATCGGCGGCAGGGGTGTCGCCACGTCTGCCGAGAGCGCCTGGGACACCACACCACTGCCGTCGGCGGGCACACCGAGCACATCGCGCCAGTCGCGACCCTCGCAGCCCTCCTCGACTGGCACCGGCAGAGATCCAAAGGCGTCGAGCACGAGGCCATCCTCACGATTGATGACGAGCAGGCAGGTCCCGATGTCCCTGTAGTGTCGGTCCAGGTCTTTCACGCAGAAAAGTATAGGGGCAAGGGACACGGCGCTGTAAAGCAAAGATGGGAGATTCGGACAGTGCAGCGCCCCGCGGTCGATGCTATCCTGCCGGCGTAGCCGGGATGCACTGCCCTATGACGAAAAAGACCCTGTACTGGTGCCTGTTCGCCATCGTATTGCTGGCCATCGCGCTGATCCAGTTCGTCCCCCCGGATGAACCGGCCCCGGGCCCCGCGCCCGAGGCAGGAGAGCCACGGTGACGCACTAAGGTGACCAGCGAACTGCTCCCGCAAGTGATCGGTATCGGAATCGCGCTGCTCTACCTGGCGGCGATCTTCTGCGCCCTGGAATCCATCCTCAAGGCGAGAACCTCACAGGGTGCGATTGCCTGGACGGTAACACTGCTCTCCATGCCCTGGATCTCGGTCCCCCTCTACCTGGTCTTCGGTCGCAGCCGCTTTGACGGCTACCAGGAAAAACTGGACGAAACCGAGGCGGAAACCTACCAGTTACTGGAGCGGGTGAGTTCCAGCCTCCACAGCTACCTGCTGGAGCCCGGCCAGAGCCCGCCCCTCTTCGCCAGCCTGTTCAATCTCGCCCGCATGCCGGCGACCCGGGGCAACGAGGTCCAGTTACTCATTGATGGGCAACAGACTTTCGCCAGCATACTCGCCGGCCTGCGCGACGCGCAGAAATACATCCTGTTCCAGTTCTACATCATCCGCGACGACAAGCTCGGCCACGAGATCAGTCGCGTCCTCGCAGACAAGGCCCGCGAGGGTGTCCAGGTCTACCTGCTCTTCGACGAGATTGGCAGCCGGGCCTTCGAGAAATCCCGCCTGTTGAAACAGCTGCGCATGAGCGGCGTGCAGGCCTGGCGCTTCAATACCACCCAGGGACGGCGCAATCGCTTCCAGCTCAATTTCCGCAACCACCGCAAGGTGGTGGTGGTGGACGGGCACAGCGCCTGGGTCGGCGGTCACAATGTGGGTGACGAGTACCTCGGGGAGAACCCGCGTATCGGCCACTGGCGCGACACTCACCTGCGACTGCGCGGGCCCGCCGTGATGGGTACTGAACTGGCCTTTGCCACCGACTGGCTGTGGGCCACCGGGAAGCACCTGGATATCAACTGGGAATTCAGCGGCGCCGCCTCCGGCGACACCGAGGTGCTGGTCTACCCCTCCGACCCGGCCAGCGAATACGAGGAGGCAACCCTGATGTTCCTGCAGATCCTGGTGGCGGCACGCCGCCGGATCTGGATTACCACGCCCTACTTCGTCCCCGACCGCGGTATCGTCAATGCGCTGCAGCTGGCGGCGCTCAACGGTGTCGATGTGCGGGTCCTGATTCCGGACGAACCGGACGGCCCGGTGGTCGGCATGGCCAACTGGTCATACACCCGGGAACTGCTGCCGGCGGGGGTCAAGTTCTACCGCTACCGCGGGGGCTTCCTGCACCAGAAGGTCGTGCTCATGGACGACGAACTGGTCGCCGTGGGCACGGCGAATTTCGACAACCGCTCTTTCCGCCTGAATTTCGAGATCACGCTGCTGGTACACGACCTTGTGCTGGCCGGGGAGGTCGCGTCCATGCTGGAAGCGGACTTCGCCCATTCCCGACAGGTGGGACGCGAGGACTTCGCCAAGCGGCCGATCTGGTTCATTCTCGGGATGGCTGCGGCTCGCTTGATGGCGCCGGTGCTTTAGGTAGGGACTTGGCGTGTGGCGGGCCTGGCGTGTGGCGGCCTTGCGGCCGCTGCATTGGCGCTGCGCGGTGAAGGACTTTTTCTTCATTGCGGGCGCTTGCGGCGCGTTGGCCCCTGGTGTTCTTTACCTCGCGAGTTGCGACCGATAACAGGAGTGCCGCCAGGACTGGTGCAGGGGCGGTGCTTCGTGGGAGGGTTGGTTCGGTATGAGGGGCGCGCTGTGTTGGTGACTAAAGTAAGAAGATATAGAGTTCGCGCCGCATGCGCCCGCAATGAAGTAAAAGAGCATAACCACCCGCAGGCAACGCAGCGGCCGAAAGGCCGCCGGCCAAATCCCAAGCCCCCCGAAAAAACCAGCTACGCCACAATCCCCATCACAAAGATCAACAACAAGGCCGGGGGCACGACGAAGCGCACCAGCGTCCGCCACAGCGCGAAGCCCGAATCGCCGAGCGCAATGAGTTCGTCGCGGCTATCCTCGCGGTGCATGACCCAGCCCGCGAACAGGGCGATCAGCAGGCCGCCGAGAGGCAGCAGGATCAGGTTGGAGAAACCGTCCAGCAGGTCGTTGAAGTTGCGCCCGCCGACCGCGAGATCGCCGATGATGTTGTAGGACATCAGGCTGACGATGCTGAGGACCGCGATGGAGCCGACGACCAGCATCGCGCTGCGGTGGCGGCTCATGCCGAAACGCTCCTCGACCCAGGCGTTGACCGTTTCCACGAGGCCCACCATGGAAGTGATCCCCGCCACCGAGAGGATGACAAAGAACACCACGGCGAAGAGATAGCCGCCGGGCATCTGGGCAAAGGCGATGGGGAGCGTCTGGAAGATCAGGCCGGCGCCGGCGGCGGGATCGAGGCCGTAGTTGAATACCGCGGGGAAGATCACCAGGCCGGCGATCAGGGCCACGCAGGTATCGGCGATGACGACGATAATCGCGGAACGGGCAATGGAAATGTCCTTCGGCAGGTAGGAACCGTAGGTCATCATGCCGCCCATGGCGACGCTGATGGAGAAAAAGGCCTGGCCGATCGCCGCGAGTACGGTCTCCCAGCCGATCTTGCTGAAATCCGGGGTGAACAGCCAGTGTATGGCCTCGCTGAAACCGCCGGCGAAGTAATTGTAGGTGGCCAACCCGACCAGCAGGAGCAGCATCGCCGGCATCATGACACTGACCGCGCGCTCGATGCCCTTCTGTACCCCGGCATGGATGATGAACCCGGTAATCGCCAGGCCGACCAGGGTCCAGAACAGCATGCCGAGGTTATCCTGCAAGACGCCGTTGAAAGTGCTCTCGGCGCTCGCCACGTCCATCCCGGCGAACCCGGTAGTGGCGGCCTTGTAGAGGTACCACAGGACCCAACCGACAACCCCGGCGTATACGACTTCGATGGTGTAGGCCGCCAGCAGCCCCATCCCGCCAACCACCTTCCAGTGGCGGGAGCGTCGCGCGCGCTCGGCAACATTGGCCACCGCGGTGGGCGGGCTCGCCTGGCCCCGGCGGCCGATCATCAGCTCCGCCATCAGCACCGGAAGACCGATGCAGAACGCGCATACCAGGTAGATCAGGACGAAGGCGGCGCCCCCGTTCTCCCCCGTGATATAGGGGAAGCGCCAGATATTGCCGAGACCGACGGCAAAGCCGACGGATGCCATGATAAACGCGAAACGCGAGGACCAGTGTTCTCCGGCAGCTGCCACCATACCCCTCTCCCTGCTAGTCGTTCTTTATCTGTGTCGTTGTTGTTTTTACGTCGCGGGATCAGTCTACAGCGCCGCCGTAGCCTGTTCCAGCCAGTCGCGATCCGCGCCCTCGAGCAGCGGTGCGACAGTTTCACGCACCCGGGAATGGTACGCGTTGAGCCAATCCACTTCGCCTTCGCTCAAGAGCTCCCTGTCCAGCAGGCGCCGGTCGAAAGGCACCAGGGTGAGGGCCTCGAAACCGTAGACGGGAGTCTCACCCTCTGCCTCGCACTCGCTGACCACCACCAGGTTTTCGCAACGGATACCGAATTCACCATCGCGATAGTAGCCGGGCTCGTTGCTGACGATCATGCCCGGCGCCAGAGACGTGCCATTCCAGGCCTTGGCAATCCGCTGGGGACCTTCGTGCACACTGAGGAAAGCCCCGACCCCGTGGCCGGTGCCGTGGGCGAAATCGTAGCCATGCTGCCACAGGTGCTGGCGGGCCAGCGCGTCGAGCTGGGTGCCGCTGGTACCGGCGGGAAAACGCGCGCAATCCAGGGAGATATGTCCCTTGAGCACCAGTGTGAACAGGCGCCGGACTTCCGCACCCGGGTCGCCGATGGCGACCGTGCGGGTAATGTCGGTGGTGCCGTCGGTGTACTGGCCACCGCTGTCCACCAGATACACCGAATCCATGGCCAGTTCACCCGGCGCAGCGGCATTGCGGTGATTGTAGTGGCACATGGCCGCGTTGCCGCCGGCGGCGGAAATGGTATCGAAGGAGGGGCCATGATAGTGGGCGTTTTCCTGGCGCAGTTCTCCCAGCTTTGCCGCAAGGGTCTCCTCGTCGTGCAGCCGCCCGGCCTCGACTTCCCGGTCGAGCCAGGCGAGGAAGCGCACTTCCGCCACCGCGTCCCGGCGATGGGCAGCGCGCGCACCCTCTACTTCCACAGTATTTTTACAGGCCTTGGGAAGCAGTACAGGATCGCTTTTAGGCAACAATAGTGCACCCGCGTCCTGCAGCGCCAACTGGGACCAGGCATTGGCACTGTCCGGGTCGGCCATGACCCGCTTCCCGGCCAGTGCAGCAAAGCGCCCCGGGGCCTCGGTTTCAGTATAGAAACCAACCCCCTCCCCCACGTGCGCCGCCGCGGCTTCCGGAATCCGGCCCGGGTCGACGAAAACCTCGGCGCTGCCATCGGCGAATAACAGGGCGAAGGACTGCAGCACCGGCAGGCAGGGAATATCGGTGCCGCGCAGGTTGAGCAGCCAGCTCACTGAATCGGGTGCGAAGATCAGTGCCGCATCGGCCCCTGCCGCCCGCACCTGCCCGGCAATACGCTCGCGCTTTTCTGCGCTGGAAGCGCCGGTGTATTGCTCATCGAGCAGGATTGCCGGGGATACCTCCGCCTGCGGGCGCCCCTGCCAGCACTGGTCGACGATGTTGTCCGCATCCGCGACCAGGCTGTGTCCGGCCTCCTCGAGAGTTGCCGACGCCGCGCGGAACCAGGCCAGGGTGTGCAGCCGGGGATCGCAGGCCACGCGACTGCCCGCCGCGAGTACGCCGGCCAGCCAGGCCACGTGGGGGTCTGACACCAGGTCGCGGATTTCGAACAGCGCGCTGTCCACCTCCTGGCGCACCTGGACGGTGTAGCGCCCGTCGACGAAAATCGCCGCGCTTTCGGCGAGCACGATGACCACGCCGGCGGAGCCGGTGAAGCCGGAGGCCCAGTGCATGCGCTCATTGTGGGCAGGCAGGTATTCGCCGAGGTACTCGTCGGCACGCGGGACGACGAGGGCGTCGTAATTGCGCTCGCTCATCACGCTGCGCAGGGCAGTGAGGCGTTGGGCTGTTGCAGGCATGCTGATTCCGCTAGTGGCTGGGCAGGGGCGCGCATTTTACCGGATTTGCGCGAAAATCGCCCGGGGGGATAAATTCCCGCAGGTATTGGAAAGCGCTGTGGGAGTTCATTCCGTGAGCGATGATCGTCCGGGGAGCGGATTCCTACAGGGCGGCCGGGAGCGTGCCATCGAGGCGGACCCGGAACCCCTCACCCTCGGGCGCCGCCATCAACTGCAGGGCCTGGCGTAACTGGGGATCGTCCAGACCGGCGCCGCGCAGCAGGATATCGACGCCGTAACGCCCCTGCTCCCAGCGCACCTCGCCCTCGGCGCTGACTTCACCGGAAAGCGTCAGCACCTCGCCGAGTATCTTGCCATCCTCCGGGGTGCTGACATCCACGGCATAGGTTCCCAGCGGACGCATGCCGCGGGGTGACTCCCAGCCGGCGCCCTGCCAGACCAGCCTGCCGCTGATACGCTGCGGCAAGCCATCCCGCAGGCGCAGTTCCTCTGCCTGCAGGGAAAAGTCACCGCCCAGCCGCACCGGGAGGAAATTTCCCAGCAGGGCGGCGCTGACCTGGGCATCGGCATCCCGCAGGCGTATATCCCCACCCGCGCTGCGCTGCACTTCCGCGCTCAGGCGCTGGGCCCCCCAGTCCGTGTCTATCTGCGCGGCCGGTGACAGCAGGAACAGGGACAGGGGCTTCAATTGCCACTCGAGCCGGCCCAGATGCACATAACCGGCGTTGCTGGCGATCATGGCGCGACTGGCCCGGCCGTGCCAGACAGTGCCCGAAAGCCCCTGGAGCAGCACCTGCTCCCGCGGCAGCAGCAGCGCCAACAGGCTCGCCGGCGCAGTGGCGATCAGCACGCACAACAACAACAGGCCCAGCAACAGGGCTGGCAGCAGGCGTCCACGCATCAGCCCGGGGGTCCCAGTCTTACCGTTGCGTTAACCGTGCCGGGGGCATTGGCCTGGGTGATCGAGACTTCCTGGACCACCAGTTGTTCGCGGTATTCCATGCTGTACAACCAGGCTGCCAGGGAGTCGAAAGCGGCATTCTCAAGGCGTACCTGCACCTCCCCCCGGCTGTTGGGCTGGAGCCGGGCAACGGCGAGGCCCTGCTCGGCGGTGGAGCTGTTGACCAGGCTGGTCAGGTTGCGCGGCGCACTCGAACGGGCGCCGCTCTCACGCAGGGAGAGAATCTGCGAAACCATCACGTCGATGCGCTGCAGCGATTCCGCCACCGTGTTATTGCGCTGCGCGAGATCGCTCTGGGCAGCGCCAAGCGGACGGATCGCCAGGATGAACAGGAGGTAGAGCCCCAGTGCCAGGCCCAGGACCAGAAGATAGAGTTGTTCGCGCTGGGTCAGCCCTTCAAACCACTGTTTCATGTCCGACCCCCGATCCGCAGGCGCGCCCGCACCTGCTCCCCCGACGCGCTACTGTTTTCCAGTGAGGCCTCCAGCCCGGCGTCGACGAACCCGGCTCTTATCCGCTCCACTTCCTCGTAATCCGCAGCGAGAATATTCAGGCGCATCTCCGCGGCGCGGTCGTTGTAGTTGACACTGACCAGGCTGCTGCCGGGATTGTTACTGACGACCTCGCCCACGCGAGCCATCAGGCTGCTGAAACCGCTGCCGCTTGCGGTACCTCCCAGCTCGTCAAGTTGCCGGCGCAACTGGCGCTCGGGTTCGGGCACCATGCCGCGGGGAATCACCTGGCGGTAGGTCTGTTCGATCTCCGCCCGCAGGGCCAGATTCTGCGCCTCCAACTGGCGCAGTTGTACCCAGCCGGCGACCAGGTGAATGGCAAAGGCCGCGGCTAAAAGAACCGCCGCCACCCGCCACTGCCGCCACCAGCGCTCCAGAGGCAGGCGCGGAGCGAAATCGCCCTGGCGCAGGTTGAGCAGCGGATCCGGCTGGTCGGCCACCAACAGGGCAGCGTAGAAACCGCCGCGACGCCACTGGGGTTTCACCTGCAGGGCCGCCGGCATCAGGCCGAGGTCCGCCTCCTGGTCGTCGCCGTAGATCACCACCTGTTCCGGGGACTCGCCACTTTGCAGCAGTGACTCCAGCATCATCGGCAGCAACTCGCGCTCGACGCAGAAGCCCTCGCTGCGTCCGTAGCGCAGCACGGCGCGCCCGTCCTCGAGTACCAGGCACCACTCCCCTTCCTGCCAGGGCAGGAGCAGGGGTTCCGGCAGCCACTGGCCGACCGGCGGCAGGACCGAGAGCGCCTCCCGATAGCGCTCCATGCAGGCATTGGTGCAAACGGCCACCGCCAGTTCGTGATCCGCCAGGGCCACGCGGGCGAAATGCAATTCGTCGACATCCTCGACCAGTTCCTCCTCGAGCATGAAGGGCAGGGACTTGTCGAGGTGGCGGCGCTCTTCCGGAGCGACCGTGATACGCAGCAGGCGCAGGTCCTCACCCGGAACCGCAAATATTGCCGCCTGCCGACGCTGGGCGATAATCGCCGCCAGCGCATCGCGCTCCTCGGCCACATCGAGCCAGCGCGCACCGTCGGCCGCCCCCGGTGGATACCAGGCCAGGCGCTCGCCCACCAGGCGGATTATTGCTAGCTCTCGCAAGGATCTTCCCTCTTCATTTGCTGTGGCATGACGCGTTCATCGGTGGTCCGTTCGAGTACGCTGACCTGGCGGTTTTTTCGTTGCAGCACACTGTACAAGCGCCGTTGCCTGCCGGCAACTTCCGCTTCCGCCTCCAGCAGGAAGTACTCGGACTTCTGTGTAAGCAGGGATTTCAAGGTGTCCCGTGCCGCCTGCTCGGCGTCGGCGAAAAGCGTATCCTGGAGAAAGGCATCCACGCTTTCGAAGGCCTGTTCGCAGCGCTGCCGGGCCAGGCCAAGGGCCTCGTCGTGACTCAGCGGCTGGAGCGTATCCCCGGCGCGCAGGGTGCGCAGCACGGTGACCGGGGCGGTCTCGATATTGAGCTTGCCGCCCTCCAGGGGCCACACCGTCACCCAGGGTTCCAGTGCCGCATAGAGCTCGGCGCTAACGCCCTTGATCGCCCGCAGTTCGCTGACTTCCTGCAGCGGGCGGTTGCCGGCCCGGTAGGCCGGCTCGCGGTTGAGGTAGAAATCGTCCTCCGCGCCGTCCATTCGCGGGTTACTGTCCGCGTCCACCCAGTCACCCACCGCCCTGGCTATGGAGAGCGCTTCGGACTCCGACATCGGCGGGTCGGTGACCGCGAGAATCAGGCGGACAAACTGCGCCTGCGCCGGGGTAAAACGCGGCCCCTCCGCTTCCGGCGCGGGATCGGCCTCGACCAGCAGATTGAGATTGAAACGGCCCTGCAGGTCCTCCAGGTGGCCGTACAGCCAGCCCTCGTCGAGGGCGTAGGGAGTCGCTTCCTGTGCCCAGAAGTCCTGCAGCGTGTCCTTGCCGGGCGGATCCTTCTTGTCCGCGTCGTAATCGACCAGCAGGGCCAGGGTGGCCAGCCCCTCCGCGCCGCGCAGGTAGGCGCGGGATTGCTCGGCGATAAACAGGCCACTGGCCTGCTGGTAGACCCGGCCAAAGTCCACGCGCATGGCGACAATCAGCGCGGCGCTGATGGCGAAGATCAACAATGCCAGCACCAGCGCCGCCCCCCGCTGCCGGGCTGGCGGATTAAATCGGCGGGAGGACATAAATCCGCCTCATTTCGCCCCAGTCCTCCAGTTCCAGCACCACCTCGATCGCCGCCGGTTGGTCCGGCAGTTCATCCGGACGGCTGGTATCGACCACCCAGCTGTCGGCCCACTGCCGGGTATCCAGTTCACTGCTGTCGCCGACGCTGCGCGCCGCGGCGATACTGGCGAGGAACGAGACCCGGAAATCCAGCACCGCCTCCAGCAGGCGGGCTTCACGCGGCTCGGTATTGCCCGAGCGATCCAGTACGGCATAGCTGTCGCGGTAGAGCGTGTCGCCCTCGAGGCGGTAGTTCACCCGCTCCATTTCGGCGCGCGGGTTACCCAGGGGGTTGTACCAGCCGGAGCGGGTGAGACTGAGAGTGAAGCGCGCCGCGCGACCGCCCTGGATCGCTGGCTCCAGTTCGCCGAATTCATCGCGTACCGGTCGCGCCACCAGTTGCTCGATATCGCGGGAGATGAACAGCCAGGCGCGATTGACTGCATAGGACCTTTCGGCATTGGCCTGGGAACTGTCCACCCCCACCAGCACGGTGTTGAAACTGGTATAGGCCATGGCCGCAACGATGGCGGTGATCGCCATGGCGATCAGCACCTCGATAAGGGTAAAGCCCCGGCTGCGCTTACTCGCCACTGGCCGCCTCCAGGCCCGGATCCGTCTGGAAATCCGTGGGCAGAAACGCGGTCAGGGTATAGAGCGGCGTCGCCCGGCTCGTCTCGCTGGAGGCCACGGTAATTTCCACCCGGTAGAACTGTGCGACGTCGGTCGCAGTGCTGTTCACCCACCAGTACCATTCGCGCTGCGCCATGCTGGTCACGCCACTGTCCTCACCCTTCATCAGGTCGCCCTGGGCCTGGGCGAGCAGACGCAGCTCCGAGAGTTTGTTGGCACCCACCGCATAAGCCAGGGATTTGTCCCGCAGGTAAGCGGTCGCGTCCACCTGCTGGGAGAGGGCGAACAATAGCGCCGGCAGCGCCAGGGCCACTACGGCCAGGGCCACCATGACCTCGATCAGGGTAAACCCGCCGACCTTCATCCGGGAGCGACTCACAGGGCATCATCCGCCGCGGGCACGCCGCGTGACAGGAGCTGGAAATCGCCCAGCACACCCCACTCGATACGCCACAACAACTCACCGTTTTCGCTGGCGCGGATATCGATGGCCCCGGGCTGGGTCTCGCCGCTGGAATAGAACACCAACTGGGGTTCGGGGTATTCGGAAGCGGGCAGGAGAATATCACGGGACTGGATCACCTCATCGATTTCCAGTTGCAGTTCGATGCCTTCCGGCAGCGTACCGGCGGCGAAGATCTCGCGTTCGCCCTCGGGCTCACGCCAGCCCGCCAGCATTCGCTGGCGCCACTGCCAACTGTAGCTTTCCTTGCCATGCTCCAGCTCCAGGCGCAGCAAAAGGCCGTAGTCGGTACCGGAGAACTGCGCTTCATCCAGGGCGAAAGTCGCCCCCTCGGTGATCCTGCGCAAGTCCGACTGCAGGCGGACCTCGCCGTCGCCCGAGCCGACATTGAGTGTCACCAGCGAGGTCGCCAGCACGATGATCAGCAGCGTCACCAGCAGTTCCAGCAGGCTGAAACCCCGCTGCCGGTGCAGGGACATGGCGCTTAGGCGTCCGTATTTTTCCAGTTGCCGATGTCGGCGTTCTGGTCTTCACCACCCGAAAGCCCATCGGCGCCGAGGGTATAGATATCCACTTCGCCGTGTTCACCGGGGTAGAGGTAGAGATAGGGCCTGCCCCAGGGATCCAGCGGCACTTCGGAGAGATAGCCGCCCTCCTTGAAGTTGCGCGGTTCCGGCTCCAGGCTGCTCGGTTCGACCAGCGCCTGCAGGCCCTGCTCGGTGGTCGGGTAGACGAAGTTGTCGAGGCGATAGATTTTCAGCGCGGTCTCGATTGCCTTGAAGTCCGCCCGGGCCTTTTCGATCCGTGCATCATCGGCGCGGTTCAGCACTGTGGGCGCCACGATGCTGATCAGCAGGCCCATGATCACCAGTACCACCAGGATTTCCACCAGCGAGAAACCCGCCGTTTTCTGTTTACGCATTGTTCAGTTCACCATTGTATTCAAGTCGAATATCGGCAGCATGATCGCCAGTACGATCAGCAATACCATACAGCCCATCACCACCACCATCAGCGGTTCGAACAGGCTCATCATCGTTCCCAGGGTCATTTCAAGTTCGCGCTCCTGGTTGGTCGCCGAGCGGTCCAGCATGGCTTCCAGTTCACCACTGGCTTCACCGCTGGCCACCATGTGCACCATCATCGGCGGGAAGCGACCGCTCTGCTGCAGTGCCCGGTTGAGGCTGCTGCCCTCCTGCACCATCTCCGCCACCGCCTTGCTATCCTCGCGCAGCACGAGGTTGCCAAGCACCTGTCCAGCGATGCGCAGGGACTCCAGCAGCGGCACACCACTGGCCATCAGGATACTCAGGGTAGACGCGAATCGCGCCGTGTCCATTGCGATCACCAGGCGCGACAGGCCGGGAATACGCAGGAGGAAATGATGCCACTTGCGGCGCCGCGATTCATTGCGCAGCAGGCGTCGCGCCGCGAAGGCCAGCGCCACCAGCGCCAGCAGGAGCCACATGCCGTAGTCGCGGAAGAAATCGCTGGTAGCGATCAGTGCCCGGGTCAGCAGTGGCAGTTCCTTGTGCGACTGGGAAAACACGCCGATCAGCTGTGGAACCACGAACACCATCAGGGCGACCACCACCGTAATCGCCACCCCGATCAGCACGAAGGGGTAGATCATCGCCATCTTGAGCTTCTGCCCGGTGTGTTGGCGCTGCTCGGTATAGTCCGCCAACTGGTCCAGCACCGGACCGAGATAGCCGGCGTGCTCGCCAGCGTTGACCATCGCCCGGTACATCTCGTTGAACACCTGGGGGAATTCGCCCATGGCGTAGGCCAGGGTATAGCCCTCCGCCACCCGGGAACGCACCTGCAGAAGAATGGCCTTGATGCGGCTGGAGCGGCTCTGCTGGGCGGCGGCCTGCAGGGCCTCGTCCAGCGGCAGGTTGGACTGCACCAGAGTGGCGAGCTGGCGGGTGACCATGGCCAGGTCACCAGAGGAAATTCGCGGGCGGAACAGGCGTTTCAGCCCCGGCGCACTCTTCTCCTCCTGGCGGTTGGCCTGTTCCACTTCCACGGGCCGCAGGCTGCGGGAGCGCAGTTGTCCGCGCACCTGGCGTTCGGAGTCGCCCTCCAGGAAGCCCTTTACCAACTTGCCCCGGGTGTCGAGCGCGCGATAGCGGTAGGCAGTCACTGCGAATAACCCGTCGTGCTCACGTGATCGAGGTGACGCGCATCACCTCGGCGAGACTGGTCTGGCCTGCGAGAATCCGGCGGCGACCATCTTCCTGTATCGCGGGGTAGAGCTTGCGGGCATGGGCGACCAATGCCTGTTCGCTGGCGCCCTCGTAGATCAGTTGCCGCAGGGTTTCATCGACCTCGATCAGCTCGTAGATGCCGGTCCGGCCACGGTAGCCGCTGTAGTGGCAGTGCTCGCAACCGCGGGGGTGGAACAGGGGCAGCGGCCCCTCGCGGCCACCCGGGAAGAGCAGGTCGCGCTCGGCTTCGGTCGCCGGCTCTTCCACCCGGCAATCCTTGCACAGCAGGCGCACCAGACGCTGGCTCATCACCGCCAGGAGACTGGAGGAAATCAGGAAAGGTTCGATGCCCATGTCCGCCAGGCGAGTGATCGCGCCGATGGCGGTATTGGTGTGCAGGGTGGAAAGCACCAGGTGCCCGGTGAGCGAGGCCTGGACTGCGATCTCCGCGGTTTCAAGGTCGCGGATCTCGCCCACCATCACCACGTCCGGGTCCTGGCGCAGGATAGCGCGCAAGCCCCGGGCAAAAGTCATGTCGACCTTGGTGTTGACCTGGGTCTGGCCGATACCCGGCAGCATGTACTCCACCGGATCCTCGATGGTGAGGATGTTGCGGGAGCTCTCGTTGATCTGGGTCAGGCCCGCGTAGAGGGTGGTGGTCTTGCCGGAGCCGGTGGGGCCGGTCACGAGAATAATACCGTGGGGGCTGTGCAGGTGGCGCTGGTAGGCCTCCATGACCTGCTCGTTCATGTTGAGCTGGGTCAGTTGCAACTGCCCCGCGGCGGTGTCCAGCAGGCGCAGTACCACACGCTCACCGTGGGCCGAGGGGATGGTCGACATGCGGATGTCTACCGCGTGGCCGGCGATCTTCACCGAAATGCGGCCGTCCTGGGGAACCCGTTTTTCCGCGATATCCAGCTTTGCCATCACCTTGAGGCGGGACACCAGCAGCGGCGCCAGGGCCCGTTTCGGGGAAAGCACCTCGGCCAGCACGCCGTCTACCCGGTAGCGCACACTGAGACGGTCCTCGAAGGTTTCAACATGAATATCCGAGGCCTGGTCGCGCACCGCCTGGGAGAGGATCGCGTTGATCAGGCGAATGATGGGCGCGTCGTCTTCCGCGTCCATGAGGTCACCCACCTCGGGAATTTCGTCCGCGAGTCGGGAGAGGTCGACATCGGCACTGATGTCTTCGGCCATCTGCACCGCTTCGTTGTTGTCCCGCTGGTAGGACTGGGAGAGGCGACGCTTGAATTCGCTTTCGCTGACCGATTCGGTGGCGAATGGCCCGCCGAGATGGCGGCGCAACTCAGTCAGCACGCCGATTGTCAGTGGCGAATGATGCAGGACCAGGGGGCCCTCCGGACCCTCGGTCAGCAGTACCCCGCGCTGCTGCGCATAGGTAAAGGGTAGGCCGCGGCGTCCCGCGACCGGTACAGCCTGCAGTTCTTCCGCCGCAACAGGGGCTTCGAACTCCTCGACGCTCACTGTGAGCTGCTCCCCCCGGCCTGGGTCTCGCCCCCGGCGGCTTCATCCGGGGTCACTTCCGCGCCCTGCATCAGGTCGAGCTGGCGCATATCGTCGCGCCATTCCGGCAAAAGCGGGAGATTGTCGTCGTCGAGGAATTGCAAGCCGCGCTCGCGGCGCAGTAACTGCTGGTCGCGGATGTAGCGGTATTTTTCCGCCGTGGCGCCGGCCAGTTGCTCGTCGTCGCGGACAATGGTCGGGCGGATGAATATCAGCAGGTTGGTTTTCTCGACACTGACGCTGTCGTTGCGGAACAGGCGTCCCAGCAGCGGAATATCACCGAGCAGGGGGACTTTCTGCTGACCGTCCTGCACGTCGTCCTCGATCAGGCCGCCGAGCACCACCACCCGGCCGTCCCCGGCGAGCACCTTGGTCTGGATCTTCCGTTCACTGGTGATGAGGTCGGAAGCATTGGCCAACTGCTCACCGCCGATAATGATATTGGACACCTCCTGCTCGATATCCAGCACTACCGAATTACCTTCATTGATGTGCGGCGTTACCTTCAGTGTAATGCCTACGCTCTGCCGGTCGATGGTCTGGAAGGGATTGGACGCGCCGTCGGAGGAACCGGTGCTGGTGTATGAGCCGGTGATAAACGGCACTTCCTGGCCCACGGTGATAAAGGCCTCCTGGTTGTCCAGGGTCAGCAGGCTGGGTGTGGAGAGGATGTTGGCGTTGGTCTTGTTTTTAAAGGCGTTGAGGATCACCGTCATGGTCAGGTCGTCATCCACACGGCCCCAGCCGAGCGAAAGGCCCGGGGTGCCCGCCAGTGCCGCTGCGAGGTCGCCGACATTAAACTGGTCGTTGTTGGTGGAAGTCTCGTCGCCGTCATCCGGAATCAGCGCCCCGGCCAGGGCGCCGGCCTGGCTCAGGTTGTCGATGTTACTGCCGTAGGCGCCGCTCTTGGTATTGGCGAAGAGCCACTGCAAGCCGAGGTCCTGGCCGTCGCTGGCGGTCATCTCGACGATGATCGCCTCCACCAACACCTGGGCCCGGCGGATGTCGAGGCGGTGGATTACCGCTTCCAGTGCGGCCATCTCATCGGTATCGGCGGTAATGATCAGGGCATTTGTGCCCTCGTCCGCCTCGATGGTGGCGGTCTTGTCGGCGGACACTCGCGCCGGCTTGCCCTCCGTCGACTCGAGGCGGCTGATGTTCTGCATGACCCGGGTCAGCACTTCGGCGATTTCCGTCGCCTTCGCGTACTCGAGGTAAATGACCTTGACGTTGCCACTTTGCTCCAGCGGCGTATCCAGGTGGGAAATCAGGTTGCGCATGCGCGCCCGCTGCATCTCGTCGCCGGTTACCAGGATACTGTTGGTCCGGGTATCGGGCACCAGCAGAACCTCGTGCTCGCCACCACCGCTCTGCTCGGCTTCGGACTTGTTGAGCTTCTCGAGCATGCCGACGACGTCTTCAGCCACCGCGTATTTCAGGCGGATGATGTCGGTATCCTGCACCGCCGTGCGGTCCATGCGCTGGATGATGTCCTCGATGCGATCGATATTAGCCGAGATATCGGAAATGATGATCGCGTTGCTCGGTGCATAGGCGGCCATGTGCGCCTGCTGCGGCACCAGTGGCCGCAGCACCGGGATCAGCTTCGCGGCGGAGATGTTGTCCAGGCGGATGACCTGGGTCACGTACTCGTCACCCGCCCGCGGGCCCTCGCCGGCCACCGAGACCGGGGAGGAACGGGCGTCCTTGTTCTGGATTACCCGGACCACGCCGCCGGAACGCACCGCGGTGTAACCGTGCACTTCGAGAATGGAGAGGAACAGCTGGTAGAGCTCATCCTTGGACACGGGCTTGTTGGAGATCACCTTCACCTTGCCCTTAACCGCCGGATCGACCACGATCGTGGTATCGGTCACCTCGGCCACAAATTTGATCAGCTCCTGAATGTCGGTCTCTTTCAGGTTGACGGTAAAATCCTGTGCGCGCACCGGATCTGCCTGCATACCCAGGGTAATCGCCAGCGGGATGAGCGCGATGCCGAGGGTCCGGCGGAATCTGTTCACTGAATCACGTCCTTTGAAATGTTTGTTGTGTCGTCCCATAACGGCTATCCCGCCGGGCCGAGGCTGATACTGAGGGAGACCGGCTGGCCGGCGCGCTGGACTTCGAACACCGCCTCGCTGGCCGTGCGCATGCTCTGGTAAACACGCATGGCCTGGGTGGGATCATCGAGCGAGATGCCGTTGATGCCGGTGACGATATCTCCCGCCTGGAAGCCCAGCCGGGTGAACTGGGCCGTGTCGGAGCCCGGCGCAATGCGATAGCCACGCAGCACCCCGCCCTCGCGCACCGCGCTAATCCTTACCACCTCCGCCAGCGTCTGCGGGTTGCGATACAACTGGTCGCGATACTCCGAGGCCAGTTCGGTCACCTCGGTATCGCTGCGCTTGTCCACTACCGCCGCGGGCCCGGGCGCGCGGCCGGTGGGGGACAGCGTCGGCGGCGGGGGTGCCCGGGAGCCCAGTTGCCTGTCGAGATCACTTTCATCGTAGAGCGTGAGGAGTTCGTAGGTACCGTTGTTATCCAGCACTACCTGCCTCGGCATGACTTTGGCAAGGACCACCTTGTCACCGACGGGCAGCTCGTCGTCCACCGCGTAGACCTGCTGCTTGTTACGGTGCTCGATGATCGCGTGGCCCAGGCCGTCTTCACTGGCGGCGACGACCCCCCGCAGGGTCAGTTGCAGGCGGGTTTCCCGGGCGCCGTCTTCGATACCCTCGCGCTCACTGGCGGAGGGACTTTCCTCGACGGGCAGGGTTTCGACAATCCCGGCGGCACTGGCGTCACCAAACAGGTGCTGCCCCTTGAGCCTTTCTATATCCACGGGCGGGCGGCCGGCGCTCGCCTCACTGCGCACCGCGGGATTGATCACCGGCGCGGAATCCGCTGTCGAAACCGGCGGCGCGGGCAGCAGCGCCCAGACCAGTTTGGCAAGCGATACCACCAGCCACAGGCATAGCAGGGCCAGCACGAACTGGCGCACTCGCCGGAGGCGGTCCGGACGTGACAGGTAGTGGGCAGCGGTCGCGAGGTGCTCGGCGACCCGGGCGCTGTAGTCACTGGAATTACTGAGCCATTGGGCTGGCAAAAAAGTACTCGCTATTATCCTGGGAAATCGTCTTCCGGCATCCGGCCAGAAAATGCACAAGGCCCCGATTATAGGTGCGGAAGGTAAAAGTTGAAACCGCGCCTTGAGCCTCCCTCAAAAGCCGCCGGGGAGGCCATTGCGCGCAAATCAGGGGAAGAAATAGCGCAGCAGGGAGAGAATCAGCAGGAGCCCGACCAGGGGGTAGATCCAGCGAGCGTAGCGCTGTGTTTTCTCCGGGTCCGGGTCGCCACCAAAACGCTCCAGAACCCAGGCCAGCAGCGCCACCCCGCCGAAGATAAAGAGCAGCAGGAGCAGCAGGTTATTCATCGCCGTGGTCCTCCCTGGGTGCCGTTCCCGCCTGCACACTGGCGTTCCAGCCGACCGGATCGGCAAGCTCGCCGTCACTGCCCAGGCGCGGATATGCCAGCCCGCGTTCGCGGCAGAATTCCCGCAGGGCGGGATGCCCCCACTCGAACATCAGTCGCTCGCGGCAAGCGGGATCGAGGCGTGAGTACCCGTAGAGGCCGGCCGCCTGTCGCTGCCGCTGGGCCTCGGCGAGCACGATACCGGCGGCGACCGAGACATTGAGAGATTCGACCATCCCGACCATGGGAATGCAGATGTGCCGGTCCGCCGCCACCAGTGCCTCCGCACTGGGACCGCGGCGCTCCGCACCGAGGATCAGGGCGGTGGGCCGGGTATAGTCCACCTCGCGATAATCCACCGAGTCCCCGGACAGGTGCGCCACAACCAGTTGAAAGCCGCCCTCGCGCAGGGTGTCCAGCGCTTCGCCCAGTTCCGCGTGGCGGTGCACCTGCACCCACTGCTGGGAACCCCGCGCGGTGCCGCGAAACGCCCGGTAATCGGACTTCCCCAGCACCGCGTGCAATTGCAGCACGCCGGCGGCGTCACAGCAGCGCAGCACTGCCGAGAGGTTGCGCGGTTTGTGGACGAAATCCGTGACGACGGTGAGATCCGGCTGGCGACGATCCAGTACCACTTGCAGGCGTTCGATACGTTCTGGAGTCACCGGAAGCGGTCAGCTGATGACGCGATAGGCCTGGGGAATCTGCTCGGGACTGTCGACGGAGCACTGCAGGTCTCGCAGCAGTCCATCGCGCAGGCTGTATACCCAGCCGTGCACCCCCAGGGGCTGCCCGCGAGCCCAGGCATTTTGCAATATCGTGGTGTGGCACACGTTTGAAACCTGGTTGATGACATTGAGTTCGCACAGGCGGGCAAGGCGATCATCCCGGTCATTGATCGCATCCAGTTCCTCCTGGTGGCGGAACTGTACATCCTTGATATTGCGCAGCCAGTTGTCCGCCAGCCCGGTGTCCGCGTTCTCATAGGCCGCCTGGATACCGCCGCAACCGTAGTGACCCACCACCAACACATGCTTGACCTTGAGCACTTCCACCGCGTACTGCAGTACCGTAAGGCAGTTGAAATCAGTGTGTACGACGATGTTGGCCACATTGCGGTGAACGAAAACCTCACCGGGCATCAGGCCGACGATCTGGTTCGCCGGCACGCGGCTGTCGGAACACCCGATCCACAGGTACTCGGGGCTCTGCTGCGCTGCCAGTTTCTCGAAAAACTGCGGATCGCTGGTCTTGACGCTACTCGCCCAGTCGCGATTGCTCTCGAAGAGTTTTTCCAGTGGTTTGCTCAAGCGATTAACCCGACCTCTTTGGCGTCAAACCGGAAGCGGCGCCAGGCGCGAAACCACGGTGCTGTTGCCGCCGCGGGCCCGGGCATCGCCCAGCGCCTTTTCACCAACCGATTCGATCTGCTTTGCCAGTTGTTCCATGTCCAGCGCCGGGTAGTGCTGCGGCTCCCAGGTCACCATGCCGATACTCAGGGTCACCTGCAGTACCGCGCCGCGGCCGTCATCGATGGCGAAGTCTTCGATGTCCATGCGTACGCGTTCGGCGATGTCCTCGCCACGCGATTCATTGCAGGCCGGCAGGAGGACACCCAGGCGCGCGCGGGCCAGGCGGGCCAGCGAGTCTGTTGCACGCAGGTCCGAAGACACCCGCTCCGCCACTTTCTTCAGCACGAAGTGGCCGCGAACTTCGCCGTAGTGATCGTGCAGCTCATCGTATTCATCGACATCCATGACCAGCACGGTAACCGGCTGTTCCGCTCGCAGGGCACGGGCGATTTCCCGGGCGATATCGCGCTCGAAACCCCGCAGGTTGCCGACACGGGTCAGGGGGTCCAGGAGGGTGAGCTGGGTGACCTGCTGGTGCTGGATGGCGCGCGAGAGGCAGCGGGCGATCATCAGGGAAAGGTGTGCGAGAAGGTCTTCCTCTTCCTCGCCACTTGCCAGGCTGTCCTCCTCCAGGCCCATGTGCAGGCTGCCGAGCATCCGACCCTCATCCATCAGGGGCAGCAGCAGTGCCTGGTCGATACCGTATTCGGACTTCAGCACCTCGAACATACGTGAATCGGTGGCGTCGATCAGCTGGATGTCGGGCTCCAGGGGATAGAGCTCCTGCATCTCGAAAGCATCGCGATGCAATTGCAGGGAGGGGCCGTAACGTTCGCCGCCGATGATCAGCTCGGCGAGGGTTTCCTCAGGGTCGTGTAACCAGAGCTCGGAAACGCGAAAACCGAAATGCCGCGGCAGGCTGACCAGCAACACTTCCAGCAGGCCCTGCAGGCTTTCCGCCCCCAGCAGCATGTGTTCGAGCTGGAGGGCCTGCTGGTAGAGATAACGATTGAGGGTGACGTTTTCCGACAGTCGTTGCTGGCGGAACTCGGCTCCCGAACTTACCGGTGGGGCACCTTCTATTTCTTCTTGTAACAGACCGCTCGGGCGGTTCTCGTTTCCCATTGCCAGGCCTCGCTGACCGGTGCGGGCAATCGCCCACAAACACGCAGTAGTTGGCTAGGCAGTGTAGGCCTCCTATAATCCCGATGCAACACAATGCACATCCTCGAAAGCGCACAGCGCAACAGCACAGGAACGGGAGGCGCCCCAGTGAAACTTACGGCGGAACTCAGTCTCTACCCACTGCAGGAAAACTACGTTGCTATCATCCGGGAATTTATTGCGCATGCGCGAGAGATGGAGGGCGTGGTAGTGCGCACGAACGCGATGAGCACCCAGGTCCGCGGCGACTGGAACACCGTCTTCGCGCTGGTCAGCGATACCCTGCAGGGCAGTTACGAAAAATTCGGCAAACAGGTGCTGGTGTGCAAGTTCATACCGGGTGAACTCGATATCGAACAGTGAGTGGCCACGGCACCCCGTCCGCGCAGCAGCGCCTGGAACTTACGCTCCAGCAGTGGCGCCACTGGCAGTGCGCACAAGCACTAGAGCAAGCGCCTGTGCTCGAGCGCACACTGGATGGCGGCCTCAGTAATCACAGCTTCCTCGTCGTTTGTGACCAGCGTCGATTCGTTATTCGTATCGATGGCGTCCAACCCGCCAGGCATGGCCTGAGCCGCAGTGCCGAGTGGCAGATCCTGCGCTCCGCGCGCCGCGCCAGGCTCGCCCCCGAACCCTGCTATTTCAATCCCGAACTCGGTGCGCTGGTCTGTGCCTACCTGCCTGCTGACGACGAACAGGAAATTGGCATCGGGGAACTCGCCGCACTGCTGAGGCGTATCCACGCGCTGCCGCGACGCCACTACCGGCTCGACCTCGGCGAACGTATCAGCCGCTACGAGGCCCAGCTCAAACGTGCCGGGCGTCTCGAAGGCGACTTCGAAACACCCGCCGATATCGCCTACTGCCTGGCCCGCTCCATCGAGGGTGCTCCCCTCGCGCTGTGCCACAACGACCTCATCCCCGCCAACCTGCTGCGCAGTGGTGGCGCCGTACACGCGCTGGACTGGGAATACAGCGCGATGGGCAACCCGTTGTTCGACCTCGCCGGCGCGGCCCTGGGCCAGGGACTCGCTACCGGCGAGGATGAAGCGCTATTGGGCCTGTACCTGGAGGGCATTCCCGACAGCGACCAGCGCGCCGCCCTGCAGGCCCAGCGGGTTCTGTGCCGCTACATGGAGATGCTCTGGTATGCACTCGAATGCAGCGCGGACGACTGGCAGGCGGTCGGCGCGCGGCAGTGGAAGCTGCTGGAGGCAGAACTCGCCGCGCTGCGTTGATCCAGCGCTAATTACCCAACGGGCTAGTCGCGGAAATTATTGAACTGCAGGGGCGCTTCGAATTCGGCGTCGCGCAGCAGCGCGATCACCTGCTGCAGGTCATCGCGCTTCTTGCCGGTAACCCGCACCTGGTCGCCCTGAATCTGCGCCTGCACCTTGAGCTTGCTCTCCTTGATGCGCTTGACGATCGTCTTGCACTGGGCCGAATCGAGGCCGTGCTTGAGCGTCACTGTCTGCCGCACCTGCTTGCCCGAGGTCACCGGCTCGCCGCAGTCCATCGCCGCGGGATCGATATCGCACTTGATCAGCGCGCTGCGCAGCATGTCTTCCATCTGGGTGACCTGGAATTCCGCCTCGGCGTGGATGACCACGGTACGCTCTTCCCGCTCGAAGCCCGCGTCCACCCCCTTGAAGTCGAAGCGGTTGGTGACGATACGGCCGGCCTGGTCGACGGCGTTGGTCAACTGGTGCAGGTCGACTTCCGAAACCACATCGAATGATGGCATAGTCAATTTCCTCAATTCTGGCGCAGGACAGGGGGCACCCATGGTAATCCGCCACGCGCATTTTTCAACGTCGGTGATCGCCGGGTGAGTGAACGCCACTGGCACGTTCTCGGCGCCGGCGCCATGGGCTGTCTGCTGGCCAGCCAGCTGCAGCGGGCGGGCTGCCGCGTTACCCTGCTGCTGCGCGATCCGCTGCCCGTGGCGCAAGTCCGCGTCAGCGTGGAAAGCGGGGACACCAGCAGCCAGTACGCGATCGAAGCCACTTCCCTGGCCAGGGTCGGTGTCATCGACTACCTGCTGGTGACGACCAAGGCACCACAACTGCTGGATGCACTCGAGCAGGCCCGAAGTGCGCTGGCGCCCGCAGCCCGGGTGATCGTGGCGGCCAATGGCATGGGATACCTCGAAGAGGCCCGGGCCATCGTCGGCAGCGGCGAGCTGTATTGCTGCTCCACCACCGAGGGCGCCTTTCGTCTCGGTCCATTGCACATACGCCACGCGGGGCGGGGAAAAACCCTGCTGGGGCGGGTAGGCGGCGGCGGGCCGGCGGACTGGTATCCCGACTGGCTGGGCAGTGAACTTTCCTGTGAATGGCTAAACCCTGTCGAGCCGGCCCTGTGGCACAAACTGGCGATCAACTGCGCCATCAATCCGCTGACGGCCACGCATGGCTGCCGCAATGGCGAACTGGCGAGCAATCTCGAACTGCGCCGCAGGATGGGCGCCCTGTGCGATGAAATCGCCGCTGTCAGCGCCGCCGCAGGCTATGCCGATACCGCCCGGCGCGTCCACGAAGATGCGCTGCAGGTTGCCCGCGCTACCGCGGAGAACCGCTCTTCAATGCTGCAGGACCTGGAGGCGCAACGCCCGACGGAGATCGACTACATCACGGGCTACCTGCTGCGCGAGGCGAAACGCCTGGCTGTTCCCGCGCCGGAAAACAGCCGGATCTATCGCCAGCTCAAAGCTCTGGAGAAAGCCCGGGCGGGGGACTGAACGGGCGGGCAAACAGCTCAGGGAAACAGCGCCGCGCTACCCTGCGCCACCAGGCTTTCCCAGTCGCGGCGCGGAAGATTGGGCGGAATCAGGGCCTGGCGGTAGCGAAACTCCTCACCGTCACGGCGCGTAATCAGGAACACGCAAAGCACCTCGCTGCAACGCAGGCTGGTGCTGACCACAGTCTGCGCTGAGCGCCCCGCCAGTTGCGCAAAATAACTGGAGGAGGCCACCGAACCGCTGGCCTGCAGGGGACCGGTGCGCTCCTCCACCGCATCGAGCACCGTCTGCATCAACCAGTGACTGCCCGGGTTCCAGCCCGGCCGCGCAGTGGTCGATAGACTGATCTCCGGCTCCGCGAAATGCACCCGCGGCGGGGAATGGGCACTCAGGATCTCATAGGCCGCGAGCGCGCATAGCGGGATGGCGAGCAGGATCGCCATCTGGGTGGTCAGGCGCTGGCGCCGGAATTGCGCCATCCAGAGTTCGAGGCCGCGGCGCACCAGCCGGGATCGACCCCGGCGCAGAAGATCGCCGGGGATATGCAGTGGAATGTCCGCTGCCGACTCCAGCCGGAACCAGGGTCGCGCCTCCTCGCGCAGGCTGTCGGCCCGGGATAGCGGGAACGCGCGGGCCGCACAGCGCAATTCGCTACGCACCCGGTGGGTGTCCTGGGGGCGCTTCCCGGGGTCCTGCCGTAGCAGGTCATCCACTAATTCCAGCAGTTCGCGGGGAATGGGATCACCCCCGGGCTGCAGGCCATCGAGAGAGGGGGGCTTACACTCCCCCCGCCCGGCGAGGGCAGTCTGGCGCCCGCGGGAGAAGGGGTGCTGTCCAGCCAGCAGGCGATAGAGCAGGCAGCCAAGGCTGAACAGGTCGCTGCGCAAGTCTGCTCCTTCTCCGCGCAGCTGCTCCGGAGCTGCCGACTGCAGGCTCCCCGCGGCAGGGCCGCCCACCCCCGCCTGCCGGGCGACCCCGAAGTCGGTGAGCTTCACCCGACCTTCCCGGGTCACCAGGACATTTCCGGCCTTGATATCACCGTGCACAACCCTGTCCTGGGCTGCGGCGGCGATTGCTGCGGCGAGATCGATGCCGACACGGATGACAGCCGGTACGCTGAGAGTGGCCTGGCTCAGTATTTCCTCCAGGTCGCAACCGGGGACGTACTCCATAACGATGGCGAGGTAGCCGCGCGCCTCGATCAGGTCGTAGATCTGCACCACCCGCCCGTCGCTCAAGCCCGCAACTTTGCGAGCCTCCGCCAGCGCCTCCCGCCGCTGCGCCCGGCCGCGCGGCAGGGTATGTACCTTGATCGCCACCTGCCGGCAAAGGCGGCGGTCGTAGCCGAGATAGACGCGGCCCTGTCCTCCCTGGCGAATCAGGCGCAGTATCGTATAGGGGCCGATCCTGGATTCCCTGCTTGCCACAGCGCTCAAACGGGCCCGCGCTCGTTACGCAGCCGACTTCGCAGGGCCGATTCGGACACGGCCAGATACTCGGCCACGGCCCGTATATCCCCTGCGCAATGCTCCAGGGCTTCGCGCAACTCGTCTTGCCCCACCTCTGCAGCGAGACGATAAGCGCTGGAACTATGCACCCTGCGGTAAACCGACTGGCGGGTCACCCCCAGCGCATCGGCCACAGCCGCGATCTCAAAACGACAGTGAAGCATGACTTCGTCAAATTGCTCGTCGCTCACCTCGCGCAGGCTTGGGCGCCGTTCCGCCTCCGGAGCACTCGAATCCCCACCGGGAGGCGGCCCCTGCGCGCTGTCAGCCTGAATCAACTGGCGCAGTGCTGGCGGAATCTGCGGTTCCCGCTGGCTCGCGAGCAGGATCTGGGTTGCGAAGTTGGACAACTGGCGCACGTTTCCGGGCCAGTGATAAGTGGCGAGAGCGAGAAAGATCGAGGCCCAACCGGCGATGATCCGCGGCTCGCTGGCAGCGTCTGGCAAAAGGTCGATGCACCCTTCACGGGCCGCCGCACTGTGAAGGAAATGCCAGAGTAACAGCCCGCTGTCTGCAGCCCGGGCGCGCAGCGGCGGCACCTCGATCTCAAGTGCGCCGAGGCGGTAACGCAGCGCCGTGCGAAAGCCCTTGCCGGGCTCGTCCAGCGGCAGGTCCGTCGCCGAGATAACCCGGAGGTCAACCCGCTGCAGCGGGCCACCCACGGACTGGATTTCACGCTCCTGCAGCGCCCGCAGCAGCAAGGGCTGCACTTCCTCGGGCGTATCGCCGACCTCGTCCAGGAACAGGGTGCCGCCATCCGCCTCCCGGAAGTACCCGGTGCGGGCTTTCGCCGCGCCGGTATAGGCGCCGCGGGCACTGCCGAACAGGGAGGCCGCCGCCAGCCCGGGAGGAATCGCAGCCATGTTCACGGCGACGAAGGGGCCCGAGCTTCGGCTGCCAAGGCGATGGATGGCAGCCGCGACCAGTTCCTTGCCGGTACCGGTTTCGCCGCGCAGCAGCACATCCCGGTCGCTGGCTGCGGCACGCAGGATCCCGGCGCGCAGCGCCCGCATCGCCGCGCTGCTTCCCACCAGGCCACAATCCGCCAATTCACCATCCCCCGCCGCTGCGTCATCGCTGTGCAGGAGGAGCACTACTGAATGGGCAAGCAGCAGGGCTACCCCGCGACCGAGGCGCTCAGCGTCGATTCGCAGCGAATCCCCGAGCTCCATGCCGCCGACCTGGCAGCGACTGGCACCGGCCGGGCGACTGAGCACCAGGGCCGTACGCTCGCGCCGGATCGAGATTGCCCGGCGACTGACGTAGGGGTCATCGAGGGGCGCGCCCGATTCGAAGCCGGGTAGCGAGCGGCCCACCAGCACTTCCCGACCACCCTTGAATTCCAGGCGCAAGCGTTCGCCGATACGCCTGTTATCGGGGTGGAAAACAATACTCAGAAAATAATCTGTCGGCTGCCGGTAGGCGGCGGCGTATTCACGCAAGCTGGGGAGCGTTTCCTCGCCCCTGTCCGGGTGCGGCATGAGTCTGGCCCATCCTTGGCCTTGGCTGTTTGTGTTACATGGTAACAGGAGGCAAAAAGCACCCTCAAGCCAGGATCACCAGCAGCGACAGGACGGCGATCCAGCACACCGCAGAGCGACGCAAAAGGGCTGCCTGCTCTTCGTTCTGCTGTGATGCCAGTTGCCCGGAGAACTCACCTTCCAGGTTGTCAGCCGCGGCGTTGGCCACGCTGCCCAGCACCTGCGCTGCGCCGAGACTGGCCTTGCGCAGCACTTCCCAGAGTTTCTCGACACCTGCGGAAAAATTGCCGGTGAGCACGAAAGTGGCGGCGAGCGCCCGGGCGGGCATCCAGTCCAGCCAGTGGATCACGGGAGCGTCCCGCTCGCCGGCGTAAAGGAGTTGCAGCAGCCGATAGGCGATAGCGCCGAGGGGCCCGAGAAACAGGAAATAGAAGAGCACGCCGAACCAGCGCTGGAAGCTTTCATAGAGGAAGGTCTGCTGGACGAGGGCGTGGGCGGCACCGCTGTCAGCCGCCACCTCCTCTTCCAGGGCCGGGAACTCCGCCTGCACCCCGAGCCACGCGCCCTCGAAATCCTCCCGGCGACATTGGCCACGATAACGCTCCTGCAATTCACCCAGGTCGCTGCGGCCGAAGCTGTAGAGCAGGAGCAGGCTGGCGAAAGCGATCCAGAGCAGGCCGAAAAGCAGACCGGAGAGCAAGTGGAGGACCAGGCCCAGCGCCAGCAGCGGCCCGAGCACTGCAAGTAGCGGGCGAAAGCCACCGACAACGCCGAGGCCCTCGAGAATGGCCAGCCAGTGCTGGAAGATGTCCTCGCAGCGCAGGCGCCCGCCCAGCGCAGAGAAGCGATCGAGCAGTACTGCGATGATGAGTGCCAGGAAATTCATTGCCTTTCCTCGGGTTGTTGCAATTGGGGCTCGCGTTGCAATCTGGCAAGGGCGCTCCGGTAGCGCGTCCAGTCAAAGGCGCTACCCGGGTCCGTCTTGCGCCCCGGGGCGATGTCGGAATGGCCGGCGATATCCCGCGCATTCAATCCCGGGTAGGCCGCGAGCAGCGCCCGGGTGACCGCGCACAGTCGGGCGTATTGCACTTCCGTATAGGGTGTTTCGTCCGCGCCCTCCAGTTCTATCCCGATACTGAAGTCGTTGCAGTTCTCCCGCCCGCAGTAGACGGATTGCCCCGCGTGCCAGGCGCGATCGGCGAAACTGACGAACTGCAACACCTCGCCCTCGCGGCGAATGAGCAAGTGGGCGGACACCCGCAGGCCGCGGATTTCATCGAAGAAGGGGTGAGCGTCCCAATCAAGGCAGTTGGTAAAGAGTTCCTCGATGCAGGCCCCGCCGAATTGTCCCGGCGGCAGGGAAATGTTGTGGATGACCAGTAATTCCGGTTGTTGGCCCGGCGGCCGCAGGTCGAAATTGTCCGAGGGCACCCTGCGCGCGCCGCTCAGCCAGCCCCCTTTCACTGCAAAGTCATCATCTTTCCCCATGCCCTGCATATTAGGCTGGGCCGGCGATGGCCTCAACTGCCGGGGCCAGCCCGTATCGCACTGAGCTCGCCCCGCTGCTACAATTCGCGGCCCCTTGACCAGCGCCGGACCACCAGCCATGACAGCTGTCCCCCCGACTCCCCCAGCCGCCGACGTGGTGCGCGACAACGTGCTCGCCGCCCTCGCCGAGGATATCGGCACGGGCGATATCACCGCAGCGCTGATACCCGCTGCGGCCAGTGCCCAGGGCCGGGTAATCACCCGGGAAGCCGGCGTGCTATGCGGGCAGGACTGGGTGAACGCGGTTTTCTCCGAAGTCGACCCGGCAATCAGCCTCGTCTGGCAGGCACGAGATGGCGACACTCTGCAGGCGGAGCAGGTGCTGTTTACTTTTTCAGGGCCTGCCCGCGCGCTGCTCACTGCCGAGCGCAGTGCCCTCAACTTCCTGCAGCTGCTCTCGGGTACCGCGAGCATCTGCCGGCGCTACGCCGACCTGGTCGAAGGAACCGGGGTGCGCCTGCTGGATACCCGCAAGACCATCCCCGGCCTCCGCCAGGCGCAGAAGTACGCTGTCGCCTGCGGCGCTTGTTTCAACCACCGCATGGGGCTCTACGACGCCTACCTGATCAAGGAAAACCACATCAAGGCCTGCGGCGGTATCGCCGGCGCCGTCGCGACTGCGCGGGCCAACGCGCCGGGCAAGCCGGTGGAAGTGGAAGTGGAATCCCTCGCCGAACTGGAACAGGCCCTGGCCGCGGGGGCGGACCGCATCATGCTGGATAATTTCGAACTGGCGACGATGCGCGAGGCAGTGGCGCTGACGGCAGGCAAGGCGGAACTGGAGGCTTCGGGCAACGTGACCGAAGCCACCCTGCGGCCGATCGCGGAAACCGGCGTGGATTTCATCTCCATCGGCGCCCTGACCAAGGACTGCAAGGCGCTGGATCTCTCCATGCGCCTGCTCTAGGCCCGGCTCCTACAGGGCTGCCGCGCTGACGATGACCCCGTTGTTGTCAGCGTAGACGTACTCGCCGGGGTGGATGGTCACCCCACCCATGCTCACCGGCACATCCCGCTGGCCCATGCCCAGCTTCTCGGTCTTCAAAGGCGTGGTGCCAAGGGCCTGGACCCCCAGCGGCGTGCGGCCGATCTCATCCACGTCGCGAATCACGCCGTGAATCACCAGCCCCGCCCAGCCATTGGCCGCCGCCTGCTCCGCCAGCATGTCACCCAGCAGGGCGCGACGCAGGGAGCCGCCGCCGTCGACCACGATCACCCTCCCCTCGCCGGGTTCGCCGACACAGGCTTTTACCAGCGAATTGTCCTCGTGGCACTTGATGGTCACCGCGGGACCGCCAAAGCGCTGCACGCCACCGAAGTTGCGGAACTGCAACTCGATGGCTCGCACTTCGGGGTGTTCGTCGGACAGGTCGGGGGTCGAAATTTCCGTCATGGGGGGTGCTCCGAAACTCAGATGCTGTCCAGCGGGTAATCGTTCAGGCTGCTGCCGGTGGCCGCGACGCTGCCGGCGTAGCCCTGACAGCGTGGCAGCAGCTGGTCGGCGTAGTAGCGGGCGGTGGCGATCTTGGTCTGGTAGAAAGGATTGTCACTGCCAGCCGCGATCTTGCGGGAGGCAACCAGGGCGCCGCGCGCCAGCTGCCAGCCGCCGAAGAGGTAACCGGTCTGCATCAGGTAGTCGAAGGAAGCACCCAGGGCGGTATCCATCGAGTCACCCAGCGCCTGCAGGATGAATGCAGTGGAGCTTTCCTGGGCCGCCAGCGCGTCCTGCAGCGATTCGCCAATCGCCGCCAGCGACGCGTCGCCGCTGGCCGCCAGTTCGGGGATGAACGCGCTGATTTCCTCCAGCACCTGGCTCATCGCCGCACCGCCGTCACGACCCAGCTTGCGCGCCACAAGGTCAGCGGCCTGGATACCGTTGGTGCCTTCATAGATCGACGAAATACGCACATCGCGCAGGAACTGGGCGGCGCCGGTTTCCTCGATGTAGCCCATGCCGCCGTGCACCTGCACGCCCAGCGAGCTCACTTCCTGCCCCACCTCGGTGAGCCAGGCCTTGATCACCGGGATCATCAGGTCGATGCGGATCTGCTTGGCCTTGCGCTCGGCTTCCGGCCCGCGGTGGGCCAGGTCCAGGGTGATCGCCTCGGCATAGGCGAAGGCGCGCATCGCCTCGATCAGCGCTTTCATGTTCAGCAGCATGCGCTTCACATCCGGGTGCTGGATGATCGGCACACCGCCCTGCACCCGCTCGCGGGCGTAGGCCGCCGCCTGCTGGAAGGCGCCCTCGGCAACCCCCAGCCCCTGCACGCCCACTTTCAGGCGCGCTTCGTTCATCATGGTAAACATGCAGGCCAGCCCGCGGTTTTCCTCGCCCAGCAGGTAGCCGATGGCGCCGTCGTTGTCGCCGAAGGCCATCACGCAGGTGGGGCTGCCGTGGATACCCAGTTTGTGCTCTGTGGAGACCGGGTAGACATCGTTGCGCTCGCCGAGGCTGCCGTCCGCGTTGACCAGGTACTTGGGAACGATGAACAGGGAGATGCCGCGGCTGCCTTCCGGCGCGTCGGGCAGCTTTGCCAGGACCAGGTGGATGATGTTGTCGGTGACTTCGTGGTCGCCCCAGGTGATGAAGATTTTCTGGCCGCTGATGCGGTAGTGGTCACCCTCGGGTACCGCCCGCGCTTTCATGACACCCAGGTCGGAACCGGCGCCCGCCTCGGTCAGGTTCATGGTGCCCATCCACTCGCCGGTGTGCATTTTTTCCAGGTAAGTGGCCTTTTGCGCCTCGCTGCCGTGGGCGGCGATGGCCAGGGCCGCGCCGCTGCTCAGCATCGGCGCCAGGGCGAGCGCCATATTGGAGCCGTTCCACATTTCGTGACCCGCGGTAGCGTAGACCTCCGGCAGGCCCTGGCCGCCGTAGTTGGCATCGGCCGAGATACCGATCCAACCGCCAGCGGCCATCTGTTGCAGCGCATCGTCGAATCCGGGTGTCACTGTAATCTTACCGTCGCTACAGGTCACCGGCTGCAGATCGCCTTCGCGGCGCAGGGGGGCGAGCACTTCGCCCGCCAGTTTCGCCGCCTCGTCCAGCAGGGCGGAGGTCAAGTCGGGGCCGACACCCATCTCCTCCATGCCCGCAACGCCGCTGAGGGCGCTCTCGGCCTCGAGCACCTCGTCAATCAGGAATGCCATGTCCTCGACTGGCGCGCGATAGCTTGTCATGGGGTTACCTCCGGGTAGTGGCTGGATAAATCGGGGCGCACAATACAGCCCACACAGCGATATGCAAGTCGCTGGCCAACAGTAAAAGCAGTTTGGGATATGTTACTGGCTTGCATATAATTCCCCGTAACAATGACCTGAATTTCATTCATTCGTGCTGTGAATACGGAGCGTCCATGAACCTGAACCGGATCGATCTCAACCTGCTGGTTTACCTCGACGCACTGTTACGTGAGCGAAACGTCACACAGGCGGCCAACCAGCTCAACCTCAGCCAACCCGCCATGAGCAACGGACTGCGACGCCTGCGGGACCTCTTCGACGACCCGCTGCTGGTGCGAACCAGCGAAGGTATGACCCCCACGGAGCGCGCCCTCGAGCTTGAGCCCCTGGTGCGCGATGTGCTGACCAACATAGAACGTGCGGTGCAGCCGCGTTCCGAATTCGAGCCGGCTGAAGCGCGCCGGGTTTTCCGCATCATGGCCAGCGACTACGCCGAGGCCACCCTCTTCCCCGCGGTGCTGGCCAAGCTGCGCGAGCAGGCGCCGGGCATCACCATGGATATCATGACGCCTTCGGACGTCAGCTTTCTCGATGTGGAGCGGGGTAAGGTCGACATGGTAATCAACCGCTTCGATTCCATGCCCCAGTCATTCCACCAGATTCTGCTATGGAAAGACAGCTTCTCCTGCGTACTCAACGCGGAGCACCCGATGCTCGAGGAATTCACTCTCGAGAACTACCTCGCCGGTGACCATGTCTGGGTGAGCAAGACCGGCATGGGGGTCGGCGTCGGCGTCAACCCGGATGATGTACAGCGCCTCGGCTGGGTGGACCTGGCCCTCAACAAGCTCGGCAAGAAGCGCCAGATCCGTGTCTTCACCCGACATTACCAGGCGGCCATGACGCTGGCGGAGCAAAACGACCTGATCGTGACGTTGCCGACCCGGGCGGCCCAGCTCAAACGCGACAACCCGAGGGTCGTCCTGCGCACCCCCCCGCTGGAGATCCCGCCGCTGGAACTGAAGATGGCCTGGAGCCCCCTGCTGCAGCACAACCCGGCGAACCGCTGGATTCGCAAGTTGATCACGGATACGGCCCGGGAGCTCGACGGGCAACAGCCGACGCTCTAGGGATTCGAGGCTTTTCGCAAGATTCCCGGGCTTCCAGGCTGAAGGCCTGGAAGCCCTACCGACGGAGCAGCGCCCCGGCATTGTTCAAAAGCGACGACTCAGAACGCTTTGGAGGAGCGTTGAAGAATGCCGGGGCGCTGCGTGGACCGGAGCCCCTGGTGCCAGCTTCCCGGGCGGACAGGCTAAACGCCTGGAACCCCTACCGACCGAGCATCGCCCCGGCATTGTTCATAAGCGACGACTCAGAACGCTTTGGAGGAGTGTTGAAGAATGGCGGGGCGATGCGTGGACCGAAGTCCCGGGTGCCAGTTTCCCGGGCTTCCAGGCCTTCAGCCTGCCCTCCGCTCCAAAGAGTTTATAGTCGCTGCGGACAGGCTGAAGGCCTGGAATCCCTACCGACGGAGCAGCGCCCCGGCATTGTTCATAAGCGACGACTCAGAACGCTTTGGAGGAGCGTTGAAGAATGCCGGGGCGATGCGTGGACCGGAGCCCCGGGTGCCAGTTTCCCGGACTTCCAGCCGTTTAGCCTGCCCTCCGCTCCAAAGAGTTTATAGTCGCTGCGGACAGGCTGAAGGCCTGGAATCCCTACCGACGGAGCAGCGCCCCGGCATTGTTCATAAGCGACGACTCAGAACGCTTTGGAGGAGTGTTGAAGAATGGCGGGGCGATGCGTGGACCGAAGTCCCGGGTGCCAGTTTCCCGGAATCCCTGCCGACGGAGTAGCGCCCCGGCATTGTTCATAAGCGACGACTCAGAACGCTTTGGAGGAGCGTTGAAGAATGCCGGGGCGATGCGTGGACCGGAGCACCACGGCCCCAACCCGGAATTCAACACCCTTATGCCAACGATAAGAGTCATAAATTAGCTAAATCTTGGTCCCGCGACTAAAATGCAGCGCTATCTGCCGGAGAACTCCCCCGGCCAGGCATCGCGATACATACCAGACGACAGGAACGACAGCATGACCCAGCGTATCCAGCAGGGCGGCCTGCAGGTAGCCGCCGTACTTCACCAACTGCTCGAGCAGGACATCGCCCCCGGTACCGGCGTAGCGCCGGCGGATTTCTGGCAGGCGCTGGAAACGATTGTGGACGATCTCGCGCCGCGCAACCGCGCCTTGCTGCAGGCCCGCGACGAGATGCAGGTGAAGATTGACCAATGGCACCAGGCTAACCCCGGTAAGGATTATGACCGGGCCGCCTACAAGGCCTTTCTCGAGGAGATCGGCTACCTCTTGCCTGCAGGCGACGACTTCGAGATCACGACCCGCAACGTTGACCCGGAAGTGGCTCAACTGGCCGGCCCGCAACTTGTTGTGCCGGTGATGAATGCCCGCTATGCGCTCAATGCCGCCAACGCTCGCTGGGGCAGTCTCTACGATGCGCTCTATGGTACCGATGTTATCTCCGAGGAAGGTGGTGCGGAGCGCGCTGGCGGCTACAACCCGGCGCGCGGTGCGAAGGTGATTGCCTATGCCCGCCGCTTCCTCGATCAATACTTCCCCCTGGCGTCCGGGGAACACGGCGCATCCACTGCTTACCGGATCGTCGATGGCGCCCTGCAGGTTGAACTGGCCGGTGGCGCGCCCAGCGGACTGGCCGATGTTGCCCAGTTTGCCGGCTACACTGGCACCGCGGATTCGCCGTCCGCGATCCTGCTGAAGCACAATGGCCTGCACGCCGAGATCAACATCGACCGCGATCACCCGGTTGGCAAAACCGATGCCGCCGGAGTCGCCGACCTTGTACTCGAGGCGGCGCTGACCACAATCCAGGACTGTGAGGATTCGGTGGCTGCGGTGGATGCCGAGGACAAGGCGCTGGTCTACAGCAACTGGCTGGGGCTGATGCGCGGCGACCTGGAAGACAAGTTCGCCAAAGGCGGCGAGACGGTTACCCGTACCCTGAACCCGGACCGCGAATACACCTCCCCGGAGGGCGGCAAACTGGTACTGCCCGGTCGCAGCCTGCTGTTCGTGCGCAACGTCGGCCACCTGATGACCAACGAGGCGATTCTCGACAGCGAGGGAAATGAGATTCCCGAGGGCATCATGGACGGCATGTTCACCGCGCTGATCGCCCTGCATGACCTCAACAAGACGCCCGCACAGCCGCGCAATTCCCGTTGCGGCAGCGTCTATATCGTCAAGCCGAAAATGCACGGCCCCGAGGAAGTCGCCTTCACCTGCGAACTGTTCGACCGCATCGAGGACGCCCTGGGCATGGCTCGCCACACCCTGAAAGTGGGGATCATGGACGAGGAGCGTCGCACTACCGTCAACCTCAAGGCCTGCATCCGCGAAGCCCGTGAGCGCCTGGTGTTCATCAACACCGGTTTCCTCGACCGCACCGGGGACGAGATCCACACCAGCATGGAAGCCGGCGCAATGACGCCCAAGGGCGCCATGAAGCAGGAGGCCTGGATCAATGCCTACGAGGACTGGAACGTGGACGTGGGCCTGGCCTGCGGCCTGCCCGGCAAGGCCCAGATCGGCAAGGGCATGTGGGCGATGCCCGACATGATGGCGCAGATGATGGAGGCCAAGGTCGGTCACCCGCTGGCCGGCGCCACCACCGCCTGGGTGCCCTCGCCCACCGCGGCGACCCTCCACGCCATGCATTATCACCAGGTGGACGTGGCGGCGCGCCAGGCCGAGCTGCGCGAGCGCAGCCCCGCCTCCCTGGACGACATCCTGGCGATTCCACTCAAGGGCGCGGAAGGTTTGGGTGAAGCCGAAATCCAGCGCGAACTGGACAACAACGCCCAGGGTATCCTCGGCTACGTGGTGCGCTGGATCGACCAGGGCGTCGGCTGCTCCAAGGTGCCGGACATCAACAACGTCGGCCTGATGGAAGACCGCGCCACCCTGCGCATCTCCAGCCAGCACCTGGCCAACTGGCTGCGCCACGGCGTGTGCAGCGAAACGCAGGTGAGGGAGACCCTCGAGCGCATGGCCGCGGTGGTCGACGAGCAAAATGCCGGGGATCCCGCTTACTGCAATATGGCGCCGGACTTCGACAACAGCGTGGCTTTCCAGGCCGCCTGTGATCTCGTATTCCGCGGCTGTGAGCAGCCCAACGGATACACCGAACCGGTCCTGCACGCGCGGCGTCGCGAGGCCAAGGCATTGCAGGGTGCCTGAAGCCGGGTAAATCCCGAAAAGTGCGCTTAGTCAACGCCAGCACATTCCGGCAGCCACGCCATCCGGGCTAAGATAGCCCGCAACTCAGGATGGCGCGCGGGCCCTTGGTTTCCGTGCGCTCACCAGCCTCTCGGGGCTGGCAGCGATCGCACGGGAAACCTCAGCATGCCAAGACCCTCGGTCCGCGGCCTCATTACTCTCTTCGTCTCGGTCGCGCTGGTCGGCGCGCTGGCCCTCTGGCTGCGTGTCGCCTATTTCCACATTACCCTTATCGATGAGACCATCGCTGGCGACGCCCTCTACCATGTGCAGCAGGCCCGGCAATGGCTGCACGGTGACCAGCCGGAAGCCGGGCAGCTTCCAGCCCTGGGCGCGGGCGCCCGCCCCGCACCCGCTTACGCCGCCTACCTGGCCGCAATCATGTTATTCGCCGAGCGTTTCGACGCCGACTTCTACCAGATTACGGTTTATTCCCAGTGCCTGCTCGGCGCCCTGGCCTGCGTACTTACCCTCCTGCTCGGCAGGCGCTTCCTGCCTCACTGCTGGGCGCTGTTCGCGGGGCTGCTGGCATGCCTCAGCCCCCATCTCGTCAGCATCGGAACCTACCTGCTGCCGGAAAACCTGTTCTGCTTGCTTTTACTGCTGTCCCTCTATCTCTTCGTGACAGCTTTCTCGCGCCAGAAAGCCTGGCTTTACCTTGCCAGCGGGTGCAGCTTCGGCCTCGCTTACCTTGCCAACCCGGTATCGCTGTTTTTACCGGTGGTCCTGGCTCTCGGCGCCGGCGGTGTGCTGCACCTGCGCCAGCATCGCGCAATGGCGAGGGCACTGCCACTGCTCTGCCTCCTGCCCATGCTCCTGTTTGCGCTGGCCTTGCCACCCGGCGAGGCAGCGGCACTGAGGGGAGATACTTCCGACAGGGCCCAGGCGCGGGAGGCAGTGAACGATCAGACAGCCAGTGACGGCAGTGCCCCCGGCACTGCTGGAAACCTGGCGCAAAACCTGCGGCAGTTCTGGGATTGGGAACTGGTCCCGGGAGAAGGGGAAATCTATGCCTACCCGGTATTCGTCTCCATGTACCACACGAGCCGGCCGGCAATCCTGAGTTACAGCATCCTCGAAGCCCTGCACAAGTGGCTGGTACTGTTCCTGCTGCCAGGAGCCCTGCTCCTGGCCATGCGCCACCGGCTGGCCGACGATCGCTGGGCCACTGCCTTCTTCGCCTACCTGGTAGGCGCATATTTCAGCGTGGTTTACAGTGTGGGGCCGGTACAGGCGCGTTATTCCATTCCCCTGCGCCCGGAACTGTACCTGTGCTCGGCCTATTTCCTCTACAGGCTTCTTGGGGGCCTGCTGCCGGCCGGCAAGCCTTCGGATGCGCCGGAGAATTCCGTGGAACCCCGGGATGCGCCATCGAGTTGACGAGAGTCAACGGACCCGGTGCTAGGCGCCGTCGTCGTCCGAATCCTTGTATTGCAGGTTGGTCAACTGTTCCGCAAGCAAACCGATCAGGAAAACGATCATGCCGAACAGGATCAACAGTGTGCTCATATTGGTGAAACGCAGCGTACCAGCGGTGATATTGGCGATAATGTAGTTGAGGACACCGAGCGTGGTTACCAGTACCGAGACCGGGAAGTAAACCTTGAGCGGTGAATACAGGGTGCCGATCTTGAAGATGATCAGGAAAAAGCGCACCCCGTCGCGCAGCACGTTGATATGGCTCTTGCCCAGTCGCTCCGCAACATCGATGGGCACGAATCCCACAGAGTAGCCGGCGCGGAAAAAAGCCATTGTAGAGGTGGTCGGGTAACTGAAACCGTTAGGCAGCAGGTAAAGGAAATTGAGGAATTTGCGTCGATCAACAACCCTGAAGCCAGAGGTGAGATCATCAATGCGCTTGTTGACCATCCAACTCGCAAGCCTGTTGTAAAGGCTGTTAGCGCTCCAGCGGGCGAGGCTGGCCTGGGATTCCCTGCCGCTGCGCGCCCCCACGACCATATCGTAACCCCTGGCGACTTTCTCCAGCAGGCGTTCGACGTCCGCGGGGTTGTGCTGGCCGTCCCCGTCCATGAATACGATGTAATCGCCGGTGGCGGCACGGGCACCCGACTTGATAGCGGCGCCGTTACCCTTGCTGTAGGGATGCGTCACCACATTCACCGAATACTGCTCGCAAACCGCGCCGGTACCATCGCTGGAACCGTCGTCCACCACTATGATTTCTGCTTCGGGATAGCGTTCTCGCAGGGCCGGCAAGGTGACCGCCAGGCCCTGTTCCTCATCTTTCGCTGGAATCACTACTGAAAATTTCAAACTTACCCCCCCAGGTAAAGCGCCAGAGTGTCCTGTTCGCCGCGATTGAGTTTCCCTGCATCCTGCCTCGCTTGCAACTCCGCGATCAGGTTTTGGGCTTCTTTCTCCCTGCCCAGCGCAGTCGTGAAGTGCAATTGCATGAGCAGTTCCTTGGTGCGGCCCGGCGCTCGCGCAAGTGAACGCCGCACATATTCATAGGCATCGTCCCAGCGGGCATCCGCATTAGCCAGCATAGCCAGCGCGGTAAACATATTTGCCGAAGCAAGGCTGGTATCAAAACTTTCGAGATAAAGGGCCGCGAGATGATCCTGGAAGCCCTGCCAATCAAAATCCGGGCAGCTATCACTGTGGCGAAGCTGTGTCACGACGTTCAAGGTAGCGGTTACCCCGAGAGGCCGGCCCGGCTCGAAGCGACCTAATTGCCTGTATTCATGAGGCTGGAGCGGTTGCTTCGCGATACAGGCGAGCGCGACATTGCGCAGCACATAATCGCCCTCGTGCTCGTCGCTCGCCGCCGCATATTTCAAGGCCGAAAAATAGGCCCGAGTCGAATACTCCAGAGCCTCGTCCCTGGCACCGATCTGCGCCAGCTGCGTAGCGTATTCCTTGTTTGCCCGCGCAGACTCCGGGTGCCCATTGACGGTTTGCATGGCCAACAGCACTTCGCTCGACCAGATCTGCACCTGCGAGCTGGTGAGCGCGGAAAAATACAGCAGAACTATCGACATCCATACCAGCAGCGGCGCGCCGACTTCCTTCCAGCGCGTTGCAAGCCATGCGTAGATAGCGAGGGGGAAAATGACCAGACCGACCGCGGGAAGGTAGTTCCTGTGCTCAAAGTAGAGTTCCAGCGGCCAGACAGTAGATTCGAGGCTGTGCGCAGCGAGAAAAAACAGCGGGCCGTAAGCCAGGCGGCGACCGAAGGGCCAGCAAAGCAGCAGGACCGCCGTCACCAGCACAGCGAGCCATCCGCTGACAGCCAACAGTGCTCCCGGGTCCTGCAGGCTGCGGGAGAGTGGAAAGTCGTCGTGATAGACACCGAGTCGATCGACCTGCGGCAGGAAGAACTGGGCAAGGTAGTCCCAGAGAATTCGCGCTTCGGTCAACAGCCGCTCGTACAAACTGAACTCCCGAAAACTGTAACGCGCTTCAATCGAATCCCAGTACACAACGAGAATCGCACTTATCGAAATAAAACCCAGCCCGATCAGGGAATACGTAAAGCGCTGCAACCAGATAATCCTCTGGCCGGCATTATCCCGGCACTGCAACCAGCAGGCTTCCGTCAGGAGGATCAGGGGCACGCCTACCACTGCGTTTTCCTTGGCGAAAATACCAGCGATAAGCGCGAGGAGAGAGAGGCACAACCAATGATAACGCGGTCTGCCCGCACTCAGGCCTCGCCTCCAGTGGAGATAGAAAATCAGGCTCAGCAAGCTAAACATTGCTGCGAGCATCGCCATACGCTGTACGAGGTAGAGAACTGTACTTACCTGAAGCGGGGCCAGCAGCCAGACGCCGGCGAAAACGATCGCTGCGGAGAGATAGCGCGGGGCCTTGATAGCGGAAAGCAGGAGAGCGAGAAACCAGAAAACCAGCGTACCTGTGAGCAGGTGCAGGAAGATGTTCAGCAGCTTCGAGGTCGCTATTTCGCCATCTGTAAACAGGGTTTCCAGCACGAATGTCAGCATGGAAACGCTTCGCCCCAGGGGGCCTGAGCCGTCCCCGAAGACATAGTCCCAGAGCTGCTCGGGGGATTCCGCAAGGTGATCCAGGGAGCCGAGGCTGGAATAATCATCGAGAAGGTTGGGCCCCGTGATGCCAGGGTAGTAGATCCAGAAAGCAGCGAGCAGCAGGACAGCCAGGCCGGCCAGCGGGCCAAGCGCCGCGGCAAGGCGAGAGGAATTCATGCTTCCGGCCCCAGCGCCGGTGAGTGCGGAGCAGCACTCGCCCCGGACTGTGCAGCTGTTCCCGACCCGGCAGGCACCGGCGGCCTGTCGAACATGCGGCGTATCAGCGACAGCCGCCGCCGGTCCGGATCCCACAGCATCCACTCGCGAATTTTCTCGTAGAGGCCTGCAACGTTGCCATTCTCGGCCAGTTCCACGAGCAGCGACTGGAATACCTCGCTGCTCCGGTTGTCCGCGCTTTGCAGGTCCTGTAACGCGGCGAGCCGCTGCTGTTCCGGGGCGCCGATGCTCTTGAGGTAGCGATAGCGGATGACACTCAAGCGCGGACTACCCGGGTAGCGTTCCAGCAATCCGTCGAGCAGGAGGAACACCCGCTCCCTCGGTTCCCTGCATACCCCCGCCTCGAAGCAGTCCATCAGGGCTCTCAGCGAGGTGTAATCCGAAGCCTGCAGTGCGCGGTCCTGCGCCACTTCGAGCAGGACTGCGAACCAGTCGTTGTACTCCTGCAATTCGTGGAAGTGGTGCTGGTCGAGGTAATACATCATGACAATCGCCGCCATATCCCGCGGATTGCTCTGGTGCATGAGTTCGAACTGGTTGCGGGCGAGCAGCAGGTATTCGCCCAACTCCTCCTCCGGTGCACCGGAGCGCACTCCGCGGCGGTAGGCGTGGAGCAGGGATTCCGCGAGGAAAAAATGTGAGCGCGCCGAATCCGGGTGGTTGGCATTATTCACTGCACTCAGGCGCAACTGCTCGGACCAGGAGAACACCCGCAGGAACAGGAAGGTGCAGCAGATGGACAGCAATACCGCCGCGACCAGACGCGGACGCATGGCTCGAACCAGCGAGCATATGGAAGCCAGGACGGCGGCAAGCAGTATGTAGATACCCACGCTGGGAAGGTAATTGCGGTGTTCATAGACCATTTCCAGCGGCCATATGCTGGATTCCATGGAATGCCCCACCAGGTAGAACAGCAGCGCGAACAGGGCCAGGGGATAGACCCGCCGGGCGAGGAAGGCCCCGATAGTGAACGCTAGCCAGGCGACTGCGGAAACCAGTGTGGTGACAGGGTCCAGCCAGCCCCGGGAAAGGCGGAGGTCATCGTGCTGGAAACCCATTGCATTGATATCGGGCCAGACCATCCATGCCAGGTATTGCCAAAGCAGGCGAAGTTGGGTCAAAAGGCGCTCTTCCAGGCTGAATTCGCGGCTGACATAGCCCCCTACCAGAGTTGCGGGGGAATAAAGCGCGATGCAGCCAAGCATCAGCAGTGGTGCGACCAGGGCTGCCCAGCCCAGCCAGCGAAGCCCGGTATTGTCGCGTCCCGCCCACTCCCCGCGAAACAGGGTCACCTCGACCACAGGTAACAACCACAGCAGCAGGAGTCCATTCTCCTTGGAAAAGGTTGCCAGCAGCAGACACAGCAGGAGCCAGAGCGAGAGGGCGATGACTTCACCAATCGTCGCCCCACGGCGCCGCCACTTTTCGCGCTGGTAGCTATAGAGCAATAATCCCAGCAGGCTGAAGAGTGTTGCGAGCTGGGCCATGCGTTGCACTGTATACAGAACTGTCGATACATGCAGGGGCGCCAAAAGCCAGAAAGCGGCGGCGAGTAGCGCCAGGGATTCAACACTGCTCGCTGTCCCGCCGCGCATGCCTCGACGCAGGGCAATTCGCGCGAACAGGTAGACCAGGCCACCACAAGCCAGGTGAATTAACAGGTTGGTGAGTTTCATGCCGAAGGCGTCGACACCACCGCTGGCCACTATGTTTGCGGTAAAACTCCACATGGCAATTGGTCGGTGAGTCGGCCCCGAGTCAGAACTCAGGGTCGCCGTGCGCCAGTCGTCGAATTCCGATCCGTCAATCTGGAGGTAGCTGTTGCTGCTTATTGCTGGACCGTCGTCAAAAATGAACGGCCCGTTCAGCCCCTGAAAATAAAGCGCCCCTGTACAAACCAGTAATACCGCCAGCACTTTGAGGGAAGGGTGAACTTGTGGGAGGGGCATTGGAGCACTTGGCAAATTATTGTCTTCCAATTTAAACAAAAAAAAGCCCGGTCGAAACCGGGCTTTTCAATGATTTGTAGCTTTTCTTAGTTACGGCAGTTCGAAGGCAGGTACTTGGACTCGATCTCGGTCGGGGCGCCCGGCCAGGCCAGACCGCCGAAGTCCTGGCCTTTACATACCCATACCAGGGTGTTGCTGCCGCCAGTGGTACCGGACAGACCGAAGCCGTACTCACTGCCACCGGGATCGCCGGGGATGATGTTGTCCTGCAGCACAGCCAGCACGAAGGGCAGGCCAACGTCAGAGGTGTACCATACGGAAGCGACAATCGGCTTGTCGGGGTTCATCAGGATACCAGCTTCAGTGCCGCTGACGGGTACACGGTTGTTGGTGGCGTAGAACTCCGCAACTGAAGTTTTTGCTTCAGCCAGGGCCGCAGCCGGCTCAGACATCTTGGAACGGACGATGTAGTCCTGGTAAGCGGGCAGCGCGATGGCCGCCAGAATGCCCACGATCGCGATTACGATCATCAGTTCGATCAGGGTGAAACCCTTCTGCACGTGCTTGTTCATTTGTCCCTACTCCATGAGTTGTTTTAGCAATTCGGCGCCTGCGCACCCGAATTGGTGGGCGTCCGCCATTTAGCACTGTAAATACTGCAGGGGGCGTGCCAACTTCGAAACCTGCCTGCGCAAAAACCCAGTATTAGTTATTTTTCAATCACTTATAGAACGCACACGGCAGGCAGGGAGGATTCATAGTGGGCCCCGCCACTACGCGCCGGGCGTCAGCTACTGACAATATTTGTCAGTTTATGTCGCCAGACGTTAAGCAAAATGCGCTAACTGGTCAGGGGCCCGAACACGACAGCGAGGAGCAGGCGGGCTCGCCCGCCCTGCAGGCTGACCTGAACCAGCTCACAAAAACACGAGTTTTCCGCAATCTCTTGCGTCCTATACCTATGCCCTCCCCTAGCCCAGTGTTTATACTGTGGCGAATCAGGGAGTTACGCGTCAGATATCAGATTCCCCTGAAGCAGGGTAAGGACAGATGAACGACAAAGGCATTGGACAACTCAGCGGCCTCGCCGGCCGTCTTGTCGCAGAGGGCCTGATTTCAGCCGAGGATGCGGTGGAGGCGCAACGGGAAGCCTCCATGCAGCGCGTTCACTTCGTGAGCTGGCTGGTGGATCAGTGCGGTGTGGATAGCGCTCGCCTGGCCGCGGTAGCGTCACAGGAATTCGGGGTACCTCAATTTGATGTGAGCTGCTTTGACTTGGCTGCCATGCCAGCGGGCCTGGTCAATCCGGACCTCGTGGTCAAGCACCACGCCATCCCCCTCTATCGCCGTGGCAACCGCCTGTTCATCGCTCTCTCGGACCCCACCAACCTGGCGGCGCTGGATGAAATCAAGTTCCATACCGGCGTCAATACCGATGCGGTGCTGGTGGAGGAAAAGGCACTCGCAAAACTGATCCACAATTGGGTAGAGGCCCAGGACACCCTCGGCGATGGTCTCAAGGACCTCGATTCCGAGGAACTGGAAGGCATCGATATTTCAAGCGGTGAATCCAGCGATGGGGATGACTCCAGCGACGCCGTCGATGAAACCCCCATCGTACGCTTCGTCAACAAGGTACTTATAGACGCGATCCGCCAGGGCGCCTCGGACATCCACTTCGAGCCCTACGAGCACGATTACCGCGTGCGCTTCCGTACTGACGGCGTCTTGCGTGAAGTGGTCAAGCCGCCGCGCAACCTGTCCAGCCGGCTTGCAGCCCGCCTGAAGGTCATGTCACAGATGGACATTTCCGAACGCCGGCTACCCCAGGACGGCCGAATCCAGATGAAGCTGTCACGCAACCGCGCAATCGACTTTCGTGTGAACACCCTGCCCACGCTGTTCGGTGAGAAAATCGTGCTGCGTATCCTCGACCCGACCAGCGCCCAAATGGGTATTGACGCACTGGGCTACGAGGAAGAGCAGAAGGCCATGTACCTGCGCACGCTGAACCAGCCGCAGGGCATGATCCTGGTCACCGGCCCCACCGGTTCCGGTAAAACCGTTTCGCTCTACACCGGCCTGAACATTCTCAATACTGCCGAACGCAACATTTCCACCGCGGAGGACCCGGTGGAAATCAACCTCGCGGGCATCAACCAGGTACACGTGAACCCGAAAGTGGGCCTGAATTTCGCCGAGGCCCTGCGCTCCTTCCTGCGCCAGGACCCGGACATCATCATGGTGGGTGAGATTCGCGACCTGGAAACCGCCGAGATCGCCATCAAGGCGGCCCAGACAGGCCACCTTGTGCTCTCCACCCTGCACACCAACAGCGCGGCGGAGACCGTCACCCGACTGCTGAACATGGGAGTACCGGCCTTTAACGTCGCCAGCACGGTGGACCTGATCATCGCCCAGCGCCTCGCGCGGCGGCTATGCAAGGAGTGCTCGGTCCCCGCGGACATTCCCCACGACGTACTGATCAAGGAGGGCTTCCGCGAAGAACTGCTGGAGAGCGCGGATATCCGCAAGGCCGTAGGCTGCGATGCCTGCATCGAAGGCTACAAGGGCCGTGTGGGCATCTACGAAGTTGTTCGTATTACGCCCAGGCTCTCCGCCCTGATCATGGAGGAAGGCAATTCCCTGGAAATCCAGAAGGCCGCCACCGAAGAAGGTTTCAACACGCTCCGCGAATCTGCACTTTTGAAAGTTTCCCGGGGAATTACCTCGCTCGAAGAAGCAAATCGGATTACTGTGGACTAAAACAAGAGCTACAGCACAACACAGGGATAAGACACAGGGGCGGAATGAGTAATGGCTACGGCAACCAGTAAAGATATATTCAGCTGGAGCGGCACCGACAAAAACGGTCGCCAGACCAAGGGGGAGATAAACGCCGCCAGCAGCGCCATGGCGAAAGCACAACTGCGCCGCCAGGGCATCGTGCCGAAAAGCGTGAAGAAAAAGCCCAAGCCCCTGTTCGGTTCAGGTAAGGGCAAGCCGATCAAACCCGCGGACATCGCCGTTTTTACCCGCCAGCTGGCCACCATGATGAAAGCCGGCGTACCGCTGGTGCAAAGCTTCGAGATCGTGGTAGACGGGCTTGAAAAGCCGCGCATGCGGGAGATGGTCACCGAGATCAAGAACGACGTGGCCTCCGGTAACGGCCTCGCCCCCTCGCTTGCCAAGTTCCCGCGCCACTTCGACGACCTGTTCTGCTCCCTGGTCGCCTCCGGTGAGGACTCCGGTACCCTGGAAGTCATGCTGGACAGGGTCGCCACCTACAAGGAGAAGACCGAGGCCCTGAAAGCCAAGATCAGGAAGGCCATGACCTACCCTATCGCGGTCATCATCGTCGCTGTCATCGTCACCCTGATCCTGCTGATCAAGGTCATCCCGGTATTCGCCACGACCTTCGAGAGCTTCGGTTCCGACCTGCCGGCCTTCACCAAGTTCGTCATGAACATATCGGAGTTCGTGCAGCAGTACTGGCTAATCGGCATCGGCCTCCTGGTGGCGATCATCTTCACATTCCGCGAGGCGAAGCTGCGTTCGGTGCGCTTCTCTGAATGGCTGGACAAGCTCGCACTGAAGATTCCCATCGTCGGCGACATCGTCCACGACGCGGTCGTAGCGCGTTTCTCCCGTACGCTTTCCACCACCTTCGCCGCCGGTGTACCGTTGGTAAACGCACTGGATTCCACCGCCGGCGCGGCGGGCAACTCGGTTTACGCCAAGGCGATCCGGCAGATCCGCGACGATGTCACAACCGGCTCTACGCTGCACAACGCGATCAAGACTACCGGCCTGTTTCCGCACATGCTGCTCCAGATGGTATCCATCGGCGAGGAATCCGGCGCCCTGGACGAGATGCTGGCCAAGGTCGCTGACCACTACGAACAGGCGGTGGACGATGCGGTAGACAACCTCAGCTCGCTGCTGGAGCCGCTGATCATGTCCGTGCTGGGTATCCTCGTCGGCGGCCTGATGATCGCCATGTACCTGCCGATCTTCATGCTGGGTTCAGTGATTTAAGACAACGTAATACACGGCTGTGCCCCAACCCGCGCTTATCGACGCACTGAGCCAACAGTTCTGGCTGTTGGCCCTGTGCCTTCTCTCCCTTGGCCTCGTCGTGGGCAGCTTTCTCAACGTCGTGATCTACCGGCTGCCGCTGATGCTGGAGTCACGCTGGCGCCGGGACTGCTGCGAACTGCTGGAGCAAGCCCAGGAAAAGGAAGACCAGCCGCTCTCGCTGGTGAGCCCCAACTCCCACTGCCCCGCCTGCAAGGCCCCGGTGAAGCCCTGGCAGAATATCCCGGTCATCAGCTACGTCCTGCTGCGCGGCCGCTGCGCCAACTGCGGTGTGAAGATATCCGTCCGCTACCCGCTGGTGGAGCTGGTCACCGGGCTGCTGACCCTGGCACTGGCCTGGTATTTCAGCGTTTCCCTGGCCCTGCTCGGCGCCATGCTGCTCACCTGGGCCCTGATAGCCCTGACCATGATCGACTTCGACACCCAGCTACTGCCGGACGACATCACCCTGCCCCTGGTCTGGCTGGGACTCTTGTTCAACCTCCACGGCAGCTTCGTCAGCCTACCCGATGCGGTTCTCGGCGCGATCGCCGGCTACCTCCTGCTGTGGAGCGTGTACTGGGGTTTCAAGCTGCTCACCGGCAAGGAAGGCATGGGCTACGGCGACTTCAAGCTGCTGGCTGCGCTGGGCGCCTGGCTGGGCTGGCAGGCCCTGCCCCTGATCATCCTGCTCTCCTCGGTGGTGGGCGCATTCGTAGGCGTGGCCCTGATGCTCCTGCGCCGGCAGAACAGGGACATCCCCATCCCTTTCGGCCCCTACCTCGCCACCGCCGGCTGGATCGCCCTGCTGTGGGGCGACAAGATCCTCCAGGCTTACCTGCGCTCTTCCGGCCTGGCCTGAGATAGCATGCCTGATATGAACAAGCGCGAAAGACTTATCGTCGGCGTCACCGGCGGGATCGGCAGCGGTAAATCCGCGCTGACCGACTACCTCGCCCGCCAGGGCATTACCATCGTCGATGCCGACCAGGTGGCGCGCATCGTGGTCGAACCGGGCACACCCGCACTACGCGCTATCGCCCAACGGCACGGCGCGGGTATCCTGCTCGAAAACGGCTCCCTCGACCGCGCCGCCCTGCGCCGGATCGTATTCGCCGACCCGGCGGAACGCCGCTGGCTCGAGCAGCTCACCCACCCGCTGATCGGCGAGGAGATTGGCCGCCAGTTGCGCGAGTCCACGTCTGCCTACACGGTCCTGAGCTCGCCGCTGCTGCTGGAGGGCAAACAGGTGGAGATGACCGACCTGGTGGTGGTTGTCGATGTGCCCACTGAAGTTCAAGTCGAACGTACCATGGCCAGAGACGCCAACGACGAGGCCCAGGTACGGCGGATTATCGCCGCGCAGATGCCACGCGAGGAGCGGATCGCAAGAGCGGATATCGTGATCGATAACAGCACGACTCTCGAAGACCTCGGCCTCAGAGCTAAATCACTGCACGAAGATTTGCTCGAAAGGGCGCGGGCCTTTAGCGCCAAGCCCTGAACCGCCTTTCACTGCCGCAGGACTTCGGTCCACGGCTGCGTTTCATACAATGCCCCCTGCGGCTCGAAAGCGTTTAATACTCGCGTCCGGGGGCATTGTATGAACCGCAGCCTCCGCAGTGCGAACGGAAGGCAAGGGCGAAATATCCGAAGACTGCACGGCGCAAGCAGTCGCGCGCTTCTGTTCATCGCGGCGACTATAAACGCTTTGGAGCAAGCGGTGGACAGAAGCGCGCGACTGCGGCACTACGAAGCTCCCATTTCCGCCAACCCTTTTTACTCAGGGTAAGGGCTCAGACGCGCAGGCGACCCGTAACAGCCTCGACAATAGGCAGGTTGGCAGCGGGGAACTCGAAGTCCGCCAGTTCAGCGGCCGCCACCCAGCGCATCGGCTGCCCCTCCAACGGCGCAGGCTCGCCAGTGAAAGACAGCACCAGGTGAACGTCCAGAAAGACCTGCTTGTCGCCATAATCGTGGCGGATTTCGATCAGCGCCTCGGTGGCGGTGGGTTCAATGCCCAGTTCCTCGCGCAGCTCGCGGGAGAGGGCTTCGAGTACCGGCTCACCCGCTTCCAGCTTGCCGCCGGGGAATTCCCAGAGACCGCCCTGGTGGGAGTCGTCCGCGCGACGGGTCAGGAGAATGTTCTTCTGCGGGTCGAGGATGACCCCCACGGCCACGTGCACAGCCGGCATCAGGTGCGGTACTCGGCGTTGATCTTGACGTAGTCGTAGGAGAAATCCGTCGTCCACACCGTGGCTTCGGCAGCGCCGCGGCCGAGTTCCACCCGGATGGTGATCTCCTCGGGGGCCATGGCGGCGACGCCCTGCTCCTCGGTATAGGAGGCGGCACGGCAGCCGTTCTCGGCGATCAGGACCTCGTTGAGGTAAAGGCCAACGGCGGCAACGTCGAGGTCTTTCAGTCCCGCCCTGCCAATGGCGGCGAGCAGGCGGCCCCAGTTGGGGTCGGAGGCGAAGAGCGCGGTTTTCACCAGCGGGGAGTGGGCGATGGTGAAGGCGACGTCCAGGCACTCCTGTTCATCGCGACCGCCGCGTACATCCACGGCGACGAATTTGCTTGCGCCCTCGCCGTCCCGCACCAGGCCCTGGGCGAGCACGACGCAGACTTCTTCCACCGCCGAATAAAGTGCGCTGTACAGTGGCGAATCGCTATCCCCCAGCGCTGCGTTGCCTGCCGCACCGGTAGCGACCAGGATACAGGCATCGTTGGTGGAGGTATCACCGTCGACGGTGATCCGGTTGAACGACAGCTGCGTGGCGCGAGACAGCATTTGCTGGAGGATATCCCCGTCCACCGCGGCGTCGGTCGCCAGGTAAGCCAGCATGGTGGCCATGTTGGGCCGGATCATCCCCGCGCCCTTGGCGATACCGGTAACCACGTAGTCCCGGCCTTCGCAGTGGAAAGAGACGGAATACGCCTTGGGGCGGGTATCGGTGGTCATGATGCCGCTGGCGGCATCCGCCCAGCCCTCTGCAGCCAGTTCCTGCAGGGCGGCGGGGATGGCGCCGGCGATCTTGTCCGTGGGCAGGGCTTCGCCGATAACGCCTGTTGAGAAAGGCAGTACGGCCGAGGCCTCGACGCCCGTCGCGACAGCCACGGCGTCACAACAGGCCCGCGCGTCGCGCATGCCCTGCTCGCCCGTCCCGGCATTGGCATTGCCGGTGTTTACCAGCAGGTAGCGGGGTTGCCCGTGGCTGGCCGCCAGGTGCTCACGTGCGACCGTCACCGGTGCGGCGCAAAAGGCATTGCGGGTGAACACCGCCGCCACCCGCGAGCCCGGGGCGAGTTCCATCAGCACCACATCGCGGCGTCCGGGCTTCTTGATACCCGCGGAAACCGTCGCCAGGCGCAAGCCGGCTACCGGCTGCAACGCCGGCAAGCTGCCATCACCTACCGCCATAGCCGATTCTCCCCCTCAGAGCTTGCCGTGACACTGTTTGAACTTCTTTCCGCTGCCACAGGGACAGGGATCATTACGGCCGACCTTGGGTTCCTCGCGGATGAAGGTCTCTGGCCGCTGTGCCTGTTCGGAATCCAGTTCGGCAGCCTGGGGTGGCGCCTGCTCCGGAGGCATGCCGCTGGCTTCCGCGTGCTGGAAAGCCAGCTTCTCGCGCTCCGCCGCCTCCCGGCGGCGCTGCTCGATCAGTTCCGCCTCATCGGGTCGCGCCACCTGGACATGGCTGAGAAAGCGCACGACTTCGGTTTTCAGGTTTTCCAGCAGGCCCTGGAACAGCTCGAAGGACTCGCGCTTGTACTCCTGCTTGGGGTTCTTCTGGGCGTAGGCCCGCAGGTGGATACCCTGGCGCAGGTGATCCATGGTGGCGAGGTGCTCCTTCCAGAGGGTGTCCAGTACCTGCAGCATGATCTGTTTCTCGACCTTGCGCATGTCGGGACCGACCAGCTCGCACTTGGCGTCGTAGGCTTCCTGTACCGCGGCGACTATGCGCTCGCGCAGGCTCTCCTCGTGCAGGCCCTTGTCCTCTTCCAGCCACTGCTGCAGCGGCAGGGTAATGGCGAACTCGCCCTCGAGGGCCTTCTCGAGGCCAGGGATATCCCACTGTTCTTCCACGCTCATGGGCGGAATGTAGTTGTTGATGGCCTCGTTCACCACGTCGGAGCGGATCACGGTAATGGTCTCGGAGATATCCTCCTCGGTGAGCAGCTCGTTGCGCTGGGTGTAAATCACCTGCCGCTGGTCGTTGGCCACGTCGTCGTATTCCAGCAGCTGCTTGCGGATGTCGAAGTTGCGGCCCTCCACCTTGCGCTGGGCTTTTTCGATCGCGTTGGTCACCATCCGGTGCTCGATCGCCTCGCCCTTTTCCATACCCAGGGACTGCATGATTTTCTTCACCCGGTCGGAGGCGAAGATGCGCATCAGGTTGTCTTCCAGCGAGAGGTAGAAACGGGACAGGCCCGGGTCGCCCTGGCGACCGGCACGGCCGCGCAGCTGGTTGTCGATACGCCGGGATTCGTGGCGTTCGGTGCCGAGAATGTGCAGGCCTCCGGCCTCGAGCACCTGCGCGTGGCGCTCTTCCCAGGCGGCCTTCAGCTCGGCCCTGCGACCCTCGCTGATTTCCCCCGCGGCGGCGATCTCCGCCTCCAGGTTACCGCCGAGCACGATGTCGGTACCGCGGCCCGCCATGTTGGTGGCGATGGTGACCACACCGGGCCGGCCGGCCTGGGCTATGATCTCCGCCTCCTGTTCGTGGTACTTCGCGTTCAGTACCTTGTGTTCGATTTTCGCCTTGCGGAAGCGGGCGGAGAGCTCCTCGGAGGTCTCCACCGAGGCGGTGCCCACCAGCACCGGTGCCTTGTTGGCGATGCACTCCTTGACGTCCTCGACGATGGCGTCGAACTTTTCATCCCGCGAGAGGTAGACGAGGTCGTTGAGGTCCTTGCGCACCATCGGCTTGTTGGTCGGGATCGCCAGCACTTCGAGGCCGTAGATCTGGCGCAGTTCGAAAGCCTCGGTGTCGGCGGTACCGGTCATGCCGGACAGCTTGTCGTAGAGGCGGAAGTAGTTCTGGAAAGTGGTGGATGCGAGGGTCTGGCTCTCGCTCTGGATGGAAACGCCCTCTTTGGCCTCGATGGCCTGGTGCAGGCCCTCGGAGAGCCGCCGGCCCGGCATGGTCCGGCCGGTGTGTTCGTCGATCAGCACGACCTGCCCGTCCTGCACGATGTACTCGACGTCGCGGTGGAAGAGCTTGTGGGCCCGCAGGCCCGAATGCACGTGGTGCAGCAGGTTCAGGTTGGTTGCCGCGTAGAGGCTATCGCCCTCTTCCAGCAAGCCCTCGCGGATCAGCGCCTCCTCGATGAATTCATGGCCGCTCTCGGTCAGCTCGATCTGGCGCTGCTTTTCATCCACCGTGAAATGGCCGACTTGTTCCGCGACACCTTCGTCGGCGTCCACCTGGGGTTTGAGCGAGGGAATCAGCTTGTTGATACGCTGATAAAGCTCCGAGCTGTCCTCCGAGGCGCCGGAAATAATCAGCGGCGTGCGGGCCTCGTCAATCAGGATGGAGTCCACCTCGTCGACGATGGCAAAGGCCAGTTCGCCCTGGAAGCGATCGCCGAGGCTGAAGGCCATGTTGTCGCGCAAGTAGTCGAAGCCGAACTCGTTATTGGTGCCGTAGATGATATCCGCAGCATAGGCCTCGCGCTTTTGCTCGGGGTGCTGGCCGGAGCGGATCACGCCGACCTTCATGCCGAGGAATTCGTAGAGCGGCTGCATCCAGGCCGCGTCCCGGCTGGCGAGGTAGTCGTTGACCGTCACCAGGTGCACCCCGCGGCCGGTCAGCGCGTTCAGGTAGGCGGGGAGCGTCGCCACCAGGGTCTTGCCCTCACCGGTCTTCATCTCGGCGATCTTGCCTTCGTGCAGGGCCATGCCGCCGACCAGCTGGACGTCGAAGTGGCGCATGCCGAGCACCCGCGCGCCCGCTTCCCGGACCACCGCGAAGGCCTCGGGCAGCAGACTGTCCAGGCTTTCGCCCTGTTCCAGCCGTTGCCGGAATTCGACGGTCTTTGCCGCCAGTGCTTCGTCGGACAGGGCGGCGATGTCTTCCGCCTGCGCGTTGACCTGCTTTACCACCTTGTTGATGCGCTTCAGCTCGCGGTCGTTGCGCGAGCCGAAAACCATTCTCAGTGTCTTTTCAATCATTGTTGTTCATGCCGTACTTGATACGTGAATACCCGCCGGACCGGGAAGGACGGGCGGGGGCAGTATAACGGGGGAAAAGGTCGGGGTCAGCGCTGGGTGCGGCGGACGTAGCTCGATGGATCGACGGAGCGACCGTGCTTGTAGACTTCGAAATGGAGGTGGGTACCGGTTGAGCGACCCGTGGAACCCATGGTGGCGATGGTGTCGCCCTTGCGCACCAGGTCGCCGGGCTTGACCAGCAGATCCTGGTTGTGACCGTAGCGGGTGACATAGCCGTCTTCGTGGGAAACCTCGACCAGGTTGCCGTAGCCGGCCTTGTCGCCGGTCCAGGTGACGACGCCGCTGGCTACCGCGAGGATCTCGCTGCCGGGCTTGCCGGAAAAATCGATGCCGTGATGGAAGGCGGGCTTGCCGTTAAAAGGGTCGTTTCGGCGGCCATAGTTGGAGGAAATCCAGCCCTTGCGAACCGGGCGGCCGGAGAGCGCGGACTGCTCGTCCAGCTTGCGGTTGGCCAGCAGCGACTCGAGGATATCCAGCTGCTGTTCGCGGTCCGACAGGCGGGCCTGGAACAGGCCCAGTTCCGCCAGCAGGTCGCTGGTGCCGTATTCAACGTTGAATTCCCCGCCGAGGGGGCCACCAACCGCGGCGGGCTGGCTGAAATCGAACTCACCGTCTTCCAGAGCCGCCATGGCGGTCAGGTGTTCGCCCAGGGCATCGAGACGGGTCAGGCGCGCCTGCAGTTCCGCCAGGTTGACTGTGAGCGCCTGCATCTGGCTCTCGGCACGGGCCTTGAGGGTGGCCAGGTCTTCGTTCTGCTTGGCGACCTCGTCCTGCAGTCCTTCGAGGGCCTCGCTGCGCTGGGTGTCAATGGCGCTCTGCTGCCCCAGCACGAAACCACCGCCTACGAGGCCGAGAGGCAGGCCGAGGCAGCAAAAGGAGAGCAGGGCACGGGACCAGCGCCCCAGTTCAATGGCGCGTGAGTCCCCGTGCTTGCGATTAACGAAAATTACTTTCATTCACACGGATACGCGGTCAGTCGGCGGCCACTATGCCACACTCCCCAAGCAAACACCATGCCCGGTGCGTGGGTATTGTGAAATGGTGCACAGTTGGCTGGAGGCTGGCTCAGCCGCAGGGACGCGGAATCCGGGAGGCCTCAAGGAGCCCGCCCTGCAGACCAGGAGGATCGCTCACCGAGTGAGCTCCTGCATGGCCAGCAGGAGGTCTGTCAGGCCGCGGCGAGAGGACTCAGGGAATAGGTAACCGGCGCCTTTTCCGCCTCGCCCTCGAAAGTGACGATTTCCCAGGCATCGGGCTGGGCCAGCAGGGCCCGCACGGCGGCGTTGTTGAGGGCGTGGCCGGCCTTGAAAGCTCGGAATTCGCCGATCAGGCCAGTACCCAGCATGTACAGGTCGCCGAGGGCGTCCAGTACCTTGTGGCGCACGAACTCGTCGTCGTAGCGCAGGCCTTCCTGGTTGAGGATGCGGAACTCGTCGACCACGATGGCGTTGTCCACGCTGCCGCCACGGGCCAGGCCGCGGCTGCGCAGGTGTTCGATCTCGTGCATGAAGCCGAAAGTGCGCGCACGGCTCACTTCCTTGACGAATGAGTCAGTGGAGAAATCCACGTCGGCATGGGCGGAGCGGTCGCGGAATACCGGGTGGTCAAAGTCGATCGTGAAGGAGATCTTGAAGCCATCAAAGGGGAGGAAGCTGGCTACGGCGTCCCCACTCTCGACAGTGACCTTGCGCTTGATCCGGATAAACTTCTTCGGCGCGTTCTGCTCCACCACACCAGCGGACTGGATGAGGAATACGAAGGGCGCTGCACTGCCGTCCATGATCGGCACTTCCGGCGCGCTGACATCGACATAGGCGTTGTCGATACCGAGGCCGGCAAAAGCCGCCATCAGGTGCTCCACCGTGGAGACGCGCTCTTCGCCCACGCAAAGCGTGGTCGACAAGGTGGTGTCTCCAACACATTCCGCTCGGGCAGGGAATTCCAGCGCCGGGTCCAGGTCGGACCTGCGGAATACGATACCGGTGTTCACCGGGGCCGGGCTCAGGGTGAGATAGACCTTCTCACCCGTGTGCAGACCGACACCGGTTGTCCCGATCACATGTTTCAGTGTGCGCTGTCGCATCATATTTTCTCCAACCGTATCCGTTTAGCGCCTTGCGGGTACGGTCGGCGACGGCTATGCCGTCGTGTATCCGTCCGTCAGTCCGCCTGGCGTCGCAGGAAGGCGGGAATATCGAAATATTCCTCGTCCGCTTGAGCTACTGCTGCGGAATTTCCACCAACACTGCGCTGCCTGCGCTGAATAGCGGGGCGATCCAGCTCCGCGTAGTCGGGCTCGTCTTCGGGTGTTGCAGCAGGGGCTGGCTTGGGTGCGGTATCGACCACCTGAAGGGGCGATTTTGCAGCCTGTGCACCGAGCCCGGTAGCAACTACCGTGACCTTGAGCTCATCAGTCATCTCTGGCTCGATGACCGTACCAACCACAACCGTCGCTTCGTCGGATGCGAACTCCTCGATCGTGTCGCCCACTTCGGCAAACTCGCCGAGTGCGAGATCGAGGCCAGCGGTGATATTAACCAGAATTCCGCGCGCACCCTGTAAATCTATGTCGTCCAGGAGGGGGCTGTTTATGGCTTTTTCGGCTGCTTCACGGGCGCGGTTCTCACCACGCGCGCTGCCTGTTCCCATCATCGCCATGCCCATCTCTGACATCACCGTCCGTACATCGGCAAAATCCACGTTGATCATGCCGGGGCGGATAATCAGGTCGGCGATCCCCTGAACTGCGCCCAACAATACATCATTTGCTTCCTTAAATGCATCGATGAGACTGGTATTTTTACCCAGAACTTCCAGTAATTTTTCATTGGGAATAGTTATCAGAGAATCAACATGTTGCTGCAATTCGCCGATGCCATCGAGGGCTATTTTCAGGCGTTTTTTGCCTTCAAACGGGAAGGGCCGGGTAACGACCGCGACGGTGAGAATACCGAGCTCCCGCGCCACTTCTGCAACCACCGGCGCACCGCCGGTACCGGTGCCGCCGCCCATACCGGCGGTGATGAATACCATATCGGCGCCCCGCAGTGCCTCGGCGATGCGCTCGCGATCCTCCATCGCTGCCGCCCGGCCGATTTCAGGGTTGGCGCCGGCGCCAAGACCCTTGGTGATATCCGTGCCCAGTTGCAGCACGGTTTTCGACGAGATGTCGGAAAGCGCCTGGGCATCGGTGTTGGCACAGATGAAATCCACACCCTCGACGTGACAGTCGATCATGTGTTTCACCGCGTTGCCGCCACCGCCGCCGACGCCGATCACTTTGATTACCGCATTGGATGGTACGTTATCGATCAGTTCAAACATGGTGTATCTCCCCTTTTTGCCTTGCCGCTGCCTGGCGGCTTTGCCTTTGAATTCTGGTTCTCGTTAAAAGTTACTGGCCAGCCACTGCTTCAAGCGGCCCAGCCAGTTCTCGCCCGGCGCGGCCGCACGACTGCTGCCAGCGCCTGATTGCTCGTTGTGATCAAGGCCGTAGAGCAACAACCCGGCGCCGGTGGCGTAGATCGGGTTGCGCACAATGTCGTTCAGGCCCTGCACCGCCTGCGGATAACCCACCCGCACCGGCATGTGAAAAATTTCCTCCGCCAGCTCCACCACCCCTTCCATCTTCGAAGTACCGCCGGTGAGTACGATGCCCGCGGGTACCATGTCCTCGTAGCCGGAGCGACGCAGCTCCGCCTGTATCAGGGTGAAGAGTTCGTCGTAGCGGGGCTCGACCACCTCTGCCAGTGACTGCCGCGACAGGTCCCGCGGCGGGCGGTCGCCGACGCTGGGGACCTTGATAGTCTCGTCGGCGCCGGCGAGCTGGGTCAGGGCGCAGGCGTACTTGATCTTGATTTCCTCGGCATGCTGTGTGGGTGTGCGCAGCGCCATGGCGATATCATTGGTAACCTGGTCCCCGGCGATGGGAATGACGCCGGTGTGGCGAATCGAACCCTCGGTGAAAATGGCGATATCGGTGGTACCGCCGCCGATGTCCACGAGGCACACCCCCAGCTCACGCTCGTCCTCGGTGAGCACCGAGTAGCTGGAGGCCAGCTGTTCCAGGATGATCTCCTCGACTTCCAGGCCGCAGCGGCGGATACATTTCTCGATGTTCTGCGCCGCGTTCACCGCGCAGGTAACCAGGTGCACTTTTGCTTCCAGTCGCACACCGGACATGCCCATGGGTTCCTTGATGCCCTCCTGGTTGTCGATGACGTACTCCTGGGGAAGGATGTGAAGTACCTTTTGGTCGGCGGGAATCGCCACTGCCTGGGCGGCGTCGATCACCCGCTCCAGGTCCGCCGCGAATACTTCCTTGTCCTTGATCGCCACGATGCCGTGGGAATTCAGGCTGCGGATATGGCTCCCGGCGATCCCCGCGTACACCGAGTGGATCTGGCAGCCCGCCATCAGCTCCGCCTCCTCGATGGCGCGCTGAATCGATTGCACGGTGGACTCGATATTGACCACCACGCCTTTTTTCATTCCCTTGGACGGATGGGAGCCAATGCCGACCACCTCGATGGCGCCGTCGACGCCAATTTCACCGACAATTGCCACCACCTTGGAGGTGCCGATGTCGAGGCCGACGATCATCCGTTTTTCCTGCGCGCTGCCCATGGCAGTCTCCCCTCGCCCTTTGCTCAGCCGGTAGCCCCGGCCTTCTCCGTCGTGTCTGTTGCGTCTTCCTGCGCCGGCGCTGCGAACGCCACCGCAACCCCGTGCTCGTAGCGCAGGTCAATGCGCTCTACCCGGTCCATCTGCGCGGCGAGTTCAGCGCGGTAAACACTGCTGAAACGCTGCAGGCGATCGAGAAAATCACTACCGCCGATCAACAGGTGCTGGCCACCCTGGAGGACCGCCTCGACCTGACCCCGTTCATCCACCACCAGTTGTCCCACCCCGAGCCCGAGGGGCGCGAGCAGGTCCACCAGGCGCTGATAGGTCCGCATCAGTTCCGGCGCCGTATCGTCGGGCCCCTGCAACAGGGGTAACGACTGCCAGCGCGCCTCTTCACGCGGGCGGAAAATCTGCCCCTGGTGGTTGAGGAAGCCGTTGTCACCCCAGCGGGCGATCGGCAACTGCTCGTCGATGTGGATCGTGATCGCGTTCGGCCACACCCGCCGCACCGAGGCCTGGTAGACCCAGGGCAGTGCCTCGAGCTGGTCGCTGAGTTCAGCGAGATCCACACCGATGAAACCCTGCACTAGCTGCGGTTCGACCATCTCGCGAACCGCGTTTGTCTGGGTGTTTTCAAGCTCCCCGGTCACCGTGATCTGTTGCACTGGCAGGCTCTCCAGCGCAATCCATCCTTTCAGGCCGCCCGCCAGCACCACCCCGGCACCCAGCAGGATCAGAATCCGTTCCATCCAGCGGAAGCTTCGCTTCGGCGCCGCAAGCTGCGCCCTGGCGCCACTGTTGCGTGTCGCTCCCTTGGCCGGGGCGCGGCGCGCGGGCCGGGCATTCTCACGGCGACGGGATGGCAGTTTGAGGGTCAGCTTCACTGCTGCCGCCCCGCCGCGCCCTGATCGAGAAAGCTCAGTTCGAGAATGCGCTCCACCAGCGCCGGCACTTCCAGACCGACCTTGCGCGCAGCCATCGGCACCAGCGAGTGGCTGGTCATACCGGGAATGGTGTTCGCCTCGAGCAGGTAGAAACGCCCGTCGGCATCGCGCATGGTGTCCACACGGCCCCAGACCGCGCAGCCCAGGCATTCGAAGGCGGCGACGGCCAGCGCCGCCAGTTCCGCCTCTTCCGCGGCTTCGAGACCGCTGGGGCAGTGGTAGCGAGTATCGTTGGAAATGTACTTGGCCTCGTAGTCGTAAAAGACGTTGTCGGTCTCCATACGAATCGAAGGCAAGGCCTCGCTGCCGAGGACCGCCACGGTGTATTCAGGGCCGTCGATGAACTTCTCTGCCAGCACGCCGCCGCCATAACCCCGGGCTCCGGCAAAAGCAGCGGCGAGTTCCTGCGCATTGGCGGCAGGCGCCATGCCGATACTGGAGCCCTCGCAGGCGGGCTTGACGAAAACCTTGCCGAAACGCTCGATCACGGCCTGCCAGTCGCTCTGCTCGTCCAGCATCACGAAGCCTGCCGTCGGCAAACCCGCCCCCTGCCAGAGCAACTTGGTGCGGCGCTTGTCCATTGCCAGTGCCGAACCGAGCACACCGGATCCGGTATAAGGAACGCCGAGCATCTCCAGCGCGCCCTGTATGGTGCCGTCCTCTCCCCCCGGTCCGTGCAGGGCATTGAACGCAAATGCACATTCGCCGACCCGGACGATCCAGTCGTCCTGCGCCGGATCGATCTCGCGCACCTGGTAGCCCAGGCCATCGAGGGCGTCGGCAACGGTACGTCCGCTCTGCAGGGAAACCTCGCGCTCCGCCGATGTGCCACCGAGCAGTACCGCCACAGGTTTGTGCTTGAGCTCTGAAAAATTCACGCCTGTTCCTCCCCGGCAAAATCAACGCTCAGGAGATCGCGGGCCAGCGCGCCGATATTGCCGGCGCCCTGGGTAATCACCACGTCGCCGTCGCGCACTACCGAGCGCAGCAGCTTCGGCACATCCGCGATCTGTTCCGCAAAAATGGGTTCCACCTCGCCCCGCTGGCGAATACTGCGGCTCAGGCTGCGGCCGTCGGCACCCGCAATCGGCTCCTCACCCGCCGGATAGACATCGAGCAGGAGCAGTACGTCACAGGCTGAAAGCACCGCCACGAAATCCTCGTACAGGTCGCGGGTGCGGCTGTAACGGTGGGGCTGGTAAACCATGACCACCCGTCGCCCGGGCCAGGCCTGGCGGGCGGAGGCGAGGGTCGCCTTCACCTCGGTGGGGTGGTGGCCGTAATCGTCCACCAGCAGCGCCGTGCCCCTGGCCAGTTGCAGTTCCCCCATGTGCGTGAAGCGCCGGCCGACACCGCCAAAGTTTGCCAGCCCGCGCTGGATAGCCGCGTCGTCCAGGCCCTCGTCACAGGCCACGGCAATCGCTGCGGTGGCGTTCAGGACGTTGTGCTCGCCGGGCATGTTGAGTTCCAGCGACAGCGCGCTACCATCCGGGCGCTGCACACTGAAGGCCGTGGCGAGGCCCTGCGGTTGCAGGTTGCCAATGCGATAGTCCGCATCCTCGGCAAAGCCGTAGGTGATCACCTGGCGGCCGACTTCCGGCAGCAGTTCCCGCACGACGGGGTCGTCGATGCAGAGCACCGCCACGCCGTAAAACGGCAGGTTGTGCAGGAATTCGAGGTAAGTGCGACGCAGGACGGCGAAATCGCCGCCATAGGTCTCCATGTGATCGGCCTCGATATTGGTCACCACGGTGACCATGGGCTGCAGGTGGAGGAACGAAGCGTCGCTCTCGTCCGCCTCGGCAACCAGGAAGCGGCTTGCGCCGAGCTGCGCGTTGCTGCCGGCGCTGTTCACCAGGCCGCCAATCACGAAGGTCGGATCCAGGCCCGCCTCGCCGAACACCGAGGCGATCAGGCTGGTGGTAGTGGTCTTGCCGTGGGTTCCCGCGACCGCTATCCCGTGGCGGTAGCGCATCAGCTCCGCCAGCATTTCCGCCCTCGGCACCACGGGAATCCGCGACTCCCGGGCGTGGGCCACTTCGGGGTTTGCCGCATCCACCGCGCTCGAGGTGACGACCACATCCGCGCCGCCGACATTTTCCGCCGCGTGGCCGATGAAGACCTCGACACCCTTGGCCGCCAGGCGCTGGGTGACCGCACTCTCGCGCAGGTCCGAACCCGCCACGTCATAGCCCAGGTTTACCAGCACCTCGGCAATCCCGCTCATGCCCGAGCCACCGATACCGATCATGTGGATGCGCCGAACCCTGCGCATTTCCGGAACCGCGTATTCGTTGCGTTCATTCACCACGGGCGAGTTCCTCCACGGCATCCGCTACCTGCACGGTGGCCTCCGGCTTCGCGGCGGCGCGGGTCGCCTTCGCCATCGCCTGCAGGCGACCGGGGTAGCGGGCGTAAGCGAGCAGCGCCTTACCCAGGGATGTTGCATCCATATCCGCCTGTTTCATCAGCAGGGCGCCACCACAGTCGGCGAGGAAGCGGGCGTTGGCGGTCTGGTGATCGTCGATCGCGTGGGGCAGTGGGATGAGAATGGCGGGACGCCCCATCACCGAAAGCTCCGTCACGGTCAGCGCGCCGGCACGGCAAACCACCAGGTCCGCCCAGGCATAGGCGGCCGCCATGTCCTCGACAAAAGCGCTCACTTTCACGCGCTCCAGACCGGCTTCGGCGTATTGCGCCGCGACAGCCTCTGCGTGAGCTTCCCCGGTCTGGTGCCAAACCTCGAAATTCACGCCGCCGGCCTCGCCGAGGCCTTTCAAAGTGGCAGGCATGACCTCGTTGATCGGACGCGCGCCGAGACTGCCGCCGAGTATCAGCAGTCGCAGGGGACGCTTGCCATCGTAGTCGTAGCCGGCCTTCTCGCCGGCCGCCAGCAACTCGCTGCGAATCGGGTTCCCCGCAACAATCAGCTTGCTGGTGTCGACGAAGGCTCCCGGGAAGCCTCCCAGCACCCTTCGTGCCAGCGGTGCCAGCAGGCGGTTGGTGGTCCCTGCCACGGCATTCTGCTCGTGAATCAACAGCGGGCGGCGGCACAGCCATGCCGCCACACCGGCGGGGCCCGCCACATAGCCGCCCATACCAACCACCGCGGCGGGCTGCAGCTCCCGCAGCAGCTTCAGGGCTTCCACGCTCGCCTCACCGAGCTTCCACAGGCCCCTGAGGGTTTCCAGCGGGCTTTTGCCGCGGACACCGCGCACACTGAGGTGGTGCAGGGTGAATCCTGCGCTGGGCACCACGCGCTGCTCGAGACCGCGTTCGGTCCCCACCCAGTCGAGGGTGTAGCCGCGCTTGCGCAGTTCCTCGGCCACCGCCAGGGCGGGAAATACGTGACCGCCGGTGCCGCCGGCCATCATCAGGATACGCTTCCCCGGGTTTTCGCTCATGAGCGTCCTCCCCTGGGTGCGCGCAATTCACGCTCTATACGCATAACCATCGCCAACATCGAACAGCAGACAATCAGGCTGGTGCCGCCGTAACTTACAAAGGGCAGGGTCAAGCCCTTGGTGGGCAACAGGCCGCTGCTAACCCCCATATTGACGAAGGCCTGACCGGAGTAGACCAGTGCCACGCCGTAGCAGACATGGGCGCCGAAGGCGTAATTGGCGAGGCTCGCCGCGCGCCCGACCCAGAGCACCCGGCCGATAAGCAGCACATAGAGCGCGATCAGCGCGAGCACACCGATGAAGCCGGTCTCCTCAGCCCAGATCGAAAAGACGAAATCGGTGTGCGCTTCCGGCAGGTAGAACAGCTTCTGGATGCTGTTACCCAGTCCCAGTCCGAGCCACTCGCCGCGGCCAAAGGCAATCAGCGACTGGGTCAGCTGGAAACCGGTGTTGTAGGGATCCGCCCAGGGATCGGTATAGGCGGTCAGGCGCGCGACCCGGTAGGGCTCGCTCACCACCAGCACCAGCAACGCCGCCAGGGCGCCGGCCAGCACCAGCAGGAAATGGCCCAGCTTCACCCCGGCGAGGAAAAGCATGCCGAATGCACTGCCCGCCACGATGACCGTGGCGCCGAAGTCCGGCTCGACCATCAACAGGAGCGTGGCTGCAAACAGCACCGCCATAGGCTTGAGGAAGCCCTGCCACTCGTGGCGCACTTCGTGTTCCCGGCGCACCATATAGCCCGCCAGGTAGACGATCATGGCCATCTTGGCGAACTCCGAGGGCTGCAGGGTGAAAGGCCCCAGCGGCAACCAGCGTTGGCTGCCGTTGACCTCCCGGCCCACGCCGGGAATCAACACGAGGATCAGCAGCACCAGGGCGAGGAACAGCCATACCCAACCGCTGGCCTCCCAGAAAGCGCTCGGCACCCGGTAGACGACCAGGGCCGCGGCGAAGGCCAGCAGGATGTACACCAGGTGGCGCTGGGTGTGGAACCAGGTACTCCCGTGCTTGACCTCGGCGTACTCGATGGAGGCGGAGCTGATGGCGACCAGCCCCACCAGCACCAGCGCGAGGCCGGCCAGCAACAGTCCGTAATCGGGCATGAATTGCATGCGGGCAGGGGCGGCAGCGCTCATTGCCCACCTCCCAGTGCGCGCACCGCAGTGCTGAAGGCTTCGCCGCGGGCGGCGTAACCGCGGAACATATCGAAACTGGCGCAGGCCGGCGAGAGCAACACGGTATCGCCGGCCTGCGCCAGCACCGCGGCCCGCTCCACCGCCTCGGGCATATCGCGCACCCGCTCCACCGGAATGACATTCCCGAGGGCGCGGGCGATTTTCTCGGCGTCCTCACCCAGCAGCAGTACGTGACGGCAGTGGCGCTCCACCGCCGCGCGCAGACCGCCGAAATCGGCGCCCTTGCCCTGGCCTCCGGCGATCAGCACGATATCGCCCTCCCCCCCGAGCCCCTCGAGAGCTGCCAGGGTGGCGCCGACATTGGTGCCCTTGGAATCGTTGATGTAGCGAACGCCGCCGATCTCCGCCACCGGCTGGCAGCGATGTGGCAAACCGCTGAACTCCCGGATCGCCTGCAGCATCGCCTCCATCGGCAGGCCCGCGGCGAAGCCGATGGCAAGTGCCGCTAGGGCGTTGCCGAGATTGTGGCGGCCGGCGAGTCCAACCTCCTCCACCGGCAGCAGGCGCTCGAAGCCGTGGCAGATATATTCCCGCCCCGCTTCCACCCGCAGGCCGAAACCCTTCAGGTCCGGCGTTCCCAACTGCCATTCCACCAGCTCCATGCCCTCGGCCAGGGGAGGCACCGTCAGCGGATCGCCGCGATGTACGACGGCTTTGCCGCAGCCCTGGAAGATGCGGTGCTTGGCCTGGTGATAGCGCGGCATACTGCCGTGGCGATCGAGGTGATCGGCGCTGACGTTGAGGACGGCGGCAACCGCGAGGCCGAGCTTGCCGACCCGCTCCAGCTGGAAGCTGGATAGCTCAAGTACATAGAGTTCGCGATCGGCAGCCAGCAGATCCAGCGCCGGGGTGCCCAGGTTGCCACCCACGCCCGCGTTCAGGCCGGCCGCCGCGGCCATCATGCCCACCAGTTCAGTGACTGTGGACTTGGCGTTGGAACCGGTGATCCCGATCACCGGCGCCTGCGCCTCGCGCACGAAGAGGTCGATATCGCCGACCACCGAAGCCCCGGCAGCGCTGGCCGACGCCACATCCGGCTGGTCCAGGGCCACGCCCGGGCTGACGATCAGCTCGCTGGCCGACGTCAGCAGATCTGCGGGCCACTGCCCGGCATAGAACGGTACTTCGGGCATCTCGACCTGCAGCGCCACCAGTTCCGGAGGCTGCTCCCGGGTATCGACGATGGCAAAGGGCAGGCCCCGCGCGTGAAGGTAGCGCGCGCAGGACAAACCAGTGGCGCCAAGGCCGAAAACGACCCGGGTTTCACTGCTTGCAATCAGATCCTGTGCCACTGCGTATACCAAATTCCGTCCTAGCGAAGTTTCAATGTGGCCAGCCCGAACAGGACCAGCATCACCGTAATAATCCAGAAGCGCACAATCACCCGCGGCTCCGGCCAACCCTTGAGTTCATAGTGGTGGTGAATCGGGGCCATACGGAAAAGCCGCCGCCCGGTCAGCTTGAAGGACGCCACCTGCAGGATGACCGATACGGTTTCCAGCACGAAAATGCCGCCCATGATGAACAGAACGATCTCGTGACGGGTGATCACCGCCACGGTGCCGAGGGCGGCGCCAAGGGCCAGCGCACCGACGTCGCCCATGAAGACCTGCGCCGGATAGGTGTTGAACCAGAGGAAACCGAGGCCGGCGCCAGCGATGGCGCAGCAGAACACCGCCACTTCCCCGCTGCCCGCGACGTAGGGGATATGCAGGTAGTGGGCAAAATCCACGTGGCCGGTGAGGTAGGCGAAAATGCCCAGCGCACCGCCCACCATCACCGTGGGCATGATGGCGAGGCCATCGAGGCCATCGGTCAGGTTCACCGCATTGCTGGAGCCGACGATGACGAAATAGGCGAAGGGGATGAACAGCAGCCCCATGGCGAAGGACACGTCCTTGAAAAAGGGCACGTAGAGTTCGGTGGTAACCGGCGTATCGAAGGCGAAATACAGGTAGCAGGCGGCTGCAAGTCCGGCAACTGACTGCCACAGGTACTTCCAGCGCGCCGGCAGGCCGCGCGGGTTTTTCTCTACCACCTTGCGGTAATCGTCTACCCAGCCGACAGCACCAAAAGCCGCGGTGACCAGCAGGACGATCCAGACGTAGGGGTTACGCAAGTCAGCCCAGAGCAGGGTCGAAATGGCGATAGCCACCAGGATCAGGGCTCCGCCCATGGTCGGGGTGCCCGCCTTGCTGAGGTGGCTCTGGGGCCCGTCCTCACGCACCGCCTGGCCCACCTGGTGGAAACTCAGGCGGCGGATCATCCACGGCCCCACCAGCAGCGAGATCGCCAGTGCCGTACCGGTGGCGAGAATACCGCGCAGGGTGAGGTACTGGAACACCAGGAAGACACTTTCAAATTTTGCCAGGTACTCCGCCAGGAAAAGCAGCATCAGTGACCTCCCCCGCTCGTCGCCGGCACCAGCGCGTGGAGCACACGCTCCATGCGGGCACCGCGCGAACCCTTGATCAATACGGTGTCACCCGCGCCGAATTCGGCCGCGGCCGCATCGCCGGCGGCGGCACAATCGGCGAACCAGCGACCTGCCGCGCCAAACGCCGCAACAGCCTCGCGCAGCTCTTCGCCCACGCCCCAGAAGGCGTCGAGCCCGGCGCTAGCCGCGTATTCGCCGATCTCCCGGTGCAGTTGCTCACTGGTTTCACCCAGTTCGCGCATGGCGCCGAGGATGAGGATTCGCCGCCCCTCGCTGCCCGCGAGCAGGTCGATCGCCGCGCGCACCGAAGCGGGATTGGCGTTGTAGCAGTCGTCGACCACCAGCGCCCCACCGGGAGAAGTATGAGAAGAAAGTCGCCCCGGTGTCGGGGCGACGGAAGCGAGGCCAGCACTGATTTCTTCCGGCTCCAGTCCGCAGGCAAGTCCTACGGCTGTTGCCGCCAGCGCATTGGCCACATTGTGCCGGCCGGCGAGTTGCAACCGCACCGGGAATGACGATGCCCCGGTTTCCACGGTGAAGCTGCAACCCGCCAGTCCTCCGGCTTTCACGCCCCTGGCGCAAACTGTCGCTTTTCCCTCGAGGGAAAAATCCATTATCCGCGCAGCGCCGGCACGCTGCCGCCACTGCTCCGCCCAGGGCTGGTCGGCGTTGATGACCGCCGTATCGCCCGGCCCCAGGGCATCGAAAATCTCACCTTTGGTTTGCGCGACACCCTCCAGGCTGCCGAAGCCTTCCAGGTGTGCCTCCACCGCGTTCAGCAGCACCGATACGGTCGGCCGCCCGAGTTCGCACAGGTAGGCGATGTCGCCGCGCTTCGCCGCGCCCATCTCGACCACTGCGAAGCGGTGCTCCGGCCGCAGGCGAAGCAGGGTGAGCGGCACGCCGATCTCGTTGTTCAGGTTGCCCTCGGTGGCGAGGGTCTCGCCGCGCTGGGCGAGCACCGCGTGTATCAGGTTCTTGGCCGTGGTCTTGCCGGCACTGCCGGTGATCGCCACCAGCGGCGAGCGGTAGAGATCGCGGTTGTAGGCGGCCAGCCGGCCGAGACCGAGCAGGGTATCGTCGACGACGAGTTGCGGCAGCGCAGCCGGGCCGCGCTCGCTGACCAGCGCCGCGGCGGCGCCGGCCTCGGCGACAGTGGAGAGGTAATCGTGGCCGTCGAAATTTTCACCGCGCAGGGCGACGAACAGACCGCCCTGCTGCGGCCTGCGGCTGTCGGTGAAGACCGAGCTGATGCTCGCATCGCCGCCGCGCAGTTGCGCCGACAACGGCTGCACCAGTTCCTCCAGGCTCAGCGCGCGCATCATGCACGGACCCTCTTCTCAAGTGCCGCTTGCGCGACCGCCGTATCGCTGAAGGAAAGGCGCTCGTTGCCGATAATCTGGTAGTCCTCGTGGCCCTTGCCGGCGATGACAACGCAATCCCCGGCTGCCGCCCCGGCGATCGCCAGCTGGATCGCCAGCGCCCGGTCCGCTTCCACCGTGTACTCGCCACTGCAGCCGGATTCGATGTCCGCGATGATGGCGGCGGGGGGTTCACCACGGGGGTTGTCGCTGGTCAGCACCACCCGGTCAGCCAGCTGGCAGGCGACCCTGCCCATCAACTGGCGCTTCTGCCGGTCGCGCTCGCCGCCGCAGCCAAAGACGACGACCAGCGCTCCCGCTACATGTGATTTCAGGGACTGGAGTACCTGCTCGAGGGCATCGGGTGTATGGGCATAGTCGACGATGACCTGCAGGTCGCACTCGTTGGGCAGCGACTGCATGCGCCCCGGCGCGGCCTGGAGTCCCGACACTGCCTGCAGTACCGCGGGCAGTTCGAGACCGCCCAGTACCGCGGCACTGACCGCGGCAGCCAGGTTCAGCAGGTTGAAATCGCCGTGCAGGGGCGCGGCGAAGGCGCCGCTACCCCAGGGGGTGCGCAGGCGGCCGTGCACGCCCTCGAGATTGAAATCCGCCTCCTCCACGAAGACATCGGCCGAGGGATTGCGCGCCGAGTACGTAATCACTTCCACTGCCGGGTCGAGCAACTGGAGTATGCGCGAGGTGAAGGGATCGTCGAGATTGAGTACGGCCCGGCGCAGGCCCTCCACGGCAAACAGCGACATCTTGGCCCGGCCGTAAGCATCCATGTCACCGTGGTAATCCAGGTGATCGTGGGAGAGGTTGGTAAACACCGCTGTGTCGAAAGGCACGCCATTCACCCGCCCCTGCACCAGCGCGTGGGAGGATACCTCCATGCACACGGCGCGCACGCCCTCGTCCCGCCAGCGAGCCAGCTGGGCCTGCAGGGACACGGCATCAGGGGTGGTATTACCGCCCTGCGCCACCTCGCTGGAAAGGCTGGCGCCGAGGGTGCCTATCACGCCGCAGGCCTGGCCCGCGGCACGGAACAGCTGCGCCGCCAGGCCACTGACCGTGGTCTTGCCGTTGGTGCCGGTCACCCCGACCATGTGCAGGGCGGCGCCGGGCTGCGCGTAGAAGCGCGCGGCAATGTAACCGGCCTCGTCGCGCAGGTCGGGCAGCTCTACCAGGGGTACGGCAAGGGCGTCGACAAATTGGCCGGCGGGCGGCTCCGCGGCTACCGCTGCAGCGCCACTGGCCACGGCCTGTTCGATGAACTGGCGGCCGTCGTGCTGCTCGCCGGGAAAGGCCAGGAACAGATCCCCCGTCGCAATCTTGCGGCTGTCCAGTTGCAGGCCAGATATCGGCGTGTCCGCCCCCGCGCAGGCGGGCATCGCCAGGACCTCTGCCAGGGACATGCTCATGCAGCACCTCCCGGCCTGGCTTTGACTGCCGCGACTGCCTCGGCCTCCTCGGCGGTTTCCGGGAAAGCTGTTGGCGTCACCCCCAGCAGTCGCAGCGCGCCGCGGGTCACCGCGGAAAAGACCGGGGCGGCGGCGGAGCCGCCGCCATGCTGGTCGCCCTGCGGCCCGTTGATCACCACCACGGTGACCACCCGGGGCTGCTCCACTGGCGCGAGGCCGGCGAACAGGGCGACATAGTCGTCCTCGAGATAACCTTGCGGACCGAGCTTGTGTACCGTGCCGGTCTTGCCGCCCACCACGTGGCCGGGAACCTGTGCCCGCCGCCCGGTGGCGTCGCCCTCGGTCACGGCCTGCAGCATGTGCCGCAGCTCGCCTGCCAGTTCCGCCGACAGCACCCGCTCGCCGACGGGGGGCGGACCGTCCAGCGCCAACAGGGAAACCGGCCGCAGGATGCCGCCACTGGCGAACACGCCGTAGGCGCGGCCCAACTGTAGCGGGGTTGTATTGATGCCGTAGCCGAAAGCCAGGGAAACCTTGTCGGTAGCGTACCAGCGCTTGCGGTCGGGCAGCAGGCCGGCGCTCTCGCCGGGGAAACCGGTATTCATGGCTTCGCCGATACCGAAACGGCGAAAGACTTCGCGTATCGGCTCGTGGCCGAGGTCCTGGGCGATTTTGGTCACCCCGACCTGGCTGGATTTCTGCAAGATACGGGTCAGGGTGGCCTCGCCGTAATTGCGCGGGTCCCGGTAGGTCTTGGGTCCCACGCGGATGTATCCGGGGGCCGTGTCGATCACGGTGTCCGGGGTGTAACGGCCGCTCTCGAGCGCCGCCACCAGGGTCAGGGACTTCATGGTGGAGCCGGGCTCGTAGGTGTCGGTGATCGCCCGGTTGCGCATGAACTCGGGGCGCCGCTCCCTGGTGTTGTTGGGGTTGCCCGCCGGGTAGTTGGTGATGGCCAGGACCTCGCCAGTCGCGGCGTCGAGGGTGACCGCGCTACCGGACTCGGCGCCGGAATCGAGCACCGCGCGGCGCAACTCCCGGTGCTGCAGGGTCTGCAGGCGCAGGTCGATAGACAGGCGCAGGTCCTTGCCGGGCTGGGCCGGTTCCACCACACCGATGTCGCGCACCATGTTCCCCTGCAGGTCCTTGATGTAACGCTTGCGGCCGGGCTTGCCCATCAGCCACTGGTTGAACTCCATCTCGATCCCGGCTATGCCCTTGCCGTCGAGGTTGGTGAAGCCCACCAGCTGCGCGGCGGCGGCGCCGGCAGGATAGTAACGCTGGTACTCGCGTTCGCCATACACCCCGGGGAAACCCTTGCCCAGCAGTTCGCGTGCGGCGGGCGGGGCCTGGTGGCGGGCGAGGTACATGAAGTGCTTGCCCTGGTAGCGCTCGAGCCTGGATTCGAGTTCGGCCAGCGAGATACCCAGTGCCTCGGCCAACTGTGGCAGTCGCTCGGCGCCGCTGAGCAGGCGCGGATCCGCCCAGATGGAGATCACTGGCGTGCTGACCGCCAGCGGTTCTCCGCGCCGGTCGGTGATCACGCCGCGGTAGGCGGGAATCTCCGCGCTGCGCAGCGCCCGTGCTTCACCCTGATCCTGGAGGAAGCTGTAGCCGTGTTCGTTATCCACGATTTGCAGGGAGAGGATACGCCCCACCAGCAGGGCCAGCAGCGACAGCAGCAGCGCAACCACCAGGTAGAGGCGCCAGGCGCCGGTACCCGCGGGCTTTTGCGTTTCACGACGGGCCTTCATGGCAGCACCAGTCGGTAGCGGGCGAGATCGGGCTCGGCCATGTGCAGTTCACCGCGGGCCACATTTTCCACCCGTTGGTGTGAGGCCCAGGCGCTCTCCTCAAGCAGCAGGCGGCCGTACTCCTCCTGCAGGTGCCACTGGCGGGCCTCCAGCAGTTGCAGGCTGGCATAGAGCTCGCGGCAGGCGTGGGTAGTCTGGATCACGCCGAAGGCGGAGGCGATCACCGCCACCAGGGCAATGAGGTTGAGCCACAGCAGGGTGCGCGGTGCCGGCGCACTGCCCGTCCTGGCGGTCACCATGGTTTTACCGGCCAGGCGTGTCGCGCTGCGGGCGGTCATGAGAGCTTCTCCGCTACCCGCATGATGGCGCTGCGGGCGCGCACATTGCCGCCGACTTCCACATCGGAGGCGCGCAGCGCCTTGCCAACCAGGCGCATGCGCCGGTTGAGCTGGCTGTCGGTCACCGGCACCCCCGGCGGCAACTGCTCACCCCGGGCCATGTCGCGCATGTAGCGCTTGACCATCCGGTCTTCCAGGGAGTGGAAGCTGATGACGACCAGGCGGCCGCCCGGGCGCAGCAGCTCCAGGGCCACCGCCAGCAGTTGCTGGAGGTCTTCCAGCTCGCGGTTGACCTTGATGCGGATCGCCTGGAAAGTGCGGGTGGCGGGGTGCTTGTGCTTCTCCCACCTGGGATTGGCCTCGCTGACCAGTTTCGCCAGCTGCCCGGTGGTGGTGAGGGGGGTCTCTACGCGAGCGGAGACAATGGCGGCGGCGATGCGGCGGGCGAAGCGCTCCTCGCCATATTCCTTGAGTACCTCGGCGATATCTTCCTGGCGGGCACTGGCCAGCCACTCGGCCGCGGTCTCGCCACGGGTGGTGTCCATGCGCATATCCAGCGGGCCGTCATGCTGGAAGCTGAAGCCGCGACCGGCCTCGTCGATCTGCGGGCTGGAGACGCCGAGGTCCAGCAGGATGCCGTCCAGCGCCTCGATGCCGTGCTCTCGCAACACCGCGGGCAGGTCGGCGAAGGAACCGTGATAGAAGGTGAAGCGCGAATCACTGGCGGCGAGCTCGAGCGCGACGTCGCGTGCCGCCGGGTCCTTGTCGGTAGCCAGCAGGCGCCCCTGGGCATCGAGGCTGGCGAGAATCGCCCGGCTGTGGCCACCGCGGCCGAAGGTGCCATCGACATAAATACCCGAGGGCGCCGTTACCAGGGCGTCCACCGCTTCCTGTAACAGTACTGTCTGGTGCATGGCGGCCACCTACAGTTTCAGCGACAGGAGTTCGTCGGGCAGCGCGGCGTCGGCCCCCGAATCCGCCAGAGCCTGTTCCTGCTCGGCCTGCCAGAGGGTCTGTGACCATATCTCCAGCTTGTTGCCCTGGCCGACGAGCATTACGCACTTCTCCAGCCCGGCGTAATCGCGCTGGGCGGGAGGCAGGAGCATGCGGCCATTACTGTCGAGATCGATATCCGTAGCGTAGCCCAGCACGAGACGCTGGAAGCGCTTGATCGCGGGGTTCAGGGCGGGCAGGTTCTGGATGTCCTTCTCGAGGCGCTCCCATTCGGGCAGCGGGTAAATGACGAGGCAGCGGCTCTGGGTATCGATGGTGACCACGACCTGGCCCTCGCACTGGCTCAACAGACGCTCCCGCTGGCGCGCTGGAATAGCCAGCCGCCCCTTCGCGTCCATATTGACCTGTTGAACCCCACGAAACACGCCGGTTCTCCCCACCTGAATCTATCTTTTCCCACGAAAAGACAGATTTACCCACTTATCGCCACTTTTCTGCACTATAGGCCTGCATCTGGGGCGCGTCAACATGATCCCGAAAGAAAAAACGCAGTAAATTCAGTCCTTTACGGCGGTTATCGGGCGAAAATTCAGGGTTTTTCAGCGGCAAATAATGCAGTAAAACAGCCCCCTGCACTCAACTCTTGAGGATTTACTTTAACTTACAGGCCGTTTTGTCATGTAGCAGACCGAAATCCGGGGCTTTCGGGTATATATCGAGCTGTGAAAGCACTCCTTCCTGTGGGAGCTCACTCCGTGAGCGATACCCAAGCGCCACAACGCAAAAAGCCCCCGGCGTTTCCGCCGGGGGCTTCCAGAACAAGTGAGCCGGTCGATAAGCCGGGTTCTGTCGTGGACGACCATTCATCTGCGACAACCGTCACCGGTTGCCTGTAGCGACCTACCCGAACCCACCGCGGGCCACGGCATGCGGGTTCCTATTTGGTCTTGCTCCAGGTGGGGTTTACCATCGCCGCAACTGTTACCAGTCACGCGGTGCGCTCTTACCGCACCATTTCACCCTTACCCGGCGAACCGGGCGGTATACTTTCTGCTGCACTTTCCGTAGGCTCGCGCCCCCCAGGCGTTACCTGGCACCCTGCCCTGTGGAGCCCGGACTTTCCTCCCCCGCCCGTTCCCGAAGGAAGAGCGAAAGCGGTCGCCTGACCAGCTCGGGCGCAAGATTAACAGCAGCCCGGCCGACGCTCAACGCTCTTTATTGGCCACCAGGAATTCGTAGAGCGCCTTTTTCCGCAAGCCGGTGCAATCCGCGACCACCGCAGCGGCGCGCTTGGCGGGCAGTTCCTCGGCGAGACGGCGCAACAGCGCCGCGGTAGCTTCATCCAGTTCGCTTTCACCCCGGGGGGCACCCGCCACCAACAACACGATCTCGCCGCGCTGCTGGTTGCTGTCCGCAGCCACCCACTCGCGCAATTCAGCGAGCGGCGCCCGGTGGATGGTCTCGAAGGCCTTGGTCACTTCCCGCACCAGCACCGCCTCGCGCGCCGCGCCGAACTCGCTGACAAGCGCCTCCAGGGTATCGAGGATACGGTGAGGCGCCTCGTAGAACACCAGCGTGCAGCTTTGTTGCGCCAGTTCAGCGAGGCGCTTGCCCCGCGCCCCGGCCTTGGCCGGCAGGAAACCTTCGAACAGGAAACGATCCGTGGGCAGGCCGCCTGCGCAGAGGGCGGCAACCGCGGCACAGGCACCGGGCACCGGGACCACCGCGAGTCCCCGGGCCTGGACCGCCCGCACCAGGGCGTAGCCCGGATCGGAAATGAGCGGGGTCCCCGCATCGGAAATCAATGCGACGCTGCCACCCCCGGCGACAACTTCGACGATCCGCTCCTGCGCCGCCAGGTCACTGTGATCGTGGTAGGCGAACATGCGCCCCTCGATACCCAGGTGCTGCAGCAATCGGCCGCTGTGCCGGGTATCCTCGGCGGCGATGAGGTCGGCCTGGCGCAGGACCTCCACCGCCCGCGCGGTGATATCGCCGAGATTCCCGATGGGTGTTGCGACGATGTAGAGCCCCGCGTCCACGTTTTACCCCTTATACTCTCGTTTTACCGCTTATACTGGGGCCCGCCCGGAAAACAGGCCCCGGCCGCCCACTTGAAATGGACCAGCGCAGAATAGCATGAACTTCCCTTCCTTCCCGCCACCACGCCCCCCGCTGTCGCTGCTGCCGGCATTGCTGCTCGCCCTGCTCGGCGGCTGCGCCGACACCCCGCGCAGCACCGACGACGCCCCCACCGCCGCGGTCTCCACGGTCACCCAGCCCCGCGCCTGGCAGGTGGAGCCGGAGGTCCCCGACAGCGACTGGGAGCCGACGCTGCAGGCAGCGCAGACCGCGCTGGAACAGCTCAACTGGATGGATGCGGAAACTGCCCTGCTGCCGATGCAAAGCGCCCTGCTCAACTCCTACGACGCCCAGCAACTGGCGTTCCTTCGCGCCCGCATCGCCCATGTACGCGGACAGGAAGCGGTGGCGCTGGCGCAACTGGACATGCTCGAAAGCGCGGTACTCCCCCCTGGCCTGGACTACCAGGTCTACGCCTTTCACCAGCAGTTGCTGCACCTCACCGGCCGCTACCTGCAGGCCGCTCGCCAGGGGGTCACCGCGCTCGGCTACTCGAACGAGGCAGAGCGGGCCGCACTCAAGCAGGCGGTATGGCGCGACCTGCAGCGCAGCCGCACCGATGCGGTGGAGCGCGCCCTTGCCAGTGCCGGCGACCCGGAGTGGCGCGGCTGGCTGGAACTGGCCCTGCTGACCCGTGAACCGGGTGCGGACCCGCGCCTGCAACTGCAGCAGTGGACGGCCGCCCACCCGGCCCACAGCGCCGCCCACCCCCTGCCGGGCGGTCTGGAGGAACTGGCCCAGTCCACCGGCTCGATCGACAGCGTCGCCCTGATCCTGCCGCTTAGCGGACGCCTGGCGGCGGCCGGCCGTGCGGTACGCGACGGTTACCTCGCCGGCTATTTCGCCGCCCGCCAACGCGGCGTGGCGCCGGACAATCTGCTGGTTCTGGACAGTGAAGCCTTTGCCGGCGCCAGTGAGGCCTACCAGCACGCGGTGGCCAACGGCGCGCAACTGGTGGTCGGTCCGCTGCAAAAGGAGGCGGTCGCCGATCTCGACGCCCTGCCGCAGCGCCCGGTGCCGGTAATCGCGCTGAACCGGGTGGACACCCTGCCCCAGGCCAGTCCCGACACTTTCATCCAGCTCTCGCTGGCCCCCGAGGACGAGGTCCGCTGCCTGGCGGATCGCGCCTTCGGTGAAGGGGTGCGCCGGGTCCTGATCATCCGCCCCGCCGGCGCCTGGGGCGACAAGGTCGAGGAAACCCTGGTGAGCCGCTGGAGGACCCTCGGCGGCAGTATCGCCAACATCGCCAGCTATACCGGTTCAGAGGAGTATTCGGAGTCGGTGAAGGCGGGCCTCGGCATTGCCGACAGCGAAGAGCGGCGCCGACGCCTGCGGGACATGCTGGCGACCAACGTGGAGTTCACCCCGCGCCGGCGCCAGGACATCGACGCTGTCTTCCTGCTCAGCCCCGGCCCGGCGGACGCCCGGGCGCTCAAGCCGATGCTCGCCTTCTACTACGCCGGCGGCCTGCCGGTTTACGCGCCCTCGGGCGTCTACAGCGGCCGGCAGGATCCGGGGGATCGCGACCTCAACGGCGTGCGGGTGGTGGAGATCCCCTGGCTGCTGGACGACAGCCACGCGCTGCGCGCGCAGCTGCGCGGGGCGGGCCAGGAGGACTATCCCCGGCTCAATGCGCTGGGCGCGGACGCCTACCTGCTGCAGTCCCGGCTCGGCCAGCTGCGCGCCGGCGACGCCACCCTGCTGCGCGGCAATACCGGCCTGCTCAGCCTGAACGGCAACTACCAGGTGCTGCGGGACGTACCCCTGGCCGAATTTGATCGAGGCCACCTGCGGCCGCGCTAGCTACACTCCCCCGGCAGGCTGCCAGGGAGGTGCCCATGCCGGAAGGGGAAAGGCCAAGCGGGAAAACCGGGACCGGGGGGGCCAGCGGAAACAAGGGAGAGGCCTTCGAAGACCGTGCCGCCAGCTGGCTGTGCCAGCGGGGCCTGAGCATCCTCGCACGCAATTTCCGCTGCCGCTGCGGCGAGATCGACCTGATCGCCCGCGACGGGAAGCACCTGGTGTTCGTCGAGGTGCGCGCCCGCAGCAACCCGCGCTACGTCTCCGCCGCCGCCTCGGTGGACGCTCGCAAGCAACGGCGCCTGCTGCGCGCCGCCCAGGTCTTCCTGCAACGCCACCCGGAACTGGCGCGCCTGCCCTGCCGATTTGACGTCATCGCCTTTGAGCCGCGACAATCCGATCCGGACTCGCAACCAAACTGGGTGCGCGCCGCTTTCACCAGCTGATACCAGCTGAACAGCCAGGACCGGGACTTGGACTACTACGACATCATCGCTGAACGCTTTCAGGGCACCATCGAGAATATAGCGATGAGCGTTGATAACATTGCCGGCCCGCTGGCCCGCGGCAGCGAGCTGGTTTGCGACAGCTTCCTGGCCGATCGCAAGCTGCTGTGCTGCGGCGCCGGCCAGGCCGCCGCCCTCGCCCAGCTCTTCGTGGCCGGCATGCTTTCGCGGCTGGACCAGGAGCGCCCGCCGCTGCCCGCGATCTGCCTCAATGCCGACAGCGCCGCCCTCTGCGCGATTACCGGCGACAGCGGCCCGGGGCACGCCTACGCCCGGCAGATCCACGCCCTCGGCGGCGAGGGCGATGTCCTGCTGTTGATCAGCAGCGGCGGTAACAACCCCAGCCTCGAACTCGCGGTCAAGGCGGCCCGGGAGCGGAACATCCGCCTCCTCGCCCTGTCGAACGATGCTGACTCGGCCCTGCCGGAACTCCTCGGCCCCGGGGATGTTCTGGTGACCGTTGACGGCGACAGTCGTTCGCGGGTGATCGAGTTGCAATTGATGTGCCTCAACCTGCTCTGCCAACTGGTGGAGTTCGGCTTATTCGGTAATTACAACCAGGACTGAAAGATTTATGAAATACCTGTTTTGCGCCCTTTTCACACTGAGCCTCCTGAGCCTCTCCGGCTGCGGCAGCATGCTCGCGTCCATGAACACGGACACCATTGAAGAGGACGAAGGGGAACGCACCCTCGGGCGCATGCTCGAGGACCAGAACATCGAAACGAAGGCGCTGGTGAATATCCACGCGGCGAGCGATGACTTCGACAGCGCCCACATCGGCGTCGCCAGTTACAACGGCTACGTCCTGCTGGCCGGACAGGTACAGAACCAGGCACTGAAAGACCAGGCGACGGAAGTGGTGCGCAAGATCCGCGGCGTACGACGTATCTACAACGAACTGGAGATCGCCGCACCCAGCTCCGCTATGACCCGCACCTCGGATACCTGGATCACCACCAAGGTCAAATCCTTCCTGCTGGCCAACCCCGACACCCAGAGCTACCGGATCAAGGTGGTAACGGAAAATGGCGTGGTTTACCTGATGGGCCTGGCAACCAACAGTGAGGTCGAGCGTATCACCGAGCAGGCGGCGGATATCTCCGGCGTGCAGAAAGTGGTCAAGCTCTTTGAACTGATCGACTGACAGCGGCCGCTCGCGGCCTACTCTTCCAGCAATTCACGTACCGGCGCGAAACTGCGCCGGTGCACCGGCGTCACCCCAAGTTCCCGCAGGGCGGCGATGTGGGCGGCGGTGGGGTAGCCCTTGTGGGCGGCGAAGCCATAGCCGGGATAGCGGCTCTCCAGCTCCACCAGTTCGCTGTCGCGCTGCACCTTGGCGAGGATCGAGGCCGCGGCGATGGCGGGCACCCGGCTGTCGCCCTTGACGACAGGCTGGGACCGGTACTGCCAGCGCGGCAGGCGATTGCCATCCACCAGCACGTTCTCCGGCTGGGGTGAGAGCCCCCGGACCGCCCGGTGCATCGCCAGCAGCGAGGCCTGCAGGATATTGAGCTCATCGATTTCCGCGACGCTGGCGCGCGCCACACACCAGCCCAGGGCCCGCGCCCGGATTTCCTCCGCCAGCGCCTCCCGGCGCGCCGCAGTGAGTTTCTTGGAATCCCTCAGACCAGCGATGGGACGGGCCGGGTCGAGGATCACCGCCGCCGCGACCACGTCGCCGGCCAGCGGGCCGCGCCCCACTTCATCGACACCGGCGATACCGGGCCCCTCGAATTCGGTTTCAAACAGGTCCATCGGCGCCCTCGTTGTTAGCCAGTTGGCCCAACGCTGCGGCGACGCTGGCGGCGAAATCGCGGCGCAGGGTTGCGTGGATGGCATCAAAACCGGCCACCTGCCCGGCACAGGCAGCGGGTGACTCCAGCAGTGTTGTCAGCTCCCGGGCAAGACTGTCTGCGCTAACCTGCTCCTGCAACAGTTCGGGTACCAGGCGCTTGCCGGCCAGGACATTGGGCAACGCCGCGAACTCGGTGTGCACCAGCCGTGACACCAGGAACCAGGTGAAAGCGGAAAGGCGGTAGGCGACCACCATGGGCCGCTTCAGCAGGGCCGCCTCGAGGGTTGCAGTACCCGAGGCCAGCAGAATGACGTCGGCCGCCGCCATCACCTCACGGGAGCGGCCGTCGACCAGGGTGACTGGCAGGCCCGGAAAGGCCTTCAGTTGCTCGCGCAGTTCCCCGGCGCGCGGCGGGTTGGCGGCGGGCAGGACGAACTCGAGGTCCGGGTCCTGCTGCCAGAGCAGGAGGGCCGCCTGCAGGAAAATGGGGGCGAGCAGCTTTACCTCCCCGCCGCGACTTCCCGGCAACAGGGCCACCAGCTTGCCCCTGGGCTGCAGGCCCAGTGCCTCGCGGGCCGCTGCACTGTCTACCCGCTCGGGAATTTCCTCCGCCAGGGGATGGCCGACGAAGTCCACCGGAATCCCGTTGTCGCGGTAGATTTGCGTCTCAAAGGGAAACAGGCAGAGCATGCGGTCAACCGCGCGCCGGATGCCCTTGATCCGCCCCCGGCGCCAGGCCCAGACTGAGGGACTGACGAGATGGGCGGTTGGGATGCCGCGTTCGCGCAACTTGCGCTCAATGGTGAGATTGAAATCCGGCGAGTCGATGCCGAGAAAAAAATCCGGCGGATTGTCGAGGAAATGGCGCACCACCGAGGCCCGGATTCGCAGCAGTTCAGGGAGACGCTTGAGGGGTTCGGTAAAGCCCATCACCGAGAGCCGGTCCATGGGGAACATGCTGTCGAGGCCCTGTTCCGCCATCAGCGGCCCGCCGATGCCCTCGACCTCGAGTTGCGGGTAGTCGCGGCGCAGCGCCACCAGCACCCGGCCGCCGAGGATATCCCCCGAGGCCTCGCCCGCCAGAATGCCGATGCGCAGTCTGCCGTTGGCAGACACTACCGGACGATACCGCGCTCCGAGGCGCGTACCGAGTCGATCAGGACTTGCACTTCGGGCGTCTCCCGGAGCATTGTCTCCAGGCGCTGCATGGCGACGTCCAGGGTAAGCCCCTGGCGATAGAGAATCTTGAAGGCCCGGCGCAACTGGCTGATGGTTTCGCTGGAAAAGCCGCGGCGCCGCAAACCTTCGGCATTGATCGTCTTGGCCTCCGCCGGCTGGCCACTGACAGTAACGAAAGCGGGGACGTCCTTGCCGATACCGGTCGCCATGCCGCTGAAGCTGTGGGCGCCGATCTTGCAGAACTGGTGCACCAGCGTATAGCCGGAGAGGATCGCCCAGTCCCCGACGTGGACGTGGCCCGCCAGGGCGACGTTATTGACCAGGATGGTGTGATTGCCGACCACGCTGTCGTGGCCGATGTGCACGTAGGCCATGATCAGGTTGTTACTGCCGATTGTGGTCTCACTGCGGTCCTGCACCGTGCCCCGGTGGATGGTCACGTTCTCGCGTATGACATTGTTGTCGCCGATCGACAGCCGCGTCGGTTCGTTGCGGTATTTCAGGTCCGGCGTGGCTTCGCCGATACTGGAAAACTGGTAAATATGGTTGTTGGCACCGATGGTGGTGGGCCCGCGAATAATGACGTGGGGCTCGACAATAGTGCCGGGGCCAATTTCGACGCCCGGACCGATCATCGACCAGGGGCCGACCTGGACGTCCGCCGCGAGACGGGCCTCCGGGTCGACAATGGCGAATTCATGGATCATCTGTCGGCGCAGAGAATGGTTGCGGAAGCCGCCAGTGCGCCGTCGACGTCGGACTTGACGTCAAATTTCCAGATACCACGGCGCTCGGAGACGATAGAAGCGCGCAGCATCACCCGGTCCCCGGGGATGCAGGGGCGTTTGTAACGCACGTTGTCCGCACCCACGAGGTAATACATGGAACCGTCGGCGGGCGTCTTGCCCACCGTTTTGAAGCCGAGTATCCCCGCCGCCTGGGCCATCGCCTCGAGCAGCATGACACCGGGAAATACCGGCTTGTCGGGGAAGTGGCCGTTAAAGAACGGCTCATTGATTGTCAGGTTCTTGTAGGCAACGATGGACTCACCAAGATTGAGTTCCACTACCCTGTCCACGAGCAGAAACGGATAACGGTGGGGAAGGTAAACGCGGATCTCTTCTGTTTCCATCATGGGGAGCTGTATTCCTTATATGACTACGGCAACGCTGCTGGCTAGTCTTCGTCGCCTTTTTCAATCGCGACCAGGCGCTGGTGCATTCGATCGAGTTGTGAAAAACGCACTGCGTTGCGTCGCCACTGGCGGGTTGTGTCCATCGGCGTACCCGAGGAATAAGCCCCGGGTTCGGTAATGGAACGGGTAACCATGGTCATCCCGGTAACGTGGACACCATCGCAGATTTCCACGTGGCCGACCACGCCAACGCCACCGGCAAGCGTGCAGTTCGCACCTATAATCGTGCTTCCCGCCAAACCGACGCAACCGGCTATCGCGGTATTTTTTCCGATGCGGCAGTTGTGCGCAATCATCACCTGGTTATCGATGATCACGCCGTCCTCGATGACCGTGTGGCCCAGCGCGCCCCGGTCGATGGTAGTACAGGCGCCGATATCCACCCTGTCGCCGATTCTTACGCCACCGAGCTGGTGGATCTTTTCCCAGCCACCGGGCCCCGGCGCGAAGCCGAAACCATCCGCGCCCAGCACGCTCTGCCCGTGTACCGTGCAGCCCTGGCCGAGCCAGACATCGTGGTAGATGACCACCCCCGGGTAAAGGCGGGTAGCGGCGCCTATCCTGCTGCCGGCGCCGACATAGCACTGGGCGCCGATCACTGCGCCCTCGCCCACTTCCGCACCGGATTCGATCACCGCGTGGGGACCGACGCTGGCGCTGGGGGCCACCACCGCGTCCGCTGCTACCGTTGCCGCCGGGTGCACACCCGCCGGCACCGCGGGTGCCTTGTCAAATACAGCTGAGACGCGGGCAAAGTTCAGGTAGGGATTGTCGCTGACCAGGCAGTCTACCGGGCACTGGTCGACAAACTCCGACTGGAGTATGACTGCCGCGGCGCGGGTGCCCGCCAGCTGGCTGAGGTATTTGCGATTGGAGAGGAAGGTGACCTGGTCGGGACCTGCCTCGGCAAGGGTTGCGAGCCCGGAAACCTCGCGCGAAGCGTCACCTTCAAGCCGAAGCCCGAAGCGGCTGGCGAGATCCCCGAGCGTCGCCACCGGAGACCTATTCTCCGGCTGTGAGCTGATTCAGCTTGTCGGTAACCTTGGCGGTCAGGTTATAGCCGGCGTCCGCGTGGATAACGGCTTCCTGGCGCATCAGCAGGCCAATGTTCTCCGAGGCGATCAGGTCACGCAGTACTTCCTGGACCCGCGGCGACAACTCCTGCAGCAGGGCCTGGCCCGCCGCGGCTTCGGCCTGCTTCAGTTTGCCCGCCACATGCTCGAGGTCGGACTGCTTGCTGGCCAGTTTCTGGCGCATGCTGGCCTGCTGTTCCTTGCTCATGATGGCGGCGTCTTTCTGGAACTTCTTCACCAGTTCATCGAGCTCTTTCTTGAGCTTGTCGAACTCGTTTTTGTCGGCCTTGAAGTCTTCCTGGTTGTAGACCTGCTCCAGGCGCTTCTGCGCGAGGTCGGTCTGCAGGATGGCCTCCTGCAGGTTGACCACGGCGATCTTGCCCTGGGCCAGGGCCAAGGTAGGCAGGCTCAGTACAATCGCGGCGACTAGGGTTTTCATAAACTTGGACACGGTAATCTCCCGGGTTGGTTCGTGTTCGTCTTCGTCAGAAGCCCCGGCCCAGGGTGAACTGGAAGACTTCCTCTTCGTCGTACTCCGCCGCGTTCAGCGGCTTGGCAAGACTGAAGGTCATCGGGCCGAAGCCGGTAATCCAGGTCACGCCGACGCCGACCGAGTATCGCAACTCGTTGAAGTCAACATCGAAGCAGTTGATCTGGTTCGAAGAACAATTGCTGGAAAAAACGTTGCCGGCGTCGAGGAAAAATGCCGAGCGCAGCTGGCTCTGGTTCTCGATGAACGGCAGCGGGAACAGAATCTCCGCACTACCCTCGATCAGCACGTTGCCGCCGAAGGGGTCGGGATCGTCACGTACGTTGGCGAACAGCACTTTGCCGTCCTGGACGACGTAGCCGATATCGTTGCCGTAGCGCACGACATTGCCGTTCTCGTCGAGTTCGATCGCCGGCAGGTTGTAGCTGTACACCTCGGCCGGGGTCGAGCGCGGACCCAGGGTGTTGCTCTCGAAGCCACGCACGGAACCGAAGCCTCCGGCGAAGAAATGCTCGTAGAAGGGCAGCGCTGAGGTATCGCCGTAGCCGTCGGCATAGCCGAGCTCGCTGCGCAGGCGCAGGGTCCAGGCGCCCTTGATCGGGAAGTAGACTTCGCCGCGGTAGTTCAGCTTGTAGAACTGCAGGTCGGAGAACGGTACCGACACTTCCAGCGACACCGAGTTGGCGGTACCGCGGGTGGCCAGGCGGCCGCGGTTGAGGGTCGACTGGCTCCAGCTGGAGGTGAAGGTCCAGTTGAGGTAATTGTCCCCATTCACATCGAGGAAACCGGGCTCGGAGGGCGGAGACAGGTAGTCCAGGGGAATCGTGCTGATCGGCTGCAGCTCCTCGATGGCGCTGTAGGTGCCGTCAGGCAAGATATTGGTTTCGAACCAGTAGTCCACGCCCTCTTCGAGGCGGGGGCTGGCCTTGATCTCCTGCACCGCGAAACGGCCCGCGGTGATCTCGGTGTCGGCGACACCGAAGCTGAAGCCCAGGCGCTGGGTCTCGGTGATCGGGTAGCCGAAGTTCAGCGCGGCGCCCAGGGTATCGGTGGTATAGCTCGCCACGTTCACCTCGGAGAGGTCGGTCGAGCGATAGAACACGTTGAAGCCGCGGCTGACCCCATCCTCGGTGTAGTAGGGATTGGTATAGCTGAAGCTGTAGATATCCTGGTACTTGGAGGAGTTGAGGTTGATCCCCACTCGCTTGCCGGTGCCGAGGAAGTTGTCCTGCTGCAGGTTCAGGCCGAGAATCAGACCCGCGTCCTGGGCGTAACCGAAGCTGGCGCCGATACTGCCGGAAGACTGCTCCTCCACCTCGAAGGCGAGGTCGATCAGGTCATCGTGCCCCGGCACAGCTGGGGTATCCACGGTCGCCTTGCTGAAGTAGCCGAGGCGTTCGAGGCGTACGCGGGACTGTTCGATATTGGCGGCGGAGGCCGGCGCGCTCTCCATCTGGCGCATCTCCCGGCGCAGCACGGAATCGGCGGTCTTCTGGTTGCCGCGGAAATCGATGCGACGGACGTAGGTGCGCTTGCCCGGATCGACGAAGAACTTCATGTTGACCAGGTTGGTGCCCTCTTCCACTTCCGGGATGCCGGTCACCTTGGCGAAGTTGTAACCCTCGTTACCGAGGCGCCGGGTCATGTACTCCTCGGTTGAAGTCACCAGTTGCTGGGAGAAGGTCTGGCCCTCCGCCACCAGCAGGAAGCGCCGCAGGTCGTCCTCCGGCAGTACCAGGTCGCCGGAGAGGTCCACGGCGCCGATGGTGAATTTCTCGCCCTCGGTGACATTGGCGGTGATAAAGACTTCTTCCTTGTCCGGGGAAACGGACACCTGGGTGGAATCGATACGGAACTGGAGGTAGCCGCGGTCCATGTAATAGGAGGTCAGCGACTCGAGGTCGCCCTGGAGCTTCTCGCGGGAGTATTTGTCGTCATTGGTAAAGAAGGAGAGCCAGCCGGTGGTCTGCAGCTCAAAGACATCTTGCAGTTCGTCGTCGCTGAAGACCTCGTTGCCCACCACATTGATGTGCTTGATGGCGGCGACGGTGCCTTCGTCCACATCGATGTTGATCGACACCCGGTTGCGCGGCTCCGCCACCACTTCCGCCTCGATATTGGCGTCGTAGCGGCCCTGCTGCACATACTGGCGCTGCAGTTCCATTTGCATGCCCTCGAGGGTGGAGCGCTGGAACACCTGGCCCACGGACAGACCGGCCCCCTTGAGACCATCGAGCAGGGCGTCGGTTTCGATGGCCTTGTTGCCCTCGATATTGATCTCGCTGATGCTGGGTCGCTCGGCGACCACGATGACCAGCACGTTGCCATCACGGCCGAGGCGGATATCGTCGAAATTGCCGGTGGCGAAGAGGCTGCGCGCCGCGGCCCGCAGGGAGGCGTCGTCCACCAGGTCGCCGACCCCTACGGGTAGCGAGGCAAAAACGCTGCCGGCGGATATCCGTTGCAGGCCTTCCACCCGGATATCGGAAATGATGAAGGTGTCCGCCTTGAGCAGTGGCGCCCACAGGCACAACAGCAGGGCCAGTATTTTGGGTAGTCTTGTCGTCAAGGTTCGCTCAGTCTGCAGGTCAGGCCCGTGGGTATTGTTCTTGCTACTCGGCGCAATCGCTACAGGCGCGTGAAATCGTTATACAGGGCCAGCATCATCATGCCCAGGACCAGAAAAAGGCCCACCTGGTAGCCCAGCGCCTGTATTTTCTCAGGTACCGGGCGCCCCGCCAATAGCTCTATGCTGTAAAACAGCAGGTGCCCGCCATCCAGGACAGGGATCGGCAGCAGGTTCAGGACCCCCAGGCTGACGCTGAGCAGGGCCAGGAAGCCGATATACGACTCCAGGCCCGACTTCGCCGAGGCGGTGGCCACTTTAGCAATGGTGATGGGGCCACTCAAGTTTTTCGGCGAAATCAGCCCCATGACCATCTTCTTGATGGATTCGAAGGTGAAACCCACCAGGTCCCCGGTGCGCACCAGGGCCGCGCCGGCGGCTTCCAGGGGCCCGCGCTCGAACTTGCGCACCAGTTCCGGCGGCATTTCCGGGATCGCCACGCTGACCCCCACCCGGCCTATGGTTTCGCCGTCATCCTCGATGCGCTCGGGGACGATCAGTCGCTCGAGCAATTGCTCGCCACGCTCCACTTCCAGCGCGATAGTGACGCCGGGGCGGGCGCGTACGTAGTCGACCCAGTCCATCCAGCTGTTCATCTGCACGCCGTCCGCACTGAGAATGCGGTCACCGCTGAGCAGGCCGGCCCGCTCGGCGGCGCTGTCGGCGACCACTTCGTCGACCACCGGGGGCACGTCCGGGGTGTACATGACGATACCCAGGCCGCCGTAAAGGTCGGGTTCCTCCTGGTCGGACAGCCAGCGCTCGATGTGCGCCTCGGATTCATAAATCAGGTCAGAGCCGGGGTAGCGGGTTGAGAAGGTGATGGTGCCGGTGTCGCCGATGCGTTCCAGCAGGGCGAAGCTCAATGCCTGCCAGGTCGGGGTTTCCCTGCCATCGACGGCGACGATTTCCTGCCCTGCCTCCAGTCCGGCGACCTCGGCGATCGAGCCGCTCTCCACCTGCCCGAGCAGCGGGGCATAGCCGGTCTCCCCGGACATGAACAGGAACCAGTAGGCGGCCACAGCCAGAATCAGGTTGGCCAGCGGCCCGGCGGCAACCACGGCGATACGCTGCAATACCGGCTTGCGGTTGAATGCCCGGTCGCGCTCGGCCTCGGGCACCTCTCCCTCGCGCTCATCGAGCATTTTTACGTAGCCGCCCAGGGGAATGGCCGCCACGCTGTACTCCGTACCCTGCCTGTCGCGCCAGCTGGCCAGGGGCTTGCCGAAGCCGATGCAGAAACGCAGCACTTTCACGCCACAGCGCCGGGCCACCCAGAAGTGGCCAAACTCGTGCACCGCCACCAGCACCGCGAGGGTGGCGAGGGTAATCAGGATTGTTTGTAGAAGTTCCATCGGGACGACAGCTACCTGTATCAGCTTGCTTTTGCGCGGGCCAACAGTTCCGCGGCGAGGTGCCTCGCCTCGGCATCAGCAGCTTCGACCACCGAGAGGGTCTCGGGTTCCACCACCGGGACCCGCTCCAGCACACTCTCGATCAGCGCGGGAATACCGGTAAATGCCAGCCCGCCATCGAGAAATGCCGCCACGGCTACCTCATTCGCCGCATTGCACACCGCCATGGCGGTGCCGCCAGCGGCTACCGACTCCCGGGCCAGGCGCAGGCAGGGGAAACGCGCTTCGTCAGGCGCCTCGAAATCCAGCCGGGACACCGCCACCAGGTCCAGCGGAGCGACCCCCGCCGCAATGCGCTGGGGCCAACCGAGCCCGTAGGCGATGGGGGTACGCATATCCGGGTTACCGAGCTGGGCCAGTGTCGATCCGTCGGCGTACTGTACCATGGAGTGGATGATGCTCTGCGGGTGGACCACCACCTCCACCTGCTCGGGACCCAGGTCGAAGAGCCAGCAGGCTTCGATGAATTCCAGGCCCTTGTTCATCAGCGAGGCCGAATCCACGGAAATCTTGCGGCCCATGGACCAGTTGGGGTGGGCGCAGGCCTCGTCCGGCGTCGCCGAGTGCATCCGCTCCAGGCTCCACTCACGAAAGGGGCCTCCCGATGCAGTCAGCAGGACCTTGCTGACCCCTGCCAGCGAGGAGCGCCCGGCAGCGTCCACCGGCATGCACTGGAAGATCGCATTGTGTTCGCTGTCGATGGGCAGCAGGGTCGCGCCTGACTCGCGCACCGCCCGCATCAGCAGGTGGCCGCCCATGACCAGGGATTCCTTGTTGGCCAGCAGCAGGGTCTTGCCGGCCTCGGCCGCGGCGAGAGCGGAGGGCAGGCCCGCTGCGCCGACGATGGCGGCCATGACGGTATCCACCTCCTCCGCGGTCACGATTTCCCGCAGCCCCGATTCCCCGGCGAGGACTCTTGTCGGTGTATCCGGCCCGAGTCGCGCCGCCAGTTGTTCCGCCGCGCCTTCCACCATCAGTACGGCGATCTTCGGCTGGTGTTCGAGGCACTGCTGGTAGAGTGTATCGACCGAGCTGTTGGCGGCGAGCCCGTATACCGCGTACTCCCCGGGATGCCGGGCGATCACATCGAGGGTGTTCACCCCGATGGAACCGGTAGAGCCCAGCACGCTGACCTGGCGCAACTGCCCGCCCATGGTCACCAGCCCGCCAGCAGCAGGCCGAGCGCGAACACCGGCGCCGCGCCGCAAAGGCTGTCGAGACGATCCAGCAAACCGCCGTGCCCGGGCAGGAGATTACCGCTGTCCTTGGCGCCGATTTCCCGCTTCACCATGCTCACGGACAAATCCCCCACCACCGAGGCCAGGCTGGTGCTCAGCACCACCGCCAGCACCGCCATTAACGAAATATGGTCGCCGCGGGCCGGCAGGAGAATCCAGAGCGCCACGCCTACCGCGACCACGCTGGCGACACCGCCCCAGAAGCCCTCCCAGGTCTTGGCGGGACTCACCGCCGGCGCCATGCGGTGCTTGCCGAGGCTCTTGCCGGTGAAATAGGCGCCGATATCCGCCACGGCGACCACCGCCACCATCACGATCAGGAGAAAGCTGCCCTGGGGAAAGCTCAGCAGGTAAACGGCGGCCACCCAGGCCGGCGTGAGAATCAGCAGGCCGATCAGGCTGCACATGAAACGATTGCGCCACAGCGCTGCGCTGGCGGGATAGCTTTTGACCCACAACAGCGCAAAGGACCACCACAGGCAGGCCAGGCCCAGCACTGGCTGGATTCGTTCGCGCGAGGGTTGGCCACCGAGATCCGTATGCAGGTAAAGGGCGCCCATGATCCCGCCCAACACCAGCAGGAACAGCACCCGGCTGGGCACCGACACCCAGCCGGCGAGCCGCGACCACTCCCAGCCGCCCGCCAGCACCAGCACTGCGAACATCAGGGCCAGGGCCGGCTGTGGCAGGTAGAAGACTCCCGCCAGGAAGAGCCCCGCCATCACCAGCGCGGTGATGACCCGCTGCTTAAGCATCGTTGCCCACGCCGGCCGCCAGGCCGTCCGGTTCGCGCAGGCCGAAGCGCCGCTCGCGCCTGCCGTAATCCGCCAGCGCCCGGGCAAATTCCAGTTCGCTGAAATCCGGCCACAGGGTATTGGTGAAATACAGCTCGCTGTAGGCGAAATGCCAGAGCATGAAATTACTGATGCGCGCGTCACCGCCAGTGCGAATGCACAGGTCGGGGCGCGGCAGGTCGCTGATCGAGATGTTCTCGTCGATCAGTTCGACACTGATGTCATCCGGCGCCAAGTCCCCCACCTGCACCTGCCGGGCGAGCTTGCGGGCGGCCTGTGCGATGTCCCAGTGGCCGCCGTAATCGACCGCAATCACCACCGTGGCTGCTGTGTTTTGCGCGGTGAGCAGCTCGCTCTGCTGCATCAGCCGCTGCAGGCGCGGGGAAAAGCGGGAGCGATCGCCGATGAAGCGCAGGCGGACACCGTCCTTGTGCAGCGCCTTGACCTCGTTGCGCAGGTAGCGCGAAAGCAGCGCCAGCAGGGCGCGTACTTCCGGCAGGGGGCGCCCCCAGTTTTCGCTGCTGAAGGCAAACAGGGTGAGAACCTCGACGCCGTGGTCACGGCAGGCCCTGAGAACGCCGCGCACCGCTTCTACGCCGGCGCGGTGGCCTGCAGGGCCGGGCAGCTTGTGCTTCCTGGCCCAGCGGTTGTTGCCATCCATGATAATGGCTATGTGGCGTGGTATGGCGGCTTCGCCGTCGCCGCTACTGTGCTTGCTGCCGGGCATAGAGTATGAAATTCGCCTGGAACCTGGAACCAGGCCCTAGATCTCCATCAGGTCGGTTTCTTTGTCGGCCAGCATCTTCTCGATGCGAGCGACAAAACCATCGGTGATCTTCTGGATTTCCTCAGCGCCGCGACGTTCGTCGTCCTCGCTGATTTCCTTGTCTTTCTGCAGTTCCTTGAGCATCGCCATCGCATCGCGACGGGCGTTGCGGACCGAAACCCGCGCCGACTCCGCCTCGGAGCGCGCCTGCTTGATGTAGCCCTTGCGGGTCTCCTCGGTCAGCATCGGCATGGGAATGCGAATCACCTCGCCCGCTGTGGCCGGGTTGAGGCCGAGATCGGATTTGAGGATCGCCTTCTCGATCGCCGGCACCATGGACTTGTCCCAGGCGGAAACCGTCAGGGTACGGGCGTCTTCCACGTTGACGTTGGCCATCTGGTTGATCGGGGTGTCGGAGCCGTAATAATCCACCCGAAGGCCGTCCAGCAGGCTGGGATGGGCCCGGCCGGTGCGGATCTTGTTGAAATTGTGCCCGAGCGCTTCGAGGCTTTTTTCCATGCGCTCGCTGGCTTCTGTCTTGATGTCATTGATCACTGTACTGCTTCCTCCAGGACTTTACGCTATTGAATCAACGTGCCCACTTCACCACCGCGGACAAGGTTGAGAAGCGCGCCCTGTTTTTCCATTTCGAAGACCCGCACCGGCATATCGTGATCCCGGCAGAGGCAGATTGCGGTGAGATCCATCACCTCGAGTTTCTTGTCCAGCACCTCGTCGTAGCTCAGGCGCTCATAGCGGACGGCATCGGGTACCTTCATCGGATCAGCGGAGTAAACCCCGTCCACCTTGGTCGCCTTCAGCACCAGTTCGGCTTCCACCTCGATACCGCGCAGGCAGGCCGCGGAGTCGGTGGTGAAAAGCGGGTTGCCGGTACCTGCGCAAAAAATCACCACATCGCCATTACCCAGCGCCCGGATCGCCTTGCGCCGGTCGTAGTGGTCGACCACCCCGCTCATGGGAATGGAGGACATCACCTGGGTTGCAATATTCGAACGCTCCAGCGCATCGCGCAGGGCGAGCGCATTCATTACCGTCGCCAGCATGCCCATGTGATCGCCGGTAACCCGGTCCAGCCCGGCGGCCTGCAGGGCCGCGCCGCGGAACAGATTGCCGCCGCCCACCACGAGTCCGACCTGAACACCGATACCCACCAATTGGCCGATCTCCAGCGAAATATGGTCGAGTACACGGGGGTCAATGCCGAAGTTCTCCGAACCGGTCAGCGCCTCACCGCTCAACTTGAGCAGAATACGCTTGTACTTCTTTTCGGCTGACGTTTTTACCATGTACGGCCTCGGCTCCCGGCGTGAGTGGCATGCCCGACTTCTGGCATGAAGTCAGGGTGTGAACTGCTGCGGTATCTTACAGGACATCGCCACAAGTCCCCAGTGGGATTTAAGGAAAAAAGCCGGGGCAAGCCCCGGCTTTTTTTGCCTGTTGACCTTAGAGGAAGGACAGCAGGGCCCAGAACACCACGGTAAGGGCGATGCTGCAGTGAATCACACCCTTCACCGAGGTTATCGGGCCGGTCTTGCCGAAGAGAGCGTTGGCTTCCAGCGCCAGGATCACGAGGATGCAGAGGCCAAAGCCAATGGCTGATGGCTCCAGCGGCAGGTGCTTGGACGCCAGCATGCCGAAGAGCATGGGGCCCGAGAGCAGGGTGTTGGTTCGGGAGGCCAGCCCGGCCTTGCCCGCGGCAGTAGGACCGTCACCCTCTTTCAGGCCGATGACAACCTTCTGGTTGGGCCAGATGATGAGCCAGACGTTGAGGAACATCAGGATGCCCGCCAGCGCGCCGACCCAGATGGCCGACATGCCGAGGAAGTTGCCGGTTGCACCAACAGCGTGCAGCAGATAAAGCCCCGTGAGAAATGTGAACATCGCGCCCCAGCGGAACCACCAAAGCGCCCGCGGAGCCAGCTTCTTCACGGCATCGGCCTTGGCGTCCGCCTCGGCCTCCTTGAAGTATTCAGTTTGGACGAAATTGAAATAATAGAGCAGACCGATCCAGGTTACCCCGAAGAGGACGTGAGCCCAGCGAAACACGAATTCGAGAAGGTACATGCATTTTCTCCCTGTTATTTTGTTGCAACCGCCCGGCTATTATACACTGTGTTCTGCGGTGCGGTACGCCGCCTTCTTTCGGCGCCCGATATGACTGGCGCGCCAAACTTTTTCAGCTACACCTTTTCCATAGTGAGGAATAGTCATGGCTTTTGAACTGCCCCCCCTTCCCTACGCCCAGGACGCGCTGGAGCCTCACATCTCCGCGGAAACCCTGGAATATCATTACGGCAAACACCACAAGACCTACGTGGACAAGCTGAACGGCCTCGCCGAAGGCTCCGACCTCGCAGGCAAATCCCTGGAGGAAATCATCAAGACCTCCGAGGGCGGCGTCTTCAACAACGCTGCACAGATCTGGAACCACACCTTCTACTGGCACTGCCTGAGCCCCAACGGCGGCGGCGCTGCCAGCGGCGCGGTCGCAGCGGCCATCGACGCGGCTTTCGGTTCTTTCGACGCCTTTAAAGAAGAGTTCAACACTGCCGCCGCCAACAACTTCGGCTCCGGCTGGACCTGGCTGGTGAAAAAAGCCGATGGCTCCGTCGCCATCGTCAGCACCTCCAACGCGGCAACTCCGCTGACCGACGACAGTGTCACCCCGCTGCTGACCGTCGACGTCTGGGAACACGCCTACTACATTGACTACCGCAACTCCCGCCCGAACTACCTGGCGGCGTTCTGGGAACTGGTGAACTGGGAATTCGTCAACGAAAACTTTGCCTGATTCCCTTTCAAGCTTGAAAAGACCCGGCCTGGTGCCGGGTTTTTTTTGGCTCGCTGTTCTGGCCAGTCTCCAACGGGTTAGTCGTATACGAACCGCAGCCGCCGGCGCTCATTCCGCGCTTACTCGAAGGCGTTTATACTCGACGCACGAAATGAGCGCCGGCGGCTGCTCGGTCATGCCACGCCACGGACGATTGGCGCTGGCGTCAGGCTTCTGACCAGACAGCTTTCCCGGTGCGACTCAGAACGCTTTGGAGCGCCGGGGAAGCTGTCTGGGCAGGAGCCGGGTTCAGCGCACCATTCCCTGAGCTCAGCCTGCTGGCCCTGGGGAAATCGCCCGCAGAGCGGGCTCCCACAGCTGGCACCTGCGTCAGGCTTCTGACCAGACAGCTTTCCCGGTGCGACTCAGAACGCTTTGGAGCACCGGGGAAGCTGCAGGGACAGACGCCGGATTCGAAGCCCCCTCATCGGAAATTGCAGGAACCCGGACAAAAAAAGCCCGGCACAGAGGCCGGGCTTTTCGGTGAGGCTATGGAGAGCCGGGCTTACATCATGCCGCCCATGCCACCCATGCCGCCCATGTCGGGCATGCCGCCACCAGCAGCCTTGTCTTCCGGCGCCTCGGCGACCATCACCTCGGTGGTGATCATCAGGCCGGCAACGGAACCAGCAGCCTGCAGCGCGGTACGGGTCACTTTGGCGGGATCCAGGATACCCATTTCCAGCATGTCACCGTATACGCCGGTAGCAGCGTTGTAGCCGAAGTTGCCTTCGCCCTGGCGAATCTTGTCCAGGACGACGGAAGCTTCGTCGCCGGCGTTGGCGACGATCTGGCGCAGGGGGCCTTCCATCGCACGCAGGGCCGCGGCAATACCGTGGTTCTGGTCTTCGTTGTCGCCTTTGAGGTCCTTGATGGTATTGACGGCGCGAACCAGCGCGACACCGCCACCGGCAACCACACCCTCTTCAACCGCAGCGCGGGTAGCGTGCAGGGCGTCTTCAACGCGGGCTTTCTTCTCTTTCATCTCGATCTCGGTGGCGGCGCCAACCTTGATGACCGCAACACCGCCAGCCAGCTTGGCCACGCGCTCCTGCAGTTTCTCGCGATCGTAGTCGGAAGAAGTGTTCTCGATCTGGACGCGGATTTCGTTGACGCGAGCCTGGATGGCAGTGGCGTCGCCGGCACCATCGATGATGGTGGTGTTGTCCTTGTCCATGGTCACGCGCTTGGCGGTGCCCAGGTGCTCCAGGGTGGCGGACTCGAGGTCCAGGCCAACTTCTTCGGAGATCACGGTGCCGCCGGTCAGGATCGCGATGTCCTGCAGCATGGCCTTGCGACGGTCGCCGAAGCCGGGGGCCTTACAGGCCGCGACTTTGACGATGCCGCGCATGTTGTTCACGACCAGGGTCGCCAGCGCTTCGCCTTCGACGTCTTCGCCGATGATGACCAGCGGCTTGGAAGACTTGGCGACCTGCTCCAGCAGGGGCAGCAGTTCGCGGATGTTGGAGATCTTCTTGTCAACCAGCAGGATGAAAGCTTCGTCCTGTTCAACGCTCATGTTGTCCTGGTTGTTGATGAAGTAGGGAGACAGGTAGCCGCGATCGAACTGCATGCCTTCAACCACGTCCAGCTCGTTTTCGAGGCCGGAACCTTCTTCAACGGTGATAACGCCTTCCTTGCCGACTTTGTCCATCGCCTCGGCGATGATGTCGCCGACGGAGGCGTCGGAGTTGGCGGAGATGGTGCCGACCTGGGCGATGGCCTTGCTGTCTTCACAGGGAGTGGACATCTTCTCGATTTCGGCGACTGCAGCGGCAACCGCCTTGTCGATACCGCGCTTGAGGTCCATCGGGTTCATGCCCGCGGCAACGGACTTCAGGCCTTCGTTGAGGATGGACTGGGCCAGTACGGTCGCGGTGGTGGTACCGTCACCCGCCTGGTCAGAAGCCTGGGAAGCGACTTCCTTGACCATCTGTGCGCCCATGTTCTCGAACTTGTCTTTCAGCTCGACTTCCTTGGCCACGGAAACACCGTCTTTGGTGACGGTCGGTGCGCCAAAGGACTTGTCCAGGATGACGTTGCGGCCCTTGGGCCCCAGGGTGGCTTTTACTGCATCGGCCAGGACGTTGACGCCGGCCAGCATGCGGGAGCGCGCGTCGTCTCCGAAAAATACGTCTTTTGCTGCCATGATTTGAATTCCTCGTGCTTGAATCTTGGTTTCTGTGCGTTACGCGGGGTGCGCCGACTTACTCGACGACAGCGAAAATTTCGCTCTCACCCATGATGATCAGCTCTTCACCGTCGATCTCGATGGTGTTGCTGCCGGCGTACTGGCCGAACACGACGATATCGCCCACTTTCACGGAAAGTGCGCGCAGGTCGCCGTTGTCCAGCGGCTTGCCAGCACCGACGGCTACCACTTCACCCTGGTTGGGCTTCTCTTTGGCGGAGCCGGGCAGCACGATGCCGCCAGCAGTGGTTTCTTCCTCAGCTTTGCGACGAACGACCACGCGGTCGTACAGCGGACGGATACTCATGTGTGTAGATCTCCTGGTTACAGACAGTGTTATGAGTCACCCTCACGAAAGGGATGATGGCTCAATGGGGGCGAGCCAGTCCTTTTCAAGGGGTGATTAGCACTCTTTTTGTGAGAGTGCTAAAGGGTGGGGTAATTCTAGTGGGGAATCCGCATCAGTCAAGCGCGAATCAAGGCCTGGAAGCGGCTGGAGTAATTAGCTATTTATCTTTAGATTCAGTTACTTACTCTATTTTTCGCTCTTCCACCCTGGTGAAGTCGCCATCGATGGTCACGCTGCCCTCGTCCTCTCCCGTGGCATAGGTCCCGTAGCTCGTCGTCGCGACTTTCACCCCCAGTGCAGAGGCAATACGCCGCCGCAGGGGGCCAATCATGACGATCAGCGCCGCGAAGTCGCTGATCATGCCGGGGAACATCAGGAGAACCCCCGCAAGCCCCATGGACAGGTCATCCACCAGCAGTTGCTGGCCGGGTATCCGCCCCAGTTGGACATCGCGCATCCGTTCGAACATCTTCGCGCCCTGGCGCCGCAGGACGAAGATACCCAGGACGAAAGTCGCGAATACATAGAACAGCGCGGTGAGGGCACTGGTTTCGATCCCCAGCTGGATCAGGGTGAACAGCTCCAGCCAGGGCAGGAGCATGAAGAATATGCGCATATGTGTCTCCGTAAGGGATGAGTATGGGGGCTTGAGACAGTAATACAAGCGTGGCTATCCTTCCGCGGAGTGAATTTCCGCGAGAGGCCACGGGAGCCGTGCGTGTCGGGTAACGAAAGCAATGAGCTGGACCTGCGAATCTGGCAGGTGGTCGCCCTGATCCCCAGGGGCCGGGTGGCAAGCTACGGCGACGTGGCGGCCCAGGCCGGCGTGCCCGGGGCAGCGAGGCGGGTGGGTGCCGCCCTGCGCAAGCTGCCCACAGGCTCGAAAATCCCCTGGCACCGGGTGGTCAACGCCGCCGGGGGCATCTCCTTCCCGGAAAATTCCAGCGGCCACCGGACACAGCGGGAGCGACTGGAGAAGGAAGGCTTGCAATTCAAGGCCAACGGCAAACTGGACCTGCGCGCTTACCGCGGGTTCTCCCCCAGGGACAAAGCGGTGCCGGGTACGCAGCGCAGCAACGACGGCGGCAAACCGGCCCGCTAAGGCCTGCGTTCACTTGACCAGGGGCTGGCGGGAGAGCAGGCGTAGCGCGTCGGCGAGTTGCCGCGGGTCGCTGCTGGGCGAGAAGGTTTGCCCTGCCTTCGCCGGGCTTTGCTCTCCCAGCCATGCCAGTGCCTCGGCGGGGATATCCAGCAGGTCGGATTCATCGCGGATAGCGCCGCCGTCACTTTCCCGGTGGGTCTCCCAGAGGGAGATTCCGGCGCGGCGCATCAGCCATTCACGGCTGTTTGGGTCTTCCCGCACAACCTCCTCCACCAGGGCGCGGTGCACGCTGAATTTTCTCCCCCTGAGGCCGGCCAGTTTCTCGATCAGGATTCGATCACCGTCGGCGTAGACGGGATAGAACTTGCGATAGAGGTAAAGCAATTGCACGGCGGGCTGCGAAAGGCTCGTGTTCACCTGTTCCCTGGGCAGCTGGCCGTGGGGTATGCCGGCGAAGTCGAGAAAGTCCGCCACGACAGTCCCGCCGGGATATTCCCGCGGCGCGAAACGGCGGTAAGTCACCCTGTCGGCGCCAAAAACCTCGTCAAAGACCTGTTCATAACGCTGGAAGTTGGCCGGTATCGGTTTGGTCAAGCTGGTGTAGCGGGTTTTCAGGCGCTCCTGGAAGGCGCTCTCCACCCGCTCCCAGACATCGCGGAGGTAGAGTACGACATCGATCCGCTCGAAGTGGCGGGCTGCCATCTCCCGGAGATCGGCGGCTTCCTCGGGTTTGAACATGCACAGCGACTCGGCGGACAGGACAACGGTCGGCGCATCGAGGGAGCCCAGTTTCTTTTCCACCCTTTCCCTTGCTCGCTGGCGAATCCTGGCGGCGCGCCCGGGGCTGATTTTTGCGGCGCGAATATTCGAAAGCTCGGCGAAATCATGCTTGAAGGCCTGCAGCATGATCAGCGAGGAATTGGGAACCCCGTCGTGGAAGTAGGCGAATTCCGGGTGCTCCAGGTGATGGAAGAGATAGTCCTGAATCGCACTGGTGCCGGTTTTATGCATCCCCGCATGCAATATAAGGCGCCCACCGCCGGGCTTCTGCCGCCGGCGAAGGAGCTGTTTGAGCACTTGTATCACGCCTTCGAGTGCCTCATGCGGGTTCGTCCGGCCAGGGCGCTTTGCCCTGCCTGGCCAGGCGTTCGAAACGCTGCTCGCTGCGCTCCAGCGAGAAGCGGAAGAAGGGGTGTGCCTGTGGCGGGATCCTGCCAAGCAGGATGGGCTGCCGGCGCAGGCTGTGGAATCCGCCAGGCCAGTAGCTGTGCAACTGTTGCCGGTGACCTTCAATGTCCGCTTCACGCGCTTCATAGGAGGATGTGGTCACGCCACCGTGGAACTGGTGAAAGGAGCCCTCGCCGGGTAATACGAAGATACTCGTATTCGGCAACATGCCCAGGCTACGCCACATGTGAAGATTGATACTCCCACCCCCGGGCAGGGTGAAGTCGGTATTGGCATGGCCGATTGCCGCGTAATTGCGGGCCGAGGCGAATACACAGTTGCACTCCATGATCGGGTGCAGGTAGCCGCTGCGGTTGGCGCCGCTCAAGGTCGCGATGCGAAACAGTTCGTATCCGTCCTCACGCCAGTCGACAGACGCCAGCAGGGCCGCCTCTTCGGCAGCCGGGTCCACACCCTCGTCGAGCATGTGCTGTTCCGCGCGCCCCAGGTGATAGCCGGGCACGGCGACTACGGCGTCCTCGCTCACCGCGAAGGCCTGTAGTGCGTTGGCGATTATCCCCGGACTGACCATCCGCGCCCCGTCAATCATCAGGCAGATGTAGGGCGCACGGCAGAGAGAGAAGCCTTCATTGACCGCGTAAACGGGGGTAGCGGAAGTTTCCTCGCGGAGGATGTAGCGAAAATTGGCCGGCAGGCGCCGCACCGATTCGGCGGACAGGTTTTCCTGCGAGGCATTTTCCATCACGATAACCTCGTAGTCCGCCGCCGTCACACCCTCCTGGAATTCCGGCGACAGGGTGTACAGGGTGTTCTCGAGCTGGCTCGCCATGCGATAGGCGACGACGATGACGGAGACTTTGGGTGTAGCGGTCAAACTCTGGAAATCCTGCGACGAATTGGCGGCACAACACTACCAGAAGGGCCGGCGGAGTGCGACGCGATATCCCGCACCAGGAGATGGCAGTGAGCGCCCACTCCGCCCCAGATCGGCGGCGTTCAGCTCTGCCGCCCGGGGGACGGGGCCTGCTCCGGCAAGCCACGGCGGCTCTCCACCAGGTAGAGTGGGCGCTTCTTCGCTTCGGTGAATATCTTGCCGATATACTCGCCGGCGATGCCAATCGAGAGCAGCTGCAGGCCGCCCAGCAGGTATATGGGAATCACCGTGGACGCCCAGCCGGGAACGGTCTCCGCCCCCGCGAGGGTGACCGCCAAAGCCCAGGTCCCCAGCACCACTGCGATGATAAATACCAACAGGCCCAGTGCCGATATGAAGCGCAGCGGTAACACCGAGAAAGAGGTCATGCCCCGCAGCGAGAGCGAGAACATGCGGCGCAAGGAATACTTGGTCTCCCCGGCCCTGCGCTCCTTGCGGGTGTAGTACACGTTGTCCGACGGCAGCCCCAGGAGTGGGATAATGCCGCGCAGGTAGAGATTGGACTCGCGGTATTCGCTGAGGAACTCCAGGGCGCGTCGGCTCATCAGGCGAAAATCCGCGTGATTGGGCACACTGGCTATGCCCATGGTCCCGAGCAGGCGATAGTGCAGTTCGGCGCTGGTCCGCTTCCACCAGCTATCGCTGTCGCGATTCTCGCGCACGCCGTAAACCACCTCGCAACCCCGGGCGTAACACGCGAGCATCTGTCCGATCACGCCGATATCGTCCTGCAGGTCTGCGTCGATGCTGACTACGGCATCCGCATCGATTTCCATCAGGCCCGCATAGAGCGCGCTCTGATGGCCGAAATTCCGGCTGAGCTTGAGACCACAGATCCGCTCGTCCTGCGCCGAGAGCGCCTCGATCAAGGCCCAGGTACGATCCGTGCTGCCATCGTCGACGAAGAGAATTCGCGAGTGCGGATCGACCAGTTCGCCTTCCACCAGTCGCTGCAACTGTTTACCGAGTTCCTCTGCCGTGGCGGGCAGCACCTGCTCCTCGTTGTAGCAGGGAACAACGATCCCCAGTACCGGCGCTACACCCTCTGTCATCAATGCTGATCCTTATTCTTTACCCCGACTTGCGCAGCTGGGACTATACCATTTCCACTGCGATTCCCTTTAACGACTGTATCGACTACCGCCCGGCAGGCCGGGGCAATAGGCAAGCCACAGGTGATCTTCTATACTCGGGCGCTGCCTGGAACTGGCTGCGTTGCTGCGCCGGGCCCGAAACAGGGGCGCCTCCAGGCTGCCGCAGAATAACGACACTCCGATACCACAAAGCGAATTGAACATCCCCGACACAGCCAGCATGAAACGCGCCGACAAGGCATTCCCGGGACGCGGACCTCTCCGGGGGCTCGAAGCCGGTTGGGTGACCGCCCTGTGGCTGGCGACCGGCCTGCTCGCAGCGCTGTTGGCCGTGTACCACATCCGGATTATCACCGCGCACATCCCGCTGGACTATTACGAAGGCCAGATGCTGGTGATAACAGGGATCATCGCCGAGGGGGGCAACCCCTACACCCGCGCTTTCCAACCCCAGGCGATGGATGTCTACCCACCCCTGTACAACATCCTGGCCGCGCCCTTCAGCCTGGTGTTCGGCAACACGCTGATTCTGCACCGCTGTATATCAGCCTGCCTGATCCTGCTCTCGGTGGCCCTGTGCAGCCTCGCCACACTGCGCGCTAGCGGCTCGAAGCTCTACAGCGCCTGCGCCGGCGTGATGATCTATGCCGCGCTGCTGTTCTATTCCACCCCCGTGGCCAGCACCAATGCCCTTGGGATTTTCCTCTACCTGGCCATCCTGCTGGTGCCGTGGCTGCTGAATTTCTCCCGCGCAAGCCTGCTGGCGGCGCTGGTTTTCGCCGTACTGGTTTTCTACACCAAGCAGTATTTCATCGCCGCCATGGCCATGCTCTGCCTGTACCTGTTTCTCTACCGCTGCAAACTGACCGCACTCCTGCTGGGCCTGGCTTATGCGCTGCTCTTGCTGGGCAGCCTGGCGATAGTCCACGTCACCAGTCCCTACTACCTGGACAACACCCTGTTCGCAGCAGGCATTTCCATTTACCTGTTGCTCTCGTCCAATACCCTGCTGCGGCAGATCGTGTTTTACGCCCAGACTTACTGGCCACTGTTCCTGCTGGTGGGTGTCGCCGGCCTGCAGGCCCTGGCCGGCCCTGCTGGCTCCACTCCCTGGGGGCGGCTGCGACGCTACACGCGCTTCGCCCCGCTGGGCTGGCGCGGACCGCTGCTGGAAAAGGCGCCGGATTACTTCGCCTTCTGCCTGCTCTGGGCCACCATCGTGACCTTCTCCACCATGGGCCGGAACCCGGGTAACTTCATGACCTACCTGCTCCAGCTGATGTCACCCTTCCTGGTGATCTGGGCCTGCTGCCTGGCCAGCGGACTGCGCGGCCGGACCCGGTGGGCCCTGCCCCTGATGCTGCCCGCCTTTTTCCAGATCTACGCCATCCTGCCCAAGGACTTCTCCACCACCGAGGAAAACTGGGCCCGTATCGAGGAAATTATCGCGCAGAGCGAGGAAATCTACGCCTCGCAGATGCTGCTCAACCTGGTGATAAAGCACGACAAACAGGTCTACCAGGACGGACACACCCACTACTTCCCCATCGCCCTGCAGAAGCCGGCATATTTTGTGAAGCAGAATCCCGAGGAGCGGGTGGAAGCGGTCTGGAACGACTACATGAATGACATATTCACCCGCATACAGAACAAGGAATTCGACGCGATCCTGGTCAATCCCTGGGATTTCAAGGGCATGTTCGGTCGCAACCGTCCCCCTTTCGAGGACGTCGACGGCCGCGAATTCCTGCGCCGCTACTACCAGGTGGAGGAGCGCTTCCCCCTGTCGATGACCGAGCGCTACGGCGGCGGCACCTATGAAATGCGGGTCTGGCGGCCCAGGCCCTGAGCAGGATGGCGCAGCCTGGCAATCCGCCCACCGCAGCAGCGGGCCGCGCCTCCCGGGCAATGTGGCTGCCCGCCCTTCTCGGCGCCGCACTGGCGCTCGCCTTTCTCACCTGGACTGCGATTCTCTGGTACCGCTACCACACCCATATCCCCTGGCGGGATATCTACCTGATCGTCAGGCAGGTAAAACCCCTGTTTGAGCCGGGCAACGCGGTATGGGACATCCCCGGCTGGTTCGACCTGCACTACAATGCCCATCGCATTTTCGTGCTGCGGGCGCTGGTGGCCGCGGACCTGCTCTGGCTCGGCGGCCAGAACCACCTGCTCTACACGGTGGGCTGGCTCTGCCTGCTCGGCCCGCCCCTCGTATTTGCCTGCGCCATCCGCGCCCGGCAGTGGCCCGAGAAGGCGAGCGCCCTGCTTGCCGTCGCCCTGGTGGCGCTCTATATCTTCAGCCCCTCACACCTGTGGAATATCCTCAACCCGGTGAATGTGAGCTGGCAGTTGACCACCGCGATGGCCCTCGCCGGCTTTTCCCTGCTGCTGTTCCTGCCCGGGGCGCCGCGCTGGCCCGCCTGGACAGGCGCCTGCCTGCTCGCATCGGTCGCGGCCTTCTCGACCTTCGCCGGTGTCATCGCCTGGCTGATGCTGCCGCTGCTGGCGCTCTATTTGCGCAGCCGCTACCTGATACCGGTCGCAGTGGTCGCGGTTCTCGCCACCTATTTCTACTCCCGCGGCATCACCTCCGATGCCGCGGTGCTGGCCACCTGGTCCAGCGGGCCCGAGGAGGCGATCGCGCACATCCACGCCCAGGGTCGCGAAGCCCTCGCCGGCAACACGCCCTGGCAGATCGCACAGAAGAGCATCGCCTTTCTCGGCTGGCCCCTGGGCCGGGAGCACCCGCGCTTCGCCGCCCTGTTGGCCGCGGCTTCCCTGCTGCCACTGGCCTGGGCGGCATGGACGGCGGCGCGCTGCTGGTGGCTGCGCAAAAGCCGGCCGGACGGGCTCTTCGAACTCGCCCTGTTCAGCGCCATCTTCTGCCTCGGCATCGCTTTGGCGACCCAGTTCGGCCGCATCATTCCCCAGGAGGTGCACGTCCAGGGTCCCAGCCAGGAGCGCTTCCAGGGCGTGGTTCTGCTTTACTGGGCCTGTATTTCGCTGCTCCTGCTCAGTGCAGGTACCCGCCTGGCCGCAGGGCTGCGTCTTGCCGCAAGCTTCGGCCTGCTGGGACTGGCAGTGTTGGTCACGCTTCCCTGGGGCAGCTACCTGAAAGAAGAAGTGCTCAGCATGGAATACGCGTCCCGCCTGCACAGCCAGGGCGAGGGCGGGCACAGCGCCACCGGCCTGGACAAAAAGTCACTCGCCTTCCGTCCCGAGCGCATTTTCACCCTCGACGAATTCCTCGCCGAACAGCGACTGGCCTACCGGGCTCCCCGCGATCTGCAGGCGGGGAAGCAAACCCGGAAGCCCTGTGACGCCGGGACAGTGCCCGCCCCAGGGGGCGGACAGCTTCTGCAACTGCGGATCGGCGGCCTGCCTGGACTGCTGGCAAACGAGGTCCTGCTGATCGACGGCGACGATTCGCTACTGCGCCTGTATCCGGTCCATTCCGGCGATTACACAGCGCTCGAGTTACTGGCGACCGACTACCTCGAATGGCGGGGCGAGATCCCGCCGTCGCTGCAGGAAAGGAGGAACTTGCTGGCCGTAGTGCACCTGCCCGGCGGTTTCCTCCCCGCGTGCCGCCTCGACCTCGTGCCCGCGGGAGAATAGCGGGCGGCTGTTACTCCGGCCGACTGGCCGCGATGTAATACTGGCCACCCAGCGGCAGCCAGGTCAGGAAACGCTCGAACACGCGCAGCGGGCGCAGAAAGCCGGGGAAGAAAACCCGGAAGCGGCGGCGGGCCCGGGAAAAGCCGGCCGCGCGCACCCGGCGCAGCATCTCGCCGGGCATGATCAACTCGGCGTTCTCGTCAAAGGGGCAAGTGTCCACGGCTTTGCGGGTGAGCGGGTTTATGGGGTTGTGCTCAAACAGCACCAGCGCCCCACCGGGGCGCAATACCCGGAAAAATTCCTGCAGGATCGCCGGATGTTCCGCATGGGGAATATGGTGGAAGACGCAGGCGGTAAACACCAGGTCGAAGCTGCCATCGACAAAGGGCAGGCGCCCGCCGTCGAATGCCCGGTATTCAGCCATGCCTGGAAAGCGTTGCTCGGCGATCGCCAGGCTCTGTTCGGAGATATCGAGGCAGGTCAGTCGCGCGGATGGAATATGCCGATTGACGTGGGGGACGGAATTGCCGACACCGGCGCCGAAGTCCAGCATGGCGGGGGCAGCGACCTGTAGCCTCTCGGCGATGACCCGGGCGGCATCGACGATCTTGTACTCGGCAAAATAGTCGGGCGATTCCTTGAAGTGCCGGATATTCTGCTGGTGTATCTGCTGATACTCCCTGGCGAACTGGTCAAATTCTGCTCTGTCCATCTGCCTTGCCGAAAAAGCCCCTTTGCTACCACATCCCTGCCGGGATGAAACAGCGGATGGTAGCAGTTGCCCGCGGCTATTCCCAACAGCCGCCAACTCGCCGCCGCCGCGGGCTGACAGGCGGCACCGCTTTGTTATATCTTCTCGGTACTTCCGCGAGCAGTATCGAGATAAGACCAGAACCCGGATGCGGCCCTCACCTATCCAGCTTCAGCGCAGGGTCGTTTTCCTGCACATCGCCAAGACCGCAGGCACCTCCATCGTCGACTTTTTCGCCCGGCGGCTGCCCCCCGGCGCGCTCTGCTCCCACGGCGATTTCCTCCAGTTTCCCCAGGAAAAAGAGGCCTTTACCAGCGCACTCGCGAGCCACCAGTTCATTTCCGGGCACATGGGCTATGCGGAACTCGCGCCGCTGATGCCGGGCGCGTACAGCTTCACCTTCCTGCGCGACCCGGTGGAGCGGGTACTGTCGTTCTACACTTTTTGCCTGCACGAGGACATGCAGCGACAGTTCCCTGTGGCCCGCGCGGCCGCTGGCCTGGGATTGGAGGGCTTCCTGGCTTCGCGCCTGCCGGAAGTCTGCGAGATGCTCGACAACCAGCAGGTATGGCAACTGGCCAGCGGTTACTGGCAATCGCAGCGCCAGGCCATGGCGGAGCTGTCGGAGACCGAACTGCTGGCGATGGCCCGGGCCCACCTCGACAACTTCGATCACGTCGGGCTGACGGAAAGCTTCGACGCCGATTTCCGCCTGATCCTCGACGCCCTGGACATCGAGGAGGCGGTACCGCAAAAGCGCGCATTCCGCACTGCCCACCCGGTCGGGCGCGAGCAACTGCCACCGGCCGCGCTCGCCGCGCTGGAAGACCGTCTGGCGCTGGACTACGCCCTCATCGAGGGCGTACGGAAAACGCGTGCGAGCGCCGGGAAATGAATTCCGCGACGCGCACCCTGCCGCTGCAGCTCTGGCTGCCCGCGCTGCTGATTCTCGCCGCCCTGCTCGCCTACTTCCGCTTCGTCATCACCCATGCCATCGATGTGCCCTTCGCCGATGACATCTACGACGTACTGCAGGTACTGGTCGGCTTCGAGGAAGCCGAAACCCTGTCACAGCGGGTTTCGCTGCTGTTTGCGCAGCACAACGACCACCGGACCATGGCGACGCGCGCGCTTTACCTTGGCATCTACAAACTCACGGGAGAAGTGGATTTTCGCCTGCTCGTCGTCGCTGCCAACCTGGCCCTGCCGGCCTTCCTGGGCCTTTTCTTCCTGGCTGTACGGGAACGGCAGGACCGGCTCGTGCTGGTCGCGGTCGCCGCGCTGCTCCTGCTGAACCTGCGCTGCTACGGCATCACCCTGTGGAGCATGGCGGCCTTCGCCTATTTTTACGTATTCCTCTATGGCTTTCTGGCGATTTTCGCCCTGCATCGCGGCAGCCTGGGCGGACTGTTACTGGCGGCAGTGTTCGCCACCCTTTCGACCTTCACGCTCGCCTCGGGCCAGCTCACCTGGGTGCTGGGGGCCGCCTGCCTGCTGCACCAGGCCTGCGTGACACGCAGGATTCCCGGGTGGCGGCTGGTCCTCTGGCTGGGCCTGGGGGCCCTGGCGCTCGCGCTCTGGCGCTACCAGTTGCAGACACCGAACACGCCGCTGGCGGTGCTTGAACACCTCGCCGAGTTCCCCGGCCACTATGTGCTGTACACCCTTACGTTGCTGGGCAGCTTTGTCAGCGAAACCAGTGTCGCCTTCGCGGCTACCGCCGGCGCGGCGCTGTTGTGCATGCTCACCCTCGCCAGCCTGCGCTGTTACCGCTCCGGTGACCTGCGCCTGGCGCTCTGTGGCTGGCTGGTTGCCCTGTCCGCCTGTGCTGTCGTCCTGGGTCGGGCCCACTTCACCACCGTCGACTACGCGCTTTCCTCCCGCTATGGCTTTCCCTCGGTGCTGATGGCCGCGACCACCTGGCTGGCCTTCGCCACTCAATTGCGCAGGGCCGTGCTCCCGCTATCCCTGGCCGCGACAGCGCTGGCGGGCTGGTTCTGTATTTCCTCCTACCAGTCACACCTTGCAGCCCTCGAGCCCCACATGGCGAAGCAGGTACAGCGCTTCAACCGGGGCGTGTTCTGGGCTTACGGCAAACCGCTGAAAGAGAGCCAGGCCATCGTCAAGCGGGCCGTGGAGCTGGGCATCTACAGCCCTCCGGAGCGCCCACTGCGACTGCCCGGAGACGCCCCGGCAGGGCGACCCACTGGCGGCGACAAGCACCGGGAATAGAGGCCGAGCGCGTGCATTCAATGGCGAAAATCCATCAGGTATACTCTCCCGCTTCCCAGGACTGACCAGGCCCCATGCTCTTCAACTCACTCGAGTACCTGTTTCTCTTCCTCCCGGTCAGCCTGATTGTTTTCCTGGTCCTCGCCCTGCGCGCAGGCATCGAGCGGCAGATACTCTGGCTGGTCATCGCCTCACTGGTGTTCTACGCCAGCTGGAAACCGGTCTACCTGCTGCTGATCCTCGCCTCCATCGGAGTGAATTTCAGCCTCGGGCGAGCCCTCGCCTCCACCGCCGTCGAGCGGCGGCGCCCCTGGCTGGTGCTCGGCGTCTGCTTCAACCTGGGGCTGCTGGGCTATTTCAAATACACCGGTTTCTTCCTCGAGGGACTCAACGACCTGGGCCTGAAGCTGATACCGGTACCGGAGATTACCCTGCCCCTGGCAATCTCCTTTTTCACCTTCCAGCAGATCGCCTACCTGGTGGACGTGGCCCGGGATGACTGCGAGGAGTACCAGTTCTCGCACTACGCGCTCTTCGTGGTGTTCTTCCCCCAGCTGATCGCCGGCCCGATCGTCCACCACAAGGAACTGATGCCACAGTTTCGCAGCCTGCGACCGCGCAGCGAGTTATCCAGCGACCTGTCGATCGGACTCACCTTCATCGCTATCGGCCTGTTCAAGAAAGTGATCATGGCGGACTCCCTTGCCATGATCGCCGACCCGGTGCACGATGCCGCAGCCCAGGGCGGTGATATCCACACCATCGATGCGCTGGCCGCGACCCTGGCCTTCAGCTTCCAGATCTACTTCGACTTCTCCGGCTACAGCGACATGGCCATTGGCAGCGCCCGGCTGTTCGGCATCAGGCTGCCGGAGAATTTTCGCTCGCCCTACAAGTCCCGCAGCGCCATCGAAACCTGGAAGCGCTGGCATATCACGCTATCGCGCTTCCTCAGGGACTATCTCTATATTTCCCTGGGCGGCAACCGGCGTGGCGCGGCACGGCGCTACCTCAACCTTGTCCTCACCATGCTGCTGGGCGGGCTGTGGCATGGCGCTGCCTGGACTTTCGTCGTCTGGGGCGCGCTGCACGGCGGCTATCTCTGCGTCAACCACGCCTGGCGCGCAGTGTTGCAGCGAGCGGGCCTGCAGTCGTTCTTCGCCGCGGCGATCTTTACCCCAGTCTATATCGGGCTGACTTTCATTTGCTGGTCAATCGCCATGATCTTCTTCCGCGCCACCGACCTTTCCTCGGGATGGCGCATACTGGACGCGGCGTTTTTCGGTTTCCAGGGCGAACCCGGCAGGATACTGACCGGGCGCTTCGACACCGGCCTGCTGCACCAGGCGGTGTTGGCCGCTGGCTTCGAAGCGCCGGCCTACGGGCAGGTCTGGTTGTACCTGGGGGCTGCTGCGGCCATCTGCTGGTGCCTGCCCAACCTGCAGGAATTCATGGTGAACTTCAAAACCGTACTGCCGGCGGATAACCGGCCCCTTGCCCGCCCCGCTCTGCGCTGGCGACCCAACCTCGCCTTTGCGATGCTGGCAGGCCTGCTGCTCGGCCTGTCTATCCTGGGCATGTCCCAGATTACCCGCTTCATCTACTTCCAGTTCTGAACGCGATGAAACGATACGTCCTGACACTTCTCGCAAGCTGCCTCGCAGTCCTGGGCCTGGCGGGCCTGTTCAATTACCTGGTGGACCCTTACCTGCTGTTCCATCATCGAGACGGCGATGCCAAAGTCTTCAGCCGCATCGACCAATTCTGGAACATGCGCGGCTACAAGCCCTACCACGTGATGCACAAGGCACCGAAGAATCTCGTCATCGGCACCTCCCGGAGCGCGGCGATCTGGCCCGAAACCGCCAGGTGGAAGGCTGGCGAATCCTATAATTTCGCCATCCCGGGTATGACCCTGTTCGAATTGAGCCGCTCGGTACAGCACGCCCACGCCGTCCAGCCGCTCTCGGAACTGGTGGTGGGCATCGACTACCAGGCGGTCGTGCGCTCATCCACCAGGTACCGCTTCGGCTTCGAACCGGACAGGCTGCTGCGCAAACCCTCCGACCGCTACTCCCCCGCCCACATCGGCCAGGTTCTCGTGGACCTGCACACCTTCCTGCTCTCCTACGGCATGCTGGCCGAGAGCGTGAAGACCCGCTTCCTGCACGAACCTGTGCCGAGGATCTATTACCCCAACGGTGTCTGGGAAAAGGTCTCCAACAAGCTGGTGGGTTACGGCGGCTACCAGTTCGTCGCCCGCAGTGCGCTCAAATCGATGAACCCGGACGAGCTCCAGCCCGCTGAAAGCCTGCCCTATTTCCGCGAGCTGCTGCGTTTTTGCCACGCAAACGATATCGACACCAGGCTGCTGCTCACCCCGACTCACGTATTTTTCGTCGATCTCTGGTTCCAGGTGGGGTCCGAACAGTTGTGGCGTGAAACCCACCGGCAGCTGGTAAAAATCAATGAGGAGGTGGCCGCGGAATTCGGCAGGGACCCCTTCCCCTTCTGGGCCTTCGGCGACGAGAGCCGAATTGTCGACGAACCCATCTACCGCAGCAGGGACGCCGACAAGGGCTGGTTCCTCGACGGCGTCCACTCCAGCTCGAAGCTGGCCCGGCGGATGATGTCGTCGGTCCAGGGTGAGGGCCGGGAGACCTTCGGCCACCGGCTGGACAGCGGGAATATCGACGCCTACCTGGATGGTGTGAACGCACTGCGGGCCGGATTTGTGCGACGCGAGGCCCAGGATGTGGAGAAACTCCGGGATGATATCGGGCTTCGGGCCCATGTGAAGGCGGACGCCAGCGGCGGGAGAGCCGAGTAAAATTCGCCAGAACGCTGGAAACCCAGCAACAGGATTTTTGAACCAGCTTATGAACTTTATCAGGAAACTACTGCGCAACTTGCCCGGCACACAGCCCGAACAGGCAGCGGCGACAGAGAGTGCCGCGGCCGAGGGCGTGCCCACGCAGGCGCCTGCCCGCCTCCCCAACGCGCCGGTACCGGTGGTGCGCTTCGAGGGTGATACCGCACTGCCCTCGCGGCAGGCCCCGCCCGCGGATATCCGGATCAGCATCGTGCTGGTGGTCTACAAGATGTCAGAGCAGGCCGAAAAAACCCTCTACTCGCTGAGCACGCAGTACCAGCGGGGAGTGACCGAGGCGGACTATGAGATTATCGTCGTGGAAAACTCCTCCGACGATGTGCTGGGTGAACAGCGCGCCTGCCAGTACGGGTCGAACGTACGCTACTTCTACCGCGAGGAAACATTGCCGACACCGGTACCCGCGGTAAACTTCGGCGCCAGCCAGGCCAGGGGCAGCCATGTGAGCATCATGGTCGATGGCGCCCGCATGCTGAGCCCCGGGATCGTCAGCTATACCCTGGCGGCGGCGCGGCTGCATCCGCAGGCGGTGGTGGCCGTGCCCGGCTACCACCTCGGGCCGAAATTGCAGCAGCACTCCATGCTCGAAGGCTACGACAGTGCCGAGGAAAACCGCCTGCTGGATTCCATCGGCTGGCCGCGGGACGGCTACCGCCTGTTCGAGATTTCCTGCCTCAGCGGCACCAGTGGTGGCGGCTACTTCAAACCCATCGGCGAAAGCAATTGCCTGTGCGTCTCCCGTGAATTGTGGGAGACCCTGGGAGGGTTCGACCCGGCCTTTACCGAAACCGGCGGCGGCCAGGTGAATCTCGATTTCTACAAGCGCGCGGTCGAGCTACCCGGAAGTGAACTGGTGATACTCATCGGCGAGGGCAGCTTCCACCAGTGTCACGGCGGTATTACCACCGGGACCAGGGGCGCGACCCGGGTCAAGGCCATGGGCGATCACTTCAACCAGTACGCCCAGTTGCGCGGTGGGCCCTACCGTTCGCCTACTCGCCGCCCGATCTACCTCGGCAGCGTGCCGGACAGCGCGATGCGCTTCATGCACATCGGCACCACCCAGGCGGTGAACGCCCTGCAATCGGAGGAGTGAGGCCAGTACCTTCTACGAGCCAGGAACCTGGGAAGCAGGCGTCGTCTGCCACAGCGTGCCGTGCTCCTCGCTACCCTCTTCTTCCGGACGGCCATTCGAGTAGTAGTAGAGCGCGATGGAGCGTCGCGCGCGGTCCGGCGGACAGCTCAGCGGATGTGGGTGGCCGTGGAAGGAGGTCGAGGTCGTGCGGAAGATCACGCAGCGGCCGGCCAGGGGAGCGATTCGCTGCACGCAATGCTGCATATCCGGACTCCACAATTCCAGGTCGCCGCCGTAGTCCGCATGCCAGTCCTCGTTGAGGTAAATGAGCAGGTTGATGCGCCGGTCCAGGCCGAATTGCGGGTGCTTGTTGAAATCCGCGTGGACCCTGAGGTAACCGCCGGGCCGCACCTGGTGAACGCCGCCGCCGGCCATGTGCGGGTCGGCCAGCAGGTTGTTCACGCCGGAGATTTTTTCCAGCAGGCCCATGAAGGGGTTGCTGTTCAACTCCCAGTACAGGCGCCGGTAGATCCACGGCACCAGTTGCTCGCGAGACATCCACTCCTTGCCCAACTGGGCCTCGCTGCCATCCTCGAGCAAGACCGGAATGTGGGTGGAGCCGGCCTGCTGCTTGCGTTCGAAATCCGGAAAATTGCGGTTCAGGCGCGCCACGAATTCGGGGCAGAGGAAGTCGTCGATAACGATATGGGGAAAGGGGTCGGCCGCGGCAAAATCGGCGGCCATCTGATCGCCCCTGGTCCAGAGCTGATCGTAATTGATGGTTTGCATAGTCATCAGGTCTTATCCAGTCGCGAAGTCAGGTCGGGGCCGGCAGACTGATCTCCGGCAGGGTCTGCCAATCAGTGCGTTTGGTCGGTTCCACTGACTTGTCCTCGCGGCCCAGGGTGTAATAGTAGAGCGCGATGGATTTACGGGTGCTGCCCTCGGGACATTTGAGGGGCCTCGGGTGACCGTGGAAGGAAGTCGCGTCCGTATTGAACACCACGCAACGGCCGGCAGTGGGGCGAAGCCGGCGCACACAGTGGCTCATGTCGGTGCTCCACAGCTCGAGATGCCCCTCATACTCGTCTTTCCAGTCGCGGTTGAGGTAGAGCAGCAGATTGATGCGGCGCTCGAGTTTGTAATCCTGGTGCTGGGTGAAATCGGCATGCACCCCGAGCACGCCACCCGGGAGAATCTGGTGCAGGCCCGCCCCGCGCAGCGCCGGGTCGGGTATCAGGTTGGCTATACCGGTCAGTTTCTCCAGCGCGCGGATAAACGTGCCGGAGTTCAGCTCCCAGATAAGCTGCCGGATGGTAGGCGAAAGATGAACCAGGTGGGGCATGCCCTGCTTGTTGAACTGGACCTGGGATCCGTCGTCACGTTTGCTGTGCAGTTGCCGCCAACTGATATCCGCCGAGGGCGAGGGAAATTCCTCGAGCACCCGGTCGATCAGGTCCTCGCTGATAAAATTCTCGAAAACCGCATGGGGAAAGGGCTCGGCGGCAGCGTACTCGGGATTTGCTGCAAGGAAGCGCTCGCGGATTCGCGGGTACTCCAGCAGAGGGCCATCGGGACTATCGCTATGGGCAACTTGCATCAATTCCTGTTCCAACTGCGGGCGTGTCCCGCGGGACATCGCCTGTGTGATTCACCGCTTGTTCTCGGCGGCGTATTTTTGCCTGAGCTTTTCCCGGTCGCGATTGAACTGCCGCTGCAGCCTGATCGCCTCTTTCATATGGTCGTCGGGCAGCTCGCCCAGGCTGTCATCCCAGGGCACCAGCTTCACCTCGCGCTCCCGCCAGTAATACTTCAGGTCCTCGCGTGTCCAGTTCCGGTAGATATCGTCCCAGGGCTGGCGCTCGAAGTGCGGCTGGAAACAACGGGCTGTCGCCGCGTCGCCCTCAGCCTGGAAGCGGAAATCGACCGAGAGGCGCATCCGGTCGGTCTCGTTGGGCAGCGCCCGGTGTATCGCAAGGCTGTGGAAGGCGATGACGTCGCCGAGTTCGAAATCGCCCGAGACCCAGGACATTTCCTCGCTGGCGGCCGGAAGGCTCGCCTGCCGGTGCCCCGCCCCCAGGGAGTACTCCACCGGCAGCAATCCCAGCTTGTGAGACCCTTCCAGCATGGCCAGCGAACCGAGCTGCCGCGGGCAGTCGGACAGCGGTATCCAGCAGGCGAAGAGTTCGTGCGTGCCCTGGTTATTGACGAAATCCTGGTGGGGCGGCGTGCTCCAGACCTGGCTGTCCGGAAATACCAGGCGGGCAATTGAAAGGGGGTGGGGAAAGGCGGACGGCCCGAGCAGGGCGCGCATGAGCCGCAGTACCCCGGCGTCGTGTGCCAGCGCATGGAAATCCTCCAGGCCCTGAACACGGTCATAGGCCTCGAAGTAATCCTCCTCCCCTTCGACTTTGGGCATGGTCCAGGAAATGGCGTCCATGGGATCGCTCCCCGGCTTCAGCCAGCCGCAGTCCTCGAGTATCGCCACAATCTGCCGTCGCAGGTCGAGCAGCGCCCCCGGCTGGAGCAGCCCCCGCAGGTAGACATAACCATCCTGGTCGAAACGGGCCCGCAATGCGGCCGGAGTATCGATGAGCGAAGTGGAGTCGTAAAAATTCTTCATGCCTGAACAGCGCGGCCACGCCTGGCGTGATTCCGTCGAACCCGTCCCATTATGCGCAAAGACGTGAGTATACGCGCCCGCCTTCGCGAAGACTATCGGCTGCGCGCCCACTTCAGCCAGCGTCCGGCCGGCGCCGGCGGACGCGCGCGCGGCGGGCTGATCACGCTGCGATCGGGGTACCCCAGGCCGGGAAGGTCTGGGCGGGGAAGAACCAGGTGATGGTGACGATCTGTTCCGGTACCCGCCAGGGGCGGGACAGGGTCCTGTGCACTGTCATTTCATCGATCAGCACCGCATCGCCGGGCTGCAGCCGACATTCGGCAGGTGCGCAGGGAATACGCTGTTCGAATTCCGCCGAAGCAATGCGATGGCCATAGTCGAGAGGCGCGTGACCCCGCTCTTCCTCCCAGCCTATCAGTTCGTCGATGCGTCTGGGCACGACGCTGAGGCCGGGATTCAATTCACCGCAGGGGGTAATTGCCGCCCAGCAATTGACCGCCCGGGCCCGGCCACCAAAGAAAGCGGCGTCCTGGTGCCAGGGAATACCGGCGAATTTGTCGCGCTCGCGGACCTGACGCCGCAAGCGGGCGCGCTCACCGAAAATCAGGGAACGCTGGCCGTGATACTCGTTGATGGCCTGGAGCAAACCGCTCTCGCGGTAGGCCTCGAGGAGCCTGAAGAAAACCTGCCGCGAGCAGCCAATACGGGCATCCGGCAGCGCGCCAGTCGACGCCTCGGTCTGTGCCATCTGCTGGAAACGGGCAACCGTAGTCGGGGTGTACAGGCCGCGAACGATGAGGGCGCCATGGTGAGTAAGTGCTGACTGCAGCAGCCTTGCGCAAAGCTGCTCCCGGTCGATTTCCGGAAGCGCCCCCTCGACCGTGGGGAACAGATTGGGGGCAACGGGCGCGGGGGCCGGAGTGGGCACGGATGCAAAGCGCCTGCAAGTGCCTGCCAGCACCCGCCACTCGAATTCGAGGCGCTCGCGTAAAGAGCCGGGAGCAGTCCGTTTCTCCAGGTCAAGTTTCCCGAACATCCCCGAACTTGCATGCTCTTTATCGGAAAAACCCGACACTGGCACTTACCTGCAATTCGGACTGTGAACGGGATTATAAGAAATTTTACACTAATGATCCATCTGCCCGGCCGGCGGCACGGGTTCAGCGCGCCTGCGCAGAATGACAAAGCGACTGTTGCCGCCGACGGGCCGGAAATCCCTTCCCACCCATACGGGCAGGCCTTCCAGGTCAGGCCGCCGGCGATTGCCGGCACCGCGCAGTCCCGGCACCAGGAGAACCGGGGCGTCCGCCCCGCTCACGAGTTCGCCCAGTTCGGCCTGTTGCTCCGCCGGCATGAGAGCCAGGTAGAACAGCGACCAGGCGGCAGGCCCGGGAAAGCGGGCTCCCGTCCAGAGATACATGCTGTAAAAGCGGGAGGACGTAACCAACGTGTCACCGGGGCGAATCTCCGCCGCCAGGGAAGCGTACTGGCGGGCGAGGCGGGCTTGCACTCGCAGCGGTCCAGTACCCGGGAGTTCCAGCGGGGAAAAGGCCTGAAAGCGCGTGTAGACCTGCTGCAGTTGCAGGCCCAGCGCCCCCAGTGCTATCGCCAGGTAAAGCGCGGGAATGGTTCGCCCGAATACTGGACGGAGCCCGCTTCCGGCCTCACCTTGCCCGGCCAGGCAGTCCGAGGCACACACGACAGCGGCGAGAAGTATAAAGAAACTCCCGAGATACAACTGGGTGCCCGCGATCGGGTAGGCGAGCAATGGCGACCACACCGCCACCGCGGCGAGCAGCGCGCGCTGCAAAGTGGGCCTGCCGGCGTCAGCGTTGAGCAGGACCAGCCAGCTCCACGGAGCGAGCCAGGCTGCGAGGTAGTGGGCGCGGGCCGGGTTATCGATGAGGACGAAAACCAGCCCCGCCAGGGCAAAGGCGCCCTTCATCAGGGGTAGCAACTGCCCTCCCCACCCCGCCTGCCTGCGGCTGCCCAACCCCAGTGCGCAGCAAAATGCCAGTAATGCAGCCAATAACTGCAGCGGCGAAAAGTCGGAAAAGTGGTGATAGAACATCGACTGGCTGCCCGCGTATCCCGCGAGGGAGCCGATGAAATCCAGCGGACTGCTGCCCAGGACATACAGGTAGCCCGTCATCAGCAGGGACAGGCCGATACCGCCCGCCGCGAAGCATGCGAGCTTGCCAAAGACCCGCTCGTTGCCGGGGTGATGGCATGTCAGCTGCACAGTGACCCCGGCACAGGCAAGCGCGCTGAGCGCCGCAAAGAGGAGACAATCCGGATCAGCGAGGTGCCGGGCCATCAGCACGAAGGGCCCGCAGAGACAGCCCAGCACCAGGCAGGCCCGGAAGATCCTGCGCTGTCCGGCCCAGGGGGCGAGCAGAACAATCGAGACCGCCGCCAGGACAAACAGGCCCGCATTGATCTTGATATGGACTATCGCGGCGACCGCGCAGCCGACGAGCAGCCAGTGCCACCTGCCTTCCCCGTCGCTGGCGAGCCCCGGCAAAATCAGTGCGAGGAGGGTGAAAATCGCGATCCAGCCCTGCGGGTGACCGGGCTCGTTGACGAGACTTCCAATGTAGAGAAAGACCAGGACCGCGCCGCTGAGCGCCCACAGCCGGGAGGCGGTCAGCTGGCGCAGCAAGAGCCCGCAAAGCAGTGCGATGACCAGCCAGTACAGCAGGGTCAATCCCCGCACCGCGGCATGCGACACCGGGATGCCCAGTACCTCGTGGAGCAACTGCACCAGGGCGAGATAGGCGGGACCGTAATTCCAGCTCAGTTCCCGGTAGGGAACGTAACCCTCCTGCAGCAGCTGTGAAAACAGCAGCAGCAAGCCTTCGTCGTCATAGGTGCGAAAGCTGGAAAACAGGTCGTAGAACGCGGTCGCTGCCAGAATTGCCGCCAACGCGGCCAGCGCGAGAAGGAAAAGAAAGCGCGAGAACCCGGGACGCGGCGACGGCGCAACGGGGCCTGGTTCAGCCATCCGCCCGTTCAGCCACGATGAAAAACTGTTTGCCGAGCAGCTTCCAGGCCACGGGGAAACGCAGGTACCAGCGCACCAGCGAGGGGTGGGTCGGCAGGGCTCCCTTGGTGGTGTAGGGCAGGAAACGCCCGATACAGTGCTCAACCGAAAAACCGCTCAGCTGCAGCGCCTCCGACAGTGACAGGTGGGTGAGGCCCAGCGAGTGGTCGTAGAAGTCCCAGTATTCGCCGGGGAGGTAGCGCAAATTCGGCCCCATGATGATAAAGCGCCCACCGGGCCGCAGTACCGTCCTGACCTGGGCCAGCAGGGCTTCGAGCTCCCGCTTGTCCGCCAGGTGTTCGAGAAAATTCGAGGTGAACACCACATCCGCCTGCCCCGCCAGGTCCTCGCCTATCTCGAGGGCGCCACGCTGTTCGAAGTGCACGTCAGCGGCCAGGTGCGAGGGCGAATCGGGATTAAGATCGACCGCCAGCTTGCGCGCAGCCTGGATATGGTTGATGAATTCGCCATAGCCACAGGCCAGGTCCAGCACCGTGGACTCCCGGGGTATGTAACGCTGGAAATAGGCCTCGCACAGGACTTTCCAGATTGCCGCCTTGCGCGCCAGCTCTTCCTCGGGGAAGCGCTGCTGGTACAGGGCCTCGAGCTTATTCTTGTCCATGCCAGTTTTCCCTGAATGCGTAGAACTTGTAGAGCAGGAAGGTCATCAACACCGGCAAACTGATGGCGAAACCGTGAGCCAGTTCTTCGGTGAATGCCGGCACACCCATTGCGATCAGCGCCCGGTTCAGGAGCAGGGCCACCGCCCACACCAGCGGGAAAAACAACAGGTTGATCAGGATAAAATCCCGAGCCTGCTTTTCCACCGGTTTGTCGGAGCGCGGAAAAACCAGCCTGCTGTTCAGGGCGAATGCCGTGGCCATGCCGATGGCGTAGGCCAGGGCGACCGCCCAGCCGAATGGCATGAACTGGCTCAACATGATCCTCGCCAGCCAGTGCACCAGGGCGGCGAAGCCACCGGCAAACAGGAAGGCCAGGAACTGCCGGCTGAGAAAGGCCTCTAGCATTCCGCCACCATCTTCGCCAGTTTACGCCCGAAGCCCACGCTCTCGGATATTCCCCTGTCTTCAGGGTAATAGTATGAGGTATCGGCGATCCAGAGGCCCGCCGGCCCCGGAGCCGGCGCCGGCAATTTGGCGCTGAAGCCCGGCTCGCACACCGGTTGTGCGAAGCGGTAGCGGCTGGCGCGAACATCCAGTATGTCGCTCTCGGCAAGCGCCGGGTTGATGGTCCTGAGGTAGTCGCACACCCGGCTGGTGAACCACTCATCGGGCTGGCTGAAGTGCGGGTGCTCGCCGGGCAGGTAGTACGGCACATAGACGACATGCTGGTCCCGCGGCTGCAAATTGGTGTACTCCACGAGGCCGGGAATATCCATTTCCGGATCGCTCACATTGACCCAGAAATTCTCCGACAGGGCTTTGGCCAGCTTTACGATGACACAAACTACGGCGACATTGTCGACGGAGCGGTAGGCCTCCAGCATCGCTTCGGGCAGGTCCGGCACCAGCCGCGGTACATAGGGCAGCGGAATGGTGCTCACCACCCTGTCGAAGGGTTCCAGCCCCGCAGCCGTTTCCACCCCCTCTACGGTATCGCCACGCAGTTGCACTTTTTTCACCGGCGTCGACAGGCGCAGTTCCCCCCCGTTCTCTTCGATGAAGGCCTGTATTGCGTTGAGAAAAGTCTCCGAGCCGTTTTCCAGGTAACCCAGCTTTTCCCGCATCAGGCTGTAGCGCGAGCGCCCCACCCGGCGAATCCTGCTCCAGATCCAGGCGGCGGAAAGGTTGTCGGTGAAATCGTAGAACTTGTACTCGAAGAGCCGCCGCCAGAGCACTTCGTAGGCCTCGGCGCCCACCCAGCGGACAATCCACTGCTTCGCATTGACATTGTCCAGTGGGCGCCAGTTATTGCGCTTGGTACACAAGAATGCAAAAAGCCCGTAGCGAATTTTCGCCAGCAGGCCGAGACCACGGAATGTCAGCAGCGCCACGGGGTTACCCCAGGCCTGCATCCTGCCGCGGTACCAGTAGGCCATGCGGGTTTCGGTCCAGCGCATTTTGTCTGCAATGCCCAGTTCTTCCAGTATCTGCAGGAAGTCGCCATCGGAAGTGCAGTGGAAATGGTAGTAGCGTTCGATTCGCAGGCCGGAGAAATCGAAAGTCGCGGTCATGCCGCCCACCCTGTCATCGGCCTCGAATATCACCGGCGAGTAACCGGACTTTATGAGCTCATAGGCTACGGCGAGCCCCATAGGCCCCGCGCCCAACACAGCCACGCGCTTGCCCATACTCAAAACTCCAGGATGACCTTGCTGTATTCGGGGTGATTGAAGGTCTCCGCTATTGCCTCGCTGAACGGGGTGTAGCGCACGCCAAAAATTCCCGGCCAGTCGATGACCTCGAATTCGTCATCCGCGCACAGTGCTTCGAGCTGCTGCACGGTAAAGGGCGGATTCGGATCGAACATGCCCCATACCTGCAGCAAAGTGCGAAACAGTCCATAGGGAAGGTGAACGATTCGACTGCGCGACCCCGTGACCCGGCGGATCTCGCGAATGATCTCGACGTAGTCGATGCGTTCGTGGCCGGAAATATTGAATACGCCATGCCCGCGCCGCTGCTCGATACAGCTGAGGATAATCGCGCAGAAATCACCGGCGTATAGTGGCTGCCGCATGAAATCGCCTTTCCCGGGAATCGGGAACACCGGCACCCGTTGCATGAAGCGCGCCAGCCACCCCAGGTGCTTCCTATCAAACCAGCCGTACATCAGTGTCGGCCGCAGGACCGGGCAATCGATGCCGCTCTCGACAACCAGTCGTTCCTGCTCACGTTTGCTCCAGGAGTAGAAGTCCTCCGCCACCGATTCCACCACGGAGGAGCTGATGTGCACCAGGTAGGATGAGGAGTTCGCCGCGACAGCATCCAGGATTCGCTGGCTGGCATCGAGGTTATTGCGTTCGAACTCCTGCTGGTGCTTGCCACCGATCTGCGCCTGCAACATGACAATGCAATCAGCGGATTTCACATCCGCCTCCCAGCCGCCACCGGCCGAAAGATCCTGGCAGCTGACCTCCACGTCCGGATGCAGATGCGCCAGCTTCTGCAGGTTCGCCTGGTGCTTGTCGATCACCAGGATGTTGTGAAAGCCCCGCTGCTTGAGGCGAACGACCAGGTTCTGGCCTACCAGTCCGGCGCCTCCGGGCAATACAATGCGCTGATCCAGCATGCAGTCGTTCCGTCAGATATCCAGGCGGTTGAAAACGAATCGGGGCAGGTGACGAATCACCAGCATGATGAGCGCCCAGCGGCGAGGGGCGTAAATCACCGCCTTGCGTTTCTCCACCCCGGCCACGATCACCGTCGCAACATCCTCGACCGGGGCGAGGGGCAATCCCCCGCCACCCAGGTGGTCGGTCATCGCGGTGGCGGTGGGGCCGGGCTTGATCAGGCACACCTTGATATCGCTCCCGGCGAAGCGGTGCTGCAGTCCCTGGGCGTAACGTTCCAGGGCTCCCTTGGCGGAGCCGTAGGCATAGTTCGAGCGCCGCCCCCGGTCACCCGCCACCGAGCCAATTATGGCCAGGCAACCCCGGCGCGCCCTCTCCATGGCAGCCGCCAGAGCCTCCGCGCAGAGAATCGGCGAAAGGCAGTTTAACTGGTGGGCTGTGGCCAGCGCGTCCAGGTCCTTCTGGCAGATTTCCTGATCCGGAAGGGAACCGTGGGCAATGAGGGCGAGATCAATCCCCTCCCCTGCCGCAAAGCCCTCGACCACGTCGACGAAGGCCTGCGGGTCGAGAAAATCGATACAGGCGGTGGTGATCAGCGAGGCGGGGCTACGCACCTTGAGGTCACTGGCCAGGCTCTGCAGTTTTACTTCGTTGCGACCGACCAGCAGCAGTTCCGCGGTTTCATGCAACCACAATCTCATGCAGTGTTCTGCAATACCTGAGGTGGCGCCAAAAACGATGATGCGACGTTTCGTCATGGGTGCAGCTAACTCCCCAGCAGCCGGCGGGACATGGCCGAGCTTATGCCCGGGTCACGGTAGGCAAGGAACTCGTCCAGGCGCGGGTAAGCCGATTCGAACAGGGCCCTGGCCATACGCGCGTCCTTGGCGGCGTAGACACGCCCTCCCGCTTCGGCCGTGACTGCGTCCAGGCGGTCCAGCAGGGCCAGTGTCTCCCTGCCCCGGTTCGGAAAATCCAGCGCCAGGGTAACCCCGGCCATGGGGAAACTGAGCATGCCCGGGGACTGGCGTTCTGCGAATGTCTTGAGTACCGCGAGGAATGATCCCTGGCCGGATTTGCGAATTTCCTCCAACAGTGCAGCGGTGCCGGCCTCCCGCTCGGAGTGCGGCAGGACGCACTGGTATTGGTAGAAACCGCGGCGGCCATAGATCCGGTTCCAGTCGGCAATGCCATCGAGGGGATAAAAGAAGGGTATGTAATGCTGGGTCGACGGGCCCGCCCTGTGCCGGTGCAGGTGGTAATAAAGCGCGTTAAAGGGTTTCAGGGTCAGCCTGTTGACCAGCGGAATTGGCGGCGTGAAGGGAAGGCCCGGCCTCGCCTTTTTCCGCGGGTGGGGTGTGGTCAACTCTGCGTGATTACCGCGGAAGAAAATTCCGCGTGGATTGCCACCGGACAGGCAGTCTACCCAGGATACGGTGTACTCCCACCCTGGCTCCGAAGCGTCCGCGAGTTGGAAAAATTCCCCGAGGCCTGTGTAGGGAATCGTCTCTACATCCAGCCAGGGGCCAGCCACGGGACGCAATTGCAGCGTGGCAGAGACGACCACGCCGGTCAGGCCCATTCCGCCCAGGGTAGCCGCCATCCATTCGCCGCGCTCCCGGGGTCCGCAGCTGATGCTGCTGCCGTCACTGCGCACGAGGGTGAGTTCCCGCAGGTGTTCGCCGAAAGTGCCCTGTTGATGGTGGTTCTTGCCGTGGACATCGTTGGCGATAGCACCGCCTACAGTGACCCACCAGGAGCCGGGGGTGACCGGCAGCATCCAGCCACGCTGCTCCGCCAGTCGCTGGATATCCCGCAACAGGACACCGGCTTCACACTCGATGGTGCCAGCCTTGTCATCGAAATGAATGAGGCGATCGAGGCCATCGGTCGCCCACAGTCCGCCGCCGGGATTCAGTGCCTGGTCACCGTAGCTGCGCCCCATGCCACGGGCTATGCCCGGGGCCGTCTGTTCAGCAAGTAGGCCGGCTACTGCGCCGCGCTCTCGCAGTGGCAGCAGCTTGTGTTCGTCGAGGCTCAGGCGCCCCCAGGAGGATATCGCTACCATCGCCACTCCAGCGTACCGAGGTAGACCATCAGCAGGAATACCCCGCCGGCGACAAGGCTCGACCTGTCCTTGATCGCGAAAACCAGTGGATCGTCATGCATATTCCCGCGATGCGCATGCAGCCAGATCCAGCTCACCCAGAACAGGAGCACCAGCACCGCCCCCCAGACGACTTCAGGTGTCTGGTAGAGCAACAGCACCTCCTCGCTGTTCAGGTACATCGCCAGTACCAGTACCGCGAGGTAGCCGGCGCAGACACCGAGGCTCAGGACCAGTGGAAGATCACGGGTGAGGTAACCGCGCCCGTGCAGGGCGATGTGCCCGGCCGAGCGCTGCAATTCCATCTCGGCGTAGCGCTTGACGAAAGCGAGGGAGAGGAAGAGGAAGACCGAAAAAGCCAGCAGCCAGAACGAGACCCCCATCTGCAATGCAGCCGCGCCGGCGATGATACGCAGGGTATAAAGCACCGCCAGGGTCAGGCAATCGAGAAGCATCATCCGCTTCAGGGCCAGTGAGTAACTCACGGTCAGTAAGAGATAGACCAGCATGCTGACGAAAAAGTATTTGCCCACCCAGGCGGCCAGGAGCATGCCACACAGCAATATCACTGGCAGAACGAGAACACCGGACACCACGCTGATCCGGCTCGATGCGAAGGCCCGCTCTCGCTTGCGCGGGTGCAGGCGATCGCTCTGGATATCCAGCAGGTCGTTGAACAGGTAGGTCGCGGAGGCGCAAAGGCCGAAGGCGACAAAGGCCACTGCCAGCAGCACCCATGCCTGGGGTTCCTGCCAGCGATGGGCGGCGAGAAAAGGCGCGAACAGGAGGAGGTTTTTCAGCCACTGCTGGACGCGCAGCAAACGCAGCCAGTCGCCCACCCCGGCTCCGGGGCGCGAGATGCGCTCTACGTTCGAGTTCACCTTTGCCACTTCGCGGGTGAAATCACCGCTCCCGTCAATTACGATCGCCCGGGATGCGGCGGCCCAGACCGGGAAATCGGCCCTGCTGTCACCCACGTAATCGAAACCTTCGCTGCCGAATCGCTCCCGCAACAGCTCGGCCTTGGCGGGGCCCTTCAGGTTGAGCTGGCCATCGCTGGCGAGCACCTCATCGAAAATCCCGAGGTGCGCAGCGACTGCATTGGCGACTTTTTCATCGGAGGCTGTGCACAGGATGAGGCGGCGGCCGGCTTGCGACTGCACTTGCAGCCAGCTCAGCAAATCGGGGTTGTAAGGCAGCGTTTCCGCGTTGACGGTGGAAAATTCAGCCACCTGCCGCTTGAACTGCGCCCTGCCCGCGACCAGTTGCTTTGCCGCCGCGACCAGGCGGCGCGGACCCTGCCGCAGCAGGCCCAGCATGGATTCATGCAGCAGATCGGTGAGGACAAGGGTCCCATCCAGATCCACTACCAGCGGGCGTTCAGTCACCGTACTCCCCGATTGCCATTATTATCGTTGCAGCGTCAGACCGGCGTACCGGCCGGTCACGAAAATCGTCTTCGCCCAGAGTATATCCACCGCCCGGCGAGAGCTCTAGGTCGGGCCTCGCCAGGTCGGGCCTCGTCAGGCCGGCCCCTGCTCGCGCCAGGGCGCGACCCAGAGCAACATCAGCATTCCCGGGATTGCGAGTAGCGCACAGAGCAGGAAAAACGTGTACCAGCCGGTCTGTTCGACGATGAAACCGGTACTGGCATTGGCGAAGGTACGTGGCACTGCAGCCAGGGCAGTAAACAGCGCGAATTGACTCGCCGCATAAAGCCGGCTGGTCTCCCTGGCGATAAAGGCGGTAAACGCGGCGGTGCCCAGGCCCACGCCGAGGTATTCGAAGGCGATAACCGCCGCAAGCAGCCACAGTGATGCGCCGACGCCGTGTGCCGCGAGCACCGCGAAACCCAGGATACTCACCACCTGGACCACGCCGAACAACCAGAGCGCCCGGTTGATCCCGAGCCTGATCATCAGCAGGCCACCGAGCAGGCCGCCGATGACCGAGGGCCACAGGGCGGCGTGCTTGGCGACAGCACCGATCTCGGTCATGGAGTAACCCATGTCGAGGTAAAAAGGCGTGGAAAGGGCCGTCGCCATATTGTCCCCCAGTTTGTAGAGGAACATGAAGGCGAGCACCAGGCTCAGGCTGGCCATGCCCTTGCGCTGCATATACTCCCGAAACGGCGCTACCACGGTCTCGCGGAAACCACCCGAGAGCCGTGCCGGCGCTTCCGGCTCGCTGACCAGCAGGGTCATGCCCACACCCACCAGCATGAACCCCGCGGTAATCCAGAACACACTCGTCCAGGGCAGGTGGTCCGCCAGGATCAGCGACAGCGATCCCGGCACCAGGCTGGACAGGCGATAGGCCTGCACGTGGATGGAATTGCCGAGCCCGAGCTCCTCGTCCGGCAGTATCTCCCGGCGAAACGCATCCAGGGCGATATCCTGGCTGGCGCTGAACAGGGCGACAAGAAAAGCGAAGGTGGCAATGACCGCGGTATCCAGCGTCGGAGAATAGAAACCGAGGCAGCCAATGGCCAGCAGGAGAGCCAGCTGGAAGGGCAGCATCCAACCCCGGCGACGCCCCAGGGGCGGGGTAAAGCGATCCATGAAGGGCGCCCAGAGGAACTTCCAGGTGTAGGGCAGGCCAACCAGCGCAAACAGCCCGATCTCGGCGAGGGAAACCCCGCCCTGGCGCAGCCAGGCAGGTACCAGTTGTATCAGCACATACAGGGGCAGACCGGAAGCGAAGCCGGTGAAAATACAGATCAGCATGCGGCGATTGAACACCGCAGTCCGCCATTGTCCCGCGGCCTGGTTCACGCCCCGCTGGCCCTCGCCCTCAGGCGGCTATACACGCCCCGGGACTTACTCAACCTCGAACCCCATCTCCTGGACGTAGGCGATATCCTCCGGGTCGAACTGGGAGAGATCCCGGCCGCGGAAGCGCCCGGAGGTCTGCGGGGCGCGCACCGTTGCCGCCAGTTCCACGATCGCCTTCTTGCTGATCGGGATACCGACGAACTCCCGCAACGCTTCCAGCTCGCCCTCCGGATCCTGGCAAAGGCGGTCGAAACTGAGAAAGTGCAGTCGATCCCCCAGGCGATCCTGGAAGCCCATCATGCGCCTGTGCGCCGCAACCCAGTACTTGAGGGCATTGGCCGGAGTGGGTTCGGATGCCCCTTCGAGCAGGAGATCCCCCCACAGGTAGCGCAACTGGTTCTGGTTTTCACTGAAAGCCATGTCCAGCCCGTTGCGCATGACGTAAACGAAACGCATCTGCGGAAAATTCTGCTCCAGTTGCGGCAGCAGGATATGCGAATTGGGCTCCTTCCAGCCCCAGTGTTCATGCCGGCGATCCTTTGCCGGCACTCGCAGCAGCGACTCCACCGCCCCCTCCAGCAGTTCCGGCGGCAGCACCGGGGTGCGGTCGTTATTGCGGGCTTCATCCAGCATTTCGCGCAGCTCCGTGCTGACTTCCACCCCATGTCGCATCGCGTTGGTGAAAATCCAGCACAGACGTTCCATATCGCGATCCGATTTGAGCAGGATCGAACGCCGTACGAAGAGCAGGCTGAACCAGAGATTGTCCAGTGACTCGTTCATTTCCCCGCCGACAAAAACCCCCATACGGCGCATCAGGGAGATAACCAGTCGGGTACCGCTGCCCCCCAGCCCGCCGATCACCACCGGGGCGCTGTCCTCCGGCGCCACCCGGTAAACAGGGGTGGCCTCCGCGGTGGAAAGAACGCTGGCCGAGAGGTAACGGGCGGAGTGCCTGATCTGGTAGGCGAGGTGATTCTTTTTCTCTTCTATCTCCCTGCCCAGCGCGGCGAGCAGTTTGGCATCCTCCCCTTCCAGGAAGGCGGTGATAGCATCGGCATCCTCGCGGGACAGGTCGATGCCCTGCCACGGCGAATCGGGGTCAGGCTCCGCATCCCTGAACAGGCGGCCATCCTCGCAGTGCAGGAAACGCCTCGCGATCTGCTCGCTGGTTTCCCGGGCCGCGTCAAGGATTTCCAGGCGCTGCTCGGGAGAGAGCACCGACTGTTCGGAATATACACCCTGGGAATCCGATTCATGTTCGGCGGAATACTGCATCAGGAGTTGGTTGAATCGGGCGTTCTGCTGCGGATCGGTGACCAGGTTATTGATCATTCGCTTGTATTCGCTGGTCGCCAGGGAGAGCCGCGGGTTGGAGTTACCGCTGCGGAACTCGTAACGCTCATCGATCTCCAGGCCAAACACATGCTGCATGAAATCCCGGCGCACGTCCTGGCCATAGAACTGTTTCTGTTCGTAGGGTCGAACGATGATCTTGTCAGCGCCCAGCGAACTTTCCCAGGGCTCCAGTATCCTGAGGTAATCGAAGCGCGCGATCTGGTTCCGGTAGATCAGGTCGATTCGCCGCTTCTGCGGCCCCGCCTTGATCTGCTGGTTGTAGCTCGCCATGATGATGTTGTCCTGCCGACGCAGGTAGACCACCACGTGAACATCGAACCAGCCGGAGGCCTCCTCGCAGAATTCACGGATGCTCTCCGGGCTGCCCCAGGCCATCAGCTCCGAGGAGAGGAGTATCCTGTCCTGCTCCAGTTCGGCCAGGCGGGGAGCCCATTCCGCCACCGATTCGAAAGCCCAGTCCCCCTCGAGAAAGCGCGGAATGTGTGGCGAGAGCAGGTGGTGCGCGTTCGACTGAATGCCATGCTCGGGATAACAGATGCCGGACTCCGCCAGCAACTGCCGGTTGTCCCAGAAAAAATCCTGCAACGCGGTCGTGCCGGTTTTTCCCATCCCGATATGCAGGTAAATCCTTTTCATTATTCCCCGATCGCTGTTTTCATGGTGGGCGACTGCACTGCCTGCTGCGGCTGCAGAGCGCCCCGGTATACTTCGTCATGCCTGCGGGCGAGTACCGCGGGATCGAACTTGGCCACGGCGCAAGCCACCGCGTCTCGCGCTGCAGTGAAAGCGCCGCTGTCACCGGCGAATTTGGTAATCTCGCGGGCCAGGGCCGCAATATCGATGTCGTCTCCCGCCAGCGGCACCACACCACCCGCCATACCCTCGTCACTGTCGAGCATACGGCTGATCTCGCCGAGATCAGTGGCGATGAAGGGCGTTCCGGTCTGCAGGCATTCGATGATCACCAGCGGGAAGCTCTCGCCGCGGAACCTCGAGGGCAGCAAGCCCATGTCGGCGACGGCGAAATACCCCCGCACATTCTCCTGGAAGCCCTCCAGGTGTACATAGCCGGGGAGTTGCGTCGCTTCCAGGCGCTCATATTCCGGCCCGTCTCCCACCAGCAATAACTGGATGTCGCGACCACTGGATTCGCGTGCCAGGGTCACCGCCTCGATGGCTTCCTGCCAGCCTTTTTCTTCCATGGCGCGGCTGACCAGGCTCAGCACAAAGGCGTCCTGTTCGATTCCCAGGGCCGCTCGCTCCAGGGACGGGAAGCTCTCCACCTCAAGCGCGTTGTCGATGCGCTCCACGTTTGCCGCGTCCAGCAGGCCGTGGCTGCGGATCGCCTCGAGATTCTTTTCGGCAACATAGATGATCGCGGCGGAACGCTTGACCAGGCGTGGCAATATGAGCCGCAGATCATACTCGTTGATTGTTTCGTACATTCCGTGGGAGGTCACGATTACCCGGCAATCCGTATCCTCCGGCAGCAACTCGAATATCGTGCTGTCGACCCAGGCGTGATGCGAGTGCACGATGTCGATCTCGAAGTCGTGCAGGATGCGCTCCAACTGGGTGAAGTCCGACACCACTGGTATATCCGCGCGCAGGCGCCTGCGTACCCCGTCCACCCGCGGTTCGCGGGCGCAATCGAGATAGGTGACATTGTAACCCGCGCCTTTCATGATATTCGCCAGGCTGATCGGGAATGTCTCGCCGCCACCGCTGCAGAATGCATAAGAGGCAATCAGCAGATTGGGGGCGCGTCCGGCGCATGACTCGCGAATACGGCTGATACTGAAACAACGCTCCAGGGCGGCGTCGGAGTAGTCACCGCGGGTTTCGCGCCAGTGCACTTCCAGGTTGTCCCGCAGTCGCTCCAGTTGCGTATCCGGCACTTCGTAGAGGCTGCAGAACGTGCGGGCCACCATCTCGTGTTCACGGTAGAACTGGTCTTCGAGATAGGAATTCACCGAGGTGTTGGCGCCGTGGAGACGGTAGTAATTGCTCGCCAGGGGCGAATAGGCCAGCATGCCGCCGCGCAGCAGGTGCAGGTAAAGCACCCAGTCGCCACAGGTTCGCATGGCACGCCACTCCGGGTCCGCCAGGATTTCGAGCTGGCGCGGTGTACGCATGATCGCCGAACTCACGTTGGGAATAATGTTCTTGAGCGAAAATGCCTCGCGCACGATCTCGGGGCCAGTCGCCATTATCTGATGGTGCCAGCGTTGCGGATCGATATCGTGGAGGTACTCGTGGATAGACCAGACTTGCTGCGTGCCCTCGCCATCCATGAATACGGTGCGGGCGTAGGCAATCTGCACGGCCTCGTTCTCGAAGAAAGGAACCAGGGTCTCGAGGAAGTTTTCCGTGCACCAGTCGTCGCTTTCCGCGATCCAGACAATCTCGCCGCGGGCGAGATTCAGCCCGCGATCCCACTGGTGGAAGACGCCCCCTGAATTTTCTTCGTTGATCACCAGCGTGGCCTTGTCGGGATAGCGCTGGTGGTACTCCCGCAGTATCGCTGCGCTGTCATCCTGTGATGCGTCATCAAGCAGGATCACCTCGAAGTTCGTGTAGCTCTGGGAAAAAATCGAATCCAGGCGCAGGCGCAGATAATCCGCATGGTTGTAGTTCGGGACAATGACACTCACCAGGGGCGAGTAATCTTCGCTGGCTTCGTACTGCTGGTAGCGCATCGGCGACAGCAGGTTTCCGGTATGCTGTTCATAGGCGCCGGCGCCCTCGGCGGACATGGTCCGGCCCAACAGGCGGAACACCGGCCGGACCAGGCGGCGCAGCCAGTAGGCTACCGCCGGGTGCGACACGCTCATGCGGTGGTAAATCAGGATGGAGCGCAGGCGAAAGCGGGACCAGCGCTGGGCGCGCCAGCCACGGAAGGCGTGAATCCTGGCGTTCAGGCCGCGCAGCGGGCGGGTAACACGCCAGGAGAAGGAACGCTCCATCCGCTCGATCACCTCGGACTGGTAGCGAATGTCTTCCTCCAGGTGCCCCTGCCGCTCGAGCAGGCCGTTGATGGTATCCCGGCTCTCCTCGCTGATCCGCTGTATTTCCGCCGCCTGCTCCAGTAACTGGGCCTTCAGTGCGGTATTGCCGCTCTCCAGCTGGGCAAGCTGTTCTCGCAGCGGTTCCAGCACCGCCCTGTGCTCGCGCTTCACCTGGATGGCGTCGGTTTCGAGCTCCTCTATCTGCTGGCGCAAATCCGCCAACTGATCGGCGCTGCGCTGCAGGTCCAGGCTCTCCTCGCGGGAGCGATTGCTCAGGCGGGAAAACGCCGGCGCCACGATTGCCGCGAGGGTCTCGCGACAGCTCTCGCTATGGTAAAGCGCAATCGCCTCGGCTATCCGGGCATCGTCAAGCTGCTGTGAGAGAGGCCGCAGTATCCCGTACATCGCCGGAGCCTGGGGCAGGCTCCGCTCCAGTTGCTCCCGCGCCGGCTCGTCTGCCGAGCTGCGATAAAGGCCGGGGTCGACAAAATCCTCGACGAATACCCTGGCTTCGGCCCGCCCGGCATCAAGCTTCAGAAACTCAGCGAGCCTGGACAGGCAGTCCCGGGGTTCACGCAGAAGCTCGCTGTAGCCGAGGTAGAGCTGGGCCAGGCCTCGTGACTGCTCGAGCGCCTGCCCGGTGAGGGACAGCCACAGGGCGCCGCCTTCCGCCAGCTCGCGGCCATACTCGTAAAACACCGGGTTATCCACAGCGCGCCGGCTCTGGGATACGGCCACCTCTACCGGGTCACGCAGCATGTGCACGATGGCTATCTGTTCATCGGCAAATCCGCAACGCTGAAAAACTTCTCGCCAGAACCCCAGCAGCTGGCAGAGGCGCGGGTCCTTGACCACCGAACACCGGACGCCCCCGAACAGCTTTTCGAACAGGCTGACGCCGGCGCTGTACCAGCCCTCGATAGCGGGAGTGTCCAGCGCCCGCAGGCCGTCGAAGAGGGGATTGTCCCAACTGCCACGGAGGTCTGCCAGCAGGCGCTCGTTGAAATCGACGATTTCGGGGTGTTCGAAGAAGCCCTTGAGGTTTTCCTCGTTGGCATAGTGCTCACCGAGGCGGGCATCGGCCCCGAGGGCCTCGATAGCGGCCGTGCAAAGGGAAGTACCGGACCGATGAGCACCGAGGACGACTATCAGTTGCTTTGAATCGGTCATGGGTCTGGAAACGAAAAGCCGGGATGTGTTGCGAGTGCCCGCATTATACGCAAACCCACTAGATTTTCTTTAACAAAGTGGCGATATACAGGCCCAATTGCCCGGTGAATGTCTGCGCGTACAGGCCCGATTTCCGCAGCGACCTGAGCCGGCCAGCCAGGCCGGCGTCACGCATCTCACTGAAAGCGCGCATTGTTTCCAGGCTATCGCCGGTCAGAAGGCCGGCGTTCTTTTCGAGTGCCGCGAGGTTGCGCGCATACCACTGCCGGTTTCGCCCCCGCGCGAATGAGCCATAGCGGCTGAGCCGGGCGGCAGCCCCCGAATTGTCCCCAACCGCGTTGTTGCCGTGCTGGCGATAACTGAGGCAGGGCTGCCGGTCGTAAACAATGCCCCCTCCTGCGCCTGCCACAAGCAGGTAGGTCCACCAGTCATGGCTCACCACATCCACAACCCCCGCTGTGAGAAGGAGCTCCCGGGCGGCGCGATTCATGACCATGGTGTTACCGCCGCCAATGTTTTGCAGCAGTGCATTCTGGAAGGAGGGTTTGCGGGTGAACAGCGGCGACGTACCACAGACCTCTCCGGACTGGGTGATCGACCGTGTTCGGGCACAGTACAGGGCCGGTTCGTGTGGCGGAAAATCGGACAGCCTGGCCAATGCCCGCTCAAGCTTGTCGACATCCCAGATGTCGTCCTGGTCGCAATAGGCGAAAAAATCCGCCTGGATATCCGCCGCACACGCCAGAGTAAGGAAGTTTGCGGCGTGCCCCCGACGGGGCCCGTCGCGGCGGGACACTGGCGGCCCAGTGGCGCCCGCCACCCGGCTCTCCAGCAACTGCAGCGTCCCGTCGGTCGAGCCGTCATCCGCCACGTGCAACTCAAGCTGCACACCCTGGGCGCGAACAGTCTGTCGGAAAATGGAATCCAGTTGTTCGGCGAGAAAGGGGCCTCCGTTATAGGTGCACAGGAGTACTGCGACGGAGGCCAATGTCGTCGTTATTTTCCAGCTGAGTCCGAGCTGGCTGCATCCTTCGCTACGGCACCGGCTTCAGCCGGGCTTTGCTCCGCGGCAGGACTCTTCTTGAAAGAGGCGATAATCTCGCTTACAGCCGTGTCATCCACCTTGACCTCGTCAGACATATTGAAACGGGCAAGATATTCCTTCATGGCCAGTTTTCGGTACTCGCCCTGGAGTTCCTTGACGATACCCGCTTTCACCTCTTCGAAAGGCTTGTAGGACTCTTCCTTGATACCATCCAGCCTGATGATATGAACACCGAATTGGGTTTGGGTAACCTCTGCGAAATCCCCGACTTTAGCGATCGAGAACACCGCCTCGCTGAAGGGAGGTGAAACTTTCTGGTCACCAAAGCTCATCCAGTAATTGAACAGGCCCTTTTTCTCCGCCGCTTTTGGCTCGTCGGAATACTCTTCGACCATGGTCACCCAATCGGCTCCGGCCTTGAGTTCGTCCAGAATCTGCTGAGCCTGCGCCAGTTTCTCATCGCGAGGCTCCCCCGCACCGGAGGCCAAAAGGATATGTGAAGCGAGCCTGCGCTCAGGAATCTTCGCATATTTGTCCCGGTCGACACCGTATCGCTCTTTGGCGAGCCGGGTGAAGTCCGGGTATTCAATATTTTTCTCGTACTGCCTGAGAACAAAATTGCGCTGAAATGCGCGGAGGTCAGCCTCGTACTCCTGGCGCAGTTGCGGGTCTTCAGCCGCCACGGCGCCAGCCTCGTTGGCCACTTTGACACCCGCCAGTTCCAGGTTTATCAGTTCGAGACGGTCGCCTTCATCGGCCAGTGCGGCTGCGCGCATCTGTTCAGTCCAATTCCCTACCATATAAGCGAGCTGATCACGCGAGAGGGTCGCGTCACCGTCCTGGACGATTATTTCGTCCGCGAAAACCTGGCTGGAAAAAGCGAGCATGGCCGTGGTGACTGTCAGGAATTTTCTGATTGGGTGCATCTGATTCAAATCCGGGAGTTTCAAATTAAATAGAAGGGGAATAAAAAAGCCGACACCTTGACGGTGTCGGCTTGGATGCATCAGTCCTTCAGCGAATTAGCTGGAGGAAGACTGGATGCGGCTGTGCTCTACGATACGACCGTAGTTGGCAGCGGGCAGAGCAGCAAAGTTACGCTGCCAGGCCACGAAGCCGATCATCGGCGCCGGAGAGGTGGTGTCAGTACAGGTCATGGTCAGCGGCAGAGTCGGACCATCGTACTCACAGATCGCCTGGGTTTTGGTGCTAGCTGAAACCGCAGCCAGGTGAGTCCAACCGAAGGAAGCGCCAGCGGGTACTTCGAGGTCGTCGATGTAGCCCAGAGTGTTGCTCACTTCGTAGGTTTCCGGTGCGTTCAGAACCGGAGACAGGCCCCACTGGATGACGTTGACTTCGTTGGGCAGCGAGTCGATTGAAATCTCGGGCGGGGGAGCCGGAGATACAACCAGATCGCCTTCTTCAACCACGATGCCACGCTCTTCACGATCGTAGATGGTGAAGGTTGCAGTCATCGGGATGTCCCGGTTGTCACAGTCGCTCAGCAGACAGGTGTCGATGGTGCCGTTGTCAGCCAGGTCAGCCAGGTACTCGGGCAGGTCCAGCATCACGTACTGACCGGGGATGGTAACAACCCAGTCGGTGTCAACAGTGAAAGGACCAGCGTCGTTAGCAGACCAGTCGTTGATCAGCGCTTCTGCACCCAGAGTCCAGCGCAGGGGCTCATACAGGCCGTAGGTAGCAGCACCGGAAACACCAGAAGACGCCGGAGCACCACCGTTCAGGTCGGGGTGGTCGAAGCCTTGCAGGTCACCGGAGAATACACCTTTTTCCTGGTTGGTGATGGACGCGCCATCCATGAACTCAGCAATGTGTACAGCGTTGTTGCCGAATTCAACACCAGTATCGTCGGACTTGATGAAGTAAGACACTTTCAGTGAGTCGGGAGAAGCTTCCCAGGTGTTCATTACCAGAGTGTCAGTGTCGTCGTACTGCCAGGACTCAACAGAGCTGACTACACCCTTGACGGTGCCGTCGCTGTCCGCGAAGAAGTTGTCGCGAACCTGGTCACAGTTGGCCGGAACACCGGTGGCGTCGTGCTTGGCGGAAACCGCTACAGGCTCGTCTTCGTCAACCGGGGAACCCATGCTGATGATTTCGATGTAACCGGTATCAGCGTCGGGACGGTAGATCGGGGGCATCTCGAAGTACGGGGTGCCGCTCGAATCGGTGTAGTCCGGAGCAGTACAGCTGTTGTCGTTTGAGTAGAAACGCAGATCGTCGCCAGCTGCAGCAATGTAACCGGTGTACATGTCGTAAGGAGACAGTACAACGTTAAAGTCCAGCGCGTCCATTGAGTCGGGTGCACGACGGAAGCGGAACTTGATTGCCTGGGTCCGATCAGAGGTGTTGATGATGTTTACGCCAGTGGCGAAACCACTCAGAGTGGTGTAGTAAGGTACCAGCGCCAGGTCGCCCAGCTGGGTGTTACCCGCCAGAGACGCTTGCGCATTTACCACACCCGCGTAGCCCGCGGTTGCAGTCGCGACTGCAGCAGCGATGCCAAGAGGCTTAAAGCTTGATTTCATAAGGAGACTCCTAATGTCTAGTCTTGTTCACAACCGTAAAACAGATTGCTAGCGCTATTATTGCTAGCTGCAACAAGCTGTCAACTTCTAACAACAGCTATTGGCCAGCGCTATACCACCACTCACCGTCGACAAGTACCCACTTCTCGTGCAGTTCGCGAGGCATAGCACCTAAAGCCCTAGCCGCTGCGGAAGTTTGTTTGGTAGGCCTGGACATGACCCTGACCACCACACTCGCCACAGCCGCCTCAGGATCATATTCAATGACTTCCAAACCTGTCAACTCCCAGTTAGCTGTATATGAAAACTTTTTGACATACAGGTGCTTAGGAAAAACTTCTCGAAAAGCTGGCGACTCGAATTCCCAGGCTTTGCCCCAGTCGTGAGCGATCCTCGCGCGCCAGCGTTCCTCGGCCCGCAATTCCAGGCTTTCCCGGGAGGCACCGTCGTCCCCGCCAACGCTATCAGACTGCTGGCCACAGGCAGAGAGGAGCAGGGTAAGAGACAACAACAAAATTCGTAACATACTGTTTTACTTGCCTATTTTAAGAAAAAGAGGGCGCGATTATACGTCAGTGGTGGGGCAAAAGGAAACGCTGGAAAGCTGGCTTCTCCGGCATCGGGCCGATTACCAGGCGGCAAATGCTCGCCCGCGTCCCCGGGGTATCGCGCCCACCGGACCTGGCACTCTCCCCGCCCCCAGCTGCGGGCCGGGGCCCGCCACAACGCTTCCAAGCCTCCAACGAAGTCGGAAAAAGTGCAGATAAGCTGTGAAAAGTACCGAAGATAGCGCTCACTCTTCCGCGGTCGTAGCACTCGCCGGCACACTCGATGCGGGCATCGGCACGGTGATGAGGTCGAGGTTGCGCACCCGCGAGCGCATCTCCCTGCTGACATCACGCAACTCCTGGGCATTGTAGAGTGCCCGCGGCGTGATAATTACCAACAGTTCGGTGCGTCGGGTTTGTGAATTGTCCACGCCGAAGAGCGCACCAATAACCGGGATCTCGTGCAGCCAGGGCACGCCCTGGGAACCTTCCGAAGAATTCTCCTGGATCAGGCCGCCGAGCACTACCGACTCTCCCGAGCGCACCGCTACACGGCTCTGGATGTTGCGCTCGAGGAAGCTGGATTGGCCAGTGGGATTATTGGAGTTGCCTACGTCGGTAACCGACTGCTTCACGTCCATTGTAACCAGCCCCCCCGCGTTCACCGATGGCTTAACTTCCAGTTTCACGCCAGTGTCCTTGTAAGTAATGGACTGGGTCACCCGGTCGAAGTCCGCGTTGGAGTTGTTAAGTGTGCCCGTCTGGCTGTCGATGATCGGCACCTGCTGGCCCACGTGAATGTAGGCGGACTGGTTGTCCAGCACCATTACCGAGGGGCTGGAGATGATATTCAACAGGCTGTCCTGGGCCAGCGCATTGAGCACCGCGCTGACATCCCCCTGGCCGTTGGTCAGCACATAGGAGAAGCCGGGAAACTGGGAGGCCGGGCTGGTGGTGTCGGCCAGGTTGATCAGGGAACCGAAGCCTTCCCTGTCACCGAACTGGTTGTTGAACGTCCACTCCAGGCCATAGCGCAGCTCGTCGGTCAGCGTCACCTCCATGATGCTGGCTTCGATGATGATCTGGGTCGCCTCCACGTCGAGTTGCTTCAGCGCCCCCTCGATAATCCGGTACTGCATGGGCGAGGCGTAGATCATCAGCGCGTTGTTTTCGTCGTCGGCCACCACGCGCACATCGGCTACCGCCTCGCGACCGCCGCCCTCCATCTGGAAGTTGGAGGAAGAACTGCCCGTGCTGCCGCCGCTCAATGAGCTGCCAGCACTGCCAGTACCGGTGCTGCCGATGGTCTCTGCCGACATGCCGGGGGCAACGCCGCCAGCATCCCTGACGGAGCCCCCGCTGGTAGAGCGCTGGTTGCCACCCTCACCGGAATAGATGCGGTTGAGCAGGTCGGCGAGGCGCTCCGCTGTCGTATTCTGAACGGGGTAAACGTAGAGCCGCGAGTCGTACTCGGAGTGGTGCGCGTCGTCGAGCCGGTCGATCCACTTTTCCACGCTGTCCAGGTAGTGGGCGCGCGGCGTGACGATCAGAATGCTGTTGAGGCGCTCCACCGGCACGACGCGTATGAGGGACTTCATGCCGGCGCCCTCCTCCGTCGCGCCCATCATTGCGTCCAGCGCCGCGGTCACTTCTTCAACCGAGCTGTTTTCCAGCGGGAACAGGCCCACCGACATCCCCTGCAGCTGGTCGACATCGAAGGTGCTCACCATTTCCATCCAGCCGTCGATCTGCTCCCGGGTACCGGCAAGCATCATCAGGTTGCGGGCGTTATCGATGCGCAGGAAGGCGGACTCATCCGCCACCGGGCGCAGGATCTCCGCCATCGCACCGGCGCTGATGTACTGCAGGGGAACGATCACGGTCGAGTAGCCAGCGCTGGTGTTACCCGGGTTGGACACGGTGGGCGCGAGGCGAGTGCCCTGGTTTTCGCCGGTAACCAGATAGCGGCCGTCGGCGCGACGGATCAGGATGGTACCGTTGGATTTCAGCAGCGACTCCAGCACGTCCAGCAACTGGTCGCGGGGAATCGGCGTACGGGTACGCAGGGTCACGTTACCCGAGATGGGTTTGTCGACCAGGTAATCGAGCTGCAGGATATCCCCGAGGATGGCGTGGGTAACTTCGCTCAGGGGCGCCTGCTCGAAATTCAGGCTCACGTCTTCGCCGACGAATTTCACCGCTTCCTGCTTGGCAGGCATGTTGACCAGGCGATCATTTCCCCGGTAGAAGACTTTTTCCCGCGCCCCAGGTTGCTCAGTCTGTTTTTTCGCCAGCTCTTCCGCCGAAGTCGCCAGGGCAGCCTGGTCGCCCTCCGCCTGGGCCGCATTGCCGACGGCTAAGGCGGAACTTTCGTCCTCCTGGATCGGGGCGCAGCTGGAGAGCAGGGTCAGCCCCAGAGCAGTAAACGCAATTCGCAGAGTTCTCATTCCTGTTGGCCTGTTGTATAAATTTTATCGATCACCGGCGGGCGGGGTAGCCGCCATTGCCCAGCGAAAGTGTTCGCTCTTTTTCGGGTTCGGATTTTGCAGCTTTCGCCCCGGATGCTCCACCGGCTTGCTGCTTCGACGTGGCACCGGCGGCCGGACCCTCCGGTTCGGCGATCTCGATAGTGCCGCGCTTCAGGTCCAGTTCCGCGGATTTTCCATTGCCCCGAAACACCGCGCGCGACAGTTCAACAGTTTCCAGCTCCCAACCATTGACCGACTCGCCAACCATGATCCTGTGTTCCTTGCCCTTGGCGAGGTAGATGATACCAGCCGATTCGCCGCTGCCGAAAACGCCTTTGAGGGTGACATCCTTGATCTTGCCGATCTTGACCTCCTCGGGCTTGTCCTCCGCTGCCGCCACTTGCGGCGGCGCGACATCCACCACCTCGATGAGCGGGCGCCGACTGTCCCAGAACAGCGGGCGGTTGCGCAGCTCGGCGCGCTGCTCGAGGTCGGGACCCGGCGGCGTAGCGCCACTGACCACACGCATCGCATCGGCGGTGGGCTGCACTGCCTGCGGCTCAGCCGGGAACAGCGAGCGCGCCAGTGCCCAGGCCAGTTGGACCAACAGGACCAGCACCAGCAGGACCAGCAGAAGTTCCACCCGACGTTCGCTGCGCAGGGGGTCGGCGAGACCGCGGTAACGCGAGAGATATTGGTTCATATCAGGGACCTGAGCGATATCACCCGCAGGGTGGCAGTCGCATCCTGGACATCCGGCTCACCCTTGCGCTTGCGTTGCCGGGTGGGCCACACCTCCAGTGACTCCACCAGCACCAGCGGCTTGAAACGCGACATTTGCGCCAGGGCCTGGTCGAGGCTGGCCAGTTCACCGGAGACTGTCAGGCGGATGCCGATATAATCGAAACGCTCCTCCTCACGCGCCGGCAACACCTGGCTGTCCGCCACGGTCAGGCCGGCATCGCTCATCAGGGTGCGCAGGTCGGACTGCAGCGAGGCCGCCGCCGCGGTGCGGTCGGTACTGGCCGGGTAAACCAGGCGGCCGCGTTGCCTGCGCGCCTCCTGGGTCAGGCCCTCGAGTTCCTCCTGTACTTCGAGCAGCCCCGCCATGCGGGCCAGGCGCGGCTCGATGTTTTCGATGCTGTCCGCGTACTGGGCGCGCCAGCTCCAGGCGCCGGTGAGCAACTTGAGGTAGACGAGCAGCGGCAGCAGCAAGGCGAGCGCGCAGATGGTAGCGCTGCGGCGGTGAGACCGGATCCATTCGAGCATTACTTGACTCCCGCCCGCTGGATCTTCAGGTGAAACTGCTCGAGATCGGTATTGGGCAGTTTGCGGATGGGGCTACCGGCAGTAACCCCCGAATAGAATTCCTGCCTGGCCAGCAGCTCCATCACCTCGGCGGCGTCGGCGGCCTTGCCGCGTACATCCATTTCACCACCCTCGATCGCCAGACGCTCCACGTAGGCGCTGTCCTCGAGCAGCGCCGTGAGGCGGGCCATTTCCAGGTGCGGGCTGGGATACTGGGCGGCGATTTCGTTGACCGCGGCAATCGTCTCGTTGGCCTTGCCCAGCACGCTGCGCAGGCGCATGGCGTCGGCGGCCTCGCGCCGGGTAGTCTCCTCGAGCGCACTGAGGCGCCCGAGTTCCCATTTCTTGATGCCGGCACCAGCCACCACGATCACCAGAAGCAGCGCTGCGGCGATGCCGACCATGGCGGCCACCCGTCCGAGCCGCCGTCGGTACAAATTTTCCCGCTGGCTCTCGCCAAAGCCCCGAACGACCACCGGACGGGCCTCGGTCGCCACCCACACTTCCTGGGCATGGGCGTCATGGCTGCCATAGCGCTGGCCGATATGCGCCATCGCCGCACTCAGGGAGACAATCACTAATTGCACATGGAGGAAGTGCTCGTCCCGCGAAATGACCTGCCAGCCGACCCCGGTATCCGCGGCGGCGAAAGGACTGCTGGAACTCGCTTCGAGGGCGATGGCGCCTTCGAGTTCCGCCTCCACCGCCAGTGGGAAACGCAGGTGGCGGGTCAGGACGAGATCGTCGGGAAGCAGAACGGCTTCGCACACCACGGGGGCGGGCGCGCACTCCCTGCCGGCATGGTAGAAACTTTCCCGCTCGCCATCGCGCAGGCGCACGACCTCGTCCAGCCGATCGCGCAGCGGCGAATCATAAGACCAGATGAAGTCCCTGAATGCCCCTCTCAGGTGGCGCCACAGGTTGCGGGTATCGTAGCCGAACAGTTCCCAGTTCTGCCCCGACTCAAGCATTGTTCATCCCCATTGTTATTGATGCCCCGCCACTACCCGGGGCGCCTCGTTACGCATCACCACCCAGGGCAGGGGGCTCTCCCGGCTGGAGCCGGATTTCATCCATCGACGGCGCAACCAGGTCCTGCCGCCGTATTCCACCAGCGCATCGGCCCGGTACATGCCGCTGCCGCCCTGGGCGCGACTGCGGGGATCGCCCCCGGCCAGCACTTCGCGCCGGCGCAGGGCCTTTTCTGCCGCGTCTGGCTGTACCGACTGGTACAGCGTGAACAGTTCCTGCGGCGATGCGCTCCAGTCCACCCCGCCGCGAAACCAGTCCCCGGGAACGACATAATCCCGTATTCCGTCGATCAGGGTCCGCGTCACTCCCTCGACCCGCAGCAGGTCTTCAAGGGTGTGAAAACGCTGGGGATCGTCCCTGTTTCGTTCGCGGTTGATCAGATCGCGCCACTGTACCACATTGTCGGCCAGTTCCTGTGCTTCACCGGGGGGCGTTTTTGCGGCAAAACGAAACAAGGCCGCGAGTATTTCCGCCGGCGCCGTGTTCAGGTCGATAAATCCCTCGCCAGGATAGATTTTCACCAGGACGTCCTGCTCTCCAATACGCTGCCGGGACTCGAAAACCAGGGGCGCGGCAGTGCCCGCTTCGAATCCCTGCTCGCGCTCAGCCAGCGCCAGGTAGATCGCGCCGTCTCCCGCCGCCACGGCTTTTGCCCTGGCCAGGTGCAACTGGGTGCCCAGGGTCTCCACCCGGGCGTGGGAGACGATCCCGACGACCAGCAGGGTCATGCCGGCGATAAACCAGACCACGACCGCCAGGGCCACGCCCTTCTGCCTGTAAATCATCGCGGCACCGCCATGACCAGCTCGGGCCAGTAGCGCCCCCGGGCCTTGACCTGCAGGCGCACCAGGGCGGGAGAAAGGCTGGTCTCATCCCAGTTATTCCGCCAGTCGCTGTCGAATTCTTCGCGCACCGCGACCTGGTAGTCCTCGACCTCGCCCACCAGCACTCGCGAGGGTGCCTGCTCCCAGGCCCGCTCTCCCTCGAGAATCCGCATCGGTCCGAGCCAGCGCAGCACCAACTGGTCACCCTCACGGGCGACGCGCACGACGTAGCTGCCGCCAAAGGACTCACCGAACAGCAGGCGCGCCTTCCATTCGACGAATCCGCTGCCGGCACGAAAATAGGTGGCCTCGCGAATGCCGCCACCGAGCGTGAGCCCGCCGTGATTGCTGCCTACCACCGCCGTATCGATCATCTCGCGCAGGAAACTGCTGACCGTGCGCATCTCGTCCACACGTTCGGTGACCCGCTCCAGCGAAGCCTGGGTATTGCCCAGGGTGCGCATACCTGTCACCGCACCCAGCAAGACCAGCGAGAGAATGGTCATTGCCACGATGACCTCGACGAGGGTGAAGCCCGACTGCCGATCAGCGGCCCGCACTGCGCGCCTCCACTACCGAGTCCAACAGGATTTCCCTGCGCTTGCTGCCATCGAACCAGGCGACGGAGACCTGAATATCGTGGAGCGCGAACTGCCCGGCCTGCTTGCGCGGCAACACGTGAGGCTGGCTCTGCACCCGCCACTCGAAACCGCCGGCCGTCTCCCCGGACTGGTCGACGCCCCGCGCCGGCACGACCTCGTTCTGCTCGAGCAGGCTGCGCGCCAGCTCGACACCGTAGGCGTAGCGTTCGGCGGTGCGCACGTTGCGGGTGGCGCCACCCGCCGCCTGGTATAGCGCGCCCAGGGTGAGGCCGAGGATGGCGATGGCCACCAGCATTTCCAGCAGGGAAAATCCGCGCTCAGCCACGCCCGGGCGCTGCGTGCTAGCCCTGGTCATGGGGAGCCTGACTCACGGAGCCCATCAGCCAGTCCACCGTGATTCGCACACCGCGGCCGGTCGGTGAACTGATATCGAGATCGCCCCCGGTGGAGCCACCCTCGGGGTAGAAGCGAATCACCGCGACGGCGCCGTCGCTCAACTCACTCGCCGCGGTGACGGCGATGGAAAAGCCCTCGGGCAGTTGCCGCTGCTCACCGTTGAGACTGACTCGTCGCTCATAGGGTTCGATACGGACATCCTGGGGCCGCCCGCTGTCCAGGGCTTCGCGCCGGGCAGTGGAGAGCATCGCCAGCACATCGCGCAGGGACTCGCGGTACTGCATGGACTGGTACATGCGCTGGGTGCTGGGTACGGTGACGGCCAGCAACAGCGCGACTATCGCAATGGCGATGATCATCTCGAGGAGGGTGAAACCCCCTGGCTGCGAATTATTCAGGCGACAACGCAACTCATCACGCTGCCGGGGGAACTCGATCACGCGCGGTGGGCTGAGGCTCGCGGGCCTAGCTATCCCAGTTGCCCACATCCTGATCTTCGCCGTCACCGCCAGGCGCTGCATTCTGCCCGTAGGTGAATATATCTACTTCCCCGTTTTCGCCCGGGTACTTGTAGTGGTAGGGATTGCCCCAGGGATCGAGGGGGACCTTTTTCTTCTTCAGGTAGGGGCCATTCCAACCTGCGGCATCAGCGGGCTTATCGACCAGCGCCTGCAAACCTTCAGCAGAAGAGGGGAAATGGCCAACGTCCAGCTTGTACATCTCCAGCGCTTGTTCGAGGTCACTGATCTGAATACCGGCTGTATCTGTCTTCGCCCCGCCCAGTGTATTAAGCACTGTGGGGCCTACCAACCCGGCCAGCAGGCCGAGAATCGCCAGCACGACGAGCAGTTCCATCAAGGTGAAGCCGCGGCTGCGTGGGAGGTGATTCTTGCGAGTCTGATTCATTTTACTTTCCTTTATCCGTCGCGGCGCTCGCGCCCGGCATCGTTACTCTTGACGTCGATTCTGGCTAGAAAGCCAGGTTATTGACCGAAAAAATACCCGTGATGATCGCGATGATAATCACCGCAATAACAGCCCCCAGAGTGAGAATCATCACCGGCTCAAGCAGGGCCAGACCGCGTTTGACGCCAGACTGAACGTGCCGATCGAACACTTCCGCCAGCTCCAGCATCATCTTGTCCAGGCTGCCGGACTCCTCGCCCACGCGCACCATCTGGATCACCATAGGCGTGAACATCTCTGTCTCCTGTAGCGCCACCGACATGCGCTTGCCAGATTTCACCGCCGGTGGCAGCACCTGCAGGGACTGGCGCAGGACCCGGTTATCCACGGTATCGATGGCAATGGAAATCGCCTTTAACAGGGACACGCCATTGCCCAGCAGAGTTCCCACAGTGCGGGCGAATTTTGCCACTTCGAATTCGAACACGATAGTACCCGCCAGCGGCAGGCCCAGCATCTGGCGGTCGAGGGCATGCCTGCCCTGCTCACTGGCCGCCCAGTTGCGAAAGACGAACACTCCGGCGCCTATGAGGAGGGCCAGCAGCCACCACCAGGCCTTGATGAACTCCGACAGATTCAGGACCATCCGGGTCAGCGCCGGCAGGGCCTCACCCATGTCATCGAAGAGGCTTTGGAACTGGGGCACAACAAACCCGAGCATGAGCGCAATGGAAAGCAGGGCAATCGTTCCCAATATGGCCGGGTAGATCATCGCTGAGACGACGCTCTCCCGGTTCGCCCGGGCGTTCTCCAGGTAAGCCACCAGGCGGTCAAGCACCGCCGAGAGCTGGCCGCTGGCCTCGCCGGAGCGCACCATACTGATATAAAAGTTGCCGAACACCTTCTCGTGCTGGGTAAGTGCCTCGGAGAGTGGTTTACCGCCCTTCACCGCCGTCAGCAGGTCACCCAGCAGTTTCTGCATGGGCGCTTCGGCGGCCATTTCGATCAGGACCTTGAGGGCCCGGTCCAGGGGCAGGCCGGCGCGCAGCAGCACCGCCAGCTCCGAAGTCATGGACAGGACCTGCTGCCGCCCGGGAGGCTTGCCCGTGCTCTTTGCCACGGCGGCGCCCGTGCCCTCCTCCAGCTTGAGCAGGGTCAGGCCCTGGGCGCGCAATTGCCGGGAGGCGAGTTCCTGGCCCTCGGCCTCAACCACCCCCTCGACAGCTTTGCCATCGCGTCTGACTGCGCGGTAACTGAAAGCGGCCATAAATCAGGCAGAGACCTGTTGGCCCAGTGCCGACTCCACCCCGACGGGCGGGGAAACTTCCTGGTCTTCGCTCTGATCCTGGGTTACCCGCAGGACTTCCTCCAGGGAAGTCACACCGGCGGCGACCTTGCGCAGGCCATCTTCGTAGAGGGTATACATGCCCTGCCGGCGGGCGGCGCTGTGCAGGGCGCCGGCGTCCGCGCCCTGCATGACCTCGCGCTGCATGGACTCGTCCAGCGCGAACAATTCATGGATGGCGGAGCGCCCGCGGTAGCCGGTCTGCAGACAATGCTCGCACCCTGTCGCACGATAGACGGTATGCGAGCCGGCGGGCATAAAGGGCGCCAATCCGCTGCGCCGCAGCGCCTCGCTGTTCATCTCCACCGGCTCTTTGCATTCGGCACAGAGCGTGCGCACCAGGCGCTGGGCGAGAACACCGTTCACCGAGGAGGTGATCAGGAAACGCTCGATGCCCATGTCCTCGAGACGGGTGATGGCGCCGGCAGCGGTGTTGGTGTGCAGGGTGGAGAGGACGAGGTGGCCGGTGAGCGCGGACTGCACGCCGATCTGCGCGGTTTCGGTATCGCGCATCTCACCAATCATGATGATGTCCGGGTCCTGGCGCAGGATGGAGCGCAGGGCCCGGGCGAAAGTGAGCTCGATCTGCGACTGCACCTGGATCTGGTTGACCCCCTGCAGCTGGTATTCCACCGGGTCCTCGACGGTAATGATCTTCAGCCGGTCAGAGTCCAGCGAGGCCAGCGAGGCATAGAGCGTGGTGGTCTTGCCGGAACCGGTCGGGCCGGTAAGCAGCAGGACCCCATGGGGGCGGGCCAGCAGTTCCTGGTACTTGCGCAGGGTGTCGTCACTGAAGCCCATATCGGTGAGGCTGAGGCGGATGCTCTCGCGATCGAGTACCCGCATGACGATACTTTCGCCGTGCACGGTGGGAATGGTCGAGACCCGCAGGTCGAGTTCATGGCCCTTCACCCGGGTCATGATGCGGCCGTCCTGGGGCAGGCGCGATTCGGCGATGTTCATGTGGGAGAGCAGCTTGATGCGCGAGGCGATCGCCGCCCGCAGGCTGGCCGGCGGGGAGTCCGCGTATTCCTGCAGCACGCCGTCCACCCGGTAACGCAGGTGCAGGCCGTCTTCGAAGGGTTCGATATGGATGTCCGAGGCGCCGACATCGAGAGCCCGGTGAATGATCTGGTTGACCAGGCGGATCACCGGCGCTTCGCTGGCCAGGTCGCGCAGGTGCTCGATGAATTCGTCGTCACTCTGGCCGGCGAACTGGTCGTTCAGTTCTTCGTCTTCGTGATCCCCGCCGCCTTCACTGTAGGCTTCAAGCGCGCGGTTGATATCGCTTTCCAGCCCCAGCAGTACCGCGACCGGGCGGTCCAGCGCCATCGCCAGGGCCTTGTGCAGGAAGGGATCCTGGGGCACTGCCGCGGCGAAGGTGATTGCACTTTCGTCAGCACGGATCGGCACCAGGGCATTGCTGAACATGAAGTCCAGGGCCAGCCCCTCCAGGGCCAGTGCTTCTTCCGGGTAGTCTTGCGCAAGGCACAGCGGAATATCCAGTTGAGCGCTCAATGCCTGGGCAAAGTCGAGCTCCGAAACCAGGCCCAGCTTTATCAGCACCTGGCCGAACATATCGCCCATCTCACTCTGGGCAAGCAGCGTCCGCTCGAGATCGCGCTCCGAGATCTTGCCCTGTTCTACCAGCAGTTCGCCGATTTTTTTCATGCCCCACCCGAACGGTCAGGAAACCCTGGGCGCGACTGTTTAAGAGCCCCACGCGCCCGAACCGGCGCCATTGTAGCACAGGGGGAGCGGCTTATTGGTCGCCGGCGCGTTCGCGAATCTCGCCGAATTCCCAGTGTTCTTCCGACTCATGGAAAAACACCAGGGACTCCCGGCGCAGCTTGATCAGGTGGGCTGTGAGGGAAAGCTCCGCCACCCGGTGCAGGCCCGGGTCCACATCGTCGTAGACCACTGTCACCAGCTGGCGCACTGTACAGCGACCGGTGGTCTGCAGGCCCTGCAGCACTTTGGCCTCCCGCTTGAGGCGGTGGGCTACCAGGCCTTCGATTTCCGCCTGGGCGCCGGGAATCAATTCGCCGTGCCCCGGGGCGATCACCTGCAGCGGGTAGTCGAGTAGTGCCTGGAGGGAGTGGATATAGGCCTGCATGTCGCCGCTGGGCGGGATGATGACCACCGTGGAGCCGTTCATGATGTGATCGCCGGCGAAGAGCATGCCTTCCTCTTCCAGCAGGAAGCAGTAATGGTTGCTCACGTGACCAGGAGTGTGGATGGCCCGCAGCCGGAACTCCGGGGTTTGCAGCAGTTCATCGTGCTGCAACAGGCGATCCGGCCTGAAGGTTTCATCCTGGGAGATGGTGTCCCCGGGCAGCGCGCCGAGCACATCGGCGCCGCTCGCTTCGGCCAGCGCTGCGGCGGCGGGCGAGTGGTCGCGATGGGTGTGGGTGCAGAATATCCAGCTGAGCTTTCCCGCCGCCGCTTCGAGGATGGCATCGATGTGTGAGGCGATAGCGGGACCAGGATCGATCACCGCCACTGCGTCATTGCCCAGCAGGTAGGTATTGGTGCCCGGGCCGGTCATGACACCCGGGTTGGGTGCCACGATGCGCCGGACACGCGGCGTCAGGGAAAATGGAACACCGTGTTCCAGCACCCTTCACACCATGTCGGCAATAGGCGCCACGGGATCGACGTCCGCGTCGTAGTCGACACCGTCCATTTCAAAACCGAAGAGTTGCAGGAACTCGCGGCGATAGCCTTCGAAGTCCGACAGTTCCTTCAGGTTATCGGTGCCGATCTCGTCCCACAGGGCGGCGACCGCACCCTGGATTGCCGGGTCGAGTTCCTTGCGGTCGGCGCGCAGCCGGCCTTCGTCATCGAGGAAAGGCTCCGGGTTGTAGAGCGAATCCCTGAACAGGCCGTCGACCTGCTCGATACAGCCCTCGTGCACACCCTGCTCCTTCATCACCTTGAACAGCAGGGCGAGGTAGATCGGCATGGCGGGAATTGCCGCACTGGCCTGGGTGACCACGGCCTTGAGTACCGAGACCCGCGCGTCGCCGCCCTTGGCCGCGAGGCGCTCGCGGATGTCGATGACCCGCTTGTCGAGGTCCTTCTTCGCCGCGCCGATGGTGCCGTGCCAGTAGATGTCCCAGGTCAATTTTTCGCCGATATAGGTATAGGCGACGGTTTTGACCCCCTGCGCCAGTACCCCGGCCTCATCCAGCGCCTCGATCCACATCTGCCAGTCTTCACCGCCCATGACCGCAACCGTATTGTCGATCTCTTCCTGGGTGGCCGCCTCCAGGTGGAAGTCCTGGACCTCTTCCTTGTCCGTGTTGACGCCCTTCTGAATGGCATCTTTGCCGATGGGCTTGAGGGTGGAATTGTGCACCACCCCGGTCACCGGATGCTGGCGGCGGGGGGAGGCGAGACTGTAGACGACCAGGTCGACCTGGCCGAGGTCGGCCTTGATGGTATCGATGGCCTTTTGCTTGATCTCGTCGGAAAAGGCATCACCATTGATGCTCTTGGCATAGAGCCCCTTTTCGGCGGCGAACTTGTGAAACGCCGCGGAGTTATACCAGCCCGCGGTTCCGGGCTTTTTCTCGGTACCTTCCTTCTCGAAGAAAATACCCAGCGTGGACGCTCCCGCGCCGAAGGCCGCGCTGATACGCGACGCCAGGCCGTATCCGGTGGAAGCGCCAATGACCAGTACCCGCTTGGGCCCGTCGGCGATCGGCCCCTGGGACTCGACGTAGTCGATCTGGCGTTTGACGTTGGCTTCACAGCCTGCCGGGTGGGTGGTAGTGCAGAGAAAACCGCGAACGCGGGGCTTGATGATCATAGGTGGCTTCTTCCTCAGAACGATTCCATTGCGCTGTTATATCCCTGGATTGGAGGCGACGGCGCGCGCCCGCAGTTTAACACAGCCCACACCCTCTATCAGGCTGTATCAGGGCCCGGGAGCACCCCCGTGATCCTCGGCATTGGTGATCCACAGGGTCTGGTAGGGATGCAATTCCAGAACCTCGTCACGGGACTGGAAATGGGTTCCCGAAATCAGGTCCACCCAATCGTCAGTGCCGATCAGGTTGATATCCGAAAGCGCCAGGGGAAACACATCAGTGCTTACATTACTGATGCAGAACACACTCTGCCGGCGGTCCATGCTCTGCCGCCAGAAACCGCATATGGCATCGCCCAGGTGCAGGGTGAACTGGGTGGCATTGGGATGAAAAGCCGCCTGCCGCCGCCGAATCGACAAGAGGTTTTTCAGCCGCCGGAAGACCTGGGCGTGGGTACTGTCCTCCCGTGCCAGCAGGCCCTCCAGTTCATCGAAGTCCCACTGGTGTCGGTTGATGCTGCGGTACTGCCCGGTATTTTCCACCCGGGTGTAATCGTTGCGGGTGCCGAGCAGGCTGTGCAGGTAGATCCCGGGGACCCCCTCGAGGCCCAGCATGATGGCGTGGGCGCAGATAAACCTGTCGATACCCCAGGTATCCGGGCCAGCGACGGTGCCCTGCAGGGCGTCGAAGAGGGAGATGTTGATCTCGTAGGGCCGGCTCTCGCCGTTTTCCAGCGCCCGGTAGGAAACGTGGCCGCCGAAATGCTGCATGGTCGACACCAGCACCTCGAGTTCCTCGTCCGACAACAGGCCCTCCGCCGGGCGCAGGCCGATGCCATCGTGGGAAGCGATGAAGTTGAAGTAGAAGGTACCATTCTGCGCCGGCGGCATACTCATCAGCCAGGTCTTGAAATGGCTGTTGTCCCCCGTCACCAGCGTGTTCACCAGCAGTGGCGGCAGGGAGAAGTTGTATATGGCGTGCGCCTCGTTGGCGTTACCGAAATAGGAAAGGTTTTCCCGGTTCGGGATATTGGTCTCGGTAATCAGCAGGCCGCCGGGCGCCGCGTGCTCCACCAGCGTCCGCATCATCCGTATGACTTCATGGGTCTCGTCGAGATTGAGGCAGCTGGTACCGGGTATCTTCCAGAGGAAGGCGACGGCATCCAGGCGGAATATGCGCACTCCGTGATCCAGGTAGAGACGCACGATGGAAACGAACTGCTTGAGCACTTCGGGATTGCGGAAATCCAGGTCCACCTGGTCGTGGCTGAAGGTGCACCAGACGTACTGGGTGCCCTCGCTGGTCTCGGTTTCCCGCAACAGGGGTGATGTGCGCGGCCGCACCACGGCGCGCAGGTCCGCGTCCGGCGGCACCGTGTAGAAGTAGTCCTTGCCGGGGTCCATGCCGCGCTGGAAATTTTCGAACCAGAGGCTACGGCTGGAACAGTGGTTGATCACCAGGTCGGCCATCAGGTCGTACTCGCCGGAGATCGCCTCGATATGGTTCCAGTCGCCGAGGAACTCGTTGACACTGGAATAATCGAGCACGGCGAAGCCGTCGTCGGAACTCCAGGGATAGAAGGGCAGGATATGCACCCCGGAAATCAGCCCCTCCGTATGGGCGTCGAGGAAGGCTTTCAGCGTGGCCAGCGGCTTTTCTTCCTCATGCAGCAGGCTGTCACCATAGGTGATGACGATGGTATCCCGCTGGCTCCAGTAATTGACGTGGGGGACAGGCGGCTCACCGCCGTCCTCCAGGCGCATGATCTGCAGTATTTCGTGCGCCATCTCCGGAAAGGGCTGGTCTACCGGGGTATCGTGGTAGATCGTCTCAAGGTGCAGCTGCACCCTGTCCAGAAGCGTTGCGGCGTTTTCATCTAGCTGCGGCATTGACACTCCTTGCCTCACCAAATTCGGCGTGATCCGCTTCCACCGCATCACGCAATTGCTTCAGCACATCCGGGATCGCACTGATCACCCGGCTCCAACTCGGGATGAAGGGCCGCTCCATGGGACGGTCCAGGAAGGCCTCACCGGCCTTCATGATGTTTTCCGCAAACAGTTCAACAGCCTGCTCCTCTGCGTGGATATCCAGCGAGAGCCCGTTCATTACCGCGTCGTTGTGATAGGTCTCGACGAAATCCAGCGCGATGCGGTAATAGGTGGCTTTCAGTGAGCGGAAAGTTTCGGTATTGAAGGTCACGCCGCGGGTGGCCAGCTTGCGGAACAGCGCCTTGGCGATATCGATGGACATCTTCGACAGGCCGCCCTGGTCGTTCTCCGCTGACAGGTCCTGGTGCTTGTGGTCGTAGACATCGGCGATGTCCGCCTGGCAGAGGCGGTTATTGGCGAAGTTGCGATACATCTCGGAGAGCACGCCGATTTCCAGGCCCCAGTCACTGGGGATGCGGATATCGTTGAGCACGTCCCTGCGGAAGGAAAACTCCCCTGCCAGGGGGTAGCGGAAGCTGTCCATGTAGTCGATGTATTCCATTTCGCCGAGGATTTTCTTCAGCGCGCGCAACAGGGGTGTGACCAGCAGGCGGCTGACCCGCCCATTGATCTTGCCGCCGGCGACACGCGCGTAGTAGCCCTTGCAGAACTCGTAGTTGAAACGCGGGTGGGCGACGGGATAGATGAGCCGCGCCAGCAGGGAACGCTCGTAAGTGAGGATATCGCAGTCGTGCAGGGCGATGGATTCCGCCTTGCCCGAAGCCAGCACGTAACCCATGCAGTACCAGACGTTACGCCCCTTACCCATCTCGCGCGGGGCGAGATCCTGTTCGCGCAGTTGTGCGTCCAGGGCTCGCAGGCGCGGACCATCGTTCCACAGGACCTTGTGGTCCTGCGGCAGGCGCGAGAAGAAATCCAGTGCGTAGCGATACTGCGCCTCGTCGGCACGGTCGAGACCTATCACGACCTGCGATAGATAGGGCGCCAGTTCGAGCTCTTCCAGCATCGCCGGCAGTGCCTCGCCTTCGAGTTCGGAGAACAGGGAGGGGAGAATGAGGCCCATGGGGCGCTCCTCGGAAAACTCCAGCAGTTCTCTCTCCAGGTCTTCCAGCGAGCGATGGGACAGGTTGTGCAGCGTCGTGATGATGCCGTTCTGGTAGAAATCGGCCATTATTATCGTTCCTCGACTGGCACACCGGGCACGCCCCGGGCTTCCAGCCATCGGGACACACCTTCGGCCCATCCGGCAGGACCGTAACGTGTGCTGTGTATCGTATTGTTCCCGCGCTCCAGTTGCGGGTAATCGTGAACAGGTGATCGTACCACCAGCGCGGTTTCCGCGGTTTCCAGCATCGCCACGTCGTTGCCGCTGTCGCCGATCGCAATATCGTGCAGGGGCGCCGGTAAACCCGCCGCCAGGTAGGCCTCGCGTAACCAGCACAGGGCCCGACCCTTGTCGCAATCGCCGGCGAGAGTGAGAAAACGGCCACCCTGCAACGGGTTCGCGCCGCGCGCCCGCAGGGCGGCAATAAATTCTTCCCGCCGCGCCGCCGTTCCCTTCCAGGCCACGGGCTCGCTGTACTCGCGCTCATTGGCCAGCGCAGCCTCTGCCGGGGGCAGCCCGGTGAGTTGCGCGACGCCCGCGGCGCCTTCGCGTTGAAAACTGGTGAACTCGCCGGTGAACTCGGGCTCCAGGCCTGCCAGTATCGCCAGCCAGTGCTCGCGCGGGGCGGACATCTCGCGAACCCAGTACTCGCCCCGAGACTGCGTACCCACGGGCTGCTGGCTGAAATAATCCCTGGGGATATATATCGCCGCACCGTTTTCAACGATGAAGGGATGGCGATTACCCAGCATCTCGCGCAAGTGTTGCAGTTCGGCGCGGGTCTTGCTCGTGGTCGGAATCACCGGCACCTCCAGTGATTCCAACAGCCCCAGCAACTTCTCCGCGGGCGCGTAACTGTAGTCATGATGGTCGAGCAGGGAGCCATCCATATCGGTAAATACCAGCAGACTTTTCCTTTCGCTCACCCTCACCCCGGCATTCATACCCGTACACCTTCCGTATAAGTGTAGGAATGTATGGCGCGGTCTGCACCCAGGGCGAAAAGGTGGTTCACTTTTGCTGGCAGTGTATCGAGGCAGTGCCCGGTGAGGCGCTGGTAGAACTGGATGAAGCGTGCGACCTGCTCGTCGCTCATCACACCGGCACCGGAGCGCCTGGCCGCGAGCTTCCTTTCCTGCTCGAGCCGCCAGCCGTAGACGCACTCGAAGGATGGCGCCTGCAACATCACCCAACTGTCCACCAGTTGATAAAGGGGCGGGAATTCACGGACGAGTACCGAATTGACGTAATCGCGCCACTTGCCGTCGGGGTCTTCGTCCGCCTCCAGCCGGTTCACCGGCCGCAGCAATTCGGCGCTGGACTGCCCGGTCGCCCCGAGGCACCAACCCTCGAAAAGGATCACGTCGACCTGGCCGGAAATTTCATCCCACTCGTCTTCGGGGCGCCGGTCATCCCGGGCCTTGTCGAAACGGGGGATGCGCACGTCTTCCCCGGCCAGCAGCGCTTCGATGGTGCCACGCATGAGCGCCATGTCATGGGTCCCCGGCACACCGCGGGTTCGCAGCAGGGGATGAACCTGCTGGGCGAGACCCTGGCGTTCCGCCGCCGTGAGGTAAAAATCGTCCAGTGAGAGAACCACGCAGCGACGCCGGTAATGGTTCTCGAACAGCGCGATCAGGTAGTCACAAAGGGTGGATTTGCCGGAACCCTGGCTCCCGTTGAGCGCGAGCAAAACCGGCCGGCTCGCACCACCGAAGTGCGCCGCAATCGTCCGCGCCATGGGATCGAACCATTTTTGTGCATCGAGGATATACTCCGGCGCCAGGCCATGGGCCGCCAGAAACCTCTCGCTCCAGTCAGGCAGGGGCTCTGCCATACCACACACACTTCTGTCTGCTTCCGTCACCAGACAGTAGCAGATTCCGTGCCAATAGCACCAAAATGGTGAGCCGGGCCGCGAAGGGGCGCCACTGCCGCCCCCTGTTCTGCGGCTCCGTGCTAGAGGATGACCCCGCGGATGTCAGCCAGCAGGCTCACGAACTGGGTCAGGAAGCGCCCGGCGTCGGCACCGTTCACCACCCGGTGATCATAGGACAGGGCAACCGGCAGCATTTTGCGAGGGGCAAAAGCCTCCCCGTCCCAGACCGGCGCGACCCGGGTGCGGGATATACCCAGGATACCGACCTCGGGCGTGTTGATGATGGGAGAAAAACCCGTCCCGCCAATCGCACCCAGGCTGGAGATGGTAAAGCAGCCGCCCTGCATCTGCGCAGCGCTGAGCTTGCGCTCGCGCGCCTTGTCCGCCAGGTCCAGTACTTCCTCGGAAAGCTCCCAGATTCCTTTCTTGTCCACATCCCGGATCACCGGCACCAACAGGCCCGCAGGGGTATCCACCGCTATCCCGATATGGATGTACTTCTTGTAGACCAGGGAATTACCACCATCGGCGATGGCGCTACAGAACTTCGGATTATCTTTCAGCGCGACGGCGCAGGCCTTCAGCAGGAAGGGCAGCGGCGTTACCCGGGTGCCGCGCTTTTCCGCCGCGCCCTTGAGCGAGGCGCGAAACTCCTCGAGTTCCGTCACGTCCGCATCGTCATACTGGGTCACGTGGGGAACATTGAGCCAGCTGCGGTGCATGTTGTCAGAGGTCAGTTTCTCCAGCTTCGTGCGCTCGACGACTTCGACCTCGCCAAATCTGGAGAAATCCACCTCCGGCACGGCGGGTATACCGGCTCCCGCTGCAGCAGCCGCAGGCGCGTTCAGGCGCTCGCTGGAGAAGGCGTGCAGATCCTCCTTGAGGATGCGCCCCCGGGGGCCGCTGGCCTTTACCTGCCTCAGATCGATACCGAATTCCCTCGCCAGTTTGCGCACCGCGGGACCGGCGTATACTTCGGCACCAGTGCTGCCCGCCTCAGGCGCTGCGGGCCTGGCAGGGGCCGGGGAACTGGCCGGCGGCGCTTTTTCCGCCGCGGGCTCGCTGGCAGGCGCCGGCGCGTGAACGGGAGCTGTTTCCGGGGGGCTGGTTGCGCCAGCGGCGCTGCGCAGCAGCAGGAGTTCCGAGCCCTGGCGCACTTTCTGCCCTTCGCTGACACGCACTTCGAGCACTTCACCGGCTGCCGGCGATGGCACTTCCATCGACGCCTTGTCCGATTCGAGCACCACCAGCGAATCGCCTTCGGCGACCGTATCTCCGACCGCGACACTGATTTCCACCAGGTCCACCTCGTCGTCGGTACCGATGTCAGGCACTGTGACCACCTGTTCCGCACCGGAGGCCGCCTGCGGCTCAGTCGCCGCCGGGGCGCCCTGCTGCGCAGCACTGTCTGCTGCAGCCGGCGCGGGCTCGGCTTCGCCGGCAGGTGCAGCTTGTGCGGCTGCGCCGGCGCCGCTGACTTCGTCGGTGCCGCTATCCTCGCCGGCCTCCGCGTCAGTCTCGACAGTGAGTATGGCTGCGCCTTCGGCCAGCTGCTGACCCTCGCTCACCAGTACCTCAGTGACCTTTCCGGCCAGGCTGGAGGGGATTTCCATGGACGCCTTGTCCGACTCGAGGACGATAACGCCCTGCTCCAGACTGATCTCGTCGCCCACCTGGACCAGCACTTCGATGACCTCGGCCTCACCGCCGCCGATATCGGGGACTGCTACCTGCTCTTTTGCCATTGCAATTCTCCCTGGTTCAGACGCTTGACGGATCGACCTTGTCGGCCGGGATATTCAGCTCCTGCATCGCCGCGGCGACTTTCGAGGCTTCGATACTGCCCTCGTCCGCGAGCGATTTCAGCGCCGCCAGGACCACGTAATCCCGGCTCACCTCAAAGAAGTCCCGCAGTTTGGAGCGGGTATCGGAGCGACCGTAGCCATCAGTCCCGAGCACGGTGTAGCGGCCGGGAATGAACTCCCGTAGCTGGTCGGTGTAAGCCTTGAGGTAGTCAGTGGCCACAATGAAGGGACCGGTTTCCGCGCTCAACTGGGCGGTTATGTAAGGCACCCTGGGTTCCTCTTCCGGGTGCAGCATGTTCCAGCGCAGCGCGGCCTTGCCGTCGCGCTGCAACTCGTTGACCGAGGTCAGGCTCCAGATGTCGGCGGCTACCTTGAACTTCGACTCGAGGATTTCCGCTGCGGCCTCGACTTCCCTCAGGATGCTGCCTGAACCCATCAGCTGGACCCGCAACTTGTGCCGTGCCGGGCTGCGGTGGAGACGATACATACCCTTGATGATGCCCTCTTCAGCGCCCTCGGGCATGTCGGGGTGGTAGTAGTTCTCGTTCATCGTGGTGATGTAATAGAAGCGGTTCTCGCCTTCCGCGTACATGCGACGCAGGCCGTCCTGGATTATCACCGCCAGCTCGTAGCTGTAGGTCGGGTCGTAGGTGACACAGTTGGGAATCGTGTTGGCCACCAGGTGACTGTGACCGTCCTGGTGCTGCAGGCCTTCGCCGTTCAGGGTGGTACGCCCGGACGTGGCGCCGATCAGGAAGCCCCGGGCCTGGCAGTCGCCCGCCGCCCAGGCGAGGTCGCCGATGCGCTGGAAGCCGAACATCGAATAGAAGATGTAGAAAGGCACCATCGGATAGTTGGAAGTACTGTAGGAGGTGGCAGCGGCCAGCCAGGCGGAGAAGGCGCCCGCCTCGTTGATACCCTCTTCGAGGATCTGGCCCTTGATGTCTTCCTTGTAGAACATGATCTGGCCGGCGTCCTGCGGGGTATAGCGCTGGCCTACCGACGAGTAGATGCCGAGTTGCCGGAACATGCCTTCCATGCCGAAGGTCCGCGCTTCGTCGGGCACGATGGGCACGATGCGCTCGCCGATGGCCTTGTCCTTGACCAGGGTGGACAGGATGCGCACGAAAGCCATGGTAGTGGATATCTCGCGCTTGCCACTGCTCTCCATCTGCTTGGCGAAGGCGGGTAGCGGCGGGGTCTTCAGCTTCTCCATGGCGCTGCGGCGCGCCGGGATGGAACCGCCCAGTTCCGCCCGGGCCTCGCGCATGTAGCGCATCTCCGGGCTCTCCGGATCGGGGCGGTAGTAGGGCACCTCGGCCAGTTCGGAATCCTTGAGGGGAATGCCGAAACGGTCGCGGAAGGCTTTGAGGCTCTCCATGTCCAGCTTCTTCAGCGAGTGGGTTTCGTTGTTGGCCTCGCCGGCCTCGCCCATGCCGTAACCTTTCACGGTCATGGCCAGGATAACGGTCGGGCGCTCGCTTTCCTCCACCGCCTGGGCGTAGGCCGCGTAGACCTTGTAGGGGTCGTGGCCGCCGCGATTGAGGTACATGATGTCCTCGTCGGAGAGGTCCTCCACCAGCGCGAGGGTCTCCGGGTACTTGCCGAAGAAATGCTCGCGGGTGTAGGCGCCACCGTTGTACTTGTAGTTCTGCAACTCGCCGTCGCAGACCTCGTCCATGCGCTGGCGCAGCAGGCCGGAATCGTCTTTCTGCAGGAGGGGATCCCACTTGCGCCCCCAGATGACCTTGATGACGTTCCAGCCGGCGCCGCGGAACACGCCCTCGAGTTCCTGGATGATTTTGCCGTTGCCGCGCACCGGGCCATCGAGACGCTGCAGGTTACAGTTGACGACAAAAATGAGGTTACCGAGCCGCTCGCGGCCGGCCAGGGCAATCGAGCCCAGTGATTCCGGCTCGTCGCATTCGCCATCCCCCATGAAACACCAGACATTGCGGTCCTTGTGGTCGACCAGGCCGCGGCTCTGCTGGTACTTGAGGACGTGTGCCTGGTAAATAGCCTGGATGGGACCCAGGCCCATGGAGACGGTCGGGAACTGCCAGTAGTCGGGCATCAGCCAGGGGTGGGGATAGGAGGACAAGCCGTCGCCGTCGACTTCGCGGCGGAAATTGTCCAGCTGAGCTTCGGTCAGCCGCCCTTCCAGGTAGGACCGCGCGTACATGCCCGGCGCAGAGTGGCCCTGGTAGAACACGAGGTCACCGGGATGGCCGTTGTCGGTGCCGCGGAAGAAGTAGTTGTATCCCACATCGTAGAGCGTGGCGCTGGACGAGAAGCTGGAGATGTGGCCGCCCAGGCCCTCGTTGTTACGGTTGGCACGCATCACCATCGCCAGGGCGTTCCAGCGCACCAGCGAGCGGATACGCCGCTCCATGAACAAATCCCCGGGCATGCTCTTTTCGTCTTCCGGAGCAATGCTGTTGACGAAGGGCGTAACAATCGACGAGGGCAGGTTGACCCCCTGGGTGAGACCGTGGCGGCCCAGCGCCCGCAGCAGGTAGCTGGCCCGATCGAGCCCTTCGTGACGAATAATGGAGTCGAGTGACTGCAGCCACTCCTCGGTTTCAATGGGATCGATATCTTCCATGCTCACCTCGTGTCGTTAACGTGTATTGGCGATGCATTTATAGTTCTTTTTTAGAACTTATGTCGCAAACACCACCGTCTGACTGGGGGAGCGAGAGCAAAAAATGCCCGGTCGCTACCTGCAGCGCCCCGCTACCCTACCCCAAATGAGCTTTAATTGGAATATCAGTTCTGTTTTAGAACCTATAGTTTCCGAATCGGCCGGCATGCAGCCGGCCTCTCCGACTAATCCGTTATGTAGGTCCGGTGACCCGTTTTGAGGGCCGTGGCGGACTCGACCCGGCGCTGCGAACCCGGGGGAAGCACCCCGCGCTTGCCTGGTGCCGCGACCTGCAGGGAATGGCGCTCGAGCAGGAACAGGCGCTCGAAGTAGGCCTGCCACTGCGCGTAGTCGAGGTCCTCGATGGCAGCCGCAAGCTGTTGCTTGGAATCGAAGTCGTACTGCTTGCGGGCCAGGGACTGCCAGTAAAATTCCGCCCGCTGCCAGAGATTTTCCTCGGGGCGCAGCACCTCGTTCAATAACGCGCGCTGGTTGCGCTGGTAGAGCTCCGCGTCGAGGGATGCGGGTACCCCCCGCAGGAAGCTGTCCATGGCCTTCGCCAGCTCGGCAGTATCCGCGACCGGCGACTGGATCAGCATCACCAGGCCGGGCACGTCCAGCTGCGGCCAGTAAAATGCCGACACCAGGTAACCGAGCTGCTGCTCCGTGCGCAATTGCTGGAAGAAGCCGGACTCGAGCAGCTGCCCGGTCATCGCCATGGCCGCCCGCTCCTCCCAGGTATTGTCCCGGGCCTGCAGGTACCAGGCGAGTACCGCATCGTCGTGGGCGATGTCGACGGGATAGAGCAGGGACTCGCCGGCGGCCAGCTCCAGCACCCTGAGCGGGGGCAGGGCTGGCGGAGTGCCCTCGCCTGCCGGCAGCAGCTCTGCGATTCGCTCCTGCAGGGTGGCTATGGCATCGGGCGCATAGTTGCCGTAGAGCAGGGCCTGCGCGCTGGCGCTGCGCCAGAACGCCTGCGCGTAGTTTTCAATATCTCCAAGCGTCATGCCCTCGATCACCTCGATCAGGGCTTCCTCTCCCCACTCGCCGTAAAGCAGGGCTTCACGCAAGTCTCCCATCACCTGACGGCTCGGTGGCAGGGCCGCGGTGTTGCGCAGGGAGCGGAGCATGTCATCGCGAATATCCGTGAAGCGCTGCGGGTCGAAATCCGGAGACAGGATTACCTCGGTGATATCCTGCAGGAGGATATCCTGCTTGTCGTTGTAGCCACTTACCCTGAGGCTGATGCCCTGGGCGTGCTTGTAGAGACTGAAGTTGAGCCCTGCCAGCGTTGCCGGGTAGGTGAATTCGTTGACCCGGTCCTTGAGCATGGCGGTGTAGAGGACCGCGCTGGCAGCCTGGCTGGGGTCATTACCCACCAGGGGGGAGCGGAAATTGATATACATGGCTCCCTTTGGATTACGGAACTCCCCGTCCTGGGCGAACCATATCTCACTGCGCGGACTTTCAAAGCGCCTGGAAGGAATCGTGGGCAGGTTCGGGTCCAGTGCGACCAGGGACACGTCCTCGGCGATGAACGTATTCGGCGCAGGCAGGTGAAAACCTTCCCCTGCGCCCTCGCCCGCCCAACTCGCCGGCACCTCGCCCGCCAGGGCCTCAAGTGAATAGGGCGTGAAATACCAGGGCGAAACCCGGTCTGTCTCTACGCTGGGCGCCTGCAGGATGACCAGGGCGTTTTCGGGGCGAATCCTGTCCATCAACTCGGCCAGCATGGCCGGCTGGTAATCGTCCATCATGTAGGGGCCGCGCAGCAGATCCTCGGGGGCGTATTGCCGCATTGCGTCTGCCAGGCGCATCACGTAAGAGATCGGGCTGCCCTTTTCCTGGAAACGGAAAGAGAGCTCGGCAAGTTGCTGCTGCTCCCGGTAGAGGCGTTCCCGCGGGCCCTCCTCGCGCAGCATGTCCATGTAGCCGAACAGCAGCTGCAGGATCTCCTCGTACTCTTCGACACCCTTTTCGGTGAGCGTGATCGTTACACCGAAGAGAGAGCCCCCGTCCCACTGCAGCGCGGTGCTGGCTGCGAGGCTTTCCGCCAGGCCCTCGGCCTTCAGGCGGGAGAGCAGACTGCCCTCCCCCTCGTGTCCGACCAGGTTGCCGAGATAGGCCAGGGGCTGGGCGCGATACTCGTCCTGGTAGTCGGCGACGGGGAACATCAGCTGCAGCTCCCTGGCGGAGGCCTGTGGTTTGATCTCCACCAGCAGCGGCAGCGATCCGGGCTCGAACAGGGGCGCCTCTATTCCCTGCCCCTGTACCGACCTGTTCAACACAGGGCTGAACATCGGCTCGACCAGGGCCTGCAACTCGTCGAGCGATTGCGCGCCGAGCACGACCAGTCGCATGCGGTTGGCGGAATAGTGGGACTCGTAGAATTCGAGGAGATCATCGCGCACGGCATCCCCGGGACGGTCGGCCAGGGTCTCGAGGGATCCGGTGGCGAAACGGCTGAAGGGGTGCTGCGGGTTCATGACCGCCTGCATGACGTCCAGGTCGCGGCGGCCATCGCTCTTCAGCCCCATCTGGTACTCCGCCTCTACCGCATTTTTCTCCCGCTCCACATAGTCGGCGTTGAACTGGGGGGCGATGAAGAACTGGGCGAAACGGTCCAGCGCGTCGCCCAGGTAGGGCGCGTCGATATCAAAGAAGTAGTTGGTATTGTCAAAGCTGGTATAGGCGTTGCGATTGCCCCCGTGGGCAGTGATGAACTCCTCGTAGGCCGCCGGGTCGGGGTACTTCTCGGTGCCCAGGAAGAGCATGTGCTCCAGGAAGTGGGCCAGGCCTTCGCGGCCCGGAGGGTTGTCCATGTGACCGGTCGCCACATCCAGGGCCGCGGCGGCTGTCGGGGTGTTCGGATCGGAGATCAGCAGGACCTCCATTTCATTGGCGAGGGTGATCTGTCGGTACTCCCGGCTGTCGCTGGGACTGGTGACCGGCTGCAAGGGCGCCGGTGGCAGGCTCGCACAGGCGACAAGGAACGCAGAAACAAATAATACGGTGGCGGCAGGCTTCCACCACCAGAGTTTGGGCTGACTCATTGTCACTCCACGGTTAATTCAGCAGGTTTCTCCGGCCCGGAGCCGTCTCCGCGCGAAGGCCATGCATAGATAACGGCCTTGATCAGGGTGGCGAGCGGGATGGCGAAGAAGACCCCCCACAATCCCCAGATACCGCCAAAGAAAAGGATTGCCACGATAATCGCCACCGGGTGCAGGTTCACCGCTTCCGAGAATAGCAGGGGCACCAGCACATTCCCGTCCAGCGCCTGGATCACCCCATAGACCACGCAGAGGATGTAAAATTCACTGGTAAAGCCCCACTGGAAGAAACCGACCATCAGGACGGGCACCGTCACCAGGGCCGCGCCGATGTAGGGAATGATCACCGAGAGGCCGACCAGCAGGCCCAGCAGGGCGGCGTAGCGCAATTCGATGTAGATGAAGCAGAAGTAGCTGACCCCCCCGACGATGATGATCTCCACGACCTTGCCGCGGGAATAGTTGGCGATCTGCTGGTTCATCTCCCCCCAGATACGTCGCAGCAGGGGCCTGTTGTCCGGCAGGAATCCGCCCAGCCAGGCGAGGAGCTTGTCGCGATCCCGGAGGAAGAAGAACACCAGGATCGGAATCAGTACCATGTACATCATGAAGGAGAACAGGCCGGGCAGGGACGCCAGCGAACGGGTGACCACCGCCTGCCCCATGCTCGCCGCCTCCGCCTGGGCGAGGGCGATCACGCCGTCGATCTGGTCCTTGCTGACGATCCCGGGGTAGCGCTCGGGCAGCACCAGGAGCAGCTGCTTGCCCTGTTCGAGGTAGCGCGGCGCATCGCCGACCAGGGAAGCGAGCTGGCGCCAGACCAGCGGCAGCAGGCCCAGGGTAACCCCGAAGAACGCACCGACGAACACCAGGTAGGCCAGTGAGACCCCCAGCCAGTTGGGCACACCGTGCCTCTCGAGCTGGCCGGACAGGCCCTGCATCAGGTAAGCCAATACGACAGAGGCCAGCAGTGGCGCCAGGATATCGCCAATGGTCATCAACAGGGCCACGGCAATCGCCAGCAATACCAGCAGCAGTATCGCCTCCTCCTCGAACAGGTACCGCTGGTACCACTTCCTGAAGACTTCCAGCATCGCCAGCTCCTCCTGCTTCAACGCTTTTGCAGCAGGTAGCTGAATACACCATCGACGACCGCGGACTCCAGCAGCAGGTGCCCGGATTGCTCGGCGAAGACCTGGAAGTCGCGCTCGGAGCCGCTGTCAGTCGCCAGCACGCGAAGCTGCTCGCCACTGGCCAGCGCATTCAGCGCGCGCTTGGCCTTGAGCAGCGGCATGGGACATTGCAGGCCCCTCGCATCCACCTCGGTGACAACAATCTGGCTCATCGATCTATCCGGAGAAAACAACAGTCGGCTGAGTATACGCATTCGCCACGGCGGAATGAACTTCACCGGCTGCCGATGATCATAACCCTGGGCTACAATCAGCCCTTTCCGCAACGAGCCGATACAAGAGCCTGACCTCGTGCAGTACTCCCCCAAGTTACCCGGCAGCCGAAGGCGATGGATTCCCCTCCTCCTGGCTGCAACACTGTCCCTGCCGGCGGCTCCAGGCCTCGGCAACGAGAAACTGAAAATTCCCGACCTGGGGGACGCCAGCAGCAGCCTCTTTTCAGCCGAGTACGAATACCAGCTGGGCCGGGCATGGTTACGGATATTTCGCAGCCAGGTACCAACGGTCAACGACCCCCTGCTCTACGATTACCTCAACAACCTCATCTACAGACTGGTCAGCCACAGCCAGTTGCAGGACCGGCGTATCGACCTGGTGATCGTGGATAACTCGACGATCAACGCCTTCGCGGTTCCCGGCGGCGTGATCGGCGTGCACAACGGACTCTTCCTCTACGCCCACAGCGAGGATGAACTGGCGACCGTACTGGCGCACGAGATCGCCCACCTTAGCCAGCGGCACTTCTCCCGCGGTGTGGAGTACCAGCGCAGCCAGACCCCACTCAACCTGGCCGCCCTGCTCGCCGGCCTGGTGGTGATGGCCACTGCTGGCGGTGATGCGGGCATGGCTGCGATCAGCGCATCCCAGGCCATGGCCCAGAACAACGCCCTGCGTTTCAGCCGGCAGAACGAACAGGAGGCAGACCGGCTCGGCATGCAGACCCTGGTCGAAGCGGGCATGGACCCCTACGCCGCCCCCGCCATGTTCGAACGCATGCTGCAGTCCTCCCGTTACACCAGTGCGGAGCGCATCCCCGAGTTCCTGCGCAGCCACCCCCTCTCGGAAAACCGGGTGGCGGACACGCGCAACCGCGCCCGCCAGTATCCCCGCCAGTTGCACGCTGACAGCCTCGACTTCCAGCTGATGCGCGCGCGAGTCCGCAACCAGCTGGCGGCGACACCGGAGGAGGCTATCCAGCGCTTTCGCGGTGAACTGCAGGGAACACCGCGCTCGCCCGAGGCTTCACGGTACGGACTGGTACTGGCTCTGATCGACGCAGGCCGCGCCGATGCGGCGGCGCTGGAACTGGATGGCATCTGGTCCGGGGATCGCACACGGATCGAATACGTCATCGCCGACTCCGAGATCGACCTGCTGCGTGGCGATGCCCAGCCGGCAGTGGACAAACTGCGGAAACAACTGGAGCTGAACCCGGGCAACCACCCCCTGACCATGCAGTACGCCCGCGCCCTGACCCGCAACCAGCAGGCGCATATCGCGGAAGAGGTACTTGTCGCCCAGAGCAAGAATTACCCCAACGACCCGGGGCTATGGTACGAACTCGCGGAAGTGCAGGGGCTGTCCGGCAACATCATCGGACTGCACCAGGCCCGCGCCGAGTATTTCATTCTCAATGGCTACCTGGACCAGGCGCAGGAACAGCTGGAATACGCGCAGAAACTGGTGAAGAACGACTACCCGACCAGCGCGCGCATCAACCAGCGGCAGGCGGACGTGGCCGCGATGCGGGAGCAGATGGAGAACTTCTAGCGGGGGCTCAGGCCTTGCCTTTCACACTGAGATTGAGCTGCGCCGCGAAATCCAGCATCCGGCGCAGGGGCACCATCGCTTTCTCGCCGAGCGCGGGATCGACGAAGACTTCGTTGTCGTCGCGCTCGAACACCGCGGCCAGCGCCTCGAGGTCGTTCATCGCCATCCAGGGGCAGTTGGCACAGCTGCGGCATGTGGCGCCCTCGCCAGCGGTGGGGGCGATGATGAACTCCTTGCCCGGGGCTTCCTGCTGCATCTTGTAGAAGATGCCCTGGTCGGTGGCGACAATGAAGCGCTCCCGATCCATCTCCCTGGCCGCCTTGATGATCTGCGTGGTGGAGCCGACCCGGTCCGCCAGTTCCAGCACCGCCTGCGGCGACTCGGGATGCACCAGTACCGCCGCGTCGGGGTAGACGGCCTTGAGGTCGGCGATGCCCCGCGCCTTGAATTCCTCGTGCACGATACAGGCGCCGTCCCACATCAGGATATCGGCACCGGTTTCCCGGCGCACGTAGTTGCCCAGGTGCTGGTCCGGGGCCCAGATAATTTTCTCGCCCTGGTCGGCGAGGTGCTCCGCAACGTCCAGCGCGATGCTGGAGGTCACCACCCAGTCAGCGCGCGCCTTCACCGCCGCCGAGGTATTGGCGTAGACCACCACGGTGCGATCCGGGTGCTGGTCACAGAAGGCGGAAAACTCGTCGATCGGGCAGCCGACATCCAGCGAACAGGTGGCTTCGAGGGTCGGCATCAACACCCGCTTGTCAGGTGTGAGGATCTTCGCCGTCTCGCCCATGAACTTTACCCCGGCCACAATCAGGGTCTGTGCCGGGTGGTCGTGACCGAAGCGCGCCATTTCCAGGGAATCGGAAACACAGCCGCCGGTTTCTTCCGCCAGGGCCTGGATGGCCGGCGAAGTGTAGTAGTGGGCGACGATGACCGCGTTCTCCGCCTCCAGCCGCGCCTTGATGCGGTCCTTGAGGGCCGCTTCCTGCGCGGGTGTGAGGCGCTGCTGCTCCGCGCGATCCAGATGTTCCTGGACCTGCAGGCGAATGCTTTCGAGTTTGTCGGAGGCGATGCTCATGACGGCAATGGGACAGCGTGAAGGGGCGCAGAGTCTACCACAGTTTCCCGGGCTCGGAAGCCAGGAGATCGCGCCGCACCACTTTGGCGGGGGCGACGAAGCAGAGCAAAGCAGGCGCGGCCAAAGTTTTTGTGAACATTCACTAGAATTTTATTGAATGTTTCCGTATAACTTCATGTTATATAAGGATAAGCGCATTAGCGCTGACCGGTGTGACGGGGCGGGACAGCACCGGCGCCAATGAACGGGCGACTGACCAGGGGCCATTAGTGGGGCAATTCAGGGTATTGATCATTTCGGAAAATCAGGCTGACCACCTGGTTCTTTCGCAGTGCCTGCAACGCGCCGCCGCCACCCGCTTCGAGGCCGTCAGCCCGGAGTCCCTCGAACGCCCGCTGGAGGCCTTCCTCGACCCCGACGTCGATGCGGTGATCATGGCCCAGGGCGCCGAAACGGAATACCTGCTGCGCCTCGCGCAGAAAAACGACTCCACCGTCCCCATCATCCTGCTCCTCGACGCGGAGAATCCGGCGCTGTTTGAACAGATGCGCGAATTCGGCGCCCGGGATTACCTGGTACGCAGCCAGTTGCAGGACGCCCTCGTACACAGGGTTCTCGATTACAACATCCGCCTGAGCGAGGCGGAGCGCAAGATCCAGCAATTGTCCCACCGCGACCCCCTGACCGGCGCCCTCAACCGGGTCGGCTTTCGCGCCCACCTCGAACGGGCGATGGAGCGTTCGCGGCGCTACGGCTTCAACACCGCGCTGCTGTACATCAACATGGACCAGTTCGCCAACATCAACGACCACTACGGCGAGGCGGACGGGGACCTGCTGATCAAGACCATTTCCCGGCGACTGCTGAACAAGCTGCGCAATACCGACAGCATCGCGCGCATGGGGGCGGACGAGTTCGCGGTCGTGCTCGAGGACGTGGCCAGCGCCAGCGATGTGCAGCAGATCGCCGACAAGATGTTGAAGTCTATCGCGGCCCCGATGATCCTGAGCGACCAGCAGGTTTCCATCGACGCCAGCATCGGCGCCGCCATCTTCCCCGATGACGGGCAGGAATTTTCAGACCTCGTGGAATGCTCCCGCTCGGCCATGCAGCAGGCCAAGAGTATCAGCGGCGGCAAGTTCATCCGCTACAACGAACAACTGACTTTCGACCACGGCGGCAATAACTCACTGGCCGCAGAGCTGCGCACCGCAGTGCGCAAGAACCAGTTTGAACTGCACTACCAGCCCCGCATCGACCTCATCAGTGGCCGCCTTGTCGGCCTCGAGGCACTGCTGCGCTGGAACCACCCGGATCGCGGACTGCTCCTGCCGCGCGAGTTTATCGCCACCTGCGAAGACATGGGCCTGCTCAAGACCATCGGTTACCAGGTGATCCAACACGCCTGCTCCGCCCAGGTCTGGATGGACGAACAGGGCATCAGGGACATCGATGTCGCCGTGAATATTTCCTTCACCCAGTTCCAGGACGAACCTTTCGTCGACATCGTCAAGGAAATCATCAAGCGCACCGGCACGGACGCTTCCCGGCTCGAGTTCGAGCTGACTGAATCGACCATACTCAAGAGCCCCGAAGCGGTTCAGCAGCGCATGGACGAGTTGGGCCAACTGGGTATCTCGTTTTCCCTCGACGACTTCGGCACCGGTTTCTCGCAGCTCTCCCATCTCACCGAACTACCGATATCCGCACTGAAGATCGACGCCCGCTTCGTTCGCGACCTGCCCCACAACGCGCACCAGGCCGCCGTATGCAACATGATTATCGAGATGGGTCGGCGCATGAACCTGCTGGTGATCGCGGAGGGCGCCGAGACCTACGAGCAGATTGAATTCCTGCGTGAGAATCAGTGCCAGCAGGTGCAGGGTTTCTACTTCAGCCCCGCCTTCCCCCTGCAACAACTGCCCCGCTTCATCCAGGAACAGCAGCATAAAAGGCGCGAATTTATCCTGCCCTGAGCCATTCGGGCAAATTGATTGAAACTCAACTCTCCGCTAGGCGGGTGCTGCGAGGAGTGGTAGCCTAACAAGTGCCTATTGATTAGAAATGCTCGCGGATATCCATGTCCAGTCACGACGGCCTGTTGCCACGGGCTAAAATCCTGGTTTGCGACGACGACTTCAATGTTCGCCTCCTGACTCGGCAATGCCTCGAGTCGGAGGGCATGACCGTGGTCGAGGCGGCTGACGGCGTCGAGGCCATCGACATGTTTGTCCGCGAGCGCCCCGACCTGGTATTCCTCGACGTCGAGATGCCTGGCATGACCGGGCTGGAAGTGTGCCGCCGCATTCGCCAGCTGCCCCAGGGCGAGTCCATCCCCATCATGATTGTCACTGGATCGGACGACCGCGAATCCATCGACCAGGGCTTCGATGCAGGAGCCACCCAGTACAAGACCAAGCCCGTCAACTGGACTTTACTTGGGCGTGACGTACAGTACATGCTGCGCGCCAGCGACGCATTCAATGCACTCAAACGCCAGGAGGACCGCCTCCGCTACCTGGCCTACTACGACCCGCTGACCAGCCTGCCAAACCGGCGCAGCTTCAACGAACAGCTGAACCGGATACTCAAGCGCTGTCGGCGCCACGGTACTGGCGCCGCCCTGATGTTCATCGACCTCGACCATTTCAAACGGATCAACGACTCCATCGGTCACGGGCGGGGTGACCGTCTGCTGGTGGAAATCGCCAAAAGGCTGACTGTCGAGTTGCGCGAAGACGATGCGATCAACTACTACACCGACAACAGCGCCGAGGACGCCAGGGAGTCCAATACGGAAATCGCGCGCCTCGGCGGCGACGAGTTCACGGTTGTGCTCTCCGACATCACCAACCTGCAGCAGATAGAGACAGTGGCCAAACGCATACTCGACGCCCTGTCCCAACCGATTCCGCTGCAGTCGCACAACCCGGTGGTGACGCCAAGTATCGGCATCGCCCTCTTCCCCCAGGACGGTGAAGACCCGGACACCCTGCTGCGCAACGCGGATACCGCGATGTACGCCGCCAAGGCGGAAGGTCGTGCCTGCTTCCGCTTCTACAACGAAAAAATGAATTCCCAGGCGGTCGAGCAACTCAAGATGGAAGAGGAGTTGCGCGACGCCATGCGTAATCACGAACTGGAGCTTCGCTACCAGCCCCAGGTGAATAGTCAGACCGGCGAAGTCGTGAGCATGGAGGCTCTGGTGCGCTGGAAGCACCCGGTCCGGGGAATGGTCTCTCCCGGCGATTTCATCCCGGTTGCAGAGCGCACCGGACAAATCATAGAACTGGGTGAGTGGGTCCTCGGAGAAGTAACCCGGCATTGCCAGTACTGGGATTCTCTCGGCCTACGCCCCTTTACAGTCTGCGTGAATATTTCACCGCTGCAATTCAACCAGAGCAACCTCCCGGACTGGCTGAAGCAATTCCTGAAGAATTCCGGTCTACCACCCAACCGCCTGGAACTGGAACTCACCGAGAGTGCGATCATGAATGACGCACCCACGAATATCGAACGGCTGAGAAAGCTCAAGGCGCTCGGCCTGAAACTGGCGGTGGACGACTTCGGCACGGGCTACTCGTCACTGAGCTACCTCAAGCGCTTCCCCATCGACACCCTCAAGATCGACAAGAGCTTTGTGGCGGATATGCAAAGCGCGGACGGCGCGGCAATTGTCGAGGCGATCATCGCGCTGGCGAAGACCCTGAAGCTGGCGGTTATCGCAGAAGGCATAGAGCAGCAGGAGCAACTGGACTACCTGGTAGCGCACGGCTGCGATCTGCTGCAGGGCTTCTACTTTTCCCACCCGATCTATCCTGAGGACGTACCCGATATGCTGTATCAGCGCTTCCTCGACAATCCACCCGGCGAGTAAAATCCCCATAGCCGCAAGCTGAGCATGATCCAATACCGGCTTCTCGCCAACCTGGCAATACTGACATCTGCCACGCTGCTGATCGCCCCGCCCGCAAGCGCCCTTGAGGCCATGCTGCAGGGGAAGTCCGCCGATGCCATGGCTGAACTGGTACGAGCCCAGGGCGGTGAAATCACCCATCACCTGCCTGCCATCCGCGCGGTTGGGGCCAAGCTTAGCCGCGAGCAACTCGACGCCATCCTGGAGTCAGGTAGCGTCGAGCGCTACATCGACGACCTGGCGATGGAGGATCAGCCGGAAGCGCCGCAGCAGAATCCCAAAAGCGGCGATAATTGCCAGGTGGCGGGCTCGGTGGCGCTGGCAACGACAGCCAAAGGCTTCGCCTGGACCATGCACAACAAGAAGGGGAAGGCCGCCCGACTCGCCGATCTACAACTGGAATGGCCTCCGGCACTCGGCGACATTAGCGAACTGTCGCTGGACGAGCAGGTGCTTGCCGCGGAGAGCGTTGCCGGGACAGCCAGCTTCATTCCGCGCGAGGAGGTTTCCATTGGGCCGCACCAGGCCATGCGACTGGAAGTCGCGTTCCAGAACAAACCACCTGCGGGACCCCTCGACCAGAGCAAATTCAATATTGAAGCCAGGTTCACCAATGACTGCTCGGTGAAACTCATGCCCGGTTACCCCGACAACGAGACGGACTATTACTACAGCGAAGTCACCGGCGCGAACGCGCTGCACCAACAGGGAGTGACGGGCTCGGGGGTGACTGTGGCAGTTCTGGATTCCGGCCTTTGGGAACATCCCGCACTGACCCTGGACACTCACGGCAAACAGCGCATTCCAGCCCGCTACGACGCAATCATCGGCCAGGAGGTGGATACCACCTTCGACGAGAGTGGCCATGGCACTCACCTCATTAGCGCGCTGGCAAACAGCGCCAAGAGCTTTCGCAAGGGCTCCCCCACCGGCGGCTACAGGGGGGTCGCCCCGGACTCCCTGGTGATCCCCATCAAGGCCTTCAATGAGAGCGGCCAGGGCTCCATGCTGGATATCGTGCGCGGCATCCAGTGGGTTATCGACAACCGGGAACGCTTTGACATCCGGGTACTGAATCTCTCCTTCGCCGCCCGCCCCCGCTGGCCCTACTTTCTCGACCCGATTAACCAGGCAGTCATGCAGGCCTGGGCCGATGGCATCGTCGTAATCGCCGCCGCGGGGAATGAAGGGCCCGGCGAAATGACCATCGGATCACCCGGAAACATCCCCTACATCATTACCGTGGGCGCAGTGACCGACTCCTGGACCCCATGGGACCGCTCGGACGACTACATACCGGACTTCTCGTCCCGCGGCCCCACTCCGGAAGCTCACATAAAGCCTGACATCGTGGCGCCTGGAGGCCATATCACCGGCCTGATCAGGCCGGACTCCGGCCTGACCCGGGAGCACCCGGAGTACTTGCTGGGCAAGGATGCCTTCGTTCTCACCGGTTCCTCCCAGGCCGCTGCAATCGTTTCAGGGCTTACCGCCCTCTTGCTGCAACTCGAACCGGCACTCTCACCAGACGATGTGAAGTGCAAATTACTGACCGGGGCCGATCCGGCCATCAATGGCGACGGCCTCCTCGCCTACAGCCCATTCGTCCAGGGGCAGGGCTACGTGAATATCATCAGGGCCATCCTTGTCGGCGACAGCGAATGCGGCAACCTGGGCCTGGATATCGAGCGCGATATCGGCATGCTGGAACACTTCGAGGGCCCGGCCATCGTCGATGAGACAGGGGCGATCACCCTCCCCAACCTCAAGCAGCTGCTCTCGCCCCTAGCCCCCGTGAAAGGCAAGAGCGACAGCCGCGCCTGGGGAATAAAGGCCCACGTTGAACGCCTCACCGCAGACGAAAAAGAGAACAACCCCTTCCAGTGGCAACTGCTCTACCAGCAGGAAAAGGCCCTCGTCGAGGCTATCGGCGCCCCACCCTGAGCAAGCCCCGGCGCCACGCCCGAAAGAATATTCACTTATTATTCAATGTGTTATCGCCCTTCAGCGAGAGCAAGCACATACCTGAGCGCTACTAAAGCCTGAGCCTATACCCCAAAAAGGTTATAGGGGTATGTTTAGAAAGCTACCTACTACTCGTATAACGAAGTCAAGCATCCGGGCCGCGTAATGTGAAGCAGGTCGCAGAGAATGCACACGAACTTTGAAGTGAGTCACACTGGTGACCCCCCCGGCCAGCGAGGACGAGTCGAAATGAACATCATATCCGCACTGAAGAAAGTATCCATTGCCGCCATCGCTAGCGTTTCGCTCAGCCCAATGGCCTCTATGGCAGAAGTGAACACTCAGGCCGCTACCAGCGCCAGCGAGCACAGCCTCGTTCACCGCGTAAGCCACTCACTGGCTAACGCTCGCGCTTACAACGCTTCGAGCACTTCCGGCTACAAGTGGGGCAAAGCCTCCCAGCCTGCGGAAGCCACAACCGACTGGGCCGGTAACGCTGCAAGAAAAGCCGGGTACAAGTGGAGCCAGGAGAAAAGTGGTGATGCGGGTGCTTCTGAGACTTATGCCACCAATTCCGGGTATCAGTGGGGGAGTATGAGTTTTTCAGAGCAATCGGCTTATCGATGGGGCCTGCGTTCATTCTCTGATCAGTCCGCTTACCGCTGGGGACTTCGCTCTTTCTCCGAACAGTCTGCTTATCGGTGGGGACTCAGATCTAACCCGGACCAGTCAGCATACCGCTGGGGACTGCGATAATCAGAGTCCCGACAGCTTGAAAAAAGGCCCAGCACAATTGTGCTGGGCCTTTTTACTTCGTCTACCCTTCTTCCAAATTTGAAGTAGCACCTAAGTTACTTATAACCCAGAACTTTCTGGTCTAAGCCCTCACATAGCGCTAGACTCGCCTCAAGCCCTTAATCGAAGCCATACCTTGGTACATGAGGTTACAGTTCGCCCTTTGTATCCTAATCGCGATATTCGCTGCCCCACATGGGTTAGCGAGAAATATATTGCACGAAAAAAACGACATTACCTTCTCCCTCTCTCCTGTTTCCCAACAACTCTCACAACAAAGTGTTCGTCAAACGTTTCAAGACTCGCGTGGCGCCTTGTGGTTTATTACGCAAGAAGGTCTGAACCGATATACAGGAAAGAATCTAGAAGTTTACAGGCACTCCCCGAATCAATCTGAGGGCATTTCCAGCAACATCGTCTCTAGAATAGTGGAGGATAATGACCAAAATATTTGGATTGCTACCTTAGACGGAGGGCTTAACAGATATAATTACTCTTCGAACAATTTTGACGTCTTTCTGTCAGACTCTACAAATCCGAGTTCACCACTCACCAATGAAATTTTTAGTATATTCAAGGACTCTGCTGGAAATATTTGGCTCGGATATGACAATGCCTACAGTGTATTCAATCCTAGCAGTTTATCATTCAAGCACTTTATTCCAAATGGACTAACCTCCCGACCTATCGGCAAAGTAAACGATTTTGCCGAGACTGAGCCAGGAGAAGTATGGGCTGGGACACAACTATCTGGGCTCGTAAAAATCGATGCTAATAGCATAAATCCCATACCAGGATATTCAGCAAAGCACTTTCCAACTCTAACCAGCCTAGACATAAGGACAATAATATCATCTCCCACCAAGGAACTTTGGATAGGCAGTGCCAACAATGGCGTATTCCGGTATTTGCCAAAAGAAAATCAATTAGAAAATTTTACCCACCGAGATTCAGACCCCGAGTCCATATCATCAAATGAAATAGAAGCGCTTTTCCAGGACAAAGAGGGATCACTGTGGGTCGGAACACACAAAGGCCTAAATCGACTCACAATTGAATCTGGAAAATTCAAGCGTTACACAACTCAGAACTCTGGCGTACCCGAAGATTTAATAGTCAGTATCTTTCAATCTTCTGAAGGTCAATTCTGGGTCGGAACATTATATGGGCTCGCCTCCGGAACCCAGCATCACTTCACTACGATGGACAATAGCAGCTATGGCTTATCTAGCAATTCAGTAAATGCTTTTGCGAAGACGACAGATGGCAGCCTTTGGGTAGGAACGGATGAAGGACTAAATAGGCTAAGACCGGAAGCAAATAAGTTTCAGTGGATTAACGGATATACCAACCCTGGTATTAGCAGCGATGTGGTTATGAGCCTTCTCGCAGATGGCGATTATTTATGGATTGGCACATTTAATGGCGGACTTAATCGACTAGACCTGAAAGACAACACCGTAACCGTACATAGCCATAAAGATAGTGATCCGGGCTCAATAGGAGCCGATGGAATCACTTCTATTCTCAAGCTTCGCTCGGGGACGATTCTTTTTGGTACATATGGAGGCGGCTTAAGCGTACTAGAAAAGGGGACTGATGATTTCATTACCCTTAGACACAACCCTCGCGATTCATTATCGTTAAATAGCAATTACGTCATCGCTTTATTCGAGGACTCATTCGGGTACATTTGGGTGGGTACTGAAAATGGATTAAGCAGATTTGATGAGCAACGCAAGGCATTTCAAGAATTCAACAGCTCTCCTGATACTGGGATATCTCTCGCTTCAAACATCGTTTGGGAACTCAATGAGGATGCTGACAAGAACTTATGGATTGGAAGCGCTGGGAACGGGCTAATTAGCTGGCCGGCCGCATCTCGTCAGCAACTCAGGCCCCATTTACTCAGCCACATTCAGACTTTAAGTCTCCCAAGCGCCAATATCTATGGGATACAGATAGACCAGTTTAACAATATTTGGGCATCTCATAATCGGGGAATTTCAAAAATTGAAGAAGGTAGATCTGAAGTTACAAATTACACATTGAGTGAAGGCCTGCAGGGCTTGGAGTTCAATATGGGGGCTTCATTTAGTTCAACCGATGGACTGATCTATTTTGGTGGCAATAGAGGCTTCAACATTTTAAATCCTGAGACAATCGCTTCTAACGTCAGCCCTCCAAAGGTCTCGATCTACTCTATCAATATCATGAATGAAAGGGTATTTTTCGAAAAGGGATACAACCAATTAGAGGCTTTACACCTTTCATATCAAGATAAATTTTTCTCTATTGAAGTCTATGCTGCGGATTATACCAACCCCGACTATGTGCAATATGCATATAAACTGGACGGAATAAATCCGTCCTGGAATATTTCTCCGGACGCTCGTATCGCATCCTTTAGTACACTTCCTGCGGGTAGATACAACTTAAAGTTCGCCGCCGCGAGCCCTAGCGGGGCGTGGAACTGGAATGCCATCGACATCCCAATAATTGTGCATCCAGCTCCTTGGTTGAGCCCAGTTGCCTATGCAATCTACGCGTCTGCCGTGGCTCTCCTAGTAATTGCTGGAATATATCAGTTAAAGAGAAGATCACGGTTAGTTCTTGAACGCCAAAAAGAACTCGAAGCGCGAATAGCCGAACGCACTATAGACTTACAGCGCGCAAGACAGGCTGCCGAGACCGCGAATCGCGCAAAATCGGACTTCCTTGCAACCATGAGTCACGAAATTCGGACACCTATGCATGGTATGCTAGGAATGACCGATTTATTGCTGCACTCCAATCTTACCGACGAACAAAGACGTTTTGCCGAGGCCGCTCGAAATAGCGGCGAGTCATTACTTTCATTGATTAATAATATTTTGGACTTTTCGAAAATCGAAGCGAGGAAAATTGATGTCGAACAGGTCGATTATTCCGTCTTCGAATTAGTAGATGAGGTCTGTTACCTCCAGGGTGAGCCTGCGAACAGAAAGGCCCTAAAATTAGTAAACATAATTGACTCGTCAGTGCCAGTCAGATTAGTGGGAGATCCGACCAAGGTTCGGCAAGTAGTGATGAACCTGATCAGTAACGCCATAAAGTTTACCCACACAGGAAAAATTGTCGTAAGCGCGAAAGTACTACTCGAGAATGGGAGCGATATTTTAGCTATAGCCGTCTCAGACACCGGAATTGGAATGGACGAGGCAACACAATCCAAAGTATTTGACGCCTTCACACAAGCCGATGCCAGCACTACACGGCAATATGGAGGAACGGGACTAGGGCTTTCAATTTCGAAAAATCTTGTAGAGATAATGAACGGATCGATGAATGTGGCTTCAGCTATGGGAAGAGGCACGCGCATCTCGATAAAACTGCCCGTCCTACTTCCGGAGTTTCAAAAGCCAGCTAAACCTAGCTATCCGCACCTATACGCAGCCGTTCTATCAACCGATAGCGATATCGTCGAAATGGCGTTATGCCATCTAATTCATCTAGGCATTAAGTGCGAATATTATTCTTCTACTGCGGACCTTATACAGTCCGATAAAATTTTTGACTTAGCGCTCGTAGATTTCGAATCACTACAAGATACATCAAAAAATATCATAGAGTATATAAGATCTTCCGAAACTGCTTTATTCAGAATCTCTTCACAAATTCATGCGAAAACCGTCGAGCATGCTAACCAAATTCCATCAATATCGATCCCCATGACACTCTCGGAAATAGGAACCGCAATAGAGAAATATGTAACAAAGCGTGATTTTCAACCCCAAGCCTCACCTCGTTCGGATAGAAAGGTAGTGAATATAGCATTACCACGAATTCTCGTGGCCGAAGACGCTGAGGTAAACCAAGATATCATTTTGGAGATGCTGAATATTCTCGAGTTTGAAACCGTTATAGTTAGCAATGGCCGTGATGCTGTAGATATATTTCAATCAAAATCGTTTGATCTCATATTTATGGATTGCCAGATGCCAGTGATGGATGGGTATGAAGCAACGGCGGAAATCAGGTCCATTGAGAAAATTAGAAATACCGAAACTACGCCAATTATCGCTTTGACAGCGGGTACAACTAAGAGTGAGGTGGAGAAATGCAAGCACGTCGGTATGAACGACTATGTAGCGAAGCCTTTCGATTTAAGTGACATTAAGTCAATTTGTGAAAAATACATCAAGAGATTAGACTCACACCAATCCACGCTATCACCGCAAAACCTTAAGACCAATACGATAAATCATAGTACTGAGTTAGACAGAACAATTGCAGACTATTCGGCAATTAAGAACATCCAGGAACTTGAAAATCAATCCGGGAAATCTCTTGTTCCCACAATATATTCAAACTTCAATCGACAGATGCTTGAAGCTATTTCGGCGCTCGAGACAAGTATTTCTCAGCAGGATCTGTCATCAACTGCTAAACAAGCTCACTTTATAAAATCTCTGAGTGTCAACGTCGGCGCCACGCAAATTCGAGCTATCGCAAGCAAACTGGAAGAGGAAGCGAGAGTTCAGAAGCACAACCCCGACATGGAAATAGTCAATGAATTTCAGAACGCACTTGATATCTTTAACAGAGAACTAGCCGGGTCTGGAATCCTGTCCTATACTCCTTAACCAACCCTAGTACTTATCGGTAATCGACACAACACGGAAGTTGTGACTATAAGACGTTCAATATTTTATCAAATAGCTTTCACGTTCCTTTGCTTTTACATTGTCGAAGCAAAGAGTTCCAATGGCACTCCAAATCTAAACGCAAAAATCGTCCCTGCGACAATCAACGTCGAAATTGAACAGCCAACAATAACCTCAATATATCAGGACAAATCTGGGTTTCTGTGGGTTGCTACACAAAGCGGCCTCTACAAATTCTTTGGAAATGGAGACCACGATTTTTTCCGGCTATCCAATATTACATCTTCAACATCTGATATAAGAAGCATTACACAAGGCGAAGATGACAGGCTGATTTTGGCCACATTCGGCTCCGGAATATTGGAGTGGAATTCAGAGGATGAAGTATTTGTCAAATCCGCGGCCGAAAGCGAAGGTCTAGGGCGATTTTATGAGCAATTTGTTTACGACTCAGCCAACTGCTTTTGGTCAATTGGACGCGAAGGCCTGGTTGCCATCAATAGAAACTTAACCAAAAGAGAAACCTGGCCGAATTCCTCTGATTTATACTCAAAAATTAACAGCGCTAATATTGTAATACCTTGGGAAGCTGGCTCGGTATTAATCGGATCAGATAAAGGTATGTTTCTGGCAGACTCCAATACTCATAAAATACGGGAATTTTTGCCTCATCTGGAAATTACTGGAATATCAACTATGTATAAAAGTGCAGATTTCCTCTACATAGTTACGAAAGAAAAGTACATTGGCGTCATAAACACTAGAACCAAGAAGCTGTTATTCCGAGAAGATATTTCCCACCTTGGAGATTTTTCTGTTAGCGGCATTATCACAACTGGCGACCATGTCTGGATTGGCACAGACCGAGGCATCATTCGCTTTTCTACCAAAACCAATGAAATAACCAGATTTAACACTTCTAATTCAGCGTTAACTCACAACCATGTCACTCTATTGAGAAAAATTGATGGCAGAATTTGGGTGGGAACTTACCACGGCCTCAATTACATCTCCGAGTCGCCGATTACTCATCTTAATATGCGAAACAGTTCCGTACACAACGATGTGATGGCATTTTCAGAGGGCTATAACAATGATTTTTGGGTAGCTACTTTCGACGGACTTTACAAACTCAACCAACAATCAAATAAGCACCAGCGGGTCGACACAATTCTATCGCCATCCATTTCAGATCATAGGATAATGAGCGTGGCAGTGGACAAAGAACGCGTCTGGCTAGGCACTTGGAGGGAGGGCCTCATCTCTTTCGACCCAAGGTCCTACACATCTTATTCTGCACCCTTTTCAGAACTTCGAAATATTCCAGTTACTAAGTTGGTTTATTCTGAGGGCAGTGATCTATGGATAACGTCATATTCTTCTGGCGTCTTTCGAATAAATTCCGGAAAACTATATGTATATCCTGAATTCGACAGTTTGATAACTACAATAGTTTTCACTTCAAGTACTGGAGAGGTTTTCGTTGTTGCAGGAAGCAGTATTTACCGCTACTCGATAGAACAAGATAGATTCGTTCTCCTTGTAACGAAATACGAAGTCGACGCGAGTCCCACAATGATACTCTCACTGTCGGAATCAGCAGATGGTGATATTTTGGTTGGAACCAAGGATCACGGAATTTTTACGGCAAAATTACACGATATAAAAAATAACCGGATGTATCTTTCCAGGTTAAACACCGATGTAGATTTAGATACATTTAGTATTTATGGAATGATCACTGATCCCTTTAAACGGCTCTGGATAGCGACACAGCATGGTGTTTTTGTATTAGGAGAAAATTTGGATTTGATAGCCAGATATCTCGAATCTGACGGACTCCAGTCGAATGATTTCAATTTTGGTGCAACTTACCTCGACTCATCGGGCAACATTTTCCTTGGCGGGGCAAATGGCTATAACATCATAACTCCAAATCTGAAATTGGGCGGTGATAATATTCCAGAAATTGTCCTCACGAATTTTTCTGCCAATACTACGGGGTCGGTTATTAGTTTCGAAAAACTGGAGAAAATACAGAAAATCGAATTTTTGAGGGCGGATGCGAGTTTCAGCGTTTCATTTGGTGTATTAGATTTCCTAGATCCAAAGTCAAATCAAACGAAGTACCGACTCGAAGGCCACGACACCACCTGGATCGACAGCAATCATACCCACACCGCCAGTTACACAAACCTCCCCGTAGGTGATTACAAATTCCGCGTCATAGGCGCCAATTCCGCAGGCACTTGGAATTACGAAGGGGCATCGATTGATATACGCATTCTTCCCAACTGGTGGGAAACACGCCTCGCACTTTATACAGCCTGTCTGGCTATCGTGGTGATGATCTGGCTCAGCTTGAGAGCTTACCGAACTTACGTTCTTAAAAACCAGGCGATCGCCCTCGCAGATGAGATGAGCTGCCAGGCCTTCAGGGCCCAGAATGAGCTTGAGGAAGAGCGCGATTACCAGGACGAGGTAATCAAGGCTATTCACGCACAAAACGAAACTACCCTGAATCTGATTCGCGCTTGCGCAGTTGCGCTCGACGAAAGGGATTCAGGCGTGTCATTGGCAATAACAGGCCACTTGTACTGCCTGGGCGTGCTCGAAGAATCCTACCACTATCAAACAGGTTATCTGCTCGCAAACCTACACTCTTTTATCGAAAAAGTGTCCAGTCATCTCCTCGAGGAGCGCTCTCCGAGCGATGTACCAGTGTTCACCATTAACCAGGTTCCTGACGAGCTGTTACCGGCTTCGCTGGCATCGCCTGTAGCCATCATTTTTTACGAGCTTATCCAGAACGCCATCGAACATGCCTTTGATGCCGATCAAGCTGTCGGCTATATCGATATTTGCTTTGGCTCGGTCACTGAGGAAGGTAGTGGCGTTCCCTACCGGGTGCTCAGCGTATCCGATAGCGGAAGGGGGCTCCCTCCGGGTATAGACCCTCTGTACCCCACCACTGCTGGTCTTTCTGTCGTTCTCGCACTTGCTCAATCACTCGGCGGGAGTGTTGTATGGGACAAAGAACTGGAAGGTACGGGGATCGAAGTCCACATACCGCTGCTCTCCGGGCAATCCAGCGCGGGGTAAATCCATTGCGCGCTCGTGTAAAGCCCAATAGTATTGGGCGAATATACTCACAACCGGGCTCTCTCCAGAAAGCTCCATAATGCTACAGCGATCACGTATCCAGGGTTTCGGCAAGTCGTGCCTGATTTCGCTGCACGAGTCATCCAGTGACGCTGAAGAACTGACCGAGCTTTCCGCAAGAGAATTACGGCGTCTCGAGGCCCGTTTCAGCGCTTATCATCCCGATAGTATTGTAAGTGAGATCAACCGGGCTGCGGGCACCGAGTATGTCGTTCCACTCGACGCAGAGGCCCGAAGCCTTTTCAAGTTCGCTACCGCCCTGTGGCAGGAAACGAGCCGGGTCTACGACCCCACAATCGGCATTCTGAATAATTGCTACACAGAGGACGGCAGGCTACGCGCTACGCCAGGGCAGATCAGTGATCTTCTTCGGCTCGTCGGGTGGTCCAAACTGAAGCTGGATGAGCAGGGCGCACGCCTCGAGCATGTGGGCATGAGCCTCGATCTCGACACCTTCATCCGGGCTTATACACTCGACAATATACGCAAACTCCTGGTAGCGGAGGGGGTACAACATGCGTGTATCGAGATGGAACACGATGCAACAAGCATTGGCAAACAGGCTGATGGTTCCAACTGGTTATTCGGCGTGCGGCTTCCACACGGGTCCCGCAGTGCGATCAATCGCATCAAGATCAATGGAAAAAGCCTTGCCCTGCGAGGGGACTTCGATCACACGATAGCGTACCAGGGCGAGACCTTCGGGCGCGCGCTGAGCCCGATTGACGGGTATCCCGTGCCCGGCATGTTGTGTGTTGGAGTGATTGCAGATACCTGCCTCGCTGCCTGTAGCGCTGCCACAGTCGCCCGCCTGAAGACCGAGCAAGCGGGCATTCGCTGGTTACAGGGGCTGGAGATGCCCTGGATAGGTATCGGGCGGGACCTCACATGCCATGGCCCACTCTCAACCTGACGCCTGCGCGGGCTTCCTCCCCCTACACTCCTCTGAAACTTGGCGATCGTTTTTCCCGTTGCGCAGCGAAGCCCTCCTGTAAGTCGGAGGATCCCAGGCACTGCTGTGCCGCAATGGCTGCCGCCTGGTGATCCACGGTTCCAGCGGCTGCCTGGTTGATGATCCCCTTCATCGCCTTGACGGCCAGGGGCGCCAGGTCTGCGATCTGGCCGGCATATGCTTCGCCTGCTTCAACGAGTTGCTCTCTATCCACCAGGCGATCGAGGAAGCCGATGTCTACCATCCCTGTTGCATCGAACTCCTCCGCGGCAACAAGAATTCGCTTTGCGGTGCTAGCTCCGAGCCTTTCAACGAAGCGTTGTATGCCACTGATTGGGTAGCACAGGCCAATCCGGGCCGCCGGGACCCGCATTCGCGAGCCACTTACACCAATACGGAAGTCACAGCTCAAGGCCAGTTCAACACCCCCACCGAATACGTTGCCATTCAACAGGGCCAGGGTAGGAAATGGCAGGGCGGCAATCCGGTCCGTGACGCTCTGGAAGTGGTCCCCGCTAATTTTTCCGCCGCCGAGGTCCTTCAAGGATGCCCCCGCGCAGAAGGTGCTCTCCCCCGCTCCCGTGACGGTCAGTACGCGCGCCTCGCTGTCGCCTTCCAGTTCATCGAGTATCCTGTGTAGTGCTTCCAGCTCGCTCTCACCCAGCGAGTTGTGGCGCAAAGGGATATTCAGCACGATCCTCCGCACACTTCCATCCCTTTGGTACAGAATTTCTTCAGACATTCCTCTCTCCCATAAAACCCAATTTCAACAGCAGGCGGCCCGATAGCACTCATTCGTCGCCCTTGCATTGGACAGCGTAATGATAGCCAACCATACTCACTCATCATCCCCAAACCCAAGGGAATACCTGGAATGTCCAAGCGATGCGCCTGGTGTGGCGACGATCCCCTCTATGTCCAGTATCACGACAATGAGTGGGGGGTTCCGCTACGGGATGACGACCAACTTTTTGAATTTCTCCTGCTCGAAGGTGTCCAGGCAGGCCTTTCCTGGATCACCGTTTTGCGCAAGCGGGAAGCCTATCGCAAAGCCTTCGACAATTTCGACGCGCGAAAAATCGCCCGCTACACCGACGCCCGGCTGGAGAAGCTGCTGAAAAACCCCGGCATAATCCGCAATAGACTCAAGGTCTATGCGGCCCGCAAAAATGCGCGGGCTTTCCTCGAGGTCCAGGCGGAACGTGGCAGCTTCACGGACTACATGTGGGACTTCGTCGACGGCCAACCGATCATCAATCGCTGGCGCAGTCTCGCCGAGGTACCCGCCAATACCCCGCTGTCCGACACCATCAGCAAGGACATGAAGAAGCGCGGCTTCACCTTTGTGGGCTCCACCATTGTCTACGCTCACATGCAGGCCACAGGCATGGTAAACGATCACGTGACGGACTGCTTCCGTCATCGGGAGTGTTCCGGGCTGGCCTGACAGGCCGGCCTAAACACCGATGATCAGAGCGCGTTGTTCTACTTCAATTCGGCACTCCCCTGTCGAAGCGTAACTTGCGTCGATAGGGGAAGAAGCTCTCGATGTACCCGCTGCGAACCTGTTCCTGCAGCCCGCGCCAGAAATCAGCTTCGTAAATATCGCTGTGCATCTGGTCGAAGACTTTGCGCGCTCGCTGATTGCCGGAGAAGAACAGCCGGAATTCCTCCGGGAAGATGTCGTTGGGGCCAACCGTATACCAGGGCTTACTGGCCATTTCTTCTGCTTCGGTTCGCGGCTGGGGTATCTCGCGAAAGTTACATTCGGTGAGCGGCTGAATTTCGTCGTAGTCGTAGAATACAACTCGCCCGTGTCGGGTGACCCCGAAGTTCTTCAACAGCATGTCGCCGGGAAATATGTTTGCCGCGGCGAGCTGTTTGATCGCATTACCGTACTCGTCCATGACTTCGGCCACCTGTTCATCGGAGGCGCCCTGCAGGTAAAGGTTGAGCGGTGTCATGCGCCGCTCGACGTAGACGTGACGCACGATCAGGACTTTGCCGTACTCTTCTATCATCGACGGCGCCACTTCACGTAACTCCTCCATCAATTCGTCGGAGAAGCGCTCCCGGGCGAAGGCCAGGTTGGTGAACTCCTGGGTATCCGCCATACGTCCGGCCCGGTCCCAGCGTTTTACCAGGCGATACTTTTCCTCCACCTGTGCTCGCGTCATTTCCTTGGGAGGAGTAAAGCGGTCCTTGATAATCTTGAATACGAAATCGTAGGACGGCAGGGTAAACACACTCATCACCATGCCCTTGATGCCCGGTGCGACGATAAACTTGTCCGTCGTACTGGTCATGTGCCGGTAGGCGCAACGGTAGTAATAGGTCTTGCCGTGCTTGTTATGGCCCATCGCACTGTAGATTTCCGAGATGGGCTTGGCCGGCATCAACTGCTGGAGGAACAGCACGTACTGGGATGGTATCGCCGCGTTGACGAAGAAATACGAGCGGGTGAAGCTGAAGATCACACTCAGCTTGTCCGCCTCGAAGAGAATGGTATCGACGAATACCGCCCCCTCCTCGTTGTGGAGTATGGGCAGGACGAAGGGTATGGCCTTGCCGTCGCCGACAATGCGGCCGACGATATAGGCGCTTTTGTTGCGAAAGAAGTGCTGGTGGAGTACCTGGAACTGGATATTTCCGGCGCTCAAATCCATCCTCCCCGGCAGGTACTTCTCCACCGCCTCGGCAATATGCCCGATATCGCGCGTGGCGTCCTCATAGGGAATATCGAAGGCATAGTCCTCAAGCAGGGACTTCAATACGCTGCGGAGGTTTCCGTCCTGCCAGCGGTAGACGCGGTACACCCTGCTCACATCCGCTGGAGGCATGTCTCCCCTGGGAGAAAACACGAAGGCGTATTCGTCGCGAATCTGGTGGTGATCGAATACCGCGCAGAACACCGAGTTGAAAAAGGTTTCGGCGATCTCGAAGTTATCGTGCCCCTCGATGAGGCGCGAATATACCGCCTTGGATTCCCGCCAGAATTCGAAGTCCCGCAGGTGCTCCCCTGCAATCAGCTCGACGTACTCGAATATCTCGTTGGTCTTTTCCTTGTACAGGTCTATGCGCCGGCGCGATGCCACCTGCATTTCCGGCCAGTCGGCGTTCTCAAAACGGGTCCGCGCAGCCAGGGTAATGTTCTGGAACTCGGCAAAGTAAGCTTCAAAGCCGTTGAGGATAGTCTGGGCAAAGCGTTCCTGGCGTTGCAAGGGAATACCTCAGTGTTTTTCCTGGCTGAAACCGACCCGGCGGCGCAGCTTGCGCATTCCGCCCAGCCAACGGTCGTAGTCCCGGGCCTTGGCCTGGCGGTAGTCCTCCACCTCCGGATGGGGGAGGATCAGAAAACGCTCCTCGCGCAGTCCCTCTACCGTGACCGCCGCTACATCATCCGGCGACAAAACACCGTCCACGCTTGCAGCCTGGCCCGCACGTGCACGCGATGCATCACCGATTTCCTCGACCATGCCTGTCGCCACAGCCTGCGGACAGAGCACGGACACCTTGATGCCGTCATCCCCGTGGGTAATGGCCAGGGATTCGGCAAAGCCGATAGCCGCGTGCTTGGTGGTCGAGTAGGCGGCATCGCCAATCTGGTTCAGCAGGCCCGCCGCCGAGGCCGTATTGAGGAAATAGCCCGCACCCCGCGCAAGCATACCAGGAAGGCAGGCTCGCGCCGCGCGTACGTGCGCCATGACGTGAATGTCCCACATGGCCTGCCAGGTGCTGTCCGGTGCCGAGGTCGCCCACCAGGGTTCGCCGTCCAGTGAAAGGATTCCCGCATTACTGCAGAACAGGTCGATGCGACCGTAGCGCGCCTCCACTTCGTCGACCAGCCGTTTCACGGCATCCGGGTCTCGAACATCGAGCCGCCGCGCCTCGCCATCGACTGTTCCGGCAACGGCTTTCGCCCCCTCACCATCGAGGTCGGTGACAACGACCTGCTCGGCGCCCTCGCGGTGAAAACGCTCACACAAGGCGCGACCGATTCCCTGGGCTGCCCCGGTAACGACCACTACCTTGCCTTCGATTTCCATCAGAGCAGTTCTTCGGCGAGGAACTCGAGGTCCGGGGCTTCCTTCATGCCAAAGAGCAGTGTCTGTATCTCGCCGCGTGCGACAGCGGCTTTCCACGGCTCCAGCCTTTCGCGTATACGCTCCTTCGGCCCGACCAGCCCGATCATGTCGATGAATTCGTCCGGGACGGCCGCAATGGCCTCTGCGTGCTTGCCGGCCAGGTAGAGGTCCTGGATTTTCTCGGCGGCATCGGCAAAGCCCAGACGCGCGGCGTAATCGTGGTAGAAATTCTTGCCCTTGGCACCCATGCCGCCGATGTAGAGGGCCAGACCCGGGCGCAGGGAATCGAAGCCCGCAGCCACGTCGTCGTTGGCAGCGACGTAGACGAAAGGCGCCACGTCGAAATCCGCCAGTGACTTGCCGCCACCGGCCTTGGCGAAGCCCTTCTCCAGGTGTTCGCCGAGGACGCTGAACTGGTTCGGGTCCATCCACACCGGGAACACGCCATCCGCCATCTCGCCGGCGCAGCGCAGGCCCGCAGGGGTGATCGAAGCGGTGTAAATCGGGATGTTCGGGCTGGGGTCGAGAATGGATTTGAGTGGCTTACCCAGGCCGGTAGTGCCGGGCCCGTGGTTGGGAACCTGGTAGACCTCACCCTGGAAGTTGAGGGGATCCTCGCGTGCCATGATCTGGCGCATGATCTCGATATACTCCCGGGTTCGCGTTACCGGCTTGCCATAGGGGATACCGTGCCAGCCTTCCACCACCTGCGGCCCGGAGGCGCCGATACCGGCGATGAAACGCCCGCCGGAGAGCTGGTCGAGTGACATCGCGGTCATCGCGGCCAACGCGGGAGTCCGCGAAGGCATTTGCATGATGCAGGTTCCGACCCGGATCTTCTCGGTATGCGCGAGAATCCAGCTGGCGCTGGTAACCGCATCGTTGCCGTAGGCCTCGGCTGTCCATACGGAGTCGTAACCGATCGCTTCCGCCTTCCTGATCAGATCCAGTGGTAGTGAGATACGCTTGCCCGAATACCCCAACAAAATACCGAGTTTCATAACTGCCTCCACGGATGGTCCGCGCCTGCTTGCGGGACATTAGTTTAGCTCAGCGGGCCAAATTACCCGCTGCTTCGGACTTGTACAATGGTGAAAGGCGCCAGGGATATTGACCGCAGCGCACTCGCCTTTCGCTCAGTAGAGCAGGCTGTAGAGTTTGCGCTGGTACTCAGCGGCCAGTGGGTCGCCCTTGCCGAGGCTGGCAATAGTGTCCAGCAGGGCCTTTTTGGTCGCACCGTCTGCGTGATTGAGGTCCTTTTGCAGGATCGTGACCAGGTTTTCCAGGGCTTCCCGGAACATGCCTGCGTCGGTGTACTGCACCGCCAGTTGGCTGCGGATGTCGAGGTTCCCGGGGTCTGCTTCGAGTTGCTGCTCCAGAGCCTCGAGCTCTGGAGATTTAGCCGCCTGCCGCTTGATGTCCAGCAAGGCGCGAAGCTGTTCGTAATTGGCGTCCTGGTCGGCCATGCGGATACCATCGAGCAGTTTTTCCGCCTCTTCCAGGCGCAGCGATTCGAGCAGCGCTCGAATGTAGAGGAAGCTGATTTCCACCTGCTCACCGGATTCTTCCAGGGCTTGCCGCAGGGGTGCCAGGGCCGACGCGAAGTCGCCCTCGACCATGCAGGCCTGGGCCTGCTCAACCAGGCGGTCCCAGGGTTTGGGCAGGTACTTGGACAGCATTTCACGCACCGCTGTCTCGGGCTGTGCTCCACTGAAACCATCCACCGGCTGGCCACCCTGCATCACAAAAACGGTCGGCAGGCTGCGCACACCGAACTGCTGGGCGATCATGCCCATCTCGTCTGCATTCACCTTCGCCAGCACGAAGGCGCCCTGGTATTCGTTGGCTATCTTTTCCAGCATCGGCATCAGCGTTTTGCAGGGCTGGCACCAGTCCGCCCAGAAGTCCACCACGACCGGGCGCTTGTGGGACTCCTCGATGAGGATCGCGGCGGCGTTGGTCTCATCGATGTTAACGATATAGTCGCTCAAGGTATTCTCCTGGTGGTTCAGTGCTTCTCGTGCGCAATTGCATTGCGGAAGCCCTCTCCGAGGGCGATCACTCTTTCCGATGATCCCTCGCGGAGAGAGCTCCTACAGGTCGAGTACGTCGCGCATGTCGTACAGGGCTGGCTTCCGACCGGGGAGCCAGCCAGCGGCGCGGACTGCACCGCGGGCGAAGGACATGCGGCTGGAGGCTTTATGTGTAATCTCCACGCGCTCGCCCTCGGCGGCGAACATCACAGTGTGGTCGCCGACGATATCACCGGCACGGACCGTCGCGAAGCCAATGGTGTCGCGCTCCCGGGCACCGGTCTGTCCCTCGCGGCCATAGACAGCCACTTTATTCAGATCGCGGCCCAGGGTATCCGCCACGACCTGCCCCATACTCAGGGCGGTGCCGGAAGGGGCGTCGATTTTGTGCCGGTGGTGGGCTTCGTAGACTTCGATATCCACCTCGTCACCCAGCACCCGCGCAGCTACTTCCAGCAGCTTGAAGCACAGGTTCACCCCGGTACTGAAATTGGAGGCCTTGCATATCGGCACTTTCCCGGCGGCGCTGTCGATCTGCTTCTGCTGGTCCGGGGTAAACCCGGTAGTGCCGATAACCATGGCCACGCCGTGTTCGGCACAGAGCTTGACGTTGGCCAGGGTCGCATCGGGCACGGTGAAATCGATCAGTACGTCGATATCGCCGATGACCTCGGCCAGGTCGCCAGCCACGCTTACCCCGTTGCGGCCCAGGCCGGCCACTTCGCCAGAATCGGCACCCACCAGCGAACTGCCAGAGCGCTCGATAGCGGCGCTCAGCTTCACGCCCTCACCCGCGGCCGCCACCGCCTCGATCAGGGTACGGCCCATGCGACCGGCTGCGCCGGTAATCCCGATTCGTGTCGTCATGATGATGAGGTCATATCTTCAAAGAAATTCTTCACACCCTCGAACCAGCTCTGCTGGCGCGGGGACTGGCGCTTGCCGTCTTCGCCCAGGGTCTCGCCCAGTTCCTCGAGCAGTTCGCGCTGGCGCTTGGTCAGGTTGACCGGTGTCTCCACCACGGCCCGACAGAGCAGGTCGCCCACCGCGCCACCGCGTACCGGCTTCACGCCCTTGCCACGCAGGCGGAACAGTTTACCAGTCTGGGTCTCCGGGGGGATTTTCAGTTTTACCCGCCCGTCGAGGGTGGGAACTTCCATTTCGCCACCGAGGGCCGCGTCGACGAAAGTGATGGGCACTTCGCAGAAGAGATGCTTGCCATCACGCTCGAAGATATTGTGTTGCTTCACCGAGATTTGCACGAACAGGTCGCCGGAAGGGCCGCCCTTCAGGCCGGCCTCACCTTCGCCGGACAGGCGGATACGGTCACCGGTATCGACACCCGGAGGCACTTTGACGGAGAGCGTACGGGTTCGCTCCACCCGGCCCTGGCCATGACAGGTGTTACAGGGGTCTGAAATGATCTGCCCCTGGCCGCGGCAGGTGGGGCAGGTCTGCTGCACCTGGAACAGGCCCTGTTGCATGCGAACCTGGCCAACGCCGCCACAGGTACCGCAGTCCAGCGGCTTGGAGCCCGGCTTGGCACCGGAGCCGTCGCAGCTATCACAGGCGGCGAGATTGGGAACCCGAATTTCCACGCTGGTGCCATGCACCGCGTCCTCGAGGCTGATATCCAGGGTGTAGCGCAGGTCGGCGCCGCGCTGGGGGCCGCCGCGGGCACGGCCGCCGCCACCGCCGAAAATGTCGCCGAAAACATCGCCGAAAATATCGCTGAAGCTACCGCCGCCGAAACCGCCGGCGCCACCGCCCATCTGCGGGTCCACCCCGGCGTGGCCGAAGCGGTCATAGGCCGCCCGCTTTTCCGGGTCCATCAGGACGTCGTAGGCCTCGGTGGCCTCCTTGAATTTCTCGTCGGCCTGCGGGTCATCGGGATTACGGTCGGGGTGGTACTTCATCGCCACCCGACGGTAGGCCTTCTTGATCTCTTTCTCGTCAGTACCCTTGGTGACGCCGAGAATTTCGTAGTAGTCGCGCTTTTCCATTAACGGTCTGAGCCTTCCTATCAAGCTAAAGCGGGGTCAGAGCCCTTTTTCCCCTCCGGGGAAAAAGGGCTCTGACCCCATTCGGAGCTACTTCCGCGGCGGGCTCGACGCCCACCGCCGTAAGCCGCAGCTTACTTCTTGTCGTCGTCCTTGACTTCCTCGAACTCGGCATCGACCACATCGTCAGCCGGTCCGCCGGCATCGGCACCACCGGCCGCACCCGCGCCCGCCGCGCCTTGGGCGCTCTCGGCCTGGGCCGCGTACATCTTCTGCGCTACCGGGCCAGTGGCTTCGGTGAGCTTGGTGGCAGCGGCGTCGATGGCGTCCTTGTCGTCACTCTTGACCGCTTCCTCTGCTGCGCTGATAGCAGCTTCGATGGCAGCTTTTTCTTCGTCGCTGGCGTGATCGCCACCCTCTTCCAGGGTCTTCTTCGCGGCGTGGATCAGGCCGTCACAGGTATTGCGGGCGGTGATCAGTTCCTCGAACTTCTTGTCCGCTTCGGCGTTGACCTCGGCGTCCGCCACCATCTTCTCGATGTCTTCCTCGGAGAGGCCACCGGATGCGGTGATCTGGATGGACTGCTCCTTGCCGGTCGCCTTGTCCTTCGCCGAAACGTGCAGGATACCATTGGCGTCGAGGTCGAAGGTCACTTCGATCTGCGGCATGCCGCGGGGCGCCGGCGGAATGTCGGCGAGGTCGAAACGGCCCAGCGACTTGTTCTGCGCCGCCTGCTTGCGCTCGCCCTGCACCACGTGGATGGTCACGGCAGTCTGGTTGTCGTCCGCGGTCGAGAAGATCTGCGACTTCTTGGTCGGGATCGTGGTGTTCTTGTCGATCAGCGCGGTCGCCACGCCACCCATGGTTTCGATACCCAGGGTCAGCGGGGTGACGTCCAGCAGCAGAACGTCCTTGACGTCGCCGGACAGTACCGCACCCTGGATCGCCGCGCCCATGGCCACTGCCTCGTCGGGGTTGACGTCCTTGCGCGGTTCCTTGCCGAAATAATCGGCGACTTTCTGTTGCACCATCGGCATGCGGGTCTGGCCACCGACCAGGATCACGTCATTGATCTCGGAGGGCGAGAGGCCGGCGTCCTGCAGGGCGGTTTTCACCGGCTCCAGGGAACGGGTTACCAGTTCTTCCACCAGCGACTCCAGTTTGGAGCGGGACAGCTTCACTACCAGATGCTTGGGCCCGGTGGCGTCAGCGGTGATGTAGGGCAGGTTGACCTCGGTCTGCTGGGAGCTGGACAGCTCGATCTTGGCCTTCTCGGCAGCCTCTTTCAGGCGCTGCAGGGCCAGCGGATCGTTGTGCAGGTCAATGCCGGACTCCTTCTTGAACTCCGCGGCCAGGTACTCGATCAGGCGCAGATCGAAGTCCTCACCACCGAGGAAGGTGTCGCCGTTGGTGGAGAGCACTTCGAACTGGTGTTCGCCGTCCACTTCGGCGATCTCGATGATGGAGATGTCGAAGGTACCGCCACCGAGGTCATAGACCGCGATGGTGCGGTCGCCCTTGGCCTTGTCCATGCCGTAGGCCAGCGCCGCCGCGGTGGGCTCGTTGATGATGCGCTTGACCTCGAGACCGGCGATCTTGCCCGCGTCCTTGGTGGCCTGGCGCTGGGAATCGTTGAAGTAGGCCGGCACGGTGATTACCGCTTCGGTGACAGACTCGCCAAGGAATTCCTCGGCGGTCTTTTTCATCTTGCGCAGCACTTCGGCAGACACCTGGGGGGGCGCCATTTTCTCACCCTTCACCTCGACCCAGGCGTCGCCATTGTCCGCCTCGGCGATCTTGTAGGGCACCATGCTGATGTCTTTTTGCACGACATCGTCCTTGAAGCGGCGGCCGATCAGGCGTTTTACCGCATACAGGGTGTTGCTGGGGTTGGTGACCGCCTGGCGCTTGGCACTCTGGCCCACCAGGGTTTCGTTGTCTTCGGTATAAGCGACGATAGACGGGGTGGTGCGGTCACCCTCCGAGTTCTCGATAACCCGGGGCTTGCCGCCCTCGAGTACCGCCACGCAGGAGTTGGTGGTACCCAGGTCAATGCCGATAATTTTTCCCATGTTGGTTTCTCCAGTCTTGAGGGGCGCTCACTGGCGCCCGCTGCGATTTCGATATTCTGTATCTGGGGGTTTTTCCCCGGGATTCAAGCCCTTTCGCTTATTTGCTCACCATTACCATGGCGGGGCGAATCAGGCGGCCGTTCAGGGTGTAGCCCTTTTGCATCACCGCGATCACCGAATTGGGCTCGACCTCCTTGTTCTCCACCATGCTCATGGCCTGGTGGAGATTGGGATCGAAGGGTTCGCCCTGGGGGTCGACCTGCTCGATGCTGTGTTTGGCAAGGGCGTCGAGAAAGCTCTTGAGGGTCAGCTCCACGCCTTCGGCGATAGGCTTGACCGCCTCGTTGCTGCCGTCGGCGGCCTCCAGGGCGCGCTCCAGGTTATCCACTACCGGCAGCAGTTCGCTGGCAAAACGCTCCAGGGCGAACTTGCGGGCTCTCTCCACATCCTGCTCGGCGCGGCGCTGGATATTCTGCGCATCCGCCTGGGCGCGCAGGGCGGCATCCCGGGCGGTGGCGAGGTCTTCCTGAAGCTGGGCAAGGTCCACTTCCAGCGAGACTTCCGGCGCCTCGCCCACCGGGGGGCTGGCTTTGGCTGTGTCTCCGGCGGGAGCGTCTGCTGCACTGCCCGGGGCTGCCTGCTGCTCTGCCGGGTCCTGGTTTTCGGGCTCTTGGTGATTTTGCTCGGCCACGCCTTTTTCTCCAAATGACTTGCGATTGGTGGTTATGAGGGGAGATATGGGGGTGACGCCAGGGAATTCAAGGGGGGTGTGTAATTCGATGGGGTAAGCGCGGTGGATTCACCCGGCTGGAGCTCAGTACGTGAATGGTCGCCCGTCCCGACCAGCCCGCCGACGCGGCGGGACCTCCATCCGTGAGCGATTACTCACTCAGCGCGTCAGCGCCGAACTCAACATCCGCGCGGTCACATCGACAATCGGAATGACCCGTTCATAGGCCATCCGGGTAGGCCCTATCACCCCCAGCACACCGAGGCTGCGGACACCGTCGGTGTAGGGCGCGGTGATCACGGAGTAATCACCGAAGACCTCGTAACCGGCCTCCTCGCCGATGAAAACCTGTACCCCCTGGGCCTGGGCACAGCGCTCCAGCAGGTGGAGCAGGTCCTTCTTGCGCTCGAAGGCATCGAACAGCTCACGCAGCTTGAGCAGCTCATCGGCGGTGGCGCCGCCCAGCAGGCGCGACTCCCCGGCCACCACGCAATCCTCGGCGGCCTCGTCCTGGTCGAGGGCGCGGCTGGCGAGTTCCAGCGTTGCCTGCATGTAGTTGTCGATCTGGCTGCGCGCCTCCTGCATTTCCCGCAGCAGACGCTCCTGGACCTGCTGCAGGGGCTGCCCGGCAAAGCGCTGGTTAACCATCGCCGCAGCGGCGTTGAGTTCCTCTTCACTGAAGGCGCGCTGGGTGTGGATGATACGGTTTTGTACCTCCCGCTCGTTCACCACCAGGATAACCAACACGCGATCCCCGGAGAGGGGCAGGAACTCTACCTGGCGCAGCTGGCCCGGCTCCTTGCGCGGCACGGTCACCAGCCCCGCCTGGGCGGTGATGCTGGAGAGCAGCGAGGAGGCGCTCTGCACCAGCTCGACAGGGGATTTATCCGGGTTCAGCTGGGTGCGCAGGATGTGCACTGCCTCCCGCTCCAGGGGTTGCACCTGCAGCAGGCAGTCGACGAAAAAGCGATAGCCCCGGGCCGTCGGAATACGCCCGGCCGAGGTGTGCGGCGACGACAGGAAGCCGCGCTCCTCGAGATCGGACATGACATTGCGAATGGTCGCCGCGCTGACGTCGAGACCGGCGGTCTCCATGAGCGTGCGGGAGCCGACCGGCTGGCCGTCGCTGATGTGTTTTTCCACCAGGGCTTTGAGCAGGAGCTTGGCGCGGTCGTTGATGGCGTCGCTGGTCATAGTGTCCGTTTTCAGGTATCCGCCCTGTTTTTATCACAGTGGCCGCCCAAGTCCAAACGCTCACATACAGCCTGTCCACGGTATTTATGGCGCTATTTATGGCGCGAGGGTTCTGCTGTATAACAGTCGAAACACTCAGGGCTGCGTATGCTCACCCATCTCAGCATCAGTAACTACACCATCGTCAGCGCGCTGGACATCGAACTGGCCGGCGGGATGTCGGTCATCACCGGCGAAACCGGCGCCGGCAAATCCATCATGCTCGATGCCCTCGGCCTCTGCCTCGGGGACCGCGCCGATCCCAAGGCCGTGCGCCCAGGCTGCGAGCGCGCCGAGATAAGCGCCACCTTTGACCTGCGCAGGATTGCCGCCGCCCACAGCTGGCTGAAAGAGCGTGACCTCGACAGCGGCGACGAATGCCTGCTGCGCCGGGTGATTACCGCCGAGGGCCGCAGCCGCGCCTACATCAACGGCAGCCCCAGCACCCTCCAGGATTGCGCTGATCTCGGCGCATTGCTGATCGACATTCACAGCCAGCACGCCCACCAGTCCCTCCTGCGCCGGGCGGTGCAACGCGAGCTGCTGGACCAGTTCGCCGGCCTCGAAGCGGCAGCCGAAGGGGTAACCCGGATTGCCAACAACTGGCTGCGGGCGCGCCGGGAAATCGAGCTTCTCGCCGGCAGCAGCGAGGAACACCAGGCTCGAGCGCAGTTGCTGAGCTACCAGATCGAGGAACTCGATGCCCTGGCCCTGCAGAATGGGGAGCTGGAGCGCCTGGAAGCCGAACAGAAGCAGCTGGAAAACGCCGAGCAGATCCTCTCCTCGGCCCACCGGGCGCTGGATCTGTGCGAGGAGCAGGAGAGCGGCACGCGCCAGGCACTGCAACTGCTGGACAGCGGCACCCACACCGGCAAAGCCGCTCAGGACGCCCGCGAGCTACTCGACAGCGCGGCGATACAACTGGCCGAGGCGCGCAGCGAAATACAGCATCACCTGGACCAGGTGGAGATCAACCCCGAACGGCTGCGCGAAGTGGAGGATCGCCTGGAGGCGATTTACGATGTGGCCCGCAAGCACCGCGTGCTTCCGGAACAGGTCACTGAGACCCAGCGCCGACTGCAGGAGGAACTCGACTCCCTCAATGGCAGCGCGGCGCGTATCGAGGAGTTGCAGGACGATCTCGACCGACTGCAAGGCGAGTATCGCGCGGCCGCGGCGGAACTCTCGGCCGGACGGCAGAAGGCAGCGAAAAAACTCGCGCAGCAGACCCGGAAAATCCTCTCCTCCCTGGCCATGGCCCACTGCCAGCTGGAAGTCGCCCTTTCCACGCGCGAGGACAGCACGCCCCACCCCCACGGCGCCGAGGAAGTGGAACTGAAAATCAGCACCAACCCGGGGGCGGCGCCACAGCCGCTGGGGAAAATCGCCTCCGGCGGTGAACTGTCGCGCATCAGCCTGGCGATCCAGGTTGTCGCGGCCAGCGGCAACACGGTTCCGGCCATGGTCTTCGACGAGGTCGATGTCGGCATCGGCGGCGGCGTCGCGGAAGTGGTCGGCAGGCTGTTACGCGGCCTGGCGGACAAGGCACAGGTGCTCTGCGTGACCCACCTGCCGCAGGTCGCGGCCCAGGGGCACCATCACCTGAAGGTGAGTAAAGCCAGCAAGGGCAAATCCGTGGAAACCAGGCTGGAAACCCTCGACGCGGAGAGCAAGGTGGAAGAACTGGCGCGGATGCTGGGAGGCCTGAATATCACCGAGCAGACGCGCGCTCACGCCCGGGAGATGCTGCTCAATACCGTAGCCTGAACCCGGACGGCCAGGTTCAGCTGGTTTTCTTGCGCACGTAGAGCACCAACGAGTGATCCTCCAGGTCGAAGCCATGCTCCTGGGCGATTTTTCGCTGACGCTCTTCAATGACAGAATCGTGGAACTCGACGACTTCCCCCGTATCGAGGCAGACCATGTGGTCGTGGTGATCGCCTTTCGCCAGTTCGAAGACAGAATGCCCCGTCTCGAAGTGGTGGCGGGTCACCAGTCCCGCGGTTTCGAACTGGGTAAGTACCCGGTACACCGTGGCCAGGCCCACATCCTCTCCGGCGTCGCGCAGCGCATCGTAGACCTGCTCGGCGCTCATGTGCTGCTCACTGGCCTCGGTCATCTCCAGGATCTGCAGGATTTTCACCCTGGGGAGCGTGACTTTGAGCCCGGCGCGGCGCAGTTCCTGATTTTCTTCGGACATTGTGAGGGGTTCTCTGTCTCAGTGAGTAGCGGTATGATGCCACCGCAATAAATGAAGTGGAAGTTCCAGCCCATGCGCATTCTTATCCCTGCCCTGCTGACCTTTTTCCTCGCCGCCTGCGGGGTAGTCGGCTTTCCCGGCGTCTACCGCATCGACGTCGAACAGGGCAATATCGTTACCCAGGAGCAGCTCGATCAGTTGCAACCGGGCATGAGCCGCCGGCAGGTCCGCTTTCTGCTGGGCACGCCACTGGTCGAAGACACCTTCAACCCGAACCGCTGGGATTACAGTTACAGCAAGCGCAACGGCCTGGACACCCTGGCGGATTCGAAACTGACGCTGATATTCGATGGTGACAGCCTGGTTGAGGTACGCGGCGACAGTGTCCCCGCTGCCTTCGGCGGCACCGGCGCAGCAGATAGCAGCGACGAGGCTTCCTAGGCTTTTTCCCTGGCTTTGGCCGCCCGCGCCTTGCGCACTTCCTTGGGGTCGGCAATCAGGGGGCGGTAGATCTCCACCCTGTCACCCTCGCGAAGTACCTGATCCGGCGACACCGCCTTGCCAAAAATGCCGAGCTTGGCATCATCGAGAGCGATACCCTCGAATTTATCCGCAATACCGGACCGCCGCACCGCTTCCAGTGCACTGGTGCCCTCGGCGACGCCGAGGCTGACAATGGCCTGCTTGTCCGGCAGGGCGTAGGCCACTTCGACATTGATCTTTGCTGGTTCTACTTCCTGGCTCATGGCTGTCTTCCCGCTCATGGCTGTCTTCCCGCTCATGGCTGTCTCTTCGCTCATGGCTGCTAACCGTATAGCTGACGGGCGCGCTTTTCCAGCGCGCCGACGAGATTGTCGGAAACCGAATCGAACAGGCGCGAGGCGGCGGCGCCCAGCAGGACATTGCTCACGGTAAATTCGAGGTCGAGGGTGACCTTGCAGGCGGCATCACCAAGGGACAGGAATTCCCAGCGACCGTGAAAATGTTCGAAAGGCCCGTTCACCAGTTCCAGGGTGATGTGCTGCGCGTCCACCAGCCGGTTGCGGGTGGAAAAGCTCTGCGACACCGGCCCCTTGGCGAGGTCCAGCCGGGCCTCCACCACATCCTCACCACGGTGCAGGACCTGCGCCCCGACACAGCCGTCCATATAGTTGGGGTAGGCTTCTATGTCATTGACCAGGTCGTAGATTTGCCGCGCCGGATAGGGCAGGAGGGCGCTGCGGTGGATGCTCTTCATGGTGATCCCGTTACGGCTACTGCAATAGCCCCGCGGCCAGCACCAGGGCCAGCGCGGGGGGCGTAATATAGCGCAGGAGCACGCGCCAAAGCGAGAATGTCAGTCCGGACTTGCGGCCGATGCAGGGCTCCAGCACTGACGGCCGCAGCACCCAGCCCACCAGCAGGGCGATCACCAGCGCAACCAGCGGCAACAGTACATTGGCGGCGAGAAAATCAAAATGTCCCAGCAGGTTGTGATACCCCAACCAGCCCGACTCGCTCATCGAAGCCGCCACCCCCCAGCCCACTCCCCAGACCAGCAGGGCCGCCAACGAGGCGGCCGCGGGGCGGGTAAGTCGCAGGTACTGCTGCAGGAGAATCACAGCGGGTTCCAGCATCGCCGCCGCGGAACCCAGGCCGGCAATGGCCATCAGCCCGAAAAACAGCACGCCCAAAAACTCGCTGTGCCCCAGGTTGCCGTAAGCGTAGGGTGCGGCAATGAACAGCAGGCCCGGCCCGCCGGTGGGGAGCAGGTTACTGGCGAGCAATACCGGCACGAAAGCAATCCCCGCGAGCAGGGCAAGCAGGGTGTTGAAGAGGGCTACGGCCAATACGGAACGGCCGAGAGGGATATCCCTCGGTGCGTAGGCACCGAAGACCAGCACGGCCCCGACCCCGATACCCAGGGACAGGAGGGCCTGACTGAGGGCGGCAAGCACCGCATCGCCGTCGAAATCGATCAGCCGGGTGGTGAACAGGTAGTCTCGCGCCGCCTCGAGATCACCCACGGCAAAGGCGAAACTGATCAGCAGGGCGAGGCAGGCGAGCATCAGCGGTACCGACACCCAAACGAGCACACCGAGGCCACGCTTCACTCCAAGGGCCGACACGCCACCAAGGAGAATCACAAATACCGTCAGCCAGCGAATCTGCATCGCCGTGTCTTCGACAAGATCGGCGAACCGGTCCGCCACCTCCTGCACGCTGGCGGCGGCGAAGACCTCCCCGCGCACGAGATTCAGATAGGCCAGGCTCCATCCCGCCACCAGGGACTGGCAGGCGGCAAGCATGAGACCGGTGAGCGCTGCCAGCAGGCCCAGCCACATCCAGTGGCGCGAGGCTCCGGAAAGCTCGGCCGAGACGCGTATCGAACGCAGCGGAGACCCGCGCCCGACAAGCCCCAGTACAGCCTCGGCGCAGCACACAGGCACCGCAAGCAGAAAGAGGCTGGCTATATAGGAGAGCATGAAAGCCGCGCTGCCGTGGCTGCCCAACAGCCAGGCGAAGCGCCACAGGGTGCCCAGGCCTACCGAGGCGGCGATCAGCGCCAGCACAAAGGTCGTCCGGCTCTGCCATCCGCCCGGACTGGCTGGTGGCACCGGCATCAGTTACTGCTCTCGGGGATATTCATACACCTAGATTGCCGGAGGCCGGCCAGCCAGAAAAGAGCAAGATTACCGTTTAAGCGCGGTCGCCGAACCGTATAATGCGCGCCATGGCCAAGAAAGCGAAAACATCCGACAACACCATCGCCCGCAACAAGCGCGCCCGCTTCGACTTCGAACTGCAGGAGTCCTTTGAGGCCGGGCTGTCGCTGACCGGTTGGGAGGTGAAGGCCCTGCGCATGGGCAAAGGGAACCTCTCGGATTCCTACGTCCTGATGAAGAACGGCGAAGCCTTCCTGCTGGGCGCTCGAATCGAGCCCCTGGATACCGCCTCGACCCACTTCGTCACCGATCCTATCCGCACCCGCAAGCTACTGCTGCACAAAAAGGAACTGGCGAAAATCCTCGAGGGCACCGCGCAGAAGGGGCTCACCTGCGTGTGTACCGACCTTTACTGGAAAGGCCACCTGGTCAAGGCCCGTATCGCCCTGGCCCGCGGCAAGAAATCCCACGACAAGCGGGACACGGAAAAAGAGCGCGACTGGCAACGGCAGAAGCAGCGGGTAGTGCGCGAAAACGTCAAGCAATAAACCGCTGTTATCACACCGTCCGAGCTTAGAAAGACTCGTTCTAAAACCCGCCTTGCGCGCTGATCCGCTGGCTACCATAGTAAAGATGTGGCCAGATTTCCGCTTACCCCCAACGCACGATGGAAATCCAGTTGCCACAACAATACGGTCGATGACCGCAATACTCTCCCATGGAGGAGAGTGCCAGGTGAGGGACCCTGGCGCGATGCAATTCCCTCACTGAAGGCTTCCCCCCCCGGCCGCAGTCGTTTGCTCCCCGGCAACCGGTTGCGGCTACCTTATTCAGATTCCAGCCACTAGCGCCCTGTCCGGGCTCATGCCAAGAGCGCCCGCCAGAGCATCCTGCCGCCAACTACCAGCAGAAATGTCCCGAAGGCCAGGTTCAACTGCCGCTTGTCCAGGCGATGGGCCAGGGCTGCGCCCAGCGGCGCGGTGAGAATGGTCATCGGCGCAATCGCGGCGACGCCGATCAGGTTCACATAGCCGAGGCTGCCCGCGGGTAAACGCGCATCGCCCCAGCCTCCCACCACGAAGCCGAGGGCGCCGGGAATCGCGATCAGCAGGCCGAACAGGGCGGAAGTGCCGACGGCGCGGTGAATGGGCTGGCTCATCAGGGTGAGTGCAGTCACGCTGAAGGTGCCGCCACCGATGCCCAGCATGGCGGAGAAAAAACCGATCAGGGATGGCGTGATGGTACCCCCGGGGCCGCGCGGCACCCCCTGCCAGGGCCTGTACTCATCCAGCGGTAAGACCATCTTGATGGCGATCAACACCGCGACCACGCCGAACAGCAGGGCGAGGGAGTGGCTGTGTACCATTCCCGCGACAAATGAGCCTATGAGCGAACCGAGGAAAATGAACGGCCCCCAGTAGCGTACCAGTCCGCCATCCACCGCCCCGCGTGCGTGGTGCGCTCGCGCCGAGGAAATACTGGTAAACATGATCGTGGCCAGGGAAGTTCCCACAGCGATATGCATGCGGATGGCCGGGTCCACACCCTGCAGCCCGAGGGCGAAATCCAGCACGGGCACGATGATGATCCCGCCGCCTACCCCCAGCAGTCCCGCCAGCACGCCCGCTGCCGCACCGGTGACCAGCATGGTGATTAACAATATGAGTAGATCTGTCACGAACACGTCCACGGCGCTGGATAGATGCGGCGAGGATACACGGGCCCACCAGTCGCGGCCAGCGTCACGCCGGCGTCCTCGCGCCCAGCACTGGCGTATTCCCGGCCGCCATACGCGATTGCGTTGGAAAGCCTACAGAGTTTCAAATCCGGTCCGGGAGCTGCCCGGCAAGGTACTTTGCCTTGTCGCGAAAACAACAATGTGGATTCTGGCCGGCTCCGGCTGCCTGTAGGATTTCCGACACAGCAGCGGACGGGCAATACAACTGCCAAACAATATTCAATATTTTCAGAGACTTAAAAAGAGGACGCGAATCACGACAGTGGCACGTCCCGTGCAATTCCCTCTGTGAAGCCGGGTTATCGAGCAATCACTGCAACTGCCCGGTTGGCTCTCTTTTGGAGAATCTGAAACTACCCGAGCAACGAGGTGTGGACATGGCAAAGATAGGCCTGTTTTTTGGCACGGATACCGGCAAAACACGCAAAGTCGCCAAGATGATCAAGAAAAAGTTCGACGACGATGAACTGATGGCGAAGCCGGTCAATGTAAACCGCGCAAATGCGGACGAATTCGCGAGTTTCGACTATCTCATACTCGGCACTCCGACCCTCGGCGAAGGGCTGCTCCCCGGCCTCTCCGCTGACTGCGAAGGCGAGAGCTGGGAAGAATTCCTGCCCAGCCTGGAAGATATCGATTTCAGCGGCAAGACCATTGCCCTCTACGGTCTCGGTGACCAGGTTGGCTACACCGACGAATTCGTCGACGCGCTGATGGAACTGCACGAATTTTTCACCGAGCGCGGTGCGAAAATTGTCGGCGAGTGGCCAAATGACGGTTACGAGTTCGAGCACTCCGAGGCGCTGGTGGATGGCAAGTTCGTCGGCCTCGCCCTCGATCTGGACAACCAGTCAGGCCTGACCGAACAGCGCCTGGACACCTGGCTGGCCCAGATCGCTCCCGATTTCGGCCTGCCACTTTGAAGCTTGCCCCGAAGCAAGACGCCGGCTTGTGCCGGCGTCTTGCGTTTCGGGCTCCGCATTTCAGCCCGTGTTGTGCTAGGAAGCGGCGCCGAGCGCCTGCTGCTGCCCCGGCTTGCCCTGTTCGGGACCCTGTTCCGGAAGACGAAAGATTTTCTGCACTTCCAGCGTCGGCGGTTCCGCATCCGTCACTTCGATGCGACAGCTGCGCAGACCCTCCAGGCTCGGCAGTTCGAACATGATTTCACAGAGCGTGGTTTCCAGCAGGGCGCGCAGCCCCCTGGCACCGGTGCCGCGGATAACGGCCTGTTCTGCGATGTGCTCGATAGCAGCATCGCTGAACTCGAGGTCCACGGACTGGTAGGCGAATAGCTGCCGGTACTGTTTCAAGAGCGCATTTTTTGGCTCCACCAGGATGCGCTTCAATGCTTCAGCGTCCAGGTCCTGCAGGAAGGTGACCACCGGGAAACGGCCGATGAACTCAGGGATCAGCCCGAAACGCTGAAGGTCCTCGGGCTGGAGGGCCGCCAACAATTCATTATTGCTGAAACTGCACTCCTCGCGCAGGGGCGCACTGAAACCGATCCCGGCTTCGCTCGGCTGCAGTCGCTTGCTGACCAGTTCCACCAGTCCCGGAAACGCCCCGCCGACAATGAACAGGATATTCTGGGTGTTGATGGTAATCTCTTCGCCGTGGCCTTCACGCTGGCCGGGCCGGGTAACGCGAACTTCGGCGCCCTCGATCATCTTCAGCAGTGCCTGCTGCACGCCCTCGCCCGAGATATCCCGCACGGCGGCCCCGCCGTCACCGCGGCGGGCAATCTTGTCGATCTCGTCGACGTAGACAATCCCCCATTCCGCGCGCTGCACATCCCAGTCGGCGGCTTCGAGCAGGCGCTTCAGCAGGCTCTCGACGTCCTGCCCGACATAACCTGCCTGGGTAAGCGAGGTGGCGTCGCCAATGGTGAAGGGTACACCGATGATTTTCGACAGGGTCTTCACCAGCAGCGTCTTTCCCGCGCCCGATGGCCCGGTCATCAGGACGTTGGATTTCTCTACTTCCACCCGCTCACCCTGGACATCCCCGGTATGGGCAAAGGGAAGGCTCTCATCCTGTTGGCCGAGGCGGATATAGTGATTGTAGAGGGCCACGGAGAGGGATTTTTTCGCGCCTTCCTGGCCGATAATATGCTGGTCCAGGAACTCCTTGATCACCGCGGGGGCCTTCAGCTCCGGCGCCGCCAGCACCGCCTTGCGACCCCAGCTGGAAACCACCTGGTGCGCGAGCTTCACGCACTTCTCGCAGATATGCCCATCGTTCCCGGCGATCAGCGGGACGGCGGCAGATTTCTCCACGCCGCAGAAGGAACAGCGCAGTACCTCGGGGGTAGTAGATTCCTGGTCCGTATGGCTCATGCGTACTCCTCCGCCGGGGCTTCGTCTGCCTCGCTGTGCTGGTTAAGTAATTGCTTGATCCAGCGACGAGTGTGGCGTCCGCGCTCGCGCTCCTGGATTTTTTCCGCCAGGCTCCCCCGCACTTCATGCAGCGGCGCCACTCCCGCCGGCCGGACGTCCTCGCAGAGCAGGATGTGTACGCCGACGGGGGACTCGACCATATCGCTCACCTCACCCTTGCGCATCCTGAACAGGACTTCCCCGAGCTCCGGATACAGGGTGTCCGCATCGACCTCCCCGAGCTGGCCGCCGTTGAGGGCAGAGGGGCATTCCGAGTGTTTCATGGCCTGCTCCGCGAAACGCGAGGGATTTTTCCGCAGGCGCTTGAGGATCTGGCCGGCACGGCGCTGCACCGCTTCCCGGGTGTTGTCCGGAAACTGGGGATTGATGGTCAGCAGGATGTGGCGCACCGTCCGCTTTTCCGCCCGCCGGAAGCGCTCGCGGTTCAAGTAGTAGAACAAATTGACTTCCGTGTCCTCGACAGGCGGTGTCCGCGAACCCACCAGGCCGAGTACCGCCTCCACCCGCAGCTCACGCTCGAGGGCGCACTTGAGGTCTTCCAGTCGCAACTGGTTGACCGCGAGTTCGGCGTAGAATGCGTCCTCGTCACCGTAGCGGGCGCTGATCTGCTCTACCGCCTTATCCACCTGGGATTCGGGAACAACGATGTCACGGGCCTCGTCGCTGGCGAGCACCGCCTGTTCAATCAGGAATTCCTTTGCGGCGATGGATTTGACCTCGGCGTAGGCCGCTTCCTCCAGTGCAGCGGGTGCCTTGCCGAATTTCTCGGCGGAAATTCGCAGCAGCCGATAGTTGACACTCGCTTTCTCCGGGGACCCGCTCAGAAGCATCTCAATTTCCTCCCTGGCCGGCGGCGCTGACACCCTCCGGCGAAGCCTGGGACTCTGTCTCTTCTTCCGGTGCATCGAGCGCCTGCTCGGGCACCTGGAAGACACGCCCGTTGAAACGCACGTGATAGAGAATCAATCCGGGCTCCCGGAGAACTTTCTGCACTTCCCCTTCCAGCCCGACCGGAACGATTTCCTCTCCTCCCACCGAGATCGGCAAGGTGGATACAACCTTTTCGCGGAACTCGAAACGGTTCTGTATCCACTCTGCATCGGCGGGAATCAGCTCCTCCTCGCGACAGCCGACGGTACGGCCATCCTCGATGAAGTGAACGCGGTAGATGAGCTGGTCCTGCAGGTAGGTGCCGACGTCGTAGACGCAGCCAATCGCCCCGCGCCTGATCAACAGCGCTCCGACATCCATGCCGGGGTATGTGCCGTCGTTACGCACGTTCCTGGTAAGGCGGACTTCCTGGCCGTATTCGAAGCGCGGTTGCACGGTTTCAACCCTCCATCAGGGAGTCCAGGGAAACGAAACCCGCCTGGGCGCCGTGAGTCTTGAAGACCTTGAAGACCTTTTCCGTGAGCGCGTCCGACTCGACAAAGTCGGTATAGGCACGTTCCAGCAGCGCCTTGTAGGCGGCCGCCATGGCGGTGTCGTTACCCGCGTGGGTTTCGGTCAGTGATTCGCTCTGGTCCAGGTAATCGTGGAAGCGCTGCATGATATGCAAGCGGTTCACCTGTACGACTGAAGGATCAAACGGTATTTCGAAATAGTTCAGGAAGTCCTCAGCGGAGCTGAGCTCCTCCAGATCGTCTTCCAGGGTCAATTCGTCATTCATGCTATTCCCTCCCTCCGGGATGACTTACACACCGTGGGCGACAACGCCCGCAGTATCGCTTGTAGCCGTAAGATCCAGCGCCGTCGGCCGCATCGCCCGCAGCAGTGCAGCGGCACCGAGGCGATCCTTGACGTCGAGTTCCATAACCTTGTTGAGCATCCGTACGCCCTTCTCGATCTCACCGAGACGCAGGTGCAGGTATGCGGCGCCCTTCAGCGCGAGCAGGTAGAAGCGCACCAGGGTAAACGACTGGCTCACGCCGTTTGCCAGGTTGGCTGCGCGAATTTCAGCCCACTCTTCGGGGAAGTAAATCGTCGGCGCGACAGCCGCCATGGCCTTGTGGGCGACATCAATCGCATCGCGATAGCGATGCTGGTAGTAGTAGAAACGATACATCGCAACGAGCACCGTCAGGTTCTCCGGTTCAAGCAGGAAAGCCTGTAAAAGCAGCGGCTCTGCGCGACCCTCCGCATAGGCGTCGGATGCCGCCTGCAGCAGGTTTTCCACTTCCTGCGACATGGGCTTTTCGAAGTACAGCCCCTGGGCGTCAAAATCCTGTAAATCCATGGTGCAGGCTCCTTACTGGTTGACCACCATTCCCTTGGCGCATTCGAGTTCACAAATCTGGTTGTCCGGATCGCAATCCACCTCACTGGCGACCACTTCTTTCGCGCCATTGACCTGCAGTTCCAGGGCATCGATACGGTCCAGCAGGCAGGCTACAACCTTGGATACCGGGTCCGGGATCAGGTGATGGTCGAGGTCGATGCCGTAGGGATTGAGAGTGCCCGCACTGCGAACTTTCACCACCTTCCCGGGTATGCCCACCACCGTGCAGGCGGATGGCACGGACTCCACTACCACCGAGTTGGCGCCGACCCTGGCGTTGCGACCGACGGTAATGTTGCCGAGGATCTTGGCACCGCAGCCCACCAGCACGCCATCTTCCAGCGTCGGGTGGCGCTTGCCCTTGTTCCAGCTGGTGCCGCCGAGAGTAACGCCGTGATAAAGCGTGACGTTGTTGCCGAGTATCGCGGTTTCACCGATGACCACGCAGGCGCCGTGGTCAATGAACAGACGCTCGCCGACCTGGGCGCCCGGGTGGATATCCACGTTGCTGAGAAAACGCCCGAAGGCGGAGAGCCAGCGCGCGGTAAAGCGCCAGCCACGCTGCCACAAACGGTGGCTCAGGCGGTGCATCATGACCGCGTGGACACCGGGATAGGTCGCCAGCACCTCAATGGTATTGCGGGCGGCGGGGTCGCGCTCGAAGACGCAGGCGATATCGTCCTTCCATTCCTGCCAGAGCGACCTGGAACGGCGGCTATCTAGATGCTCTTCGGTTGTACAGTAAGACATTCGCTATCTCCCAGCGGCAAAGTGGCCGCGTGTACTGCATCCGGGACCACGGCGTCCAGCGCCAGGTAAAGGTCCATGAGTTCCTCGGGTAAGGGGCTGCGCTTGGTTGCGGTCACCAGCACGCGGACCTGGGACAGCAGGACCGGCACCTGCCAGTCCAGCAGTTCGATGTTCAGTTCACGGTAGACGCGCTGCAGCATCTTGCCGCCAGAGTGCTTGCCGAGCACCAACTGATGACTCTTGCCGAGCACTTCCGGATCGAGACCCTGGTAATTGCGCCGATCCTTCAGCAGGCCATCCACGTGGATACCGGCTTCGTGGGTGAAAACACCCGCGCCGACGATACTTTTTTGCCAGGCAACCGCACGCCCGGAGGCGTCTTCCACCAGTTTCGAGAGTTGCGGCAAGCCGCGCATATCCAGTCCGGTCTCAATCCCGTGCAAATGCTTTAGCGCCAGTGCACATTCCTCGAGCGGGGCATTGCCCGCCCGTTCACCCAGACCGTTGACCGTGGTGTTGATATGGCTGGCGCCGGCTGCAACAGCCGCAAGGGTATTGGCAGTTGCGAGCCCGTAATCGTCGTGGGCGTGCATCTCGATATCCAGATCGAGATTGGCGCTGAGCCTGGAAATGGTCCGCTGCACCGCGAAGGGTTCCATCACCCCTACGGTGTCGGCGAATCGCAGGCGCGTTGCACCGGCGATTGCGGCGGCCTCGCCGACCCTCAGCAGGAAGTCCTGGTCGGCCCGCGAGGCATCCTCGCAGCCGACACAGACCTCGTAACCGAGATCCCGGGCCGCGCCGACCATACGGCTGATCCGCTCGATGACACTGTCCCGGTCGCTGCCGAGCTTGTAGAGGATCTGCTGGTCGGAAACGGATACCGAGAGATCCAGCATATCCACGGGGATGCTTCGCGCGGCCTCGAGGTCAGTTTCTGTCATACGACACCAGGCCAGGGTGCGGACCGGCAGGCCGAGGCCGACGATGGCCCGCATGACCTCCCGCTCCTCGTCACCCATGGCGGGTATGCCGATTTCCAGTTCCGGTACGCCCACTTCCGCCAGGCGCGAGGCGATAGCCAGTTTTTCCTCGGCGTTGAAGGCAACGCCGGAGCTCTGCTCGCCATCGCGCAGGGTGGTGTCGTCAATCGTGACTGTGGGCGCGTTCTGCTTCATACCACTGACCTCAGGCGTAAACCGGCGCGAAAGCCTGTTCCGGATCTTCAACCGGGCCGTTCTCGCTCCAGTAGGGAGAGAGTTTCCGCAGCTGTGCAACAATCGGCGGCACCGCCTCGATGACCCGTTCGATCTCCTCCATAGTGTTGTAACGCGAGAGCGAGAAGCGTACGGTACCGTGAGCCGCCGTGTAGGGAATGCCCATGGCCATCATCACGTGGGAGGGCTCCAGGGAGCCGGAAGTGCAGGCCGAACCGCTGGACGCCGCGATACCCATCTTGTTGAGCAGCAGCAGGATGGCCTCGCCCTCGATGTACTCAAAAGCGATGTTGGCGGTGTTGGGCAGACGGTTGCTGGTATCGCCGGTGGCGAAAGCATTGGGTACGACTGCGAGGATGCCTTCCTGCAGGCGATCGCGCATGGCCTTCACTACAGTATTTTCGTGTTCCAGGTTGGCCATGGCGATTTCCGCCGCAACCCCGAGGCCAATTATGCTGGTGACATTTTCGGTACCGGCACGCCGACCGCGCTCCTGGTGACCACCGCGCAGCAGCGGACGGAAGCGGGTGCCCCGCTTCAGGTAGAGAACGCCAACACCCTTCGGCGCGTGCAGCTTGTGGCCAGAGAGAGACAGCATGTGAATCGGGCTGCCTTCGAGTTCGATCGGGATCTTGCCGACAGCCTGCACGGCATCGGTGTGGAACATGATGCCGGCGTCGTCGGCCATCTGCGCCATTTCCAGCACCGGGAAGATGGTGCCAGTCTCGTTGTTGGCCCACATCACGCTGACCACAGCGACATTGTCGCTGAGCAGTGAGCGATATTCTTCGAGATCGAGCCGACCGCGCTCGTCCACCTTGAGGCGGTGCACGGTATAGCCTTCGGTCTCGAGGTGCTCACAGAGATTCAGCACAGCGGGGTGCTCGACCACGGTGGTGATGATCTCCTTGCGCTCCGGCTGCGCCCGCAGGGCGGAGAGGATTGCAGTCGAGTCGGACTCGGAACCGCAGGAGGTGAAGATGATTTCCGAATCGTGCTCGGCACCCAGCAGGCGCTGTACGCTCTTGCGCGCCTTTTTCAGGGCGAAGCCAACCTGGTTGCCAAAGCTGTGCATCGAGGAAGGGTTGCCGAACTGCTCGGTAAAATACGGCATCATCGCCTCGACCACGGCAGGGTCGCACTGGGTGGTCGCGTTGTTGTCCAGATAGATATCAGCCATGACTCGTACCTCCGGTTCAGGCTGTAGCCTGTTGTTGTGAAGCGGCCGCCTTGTCGACGGGTATTACCTTGACGAATTCGCCGAGGGCCTCGATCAGCTTCTGCTGGATGCCACCCACGGTCATCGCCGCCATCTGGCAGCCACTGCAGGCGCCAACCAGCTTCACGTAGATGTTCTTGCCGTCGACATCAAGCAGTTCGCAATCACCGCGATCGGCCTGCAGGTTGGGCCTGATCTGCTCGATCACCGCCTCGATTTTCTTGATGCGCTGGAAGGCTGACATTCCCGAAGGCGCCGCGGCCGGTTCCGCAGGTGCAGGCTCCGGGGATTCCAGGGTCACCAGCGCTTCTTTCTTCGGTGCGGCCTTCTTGACTGGCGCCGCCACGAAGAGCTCGCCGCGGGCTTCCAGCTCTTCCGCAAGGATGTTCTCGATGCCTTCATGGCAGGAGGAACAGCCGCCGCCCGCTTTGGTGTAGTTGGTAACGTCCTCGACAGTGCTGAGGCTGTTCTCGCGAATGGTTTCGCGGATCAGCACGTCATCGATGGCGAAGCACTTGCAGACCAGGGCCCCTTCCTCGTGGTCATCGACCCACTCCTCGCCCCGATAATTCGCCACCGCAGCCTGCAGGGCTTCACGGCCCATGACCGAGCAGTGCATTTTTTCGGGCGGCAGGCCGTCGAGGTAGTCGGCGATATCCTGGTTGCTGATTTTCAGTGCCTCGTCGAGGGTCTTGCCCTTGACCATTTCAGTGAGCGCTGACGAGGACGCAATGGCGGAACCACAGCCAAAGGTCTGGAAACCGGCGTCGAGAATGATCTCGGTCTCCGGCTCGACCTTGAGCGTCAGGCGCAATGCGTCGCCGCAACTGATGGAACCGACATCACCGGTTGCATTAGCCTCGGCAATCGCGCCGGCATTCTTGGGGTTGTAAAAGTGTTCCTTAACCGTTTCCGAGTAGTCCCACATGGTTCAAGATCTCCTGGCGCTGGGCCTGACAGTGTGTTGTAAGAGCTTCGTCTGACCGACAACCGTCTCAGCAGGTGAATGATTTACCGCAGCCACAGCTGGCGCTGGCGTTGGGGTTTTCGAATTTGAAGCCGGTGCCTTCGAGGCCGTCGATGAAGTCGACGGTGACACCGTCGAGGAGGCCGGCACTGGCGTCGTCCACCAGCACTTTCACGCCGGTGAATTCGAGTACTGAATCGGCTTCGCCGACGTTTTCTTCCAGGCGCATGCCGTACTGCAGGCCGGAGCAACCTCCACCCTCTACCTTGATGCGCAGGCCGGCAACGGGCTTGCCAGCGGAATCGATGAAGCGCTGTACTGCGCTTACGGCACTATCAGTCATATTAAGCATGGTGTTGTCTCCGTGGGTGGTCGATTGACGCCTGTAGGGAGGGAGTTGCAATCCACATGCCACACCAATACGACATGATTTATTCGTTTATAATCAGATAATTACGCCAATTGTTGTCGTAGCTGCCACTGTCACAAAGGGCACCGACACAAACCATTGTCAGGATTGCGACAAGCCCGGTCGGTCCGCCGTGAGCTACGTTGTCAGAGGCGCGACAGATTTCCGCGACGGGAGCACTCCAACACTGTCATGAAGCACACGACCGTCCGCGACAACGAAATGCAGATCAGCCGGGACCGCCGCCTGGCCAGGCGCCTGCTGCGCGGTGACGAGCAGGCCTTCCGCGCATTCGTCGACGAGTACTTCCCCCGACTCTACCGTTACGCCCACAGCCGACTGCGAGTCGAGGCCGATGTGGATGACGTGGTGCAGGCCACCCTTGCCCAGGCCGCGCGCAGGCTGGAAACCTACCGCGGGGAGGCAACGCTGCTAACCTGGCTGGTGCAGATCTGCCGCCACGAAATTTCCCGCTGCCTGCAGCAGAGCGTGAAGCACACCGATGTGGCCCGGCCTTTCCTGCAGGATGACGTGTTGCGGGCAGTGGTCGAATCGATTGAGATCGCGGCGGATGACACTCCCGAGGCGGACAGCCGGCGCCTCGAAATTATCGGGCTGATCCAGTTCGCCCTCGACCAGTTACCCGAGCGCTACGCCCTCGCCCTCGAGCTGAAATACATCGAGGGCTGCAGTTCGCGGGATATCGCCAGCCGCCTGCATATCAGTGACGAAGCCACCCAGTCCCTGCTGGCGCGGGCACGGCGGGCATTCAAGGACGTGTGCGGCGAAGCGCTGCACTCGGCCCTGTGAGGTACACATGATGAATGACGAATTCGACCAGGAAGACGACCAGCAACTTGGCCGCCTGCTGCGCGCCGCCGGTCTTCGCGAACAAGTACCGGCCGCGCTGCAGCAACGCTGGGAGGAAAACTTCCGGGGGGCGCTCCACGCGCAGGGTAAGCGTCGCCAGCGTCGCCGCTGGTCATTGGCAGTGTCGCTGGCGGCGGGCATCGCCGCAATGGCCGTCGGCCTCTACCTCTCGCTGGATGGTTCATCTCCAGCGCCGCCGCTGATCCGGGTTGTCGCCGTGAGCGGCGAATTGACCGGAAGCGCGGGCCGCCAGTTGCTGCCCGGGGAAGAATTACTGCCCGGCGAAGGGGTGACAAGCGGTGTGGAGGGTCGCGCCGCACTCACCTGGGCGGGTTACGACCTCAGACTAAATCGCGGCACACGCGTGGAATTGCGTGCAGACGGGGTCTTTTTGCACAGTGGCGAAATCTACCTGAGCGACAGCGCCGGCGGAATTCAGCTGCAGCGGATCACTGTCCACACCGCGCACGGTGTCATCCGTGATATCGGCACCCAGTTCACTGTCGCAGCGGACAGCCGGGCCACCGTTGCCAGAGTGCGCCGCGGGTTGATTGAACTGAGCGCCGCTGGCACCACCCACCGCGCCCAGGCCAGTCGCGGCCTCGCCGGCCAGTTGTCAATCGACATCAACAGGCGTGTCAGCACCGCCACGGCGCCCGCCAGCGGCGTGGGCTGGCGCTGGATCTACCTGGCCAGCCCCGGCTTCGAGCTGGAGGGTAGCAGCGCACTGGCATTCCTCGAGTGGTCCGCCGGCGAAAGCGGACTCGAGCTGGTCTTCGCCAGTCCCGCTGCCCGGGCCCAAGCGTTAAGGACCACGCTTCACGGCTCACTGGCGGGTCTCGATCCGGAACAGGCGGTGGCGCCGGTACTCGCGGCCACCGACCTGGTCGCACAATCCAGGGATGGGAAACTGCATATCTCCCTGCAAGCCAGGTAGGCGCGACAGATTTTTCCTCCCGGGCGCCTCCAACACTACGGAGGCACACCCGCCTACAACCCGGGAGAACCAAACCATGCAGACAATGAAGAAAATCACCCCCATGGCGTTTGTAATCAGTTGCCTGCCGCCCCTGGCGGGAACTGCGCAGGCAGAAACCGTGGAACTCGAACTCGACCCCGCCAACTTCAGCAACGCCACGCAGGTCGACAACATGTACATCCCGTTGCCAGCGGGAGCCAGTTTCACCTACTTCGCCGAAACAGAAGATGGCTGCGAATACAGTAAGCTCAGCGTCAGCGCCATCAGCGATCCAGCCCACCCCATAAATATCGATGGCGATATGTACCAGACCCTGGTTGTGCGCGACCAGGAATGGGTCCACGAGCCGGAGGACGACGGGGAATGCGACCCCGCCGAAGCGAGCATGGCCGAAGACACTCTGGACTTCTACGCCCAGGATGACAGCGGTAACGTCTGGTACTTCGGCGAAGACACCTGGTCCGTGGACGACGAGACCGGCGAATGTTCCCCGGGTGGTTCCTGGGAAGCGGGGATTGAGGACGCCGAACCCGGCATCCTGATGCTCGCGGAACCGCGGTCCGGCCTGCGCTACCGACAGGAATACTGGGAGGACGAGGCGGAGGACTGGGCCGCGGTGATGCGCCTCAACGCCGACGTCGCCATCGAGTACGAAGGCCGTGAGTACGAGAACTGCCTGGAAACCCGTGAATGGACGCCCCTCGAACCCGGCAGCGTGGAACACAAGTTCTACTGCCCGGAAGGCAATAACCCCGGGCCCGGATTGGTCTACGTCCAGGAACTGATGGGCGTGACCGTGCATGTCGAGTACACCGGTCCAGGCCCGCTTGGGACGCCAGGGGAGTTCCTGCCAGGTAACCCGATAGACAGTGACTTCCCCTCGGCCGCACTGGGCTGCGAGGATTGAATCAGGCCAGCGCCATCTGCCGCCCCGCTCGCGGGGCGGCGTTTGCCTAGAAAGACAGGATGATTCCCACCGAGGGTACCTTGCCCAGCAAGGTCGCCCGGTCCGGCACCAGGCTAAAGCCCCCCTCCACTTCTTCCACATCGAAATCCACCCCGGCCAGGTTGTCGTGGTCGGTGACATTGACGATGTCAGCGTAGATCTCCACCCGGGCACGGGAAAAGTCCCAGTGTTTGCGCGCGGAGAAGTCGAGGGAGAAATAATCGTCCAGTTCGATATTGTTGAGCACCGACACCAGCGGCACGACCGTGTCTTCCGCCACAAAGCCGGGCAGCTCACTGCTGCGCCAGCCGGAGTGCCAGACCAGCGCGAGGGACAGGCGGTAACTGTCCCCACGCCAGACCAGACCGGTATTCACCGTGTGGGTCTGTGACCAGCGCCGGTCCACCCATTCGCCGTCGATGCGGTCCCGGGCATCCATGAAACTGTAGCGGGCGAAGCCCTCGAGCGGCTCCAGCAGGGACTTGCGCAGATCCAGGTCGACACCCCGTGCCTCAGCCCGGTCGGGCCGCAGTGGCACCCTGTCAGGCTCCATTTCCGGCAACAGCACGAAGGGATTGAAGATGTTCTCGTAGCGTTTTTTCGGCTTGCCGTAGCGCTTGTAATAGAGTTCCGCCGACAGCTTCAGGCTGTCGCCCCGCCATTGCCAGCCGCCTACCACCTGGTCAGAGTGCTGCGGTTTGAAAAACCGCGTCTCGCCATCGAGCAGTTGCAGTTCCTGAATGCCCTCCTGCTGGTAAAAGCGGCCGAGACTGAGGCGCAACAGGCTGTGCTCCGACCACCAGTAAGCCAGACCCAGGCGCGGGGAAAACTGCGACTCACTGCCGCGATCGCAGTAATAATCCTGGAAGTCCCAACGCAGGCTGGGTTGCAGCGTGAGCTGCTCACTGAGGTCGGCCTCCAGTTGCAGGTAGGCACCGCCGGACCAGCCCCGCGGAGAGGCCTCAAGGTCGCGCTCGATCTCCTGCGGCGTGCCGAGGATAGCTGCGAGGTCACCGCGATCGATACGGGCGCGCTGCCGGTACTCGGCGCGGTTGTACTCCAGTTGCCAGCCGAACTCCCAGCGCATAGGCCCAGCCAGACGCGTCCAGTCGTTGCGCAGGGCGGCGCGTTTTACTTCCTGGCGATACTCGAGGAATCCGCCTTTGCCGGGGTCTTCCTCGTCCGCTTCGAAACTGGCCTCGCCCTTCTCCCGGTTGAAATCCAGCGCGGATAAAGTCGCGCGACCGGCAAGGCTCTCCGAGGCCTCCCACTCCGCGCCGAGCCAGGCGTAGGTATTCGCGATTTTCGAGAAGGCGCGTTCCTCCTCGTCCTCGAAGCGAATATCGTCGTCGGCGTAAACGATGCCGCCGTCCAGGCTCAGCGAGGGAGTCAGGCTGGTTTTCAGCCGGGCGGATACATCCTGGTACTCGGGATTGCCGCTGCGACTGTCGATGTAATCGGTCAGATCCTGCAGATCACCCTGGCGGTAGGAGAGCAGCCAGTCTGTCGGATGCTGCTCGCCAAAGCGGCCACGGGTATGGGCGAAGGCGGCGAAGGTGGAGTAACCGAGGTGAGTGCTGTAGTCACTGTCCTGCCAACGGTTGCCGATATCCATTACCCCGCTCATACGCGAACCGTATCGGGAGGGAAAGCCGCCGGTGTAGAACTCCAGCGATTCGATGGTCAGGTAGTCGATACTGCTGTAGGCGCTGTGGTAATCGGCGAGGTGGAAGGGCTCCAGCAGTTCCACCCCGTCCTGCAGTACCAGCAGTTCATCCTGCAGCCCGCCGCGCACCCGCGGCTTGGCCGACACCCCGGAAGATGAGACACCGGGCAGGCGCAGGGTCGAACGCAGGGCATCGGAGCCCAGGGTGGGCAGCGTGGCGAGGTCCTCCGCGCTGAAGCCGAAGTGCGAGGCTGCGGTGCCAGTATGGGGGAAACGATGCAGAGTACCGGTAACGATGACATTTTCCAGTACCGGTGTGGCGAAACGTTTGCCGGCTGCGGTCGGAGGCTCCAGGTTAGCGCCGACTGCGCGCGTGATGACCCAGACACCCTCGCGCGCCTCCAGCGCCAGGCCCAGCTCCGCCAGCGCGGCTTTCAGGGCTTCCAGGTCAGTTGACTCCACCAACACACGCTGCCCGGGGTCGACCAGTGCGGAACTGTATACGAGGCCGACGCCCTGCGCGCGAAGTGCCTCGATCAGCTCTACGAGGGTAATTTCACGCGGTTCGGCAAATGCGGCGCAGGCCGCACACACCAGGGGCAATAGGGTCGGGCGCGCGAACATGCCCGAAGTGTAGGCAGCACTCAAATGAGCGTCAAAATTCCCGTTGACGCTCAGGCGAGCTGCAGCAGTCGGTAACGCACCGCTGAGGTGAAGATCCGGGTGCCCCCGGCTTCCCCCACCACCTGCGCCAGGCGCTCGCGGTCCAGCACTTCGACTCCGGCGATGAAGTCGACACCGAAGTCCGACCAGTCGGCGAGCCAGGGCATGGTCGGGCCCATCAGCACGGTGCGGGCGTGGCGGCTCCAGTGCAAGAGGTCGGCCAGCGTGCCGTTGGCGAGGCTGCTCGCGGTAATGAAGGCCCAGTCGGCGCGGGAGAGTGCCGATTCGGCTGCCTCGGCGGGAAGGTCCCCGGCGCTCGGACGGCGCTCGACACACTGGTACTGGAGTTCGGGGAGGTGCTGGTCGATTCCCGGGTAGCGGCCAATGATGACAACCCGGGCACCATCCAGCAGGGGCAGGAAATGCCGGAACACCGAAAGATGCGGCGCCGCCTCGAAGCACAGCGGGCGTGCCGCCTGCAGCAGGGCATTGTCGGCATGGTTGATAGCCGCATTGGCGGCGGCCACGGCCGCCGTCAGCTCAAGTTCATGCGAACTCTTCAACCAGGGCAGCAAGGCATCCAGCGGGCGGCCCGCCAGCGAGCCGGGCCAGTCGATATTGCGCGCCACATCGACAGGACTGAAACACAATCCGCTGGAGCTGTCGGTTTCCACCACTGACCAGTTGAGACCGAACAGTACCCGGCGCAGGACAGCGTTGCCTGAGGCCCGCTCACCCAGCAGGGAAAAGAGGGCGGCCTGGTCGGCAGCCACCCTTAATCGCCGACGGCGGGCAGGAGTCGCGGCTCGGCTTTGACTTCGCCAGAGCTACCCCAGGCGGTCATCGCCTCGATGACCCATTGGGGCTTTTTGGGGTGGGGACGCAGCACGTCGAATTCAGCATAGATCTGGCCACCGCCATGAATGAGCAGGTAACCCAGCAGGGCGCCGGATGGGGTCCGCCACTCTGCGAACAGCGAGACGCTGCCATCGAAGTTGTCCTTGCGTAATTCCTCGTTGACCAGCGGCTCCGCCAGGCAGGCCACCAGGTCATCGAAGCCGTAGCGCGACATCTGCTCCTGCAGCGCCTTGCGCAGCTGCGCAATGGTAGGCCGTTCCAGCGCCATGCGCTGATGCAGTTCGTCGGCTTCACGCATTTGGTTCGTGGCCATGTTGTTCATCGTCGTTTCCTACCACGCTGATTCCGGTGCCAGCATGTCAGCAACCGGATTACCCGACTGGAGATGCTGTTCCACAATATGGTCCACATCGGCGGGCGCGATCCCGCTGTAGAGGTGGGCACCCGGGAACACCAACAGGTTGGCGCCAACGGTACAGGGCCCAAGGCATGCGGTGGGCACGATGGACACCTGGTTGGTCAGCTGGCGTTTCATGATGCTTTGCGAAAGCACCGGCAACAGTCCTGCCGCACCCTTCTCGCCGCAACTGCCTCGGGGATGGCCTGCGGGACGCTGCTGGGCGCAGACGAAAACGTGATATTCGGGCTTGCTCATTTCACGCTCCCGCCAGTGCTTCGTGGGTATGGCACTGCTTGGGACAGACCCGGGAGCAGGACATGCAACCGATGCAGTCGAGTGCGTCCTTGATGGTCATGACCATCATCTCGTCGTCGTCATCGTAGAAATCGTCATCGTCATCGACCATTTCCGTGCGCTCAGTCAACTCGAATACGTCGCGCGGGCACACCTTGTAGCAGCGGCCACAACCGATACAGCGCCCGGCGTCGAGTTCGACGACAAACTCTGGAGTCCATTCAGCGCCACCGCGGGTGCGCCCGACAATTACTGCTTCAGTCATCGTTCGATACCTCTCATCGTCTCCTTAGGCTGGCCCAGGGAAACTGACGCGTGGCCGGAGGCGCTCGCCTCAGGCGCTCACCGCCCGGTAGCGGGCGTTGGTTTCCGCCCACTCCTCGCAGGCCGCGACAGTTTGCTGTGCCAAAGTGGTGAGCTCGGCGTAGTCGCTGAGCAGTCTGTCCTCGACCAGGTCGTGGACCTGCGAGGCGTAATCCATGGCAATCCGCTTCTTGGTGCTGACTTCCTTCTTCAGCGCCTTGAGTTCCTCTTCGTTCATCTGCTGCTTCTCCTACCGTTACAGTTCCGCGACCTCGCGATGGGCATTGACCAGCTCCACCGCCTGGGCGATCTGTTTCTCCAGGTCTGCGACCAGCTTTTCCAGCGAGTCGAAGCCGAAGCGGTGAACATCACGCAGGGTGCGATTCACCACCACCAGGCGGCCGACGGTAATCATCGCCTTGCCGAAACCCTCGTGGGACAGGTTGACCAGGGGTACCGCCATCAGCTCCACCTCACGCTCGATACCGGCGGCGATGGCGTTGTAGTAGGCCTTCAGGCGCGAGATGGTGGTCTCGTCGGGGTCGCCCACCACCGGGATCTCCCGGCGGCGTTCCTTGGTCAGGATCATCGGGTCGAGCACCTTGTAGTCCGGCCAGGTGTCGTAGGTGCCGTAACTGTCCAGGGCCCGCAACTGGGTGACTATCTGGCGCACGGAGTTGTGGTCCATCAGGTCATCGGTTTCCTTCAATACTGCTTCGCTCATATTCACCTCGACTGTCGAATGTCGCTAATACGTGTTCGCTTCGAGCCGGCCGTTCACTCCAGCCAACCCTCGGATTCCATGGCATCAAAGCGGTCTCCGCCTGCGGCCTGGTTGCGCTTCAGGGCCTTGGCCAGCCAACTGGATGGACCCTCCTTCAGTTCTTCCTGCAGGGCGCTTATCAGCTGCGTGATCTGCGCGCCTTCACTGACCTTCACCGGCTGCACCCCGATCGCCAGCAACTGTCGCACCGCGGAGGCGCCGCAGGCGCGGCAGTACACCGCGATGCAGTCCTGCAGCATCTCCAGCTTCACGGCGAGCTTGTCCTCGTTGCCGTCCTGGGAAAGGTCACCGAATTCGGTGATATTGACCAGCCGCGACTCTTCCAGGCCAACGGCGTAAATGGCAAAGGACCTGGCCGAACCGAAGTGCTGGTTGACGCTATTGCGGTCGGAGGTGGCGAATGCCACTCTCAACAGTGCCGCATCGTCGCCGTCGTCCAGAACTCGCAGTTGCCGGGTCACTTCGCTCATCAATCAATGCCTCAATTCGCTCGACGGCAGAACCAGGGCACCCTCTCCAATTTTCTGTGCGTAGATCGAGTAGTAGGGCGCAGTCTCCTGGTGGTGGCTCATCACCAGGTTGGCGAGGTCGAACAGCGCCTGGGAAGATCCGCGGTAACCGAACCAGCAGCGCTGGAAGCCACCCACCAGGTCATACTGGGGGAAGCCCACGCGCAGGATAGGCACACCCAGTCGCGCCGCGCTTTCCACACCGTGGCTGTTGGCCAGTAACAACTGCGCGCCCTTGTCCCGGGCCAGGTGCTCCAGGTCCTCCAGGTCGCCGACCTGCACTTCTGCAAGCCCACACGCTGCCAGTGACGGCCCTTTCGCGGGCACCACGGCAGCGACGGTTTCCGCCCCCATGCCTGCCAACAGGCGGTCGAAGCCGACCAGGAGGTCGGGATCACCGGCGATGGCGACCCGCGAGTGGCCGATCATGAAATGGGTATCGAGCATGGCGTCCTGCAGTTGCCGGCGCTGCTTCTGCCAGCGCTGCGCTACTGGCTCGCCGCTGATCTGCGAGAGTGTGCTGAACCAGTCGTCGACCTCGTCGAGGCCCAGCAGGTGCCCGAAGAGATGGCAGGGTACGCCGCTGCGCTTCTCCAGCAGGTTCGCCGCCGGATGCATGCTCTCGCCTATCGCCAGAGTCGCTATGCTCTCTCCCGCCGTGGCGATGTCGTCAACGGATACGCCGCCGGTGGTGAGGGCATTGTGCTCGTTGTCCTCGAGGTGGCCATCGAGAGAACCCGACAGGTCCGGTATCAACAAGGGGCGCAGGCCAAAGCTCTCGATGCTTTCGCTGACGAACTCGATATCCCCGGGCGTGAGGTTAGCGCCGCAGAGCACGTTGACCTGGCGTTTCCGCAGGCCGACCTTTTCGCGATCTTCCGGCACCAGGGTTTCGATGATGCCGCGCACCGCAAGGGCGAAGCCACTTTCAAAACTGCCGCTGAAATCCGGTGTGTTTACCGCGACAACGGCAACATTGTCGAACTCGGGGTTCTGCTCGCGGAACTCGTACACGGAGCGGCGAATATCCGCACCCTGGGTCTCCGCCAGGCCCGTGGTCACCAGGCCGATGATGGCCGGCTGGTTTTTCTCACTGATCACCTTGAGCGCCTCGACGATGTTGCCGTCGGCACCCATCACCGAACTGACCTGGTCCATCGCGGTGGTCTGCAGGGGCACGGGCTCGCGGAAGTGGCGCACGAAAAACACCTTGGCGAAGGCGGTGCAGCCCTGGGAGCCGTGCATCAGCGGCATGGCGCGGTTGATGCCGAGGAAGGCGAGCGCCGCGCCGACGGTCTGGCTGGTCTTCAGCGGGCTGACCGAGAGGGCTTTCTTGCGTTTGATGATTTCCGTCATCGCCTCAACCCCGCTCGGTCAGTGCGCCATCGGCGGCGCTGGCCCAGGGTGCGGGGCGGCGCACCGCCTCCCACACCGGGCTCTCCAGCGTCAGCGACAGCTGCCGTACCAGTTCCAGCATGCCGTCGTAACCGGCGTAGCCGAACTCGCGTTCCTGGTTGATGTCGAGAAAGGGGATTCTGGCCTTCAGCGCGGTGTACATGTTGCGCCCACCTGCGATCAGGATGTCGGCCTTGTAGTCCCGTACAGTCTCCAGCAGCACCTTGGGGTTGCCCTCATCGAGCATCTTGACGTCATCCCCCATCAGTTCGCGGATGCGCGCCTTGTCTTCCTCGGTGGATTTCTTGGTGCCGGTGGCGACCACTTTCATCCCGAGATCCTGTAGTGCGGAAATCACCGACCAGGACTTCACGCCCCCGGTGTAGAGCAGCACGCGCTTGCCTTCGAGTCGCGCGCGCCATGGCTCCAGGGCCTCGCGGATTCGTTTCTCCTCGCGCTCGATCAGGGCTTCGGTACGCGCGCTGAGATCGTCGTCGCCAATCAGCCGGGCGAAGTCGCGCAGGGCCTGGGAAGTGTCGGTAATCCCGTAGAAACTGCCCTCGAACCAGGGAATGTTGTAGCGTTCCTGCATCTTGCGCGCCACATTCAGCATGGCCTTGGAACAGACCATCATGTTGACCTCGGCGCGGTGCATGGTCTGCACCTCGCGGAAGCGGGCATCGCCGGAGAGGGTGCACAGTACACGGATGCCCAGTTCATCGAGCAGCGGCAGCACGTACCAGAATTCCCCGGCGATGTTGTACTCACCCACCAGGTTGACATCGTGCACCTTGATACCTGAGCGTTCGCTGCCCTCCGGCAGGGGATCGGGCTCGCGGCTGCCGATCACGTGCTTGACCATGGCGTCGCCGGCGATACGGTTGCCGAGGTTCTTGGTCCCGTAGAAGCCCGCGGCATCCACCGGCACGATCGGTACGCCCCAGCGCTCTTCCGCCGCCCGACAAACCGCATCGACATCGTCGCCGACAAGGGCGGGTACGCAGGTGTTGTAGACGAACACAGCGGGTGGCGAGTAGTCCTCGATGGCCTGCTTGATCGAGTGGAAGAGGCGTTTCTCGCCGCGCCCCATCACCACGTCCTGCTCGGTGAGGTCGGTGGTCATGCCGATGCGATAGAGATCGGGGCCGCTGGACCGGGTGCCGCGGTTGTCCCAGGAGCTGCCGGCGCAGGCGATGGGACCGTGGACGATGTGGGCGACATCCGCAATTGGCAGCAGTGCGATCTGCGCGCCATCGAAAGCGCAGCCCCCGGCAGACGCGCCGGGCTTGGGCTTGGCACAACCGGATTTTTCCTTCTTGTTGTGCTCGCAGGCCGGCTCGTCCAGCAGTTCAGCGATGTCCTTGGCTTTCATAGACTCCCACCCATTGTCTGTCGACTGGCGCATATGGCACCTGTTGGTGGGTCATCTGCAATACCCGGGCCACAGGAATACTCCTTTGTTTTACAAGGATTTTTCCCTGAGTGGGAGCTGTCATTGTTGCTACAGGGCCAAGCCATTGCAGCAAATGCGACAATGCCGCGACACGACAAAACCGGCGCCTCGAGTCCTTGTAGCATTTGCGACAAAAGCACCGGATGGGCCCGCGGCTTGGACCGGCCCCAGAGACTGATACTCCAGTAAATCAATGACTTGGCGCAGAGCCAGGCCTTCGGCCCGAAATTTGCTCCACATGCCCGGAGACAGGATGAAACCGATTCCTGGTCACGGACTGCGCCGCCAGGCCTGTGCTATTGCTCACTGGCGCCAGTGGACTCTCTCCGGGCTGGAAACCCTCGGGCCTGAATCGCTCGCACCTTCATCCACAACGCTCCGGCCAGCCAACCGGGAGGGCTGAACACCGCATGCATTTTTCACCCGCCGACCTCAACGCCATCTGGCTGACGCTCAAGCTCGCGAGCTGTGTCACCGTTTTACTCCTGCTGCTTGGGACACCCATCGCCTGGTGGCTGGCCAGCACCCGCAGCCGCTGGAAAAGCCCGATCAGTGCCATCGTCGCCCTGCCCATCGTCCTGCCTCCCAGCGTGCTGGGCTTCTACCTGCTTGTTTTCATGGGGCGGAATGGCCCGCTGGGGCAGTTTACCGAGTCCCTTGGCCTCGGCCCCCTGCCCTTCACCTTCGAGGGCCTGGTCCTGGCTTCCGTCGTGTACTCCCTGCCCTTCGTGGTGCAGCCCATCCAGAATGCCATGGAAGCCTTCGGCCAGCGCCCGCTGGAGGCCGCCGCAACACTGCGCGCCGGGCCAGTGGACCGGTTCTTTTCAGTGGTCCTGCCGCAGGCGCGGCCGGGACTGCTCAGTGCCGCCGTGCTGGGCTTTGCACATACCGTAGGCGAATTCGGTGTGGTACTGATGATCGGCGGCAATATCCCCGGGGAAACCCAGGTGGTTTCGGTGCAGATCTACGATCACGTCGAGGCCCTGGACTACGCCAGCGCCCACGGCCTGTCGCTACTGATGGTGGGCTTTTCCTTCCTCGTGCTGTTCGCTCTCTATGCCCTGAACCCGGGCGCCGTGTCGGGAAGTAGCGCGAAATGAACGAAGGAAGAATGCCGGGGATTTCAGCCCGCCTGCGCCTTGATTACGCCCAGTTCCAGCTCGATGTGGATCTGCAAATGCCCGGACGCGGCGTCACCGCCCTCTTCGGCCACTCCGGTTCCGGCAAGACCTCGCTGCTGCGTTGTATCGCTGGCCTGGAACGTGGCGGACGCGGCGAACTCCACTTCAAGGGAGAGCCCTGGCAGACAGCCAGAAGCTTTGTGCCGCCGCACAGGCGCCCTATCGGCTACGTATTCCAGGAAGCCAGCCTGTTCAGCCATCTCAGCGCTCGGGGCAACCTGGAGTATGCGCGCAAACGTGCGCCGAAAAATCCCGGGCAGGCCATAGCCCTCGACCAGGCGATTGAACTGCTCGGCATCGGGCCGCTGCTCGAACGCCGGCCCGCGCAGCTCTCCGGCGGTGAGCGCCAGCGTGTCGCCATCGCCAGGGCGCTGCTGATACAACCCAGGCTGCTGCTGATGGACGAGCCGCTGGCCGCCCTGGACCTGCCGCGCAAGCTGGAGATACTGCCCTACCTGGAGCGGCTGAAACGGGAGCTGGACTTACCCATCATCTACGTCAGCCACTCCGCGGATGAAGTGGCTCGCCTGGCAGACCACCTCGTCGCCATGGAGAACGGGCGCGCCGTCGCCAGCGGCACCCTGGCGGAAACCTTCTCGCGCCTCGATTTCCCCCTGCACATGGGAGAGGAGGCGGGGGTGGTACTGGAAGGCCTGGTGGCGGAACGCGACCGCGAGTGGAAACTCGCACGGGTGATTTTCGATGGCGGGGAAGTGTGGCTGCGCGATGGTGGCCACGCGGTCCACAGCGAGGTACGGGTACGCTTCCTCGCCCGCGACATCAGCCTGGCAAAGGAACGCCAGCAGGATTCCAGTATCGCCAATGCACTGCCGGCCACCGTGGTACAAATCAGCACCGACGAACACGCCGGCCTTGCCCTGGTCCGGCTCCAGGTGAAGGACGCGGTGAGCGGCGACAGCAGCTTCCTGGTATCCAGGGTAACCCGCCGCTCCGCGCATTTGCTGGGTCTCGAAACGGGAATGCCGATCTGGGCTCAGATCAAGTCGGTGGCGGTGATCTAGTTTCGGCCCCGGCCCCACGCTGGCGGAGGATCAGGCGCGCAAACACATCCCGGCCCATGATGCGCGAGGGCTTCTCGATGTATTGGTAAGTGAGGTGCGAGACAAACATCAGGGCCCCTATAAAGACCAGGAACAGGGCCATCGCCGGCAGGCCATGATCACCGAGCAGATACAGGGTGAGAATCAATACGATGATCTGGTTGAGGTAAATTGAATAGGATATCTCGCCGAGATACCTGAGGGGCTTCAGCCAGCGCGAGAGATGGCCTTCCTCGAAAGCAAACACCAGCACCACAAACACAAACAGAAAGGGCGCGGCAAAGTCGACATTGCTGTGCATGCCCTTTCTACCGAGCATCACGTAGAGCACGCAGACAAGCCCCAGTACTTCCAGCAGGTTGAGGTGCTCTTTCAGGTCCTCGCGGTCCCTGCATGCCAGGTAAATTCTATAGGCCAGGATGCCCAGGCAAAATGAGGAGACCCCTCTTATCAGCCCGGAATTGATGAAGCCGTAATAATTACTGTAGGTCGTGTCCAGGTGGCCGGTGTTGATATAGATGACAAGCAGGCCCATCACGGAAATTGCCAGTAACACTGTGCTTCGCGTTGCCCTGCCCACGAAAAATATGAACAGGATGTTGACCCAGAACTCCACCGATATGGACCAGCTCGGGAAATTGAATGTCAGCCCGTTCGGATTGACCCCCACGTTATGAGTCAGCGTCAGGTTCTGGATGAAAGTGAACAGCGTGCCATCGCTATAAGCGGGAAGGGATCTGGTGGTGAGGTAATAGGTCGCGACAAACGCCAGCAGCGTAACCAGGTGGAGCGGATAAAGCCTGGCGATACGATGGCTCACAAACTCAGCCGGGCTGACTAAAGCATCCCGGTACAAATAACTGTGGGACAGGACGAAGCCACTCAGAACCAGGAAGAAGTCGACGGCCAGGTAGCCGCCCCAGCCATCGACAAAATGAAACACCGCTACCGCCAAGGCGGCCAGCCCCCGAAGGGCATCGAGAGCCTGGAACTTGATTTGCGACTGACCCTGCAAAGCGTATTTTTCCCCGGCATGCAGCATACGCCTGAGTTTGCACGGAGAAAATTGAGAGCGGTATTACGCCTTCTCCGCGCCACAGGCTTTATGGTTTTAAGGCCAGTCATGGTGACACTTTCCCGTGCCCGAATAAACCATGCGCAGTGGCGCAAGGGTAAAAATCCGCCCTTCTTGAGCCTGGTCAACCTACCCGCCCAATGCAATTGCGTGGGAGCAATCCGCTTGCGGCGGCTGTAAGTCGCCCTCCCGGGAGAGGTTTACCGCCGCACGCCCTGCTCTCACAGTTTCACTGCACAACCCGACAGGCTGTCCTGCAGCGCCGCCTTGTCCGCCTCTCCGAGTTTGTTGTTACGCGCCCAGAAGCTCTCCAGCGCGACGCTACTCGGCAAGGTGATACGCTGCAGGCTGTTGTCGTCCACCTGAACTTCACACAGCTGGGCGTTGGCGGAGAGGTCCAGCTCCTCCAGCTCATTGGCGTTGGCGTAGAGAATCTCCAGGCGGGTATTCGCGCTCAGGTCCAGCCCGGCGATATCATTCATGAAGATCTCCAGGCCTTCCAGCTCCGCCTGCGCAGCGAGGTCGATTTCCTCCAGCTGGTTGTTGCCGAGGAAAAGTTGCTGCAACTTCGGATTGGCACTGAGATCGATCGTCGCCAGCCGGTTGCGTGTCAGGTCGAGGACCTTCAGGTTCGGCAGGTTCTCGATGCCCCTGGTACTGGTGATTTTCTGTTTGCGGGCCTTGATCACGGTCACCGCTTCCGCTTCGGTTTCACCACTGGCGATCACTGCGGCGGCAAAGGCCGGGTCTTCGAACTTGATGTCTTCCACTTTCATGGCATTACGCTCCAGCAATAGCATTGATACGGCTCACCTGCGCAGGCTGACACCTGCGCATGCCTGTAAAAGCCAGATGGCAAAATCCGCGCCAGGGTCAAATACGCGAATTTCCGGGCTTTTCCGGGCATTTCTGTCGCAATTGCGACAGAGCTCGCGCGGGGCCCGCCATCCTGTCTGTCGTGCTTGCGACAATTTCCACATGCATCTCCCCATGCCGCATCGGTATGTAATTGTTTTTGCTGGATATTATATCTGCACAGCGCTTAGGCCCGGTGTTTGCAATATGACTCGCAAATGCGAACGCTTCCTAACTGGATGCAAAGCTGGCTGGTAAAGGCGAGAGCGGGGGAGACAGTCAATGTACGTTTGTTTGTGCCACGGCGTTACCGAAAGTCATATCGTTGCCGCAATCGACAGCGGCGCCGACTGCATGAAACAGCTGCGACGCGACCTCGGCATAGCCACCGAGTGCGGCCGCTGTGCCAGCTGTGCCAAGGATTGCCTCAAGCAGACTCTCGCCAGCCGCAACGACGCCCAGGCAGTCGTCAAATAGATTCAATTACACCGGAAAGCGGGAGTCAGGGAGACAGGCGTGGCAAGTGAAAAAACAGGGGCGGACCGGGAAGCGGCGCAAGGCAAGACACAGACGCTGCTGGCACCGGAGCTGCTTCTCGGCGATCCACAGATGGACGAGACCCATAACGAGTTCCTCGCCCTGGCACAACTGGCAGCCCATTCACCGGCGACAACGCTGGCACCGGCGCTACAGGAATTGTTCGAACACACCCGGGAGCACTTCTCCGCCGAGGAAGCGCGCATGCAGCAGATGGAACACAAGCTGCTGGGTGAACACCGTGCGGAACACCAGCGGATTCTCGGTGATATGGAGCGACTGTGCCAGCGTGCCGAAGCCGGTCGCGGGCAACTGGCGCGAGCCTGGGTCAGCGACAACCTGATGGAGTGGTTTGCCGCCCACGCCCGCACCATGGACAGCGCGCTCGCCGCAGAACTGCAGCGGAGCGCGGGGGAGAACGAGGAAAGCTGAATCAGCTGGGGAGACAGTCCTGGCAGGCTTCCACCCCATTGAGGAGGTTTACCGCCTTGTCGATTGCCGCCTTCTGGTTGCCGTAGGAACCGAGATAGCGAGCGCCTTCGGTATCCGGCACCGCACTGCAGTTCAGGTTGTGAACCTTGTATTGGGCGGGTTCGACGCTCAGGGTTTCGAGAATGTATTCAGCCATTGGAGTGCTCCTTGAGATTCCGTAATTAATCGTCCGTGTCATGGCAAGTGCCATGGCAACGGGTCTTCGGGGAGAGACGTTGCGAGAAACGTACCAGCACAGCCTCCCCTGCGCCGCCAGCAGGCTGCGAAAAAGTGGCTTAAAAACAATATCTTGGAAAGGCATACTTGCCCCGCCCCGGCTCCGGCGACCAGCCCGGTCGGTTTTGTTACAGGGAAGAGCGGCAGGCTGTCGCAATCACTACGTCCGCCAGGGGCGATCAGAGAAAGGAAGAGTTCAATGTTGAGCGTAACGACACAGAAGTGGATGCAGGAAAACGGTCTCGATGCATCGCAGATTGACGGGGCGGGGAAATACCAGGACACGGCGCTGATTCTCGCCTGCCGCCGCGGCGAAATCGCGATTGCCGGGGACCTGCTCGACGCAGGCGCCGACGTCAGTATCCGCAACATGGACGGCACCGACGCCCTCTGGGCCTGCGTGGTCTCCGACAGCTTTACCCTGGCCAGTGCGCTGCTGAGAACCGGCGCGGATATTGATAACCAGAACGAAAATGGGGCCACCGTACTGATGTACGCTGCCTCGGCGGGGAAGACTGCCTGGGTGGAGTTTCTGCTCGCCCATGGGGCGGATACCACAAAGCGTTCGCTGGATGAATTCAGCGCCCTGGAGCTGGCCAGCAATCGGGAGTGCCTGCGGCTGCTCAGGTCGCCGGGCTAGCGGGGTTCTCCATAGCGCTGACCCTGGCCTGCACGGCCTCGCGCACTTCCGGATCACTATCGTTGACCAGCCCGCGCAGGCGGGAAAGCGGCGCGTTTTCCACCGCGGCGAGGCGAACGGTCCAGTCCTCGTCGTCGAGAAGCGGAATCACGCTATCCCCCTCCAGCCGGCTGGCAACGATGCGCCGCACCTCCGGCTCCGGGTCACCGCTCATCATATCCAGGGTTTCCACCGGCAGGCGCTGGGCGACGAACTTGCGTACCTGGCGGTCCTCGTCGCGCATGAAGCGGAACAGGCGCCCCTGGGGCACCCGCTGCACGACATAGGCACGCACCAGGTAATCGGGATCTTCAGCCATTCCCTCGAGTTGCTCCAGGGGCAGGCGGTCGGCGACGGTGATACGCACTTCGCGATCCTCGTCGTCGATCATTTCCACCAGGCGCTCCCGCGGCAGGCGGTAGGCAACCGCGCGGCGGACTGCCTCGTCTTCGTCGCCGATCAGTTCATCCAGCAACTCTGTCGGTAGGTAGCGCGCCGTGATTGCACGCCGTTCCCAGAAAGCGTCGCGTATATAGCGTGGCGCCAGTTCGGGATTGGCCCGCAGGAAGCGGTCGATCTGGCGACCGCTGTCGACAACGACGCAGGCATCACCCGGCTGGCAGCGACCCTGCGGCAGCAGGGTTTCGCAGTAACGGCAGGAAACGCAGTCGCCCCGCGGAGTAAGGTCAGTGCCTGGATCGTCTTCGTGTGCCATCAGTCCTCAAACACCTCAGCCAGCACGAGCCCGGATGCACCGTCGATCTCCCGGGTCAACACGGAACAGTGATCATCCGAGTTGACCAGGTAGACATTGAAGCCCGCGCACTCACGGTAGGGGCGTGCATCGCCGATATCGTCGTCCATGCAATAGGTGAAGTGGGCGCCTTCAAAATTCTTGCGCAAACCCAGCAGCGTCGCCTCGCTGAGCCCCTGCTCGCCGACGATTCCAATTACCTGGTCTACATCATTCGCACTCAGCATCTTCAGGCCTCCTCGGCATAACGCACCCGCTCGAGCGGGGATTCACCCATGATCTTCGCCAGCCAGGGTGGCGGTGAACCGGACAATACGCCCTGCAGTTCCGCCATCAGCTCCCGCGCCGGGCGCGGCTCTTTGAGCTTCATCGGGTGCAGGCCGGCACGCACCACTTTCGCGGTAGCCGGGCCGCCGATGGAGGCTGTACACAGCACATGGCAGTCTTCGATCAACTCTGCACGAACCCGGTTCTTGTCTTCGTCGGGATCCACCGGTGGAACGCTGCGAATCTCGATCAGGCGAACATCGTTCGCCGATACCTGGTATATCAGGAAGCGAGCGCAGGAACCGAAGTGGCCGTCGATCCTTTCCCCGTTGTTTGAAGTACAGGCAATTCGAATCGAGCCGGGCATATCGGCCTCGGCCAGGGGTACAACCTCGGGCAGTGGCTCCGCCTCGAGTTCGAAACCGCGCCCCTTGAGGCAATTCACGGCCTGTGACAGCTGCTGTTCACTGGCCTGGTCGAGCAGACCGTTGGCGGCTGCGCGCAGGCGAGCCTTGCGCAATTTCGCCAGCTTGGTGGCCGTCAGTGGAGCGCCGACTGCCTGCAGCAGGATCTTCAGTAGCAGGCTGGCGTCGACGTCGGGGAGTTCGCGGGCTGCCAGCCCCACCCGAAGGGCCACCTGCTCGGTGAGCGGTGCGCCGGCCATGTCATTCGCCCCCCGCGCGCCTCGCGCGCAAAGTGATGGGCAGCCGGGGCGCTTCCGTCAAAGGTTCAATGTAGTAGGCGGAGCCGTCGGCCAGGGTGAACTCCCCGCCCCACTTCTCCGGCGATTCGTGTTCGATGGAGACCACGGTCTCTTCGAGGTCTTTCTTGGCGACGTAAAGTGTCATCTGGCCGCTTTCATTACGGCGGAGCATTACGCTGGGCATGCTGGTCTCCTGTATGCGTTGGAAAACCGCGGCGACCAGGGGTCGCCGCGGTGGGTATCGACTACGCGGTCGCTTAGCGAACCAGGTCGTAGTTGTAGTCGGTGGTCTGCATACCCCTGGTCTTGTTGTCCAGGTGCTCCAGCTCCGTGTTCACCAGGGTGGTGAGGATCTGCATTGCGCCCTCGTAACCCAGGGTGGTGGCACGGTGCAGGTGGTGCCGGTCGAAGATCGGGAAGCCGATACGGATCAGCGGTACCTCGAACTCCTCACCCTTGTACAGCGTGTCACGCTGGATGAACTTGCCGTAGGAGTTGCCGATCATGTAATCGGGCTTGTCGGTGAACACCAGGGAACGCATGTGCCACAGGTCCTTGCCGATGTGTACTTCGCTGTTGGCCCCGTAGGGGTTGTCGGCGAGAATGGCATCCATGGCTTTCTTCCAGCGCTTGTTGGCGTTGTTGGCCAGGATGTGGATCGGCTCGCAGCCCAGTTCCATCAGGAACTTGGTCATGCCCATGACGAAGTCCGGGTCACCCCACAAGGCGTAGCGCTTGCCGTGCAGCCAGGCGTGGGAGTCGGTCATCATGTCCACCAGGCGGCCGCGCTCCTTGGCCAGCGACTCGGGGATCTCCTGGCCGGAGATTTCGCTGACTTTCATCAGGAAAGCGTCGGTCCAGTCGAGGCCCATGGGGATTTTGAAATCCTTTTCGCCGGGCGCGTCGTGCTGCCAGGTGTTCTTGACGAACTTGAGGCTCTTGGTGGACTGCCAGGGCTGCAGGAACAGGGTGTTGGAGGCGTTGGGCGCGTCCTTCATCTCGTCCATGGTGGTGCCGCCGGCGTACATGCGGAACTTGCCGTCAGCCGGGGTATCCAGTACTTCCTCGGGATCGGAGAGCATGGTGTAACCCACGTCCATCTCGTCCAGCATGCGCTTGACGACACGGAAGTTGCCGAGATAGGTCTCGAAGCCGGGCACGATGTTGATCTTGCCGTTGCTGCCCACTTCCTTGTCTTCCATGTAGTTCAGGGTGAAGTAGCGGGCGATACCCTCGAACATGTTGTCCCAGCCAGTGGTGTGGCTGCCGACAAAGCTCGGGGTGTGGGCGAAAGGTACGGGGTAATCGTCGGGGATGTGCCCTTCCTTGCGCGAGTTGCCGATGAAGGCGTTGAGGTCGTCACCGATGACTTCCGCCATGCAGGTGGTGGAGACCGCGATCATGTCGGGCTTGTAGGTAGCCTTGCAGTTCTCCAGGCCGTCGAACATGTTTTTCTGGCCGCCGAATACCGCCGCATCTTCAGTCATGGAGTCGGAGACGCAAGAGATCGGCTCCTTGAAGTGACGGTTGAAGTAGGTGCGGAAGTACGCGACGCAACCCTGGGAACCGTGCACGTAGGGCATGGTGTTCTCGAAACCGAGGGAACACAGTACCGCGCCGAGGGGCTGGCAGGCTTTCGCCGGGTTGACGGTGAGGGCCTCGCGCTCGAAGTTGAGCTTCTGGTACTCCTCGGTGGTGGTCCACATGAAGGTTTCGTCGATCAGCTCCTGGGGATGCTTCTCTTCGAAGTTGTCCTTCTTGTTGGTCAGCATATCCTTGTAGTCCTGGTCCCGGAACAATGGATAACTGGGCTTGATGTTGTCTACTGACTGGCTCATGGTTTTCCTCCTCCCGCGCCACTAATCTGTGGTCCGGCGGGTAATGGTTAAGGAATTGGCTCCGCTCTGCCGGGAGACGGAGCCATACATCATCGATTTACGCGCTAGCGGCTACCGCCTCTTCACCAGCTGCCTCGTCCTGTTTCTTCCAGGGCGCCTGCAGCTTGTGCCAGCACGGGTTGTTCAGGGTCATGTCCATGTCCCGGGCGAAGATGGCGAAGCCGTCAAAGCCGTGGTACGGACCGGAGTAGTCCCAGGAGTGCATCTGACGGAAGGGGATACCCATCTTCTGGAAGATGTATTTCTCCTTGATGCCAGAGCCGATCAGGTCAGGCTTGACCTTCTTCACGAACTCCTCGAACTCGTAGCCGGTGACGTCGTCATACAGCAGAGTCGCGTCGCCCATCTCCTGCAGGGTGCGGTCGTAGTCGTCGTTGTGACCGAACTCGTAGCCGGTACCAACCACTTCCATACCCAGGTCCTCGTAAGCGCCGATCACGTGACGGGGGCGCAGGCCACCGACGTAGAGCATGACGCGCTTGCCTTCGAGGCGGGGACGGAACTTCTCGATGACTTCTTCCCACTCGCCGCGGTACTTCTCGATCACTTCCTCGGTTTTGGCCTGGATGGTCTCGTCGAAGTAAGAGGCGATCTTGCGCAGGGACTCGACAGTCTTGGTCGGGCCGAAGAAGTTGTACTCGACCCAGGGGATCTGGTACTTCTCTTCCATGTGGCGCGAGATATAGTTCATTGAGCGGTAGCAGTGAACCAGGTTCAGTTTCACTTTCGGGGTCAGCTCCATCTCGGAGATGGTGCCGTCGCCGGACCACTGGGCCACAACGCGCAGGCCCATTTCTTCGAGCAGGATGCGTGAGGACCAGGCGTCACCACCGATGTTGTAGTCGCCGATGATGGCCACGTCGTAGGGCGTGGTTTCGAAGCTGTCGTCATCGTCGCGGGCGCTCAGGACCCAGTCGCGCACCGCGTCGTTGGCGATGTGGTGACCGAGGGACTGGGAAACACCGCGGAAACCTTCGCAGCGAACCGGCACGACAGTCTTGCCGTGTTCCTTGGTCTTGGCCTTGGAAACCGCTTCGATGTCGTCGCCGATCAGGCCGATCGGGCACTCTGACTGGATGGTGATGCCCTTGTTCAGCGGGAACAGGGTTTCGATCTCGTCGATCAGCTTGGCGAGTTTCTTGTCGCCGCCGAAGACGATGTCCTTCTCCTGGAAGTCGGACGTGAAGTTCATGGTAACGAACGCGTTCACGCCAGTGGTGCCGATGTAGTAGTTACGACGTCCGGCGCGGCTGTACTGGCCACAACCCACGGGGCCGTGGGAGATGTGGATCATGTCCTTTACGGGACCCCAGACCACACCCTTGGAACCGGCGTAGGCACATCCGCGAATGGTCATCACACCCGGCAGGGACTTCTTGTTGGAAGTGATGCACTTTTTCGATTGCTCGAGTTCCGGATCGTTGGGCGACAGGTGCTTGGCACGGTTCGCCTTGGCTTTCTCCGGATATACCTCGAGGACTTCCTGAATCAAGGATTCAACTTCATCTCGTGACATAACGGCCATGGTTAAGCCTCCTCTAAAAATGGTTGCGGGTAACGGGAGGGTCTTCCAGCGCACTGGAAGGCCCCTCGCCGGCAGGGCTAATCTGCCCTGCCCCGAACACGCCCGATCTCAGATCAGGCAGTTGCCTCTTCGGCGGCCGTCTGGCCGACGATGGACAGGTCTTCCTCGTCCATGATGCCGAATTCCATCAGCAGGTCTTCCAGCTCGTCCATGGTGATGGGCGTGGGGATGACCAGTTTCTTGTTCTCGATGATCTTGTTGGCCAGGGCCCGGTACTCGTCGGACTGCTTGGCGGCAGGATCGTATTCGATACAAGTCATACGACGGATTTCAGCACGCTGTACCACGTTGTCGCGGGGGACGAAGTGGATCATCTGGGTGCCCAGCTTTTCAGCCAGGGCGATGATCAGCTCGTCTTCGCGGTCGGTGTTACGGCTGTTGCAGATCAGGCCAGCCAGGCGGACGCCGCCAGAGTTGGCGTACTTCACGATGCCCTTGGAGATGTTGTTGGCTGCGTACATAGCCATCATCTCGCCGGATACCACGATGTAGATTTCCTGGGCCTTGTTCTCGCGAATCGGCATGGCGAAACCACCGCATACCACGTCGCCCAGTACGTCGTAGAAAACGAAGTCGATGTCGTCTTCATAGGCGCCTTCCTCTTCGAGGAAGTTGATGGCGGTGATTACACCGCGGCCTGCACAGCCCACGCCGGGCTCCGGACCACCGGATTCAACACAGCGGACGTCGCCGTAACCGGTCTTGAGTACATCTTCCAGTTCCAGGTCTTCCACGGTGCCCGCTTCAGCGGCCATTTCCATGATGGTGTTCTGGGCCTTGGAGTGAAGGATAAGACGAGTAGAGTCAGCCTTCGGGTCGCAGCCCACGATCATTACTTTCTTGCCGGCTTCTGCCAGGGCAGCTACCAGGTTCTGGGTGGTGGTGGATTTACCGATACCGCCCTTACCGTAAATTGCACATTGACGCATTGCCATTTTGAGTTCCCTCCGTTTCATCAAGCGAAAATCGCCGTGAATGCTTCGAGTGACAGCCAACGGCCAATAGCGCGCACACTGCCCCTACACCGGTCTAGGTGCAGGCTTTGTGCCAGCGCCGCCCATTTAGGTTAAGTAACTGTTTTTTAAGGATTAAAATTTTATTTGTTGCGATGGGTGCCAGGTGTTTGTTGCGACAATCCCGTAGCGAATGTCGCAATAACAACAGCTTTTGTGAGGTTTAAATCGACAAGCCCATGCCTTCCAAAGGCAGTGTTTATTTTGTCGCAAATGCTGCAAAACCCTGCGAAAAGCTGACCGCGATTCGCGAGTGTCGTTTTTGCTCCAAGTCTTAATCCCCAAAAATCAATCGCTTAGGCGTGGCGTGAAAATTGCGAAGTAACAAAGAAGCCAAAGCAGGCGCGGCGCCCCCCGGCGGGCACGGCTGCCACCAGACATCGACTAGCGTAGAGAGGACGTCATGAGCGACACACAAACCCTGAACCAGATCATCGAAGGCATCAACAGCGGCGCGGTGGTCCCCTACCTGGGCCCCGGCGTACTGAAGGGCGTGACCGAGCGGGCCAGCGGCAACCCGATACCGGCGGACAGCGAAAGCCTGATCCTCGCCATGAACAAAGGTACGCCGATGGCGCCCAAACTGATGTATGAGTTCCCGCGCGCTGCGATGAACCTGGAACAGAAAAAAGGACGCAAATTTATCGAGCGTTTCCTCACCGATACCTATGGTGAGACCGAGTACAGCGAATCACCTTTTCACCGCTGGCTCGCCCAGCTCGAGTTGCCCTATGTTATCGATATCAACCGCGACACCCAGTTACAGGCTTTCTATGCACAACGGCCCCACACCCTGGTGGTCGGCCTGGCACGTATTGCGGGGACCGATTACCGTTTCAAGATCTACGAGTTCTCGGAAGGTGCCTACCGCGAAGTACAGCTGGGCGACGTGAACAAGGCGCTGCCGGTTCTGTTCAAGCCCATGGGCACCCCGCTGCCCGAGCCGAACTACATTGCCTCGGACGCGGACTACGTGGACTACATCACCGAACTGATGGGCGGCTTCGCCATCCCCTCTTTCCTCAAGGAATACCGCCTGGGGAAAAAATACGTTTTCCTCGGTATGCGTATGCAACGCGACACCGAGCGCATGGTGCTGTCGGACATCATCTACGGCGCGCCGGAGCATGCCGGCTGGGCTCTGATCCCCGATCCCAACGAAAAGGAAAAGCGTTTCTGCGCGAAGAAAGGGTTGGAAATCGTCGAAGCGGACTGGGAAAGTCTCCTCGGGGAACGGCAGGCGGCCTGATTCCGGAAATGAAAAGGCCCACCTCTGTGGGCTTTTTCATCAATCGCTCTCACCCCAGAGGTATTCGTCGATCTCGCGCATCATAAAGGGGTTACTGCCAATCCCCCTGGCAATTTCCTGCGCTTCCGCGGCATCGTAACCATTGAGATCGAACTGCAGGATACCGCTGGGAAAGCCATCGTACATGAGGCGCACTGAAAGGAGCCACAGACCCTCGCCTTTCGGCGCCAGGTTGACCGCCGCCATCAATTCGCCTTCCAGGTGGACTATCAGGTCCAGCGTACCGGCGGCAGCTTTTTCAGCGTTCTCAGCAGGCGCCATTGCCCAGGCCAAAGTGAGCCGCCAGTATTTCGGCAAGCCGTGTCACGGAAAGGTCCTCGTAGGTCTCGTAAGTCGGGCCGCGGCCGTCCACCGAGGGAAACTCCAGGTGTACTCCGGAACGCCCCTCCGCCTGGCCGTGCACATGCAGGTAGGCGCGCAATCCGGCTTCCCTGGGATGGCTCAGGTAGATCCCGTCCGCATGACTACGCATGGCCGCATCCACCTGCCATTGAATGCCCTCGATATCACTGGCGATACGTATCAACAGGCTCTTGATGCGCGTACTCTTGCGCAGGGTCCAGGGATTGAGCGGCCGTTGTGAGACCTCCGGTGTATTGAAAAAACTGTCCAACCACATCATGACCAGTCTCCTTCACTGCCGCCCCTGGCTTTCCAGCCAACTGGCGTAGCCACCCTGCACACTGAATACGTTCTGGAAACCGAAGTTGCCAAACAATTCCGCCAGATGCTCGCTGCTGTGTCCGTGGTAGCAGTAGATGACCAGGTTCGTGTCCTTGTCCGCCTTCCTGATCAGCGACTCGACCAGTTCATCGTGGGCATGCATCGCGTTCTCGATATGGCCCGCGCGGTAATCGTGCACCTGCCGGCAATCCAGCAAAAGCGAGTTTTCTGCTGCCAGTAATCCCGGCATATCACCCACGCTTACAGTTTGAAATTTTTTCATCGGTACCTGGCTCCTATGCGACATTCGACCTGTTCAATCATCGTGCAATCGTTGTGCCATCTCCAGTACGACGCTGCCACCGACCTGGTCCCGGGGATCGAGCGTCGCCAGCCTGGCCAGCACCGCGTTCGCCGTCGCCAGGTCACCCTTGCGCAGGGATACAAATCCCATTGCCTTCATCGCGTACAGGTAGTGGCGGACAGCGCCCTCGGCCGGGAACCAGGCTGCACTGTCGCTGTCGAGGCGACGCCAGTCGGCGTCGAAACCTTCGCGCGACGCGGCCGCGGCCAGTACGCAGCGGATCAGGGCAAGCGACTGGTCGAAGCGGTTGCTGTAGGCATACAACTTGTACAAGGCCACCAGGATTTCCAGGCTTTCCGGCATTGCCTCGCGGGCCTGGAGCAGGAGTTGCTCGGCACTCTCCCACTCCTGGCTGACATCGAGATCCGCCCGCAGCAGTTGCTGCAGCGCAATGGGAACTACGGCATCCCCCTGCCGCGGGGTTTCATCGAGCAGATCACGCAGTTGCATGCTCTACCTCCTGCAGGGAAAACAGCCCCTGTTCGCGAATCATCCGCTTGAAGCCCTTCATCACCGGGCGCGAAATTACCGTCTCCGCCAGGACCCGGTGTTCGTAGATGACTTCACGCAGCGCGGGGTCCGGGTTCGTCCCTGCGCGCTGGATAAGCTCCCTCGCCTCCACCCCCAGTTTTTCTCCACTGCGCTCACCCAGGGCGTGGTAGAGCTGTGCCATCACCCGCTTCTCCTCGCCGCGCATCTTACATTTGCCGTCGAGGATTTTGAGCATCACGGCGATAGCGCAATCCACGTGCACCGGCGCCAAGGGGTGCGCCTGCAACCACTGCTCCACGGCGTTCACCGGCGTCGCTCCGAATAAGCCGGCATGGTGATGATGCGCGGGTCGTGCAGGGCGCCGCCGATGGTGAAGTGATAGAGGCTCTGCAAAGCATCGCCTTCGATACCCAGCAATTCGTGCACCGCGTCGTCGAAAAAGCACCCTATACCGGTACCCTGCAGGCCGATACCCTCCGCTTCGAGATACAGGGCCTGGCCGAGCGCACCCGCTTCCCAGAACAGTTCCCGGTAGCGCCAGGGAGCATCCTCGAGCTGCCCGGAAAACTCCGCCAGCATGCCGAGGCTGAATGCGCCATTGCCGGCAATCGCCTGCTGGCAACAAAGTTTGGCCGCGGTGCGTTCCGCCTTTGCGCTGATCAGGCGATAAAACGGCAAGTGGGCGGGAGCCTGCCCGACCCGTTCCCACTCGAAGGACTCGCGCATTTCACTGCGCAGCAGGGCCTCACCGTTCGCGCTGCGCGGCAGTACGTAAAGGCCCGGCGCAAGTCCTTCCACCCGGTGCACGAAGAAGACGCAGTGCACTGAAGCCGGCCCCGGCAGGACCGCCCAGGGGGCTTGTTCAGGGCGCGGCAGGAGGTGGTCCAGCAGGGTGAAGAACTCGTTCATCCCGATGTCGGTCACCCCGTCGTAGGCTTGTGCGGAGCGCCGCTGGAGCGCCAGCCGGTAGAGCGGTTCGCGATATTCCGCCGCCAGCGCTGACGGCAGCTTTTCGCCATCCACCTTTGCTTCAGCAGCCCGCTGCGTACCCTCGCGACGCACCTGTTCGGCCACCTGCGCGATGACCGGCCAGCTGTAAAAATGGTGGCGATCCAGCAGTTCAGCGGCGCCGTGCCAACTGCCGCCCGCCGCGGCCCGCTGCAACCGCCCTGGAATGTCGTCTCCCACAGTGCCCCCGTTACCGGTATGCACCCGTAACAGGCACTCGCCCCACTCCTCCTCACCGGCGATGAAATCCGCATCCCGGTCGAGGCCGAGCACTGCCTCGAGGGCGGCGTCCGCTACAGGCAGGTATTCCAGCTGCCAGCCCAGCGGTGCGGCGGCACATGCGAGCGCGGCCAGAGCATGACCGATATCCAGCTGGCAATAACGGTAGGCGCGCTCGCCGTATTTCCAGGCCTCGCGCCAGTGAATGCTGGACAAGCCGATATAGATACCGGCGGGCAAGCGGGCGTCACGGGAGAACTCGCAGCGCAGTTCCAGTGCGTGGTGCTCGGGCCGGTAGTGGTAGACCCCGTCCGCACAGCCCTCGACACCACTCATGACCAGGTAGGCTTCGGTGGGATGCAGGTTGCCACTGGACGGATTACAACGCAGCGACCAGCGCGATCCGCCGTACTGCTTCCAGGCGGACAGTGCCAGGGAATGTCGAAGCCACAGGGCAATCGCCTCGAGCCCCAGTCCCAGCGACGGCGGATTCCGTCCCAGCCAGAGATCGGACAGGCTGTAGGCCTGCAGCTGGGCGAGCGCCTCTCCCTGCTCCTTGAGCGCAGACAGGCTTAACTGCAGTTGCGCCGTTCCGGAAAAGTGGCGGAACGGGTTCGGTTGCTGCTCCCAGTCGATCGTATCCGGTCCCCGGGCATACGCGTCCATCCGGTGTTTACTTCGCTGGTGGTAGGAGAAGACATCGACCGGCGCCTCGTCTTCCACGCCCACCTGCGGCGCGCCGCGCAGGTTCATGCAAGCGGTTCGGCGCTGATCTCTTCGGCCAGGCAGGCGACGGGCGGACCCGGTTCGCCAGCCTCGGTGCGAAAGCTCACCAGGAACAGTTCTGTGTCCGGTTCCAGTTCGACATAACCGGTGTTGAGCAGCATGCCCATGGTGCCGGGTTTGGCGAATACTTCACCCGGCTCGCAGCCCGGCACCGAACCGTCGTTGATGATAGTCGTCGCAGCGAAAACCGCGTCGCCCTTTTGCAGATTGGCGTGTTGCATGACTTTCTCCCTTGGCCTGCCTTGGCTTGCCTGAGTATCGAGGGTAGTGCCTAGACAGCGCCCCAGGCTTCGCGCTTCTCGTTGGTGGTGGCGGCCAGCAGGTCATCGTAGCTCTTCACTGCGCCTTTACCGCTGTAGGACTTCATCTCCTGGTACAGGGTGTACACCTTGTCCGCGGGGCTTTGTCCCTTGAAATCGCTCTTTTCCAGGGCGAGCTCGTCGATGGCCTCATTCCAGCACACGCCCTGTACCAGCGGGATGATGGTAATGGTGCTGCCTTCATACTCGAAGAGGGCGCGCTCACTGGCGTTCACCACGAACAGCATGACCGGCGCGCCGGGAGCGAGATCGCCGCCGAAACGCTCGAGGAATTGGCTCAGCATGTCGACGCGGTCGAGGCTGCCGATCAGCATCTCGACTTTTTCACCGGCAAGGATCACCGCGCCCCGAAGTACCTCCTCGGGCGGATTGGGATGGCCCTTGTCATCGAGGCCGCCGTCAATGATGACGAGATCGCCGCGATAGCTGCTCAGGCCGGGCTGGCTGGTGGCATCGCAAAAATTGGTATTGAAAAGCAGGTTGTCTGACTTGTACTGGTCCAGAATCACGGGAGACCTCCTCTGTGCGCAGGTGTAGGCCGGCGGGCGGATGGCAAATCCGCCGGCAAGCTCGTAGGTCATGAGTGGCAATCTCCGTGCCGAAAGCAGTCAGGAAAATTTACTGCTATGAATCAGCTGCTTAGAACATCGAGTGTGAGAGGAAGCAGGAGTTTTGTCGCATCTGCGACAGGCTTTTGGCGGCGCCGAATTGCAGCAAACACGACAATATTCCAGGCCGGATGTCCTCGCCTCCGGTTGGTAAGAAACCCGACATCAGGCCAAACCCTTGATTTACCAGTGCTGCCGGTAGCCGGCGTCAGCCGGCCGACCGACACCGATCAGGGAGACCAGCAAGCACACATGTGGATTGAATATTGCAAGGCTTGATACCGATGCGATGCCGCAGTGAATGGAGAGGATCTGTCGTGCGATACAGCCCCTATACCGCAGAAACCGCCGCCGTCACCGAAATGAGTGAGTCCCAGTTGCTCGAGTATTTTCTTACCCGGGTGTTCGAGACCGAAGAGGTCTGGAGTCTCGACGATGGCTGCGAATGGGTGATGCGTGAAGACGATGGCCAGTGGATCATGCCCCTGTGGCCCTACCGGCAGTTCGCCGAAACAGCCGCCGCGACATGGTCCGGTTGCGTACCCAGCGCGGAATCACTGGAGGACTTCGTCTACCAGACCCTGGGGGCGCTGATGGAGGAGGACACTCTGCTGGAAGTCATGGGTGAACCCGGCCGGCCCGGCTGTCTGGTGTCGCCCCAGCGGCTGCACGATATCTTCACCGGCATGATGAATGCGGGCGAATACACCCTGGATAGCTAAACATTATAAAAGCGGGGGTTTACAGGGGGCTGCGCCCGGCGTAACGTGAATACTGTTCCGGTCGCCCACCGGACACTGTCCAGCCCGTATACCGTACCCCTGCACAGCGAGAGTGATATGCCATTTATCACCTGTGCTGACCGCCGCATTGAATCCGGCGGCGGCAGTGTACTGGACAGCCTTGAACGCGCGGGAATACGGATTCCCAGCAGTTGCCGCAGCGGCCACTGCCGCAGCTGTGTGGTACACCTCAAATCCGGCTCACCCGGACCCAACGCCCAGTTCGGTCTCAACAACCGCCAGCGCAAGCTCAACTATTTTCTCGCCTGCCAGTACCAGCCGGATAAGGATATCGAGGTGGAACTGCTCGACGATACCCACCGCCGCCCGGCGACCCTGGTGGAAAAAAGCCTGTTGAACGAACAGGTGCTGCGTGTCCGCCTGCAGGCCCCCATCGACTGGCGCGCCGGACAATTCCTGACCGTGTGGCGCGATGACGCAATTGGAAGAATCTATTCGATCGCAAGCCTGCCAGAGGACGGGTACATCGAACTGCACCTGCGTCGCCGCAATGGCCTGGTGAGCGGCTGGCTGGAGCACGAACTCGCGCCGGGGGAAAACTGCGAGATAAGCCTGCCGAGGGGCGACTGCCACTACAGCCCTGCAATGCCCGGCCAGCCACTGGTGCTGGTTGGCGCGGGCACCGGGCTGGCACCCATCTACGGCGTGCTCAGGCAAGCCCTCGCGGACGGGCATCACGGGCCTATTACCCTGTATACCTGTGCCGGGGCACCTGAGCTACTGTATTTGCAGGACAACCTCGAGCGGCTCGCCGCGCAATATCCCGCACTGCAGGTACTTTCCGTCGTGAGGCGCAATCCGCGAGGCCAGGAGAACGTGATCACAGCGGACCTGGCGCGGCTCATCGAACAGCAGCACCCGCGCCTGCGCGGCTGCCTCGTCTACCTCTGCGGACCGCCGGATATGGTGCAGCAGTTGCGCGAGCAGTGTTTCATGCAGGGCGCCCACCACTGCGACATTTTCTTTGACGGCTTCGAGCCCTACCGGACCGCGGTGTAGACGCAACGACGCGCTGTGCGCGGCGCTCCTTCAGGCCGATTCCGCGCTGCGCTCAAACCTGACGCGGGCCTCCGCATCCACACCGAGAATCTTGGCCAGCCAGGGCGGCGGCTTGCCCGCCATGACCCGCTGCAGTTCAGCGAGGACATCCGCCGCTTCGCCACCGTCGATTTTCTTGATCGGGTAGACACCCGCGCGAATCACCTTGGCGGCAGCGGGACCACCCACCGAGACCACGTAGAGCACCTGGCAATCCCGGATGAGGTCTGCGCGGAACCCGTTTTTGTCATCGGAAAAGTCTGCCTCGAGGGCCGAGCGAACATCCACCAACTGGAAGGCATCGGGACTCACGTCGTAAATCAGGTAGCGCAGGCAGGAGCCGAAATGCCCGTTCAGGGCCTCGGCGCTGTTGGAGGAAATCGCCACCCGGATAGACCCGGGCAAGGGAGCGGCGTCCCTGTCGGGTTCCGGCAGATCCTCCGCCTCGTTTTCGCCCCACAGGATGCGCACGGCCTCCTTGAGGGCCGGCAGGCCGATGCCGATATCCTCGCCGTCTTCCTCGCCATCGACACTGGCAAAGCCGGTCTTGAGGTCAGTGACGGTAATCGTCTGCAGCGACTCCTCGCTCAGCTCGCCCTGGATGCGCCGATGCAGGATGTCGAGCAGGGTGCCGATGCCGATATCCGGCAGGACTCGCGCCGCCAGCGCAATACGCAGGGCCGCGTCGCGGCTCAGGTTACTCACGTCTACCATTGTTGCCTCCTCCCGGAATCAATATCGCCGTCATAGTGAAAGCTGGGTCAGCGACTGCGCCTGCTTTGCCTGCCACTCGGCGGGAGTGTGCGCCTTCACCGACAACGCATGCAGCTCGCCGCTGCCAAGCACATCCGCAAATTGCGCCAGCACCTGTTGCTGGCGCTTCACCGGGCTGAGCCCGGCGAAGTCCTCGCAGAGCACCAGCGCGGTGAAATCGCAGTCGGCCCCTTCCACCTGGATATCCGACGCCGCCGGGACCGCCTCGCGAATCCGCTGCACTACTTCTTCAGATTGCATCCCGGCCTTCCTCAGGCCGCGACGTCGGCGCTGGCGATCAACTGCTCCAGCTCACCGCTCTCGGCCATGTCGCAGATGATATCGCTGCCACCGACCAGTTCGCCGCTGACGAAAAGCTGCGGAAAGGTTGGCCAGCCGGAAATGCTGGGCAGGCGCTCGCGAATCGGCGGTGCCTGCAGAACATTTACGAAGGCCAGGTCGGCACCGGCCGCCTTGAGCGCTGCTACCGCCTTGGCGGAAAAGCCGCACTCGGGTGCGTCGGGGGTGCCCTTCATGTAGATAAGCACGGGATTTTCCGCGATCTGCCGGCGGATAATGTCTTCAGTGGGCAGTCTGTTCATCGTCACATGTCTCCTCGATCAGTGGGTGATGTCAGGTTTCCTCGCCAAAGCAGTCGTCGTAGGCGGCGCATTCCTCGCAGGTCGGCGCGCGGCAGACATAGCCGCCCTCCTGTTCGCACAACTGCTTGTAGAAAAATTTTTTCCATTTCATGTCGGCGCTGTTTTTCGCCGCCAGGGCGGGGAAGAACAGGCTCATCAATTCGCTCAACTCGGCCCGGGACTCCAGGCCCAGGTCGCGCCAGAGGTGATCGCCACCCAGGCAGCCCGCGGCGACGATATCCGCCATCGCGTGCTCCAGTGGATGTACCCCGGCGCGGTTGCCGAGCAGGAGCTCACGCACATCCCGCCATTCGTCGCGGCGCATTTCCAGCAGTTCCTGGCGCAATTCGCCGCGCTGCCAGGGCATCGACTCCGGATCATTGGCGCCGCGGGCAACGCCCGTGGCGCAGAATTCAGCCGGCTGGTAGCGCTGGGCCAGCCACATCAACACGAGTGGCTGCAGGCCGAGAAAATACGGCAGTGCTCCCCTGCCTGCACGCTGGCCGGCCAGCAGCCGACCGAGAAAGTGACTGTGGCAGGCGCTGCTGGCGGTATACTCACAGCCCACCGGCAGGCTTTGCGGGCGTTCCGCTACATTCATGGGCAGCTCTCCCGGGCGTTTGTTCGCGAGCACTTGTCAATGGCATCGGCCCCCGCATCACCTGCGGAGACAAGGGAAGTGCCGAGCAACTGCTGCACGCGCTCCATATCAAAACCTGCCATGCGTCCCTCGTCATACTCCAGCAGCGGCCGACGAATCAGCAACGGCTCCTCCAGGAGCAGGTCGAGCGCCTCGCTTGCTGTCAGTCCTTCCGGGTCGAGTTGGCCATCCCTGACCCGTGGCGCCGCGGGGTTGAACCACTCCGCAACCTCCCGGTCGGCGAAGAAATTCGCGAGTTCACCGGCGCCCCAGGGATACTTCAGCAGGTCCACCTCATCGAGGACGAAGCCCGCATCGCGCAACAGCGCCTTCTGCTTGCGATTGGTCACGCAGCCGGGCTTGCCGAAAAATCTTACAACTGGCATTCCTGCGTGATCCCGCCTAGCGCGCCTGGTACTCGGCCATCGCCTCTGCCATCAGCTCGGGCGGAATGCCGGTCAGCGAGCCGGGTGGATTCATGGGTACGCCGGAGGCGTCGAGGATGGCCTCCTCGATGGGGCAGATCGTCGCGCACTGGGGATGCGCGTAGTCGCCCTCGCACTCGGTGCATTTCTTCGCGTTGATCTCGAAATGCGGCGAGCTCTGGTAGATCGCATCGCTGGGGCATACGTCGTAGCAGGCCCAGCAGTTAACACAGGATTCGACGATTGAAAGTGCCATGGTTTTCTCCTTCTACCGGCAGCCCGTCGGCCGCCCGTTTTGTGCCAGCGTTAGGTGGAAGTAAAAAAGCGGGCGGAGTGTGAACTGACCGCCCGCAAGAGAGTCCACTTACGCGGAAGCCATTTGTGCCTTTGCCGCATCGGGCGCCTTTTCCAGCGCTCCGTTGGCCGCCATTTCCTGGTATACCGCCATCACCGCTTCTTCGATGGGCTCCATGGCGTGCTCACCGTTGGGGACTATTCCCGCCTCTTCCAGCTGGCCCCAGGGCTCGTAGCCGATCTTCGAGCAGAGCACCGCTTCACAACCGTGCAGGGAGCGGATGCTGCCGGAGAGGGCGGATTCCTTCTCGCCGCAGGTGTCGTTGCCGATGCAGTACTGGTCGACCTTGCGGTGGCCGATGAAGCGCACACCGTTGGGCGAGGCCTCGTAGACCAGGAATTCGGTGGCGTGGCCGAAATGCTGGTTGATCAGGCCGCCGCCGCTGGTGGCCACTGCCATCAGTACCGGGCGGGTGTCCGCCACTGGCGCCTCGCCCGCTGCGGGCACAGTGGCCGCCGCGAGGCGAGCTTTCTTGGCCTGCTTCTCGTTGAGTTCCTCCATGATCCCCGCGTGCACCACGGCGCGGGTCTTCATGGCAGATTCGTAGTCCACTTCCATGGCGTCGATCTTGTCGAGGGTGAACTCCTCGCCGCGGTCCTCGCCCAGCAGGCCGACCGCGTCGGCACGGCACTGGCGGCAGTGGCGCATCATGTTCATGTCACCGGCGCAGTCGTCCTGCAGGTCCTGCAGTTCCTCGGGCTCCGGCCCGCGCTGGCCCATGACACCGTAGAAGGTACCGTGCTCCTCCTCGGCGATGAGCGGCATGACGTTGTGCAGGAAGGCGCCCTTGCTCTTGACGATGCGGCTCACTTCCTTGAGGTGTTCGTCGTTGACCCCGGGGATCATCACCGAGTTGACCTTCACCAGGATGCCGCGCTCAACCAGCATTTCCAGGCCTTTCTGCTGCTGCTCGATAAGAATCGCCGCGCCTTTCTCGCCGCGGATACGGCGGTTGTTCCAGTAGATCCAGGGGTAGATCTGGGCGCCGATTTTCGGGTCCACGCAGTTGATGGTAATGGTGACGTGGTCGATGTTGTGCTTGGCCAGCTCGTCGACGGACTCGGGCAGGGCCAGGCCGTTGGTGGAAACGCAGAGCTTGATGTCGGGAGCTTCTTCCGACAGACCGCGGAAGGTCTCGAAAGTCCGCTCCGGGTTGGCCAGCGGATCGCCGGGGCCGGCGATGCCGAGCACCGTCATCTGCGGGATGTTGGCGGCAACGGCCTTGGTTTTCTTGATCGCCTGCTCCGGGGTCAGCAATTCGGACACCACGCCGGGGCGTGACTCGTTGGAGCAGTCGTACTTGCGGTTGCAGTAATGGCACTGGATGTTGCAGGCCGGCGCCACCGCCACGTGCATGCGTGCGAAGTAGTGGTGCGCTTCTTCCGAGTAACAGGGGTGGTTTTCCACTTTCTCCCTGATCTCGTCCGGCAGGAACGACATCTGGTCGTCGGTGCTGCCGCAGGAACCCGTAGAGCAACCGCCTGCGGCAGCTGCCTCACCCTCTTGACCGATTACTGATAATTCCATTGCAAGTACTCCTGTTCGCCTGGGTACGCTGATCTGTCTGGGCGCCCTGTCTCGCGGCCTGAGGCTGTGAGAGGGCATTTACCAAGTACTTCTGCAATGCCTGTGCCTATTTGCTAAGTAACTGTTTTTATTGACTTATGGAGTTATGGGCGGGGGTATTTGTGCGGTTTGGAACAATGACTTTGCGACCAATTGTGTTTTAGGTGACAGGGTTGGGACGGGGTGGGGGCGGACTTCGGTCCGCGGTCGGGGGCGCTCCGAAGTGGGGTCAGAGTCGCGACTCTGACCCCGGGCTGAGGTGACCCCGCGCCGGGGCCTGGGCCGCGCGGCAAATCAGATCTTGCGGACGTTGATCTTCATGGTCTGGATACGGTAGGCGATCTGTCGCGGCGTCATGCCCAGCAGGCGGGCTGCCTTGGCCTGCACCCAGCCAGCCTGTTCCAGCGCGGCGATCAGGCGCTCCCGCTCGTCCAGTTCCGGGTCGTTGAAATCGACACTCGGCGCTGCGGCGCTGACCAGGGCCTGGGGGGCGATGCTCGGCGCGGAACCGTTCACCGAGATGACGTCGGTATCGATGATCTCCGCCTCGCTCATGATCGCGGCACGTTCGAGGCAGTTTTCCAGTTCGCGGACATTGCCCGGCCAGTCGTGGCTGATCAACTGGCGGATCGCGCCATCGGTGAGGCGCAGCTCCCTGCCCTGCTCCCGGGCGATCTTCTCGATCAGGAAGTGGGCGAGTTCGGGAATGTCCGAGAGGCGGTCGCGCAGCGGTGGCAGGTTCACGGCCATGACATTCAGTCGATAGTAGAGGTCTTCGCGGAACTTGCCCTTCTCCACCTCTTCCTCGAGGTTACGGTTGGTGGCAGCGACGATGCGCACATCCACCTTGATGGTCTGGGCGCCGCCGACCCGCTCGAACTCCCGTTCCTGCAGCACCCGCAGGAGCTTGGCCTGGAACATCGGGGAAATCTCGCCGATCTCGTCGAGGAACAGGGTGCCGCCATCGGCCTGTTCGAAACGCCCCTTGCGCTGCTTGATCGCACTGGTGAAGGCGCCCTTCTCGTGGCCGAAAAGTTCGGATTCCAGCAGAGTTTCCGGCACCGACGCGCAGTTCAGCTTGACGAAGCGCTTGTGCGCCCGCGGCGAGTTGTAGTGAATGGCGCTGGCAATCAATTCCTTGCCGGTACCCGACTCGCCCAGCACCAGCACGGTGCTGTCCCACTTGGCGACCCGTCGCACCTGGTCGAAAACCCTGCGCATGGCATCGGTGTTGCCCACCACCATGTTTTCGAAGCCGTACTTGCCGCGCACTTCCCGGCGCAGTTCGTCGCGCTCGCTGGCCAGGGACTGGCCGCGCTCCACGTTCACCAGCAGGCGCGCTGTCTGTGCCAGCAGGTCGCCCACCGCTTTCATGAACGTGGTGCGCTCGGGCAGGTAATCGTCTGCGGGAACTTCCGGCTGCGCCGCCAGTACACCGATGGCGGAGCCGTCGTTGTCGCGAATGGGCACGCCGATGAAGGGCAGCTCCAGGTCGTAAAGAGCGAGTTTGTCGAGGAAGCGCGGCTCGGAGGAAATCCGGCCGAGCACGATGGGCTGGTTGTGCTGCAGGATGCGCCCGACGATGCCCTCACCCGACTGGTAGCGAATGCCGTTGGAGGCCTTGCGCACCGATTCTGACTCACTGTAGACCGCACCCACCTGCAACTTGCTGTGCTCGGGATCCGACAGGGTAATGATGCCGTGCATCAGGCCCGCCTCGTTGTGCAGGATCCCGAGGACCTCGCTCATCGAATCCTCGATGTTGGTCACCTGGCAGAGCACATGGGATATCCGGCACAGAGTTCCGAACAGGATATCGATGAGTTCCCCACGGCTATTCACGGTTAGCCCGGTATTGGCAACGCTTGTTGGCCCCATAACTCGACCCACTTAAACCACTCTCAGCATTGGCAGTTGCACGACGATGCGGCAACCCTCGTTGAATTCCGGATCGATATAGACCGTTCCGGCGTGATCCGCGACGATTTCCTGCACCATCGGCAAGCCCATGCCGCGGAAACCGTTGCGGGTTTTCTTGGTGCTGAAAAAGGGCTCGAAAACCTTGTACATCTGTTCCTCGGGAATACCCGGCCCGCTGTCGGTGATCTCGACCTCGATGAATTCCTTCTCACCGCGAGTGGTGATGGAAAGATTGCGGCTGCGCACGCCGCGGGAGCCCAGGGCTTCCACCGCATTCTGGACCAGTTGCTTGAGCATGCTGCGCAGGCGCCGCTCCTGGCCCACCACGGAGGGCAGGTGCATGGAGGGTTGCCACGCGATCACCACGCCCTGCGCCAGCAGCTCATCGGTCGACAGGGCCAGCACCTCGCGGATCAGCTGGTTGATATTGACCGGCTGCTTGCTCTCGGACACCGGCGGCGGCAGCGAATCCATCAGGTTTTCCAGGGCGTGCCGCCCGGCGGCCAGGGCCTCTTCCGCGGCGGAGAGAACGAGGTCGTCGCGGTCGCTCTCGCCGGCCCGGCGACGCAGGGTGTGCACTGCCGCCTCGATCAGGTTGACCGGGCCTTCCAACTGGTGAATGGCGCCGTTGACGGTCTCCCGCATCCCCTGCACCAACTCTTCCTCGGCCATAAGTGATTTCAGGGTATTGAGGTGCATCTGCTCCTGGTGGCGGCGCAGTTCAGTGATGTCGGTGATCATCAGCAGGAGATAGTGGCCCACCTCGTGCTGGAAAAAGCCGTTGGGGCTCTCCTCGGTAATGTCGATGGTGGTGCCGAAGCAGGAGAAGCGCCGTGGCGCGCCATCGCCACGGTCCATGGTGATCTCGCGGCTGTTGAAATTGCGCTGCTCGGACTTGAGCAGCTCGAAATCCCCTTCCAGCTGCCCGCGGAGCAACTCGAGCAGGGCCTGCTTGCCGCCGTCCGGGGCGAGGTCCGCCGCCATGTGCTCGAAACTCGGGTTGGAGAGTTCGATCCTGCCATTGGCGTCGATCAGCACCATCGCCGCAGGCACCGAGTTGACCACCGACTCGATCATCAACTTCTGGTTGTAGACCCGCTGCTGCAACTCGTGGACTTCGGTGCCATCGCGATGCATGCCGAGGTAATAGACCGATTGCCCGGTCTCATCGATCACCGGGGCGACAGTCAGTTCGGCAAGGTACAGGCTCCCATCCTTGCGCCGGTTGACCAGCATCCCGGTCCACGGACGCTGCTGGGCCAGCCTCCCCCAGAGAGCCTGGTAGACCAGCCTCGGGGTGGTGTGATTGGAGAGTATCGACTCGTTTTTGCCGACCACCTCGTCCTTGGTGTAGCCGGTCACCTGGGTGAACACCCGGTTGGCGTAAATGATGTTGGCCTTCAGGTCGGTGATGGAAATAGCCACCGGGCAGTGCTCCACTGCCTGCAGGAACACCTCGGGGGATAGCGGCTCGCTCTCCACGGGGATTCCGGCTTCGGCCAGGGCCGCACCCGGGTCAGATTCCACCACGACAGACACCCTGGCGCCGGTGATGGCCGGATTACCCTGTTCTTTTTGCTTCGACATGATCTTCCTCGCTGGCAAGCCGACATACGCCCATGGGAGCTGGTGTCGCCTCAAGCGGCATGCGGCGGTTATCGGTCCGGCCGCGCGCGGCCCTTCCGAATGCCCGGCCCAGTACAACATGCCCGGTCATTTCGACTTTCTACGGAATGAGCGCTCTGCAGAATGGACATTCCACGGAATGCACTTCCCATGGATTGTCTATCTGCAAAACCCGTGCCGCGTGCCAAAAGCGACACAGCCTGTAGAAATCCGACATTTCGCCAATACGAGGTGTAGCAAAGCTGACAATGAAAATTTTCACGCGATCTTTGATTTGTCGCGTTTCCGACAAAATATACGCCGATCCCCGGCCTCGTGCAGTGGCGATATCGGGTTTAATTGATTCAGATCAAGAGATATCGGCCACCGGGCCCATGGCACAGTTAATGCAATCCACCCCTTGAGCGGACCGACTTGCTACAAAGCGGGCAAGTGAGCGTCCGGGTAACGAATGAAACGCGGGTGGCCCCGATGGAATACCTCACACTGCTTGGCAGCACAATCCTGGTGAACAACATCGTCCTGGCGAAGTTCCTCGGCCTGTGCCCGCTGATGGGGGTGTCCAACAAGTTGAGCTCGGCGCTGGGCATGGGTATCGCCACCGCCTTTGTACTGACCCTGTCCGCGGCCTGCGGCTGGGCGCTGGAGAACCTGGTACTGGGGCCGCTGAACATCGGCTTCCTGCGTATTCTTTCCTTTATTCTGGTGATCGCGGCGATCGTCCAGTTCACTGAACTGGCGATGCGCAAGTTCAGTCCTGTCCTGCACAAGGCCTTGGGTATCTTCCTGCCGCTGATCACCACCAACTGCGCCGTACTCGGCGTAGCACTGCTCAACGTGAACGAACAACACAGCCTGGGGGAAAGCGTGGTCTACGGCCTCGGTTGCGCCCTGGGTTTCTCCCTGGTGATGGTGATTTTCGCTGGCGTGCGGGAACGGCTCGCGCTGGCGGACGTGCCGGAGACATTCGCCGGCACCCCGGTCGCACTGGTGACCGCGGGCATCCTGTCGCTGGTTTTCATGGGCTTCGGCGGAATGTTGTGAGGGACTGACTGATGTTTACTGCCACTTTAGTACTGACCACTCTCGGATTTTCACTGGGCGGCGGCCTGGCGATAGCGGCAAGGGTATTCGCCGTCGCCGAGGAAAACCCGCTGGTCGAGCAGATCGAAGCGCTGCTACCAGGCAGCCAGTGCGGCCAGTGCGGCTTCCCCGGCTGCAAGCCCGCGGCGGAAGCGATGGCAGAGGGCAGCGCCGAAGTCACCTGCTGCCCCCCCGGCGGGCGGGCGCTGGCCGAGACCCTCGCGGACATGCTGGGTATCGATATCAATTCCATCGGCGAATCCGTTGCCCCGATGGTGGCCAGCATCGAGGAGAGCCTCTGCACCGGTTGCACTCGTTGCTTCAAGGCCTGCCCGACTGACGCCATCGTCGGCGCCAACAAGCAGATTCACGCGGTCATCCGCAGCGCCTGCACCGGATGCAGCAAGTGCAAGGACGCCTGCCCGGAAGATTGCATTCACCTGGCTGCCGAGGAACCCAACCTCGACAACTGGCACTGGCCGAAGCCCATGGTGGCCTGAGGATGTTCGGTCTCTCACCCATACGCGGCGGGGTCCACCCACCGGGCTACAAAGAGGCGAGCGCCGGGCGCGAGATTCTCAGCGCCCTGCCCCTGCCCGACCAGTTGGTGCTGCCATTGTTCCAGCAGACCGGCGCCAGCGCCCTGCCCATCGTGCAGTCCGGCGAACGGGTCGCCAAGGGGCAGTGCATTGCCCTTTCCGGAGTAGGCCTGTCCAGCCACCTGCACGCGCCCACCTCGGGAACCATCACCGCCATCGAGGACTGCGTGGCGCCCCACCCCTCTGGCCTGAAGTCCCGTGCGATATTCCTGGAGCCCGACAGCGAGGATCGCTGGCTCGAGCCCGAACGCATCGGCGACCCCTTCGAGCGCAGCCCGGATGAACTCTCCGACGAGGTGGAGCGCGCCGGCATCGTCGGCCTCGGCGGTGCGATCTTTCCCTCGGCGATAAAATTGCGCCAGGGGCGTCGCTTCGAGATCCGCACCCTGATCATCAACGGCGGCGAGTGCGAACCTTACCTCACCACCGACGACCGCCTGATGCGTGAGCGCGCGGCGGAAATCGTCGAAGGCGCGCGGCTGATCCAGCACATCGTCGAGTGCTATGAAGTCATCATCGGCATCGAGGACAACAAACCCGAAGCCATCGCCGCCATGCGCGCCGCCGCTGAACCCTTTGGCGCGGTGGAAGTACGAGCGGTACCCGCCATGTACCCCATGGGCTCGGCGAAACAGTTGATCCAGGCCCTGACCGGGCTGGAAGTCCCCGCCGGTGGCCGCAGTAACGACCTCGGCATCCTGGTGCACAACGTCGCCACCGCCTACGCCATCCAGCAGGCCCTGCGTTTCGGCCGGCCGCTGATATCCCGGGTGGTAACGGTGTCCGGAGGCTGCGTCGCGGCCCCCTACAATGTAGAGGCCCTGTTCGGCACGCCTATCCAGCACGTACTCGAGCAGTGCGGCGGCCTGATCGGCGATCCCGCCCGCCTGGTGATGGGCGGGCCGATGATGGGCCAGCAGTTGCCGTCCACCAGGGTTCCGGTGATGAAAGGCACCTCGGGTATTCTCGCGCTGACGCAAAAAGAGGTTAACGCCAAAGTTCCCTCGCCCTGCATTCGCTGCAGCCGCTGCGTCGACGCCTGCCCCATGGGCCTGGTGCCCCTTGAAATGGCGAAATTCTCCCGCCAGAACCAGTTTGACGAGGCCGGGGAATACGGTCTGCGGGACTGTATCCTCTGCGGCACCTGCTCCTATGTCTGTCCCTCGCACATTCCCCTGGTCAACTATTTCGAGTACGCCAAGGGCGAACTGCGCCAACGCCGGATGGATGCCAGCAAGTTCGAACACACCCAGGAACTGACGGCCGCGCGCAGCGCGCGACTGGAACGCGAGGCGGAAGAAAAGCGCGCGGCCAAGGAAGCCGCCAAGGCCGCGAGAAAGAAGCGCGCTCGCAAGCCCACGCAAAGCGAGGCCAGTGACGAATGAATGTCGCCCTGAACCCACAGCCCCTGCGTTCCGCACCCCACGCACACGCCAGTGCGAGCGTCGAGCGCATCATGATGCAGGTCTGCCTGGCCCTGTTGCCGGCTACGCTTTTCGGCTTCCACCTCTTCGGCTGGCCCGCGGTGATTCTATGGGCGCTCACCTGTGCCGCGGCCCTGCTGACCGAAGCCGCCTGCCTGGCTCTACAGGGCCGTCCGCTGCGACGCGTCGCCGATGGCTCCGCCCTGCTCACCGGCTGGCTGCTGGCCATGAGCCTGCCACCCTGGGCGCCCTGGTGGATCGGCGTAGGCGGCGCCGCCTTCGCCATCGCCGTCGGCAAGCACCTCTACGGTGGAATCGGCCAGAACATTTTCAACCCGGCCATGCTCGCCCGGGTCGCGCTGCTGGTTTCCTTTCCGGTGCACATGACCACCTGGGTCCAGCCCGAAGGGCTGTTGCTTCCGGGGCTGGGGGAATCCCTGGGCATCATCTTCCAGACCACTGCGATGCCCGACGGCATCACCGGACCGACCGTACTCGGCGACCTGAAAACTGCGCAGAGCGCGGGAACCGTTCCCGCCCTAATGCTCGCCGGCCCATCGACCCTGGACGCCGCGCTGGGGAACAGCGCTGGCAGCCTCGGCGAAACCTCGGAGATGCTGGTGCTTATCGGCGGCCTGTGGCTGCTGGCCCTGCGCATTATCAGCTGGCACATTCCCGTCGCCATGCTGGCGACCACCGGCCTCGTGGCGGCTGCCTTCCACCAGGCCGACCCGGCGCACTACGCCAGCCCCCTGCTGCACTTGAGCAGCGGCGGGGTAATGCTGGGCGCCTTTTTTATCGCCACGGATTACGTGACCTCGCCCTCATCCGCCACGGGAAAGCTGCTGTTCGGCATGGGCTGCGGCCTGGTGATGTACGCAATTCGCAGCTGGGGCGGCTTCCCGGAAGGCCTGGGCTTCGCGGTGTTGTTCATGAATTCGCTCACCCCCCTGCTGGACCGCTATTGCAAGCCGAGGGCCTACGGACGCACCCTGCGCGGCAGGCCAGTGCCTGCGAGCGGCGGCGCGAAGAAGGCCAACTGAGATGCCGACACCCCAGGAACCAGCCTACCGCAAGCGCATGGCCTACCACGCCGGCCTGCTGGGCGGCATTTGCTGCATGGTCAGCGTGATGCTGATTCTGGGCAACATGGAGACCAGCGGCCGCATCGCGGAACACCTGGAGCAGGAAAAGCGCGACACCCTGGCCCAGGTGCTGCCGCAGCAACTGTTCGACAACGAACCGCTGAACAGTGTGCGGAGCCAGGCTGCGCAGCCGCCGTTCACCTCCCCACTGACCATCTACACAGCCAGCCTTGAAGGCAAGTTCAGCGGCGCGGCCCTGCAGAGTTCGATCTACGGCTGGGGCGGCGATATCCAGTTCATCGCCGCCATCGACGGCCAGGGGCAGATTACCGGCGTGCGGGTCATCAGCCACCGGGAAACACCCGGGTTGGCGGACAAGATCGAGGTGGAAAAAGACGACTGGATCGAAGGCTTCGACGGGAAGTCCCTGGCCAACACCCCCGAGGCACACTGGGCCGTGGCCAAGGATGGCGGTGAATTCGACCAGTTTACCGGGGCAACCATTACCCCCCGCGCGGTAGTCGGAGGCGTTCACGCCTCTCTGCAAGTGCTGGACGCCTGGCGGCAACAGGAGCTGGCCCGGGGGCCTGAATCCCCGGAGCAGGCACAAACAGAAATGGAGGTAGCGGGAGAATGAGTTCGCAATACCGGCAAATTTTCGGCGACGGCATGTGGAACAACAACGTCGCCATGGGCCAGATGCTGGCACTCTGCCCGCTGCTGGCGGTCACCACTTCGGCGACCAATGGCCTGGGCATGGGCCTGGCCTCGGTGGCGGTACTGGTACTGACCAACGTAATCATCTCCAGCGTGCGCGGCATCGTCACCCCCCAGGTAAGAATCCCCGTACTGATCGTGCTCATCGCCACCGTGGTCACCCTGGTGGACATGATGATCAACGCCTGGATGCACCCCCTGTACAAGGTGCTCGGCCTGTTCATCGCCCTGATCGTCACCAACTGCGCCATCTTTGGCCGGGCGGAAAGCTTCGCCCTGCGCAACGGTGTGCGCCTGGCCGCGGCGGACGCTTTTTCCATGGGCCTGGGATTCACCTGGGTACTCGTGGCGGTGGGCGCCATGCGCGAAATACTCGGCAGCGGCACCCTCTTCGCCAACGCCTCGCTACTGCTGGGAGAGGGCTTCGCCTGGCTGGAAGTCACCATCATCCCCAACTTCGACGGCATCCTGCTCTCCATCCTTCCGCCGGGGGCCTTCATGGCACTGGGCCTGCTGATCGCCGTGAAGCGACTGGTGGACCGGCGCCTGCAGGCACGCAAGCCGCGAACCGACCTGGTCATGCCGACGGCATAGGGAGGCGAGGATGATGAGAGTCAGCGTCGTTTATGCCGGCAGCCATCACCAGGCCTGGGTCGATGTGGACGTGGGCGAGGAAGCCACCGTCGAAGAGGCCATCCAGCGCTGCGGGCTGCTGGAAAAGTTGCCCGAGATCGATACCAGGACCATGAAAGTCGGGATCTTCGGCAAGTTCACCACCCTCGAGCAAAAACTCAGGGAGGGCGACCGGGTGGAGATTTACCGGCGCATTACCCGGGTCCTGGACGAGGATGATGACGACGATGACGATGACGACTGAAGCCAATGGCGACGCCGGGTGCATTCAGCGCCTGTCATGAAGTCAATTCCCCGCTGACGGTCGCTCCCCCCTGTCGAGGGCCTCGAGCACCAGGCGTACCATCCAGGCTGCTGTTGTTGAGGCTTCCGGCTCCCGAACGCCGAAGGTGGAATGTAATTGCCACCAGGATTCCGCAGAAATCAGGTGTCCGAGCAGGCCCTTGACCGCATCCCGATCCTTTTCCGGCAAAGTTGCGACAGCGGTATCCAGCGCTGCGGCATTGCCGCTGAGACGTCGTTCCCGCATCCGCGAGCGCACCCCCCTGCCGAGTTCCGAAAGCAACAGGGCCTGCATCAGTTCGGCGTTTGCGTCGAACATCCGGTAGCTTGACTGCAGGGCCGGGACGAATTGCTCCGGGGTCTCGGGGATCGCCACCTCGCCGGTGGTCTCCCACACCAGTTCGGCCAGCGCCGCCAGCATGCTTTCCCGGTCCGGAAAATGCCGGAATACCGTGCGCCGTGATACACCGGCCTCCTCCGCTGCCTGCTCCAGGGAGAAGTCGGGCGTATTGTTGCTCACCAGTTGCGCCGCCAGCGCTTCGAGAATCCGGCGCCGTGTCCGCGCCGCGCCGCGTTCCCGCTTCCGGTTGTCGTAGGCGCGGGTCGCCTTTTCCGGCTGCCGAGTCGCTTTTTTCGTCATCAATCTGTTCCGTCTGCGCTACCCCGAAAAGGGTATCAGGGATTGCGCTTTTACTGTCTAATATTAGCGGCACTTTATGGGACATTAAATAGGAGAATCCCATGTATACCCGATACCCCATGAGCGGCGACTGGAAACAGGCTCGCCGGGCCCTGCATCCCTGTGCGCTCGCCAGCATCGCACTGCTCGCGGCGGCTTGTGGCGGTGGGGGCGGCGGCGGTAGTGACGGCGGCATCGTCGATGGCTGCGGCAGCTGGCCCGAGTTGACCGTCGTTGGCACGGGGACTGGTCACAGTGCCGTCAATGCCCTGGTGGTGCTCGATGACTGCAACGTCGTGATCGCCGGTTACGAGGGTTCATCCCGCCCGGGCCAGGTCGAAGGTGACAGCCGGGGCTTCGTCCGGCGCCTGACCCTGTCCAGCACGGGTGTACAAACCCGCTGGAACTACCTCGTGGACACGACAGGAAGCGATGCCCTGCTGACCCTCGAGCGCGAGGGCAATCGACTGGTCTACACCGGCTTCGTCGCGGGAACCCTCGATGGCCAGACCAGCCAGGGCAAGAAAGACGTGGTCATCGGCGACCTGGACCTCGACGGCAATCCGGGCGCCTTGTCGCAAATCGGCAACGCCCGCCCTAACGTCCCGCTGCGCCGGCTGACACTGCCCAGCGGGGAACAACTGCTGGTCGGCAACGACGAGGTTTACGTGCCCACCAATTTCGTGGAGCGTTGGGAGGACCCATGGATCGCCGGCATCACGGAGCAAGGGGGCCAGTTCCAGATGGACTGGATCGCCAACGCCGACACCGAGGTGGGCGATTTCTACGGCGCAGCCCTCGCCCACGACTACAGCGTCCTCCTCGGCCTGAATGTCGGCGGTGGCGAAAACGCCGGCATCCACCTGCAGGCGCGCACGGCGACCGGCGACCTGTTCTGGTCCCAGCCGGTCAGCCCCATGCCCTACGACAACATCGCGGACATGGCGCTGGCCGCCGACGGCACCCTCCTGGTACTGGGGACGACCTACCTTGCCCTCGGGGAAGGCGCTGTAGGCGGCGGGGACTTCTTCCTGCTGCAGGCCGACCCCGGCACCGGCCAGTTACTGCATACCGACCAGTTCGGCAGCGAGCGGCTGGACTGGGCCCGCAAGCTACTCCTGGACGGCGAACGCCGCATCGTCGTCGGCGAGGTCTCCGATGGCGCCCGGCCTTGGTCACTGGCAATCAGGATCCTGGCCGCCGATGGCAGCGAGACATGCCGGCTGGAGCGAACATTCGGCCAAAGCACACAGGTGCAGGGGGCGGCCCCGGCCAGGGGAGGCGTATTCGTTACCGGTAACCACCAGGCGCAAGGCGGGCCGGAACGCGGCTTTGTCGCCTTCTTTGCGGTTTGAGGCCCGGGCCACCAAAGCGGACGTCTTAACTGCCTTGATTTGAATCAAGCCCGACAAGGATTCTGCCGGGCTAGCCGCCCCGGGCAGTCGCAAAGTTCGCCCGGGGGCATATACTGATAATTCCGGTTATACGGCAGCAGTGAAAGCCGGGTGATGGTCCGTCACCCGGCCGGAGCGGCGACTGTAACGCTGGCGTAACATCGGGCATGTTTGCTACAAGTACCTGGGGATTGCCAGACAGCCGCTCTCTCTTTCCTGACAAGCCACATCCACGGGAGTCATCGATGTCCAGACTGAACATCGTGTGCGCCGCCATACTCGGCGCCATCACCTGTCTGCCGGCCGGGGCCGCAGAGACACTGGAAAATATCGAGCAGGAAGGTATCGAGCGCCGAGCCGAGGGTCGGGAAGCCCAGGAGGTGATCAATACCATCAGTGACCGGACCCGGAACCTGGTCGATGAATATGGCGCCGAATTGAAGCTGGTGGAGGGCCTGGAAACCTACGTGGGCATGCTGCAGCGGCAGTTGGATGCCCAGGACCGCGAAATCGAAACCCTGCAAACCTCCATCGGCGAGGTGGCGGTCATCGAGCGCCAGATCCTGCCGCTGATGTCGCGCATGATCGACACCCTCGAGGAATTTATCGCGCTCGATGTGCCCTTCCTGGTCGAGGAGCGGCAGCAGCGGATCGCGCGACTGCGCGAACTGCTCGAACGAGCCGACGTCACCGTCGCCGAGAAGAGCCGCCGCGTATTCGAGGCCTACCAGATCGAGACCGAGTACGGGCGCACGATCGAAGCCTACAAGGCCAAGCTCTCCCTCGACGGGGCATCCTTCGACGCGGACTTCCTGCGGGTTGGCCGCACAGCCCTGCTGTTCCAGACCGTCGGCGGCGACCGCCTGGGCTACTGGGATAGCAGCGCGGATGACTGGCGAGAACTCGACGGCGTGCCCTACCGGCGGTTCATCGAGAAGGGCCTGCGGGTGGCCCGCCAGGAAATCGCCCCGGAACTGATCCTCGTACCGCTGAACCCGGGCCAGGGAGGGACGCAGTGATGCATTCACTTGTCAAACGCACTGCGCTCTCGCTCAGCCTCTCCCTCTGCTTCGGCCTCTGCCTGGCGATGGTACTTCCCGGCACGGCGAGCGCCCAGGAGCCGGCATCGGAGCCACTCACCCTGGAGGGCTTGCTGCAGTCTGTCAAAGAGGGGCGCCGTGAAGACAAGGCGGTCAACCAGAAGCGCCTCGCCGCATTCAGGGCGGAACAGCGCAATCGCGAGCAACTGCTCACCGACATCAAGGCCGAGCGCGCCGGCCTGGAGACCCTGAGCGCCGAGCGCGAAAGCCAGTTCGAGGAAAACGAACTGCTGATCGGCGACCTCGAGCAGCGCCTGCAGGAACGCATGGGTTCGCTGAAAGAACTCTTCGGTGTGCTGCAACAGGTCGCCAGCGACGCCCAGGGCCAGTTCCACGTCTCGCTCACCCAGCTCGATCACCCGGAGCGCGGTGACTTCCTGGTGGATTTCGCCGGGCGCATGGGCCAGGCCAACCGGCTCCCCGATATCGCCGAGATCGAGCGGCTGTGGTTCGAGCTGCAACAGGAAATGACCGAGTCGGGCCAGGTGGTGACCCACACCCGGAATGTGCTGACGGCGGATGGCGCCGAAGTACCGATGGCGGTCACCCGGGTCGGCCTCTTTAACGTCATCGCCGACGGCAAATACCTGCAGTTCATTCCCGAGACCGGCCGCCTGCTGGAGTATTCGCGCCAGCCCGGGGGCCGCTACCTGCGCGGCGCCCAGGCCCTGGCGGCGGGCGAGGACGGCCCGGTGGCCTTCGCCGTCGACCCGGTGCGCGGGCAATTGCTGGAGTTGCTGACCCAGGCGCCGAATCTCACCGAACGCATTGCCCAGGGAGGCACCATCGGCTACACCATTATCACCCTGGGTGTTGTCGGGCTACTGCTGGCCATCGCTCGCCTGGTAGTCCTGTGGCTGGAGAGCCGCGCCATCCACCGGCAGATGGGTGAGCCCGAGCAAGCCTCGGAGAAGAATGCCCTTGGGCGGATACTCATCGCCGGGCACCTCGATGACCAGCCGGATACGGAAACCCTCGAGTTGCGCCTGAGCGAAGCGGTACTGAGGGAAGTACCGCGCATCAACCGCTACCTGCCACTGCTGAAAATCATCGCCGCGGTGGCTCCCCTGATGGGCCTGCTGGGCACCGTCACCGGCATGATCGTCACCTTCCAGGCGATCACCCTCTTCGGCGCCGGCGACCCGCGCCTGATGGCTGGCGGGATATCACAGGCGCTGGTCACCACGGTACTCGGCCTGTGCGTGGCCATTCCCATGTTGCTCCTCCACAACATGGTGCAGACCAGGGCCAAATCGCTCTCCGAGATACTCCAGGGGCGGGCGGTGGCGATGGTCGCCTCGCGCGCCGAGCGCCGTGAGTAGGACGGCGGCATGTTGAACCTGGTCGACAACTGGCTGCCGTGGCTCGGCGATCTGCTGGAACTGGGAGGGTCGATTCTCGGCCTGATCCTGATCATCGCCTTCGTGATGTGGTCCCTGCTGTTCGAGCGGCTGTACTTCCTGCTCTGGGAATTGCCACGCCAGTTGCGCGAGGTGCTTGCGCGCTGGCAGCAGCGTGAGGACAAGACCTCCTGGTATGCCGAGCAGTTCCGCGAAAACCTGCAGTGGGAAGTACGCCAGGGCCTGCGTCGGCATTTCCCGCTGATAACCACCCTGATCAAGGTCTGCCCACTGCTGGGACTGCTGGGTACCGTACTGGGCATGCTCGAGGTCTTCGACGCACTGGCGGCCACCGGCTCCAACAACGCCCGCTCGATGGCCGCCGGCATCTCCAAGGCGACCGTCACCACCCTGGCCGGCATGGTGGTGTCGATTTTCGGGCTATTGGGCAACCTGGTCGCGGAAGGCCAGGCCAACACCGTCCGCGACCGGCTGACGGCGTTCTTTTCACAGACACAGGACGATTAGCATGCGCAATCTACTGGGCAACATACCGCAGGAACCCGAGGAAGGTGGCGTGGATATCACGCCCATGCTCGACGTCGTGTTCATCATGCTGATCTTCTTCATCGTTACCGCGACCTTTATCAAGGAAGCCGGCATCGATGTGGACAAACCCGATGCCGCCACCGCCGTAGTGCAGGAAAAAGCCAGCATCCTGGTGGCCATCGACGCCGAGGACCGGGTGTGGATCAATCGTCGCGAGACCGATATCCGCTCCCTCCGCGCCATCATCGAACGCCTGCATGCTGAGAACCCCAAGGGCACCCTGGTCATACAGGCGGACCGCAACTCACGTAATGAAGTCCTGGTACAGGTGATGGACCAGTCGCGGCGGGCCGGCGTCTATAACATCGCCCTGGCCGCCTCCCAGTAAAGGCCCCTTGATGCCTGTCCCTTCCCCAGGCTTACGCGGCGGCTTTAAATCGGCCACCGGCCTGCTGCTCGGTGCGGCGGTGGGCGCAAGCGGCGCCCTCCTGCTCGCCCTGTTCATGTCCACCCTGATCAGCGCGACCGAGATGAGCCTCACCGACAAGGACAAGATCCAACTGCTGGACTTCGTCCGCCTGAAGCGGGAAGAAGCCGCCCAGCGCAAGGACCGCAAGCCGGAGCGCCCGCGCCAGGAGCAGCCGCCGGAAATCCCCCCGCCGATGAGCCAGGACGCCAGCGCCAGTGGGGACACCCTGGCGGTAACAGCGCCCAGCGGGCTCGATTCGGGCGACCTGGGTATCGGCCGCGGCGGGCTCGGTTTCGGCGCTGGCGAGGGCGAGTACCTGCCCATCGTCAAGGTGGCGCCCGCCTACCCCCGTCGCGCAGCGGTCATCGGCCTGGAAGGCAATTGCATGGTGCGCTATACGGTGACCACCGCGGGAACCGTCAAGGACGTCGAAGTCATCGAGGATCGCTGTACCAATCCGGTGTTCTACAAGCCCTCTGTCGAAGCGGCGCTACGCTTCAAGTACAAACCCCGGGTCATCGACGGCACCGCGATCGAGGTGATTGGCGTGTACAACAACTTCCACTATGAACTGGATCAGCAGCGATGATGCGCAAGCTACTGTGCCTGGTGATCATCCTGTTCACATGCCGGGCGGCAATTGCCGCCGAAGCTGTGACCGGCATGAGCGAGCGCGTTTTCAATGTGATGACCGAGGCCCAGGAACTGGTCGAGTCCGAGAGTTACAGCGCGGCCCGCGCTGAACTGGAACCCCTGCTCGAATCGCGGCTCACCTCCTACGAAAGAGCCCATATCATGAACCTGCTCGCCTACATTCACTACGAGCAGGACGAATTGCCCCGGGCCCGTGCCCTGTACCGGGACGCACTGCAACTGCCGAAACTTCCCGAGTCGATGCAGATCACCCTTCTGCTCTCACTCGGCCAGCTGTGCCTGGTGCTCGAGGACTACAGCGAGGCCGAAGCCAGCTTGCGCCGACTTATCGGGATCGAGGGACAGGACAGCGGCGCCAACAAGGCCTTGCTGTCGATCGCGCTGTTCCGCCAGGAACGCTACGAGGAGGCCCTGCAGCCGCTGCGCGAAGCCATCGAGTCGCGCTCGGGGCCCGGCGACCAGCCACCGGAAAACTGGCTGTCGATGCTGGCGTCGATCTATTTCGAAATGGACGACTTCGGCCAGATGCGCGAGGTCATGGAGCGCCTGGTCACTCTCTACCCGCGCGAGCAGTACCTGATGAACCTCGCCGCCCTGCACGGCGAACTCGGTGACACGCCGCGCCAGCTCGCCCTGATCGAGTCGCTGCTCGACGACGGCCGCCTGGTGCAGGAAACCCACCTGCGCATGATAGCCAGCCTCTACCTCAGCGAAGAGCTGCCCTACAAGGCTGCGGCCCTGTTGCAGCGCGAAATGGACGCCGGGCGGGTGGAAAGCTCCCAGGCCAATCTCGAGCTTCTATCCCAGGCCTGGCTGGCCGCCGCGGAGCAGGACAAGGCCATAGGGCCGCTCACCCGGGCCGCGGAACTGGACGACAACGGCGAGTTGTACCTGCGGGTCGCACAGCTGCAGATGGCGGCCTGGAACTGGGAACAGGCCGAGGCCATGGCGCGCAAGGCCATCAGCAAGGGCGGCCTGCGCCGTGAGGGCATGGCCTGGCTGGTGCGCGGCATGGCCCAGGTGCGCCTGCACCAGCTGACCGAGGCCCGGGGGCTGTTCCAGCGCGCGTCGACATTCGACGACACCCGGCGCCATGCCCGGCAGTGGCTGACCTACGTTGACCATGAAATGGAGCAGCAGGCGCTGCTCGGGGCCGGGAGCCCGGAACAGGAGGAATCCCGGCTCAATGAGACCTGAGCCCTGAACGGTGTCATCAGAGAGCCAGCGATCTCCGCGGGAACTTCCGCCGACCTGCGCTGTCTTACTGGCGTGGGTAAAAAACACGTCTTTTTTCTCAGCTGATTTGCGCTATACTCGCGCGTCAACCTGGGGGCGATTTGGATTCGACGACGGTTTCAAACCCTGAGGTGCATGCCGTGAGGACAGCGAATCACGTAAATCCAAAGCTGTAACTTACTAGTTGCCAACGACGACAACTACGGTGCCCAACTGGCTGCGTAAGCAGTCATAAAAGCACCATCTAGTAGCTTCGGCTCTAGCGGTCTGCGACAAGGTGCCAGCCCCGCGTTGTACGACTGTCATACAGAACTGGATCGCAGCAAAGTTCACCCTGGGCGGCGCTGTTAAACTACTACAGGGATCGCCAATCACGTCCTGCCCGTTGGGCTGTGTGCGGTTAAATCAATAAACGGAATCTAAGCATGTAGAGCCGAAGGCAGAGGACTGGCGGACGCGGGTTCAACTCCCGCCGCCTCCACCAATCAAACAGGGTGCATACCGAACACATGGGTTGCACTTTATACCGAAGACATAGGTAACACTTTCTTCGGTTCGAAAGGATTAGCCGCGGGTTCCACGCGGCTTTCATCCTCATCAAAGAAGCCTAGATCATAATC
>JAWMQO010000005.1:0-375096 GCA_033283325.1 Halieaceae bacterium WMMBA4
ACCAGTACGAGTTCCCCGGTGACGACACCCCGATCATCTGCGGTTCCGCCCTGATGGCGCTGAACGGCGAAGACGAGAACGAGCTGGGCACCACCGCGGTCAAGACCCTGGTAGAGACCCTGGACGCTTACATTCCTGAGCCCGAGCGTGCCATCGACGGTGCCTTCCTGATGCCGGTTGAAGACGTGTTCTCCATCTCCGGTCGCGGCACCGTGGTTACCGGTCGTGTCGAGCGCGGCATCATCAAGGTCGGTGAAGAGATCGAGATCGTCGGTATCAAGGACACCACCAAGACCACCTGTACCGGTGTCGAGATGTTCCGCAAGCTGCTGGACGAAGGCCGTGCGGGTGAGAACGTCGGCGTACTGCTGCGCGGCACCAAGCGTGACGAAGTCGAGCGTGGCCAGGTCCTGGCGAAGCCGGGCACCGTAACCCCGCACACCAAGTTCGAGTGTGAGGTTTACGTGTTGTCCAAGGAAGAAGGTGGTCGTCACACCCCGTTCTTCAAGGGCTACCGTCCGCAGTTCTACTTCCGCACCACCGACGTGACTGGCGCCTGTGAGCTGCCGGAAGGCGTTGAGATGGTCATGCCGGGCGACAACGTGCAGATGGTTGCCACGCTGATCGCGCCGATCGCGATGGAAGAAGGCCTGCGCTTCGCGATTCGCGAAGGTGGCCGTACCGTTGGTGCTGGCGTCGTAGCCAAGATCATCGAGTAATAACGGAGTGGGGTCAGAGTCGAGACTCTGACCCCGGTCGGAGCCGCCCCGAGGTGGGGAGGCCCCCCGATCAGACCAAGCCGAACCGCTGAAACAGCAGTTCGGCTTCGTCGTCTAAGTAGAGATAACAGGCCAGTAGCTCAATTGGCAGAGCAGCGGTCTCCAAAACCGCAGGTTGGGGGTTCGATTCCCTCCTGGCCTGCCATTTTATGGCAGGGGCGGCCTTTAACCGGGCCGCCATTGGAAAGAATAGTGCAGAAGCGCGCCCGGCGGGCTCCTGCAGATAGGATGAAGTTGAATGAGTGCTGATACCCCCGCTAGCCGGTTCGACGGGATCAAGTGGCTGGTTGTAGTCGCCCTGATCGCCGCAGCAGTGCTGGGCAACAGCTTTTACGCTGACCAGTCCCTGCTGTACCGGGTGCTGGGCATTCTCGTGCTGGGTACGGTAGCTGCACTGGTTGCGCTGCAGACCGGCAAGGGCGCCGCGTTCTGGGCCCTGGTCAAAGGTTCGCGTACCGAGATACGCAAGGTAGTCTGGCCGACTCGCCAGGAAGCCGTGCAAACCACCATGATGGTGGTGGCATTCGTTGTGTTGGTAGCGCTGTTCCTGTGGGGTCTGGATTCCCTGCTCGGCTGGGCTGCTTCGCAGTTCATCGGGTAAGGCTGAGAGTAAGGGTTCGCCAATGGCTATGCGCTGGTACGTGGTTCACGCCTATTCAGGGTACGAGAAAAAGGTTGCGGCCTCCCTGAAGGAGCGTATCGAACTGCACAACATGCAGGACTCTTTCGGTGAGGTGCTGGTACCCACAGAAGAAGTCGTCGAGATGCGCGGTGGCCAGAAGCGTCGCAGTGAGCGCAAGTTCTTCCCCGGCTATGTGCTGGTGCAGATGGATCTCAATGACGACTCCTGGCACCTGGTCAAGGAAACGCCCCGCGTAATGGGCTTTATCGGTGGCAAGGCGGATGCGCCGGCACCGATCACCGAGGCGGAGGCCAATGCCATCCTCGAGCGGGTGGAAACCGGTGCGGAAGCGCCGCGTCCGAAGACTGTATTCGAGCCCGGCGAGATGGTGCGGGTTATCGACGGGCCCTTCAACGACTTTAACGGCGTCGTGGAAGAGGTCAACTACGAGAAGAACCGCCTCAACGTGGCGGTGCTGATTTTCGGCCGCTCTACGCCGGTCGAGCTGGAATTCAGTCAGGTCGAAAAGGCCTGACGGGTTTAAAAGGGGCCAGAGCCCTTTTTATAGCAGTTTCCTTTAAAAGGGCTCTGGCCCCTTTTAATACACTGAATGGGGAGCCCCAGTAGGCCAACAGGCCGAAACGGCGCTTGAACCCGGGAGAAAATGACATGGCAAAGAAAGTCGAAGCCTATATCAAGCTGCAGGTGCCTGCAGGCCAGGCTAACCCGAGCCCGCCCGTGGGCCCGGCGCTGGGTCAGCACGGCGTCAACATCATGGAATTCTGCAAGGCGTTCAACGCCGAGACCCAGGGCATGGAGCCCGGTCTGCCGATTCCGGTGGTCATCACCGTCTACGGTGACCGCTCTTTCACCTTCATCAAGAAGACCCCCCCGGCGGCGGTCCTCCTGCGCAAGGTGGCGAAGATCAAGAAGGGTTCCGCTACCCCCAACACCAACAAGGTGGCCAAGGTTACCCGTGCCCAACTCGAGGAAGTGGCTACCCAGAAGTGGCCCGACCTCACCGCTGCGGATATGGACGCGGCTGTACGCACTATCGCCGGCAGCGCCCGTAGCGCCGGTATCGAAGTAGAGGGGGTGAACTGAGATGGCCAAGCTGTCCAAGCGCGTGCGCGCATTCAAGGAAAAAGTAGATCCGGCCAAGTCCTATGCGCTGGATGAAGCGGTCAACCTGCTGAAAGAGTTTGCTACCGCCAAGTTCAACGAGACCGTCGAAGTCGCGGTCAACCTCGGCGTCGATGCCCGTAAATCCGACCAGGCTGTGCGCGGCGCTACCACGCTGCCCCACGGTACCGGCTCCGACGTGCGCGTCGCCGTGTTCACCCAGGGCGAAGCTGCCGAGCAGGCGAAAGCCGCCGGCGCCGATTTTGTCGGTATGGAAGATCTCGCGGAGCAGATCAAGGGCGGCATGATGGACTTCGACGTGGTCGTGGCCTCTCCGGACGCCATGCGCGTTGTCGGCCAGCTCGGCCAGGTGCTGGGTCCACGCGGCCTGATGCCGAACCCCAAGACCGGCACCGTGACCCCCGACGTGGAGACTGCGGTCAAGAATGCCAAGGCTGGTCAGATGCGCTACCGCACCGACAAGAACGGCATCATCCACGGCGGCATCGGCAAAGTGAGCTTCGAACTGGACGCCCTGCGCGGCAACCTCGAAGCCGTACTGGCTGACCTGAAAAAGGCCAAGCCCGCTTCCGCCAAGGGTATCTACCTGAAGAAAATCAGCCTGAGCACCACCATGGGGCCGGGCGTCACCATCGACCAGTCGTCCCTGGACGTTTGATCGGCGGATAGAAAATTGTCGGGTCGCTCCCACAAGGGGCGTCCCCTCGATACTTCACCAGGGATGGCGAAGTAGTCGGCCCGGGAGCAACCCACAGGTTTCACCGGGCCACTTTGAGGTCTTTAGGACGAAGCCGGGCAAATAGCCCGATTAGCTGAGAGCTTAAGGCCATCAAAGACCGTAGGTGTCTGCGCCGGTCGGTAAGACGGCGGGGCTTAATCCAGGCAAACCCTCCGGGGCGCGCCGCAGCCTACGCAGATGGTGAACGTGTGCACCAGTAAATCGGTAGTCGCATAGTTTTGCGGCTGCTTACGTTAGCAATCCAGGAGTAATGCCAGTGGCAATTGGACTCGAAGACAAGAAAGCGATCGTAGCTGAAGTTAACGAGACTGCCACCAGTGCCCTGTCCCTCGTTATCGCGGATGCCCGCGGTGTAACGGTGGATGGGATGACAGCTCTGCGCAAAGATGCTCGCGAAAACCAGATCGTGCTCCGTGTTGTACGGAACACCCTGGCCAAGCGTGCGCTGACAGGAACGGAATACGAGTGCGTCAACGACGCCATCGTAGGTCCTTCCCTGTTCGGATTTTCAATGGAAGATCCGGGCGCGGCGGCTCGCCTCTTCAAGGACTTCGCGAAAGCGAATGACGCCTTTGAAGTCAAGGCACTGGCGGTAGGCGGCCAGATGCTGGGTGCGGAACAATTGGATGTGCTGGCCAAGCTGCCGACGCGCGAACAGGCACTCTCTCTGTTGATGAGTGTCATGAAAGCGCCGGCAACCAAGCTGGTACAAACAATGAACGAAGTACCTGGAAAACTGGTTCGCACACTCGCAGCAGTACGCGATCAGAAAGAGGCGGCGGCGTAAGCCCCGTCGCTAAGGTTTTTAATCAGCTAAATAGGAGAAAACAGTCATGGCACTGTCCAAAGACGACATTCTGAATGCAATCGCCGACATGAGCGTGATGGAAATCGTAGAGCTCATCGAAGCAATGGAAGAAAAATTCGGCGTAACCGCTGCCGCTGCTGTTGCAGCTGCTCCGGCCGCTGCTGGCGGTGACGCCGGCGCTGCCGCCGAAGAGAAAACTGATTTCGACGTCATCCTGACTTCTGCAGGTGAGAAGAAAGTAAACGTCATCAAGGTTGTCCGCGAAGTAACCGGCCTGGGCCTGAAAGAAGCCAAGGGCCTGGTCGACGGCGCTCCCTCTCCGATCAAGGAAGGCGCTCCGAAGGACGAAGCCGAAGAAATCAAGAAGAAGCTGGAAGAAGCAGGCGGTTCTGCCGAGCTCAAGTAAGCTGGCACCGCTCGCACTCTTTTGTGCTTGGACGAGGCTGGTGGCGCGCAAGCCCACCGGCCTTTTCCCGCTTCATGCAAGCGAGAAGAGATTTAAGGGCTCTGACCCCTTAAATCTCGAAAGGTCGCCCGACCTTTATTGCAGCCCGCGCAGGGCTGTTAAGCCGCCCACCGTGGCGGATGGCTAAATACGCTGGGGAGTACTGATGGCATACTCGTACACTGAAAAGAAACGCATTCGTAAGGACTTCGGCACTCTGTCGAAAGTTATGGATGTGCCTTACCTGCTGGCGATCCAGCTGGATTCATATCGCAAGTTTACCCAGCAGGGCACGCCCGCCGATGAGCGTGGCGATTACGGCCTGCACGCGGCGTTCAAATCCGTATTCCCGATTGTCAGCTACAGCGGCAACGCGGCGCTGGAATACGTTGATTATGCGCTTGGCACCCCGGTCTTCGACGTGGGCGAGTGCCAACTGCGCGGTGTTACCTACTCCTGCTCCCTGCGGGTCAAGGTGCGCCTGATCATCTACGACAAGGACTCCGCCAGCAAGACCATCAAGGACATCAAGGAGCAGGAAGTCTACATGGGGGAGATCCCCCTGATGACCGAGAACGGCACCTTTATCATCAACGGTACCGAGCGGGTAATCGTCTCCCAGCTGCACCGTTCGCCGGGTGTGTTCTTCGACCACGACAAGGGCAAGACCCACTCCTCCGGCAAGCTGCTGTACTCCGCCCGGGTGATTCCCTACCGTGGTTCCTGGCTGGACTTCGAGTTCGACCCCAAGGACCTCGTTTACGTCCGTATCGACCGTCGCCGCAAGCTGCCGGCGACAGTACTGCTGCGCGCCCTCGGTTACCAGACCGAGGAAATCCTCGACATGTTCTACGACGTCAACGAGTTCAACCTCAACGACGACGGCAACTTCATGATGACGCTGATCCCCGAGCGCCTGCGCGGGGACGTGGCGACCTTCGAAATCAAGGCCGGCAAGAAGGTCGTGGTCGAGGAGGGCCGTCGGATCACCGCGCGGCACATCCGTGAGCTGGAAAAGGCCAATATCACCGAGCTGGAGATTCCCCGCGAATACCTGCACGGCAAGGCGCTGGCCAAGAATATCGTCGATGAGAAGACCGGCGAGATCCTGGTTGAATGCAACACCGAGCTTTCCCAGGAGACCCTCGACAAGCTGGTCGACGCAGGCGTTTCCCGGATCGAGACCCTGTACACCAACGAACTGGATTGCGGCCCCTTCGTTTCCAATACCCTGCGTCTGGACACTACGCGCAACGAACTGGAAGCGCTGGTTGAAATCTACCGCATGATGCGTCCGGGTGAGCCGCCGACCAAGGAATCCGCGGAGAACCTGTTCCAGAACCTGTTCTTCTCCACCGATCGCTACGATCTCTCCGCTGTCGGCCGGATGAAGTTCAACCGCCGCCTCGGTCGCGATGAAGTGACCGGCAGTGGTGTACTGGACCGCGAGGATATCGTCGACGTACTCAAGACCCTGGTCGGCATCCGTAACGGCCGCGGCATGGTGGACGATATCGACCACCTGGGTAACCGCCGCGTGCGTTCCGTCGGCGAGATGGCGGAAAACCAGTTCCGCGTCGGCCTGGTCCGCGTCGAGCGCGCCGTCAAGGAACGCCTGTCGATGGCCGAGTCCGAGGGCCTGATGCCCCAGGACCTGATCAACGCCAAGCCGGTTTCCGCCGCGGTCAAGGAGTTCTTCGGTTCCAGCCAGCTGTCCCAGTTCATGGACCAGAACAACCCCCTGTCAGAAGTGACCCACAAACGTCGCGTCTCCGCGCTCGGCCCGGGCGGCCTTACCCGCGAACGCGCCGGCTTCGAGGTGCGCGACGTGCACCCGACCCACTACGGTCGCGTCTGCCCGATTGAGACCCCTGAAGGCCCGAACATCGGCCTGATCAACTCGCTGGCGACCTACGCCCGTACTAACGATTACGGCTTCCTCGAGTCGCCCTACCGCAAGGTGGTGGACGGCCAGGTTACCGATGAGATCGAGTTCCTCTCGGCCATCAACGAAGCCGAGTACGTGATTGCGCAGGCCTCCGCGGCACTGGACAAGAACAACCGCTTCACTGATGAGATCGTCAACGTTCGTTACCTGAACGAATTCACGGTCAAGCCGCCGGAAGATATCGGCTACATGGACGTATCGCCCAAGCAGGTGGTCTCCGTGGCTGCGGCGCTGATTCCCTTCCTCGAGCACGACGACGCCAACCGCGCGCTGATGGGCTCGAACATGCAGCGCCAGGCGGTACCGACGCTGAAGAGCGACAAGCCGCTGGTCGGCACCGGCATGGAGCGCTACGTCGCTTCCGACTCCGGTGTGTGTGTCGTGGCGCGCCGCCCCGGTGTCATCGACTCCGTCGATGCCAGCCGTATCGTGGTTCGCGTCAACGACGCCGACGTCGGTGTCGACGAAGCGCCGGTCGATATCTACAACCTGACCAAGTACACCCGCTCCAACCAGAACACCTGTATCAACCAGCGCCCGATCGTCAAGCAGGGCGACGCGGTTGCCCGCGGCGATATTCTCGCCGACGGCCCCTCGGTGGACATGGGTGAACTGGCCCTGGGCCAGAACATGCGCATCGCGTTCATGCCCTGGAACGGCTACAACTTCGAGGACTCCATCCTGGTCTCCGAGAAGGTCGTGAAGGAAGATCGTTTCACCACGATCCACATCCAGGAACTGACCTGTATCGCCCGCGACACCAAGCTGGGGCCGGAGGAGATCTCCTCTGATATCCCCAACGTCGGTGAGAGCGCGCTGGCCAAGCTGGACGAGTCCGGCATCGTGTTCATCGGCGCCGAAGTGGACGCCGGTGACATCCTGGTGGGCAAGGTAACGCCGAAGGGCGAAACCCAGCTCACCCCGGAAGAGAAGCTGCTGCGTGCGATCTTCGGCGAGAAGGCCTCAGACGTGAAAGATACCTCCCTGCGCGTGCCTTCCAGCACCAAGGGTACGGTTATCGACGTGCAGGTCTTCACCCGCGACGGGCTGGAAAAAGACGCCCGCGCGCTGGAGATCGAGAAGCACCAGCTCGACCAGTTCCGCAAGGACCTGAAGGAAGAGTACCGGATCTTCGAGGAAGCGACCTTCTCCCGCCTGGGCAACCTGATCAAGGGCGCCAAGACTGTCAGCGGCGGTGGCCTGTCCAAGGGCACCGCGCTGGACGAGAAAGTGCTGGCCGAACTGGACCGCGAGCAGTGGTTCAAGCTGAAGCTGGACAACGCCGACCTCAACGAAGCCCTGGCTTCCGCCAAGCGCCAGCTGGAAGAGCAGAACAAGCTGCTGGAAGAGCGTTTCGAAGACAAGAAGCGCAAGCTTCAGTCCGGCGACGATCTCGCCCCTGGCGTGCTGAAAATCGTCAAGGTCTACCTGGCGATCAAGCGTCGCATCCAGCCCGGTGACAAGATGGCCGGCCGCCACGGTAACAAAGGTGTGATCTCGGTGATCATGCCGGTAGAGGACATGCCCTACGACGAAAACGGCGACCCCGTGGACATCGTGCTCAACCCGCTGGGCGTACCCTCGCGGATGAACGTGGGCCAGATCCTCGAGACCCACCTGGGCATGGCTGCCAAGGGCCTGGGCGTGAAAATCGACCAGATGATCCAGGAACAGCGCAAGATCGCCGACGTCCGCAAGTTCCTCGAGGCCATTTACAACAATGGCGCGGGACGCGAGGAAGACCTCAAGTCGCTCTCCGACGCCGAGATCCTGGAACTGGCGGGTAACCTGACCGGCGGCGTACCGATGGCTACCCCGGTATTCGACGGCGCGGCGGAAGAGTCCATCAAGGATCTGCTGAAGCTTGCGGACCTGCCCGAGAGCGGCCAGTTCACCCTGTACGATGGCCGTACCGGCGAGGCATTCGATCGCTCGGTAACCGTTGGCTACATGTACATGCTGAAGCTGAACCACCTGGTGGACGACAAGATGCACGCCCGTTCCACCGGCTCCTACAGCCTGGTTACCCAGCAGCCGCTGGGTGGTAAGGCGCAGTTCGGTGGCCAGCGCTTCGGTGAGATGGAAGTGTGGGCGCTGGAAGCCTACGGCGCGGCCTACACCCTGCAGGAAATGCTGACGGTGAAATCCGACGACGTGACCGGCCGGACCAAGATGTACAAGAACATTGTCGATGGCGACCATCGTATGGAGCCGGGCATGCCCGAGTCCTTCAATGTGTTGGTCAAGGAAATCCGTTCCCTCGGTATCGATATCGAGCTTGAGAACGAGTAATTGACCGACGACATAACCTCGCGGAGGAAAGACCTTGAAAGACTTATTGAATCTGCTTAAAGCCCAGGGCCAGACGGAAGAGTTCGACGCTATCCGTATTGGCCTGGCGTCGCCGGAAATGATCCGCTCCTGGTCATTCGGCGAAGTGAAAAAGCCCGAGACCATCAACTACCGTACCTTCAAGCCGGAGCGGGACGGCCTGTTCTGTGCCAAGATCTTTGGCCCGGTGAAGGACTACGAGTGCCTGTGCGGCAAGTACAAGCGCCTCAAGCACCGCGGTGTGATCTGTGAGAAGTGTGGCGTTGAAGTCGCACTGGCCAAGGTGCGCCGCGAGCGCATGGGCCACATCGAACTGGCCAGCCCGGTCGCTCACATCTGGTTCCTGAAGTCGCTGCCGTCCCGCATCGGCCTGCTGCTCGACATGACCCTGCGTGATATCGAGCGGGTGCTCTACTTCGAATCCTACGTGGTCACCGATCCCGGCATGACCACCCTCGACCTCGGCCAGCTGCTCTCCGACGAAGAGTACTACGAGTCCATGGAAGAGTTCGGCGACGAGTTCACCGCCAAGATGGGTGCCGAGGCCGTCCAGGACCTGATGATGCAACTGGACCTGGAGCAGGAGATCGCCCGCCTGCGCGAGGAGATCCCTAGCACCAACTCGGAGACCAAGATCAAGAAGCTGTCCAAGCGCCTGAAGCTGATGGAAGCCTTCGCCAACTCCGGCAACAAGCCCGAGTGGATGGTCATGAATGCCCTGCCGGTTCTGCCGCCGGACCTGCGTCCGCTGGTACCGCTGGACGGCGGTCGCTTCGCGACTTCCGACCTGAACGACCTGTACCGCAGGGTGATCAACCGCAACAACCGCCTGAAGCGCCTGCTCGACCTCAACGCGCCGGACATCATCGTGCGCAACGAGAAGCGCATGCTGCAGGAATCCGTGGACGCGCTGCTCGACAACGGTCGCCGCGGCCGCGCCATCACCGGCTCCAACAAGCGCCCGCTGAAATCCCTGGCCGACATGATCAAGGGCAAGCAGGGCCGCTTCCGCCAGAACCTGCTGGGCAAGCGTGTCGACTACTCCGGCCGTTCCGTGATCGTGGTGGGCCCGACCCTGCGCCTGCACCAGTGCGGCCTGCCGAAGAAGATGGCGCTGGAACTGTTCAAGCCCTTCATTTTCGGCAAGCTGGAAACCCGCGGCCTCGCCACCACCATCAAGGCGGCGAAGAAAATGGTCGAGCGCGAGCCGCCGGAAGTGTGGGACATCCTCGCCGAGGTTATCCGCGAGCACCCGGTACTGCTGAACCGTGCACCGACCCTGCACCGCCTCGGCATCCAGGCTTTCGAGCCGGTGCTGATTGAAGGCAAGGCCATTCAGCTGCACCCGCTGGTCTGTGCCGCCTACAACGCGGACTTCGACGGTGACCAGATGGCGGTACACGTACCGCTGACCCTGGAAGCCCAGCTGGAAGCGCGCGCGCTGATGATGTCCACCAACAACATCCTGTCCCCGGCCAACGGCGAGCCGATCATCGTGCCGTCCCAGGACGTGGTGCTGGGTCTGTACTACATGACCCGCGAGCGCATCAACGCCAAGGGTGAGGGCATGGCCTTTGCCAATGTCTCGGAAGTGCACCGCGCCTACAACGCCGGCCACGTTCACCTGCAGGCCCGCGTCAAGGTGCGTATCGACGAGACCGTGATGCAGGACGAGGGCGATCCCATCGAGCGCACCGTGGTCATGGATACCACCGTCGGCCGCGCGCTGCTGTGGGAAATCGTGCCCAAGGGCATCGGCTTCGACATGGTCAACCAGAACATGGCCAAGAAGGCGATCTCGCGCATCATCAACCAGTGCTACCGTGTGGTCGGCCTGAAGGCGACGGTTATCTTCGCTGACCGCCTGATGTACACCGGCTACGAGTACTCCACCCGTTCCGGCGCTTCCATCGGCGTGAACGATTTCGAGATTCCGGATGCCAAGGCGGAGATCATCGATCACGCCGAAGCCGAGGTACTGGAAATCGAGGAACAGTTCGCTTCCGGCCTGGTAACCCACGGCGAGAAGTACAACAAGGTGATCGACATCTGGTCCCGCGCCAACGACCTGGTTTCCAAGTCGATGATGGAAGGCCTGTCGAAAGAGACAGTGATCAACCGCGACGGCGAGGAAGAGCAACAGGCTTCCTTCAACTCCGTTTACATGTACGCGGATTCAGGCGCCCGGGGTTCACCCGCGCAGATTCGCCAGCTGGCCGGTATGCGCGGCCTGATGGCGAAGCCGGACGGCTCGATCATCGAGACGCCGATCGTGGCGAACTTCCGCGAAGGCCTGAACGTACTGCAGTACTTCATCTCCACCCACGGTGCCCGTAAGGGTCTGGCGGATACCGCGCTGAAAACCGCGAACTCCGGTTACCTGACCCGTCGTCTCGTCGACGTGGCCCAGGACCTGGTGGTGACCGAGGAAGACTGCGGCACCGACAACGGCCTGCTGATGACCCCGGTTATCGACGGCGGCGACATCATCGAATCCCTGGGTGACCGGGTGCTCGGCCGTATCGTCGCCCGCGACGTCATGAAGCCCGGCAGCGACGATGAAATCGCTATCACCTCCGGCACCATGCTCGACGAGCTGTGGATCAAGCGCCTGGAAGAAATGGGTATCGACGAGATCGAAGTGCGCTCGCCGATCACCTGTGAGACCCGTCACGGCATCTGCTCCTACTGCTACGGCCGCGACCTGGCCCGTGGTCACCGTGTGAACATCGGTGAGGCCATCGGCGTCGTCGCCGCCCAGTCCATCGGCGAACCCGGTACCCAGCTGACCATGCGTACCTTCCACATCGGTGGTGCGGCGAGCCGGGCGACTGCCCAGGACAACATCCAGGTCATGAACGACGGTAAGGTGCGTATTCACAACCTGAAAACCGTGGAGAACGTCGACGGCAACCTGGTGGCGGTCAGCCGCTCCGGCGAACTGTCGGTCCTCGACAAGCTGGGCCGCGAGCGCGAGCGTTACAAGCTGCCCTACGGCGCGATCCTGAAAGTGAAGGACAACGAAGACGTCACTGCCGGCGCGATCGTCGCCAACTGGGATCCGCACACTCACCCCATCGTCACCGAAGTGGCGGGTACCGTGAAGTTCAGCGGTATGGAAGAGGGCATCACCATCAAGCGCCAGACCGACGAACTGACCGGTCTGTCCAGCATCTCGGTGATGGAAGCTGGTGAGCGTCCCGCGGCAGGCAAGGACATCCGTCCGGCCCTGACCCTGGTGGACGACAACGGCGAGGAACTGCACCTGCCGAACACCAACGTGCCGGCGCACTACTTCCTGCCCGCGCACGCGCTGGTGGGCATCGTGGATGGCGCCAAGATCAACGTCGGTGACGTCATCGCGCGTATCCCGCAGGAAGGTTCCAAGACCCGTGACATCACCGGTGGTCTGCCGCGTGTTGCCGACCTGTTCGAAGCGCGCAAGCCGAAAGAGCCCGCCATCCTGGCGGAGATCTCCGGTACCGTTTCCTTCGGTCGCGAGACCAAGGGCAAGCGTCGCCTGGTGATCACCCCGACCGACGGCCAGACCCTGGCGGACGGTTCCGACACCTACGAAGTGCTGATTCCCAAGTGGCGCAGCATGTCGGTGTTCGAGGGTGAATTCGTGGAGAAAGGTGAAGTGGTCTCCGAAGGCCCGCCGAACCCCCACGATATCCTGCGCCTGAAAGGCATCGAGGAGCTGGCGAAGTACATCGTCAACGAGATCCAGGAGGTTTACCGCCTGCAGGGTGTGAAGATCAACGACAAGCACATCGAGGTGATCGTTCGCCAGATGCTGCGCAAGGTGATCATCACTTCCAGCGGCGACTCCACCCTGATCAAGGGCGAGCAGGTGGAATACAACACCCTGCTCGAGGAGAACGAGCGCCTGCTCGCGGACGGCATGGTTGCCGCCAACGGCGAACGCGAACTGCTGGGTATCACCAAGGCATCGCTGGCAACCGAGAGCTTCATCTCCGCGGCCTCCTTCCAGGAGACCACCCGCGTCCTCACCGAGGCGGCGGTCACCGGCAAGCGCGACTTCCTGCGCGGCCTGAAGGAGAACGTGGTCGTAGGTCGACTGATTCCCGCGGGTACCGGCCTGGCCTACCACGACGAGCGCAAGCGCAAGCGCGACGCGGCGTCCGAGGCTTCCGTATCCGCCCAGGAAATCGAAGCGGCGCTGTCCGAGGCCCTGCAGGCCGACGACTGATCCGCAGCGCAGTGCTGTTTACAAGGGCTCACCCCATTGGGGTGGGCCCTTTTCTTTTGCCTGTCGCCCGGGCTGTTGAACGGGAGCCAGGCCACCGCCACGGGACGTATCCTTCCTGTATACTCCGCCCGTGAATCCAGTCAGCCTAATTGCAGCCAGTGGCGCGGTGCTCGGTGTGTTGATTGCCGCGGCACTGTTGATGACCCGCGGGGAGCGCGCCTACGCCAACCGTGTGCTGGCTTTCAGCGTCGCCGTTTCGGCGGCCTATCTCAGTTCGACAGTCTGGCGCCAGGCCTATGGCGAGGACTACAGTCTCGCGCTGCACCTCACCAGCCTGGTGGGCGTACTCTACGGCCCCTCCATTTATTTTTATGTGCGCACGGTCACCGGTCCCGGCTTCCGCCTGGGCTGGCATCATCTCCTGCACCTGCTCCCCTACCTGGCCTTCGTGCTGGCGGGCACGGATGTGCTGCCTGAAGCCTGGATGTATCGACACCGCTACGGCGTCGGCGTGCTGTTTTACCTCATCCTGAACGCCTATCTCGGGGCATGCGTCTACCAGTTATATCGCTACCGCCGGCGAATCGAGGAGAGTTTCGCCTCCCTGGAAGGCATCAGCCTGCGCTGGCTGGCCACCCTGGTTACCTCGATATTTTTCCTGGCGGCGCTGGGCCTGTGTTTCGCCCTGGGGCGCTGGTTGACGGACTCGGTTCACTGGCCCCAGCAGATGTGGTCGGTGAGCTGGATGGCGGTCATCAGTTACCTGATCGCCTTTTTCGCCATCTTCCGGCCCGCGGTATTCAATCCGGCCATCATCATGCTGCCGGATGTGCCTTCTGGCGATGCGAATGCTGCCCAGCCGGATTCGGGCCAGCCGGATGCGGCTCAAGCTGCGCCCCGCTACCAGACCAGCAGCCTCACCGAGGGTGCAGCCGAGGAAATCTGGAGCATCCTGGAACAGAGCATGACCGGGCTGCGCCATTACCTGGAACCGCAGCTCAAGATCGGTGACCTCTCCCAGCGGCTGGAGATTTCCCAGGCCCACCTCAGCCAGACCATCAACCAGCGCAGCGGCGGCAGCTTTTTTGCTTACGTGAATGACTACCGTGTGCGCCATGCCCAGGAACTGCTGAGGGAAAGTACGCCGGGTGAGCGCACCATGCTGGATATCGCGCTGGCCTCCGGCTTCAATTCCGAGTCCGCTTTCTACAAGCAGTTTCGGGCGCGGGCGGGGAGAACACCGCGGCAGTTTCAGCAGGAAAACGGACAATAAATCGCCGCTGGACGGTGAAATTCACTGTTTTTTTGTAAAGTGAGAGGCCCCCGAGGCTACGGGGGGTTTGAATGGGCGGGCAAATTGACCACCCACTGAGGAGACACTAATGAAAACTACCTCCCTGGCCGCATTGCGCAACGCGCTCGCCGCCGCCACCCTGTGCGGCTTCGCTGCGCCGGCCCTTTCGCTCAACATCATGCTCGCTAACGATGACGGCTGTAACTCCGAGGGCATCACCGCCATGGCGGACGCTCTCGAGGCCGCCGGCCATACCCTGACCATGTACGCCCCCGCGGGCGAACAGAGCGGCAAGGGCGGTTCCATCAACACCACCCGGGACTACCCCTTCGACATCAGCAACGTGGGCTTCCACGGGCCCACAGGCGCGGAAAACCGCAAGTGCGTACGCATCGTCGCGGAAAGCCCCGAGGAGGGCAGCGAGGAACTGCTTACCGTCAGCGCTTCCCCCCGTGATAGCGTCCTGGTGGGTCTCGCGGCGATGGCGGACAACCCGCCGGACCTGGTGATCACCGGGATCAACTCCGGCCAGAATATCGGTACCAGCGCGCTGGTCTCCGGCACGGTGAACGGGGCGATGGCGGCGATCCAGAAAAACGTACCGGCGATCGCCGTCAGCCGCAGCATTTTTGCCGGTGAAGACGGGATGAGCTACGCAGACGGTGCCGAGTTCGTGGTTCGCCTGGTTGCGGAGCTGGAAGCCAAGGCAGTGGATGGCCAGTTGATGGCCCCCTACACCGGCCTGAACGTCAACACGCCCTCGGCACCCCCCCGCGGTGTCGCGTTCACTACCCTGGGCTACCAGTCGGACCTGCGCTTCGGGCCGGCGCTGGTCAACGGCGAGGTGGTCAACAGCTTCGCTGGACTGCTCGGGCTGGAAGAACTTGTCGGTGAGGAAGCCGCCGCGGAACTCGAAGCCAACCCCGAGGCCACGATTGCCGATTTCGCCGCAGCCGGCGTGGATATCAACGACGAGTCCAGCATGTATGCCGTTGGTTTTATCACGGTGACAGTGATCAATGCCGACCCCACCGCCAATTTGCGCAAGCGCGAGTTGATCCAACTGAAACTGCGCGACCTGAACTAAGGAGGGAGGGCAATGAGCAATCTGATAAAACTGCTCGCTGTATCCGCCTTGCTTACCCTGGCGGCTTGCGGTGGTAACAGCAGTCACAAGGGGGGCTCCGCTCCGCTCGAGCCGGACCCGCAACCGGAGCCGGAGACCAGTCTCGACCAGGCGGGTGTCTATCGGGGTAGCGTGACCACGGACGCGGGGGACCTCGCCCTGTTCACCCTGATGTTGTCTCGCACTGGCGAAACTGCCATTGCACTGGAGACCGATGACAGCGAACGCCCGGACATCGTACTGTGGGGAGATTCCACGGCTGGCGACGGCGCCGGAGTGTCCTTCGACGGACGCGACTTGCGCGATGCCAGTTCAGTCGGCGTCGACTTCAGTTTCGCGGACAATACAGCCAGCGGCAGCCTGTCACTGGCGGGCATCAGCGGCGACTTCAGCCTGCAGCGCGAAGCCACCAGCGACCTGTCCGGGGCGCTGGCGGATGTTGCCGGCGAGTTCGCCCGCACTGACGCGATCGGCGGCACCACCCGGCTGAGCCTTGCGGAAGACGGGGCGGTGGAATACAGCGGTGAGTGCGAAGCGAGCGGCCAGATCAGCAGCAGTGACGAGGCGGTGAATCTCTACCTGTTGGAGCTGAATGGCGACTGCATCGAACTGGAAGTCTTGCTGAGCCGTGAAGACCTGCTCGACTCGGGCGATGTGCTGGTGCTGATCGGCGTCAGTGGCGAGGCCGCTTACGCCGAGCAATTCTACCGTCTGTGAACCCCGCTTCTTTGCGGAGCGGCGGGCAGTAAAAAACGGGGGCTTGAAGCCCCCGTTTTTCTTTCCCTGAAAGCCGCTTATGCGTCTTCGGGAGGAGCGGCGCAGAGCAGGCCGTTGTTGTCGTCATCCAGTATGTCGTGGAGCGCCGCGCCTTCACATCGTCCCGCGCTGCCGGAGGCTTTGACCCCGTGTTCCAGCGGGTAGCCCTGGGGCCCGCTCCTGCTTTACAGTAGGGGCCGGCTCGACAATAAAAATCCCGAGGGAGACCCGCTGGCATGGCTGAAGACCTGAGCATCACCACCCCGCACCACGAACTGGATGCCTACCTGGCTGTCCCGGAAGGCGAGGGCCCCTGGCCCGGCGTGGTGGTCATTCACGATGTCTTCGGCCTGACGCCAGTGGCTCGCGGTCATGCCGATTGGCTGTCTGCGGAGGGTTATGTCGCGATCGTGCCGGACCTCTATTCCTGGGGTGGGACGCTGAAGTGCGTGAAGTCCACGATGACCGACATGATGAATGGCGAGGGCCCGGCCTTCGACGACATCGATGCCGTGCGCCAGTGGCTCAGCGCGAGGGACGATTGCACGGGCAAGATAGGCGTTATCGGCTTCTGCATGGGCGGCGGATTCTGCATCATGCTGGCCTCGGGCCACGAGTTCCAGGCCTCAGCGCCCAACTACGGGATGTTGCCCAAGGGGGACCTGGAGGAAATCTTCAGGGGAGCCTGCCCGGTGATCGCCAGCTACGCCGGCAAGGACAAAAATCTGCAGGGGGCCGCGGACAAGATCGAGGCCGCCCTGGTGGCGAACGAAGTGCCCCACGACGTAAAGGAGTACCCCGAAGCCTACCACTCCTTCATGGATGATCACAAAACGCTGGTGCCGACCATCCTCGGCAAGTTGCTGGCGCTGAAGTTCAACGCGCGGGATGCCAGTGACGCCCGCGGGCGGATCAGCGCTTTCTTCCGCCAGCACCTGGCCTGATCACTTACTCGTCGAAATCGTCCCCCGGGGGGGATTCCATGATCGCGTCCCCGGAATCATTGCTGTCGCTGGCGTCCGGGTCCTCCAGTTCCGCGGCGGGGAAGTCCTCCTCGGGCAGGGCGAGATCGTCGTCCGGTGTGCTCGCCGGGGCTTCACCCCAGCGCCGCGCGCTGGTTTCGATGAATTGCAATTCATCGGCGGCGAGCTTTTCCACTTCGGCCTTGGGCGTCGCGAAGGCGATATGAAAGGCCGCGTAGCCGGGTAAGACCACCTGGTTAAGCGCCATGCCGATGATCCTGCCGTCCCGGGGCGAGCGGATTTCCGAGCTGATATTGGTGATCGGGTCGGTCACCACGCCAAGCTTCTCACCTTCCTTGACCGAGTCACCCAGGCGCGCCCGGCCGAAGAGGATGCCGCCCTGGTCCGCCCGCACCCACAGCGAGCGGTGGTAGACCGGTTCCGGATCGCCCCACAGCTTGAAGCGCTCGATCATGTCCAGCTTGTTCATCAGGGTGGTGATGCCGTTGACGCCGTGCTCCACCGCGCGCTCCTGCAGGCGCATGGATTCGCCGGCCTCCAGTGTCACCGCGGGAATGCCCGCGTTCACCGCGGCGCGGCGCAGGGTGCCCGAGGCCCCCCGGCTCTGCATCACCACGGTGTTGCCGAAGCCCTCGGTCAGCTCGCGCACTTTCGGGTTGCGCAGGTCGCCGCGCAACTGGGGGAGGTTGGTGCGGTGGAAGGAGCCGGTGTGCAGGTCCACCAGCGCGTCGCAGTGGCGGATCACCTCCTCGAAAAACGAGTAGGCGATACGCGAGGCGGAGCTGCCCGCGGGGTGTCCGGGGAAGTAGCGGTTGAGGTCGCGCCGGTCGGACAGGTAGCGCGAACTGCGGTGAAAACCCTGCAGGTTGACAATGGGTACACCGATCACGGCGCCACTGAGGTCCTCGGGATCGAGGTTGTAGAGTACCCGCCGCACGATCTCGATGCCGTTGAGTTCATCGCCGTGCAGCGCGGCGGTAAGGCACAGCACCGGGCCGGGTTCGGCGCCGTTCACGATCAGCACCGGGGTGGGCGTGGCAATGCCCTCCAGCGTCTGGTCCGGTGACCAGGACAGGCGCGTGCTGGTACCGCGCGGCACTTCGGTACCGAGGATCACCAGCGGTGCCGGCTGCGTTTCAGCCGGGTCTTGCTCCTCCGGCGAGGCCACTTCCTGGGGGTCCGCTGGCTGTTCAGCCTGCACCGGCGCGAGGGGTTCTGCGGTGCGGGTCTCCACTACGGGCTTGTCCAGCCTGATGCTGGGGGCGAGAGATGGCTTCGCTGTCTCGGCGTCAGCGGGGTTTTCCTCTCCGCCCGTTGCCCGGGGAGGCGGGGACCCGTCGCCGGAGGGATGCACCGCTATTGGCTCGGCCAGTTTGACATTGGCTGCCTCGACTGCGGCAGCGGGAAGGCTCAGTGCTTCATTGGGGTCGGGCGCAACGCTGTGCGCCGCTTCAGCGGCTGGTGGCTCGGCCGCCCCGGCGCCGGGAGCCTTTACCTCAGCCGCAGGCTGGACTGTCGGGCTGTTGGGGTCCGGCACTGTGCCTTCGGCTACCGGCTCGGCACCCGGCTGTGATGCCGTCCCGCCATCGGGCCTGGCAGCGGGTTCGGCAAGCGGCTGCGCATCGGGCCCGGTGACTGGCGTTTCTGCGGTTTCAACGTGGGGGGCCGCCGGCTCGTTGGGGCCGGCGGGTGTGCTCCGCTCCACCTGCTCAGTGCCTGCAGTGGCTTTTCCTGCGTCGGCCGGGAGTTCTGCCTTGGCGAGGGGAGCCAACGCAAGGGCGATGGCGGGTAACAGGTGGGCTAGCGCCCGCATGGCGGATCCTCCGTGTCTGCCAGTGACTGACCACGGCATGGCGGACAGGCGTTGCTGCTTCATGGGAGAAAGACTAACCCAAAGACCTTCGGGGCAAAAAGACGTAATGGGCCGATTTCGGCATTCCTACCGGGCAATAGCGCCTAACTGAAGCTCAGGAAGAGGTAGATGGCGAGCACCAGGGTCACCCAGGTCACCATGGCACTGGTGCCCACCGGCCGCGAGAGCAGGCCGCCGGGGCTGTGTACCTGTTGCGCCAGGCCGGTAGCGCTCGACACCACCTGCCTGCCGATCCAGCGCAAGTGCCGGTCCCCCGCGGCCACCGCGGCGAATATCGGTCGCGCGAGGCCGGGCAACAGGCGCCGGTACGTCCAGTCCAGGTCGAGGTGCACGGCGTTGAGCTCCGGCGGGTAGATGCCGCGCTTGTTGAGCCAGACGAAAGCCAGGGCCGAGAACAGCAGGAGCTGCAACTGGGTCAGCACGTGGGTGACATCGTAGGGCGTATAGGCGACGTCGAAGGGCAGGGCCTGGTAGAGGAAGCCGGGGAACACGCCGATGCCCACGCAGAGGAGCGCTGCGAAAGTCATCGCCAGCAGCATGTTGGGCGGCGGGTCGGAGACCCGAATGCCGGAATCGTGGGCGAAGAAGGCGAAGTAGGGGATCTTGATCCCGGCGTGGTGGAACACACCCGCCGAGGCGAACAGCAGGATCAGCCAGACCCCGTAATAATGCTCCTTGAGCGCCGCCGACATGATCATCGATTTGCTGACGAAACCGCTGAACAGGGGGAAGGCGGAGATCGAGGCGGCGCCGACGATACACAGGATGGTGGTTTTGGGCATGGTCTTGTAGAGGCCGCCGAGTTCCGAGCCGTTGACCTTGCCGGTCATGTGCAGCACCGCCCCCATGGACATGAACAGCAGGCCCTTGAAGATGACATCGGTGAAAGCGTGGGCGACGGCGCCGTTGATCGCCAGGGCGCTGCCGATACCGACACCCACCACCATGAAACCGAGCTGGTTGACCAGGCTGTAGGCCAGTACCCGGCGCAGGTCGTTTTCCACCACCGCGAAGAAGATCGGGAAGCAGGCCATGGTGGCCCCCACGTAGACCAGCAGGTCGGTACCGGGGAAGCCCCGCGCCAGGGCGTAGATGGCGACCTTGGTGGTGAAGGCGCTGAGGAAAACAGTGCCGGTGGGCGTCGACTCGGGGTAGGCGTCGATCAGCCAGGAATGCAGGAAGGGGAAGGCCGCCTTCAGCCCGAGTGCCAGCAGAATGAGCCAGCCATAGGCCTGGGCGGTGCCGATGAATTCGAAGGCCAGGCTGCCGGTGGCGCGGAAGTGGAACATCAGGCCCACCAGCAACAGGAGCCCGGAGATCACCTGTATCACCAGGTAGCGCACCCCGGCGGCATAGGCCTCGGGTGTACGCCGCGCCCACACGAGGAAAACCGAACTGATCGCCATGGCCTCCCAGAACAGGAAGAAGCTCAGCAGGTCGCCCGCGAATACCGCTCCGAGGGCGCTGCCGACATAGAGCATCGTGCAGGACTGTTCCAGGGTGTCGCGCACGTGGAGGGCGTAGACAATGCCGATCAGGGCCGCGGTATGGAAAAGGTAGCCGAATAGCGTGGACATGCGGTCGATGCGCAGCAGTTCCAGCTCCATGCCCATCAGCGAGACCGGCAGCCCGGCGCCCTCGGGCATCAGGTAGAGATTCAGGGCGCCGAGCAGGGGCGTCGCCACCATGATGGCCCCGCGCGGCAGGCCGCGGGTCAGTGCCACGGCGAAGGCCGCGAGGTAGAAGATCAGGAAGGGGGGCAGTCCTGTCATGAGTCTGTCCTGTCGGGGTGCTGGGGCAGGTCACGCTGCTGGTAGTAGTCTTCCGGCCGGATGATCAGCTTGCGCATCCACTTGGCCACGATCACCAGTACGCTGCAGCCGATAAAACCGTAGATCGGGTAGAAGCCCGGCATGCCCTCCCAGGGGTGCTCGGTATGGCGGTGCACCACGTGGTCCATCAGCAGCGCCAGGCCGCTGGCAATGTAGAGCGTCCACAGCACCCGTTGCACATTGCGCGGCTTGTCGAACAGGTAGCTTTTCTCTTCGGCCATGGCTTCAGCCTCCTCCCAGCGGAATCCGGGTGAGCAGCGTGTAGAGCGGCTCCGGGAACAGGAACAGCAGCAGGCAGCCCGTGGTCGTCACGCCGATGGCCAGCAGGCAGGGCAGCGGGGCCTCGCGGATCTCCCGCGGGGCGGCCTGCTCAGCGGCGCCATCGAAACGCCAGAACGCGCGCACCGGGATCATGGTCAGGTAGACGATGTTGAGCAGCGAGCTCAGCACCAGCGCCGCGGTCAGCGCCAGCGCGCCGGCTTCCAGCGTGCCCAGCATCAGGAACCACTTGCTCCAGCTGCCGCCGGTGGGCGGCAGGCCGACGATACTCAGGCTGGCGAGCAGGAAGGCCGCCATGGTGAAGGGCATCTGCCGGCCCAGGCCGCGCAGTTCGCTGACCTCGGTCTTGTGGGCGGCGACGAGGATGGCACCGGCACAGAAAAACAGGGTGATCTTGCCGAAGGCGTGCATGGCGATATGCATGCCGCTGCCGGTGACGCCGTCGGGCACCGCCAGCAGTACGCCGAGGGTGACATAGGCCAGCTGGCTCACGGTGGAGTAGGCCAGGCGCGCCTTGAGATTGTCCTGCTGCATGGCGACGATCGAGGCGGCGAGCAGGGTGAAACCCGCCAGGTAGAGCAGCACCTCGCGGCTCTGCACGTCCGCCAGCGTGTCGATGCCGAAGATGTAGACGCCGATCTTGAGCACGCTGAACACGCCGGCCTTCACCACGGCGACCGCGTGCAGCAGGGCGCTCACCGGCGTCGGCGCGACCATCGCCGCGGGCAGCCAGCGGTGGAAGGGCATCATCGCCGCCTTGCCCACACCGAAGACGAACATGGCCAGCAGGGCGGCGAGCATGATCGGGTCCGCGTCGGCGGGGAAGACACCGCCGGGCGTGAAGCTCAGGGTGCCGGCGGACCACCAGGTAAAGATGATCGCGGGCAGGAAGAACACGATGGAGGTGCTCAGCAGGATCCCCAGGTAGACCCGGCCGCCGGCGCGGGCCTTGTCGGTCCCCGCGTGGACCACCAGGGGCCAGGTGGAGAGGCTGAGCACTTCATAGAACAGGAACAGGGTGAAAAGGTTGCCGGCGAAGGCGACACCCATCACGCAGCCGATGGAGAGGGCGAAAAAGGTATAGAAACGTGTCTGGTTGTCTTCGCCATGGCCGCGCATGTAGCCCACGGCGTAGACCACCGTGACCAGCCAGAGGAAGCTGGCGATCAGGGAGAACAGCGCCCCGAGGGGCTCCACCGCCAGTTCCAGGCTCAGGCCGGGAACGATCTCGGCGCTCTCCCAGCGCAGGATTTCCCCCGCTTCCAAGCGGCGGAAGATGGCGCAGTTGACCCCCAGCAGTACCGCGGCGGCGAGCATCGATACCGCCTCGCGGGGATTGGGCCGCTTGCGCAGCAGCAGGATGCCGAGCATCGCCAGCGGCGCAATGCCGAGGGCGCAGAACAGCAGGGCGCCGGCACTCATGGCGTCACCCTGATCAGTGAGGCCGCGGCGCCACCGGCGGTTTCCACCGGCAGGCGGGCGTCCAGCCCGAAGTAGACATTGCTCAGCGCCAGCACCAGCAGTACCGCCAGCATCCCGGCGGGGGTCCTGAGCCGCCCCTGGCTCGGCGAGTCGGCGGCCGCGGGCGCCAGCCAGGCGGTTTCCACCACCCGCCAGACATACACGGCGGTCAGCAGGGAACCGGCGAGGACCAGGAAGACCAGCAGCCACTGCTCCCGCCCTGCCGCTGCGACTACCAGGTACCACTTGCTGATGAAGCCCGCGGTCCCCGGCACGCCGATCAGGCTGAGCCCGCCGAGCAGGAAGCAGGCGCTGACCAGCGGCATGCTGCGACCGACCCCGCGCAAATTCTCGAAGCGGCTGCTGCCAAGTTGCAGGATCATCGCGGCGAGGGCCATGAACACGGTGCCTTTCATCAGGGCGTGGTTGAACAGGTGAATGATGCTGGCCTGCAGGCCGGCCGCGGTGCCGATGCCCATGCCGATGGCCATGTAGCCCACCTGGGCCACGCTGGAATAGGCCAGCCCGCGTTTCAGGTCGGGTTCATAGATGGCGACCAGCGAACCGCCGAAGACCGCGATGACCCCGAGGGCGATGAATACCCCCTCCAGCGACAGGGCGAGTATGGAGAAATCCATCTGGAAGACCGAGTAGCTGAAGCGAATGAGCGCGTAGAGCGCGACCTTGGTCGCGGTGGCGGCGAGGAACACGGTCACCATGGAGGGTGCCCGGGTGTAGGCGCCGGGAAGCCACATGTGCAGCGGAAACAGCGCCAGCTTCAGGCACAGCCCAACCACGATAAAGGCGAAAGCGGCAAAGGCGGTGCGCGACTGGCCCACCGCCGGCAGGCGTTCGGCGAGGTCGACCATGTTCAGGGTCCCGGTCAGCATGTAGATGAAGCCGATGCCGATGAGAATGAAGGTGGCGCCGATGGTACCCATGACCAGGTAGTTGAAGGCGGCTACCAGGGCCCGCCGGTCGCTGCCGGTGGCCACCAGGGCATAGGTGGAGAGGGACGAGATCTCCAGGAACACGAAGACGTTGAAGGCGTCGCCGGTGGCGGTAATCCCCATCAGTCCGGCGAGGCAGAGCAGGAAGGCGACGAAGAACAGCGGCCGCCGCGCTTCGGGAATCTCCCGCCAGATACTGGCCTTGCCGCCGAGCATTACCGCCATTCCCATGCCGGATACGAGCAGCAGTACCAGGGCGTTGAGCAGGTCGATGCGGTATTCGATGCCCCAGGGCGCGGGCCAGCCGCCCATCTCGTAGACAATCACACCCTGCTGCCAGGTGGCGGCGAGGAGCGCGACAGAGCAGGTGAAAGTGAGCACCGTCACCGCGCAGGCGAATAGCCAGGCGGCCAGCGAATGGCGCAGCATGGCGCAGGCGGGCGCCCCGATCAGCGGCAGCAGTACCGGCAGGATGGCAAGGTGGTTCAGCACGATGAGTTCTGCTCCAGGATTTCTTCTTCCTCCACCGTTCCGTAGGCCGCGTGGATGCGCACCACCAGCGCCAGTCCCACCGAGGTGGTGGCGATACCGACGACGATGGCGGTGAGGATCAGCACGTGGGGCAGGGGGTTGGAGTAGAGCTCTATATTGTCTGCCAGGATTGGCGCGGCGCCGCCGCTGACCTTGCCGGCGCTGATGTAGAGAATGAAGACCGAGGTCTGGAAGATGTTGAGCCCGATCAGCTTTTTAACCAGGTTTCCCCGCGCGATCACGATGTAGAAGCCGAGCATCATCAGCGCGACCACCACCCAGTAATTGAAGTGCCCGAAAAAATCCACGATGTCAGTCCTCTTCCCGCAGCAGTCGTGCGGCGAAGGCGTAGTAGATGGTGATGATGACCGCGGCGACGGTGATGCCCACGCCCAGTTCGATGGCGATGATGCCGATGTGCTGCGCCGTCACCGGGTCGTCGGCCAGCACGCTGTAGTCGAGGTAGTTGGCCCCGCCGAGGAGCGAAATCACACCGGTGAGGCCGTAGATCAGCACGCCCAGGGCGGCGAGTATCTCTACCACCGGTGGCGGAATGACCCGGCAGACCGTGGGCAGGCCGTAGAGCAGGCCGTAGAGGATGATTCCCGAGGCGAAGATCACCCCGGCCTGGAAGCCGCCGCCGGGGCCGTACTCCCCGTGAAATTGCACGTAGAAAGCAAACAGCAGCATGAAGGGAATGAGCAGCTTGCTGACCACCTGCAAAATGGTGTGCTGCCCCAGGTGCTCTTCCGCGGAGGGGCGTGCCGGCCGCGCCGAGCCGCGCTGCCCGGGGGGCGCCAGGGCCAGGATGACCGCGACCCCGGCGGTGAAGATCACCAGCACCTCGCCGAGGGTATCGTAGGCGCGGTAGCTGGCGAGCACCGAGGTGACCACGTTGGGGATGCCGATTTCATCCCAGGACTGCTGCAGGTAGTGCGGTGCCACGTGGTGGTTGGCCGGGGCGTCTGCGCTGCCGAAGTGCGGCATGTCGAAGGTGCCGACGATCAGCAGGGCGCCGGTCACGGTCACCAGCAGGATCGGGAGGAGCGCCCGGCGGCCGCGCAGTGGCGCCGCTTCCTTGCGCCCGACGATGGCTACCGTCAGCAGGAGTAGCAGCGGCGATACGCCGGCGCCCACCGCCGCCTCGGTGAAGGCCACGTCGACCGCGTCCATGGTGACGAAAAAGCTCGCCGACAGCAGGCCGTAGACACTGGTGAGCATGATTGAGGCGAGCAGTCCGCGCACCCGGATCAGGGCTACCGCGGTAGCGACCAGGAGCACCAGGAGAACAATGTTGACCAGCGTTTCGATGATGCTTCTCCCCGCGCCTAGCGCTCGCCCGGCGGCAGCTGGATGCTGCGTTTGCCGCTGCTGTCACGCGGGCGTACCCCGGCGTTCCAGGCCGCCTTGGCCAGGGCGTGGCTCGCGGTCGGGCTGCTGAACAGTACGAAAAGCAGGATCAGCACCAGTTTGACCTGGGGCAGGGCGTCGTCGGAGCGCAGCAGGAGGCCGGCGAGGATGAAAGCGGTGGCCAGGGTCTCGGTGATCCCGCAGGCGTGGATGCGCGCGTAGAAATCCTTGAAGCGGATAAAACCGATGGCGCCGGTCAGCAGCAGGAAGCTGCCGATGAACAGGCATATGTCACTTGCCCACTGCGCCATCATACCTGCTCCGCCTTCGCCTGGCGCCGTTCGCGGCGCAGCTCGGTGACCCGCAGGACGCCGATGACGCTGATGTAGTTGATCAGGGCGTAGACCACGGCGATGTCCAGGTTCTCGGGAGCCCCGGTGAGGTAGCACAGGGCCGCGATCAGCAGCACGGTCTTGGTGCCGAAGAGATTGGCCGCCAGCACCCGGTCGAATACCAGCGGGCCGCTGAAGGCGCGGGCCAGCGCGACCAGCATCACCAGCAGGATGACGATGACCGAGATCGCCAGCATCATCGTTCCAGCCCGCTCACGCGACGTGACATGTCACCCTGCTCCAGGGATTCCAGGCCCTCTTTCGAGAGCGTGTGAATGAGCAGGGAGCCCGGCTCCATGGAGATGGTGAGCGTGCCCGGGGTCAGGTTGATGGAGTTGGCGTAAACCACGCGGCAGACATCGCTTTGCTGGGGCAGGGGCACGCGGCCGACCACCGGCTCGATGTGGGTGCCCGGGCGCCAGACGCGGCGGATCAGGTCGAAGTTGCTGAGAAAGATCTGGCCGGTCAGCCAGGCAAGGTAGCCGGGCAGGCGGGGAAACAGTTGCAGCGGCATGGATTCGTGGTCGACCACATCCATACGGTGCGCGATCCAGGTGACCAGGGCGACCGAGACGGCGCCCATGGACAGCAGAAGCCCGCTGTAGTGGCCGGAATTAGCCAGCCAGAACAGGGAGAGAAACCCCACAATTGCCAATGTATAACGCACTACGGACTCCGCTTATCGATTCGTCAGGATACAGCTTGGGCTTGCCGCGCTCAGGAGCGACGGTGATGGGGGTCGGGTATGGCTTGATCAACAGGCGTGAAGGGAATCACCCAACTGCCACTGCGGGTCGCGGTGCAACGGCCGGAGGGGCCGGGCAGGCAAGCTGCCGGTGTCCTGACCCGATACGGCGTGATAGCGGCCGCCGCATCGCAGTTGGTCAGGGTTACGCTGGAGCGTGACGAAGACTGGGCTGGGGATTCTGTTTTCATGGGCTCGTTAAGTACTTCTGTAAAATACTGTGGCATTTTACGCGGCAAAAGTATAGGCATATTTGAGCTCCCGGCGCCGCTAGAGGGCCGCTCGAGGATTGTAGCGTAGGGGGAAGAGAGCGGGCGGGGCGCCCGCGGAGGAAGGGCGCCACCCGGCCCCCCGGGCCGGGTGGCGGAGGTCGCTCAGAGTTCCGCGAGGGCCTTTTCGAGCTGGTCTGTCAGGTCAGTAAACACTTCCAGCGCGGTGTAGATGGGCTCCGGAGTGGTCATGTCCACGCCGGCTTTTTTGAGCAGGTCGATGGGGTAGTCGCTGCTGCCGGAGCGGAGCATCTCGAGGAAGCGCTCCCGGGCCGGTTCCCCTTCCTCGAGGATGGCCGCGGCGAGGGCGCTGGCGGCGACGAAGGAGGTGGCGTACTGGTAGACGTAGAAGTTGTCGTTACGCAGGAAATGGGGGATGCGGCTCCACTCGCTGGCGTTCAGCGGGTCCGTTACCACAGCGTCACCGTAGTAGGCAGTGAATACATCCGCGTAAAGCGTGTTCAGCGAGTCCTTGGTCAGGGCTTCACCGGCTTCCGCCATCGCGTGGGCCTGCATCTCGAAGTCCGCGAAGGAGGCCTGGCGGAAGAAACTGCCACGGAAGCGGTCGAGGTAGACCTGCAGCAGGTAGACCTTTTCCTCGGCGGTTTTCGCATTGGCCAGCATGTTCTGCATCAGGATCGCCTCGTTGGTCATCGAGGCCAGTTCGGCGATGAAGATACGGTAGCCCCCGTAGGCGTAGGGCTGGTTGCTGCGGGACATATAGGAGTGCAGCGAGTGGCCGTACTCGTGAGCGAGGGTGGATACGTCGTTGAAGGTCCCCGAGTAGTTCATTGAGAAGTAGGGCTTGGAGTCGTACATGCCCCAGGAGTAGGCGCCACTGCGCTTGCCGGCGTTTTCGAAGGCGTCTACCCAGCCCTCGTCGAAACCTTTCCAGTACAGTGCGATGTAGTCCTCGCCCAGCGGTGCGAGGGAATCCGCCACCAGCTTCTTGGCGTCTTCATATTCGATCTGGCCGAGGCTGGATTCGATCAGCGGTGCGTAGAGGTCCCAGACCTCGAACTGCTCCAGTTCCAGGGCTTGCTGGCGCAGCGCTATGTAACGCTGCAGCGCCGGCGCTCCTTCCCGAGCCACCTTCACCACGTTGTAGTAGACCTCCTCGGGGATGGCATTGGCGTAGGTCGCGGCCTGCAGGGCGGATTCGAAACCGCGGGCGCGGGCGTTGAAAATCCGGCCCTTCACGTGGCCCTCGTAGTTGGCGGCCAGTGCGTTGCCGTGCTTTTCGTACTGGGCAAAGAGGCCTTTCCAGGCCGCCTCGCGGAAGTCGCGGTCGGGGCTCTGCAGCGCCGCGCCGTAGAGGCCCTGGGTCAGTTCGACGGTCTCCCCATCGGGAGTCTCGATCTGGCCGAAGCTCAGGTCCGCGTTATCCAGTGCATTGAAAACACTGGAGAATTTTCCCAGCGGATCGGAGGCCATGGCGAGCAGGGACTCCTCCTTCTCGGACAGGGTGTAGGGGCGCATGCGCACCTGCTCGTCGAGGAAGTGGCGGTACATATGCAGTTCGGGGGTCGATTCGACCATCTTCGCCAGCTTCTTCTCCGGGATGGCGACCAACTCCGGCACCATGAAGGCGATGGCGGTGTTCATTTCAGAGAGCATGGACTGGGCGCGGGAGTAGCGGGCACTGTTCTCGCCCACCCTGATGTCCTCGAAGGATTTCAGGCCGGCGTAGACGAACAGGCGCTGCGACAGCAGGGAGAGTGCCTCGTAGTCCTTTATTGCCGCGAGCAGGGCCTTGCCGCTGTCGTCGAGGTGGCCCTGGTGTTTCCTGATCGCGGGCAGCATTTCCTGGAAGCGCTGGTAATCTGCATCCCAGGCTTCGGCGGAGGCGTACATGGAGGACAGGTCCCACTTGTACTCGTCCGGAATCTCGCTGCGTTCGCGGGGCTGTGCCTGCGCCCCGAGCGCGAAGGCACAGGTGGCGACAGCAAGGATGAAGGGTTTTAAGGCGTCAGCTAGAGCCATGGGTTTCTCCCGATGTCAGGCTTTTGTTGTTTGCGGGAGAGCCGGGTCCGAACGCTTGCTCCCGAGGGCCCGACTTTCCGCCGTCAGTAGCTTAGACGAACAAAACGGCGTCAACTTCAATCGCCTGCCGCCATTTCCTCGCTGCGGTGGGAAAGTGCGGTGATCTCCTGAATAATACGCTTGCAGTCCGAGGCTCACGAATAACAAGCCGCCAGACAAGCGGCAAATCCGGCAACAGCGAGGAGATCAGCCAATGGTCCTACCAGGGGGCGCAATGTCCGAATGGCGCAATCACTGGCCCCTGCCCTTCGCGGCGGGACTGGGTTACGCCACGGCGGTAATGTACGTGTATGCCATGGGGGCGTTCATGGAGCCGATTGCAACGGAGTTCGGCTGGTCGCGCGCCCGGGTATCCTCGGGGATTACTATCGCGGCATTCTTCAGTGCGGTGTTCTGCATCCCCATCGGCATGCTGGTCGACCGCATCGGCCCGCGCCGGGTGGGCCTGTTCGGGGCGCTGATGATGTGCGCCTGTGTCGCCCTGCTGGGCACCGCCACCGGCAGCGAACTGAACTGGATCGCCCTGTGGGGGATTCTCGCGGTATCGACGCTGTTCGTCCAGGCCACCGTGTGGACCAGCGCAGTGACCAGCCGGTTCGAGTCCTCCCGCGGCCTCGCCCTGGCGATCACACTTTCCGGCGCATCCCTCAGTGCGACCATCTTCCCGGTGCTGGCCACCTGGCTGATCGGCAGTAGCGGCTGGCGCCAGGCCTTCATGGTGATGGCGGGGGTCTGGTGCGCGCTGGTCTTCCCGATATTGCTGCTGAGCTTCCGCGGCGCCAACGACAAGTTGCGCAACCCCCAGGCGACGGTCACCCACACGGTCAAGACGCTCTCCGGCGTCAGCCTTGCCCAGGGCCTGCGCTCCAGCGCGCTCTACAAGCTGGTGATGGCCGGCGGCTTTTTCTCCTTCACCGCCATCGGCATCGTGGTGCATTTCGTGCCCATCCTCACCGACGCCGGCGCCGAGCCCCTGGCGGCCGCCGGTGTAGCCTCGCTGGTCGGCATCTTCTCGATCATCGGCCGCATTGGCACCGGCTTCCTGCTCGACCGCTTCCCCGGCTACATGATCGGCGGACTGGCTTTCCTGGTCCCACTCATTGGCTGCACCCTGCTGCTGGTGGATGGCGCCAATCCCCTGAGCCAGGCGCTGGCGGCGGCGATTTTCGGCCTGACCCTGGGTTCCGAGGTGGACGTGATCGCCTACCTGGCGGCCAAGTACTTCGGCCTGAAGAACTTTGGCGCGCTCTATGGTGCGACGGTAATGGCGCTCTCGCTGGGGGTGGCATTCGGCCCGCTGGGTGCGGGTGCGGCCTACGACCTCTACGGCGGCTACGCGCCTTTCCTCTATCTCACCATGGTCTTGATGGCGATAAGTTCGCTCGCGCTGTTCAGCCTCAAGGCGACACCCGACGCGGAGGAACTGGAGGCGGCTTCGCTTTCGGCCGTTTGAGTAACGCGCTGTAGGAGCCCACTCCATGGGCGAAGGTCGCTCGCAGAGCGAACCGCCAAGCGGACGATTTGAACATCCACCAACAAGCGCGTTTCAGCTTTCGCGCTCCCTCGCCTCCGCGGCCAGTACCTTTTCCAGCTCCAGGCTGTTCTGGCGGGAGCGGCTGATGTATTCCTTTTCGTCGTCGATGAAGTCGACCAGTTGCAGCAGGTGGGCCTCGTCCATCCGGCGGAAGGTGTTCGCTGCGGCCTCGCTGCTGTCCTTGTCCACGCCCAGGTATTGCAGCGCCTGCTCGCCGAGGTGCATCGCCGAGTGGAAGGTGTCACGGACCACCACGTCCACCCCGGCGCGCAGCAGTTTCTGGGCCTCCCGGCGCCCCACCGCGCGGGCCATGATGGTGAGGTGCGGGCAGTGGTGGCGGGCGTAGCGGGCGATGCGCAGGGTGCTTTCCTGGTCGGCGAGGGCGAGGATCAGCAGTTTGGCCTGGCGGATGCCGGCGGCCCTGAGCAGTTCCGGGCGCGAGGCGTCGCCGAAGAAAACCTTGTGGCCGAAGCGGCGCACCAGCTCCACCTGCTGGACACTGTGTTCCAGAACCGTCACTTCGTAACCATTGGTGCGCAGGAAGCGGCCGACGATCTGTCCGAATCGCCCGTAGCCGCAGATGATGGCTGGGGTTTCGCCGTCCTCGATGGCATCCGCGACGCGGTCTTCGCTGCCGTTGGGGCTGACCAGTCGCGGGTAGAGCCAGTTCTCGTAGAACAGCATCAGCAGCGGCGTGATCGCCATCGACAGGGCGACGGATAGTATCAGGATGTTGGTGGTCGCCTGCGGTACCACCGAGAGGGAGGTGGCGAGGGCGAACAGCACGAAGGCGAACTCACCGCCCTGGGCCAGGGCCAGGCTGAACAGCCAGCGCTGGTCGCGGGCGAGGGAGAAAATCCTGCCCACCGCCAGCAGGACGGCCAGCTTGACGCCGATCAGTAGCAGCACCAGCGCGCCGATTTCGAGCGGCCGCTCTGCCAGTAACTGGAAATCCATGGTCGCGCCGACAGCGATGAAAAACACCCCCAGCAGCAGGCTCTTGAAGGGGTCGATTTCCGCCTCGAGTTCGTGGCGGTACTCGCTGTCCGCCAGCACCACGCCGGCGAGGAAGGTGCCCAGCGCGGCAGAGAGCCCGATGGCTTCCATCAGCAGGGTGATGCCGGTGACGATCAGCAGGGCGGTGGCCGTGAACAGTTCCCGCATCTGCGCCCCTGCCACCAGGTTGAACAGGGGGCGGACGAGGAAGCGGCCGGCCAGAATGATGGCGGCGATGACGGCGCTCACCAGCAAGGCCTGCTGCCAGGCGCCGAGGCCCTCGTGGAAGGTGTCGACCCCGTCGTCCGCGACCTGGCCGGCAAGCAGGGGTAGCAGGGCGAGCATCGGGATCACCGCGATGTCCTGGAACAGCAGCACGGAGAAAGCGGAGCGCCCCCCCTCGGTCTTGAGCAGGCCCTTCTCCGAGAGCATCTGCAGGACGAAGGCGGTGGAGGACAGGGCGAGAATAAAGCCGATGGCCAGCGACTCCCGCCACTCCTTGCCCGCGTAGAGGGCGACGCCGAACAGCAGGCCCCCGGTGACCAGTACCTGCAGCGAGCCCATGCCGAGAATCGGCAGGCGCATGCGCCAGAGTTTTGCCGGCTCCATTTCCAGCCCGATCAGGAACAGCATCATCACCACACCGAGCTCGGAGAAGTGCATCACATCGTGGATGTCACTGCCCACGAGTGCGAGCACGTAGGGGCCGATGATGACGCCGGCGATCAGGTAGCCGAGAACGGCGCCCAGGCCGAGGCGGCGGGCGATCGGCACGGCGATGACGGCAGCGAGGAGGAAAATGAAGGCCTGGAACATGGGCTGAATTTAGCCCAAGTGAAGGGCGCAGGAAAGCAGGGGATTCACGCTCACGAGGCGGCTGCGGTTTACGTTCACGGAAACGGACTGGTGGTCGGGGCGAGTTTCACCCGGGAGCACATCCAAATCACAGAACCCCTATTAAAAAACGCTTTTCCGGAAAAATCACGCGATTTATTTTTCCTCTTGCGCTTTTAGCCGATGCAATTTGCTGTATGCTGGAAGCGTAACTTCAGTGGTTTTGTCTTTGCCCGAAAGACGTGGAGGAGTGAACGATGAGCCTGTTCAATCACTACCAGGACCGCTACGAAGCGACCCGGGAAGAAGACTACAGCATCCAGGAATACCTGGAGTTATGTAAGTCCGAACCCAGCGCTTACGCGACCGCCGCAGAGCGGATGTTATTGGCAATCGGTGAACCCGAGTTAGTGGATACTTCGAAAGATCCACGGCTCAGCCGCATCTTCGCCAATAAGGTGATCAAACGCTATCCGGCCTTCAACGAGTTCTACGGGATGGAGGAAGCGGTACAGAAAATCGTCTCCTACTTCCGTCACGCCGCCCAGGGGCTGGAGGAACGCAAGCAGATCCTCTACCTGCTCGGCCCGGTCGGCGGCGGTAAATCTTCCCTGGCGGAACGCCTCAAGCAGTTGATGGAGAGGCAGCCCATCTACTGCATCAAGGGTTCGCCGGTTTTCGAATCTCCCCTCGGCCTGTTCAGCGCCGCTGAGGACGGCAATATCCTCGAAGAGGAATACGGCATTCCCCGCCGCTACCTGAAGTCGGTCATGTCGCCCTGGGCGGTGAAGCGGCTGCATGAATTCCACGGCGACATCACCCAGTTCCGGGTGGTGAAAATGTATCCCTCGGTGCTCGACCAGGTGGGCATCTCCAAGACCGAGCCCGGCGACGAGAACAACCAGGACATTTCATCCCTGGTCGGCAAGGTCGATATCCGCAAGCTGGAGCACTTCGCCCAGAATGACCCGGACGCCTATTCCTTCTCCGGCGGCATGTGCCGCGCCAACCAGGGCCTGATGGAATTCGTCGAGATGTTCAAGGCGCCGATCAAGGTGCTGCACCCCCTGCTGACGGCGACCCAGGAGGGCAACTACAACGGTACCGAAAGCATCGGCGGCATCCCCTTCGAGGGCATCGTGCTGGCCCACTCCAACGAATCCGAGTGGCAGTCCTTCCGCAACAACAAGAACAACGAGGCCTTCATCGACCGGGTGTCCATCGTCAAGGTGCCCTACTGCCTGCGCATCACCGAAGAGGTCAAGATCTACGAGAAGCTGCTGCAGAACAGTTCCCTGCACGAGGCGCCCTGCGCGCCGGATACCCTGGATATCCTCGCCCAGTTCAGCGTGCTCTCGCGGCTCAAGGAGCCGGAGAACTCCAGCATCTATTCCAAGATGCGGATCTACGACGGCGAAACCCTGAAGGACCGCGACCCGAAAGCCAAGTCGATTGCGGAGTACCGCGACAACGCCGGCGTCAACGAGGGTATGGACGGCCTGTCCACCCGCTTCGCCTTCAAGGTGCTGTCGCAGGTCTTCAACTTCGACCCGGTGGAAGTGGCCGCCAACCCTGTACACCTGCTCTACGTCCTGGAAATGGCGATCGAGCAGGAGCAGTACCCGGCGGAAGTGCACGACCGCTACCTGACCTTCATCAAGGAGTGGCTGACGCCGAACTACGTCGAATTCATCGGCAAGGAAATCCAGACGGCCTACCTCGAGAGCTACGCCGAATACGGCCAGAACCTGTTCGACCGTTATGTCACCTACGCCGATTTCTGGGTGCAGGACCAGGAGTACCGCGACCCGGAAACCGGCGAGATGCTCAGCCGTTCGGCCCTCAACGACGAACTGGAAAAGATCGAGAAGCCCGCTGGCATCAGCAACCCGAAGGATTTCCGCAGCGAGATCGTCAATTTCACCCTGCGTGCCCGGGCCAGCAATGCCGGCAAGAACCCCCGCTGGACCAGCTACGAGAAGTTGCGCACGGTGATCGAGAAGAAAATGTTCGCCAGCACGGAAGACCTGCTGCCGGTCATTTCCTTCAACGCCAAGGCCTCCGCCGAGGACCAGAAGAAACACTCCGACTTCGTGGATCGGATGGTCGAACGCGGTTATACCGAGAAGCAGGTGCGTCTGTTGTCCGAGTGGTATCTGCGGGTGCGCAAGTCTCAGTAGTGCCCGCCCCGGCGGCACGCCAGGCGGCGTGCCGGGGAGCGCCAGCTGGATTACAGCGGCCGGTAATCGGTCGACGACGCGCACGGGTTGCATATTGGTGTAAGCCAGATGCAACCTGTGCCCTTTGCGTTGGTCAAACTCGCATGGGCAGTATGAAAAGCCAGCACGAAACAACAGTTGTGAAATAGCGGTAATGAATCCCGGGCACATCCCGCCCGGGGCACACGATCCGATCGGAGGACACTGTGGGATTTCTGATCGACCGAAGGAACAACCCGAAACAGAAAAGTACCGTCAACCGGCAGCGCTTCCTGCGGCGTTACCGGCAGCAGATCCAGGAAGCCGTCAACGAGAACCTGCGCGGCCGCCACATCACCGACAGCGAGCGCGGAGAGAAGGTCGCAATCCCCACCAAGGATATCGGTGAACCCAATTTCCGCCACGGCTCCGGCGGCAGAATCACCCACGTGGTACCCGGCAACGACCAGTACACCCGCGGCGACCGCATCCCCCGCCCGGAGGGCGGTGGTGGCGGCAGCGGCCAGCAGGGCAGCCCGGACGGCGAGGGCATGGACGAGTTCGTCTTCCAGATTAATCGAGACGAATTCCTCGACGTACTCTTCGACGACATGGAATTGCCCAACCTGACCAAACGCCTGCTATCCGGTCAGGAGGAGTTCAAGCGCGTGCGCGGCGGCTTCAGCTCCGCCGGACCACCGGCCAATCTCAGTGTGGTGCGCTCGATGCGCTCGGCGACGGCACGCCGCATCGCCCTCGGCGCCGGGCGGCGCACCGAATTGCGCGAACTGGAAAAGGAACTGGCGGAACTGCCGGAGGGTGAGGAAGGCCAGCCGCGGCGCGAGGAAATCGAGGCGCGCATCACCGAGCTGCGCGAGGCCCTGTCGCGCATTCCCTTCCTCGACGATGTGGACATCCGCTATCACCGCCACTACCAGGAACCGATACCCCACTCCAAGGCGGTGATGTTCTGCGTGATGGACGTCTCCGGCTCCATGGACCAGTCCATCAAGGACCTCGCCAAGCGTTTTTACATTCTTCTCTACCTCTTCCTGTCGCGCAATTACGACCGCACGGAACTGGTCTTCATCCGTCACCACACGGTGGCCAAGGAAGTGGATGAAGACGAGTTCTTCAACTCCCGCGAAACCGGCGGCACTGTAGTATCCAGTGCGCTGGAATTAATGAAGGCGGTGATCGAGGCGCGCTATTCCCCCACCGAGTGGAATATCTACGGGGCCCAGGCCTCCGACGGCGACAACTGGCCCGACGACGCCCAACGCTGCCTGCGCCTGATCAACGAGGTGCTGCCCCTTTGCCAGTACTACGCCTACGTGGAGATCACCGACGCCGGCGACAAACCCCTGTGGAATATCTACTCCACACTCGCCGAACGCTGGAGCGAAGTCTTCGCGATGCAGCACATCACGGGCCCGGGGGATATCTATCCGGTCTTCCATGAACTGTTCAGGAAGCAGACTGCATGAATAGCGTTACCAGGGAGCCCCTGTCCACGGAAACGGACTGGACCTTCGAATTGCTGCAGGACTACGAGCGGGAGATCGCCCGGATCGCCGGGGATTTCGAGCTCGACACCTACCCCAACCAGATCGAGATCATCAGTTCCGAGCAGATGATGGACGCCTACGCCTCTTCCGGCATGCCCATCAACTACCACCACTGGAGCTTTGGCAAGCACTTCCTGGCAGTGCAGAACAGCTACAAGCGCGGGCACATGGGCCTGGCCTACGAGATTGTCTTCAATTCGAATCCCTGTATCGCCTTCCTGATGGAGGAGAACTCCCTGACCATGCAGGCGCTGGTGATCGCTCACGCCAGCTATGGCCACAACTCCTTCTTCAAGGGCAACTACCTCTTCCGCACCTGGACCGACGCCGAGTCGATCATCGACTACATGGTCTTCGCCCGGAACTACATCGCCGACTGCGAGCAGCGCCACGGGGTCAGCGAGGTGGAAGAGATCCTCGATGCCTGCCACGCCCTGATGAACTACGGGGTGGATCGTTACAAACGCCCCTACCCCATGTCGCTGGAGGAAGAGCGGCAGCGTCGCGAGGAGCGGGAGGTGATCCTGCAGCAGCAGGTCAACGAACTGTGGCGCACCATCCCGGTCAGCGAGGACGCGGCGCAGCATCGCGAGCAGGCCCGCTACCCGGAGGAGCCGCAGGAAAACATCCTCTATTTCCTGGAGAAGAACGCGCCCCTGCTGGAACCCTGGCAGCGCGAGGTCATCCGCATCGTGCGCAAGATATCCCAGTACCTCTACCCCCAGCGCCAGACCAAGGTGATGAACGAAGGCTGGGCCTGCTTCTGGCACTTCCACATTCTCCACGAGATGTACCGCCAGGGCCTGGTCACCGACGGCTTCATGATGGAGTTCCTGCAGTACCACACCGCGGTGATTTACCAGCCGCCCTACAATTCACCCTACTTCAGCGGTATCAATCCCTACGTCCTGGGTTTCAGCATGATGCAGGATCTGCGCCGCATCAGCGAAAACCCGACGGAAGAGGACAAGCGCTGGTTCCCGGATATCGCCGGCACGCCCTGGCGGGAAACCATGGATTTCGCCATGCGCGATTTCAAGGACGAGAGCTTCATCCTGCAATTCCTCTCGCCGCACGTGATGCGCGACCTCAAGTTGTTCTCGGTACTCGACGATTCCGAGCGGGACTATCTCGAGGTCACCGGGATACACGACGACTCCGGTTACCAGACGGTGCGCGAATCGCTGTCCGCCAACTACGATCTCGGCAACCTGGAGCCCTATATCCAGGTCTACAATGTCAATTTCCGCGGCGACCGCACCCTCACCCTGCGCCACGACATGCACAACGGCCGCCCGCTCGAGCAATCCAATGCCGAGGAAGTGGTCAAACACCTGCACCGGCTGTGGGGCTTCAACGTGGTGCTGGAGTCGGTTAAAGATGGCAAGGTATGCTCCAGCATCGCCCACAGCGAGCTCACCGTCAGCGATTGATTTCGCTGTACAATCCCCGCCATGAACAACAATGAACAAGCCCGGAAAACCGGGCCCGGGCGGGGCCGCCGCGGCGCTGGCGGGAGGGCCCAGGCATGAGTTTCCTGCTCTGGACAGGCATCTGCGCAGTTCTGGCCGCCATCGCCTATTTCCTGTTTATCTGGCTCCCCAGGCGGCGGCTGCACCGGGCCTTGAGCGAACCCTTCCCGCCACAGTGGGAAAGCTGGCTGCTGGGCCTGCCCTGGTATTCGCGGCTCCCTCCTGAACTCAAGGCTGACCTGCAGCGCAAGGTCCAGGGTTTCCTGCACGAGAAGAAGTTCAGCGGCTGCGAGGGCCTTGAGGTCAGCGACCAGATGCGGGTGCTGATCGCCGGCCAGGCCTGCACGCTGCTGCTGAACCGCCCCACCACGGGCTACCGCCGCCTGCGCTGGATCTACCTCTTTCCCACTACCTTCCGCAGCCGCCATCTGGAACAGGATGAGGACGGCCTGGTGTCCAACACCCCGAGCAGTTTCCTCGGGGTTTCCTGGGGCAATGGCCGGGTAGTGCTGGCCTGGGACAGCGTCCTGGCGGGTCTGGCGGACCGCGGTGACGGCCACAACGTGGTGCTGCATGAATTCGCCCACCAGCTGGACCAGGAAGACGGCAGCGCCGACGGCGCTCCGCTGCTCTACACCCGGGAGGGCTACGACGAGTGGTCGAAGGTGCTGGGGCATGAGTTCGAACGCCTGCGCTCCCAGTTACGCCACGGCCGTCACGGCCTGATCGATGAATACGGCGCCACTCACCCGGCGGAATTCTTCGCCGTGGTCACCGAGCTTTTCTACCAGCGTCCCGGTGCCATGGCCGGGGCCTACCCGGAGCTGTTCAAGGTGCTTGGGGACTACTACCGGGTGGACCCGCGCGAGTGGCGCGAGGATGCGACGGGGCCGGCGCTTCATCATGCCCCGGGGACGGCTTTCCACGACGCTCCGGAAAAGGCTCGGCACCACACCCGGGGAGCCGCACACCAGCCCGCGCCGGGGTGGCCGGGGGAGTGTCCGCGCGGTTCCTAGCGCAGGGTGTTTGCCGCCGGCTATTCGCCTCATTAAGATTGCCGCAGCGCCGCTGCTCTCCGCCAGCGGTGAAGCTGCAATGGAGCTCTGATCCCGTGAACACGCTGTGCTCACTTTCCCGCTGCACCCGGCCCCTGCTTTTCGTGCTGCTAGTCATCCAGGCCTGCGCAATCGCGCCGGCCTTCGCCGAGAGCTCCCGCTTCGAACGCACGGTGGGCGCGCTGGCGCTCAGCGAAGACCGTGAGCTGCAGGCGCGCTTCGCCAGCGTCGCCCTGCTGGAACTCACCGAGACCTACCTCGCCGAGGCGGGTCTCGCCCGCCGCGAAGCCCGTGAGGCGGAAGACCCGAAGGGGCTGATCTCCTGGGCCGGGGCCGTGGACCGCTACGCCATGCAACTGCTGCCCCTGGTCGAGGCGGTGGAAGCGGGCGCGCCCCTGGAGCTGCGCCGCAACGCGCGCGAAGTTGCTTCACTCACAGTGGAGGGGCGCAACATCATGCTCGCCCACCCGCGCCCCGAACAGCAGCCCGTCTACGAACTGGCAGTCCTCGAGCGCTTCTGTCGCGGCGACACCTGCAGCACCCTGGTGGAGACGGAGCCCGAACCCCTCGCGCTACCGCCGGTGCCGGTCAACCTCAGCTGGGAGTTCGGCCCCGGCACCGCCGCCTGCGTCTACCGCAAGCTGCGGGTGCAATTTCCGGGAACCGCCAACCTCGAACGCCGCAAGGAACTCTGCGCCCGGCTGATGCGTGAGCTGGAAACCCTCGCCGCCGAGCTGGCGCGCCAGCCGGGATTCGGCGTCGCGGTGGACTGGGAGAACCTGCAGCTCAGCGCGCTCTCCGGTCGGCCGGGCCACCTGGTGAGCCTCAACAGCTTCGGCGACTCGGTGCTGGTGGAATTGCCTCTCCTGTATGCCTCGCCAGACCTGCTGCCAGCGGTGACCTCTTGGTTGCGGGGGCGCTATAACCCTGCCGGGCCGCCTGTCGTGGAGCTATCGGCTGCGGACTATGGATGGAAATAGCTGAGTCAGGGTTTCGGGGGTAGGCGTAGGGTGGTGCACCTGATCGCGCAGCAGCCCGGCAATCAGCGCACCCGCTTTTCAGGACAGCGTACTGGCACCCCCAGCCTGCGATCCGTGCACCGTGGTTCTACCGCCCCTTGCGCGCATTAGCAAAGGCAGCCGCAAACGCATTGTTCGCCGGAGCCGCCCCCTTATCGCCCTTGGACTGCTGCCGCTGCGGCTTGCCGCCACCACTGCGGCGCCTGTCATCGCGCCCGCGCCCGCCGCGCTGTTCAGCCTGCTCGCCCGCCTTGTCAGACATCCGCATCGAGAGGCCGATACGCTTGCGCGGCTCGTCCACCTCCATGACCTTCACCTTGACGATGTCGCCGGCCTTCACCACTTCACGCGGGTCCTTCACGAATTTCTCCGACAGCGCGGAGATGTGCACGAGGCCGTCCTGGTGGACGCCGATGTCGACGAAGGCGCCGAAGTTGGTCACGTTGGTGACGGTGCCCTCCAGCACCATGTCCGGCTGCAGGTCGGAGATCTTCTCTACGCCGTCCTGGAAGCTGGCCATCTTGAACTCCGGGCGCGGGTCGCGGCCGGGTTTGTCCAGTTCGCTCAGGATGTCCTTCACCGTCGGCAGGCCGACGCTGTCGGTGACATAGTCCGCCGCGTTCACCGCGCGCAGGAAGCTGCTGTCGCCGATTACGCTGCTCACCTCGCGGCCCTGTTTCGCCGCAATGCTCTCCACTACCGCGTAGGATTCCGGGTGCACTGCAGAAGCGTCCAGGGGGTTGCTGCCGCCCTGGATGCGCAGGAAGCCGGCGGCCTGTTCGAAGGTCTTGTCGCCGAAGCGGGAGACTTTCAGCAGGGCCTGGCGGTCGGCGAAGCTGCCCTGGGCGTCACGCAGGGCGACGATGTTGCTGGCGATGCTCTGGCTGAGGCCGGAGACCCGCGCCAGCAGCGGTACGGAAGCGGTGTTCACGTCCACGCCCACCGCGTTCACGCAGTCCTCGACCACCGCGTCCAGCTGGCGGGCCAGTTGTACCTGGCTGACGTCGTGCTGGTACTGGCCGACGCCGATGGACTTGGGCTCGATCTTTACCAGTTCCGCCAGCGGGTCCTGCAGGCGGCGGGCGATGGAAATGGCGCCGCGGATGGTGACGTCGAGCTCGGGGAATTCCCGCGCCGCGAATTCCGAGGCGGAGTAGACCGAGGCGCCGGCCTCGTTGACCATCACCTTGCGGCAGCTGAGGTCGGGGTTGGCTTTCAGCAGGTCGCCGACGAAGCGGTCGGTCTCGCGGCTGGCGGTGCCGTTGCCGATGGCGATCAGTTCCACGCCGTGGGCGCGAATCATCTTCAGCAGCAGCGCCTCTGCTTCCTGGATTTTCTTCTGCGGGGGATTGGGGAAAATGGCGCCGTGGTCCAGCACCTTGCCATTGGCGTCGATCACCGCCACCTTCACCCCGGTGCGCAGGCCCGGGTCCAGGCCGATGGTGGCCTTCTGGCCGGCGGGGGCCGCCAGCAGCAGGTCCTTGAGGTTGCTGGCGAAAACGCGAATGGCTTCTTCTTCCGCCACTTCCCGCAGTTTGCCCAGAAGGTCGGTGGACAGGTGGGTGAGGAGTTTCACCCGCCAGGTCCAGCGCACGGTATCGCGCAGCCAGCTGTCGGCGGGGCGGCCTTCATCCTTGATGCCCACGTGCTCGGCCACCATGCTTTCGCAGGGGTGAGTGGCCATCGGGTCTTCCTCGGCGTCCATCACCAGGTTGAGATTGAGCACACCCTCGCGGCGGCCTCGGAACATGGCCAGGGCGCGGTGGGAGGGCACGCCCTTGAGCGCTTCGGTGTGTTCGAAGTAGTCGCGGAACTTGGCGCCTTCCTGTTCCTTGCCGTCGGCGAGGCGGGAGGCGAGGAGGGCGTGCTCCTCGAGGAAGGTCCGCAGCCTGGCCAGCAGGTCCGCGTCCTCGGCGAAGATTTCCATCAGTATCTGGCGGGCGCCGTCGAGGGCGGCCTTGCTGTCCCTGATCTCCGCTTCCGGGTTGAGGAATTGCGCGGCCAGTGACTCCGGGTCCTGGCTCGGGTCTTCCAGCAGACCGAGGGCAAGCGGCTCGAGGCCGGCTTCGCGGGCGATCTGCGCCTTGGTTCGGCGCTTCTGCTTGTAGGGAAGGTAGAGGTCTTCGAGGCGCTGCTTGGTCTCGGCGCCGAGGATGGACTGTTTCAGCTCCGGGCTCAGCTTGCCCTGTTCCTCGATGCTGGCGAGGATGGCGCCGCGGCGGTCCTCCATCTCGCGCAGGTAGATCAGCCGCTCTTCCAGGGTCCGCAACTGGGTGTCGTCAAGGGCGCCGGTGACTTCTTTCCGGTAGCGGGCGATGAAGGGCACGGTGGCGCCCTCGTCGAGCAGGCCTATGGCTGCGTTGACCTGGTTTTCGCCTACGGCGAGTTCTTCGGCGATGCGCCGCGAGATCGAGTTGTTCATGCTGTTATTCAGTGCTTACCGCGTTGGAAGGTGGTTTGGGAGTTAGTCTGGAGCCCGGATTATGCGCGATGGCGCGGGGGATTTCGATCTGGAAATTCCGCGCCGGATGTGCCTGCATCCGGGCTTGCCGAAGGGCCCCCGCATTGGCCTATACTCGGAGCCATGTCCCGCCTCTTCACGGACACCGGCCGCGGCTGGTGACAGGTTCCATTGGTGCCAGATGACGCAGTGAAAAACCCTGACAAAAAGACCGCAGACGCCATCGTCGAGCGGGCAATCGCTGTTGTCGGTAGCGACATCGTCCTCGCCCTGCCCCTGGGTCTCGGCAAGGCCTATTACATCGCCAATGCCTTCTACCGGCGGGCGCAGCGGGACGCCAGCATCAGCCTTCACATCGTCACCGCCCTCAGCCTGGAGTTGCCCCGCGCCGGCGACGACATGAGCCGTCGCTTCCTCGGGCCCTGGCTGGAGGCTCACTACGCCGGCGTGCCGGAGCTGGACTACGCGGTGGACCGGAGGAGGGGCGCGCTGCCCGCCAATGTCCGGGTCTCGGAGTTCTTCTTCAACCCGGGGAGCCAGTTGGGCAAACCCGGCGCGCAACAGAACTACATCAGCAGCAACTATACCCATGCGGTGCGGGACATCCTCGACTGCGGCGCCAACGTGATTGCGCAAATGCTGGCGCCGGGGGAGGCGGGTACTACGTTCAGCCTGAGCTGCAACCCGGACCTCACCCTGGACCTGCTGGACGCCGCCAAAGCCCGCGGGCGCCGGGTCTACACCATCGGTGAGAGCAATACACAGCTGCCCTTCCTCGGCAATGACGCGGAAGTACCGGCTTCCCGCTTCGACGACATTCTCGACTGCGGCGCGGCAGGCTACCCACTGTTTTCCGTACCCAAGAAACCTGTCGGCCTGACGGACTACGCCATCGCCCTGCACGTGGCCAGCCTGGTGGAAGACGGCGGCACCCTGCAGATCGGCATCGGCTCCCTCGGTGACGCCATCGCCCATATGATCGCCCTGCGCCACCGGGACAGCCGAAGTTTCAGCCAGTTATACGCAGCGATGGAGTCGCCGGAAAGGGCCGCCTCGCGCCGGGGCATGCCGGCCCGGACCGGCAGCTTCGAGGAGGGGCTCTACGGCTGCAGCGAAATGCTGGTGGAGGGCCTGCTCTACCTGCGCGAGGCCGGGGTGCTCAGCCGTGAGGTGGACGGCATCTACTGCCACGGGGGGTTTTTCCTCGGCTCCGAGCACCTCTACCAGCGGCTTCGCGATCTCGAACCGGCGGAGCGCGCCGGCATCGGCATGACCCGCATCAGTTTTATCAACCATCTCTACGGCGACGAGAGTGGCAAGCGCGCGCGGCGGCGCAGGGCACGTTTCGTCAATTCGGCGATGATGGTGGCACTCACCGGCGAGGCGGTGTCGGACGGCCTCGCAGATCACCAGGTGGTGAGCGGCGTGGGCGGGCAGTACAACTTTGTCGCCCAGGCCCATGAACTCGAGGACGGGCGTTCGATCCTCTGCCTGCCCAGTACCCGCATGCAGAAGGGCGAGCTGCGCTCGAATATCGTCTGGGAATACCCCCACACCACGATACCCCGGCACCTGCGCGACATGGTGGTGACGGAGTACGGAATCGCGGACCTGCGTGGCAAGTCCGATCGCGATGTTATCGTGGCGATGCTGTCGATCGCTGACGAACGCTTCCAGCAGAAATTGCTGCGGCAGGCGAAGAAGGCGGGGAAGGTCGAGGACGATTTCAGGCTGCCGGCGTATTTCCGGCACAACCGCCCGGAGTTGCTCGAGGAAGTAATGTGCATGCCGGCGAGCGCCGCGCTCCTGCCCCACTTCCCCCTGGATACCAACTTCTCGGAGGATGAGGCGCGCCTGGCAGTGGCGCTGAACCACCTGAAACAGCGCGCGTCCGGCCTGCCCCTCGCGGGCCTGGCCTGGGCGGGCTGGCGTCGTCAGCGCAGGAACGCGGCCGGCGACGGGGCGCTGCTGGAGCGCATGGGGCTGGCCAGCCCCAGCGGATACCGGGAAAAACTCCTGCAGCTGGCGCTGCTTGGCGCCATCGCCGGCGCCCTGCCCGGCGGGCGCCCGGTCAAGCCTAAGCCTTGACCGATCGCGGCCCGGCGAAGAACCAGATCACCAGGCCGAGCAGCGGCAGGAAGATGACCAGCAGGATCCACAGCAGCTTGTGGAAAGCCTCGCTGCGACTGCCGAGGATGTTGATGATGGCCCAGATGTCGCCAATGAGTATCAGCAGGCCGAGAATGCCACTGACCTGTATGTCCATGGTGCCTCCAACGCGGTTAAACCCCTTTTCCAGTGTAGACGAGGCCGGGTGCTATCGCGATTCGACTGCACTGCCCTATACTGGAGGGCCTTCTGAACCTGCCGGCGTTTCCCCGGTCCTGCTTACAGAGTGGCCAGAACAGTGACCCCGGTGCGACGCCGGGTTTGTAGCTTGTACATCGACCTCCGGGATGTGAATGAACTATGTGGTTACGAGCAAGTTGTGAGCTCAATTTCGAGATAGCAGCCCCAACCCCTTTCATCCTCATGCTCAGGCCCTGTAGCGGCGCCCAGCAGTGGGTATCGAGCGAGGAGTACCGGCTGCAGCCCTCGGTGTCGGCGGAGGAATTCAGCGATGGCTATGGCAACCTCTGCCAGCGGCTGATCGCTCCCCCCGGGCCGTTTACCATCTATACCTCGGCGGAGGTGAAGACCGCCGACCTGCACGATTCGGCCCCCGGCGCGCCCTTCGTGGAAGCCCAGGACCTGCCGGAAAACGTGCTGGTGTACCTGCTCCCCAGCCGCTTTTGCGAATCCGACCGATTCACCGACATGGCCTTCGACATCACCCAGGGCTATCTCCCGGGTTACGACCAGGTGGACGCCATCGAAAACTGGCTGCGAGACAATATCCGCTACCTGCCGGGGACCAGCACCGTGCCGATCTCCGCCATCGAGGTCAACCAGCGCCAGTTTGGCGTATGCCGCGACCTGGCCCACCTCGGCATTTCCCTCTGCCGGGCCCTGAGCATACCTGCGCGGATGGTCGTCGGTTACCTCTACCAGCTCGAACCCATGGACATGCACGCCTGGTTCGAAGCCTTCGTGGGGGGGCGCTGGTACGCCTTCGATGCCACCCGGTTGGGTGAAAAGGCCGGTTATATCTCGATTGGTTACGGCCGTGATGCCGCCGATGTGGCGCTCTATACCCAGTTCGGCGCGCCGGTGATTCCCATCTCCCAGCGGGTCACCGTGGAGAGAATCTAGCGCGTCGAAGCTGCCTGCGGCGCAGGCCCTTCGCGGTTCAGGACTGGAAGTTGCGTACCGCGGCCAGCAGTTGTCGGCAGGTGATCTGGCCGATCAGCTTGCCGTTCTCGACCACCGGGCGGCGGCGCTTGTTCTTGGCCAGCATGTCCTGGGCCACGTCGACGATGTCTTCGTCGGGGTGCGCCACCACGAGGTTCTCGCTGGACATGTGGTCCCGCACCATTCCCACGCTGGTCTTGTTATAGGTGGCCGCGAGCACCGCCCGCAGGCAGTCGAGCTCGGAGAGGATGCCGACCAGGTTGCCGGCCTCGTCGACCACGCAGAGGCCGGAGATCTTGTTGTCCAGGATCACGCGCACCGCCTCCAGGACGTTGTCATCGGCCCTGACCTTGGCGGGGTTGGCCAGTATGTAGTCCCGCAGACTGACAGAATTAAGCATTAACCCCTCCTGGAAGCAGCCCGATTGCCCTCTCCTGAGTATAGACCCTGCGCCGCTCCCGGACCGGGTTCTCCCCGGCGGGCTAAACATTTAGTGCAAAAGTGTTTACCCTGAGCAGGGTAGCAGCCTGCCCGCCCGCGCATAACAATAACTGTGGAGAAAGCTCATGCTGCAAGCGTCCGAGCACGGCATCCTCTCTCTCGCCGGCCGTAAAATCATCGTTTCCGGCGCCGCTGGCGGTGGTATCGGCAGCGCCGTGACCGGGGTGCTGGCGACAGCCGGCGCAACAGTGGTCGCGGTGGACAACAGCCGCGAGAAGCTGGAGCGCGATATCACACCCCTGGCGGCAGAAGGCGCGCCGGTACATCCGGTGGAGGCAGATGTCCTCACAGAGCCCGGTGTGGCCGCGGTCATGCAGGCCGCCGCCGCCATTCCAGGGGAACTTTACGGCCTGGTCACCGTGGTCGGCGGGGCGCCACCGGCTACCTGGGGCCCGGCCACCGGGCTGTCCCGCCAGCACTGGCACGCGCAACTCGCCCTGAACCTGGACTCGATGTTCTTCCTCGCCCAGGCCGTGGCCGGGGAGCTGCGCGCGCAGCACAGGCCCGGCTCCATGGTCGCCATTTCCTCGATCAACGGCCTGACTTCCTCGCCCTACAATGTGGGCTACGGCGCCGGCAAGGCGGCGCTGAAATCCGTGGTGGAGACCATGGCCCTGGAACTGGCGACGGCGGGCATCCGCGTCAACGCGGTGGCCCCCGGGCCGGTGATGACGCCGACGGCGAAGCTCTCCACGGACCCCGAGCGCCTGCGCCGGGGCATTCCCATGGGCCGCTACGGCGAGCCGGGAGAAATCGCCGGCCCGGTGCTCTTCCTGCTCTCGGACCTGGCCAGCTTCATGACCGGGCAGTGCCTGGTCGCGGACGGGGGCTGTAATATCAAGTGGTGCCACCTGAACGACGATAACCTGCCGATGTTCCTGAAGGAGGAATCGGCGAGCACGGCGATGAAACCCGAAGGGTAAGCGAGTATTCGATGGAACAGGACAATCAAACCGGCCCGGCATCCCGGCGACAGGCGCGCCTCGACGAGATGCTGGACCGGCAGGACATTCTCGACAGCCTGAACCGAATCTGCCGGGGCATGGACCGTTTCGACCGGGCGCTGTTCCTCTCCGGCTATCACGAGGACGCCGTCATCGACGCCGGCAGCCTGGTGGGTCCGCCGGCGGAAGTCTACGAGCGGGGCGCCGAACTGCACGAACACGGGCAGACGGCCACCCTGCACAACCTGCTCAACCACTACTGCGAGATCGAGGGCGATACCGCCCACGCGGAAACCTACTATTTCTACACGGGCTGCAACCGTGACGGCTCCAACTGGCTTGCCGGGGGGCGCTATATCGACCGCCTGGAACGCCGCGATGGCGCCTGGAGAATCGCTTTTCGCTACACCCTGGTGGAGTGGTCCAGCAGCGTGGAAGGCAACAGTGTGCCGCTCTTTGACCAGGTGCCCGACCTGCGCGTCAACGGTGAGCCTTCCCGCAGCGCCGACGACCCGTCCTACCGCCGCCCCCTGGTCAACCGCCGCTCACTGAGCACCCCGGCGGACATGCGCACGCTCAGCCAACCGGACAAATAACAATGACAGCAACTGACCCACGGCCGGAGAGCCTCTCCGGCCCCCGCCACTGGTGGATCGTAATTCTCTGCTCCCTGGTCTGCATGCTGGATGGCTACGATGTGCTGGTGGCCCCGGTGAGCGTGCCCCTGCTCGCGGAGGACTGGGCGCTGGAGGCCTCCGCCTTCACACCGGCACTGGCGGCTACCGTACTGGGCATGGCTTTGGGCGCGGTATTCCTCGCGCCCCTGGGGGACCGCTACGGCCGCAAGCCGATCCTGGTGGTGAGCTTCGCCGCGGTCGGCCTGTGCAGCCTCTGTTCACCCTTCTCCACAAGCGTATTCGAGCTGACCCTGTTCCGTTTCCTCACCGGCCTGGGCATGGGCGCCAGCATCACCAACGCACTCGCCCTGGCCTCCGAAGTGGCGCGGCCCCACCTGCGCACGCGCATTACCATCTGCGTTTACTCCATGTCCGCAGTGGGCAGCATGATCGGCGGCTTCTTTGCCCCTGCGATCATCGAGCACTATTCATGGGCCGGTCTCTATTACGCCGGCGGCGCGATTCCCCTGCTGCTGGTGCCCCTGCTCTGGCAGGGCCTGCCCGGCAGTATCCGTCCGCAACTGCTGGCCAGCGCCGGCAGCGAAACCAGCGGTGTCATACGCAATCTGGCGGCCTTGCTGGCCCACAATTACCGCTTTGTTACCCTGCTGTTCTGGACCCTCTATTTCGTCTGCCTGTTCAGCATGTACGTGGTCTCCAGCTGGCTGCCGACCCTCATGCGCATGCATGGCTGGCCGATTGCCGAATCGGTGCGGGCGATCATGTTCTTCAGCCTCGGCGGGGTGATCGGCGGTTTCATCATCGGCTGGCTGGTGGACCGGGGCCGTACCGCGCCGGCGCTCTACGGCGGCTTCATGGTCGCCGGCCTGGCCTTCGTAGGCATCACCATGGCGCCGCCGGAGGTGGCCCTGTGGATGCTGCTGATCGCGCTGGTGGGGGCGGGGGTGATCGGTGTGTCCTACGCCATCGCCGCCCTGGCGGCGGCGATCTACCCCGCGGAATTGCGCGCCGGCGGTATCGGCGCCGCCAGCGCCATGGGCCGCCTGGGGGCTACCCTGGCGCCGATCTACGGCGGCTGGATGATCAGCATGGGCGCCAGTGCGGTGAGCATCTTCGGCAGCCTGCTGGTCTTCGTCATCATCGGGCTGATCGCCGTGTTCCTGTTTTCCCGCAGGCCCGTCGCGCTGGCGGAGTAGGGTGGGAGGCCATTGTTCCGCCGTGTGCGAGCGGCGGTTTATTTTTGTTTGGATAGTAATTACTATCTAATTGGCCGGCCGGGACTCGCCGGCCCGACAATCCAGATTCCGCCTTCCGGGAGGCCCGACATGCCCTACAAACTGACACGACCCGCCGCCGATTTCGATTCCGGCAGCGGGCTGCTCTGCCTGGAGCAGTTCCAGATGGCCTACGTGACCAACGACATGGAGCGCGCCTGCGCCCTGTTCGGCGAGCGCCTGGGCATCCGCGAATGGGCCGACCTCGGCGGCCCCACGCCGGCGGGCGGCGAGGTGGCCGCAAAGTTCGCCTGGGTGGGCACCCTCATGTACGAGATCATCTGCGCCAGCGGGCCGGGCACGGAGATCTTCTCCAATCACCTGCCAGATACCGACGAGTTCGTCATCAAGCACCACCACCTGGGCTACCTGGTGCAGAACCAGGCCCAGTGGGATGCGGTGTTAGCCAATGCGGAGCGGCATGGCTTCGCTGTGCCCCACCAGAACGTCAATCCGCTGGTGGAGGTGTGCTTCGTGGAGGTGCCGGAGTTGGGGCACTACATGGAGTACCTCTATGCGACGGAGGCGGGCATGCAGTTTTTCGAGAGTGTGCCGAGGAACTGAGGTGGCGCGCGCAGCGTGATTTGCTGCTGATACATCGCAGGATGCAGGCTATTCGTCAGGCTTGTCCTTTTTCGTTTTGAGCTGCTGGCTGGCTTCTACCCCGGCACCGATGGCAATGCCCAACCCGATCCCGAGAGCGAGATTGTCCATTGCTGCCCCGATTCCCGCTCCCAGAGCGAGTCCGATGGCGATACCAAATCCAAGTGGTTTTTCTGCGTCACGCTTTTTCTTGTGAGGACCGCTCATGTGTTAGTGCCGGAATGCGAGGCCATATCAGTGTTGGTGAACTTTGCTGATCAGTCCGCCGCAGCGAAGAGCGCGATCTGGTCCGCATGGGCCTTTTTGAATGCGGGGCGCTCGGTGATTCGCGCCACATAAGCCTCCGTCGAAGGCCGATCACCGAAGGCGCGCACTTTATCGAGGCGGAGTACGTCTGCCATCAGCAGGTCGGCGACCGTAAAGCGGCCAGACACCAGCCAGTCCCGCTCGGACAGGACGCGTTCCAGATGATCGAGCCGGCTCTCCAGCCAGCTGGTCAGATAATTGGGCTCGGCGCCGCTGATCTCCAGGAACCACCAGGGCATTGATACGGCTTCGATGGAGTTGAGCGCGGCGATCGTCCATTGCAGGGTTCCGGCTTCGCCGACCGGGTCCTTCGGCATCAGTATTTCGCTCTTGCGAGCCAGGTGCAGCAGGCAGGCGCCACTTTCGAATAATTCCAGGTCGCCATCGTGCAGGAAGGGCACCTGGTTGAAAGGTTGATGCTGTAAATGCTCGGCCCCCCGGTTCTTGAAAGGCACGGTCCGCACCGAATAGGGGAGCCCGGCTTCCTCGCACGCCCAGGTCAACCTCAGGTCGCGCACGAAGCCCCGGGGTCCCTCGGGTACCCAGTCATAGGTCCAGATGGTCAGTTCGCTCATGCACTCAAGCTAACACGTACAGCCACACGGTCAAAACTTCTCCATGCCTGGCATCGCCAGCGGTAGCGCTCCGCAGCACAATGCTTGCAGCATCGCCGGCAGCACCGGCGAGATATCGATGCAAGGCGAGCGAAGGTGGACTATCCTCCTCCGGCACGCAAATTCATCACGGCAAGTGGTCTGTGCAGAGGATCGTCCTACAAGTCGAGAAAGGTATCGGTATGAATGCACGCAAGTTCTTTTCTATTTACCCGACAATACTGTTCATCCTGGGGTTGCTCAGCCAGCCCGCACTCGCCGCGGATGGAAAACCCAACATCCTGGTGATATTCGGCGATGATATCGGCTACATGAACGTGTCGGCCTTTGGCGGCGACATCATGGGTGTCAAAACACCAAACATCGACAAGCTCGCCAGTGAGGGATTGAGGCTGACCTCCTTCTACGCCCAGCCCAGCTGCACTGCGGGTCGTGCCGCCTTTCTCACCGGCCAGCTTCCGGTGCGGACCGGGATGACAACGGTTGGCACCCCGGGCTCGCCGGCGGGCCTGCAAAAAGAGGATGTTACCCTGGCCGAGATCCTGAAGACGCGGGGTTACGCCACCGCCCAGTACGGAAAGAACCACCTGGGTGACCTGGAGGAGCACCTGCCACACCGGCATGGCTTCGATGAATTCTGGGGCAACCTCTACCACCTCAATGCCAACGAGGATCTGGAAGATCCGGACCGCCCCACCAACCCGGAATTCCTCAAAAAATATAATCCCCGCGGCATTGTGTCCGGGACGGCCGACGGTCGTACCACGGACGAAGGGCCGCTGACCACTGAGCGCATGGAAACCTTCGATGATGAAGTGACGGCGAAGTCCATCGATTTCATCGAGCGTCGCGCGAAAGACAACAAGCCTTTCTTCCTCTGGCACAACGCGACCCGCATGCACGTCTTCGTTCATCTCAAGGAAGAGTCAGAAGGCAAGTCCCGTGCGGGCCGGGAAGACATTTACGGCGACGGCCTGAGGGAGCACGACGCGCAGGTCGGCCGGATCCTGGACAAGCTCAGGGAAACCGGCCTGGATAAGAACACCATCGTGATCTACACCACCGACAACGGCGCCTACCAGTACATGTGGCCGGAAGGTGGTACGTCACCCTTCCGCGGAGACAAGGGCACAACCTGGGAGGGTGGGGTACGCGTACCAGCCATCGTGCGTTGGCCCGGGGCCCCCGCGGGGCGCGTCAGCAGCGAAATCGTCGACATGACGGACTTTTTCCCGACCCTGGCTGCAGCCGCTGGTGAGCCGGACGTTGTCGCCAAACTGAGGAAAGGTGCGTCGTACGGTAATCGCAGTTACAAGCTTCACCTGGACGGCTTCGACCAGACCGCGCTGTTCTCCGGCAAGAGCGACGAATCGGAAAGAGACTTTATCTTCTACTACGACGAAACCGTGCTGACGGCGATACGCTACAAGCAGTTCAAGATCACCTTCTCAGCCAAGTTCGGCGACCACTGGGACAGCCCGCTGATGCACCTGGGTCGGCCCCTGGTAACCAATATCCTGATGGACCCCTTCGAGCGCCAGACCGGGGATCTCAACCGGCAGTATGCAGAGCACAAGGCCTGGGTGCTCACGCCGATTATCAACATTGCCCAACAGCACCTGGAGACCTTCAAGGAGTATCCGATACGCCAGTTGGGGATGAGCGCGGATGTGGGTAAAACCCTCGAGGGTGTACAGGAGCAGATATTGAAGCTGCGGAAGACCCATTGAGGCAGGCCCTGCGCTAGCAGGGCCCGCATTCACATGACCTTGATGGCCATATCCTCCAGGGTGTTGGCAGTCACATGCATACGTTTCGCGATTTCCTTTAACTGCGCCAGTATGTCCTTGTGAATGATGATGTGCTTGAAATCATCCTGTTGTAACAGCCTGGCAACGTGCCGGGCGCGGCACTCTACTACCTGGTCGTATTTGTCATGGATCAGCCCGATGCTGGGCAACTCCTTACTGGATAGTTGCTTGAAGCCGTCGTCCAGCAGGCTGGCGATTTCCCTGAGCAGTTCAAAGATATCGCGATACATATCCAGAGCCTGCGTGTTTTGATATGCATCGACTTCAACAACGAAATGCTTGACGCTCAGCGCTATCCAGTCGAGCTGGGTGATGATGCGGAAGATGGATTCCTTATCATACGGGGCTATGAACACATCCAGCAGTTCCTTCATGTTTTTATCCTTGAGCGCCCGGGTTTCGTTGGTCTCGTTCCTGATGGCGCTGAAGGCTTCCTCGTCATGGAGGATATAGGCGGCGTATAGATCGTGCACGATGTTCCTCGTGGCCGCGGTCTGCGCTTGCAGCGCCGCCGCAAGGTCCGTCTCTTTCGGTAAAACGAATTTCTGGATAAAACCCATAATCACCTCCATAGGGTGAGAAACAGGGAACAATACAGCCAGCCCAGGAATATGGACACCGGCACATTCAGAAACCACCCGGCTATGATGCCCGCCGCCGTTTGCCACTTCACGTGCTGCGGCTTTTCTGCCGCACCGTTACCCAGCAAGGTCGCCGTCACCACTTGAGTGGTGGAAGTGGGGGCGCCGATCATCGTGGCAACGCTGTTTACCAGTGCAGAGCCAAGTTGATTGGCCACGGAATGAATGACCTTTACGTGAAATAATCCGAAACCCAGCGTTTTGATGATGCGCCAGCCCCCAAACATGGTCCCCAGGGTGATGGCAGACGCACAAAGCACGATTGCCCATGCAGGGATGAAGAACTCGGTAGTGACGCCACTCGCCAGCAACATCATGCCGATGATAGCCATACCCTTTTGTGCGTCATTGGCGCCGTGCGAGAAACCCAGCCAGGCCACACTCAAGTATTGAGAGGCAACAAAGAACTTTGCCACCTCTGTTGTGGTGCGGCGCAGCAGGAGAAAAAACAGCTTCATCACCAGAAAACCGATGACAAAGCCAAAGAAGGGCGAAGCAAACAAACCAACCAGGACCTTCATGATTCCCACGAGTTGGCCCTGCTGTAACGCCTCGAAACCCCAGTTAATATGCGCGCTGCCCACACTGTACAGACCCGCGCCCACCAGTCCGCCAGCCAGGGAGTTGGACGATGAAGATGGGAAGCCCAGTTGCCAGGTGATCAGGTTGTAGGAAACGGCAGCCAGCAGGGCAGCGATAACCAGGCTTTCACCTTCGATAGTCGACCCGGCACCAACGTCCACAAAGGTACCGACCGTATCCGCCACTGCGAGGCCCACGGTGAACGGGGCGACGAAAGTAAAAAAGGTAACGATGCCGATAGCCATGCCCGGCCTCATAGCGCGCGAAGCGATGGCCGTGGCCACCATGTCGGCGGCGTCGTGGAAGCCGTTGGTGAAATCGAAGACGGCTACCAGTATCACTACCAGGACCAGCAGTATCGTTACGAGGTCCATTTCTCATTCTCTCGGCGATTCAAACTCACTAATAATGTAAGCAGAAGGGAGTGGCGACAAGTGAACAACCCGGGAGTGTGGGGTGCGCGCCCCTGCCATCGTGCGCTGCTTCCGGGACCGACGCGGGGCGCGTAAGCAGCGACACACTCGAAGCGTGATACGGGAGCCCCTCGGGCCCTGTTCTCTTGAACTCTACTGATTACTGTCTATTTTTAAAAATGTGGTGTGACAAGGAGGTCTCGCGTCAGTGCCTTCTTCGTGCATCCGCAAATCTGACAATTAAAACCCATGGAGAATTACGAGATGAAGAAGGCTCTAACTGTGCTTGGCACTGCCGTGCTGGCAATCAATATTTCGGCTGTGCAGGCCGATAACGGTGCATTCGTGATCCAGGACGACACATGCCAGGCCTATGGAGTGCCGACCCTGGATGAATACGGCCATACAGATCATGTGTCCGTCCTTACGGGGCAGTACGCCGGCGGACCCTTTCCCGGGAATGGCCAGGTCATGTGCCAGGGAACACACCCTTACGCAATAGGCAGGCCGCTCGTTGTCCGGGACGATCCCTGTTATGCGTTTGGCTACCTTACTGAGGACTCGTTGCTGGTGGCGACGCCCGGTGGTCAATGGACGCTGGTCTGCAATTTTCCGAAAGCGGAAAACTGATATGTGAGAGCCCCCGGCCTGACCGGGGGCTCTGTCATTTATAACGAAAAAAGATGTTCAAGCACCCATAGTGATGACGCCTACCATTCCTCGCGCGCGGGTGTGCCCTGGTGGTAGCGTAGCTGCCAGTTCCCTTCTTGTTTTTGCCAGATGGACGACCGCAAAGTGTAATCCCGCAGGCTTCCGTCCGGTTCCACGCGGGCTGAGCGATAGCTGAGCAATACAACCTCGGAAGTAAGATTTTTAAGCGCAAAACCATCCGAGCGAGTTGGCGGCGCGGATTCCTGCGTGCCCAATACCTGAATCACTTCGGCCCGATGGTACACAGCCCCTGATCGACCGACTTCGTGGAAATCGGGGTGGAGGAGAGTTTCAAGGCGAGTCTTATCACAGAGGGCGCCGCCGTGATGAATCTCTATTTCGAGCAATTGTATGGTGGAGAGCAAGTCGTCCACTTTTCCTGTGTGTTTCACGCTTCAGATACTGCCTGCATATGTTTGTGTATGTGGCTACTTAAGCGCTTCAATTAAAGCCTCGGCAACAGGAGCTGATGAACTGGGATTTTGTCCCGTTATGATCAGGTCATCGACCACAGCCAGGGGGTTCCAGTCTTCAGCCTTCTGGTAGATTCCGCCCAGCGCTTTTAGCTCATCTTCCAGCAGGTAGGGGACAACATCTGTCAGATTCACCGCAGCTTCTTCCGAGTTACTGAAGGCCGTGACTTTCTTGCCTTTAAGTAGGGGTTCACCGCTTTGGTCTTTTGCCTTTAGTAAGACCGCGGGCGCATGACATACGCAAGCTACCGGTTTCCCGGCGGCGATGAAGCCCTCGATCAGGGCGATGGAGTCCATGTCGTTGTGCAGGTCCCACAGGGGGCCGTGACCGCCCGGATAAAATACGGCATCAAAATCATCGACTTTCATTTCAGACAATTTGGCTGTATTTGCGAGTTCGGCCTGGGCCGACTGGTCCGCATCAAAACGGCGAGTGTCTTCCGTTTGGAAATCAGCTTCGGCACTTTTTGGATCGAGGGGTGGTTGGCCCCCCTGCGGCGATGCGAGCGTTACCGAGGCGCCGGCATCCTTCAGGCGATAATAAGGGCTGGCAAATTCCTCCAGCCAGAAACCGGTTTTCTCGCCTGTTTCACCAAGCTTGTCGTGTGATGTTAGAACAAATAGTACTTTCATTTGCTGTACTCCTTTGACTGCTAACCTTACTTTGAGTTTTCGCACTGGTCTTGCCAGCACCAGGCAGGTCGGCGCTTACCCTGTACCATCCGCCAGGTCATAACGCCGGGCAAGCTTGCGCGCCGTGAGGCGCCCGCCTATCACCACCACCGCCAGGGCCAGCATGACCAGTCCCGAGCCCAGCCACTGCAGGGCCGTAACGTGCTCCCCGAGCACACCAATGCCAGCGATGATACCGACTACCGGGACGCCGAGCGAGAATGGCGCAACCTGGCTGGCGGGATAGCGGGTGAGCAACAGTGTCCACAGCCAGAAGGCGAGGCCACCGGCGATGCAGCCCGCATAGAGCACCGAGAACCATGTGGTCAGGCTGGCGGACTCAATACTTTGCCACATCGCGGATGGGGATTCGGTGGCGAGCGTCAGGGCGCTGAATACCAAGCCCGTCACCAGGCTGCTCCAGGCCAGCAGTGCCGCGGGGCTGGTATCGGGGGCCGTGCGGTGGATGTGCTTGACGACGATGTTGGAGCTGGCCCACATCGTGGCCGCACACAGCGTCAGCAGGAAGCCTGTCGCCGTGGTGCCGCTGCCCTCGCTGCCGCTGGTGACCTCGAAGGCAAAGCAGCACAGGCCTGCCCCGGCCACCGCCATGCCGATCATCAGTGAGCGCGACAGGCGTTCTTTCAGCAGGCCTATTCCCAGCGCCGCGGTGATGAATATCTGGGTCTGCATCAGCACCGAGGCGAGGGCCGCCGTCATGCCGAGTTGCAGGGCGAAAAACAGCAGGCCGAACTGGCCGACCCCCTGGGTGAGCGCGAAGAGGAACAGCCATCGCAGGGGCAGGCGGGGCAGGGGCAGAAATACAATCAGCGGCAGCGACACCAGCAGGAAGCGCAGTGCGCCGAGGAGCAGGGGGCTGACATCCAGCAGCGCGAACTTGGTGGGCACGAAGTTGATACCCCAGAGCACGATGACCAGCAGGGCGAGGAGCAGGTCCCTGGGTGCTATGGATGGTGCCATGGATGGAGCCAATGTTTGGGATGTGGCGGGCATAAGGGCAGGGCATTCGGGCCGGATTCAGGGCGACAGTGGGAGGTGCCGCCGTGGGTGTGATGCTTGGGCAGGAGAGGAGTATACGCTATAACTATCGGTGGGAGTCTTGCTACTCTGGCGAGCGACCCTGCATCTGTAGAACCAGCATACGCCACTGCCCATTCCGGCTTACATAGGCGGCTGTGTAGCGCATCGAAGACGTGAACTCTGGCTCCCCGGGAGGGGCGAAACGAAGGTCCGCCGTGCCGAAGACAAAAGCAACATTTCCCTGCATCAGCACTGATCGCTCGCGGATGGTTTGCCCGACCATGCTGAAACTCTCGCTCATGATGGCTTGAATATAGGCTTCCTTGCCCGTGGTCGAGCCCTTGCTACGGTTCCAGACGAACTGGTCGTCCAGGATGCGCCGCAGAGCGGCTTCGTCGCGGTTGACCTCGGCGATGACGTACTCGTCCTCGGTGTCGAGAACTTGCTGTTCTTCTGCGCTGAACGCAATGGGCCTGGCTTGAGCAGATAACGGCGAGTGCGCTATAGCGAGGGCAAGAAAGAGGGTAGATGCGATGAATAGAGTGCGCATATGTGTGAGACCTAACCCTTCAAGCAGGGGCCCGCGTTAGCGGGTCCCTGCGCGAAGCGCCCTCGCTGCATTGACTTGTTACATGATTCACTGCCGCACAGGTTTGAGTATTTCACCTGACATTAAAATCACTAGCCAATTTGCGCCTCCCCAAAGTTTGTTGCCTTCAATAACTGGAGAATATTCGATGAAGTAGTACCAGTACTCTTCCGTCATGCCAGGCCCGGCACAGCTATACCGCTCCAAACTAACAGAATCTATCTCAATACTGTCATACCTTGTCAGATTTTGCCCTGCCCAAGAGTTCGCCAGGTCAAAAGCAGTTGATATCCCGAGGGGTGGCTCACCTTTCTCTGGGGACCATGCTCCCGCTTTCTTCACTAAACTGCCCGGAACGATCATCTGTATCTCAGACCCGTCTTCAGTTTCTGTCGCCAGCGCATAATGATCTTCACAACCGCCGTAGGCAGAAGAAGTACTCGTTGAAATCATTAATAAAAGAGTTGCTATCCATTTCATCGCTCAGTCTCCATTCGGATCATGTTACGCTTCGCGCGGGGTCACGCAGCGGTTTTGGCGTCGGGCGCCGCAGGGGCGAACTGTTCGCTCTTGTAATGTGTTTTCATGCACCAATCTCTAGTAGCCCAACAACAGTAAGCCGGTAGTAAGCACCAGGCCTACCCATGCCGATATTTTGATGTATCTCGCGTCGTCGGCAAATAGCCCGAACTCGAAGTAACCTAGCACCGCGCGCTCTAGTTGCTCCGCACCGTTGAAAAATATGACCCAGATGCAGATTATCCAACTAAAAATGCATATCCATATCATGGACGATCTCCACTAGAGAGCGTGTCGAGAACACGTAATGCTTCAGGGTAGGAGGCGCGTTAGCGCGTCCCAAATTCTGACTTGTTAGGGCTGCCTTAGGGCTTGAGTGTTCCAAGATCAAGATTATCTTCCTTCCTTAGATCAATTCCTGTGATGCTTTTGACAACAAGCCCATCACACATAGCTACGATATCAACTGGCGAAGGGCTTGGGCCGCCTGCGATTACGGATAACTTGAAAGGTCCGCTGACCTCCTCTCGCCTTATGTATTCTGAATCTGCAAGTTCCATCACATCCACGACGCAAGTCGAACTGGACGGGGCTACCCCACTGACATAGTGGATTGTATCAATCGTCCCTAAACAGCCGCTCAAGAGTAAAGTCCACGCCACTATCGATTTCGGAGTTCGCATTTAGCCCTACCGCTTAGCGGCAGCGGGCGCGCTGAAAACGCGTCCGGCGAACGAAGGGTGCGAACTGCCCGCCCTTGTTAAGGAGCAATTGCACAGTTCTCCAGCGTCTTTTCATTGAAATGACATTGCAGCACTGGGTAATCATTCCCTTCCTCAAACTCTTCCTCTGGATCACCAAACGGAACCTCCACGACTAGAACTCGAGTGCCAGACACTAATATAAGGTTTCCTTCATTATCTGTTTCAGGTGCAAAGCCAGCGTCATGCTTTATCACTACCTCATTCAGATACGGATACTTAACATCTTCAAACGCAGATCTCGGAACGGATATTTCTATGCCATTTATAATTACAGTCATTACTTGAAGATCGATTCCATTGTTCGTCTTTAAAGTCAATTTAACTGAACCAAATGGCTCTGGTATTTGCGCTGAAACTTCCATGTTAGTCCATTCCACATGTTTCCAGTGGCTTGCCCATGCCGCAGGCAAAAAGAGGATCAATGAGCATAGGCTAAGAACTACGCGCATACGCCTGGCTTGACTCGTAAGGGGCTTCACACCATGCCTGCTAGTCATTCTCAACGCAAACCTCCTGATAAGCTACAGGATCGATGACGATTGCCGAGTCCTTGATATCTCTGCAAATGTTCTCGATAGCGACTTTGTTTCGATTCTCGAGCCAGGTGTAGCTGTCTTTAAAATCACCAACTGAAGAAACTGGAAAGCTTCCATCGCATTGGTTGAAAAAATTCCTGTGGTTTGGAGCCTGGCCTCCGTCTATGCGAAGGTATGGGATATGAACAACATACTCTCTTCCTACCTGAAGATTCTGAATGCAACTAGTCATCTTCGTCCGGATCGTGCTGGTTGTTCGGTCTCCGTGAAATACTCGGATGGTCTCGACCTCATACTCTCTCCACCAGCCAGCATCTGACTGCACCTCTCGTTCAGACAATATCTTCACATGACTGGTTACTTCAGCGCGAAAGTATGCTTCGTATTGCAATGCGAGAAGGCACCTTAACGCCGCCAGCACGGGAAAGCTTGGAGCGCTAGCGGAAAGTTTGTCCCGTGCCTGGCCTTGTTAAATTTTTTTTCCGGTTAAAGCACTATAAATAGTGACAATTAATTTGCCTCCAAACGCTAGCGCCATTAAACCGGGTATACCAAAAAGCGCGAATACCATTATTGACCCAAAAAACACAAACCAGCTTTCTGATGCGATGCCTTTTGACTCTTTTTGGCTCACATTGAAGATTACCATTGCTGAACCAATAACAACGGACATTAATACAAGAAATATATTCTCAATTGGTCCATGTGCTGAATAGATTACTACCGAATTGATAATCGGAAATTCCACTAAAACGGCAGCAATCAAAAAGCAACATACAGATAAAAGTATTATCGCCAATCCGATACCAATACTTTTTAATCTGACCAAGCTATATTCTCCGTGAAATTTAACAGCTTATTCTGGTGAATTGGTCGCAGTAACACCAATTCCCACTATGTAGGCGGCCTGAAAAAATTCTCATGGAAATCAACCTCCTGTCGAACGATCATCCTTAGATACCGGGAATGCTTCCCCGTATGTAGAGAAACAATAGATGTAACAAACCGGGCCGTCCAGCCCTCCAATTTTGGCCTGGTAGATTAGTCAGCCAACCCCGGGGATCGAGCCGAGCGGGGAGCCCGGGCGTTCTGCCCCATCAGGCCGGCGAGCAGCGAACATGCACCTTCGTCTCACTATTATTACCACGCAGACTGTCAAACATGCCAGGCAGTTCCTCAAGGCCAATCTCATTGCTGATAATCGCCTTCGGATCACAGTGCCCCTTGTCCATCTCCCCGGCAATGTAGAGAAATTCCTTCATCGAATATCCGACGGAGAACTGCATCGATGCACACTTGTACGAGGCGATAGCGGGTATCACCGTATCCGGCGCGGTGCAGAAGCCAAGGGAAATGATCCTGCCGAATTGCGCCGCGTGCATCACCGCCTTGTGCAGCAGTCCCTCGGCGCCGACACACTCGAAGACGATCTCCGGAGATCCGCCCAGCGACTCGACCACTTCGCCGATCTCGTTGTCGCCATAGGCAATAAATTCATCCGCCCCCATCTGCAGGGAAAGCGCCTTGCGTCGCTCCGAGCGGGACATCGCCACAATCCTGCCGGCGCCAAGGCGGCGCGCCCAGTAAATCGCGTAAAGCGCCACTGTGCCGCCGCCCAGTACGAGCACCCGGTCACCGGGATTGATCCGGGCCAGCTTCACCCCGTAGAGGCTGATGGCCAGCGGTTCGATCAGCGCGCCGTCGCTCATGGAGAGCACCGAGGGCAGGCGGGTGGCGACACTGGTGGGCACCGCCGCCAGTTCCGAGAAGCCGAGCATCGCGGAGCCGGGGCGGGACTGGCAGAGAACGTTGTTGCCGTGAGTGCGGCAGGCGTGGCATTCGCCGCAGGCCACGGATGGCAGCACGGCGATGCGCTCTCCCACCTTGAAGTCGGCCACCTTGCTGCCCACTTCGATAATCTCTCCGGCGTACTCGTGGCCGAACTGCACGCCCTTGCCGTAGTCCCACTGGCCGCCTTTGGTCATGCTGAGGTCGGTGCCGCAGATGCCGCAGCGGTGGATCTTGACCAGGACGTCCGTTGGGCCAGGGGTCGGGTCGGGCAGGGTTTCGATGCTGATCGGCTGGCCTTCGCCGGGATAGATTGCGGCTTTCATTATGTTTTCTCCGTGAGACTGAAGCGCTCGATGTAGTCGCCGAAGGGTGCCCGCGCCTCGGCTTCGCTCATGCCGTAGTCCTCGATCCGGTAGCGATGGACGCCGTGTTGCAACTCCGGTTTTTCGTCGATGCGCTGTGCGAAGGCCCTGCGGGTGTCATCGGGAATCTCCCAGCCGATAAAGCTGTAGATCTGTTCCAGCACGGCCATGGGGTCCGAGTGGAAATCCGCGTGGATGATGTCGAGGACCTTGCCGGGGTGTTGCGCGCGAACCCTGTCCGCCTTGCGTACTGCGTTGGCCCATTTGGCTACTTCCCGCCGCAGCATGATCTCGCCGCGCAGCTGCGCGGCGCCGCTTTCCATCACCGGGTAGAGCTGCATCAGCAGCGACACTAGCGAGGGTATCGCCTTTGCCGGGTCGCGGTGGGTCTGGATGATCTTCGCGTCGGGGAAGATGGCGAGCAGCAGGTCGAGGTGCTCGATATGGCCGGGGTTCTTCAGCAGCCAGCGTTTTTCCGGGGCGCTGCTGCCAATCAGTTGCACGCAGCGATGGTAGTGCCGGTAGGCCGCGCTCTCGTCCTGGCACTGCCACCAGGCGTCGTAGCTGGGGACGGAAAAGCCGCAGCTCCAGATGTTGGAGACGAAGGACTGGCGCAGCAGCATGCAGCACTCGTGCACTTCCTCGGCGGCGATGTGGTGGGCGGCGCGCTTGCCCGGCGCGGCGGCGTAGCGGGCCTCGATGGTGGCGACGCTTTTCTGGAACTCGGGATACTCGCCCCAGGTCTCCAGCGGCGGGCGCGGCATCGGCGAGTCGAGCAGCCAGGTCTGCAGGCCCTGGAAGCGCGGGTCCACCGCCAGCAATCGGTGCAGGGCGGTGGTGCCGGTGCGCGGTACGCCGGTGATGACGACCGGGCTGGTGATCGGGGTGGCGTCGAAGCCTGGGTTTTCACGCATGGACTTGTAGGCCTGGGCGCGGCCCTTGAGTACGCCGACCACCATGCCCCAGGCCACCCGGCGGCCCTGTTCGGAGAACTGCGGGTCGTAGTCCATGGACTGCAGCAGGGCGGTCAGCCCGGGCAGGTAGTCGTCGGGGCCGAAATCCTCGCTGCCGATTTCGGCGGTGACGGTGGCGTGGAGCTGGTCCAGCGCATGGCGGAAGACTGGCGGCGGGTCGTAGGAAATATCCATTCTCGTTGTTACTCCAGGTCAGTCGCGCGGATTACCAGCGCCTGCGGCGCTGGCAGGCGCGCACGCGTAATCGCAGTTCCTCGGCGCGGTCCTCCGGCGTGACCACGGGGGTATCCGCGGGCAGGTGTTCGCGCAGTTCGCCGAGTTTCACTCGCTTGAGTGTCGGCAGTGGCTCGCTGTCGCAGTCGTACCAGCGGCCGTAGATGCCGCCCTCGGTGTAGCCCGCCGGGTCGAGCCAGTTGGGCACGCCGGGGTCTTCGAGTGAGATCACCGCGCGCAACTTGCCGTCGCTACTCAGTTTCGCGTAGTGGCCGTTGGTGCTGGAGAGGCGGTAGACGTATTCCAGCGCATTGAAATAGGGATCGTTGAGCTGGATGTTCCAGTAGGGGCGGCGCGCGGGCATTTCGGTCTCGATGATCAGCGCCTCGTCCGGCTCGAACTGGAAGCAGGCGGGCCAGTAGGTCTGTTTTACCAGTGCGCCCGGATAGCGGATGGGCTCGAAGACGTTGAATCCCACGCGCTCCTTCACGCCGTTCTGCATCTGGTAGTAGAGATTGGTCTTGCGGGCGGGGAACTTCGCCATCTCCCCAATGCGCTCGAGAATCTGTTCCGGGGTCAGCCGTGGCTTGGGCGGCACCGGGTCGAGGCACTCGATGGAGAGGCTCGGGTCCACCTCGTTAAGCCAGTCGTAACTGCGAAAGCGCACCATCATGCCCCCGGCCTCGGGGTCGATGGGCGCCCACTTGCCGCTGTAGCCCGCGGGGCGTTCGGCGCTGAAGATCACTTCGAAATCCTCGCCCGGTTCGAGGCCGAGGTCACTGCAGTCCACCTCGTTATGCCCACTGGGCTGGGGCATCTGGTCCACCGTGCCCGAGAGCACCTTCTGGGTGGTGAAGGAGAGAATCTTGCAGGTGCCGCGGTTGCCCGAGACACGGTAGGTCAGGTCACCGCGGATCGGCGATTGTACGTAGATGTCGTCCGGGTTCGGCTGCAGGGTGTAGACGGGGTTCCACAGGGGCGCCCAGTCCGGGTGCTCCGCGTCCGCGTGAAAATAGGCGAAGTAGGCGTAGGAAAGGCTGGTCATGGTCTGGCGGTACACGTCGGCCCGGTAGGCCGGGTCGTCGGGGCGCCAGGTGTTCTGCAGGTTGTCCACCGCGCCCTGCAGGTCCCGCAGGTAGTGGAGGATGTCGGGCTCGATCTTCAAGTTATTGTCCTCGCCGTAGAGCTGGTCGGGATCTTCCCCGGGCAATGCGCATCGCGGGGCACGGAGTGAAGGCATTTAGATAGCGTATACTATCTAAATGCGCCTTTTCAATTTTATTGTTCTCTGCGCCAGTGCCTTGGATTCCGCTACCACGCGAGCAGCCGCAGCCGGGCTTTTCGCGCTCAGCGCCCACGCAGCTCAGGCCAGCGCGTAACCCGCCCGGCCCAGAGCCTCCGCCACCTCGGCCGCGTATTCCAGGTGCTCCTCCGCCGTGTTGAAACCCATACCCATGGTATTGATGGCCGCGTGGGTGCCGCCCGCCTCCTGCCAGCGGGCCACGGTCTCCACCACATCCTGCGCGGTCTTCGCCTTCAGCATGTGGCACTGGAAGCCGAAGTCGTCACTGCCGCGGCCAGCCTCTTCGAGCAAGCTTTTGAGTCGATCGATCTGCGCGAAAGCGTCCGCCGCGCCGTCGGCGAAAATGAAACCGTCACCGATGCGTGCCGCCCGCTGCAGGGCCACATCGGCGAAGCCCCCCAGCCAGATGGGTATGCGCCGCCGGGGCCGCGGCACCAGGGCCGCCCGGTCCACGCGGTCGAAGCTGCCATCGAAGTCCAGCAGGGGTTCTTCCCAGAGCTGGCGCAGCAGGTCGATCTGCTCGTCCACCCGCTTGCCGCGGGTTTTGAAGTCCTGGCCCAGGGCCTCGTACTCCACGTAGTTCCAGCCGATGCCCACGCCCAGGCGGAAGCGCTCGCCGCTGAGCAGGTCGAGGTCCGCCGCCTGCCGCGCCACCAGCGCGGTCTGCCGCTGGGGCAGGATCAGGATGCCGGTGACGAGTTCGATGCGCTCGGTCAGCGCCGCGAGGTAGGCGAACATCACGAAGGGATCGTGGAAAGGGTCGTGCTCGGTGTAGGGCCCCTGCAAGGGCGGCTCGCGATCGTGGCTGGCGCCGAGCACGTGGTCGTAGGCGACGAGGTAGTCGAAGCCCAGTTGCTCGGTGGCCAGGCCGATGTCGCGTACCGCCTGGGGGTCGCCCTTGAGTTCTTTCTGGGGGTAGATCAGGCCTATTTTCATGGCGTTTGTCCCGTCCTGCACTTTAATGTTTATGCCGGTCCGTCTCAGTCAGCGCGGGCCGCTATCCAGCATAGCAGTAACCTGCACGCCTGGGACGAGCCGGCCCTGATCGACTCGCTGGTGAATCCGAAAATGGAGTCAATTAACCTGGTACACAGTTTACTTGTCACGACCCAAATTTTTTGATCTATACTTCGGGCGGTTGCGTCAGCAACATCGAATGCAACGGATATTGCGAACGAAATAATTCCAAGGAGGAATCGAGATGAACAGCTTTGAACAGTTGGCTGAACGCTATGGACATGATATTGATCGCCTCAAGGCAGGCGACGAAATCCAGACCACCCACACCGTAGATTCACTTGAAGACCTGAAGGAGCTGTTTCACGATGGCGCCAGCGCCGACGTGCGCAAACAGCGTCTGGCGGACTTCAACGAAAACCACAAAGCAGAGATGGACCATCGAAACTCTGATATCGATGCCATCCTCCTGCGTGCAGCGGCAATGCTGCACGCCGACCACGAGTTACATCCGGATGACAAGCAGATGCTGTCTGGAATGTTCCCTCGCAAGGTGACCCTGGTGTCATCGAGCGACAAGTCGATCACTTCTGAATGGAACCTGGGTACCAGCACGATCGTAGCGTATAACTTCAACACGCTTACCATGAGCGACACGGCGTATATCGTTGCTTACAACACGCATGTCACCCTGAACGTGCAGACCTTGGCAAACAACGTCACGTCCAGCCCTGTACCTTACACCATGGGAATTTTTGGCGTTACCGGTGCCCCGGGAACAGCCGGCACAGCAGGGCAAAACGGTGGCAATGGTGGAAATGGCAGCAACGCTGGAACCCCCTCTCCGGGCGTCTGTACCGGTGCGAGAAAACCCAGTGCCGGCCAGGCAGGGGAGGACGGCAAAGCAGGTGGTGACGGTTCACAAGGTGGCGATGGCCTGCCGAGCCTGGTCGCGACTATTTCCATTAATGCGCTGTCTGGCAACCCCGTGGCGCTCTATAACCAGTCGGGTATTGGCGGCAGTGGTGGTGTAGGTGGCGCCGGAGGTGACGGAGGTAACGGCGGTAAGGGCGGTGATGGCTGTCAATCAGCTTGCGAGGGAACTGCCAGTGCCAACGGCGGGAACGGCGGTACCGGGGGTGATGGCGGCACTGGGGGAAATGGTGGTAGCGGCGTCAATGGCCAGCAGATCAACCTGAATCTTGGCAGTACTATCACCAGTGCCCAGATAAGTTATTCCGGCGTCCAGGCTCCAGCCGGTATCGGGGGTGTCGGCGGCAATGGAGGCAGCGGCGGCAGCGGCGGCAGCGGTGGCTCTAGCAGCGGCAAGCACCGATCCGGGGGGGACCAGGGCAGTCCCGGCACTAATGGCACGCCCGGTGGCAATGGTGATGCCGGTAAGTTCTCTGGTAATGCGGCGCCTATTTCCGGCCTGCCTACCTGATGCCCCCGCCAGACACGGCGGTCTATGTTTCCCCGGCGGCGGAGTCCCCGCCCGCCGGGGAGTTCGAGACCTTGGCCGCGAGCTATGGGCAGAGTCTCACTGCCTTGCGTACCGGCATTGAGCAAAAAAGCCGCATTCGGCCGGTAGACATTTTTGCCCTGAAGCAACTGCTGCGAAGAGAGCCTTGTGTATCGATTCCTGATGTTATCCCGGTCAGGGGCAGCCAGCAGGGGCGCAGTCGCTTGTGGCAGGGGGTCCATGATCGCGGTGAGGATTTCATGTTCATGGATTTCCCCCTGGCGGAAGGCGACCTTGACCTGATGGTTGAACACTTCCCTGCACGCCTCCAGCTTATCTCCATGCCAGAGCTTCGACTTGGTTCCGGCGATGTCCTTGACGTCACCAGTCACGCCCGGGAATGGGAGGTCGGTGAGCGCGAGGAGCTTTATACCGTTTTGAATATCGGTCGTTGTGTGCTCGAAGATGGCGCCCGTATCCAGGTGCAGGGCAACGTCCTCTCAATGCTCGTACAGGAAATGATGATCGGTACTGGCGTTACTGAAACGATCAGTCTGGACAATGCGCATATCGCTGTCCTGCCAACACCGTTTCCTGTCGACTCGAGTATGACGGGTCCTGCGGATGGTCCGGCTGGGGCTCAAGGGGAACGGGGTGAAAACGGCTTTGATGGCACAGACTGCCAGGTCGTCGGTACAACGCTTGGGCCGATGTTGAAGCAGTCGTCATCACAGCCTGAGCGAAGTGGCACACCGGGCCTGCCAGGTCGCGATGGCGGTGCTGGACGCAAGGGGCGCACGGGCGGTATGTGCAAGCGTGCCCACATCACGGTCAGGGCTTTTGCCGCTGGCAGTGGCCCATTGCGGGTGTACGCCAAGACAGGAGATGGCGGTCGCGGTGGAGACGGCGGCTGTGGCGGTGCGGGTGGCCACGGTGGGAATGCCGGTGCGGGTGCACCGCAGTTGGAACCACCATTGGCGGCTGGAACCCCGGGCCACGGTGGTGACGGCGGGCGAGGGGGGGATGGCGGTAATGGCGGTCGAGGGGGTATCTCCTCGGTTATCCATATCAGTTGCCCCCCCGAGAAGGAATTCCTCGTGCGTACCCGTGCTGAAAAAGGGTATGGCGGTGAGGGCGGTCGCGGTGGCCCGGGCGGCCGCGGTGGTAATGCAGGCCTTGCGGCCTTGCCTGCCTCGATGGCGCAGGCTCAGCCCGGCAGGACAGGCCTCGACGGTGTGTCCGGCCAGGCCGGGCGAGGGCGCCCGGCTCCGGCGATATATGTGAATTGGAAGAATAAGAATACCCAGGAATAACACAATACAGGTGATCAACATGGATGTTTCTCGTATTGCGATGAATGCGTCGACGGCACTGCTGTTGCTGTCATTAATGGTATCGGGCTGCAGCGGCAAGCGTGCAGACATGGTGCCGGGAGCCCAGCCCACTGGCTTTACCGGCGACGATGTGCCGGAGGTGGGCTCAGACCAGGGCCGCTTCCAGCTGTCATCATCGGGTGGCGCCAGCTACAGCATTGAGGTACAGGTGCCTCCCGGCATTCGCACCTTTGACCCGGCACTGTCGTTTTCCTATTCGAGCAAGGCCCAGAATGGCCTGATGGGAATGGGTTGGAACATGAACGGTTTCGCGCGTATCAGCCGGGTGAAGAAAATCCTGGCGATCGATGGAGAGGCCGGAGCCATCAGCTTAACCAACGAGGATCGCTTCGCCCTCAATGGCCGCCGCCTGCTGGTGATGGATGGCGACAATGGCGCCCAGCAGAGCGTGTATCGCAACGAGATCGATACCTGGCAACAAACGACAATTTCAGCGGCTGACAGCTACGGCCCTACAACGTTTACTGTGCAGCACCCCAATGGCATGGTGCAGATCTTCGGAGGTACCAGTGACAGCCGTGTGATGGCTGCAGATCAGAAGACGGTACGGGAATGGCTCCTGAGCAGTAGTACCGACAAAAATGGCAATACGATCGCCTATACATATGACCCAGACCCTCTGAAGACCGGAAAAACGAGTTCCCAGGCCTACCCCGTCGAAATTGCCTATGGCGGCAACAGCAGTACGAGCCCGGCAACGCAGGCGAACCGCTTCGTGCGTTTCACCTACCAGTCGCGGGACGATGTGATTCAACATATGCAGGCAGGTACTGAAATACAAACTGCCCTTAGACTGGCTGCCGTGAATACCTATGTGGAAGACTCGCTGGTTTCCAATTATCGCGTGAGCTATGTCAGTTCCTCCGCCAGTGGCCGCTCGCTGGTCTCCACTATCCAGCGCTTCGCGTCGCTGGATGATACCAACGGTATCGCTCCCAGCTCGTTTGACTATCAACAGGGAAGTAATGCCTTCGGTGGCGCCAGTACCTGGATGTCCGGCAATTTCACGCCCTCCTCCGGATGGGACAAAAACGACAATCCGGTAAAGCTGGCTGATGTCAACGGAGACGGCTTTCTGGATCTGGTGGGTTTCAAGGATGGTGTTCAGGTCGCCCTCGGCCAGAACGGTGGTTTCGCAACGGCAAGTACCTGGATAGACAATTTCAGTACCCGCTACAACTGGAGCAGCGACGAGCCTCGCTATCTCGCTGATATCAATGGTGACGGACTCGCAGATATTGTCGGCTTTTCTGATGACGGGGTTGTCTTTGCGCTGGCCGACGTCAGCAGTAATAGCTTTCAGTTGGTTCCCGGCAGCTTCCCCTATTTCGCGCCAAATAATGGATGGGCATCTGGCGCGCCGCGTCTGCTCGCTGATGTCAATGGCGACAAAGCCATCGATATTGTCGGATTCAGCGACAATGTAACCGTGGCATTGGCTGACCTGAGCGGAGGCTTCGATGCTCCCCAGCAATGGCTGCAAGGCTTCGGCGTTGAACAGGGCTGGTCAGCAGAGGACCTGTTGCTCTCGGATGTGAACGGAGATGGCAAATCTGACGTGGTCGCGATGGACCAGACGGCTAAAACGGTCAGTGTGGCGCTCTCGACCGGCGGCAGTTTTGACCAGGCGGGCTGGGATCAGTCCTATCCCTATTTCGCGGACAATACCGACTGGGATGCCGACAATCCCCGTATGATGGCCGATGTAAACGGCGATGGCCTGTCTGATCTTGTCGGTTTCGGCACTGAGGTCCAGGTGGGCATTTCCAATGGCGCGGGTTTTGAGGAGCCTGTGACCTGGTCTACCGATTATGGCGCTCCGAACTGGACCAGCGAGACGCCGCGCATGATGACGGACGTCAACGGCGATGGGCGCTCGGACATCGTTGCGGTCGCCGATGGCGGAGTCCAGATCGCGCTCTCTGATGGCAGCCAGTTTGCGGCTGGCGCGTGGAACCAGAATTCGCTGGACCAACTGGGTTTGTCCCAGGGGGGCAGCAGCAGTGATACCCAACGTATGGTTATCGACGTGAACGCCGACGGCATGCTCGACATGCTGGCGATCACGCAGGAGGCTATCCAGGTCGGACTGGCTGCGGGTGTAATGCCTGACCTGATGAACGGCGTCACGCGTCCCTCGATGGGTCAGCTCGCTATTACCTATAAAAACCTCTCGGACCCCAGCGTTTACACGGAGAGTGCCGGGAAGGGCGCGCTGGCCCAGTTTCAAAGCTTCCGACCGCTGGTGCAGAACCCCCAGTTGCCGGTGTATCGGGCCAATTCACAACTGACAGGCCGGTACTACGTTGTCGCCGAAACAAGCAAGACGAACAATCCCGCCATCACGGATGCGCCATTCAGTTATGTAAGCTCACACAGTTACTCGGATGCCGAGGTGAGTAATTACGGCCGCGGCTGGATGGGGTTCAGCTCCTCCACCCACAATAACGAGTCACTCGGGCGTGTCACGACGCTAACTTATAACCAGAATTTTCCCTACATTGGCCACCCCTTAACGCGGACAGTGGCTTGTGGAACACCAGCGGACCAATCCTGTACCGAGGGTGATATCTTCCACCTGGATACCCTCAGCTACGTCGAATCGACCACAGCCACCTCTGTCTCTACCGGCTACAAAGCAACCATGGTCAAGCGCTCATTTATACGTAGCGACAAATACCAGAATGGAAGCTATATGCACTCGATCGGCCGGGCGTATTCCTATGACCAGTACGGCAGCCCGGTACAGGTGTCGACGCTGAACCTGGTTGACCAGAGCGGTAAAGACCTGGACCCCTCCGATAACGTCTATCGCAACAACAGCTATCTCAACGACGAATCGAACTGGCGTTTGGGTTTCAAGCAGTACTCGAAGCTATCGTCCAGCAGCGCCATGAGTAATCTCGGTGCTTACAATAAGGCCACCGATTTTTCATTGAAGTCCTGGGGCTATGATGGCTCGATGAATATCGCATCGGCGGACCGTTGGGACGACACCTTGTCCCGGTTTGTCGGCAAGAAGTATACCCATGACGACTTCGGCAACAAGCTGACGGCCGTTCGCAGTGGAGGTGCAAGTACCACTTTCACAATAGAGAACAGATTCAATACCTACCGTGAGACACGCAAGCGTCTGACCGATACGGCTGGGGCGTCTCTGCTGGACCAGTACGGCTACGATGCGAGGAATGGCCGACGCAGTGTGCACGTAGATCCCAATGGCAAGGTATTCACCCTGTGTTATGACGGGGTCGGGCGCCGTAATCTGCAACAGGGTCCGGTGCCGGACGGCGCGACCTCCGCGACAACAGTCGCTGCCTGCCCTGGCAGTACCGTGACAGTGCCCTCCGGCGTCACACTGCCGGAGCTGGTCAATCTGACGTCCTATGCTTACAACTGGGTGAACGGTGTCCCCACCCGACAGGTAACACTGACCACAGACTGGAAAGACGACGGTGCAGGCAGCTCCGTGGTCAATACTTATTTCTTTGATGGTCTGGAACGTGAATACCAGATGCAGTCGCAGGCATTTGCGGGCGGATCGAAAGAGCGGATTATGTCGTTCCGCCAGTTCGACGCTGAACATAACACGCTCTCCAGTACCTCTCCGTATTTCGATGGCGACGCCGATGTGTTGAGCCAGACCATGCAATACGACCCCCTCGGTCGAATGGTTGAGACGACCAGTCCCTGGCAAACCAATGGCTCCGTCGAAACCGTCAAGGATACGCGTCAGTACATCACGACCAGCACCGGGCAAACCGTGCTTGCCCAGGCGGCGCCCGGCACGCCTTTCGCGAGTCAAATGCAGGTAGACAGAGCCTACTACAACGGTAAAGCCAGGGTCGCCTCTGCATCCTACACAGATGGCTCTTCAACTGGTGCTGGCGAAGCCCTGCAGACCGGCTACAGCCGGGACCTGCTCGGGCGTATGCTGACGCTGGTACCCCCGGGAGGCGCCAGTGATACGACCGTGTCATACACCTATGACAGCCTGAGTCGGATCAGTAGCAAAAGCCTGCCCGCCCTGGGTGACTACACCTACGCCTATGATTCAAACGGCTGGTTGGCGTCGCGTGACCAGGCCAACGGCACAGTGGAGTTTACCCGTGACCTGATTGGCCGTACGACCAAAACAACTTATCCCGGCAAACTGGTGATAACCAAACAGTGGGATCAAGCCGGTGTCAGCAACGGCAAGGGGCGCCTTGGCTCGGCTACAGTCAGCGGTCAGGCGGTGCCTGTTACGCGCAACTATGGTTACAACGCCTATGGTCATGCATCGAGCAGCCAGCTTAGCCTTGATAACGGCAGTATCACGCTGCAGCAGCAGAGCGAGTACGACCCTCTGGGGCGACGTACCGGCCTGACCCTGCCGGACGGTCGCGAACTGGACTTCGGCTACGACAATGAAGCGCTGTCATCGCAAAAATTGGACGACAAGACTGTGCTGTCCATGTCAGCTTTCAGCGCGTCGGGCATGCCGGGCACTATTGAATATGGCAGTGGGGCCAGGACAACCCTGTCCTACGCGCCGAATTTCAGCATCAGCAGTCTTTCGGTGGAGAGTAGCGGCAGTGTACTTTTTGCCGAGAGCTATGAGAGAGATCCCTACGGCTATCCTACCAGCGTCAGTGGCAAGTCCAGTAACTGGGGCAGCTACAGTAAAACGTCGAGTTTCGAAGCCAGGCGACTGACCAGCGGCGGGGACACCCGCCAATCGGGCACGGAGACTTTCAGCTATGACTCACTTGGCAACCTGCTGACAGCGCCGGATCTGGATATCACCGCGTCTGGTTACCAGATGGGCGAAGGCAGCACTTACAAGGGGAGCGATCTCAAGGCCGCCTATGGTGATATGGGTGAACTGCAATCGGTGAGTTCCAAAGAGCTGTCGTTCAGCGCGAGTTACGATGGCCGCAATCGCGCCGCCTCCTTCAAAGCCGCGGGTGCCGCCAGGGCATCTTCCTTCGCTTATGACCACACCGGGTTCAGGGTTTGGCGTCAGGATGTGACGGGCGATATCACAGCCTACCATTCCTACCTGTACCAGCAGGGCGGGACTGGCGATGATGGAAGATTGACACTCTTTAGTGCAACCGGGCCTGCCTACTACGCCAGCGAGGCCAGCGAGTTGTACCTGCATAACAACGATCGCCACAGTGTCGAGCTGACTACAGACAGCAGTGGATCGCCGCAGGAATGGTATACCTACAGTGTCACCGGGACTCCGGCGGGACGTAGCTCGGCAAGCCCGCCCTATGGCTTTATGGGTCGTATGTATGACGACGATACGGGCCTGTACTACCTCCACCAGCGTTACTATAGCCCCACCCTTGCTCGTTTCATGACCGCGGATACACGCTATACCGCCGGTGTATTCCGCCACGACAGTCCCAATCGTTATGCGCTGCTGTTAAACAATCCGAACTGGGGCTTTGATCCCAGCGGTCACGGTCTTCCGGGCTGTATCGCGGCCACCGGTGGTGGTGTATTCGGCCTTGTGTCGGGTATCTCGCAAATCGTGGATGGCGCAACCCAGGACAACACGCTGTCCGCCCTGGGTGTGGGTGGTGGTGCGACAGTTGCCGGTACCTTTGCAGTGTCAGCGGGTATCTCTGCCTGCAAGAAATATATGGTCAATCGTGCTCGCGATGGCGGTGGTGATGACGGCGATGGCGATGGCCTGGGCGATGGTGGCGCAGGCCATAGTGACGATGACTCGGACTCGGACTCGGACTCGGATTCAGATTCAGATTCGGACTCGGATTCGGACTCGGATTCGGACTCGGATTCGGACTCGGACTCGGACTCGGACTCGGATTCAGATTCAGATTCGGACTCGGACTCGGACTCGGACTCTGATTCGGATTCGGATTCGGATTCGGACTCGGACTCGGACTCGGACTCTGATTCGGACTCGGACTCGGACTCGGACTCCGATTCGGATTCTGACTCAGACTCGGACTCAGACTCAGACTGGGATTCGGACTCGGATAGCAGCGGGGACGGCTCCTACGGCTCCTCGGATGACGGTGATGTGTCCGATTCCTCGCTGTCTGATAGTGGTGGCGCAGGTGATGGAGAGATTGGCGGTTCCTCCAGCATCGAGATGGACAGCCTGTCCACCAGCTCTGCGAGCACCAGTAGCAGTGCCAGCACGAGCTCCTCTGCCACGGGCGCCGCGCTTGATGGTGAAGGGGCGGGTCTGGAGTCGTCCACGTCCAGTCTCACCGGCAGCGCGGCGGGTGAAGTCGCCGGTGACGGTAGCGCGCTGATCGCGGGTGATGCCGTCGCAGATACAGCGGTCGCTACGGTGGATGCCGGAGCCGCGGTAACTGCAGCTGAGACCCTGGCAGAACTCGCGCCGCTTTTATTCCTCCTGGCGTTCTGACCCCGGCAAGGAAAGTTTGGGCGGGCCCTACTTATGGTATGGCCCGCTTTTTATTGCTTGAATCGCCGTAGTACTGCTCGAAGTGAGACCAATTCCCGGTAGGTGGAACCGGCCATGTTTTCATGGCGTCTATCCCGTCCTGCGCTTTAATGTTTATTCAGGTCCGTCTCGCTTGCGCGAGGCACTGGCCAGCATAGTAGTTATCCGCCCGGCTAAGGGTAGTGGAGGGACAAAGGAGAATACGATGAAAACCCTGCACCTGTTGCGTCATGCCAAATCCGCCTGGGACGAGCCCGTGGAAAGCGACCGCGAGCGCGGGCTGAACAAGCGCGGCCGTCGCGATGCCCCGCGCATGGGTGCGGCGCTGGCGGCGGAACTGGAACCCCAGGCCCTGGCGGTGAGCCCGGCGCGGCGCGCCCAGTTGACACTTGCCGGGCTCACTGAGGGCTGGCCTGCCCTGCGGGAACTGGAGCACGAGACGGTGGAGGAACTCTATACCTTCGACGTCGATGACCTGGTGGACTGGCTGCAAACCCAGCCCGAGCCCCGGGCCTGCCGCTTCCTGCTGGGCCACAACCCGGCCATGACCGACCTGGTCAACTGGCTCTCCGGCGAAGAGGTGCTGGAAAACCTGCCCACGGCGGCCTATGCACGCTTGCAGCTGAATATCGACCAGTGGGCGCAGCTCGCTCCCGCCTGTGGCCGGCTGGAGCGCCTGATCCTGCCGCGGGAGCTTGAGGGCTGATCGCGCATCAGTTGTCCTGGACCACCGCTTCGCGCAGCAGCGTACCCAGCCGCCGGCTGGCCGGGCCCGCGCCCTCCGGGTGGGCGTGGGTGAGGTAGAGCTCCACGTAGCGCCGCGAACCCTGCTCCAGCGGCAGTTCCACCAGTTTCCCCCCGGCCAGCCCCTGTGCCACCCGGGAGTGGGGCAGCCAGGCGAAGCCCATCCCGCGCTCGATCATGTCCACCGAGGTGGCGATGTGGGTGACCGTCCAGCGCTGCTCGGCGCCCAGCCAGCCGGAATCCACCTGCTGCCCCAGGGCGGAGTCGCGCACCACCATCTGCCGGTGGGCGGTGAGGTCCTGCAGGTTGAGTACCGGGCCCGCCTCGAGTAGCGGGTGCTCCGGGTGGCAGACGGCGATGAACTCCACCCGCGTCAGCGGCTCGCCGAGGAAACCCTGGGGCACATTGCCGGCGATCAGCAGGTCCACACCCCCGCGCAGCAGCATCTCCGGGCCGCCGGAGAGCACGGTTTCGAAGAGCTGGACCCGGGTGTTGGGAAATTCCAGCGAGAGTTCATGCAGGGCGCAGGCCAGGGCCTCGTAGGGAAATATCTCGTCCACCGCCACGCGGATTTCCGCCTCGGTGCCCGCGGCGAGATTGCCGGCGAGCTCTTCCAGCTGGCCCGCCTGGGCCAGTAGCTGCTTCGAGCGGCGCAGCATCAACTCCCCGGCCGGCGTGAGCCGGGCCTTGCGGCCGATCACCTCCAGCAGTTGCAGGCCGAGCTGGTCCTGCAGCTTGTGTACCGCGTGGTTGATGGTGGACTGGCTCTTGTGGATGGCCGCCGCGGCCTGGGCGAAACCGCCGTGCTCTACCACTGCCTGCAGCATGCGCCATTGTTCCAGTGTGGAGCGGTGCATCGTATAAACCTTCGATAAATACGAATGATTGATGGGAAATTATGCGATTTATATCCGAAAAAAACGAGCCTATTCTGGCCTCATCAACTATCAGGAGATAGCCGCCATGACCCAGCGCAAGATTCAGGAACTTCGCCCCGCCCAGGCCAGCCGGGACGGCGACGGTGTCGCCATCCAGCGGGTCGCCGCCATGCAGCACGCCGCGATGGACCCCATCCTCATGCTCGACGAGCTTCGCTCGGAGTTCCGCGAGGATTTCGAGGGGGGCTTTCCGCCCCACCCGCACCGGGGTATGCAAACGCTCACTTACCTGAAGCACGGCGGCATCATTCACGAGGACAGCGAAGGCCGGCGCGGTGAGATCCGCAGCGGCGGCGCCCAGTGGATGTCCGCGGGCCGCGGCATCATTCACTCCGAGATGCCCACCCTCGACACCAGCGGCCTGCACGGCTTCCAGTTGTGGGTCAACCTGCCGGCGGCCGAAAAGATGGCCGCGCCGCGCTACCGGGACATCCCCGCCGCCGAACTGGCGAAGCTGGAGTCCGCCGCCTTCACGGCCACCGCGGTGGCGGGCGAGTGGCAACTGGACGATGCGCAGGTAACCGGCCCCCTCGTGGAGTTGGCGGATCGCGCCGGCGTGCTCGACCTCGAACTGGCCCCGGGAGCCAGGGTGAGCATCGCGACTGACCCCGCCCAGTCGGTGATGGCCTACATTTACGATGGCAGTATCGATTATGCAGGCCGCCGGCTGGATCGGCGCAACATGCTCATCACCACCGCCGGCGACGGCTGGGAACTACAGGCGGGGGAAGAGGGCGCAGGCCTGCTGGTGTTGCGCGGTGTGCCCATCCGGGAGCCGGTGGCCCATTACGGCCCCTTCGTGATGAACACCCCGGAGGAGATCGAGACGGCCATCCGGGACTACCAGTCAGGAAATTTTGTGCGGGGAGCAGCCGATGCCTAAACCAGTAGTCGCAGACAACAAACCGGTTTCCGTAACGCTCACGGCGGGGAAGGAGTACTACTTCTGCGCCTGTGGGCGTTCCGGCAAGCAGCCCTTCTGTGACGGCTCCCATGCGGGAACCGGTTTCTCGCCCAAGGCGTTTTCGGTGGACGAGGACCAGGAGGCCACGCTCTGCCAGTGCAAGCACACGGCGAACGCCCCCTTCTGCGATGGCACCCACCAGCGTTTCAGCGACGACCAGGTGGGCAGGGAGGGCGATGGCAAGATCGCCAGCGATGCTAAATCTGCGCCGGAAGCCAAAGCCACGCCCGAGGAACCCACGGTGGCATTTATCCACCAGCTAGCCCGGGAGGGCCTGGAGCGCATGGGGCATCACGGGCCGATGGCGGCAATGGGTGTCCCGCGCTGCGAGTTACCGAGTTGGGACGATATCCAGGTGATGGTCGGCCAGCTGGCCCGACAGCCTCTGGGCGAAAACGTGCCGGTCGGCTGCGAGCTGGTCATCGGGCCCGAGGCGAAAAAGCCCCTGCGGCTGGAAATTCCCCTGTTGGTCTCGGACATGAGCTTCGGCGCGCTGTCGGAAGAGGCCAAGGTCGCCATGGCGCGGGGCGCGGAGCTCGCCGGAACCGGTATCTGCAGCGGTGAAGGCGGCATGCTGCCGGAGGAGCAGGCGGCCAACAGCCGCTATTTCTACGAACTGGCGAGCGCCCGCTTCGGTTACCAGGAATCCCTGCTGGAGCGCGTGCAGGCCTTTCACTTCAAGGGCGGCCAGGGCGCGAAGACCGGCACCGGCGGCCACCTGCCGGCGAACAAGGTCACGGACAAGATTGCCCAGGTGCGTAATCTCGAAGCCGGCAAGCCGGCGATTTCCCCGCCGACTTTCGAGGACCTCCACACGCCCGCCGATTTCGCCCGCTGCGCCGACCGGGTGCGCGAGCTCACCGGCGGCATCCCCGTGGGCTTCAAGCTGAGCGCCAACCACATTGAGCGGGACGTGCGCTTCGCGCTGGACGCCGGGGCAGACTACATCATTCTCGATGGCCGCGGCGGCGGCACTGGGGCGGCGCCGCTGATGTTTCGCGACCACATCAGCGTGCCCACCATCCCGGCGCTGGCCCGGGCCCGACGCCTGCTCGACCAGGAGGGCGCCAGCGGCCGGGTGACCCTGATCGTCACCGGTGGCCTGCGCACGCACATGGATTTCGTCAAGGCCCTCGCGCTCGGTGCCGACGGTGTCGCGCTGGCCAACAGCGCCATGCAGGCCATCGGCTGCGTGGCGGCGCGGATCTGCAACAGCAACAACTGCCCGGCGGGGATCGCCACCCAGGACCCGGAGCTGCGGGCGCGGCTGGATGTCGACGCCGCCGCCGCGCGCCTGGCCCGCTTCCTCGAGGCCAGCGTGGAGTTGATGCAGGTGATGGCCCGGGCCTGTGGGCATGCGCACCTGAACCAGTTCTGCCCGGATGATCTCGCCACCTGGGAGTGGGACATGGCCCGGCTCTCGGGCCTCAACTTTAGCGGGCTGGCCCCCGACTAGATCCGCGACTGGCTGCTGCGCCTCCGGGCAAGGAATGGTAGGCTTTGCCAACCATCTATTACGTCCCTTTGGAGTGACCCCCATGCGCAGCGTCCACGTTGCTTTTGCGCTATGCCTTTTTTCTGTTTTTCTCACTGCCTGCGGTTTCGGCGGGCGCAGCGAGCCGGCCCCCGTGGTAGGTGCCTCCGGTGGCGCGGGAGGCGGTACAGCCTGCAGTGAACCGCGGCCCCAGGTCTGCACCATGGAGTACGCACCTGTTTGCGCCAACACGCTGGCCGGCGTGAGCAAGCAGTACTCCTCGGGTTGCAACGCCTGCGCCGATGACCAGGTGACTTCCTACCAGAACGGGGAGTGCAAGTAGTGAGCCTTACCAATCGCATCCTGATCGCGATGCTCGCCGGCATCGTGATCGGCTCGATCCTCAACCTGATGCTGGGCTCGGACACCCTGGCCCCGGAGCACGAGGCCTGGGTGCGCACCTGGCTGGTGGATGGCGTCTTCGACGTGATCGGCCGGGTGTTCATCGCCTCCCTCAAGCTCCTGGTGGTGCCGCTGGTCTTCGTTTCGCTGGTTTGCGGCTCCGCCTCCCTGGGCGACAGCGCGCGGATGGGGCCGATCGCGGCCAAGACCGTGCTGGCCTATCTCGCCACCACCGCCATCGCGATCTCCCTCGCCCTGCTGGTGGCCCGCATCATCAGCCCCGGCGCGGGGGTGGACCTGGCCGGCGACGCCACCTTCGAAGCCACCGCGCCGCCGCCGCTCACCGAGGTCATCGTCAATATCTTCCCCTCCAACCCGATTCAGGCGATGGCGGAAGGGAACATGCTGCAGATCATCGTCTTCGCCCTGCTCTTCGGCTATGCCATCAGCCACGCGGGTGAAGCCGGGCGCCGCCTGGCGGCCTTCTTCAGCGACCTGGAAACCGCGGTGATGAAAATGGTCGAAATCCTGATCAATCTCGCCCCCTACGGCGTGCTCGCCCTGCTGGCGAAACTGTTCACCGACCTCGGCTTCGGCGCGATTCTCGACCTCGGCGCCTATGTGCTCACGGTGCTACTGGTGCTCCTCCTGCACGCGCTGGGGGTCTACAGCCTGCTCCTGAGCCTGATCGGACGGGTATCGCCGCTGGCGATGTGGCGCAAGATGCGCCCGGTCTGGGCCTTCGCCTTCAGTACGGCATCATCCGGGGCGACCCTGCCGATCACCCTGCGCACGGTGGAGAAACGCCTCGGCGTACACAACTCGGTAGCGGGCTTCACGGTGCCCCTGGGGGCCACGGTCAACATGGACGGCACCGCCATCATGCAGGGTGTGGCGACGGTCTTCATCGCCCAGGTCTACGGCATTGATCTCAGCTTCGGCGCCTACATGACGGTCATCCTTACAGCGACCCTGGCGTCCATCGGCACCGCCGCGGTGCCCGGCGTGGGCCTGATCACCCTGGCGCTGGTGCTGGGGCAGGCGGGTCTGCCGCTGGAGGGCATCGCCCTGATCCTCGGCGTGGACCGCATCCTCGACATGGTGCGTACCGCCGTGAACGTGACTGGCGATGCGACGGTCTCGGTGATCGTCGCCCGCAGCGAGGGCCAGTTCGAGCAGAAGGTCTTCGACGATCCCTACGCGGACGTGGAAGCCAGCGCCCGCCCGCAGCACGGCTCGGGGCACTGAGTGCCCCCTTTGCTGTGCTATTCTGAGCGTTTGTGATTTGAGTTCCCGAGAGAAGCCATGACCATTCAGTGCACCGTCGTGCCCGTCACTCCCTACCAGCAGAACTGTTCCGTCATCCGCTGCCAGGAGACAGGCAAGGCGGCGATCGTCGACCCCGGTGGTGATATCGATCGCATCCTCGAAACCGTCGAGAAGATGGACGCGACGGTGGAGAAGATCATCCTGACCCACGCCCACATGGACCACTGCGCCGCCGCGGACGTCCTGCGCAAGCAGCTCGATGTTCCCATCGAGGGGCCACAGAAAGAAGACACCTTCTGGCTGGAGAAACTCCCCGAGTGGTGCCAGATGGCCAACTTCCCCCACGCCGACGCCTTCGAGCCGGACCGCTGGCTGGAGGAGGGCGACACCGTCACCGTCGGCGAGCAGGTCTTCGAAGTCCTGCACTGCCCCGGCCATACCCCGGGCCACGTGGTGTTCTACTACCGCCCGCAGCAACTCGCCTGGGTCGGCGACGTGCTCTTCCAGGGCTCCATCGGCCGCAGCGATTTTCCCAAGGGCAACCACGAGCAGCTGGTCGCCAGTATCCGCGGCAAGCTCTTCCCCCTGGGCGACGACATCACCTTCGTGCCCGGCCACGGGCCGACCTCCACCTTCGGCGAGGAGCGCCGCAGCAATCCCTTCGTGGCGGATGCCAAATATGGCTGAGGACGAGGACTACGAGGATTTCCTGCGCCAGGAATTCCACAGCCAGACCGCCAAAATTCGCTGGCACGAGTTGCAGACCTACTACGCCCACGGCAACGTGGTGCGGGTAGCCGAAGGCCTCGACCTGGTGGAAGTGGCGGTGCAACTCGGGCTCGACAACACCCAGCAGTTCCAGGACTGGATCGCCGAGCATCGCATCGCGGCGGTGCACGACGAACAGGCCCTCGCCTGGTACGAGGCCGACGCGGTGCTGTGGGCGGTGGTCGCGCCGCCCTGGGTGCTGGTGCAGGAGTAGCGCTTACCCCGCCGGCCTTGCCGCGAGCTGTGTCCGGGCCAGCCCTTTCCAGACCAGCCACAGCAAACATGCAATCAGCGTGAAGTAGAGCCAGGCCAGGCTGACGTTGATTGCCGCGGCCTGCAAATTGACCCAGTGCGTCGGGTACTGCGGCTGCAGGGAATGCCGTACGTGCCCCAACTGGAAAATCACCGCGTAGACCCAGCCCGCGAACAGTAGCGCAAATCCCAGGCCCTGGCCGGTCCGAGCGGGCCAGCTGTGTGGCATCGCCAGTAAGTCCGCCAGTGCCAGGGCGAGGAAAGGCGCGCAGAGTGGCAGGATGGCGACGAAGTAGCGGTAGTCCCTGTCCCAGCCGCCGTAGGGTGCGAAGACCCCCGCTGCGCCGATGATCACCAGCAGGATGGCGCCCGCCAGGGTCAGCGCCGCCGCGCTGCTGCCCCTGGAGCGAAAGCTGCCGCTGAAAACTGGCAGCAGGCAGGCCAGCAGGAAGGGCGAAGTGGTGAGCAGCCCGGTCAGGTCCTGCTTGCCCACTTCCGCCCGCGGCGCCCCCAGCATGAAATTGCCCAGAACCTCGCCCACCCGCTGGAAATTGAACAGCGTGGACAGGCTGTGGTTGGCGACATCTTCCGAGTGATGGAAGTGGGCCAGGGAAAAGGGCGAGTTGAAGCAGACCGTGTTGTAGGTGGCGAGCAGGCCCAGCGGGAAGAGGCCTGCGAGGATCGTGGGAAACAGTGTACGCGCCGTGAAAATCCGCTGGGCGGAACTCGCCAGGAGGCAGGCGCCGAGCGGTATGAGCACCAGTGCCACCAGGTGCTCGACCACAACCGCCAGTGAAAACAGGAAGGCGCCGCCCCAGAGCATCCGCGCCGGTCCCCCGGCGGCGTAGCGCAGTACCAGCACCACACTCCAGGTAACAAGCGCGGCTGCGACGATATGCGAGTAGAACAGCGTCGCGTAGCGGAACAGGAGGGTGCCGGTCAGCACCATGACGGCGGCGGCCAGCGCATTGGGATAGCTCGCACCCAGTGTTCGAGAGAGTGCGATCATGGCGGCAAACAGGGCACTGGCGGCGAATGCGGGAACCAGCATGACGCCGCGGATCAGCGAGACCTGTACCTCGTTGTAACGCGGACCCATGCGCGGATCGAGCAGGAGCGGGGCGAACCACGCCTGGACGGGGGTCAGTACCTTGGTGGTCGTCCAGGTGATAAACGCCAGCCCCGGGTTGCGGTCGGAGTAGTAGCGGCCCTCGAAATACGCACTGTCGCCAAAGGCGAACTGGCGCGGATTCTCGAGTGCAGGGCTGTCGTTGTACAGCAGGGCATCGAGCAGGGCGAAGTGGCTGCCGTCATTGGTGACGGTGAGGCCGGAATTCATCGAATAAAACAGGTAGGGAAGGGAAAAAAACAGGACGACTGTGAAGACCCGGCAGATTCGCAGTGTGGCGTCGCTTGTGGAGTCGGCGCTAATGGGCTCGGTCCTTTGGTCTGTTTTCCCGGCTGCGGGACAACATAACAGAGTCAGCCTCGAACATTCCAGAGAACGGCGTCGCCCCGTGCGGCACGCCGGTTTTGTTCCGCTCGGTTAGAATGCCAGGTTTGAGCCAGGACTCGCCTGCGAGGGACAAGCGCTTATGGAAATCCGCACATTCAGGGAAAGTGACCGACGGAACGTTATCAGCCTGTGGGAGGCCTGCGAACTCACGCGGCCATGGAACGACCCGGATAAGGATATCGACCGCAAGCTGCGGTTCCAGCCCGAGCTGTTTTTTGTCGGCCTCGACGGTGAGGCTGTGGTGGCCTCTGCCATGGCTGGCTATGATGGTCACCGGGGTTCGGTGTTTTACCTGGCCGTCGATCCGGGCTGCCAGGGCAAGGGCTACGGCCGGGCGCTGATGGATCACCTCGAGAGAGTGCTTGCGGAGCTTGGTTGCCCGAAGCTCAACGTCCTGGTGCGCAGCAGTAACGAGAAGACACTGGGGTTTTACCGGCGGCTGTCTTATGCGACCGACGAGGTTGCCAGTCTCGGCAAGCGCCTGATCGCCGACGACTGAGCGCCGGGGCAGGCAGAGCAGAATTCTTTTTTGGAAAGGATGGTCGATACATGGAGTTACCCGCGGAAGTCGTTGCCGAAATCGAGGCAAACCGGAAAGTGACCGCAGTGAAGATGCTGCGTGAGCAGCAGGGCATTGGCCTGAAGGAGGCCAAGCAGATCGTCGATGCCTATTCTGCACAGCAGGCTGCCGGGAACCCAGGCGGCACCAGCCACAAGGTCCCCGAGACCGACACCGGCATTGGCCGCATCGTGATTCTGATTATCGGGGTCAGCATCATTTACGCCATCTACAGATACTTCAGCTGAGTACTTTGGCGCGGGGCGCTAAGCGGCTTACTCTCCTGCGCGGATCACCTTGATCCAGTCCCCGGTACGCGGCTCGCCCCGCGGATACATGCCGTTGAGCAGGCGCAGCTTGCCCTCCGCGTCGGGGATGCGGATGCCGGCGGCGATGCTGGCGAAGGTGGCGCCTCGCGGCACCTGCATGTAGTGCACGTAGTGCGGCTCCGCCGCCTGTTTTTCCCGCGGGTCCATCGGCCGGAAGGATTCGATGATCTGTTTCAGGGTGGCGTCGCTCGCCGCGGCGTCGCTCGCTGCGCCCTCGAAGAGGTAGCGGTAGTTGTAGTCGATCACCGCCAGTCGCTTGCTGATGCCGGCACTGCTGGCGATGGCGGTATAGCCCTGCAGTCCCGCCTGTTCCAGCGCCTCCCCGGAACTGAGTTCCCCCGTGGCGCTGCCGCGCAGGGCTTGCTCCGTGCTGTTGTTGTCGCGCCGCGCGAGCGTGATTGTGAGTGAAGCGCTGCCGTCGGGAGCCTGGGCGACCACGGCCCGGCTTCCGGCGTTCACCGTCCAGCCCTGCGGATGTTCGATGCTGAAGGCGAGTTTGTTGTGGTAGTAGCGGTTCTCGTCCCGCTCCCCCTGGATGCTTTCGCCCCACACCAGGCCCTCGATATGGCTGCGGAATTCGCCCGGTTGCTCGGGGCTCTCCACGTAATCGCCGACATCCAGCTCGCGCGCCTTGTTGATCACCGTGTGCAGGCGCTTGTCGTTGCGCGGGTGGGAGGCGTAGAGGCCGTGGTAGGTGCCGGCGGGTTTGCCGGCGGTGCGCGCCTGCAGCCGGGTGTACTGCTCCTGGTCCTTGAGCACGGTGATCACCTGCAGCAGGGCCTGGGGATCGTAGCCCGCCCGGTGCATGTACTCGGCGCCGAGGCCGTCTGCCTCCAGTTCCATGTCGCGGCCGTAGCCGCTGATCAGCTCCGCGCCGTACATGTCGGAGGCCTGGGCCAGTTCGCCGCTGCCGGTGAGGATGTAGGTGGTGACGGAGAGCACCTTGCTGGTGATGCTGGCGCCCTTGCGGCGGCCGTGGTGGTTGGCGTCCACGTGGGCGATCTCGTGGCCGAGGACCCCGGCCAGTTCCTCTTCAGACTCGAGATAGGGGAGCAGGCCGCGGCTGACGTATATGTAGCCGCCGGGGGCGGCGAAGGCGTTGATCATTTCCGAGTCGAGCACCGAGAAAGTGAATTTCTCGCCGGCCTCGCCGGAGACAGCCAGCAGGGTCTCGCCGACGCGTTTTACGTAGGCCTGCAGTTCGGGGTCGTCATAGAGCGCCCCTGCCTCCTTGAACTTCCGGTACTGCTCCTCGCCGACACTCTCGGCCAGCGCGATGCCGGATGCCAGGCTGAGGCCGAGGAACAGCAGGGCGCGGATCATCTCAGTACTTGCTCGACAGGAATTGCAGCAACTGCTCTGCGAGGCCGTCGCAGGCGGTGCCCTGTACCGGCGCGATAATCGGGATCGGCACCACCACCGCGGGCATGTAGGACTGCCCGGTGGCGCTGGTGGCGACGCGGCCGACCTCGGCCTTGTCGGTAAAGTCCCAGATCACTGCCTCGTACTCGGAATCGTTGGACCAGGTGCCGAAGCCGAAACAGCCCGCCCCGCCGGGGCCGATGCCGCAGGTCATGGAGCCGGCGGAGTCGGTGCGTTCGGTGGACCCGTCCACCCACACCATGTACTCGGTCTTCAGTTCACGCATGCGCTGGGCCACTACATCGTGTTGCAGCAGGCGATCCACGTCCTCTGGGTAGAGGGGGGCGGTGCGCGGTTCGAACCAGGGGTAGAGCGCGTTGACGAAATCCAGTTCGTCGATGACATTGATGGATTTGTCGTGGCTCCTGATGTATTTGCCGATGCAGGAGACGAAGTCGGGCTCGGTTTCGTAGTCGCTGTTCTGGCGGCGGCCGAGGATGACCACGGAGCTATCGCCGATGCCGGCCTCGGGTGCGTTGTAGACCATCTGGTCGACCGTTGCGTTGACGCAGGCCTGCAGGGTGACGCAGGCAAACAGGAGAATGCGCTTCACAGTGTCTCCTCCTCGTAGTCAGTGTAATCCTCCACGGTGGAATCTTGCGGAGCGGCCTCGTCCAGGAGTCCGCCCTCCGGGAGTTCCTCGCCCAGGGCGGGGACTCCGAGGGCTGTTTCACCCGGCCCCAGCAGGGCGCGCACTTGTGGCACCCGCGGGAAGGTCATCGCAAAATTGGCGCCGGCATCGCGCAGGGCCATCACCGCCGCCAGGTTTACCGCCTCCTCATCGCTCTGCAGGAAGGCGGTGGGCGTCTTGCCGTAGGCCGGCATGGCCCAGCCGGCGATGCCCTCGCCGCGCGCGTCCAGTAACTCGAAGCGGTAGCGCATCCAGATCTCGTAGACCTTGACGTTAGTCTGCTGCGGAATGGCGTACTGCAGTTCGTCGACGTGGGGAACCAGTATCACATCCACCCCGGGTATCGTTTCACCCGCCACCGGCGCCTTGTCCAGGTGCACCAGTCCCATGAACATGCCCTCCAGCAGGGTGTCCCACATATCCACCTGGGCATCGCCGGTATTGACGATCCAGTCCGACTCGCTGCGGCTTTTCGCCTCGTCGAAGATCTCGTGGGTGCGGAATTCCTCCGGGTACCAGATGGCGAGGCGCAGCGGCAGGGGGTCCATCAAGGGGGACGGGAAGCGACCCTGCACCTTGACCGTATTCGGGCCGCAGGCGGCCAGCGCCAGCAGCGCGGCAAGCAGCAAACCCCGGCTAGCGGAAATCATTGAGCGCGACAAAGGTCCCTCCGTTGCGATAGGCCAGTTCCCGCATCAGTGTGGCGAAGCGGATGCCGGTGGTCTGCAGGTTGGGAGCGCGAATGAACTGGACCGGGAAGCCGACGCCGTGAATTCGCACCAGGCGCTTGCCCTGGGCGTCCTCGCGGTTGATCCGGTCCACGGTCTCGACCACCTCGGCGATGGAGTCCCCGGTGAACTCGTCGCCGAAGACATAGAGACTGATTTTCTTGCCGGGATCGTAGAAGGTGCGGATGGCCGCCTCGATCCCCTCCACCGGGCTGGAATTACTGAACACGTTCCAGTTGCGCAGGTTCTGCATGATCACGCGGCGGCGCCCCGGCGTGTCCGGAATCCACTGGCCCCGATAGCGGCTGAACATGTATTCGCCCATATCGTTCATCACCTGGATGCCCTTCACCTCAGGATAGATGCTCAGCGTGTTTTCCACCTCCCGGACCATCCGGTCCCAGGCGTAGGAGAACATCGAACCTGAAGTATCGATGATAAAAATGATGTATTCGCTATCCACAGGGATACCGCCGATTAAATTATTCTTCGACTGGTACTGCGTTCCCAGCAATCGCTGCATCTCGTCCGTGAGCTGCTGCCGGGCGCGCGCCAGCTGTTCGGTAATCACCTCGTTGCTCTCGCTTTCCACCCGGGTGCTGTCGTAGCGCGAGCGCGCGCTGGCGAGCTGGCCCCGGAGGATGGCGATGCGCTCCTCGTACTGTGACAACTGTTCGTGCTTTGCGTTCAGGTCGCGGTTCAGGATGACCGTCTCGCCGCGAATTTCATTCAGTTGCTCCTCCAGTTCCGCCACCTTGCCTTTGAGATTGACCGTGGAGGCCTCGATGATCTGCGGCTGCACCGTTTTGGTGATCATCAGTAAGAGAATTACGGCGCCGAAGCCACAGCAGATCACGTCCAGGAAGGACAGGGAGAATTCTTCCGGCGCCCGCCGCCCGCGCGATCTCACGGCCAGTCCCTCGAGGGGCTGAGCAGGGAGCCGCGGCTGGCCTGGGCCAGCTGCCAGAACTCCGCTGCGGCCATCGGGTCGCCCTCCATCGGGGCGAGGATGATATTCACCGGCACGCCGCCGGGGAGTTGCCGGATCGCCTGGCGGAACAGTTTCTGCCGGTCGCGGCCGCTGACCTTGCTGCCGCGCGGCGCGCTGCTGCCCTGGGTGGGCAGGCCGTCGGTGATGAGGAAGATGTTGTCCGGCGCCGGCGACAGCTGTTTCAGCGCGTTGAAGGCGTTCTCCAGGCTGGTGCCGCCGCTGGGGGTAATGTCGCGCAGCTGGGCGGAGATTTTTTCCAGGCGGTCGCGGTTGGCGACTTCCAGCCACTGCCCGGCGGTGTCCGGCAGGGCGTACTGGGCCTGCGTGTTGAAAGTGATTAACTGGAAGTCCGCGCCGATCGGAAGCTGCGCGGTCAGCCAGTCGACGGTGTTGAGGGCGCGGGTCCATTTGTCCGCCTTGCGCTGCACCGCGTTGTCCATGTTGCGCAGGCGGATGATGTTTACCAGGCGGTCCGCCAGCATGCTGGAAGAGACGTCCAGTAGTATCGCGATATGCCTGCCGCCGAGGTTGAGGCCGGTGAGGTACTGGCGCTGTCCCTCGCCGATGAAGCTGCGCGCGCTGCGCCCGCTTTCCTCGACCTCCGCCGCCCGCAGTTCCTCAACCTGGGCCTCGAGGGAGCGAATCTCGGCCTTCAGGTCCTCGATTTCCTTCGGGTCGCTCGGCGCGTCCTCACGCAGGGCAGCGATCAGGCTCTGGTACTCCTCGAGATCCTCGCTGATACGCTCGGCGCGGCCCTGGGCCTCGACCATCTGCAGGTCCACCTCGGAGAGGGTGTTGCGCAGCCTGACCAGGCCCGCCTCGCCGTCGATGACCTCTTCTTTCAGGAAGTCCACTTCCGACAGCAGATCCTGGTTGAGGTCCCGTGACTGCACTTCCACCGAGTGGTCGATGATCAGGAATACCAGCACGACGGCGCCGAAGCCGCAGGACATGATGTCCAGGAAACTGAGGTTGAAGGCGATGGCGCTGCGCTTGCGGCGTGCCATGCTCAGCTCCCGTTACTGAGGACTTCGATCAGGCGGTACTCCCGGCCCGCCAGGCGGATCAGGTCACCGCTTTGCAGGGGCTGGCCGGACTCGGCTGGCGCGCCGTTCACCTCCGCAGCGCCGGAGAGCTGCCAGCCGCCGCCTGCGGGCAGCAGACTGATCCCCTCTGCGAGCGGCAGGCCTTCACTGCCCAGCGGTCGCGCCACGGCGCCCTGCAGCAGGTGGGTGGCCTGGGGTATTGGTTGCGTCTCCTCCGCGCCGGGGTGCGTGGGCTCGCCAGCTTCTTCCCGCCCGGCGTGGTCGGGAAGGGCGTCGACGAAGTTGTGCTGGCCGTTCTCGCTGAGCAGGTGTTCCTGCAGTGCCGCGGCTGCCTCCATGGGAAGCTCGCCCTTGAGTGCAATCGCGGCGGGAAAGGCTTCCGGTATGCCCGGTAGCAGGGCGACCAGGGGGTCCAGCAGCAGGCCATCCCTTTCACCGCCACTGCCCATGACTTCGCGGGCGGCTGCGCCGAGGCGCTGGCCGGCGCTGGCGAGGTCCGCCCGGCTCAGCCGTGCGCGGTAGCCGCCCAGTTCGAAATTGTGTTCGCTGTGCTCGGCGAGCGCGCTGAGCAGCGCGGGCAGGGCATCGTAGAGGGCCTGTTCGCTCTCCGCCTTATGACGCGGGTCGAAGCGGGTCTGGCGGATGAATTCCTGGGCGACCACCTGCACCAGTTTTTCCTGCAGGTGCAGTAGCCCGCAGCCGGGCAGGGGCGTGCTGGTCACGGCGACCACCCGGCCCTGGTCGCGGCGCAGTTCGGTCAGCAGGGCCTGGTGCAATTGCAGCTCCAGGTGGAAGCGTCCGGGCTGCTGGCTGGCGATGAGCGCGCTGCGGTCGACCAGCCCGGCGACCTCGAAGGGGCACTGCTGGGCGATGCCCAGCAGCAGGCTCAACTGTTCGCGGGTCATGCTGCCGGGGCAGGCGAAGACGAGCCTGCCCGGGGAGCCGGCCTCGGCGTGTAACTGCAGCAGGTGGGCGTGGACCAGGTCGGCACTGTGTCGCGCCGGCCCCAGCGCCGGTTGCAGCGGCGCGGTGCCGAGTTGCCACCAGAAACGGTTGTTGATTTCCCGCGGGCGCAGCCGGGCGCTGCCCCGGGCGGCCTGGCCGAAGCGGTACTCGCCGCCGGCGAGCAGGGCGTAGCCGGGGCTCTCCACGGCATTCGCCGCGCCGGGCCACAGGCGCAGGTTGCAGTCGTTGATATCCAGCAGGGCGACACTCATCCGCGGGACCTCAGGAAACCAGGTGGCGCAGCAGGCGCTGGTCCGCGTAGCGCTGGGATTCCAGCACCAGGCGCTCCTGCAACAGTTGCAACTGGTGCAGGCAGAACATGATGACGATGGACAGCACCAGGGCGACGAAGGTGCTGTTGAAGGCCACGCCGAGGCTGGCGGTGACGCCGGAGATGTCACCTTCTACGGCCTTGTAGGCCTGGCCCAGGGCGTCGCCGATACCGCGCACGGTGCCGATAAATCCGATGGAAGGAATCGCCCAGGAAATGTAGCGCACCATCGACAGCTCCGAGTCCAGCCGGTCCGCCTCGATGTCGCAGTTTTCCCGGATGGTGTCGGAGACCGCCTGAATGCTGCCGGTGCTGGCGAAGCGCTGCAGCGCCGCCAGCAGGGTGCGCGGCAGCAGGTAGTTCTGCTCCTCGGGGGGCAGGGCCTCCAGCGAGCGACTGTACTCCCGAGCGTCCTGGGGCAACACGCTGGTGCCCTCCGGTATGTCCAGCAGGCGGCGTTGCAGCAGGGCCTGTTCGCGCAGGGTGTGTCGCGCCTTGTAGGCCATGATCGCCAGCGCCCAGATCAGCAGGATGAAACAGGCCTCCTGTTCGAAGTCGCGGATCACCACCGCGAGGCTGCGTTCCGTCGGCACCTCCGCGCCCGCCGCCAGCAATTCCGCCTGCTGCTGCAACTGGGCGTCGGCCACCGGGCGGATGGCGCCCACGTAGACCGCGTGTACCACGATGATCGCGATCAACAGTGCGAACAACTGGTAGATGAATTCGGAAGACATGCTGTTCTTCATGCGCGAGGCCTGTTCAGGTGTCAGATATCCACGGGAAAGGAGACGGAGAGATCTTCGGAAATCTGTTCCGAAGCTTCGTAATCCGAAGGGTCCCGGGCCGCCGGTCCGGGTTCGTTCGCTGTCGCCTTGCCTTGCTCTTCCGGTTTTGCCGCGCCGGCCGCGGTGTTCTCGTTGGTAGCGGAATCGGGCGCTTCCTGGGCCTGCGCGACGAGGGGCAGGGCCAGGAGCAGCAGCAGGGGGAGTATTTTTATCGTCATTCTCCGGTCCGTCGACTCCAGCTCGGGCGGGTATTACTCAGCGTAGCGTGCAATTCTGAATCCTACGTCATCGCGTCCGGCTTGCCCATAATCGCGGTAGGACAGGCGCAGTTCGCCGATGCGGCTATGTGACCAGCCGGCTCCGCGCAGGACGTAGTTGTCGCCGCTCTGCCCGCCCAGCGGGTCGGTTTCCACCGCGCCGTCGGTGGCGGGGATGCCATAGACGTCGTTCACCCACTCCGCCACATTGCCGCCCATATCGTAGAGCCCCTGGGGATTGGCGGCGAAGGAAGCCACCGGTGCGCTGACGATGTGACCGTCCTCGTAGCCGGCGAGAAAGCGGCCGGTGACGTAGGCCGAGGAATTGTCGGCGTAGTTTTCCGCGGGTTTTTTCGGCGGGAAGTCATCGCCCCAGGGGAAGCGCAGCAGCTGGGCGCCGCTGGAACGCGCGGCCCAGGCCCACTCCGCCTCGCTGGGCAGGCGGTAGCCGGTGGCTGTCGCGTCGAAGCCGGTGATGATACCGCGGGTCTCGGTATAGAAGGGCGGCAGGCCCTCCCGGCGGCTCAGCCAGTTGCAGAAACTCGCCGCCTGCTGCCAGCTCACCTGCACCGCGGGTTGCTTGTCGCGGTTGAGGCTGTTGCCCTCGATCTGGCCCGAGTTGTGGTCGGCGGTGAACTGGCGGAACTGGGCGTTGGTGACCTCGGTGGTCTGCAGGTAGAAAGGCCGGCGCAGGGCCACCGGGTGCAGTACCTCGTTGGCCCGCCGGCCGGGTTCGCGGCGCGATGCGCCCATGGTGAAGTCCCCGGTGGGACTGTCGCCGGGGCGGAACAACAGGAGAGTCTGGCCCACTGCGTTGGTGTAGGTAGCGGGCGTGCGCGCGGCGCGGATGTCCGCCTCGCTGCGCAGGTTTACCGCTACCCGCTGGCGGAAGCCGGGGCGGGGGGTGACGCTCTTGCGCACGGTCTCGTGGCCTGGCAGGGAGATTTCCACCTGCTGGGCAGTGGCCGGCAGGGAAATCACCCGGTTGCCGCGGCCGATTTCGCGGCCGTTGATTTTCACCAGCGCCTCCGCCGGGCTGACGGCGAGTTCCACTTCACCCAGCTGGGCCTGCAGGGTCAGGGTCTTTTCCCGCTGCTCCGCGGCCTGCATGCTGAGGGTCTCGCTGTGGCGGCGATAGCCGGGTTTGAAGACCGACAGGCGGTGCTCGCGGCCAGGGCTGAGTTCCAGTTGCAAGGGCGTCTGGCCCTGGAATTCGCCGTCCAGGGTGACGTTGGCGGCGGTGGGTTCGCTGTCCAGTTGCAGCACGCCGGCGGCGGGTTGCAGGGTGACCGTACCGAGGTCCTGGGCTTCGCCGGCGGTGACCGCCAGGCTCTGAACCCAGTCGGCGTGGCCGGGCTTGCGCAGGATGAGCTGCCGCTGGCCCTCGATGATTTCGATGCTGGCGGGCGTGTTGCCGGCGCGTTCGCCGTCGACCAGGATTTCGGCGTCCGCCGGTTCGCTGGCAAGGCTGATTTCCGCCCAGGCGGGTTCCAGCTCGAAGGAGAACTCCTGCAGCAGGTCGCGGCCGGTGACATCCAGCTCCAGCTCCAGGGGACGGTAGCGCTCGGCTTCCAGGCGCAGTTGTTGTATGCCGGCCTCCAGCTTGAGTTCCTGCAGGGGGGTGCGGCCGAGGTTTTCCCCTTCGCGTAGCAGTTGCGCACCCGCCGGCGTGCTGGCGATGTTCAGGCGACCGGGCAGGGGCTGGAGTTCCAGCTCGATGCGCTGGCTCGCTGCTTCGCCCACCTCGACGCTGGTTTCCAGTGGCAGGTAGCCCTCGGCACTGACCTGCACCTGGTATTCCCCGAGCAGCAGCAGGTAACGCCCGCCGAAGGGCAGGGCCAGCCCGGAAATGTCGACGTCTGCCGGTGTTTCACTGATGACGTGAACCTCCAGCGAGCGGGCGCTGAAGAGAAAGAGCATGGCGAGGGCGAAGAGGGCAATGGCGCCCCCCACGGTCCAGCGCAGGGGGTGGTGCTTGCGCGCCGGCGCGATTCGCGCGCTGTCCAGCGGCTCGAATGCGCTCGCCTCGATCGGCCCCCGCCGTTGTTGATCGCTCACAGCTTGAGGCTCACAGAATTTTCTCCGTACAGATCACCGAGAGTGCCGGTGGCGGTGTGTCGTGGGAGACCACCAGGGTATGCAGCACATCGCGGTAGCCGATGCGCGAGCCGCGCACCCGGTAGCTGCCAGGCCGCAGCTCCAGGTTTCGCTGCTGGAAGGTGCCAAGTCGCGCCACCTTGTAGATGATCACCTCGGTCTGGCCGTCGGAACTGAAACTGACCGGAATAACGCTATTGGCTTTTTGCAGCAGTTCCCTGACCCTGGCGAGCTGGCCCTGCAGTTTCGGTCCGGCGTCTTCAACGCCTTCCGCCTGGGCGAGGAGGGTCGTGGTGGATTCCGCCACTGCCACGTCCGCCAGGCGATCGGGTTCGTCGATGATCGACTGTAGCGACTGGTCCAAAGCCGCCCGCTGCTGCGCCCGGGGCAGGCCATCGCGAGCGAAGACCACGCTGCCGTCTACCGCCAGCGCCTGCTCGTAGGTTTTCACCGCGGCGGCCCAGTCCTCCGCCGCCTGCTGCCGTTCACCCTGCCGTTGCAGTGTGCCGAGGCGCCCGGACTGCTCCGCCACCACGACTTCCGCCAGCGCGTTGCGCGCCTCGCTGGTGTCGCCACGCAATTGCGCCGCGCGCTGGAATTGGCGCCGCGCCTGGGCGTAGTCGCCCTGGTCCAGGGCGCGGTAGCCGGCACTCATGGCCTCGCCGAATTCCTGTTCCTCCAGCGCGGTTGAGACCCTGGCCAGCTGTGCCGCGGCGGCATTGTGTTGCGGGTCGAGTTCAGTCGCTTTTTGCAGGGCCTGTGTGGCGCTGGCCAGGTCCCCCTCGCTTTCCGCTGTGGCTGCGAGCTCCAGTTGCTCGACCACTTCGGGCAGTACCGAGACCCGCTGCTGCAGCGCGGCCAGCCCGAGGTGTTCCGGTACCAGTGTCTGCGACACCGCAAGTGCCTCCTGCGCCTCTTCGACAGCGCCCGACTCGATAGCGGCCTCGGTTGCTGCGAGTTGCTCTTCCATCACTTCCGGTATCCGCCCGGTGATAGCCTCGAGCGCTTCGAGAGCCTGCTGGTAAGACGCGGTGGCCTCGCTGTACTGGTGCAGCCGGTAGAGCTCGTCCCCGGCTTCGGCGATGGCCTTCGCCGCGGCGTAATCCTCGGCCGCCCACTGTTCCGCGCCGCGCTCCTGCAGCTCGAACTGCAGCGCGAGCAATTCCTCCAGGACAGCCTTGGCCGCCTGCCGCAGCTTGGCCGCCTGGGCGTCGGCGAAGGGTGAGGCGGCCTCGGCGCTTTTTCCAGCGGCCTTCCCCGGGGCTGCCTTGCTGCCCGCCGCGGCCGGGGCCTGTTCCGCCGCGGGGGCAGGCACTGGCTGCGGCGTCACCGGCCCGACCTGTCCCGGCAGCCAGAACACCACCAGCAGGGCGAGCAGAAGCAGCGCGCCAAGCGCGGGCAGCACCCAGCGCGGCGTGCCGTGGGACTCCGTATGCAGGGTTTCGGGTTGGGGCGCGGGCTCGAAGGGCGTGGCTTGCAGGGGCTCTCGCGGGGACGACATCAGGTGGCTGGGCCTTACTCGGACTCGGTCGGTGCGTTCGTTCAGTGTAGATAGTAGGAGTGTAACCGGATTCATTTGTTCCGGTCAGGCTTCATTTATCACTCTGCGCCCATGTGTAAGCCCGCTTCCCAGGAAAAGGTGACGGGCCCTGTGGGAGCCCGCTCTGCGGGCGATAAATCGGGGCGCGGGCCCGGTAGTAACTCCTCGCCGGGCGAGCTGCGTTCAATCGCTCACGGAGTGAGCTCCCACAGCGTCGGGCTCCGTATCGGGTAACTCCAGTGCGCCCACCTCCGTCGCATAAATTTCCGCGAGCAGGCTGCGCCACTGGGCGTACTGGTCCTCCACCGAACCGCTGAGGGTGATGCTGCGATCCTCGAGCTCGATCACCTGGGGGGTGATCTCCGCTTCCAGCGAGGTGCCCAGTTCCTCCAGCGCCTCGACATGGATCTGCGCCTCGTTGCGCTTGTCCAGGCCGCTCTTGATCAGGTAGCCGCCGCCGATCACCGCGATATTGCCCATGGCGCGGGTCGAACTGCTCTCGCCACCGGCGACCCCGGCTATGCCCGCTGCTACCGCGACAGCGCCGAGGATCAGGTTGCGCTGGCTCTCTGCCTTCAGCTCCTGCATGGCGATGGCTTCCTGGTAACTCTGCTTGCGCCACTCCTGGTAGGGCGCATACATCTGTTCGCCAAACTGGTTGTAATGCTCCTGCATGGTGTCCACGTAGGCGTGGTCGCGCTCGCGGATCTGGTCGATTCGCTCCAGCATCGGGTCGCCCTGGGCCGGCAGACGCAGGAGTTCGATTTCGCCGTCCTTGTCCTCCTTGAGATAGTTGCCGAAGGCGTCCGGGGCGAACTCTCCGGCGAAGCGCAGTTCAGTGGTCGTGCGAATCGTGTCCCGCTCCGCAAGGGGGAGTTTCTCCTGCGCCGCCACCAGGTCGTTGGCTATGGTGTGGTAGATCGCCTGGAAGGGGTCGTAGGTGTTAACCGTGTTGGCTTTGTAGGCGTAGCTGCTGGCGTGACCGGTATAGGTCTTTTCCAGCCACTGGTGGCCGCGGGAGTCGCGGGCCTGGATCGCCAGCGTCAGTTGTTCGCCATCCGAGTGCACGATCTTGCCGTGCACCGAAAGGTCGGAGACCCGCTCCGGGTCCGGCACCACCCGCACGGCGCCCCAGGCGCCGCTCTGCTGCATGGCCTGGGCGAGCTGGTTGGGCATGAAGCGCGACTCGGCCCTGCGAACTTCGGGGTAGATCGGGATTTCCTCGTCCACGTCGTGGTCGTCGATGCCCGGATCGAAAATGGCGATACCGACGTCCAGTAATTGCGAATCGGGCAGTGCCTGCGAGGGCGCTGCGAGCGGTGGAACCGAGGTGGTCTTCACCGTATTACTGACGCAGCCCGCCAGAAGTGTCAGCAGGCACAGCAGGCCCAGTATGCTGGCGCGCCAGGGTGATGCAGGCAGGTGATCCATCAGTTGATGCCCTTGTACTTGCGATACTCTTCCCACAGCTTTTCCCGCACTTTCGGATCGGGTTCGCGCATCGCCGCCTCGCGCAGCTGGCGGGCCACGACATCGTCGTCCTCGCCTGAGGGGATGTCGGAGGGCGGTGGGTACTTGGCGGTGTCGGGTGGCGGCGCGCCGCCGGTGGCAGTGCTGATGCCGCCGCCATAGCTACCGCCGTAGACGCCGCTGTTGCTGGCTACCTGGCCGCCATAGCTGGATTGACCAGCCTCGGTGCCGCGCGCTGCGCTGGCGGCGCGGCTGGAGTCGATATCGCGGGCACTCTCGCGCTGCCGTTGCTGTTCCTCGAGAATCATGCCGTCAAAATCGCCGGTGCCCTTTTCGAGCTCCGCGTCGAGGATAGCGACCTGTTCCGCCGGGGTGAGTACCCGTCCGTTGCCGGGGCTGCCAGTGCCGGCGCCCGCCGGCCCACTGCCGCCGAAGGGACCCTGGCCATAAGCGCCGGGACTGCCTGAGCCATCTTCACCGCCGTTCGCCACTCCGCCCGCATTGCCCGTACCAGCGTCCGCGGTGCCGCCTGCGCCGCCGGGCGATTCTCCCTCACCGCTGGAGCCGGGGTAGGCTTCCTCGAAGGTCGGCTCGTCCTCCATGCTCGGCAGGCCGAGGCCGCCGCCGGCCTCGAAGCCGGGGCCGCCCGCGCCGGCGGTGGTGCCGCCGGCACCGTCCATGCCGCCTTCGCCGGCGCTGCTACCGGCGCCGTCGCCGGGGAAGTCGCTGCCGGCGCTATCCTGCATACCGCCGGGGGTGTTACCCGCCTGGCTGGTGCCGTCCTGGCCGCCGCTGGCACTGGCTGAAGCTGCACCTGTGGAGGCCGAACCCGGCATGCTCCCGCTGGATGTACTGCCCGGACTGCCGCCGCCGGAACTGGCGGTACTGCTGCTGGCGCCGCTGCTACTGGAGGAGCTGGAACTGGAACTGGAACTGGGAGAGCTGGCTCCGGAAGTGCCGGAGCTGCCGCTGGATGAGCTGGAACTCGACGAGGACGAGGGCATGCTCGGGCTCTGCGGGGCGGGCGGGTTGCTCGCGCTGGGGCAGCCCGCCAGGGCGAGGCAACTGCAGACAACGGTGAGCGGGCCGAGCAGTTTCATCCCGCGGGTAATGGTGTTTGTGCCCTTATCTGATGTCATAGGCCCTGATTACTCTCTCCGTGTCTACAGGCCCCTGGTGATCGAGTCGCGGCCGGAAGCGGGTATGGCGCAGTGTGCGCATGATGCGATTGACCACACCCTGTTCCAGGTCGTTGTCGTCGAGCCGCTCGAGATCGGACACCCTGCCACTGTCGTTGACCGAAAATTGCAGTACCAGGCTGGCCTCGTCCGGACTTGCCTCCGGCGGCAGGAAACGCACCGCGTCGTCGTCGGGCAGCTCCCGGGGTTCACCGAACAGCCGCTGTATTTCTGTTTCGGCATCGTCGCGGGGCTCAAGTTCCGCAATCGCCAGCTGATATTGCTCGACGGCGGCACTGCGCTTGCCGTGATACAGCAGCCAGTCGCCGTGCAGTGCCAGCGCTTCCGCCGCTTCCGGAGTGTGCGGGCCGTGATTGCTGACCTGGATGTCGTAGATGGAGTCCACCACCGCCTCGCCCTTGCTGTAGCTCTGTGAGCGATAGGCATTGAAGCGATTGACCTGGGCCTGGCTGGTGTAGCCCTCGCTGCTGCTGGTGCCGTATTCGATCTGGCTGAAATTGTAATCGGCGATCAGGTACTGGGCCTGCAGCATGCCCCGAAGTGGTGCAAGCAGGGCGGCGGAGCTGGGGCCCTCGAGCTTGGCGATATCGTTGAGTGCAAGGCTGTTGAGATCCCAGATACTGACCAGCCGGTTGAAGTTCTCCCGCTCCAGGCCCATGCGGTAGGCGTCGTACTGCCAGTGCGCCTGGTTGAGAAAGGCTTCGGCACGATCGGCGCCGGCATCGAGGTTGCGCATCTGCACGCGGTAGAGATAGAACTGTCGCTCGTCGGCGGCGGCGTAGTCGCCCAGCGCCACCAGGCTGGTGATTTCTTTCTCCAGCAGGGGAATCTGCTGCGCGCTGTAGAGGCCGTCGTTCACCCGCGACAGGTGTACGCCGCGTTTGAATACTTCGACCGCCTCTTCGTGCATGCCGCGCCGTTGCAGGTTGACCCCAAGCCCATCGAGGTACTCCGCCAGCTGGCCGGCGTAGGCGCCCTGACGCGATTCGAGGGCGCGAATCGCCTGGCGAAAATTCAGCGCCTGGCCGGGGATAATCGGCTCTTCCGGCGGATCCCCCGGGGAGAATCCGTAATCGGGCAAGCCGAGTTTCAGGCCGCTGCCTGAACCCGTACCGTCCGACTGCTCCGCCGTCGGGGGGGCGGCCATTGTCGCTGAGGCCAGCGCGGTGGTGTCGCCTGGGTCACTGGCTAACACCGGGGCCGCGACGAGCAGCGGCAGGGCAAACTTCAACTTGAGGGCACAAATTTTATGTTTTTTCATGGGTTGCCTCTCGAGGGCTCTGGCACAGGCGGCCCTCTTACCTATCGAGGAAACAACGGGTTTCAGTATAGGCCCTGTGTCGCGTCCCGTCAGTAGCTGGCGACGTGGCCTTGCGGTCTCCTGGTGTCAGTGGCGCCAAACAGCCAGCCATCTTCCAGCATGATCGACTGGGTGCGACCGAGGGTGCGCTCAGTGTAGTCGGCGGGCTGGCCGCGGGATTTCAGAATAAGCAGCGTATCCGGACTGATGCCCGATTCCACCAGCAGTTCGTCGGGTTGCCACTGGTGATGCACCCGAGGAGTCATGGCTGCGCTGGCGATGTTCATGTCGAAGACCATGGCATTGAGAATTGTTTGCAGCACGGTGGTGATGATCTGGCTGCCGCCGGGGCTGCCGGTGGCGATCCAGGGTTTGCCCTCGCGCAATACCAGCGTGGGCGACATCGACGACAGCGGGCGCTTGCCGCCCTCGATGCGATTGCGTTCCCCCTGAACCAGGCCGAAGGCGTTGGCCGTGCCGGGCGCCGCGGCGAAATCCGCCATTTCGTTGTTCAGCAAAAAGCCGGTGCCGGGAACGACCCGGTGGTTGCCGAAGCTGAAATTCAGCGTGTAGGTGTTGCTCACCACGTTCCCCGCACTGTCGGCCACGGAGTAGTGGGTGGTGTCCTTGCTTTCCCGGGTGGGCGTGAGGCCGGGCTTGATGCTCGATGCGGGCGTGGCCTTTTCCGGGTCAATGGTCTCGCGCAGTTGAGCCGCGTACTCTTTATCTGTCAGCCTCGCGGGGACCTCGACAAAGTCCGGGTCGCCGAGGTATTCGCTGCGGTCTGCATAGGCGCGCTTCATCGCCTCTGCGACATGGTGAATGTAATCGGCGCTGTTGGACCCCATTCCCGCCAGATCGTAGCCCTCCAGGATGTTCAGCATCTGCACGATGTGAATGCCGCCGGAAGAGGGGGGCGGCGCGGAGACCACCTCATACCCATTGAAGGTTCCGCGCACCGGCTCCCGCTCCACGCTGCGATAGCCCGCCAGGTCCTGCAGCGTCATGATGCCGCCATCCTTCTCCATCGCGTCGACGATCTTCCGGGCCACCGGCCCGCGATAGAAACCGTCCCGTCCGCGCTCAGCAATCTGGCGCAAGGTCCAGGCCAGGTCCGGCTGGCGGAAGGTCTCGCTAATCGCATACTCGGAGCCATCTTCATGGAAAAAGATCGACTGGGATTCCGCGTCCATCCCCAGCATCATCGCCCGGGTACCGATATCCCGCACCAGGGAGTAGCTCACCGGAAACCCTTTCTCCGCAAGCGCAATCGCCGGCGCCAGCACCTCCTTGCGCGACAGCGAACCGTATTTTTCCAGCGCATACAGCAGACCGTCCACCGTACCCGGGACCCCCGCCGCCTGCAGGCTGAAATACTCCTTCTGCTTGTCGACCTCGCCCTCGTCATCCAGGAACATGTCCCGGGTGGCGGCCGCGGGCGCCATCTCCCGGTAATCGATAAACACCTGCCGCTCGCCTTCCGCCAGGTGAATCAGCATGAAACCCCCGCCGCCAATATTTCCCGCCCGCGGATAGGTCACCGCCAGCGCAAAGCCCGTGGCCACCGCCGCGTCTACCGCGTTGCCGCCGCGGCGCAGCATGTCGAGCCCGACCTCCGTGGCAATCTTTTCCGTACCCACGACCATGCCGTGCTGCGCGACCTCCGGCAGGAAGCGCTCGCCGTAGTCGATAATCGGAATCGGGGTTGAAGTGGTCTCTGCGCGAGTGGTCAGCGGTAGGGTAATAGAGAAGGAGAGCGATACAGCGAGGAGAATCTTGGCGAATTTCACGATATTCCTTGGTTCCGGTGGCTGATGGTAGCGATTGACTTTAACGTTTTTTATACACGGCGCAAATACAGCCACGCTATCCTTTTGGTGAGTATGGCCTCACTCCGATGGTGAGTGGGTGAGGGTGATTGGGTCTGGTGGAACCGTGAGGCGACAGGAGAGCCTGCCCCTCTTTTCGGGTGCGTCGCCGACCGAGCCTGCACATGGATGTGCGCTTTTTGGCGTGTTTCACCAGACCCAATCACGCTCACCCACGTGTTCGAAGTGCCACGGTTTTTCTCCACCAGGATAAGAAGTTAATCTAATGGTAGGGCTGGCGACGCAATTGACGGGCAATGCGAATGGACAAAATTGTCGAAGAAATTCAACGACGCTGGGAGCAGATGTTCACCGCCCTGGCCGCCGGCGACGACCTCCCCCCCGGACAACGCCTGCGCACCGAAGGCCTGATGGAAGCCGCCGCCCTGCTCGGTGCCGACCCCCGGGCCCTGCAGAGAAACATGAACGAAACCTGGACCAGGGCATACGGCCAGCCACTGGAAGACATCCTGGGCCCCGACTGGGAACAATTCCACCGCTTCCCCGAAATACCCGCCTTCGCCCGCCGCGCCCCCGTCTACCCGAGTACGTCGGAATGAAGCCACCACCCGGTTAAATCGTTAGCGCAGCGGACAGAGTTGCCTATAATGCCCGACAGACCGAACAGGAGCTTTTCCCCATGACCCCACGTTTGCTGCAAACCCTCGGCGCCCTGATGCTGGTATTGCTGGTCACCGCCTGCACCACCACACCGCAGGCCAACACCGATTTCGACCAGAGCTACGACTTCGCCGTGGTGAAAACCATCGCCATCCAGTCCCTGGATCGCACCAAAGTTTCCAATATCGCCATCAGCGACATGCAGGTCGACCGCATCAACGAGGCGATTACCAATGAACTCCAGGGCAAGGGTTTCAAGGTGATCGGCGACAGCAGCGCCGCCGACCTGCTGCTGACCTGGCACCTGGTCACCCGGGATCGCACCGACGTGCGCACCTATGACGGCATGAGCTATTACAACTGCTGGCGCTGCGGCCCTGCGGTCTCGGACGTCAGCGTGCGGCAGTACACCGAGGGCACCCTGATCGTCGACATGATCGACCCCCTGCGCAACCGTTCCGTGTGGCGCTCCATCATCCAGTCAGAGTTGAAGCCACAGCCGGATGAGGCGAAAGCCGCGCAACGGCGCAAGAAAGCCGCCGCCCTGGTCTTCGGCGAATTCCCGCCGGGAAAGGGTAGCTGAGCGGCGCAAGATATGGGCTACGAGAATTATCGGCGCGAGTACACGGCGGGGGGGCTGAGCCGTGAGAGTCTTCACGACAACCCCCTGACCCAGTTCGAACACTGGCTCGAGCAGGCCGTGAAGGCCGGACTGGAAGACCCCACGGCAATGGTCCTGGCCACTGTCGACGCCCAGGGCCAGCCCGGCCAGCGCATCGTCCTGCTCAAGGGCCTCTCCCGCGGGGGCTTCGTCTTTTACACCAATTACGGCAGCAACAAGGCGCATGACATCGCCGCACACCCGCAGGTCTCCCTGCACTTCCCCTGGAACGTCCTCGACCGGCAGGTGATCGTCTCCGGCACCGCGGAGAAAATGAGCATCGCCGAATCCGCCGCCTACTTCGCCACCCGCCCGCGGGAGAGCCAGATCGCCGCCTGGGCCTCCCGCCAGAGCCGGCCCATTTCCGCCCGCGCCCTGCTCGAGGAGCAGGCCCGCGCCATCCGCGAGAAGTTCGGCCGCGGCGAAATTCCCCTCCCCGACTTCTGGGGCGGCTACCGCGTCCTGCCCGAACGCATCGAGTTCTGGCAGGGCAGGGAGCATCGCCTCCACGATCGCTTCCGTTACTTCCGCAAAGACGACGCCTGGGAAATCGAACAGTTGCAGCCCTGAACCCTGAAGCTGGCACTGCGCCAGCACTCAGTGGAAACAGGCGCGGGCGAGTATTAAACGCCTTCGAGTTCGTGCGGCAAATTGTGCGGATTGCGGATTTAGGGGGGTTGCCGTTACGGTGTAGGTTCGGCCCAGGCCGGATTCAGTGCGTTGGGCGCTCCGGAACCGGGATGCAGCTCGTTTGGCATCTCCTCTGCTCGAAAGCGTTTATACTCGCGACGGAGATGCCAAACGAGCTGCATCCCTCGCGCCGTGCCGATCTCATCCCTCAGCGAACTATCCCCGATGTGAACATTCCAGCGGTGGGATGTTCCCCTGCCGTCAGCATTCGCCCGGGATTTTTCCGCGCGGCGACTATAAACGCTTTGGAGCAAGCGCGGGAAAATCCCGGGCGAATGCGGGATCGTGGCACCAATCGGTACTGCCACTCGGGCTCCAATGCTCGCGTACATCGGAATGTAGCCGAGAGATTCCCTCAGGCCCGCCGCATCAACATATGCCGCGACTCACTGGCGATACCGAGAAGCTTGCGGCGAATCATGTCGAGGCCCGCGGCCGCTACCATGGTCTGGAACAGGCGGCGCTCGACCGGCCAGAGGAGGCGGCGGGTCTGCAGGTCGTCGGCGCTGCCCCAGGCCAGCCAGACAGTGCCTACCGGCTTGTCCTCGCTGCCGCCCCCCGGGCCCGCGATGCCGGACACCGCGATCGCGTAGTCGGCGCCGGCTTTCTCGAGAGCGCCCCGGGCCATGGCCAGCACCACTTCCTCGCTCACCGCACCGTGCTCATCGAGCGTGCCTTGGGGCACACCGAGTACGTCGCGCTTGATTGCGTTGTCGTAGGTGACGAAGCCCGCGTGGAAGGCCTCGGATGCGCCGGGGATGCGGGTCAGCATGGAAGCGATGAGGCCGCCGGTGCAGGATTCGGCGGTGGCCAGGGTGGCGCCGCGCTGGCGCAGCAGCTCGACAACCGTGTCGGCCAGGCTGGCGTCGCCCTCGCCAATGATGTGATCGCCGAAGAGCGCGCGGATTTGCGCGAGGCAGTGCTCGCGCTTGGGCAGGTCGGCCGCGCGGTCCACCACCAGCTTGATTTCCAGTTGCGGCGCGCCGGCGCGAAAGCCCAGTTCCACTTCCGCCGGCCAGTCGGGGATGTTGTCTGCGATCAGTTGCTGGGCGGAGGATTCGCCGAGGCCGAAGGTCTGCAGGCGCAGGATGTCGCGCTCCAGTTTGCGTCCCAGGTGTGCTGCGAGGTCCTCGAGGATGAGGTCGAGCATGGCCCGCAATTCTCCGGGGACGCCGGGGGTGCAGATGACTCGGCAATCGCCCACTGGCATTTCGAAGCCCACGGCGCTGCCGATGGGGTTGTCGATGATCCGGCAGCCCCTTGGCAGCACCGCCTGTTTCAGGTTGGCGGCGTTGAGGGTGAGGTTGCGGCCACCGCACCACTGGCGCAGGTGTTCCGCTGCCTGGGGGTGTTCCTCCAGGGGTACGCCGGCCACATCGGCGAGGATTTCCGCGGTGAGGTCGTCAATGGTGGGGCCGAGGCCGCCATTGACGATGACCAGGTCGGAGCTGGCGGCCATGGCGGCGAGTTCCTCGCGCAGCAGGGCCGGGTCGTCACCTACGGTGACCTTGCGGCGCACGTCGATGGCCAGCTCGTCGAGCCGGCGGGCGATCATCGAGGAATTGGAATCCACGGTGTCGCCGCTCATGAGTTCGTTGCCGGTCAGGAGGAGCTGTACCCGGAGGCTGGACTGGGTCATTGTCGGTTCTCGAAACTGCGGGGCTGCAAAGCATAGCGCTATTGTCGGTAGGCGGGAACTCGGCGGGTCAGAAGCCGCCGTGCTCTTCCAGCCAGGCCAGTTCCGCGCTGCTGGACTCGCGCCCGAGGATTTCGTTGCGGTGGGGGAAGCGGCCGAAGCGGGCGATCACCTCCCGGTGGGCCACGGCGTAGCGGCTGAAATCCAGGATCAGTTCCGAGCCGGTGGTGGCCGCCAGCTGGTTGAAGAGCGTCACGCAGGTGTCCTGGTCCTCGATTCGCTCGCTGTGTTCCAGGGGCATGAAAAGGAAGACCTGGTGGCTGGCGGGCAGGCGCTGGTAGTGCCCGTGTTCGACCCATTCCAGGCTCAGTGCGCGCGCCCGCGGGTCCCCGTCGAAGGCGCGGGGTGTGCCGCGGTAGATATTGCGCGGGAACTGGTCCAGCAGCAGGACCAGTGCCACGACACCCGCATCGCTGGCCTCCCATTCACCGAGCCCCCCGTCGATGGCCTCGGCACAGGCTTCGCCGAACTGTTGCCGGCAGCGCTCGTCGTGTTCCGCGCCACCGCGGAACCACAGTTTCCTGCGATCCCCGGGGCTCATGCCCCGGGCGTCGAGTTCGCCGAACCAGAAGTCGTGGATGTCGTCGATCAGCTGCGGGATGTGGTTCTCCTTCGGGCTTATCGTCTCCTGCTCACGGGACCTGTTCGGGGCCCGGCATTGCCCATCAGCATAGTGGAAATCACAGGGAGTGCTTACATTGCCCCACGCCATTGCGTAAACTCGAAAGCATTCCCGGAAACTACTGAGCACGGTACGAGTTGAGATGAAACGCGTGGTTTTCAACCAGAAAGGGGGGGTCGGCAAGACCAGCATCACCTGTAACCTGGCAGCGATCGGCGCCTCCCAGGGCTATCGAACACTGGTGGTGGACCTCGATGTGCAGGGCAACACCACCCACTACCTGGTCGGCGAGATCGACGCCGAGGCCTTCCCCGCGGAAGCCCAGGGCGTGGCCGGGCTGTTCAAGCAGACGGTGGGCTCCAAGCGGATGCAGAAGAACCCCGATTCCTTTGTCTGGGAAACCGCCTACGAAAACCTCTTCCTGATGCCCTCGAGCCCCACGCTCTCGGCGATGGAGAAGGAGTTGGAGTCCCGCTACAAGATCTACAAGCTCCGCGACGCGCTGGAAAAGCTCGACGACGAGTACGACCGGATCTACATCGACACCCCGCCGAACTTCAACTTCTACTCCAAGTCCGCGCTGATCGCCGCCGATTCGGTGCTGGTTCCCTTCGATTGCGACAGTTTCGCCCGCCAGAGCCTCTATGCCCTGATGGACAACATCGCCGAATTGCAGGAAGACCACAACCCGGAACTCGAGGTGGAGGGTGTGGTGATCAACCAGTTCAACGCCCAGGCCCGCCTGCCCGGCGAGCTGGTGGCGGAGCTGGAAGAGGAGGGTTACCCGGTGCTGCAGACCTTCCTCGGTTCCTCGGTGAAGATGCGCGAATCCCACCGTGAACACCGGCCCCTGGTGGACCTGGCGCCCAGCCACAAACTGACCCAGCAGTACCTCGAACTGCACGCCGAGCTGGAACGCGCCGCCTCCCGGGCGGCGGCCTGAGCTCGGGAATAACCATATAATCTTCTGTTATTTGTAATAGGAGATTTGATTCTTTAAAGTTCGGTCCGATTGCCCCCAAGAGATGCAATGACGTGCTGGATCTGGACCTCGACAGCGTAAACGACTCCCTGCGTGATGCCGACGCCGGGGATGTCGTGCGTTGGGCGCTGGCGCAGCAGGTGCCGACCATCGCCACAACCAGCATGGGGCGCAATGCCGCGGTCATGCTGCACCTGGTCAGCCAGATCGACAAGTCGGTGCCCACCATCTGGGTCGATACCGGCTACAACCTGCGGGACACCTATATAGTCGCCGAGCGCCTGATCCGGGACCTCGAGTTGAACATGCATGTCTACACACCTGAGATGACCAGCGAGCGGCGCAACGCCATCATGGGCGGCATTCCTACGGTGGACGAAGAGGAGCTGCACCAGGAATTCACCCGCCAGGTGAAGCTGGATCCTTTCGATCGCGCCCTCGCCGAATTCCAGCCGCAAATCTGGCTGACCGGCATCCGCCGGGAGGAAACCGAGCACCGCAAGTCGCTGGACGTGGTGTCCCTGGACGGCCGTGGCATCATCAAGGTGGCGCCGATTTTCAGCTGGAACGACGAGCAGGTCGAGGCCTACATGGAGCGCTTCGAACTGCCGACCTGCAAGCACTATTTCGATCCCACCAAGGTCCACGATGGTCGCGAATGCGGCCTGCATACCGCTGCCTGATACCCACTGCCCGATTTTTGAGCGATTTCGCGCATTTTTTGCGGCTCGAGAGCTTTCCCCTGGTGTAGAATTGCCTCCCTGCCCAGCGCTCCAGGAGTCAGGGCAAACCGAAGTCCGCAACATCCCTGGAACGACCCGCAGGGGAGGGAATATGAAGTCAACAACACGCATAACCGCAACTGCCGCACTGCTCGCGGCCCTGCTCTGCCCGCCCGTACTGGCAGACTCCATCGAATACATCAACACCAACACCGAGAAAGTGCTCACCGCGTTCAAACAGTACGCGGTGGACGGTGACGACATGCTCGAAGACGCCGCAGGCGTGCTGGTGTTCCCGGATATCTTCCGCCTCGGTTTCGGCCTCGGCGGCCAGTACGGCGAAGGCGTGCTGCTGGTCAAGGGCGAGCCCGTGGCCTACTACACCAACGCCGGCCACAACTACGGCCTGGACACCAAGGAGCATGGCTTCAAGTCCGAGGTGATCGTTTTCCGCGACATCGACGCCCTCAACACCTTCCGCAACAAGAGCAGCTGGAAAGTGGGCGAGAACGGCAACGTGACCCTGCCGGTGATCAACTCTCCCAGTGGCGTGAAGCTGGGCGCCCAGTCCGACTCGGTAGTGGGCTTCATCCTCTCCGACAAGGGCCTGGTGGCCGACGTTACCCTGAACGGCAACCGCTACACCCGCAACCTCAAGAAGAGCGTCTCCGTAGCGCCCTGAGCGGCCTATCCGGTATGCTTGCCGCTTTCCCCACCAGCCGGAGAAAGCGAGCATGCCGGAGCTATTATCAGTTGCAAGCGCCCTGAGGGGCGACTCCCTCGGCCAGCAGGTCACCGTGCGTGGCTGGCTGCGCAGCAAACGCGATTCCAAGGCCGGAATTTCCTTCCTGGCGGTGCATGACGGCTCCGCCTTCGACCCCATCCAGGCCGTGGCGCCGAACAGTCTCGAAAACTACGATTCGGAAGTCCTGAAGCTCTCCACCGGCTGTGCCGTGATCGTCACCGGCGAACTGGTGGAATCCCAGGGCAAGGGGCAGAACGTGGAGATCCAGGCCAGCGAGGTCGAGGTGGTCGGCTGGGTTGAGGATGCGGAAAGCTACCCCATCGCCAAGAAACGGCATACCTTTGAATACCTGCGCACCCAGGCCCACCTGCGCCCGCGCACCAACACCTTCGGGGCCATTACCCGGGTCCGCACCACCCTGGCCAATGCCATCCACAATTATTTTTACCAGCGGGATTTCCACTGGATCAACACGCCGATCATCACCGGCAGTGACTGCGAGGGGGCCGGCGAACTGTTCCGTGTCAGCACCCTGGATGCGGTCAACCTTCCCCGCGGGCCCGATGGCCGTCCCGACTACAGCCAGGACTTCTTCGCCGGCGACGCCTTCCTGACGGTGTCAGGCCAGCTCGAGGTGGAGTCTTACTGCCTGGCCATGAGCAAGGTCTACACCTTCGGCCCCACCTTCAGGGCGGAAAACTCGAATACCAGCCGCCACCTGGCGGAATTCTGGATGGTAGAGCCGGAGATCGCCTTCGCCGACCTGCAGGACGACGCCGACCTCGCCGAGGACCTGCTGCAGCACCTGTTCACCCGGGTGCTGGAGGAGTGCGAGGACGACATGGCCTTCTTCCAGCAGCGCGTCGACGAGACTGTCATCGACCGCCTGCGGGGGGTGATCGACAACCGCTTCGAGCGCATGGAGTACAGCGATGCCATCGATATCCTGAAGAACTGCGGCGAGACCTTTGAATTCCCCGTCACCTGGGGGGTGGACCTGGCGTCCGAGCACGAGCGCTTCCTCGCCGAGAAGCATGTCGGCAGGCCGGTGGTATTGATGAACTACCCGAAGGACATCAAGGCTTTCTACATGCGCCTCAACGACGACGGCAAGACGGTGGCGGCGATGGACGTGCTGGCGCCCGGCATCGGCGAGATCATCGGTGGCAGCCAGCGGGAGGAGCGCCTCGATGTGCTCGAGTCGCGCATGGACGACGGCATTCGCGAGGAGCTGTGGTGGTACCGCGACCTGCGCCGCTACGGCAGCGTGCCCCACGCGGGCTTCGGGCTGGGGTTCGAGCGGCTGCTGAATTACATCACTGGCATGGAAAATGTGCGGGACGCGATCCCCTTCCCGCGGACGCCGGGTAACGCGCATTTCTGAGGCCCCTGCAGGAGCCCGCACGTTTTAGTTATCGTCGCGCAGGGAGATGATCGGCCAGCCGGCGGCAGCGGCGTGGGCCCGCAGGGTGTCGTCGGGGTCCACGGCGACCGGGTTGTCCACCAGTTGCAGCAGCGGCAGGTCGTTGTGGGAGTCGCTGTAGAACCAGGCGCCGTCGAGGCCGACATCCTCCGCCGCGGCCCATTGGTCGAGCCGGGTCACCTTGCCGGCGCCGTAGCTCGCGACCCCCAGGGGTTCGCCGGTGTAGCGGCCGTCGATCATCTCGCCCTCGCAGGCGAGCAGTTCCTCCACCCCGAGCGCGCTGGCGATGGGGCGGGTGATAAAGGCATTGGTGGCGGTAATGATCAGCAGGCGGTCGCCGCGCAGCCGGTGGTCCTCGAGCAGGGCCAGCGCCGCGGGGAGGATCAGCGGCTCGATCTTGAGGCGCATGAAATCCCGGTGCCACTGGGCCAGTTCCTCCGGGGGTCGACCCTTCAGCGGCCCGAGGGCGAAGCGCAGGTAGGCGTCGATGTCGAGGTCTCCCGACAGGTAGTCGGCGTAGAAGCGGTCGTTCTGTGCGGCAAAGTTTTCGCTGTCAACAAGCCCTTGCTCGCAGAGGAACTCACCCCACAGGTGGTCGCTGTCACCGCCGATCAGGGTGTTGTCGAGGTCGAAAATCGCCAGGGCCATGGGTGGGGTATCTCGCTTGGAAAGAGGCGGCAGGATAGCGTCCGCGGCATTCGGAGTAAATTTCTCTGAGGCCGGAAAGTGTGGAACAATAGCCCGCGCTCAATAAAAGATAGCGAAGTTGTGATAGATAAAGATGGCTTCAGGCCAAATGTAGGGATAGTGCTCGCCAATGACTGTGGGCAGGTCCTGTGGGCCAGGCGGGTCGGCGGACGCAACGCCTGGCAGTTCCCCCAGGGCGGCATCAACGAGGGCGAGACACCGGAGCAGGCGCTCTACCGCGAACTGCACGAAGAGGTGGGGCTCACCCCGGAATCCGTCGAGCTGCTGGCGGTGACCCGGGGCTGGCTGCGCTACCGCCTGCCCCAGCGTTATATCCGCAAGGGGCAGCAACCCGCCTGCATCGGCCAGAAACAGAAATGGTACCTGCTACGCCTGCTCGCGGGCGACGAGGCGGTACAACTGGATGCCAATGCAAAACCGGAATTCGATCACTGGCAGTGGGTGAGTTACTGGTACCCCCTGAACCAGGTGATCTCCTTCAAGCGGGAGGTGTACCGTCGGGCGATGAAAGAACTGGTGATCCCCCTCGGCAAGCTGACCGACCAACGGGTAGAGAGCTAGGGCCATGCTGGAAACCCTGCGACACATCGTCCAGGAAGTTAATGCCGCCGCCAGCCTGGAGGAGGCGCTGCGCATTATCGTCCGCCGGGTGCGCGACGCCATGGGCACCGAAGTCTGCAGTATCTACCTGCGCGATCGCGGCGGGGAGCGCTTCATTTTTCGCGCCACCGAGGGGCTGAACCTGGACCAGATCGGGGTCGCCAGCCTTGGCCCCGGCGAGGGCCTGGTGGGCACCGTTGCCGAGCGCGAGGAACCGCTGAATCTCGAGAACGCCCCGGCCCACCCGAATTTCCGCTTTTTCCCGGACATCGGCGAGGAACCTTTCAACGCTTTCCTCGGCGTACCCATTATTCACCAGCGCAAGGTGCTCGGCGTGCTGGTGGTGCAGCAGGCCGAGCGCCGCCGCTTCGACGAGGGCGAGGAAGCCTTCCTGGTCACCATGTCGGCCCAGCTGGCGGCGGTGATCGCCCACGCCCGGGTTACCGGCGCCTTTGACCTGGAGGGCCAGGAAGAACCCACGACCACCCGGGTCGGCGGCGTGCCCGGGGCGCCCGGTATCGCCATCGGTACCGCGGTGGTGGTGTCCCCGGTGGCCGACCTCTACGCGGTGCCGCGCAAGCTCATCAGCGACCGGCGCGCCGAATTGCAGGCCTTCCGCAGCGCCCTTGCCCGGGTCCGTGAAGACATCCAGCACGTCGCCGACAACCTCGGCAGTGAGCTCTCGAAAGAGGACCACGCCCTGTTCGACGTCTACCTCGGCATCCTCGACGACTCCAAGCTCGGGCGCGAGGTGGTCAGCCTGATCAAGGAGGGGCAGTGGGCCCAGGGCGCCCTCAGCCAGGTGATGATCGAGCACATCCGCCACTTCGAGCGCATGGAGCACAGCTACCTCAAGGAGCGGGCGGTCGACGTGAAGGACCTGGGCACCCGCATGCTGGCTCACCTGCAGGCAGCGGACAAGGAAGAGCGCACCTTCCCCGCCCAGACCGTACTGGTGGGGGAGGAACTCACTGCGTCCTCGCTGGGCGAAATACCGCGGGAGCGCCTCGCCGGGCTGATTTCGGTGCGCGGCTCCGGCAACTCCCACGTCGCCATTCTCGCCCGGGCCATGGGCATCCCCACGGTGATGGGCGCGGTGGACCTGCCCTACACCCGCCTCGAGGGGCGGCAGGTGGTCGTCGACGGCTACAACGGCAGCGTGCACCTCAACCCCCGACCGGAGGTCCTGGCGCGCTACGAGGAAGTACTGTTTTCCGACCGCAAGCTCAGCAAGGACCTGGAATCCCTGCGCGACCTGCCCTGTGAAACCCTGGACGGCCACCGCCTGCCGCTCTTCGTCAATACCGGCCTGATGGCCGATGTCGCCCGCTCCATCGAGCAGGGTGCGGAGGGTGTCGGCCTCTACCGCACCGAGGTGCCCTTCCTGCTGCGGGACCGCTTCCCCACCGAGGAGGAGCAGCGGCAGATCTACCGCAGCCAGTTGGAGGCCTTCGCCCCGCGACCGGTGATCATGCGAACACTGGACATCGGCGGGGACAAGGCGCTGCCCTATTTCCCGATCGAGGAGGACAACCCCTTCCTCGGCTGGCGCGGTATACGGGTGACCCTCGACCACCCGGAGATTTTCCTCTCCCAGGTCCGGGCCATGCTCAAGGCCAATGCCGGTCTCAACAACCTCGCCATCATGCTGCCGATGATCTGCAACGTCTCCGAACTGGACGAGGCGTTGCAGCTGATCCGTCGCAGCCACCAGGAGATCCTGCAGGAGGGAGTGGCCGCCGAGTTGCCGCCGATCGGGGTCATGGTGGAAGTACCCTCCGCGGTCTACCAGGCCCGCGAGCTGGCGCGCCGGGTGGATTTCCTCTCGGTGGGCTCCAACGACCTCACCCAGTACCTGCTGGCGGTGGACCGCAACAACGCCAGGGTCGCCGATCTCTACCACACCATGCACCCCGCGGTCCTGCACGCCCTTGTGGCGGTGGCCGATGCCGCCCGCGCCGAGGGCAAGCGGGTGGGTATTTGCGGCGAGCTGGCGGGGGACCCTGAGGGGGCCGTCCTGCTCATGGCCATGGGCTATGAAGTGCTGTCGATGAATGCCACCAGCCTGCCGCGGGTGAAAAACGCCCTGCGCAGTATCCGCCTGGAAGAGGCCCGGGAGTTGCTCGCGGAGGTCCTGGTGATGGAGTGCTCGGTGAAGATCCACGATCGCATGATGAAGTTCCTCAGCGACCACGGCATGCAGCAGTACATCCACGCGCCGGTCGAGGCCTGAGCTTCGGCCGGGAGTGCAGGCGGTGTAGGCCAGGCAGGCCTGTGGGAGCAGCGGCTCAGGAAAGCGTGAAAGTTTCTTCCACCCGCCCGTTCTCCCTGCCGCCGGCAAGATAGCTGGTCTCGCGGAAGCTCACCTCGCCACTCGCGCCCAGCCACAGGGTGGTGGTGGCCCGGGTGCCGTAGACCGGGTCGACGATAAACTGGGCCGACAGCGCTTTTTCCATCTCGCCTTCAAGGCCCTGCAGTTGCAGGTCTTCGTCACTCGCCAGCTGCCGCCCCGCCAGCGCGGCGGCGAGTTGCTCGTGGCTGGGAGCGGGGCCGAGCGCCTGTTGCAGGGACGCGCGCCCCTGTTCGACCTTGGGCCAGGGGGTGTCCAGCAGGGCGTTGGAGAGGCCGTACACGCCGGCTGCCAGTTCCCGGGCGCCACCCCCCGCATTGCTGTAGTACCACAGGGACTCGCGGTCGCCGAGCAGGAGGTTGAAGCCGGCGTATTGCGCGTCGCTGGCGCGTTTGCGGCGGATATAATCGCCGGGGCTGTCGCGGCCGAGGAGGAAATCCATGGTCAGTTCTCCCCTCGAGCGCGGCGCCGCCACGGTGCGCGAGGGATCGCGGAAGTTGGTAATGGCGGCGAAGCGTCCGCTGCGGGTGATGCCGAGCCAGGTGCCCCCGGCCTGCAGGTCGCGTCCGGCCAGCACTTCCGGGTGCTCGGGCCAGAAGCCGGCGGCGCGGGTCGGGCGGGCGTGGTATTCGTCGCGATTGGCGGTGAGCAGCAGCGGGAAGTCCTCGCGCTGCCGGTAGGCAAACAGGATCAGGCACATGCGGTGAGAGCATACTTGGCCAGGCCGCGCAGGGGAACATGGGCCGGCTGCGAATCACCCCGGATTACCTGTCCAATTGTGAATCGCAGTGCGCTGCAACATAATACGCGCTCACGCTGACGGTTCCCCCATGCTGCCCTACCCGCAAATCGATCCGGTCGCCTTTGCCATCGGTCCCCTGAAAGTCCACTGGTACGGCCTGGCCTACCTCACCGGCATCGCCATCGGCTGGTGGCTGGCGAAGCGGCGCTGCGCCAATCCCTGGAGCCCGATCCGCCGCGACCAGCTCGATGACCTGGTCTTTTACGTGGCCCTGGGCGTCGTGCTCGGCGGCCGTGTGGGTTATACCTTTCTCTACGGCGGGCAGCGGCTCATCGAGGATCCCTCCTGGGCGTTGCGCGTCTGGGAGGGGGGGATGTCCTTCCACGGCGGTTTTCTCGGGGTGCTGCTGGCCATGTGGCTGTTCGGGCGCCGCAACAGCATTCCCTTCTGGAAACTGATGGATTTCATCGCCCCGCTGGTGCCGGTGGGGCTCGGGCTGGGCAGGCTGGGGAACTTTATCGGCCAGGAGCTCTGGGGCCGGGCGACCGACGTGCCCTGGGCCATGGTCTTCCCCGCCGATCCGGAGCAACTGGCGCGACATCCCTCCCAGCTCTACCAGTTCGCCCTGGAAGGGCTGCTGATGTTCACGGTGCTGTACTGGTTTTCCGCCCGGCCGCGGCCGCTCTGCGCGGTCTCCGGCCTGTTCTCCCTGATGTACGGCTGCGTGCGCTTTTTCGTCGAATTCTTCCGCCAACCCGACGCCCACATAGGCTTCGATGCCTTCGGCTGGCTGACCCGCGGGCAAGTGCTGAGCCTGCCCATGGTGCTGGTCGGCATCGTCCTGCTGGTCTACGCCTACCGCGGCCGCGGGGAGGCGCGATCCACGGAGGGTCAAACCCGAACATGAAGCAATACCTCGAACTGCTGCAGGACATACTCGACAAGGGCGTGTCCAAGGATGACCGCACCGGAACCGGCACCCTCTCGGTGTTTGGCCGCCAGTTCCGCCACGACCTGGCCGACGGCTTCCCCCTGCTGACCACCAAGAAGCTGCATTTCAAGGGCATCGCCAATGAGTTGATCTGGTTCCTCAGGGGCGACACCAATATCGCCTGGCTGAAAGAGCACGGCGTCTCCATCTGGGACGAGTGGGCCACGGAGGAGGGCGACCTCGGCCCGATCTACGGCGCCCAGTGGACTGCCTGGCCGACCCGCGATGGCGGCAGCATCAACCAGATCGACTACGTGGTGGACTGCCTGCGGCGCAATCCGGACAGCCGGCGGATCCTGTTTCATGGCTGGAACGTGGAATACCTGCCCGACGAGAGCGTCAGTCCCCAGGAAAATGCCCGTGCCGGTCGCATGGCCCTGCCACCCTGCCACCTGCTCTACCAGTTCTACGTGGCCCGGGGGAAGTTGTCGGCGCAGCTCTACATCCGCTCCAGTGACTCCTTCCTCGGCCTGCCCTACAACACCGCCAGCCTGGCGCTGCTCACCCATATGCTGTGTCAGCAATGCGAGCTGGAACCCGGGGAGATCATCATCACCACCGGGGACTCCCATCTCTACAGCAATCACCTGGAGCAGGTGAGGGAGCAGCTCTCGCGTGAGCCGCGGCCGCTGCCCGAGTTGAAGATCCTGCGCCGGCCCGAGTCGATCTACGATTATCGCTTCGAGGATTTCGAACTGGTGGGCTATGCGCCCCACGCCCACATCGCCGCTCCGGTGGCGATATGAGCGAGCCCCGCCTCGCCCTGATCGTCGCCGCTGCCAGCAATGGCGTGATCGGCCGCGATGGCGGCATGCCCTGGCACCTGCCGGCGGACCTTAAGTACTTCCGCCGGGTGACCATGGGCAAGCCCGTGCTGATGGGGCGCAAGACCTACGAGTCGATCGGCAAGCCCCTCCCGGGGCGCGAGAATATCGTCGTGACCCGGGACGAGAACTGGACGGCTGAGGGCGTGCACGTGGCCCGCAGCGCTGGTCAGGCGCTGGCCCTGGGCCGTGATCTGGCCAAATCCGCGGGGGTCGGGGAGGTGATGCTCATCGGGGGCGGCCAACTCTACAGCCAGTTGTTACCTGCCACCGGTCGCATCTATCTGACAGAGTTGCAGGAAGTGTTTAATGGTGACACTAAACTGCCGCCAATTGACTGGACCGAGTGGCGGGAGGTCAGTCGGGAAATTCATGCCGATGACCCCGCCAGCCCTTGTATTTACAGTTTTGTGATCTTCGAGCGGGCCCAAAGGGCAGAGTCTTAAGTCAACTGTGTTACCGAATTGTAATCTTTCAAACTACAGTGTTACCAATATTCACACTTGACTGCGAGGAAACAATCAGCTGCGCTGGACAATTGAAAATCCTTTGGCAATCAGCTTAAATGCTCAGCCTCTGTATACCGACTCTGTTGTTATTCACTGAATTCGTAGTTCCGTTCTCCGGTTTAATCAGAGCCGCTTCTTTTTGTTGGACACAGGAAATTAATCTCCCATGACTATGCATCGATTGAAAAATGCACTGATCGCTGCGCTTGTCACTGCGGGGTCCCTCGGGGGTCTCGCAGCGACGGTTCAGGCCAGCACACTTGATTCCATTATCGAAGTTGGTGAGGCCAAGCATCAGGCTGCCCGCACCTCCCAAGGTAAGATCGACAAGTTGGCCGAGGAAACCCGCGACCTGCTGAGTGACTACAAAACAGTCAACAAGCAGATCGACGGCCTCAAGGTTTACAACGCCCGCCTGCAGCGCCAGATCGACGATCAGGTCAAGCGCATGACGGAGATCGACGAGTCGATCGACCAGGTGACCGTGATCCAGCGCCAGATGACGCCGCTGATCATCCGCATGATCGACGGTCTCGAGAAATTCATCGAACTGGACGTTCCCTTCCACATGGAAGAGCGCCAGCAACGCATCGCCTTCCTGCGCGCCAACCTTGACCGCGCAGACGTCACCGTGTCGGAGAAATTCCGCCAGGTGCTCGAAGCCTACCAGATTGAAAACGAGTACGGCCGCGGGATCGAAGCCTACAAGGGTTCGGTTGACATCGACGGCCAGGAGCGCGAGGTCAACTTCCTCAGCGTGGGTCGTATCGCCCTGGTCTACCAGACCACCGACACCGAACTGGCAGGCGCCTGGGACCAGGCCAGCCGGACCTGGGTACCCCTTGATCGCGGTGAGTACCGCAACGCCGTAATGGCGGGTCTGCGCATCGCCCGCAAAGAGGCCGCCATCGACCTGCTGTCCCTGCCCATCGCCGCACCGGAGGCCCAATAATGAGCATCAAATTTGTTAAGGCCGCCGCGGCAACTGCATTCGCCGGCCTGCTGACGATTTCCAACGTTGGCGTGGCCCAGGAAGCGCAGACCCTGGACGAGCTGCTTGACTACGTGAAGCGCGGCCAGGTAACCGCCGCCCAGGAAAACCGCGAGCGCGAGCAGCGCTTCGCCAAAGACAAAGCCAACCAGGCCGCCGAACTGAAGCGCGCCGAAGCCGAACGCGCCCGCCAGGAGCAGATCTCCAGCCAGCTGGAGAACAAGTTCGAAGAGAACGAACTGGCCGTCACCGCGAAGCAGCAGCAGCTGCGCGAGAAGCTCGGTACCCTGTCCGAACTGTTCGGCCACCTGACTTCTTCCGCGGGCGACCTCGCCCGTAACCTGGAAAACTCCCTGACTTCCGCCCAGTACCCCGATCGCGAAGTGTTCCTGAAGGACCTCATCGACAAGATGAGCCAGTCCGACAAGCTGCCTTCCATCGAGGAAATCGAGCGCGTCTGGTACGAGCTGAACCGCGAAATGGTCGAATCCGGCCGCGTGGTTTCCTTCGACGCCGAAGTGACCAAGCCCAACGGTGACAAGCTGCAGCAGCGCGTCGTCCGTGTCGGCCTGTTCAACGTCGTTTCCGACGAAGGCAAGTACCTCAGCTTCCAGCCCGGCAAGGGCAGCCTGGAAGAGCTGGCCCGCCAGCCCTCCGGCTCCTACCAGGCCGGTGCCCGCGCACTGGTGTCCGCCTCCGGCGGCATGACCAAGTTCGGCATCGACCCCACCGGTCCGACCGGCGGCTCCTACCTGTCCGCGCTGATCAACAGCCCGACCCTCGAGGAGCGCTGGCACCAGGGCGGCTACGTTGGTTACGCCATCACCGCAGTAGGCGCGTTCGCGCTGGTCCTGGCCGTATGGCGCCTGATTGTCCTGACTCTCGTCGGTGGCAAGGTCAGCTCGCAGCTCAAGTCTGACAAGGCCAACACCAACAACCCGCTGGGCCGCGTCCTGAAGATCCACGAGGACAACCCCAACATGGACACCGAGACCCTGGAGCTCAAGCTGTCCGAGGGCATCCTGAAGGAAACTCCGAAGCTGGAGAGCGGTCTTACCGTACTGAAGATCATCGCCGCGGTAGCCCCGCTGATGGGTCTGCTGGGTACGGTGACCGGTATGATCATTACCTTCCAGGCCATCACCATCTTCGGTGCGGGCGATCCCAAGGCAATGGCCGGCGGTATCTCCAGCGCCCTGGTAACCACGGTTCTCGGCCTGCTGGTTGCGATCCCGACCGTACTTCTGCATACCTTCGTAAACGGTCGCGCCCAGCGCATCATCCACGTGCTGGATGAGCAGACCACTGGCATCATCGCGGAGCACACTGAAGCCAATCTGAGGTCTTGATATGGACGGATTCGGTGGAATTTATGAAGCCCTTATGGGCTTCATGGACAAGGGCGGCCCTGTGCTGTGGTTCATCGCCGTCCTCCTCTTCGTCATGTGGATGCTGATCTTCGAACGGGTCTGCTACTTCAAGATGGGCTGGAAGTCCGATGTGGCCCGGGCGATCAGCGCCTGGGAAGGGCGCTCCGAACGCAAGTCCTGGAACGCCCACCAGATCCGCGACAAGCTGATCTCCGAGTGCCGGATACAGATCAACCAGTACCTGCCGGTGATCAAGACCCTGGTAGCCCTCTGCCCGCTGTTCGGGCTGCTGGGCACCGTCTGGGGGATGATCGAGGTCTTCAACGTCATGGCGGTCACCGGTGGTGGTGACGCCAAGTCCATGGCCGGCGGCGTGCAGCAGGCGACTATCCCGACCATGGCCGGCATGGTGGCCGCACTGTCCGGGGTTTTCGGCAACACCTACGTGACCAGGATTGCCCAGCGCGAGAGCGAGTTCTTGCGGGACAACCTGACAACCGATCACTGAGAGCGTAGTCAATGCGTAAGAGAAACAGGAAAGCTGATGAAGAGCAGGCCGAGATCGACCTGACGCCGATGCTCGACGTGGTCTTCATCATGCTGATCTTCTTCATCGTCGTCGCTTCCTTCCTGAAGGAAGCGGGGATCGAGGTAAACCGTCCGGACAAGTCCGAATCGGATCCCTCGGATGCCACCAGCATCGTGGTCACCATTACCGGTGACGACCAGGTCTGGATGGAAAACCGCCGCATCGATATCCGCGCGGTACGAGCCAACGTTGCCAAGCTGCTGGCCTCCGACCCGGAGCAGGCATTCGTTATCAGAACCCAGCCGGGCGCCACTTCGAAAACACTGATCGAAGTAGGTGACGCGGCGCGGGAAGCCGGCGTAATCGCCGTGAACTGGCCAGAGGAGGCGAAGCAGTGAGTAGGCGTGGATCCTCCGGGGCTGCACAGGGCGGCGGGGAAGGCGAAATCGACCTGACCCCGATGCTCGACGTGGTCTTCATCATGCTCATCTTTTTTATCGTGACATCTTCCTTCGTCAAGGAGCCCGGTGTCGAGATAACCAAGACCGAGGCAATTTCTACCGGCGCCTGTGAACGCGGCACCATCATTTTCGCGGTCACGGCCCTCGGCGACATCTACTACGACAAGAAGGAGGTTTCTCTGGACAACGCACGCCGGCTGGCGGAAGCGGCCAAGAAAGAGGCGCCCAAGGCAAACTTTGTTATCCAGGCGGATGTTGAGTCACCCACCTCGGTGGTGAGCCAACTGCTGTCGACACTGAAACCGCTGATGGAAGGTGTTCCGCTGTGTGCCTCCACGGACGAGGCGGGGTAAGTCGAGATGGGTAAGTCTGTAAGAATGATAGTGGCGATTCTGCTCGCCGTACCGATGGCTGTTGGCCTGTTCTCGATCATGTACAAGCTGATCGACCGCAACTTCGAAAACCCCGACGTCAAGACCACCAAGGTTGCCGAGATCGTGCGGCAGGACAAGGAGATCGAGACCCAGCGGGACGTCAAGAAGCCGGACAAGGTCGAGGACCCGGAAGAGCCGCCGCCGGAAATGGATACGCCTGAGCTCGATATGGAGCTCGACGTGGAGATCGTCAACACCGCGCCGACGGCCAAGGTCGACGTCAACGTCAGTGCCAGCGGCATGAGCGCGGGCGACGGCGAATACCTGCCGATCGTGAAGGTCGCGCCGATCTACCCCCGTCGCGCCCAGACCCGCGGTATCTCCGGCTACTGTATCGTGGAATACACTGTGACCACGTCCGGTGCGATCCGCGACCCGATTCCGGTGGATTGCCAGCCTTCGGGCATCTTCGAGAAGGCCTCTGTGAGCGCCGCCCTGAAGTTCAAGTACAAGCCCCGCGTGGTGGACGGCGAAGCCATCGAGGTGGCTGGCGTGCAGAACAAGTTCACCTATGAGCTGGAAGAGTAACGAGGCGAAGGCATTATGAGATTGTTGCACCCCCTGACCTGGAGCCGCGCCGCGCTGTTAGCGCTGCCCGTGCTGGCCGCACAGGTTGCCGTTACCCAGCTGCAGAGCGACCTCGGTGTCCCTGCCCTTGCCGTGGTACAGGCCCAGGATAAACAGCCGGACCAGCGGGAAACCCGCCGTACCCCGGCCCTGCGTAATAAAGTGTACGAGAAGCTCTCCGAGGCCCAGGCCGCGGCGGAAGCCAAGGACATGCGCACCGCGCAGAAGCTCCTCGACGAGCTGATCGGCGCTGGCGGCAAGAACGAGCTGAACAGCTACGAGCTTGCCAACGTCTGGAACATGTACGCGTTCATCTACTACGAGCGCGGTGATTACGCCAACGCCCTGAAGTCCTACGAGCGGGTTATCGCCCAGCCGGACATCCCCCTGGCGATGGAAATCAACACCCGTTTCACCGTGGCCCAGCTGTACTTTGTACAGGAGCAGTGGCAGAAGGGCATCAACGCCCTGAACCAGTGGTTCCAGATGACCGATTCACCCAATCCGGACGCCTATGTGCTGCTGGCCCAGGGTTACTACCAGCTCAAGGACTACAACAAGGCCCTGAGCAATGTCGAGAAGGCGATCAGCCTGCACAACGAGCGCCAGGCCGAAAAGCCGGTTGCCGAGCGCAAGCCCGCCAAGGAACAGTGGTATAACCTGGCCCGTTTCCTCTACTTCGAGAAGAACGACACCAAGCGTACCGTCGAGATGCTCGAACTCCTGCTGACCCACTATCCGAAGAAGGACTACTGGGTACAGCTCTCTCACATGTACGGTGAGCAGAAGAAGGAAAAGGAACAGCTGGCGGCGATGGATACCGTTTACACCCAGGGCCTCCTGGACAAGGGTAGCGAGCAGGTCACCATGGCCTACCTCTACCTGAACGGCGACATCCCCTACTACGCTGCCAAGACAATGGACAAGGGTCTGAAGGACGGATCCATCGAGGCCACTTCCAAGAACTGGGAGATCGCCGGTGGTGCCTGGCGCCAGGCGCAGGAAGTGGACAAATCCATCCCGGCGATGGAGAAGGCCGCTGCCAAGTCCGATGCCGGTGAGCTCTACGCCCGCCTGGGTAACATCTATCTGGACGGCGACCAGAACAAGAAAGCCGTGGATGCCATCACCAAGGGTCTGCAGCGTGGCGGCGTGCGCCGTCCGGATACGGCTCAACTGGTTCTGGGAATGGCCTACTTCAACCTGAAGCAGTACGAGAGTGCCCGCAAAGCCTTCCAGGCGGCCGGTCGTGACAAGCGCTCGGCCGAGTACGCGGCCCAGTGGATCAAGTACATGGATTCAGAGCTTGAGCGTCAGCGTAGCCTTGCGGAAAGCTGATAGGAGGATTGAGTCACCGGCAGGTGACTCGATTTCGTGAGAAAACTAAAAAGGAGCTCGATGAGCTCCTTTTTAGTATGTGCGGTTACAGCGCTACGACGTTTGCCGCTTGAGGGCCTTTCTGCCCTTCGGTCACTTCAAACTGGACTTTCTGCCCGTCTGCGAGGGTACGAAAGCCGTCGCCCTGGATTGCACTGAAATGCACGAATACGTCGGGGCCGTCTTCGCGTGCAATGAAACCAAAGCCCTTGCTCTCGTTAAACCATTTAACGGTGCCAGTGGTGGTGGACATAGATATTACCTGTATTACAAAATCGCCCCTTACGGGGTTTGTCAAAATAAAGCTTGGTGACGTACAAAGGACCTCTGGGGAACTTCGAGCGCTTGCCAATCCCGCCGGACATAAATCCGACAGTTTTTAGTGTATCACCTGCTCGGGAAAATCACCGTCCCCATGAAAAAATAATATTTGGGAATTTTGCGGAAATTTTCCACAAAAAAAGGCCGCCCGCGGGTGCGAATCTTGCTGGCTCCTGGGGTTTTGGCATGGGTGAATGCCATCTGCAGGCGTCAGCCGCGCTTACAGCGGGGCGTGAGCTGCCCCGATCAGCCCGGGGTGGCTGGCGGTGATGAGGTGGACCGGTACGGCCCTGAGGTGCTCGCTCATGGCGCCCTTGCACTGCAGGCGCGCCAGGAACTCGCTGTTTTCGAGGAAGTCGATGATTTTGAGGGTGATGCCGCCGGCGATAAAAAGTCCGCCCCAGGTACCGTTGGCGACAATGAAGTCACCGCAGGCGGAGCCAAACAGGCTGCAGAACACTGTGAGAGCGCGTGAGCAGACCGGATCACTTTGTGACATGCCCCGTTGGGCGATCTCGCTGGGCGCCAGCGCTTCACTGGCACTGCCCTCGAGATCGCACAGAGCCTGATAGATTCGCACCAGCCCGGGTCCCGAGACCAGCAGTTCGACATAGATATCGGAAAAGTCGTTCAACAGGTGACGGAACAGGGCCAGTTCCAGTTCGTTAGCGGGGGAAAGGCCCATGTGGCCCGGTTCCGCGCTGCCGGCAAAGGCCTTCCCCTCGCGCTGCAGCAGGGTGGCGCCGCCGAAACCCGTTCCCGGGCCGACAACTGCCAGTTTGTCTGCCGCGTGCGGGGCAGTGGAATACAGGGGGCGCGAATCCTGCCCGCCAAGGTAGGGCAGGGCGTGGGCGTTGGCTTCGAAGTCGTTCAGCCAACCCGCCCGGGACCAGCCGAACTCCCGCGCCAGTTCGCTGCGGGAGAACTGCCAGTCACAATTCACCAGCCGCAGCTGGTCTCCTGCGTGATAGGCCGCAGCCGCGATGCAGGCACTGGCCGGAGCGCTCTCCTGCAGGGCGGTGAGCCATTCGCGGATAACCGCATCGAGCCCCGGGAAGTCCGCGTTGAGGTACTCGGCCAGGGCGCGGAACTGCTGTTGTTCGGCGTCGAACAGGGCGATACGGGTATTGGTGCCGCCAATATCGGCCACCAGGCGGGTGGCCCCAGTCTGGACGCCCATCAGGGCACCGGGAGAATTTTCATGATGTTGGTGGAGCCCGCGGTACCCATCACCGTGCCCTTGGTGAGCAGGATGTAATCGTCCTTGAGCAGGTAGTGCTCGTCCTTGAGGAATTCGATGGCCCTGGCCTCGACCTCTTCCGGGTCGAAGACGCTGGCATCGAAGAACAGCGGGATCACGCCGCGGCACAGGCACAGGCGCTGCAGGGTCTGGGCGTTGTTGCTGAGGCCGAAAATCGGCAGGCCGGAGCTCAATCGCGACATGCGCAGGGGGGTGTTCCCCGACTCCGTCAGGGTGGCGATACCGCGCACATTCGGGTTGTGGTTGGCGGCGTAGATCGCCGACATGGCGATGGTTTCCTGGGGCGTGCTGAACTGGCGCTCGATCCGGTAGCGCGAGGTGCGGGCAACTGCCTGGGCCTCCGCCCCGAGGGCGGCGTCGGACATGGCGGTGACCACCTCCACAGGGTACTTGCCCACTGCGGTCTCGGCGGAGAGCATCACCGCGTCGGTGCCGTCGAGCACCGCGTTGGCGACGTCGAAGACCTCCGCCCGGGTGGGCATGGGGCTGTCGATCATCGATTCCATCATCTGGGTGGCGGTGATGACCACCCGGTCCATTTTACGCGCGCGGGTAATCAGCGACTTCTGGATGCCGATCAGCTGGGCGTCACCCACTTCCACGCCCAGGTCGCCGCGAGCCACCATGACGCCCATGGAGGCCTCGATGATGCCGTTGAGCAGGTCCTCGTCGGCCACCACCTCGGCGCGCTCGATCTTGGCGATGATCGCGGGGTTGAGCCCGGCGTTTTGCAGCAGGCTGCGGGTCTGGTGGATGTCCTCTGCGCTGGAGACGAAGGACACGGCGACGAAATCCGGGTTGACCTCGGTGAGGTCGTCGATGTCTGCCATGTCCTTGGCGGTCAGTGCCGGGGCCGCGAGGCCGCCACCGAGACGGTTGATGCCCTTGCGGGAGGCGAGTTTGCCGCCCACCAGCACGGAACACTCGACCACCGGGTCCATTACCGATTCGACCCGCAGGCGCAGCCGTCCATCGTCGAGCAGCAGGGTATCCCCGGAACTGACGTGTTCGCACAGGGCGGGGTAGTCCACGCCCACGGAGTGAGCGCTGCCGGCATTCTTGTCCAGGCTCAGGTCGAGGCTGAAGCGATCCCCCGGGGCCAGTTCAATGGGGCCGTCGCGGAAGCCGGCTATGCGGATCTTGGGGCCCTGCAGGTCGGCGAGAATACCGACGTAGAGCCCTGCGGCGGCGGCCTGTTTGCGAATGCGCCGGGCCACGGTGGCATGCTGTTCGGCGGTGCCGTGGCTGAAGTTGAGGCGAAAGACATTGACTCCGGCGGCGATCAGGCGGCTGATCATGCCGTCGGATTCACTGCCGGGGCCGATCGTGGCCACGATTTTGGTGCGTCGGTTTACCTTGGGGCTCACGGGAATTCCACTGGGGTTTGCGAGTCGGGAAGCGGAGCGCATGCTCCATGGGCGAATGATGCCCTGTTCGTCCGGGCAGTGCCAGTGGACCCAACGGCTTTCGGCAGGATTGCCGCTTATTTACGCAGGCCCGAGTCCCTGAGGAATGTGGCGCTGAGATCGGGAAAGTCGCTGAACAGGGCGTCGATACCGGCGTCGATGAACAGGGCCCGGTGCAGGCTGTCGACGTCCGCGACCCCTTCGGGCAGGGCGTCCGCGCGCAGGGTGTAGGGGTGGACCTGCAGCCCCAGGCGCTGCGCCCGCTGTGCGAGTCCGCTCGAGCGCAGTTCACCGTCCTCCACTATCACCACCTGGGGAATCCAGGGGCCGATGCCGTCGGCGTAGCTGGCGATGGCGGCGAGTCCGGCCTCGCTTTGCATGGCGCTGTAGTCCGCGGCGCTGTCCTCACCCCAGTCGTTCTCGCCAATCAGCTGGATCAGGGGCAGCGGAGTCTCGAATTCGTCCCGCAGCCGGCGCAGGGTGGCGTCATCGAAGCACTGCAGGAAGACTTCCTGCGTCCGCCCGGCGTAACCGGTTTCCTCGAGGACAGCGAGCACCGCCGCGGCGATGTCGTGCCCTTGCGCGGCGTGCCAGTTGGGGGCCTTGAGTTCGATGTAGAGGCCCGCAACCCGCCCGGTGGAGCGGTTCAGGCCGTCGATCAGTTCGATTTCCTCGCGCAGTGTGGGCAGATGGAAAACTCCCTGGCCCAGGGGGAAGCGGCCGGGGTAGTAGGGGCGTTCCACCCCGTCGTCGTCGCGATAGCTGCGCTCGTGGAGGCGCAGGCTGCGCAGTTCGGCCAGCTCGAAATCCAGGGCGTAGAAGCGCCCGTCGCTACGGGCGCGGTCGGGGAAGCGCTGTTCCACGTCGGTGGTCGATTCGAGGTGGATGTCGTGGAGCACCACCGGAACGCCGTCCCGGCTCAGTACCACGTCCTGTTCGAGATAGTCGGCTCCCATGGCGTGGGCCAGGGCCTTGGCCTCGAGGCTGTGCTCGGGGAGGTAGGCGCTGGCCCCGCGGTGGGCGATGATCAGCGGTTCAGCCATGCCGGGTGCGCCCGGAGCCAGTCCCATCAGCAGGGTGAGAAGTACAGGCAGCAGGCGCGGCACCACATACCCCGCTCAGGGCAGTTCTGTCACCCACTCCGCGTTCTCGAACCACTTGTCACGCAGTTTGCCCAGTGCGCCGGTCTTGGCGTAGGAGGCCAGGTATTTCTCCACCAGGTTCTGGAATTGCGGGTCGTCGCGGCTGACGGCGATACCAATGGGTTCCAGGGTCAGGGGTTCCGGCAGGGTGACCAGGCCGGAGCCGAGATTGCGCAGTACGGCGAGTTTGCACACCGCCAGGTCAGCCAGCATGGCATCCACCTCGCCCTTGAGCACTTTCTCCACGCCGATATTGGTGTGTTCCACCTGGACCAGCTCGGCTTCCGGAATGTTTTCCCTGACGAAGGTGGCGCTGGTGGAATTTTTGACCGCCGCAAGTTTTACCTCGCCGCTGTTGAAGGTGTCGCTGCCGGTGGCCGCGGCGAGGACCGTGTCAGTGGTCAGGATGGACTTCCCCGACATCATGTAAGGGCCGGCGAAGTAGGCCTGTTCAGCCCGTTCCGGGGTAATGGACAGGTTGGAGATCACCATGTCGACCTCGCCTTCCTCCAGCGCGTCGAGCATATCGCCGAAGGGAATGATCTTGATATCCAGCTGCACCCGCATGGCGGCGGCCATGGCCTTGGCCAGGTCCACGTCATAGCCCATCACACCGCCGTGACGATTGCGGGTGCTCATCGGCGGCTGGTCCGCCGACATGCCGACCTTGAGGATCTTGAAGTCGGTAATGCGCTGCAGGGTTTCGCCGGCGCTGGCGGTGAAGGGCAGGGCCAGCAGGCCGGTGAGTACCAGGCCCAGCAGCTTGCGTTTGTTCAGTTTTAACATGCGGTGTGTTTCTCCCTCAGGCTTACATTACACAGTGTTTGGCGTAGGTGGCCGCTTCGTTGCTGCTCCAGTCACCCTTGGGTTTCTCATCGAGGCGCTCGCACCAGGCCTCCGAACCCACTTCGGTTCCCTCGATAACGCAGTTCTTCAGGTAGGTCCCTGCATCCGAGGTGCTCCACTGGTCCTTGGGTTGCTCGGCTTTCTGCTCGCACCACTTTTCGCTGCCCGGTTCGGCACTGCAGGCTGCCAGGCCGAGGGCGAGTGCGCCGCTGAGAATAATCTTCAGGCCAGTGTTCATGCTGGTTTCTCCGTTGACGGTGTATTTCCGCGATGCGCTTTAGTATTACACCGGGAGACCATACTCGCCAGTGGCGTCGATGGCACACTGGAAAATAGCGGGGCATCTGCCGATAATGCTGCCATGTCTGCAGAACATACCTCCGACGATACGCGCACGCCTTCGCCTCCCTACGGCTACTCCTGTCGCTGTAGTCACAGCCGTGAAGAGCAGGTGCACATCGTCGCGCTGTTTCACGCCAACAAGATCCGCCCCAGTCGCATCGCCTACCGGGTGGGGATCGATATCGCTTTCATCGAACAGTTGATTGCCGGTGAAATCGAGCAGGAGCGCTTTCCCCGCCTTGTCGCCCAGTACCGCCGGCAGCGCTACCAGGAGCGGATGCGGGCTACCGGGCGGCAGCGGGCGGGCAGTCGTTACGAGTCGCAGCAGCGCATCGAGCGGGAATTCCAGCAGGAAACTGATCTCTAGGGCGGCAGGTGCCGCCGCGAGATTCCTTTCAACCGGGACCCGGGTGGCGCCAGTGAAATCGCCCGCAGGCCGGTTCAGGCGGCGGCGAGCATCAGTTCCGTGGCCTGTGCGTCGAGGCTGATGGCCTTGATCAGGCGCAGTTCGCCCTGGGCGTCTTCCACCAGGGCGGTGCAGTTCTCCACCCAGTCACCATCGTTGCAGTAGAGCACGTCGCCGTACTGTTGGACCACGGGATGGTGCAGGTGGCCGCAGATAATACCGTCGTAGCCACTTTCCCCCGCCAGTTTGACCGCCGCCTGCTGATAGGCGCGGATGGCCTGCTCGGCCTGGGCGACGTGGGACTTGAGCCAGCCGGCGAGAGACCAGTAGGGCCGGCCGGTCCAGGCGCGAATGTGGTTGAGCAGGCGGTTGAGCATCATCACGGTGTCGTAGGCGACATCCCCCACCCAGCGATTGATGCGACTGTAGCGGACGGCGAAATCCAGCTCGTCGCCATGGATCACCAGGAAGCGCCGTCCATCAGCGGTGGTGTGCACCGCCCGCTCGCGCAGGGTCACATTGCCGAACTGGCTGCCGCAGAATTCGCGGAAGTTCTGGTCGTGGTTGCCGGGAACGTAAATGACTTCGACGCCGGAGCGGGATTTCTTCAGCAGTTCCCGCAGCACCGCGTTGTGCGCCTCCGGCCAGTAGACCCGGCGATGCATGGCCCACACATCGACGATGTCGCCGACCAGGTAGAGTTTCTTGCAGTGCACGCGTTTGAGCATTTGCAGCAGGAATTCCGCCTTGCTGTGCACGCTCCCCAGGTGGACATCGGATATCCACAGTGTCTCACATTCGATACGGCCCTCAGTGTGTGATGCGTTCATGCTGTGCCCTCCCCAAGGCTGTCACTTCCGGCCGGATCCGGCCCCAGATAGCGTTTGCGTTTTTTCGCTTTGAGCTGGTCGAGGTCGGCGAGCACAAGGCTGTCGACACAATCGGCGAAGTCGTGGTCGACGTTGAATGCCGTGAAGCTGACGCCACCCGGTTCCATCGCCTGTGCATAGTGTTTGTAGAGAATCGGGAAGGGCAGGCCGCGTTCCGCGAGGGCATCCCGCAGGGCTTTGAAGTCCTCGTCGTGATCCACCCCGGAGAATTCGCCGGCAAAGCTCGCCAGCAGTTCCGGACGTATCTCCAGCGGCGTTGTCGCCTCTGCCTCCAGCCCCGGACTGGCGTAGTAGAGGTGGTGGAAGTGGGCGATGCGGGCAATACCTTCCTCGCCGTACATAGCGCTTACCGATGCGGGGCCGAAGAGGTAGCGATAACCCGGATACTTGCGCACGAAGGCGCCAATCCCGAACCACAGGTAGTCCAGTGAGCTGCGGTTCTGGTAGCGCGGTTGCACGAAGCTACGCCCCAGTTCCAGGCCCTCGGCGAAAATGGATTGCATGCCGGGGCCGTAATCAAACAGGGAGGCCGAGTAGAGCCCGTCCACTCCCTGTTCGGCGACGATCTTGCGCGCCTCGCCGAGACGGTAGGCGCCGGCAATCTCGAGGTGATCGCTGTCCCACAGGACCAGTTGGCGGTAGTAGCGGTCGTAGCGGTCGATGTCGCGCGGTTTGCCGCTGCCCTCGCCAACCGAGCGGAAGGTCAGCTCCCTGAGACGGCCGATCTCGCGCATGACGCAGGGGGAATCCTGCATATCGCAGAGCACGATCTGCTTGCCGTCTGAAGTCTCGCCGAGATGCTCGCTGGCGTCGATTTCCCGCTTCAGCAGGAGCCGGTTCTCCGGGTGGGCGACCGTCTCCACGGACTGGAAGATCGGCCGGCCGTTCCTGGCGAGGCGGTAGACATGCTTGCGGAACATGGCGGAGAGCTTCTTCGCGGAGACCTTGAAGCCCGCGTAGTGCTCGTAGGGAATCGGATTGCCGACCCGGGCGTCGACAGTGTTGTGGCTCTGCTTGAACATCTCGCGCACCAGCCAGAGCGTCGACAGGGGTTTGGCGAGGAAGGAAAGACTGTAGAAAAATAGCGAATTCCTGCCGGCGACGAATACCGGCAGAATCGGCGAGCGCGTGGCGGAGGCCATCTTGACGAAGCCCTGCTGCCACTCGCCGTCTTTCACGCCCTTGGGCCCGAAGCGGGAGACCTCGCCGGCGGGGAAGATGATCAACGCGCCGTCGTTATCAAGGTGCTCGCGAATCTTCAGCAGGTTCTGCTTGGGCGTCGAGCCACCCATGTTGTTGACCGGCAGCATTACCTTTTCCAGGGGCTTTACCGCGCCGAGGACTTCGTTGGCCACGACTTTCACATCGGGGCGAACCTGCCGCACCACCTGCAGGAGTGCCAGGCCGTCCAGCGAGCCGATCGGGTGGTTGGCGGCGATGACCACGCGCCCGGAGGCGGGAATGCGCGCCCGTTCCTTGTCGGTCAGGCGCAGGGTGAAATCGAAATACCGCAGGGTCTGCTCGATGAAATCGAAACCCTGCAGGTGGGGATAGTCGCGCTCGAACTGCTGGAAGCGGGACTCGTAGAAGAGGAAGCCCAGGAAGCGACCCAGGGTACGCGAGGTACGCTGGTGCCGCTGGGCAAAATCAGGATAACGGCGTTCGAGAAACGCCTGGATTTCCAGCAAGGGAATAGTCCCCTAGCGATCCAGTTCGGACAGGTCGTCCGTCCGCCACACCGAACCGATTGCCGTATCCTGCTGGCGCTGGTTGGCAAGCAGAATGTCTATCTTGCCGCCGCGCTGCAGGTACTCGCGGATTTGCGCGTCGATTTCCTCGCGCATGCGGTTCTTTTCACTCGGATTGGTGCGGGTGTTACTTCTTTGCATCGGTGTCCCCTCCCGATTCGTTTGGGGAAGGTTCGCTTTTGCGTGTTACAGGGGGAATAAAGGAGGGTGAATATTTTGTGACGCGGCCCTGGCACTTGTCCCTGGCGGCAAGGCCCCGGGTCGGGCGATTGTAATGGACCGACAAATTGCGATACTGCGTAAGCAACTTGGGCAATATCCTACAAAATAAAAGAAGCGAGGTGAGCAGGCCATGACCACGGCTACCGCAAAGATTCTGGAAGAACTGGCAGACCGGGAAGCCATCCGGGAATGCCTCTACCGCTACGCCCGCGGGGTGGACCGCCTCGACGCGGATATGGTGCTCAGCGCCTACTGGCCGGAATGCGTCGACAAGCACCTCGACTTCACCGGCAACGCGCAGGAATTCGTCGACTGGTCCTTCCCCCTCATGCGCAATATGGACCAGACCATGCACCACATCACCAACGTGCTCACCAACATTCGCGGCAATTCCGCGGATGTCGAGGCCTACTTCTATGGTATCCACCGGGTGAACATCCCCGAAGTCGGCAAGATCGACGTGATCGGCGCCGGGCGCTACATCGACAAGTTCGAGAAGCGCGGCGATGAGTGGCGGGTGATCCAGCGGGAGGTCGTCACCGACTGGTTCCGCCAGTATCCGGACTCGGCCGATTGGTCCCAGGGCATGCTGGGCATGATGATCGAACCTGGCGGGCGCCGTCCCGATGATGCCAGCTACCGGGACCTGGAGCTGGAATAGCTCCCTTTGCCCATGGACCCGGGCGAGGGGAGTTCCCCCTCGCTGGGGATCCCGGCGTTTGCCAGTCCCTGCCTCCCTGGCTGATTGAGCCGCGGGCGCCTGCGGAAACTTCCGCGCTGCCTGCCGGTCCGCCCATGCCTCCCGCTTCCAGGGGTCATATTCCGCAACTGGGTGATTTATCAGCAGTCTTTGCTAGCGATCGCTAATTGTCATCGAACTGTCATAAATAGATAACATTTCTTTCACCTCCCCCTTTTAGCATCCGCTCTGTAATCCAGCTGTACGGTTGTGACTGCGCGCTTCTCCAGTGCGTCGACCGGCGGCTGCAGCTTTTTTTGAACGGTCCAGAGGCTCCCGCTTTTATGAAGAGATACATCGGCTTTTTGGGGATTGCCCTGTCCCTGGTGTCCCATCAGGTGCTGGCTGCAACGGTCTACGTTGCGGTCTTCCTGGATGAGGTGCCTCTGAGCGGGGTCTACGTCACCCTGGACGATGTGCCTCTGGGCCTGACCAACGAACGCGGGGCTGTGCAGACCGGCCTTGCCCAGGGCGAGCACAGCCTGGCGCTGTCCGATGACGATATCACGCTGCCGGTCGCGTTCTCTTCCGCAGCCGACCAGGACGTCGAAGTCAAAGTGGTCTTCCACAAGGCCGATGGCGTCGAGCCCGTGGTCGACGTCCGCAAGTTCGCCGAAGGCGACACCGGCGCCAGCGGCTTCATCACCGGGACGGTGGCGGACACGGCGGGTGCGCCGATCGCTGGAGCCCTGGTGAGCGCGGGTGGTTCCGGCGTCAGCGCCACCACCAACGCCGAGGGTATCTATGTCCTGCAAGTCCCCCGTGGCGACTACCCGCTGCAGGTAAGCGCCGAAGGGTTCAGCGATGTGAGCGTGGATCGCCTGCATGTCATGGCCGATATGGGCATAACCGTCGGTGTTACCCTGCGCCCGCCGGCGGCGTCTGGCGCCGCAGTGGCCCTGCCCTCGATCGCGGTCGAGGAAGTCATCGTCAAGGGTGTCTTCCAGGCCACCGAAAACGCCAGTGATATCGAACGTTTCGCGACGACCATCACCAACGCCATCGACGTCGCCCAGCTCGAGCGATTCGGCGACAGCGACGTGGCTTCTGCGCTCAATCGCGTGGTCGGCGTGGCAGTGACCGACGACAAGTATGCGACGGTGCGGGGGCTCGACGGACGCTACATCTCGAGCACGCTCAACGGCCTGTTGATGCCCAGCACCGACCCGCAGCGCCGCGACGTGCAGCTGGACCTGTTCCCGACGAACATCCTCGGCGGTATCGAGATCCAGAAGTCCTACACGCCGGACCAACTGGCCAGTACGACCGGCGGTTCCATCAAGATCCTGACCAAGGGCATTCCCGATGAGCGTATCCACAAGGTTTCCGGCTCCCTGGGTTACAACTTCGATGTCACCGGCGACGAGATTGTTTCCTACCGCGGCAGCAATACCGACTGGGCCGGTTTCGACAGCGGCCTGCGCAAATTGCCCCGCAGCGTGGTCGATGCCACGGACGGCGGTCGCTCGCTGACTATCTGTGATCCCGCCATCGACCCGGTGCGCTGTACCTCCGAGCTGCAGGCAGCCCAGCTGGGCGTGAAATTCCAGGACGACTACAACCTCAAGGAAAAAACCGCGCTCCCCGAGGGGAGTGCATCCTGGGCCTTCGGTGACCGCCTGCAGGCGGGCGACAGCGGCAATGAGTGGGGTTACTACCTGACTGCCGACTACGACTACAGCACCCAGGACCGTGGCCGGGCCGAGCTGACCAATCCCCTGGATACCAGCGGGTACTACATGCGCTCGAACGAGACGGTCACGATCAATGGCTACGGCGTGGTCGGCTACGAGTACGGCGTCGCCAACGAAGTGCTCAGCAAGACCACCCTGCTGCGCAGCACCGACGACACCACTCGCCACGAGGTTGGGACGGACCTCGAAGACAGTGAAATCGACAAGACCATCCTGCAGTATGTCGAGCGCCAGTTCTTCTCCCAGGCCTTCACCGGCCACAACGAGTGGGAACCTGATTATGGCCTGCATGCCCTCGACTGGCGTGTCGCCTACTCGCGGACCGACCGCGAAGAGCCGGACCGCCGCCAGTACACCTACTTCAACGGCAACCTCTCCACCTCCGCCTTCGAGCGCCGCTGGTCCGATCTCGAGGAGGACGCGGTCGACGCGGTGCTGGACTACACCTTCACCCTGGACTGGGGCCAGCTCAGCAGCACCGCCTTCAAGGCCGGTGTGCTGTGGTCCGACAAGGAGCGTGAAGTCGAGCAGTACCGCTTCGGTATCCGCCTGGGTTCACGCAACGACCTCGCGCTGGGGATCGACGATGACCTCGAGAAGGACGTCCTGCCCTACTACAACTTCGCCCTGGATCGCGTGCGCCTGGCGGCCAATACTGCCGACACCGATTCCTACGACTCGAGCGAGGAGATCACCGCCTACTACCTCACCACCGATACCGAGTTCGGTGACAACTGGAGCATGACCCTCGGTGCGCGCTACGAAGATTTCTCGCAGGAACTGAGCTATCCGAACCAGACCGGCGCCAACAACCTGCTGGAAGCCGACGACTGGTATCCGGCCTTCGCCCTGACCTGGCGTCCCTCCGAGGAAATCCAGCTGCGTGCCGGCTGGAGCGAGACGGTGTCCTATCCGGGCCTGATCGAACGCTCCGAGTCACTGTCCTACGACCCGGAGACCGACGACCCGATCTTCGGCAACCCCGACCTGCAGGTATCCACCATCGAGAACCTGGACCTGCGGGCGGAGTATTACTTCACCGATACCAGCAGCGTGTCGCTGGCGGTATTCTCGAAGGCTATCGACAAGCCGATCGAGACGGCGCTGCCCGACGCCTCCGGCTCAGCTGCCTCCTCGGGTATCACCTTCCGCAACCAGGATTCGGCGGACCTGCTGGGCATCGAGCTCGACGGCCAGATGGACCTCTTCGACGAGCCCGACTACCTGATGTTCGTCGGCGGCAACATCTCCTACATCGATTCGGAAGTCGAGCTCGGCGCCGACTCCCTGCGCCTGGAAGGCGCGTCGGCCAACGGCCGCCAATTGCAGGGCCAGTCCGAGTGGCTCGCCAATATCCAGCTGGGATTCGATCACTATCCCACGGAGCAGAAGTTCACTTTCCTGGTGAACTGGTTCGATGACCGCATCTACCGTATCGCCCGTGGCGAGGCCACAGGCCCGGAGATCGAGGCGGGTCGTATCCTGATCGATTTCACCTACGAAAAAATGTTCAACGACAACTTCACCATCGAGGCAGCGATCAAGAACCTGCTGAACGAGGAAGTTGAGTACACGCAGAACGGCCGGACGATCGAGAGCTACCAGTCCGGAACCTCGGTCAGCGTGACCCTGAATTACGAGTTCCTGTGATGGGCGGACCTTACGGCAAGCAGTTCCCGGCCCGCGTCCTTCGCATCGCTTCGATGCAGTGCGGGAAACCGCTAAACACACTTTCTGACTGTTAAAGGAAAATTCCATGTTACAGCGCAAACTCATGGTTGCAGTCCTCCTCGCAGCAACGACCCTCGCGGGTTGTAGCGGCGGCGACGAGGGAGACGATGTCACCATCAATATCGATGCCGGCCCCGGTGAGCCCAGTGAGCCGAACGAGCCGAATAACCCGGCTCCCGGCGATTGCGACAACGTGGTCGAGGCTGACTTCGTCAGCTTCAACGACGACTGCTCTGTCGGCACCCTCTCGGGCAATGTCGATGAAGACTACACCCTGACGTCCGATATCCAGTGGCGACTCGACGGCACCGTGCGGGTCGGCAACGGCAACGAGAACGTGGCTGACCTGGACGACGTGCAGGCAATCAGGGATGCAGGTGTGGTCCTGACAGTCGAAGCCGGCACCGATGTCCGCGCCTTCGACACCGGCGCCCTGCTGGTAACCCGCGGCTCCAAACTGATGGCCGAGGGTAGCGCCAGCGCACCCATTACCTTCAGCTCGCTGGACGACAACTACGACGGTCTCGGCGAGTGGGGCGGGATCATCATCCAGGGCTTTGCACCCCAGTACGGCCAGGGCGGCACCGGCGCCTGCTTCGGCACCGGCGACGTGTGTAACGTCGAGGGCGAGGGCGGTACCGATGTCGCGGTTTACGGCGGCAACGACCCCTCCGACAACAGCGGCGTGCTGCGTTACGTACGCATCGCCGAGGGCGGCCTGGTTGCCGGCCCGAACAACGAGATCAACGGCCTGACCCTGCAGGGTGTCGGCTATGGCACCGAGATCGAGTACGTGCAGGTCCACAACAACCTGGACGACGGCATCGAGTGGTTCGGCGGTACCGTGAGCGTCAAGCACGTGGTCCTCACCGGCAACGACGATGACGACATCGACTTCGACGAAGGCTTCATGGGTAACATCCAGTTCGCCATCGTGATCAAGGACCAGGACAAGGCGGCGCCGACAGGCTCCAACGACCCGCGCGCCATCGAGGCCAACTCCTCCGATGACGAGTACACCCCGGAGACCGAGGCAGTGATCGCCAACGTCACCATCATCGGCGGGCCGCTGAACAACAACGCCGACAGCGACGCCGGCCCGCAGCCGGGCATGCGCCTGCGCGGTGCCGTGAATACCAGCATCTACAACACCTCGGTGGCCTGGTTCGACGCGGGTTGCATCCGCATCGACGACGCCGACGTCAACGGCGACGGCTCCCTGGTCGTGCCCTCCATGGTCAGCCTGACAAACGTCCTCAACGACTGTGAAGGCGGCATCTACAACAAGCGCGCCGCGGATGCCGCGAGCAACGTGGTCATGGAAACCCTGACTTACAGCGACACCCTGGCGATCAACGAACCGGCGGCGGTACTGGGCTCCGCGCCGACCATCATGCCGGCCAACAACGGCTCCAGCTTCATGTTCGAGGAAACCAGCTATGTCGGCGCGGTCGATCCCGCGGCTGATTCCGGCTGGTGGCAGGGTTGGACCATCGAAGGCTCCGTGGGCGAAAGCGAGCCGGTGGAAGAGGCCAGCTTCGTCAGCTGCAACGCCGCCCAGACCCAGTGCACCGTGGAAGGTGTCATCGACCAGGACTACACCTTTGTCGCCGGTGTCGAGTGGCGCCTGTCCGGTGAGGTCATCGTGGGTACCGGTAACGGCACCGTGGATGACGACGCCGACGTCCAGGCGGTACGCGATGCGGGCGTGACCCTGACTATTCGTCCCGGCGTTCACGTGAAGGCCTTCGACGACGGCTCCCTGCTGGTCACCCGCGGCTCCAAACTGATGGCGGTAGGCTCCATGGCCAGCCCGATCACTTTCTCCAGCCTCGACGATGACTTCGACGGCGAGGGCGAATGGGGCGGCCTGATCCTCCAGGGCTTTGCCCCGCAGTACGGTCAGGGCGGCACTGGTCCCTGCTACGGCGCGGGCACCGTGTGTAACGTGGTGGGCGAGGGCGGTACCGTCGTCGGTAACTACGGCGGCAACGACCCGGCGGACAACAGCGGCGCCCTGCGCTTCGTGCGTATCGCCGAGGGCGGCCTGGTGGCCGGCCCGAACAACGAGATCAACGGCCTGACCCTGCAGGGTGTCGGTTATGGCACGGACATCGAGTACGTCCATGTCCACGGCAACCTCGACGACGGCATCGAGTGGTTCGGCGGTACCGTCAACGTCAAGCACGTCGTGCTGACCAACAATGACGACGACGATATCGACTTCGACGAGGGCTACCGCGGCAACATCCAGTACGCCATCGTGCGCAAGAACCCGAACAAGGCGGCGCCCACCGGCTCCAACGACCCGCGCGGTATCGAGGCCAACTCCTCTGACGACGAGTACACCCCGGAGACCGAAGCGGCAATCGCCAACGTGCTGATCCTGGGCAGCGACGTCAACAACAACGATGCCAGCGACGCCGGCGCCCAGCCCGGTATGCGCCTGCGCGGCGCGCTGATGGTCTCCATCTACAACACCGCGGTGAAGGATTTCGATGTGGGTTGTATCCGTATCGACGACGCCGACGTCAATGGCGACGGCAGCACCATCGTCGAATCCGACGTCACCCTGGTCAACGTGCTTGGCGAATGTGCCGACGGCTTCTACAACAAGCGTGAGGCGGATACCGAGGATAACGCGGGCGAGGCCACCAACACCGGCGTTACCACCGACAGCGCCTGGGCCCTGACCGACGCCGAGGCCATCGTGCCGGTGCCGAACATCGTGCCGGTGGACAACGGTTCAGGCTTCACCTTCGAAGAGACCGATTACGTTGGCGCCGTCGATCCCGGCACTGCGGAAGAAGATGCCTGGTGGTTCGGCTGGACCATTCCGGGCGCGCTCCAGGAGTGAAACGAAAGGGGCGCTTGATCCACGGGCGCCCCGAACCTTAAACGAAAACGCGCCCGGAAGGGCGCGTTCATCACAGAACAAGGTTTTGGGTCCATTTGGCCGGCTTTCACGCCGGCTTTTTTGTGGCTGTAAAACCGCAGACCCGAGTCTTCGGTTGTCAGCGCTTCAGGTGCCGACGCTGATCAGGCGGGTTTCGACGCTGCCGTCCTTGTTCTCCTGGTAGCGATACTTCACCTCGCTGCCTTCCGGCGCGCTGGTGACGCGAGGGTCCGAGGGTAACTGGAATTCGAGTTTCTCGCCGCGGCGAACACGGCAGCGGGATTCCTCGTCGTACTTGGACATGGAGTGGAACTGTACGGTCATTTCCTGTCCGCTGGTGTCGTTGGAGCGATCGACAGTACCCTCCAGCAGGCAGTCGCGGGAACCTGCGCTTGCGCCCGCCGCTGCGCCGACCAGGACAATAGTGGACAGGGCCATGGTGAATTTATTCATTGTGCTTACCTCCTTGCTGTGGGGCGTGGCTCAACTGTCACACACCCATTTTCCGCTTCAGGCTGATGAATTCATGTAAGTGTCATATTGCTGTAGCATTTAACTGCTAGCTCATGGTCGAAGGATACGCATAAATGCCCGGGCGCATCTATCGTTGTCATAAAAAATTCATATTTAATAAATATTTATGACACATTTGGTGACCCTGCTTACGCCGCCCGGTCGGCCGTCAGCAAACTGTCAAAATACCGTCATATTTGTGTAATCAAAACCGGGTAACTTCGCGGTTTTAGGAGTGTGGGCCCCAGTTGTATGGAAGAGGCCCTGTGAAACAGACTGGAACCCGAGCGAAATGCGCAAATTAGCTGTTGTTACCGGCATGATAGCCGCCCTTCTGGCCTTGCCGGCGTTTTCGCTGTCTCTCGCGCCCGAGGAGTTCAGCGCGTCCCGCCAGATGGCCTGCGTGCTGGCCGAGCAGTCCCTCGGCTACCTGAGCGAGACCGAGTACGGCTCCCGCACCCACGACGTGCTGGACGGCTTCGACGATGCGGAGCGAGACAACATTCTGTCAAAGGCGATTGGCTACATGGATGGCCTGATGTTCGATATCTCCGCGGATGACGCCACCGAGGTCGATCACCGCCTGGAGCAATTCGTCGCCAGCCAGTCCTGCGCCAGCGAAGGTTTCCAGAACGCCACCCTGCGCCTGTAAGTCTCAGGCGCTTTTCAATTCAGCTCCGCCTGCTCAATCTCCGGCACACACCCGGCGAAAGCCCGCCGCCGTAAAGGGAATCATCCTTTCGAAGGCTGCGCCGATGTCGGCGGAGACACACTTTCCCCCCGAGAGCTTGTCGATGCGGCCGGTCTTGGCCAGAGCCAGGGTCAGTGCGCCGGACAGGTTCTGGTAGCACCAGTAGATGTCCTCATCCCGCCCCTGCGGCAGGGCGATTTTGAGCGCCTTGATGAACTCCGCGACCAGCTTGTCGAACAGGCTCGACATCATTTTCGGTGCCCAGTAGGGCGAGTTGTTGATATACGCGACCAGGGCCAGGTAATTGGTCCAGCCGCTGTCGCCACCGCGCTGGGCATCGTCCAGCGGGGTCAGGAATGCGGCAATAATCTCTTCCAGTGGCGGCCCTTCCGGCCCTGCCTGGGCCTGGGCGGCGCGCAGGGCTTCCAGGCGTGCATTGTTGAGCTCCGCAGCCCGGCGGTCGAAGACGGCCTGGAACAGGTCGAGCTTTTTGCCGAAGTGGTAGTTGGCCAGGGCGACGTCGACACCGGCGCCGCTGGCGATCTGGCGCAAGGTGACGCCGTCGTAGCCATGCAGGGCGAACAACTCTTCAGCGACATCCAGAATGCGTTCACTCTTCGGGCTGGGCGGTTTCTTGCTCATTTTGCTTCCTGTCGGCGAATCGGCAGAGGTTAGCATATTTGATTATTCAACAAATGTTGAATATGCTGCGCGCAATAATTCTATAACGGCAGGATGAGCCCATGTCCCCCGAGCTTTTCAAATACCTCGTCGTAGCTGCTTACGCGCTGCTGGTGTACTGGTTGTCCTGGCGCGGTATGCGACGCACGCGATCAGTGGCCGGGTTTTCCATCGGCAACAAGGACATGAATCCCTGGCTGGTGGGCATCACCCTGGCTGCATCCATTTCCTCCACCGCGACATTCGTAATCAACCCGGGTTTTGTCTATGCCGATGGCCTGTCCGCCTACCTGCACTACGGGGTGGCCGGTTCGCTGGGTATTCTCACCGCGTTCCTGGTGCTGACCAAAGGCTTCCTGCGGCTGGGAGAGAAGCACGCGGCGCTTACCATTCCCCAGTGGATCTACTACCGCTACAACCACCGCGGATTCAGCCTGTTCTTCGCCTTCATCAACCTGCTGTCGATCACCTTCGTGGTGCTGATACTGGTGGGCTGCAGCCTGCTGGTCACCGGGCTGTTCCCGGTGGAGCAGAAAACAGCGCTGATACTGGTGCTGGTGTTCGTCTTCTCCTACGTGTTGATGGGGGGCACCTATGCCCACGCGTACACCAACTCGCTGCAGGGCGTCATGATGCTGCTGGTGACCCTGGTACTGTTCGTACAGGGCTGGAAATACTTCGACGGCGATTTTTTCGGCGCGCTGCAGACGGTCAGCGCCAATTACGCGGCGCCTTTCAACAGCAGCAGCCGCCTGTATTTCGACTTCTTTTCGGTGTTCGTCAGCGGCTTCGTGATTACTTTCGCCCTGATGCTGCAACCGCATATCCTGACCAAAGTGCTGTATTTGCGCAGCGAAAAGGACATTCGGCACTTCATCGCTTCGACGGTGATCGTCGGCACGGTGTTCACCCTGATGCTGATGATCGGCTTCTACGCCAGGCTGTCGGGGCTGGAAGTCGACGCCCAGGATACCGTGGTGCGCGAATACCTCCTGCAGGAATTCGCGACCTCGGTGTGGGGCGAATACGTGCTCGTCTTCATCTTCATTACCCTGCTTGCTGCGGGTATGAGCACCCTCGACGGTATCCTGGTTTCGCTTTCCGCCATGGTGGTGACCGACATCGTGACACCGCTGTTCGGCCAGCGGGTGAACGGACTCGCGCTGTCGCGCTGGGTACTGGTATCGGTGGGTGTCATCGGCATTGTGCTGGCCTGGAACCCACCGCCGCTGATCGGGCTGTTTGCCCAGAAAGGGGTCTATGGCCTTGCCGCAGCGTCCCTGGTGCCGGTGGTATTCGGGGTGCTGGTGCGGCGGCACATCCCGCTCTGGGTGGTGGCCGGGTCCGCGGCCATCGGCCTACTGCTGCATCTCTTGCTGAACCTGGTTGTCGGGGTAGAAAACCCGGCAGTCTCAGCGACATACGCGATTATTGCGGCGCTTGTCTTCGGCCTTGCAGGGCTCTGGTTGAGCCGTGAAGGAAGCGCCGCAGGCAAGGTGAACCCGGCCGAGAAACTGCAATCCGGGGCTTGACACTTCAACGTTTGTTGAATTACTGTTCCTGCAAATTCAACGAATGTTGAATTGAAGGTCGGCGGTACTACCGGCGATCATGAAATTCGACTTAATAACGATTAAAAAGAGGTCACACTAATGAAACTGCCTGTTTCCCGTACTCCCCTGTGCCTGGCGCTCGCGCTGGCATCCACCGCAACCGTGCCATCTGTCAGCGCCCAGGAGGGCGGTCAGCGTCTCGCCCTCGAGGAAGTGGTGGTCACAGCCCGCCGCAGGGCCGAGAATCTGCAGGACGTGCCGATTGCGGTTACCGCCCTGTCCGGCGAGGACCTGATCCTGAAAGGCGCCGCGGATATTACCGATTTGGCGCAATCCGTGCCGAGCGTGACCCTGGAAGCGTCCCGCGCGACAACCAACACCCTGACCGCGTTCATTCGTGGCGTTGGCCAACAGGACCCCGTAGCGGGTTTCGAGCAGGGTGTCGGCCTCTACCTCGACGACGTCTATCTGGCCCGGCCCCAGGGCAATGTGCTGGACATCTACGATGTCGAACGCATCGAGGTCCTGCGCGGTCCGCAGGGTACGCTCTACGGTCGCAACACGGTGGGCGGCGCGATCAAGTATGTCACCCGGCGCCTCGATGACGAGTTCTCCGGTTCACTCAGGGCGACCTACGGCACCTACGACCAGATCGACCTCGTCGGTACCGTGTCGGTCCCCCTGGGCGACACGTTCCGGGTCGGCGGCACCGTGGCCTCCTTCGAGCGCGACGGCTACGGTGAGAACCGGTACACCGGCGACGAGCACTACAACAAGGACATCTTCGCCTACCGGCTGAGCGCGGAATGGGAGCCCGGCGACAGTCTGCTGGTGCGTTTCGCCTATGACGATAGCGAGGACAAATCCAACCCGGTGGCGGGCTACCGCCCCTACCCGGGTGCTTACAGCGGTGCGCCGGTGCTGGGTGATATTTATGACACCATGGCCGGAGCAAGCGAGGCAGCATCCACTGCGGGTATCGGCGGAAAGAACGAACTGGAAGCGGATGGCTGGATGCTGTCGGTAGACTGGGACCTCAATTCCAGCGCCACGCTGCGCTCGATCACCGCGCAGCGCGAGGACAAGAACGTCACGGTTATCGACTTCGACAGCCTGCCGGGCATCGACCTCGATGCGCCGGCCATCTACGAGAACGAGCAGTTCAGCCAGGAGTTGCAGTTCCTCTACAACAGCGAGAGTTTCAACCTGGTGAGTGGTATCTACTACCTGGACGCCGATGCCAGCACCGACTTCGACGTGGTACTGGGTAACCTCGGCGTGGCCGCCTGGACTTCCAGCGCCGTCAACACCGAGTCGTGGTCCTTCTTTGCCGATCTCACCTACCACCTCAGCGACAAATGGTCCCTGGCGGTCGGTGGGCGCTATACCGAGGACACCAAGTCGGCAGATGTGTTCCGCGCCACCTACCTGGGCCTGGCATCTCCGGGCTTCGGTGCGCCTGATGCGCCGCTTTACGCGGTATCCGGGGACTACGAGGCAGAGAAGACCTTTTACGATTTCTCACCACGCGTCAATCTCAGCTACGTGTGGAATGACGACCTGACGATGTATGCGGGTTACAGCCAGGGCTTCAAGGCGGGCATGTTCGATCCGCGCGGCGCCAACTTCATTTTCCCCGACGTGATAGACGGCGTCGCGCCGGAGAGCCTCGACTCCTATGAGGTGGGCCTCAAGGCCAGCTATTGGGATGGCCGGGCGGTGACCAACGTCGCGCTGTTCTACAGTGAGTACAGCGACATGCAGGTGCCGGGCTCGGCGGGTATCGACGTGGACGGGGACGGCATCAACGACAACTTTGTCGGCACCCTCTACAACGCCGGTGAATCCGAGATATCCGGTATCGAAATCGAGGGTACTTTCCTGTTCACCGAAAGCTTCAGCGTGCAGGTCGCGGCGAGCTTCCTCGACACCAGCATCAAGGAGTGGATCATCGATGATGAGGATGTTTCCGACGATGTGGTCATCCAGAACACGCCGGAGGAAATGGTCTACATCGGCCTGAATTACAACCTCGACCTGTTCGGCGGCAACACCAACATGAACCTCAACTGGTCCTACAAGGGTGATATTTACCAGTTCGAAACCCCCAGCCCGGACCTCGACCAGGATGCCTATGACACCATCAACGCCAGCCTGGTCTGGACCAGCGCCAGTGGTGACTGGCTGCTCGGCCTCAATGGCAAGAACCTGACCGACGAGGAGATCAAGACCTCAGGCTATTGCTTCGGGGTGAACTGTCCGACAACACTGGGCTTCGAGGACAACACGACCGTGTTCTACGCACCGCCGCGCACTGTCAGTGCTTCGGTCGAGTACCGCTTCTAGGTCGAAGGTCAGGTGTTTTGGCCGCGGTTTGCCCGCGGCCTTTTTTTCCAACCCCGAAAGTCAATGTAACGAGATCCTGTTGTGAACAGATTTGAAACCATTGCGCCCCGGCTGCCGGAGATCCTGGCGCTGCACGGCAAGTGGCGCGCTGGCAAGGAGGCTGTGGTCTGCGAGGACGAGCGCTGGACCTGGTCCGAGCTGTGCGCCGCCAGCCACCGCTTCGCCCATGGCCTGATCGCCGCCGGGGTCGAGCCGGGTGAGCGGGTGGCGGTCGTCATGTCGAACAGCCTGGAGATGGTCCAGGTACTGTGCGGCTGCATGGCCGCCGGCGCGTGCTCGGTGCCGATCAACCTGTCGGTCAGTGACGAGGGCCTGCTGGGCATGTTGCGCGACTCGGGCGCGGTCGCCGTGGTCACCACCCAGGACCAGTTGCCCCGGCTGCAGGCCCTGGCAGAGCAGTTCGCGCCGGAGTTGCGCCTGCGCCTGGCAACGGTTGAGGATGCCGGTTGGGATTCACTGGCACAGTTCTGCCATGGCCAGTCCACGGCGCTGCCCGCACAGCGCATCAACGGTGACTCGCCGCTGAACATCATCTACAGCTCCGGCACCACCGGCATGCCCAAGGGCATCCTGCACAGCTTCGATTGCCGCCTGGCCTGGGCCTATGATCTCGCCATCGCCCTGCGTTACCACGGCGCGACCCGCAGCCTGTTTACCATCGGCCTGTACTCGAATATCTCCTGGGTGAGCATGCTTTGTACTTTCCTCGCCGGCGGCACCGCGGTGGTGTGCCGGCGTTTCGACCCGGCGGCGTCGCTGCAGCTGATCGAGGCCGAGCGGATCAGCCACCTGGCCATGGTGCCGATACAGTTCCAGCGGATGGTGGAGGAACTGCAGCGCAGCGGCGGTGACGTCAGCAGCATGCAGGCGATGATGAGTTGCGGCTCGCCCCTGCGGGAAGGCTTGAAACGCGATGTTTTCCGCTACTTCGAGTGCGGCGTCATCGAGCTCTACGGGCTTACGGAGGGCATCATCACTACCCTGGAGCCCGAGGAAGCCCAGGGGCGCTGGGCGAGCGTCGGCCGCCCGCTGCTGGGAACCGATATCTGCATCGTCAACGACGCCGGTGAAGTGCTCGGCGCCAACCAATCCGGTGAGATCGTCTCCCGGGCGCGTATCGCCATGCCCTGTTACTGGGGGCGCGACGACGCCACCGAGGACGCGCGCTTTGTCGACGCGGCGGGCCGCGAGTGGCTGCGCAGCGGCGATATCGGCTACTACGACGAGGAGGGCTACTTCTACATCGTCGATCGCAAGAAGGACATGATCCTCTCCGGCGGCCAGAACATCTACCCGCAGGATATCGAGGCAATACTGGTACAGCATCCCGAGGTCAACGATACCGCCGTGATCGGGCTCGGCAGCAAGCGCTGGGGCGAGACCCCTGTGGCGCTGGTGGTCAGCGCGTCCGCGGGCGTCGATGCCGCCGGGTTGAAGGAGTGGGTGAACCAGCGGCTCGGCAAGCAGCAGCGCCTGGCCGATGTCATCCTGGTGGAGGAATTGCCGCGCAATCCCAATGGCAAGATACTCAAGCGTGAACTGCGCAAAACCTTTGGAGAACGGGTCTATGAGTGAGTATGGCGATATCTGGTACCACAGCGCGGATGGCCTGAAACTCTACGCCCGCGATTACGCCTGTACCGATCCCGCCATCGAAAGCCCGCAGCTCCTGCTCTGCATGCACGGCCTGACCCGCAACTCCGCGGACTTCGCCAGGCTCGCTGCGCGCCTGCGCGATCGCTACCGGGTGGTGGCGGTGGACGTACGCGGCCGCGGCCGATCAGACTACGACAGCAATTCCGCAAACTACAACCCGGCTGTCTACGCCCAGGACATGCTCCTGCTGCTGGATGAACTCGGCGCCGACAAGGCGATCCTCTGTGGCACTTCCATGGGAGGCCTTATGTCCCTGGTCATGGCGGCGCTGCAGGGGCAGCGCGTCAGCGCGATGATCCTCAACGATATCGGGCCGGAAGTGGACCAGCGCGGGCTGGAGCGTATCAAGGCTTACTTCGGCAAGGCGCGGCCGGTAGGCAGTTGGGAGGAGGCGGCCGCGCAGGTGCGGGAAGTCAACGGCGCGGCCTTCCCCGAATACACTGACACCGACTGGATGTCCTTCGCCCGGGCCCTTTACCGGGAGGAGGGCGGCGTTCCGGTACTCGCCTACGACCCCGCCATCTCCGAGCCGGTGGCCGAGGACGACGCGGCGGCGGTGCCCGCGGACCTCTGGCCCCTTTTCGCTGCCTGCGCGACCATTCCCATGCTGGTGATCCGCGGCGAACTCTCCGACATCCTCGCGCCCGGGTGCGTGCAGTCCATGCACGCTAAAAAGCCCGACCTGCAGAGCGTTGAAATCCCGGGCCGCGGGCATGCGCCGAGCCTCGACGAACCCGCGGCGATCGCGGCTATCGACAGCTTCCTGGCCGGGTTGCATTAGTGCCGGTCGTGCGAACCTTTCCCGCTGATCTTGATCTATAGTAGGCAGTGCAATTCAGCGAATGGATCAGGGTATGAAACCAGTGAATCGGCTTGTGCGCCTCTTCTCCGCTCTCTGCCTGCTGGCGGCACTGGGCGCCTGCAGCGGTGACAGCGGGCCCTCCGGGGAGGCAGCGATGGAAACGGCAAAAATTGAAGGTGAGGTGTTTTACCGCGAGCGCATGCTGCTGCCGCCGGGTGCTGAGGTGGAGGTTCAACTGCAGGACATCTCCCGCGCCGACGCCCCTGCATCGGTCATGGCCACGGTGATGCTCACTCCCGACAAGCCGCCGCCCTGGCCCTTCAGCATCAGCTACCGCCCCGCCGATATCGACCAGCGCATGCGCTATGCACTGCGGGCGACGGTCTCGGTGGAGGGGCGCCTGATGTTCAGCAGCACCGAGTATATCGACCCCTTTGCCGGGAACCCGGTACAAGTGCTGGTACGGCGTGTCGCCGAGCCCGTGCGTCCGACCTCCCCGGCAGCGCCGGCGCAGCAGGCGCCTGATGATTCGGCCAGCGTTGGTCCGAAGTGGGTGCTCGATACGCTGGACGGCGAAGCCGCGCCACTGGGCGCCGGCGGTCGGGCGATCGACCTGGTGCTGGACCAGGAAGCCGCCAGGGCTGCGGGATTCAGCGGTTGCAACCGCTATACCGGCAGTTTCAGCTCCGAGGGCCAGTCCACTCACGGAACCCCCATCGCCTTTGGTCCGCTCGCCGGCACCAGGATGGCCTGCGCGGACGGCGGAGAGAGTGAACAGGCCTACCTGAAAATGCTCGGCCTCGTCGATGCCTACCGCATGGAGGGTGACGAACTGGCCCTGCTCGCCGGCGACAAGGTGGTGGCCACCTTCCACCTCGAGTGATTCCACCCGGAGCGGCGCCGGGCGCTGGCGGGCGGTAGCAAGAGGCCGCCCCCAGGCGTTATACTGCGCCGCTCTGCAGACTCCACCAGACCATGTTCACCCAGCGCCCCCTGCACAGCCGCAAATTCGCACGAATGCTCGCCTTCGCGGCGCTGCTGTGCGTCGCCGCTCTGCAGCTGCACGAAGCGGGGCACTGGCACGAAGCGAGCGACACGACCGCTCACTGCCTGGTCTGCAAAAGCGCTTCCGGGCTGGCGACTGCCCAGCCTGCGGAAACCGGGCTGCCGCAGTTCGCTGCAGTCTTGCTGCCGCAGGCGGAGCGTCAGCCGCTGTCCGCCAGTCCCCCCAGTCACCGCCTTGCCCGGGGGCCCCCCTCCATCTCCTGACCGAATCCAATTCGAATTCAACAGGAGACAACGATGAAACGTTTTACCCCTCTCGCCGTGGCCTTGTTCGCGGCGCAGGCGGCTGCGGAGCAGTTGCCTATGGAACACGTGCTGGTGTCAGTACCACTGCACAAAAAATCCGCCGAAACGGCACTGCCGGTCACTGTACTGAGCGGTGACGAATTGCACCGCAGCGCGGCCAGCAGTCTCGGCAGCACCCTCGGAGACAAGCCCGGCCTCGCCAGCGCCTCCTTCGGCCCCGGTGTGGGCCAACCCGTGGTCCGCGGGCAGCAGGGCGCCCGCGTGCGGGTCCTGCAGAACGGCACCAGCAGTGCCGACGCCTCCGCCATCAGCGCCGACCACGCGGTGGCGGTGGAGCCGCTGCTGGCCGACAGTATCGAAGTCCTGCGCGGCCCCGCGACCCTGCTCTATGGCGGTGGCGCGATCGGCGGCGTGGTCAACGTCCTCGACAACCGCATACCCACCCGCCTGCCGGACAGTCCGGAGGGCGGCATCGAGTACCGCCATGACACCAGCGCAGACAAGGACACCGGGGTCGGCAGGCTCGACCTCGCACTCGGCCAGCTGGCGCTACACATCGATGGCGTTTACAGCGACTGGTCCGACCTGGAAATCCCCGGCACCGCCGAACGCCACAGCGATGAGCACGACGAGGAGGATGAAGCGGGCGAGGATGGCCGCCTGGCGAATACCGCCGGAAGGACCCGCAGCCTGACCCTCGGCGGCAGTTTCCACTTCGACAGCGGATTCTTCGGTCTCGCCGCGAGCCACCTGGAAAGCGACTACGGTATCCCCGCCGGCGCCCACGAGCACCACGAGGATGAGGACGACCACGAAGAGGAGGAACACGACGAGGAAGAGCACCTCGGCCACGGGGACGGCGTCATCATCGACATGGAGCAGACCCGCTACGATGCCAGCCTGCACCTGCACGATGCCCTGCCCGGCGTCGAGGTTCTGCGCGCTTTCCTCACCCGCACCGAGTACGCCCACGACGAAGTTGAAGCCGAAGGCGAAATCGGCACTCGCTACGCAAACGACACCTGGGAAGGCCGCCTGGAACTGGTGCACCAGCCGGTGGGTGGCCTGCACGGCGTCGTCGGCCTGCAGGCCGTTTCCGGGGAGTTCAGCGCCCTGGGAGAGGAAGCCTTCATCCCGCCGACCGAGCAGCTCGGTACCGGTCTCTTTGTGCTCGAGGACTACCACGCCGGCGACTGGCTGTTCGAGTTCGGCCTGCGCCTGGATCGCGATTCACGCGAACCGCAGTCACTGGCAGCGGACCGCGACTTCACTGCCTTCAGCGCCTCCGCGTCGGCGCTGTGGCAGATCGATCCCGCCTGGCAGTTGGGAGCCTCTCTCTCCCGCGCCGAGCGAGCGCCGGCGATCGAGGAACTCTACTCCAATGTCGCTGCCAGCTCGCCCCGGGAGTGGGTCGTTCACGCCGCCACCAATGCCATCGAAATTGGCGATACCGACCTCGACACCGAAGTCTCCGCCAACCTGGATCTCTCGCTGGACTGGCAGCAGGACGGCCACTTTGTCAGCGCGAGCCTGTTCTACAACGACTTCAGCGACTACATCGGCCTTTTCGCCACCGGCGAGGAATGGGAGGAAGTCCCGGTCTACAGCTACCGCCATCGCGACGCCGAATTCTACGGCGTGGAAGTGGACAGCGAGTTCGCCCTCGCCACCCTCGCCGGTGGCGACCTGCGCCTCGGCCTCTTCGGCGACGTGGTCCGCGGCCGCCTCGACGGCGGCGGCGAGGTCCCGCGCCTCCCACCCCTGCGCCTCGGCGCGCGCCTGGCCTGGGCCAGCGACACACTGACCCTCTGGAGCCAGGTGCTGGACGCGGCGGACCAGGACCGCCCCGGCGAGAACGAGACCGCCACCGCGGGCTACACCCGCTGGGACATGGGCGCGGAGTACACGCTCCCGGTGGGCGCCAACGAACTGCTGCTGTTCGCACAACTGAACAACATCAGTGACGAGGAGATTCGCCTGAGTACCTCCTTCCTGCGTGAGGTTGCGCCGGAAGCCGGGCGGGGTATCGAGGCAGGACTTCGTCTGCGCTTCTGATCTCGGGGTCCTGGTACTCTGAAAACCGCATTCACCGGCGATTCTTCCGTGCTTGTTCGAAAGCGTCCTGACTCACAGCACGAAAGAATCGCCGGCGAATGCTCGTCCAGTGACAACTTCGGCGTCAGGCGCTTCGCACCTGCGCCAGGGTCCCGATCCCTTTTTTGCCCCCACGGTGAGTATTAAACGCTTTCGAGCCGTGGGGGTAAAAAAGGGATCGGGACCCGTTTCGAGGGCACCAGAGCCTGCCCCAGGCAATCACCACAAGCCAAAATTTGCTAAAGTCCACCCTCAAGAACCAGGCACAGGGCAAGAGCACTCATGCAGCAAACGCCACAGCGCATCATCGTCGGCATCAGCGGCGCCTCCGGAATCGTGTACGGTGTGCGCGCGCTGCAGCTGTTGCGCGAGCAGGGCATCGAGACCCACCTGGTGATGAGTAAATCCGCCGAACTGACCCTGCACCATGAACTCGACATGTCACTGCAGGAACTCAAGGCGCTGGCCAGCGAAGTCCATCCGATCAAGGATATCGGCGCCTCCATCGCCAGCGGCTCATTTCCCACCACGGGCATGCTGGTGGCACCCTGTTCCATCCGCAGCATGTCCGAGATCGCCAGTGGCGTGACCTCCAGCCTGCTGACCAGGGCCGCCGATGTCGTACTCAAGGAGCGCCGGCGCCTGGTGCTGATGGTGCGGGAAACGCCGCTGCATACAGGGCACCTTCGCAGCATGACCCACCTGTCGGAGATGGGGGCGGTGATCGCGCCGCCGGTGCCAGCCTTTTATACCCGCCCCGCGTCCCTCGACGCCGTGGTCACCCAGACCGTGGGCCGGGTACTCGAATTGTTTGGAATCAGCATCGAAGGCGTCGAACGCTGGCAGGGACATTGATGCCGGCGGCTTGGTAAAGCCCGGCACGACTGGCTAGAGTAGAACAATAGCGTTTAGGGAGCGCAGCGATGGAGCAGTCAGAGATTCACCCGCAGTTACTGGCGGATACGCATTACCTGGGGCAGATGCCCACAGGGGCGCTGTTATTGCACCGCAACGCCAGCCTGCCCTGGTTCATCCTGGTGCCAGAGACCCGTCTTGCCGATCTGCTCGACCTTCCCGATGAGCACCGCAACGCGGTAATGGCCGATTGCGCGGCGGTTTCCGGTTTCCTCAAATCTTTCCTCGGTTACGCCAAGGTCAATTTCGCAGGCCTCGGCAACCAGGTCCCGCAGATGCACCTGCATATCATAGGCCGCAGCGAGGGCGATGCCTGCTGGCCCCAGCCGGTCTGGGGAAACCTCGACGCGAGCGCACATTATAGTGCCGACACCCTGAGTGAGTGGCAGCACGACCTGGCGCGCATGTCCGGTTTGCAGCCGGGTCTTGCGGAGTGATGCGCGCACCCCGTGAATGATCGCGTTTTCCTGACCCACCCGCTTCCCGGTGAGCGGGTCAATGCCCTCGCCAGGCAGTGCTCCCTTTCGATCTGGGAAGGGGATGGGCTGATCGGTGCCGCCGAACTGCGCCGCGCTGCGGCGGACTGCCGGGGCCTGCTCTGCCTGCTGACGGATCGTATCGATGCGGCGTTTATCGACGCCATGCCGAAGCTGGAATTTGTCTCCAGCATGTCGGTGGGTGTCGATCACGTCGATGTGGAAGCCCTCAACGCCCGCGGTATTCCCCTCGGCCACACCCCGGGGGTGCTGGTGGAAACCACCGCAGACACCGCCTTCGCCCTGATGCTCGCCGCCGCCCGCCGCGTGGTCGAGGCGGACAGCTTCGTGCGCGCGGGAAAGTGGACCCCGGATCGGGCCTGGGCGCCGGAGTTCTTCGTCGGCAGGGACGTCGGCGGGGCGACCCTCGGCATCATCGGCCTCGGCGAAATCGGCAGGGCGGTGGCGCGGCGGGCCCGGGGTTTCGGCATGCGCGTACTGGGCTGGAACCGGACGCCGCGGGAGATCCCGGGGGTGGAGTCGGTGGGCCTCGACGAACTCCTCGCGCAGAGCGATTTCGTGTCGATGCATGTCGCCCTGACTGCCGAAACCCGGAACCTGGTGGATGCCGCCCGCATCGCGCAGATGAAACGCGGGGCGATACTGGTGAACACGGCCCGCGGCGGGGTGGTGGATGAAGCCGCCCTGGCGGATGCGCTGGCGGCCGGTCATCTCGGCGCAGCCGCAATCGACGTTTACGATGGCGAGCCGGTGGCGCCGCGCAATCCCCTGTTACAGGCCCCCAACACTGTGCTGGTGCCGCACATCGGCAGCGCCACCCTGAAAACCCGCGCGCGGATGGCGGACATGGCGGTGGACAATGCCCTGGCGGCCCTGGCCGGCCGGCCCATGCCCCACTGCGCCAACCCCGGCGTCTACCGGAGCTAGCGAATCAGTCGGCGTCCGGCAGCTCGCTGAGTCCCTTGCGAATACCCTTGCGGATGGTGCCGGTCAGTTTCTCCGGGTCGCTCTCATTGGCGTTTTCAACGATCTTGGTAATGATCACGTGCCACACTTCTGTCTGGCTGCCGGTATCGTTGAATTGCAGGGCGATGTTGTAGGTCTCGTGCACCCCGGAGAGGGCATAGGCGTTATCGACCATCGCCTGGTCCAGTTGCCGGTTGGGGCGGGCGGAGGGAATGGGATCCACGCCGCCGTAGGTGTTCTGGCTCTTCACCCCTTCGAGGAATCCCGGTGCCTGCAGGTAATCGATACTGAACTGGGCGCGCGCCGGGTCCAGTACATAGCCCTTTTCGGCCATCGCGGCATCCACTTCCTGGCGCATGATGCGGTCGACCACGTAGACGTTATCGCCGGAATTGGCCGTGTTGCTCAGGGCTTCGCTGCGCCACTTGTAATACTTGTAGCTCCCCGCGGCGAATTTTTTCGTGTCTGAGGGCTGGGTTTCGATACCGCTGCAGGCGGCCAGCATCAGGGAAAGCCAAAGGCTGGTGAGGGCGGTAAATGTGCGCATTGAGGGCCTCGGGGTCATCATGTCTGATTTCTGCAAGCCTAGCAGCGCTCTGCGGGCAGGGCTACGCAAATACCCCGCAGTCATCGGGGCGTGCTCATTTTAGCGGGCAAATACCCGGATTCGATGCAGATCGGCGCAGAAAAGTACGAAAAAACAGAGAATTATCTGCGATCGTTAGCTAGCGTTTGCTAGCATCTGCCATATAACGGGTAGTTATTTCTTTTTTCGGAGGCACCGGATGATCTCCAGGAAGTTGATACGCACCGATCTCAACCTGCTGGTCGCCCTGCAGATATTGCTGGAAGAGCGCAATGTCACCCGCGCGGCGGAGCGCCTCGCGGTGAGCCAGCCGGCGCTCAGCAAGACCCTGCAGAAGCTGCGCGATGCCTTCGAGGACGAACTGTTCACGCGCACCGCCCACGGCCTTGTACCGACGCCCAGGGCCGAGGAACTGGGGGCGGAATTGCCCCACCTGCTGGAAACCGTGGAAAAAGTGCTGGGCGACGCGGATTTCGACCCGGCCACTTACACCGGCACTTTCAAGCTGCTGTTGCCACCGATTCTCTGCGAGGCCCTGCTGCCAGGCCTGATGGAGGAATTGCACCTGAGCGCACCGGGCGTGCAGGTCATCACCGCCGAGATATCCCCGGACTACCAGGAGCAGCTGAAGAAAGGCGAGGTGGATTTTGCCGCCTTCGTCGCCATGGAAACCGGGCGCGATATACACGCGGAGCCTATCTCCACGCTCGCCCCCCGCTGTTACATGCGGCGGGAACACCCGCTGGCGAAGAAAACGACACTCAGCCTGCAGGACTTTCTCGACTACCCCCACCTGCGTCTCTATCTCCCGCGCCTGACCCGGGAAAATACCTCCATGGTGGACGATGTGCTGGGCCAGTACGGCGTGCACCGCAATATCACGCTGGAAACCACCCAGTTCGCCTCGGCGGTGGGAGTTCTGGCGCGTACTGACAGCCTGTTGGTGGCGAACGCGGGTTTCGAGGCCTCCGGCCTCTACGCCGACCTGATCACTGGCCGCGAGTTGCCGGCGGAACTGCAACGCATGATTCGCAATACCCACAGCGGGAACCGGGGAAGGATGTCGCTGCTGCGCCACACCCGGACTTCACGCAGCGCGCCCCACCAGTGGATGCGGGGACTGCTGATGAAGCACCTCAACGGACCTGACGAACTGGCGGAGAACGCCCCCCACCTGCAGGCGATTTCCTGAGGCGGGCTACTGTCCGGCGCTGTCGCCGTCGGCCGGCGCGTCCAGGCCGTTGACGATGTCCTGTACGCCCTGCGCCTTTTCCAGTGATTCCTGGTAGCTCTCGGGGATGACGCTTTGTGCATCCTCACCGCCGGCGGCATTGTAGAGCAGCCAGCCGATTGCCCCCAGGGCGAGGATCATGCCCAGCAGTCGCATATCAATCTCCGCGGTGGTCTTTCGCGACTATTCTGCGCCGCCGAGCAGCATGCTGTCGAGCCCGGTGATGCGCTCGTAATCGTAGCCCGGGATGGTGAAAAGGAAGGGATACTGGCTACTGCGCAGGTAGTGGGATTCGTCGAGCCGGTAAAATTCCAGGGTGAATTCGCCGCGCAGGGATTCGACGTGGAAGATGAGCTCAGCCTTTGCGGGGCGCAGGCTCGCGTCGACTTCCGCCGGGGCGACGCCACTCACTTCCATGTCCCTGAGCGCCTTCAGCATCGCCCGCAGTGCTTCCGCTGGCGGCGGCCGTCCGTTACCCAGCAGCCAGTCGCCACTGTCGCGTTGCAGGCTGTAACCGTCGGAGCTTATTCGCAGTGGGGCTTTTACCTGCAGCAGTCCGGGGGCTACCCAGCCTTGCGCTTGTGCCGGGAGTTGGTGGCGGCTGAGGAATATGCTGTAGATCTCGTCTTCGCCACCGCGGCGCGCGTAGAGCTTGCGGTAGCCCGGTGAAGTGCCGAGATACACCGAGCCGAGTTCATCGCCGTGGGCGGAGAGGGTGAGCTTGCGGCGAAAACGGTAGGAGGCGACCTGGAAGCGCTGTCGCGCAGCCCCGCTGTGCGCCACCGCCCAGCCCGGGTCCGAGGCGGTGAGTGTTTCGAGCAGCTTGCCGATACGCTCACCATCGGCGGGGAGGCCGTCGAGTTCGGGCAGGCGCCAGCCATTGTCGCCCTTTTCCAGCGTCACACTGTTGCCTTCGGCATCCTCGATTTGCAGCTTGTCGATGATGTAGCCATGGCTGTCCACAAGCAGTGGAATAGCCTGGGCCTGGTCGCGCATGTGGTCGCTGCCCAGCCATCCCAGCAGCGCCAGTTGCGCCAGCAGCAGGCAGAGCAGGACCACCCCGACCCGGTTCACAGCCCCAGCTCCCTGCGATACCAGGCCCGGCGGCGTCGCCCCAGGAGCCAGAACAGCAGTGCCAGCAAGCCCAGCCAGAGGATCGCCGCCGCATAGTTGAAGAGTTCGAGCCCGAGGCGCATCTGCGCCTCCATCGGTGGCAGGGTCCGGTTGAAGTGCGCCCGGCCGCGAATACCGAGCAGGCGCTCCTCGCGCAGCGCCCAGTCCAGGGTGTTGTTGACCAGGGCTAGCGGCCCCAGGTACTGGTTGCCGCTGGCCTGGACCAGGGCACCCAGCACCCGGTCACTGAGGAAATCGTTGGAGGGGTAGATCACCAGGCGCGCCGATTCGGGAGAACGCCGCACGAATTCGCGCAGGCTCCCCATGCTGGCGGCGTCCCCGACCAGGGTGTCCGGCGGCGCGCTGAATCCGGATTCGAAACGGCCCTGCACGATTGCGCCGAGCAGCTGCCGGTCGCGCTGCTCCGCTTCCTCCCAGCGCTGCCCTTCGCGTGGCGCGACCTGGGGGTCGCTGCTGACCCAGGCATCGCGACTGCTGGACAGCAGCGGGGTGATGCGTCGGTTCGGGCCGTGTTCGATGTGCAGCGGTGATGCCCAGGCCATGGTGACCCGGGGCAGGTTGCGGGTCAGCGGGTGCCTGGCCAGGCCGTCCTCGCGCACGTCGATAAAAAACGGGTAGTCGATGATGCGCAGGTTGCTGGCGACGTCTTCGACCGCGTCACGTTGCACTGGCGCCGGGAAGCGTCCGTGGCGGCGGTCCATCACCAGGCCCTCGCCGATGCTAACGCCCAGGTGCTCCAGCCAGCCGTCCAGGCCACTGTTATAGCTGCGCAGGGCCAGTCCCGTCTCCCCGGGGACGACGGTCCACGGGGACGTCGCCAGGATCACCGTGCCGCCGCGCATCAGGAACTGGTCGATAGCGAATACCGCCGCCGGGCTGAGTTGCTCGGGGCCGGCGACCACCAGCAGGTCCGCCTCGGGGCTGACGCTGCCGTCGGCGAGGTTTTCCTCCAGCAGCGAATGTTCCCCGGCGATGGCCTCGCGCAGCTGGGAATATCCCGGCCCGCGGGTGTATTGCTGGGACAGCACGGGGCGGGTGCGCGGCGCGGCGAGGGCGACACTGCGGGTGAAGTCCCTGGCGAAGCGGCGCAGGCCGGCGTCGAAGATCAGGCGGAATTCGCCGGGGTCGAAATCGCCGGCGGGGAGCCGCACCACCTGGCGGGGATCGGCGAGGGTGAGGTAGAAATAGAAGGGTTGGTCTAGCGCCGGGTCCTGCATGGGGGCGAAGCCCCACTCTTCCTCGATACGTTTCGCCAGCGCGCCGTCTGCGTCTTCGGGCTGCAGGAAGCGCACGCTGAGTTTGTCCCCCGATGCCGCTACCGCATCCGCCAGCACCGATTCCACGGCCTTGCGATAGTCCTGCAGGTGCTGCGGCAGGCGCTCGTCGGCGGAGACGTAGCCGATAAACTCCAGTGGCCGTTCGATACCGTCGAAGAGATCGCCGCCGGCCCGGTAGTTGTGCATGACCTCACGGATTGCGCTGGTCAGGTCGAATTCCGGGTTGCGCAACAATACCTCGGGCCTGCCGTTGGTGGCGGTGCGCACCTCGATCAGGTCGCCGAAGCCCAGCACCCGGTATTCGCCGGCGTACTCGACCAGCACATTGAACCAGGCGTTTACCAGCGTGGTCTCGTGTCGGTTCGCGACCTGGATCGGGGTCGGTCGGATGGCGTAGCGGTGCAGGGCTTCCTGTTCCAGTTCCGGGTGCTTTGCGGGATCGACGAACTCCACCCTGACCCGGCCGTCGCCCACAGCCGCGTATTCTTCCATGAGGTCCCTGAGCTGCGGCTCCAGGGGTGCCAGCAGGGAGTGGTTGCGGGCGCTGAAGTAGCCGCGGATCAGCAGCGGCTCGCGCAGTTGCTCCACCAGTTGGCGACTGGTGTCCGAGAGTGAGTAGAGCCGGCCCTCGGTGATGTCCTGGCGCAATCCGTTGACCTGGGCCAGCCACAGATTGAGGGCGACGAGGTTGGCCAGCAGCAGGAGAATACCGGTGCGCCAGTGTCGCTGGCGCGGGGTGGTGGCGAAGCGCGCCCAGCCCTCCCGCTCCAGGCTGTAGATCGTCAGGCCGAGAAAGGCGGTGCAAAGGCTGGCGTAATAGCTCAGATCGCGGATGTCGATCACCCCGCGGGTAATGCTGTCAAAGCGCGAGCCACTGCCGAACTCGCGCAGTAACCCGGCCTGCTCGGTAGAGAAAAAACCGGTGAACAGGTCACTGCCCACGAGGTAGAGGCCGCCGCAGAGGGCCACGCTGCCAATCAGCGCGACGATGGCGTTGTCAGTGCGCGCCGACACGAACATGCCGATACTGAGGTAGGCCGCGCCGACCAGCAGGCTGGCGAGATAGCCTGCCGCCACCGGGCCCCAGTCGATGTCACCGATCAGGGCCACGGTCAGGGGCAGGGGCAGTGTGCTCACCAGCGCCAGCAGCAGGATGATGATCGCGGCGTAGAATTTGCCCAGCGCGAAGCGCCACAGGGGGGTCGGCTGTACCAGCACGTGTTCGAGGGTTCCGCTGCGGCGCTCCTCGCTCCAGCTGCGCATGGTGAGCGCGCTGCAGAGGAAGACCAGGACCAGCGGCATCCACTCGAACAGGGGGCGGACGTCGGCGATGTTGCGGGCGAAGAAGGATTCGACCCAGAACACCGTGAAAAGGCTGGCCGCAGCGAAAGCGCCGAGGAAGAGCCAGGCCCCGGGCGACCCCAGGAACAGGGCCAGCTCCTTGCGCGCGACCCGGCGCGGGACCGCCCTAGTGTCCATCGCCGATCACCTCGCGAAAAATATCCTCCAGGTGGCGGCTGCCGTGCTCCAGGCCGTAGAGGCTCGCGCCGGATTGCAGGACACACTGTGACACCAGCGCGGCGACGTGGTCGATATCGGTCCCGGCTTTCGGGCACAGGCGCCAGGTCAGGCCCTGGGGACTGGCGCTGTAGGAGGCCTGGTCGATTTCCGGCAGGGCGGACAGTGCCGCTTCCAGCGGCGCCAGCGTATTGTCGGTGAGCAGGCGCAGCTCCTGGCAACTGCGCAGTTCCTGCAGGGGCTGGTCCAGGGCAAGCTGTCCGCCCCGCAGGATCAGCACCCGGTCGCAGACCGCCTCCACCTCCTGCATGATGTGGGTGGAGATGATCACGGTGGCGCGGCGGGCGAGCCGCTGCACCAGTTCCCGCATGTGGTCGGTCTGCTGTGGGTCGAGCCCGTTGGTCGGCTCGTCGAGGATGAGGTAACGCGGCCGGCCCAGGATCGCCTGGGATACCCCGACGCGCTGCTTCTGCCCGCGGGACAGTTTGCCGATGACATCCAGGGCCTGCGCCTGCATGTCCGTGGCCACCAGCGCCTCGCGCACCGCGGAAATACGTTCCTTGCGCGCGATGCCCTTTACCGCCGCCATGTACTCCAGGTAATCGGCGACCATCATCTCCGGGTAGACCGGCAGGTTTTCCGGCAGGTAGCCGAGCTGGCGCTGAATGCAGTAGGCATTCTGGCCGAGGCTTTCGCCCTCGACCAGTATCTCCCCTGTCGTCGGTTCGAGGTAACCGCTGAGCATGCGCATGATCGTGGTCTTGCCGGCGCCGTTGGGGCCAAGCAGGCCCACCACCTCGCGGTTCTGTATCCGGAAGGAGACGTTGGAGACCGCGGTAGTACGACCAAACTGCCGGGTGAGGTGATTGGCCTCGATCATCGCGGGGATCGCTGTCCTCAGTTCCCGGACCAGGGTTCGCGCATGGTCACGAACTCCTCTGCCGCGGTGGGGTGAATACCGATCGTGTTGTCGAACACCGACTTGGTGGCGCCGGCCTTCAGGGCGATGGCGATTCCCTGGATGATCTCGCCGGCGTCCGGGCCAACCATGTGGGCGCCGACCACGCGATCGGAAGCCCTGTCGACCACGAGTTTCATCAGGCTGCGCTCGTCGCGCCCGGAAAGGGTGTGCTTCATCGGTTTGAACACACTCTTGTAGATATCGATGTCGCCGAATTCTTCCCGGGCTTCCGCTTCGGTAAAACCGACCGTACCGATATTCGGCTGGGAGAATACTGCCGTGGGGATGAAGTCGTACTCGGGGTGTGCTGCTCGCGCCCCGAACTGCCGCCGGGCGAAGGCCATGCCTTCTGCCAGTGCGATGGGGGTGAGTTCCTGGCCCCCGATCACGTCACCCACGGCGTAGATCCCGGGCTCGCTGCTCTCGAAGTTCTCGTCGACGCGGATGCCCCCGTTATCGAGAAGTGCCAGATTCACATTTTCCAGGCCGAGCCCGTCGAGCCTGGGCCTGCGCCCCGTGGCGAACAGCACTGCATCCGCTTCCAGGCTGGCGCCATTGTCCAGCACCACCTGCAGTCCGCCGGGGCCCGGATCGATACGCTCGACCTCGGTTTCGAAGCGCAGGTCCACGCCGCTGCTGGTGATCTCCTGGGCCGCGTGGCTGCGCAGGTCGTCGTCGAAGCCGCGCAGGAACAGGGGGCCGCGGTAGAGTTGGGTGACCTCGGCGCCGAGTCCGTTGAAAATCCCGGCGAATTCCACCGCGATATAGCCGCCGCCGACAACCACCAGGCGCCGGGGAAAATACTCGAGGTCGAATATCTCGTTGGATGTGATCGCGTACTCACTGCCCGGGAATTCGGGTATGTAGGGCCAGCCCCCGGTGGCGATGAGGATTTTGTCCACGCTGTAGCGGTGTCCCGCCGCCTCTACCTGGTGGGGGCCGAGGATGCGCGCGTGGCCGTCGATGAGCTCTGCGTTGGCGCCCTCGAGCATATTGCGGTAAATCGCGTTGAGGCGGGAAATTTCGGTCTTTTTGTTGTCGCGCAGGGTGGCCCAGTCGAAGACGGGCTCACCCGCATCCCAGCCGTAGCCCGCCGCGTCGGCAAAGCCCTTGCCGTACTCGGAGGCGTAGACATAGAGCTTTTTCGGCACGCAGCCGACATTGACGCAGGTGCCGCCGAGGTAGCGATCCTCCGCGATGGCCACCCGGGCGCCGAAGCCGGCGGCCATGCGCGCCGCGCGAACGCCGCCGGAACCCGCGCCGATGACAAAAAGGTCGTAGTCGAAACCCGCCACTGCTATTCCCCGAGAATATGATCCGCCTAGTCTAGCAGCAGCCCGGCACGCCCTGAACCGGGGGAGTGAGCTTAAGCGGGAAAAGCTTGTAACCCCTGCTCAGGTCGTTACCATTATCGCTGCCGCGACCAGCGCATCCTCGCGGCGCCATCCAATCGAAGACAAGGTGAAAGCATGAACAAGCTAGTATCCGGAGCGTTGCTTGCCGGGATGATGGGCTTTGGCGGTATCGCGGCCGCGGCGGAAGAGGCCGGAGAGCCACTCGCCGCGCCGCAGGACGAGGTGATAATGCTCGACGGCTCCCGCCTGCTGGGTAAAGTCGTCAGCGTGCGCGACGGCAGCCTGAAGCTGGAGACCGACTTCGCCGGCACCCTGGCAATCCCGATGGAGAAGGTGAGCGATATCCGTACACAGGAGCCGGTGGTGATGGAACTGGCCGATGACACGGTCATCGAAGGGCAGCCACTGGTGATCGAGGAGCAGCAACTGGTGGTGAGCAGCCCGGCCATTCCCGCAGGCGAGGAAACGCCGCTGGAGGCCCTGATGCTGGTCAACCCCGAGCCCTGGGAACTGGGTGACGGCTACAAGTGGACCGGCCTGGCCAACTTCGCCTTGACCATGAAGCGCGGCAATACCGACACGGACGAACTGGATTATCGGCTGGAGAGCATCTGGCGCAGCGAGCGGGACCGCTTCACCCTGCGCCTGAACGGCGAGGTGGACGAGACCAATGGCATCAAGAACGTGGAAAACTGGAGCGCCCAGGGCAAGTACGACTACTTCTTCGACGGCCCGACCTATGGCGGCGTACAGGCCTATGCCGAGCAGGACAAATTCGGGGACCTCAGGCTGCGCTATTACATCGGCCCCTATATCGGCCGGGAGTTCTTTACCGAGCCCGCCTTCGCCCTGTCGGCCGATGTCGGTATGGCCTACGTCGACGAGGACTACTACATCGCCGAAGACAAGGACTACCCCGGCGGTACCTGGAATATCGATCTCTCGAGCAACTACCTCGGTGGCGATTCCCGCCTGTACTTCCGCCAGAACGGTATATGGAACCTGGACGATACTGCCGATGTGGTAATCAACAGCACCTTTGGCCTGGCTTTCCCGCTGTTGTGGAATTTCGAGGCGGCGGCAGAGCTTCTGCTGGAATACGATTCAGGCGTGCCTGATGACATCGAGAAGCTGGACCAGACCTACTCCATGCGACTGGGATACACCTGGTAGGCCCGACCCGACCGGAGAGACCCCGCCCGGCCAACTGGGAGCAGGCCGGGCGAGCAGACTTCCGGACGAGGGGATTTGCAGAAAAGCGAACGGCGGCCACAGGGCCGCCGTTTTTATCCAGACCGGGGAAATGACCCCCTGGCGGGAAATGGGCCTAGCGTTCGCCCCGCAGCAGGCGGCGGAACCAGTCGGCCCAGGTTTCGTGCTTGTAGTCGGTGAATTCGCCGGCGTCCATGAACATGCCGTGCTCGGCACACTCCTCGAACCAGATGTGCTTCTGTTTGGGATCCGAGCGCTTTTCCATGTCCTTGCCGCAGCGCGGGCAGGAGATATCCTCAACAGCGTCCCATTTACGCCCTTCGGAGGCCGCGCCGAGGTCCAGCGCATCGCCCATCCACTTGCCTTTCAGTGCGTCAGCCTCGCCGGTATCGAACCAGAGCCCCTGGCAGTGGGAGCAGCGATCTATGGTGACGTCGCCGTAGGTGACCTCGTTCATCCCGTGGCCACATTTGGGACACTTGATACTGTGTTCTTGGGGATTGAATTCCATCGGCATTTCCCTGTGATTGAAAGGCGGAAGTTGAAGGGGCCGCGTCGCGACAACCTGTTTGCGTCGAGTCTAGCCGATCGCGCAGGTTCTGTCCTCTCGCCTTTACAGCGGTGATTTCAGCGCAACGCCGTTTGGAATTATCATACGCAGCCCGGAATGAAACAAGTTGGCGGTATCCCTGCGATGCTCCCCGCCACTGGAGGAAAATTAAATGCGTTCAATGACTGCCCTGCTACTCGTCGCCAGCAGCCTGCTGGGGGCCGCGCCGGCGATCTCCCAGGCCCAGGAGGAGGGTGGTCGTTTCTACGCCGTCTGTGCGAGCTGTCACGGCAATGCTGCGCAGGGGGCCGCGCAGCGTGGCGCGCCGCGCCTGAACCACCTCTCGCCGGTCTACATCTCGGCACAGCTGGACAAGTTCCGCTCCGGACAGCGCGGTGGCGAGGGTGACACCCCACTCGCCATCGGCATGGCGGGAATGGCGCAGACACTGCCGGATGAGGCAGCCGTGGCCGCGGTCGCGGACTACATTGCAAGCCTCGAGAGTCCGGCGTCGGCCCTCACCGTGGAGGGTGATCCGATTCGCGGCGAGGACTACTACAAGCAGTTGTGCGGCGCCTGCCACGGCGCGCAGGCCCAGGGTAACCGTGCCCTGCACTCACCGCGCCTCGCCGGCAGTGACGACTGGTACCTGGTCACCCAGCTCAAGGCCTTCCGCGAGGGGGTTCGCGGGAGCCACCCGGAAGATCGCAACGGGCGGCAGATGCGGGCGATGGCCGCGACCCTGCCGGATGAGCAGGCGATACGCGACGTGGTGAGCTACCTTCACAGCCTCGATCAGTAGCCGCCATGCGCGGCCTGCTGCTCACCTTTTTTCTCTTCATCTGCTCCAGCTCGGCAGTCGCCGCGGAGCAGTTTACGCTGAGCGAATTCTGCCCACCGGGTTTCGAAAACGTCGGTGGTCGCTGTGAACTGCGCAGCCTCTACCAGCAGTATCCCTCGCTGCAATCCGCCGGCGTCGGCGGACTGAAAACCGGCCTGCCCGAGTGGCGAGAGGGCTTCACGCCCCAGCAGATCGACCTCGGCCGCTACCTCTTCTTCGACCCCCTGCTGTCCGCCGATGCCGACATGGCCTGCGCCAGCTGCCACCAGCCCGCCCGGGCTTTCGCCGATGGCAGGGCCCGCAGCCTGGGCCGCAATGGCGAGCCGATGCAGCGCTCGGCGCCGAGCCTGTGGAATGTGGCCTTCGCCAGCCGTTTGTTCTGGGACGGGAGGGCCGCGACCCTGGAAGAGCAGATGCAGGGGCCGCTCTACGATCCCCTGGAGATGGCCAACACCCCTGCGGACCTGTTGGCGGCATTGGAAGCCGCGCCCGCTTACCCGGCGCTGTTTGCGGCGGCTTTTCCGGGGGGCGAGGCGGAGGGAATTCGCCTGGAGCAGGTTTACACCGCGCTGGCGGCGTTCCAGTCCTCGCTGATTTCGCTCAACAGTCGCTATGACCACTACGCCCACGGCCACGCGGGCGCCCTCAGCGAGCGGGAAAAAGCGGGGCTCAACGTGTTCCGCTCCTTCGTCGCCCGCTGCGCCGAATGCCATACGCCACCTTTGTTCAGCAATCAGCAACTGGCGGTGATCGGTGTACCCGAGCCCGAGGGCCGCCCACTCGACCCCGGGGCGCAGGTATCGACGGGCGATCCCGGCCTGCGCGGCGCCTTCCGGGTTCCCAGCTTGCGCAACGTGGCCCTGAGCGCTCCCTATATGCACGCCGGAAACTTTGCCACCCTGCGCGAGGCGGTTGCGTTTTACAACGGGGGGCGCGGTCACGCAGTGCCGGAAGGCGAGCAGTTGAACCTGCACTGGCATATCTGGAATCCGGCGCTCGGTGAAGAGGAACTGGATCTGCTGGTGGAGTTTCTCGGCACCCTTAACGATGAGAGTTTCATGCCGCGGGAGCCGCGACAGTTGCCATCGGGACTGGCGCCGGTTCACAATCGGCCGGGTCCCGCGGCCGCAGAAACAGGAGATTGAGACAATGCGGAAACTGCTTCTTGTGGGCCTCGCCCTGGTGCTTCTGGCGGCCGGCTACATGCTCGGCAGGCAACAGCCATCCGAGCCTACAGTGATCAAGGTGGCGGCTACCCCCGCCGCGGAATTTTCCTCCGCCGGGAGCGAGTCCGTCGCCTCGGTGCCACAAACAGCGGTTCGCCGCCTGGCCACACCCACCAGCGGCGAACTGATTGTGGTGCGTGACGGCGAATCAATACAGGATGCGGTAAACCGCGCAGAGCCAGGCACCCTGATCAAGGTGATGCCCGGCACCTATCGCGAAACCGTGTATATCGACAAGGACAACATCACCCTGTCGGGCATCATCCGCGAGGGCGACTACCCGGTACTGGATGGCGAGGGCCTGCGCAACGACGCCATTCTCTACTCTGGTAACGGCACCACCGTGGAAAATTTCTATATCACCCGCTACAAGGGCAACGGGGTGATGGGGCAGGCGGGCAACAACTTTGTCATCCGCAATAACATCGTGGTCGATACCGGGGTCTACGGCATCTTCCCGCAACTGGGCAAGAATGGCATCGTCTCCCACAACGTTCTCTCTGGCATCGAGGATGCGGCGATCTACGTAGGCATGTCCGACAATGTCGATGTCGTCTATAACCGGGTGTTCGAGAGCGTCGCCGGGATTGAGATCGAGAACAGTCGCTCGGCGCTGGTCGAGGCGAACTACGTCTACAACAACACCGGCGGCATTCTCGCCTTCGTCACCCCTGGGCTGCCGATCAAGACCTGCGGTGACGTCATCATCCGCAACAATTTCGTTATCGACAACAATCACGAGAATTTCGCCGTGCCCGGTTCGATCGTGGCCAATGTCCCGCCTGGTACCGGCATGTTGGTGATGGCCTGCGACGATGTCGTCGTGGAGGGCAATATCATTACCGGTAACAATTCAGCGGGAATCATTTTTACCGATTTCACGCTCGCCACCAACATTCCCAACGACCCCGGCTCGGATCCCAGCCCCGATCGCCCCAAACTGCTCGACAACCTCATGCACGATAACGGCCGCGATCCCGCGCCCATCGTAAAAGCCTATCTGGTGGCGCAACTGGAAACCCGCGGCCCGGACATCGTCGATACAGTGGGCATGGATAATGGCTGCATCCTCCATCCCGAACGCTATCGCACCCTGGGCCTGGACCAGTATACGGCCTGCGAATTCGACACCACTGCCAACGTACAGTCCTACACCTTGCCGGAGCCGGTACCGGCGCGAGGCCTGGATAATGTCGACATCGGCAAGTTGACCTACTATGGCATTTGCGCCGGTTGCCACGCATACTCACTCAGGCTGATCGGGCCGCCGACGCAGATAATACAGGCCCTGTACATGGACAACCCGGAAGGCATCGCCGCCTACGCCGCACAGCCGGTGAAGAAACGCGAAGACTACCCGGAGATGCCACCGCAGGGTCACCTCGATGAGGAAAGCCTGATGGCCGCAGCGCGGTTTATGCTGGAACTCGAACGCTAGGAATAACAGGGAGCGATATAGCCATGCTAGAGAAAGAACTCGCCCAGGCCACCAAAATGGCTGCGGACGCACAGAAGAAAGTCGAACAGCTGCGCAAGAAACTGCTCGCGGAAACCGAACAGGCCAGCAGCAAGGCCAAGCGGGAGCTCGAGGCCGCGCGCAAACGCCATCGCGGCGCCAGTGACCGCCTGAAAAAGGCACGCGCTACACTCAAGGCGAAAGCCACACCGTCAAACCAGAAGAAAGTCGATGCGCTGGTAAAGCAGGTCCAGGACCTGGCCGAGTCAGTGGCGAAGATTGCGGTGGCGGCCTACGATGCGGCGCAGAAATACGGCGCGGTTAAAGCCGACCTGATGCTTGTCGAGCGCAAGGCGCGGGCGACGGAGCAGGCCGCCAGCATGGTCGAGAAATCTTTTGCCAAGGCGGGCCTGAAGAAAGCCCCGGCGAAGAAAAAGACAGCCGCGAAAAAATCACCGGCGAAGAAAAAGGCCGCTGCGAAAAAAGCGCCGGCGAAAAAGGCTGCGGTGAAGCGCAAGGCGCCAGCGAAGAAGAAGGCGCCTGCCAAGAAAAAGGCGCCCGCCAAGAAAAAGGCAGCCGCGCGGCCCAAGGCAGCGCCGAAGGCTGTCGCAGCAAGCTGAGTGAATCGCACCGGGGGGGAGCTTCGCGCCCCCCAGGTGCGGCATGGGAAAATCCAGTCAGGGTTCGATGTCAGGGGTGAGTAAAATGCGCCCTGTCACATGCGCAGCAGGATCTTGCCGGTGTGGCTGCCACCCTGCATGTAGTCCTGCGCTGCTTCCACCTCCTCCAGCGGGAAGACCCTGTCGATGACCGGGCGGATGGCGCCGGACTCGATGTGTGGGAACAGCTGTTCGAGGATTTCTGTGGTCATGACTGCCTTCTGGGCAAAAGACTGCGCACGCAGGGTGGAGCCGGTCAGGGTGAGCCGCTTGAACAGCAGGGGGGCGAAGTTGACCTCCGCCTTGAAGCCGCGCATGAAGGCGATCGAGACCAGGCGCCCCTCGGGGGCTGCGACATCGAAATTCTTCTGCAGGAAATCGCCACCGACCATGTCGAGGATCACTTCGATACGCCCCGCCAGGCCCATCGCCTTGAGTGCTTCGGCAAAGTCTTCGTCGCGGTAGTTGAACGCCCGGGCGGCGCCAAGGGCTTCCAGGGCGGCGCATTTTTCCGCGCTGCCGGCGGTGGTATAGACCTCCGCGCCGATCGCCGCACAGGCCTGGATGGCGAGGGTGCCGATGCCGCTGGCGCCGCCGTGTACCAGCACCCGCTCACCCGCGCGCAGGCCGGCGCGCTGGAACAGGTTGTGCCAGACGGTGTACAGGGCTTCGGGAAGGCCCGCAGCGGCTTCGAGGTCGATATTGCCGGGCACCGGAAGGCACTGGCTGACCGGCGCCACTGCGTGGTCGGCATAGCCGCCACCGTGGGTCAGGGCGCAGACAGGGTCGCCGGGCTCCCAGCCGCTGACACCGGTGCCGAGGGCCGCGACACGGCCGGATACCTCGAGCCCCATGATCGGTGAGGCATCTTCGGGGGGCGGGTAGAGGCCGGCTCGCTGCAGCAGGTCGGCACGGTTGAGGCCTGCGGCGCAGACCTCGATCAGTATTTCACCGGCAGCCGCTTGCGGCAGCTCGTCCCGCTCGATACGCAGGGACTGGTCCGCCCCGATCGCGACGTAGCGCCGCACTGTCAGTCCGCCTGCAGCGGTGCGCGCCAGCCGTGGGGGTCCGCGGCAGTGCCGCTCTGGATGGCGCAGAGCTCTTCCCGCAGGCGGGTGGACCAGGGGCCCATGCCGCCATCGCCGACAGTGATTGTCTCGCCTTCGTAGACCAGTTCTCCTACCGGAGTCAGGACCGCGGCGGTGCCGGTCAGGGCGGCTTCACCGCGCGGGGCGCGTTCCAGCAGTTCGGCGACGTCGAAATCGCGCTCCACCACTTCGAGGCCGGCGCTGCGCGCCAGGGTCAGGATACTGTCGCGGGTGACGCCGGGCAGGATGGATCCGTCCAGGGGCTTGGTCAGCAACTGGCCGCCCTCGATCAGGACGAAATTCGCCGCGCCGGTTTCCTGGATGATGCCGCCGGGGGCGAACAGCACCTGGTCGGCGTCGAGTTCCCGTTTGGCCAGCACCACCTCGCGCAGGGCGGCGGCGTAGTTGCCGCCGGTCTTGACCTCGCCGAAGCCCGGTGTGGTGCGCTGGGCCCTGTCGTCCACTTTCACCCGCAGGGGCTTGAGCCCGCCGGCGAAGTAATCGCCCACCGGCGAGGTGAGCACGCAGAACGTGGCGCGGTCACAGGGCCGGGCGGCGGCGCCGATATCCTCGGTGGTGCCGAAGAGGGTGGGACGCAGGTAGAGGGCGCCGGGGTAGGCGGGGATCTCGTCCACCGCGGCGGCGACGGCCATGTGCAGCGAGGCGATCAGTTGCGCCTCCTCCGGGATCGGCAGTAGCAGGCGATCGGCGCTGCGCTGCATCCGGGCCACGTGGCGGTCCGGACGGAACAGGTGTACGTCACCGGCGGAGGTGCGATAGGCCTTGAGGCCCTCGAAGCATTCGCTGGCATAGTGCAACACGTGGGTTGCCGGGTGGAGGGCAAAGGGCGCAACAGGCTCGAGTTGCAGCGAAGACCAGCGGCCCTCGCTGTAGAAACTGGTCACCATATTGGCCGTGAATGTGGTACCGAAGGCCGCCATCTGGGTAACTCTTGTCGTATCCGTGGAAATTAACAGTGAATGATAACCCGAGATCGTGCTCCAGCGTGATCAGCCGGGTGAATTGCGGCAATTTTCACGCCCGGGGGCATGCCTTCCCTGCCACAGCCCCCGGCATCGCTTGCCCGGCGGCCATCCCGCTACGCGGCAATCTCCAGATTTTCCCATTTTTGCGGCGATTCCAGCGCCGCCGGATGGCATGCTTGGGGTCGAAACAGCCGGTTTGGGGCAATCGGCGAAGGGCTTGGAGAGGGGGCGAGTTTGGACGTCAAGTTTGGCATGGGGATGCGCCTGTGGGGCGACCAGATCGGGGTGGCCGAGTTGCCGATCCTGGAATCGTTGGCCGCGCTGGGCTACCACGGCGTGGAAATCCCGGTCGCCGGCCAGGGGGATTCGGCGCTCAAGCTGCTGCGGGTCGCGCTGAAAGACCTGGGCCTCGAGGTGATTGCCTGCGCCCGCCTGTCCGCAGAAGCCAACCCCGTGTCACCGGACCAGCAGATACGGGAGCGGGCGCTGGAGCAACTCAAGCGGCGGATCGACGAGGCGGCGCTGCTGGGCGCGGAGCTGCTGGTCGGCGGTTTCTACCAGGCCCAGGGCTGTTTTTCCGGGGAACCGCCCAGCGACCGGGAGTGGGAGTGGAGCCGGGGTTGCCTGCGCCTGGCAGGGGAGTACGCGGCCAGTCGCGGTATCGCCCTGGCGCTGGAATTCCAGAGTCGCTACGACGTGCACCTGATCAACACCGCGAGTGCCGCGGCGCGTATGTGTCGGGATATCGGACTCGACAACCTCGGGGTGACCTACAATACCTTTCACGCCCACCTGGAGGAATTCAACCCGGCGCGGGCCCTGCCGGCGGCGGGGGACCGCCTGCTCTATGTGCGCCTGTCGGAAAGTCATCGCGGGGAACTGGGCCGGGGCCAGGTGCAGTGGCAGGAAACTTTCGCCACCCTGGCCTTCCTCGATTACCACGGCTGGTTGACGGTCCAGGCCCTTGGTACCGGCCAGGATTCGGCCCATCCGGAGAACATCTGGCGCGACTGTTTCGACAACCGCGAGGCACTCGCGGCGGACGCCATTCGCATGGTGGAGAGCGCGATTCGCACCCAGCGGCAGTAGGCCGCCCTAGTCGCCGAAGAAGACGCTGGCGCCGTCCTCGGCCGGACTGACCCCGGCGCGCATGAAGCCGAAGAGCTCCCGCCCGATGCCCCACTCACAGCTGTCATCGGCGCGCGGCGCGATCTCCCGCGCCTCCCAATCGGCGGTGTCCACGAGGCAGTTCAGTTCTCCCGTGCTGGCGTCCACCCGCAGCAGGTCGCCGTCACGCAGCTTGCCAATGGCGCCGCCCTGGGCCGCTTCCGGTGACAGGTGGATGGCCGCCGGGACTTTGCCCGAGGCCCCCGACATGCGTCCGTCGGTCACCAGGGCCACCTTGTAGCCGCGGTCGAGCAGCACACCGAGGTAGGGGGTGAGCTTGTGCAATTCCGGCATGCCGTTGGAGCCCGGGCCCTGGTAGCGCAGCACGGCGACGAAATCCCGGTCCAGTTCGCCGGCATCGAAGGCCTGCTTGAGGGCTTCCTGGGTCTCGAAAATCCGCGCCGGGGCCTCGATGCTCCAGTGCTCGGGTGACATCGCGGAGGTCTTGATGACACAGCGACCGAGGTTGCCCTGCAGCAGGCGCAGGCCGCCCTCGGGGGCGAAGGGTTCGCTGGCGGGCCTGAGCACCGCGGTGTCGGCGCTTTCCAGCGGGCCATCCACATAGTGCAGAACGCCTTCCTGCAGGCGCGGTTCGCGACTGTAGCGGGATAGTCCGGGCCCCCAGTTGGTGAGCACTTCCTCGTGCATCAGGCCAGCTTCCAGCAGGGTATGCAGCACATAAGCGGAGCCTCCGGCGGCGTGGAAATGATTCACGTCGGCGCTGCCGTTGGGATAGACCCGCGCCACCAGCGGGGTGATGGCGGAGAGGTCGTTGAAATCCTGCCAGTCGATGCGGATGCCCGCGGCCCGGGCCACCGCGATCCAGTGGATGCTGTGGTTGGTGGAGCCGCCGGTGGCGAGCAGGGCCACGAGGGCGTTGACGATGCACTTCTCATCCACCACCCGGCACAGCGGCGTGTAATTGGGGCCCAGGTCGGTAATACGGCAGAGCTGCTGGGCCGCCTCGCGGGTGAGGGCATCGCGCAGGGGCGTGCCGGGATGCTCGAAGGCGGCACCGGGAATGTGGATGCCCATGGCCTCCATCAGCATCTGGTTGCTGTTGGCGGTGCCGTAGAAGGTGCAGGTGCCGGGGCCGTGGTAGGCGGCGGATTCCGCCGCCAGTAGCTCTTCGCGGCCCACCTTGCCCTCGGCGAACTGCTGTCGGACCGCGGCCTTTTCCTTGTTGGAGATCCCGGTGGTCATCGGCCCGGCGGGGGCGAAGACGATCGGCATATGGCCGAAGGAGAGGGCGCCGATCAGCAGCCCGGGCACGATCTTGTCGCAGACCCCGAGGCAGATGGCGCCGTCGAACATATTGTGGGACAGGGCGACCGCGGTGGCGGCGGCGATCACGTCGCGGCTGAACAGGGAGAGCTCCATGCCCTCGGCGCCCTGGGTCACGCCGTCGCACATGGCCGGTACGCCGCCGGCCACCTGGGCGGTGCAGCCGATCTCGTGTACCGCCTGCTTGATCAGCGTTGGGTAGGTCTCCAGCGGCTGGTGGGCGGAGAGCATGTCGTTGTAGGCGTTGACGATGCCGATGTTGGCGGCCTCGGTCAGCTGCAGGGTCTGCTTGTCGCCACTGTCGCAGGCGGCGAAGCCGTGGGCGAGGTTGGAGCAGGACATGCGGCTGCGGGTAGGCCCCTGGCCGCGCAGTTTGTCCATGCGCGCGAGGTAGGTGGCGCGGCTGTCGCGGCTGCGCTCGACGATGCGTTCGGTGATGGTTTGCAGTCTTGGATCAGTCATCAGGGGGCCCACCAGATGGTTGCAGGGTTGGCTTGCTGTTCGGTGATGGCGGCGATCGGGTAGTGCCGCTGCGCGGCCTCGGCGAGGACCGCGCGCTTTTCCTCGCCGGTGATGTGCAGGATGATCTCGCCCGCAGCGAGCACCAGCGGCAGGGTGAGGGTGATGCGCTGGTGCGGGGCGGTGACCGGGTCGCATATACCCAGCGGCGCCGGATTGGCGGGGTCGATAAGTTCCGCGAGATTGCTGGCCTCGGGGAACCAGGAGGCGGTGTGGCCGTCGCCACCCATACCCAGCACCACGCAATCCAGTGGCAGCGGCACGGCACCGAGGGCGACCAGTGACGCCGCAAGACCCTGTGAAGCGCTCGCCGCCGCGGACTTCAGGCCGACGAAAGCGGCGCCGGCGGCGGGGCCCTGCAGCAGGTGCTCGCGCACCAGGCGCTCGTTGGAGTCGGGGTCATCGGGGGGGACCCAGCGCTCGTCCACCAGGGTGACGCAGACCTTTGCCCAGTCGATGTCGCTTTCGGCGAGTTGCCCGAACATGCCTTTCGGCGTGCTGCCGCCGGAAACCGCGAGACTGGCGCGGCCGCGCTGCTTTAGGGCCTGGTCAAGCTGCCCCGCGATATGCGCTGCGAGAGCCGTGTCCAGTGCCTCGCGGCTGTCGAACTCGCGCCATTCATTCATGCCACTGCCGTCCATCCACCGCGATCAGTGCGGTGGCCGAATTCGGTCCCATGGTGCCGGCGTTGTAGCTCTTGATCGGCGTATTGTTCTCTTCCCAGGCGGCGATGATGGTGTCGATCCAGCGCCAGGCGGTCTCCACCTCGTCGCGGCGCATGAACAGGGTCTGGTCGCCGTGCAGGGCGTCCAGCAGCAGGCGTTCGTAGGCGTCGTAGCTGTCTTCCTCGCGCTGCTCGTCGTCGGTGAGGTGCAGTTCCACCGGCTGCAGCTTGAGCTTGCTGCGCAGGCCGGGTTTCTTGTTCAGGGTGTGCAGGCTGATGCTCTCCTCCGGTTGCAGGTGAATCACCAGCTTGTTGGTCAGTTCCTGGGGGTCGTTGGCGAACAGGGAGAAGGGCGGGCGGCGATACTCGATGACGATTTCCGAGTAGCGCCGCGACAGGCGCTTGCCGGTGCGCAGGTAAAACGGAACCCCCGCCCAGCGCCAGTTGTTGATACTGGCCTTCAGGGCGACGAAGGTCTCGGTGTCATCGGCGTCCTGGAAGGCGTCCTCCTCGAGGAAGCCTTTGACCGCCTCGCCGGCCACGGCGCCGGCGGCATAACGCCCGCGCACGGTGCGCTCCTTGACGTTGGCGGCGGTGATCGGCTCCAGGCAGCGCAGGACTTTCATCTTCTCGTCGCGGATGTCCCCCGCCTGCAGGCTGGCGGGGGGTTCCATGGCGACGATGGAGAGCACCTGCAGCAGGTGGTTCTGCACCATGTCCCGCAGGGCGCCGGTCTCGGCGTAGTAGCTGCCGCGCCCGGCCACGCCGATTTCCTCGGCCACGGTGATCTGCACGCTGCTGATAAAGGTGTTGTTCCACATGGGCTGGAACAGCTGGTTGCCGAAGCGCAGGGCGAGCAGGTTCTGTACCGTCTCCTTGCCCAGGTAGTGGTCGATGCGGAAGGTGGCGCTCTCGCTGAAGACCTGCGCCACTTCCTCGTTGATCTCCCGGCAGGATTCGAGGTCGTGGCCGAGGGGTTTTTCCAGTACCACCCGGCTGTGCTCGCTGACGGCGCCGGCGGCCTTCAACTGCTGGCAGATCTCGCCGTAGAGCGCCGGCAGGGTGGCGAGATAATAAAGTTGCCCGCCGGACTCGCCCGCTTCCAGCAGGTCGGCGAGTTCACGGTAGTGTTCGGGGTGGGTGGCTTCTACCCGCACGTAGTGCAGGCGTTCGCGGAACTCCTCCCAGATGCTCTCGCTCCAGTCTTCCGGCGGCAGAAACCGGTGCAGGTTGTCGTGTGCCTCGTGGCGGAAGGCTTCGGTATCCATCTCGCCGCGGCCGGTGGCGACGATACGCTGCAGGCGCTCGGCGAGGCCGTGGCGGTGGAGCTGGAACAGTGCCGGCAGCAGCTTGCGGGTGGAGAGATCTCCGGTGCCGCCGAAAATGACAAGGTCGACCAACTGACTCATGCGCTAATTAACCTCGAACTGAAAGTGCGATAGTCGGATTGCCCTCAGGGCGCGAGCGTGTATTGCCAGTGATGGTGCACGGCATCGCGTTCTGTGCGCGATGGCCGGAATGAACTTTCATGGTAGCAGGATTCTGCGTGAGGGGAAAAAGGGGTCAGAGCCCTTTTATGGGCTCCGGCCTTGCGGAATTCCCACCATGGTGTGACATAAAAGGGCTCTGACCCCTTTTTCCCTTTTTCCCCTCAGGCGTCCGCGCCTGCGGTAGCGGCAATCTGCCGATACCAGTGCACCCCGGACTCGTCCCGGCGCCGGGTGATCCGCCGTCGGCGCAGCAGGCAGTTCAGGTGGGCGAGGGTCTCCCCGGAAGCCGCGCCGAGGTCATCGATGCCGATCTTGCGCTTGAACAGCGCCGGAAAGCAGTCCACCACCCGCTTGGGTTCAGTGAGGAAGGCGAAGAGCTCCCGCAGGTCGCGGTTGTGCGACTCGATGACCTGGCCGAGCCGGTAGTGAAGGCCGTAGAAGGGCGCCTCGTGAGCGGGCAGCACCAACAGGTCGTCGGGCAGGTTGTCGCGGAAATCCGCGTTGGAGGCCAGCCACTCGCGCAGGGGGTCGCCTTCGGGTTCGGTGGGGAACACGCTGACGTTCGGCGTGATCCGCGGCAGCACCTGGTCGCCGGAGATCAGCAGTTTCAGCGCCGGGCAGTAGAGGGACACGTGTTCCGGAGAGTGCCCGCGGCCCACCAGGGGTTGCCAGTAATGGCCGCCGATGGTGATGGTCTCCCTGTCCACCAGGCGGCGGAAGCTGTCGGGCAGGGGCGAGACATATTGGCCGAACTGACCGAAGCGGCTTTTGTAGTGTTCGATCTGTTCGCTGTCGTAGCCGGCCCGGCGGTAGAAGCGCAGGGCCACCTCCGGCGCGGGGCGGCCGGTGTCGGCGGTGAGCGCCTTGCACATCAGGAACTCCGAGCGCGACATCCACAGTTCACAGTCGAAGCGCTCCACCAGCCAGCCGGCGGAGCCGACATGATCGGGGTGCAGGTGGGTGCAGATCACGCGGTTGACGGGTTTGCCGCCCATGAAGTCGCGGAAGATGGTTTCCCAGGTTTCGCGGGTGCTGGGGATGTCGAGGCAGGTGTCGACGATGGTCCAGCCTTCGCCGTCTTCCAGTAGCCAGAGGTTGATGTGGTCGAGGGACATGGGCATGGCGAAGCGGGCCCAGTAGACGCCGGGGGCGACTTCGATGGGGATGCCGGGGCGGATGTCGGGTTTGCGGCCGAAGGGGTATTGGAGGCCGCGGTAGATTTCCGGGGTTTGCTCGATCATTGTTTTGCTACCTCTTTGCGGCTGTCCATGGTCGGGTTTCCGGCGGGTTCTGTCCAGTTTGCGGGCGTTTGTGGGACTTCGTATCTCGGCACCCGCCACGGGTGCCTGTCGCCGTGCCACTGACGGGTCTTGCTGCACCTTCGACCGCTGTCGGCGGGGAGCAGTTGCGCTATGCTGTGCTGCGATGACGAAGTGATGATAGTTGTGATGAAACGCTTATGCAGAATTTTCCCCGCCCTGCTCCTGTTAACCGCTTGCAGCACCACGGCCCCTCCTGTGGGTGAGGCTGAGACAAAACTCGGCCCCGGCGGTCGCCCGGTCGGCGAGGCCTGGTCGCGCAGCCCGGTTTACGGTGCCAACGGCATTGCCGCGACCGCGCAGCCGCTGGCGTCCCAGGTGGCGCTGGATGTGCTCAGGCGCGGCGGGTCGGCGGTGGATGCGGCGATTGCGGCGAATGCGGCGCTGGGCTTGATGGAGCCGACGGGTTGCGGGATCGGTGGTGACCTGTTTGCCATTGTCTGGGATCCCGCTACCCGGGAACTGTATGGCTATAACGGTTCCGGGCGTTCGCCGCGGGGGCAGGACCTGGCCTTGTTGAAGGCGCGGCTGGCGGCGGCGAAGGCGGCGGGGGAGCCGCGCAGTGAAGGAGAGGGGATTCCCCCTGTCGGCCCCCTGCCGGTGACGGTGCCGGGGACTGTCGATGGGTGGTTTGCCCTGCACGGGCGTTTCGGCAAGTTGCCCATGGATGAGGTGCTGGCGCCGACGATTGCCTATGCCCGTGAGGGTTTTCCGGTTTCGCCGGTGATCGCCTATTACCTGGGGCGCAGCTGGGCCTATTTCAGTCGTGTCTACGCGGGGCGGCCGGAGTTGGCCAATATTCGTGATACCTGGTTCCGCGAGGGGAGTGCGCCGGTGGCGGGGGAGTTGTTCCGCAATCCGGACCTGGCGGGGACGCTGGAGACGATCGCCGGTGAGGGGCGGGACGCGTTTTACAAGGGCTCGCTGGCGCGGGCGATGGCGGATTATTTTGCCGGTATGGAGGGCGGCCCCGCCTACGAGGACTTTGCGGCGCACAGCGGCGAGTGGGTGAAGCCAGCCGGGGTGGAGTACCGCGGTTACGAACTCTTCGAATTGCCGCCCAACGGGCAGGGTTTTGCCGCGCTGCAGATGCTGTCGATCCTGAAGAATGTCGACCTGGCGCAGTGGCCGCGGGGTTCCGCCGAGGTGCTGCACTACATGGTGGAAGCCAAGCGGCTCGCTTTCGAGGATGTGGCGCGCTACTACGCCGATCCGGATTTCTCGGCCATTCCACTGCAGGCGCTGCTTTCCGATGCCTACGGGCAGGAGCGCTCTGCCCTGATCGATCCCGCCAGGGCCGCGGCTGATTTTGCGCCGGGTGACGTTGCAATCGAAGGTGAAGGCGACACCACTTACCTCACGGTGGCGGACGCGGACGGCATGATGGTCTCGCTGATCCAGTCCAACTACCGGGGTATGGGGTCCGGGATGGTGGCGGACGGGCTGGGTTTCATGTTCCAGGATCGCGGTGAGCTGTTTTCCCTGGAGCCGGGGCACCCGAATGTCTACGCACCGGGCAAGCGGCCTTTCCAGACCATCATCCCGGCCTTCCTGATGAAGGACGGACAGCCCTTGATGAGCTTCGGGCTGATGGGTGGTTCGATGCAGCCCCAGGGGCATGCGCAGGTCGTGGTGAACCTGGTGGATTACGGCATGAACCTGCAGGAAGCGGGTGACGCGGCCCGCTTCATGCACCAGGGCGGGCGGCAGCCGACCAGCATCGACGAGGATGCGCTCGGAACCCTTTACCTCGAAGCGGGGGTGCCCGCCGCGACGGTCGAGCGCCTGCGTGCCATGGGTCACCGTGTCGAACTGGATAGCAGCGGTGTGCGCTTCGGCGGCTACCAGGCGATCTGGCGCGACCCCGAGAGCGGTGTCTATAGCGGCGCAACCGAGATGCGCAAGGACGGCACGGTGGTCGCCTGGTAGTGCACAGTCGCTGTTTACCTGTGCGGCTGGCGCGGAAGGTGCTGATGCTTATATTGGCGCCCCTGCAGGCCCAAGCCGCAATGTTCCATCTGCCACCACAGGAATTCGACCTGGTAGGTATGGCGATGTCGGTGACCGCCCTGCAGCAGGACACCCTGATCGATATCGCCCGGCGCAACGATGTCGGCCAGGAGGCGATTGTGCTCGCCAACCCCGAGGTCGATCGCTGGCTGCCCGGGGCGGGCACACGGGTTGTACTGCCCTCACAGCACCTGCTGCCGGATACCCCCCGGGAAGGCCTGGTGCTCAACCTGCCGGAGATGCGGGTTTACTACTACCCCCGCCCGGGGCGTGGCGAGCAGCCGGTCGTCTACACCTATCCGGTAGGGATAGGGCGCATGGACTGGGAGACGCCGCTGGGTGAGACCACGGTGATCTCCAAGCAGAAGGACCCCGCCTGGCGCCCGCCTGCAAGTATTCGCCGTGAACACGCGGCGCAGGGCGATCCGCTGCCATTGGTCGTGCCGCCAGGGCCTGACAATCCCCTGGGCAAATACGCCCTGCGCCTGGGTATATCGGGCTACCTGATGCACGGCACCAACAAGGAATTCGGCGTGGGCATGCAGGTGTCACACGGCTGTGTGCGCCTCCTGCCGGAAGATGTCGAGGTGCTCTACGAAATAGTCCCGGTGGGCACCCGGGTGCGGATTATCAACCAGCCGGTGAAAGTGGGCTGGCACGGCGACGAGTTGTACCTGCAGGTCTACCCCCCAATGGAAGAGGAAGGTGCGCAGGTCGGGCAGCAGGCCCTGCGGGAAAAGGCGATAGAGGCGGTGGACGCCGCCCTGTTCGAGCGGCCGACGGTGCTGAACCGGGCAGCGCTGGAAAGCGCGCTGGCCCGGCCCAGTGGAATGCCGGTGTTGATTTCCGGCCGGCGTTTACTTGTACATTGACTTCTTGAACATCCGGTCCAGTTTCTCGTTGGTATCCTGGGCGATGTCGCGGGCTTCCTCGGCGGCTGCGCGGGCGGCCGCGGCGTCCTGGCGGGCGGCGGCGGCGTCTGCTGCGGCCTGCTGGGCGGTGGCGTTGGCCTTGTCGATTTCCGCCTGCATGTCCGAACGCAGGGTATCGATTTCCGAGGTGGAGGCACAGCCTGTAGCGCCCGCCAGTGCCGCCAGCATCAAGCCGGTCGCGGCTACCCTGTACACTGAATTCATAGCGTTCTCCTAAGTTTTACAAACAGGTATTATGAATATGGGTCGCGCCACCCGGACGCAGTCCGGTGGCGTCGCCTCAGTTTAGCGGATTCTGACGAAGGTGCCCGTCTGAATTCGCCCAGACAGGTCATTTATCTGCTCATTGGTGAGCGCGATACAGCCGTCGGTCCAGTTGATGTCGCGGTGTATCTCCAGGCTGCCGGCACCGGTGCCGTGGATGCCGATGTAGCCGCCGAGCACGGTGTCCTGGGGCGTCGCGCGGCGGGCGCGGTGGGCCGCCTGGATACGCTGGAAGTCGGCCTCGTCGAGGTCGCCCTGGGAGCGGGCCTGCAGTGCGTTGTGGATGGTGGGGTAATCGAGATGCATGAACAGGTGAAAGCGGCTGCTCGGCCGGATTTCCAGGATGCGGTATTCACCCAGTGGCGTCTTGCCATCGCCCAGCCGCTTGTCCCAGCTGGTCCCGCCGCTGCCGATGGCGATATTCTCGTAGGTTTTCACCGCGGTGTCGCCCTGCATGATCGCCAGCGTCATCGCTTTGCTGTCGATCAGCAGCCAGGGGCGCGTGCCCGAGGGCTGCGCCTGAAGGCCGGGTGCCAGAGGCAGGGCCAACAGCGCTAGCAGGGCCAGCAGGGTACCGCGTCGGGTCATGCAGTGGCTTCCGGGGGGAGCAGATTGCGCTGTGCTTCCTGCCAGATGCCCTGGTTGCTGGCGCAGATCAGGCCTACCCCGTCAGCTTCCGGTCGGTAGGGGCTGCCGTCGAAGCGCCCGGTGACGGCGCCGGCCTCGTTGGCCATGAGTACGCCGGGGGCGTGGTCCCAGACCAGGGTGCGGTAGTAGAACAGGTACTGGCAGTTTCCGGTCACCAGCATCAGGTAATCGAAACCGGCGCAGCCGCTCGCCCAGTGGTGGCCGAGGCTGGCGGCGCCCGCCAGGGCCGTGTCCACGAGGTGTTCGGGCAGGTACTTGGCGGACATGGCGCCACTGATGCCCTTTGGCGGAAGGTCGAGAGCCTCCACCCGCAGTCGCTCGCCGTCCAGCCAGCAGCCGGCGCCGCGCTCGGCCTGCAGTGTCTGTTGGCGTACCGGGTAGTGAATCCACGCGCCGAGGGTTTCACCCTGCCGTACCAGGGCGACCATGGTGGCGACCGGACCGTCCCCGGCGGCGAAATTATTGGTGCCGTCCAGGGGGTCCAGCACCCAGACCGGCGCATCGCCGCGCAGGGCGTTCAGCAGCGACGGATCCTCGTGGACTCCTTCCTCCCCGACTACCAGCGAGCCGGGGATCAGGGCGGAGAGGCGCTCGCTGAGTACTTTCTCGCAGGCGCGGTCGGCAACTGTAACCGCGTCATTGGCGCGCTTCAGTTCGATCTGGTGGGATTCGAGGTTCTGCCAAAGGGGGGTGATTTCCTGCGCCGCGGTTTCTTCGACGATGGCGCGAATTCTGTCGTGGTCGATTTGCATGGGCGGCATTTTATCACCAAGCCGCCTCGCCGTTGTCGGCAATGGCGGTGAATAATGCCTTTTGCCACTTCATCTGCGCTTTTTGGTCCACGCCGAATCCCGGGCCGCACGCAAAAATGAGGAAAATCCCTCATGGGGCCCGCCAGCCGGTCCTTGCATACTGAGTATTCCAGGAGCAGGGAAGGGCTGGCAAATTGGATGCATGGCGGAGAAATTGTTTGATCACCGCGGGCCTGGCGCTCTGCCTGTCGGCCTGCAGGGTTGTCATCCCGGTGCCGGAAGGCGGCAGGGTGGTAAGCCAGTCTGGCGCCTACCTCTGCAGGGCCACTTCCACCTGTAGCATCGACGTGGTCGATGCCCATTTCAACGAGACCTTCGAGGCGATTCCGAACGGCAACAACTCCTTCCTCGGTTGGGCGGAGGGGGACGGGGCACTCTGCGCAAGTCGGCAGGCACCCTGCGTACTGAGTACCCGGGGTTTCGACGGCGACGAAAACCTGGTGGCCATCCTGGAGTCGGACCAGGCCTTTTACCTGACCCCCGTGTTTCTGAAGAATACCCGCCTGTCGCGCAACGACCTCGATATCGAAGGGAGCGAGACCGGTACTGCCGATGGCTTCAATGTCCAGGGCTCGCTCGGCCTGCGGCCCGATTCCTCGCCCGATGAAATGTTCAGCGATGTGGATATGGACTTCCGCCTGGACGCCGAGGGTGAACTCCTGTCGATGGTCGGTGACGCCACCCTGCCGCGGCAGATCACTGATCACGTCGGCGTACTCGGGAGCAGCCGGGCGCAGCTCGGTCTCTACACCGGGGCCGAAATCAACGCGCGGGGCGATGTCGGCCTGCGGCTTATCGATGAGCGGCAGTACCTGCTGTTTTTTCTTTCCTCCGGTGTCGAACTGGAGATTGGCGATCGTGCGGGAGGTAGCGATGTCGTCAGCATCTCGACGCCGCTCGGTGGGTCGGTGGTAATGATCAGCGACCCCACGGACCAGATGCTCTACCGCTACGGCAGTATGTTGGGGGAAACCCGCGGCGAGGCGGAGTCGGACCAGGGACTGCTGCGTTTCGTGCCGCTGGCTGGTACGGGCGGGGCGGTCGCATTTCATGGGCATCGCTACGAGACCGGTGACAAGTCCGTCGGGATCAAGGTTTTCGATCTGCTCAATTTCAGCGGCGAGTACGTGATCCGCGAGCCTAGCTTCGCGGACATCGACCTGGAAGACCCGTTCAATTCCCCGGTGGGCTATTTCGCCGGGGTCAACGGCCGGGCGGCTTTCGCCTTCTCCGTGCTGGGCTTCGGCCTGTTCGAATTCGACCTGGCCGAGGCCAGCGCCAACATCAGCTTCCAGCCGCTCGAGCCCGCGAAACAGCAGCGCATGTCGATCTTCGGGAAGGTCGCCCCCGATGTGTCATGGCAGCCAGAGTGGTTTCCCATCCTGCCCGCTGCCGAACTGCGGCTGGTCCTGAATGTCGACGCTGCGGGCAAGCTCGTGCTGAAGCTGTCGGGCGCCTATGAATCCTTCCTGCCCGCGGCGAATCTCACGGGCAAGGTCGTGATCCGCAACGAGGACGTCGCGATGCAGGCCCGCGTGGATCTGCCCGCGCTGGACATGCCCCTGGAGATAAACTTCCGCGATGGGAATACCTATGCCAGCGTCGATCTCAAGGCCGGTATCGGTGATTACCTGCGGCGCCCGGCGACCGAGGTTTTCGACGATGTCGACTCGCAGCTCGACCAGGCCCTGGCAGATCTCGATAGCGCGGCGAGCGATTACCAGTTCGAGCTGAGCCTGCGGGGCCTGCGCGAGGTAATTCCCACGATTACCGCCAGTGCCATCAGCCGCCTCCAGGCGATTCCGCCCGCGGTGTATTCCTCGGTCTATGCCGAGGTGCGCAGTGAAATCAACGACCGGCGCTATTGCGCCCTGGGAATTTGCACGCCGTCGAACAGCAAGCGCGACAGTATCGCGCGCTCCGCGGCCAGCAGCGCGCGCTCGAAAGCGCAAACGGAGATCGCGCCCTATGTCGACGCCATGCAGGCATTGCGCGATCGTGCGGCCGAAGAAGATGACGACAGCGTTCGCGAGGCGCTGCGCCTGGCCCTGATAGAGGCCTACGAACACCGGCAGATCGATCGCACTATCAGCGTCAGTGTCAGCGTGAATATCCTGATAAAGACCATCACTGTCAGCGAGAGCCATCGGATCAACCGCCAGGTACTGGACGCAGAAGATGCGCAGGCAATCCTCGCCGCCGCCGGCAACATCGACCAGATTCCCGCGACCAGCGAGCGGCTGGTCAGCGCACAGGCCGTGGTGGATCAATTGCCGCTGCGCGAGGCGCTGGAGTCAGCACGGGCGGAAGTGGCGGCGGGGCTCAGCCAGCTCCCGGGCATCGCGGCGGTTGGCTACGAGGTAATTGATGGCGAGTATTCAGGCATCCTGGAATTCAGCAATGGGAGCCGCTACGCAGTGGAGCTGAATGTCCTCGACCCCGACACCCTGCTGGCAGGGCTTAACCGCCTTGCCGTGGACTACGTCATTGAGCACTAGTCTGTCCATCCGTGGCCAGTAGGCCCTCTCTCAGGGCGACCTGGATCAGCCCCCCCACGGAGTGCACGTCGAGTTTGCGCATCAGGTTGGTCCGGTGGTTGTCCACGGTCTTGGCGCTGATACTGAAGCGATCGGCGATTTCCTGGTTGCTGGCGCCGCTGACAATCTGCTGCAGGACCTGGCGTTCGCGGTGGGTGAGCGCGGCGAGCGAATCGCCGGAGCCAGCCAGTTCCCGGGCCTCGTCACAGATGTACTGCCGGCCGGCGAGGATCTGCCCGAGTCCTGCACGCAGTTCCCCGGGGCTGCAGCTTTTCAGCAGTAGCCCCAGGACTTCCAGTTCCAGCAATTCGCGCATGACCCCGCCGGCGCGAACACCGGTGAAGACCGCGATCCGCGTGCCTTCGCTCCAGTGGCGAAGTTCGCTGATAATTTCCAGGCCTCCCACGTAGGGCATGGCGATGTCGAGGAACAGCAGGTCGGGCTGGTGGACCTTGACCGCCGCCAGGGCGTCGATGCCGTGCTCCGCCTCGGCCACGACGTCCACTGCGGGGAATTCGCCGAGCAGGTCGGCGAGCGCGCGGCGCACGATGGCGTGGTCGTCGGCGATAACAACACTCTGGACTTGCATGGCTAAACCGGATGGCGGGGTATACGCTGAATGAACCCAGTATAGCCGAGTGATAATAGCCGAGTGCTAATAGCCGAGTGATAGCCGTGGGACTGCCAAACCTGACCCGATCCCTGTTCGCCTGCCTGCTGCTGGCGCTACTGACCGCCCCCGGTGCCCACGCCCTGGAACTGGAAGCAGACCGTTCCTACCGTGATTTCCATGGCGAAATTCTCTACCAGCTGAATGCACTGCCAAGCACTACGCCACCGGGGGAGCTGCGCCAGCGGGTGGAGCGCGACTTTCGCCCCCTGTCCGGCGAGCAGATCGATTTCGGCTTTACCCGGGACACGGTCTGGCTTTTCCTGCCGATCGAGAGTCGCTCGGGGCAGCCGGGGGAGTGGTTGCTTTCGCTGAATACCCGCTTCATGAATGAGCTGGTGGTCTACCAGTACAGTGGTGGAAGCTGGGTGGAATTGCTGCGCAATGATGAACGCTCGGGCTACGCCGAGCGGCCGCTGGACTACCGCCTGTTGGCCGTGGAATTTTCCCTCGATGCCGGAGCCCGTGGCGAACTCCTGATCGGCTACCGCTCCAGCGGCACAACCTACCTCCCTGTCACCATCGAGAGCCGGCAGAGCTTCGCCGACGCGCGCAGGCTGGCGGACTCGCGCAGTGCCGGATTCTACACGGCTGTCGCCCTGATGCTGGTGTATGGCCTGTTTCAGTGGCTGCTGCTTGGCAGTCGTATCCACTTTCACTACAGCCTCTATCTCGGCGCCGCGGTGCTCTATATCTCCCACATGGATGGCCTGAGCTTTCAGTACCTCTGGCCCGAACTTCCCCGTTGGAATGCCTTCGCTTCCCTGCCACTGGGGCTGGCGATCAACATCGCCGCCGCCAACTTCGCCCGACATTTCCTGCGCACCTGGGAAACCGCCCCGGGTTTCGACAGGGCGATTCGCCTGATGATCGCGCTCTCCCTGGCGGCGCTTGCCTGGGGCTTGCTGGTCGAGGATCTGCAGGTCAAGCGAGCGGGCTTCTGGCTGAGTAGCGTCGGCGCGCTGATCTACCTCGCCGCGGGAATCCGGGCGCTGTTTGCCGGTGAGCGTTTTGCCCGCTTTTACGTTGCCGGGTGGATCGGCATCTGCATCGCCGCGATAGTCTCCAGCGTGATACACAGCCTGCCGGGTGTCCTGCCGGTCGCCCTGAGTTTTGACGTGACCAAGGCGGGTATCCTCTTCGATGCCCTGATGTTCGGCATGGCCATCGCGGACCAGGCGGCGGAGACCCGTCGCCAGCGCGACGCGGCGCAGGCCCGTGAAATGGCGGCGGTGGCAGAACGGGCCAGGGCCCGAAACGCGCTGCAGGCGGCGCAGGCGGGCCGCGCCGACGCGCTGCAGCTGGCGCGGGAAAAAGGCCTGCAACTCGCCAGCGCCAGCCACGATATCCGCCAGCCGCTGGCCTCCCTGAAAGTGGCGCTTTCGCGGGTACAGGAACAAAGTGACGATGCCAGGGCCGCGCTGGACAGCATCGCCTATCTCGATGCGCTGGTCGGCGGTTACCTCGACAGCGCCCGCGAGGAATTCGCCAGCGCGCCCGCCGGCGGGGAAGCCTTCCCCATCCAGCTGGTGCTCGACGCGGTGCAGCGCATGTTCGCGGCTGAGGCGCAGTCACGGGGATTGGCGCTGCGCTGCCGGGCTTCGTCTCTGCGGGTTGTCGGGAATCCCGTGGCGACGGTCAGGGTGGTTGGAAACCTGGTTAAAAACGCGATCCAGCACAGCACCGAGGGCAGCGTGCTACTGGGATGCCGGCGCGACAGCGGGCGCTGCGGTGTATGCGTGGTGGATAGCGGCAGCGGTGTCGACGAGGTTTCCCCGCAAGACCTGCTCGAACCCTTCCAGCAGGGCACTGAGCCGGCAGCGGAATCCCATGGCCTGGGACTGCACATTGTCAGCAGCCTCTGCCGGCGCGAGGGCTACGAATTCTCCCTGGATCGGCGCCCACGCAGGGGGAGTATCGCCCGGGTGTGGCTGCCCCTGGCCCCCAAAGCGGAGTGCGGCTGAAACCCCGTTTCAGTGATCGGCCCGATCCGCCGCTGGCCCCGGATGGCATGGTTTCCTGCCGCCGACCGGCCAAGCCACCCCGGTGCGACGGCGTAAAAACCGAACTCGTCCTCCTGTAGCTTATTGCGCTTTAGAAGGGCTCGGGTGCCGGCAGGCGCCGGGCGCTTGCCGCTATACAGCTTACCTGGACGAGATCGTCGTTGAGGGTAAACAGCCTGGTTCGCCCACGTATGGTTGCGGTTTGCCCGTCCTTGGCCACGTCGAACATTCTATCGACGACCGCATAGGCAAAGTTGAGGCCGTTGGGGTCGAGCAGTCCGAACTCGGCGCTGCTGACGAACTTCCGCCAGCCGGTCTTTTTCCAGCTGCCGTGGCCGGGTGTGCGAATGGTCTGGTTGCCGTAAGGCACCTCCTGTACGTTGCCGTCGGCGAAGAAGCTGCCGAGGACCTGGAAGGGATCGTCGGTCGCCTGGCCGCTGACACAATCGACGTGATGGACGGTCAGTCTCCAGGCGCCGACGATCTTGGGCTGGCTGAGCTGCGTGTCGGCCGCACTGGCGCCGAGCGCTGTGCAAATCGCCAGCGACAAAATGCAGCGCCCAAGTCCGGTATAGCGGGGGGCAGTTTTTCCACGTTGTCGCGTTTTCATTTTTCATTCCTCGCTGTTGCGCTAATCCCCCTCGGGGCCAGCTGAGTATCGGGTGCGGGACCGCGCCCCGCCTGAGCAAATGGTCAGCGATCAATCAGGAAAATATTTTCCATAGATTTCAGTCACTTGTGGGCGGTATTTATATTTCTTGTGTTTCTGTCAGGTGAGGTCTAATTTCACTATTCGGATTGTTTCGTGGTTTGTCTGGCTCGCAATGGAGTGAGGTCAGGGAAGTCATCAGTATGCTGCGAATCGATAAAAGAGCAGGGCACCAGGAAGGCCCTGGGGAAAGTGAAAGTCCGCATTCGGTCACGGCATCCTTTTATCTCTCGGACCTGCAGGTGGATCCGCTCACTGGCACGGTGCGCGGACCCGGCGCCGAGGTGCGCCTCGAGCCCCGGGTCATGTCGGTGCTGCAATTGCTTGCCAGCAGCCCCGGTTCACTGGTCAGCCGGGAAAATCTCCTGCAGGCCAACTGGGGCGGCGGCGACACCTACGATGAAGCACTGACCCAGTCGATTTACCAGCTGCGCCAGCAACTGGTCATCGCGGGAGGCAGTGAGGCGTATCGCAAGCTGGTCACCACCGTACCGAAGCGCGGTTACCTGCTCCAGGGCGAAGTCCGCGCGGCCCCCGCTCTCGCCTTTGAAGCGGCAATGGCCGAGGAAAAACTCGCCGTGGCAGCTCCGGCAGAGCCGCTACGTACCCGGGTGCTCGATTCCCGCCGCACACTTCTCCTGTCGGTACTGGCACTTGTGGTCGCGGTGCTGGTGACGGCGGCGCTGCGACTGAATCATCCAACCGGGTCCACGACCACAAGCACGTCCACGCCAGCGCCGGTTCGAATCCCGGTGCCGGTTCCCGCGACGATAGCGGTGTTGCCGTTTACCAACCTCAGCGAGCAAGCCGACAGCGAAATACTGGCGGATGGCCTGGCTGAGGAAGTGCTCGGTGCGCTGGCGCGCAATCCCGACTTGCGGGTGATCGCCCGCGGCTCGGCCTTCCAGTTCAGGGGAGAACAGAGTGACATGCGCGACGTGGGGCAGCAGCTCGGCGTACGCTATGTGGTCGATGGCAGCCTGCGCGACCGCGGCGGGCAGGTGCATATCCGCACCCGCTTGACTGACACCACTACGGGGAAGCAGGTGTGGAGCGACCAGTACGATCGCTCCCGTGGCAACTGGCTCGAACTCCAGGAAATGGTCGCTGCTGAGGTGTCACAGGCCCTCGCGGGCGTGCTGCAACAACACCAGGGCAAGCTGTCCCAGGCTGCGGGGCCGACGAATACAGAGGCCTACCTCGAGGTACTGCGAGCGCGACAGTTGCTCGCATCGCGCAGTGTTCCGGACGCGGAGCAGGCCATTGAGCACCTGCAGCGGGCGCTTCTGCTGGACCCCAATTATGCACTGGCCTATGCAAGGCTGGCAGACGCGATCCTGATCCAGGCAGAATCCTCCGGGGGTATCGGGGCAGTCCGCCAGGTGGTTGCGCCGCTCCTGGAAAAAGCCCTGGAACTCGACCCGGCCTTTGGCGAGGCCTATGCCCTGCGCTCGATGATCAGCGACGACCCGGGGCAGGTGGAGCGGGACCTGCGGCGCGGCCTGGAGCTCAACCCCTCCTTCGCCCGCGGCTACGAGCTGTTGTCGAACCTGCATATGACCCGGCCATTTACCGAGCTGGAACTGGCGATCGACGCCATTGACCACGCCATCGCGCTGGACCCGCTCTCCCCCGGCCTCTATCACACCAAGGCGGGCCTGCTGATGGGCCTGGGTTACTGGGAACAGGTTATCGAGCTCAACCGCCGTGCCCTGGAACTCAATCCGAACTTTCGCGCGGCGCTGGTGCAATTGGCGCAGGTGGTTGGCGTTCAGGGGCACTACGCCGAGGCCATCGACTATGCCCGCCGGGCGGTTGCCCTCGATCCGCGAGCGGTGCCAGTGCGCGATCAGTTGACGCGCCTGTACCTGACCCTCGGCGATGTCGACGCAGCACGGGCCGCAAATATTCCCCCCACCGAGGAGGGTAACCGGAACATCCTCTGGGCCGAAGGGCGCGGTGCCGAGATTGCCGAGGCAATCTACCGCGCCGGTCCCGACGCCCGCAGGGAAACCAACGACATCATCGTCTCCCAGGCAGTGCTGGAACAGGCGCTTGCCGACGGGGATTACCAGCGGGCCATCGACCTGATGACCTCCGGTCTCCCCTATCCCGGCGAGCTGCCCCCCGCCGCAGCGGCGTGGGGACTGTACCCCTACGCTAACCTCTCGCAACTGTACCGCGCCAGCGGCGACGAAGATCTCGCGATGCAATTGCAGCGCCAGCTCGAGGAGCGCATGGCACTCTCGGAAGCTTATTTTCCGCGGCACCATATCCTCTATGATCAGTTCCGGGCCGTGTTTTATGCCGGGGCGGGGCTGAATGACGACGCTTGCGCCGCACTCGAGCGCACCTTTTCGCCGCGTCCACGCCCTTTCTGGCGGGTCATCCTGGCCAACCCGGCCTTCGCCGGCATGCGCGACGCACCTTGCATGAAATCCCTGCAATCCCGGAGCGAGAAGTACATCGCAAGCGAGCGTCAGCGTATCGATGCAGCGCAGCGTGCCGGGGGAGAACAGCCCGCCGCAGGTCTTGCCGGCGACCGCGCCGAAGGCGCGCCCACTTGATAAGCGCAGGGCCATGTTGTCCTGCGCTCCTCGGACGCCTGTGCAGCATTGGCAGGTCCGCTGTGCTTGCCCTCCTCGGCCTGACCAGCCTGTTCGGCCCCGGCCCATGTCTGGCTGAGCAGTCACCCCGGCTTCGCGGCGAGGGGGTACTCGAAGAGGTCGTGGTCACCGCCCGCCGCCGCGAGGAAGCCTACTTCGACGTTCCCATGGCGATCACCAGTATCGATGGCGAGATTTTGCAGCGACTGCAGTACCGCGATATTCGCGACTTTCTCGGCCTGAGTTCGGGTGTGCTGATTCACGAGGGTGGCGATACACTGAGCTCCCAGATCACCATTCGCGGCGTGGTCACGCCCGGTTTCCTGGTACAGCCGGGCAACGCAGTCTATGTCGACGAAATCTACGCTTCCGGCCTGCGGACCATTCTTCCCGGCTACTACGACATTGAGTCGGTGCAGGTACTCAAGGGTCCACAGGCCGCCCTCTACGGTCGCAACACCACAGGCGGCGCAGTGGTGATCACTACGGCCAAACCCACCGACGAGCGCCTTGTTCGCCTGGATTTAAGTTACGCCCAGCTGGACACCCTGGACACCAATGCAACTGTCAACCTCCCGCTCTCGGACAGCCTGCGAATGCGGGCAACCGCGTGGTACAGCGACAGCGAGGGCGGTTATTACCAGAGCGAGCTGTCGCGGGCCAACGCCGACGCGACCCGGCAGGGTGGGGGACGTCTCTCGCTCGCCGTGTCGCCCAGCGAGACTATCGCACTGACGCTGACCGGGGAGTACGCCGAGGACAGCAGCGGCGATATTCCCGGAGTGGTGGCGGGCGCCCCGCTGGGCCCGGCGGAGCTGGGCGTGGAATCACGGCGAAATGTCCTGCGCGATGATCTGGTGACCATGGATTTCGATTCCGCCAGGGTCAGCGGCAAGCTCGAGGCCGAGCTAGGCCCTGGCAGCGTAGTGGCGGTAGCGGGATGGCGGGAGGTGAATGTGCGACTGCCGGGTACCGACTGGGACGGCACCGCGCACTCGGCGAGCGCTGAGCCGCCGCCCCGGCCCTTCGCACCGACGGTGCTCGATGTCGACGACAGAGACAGCCTGCGGGAGCTTGAGTTGCGATTCCTCAGTCGCGACGCGGGCGCTGCGCTGCGCTTCCTGCTGGGCGTCAATTACCTGGAGGAAGCCTTGCGTTTCAGCGACACCGAAGTCCCGGTCCGCGAGCTGGCCCGCGCGCTGGAAGCCATCGGACAGTACGGTACCTTCGAGCTGCGCGGGAAGCAGGACACCCGCGCCTGGGCGAGCTTCGGCGAGCTGATCTGGGCCGCGCGCGAGACTATCGAGGTGACCGCAGACCTGCGCTATACCCGTGAGCGGCAGGATATCGACTCGGTCCAGGACCAGAGCGGGTACTACGCCCTTACCAGGGCCTACCTCGAACTTCACACCGACACGGTCTTCGAGAACTGGTCCCCGGGGATCACCCTGTCCTGGAAACCGGCGGGAACCCTGAACCTGTTTGCCAGGTACGTCCGGGGATTTCGCGCCGGGGGCTACAATGCCCTTGCCTCGAGTGAGGCCCTGCTGACCTACGGCGCCGAGGAATCCGAGAATTACGAGCTCGGTGGCAAGGCCCTGCTTTTCGGCCAGCGCCTGGAAGTCGGCGCCAGTCTCTTCTACCTCTACATCGACGATGCCCTGCTACCACAGCTCGACCTGGGTGTGGCGGGCAATCCCCTGTGGCCACTGCAGAATATCGGGACCGCCAAAACCCGCGGGCTGGAACTCGACCTCAGCGCTGCGCCTGTCGCCGGACTGACTGTCGCCGCTGCCCTTGGCGCCTACCACTACGGCTATTCGGGTGGCCCGCAGGGCTACGAGCAGCGGGCCTTCGCCCCGGATTTCACCGCCGCCCTGAGCGCGAACTACCATTGGCCGCTGAGCGTTCAGCTTACCGGTATCGCCTCCTTGGGCTACCGCTACCGGGGGAAGGCCCTGTCGCCGGCGGGCGATGAGTACGATGTGGACACCTACAACCTGCTCGACGCCCAACTGGGTATCCGCTGGCGCGCTGTCGAAGTCGCGGGCTTCGTGCGCAATGCCCTGGATGACCACTACAAGCTCAGCGACTGGGGGGCGAGCTTTTTCCAGCGAAGCTTCTTTCCGCAGGATGGCAGCTACACCGGTTCCACCCACAGTACTGTGCGCGATCCCGGCTCGATCTACGGTGTCCGCCTGAGCCTAACGTTCTGATTCCTTCGTACTGCGTTCCCATGTCCCTGAATTAAAAGCGTAATTTAGTCCTGAGATTTATCTCATGTTTTCTTCATGCGGGACGCGCTCCGCTCTGCCTTATTTGCCAGTACCGGGTTGGTGGGGCGGGTGGCCAGCAAACGCTCCCGCTTGACCGACCCGTACAGGGTGCCGTTCCCAATGCCGGTTCGGCGCCATACACAGTCAAGGGAGAAAACAGTGTATGAACACATCTATCAATCAGAATAGCGGTCGCAGACATGGACGTGCAGGCTGGATGCTGGCGCTGCTGGTAGCGGCTCTGGGTGCCGGTCCCGCACTGGCCGAGGGCAAAGGTCCATGCAGCGCCAGGACGATGCGCGGTGTCTGGGGCTTCCAGATGCAGGGAACGAGGCCGGTGATCCCGCCTAACGGGCAGATGGAGGAAGTGGTCGGTTTGGCGCTGCGCAATTACGACGGCTACGGTAACTTCACCCAGGTGGATAACATCAAGGGCTCGGCTACCGGAATCACCCCGGACCGTTCCGGGGCGGGTACCTACGAGGTGGCGGCGGACTGTACCGGTACGACGAGCTTCCAACCCAACCCGGATGTCCCCGAGATCGTCATCGTTGAGCGGTTCCTGTTGCTGGAAAACGGCGAGGAAGTGCTGTCGATCGTGTCCGCGCCACAAGCTCTGATGATTACCGCGATTGGTCACCGGGTCAGGACGGAATAGCGTGGTGGTCCTACCGGAGGGCTAAACCACGCCGGCGCGCTTGAGCGCGAGGTACTGGCCAGCGAGGGCCCTCCCCAGCTGGTGGGGCAGGCAATCCACCACCCAGGCCCCGCGCTCGCGCAGCCCGGCGACGACGCGCTGGCGTTCGCGCAGCATGTCATGCGCGACACAGTGGGTGAGCGCATCCTCGAAATTTTCCACCGGCGCGGCGGCGCGGGCGTCGAGTTGGTACTCCCGCAGGTTGGCGAGAATCACCGCGTGCCGCTCCCCGAGGATGCCCACTGCCCGCTGCAGGTCCTCGGCGTCCTCCGCCTGGATGTTGGTCAGCAGGATGACCAGCGAGCGCTTGTTGCGCCTCGCGGTCAGGCGCAGCGTCGCCTCGATGAAGTCCGTCCCCTCGGTTGTGGCCTGCAGGTCGTAGAGCGCGTCTAGCAGTACCCGTATTCCCTGTCGATGCTTGCGCGGTTCCAGCCAAAGCTCGCTGCCGGCGAAAGCGCAAACCCCGGTGGCGTCGCCCTGCCGTGAGGCGAACCATGCGGTCAGCAGCAATGCGTTGAGGGCGTGGTCGAAGTGGCTGAGGCGACCGTTCCGGCCGTGCAGGCGGCGCCCGCAATCGAGTAGAAAGATAATGTCCCGGTCCTGTTCGTCCTGGTACTCGCGGGAGACCAGCTTGCAGAGTCGGGCGCTGGCCTTCCAGTCGACCTGGCGCAGGGGGTCACCCTCGCGGAACTCGCGCAGTTGCAGGAAATCGGTACCTTCGCCGCGGCGCCGCTGCAGGTGGATGCCGAGGCTGGCGGCGCGCTCCTCTGCGCTGATTTCCCGCAGGCTGCCCTGGGCCAGGAAGTCCGGATATACCCGGCGTTGCTCCGCGCTGTGCACGCGTATCCGTCTCTCCCACAGCCCCCAGGAACTTTCCAGCAGGAGTTCGATTGCGGGAAATTCCACCTCGCCGCGCCGCGCTGGCTCGACATGGTAGTCGAAGCTCAGCTCGCCGCCGGGAGGCAGGCTGAAGGGGCGGGGGAGGTCACTGACCGCGAGGCTGTCGGGGTAGTGATCGCAGATGCTCCCCCTGATAGCGCGCTGTAGCGGGTTTTGCAGAGCCAGTCCGATGTAGTTGCGCCGGCCCAGGGCCAGGCTGTGAGGCAGCTGGCGGCTGGCTGCCGGGGCTTTCTCGCCAAGGACGCCGATGCCGTCGATCAGGGCAATTGCAGCCAGCAGCAGGGCTGCCACCAGCCAGGTATTTTCGACCAGCGCCTGGCCCTGCCAACCGAGGCTGTAGAGCGCTGCGCCCAGGAGGGCGAGGGCGAGCAGCGCGTAGAGGAGCCGCAGCAGGAGCGCCCCGGGTTTCATCGGCGCGGCGCTTCCACTTCATCGAGCAGGCGCGAAAGAACCTGGTCAGGGCCGAGGCCGTCGATTTCGGTCTCCGCGGTAAGCAGCACGCGATGGCGCAGCACCGGCAGGGCCATCGCCTTGATGTCGTCGGGGAGGACGAAGTCATCTCCTCGCAGCAGCGCCCGGGCCCGGGCCGACTGCACCAGGCCGATACTGGCCCGCGGACTGGCGCCCACCCGGATTGCAGTGTGCTCCCTTGTGGCCCGGGCAATACGCACTGCGTAATCGATCAGCTGCGCGTCCACCAGTATCTGGCTGCTGGCCTCGCGGAGCGTGTTGATGGCCGCCGGGGAGAGCTGGTTCGCCGCGCCGCCAGCGCCCAGGTTGCGCTCGGTGGTGCCGTCGGTGACCTGGGCAGTCAGCATGACCTCGTCCTCCTGCCCGGGGTAGTCGATCAGGATTTTCATCAGGAAGCGATCCAGTTGCGCCTCGGGCAATGGATAGGTGCCCTCCTGCTCAATCGGGTTCTGGGTGGCGAGGACCATGAAGGGCGCCGCGATCGCCATCGATTCTCCCTCGATGGTCACCTGCCCTTCCTGCATCACCTCCAGCAGCGCAGCCTGGGTTTTCGCCGGTGCGCGATTCACTTCATCGGCAAGCAGCAGGTGAGTGAAAACCGGCCCCTTGCGAACACGGTAACTCCCCTCAGCCATGTTGTAGATGGCGTGGCCGGTGATGTCCGCCGGCATCAGGTCCGGAGTGAACTGGATGCGGCGATAGTCGCCGCTGAAACAGCTCGCGAGGGTTCTCACCAGCAGAGTCTTGCCGAGACCGGGAACGCCCTCCAGCAGTACGTGCCCACCGGCAAGCAGCGCGATCAGCACCTGGTCGACGACGGCTTGCTGACCGATCAGTACCCGGTTGAGTGCAGTGCGCAGCTGCTCCGTACTTTCGTGGTATTCGCTCGTCCCGGCGGGGCTCATAGCTTTTCTCCCAGTGTTTTCAGAGTTTGCACCTGTTCCAGCAGGGCGCTGGTGGTGTCTGGTGCAGCCCCGTAAAGGGCCGTGTCGATCTGTTCTTCACCAAGCCCTGAATGCTGGCTCAGCAATTTCACTTTCGCGCTGCGTTCCAGCTCGCGAAATTCCGCAAACAGCAGGCGGGCCTTTTCCTCGCTGGTTTCCCGCAGGGGAGTCACCAGAGCCTCACCGGCGCCCTCCTGCCAGAGATAGTTGGCGCAGCCGCGCAGGTGCTCGTCGATATCGCGGCGACCTGACTGGCGGGTCTCGCCGATCGGGCCGAAGCGTGGTGCGCGGCGCCACAGGCCGCAGCCGAACAGCAGTAGTCCGGCGACGACCACCTGCGGGTAATGCTGCCAGGCCAGGCGCCACAGGGCTGGCGAGGAGGCGCCGTGAAGGAAGAGGGTCCTTCCTTCCCCGGAAGCGAGAGTCCACAGCAGGAAGGCGTGATCGAAATCCCCGATGCTGAAGTTGGCGAACACGTCCTGGCCCACCATGACAGTGGCCAGCCCATCGCCCACTTCGAATTGCATGAAGTGGATGCCGTGATCGCTCCCCGTGTAATACAGGGGCGTCCATGCCCAGGCTTCGACCGGCTCCTCGCCTGTCTCCTCCGCCGGTTCGCCGAGGGAGGGGTGGAACAGTTGGCCGTGGGTGCCGAGGTCCGCCTGCATCTGCTCGTCAATGCCCTCAAACATCAGCTGGGTGAGATCTCCGGGGTCAATTTCCTGCTCCTCCTCTTCCCGGGACTCCTCGTCTTCCAGGCCCGCCTGGGCACGTCGCAGGCGCTCGTTATACTCGCGCAGCTCCTGGGCCAGGGTTTTCCCGGTGGCGACGTCGGATTCAGTCTCCGAATTTGCCTGTGTATCAGCTGCCGGAGAGTTCGGGTCCCCGGTATCGGCACTACAGCCACAGTCCTCGTCGTCGTGGCGGATTTCCAGCTCGAAATGCTCGAGTATCGGGTTGGGCTCTTCGTGGGCATGGGCAATGACGATGAGATGGCCTCCGCTCTCGACCCAGTGCATCAGCCGGTCCAGCTGCGAACTTGTCAGTACCTGGTCCGGCTGGCTGATCACTACGGTTCCCGCGCTGGCAAACTCGGCATCCACTGGTAGGCCCTCGAGCGTCTCGGCCTCAATGCCGACGCCCTGCAGAAACTGGCGTGCCGCCAGGTAGGGGTTGAGCCAGGCATCAAGGCTCCAGCCGATGTCCTCCTCCTCGCTGTGCAGTTCGAAAAGCAGGAAAAAGGCCAGCAATAAAGCCACCAGCGGAGCTGCAATTACCAGGAGTATGCGCTTATTCACTGTCGAATAATTCCCGCCAGCGTTCACACTGCAGTTCAACCCACAGCTGCTCCGGTTCGATGTGGCCGTAGGCGAGTTGCATCCAGCCGCGGGTCATGTCGCGGAAATACTGCGAATACCGGGATTCGCTGCGCGCCGCAACCAGCTCGGCGCATTCGAGTTCTGTAAGCGCCTCGGTAAACGGCACTTCATACCGGTGCAGGAACTGCGACAGGGCTCCCCTGTAAAGCAGGGCGAGCGCCGCGCGCCGTTCCCCCCTCCCCCATAATCCGGTGACTTCGGCGGGAATATCCCCCGGCAGGCTCTCCTGGCTTACCGCCATGCCGAAAAGGCGCTGTGGCGGCGCTACGTCCTCCCCGGTGCTGCTTTCATCGAGTCCGAACCAGCGCCCCAGCGTAGACCGGTATTGCAGGAAGAAACGGGTGAAGAGGTAGAGGAGGATAGCGATGACCGCGGCCCGGAGCAGCCAGGCGATGGTCTCGAGTGTGCTGGCCGTGTCCCCATCCCAGTCGGGCCAGAGCTTTCCCAGTATCTCCACCAGCCTGATGATCCATTCGGGGATGGTGCCTTCCGCTTCGTTTTCGTCAGCATGTTTCCAACGCCATTCCGCTATGGTCACTACCTGGTGAAAGGCTTCGCCATCCAGGACGGCGCTTATCTGCTCCTGTGCGTAGGCCGCGGTAAAGGCCGGGTCTGTCGTGGGCTGTTCCAGCCCGATGCTGTTCGGCTCGATCGTCGCCTGTGCGACCGCGCTCTGGGACATGTCGCCTTCCGAGGCCAGGACCGTTGGCGCAGCCCCGGCGAAGGCCATTGCAAACACCAGTCCTGCAATTACCGAGAGGCTCAGTTTGTGTAATCGCGCCGCAAGTGCGCGGAACGCCAGTTCGATGTCCCAGGCCTCGAGTTCGATGCGACGGTTGATGTAGAGCATGAAACCGCCGGACACATAGAAGGGCGCAACCAGCGCCATGGCCAGCAGGGAGAGAAGGTTTCCCCCGTAGAGGAGGGCGCCCTCCCGCTCCGCGATGAGAGAGAACAGGTCCATGTCGATTTGCGGCGGTACCAGGAGAAACACGGCGAAGAGGGTGGCCAGGACCAGCAGGGTCTCGATGTGGATGCAAATAGTCGTCAACCACATGGCATAGATACTGGCCCGCATCTCCAGCGTGCCAACCCGGCGCTGTCGCGCCTTGCTGCGCAATCCCTCCAGAACGGTGACCGGGAGGACGAATGAACGCAGTGGATTGAAGCGCCGCCAGAGAAGCCAGGGCAGGGGATCGCAGGCGCAGACCCTGCGCCAGTTTCGCAGGCAGGTGGACACCGGGACCTCTTCGCCAAACAGTCGCTTGCTCAGGATGTAGAGGGGGAAACGGTCGTACAGCGGCTTCAACCACCAGGTCAGCAACATCGCAATGCCCGGGTATTTGTAGAGCACGAGGTGGAACAGGGTGAAAGTGGCGAGGGCGGGCAGGAGCCAGCTCAGGAACAGGCCGCGCCACCACTGCCGGGCCAGCGCAAAGCCCAGGTCGATGGCACTCCAGCCCTTGCGCTCGCGGACTTCAATTGCGAGTTGCTCAAGTTCCACGTTTGCGTCCCGAGCAGAGGTAGAACAGCACCAGTAACCAAAGGATAGTTCCCACGCCGAGTCGCAAGCCATCCGGCAGTGCACTGCGTGAGGACCAGAACGCCTCTACTGCGGCCGCGACGAGTAGCATGGCACTGGCGCCGTAAATGATGATCGCCGACTCCCCCGCCGCGCCACGCAGGGCATTCAGCCGGGACAGCTTGCCGGGCATCAGCAGCGCGGCCCCGAGGCGCAGTCCCGCGGCGCCGCTGAGGGCGATTGCGGTGAGTTCGAGCGCGCCGTGGCCAATCACGAAGGGATAGAAGGTGACGCCGTAGCCGGCTCGGGTCAGGTGGCCGGCGACACCGCCCATGGCGAGGCCGTTGTAGACCAGGAAAAAAGCGCTGCCGAGGCCGAAGAGCAGCCCGGTGGCGAAGGTCCTGAAGGCGATACCGATGTTGTTGTAGACGTAGTGGGCGAACATCATCCAGTCGTCCCCCGCGTCTCGCTCGCGCCCCACCCGGGCGTTGGCGGGATCGTACATGGCTTCGAAGTGGCGCACCTCGCTGGGGTGAAACATGCTGTAGATCACGTCCTCGGTGAAATAGGCCGAGAGCCCCATGGCCAGGCCGGGCAAGACGAACAGCAGGACGGCGCCGAGCACGTAGCGACGATTTTTCGCGATGGTGCGCGGGAAATCCACGGCGAAAAATCGCAGCCACAAGCGCTGGTGGCGATGGCTGGCACCGTAGAGAACGAAGTAGCCGCGGCTCGCCAGGTCGTTGAGCCTGCCGATCAACTCCGGGCTGTAGCGCCGCTGCTTGGCCAGGGAGAGGTGGGCGCAAACGTTCCGGTAGAGGCCGGGGAGGGCGCTGGCAGTCGCGGCATCCCCGTCGAGCGTCGCTTCGTAGCTCTGCCACAGGGAGGTGTGTTGGCGCTCGAATTCAGCCTGCTTCAAGATTCACCCATGAGGCCGAGCCCCACGCCCTGCCAGTAGGCGACCGGGTCGCTGGCCCTGGCGGGCCGCGCCGGTTCCAGCACCGCCGCCAGTTCCCGTTGCCGCTCGCCACTCAGCTGGTGGCTGCGACGGGTGAAGTTGATGATCGCCTGGGCTTCGTCCGGCGAGAGCGGCAGCGGTGGTGCCATCGTGGGCACGCCCGGCAGCGGTACGCCTCGGGGCACCTGGGGCACGTAGATGACCAGGGTGCCGGCGGCGAGGTCGCCCAGCCGCTGGAATCGTTCGCTCATGCACATACTGAGCAGCGCCAGCAGGTTGCCCATGGGAAGAAAGTCCACGGTGCGCAGCAGGTTGCGAATCAGGGAAACATTCCAGCCGACGGGCGACAGGTCGCTGTTGACCACCCGCAGGCCCAGCATGCGCTTGCCCGGGGTCTGGCCCCGGGCGAGTACCTCGAACATCACCGGGTAGAACCAGTCGAGCAGGAACCAGGCCAGTAACAGGAGGCCCCCACCCACCTGGCCCAGTGGTAGCGTCAGCAGCCCCAGTACGATCATTACGCCAGTGCGCAGTGCGAGGTCGACCAGGTAGGCGAGGCAGCGGCTGAGTGGGCCGGCGGCTTCGGCCTGGAGGTCTATGTTTTCCGGCGTAACTACCCTGTGCAGCGTATCCAGCGCGCCCGGCATATGCGTCAGTTCGCCAGGGTTTCCGCTTCCAGGCCGAACATGTCACGGTAGATTATCCCGTAAGTGATGACTGCCAGTGGAATCAGCCAGATGTAGGCGATGAGGAGCGTGAGAATGCCCAGGGCGAAAAGCAGTGCGAAGATCAGGGTAATACCGAACAGGGCGAACCAGCGATGATTGACCGCTTTGCAGGAGGTAAGCATTGCCTGCCAGGGGGACATGTCCTTTTCCACCGCCAGGGTGACAGCGAACAGGGTGGCGACTGACAGGTAAATACCCGGGATTACCAGGAGGAAAAATCCCAGGACGATCATGACCATGATCAGCAGATAGGTCAGCAGGCCCTTGACGAACTTGTTCATGAAACGGAACAGTTCGTTGATACCGGTAGGCAGGCCCATGGAAATCTTCGCGCCCATGACATAAAAGCCCGAGGTCATGACCGCGGCGACCCCGTAGTAGAGGATATCGATGGGCAGGCTGGCAAGCTGTGCCCCTATCCCCGGGGCGTCGCTGACCGCAAGGAAACTTACCAGGCCGGAGACCGAAGTAAATGCGATTGCGATCAGCAAGCTGATCACCGCGGCGCCGACGATCAGCATCTTGTTGCCGGGGATAGCGGCCCAGGCGGAAGACAGGACATCGCCTATTCGGAGTTCATAGTCTCCTGCCAATGCCTTTTCCACGCTGCCGTACTCGCCGGTCGCCTGTGGTTCGTAGAGCGTTGCATCCGGTGCGCTGTAAGGGTTTGTCTCTTCCATGTGGCCTGCTCCCTGCCAGTGGTTTAAACGTCCTCGAACTTACATCCTAGCATCGGCCTTGGGTGAGGCAATACAAAAAGCCCTGATACAGCCTTCTAAAGCAGGGAGCGCCCCGGAATCGCCTGCAGCAGGCGGCGCGTGTAGTCCTCCTTCGGCGTCTCGAAGAGCTCCGTGCCGCTGCCCTGCTCCACCACTTCGCCCTTGTAGAGCACCAGGATGCGGTCCGCCAGGTGGCGCACCACTGCCAGGTCGTGGGAGACGAAGAGCATGGTCAGCCCGTACTCCTTGCCGAGGTCGAGCATCAGGTCGAGGATCTGCGCCTGGATGGTCACGTCGAGGGCGGAGACCGGTTCGTCGGCGACGATGAACTCCGGCCGCGTGGCGAGAGCCCGGCCGATGGCGATACGCTGGCGCTGGCCGCCGGAAAACTCGTGGGGGTACTTGCGGACGAAGTTGCGGGCCAGGCCCACATCGTCCATCAGTTTCAGCACGCCGCTGGCGACGGTCTTACGGTTCTCGATGCCGTGCAGCAGCAGCGGTTCGGCCAGGGTGTCGAACACGGTCATGCGCGGGTTCAGGGAGGCGAAGGGATCCTGGAAGATCATCTGCATGCGCCGGCGCATTTTCTTCAGGTCGCCGCCTTCCAGCTTCGTCAGGTCGGTGCCGTCGAAGAGCACCTCACCGCTGGTCACCGGCACCAGGCGCAGTATCGAGCGCCCGATGGTGGATTTACCCGAGCCGGATTCGCCCACCAGGCCGAGGATTTCCCCGCGGTTGATGTCGAAGCTGACATTGTTGACCGCCTTCACTGGCTCCTTGTGCTTGCCCTGGGGGAACCAGGTGCAGAGCTCCTTTACGTGGATGAGCGGTTCCGGGTGGGGCACCGGGTCTTCCTTGCTGCCCGCGGGAATCGCCGCCAGCAGTTTCTTCGTGTAGGGATGCTCGGCGTTGTGGAAGATGTGCTGGCTGTCGCCGCCCTCGACGATCTTGCCCTTCTGCATCACTACGATCTGGTCGGCGATGTCCGCCACCACCGCGAGGTCGTGGGAAATGAAGATCACTCCGACGTTGCGGCGCGTTTGCAGGTCCGCGATCAGCTCCAGGATCTGCGCCTGGATGGTCACGTCCAGCGCGGTGGTCGGTTCGTCGGCGATCAGCAGCTTGGGCTCGTTGATCAGCGCCATGGCGATCATCACCCGCTGGCGCATGCCGCCGGAGAACTGGTGGGGGAAGTTGTCGAAGGTAGTTTCCGGGTCGCGGATGCCCACTTCCTCCAGCAGTTCGATGGCGCGTTTCTTCGCCTCCGCCTTGCTCACCTTCTTGTGGTAGAGCAGGGGTTCCATCAACTGCTTGCCCACGGTCATGAAGGGGTTGAGGCAGGTCATCGGGTCCTGGAAGATCATGGCGATGTCGCGACCGCGGATCTCGCGCAGCTGCGACTCGCTCATCTGCAGCAGGTCCCTGCCTTCGAACAGTGCGGTGCCGCCGTCGACGCGGCCCGGGGGCTGCGGTATCAGGCCGAGCATGGAGTAGCAGGCTACCGACTTGCCGGAGCCGGACTCGCCGATGATGGCGGTGATCTTGCCGGTCTCCACGCTGAAGGAAATGTCATCCACCGCGCGGGAGGTGCCCATGCGGGTAACGAAGCTGACTTGCAGGTTGTTTACTTCGAGCAGTGCCATCAGTCTTTGGACCTCCGTACGTCGAGGGCGTCACGCAGGCCGTCGCCAAGGAAATTGAGGCAGAACAGGGTGATACTGAGCGCCAGGCCGGGGAAGATCAGCAGCCAGGGGAATTCCTCCATGGTCTCGGCGCCGTAGGAAATCAGCAGGCCCCAGGAGGTCTTGGGGGGCTGCACGCCGAGGCCGAGGAAGCTGAGGAAGGCCTCCAGCAGCATCACCGAGGGGATGGTCAGCGTGGTGTACACGATGATCGGCCCCAGGGCGTTGGGAATCAGGTGCCGGCGGATGATGGTACCGGGTGACAGGCCCAGGGAGGTGGCCGCCTCGACGAACTCCTGCTGGCGCAGGCTCTGCACCTGGCTGCGCATGATCCGCGCCATGGTCAGCCACTCCACCGCGCCGATGGCGAGGAAGAGCAGCAGCATGTTGCGGCCGAAGACCACCATCAGCAGGACGATAAAGATCATGAAGGGCAGGGCGTACATGATGTCCACCAGGCGCATCATGATGGCGTCGGTGCGCCCGCCGACGTAGCCCGCGATCGCGCCCCAGGTAATGCCGATCACTAGGGCGACGGCGGTGGCCACGAAGCCGACGGCGAGGGAGACCCGGCCGCCGTACATGATCTGGGTGAGCAGGTCGCGGCCAAAGATGTCGGTGCCCAGCCAGTGGGCGGCGGAGGGACCGGAGGCGCCCAGCTCAAGATTCTGCGTCTCGTAGGAATAGGGTGCGAGCCAGGGCGTGAGCAGGGCGATGATGATGAAGAACGCCAGGACGAACAGGCCGATCAGCGCCATTCGGTTCTTGCGCAGCCGCAGCCAGGCATCCTGCCACAGGGACGTGCCCTGTTCCGCCTCGCTGATATCGGTGAGGATCTCTGAGGTCATTATTTTTCTCCGAACTGGGCGCGCAGGCGCGGGTTCATCCAGGCGGCGAGAATGTCCGACAGCAGGTTGAACAGCACGATAAGCGTGGACAGGAAGACGGTAGTGCCGAGGATCATGGTGTAGTCGCGGTTAAACGCCGCCTGCACGTAGAAGCGGCCGAGACCGGGGATCTGGAAGATGGTCTCCACCACGAAGGAGCCCGCCAGCAGGCCGGCGAAGGCCGGGCCGAGGAAGGCGACGACGGGGATGAGGCCGCCGCGCAGCCCGTGCTTGACCACTACCTGCCACTCCGGCAGGCCCTTGGCGCGGGCGGTGCGGATGTAGTCCTGGGACAGGACTTCCAGCATGCCGGCGCGGGAGAGGCGTGCGATATAGGCCGCGTAGGCCGAGCCCAGCGTGAGCGCGGGCAGTATCTTGTCGCCCGGGATATCCCCCCACCCCGACACCGGTAGCCAGTCCAGGTAGATGCCGAATATCAACACCAGCAATGGCCCGAGCAGGAAGTTGGGCAGGCATATCCCGATCATCGCCGTGGTCATCGGCACGTAATCCATCGCCGTATTGGGTTTGAGCGCGGCTATCACTCCCGCCGTTCCGCCGATGGCCACCGCCACCAGCAGGGCGTAGAAACCGAGCTCCGCGGTCACCGGCAGGCCGGCGGCGATCAGTTCATTGACGCTGCGCCCCGGGTACTTGAAGGAGGGCCCGAACTCGCCCTGGGCGAGGTCGCCCAGGTAGGCCACATACTGGTTCAGCAGGGGCTGGTCGAGGCGGTACTGGGCTTCAAGGGCCGCCTTGACCTCCGGCAGCACAGCCTTCTCGCTGGAGAAGGGCCCGCCGGGCGCGATGCGCACGAGGAAGAAAGTCACGGTAATGACCGCGAGTATGACCGGTATTGCCTGTAGCAGCCGGTAAGTGATGAATCGCCACATGATTCCGTATTACTCCTGTGCTCCCCAGGCCGGCGCGTCCGGGGTCAACCTGGTGTACTTGAAATTGGGGATGTCCAGCAGGTTCGAGGGCAGGCCGTTGACGCTGGGCTGGATGAGGTGCTGGCTGGTATAGGTATACAGCGGGATGATCGGCGTCTCGTTTATCAACAGGGTCTCCGCCTCCTGCAGAAGCGCGCTGCGTGCGACGGGATCGAGGGTCGCGGGCGCCAGTTCCTGCAGTATTTCATCATATCGCCGGTTGGAGAAGCCAGTCCGGTTGAAGCCGTTTTCGCTGGTAAAGGCCGAGAGGAAGAACGTTACATCGATAATGCCCGACTGCCAGCCCATACGGGCGATCTGGTAGTCCCGGTTGTCGGTGGTGTCGAGGAAGACTTTCCATTCCTGGTTGACCAGTTCGACGTGGATATTGAGTTCGTCTTTCCACATCTGCTGCATGGCGACCACGATCTTGCGATGGTTTTCGCTGGTGTTGTAGAGCAGTTCCAGTTTCGGCAAGCCTTCGCCGTCCGGATAGCCCGCTTCCGCCAGCAGGGCGCGTGCCCTTTCGGGGTCGTAGTCGAGAAGGTCCGGGGGCTGGTAACCGGGGATCAGGTCGCGGGGTATGAGACCGGGGCTGGGCACCCCAGTGCCCAGGAGTAGCTTGTCGACCAGTCCCTCGCGGTCCAGGGACATGGCCAGGGCCTGGCGTACCCGCGGATCGTCCACCGGCGCACGCTCGGTATTGAACATGAAAAAGTAGGTGCCCAGTTGCGGGGCCTGCAGGTAGGGCGAGGGCTTTTGCTCGCGGTACCAGGGGATGCGCGACAGCGGCACCCGGCGGGTGTAGTGCAACTGGCCGACGCGGAACATCTTCTCTGTCGACAGCAGGTTCTCGAGGGTGTGAAAGACGATGCCGTTGAGGGCAACCTTGTCCGCATCCCAGTACCAGGGATTCTTGCTAACCTCTACAGCCCTGCCGATGGGCCAGCTGTCGAGCTTGAACGGCCCATTGCCGACGAAGTTTTCCGGCCGGGTCCAGCCGCTGTAGCGAGCGGTGAACTCGCCCTGTGCCTCGACGGTGGCCCGGTGTACCGGGTAGTTGGGGTGGTTGGCCAGTTCCTGGAGGAAGTAGGGGGTGGGATTCTCCAGTTCGATCCGCAGCGTGTGGCTATCGAGTGCCCGTATCCCCACCGCGCTGAAATCCGGATTGTCGCCCCTGGCGAATTCCTCGGCGCCGATGACCGGGTAGAGGACATAGGCGTTCTGGTTACCCATGGCGGGGTGCAGGGAGCGCATGAAGGACCACTCCCAGTCCTGCGCGGTCAGCGCCTCGCCGTTGGACCAGCGTGCCGCCGGGTTGAGGTGGAAGGTGTAGGTCCTGCCGTCCTCACTGATATCCCAGGAGCTGGCCGTACCGGGTTCGATGGCGAGGGTTTCGGGGTTGAATGTCACCAGCCCCTCGAAGAGGGCGCGGGCAATATCGCTGTCCGAACTCGACGTCATCACGTGGGGGTCGAGGGCCTGTGGCCCCACGCCCAGACCGTAGTGGAGCACGCCCTCGCGGTTGCCGGAAACCACGTTGGATTCACCCTGCCCGCAACCCGCGGCGCAAAGCGCGGCGAGCAGGGCGAGGGTTGCGCGAATCCGGGGCATATTGATCAGTGGGCGTCCGCTGCTACTTTTGCGTTTTCTTCCTTGTCCCAATCGGGATCCAGCCAGATGTACTTGAAGTTCATCGAATCCATGAGATTGGAGGGCATGTCCTTCACGCTGGGGTGGATCAGGTGATTACTGGTGTAAGTATAGATGGGCAGGATCGGCATCTGCTCCATCAGGCGCTTTTCCGCCTCGTAGAAGATGCGGTAGCGTTCCTCTCGGGTCTCGGCGCGCGGGGCCTCCCGCAGGATCATCTCGTCGTAGACCGGGTCGGCGAAGCCGGTATTGTTGTTGCCGCCGCCGCTGATGTACATGTCGAGGAAGTTGTTGGGGTCGACGTAATCGCCGATCCAGCCGCGCCGGGCGATCTGGAAGTTCATGGTGTCGATGGTGTCGAGATAGACCTTCCACTCCTGGTTGGCGATGCCGACTTCGACATTGAGTACCTCGTTCCACATCTGCTGCAGCGCCACGGCGATCTTGCGGTGGTCTTCCTGGGTGTTGTAGGTGACCTCCACCGGCGGGAAGCCTTTGCCATCCGGGTAGCCCGCGTCGGCGAGCATCTTGCGGGCCTTCTCCGGGTCGTACTGGAACAGGATCGGCGGTTCGTAGCCGAGGGTTCCCGGGGGCGTGATCGTGTAGGCGGGGAAGCGGGATTTCTTCAGCACGGTGTTGTTGAGCTTCACCCGGTCGATGGCCAGCGAGAAAGCCCAGCGCACGCGTACGTCATCCATGGGTGCCTTGTTGGTGTTGAAGAGGTAGAAATAGGTGCCGAGGTAGGGCGCCTGCACATGGGGAGTGTTTTCCATCGCCTCGTAGACCGGGATCTTGTCCAGCGGCACGGTCTGGGTGTAGTGCAACTGGCCGACCCGGAACATGCGCTCCTCGCTGACCACGTTCTCGGTGGGATAGTAGACGATGCCGTTGAGGCTGACTGTGTCCCGGTCCCAGTAGGTCTCGCTCTTTTCCACCACGATGCGCCGGTTCAGCTTCCATTCCTTGAGGGTGAAAGGCCCGTTGCCGACGATGTTCTCCACCCGGGTCCACTTGGTGTAGCGGTCGGTGGCCTTGCCGAATTTCTCGATGGTCGCCGGGTGGACCGCATAGGTGCTGTAGTGATCCATCAGCTGGAGGAAGTAGGGGGTGCGGGCGTTGAGGCTCACCTGCAGAGTCAGGTCGTCAATCGCCTTGACGCCCACCTGGCTGAAATCCTCGAGGTCGCCCTTGGCGTATTTCTCCGCATTCACCAGCGGGAACAACATGTAGGCGTACTGGTTGCCCATGGCCGGGTTGAGCGCCCGCGCCCAGGACCAGACGTAATCGTGGGCCGTCACCGGCTCGCCGTTGGACCATCGGGCCTCGGGGTTGATGTGGAAGGTGTAGAGCTTGCCGTCCTCGGAGATGTCCCAGCTCTCGGCGACCCCGGGTTCGGGCTCCAGGGTCCAGGGGTTTTTCACCGCCAGCCCCTCGAAGAGGGCGCGGATGATGTGGTTTTCGGGTACGCCGGTGACCACGTGGGGGTCCAGGCCCTGAGGTTCGGAGCCGTTGCCGTAGTGGAGAATGCCCTCCCGGTTGCCGATCTCGACGTTGGTTTCACCGCCGGTGCAGGCGGCGAGCAGGGTAATGAATACGAGCGGCAGGAGGTGGCGCAGACGGGGCATGGGGCAGGGGTCCGGATCGGTGTTAGTGTTTGGCATTATAGCGATAGACGAATGAGGCTGCCGAAACCTCAATTGGGAGCTGGCGCTGGTGGTGACCCGGCTTCCGCGTCAGTAAAGTGGCGCAAATGGTTGAAAGGGTCTACCGTGCTTGGGGCCGCTGTGCAAACCAGGTAAGTGGATGGCTTGCCCATACGCGACCAGCCCTGAGCCTCCGGAGGTGCAATATGCCCGAAACCGACCCTCCCGCCCGCCTGCCGCAAATCAGCGAGGACGAATTCAACGACGACACCCGCGCCTTCTTCGCCCAATGGAGTAATGATTTCTTCCAGGACGTGGACAAGAACCCGGTACTGCGGACTTTCGCCCACCATCCGGCCCTGGCCAATGCCTTTTCTCCCCTGAACGTCCACCTGCTCACCGGCAACACGCTGCCGGTCAAGCAGCGGCAGATCGCGATCATGCGCACCGCCTGGATATGCGGCTGTACCTACATGTGGTCCAGCCACCTGAGGACCAGCCAGCGCTGCGGTTTGTCGACGGACATGTACGACCCGATCAAGCGCGGTGCCCACCACCCCTGGTTCAGCCCCTTCGAACGCACGGTTATCCTGGCGACGGAAGAGCTGGTGCATGAGAAGCGGATCAGTGATGCGAACTGGCAGATCCTCTCATCGGAGTGGAGCAAACAGCAGCTCCTGGATTTCATGTTCACCGTGGGCTGTTACGTGATGGTCGCCGGGGTGATGAACTCCGCCGGCGTGGAGCGCAATCCGGAGCTGCTGGAGCTCGCCGCTGAATTCGGCGCTCCCTGAGTCTAGTCTGCGTACCAGCCGCGCGTATTGGCCGCCATTTCCGCCTGCTTGCGCGCGAAGGCCTCACGTAGCCGGGCGAGTTCCTGCGGATACCTCGCGGCGACGTTATAGGCTTCCTGTGGGTCGTTCTCGAGATCGAACAGCCATTCTTCCTGTGGAATTCCCATGGCCACGGGCATCTGCTCGGTCCCGTAATGTACGGGAGCGGCGGCGCGGTACTTGAAGCGCGGGCCGCGCACGGCGAACAGCTGCTCGCCATCGTAGTGGTAGAGGTACTCGTGCGGCGTTTCGCTGCCGCCGTCGAGTAGCGGCAGGATACTCCTGCCATCGAGAATCCGGTCCGTGGGTACCGGCAGTCCGAGGATGTCGAGGAGTGTGGGCAGCAGGTCGATACCCATCGCCATGGCCGACTGGGTCTGCCCTTCCGGGATGCGCGCCGGCCAGTGGGCAATGAAGGGAACCCGCATGCCGCCCTCGAAGGTACTGCCCTTGCGCCCGCGCAGTGCTCCCGGACTGCCCTGGAACCAGGGCCCGTTGTCGGAGCTGACCAGGATCAGGGTGTTGTCCAGCTGGCCACTGCTTTCGAGGTGGGCGAGGATGCGCCCGACACCCTCGTCTATTTCCTCCAGCACGTCGCCGTAGAGACCCGCGTCTGAACGGCCCCGGCGCTCGTCGCGGGCGTGCAGGGGCCGGTGGGGGAAGTTGTGGGCGAAGTAGAGGAAGAAGGGCTGGCCGGCACTCGCCGCCATGAAACCGATGGCTTCGCGGGTGTAGACCTCGGTCATCCGCTGCTGGTCGGCGGGCGCCGGCGTGTCGACTTCTCGATTGCGGTACCAGGCGAAGGGCTGCATGTCGTTGCTGTACAGCGCCCCGTAGAAACTGTCGAAACCCATGTCGTTGGGCAGGCTGGGGCTGAGGTCGCCGAGGTGCCATTTGCCGACCATCCCGGTGCGGTAACCCGCGGCGCGCAGCAGGTCCGCGAGGGTGATTTCCTCGGCTGGCAGGCGCTGTGCGGAGCCCGGCGCCAGCACCCGGGTGAGCAGGTTTTTCAGCCCGGTGCTGGGGAAGATGACGTCGGGCAGCCCTGCGCGCGGCGCCAGGCGGCCGGTAAGGAAGCCGGCGCGCGAGGGGGTGCAGACCGGGGAGGGCGAGTGGAAATCAGTAAAACTTATCCCTCCGGCCGCCAGGCGCTCGAGGTTGGGTGTGCGAATGGGGCTTTGCCCCTGCGCGCCGGCGCCGATATCGCCGTAGCCCATGTCGTCGTAGAGAATGAACAGGACGTTGGGAGCGTCGCGGGGGACCGGGCCGCCGGCGATGGATTGCAGGTACTCACGCTTGGACTCGAGATGGGCCCTGTCATCCTCCTGCTGTGGCCTGGTCAGGGCATAGAGAAGGTAGAGAGCTGCCACCAGGAGCAGTGTGGCCAGGCTTACCAGGATCGCGCGCAGCCAGCTGCCGAGGAATTTGAACATGCTTGTTATCTTCCGGGTCTACTCGTTCAGGGTCGCGAAGCCCCTCTATGCCACCCAACCGTTAGGCTGATACAGGATCGCACTCTCAGTGCTGGGCGCCCGGTAAACCCGCGAGGCGTTCTAGGTCCCTGCCCGCCGGGCGCTGGTAGAGGCTGAGGCCAAATTCTCCCACCACTGCGAACAGGTGGTCGAAGATATCCGACTGGATGCCCTCGTACTCGCCCCAGGCCGTGGTATTGGTGAAGCAGTATATCTCTATCGGGATGCCCTCGGCGCCCGGTTGCAACTGCCGCACCAGCAGGGTCATGTCCTGGCGAATGCGCGGGTGGTGCTTGAGGTAGTGGAAAATATATGCGCGGAAAGTGCCGATATTGGTCAGCCGGCGCATGTTGATCTCGCCCTCGATATGGCGTTCGCTGAGGGCCCGGTTGTACTCGGCCAGTTCCGCCTGCTTGCCGCTGAGGTAGTCCTGCAGTAGGGCGACCCGCCCGGCCCGCTCGATTTCCTCCGCGGAGAGGAAGCGCAGGCTGTTGGCGTCGAGGAAGAGGCTGCGCTTGATCCGCCGGCCGCCGGAATCGGACATCCCGCGCCAGTTCTTGAAAGGGTCGGAAATCAACTTGTGGGTGGGGATGGTGGTGATGGTCTTGTCCCAGTTCTGCACCTTCACCGTGTGCAGCTGGACGTCGATGACATCGCCATCGGCGCCGAACTGGGGCGCCTCGATCCAGTCGCCGACGTGGATCATGTCCTGGGCATTGAGCTGGACGCTGGCCACCAGGGAGAGAATCGTATCCTTGAAGATCAGCATCAGTACCGCGGTGGCGGCGCCGAAGCCGGAGAGCAGGATCAGCGGTGAACGGTCGATCAGGGCGGCGATGGCGAGGATGATGCCGATGATCCAGAGGATCAGCTGCACCAGTTGGAGGAAGCCCTTTATGGGCCGCTGCCGGGCGCCCGGGGTCTGCTCGTAGATCGCGTTGGCCGCCTGCAGTACCGCCGTCAGGGTGAAGGTGATGATGATCACCATGTAGGCCCCGGTCACGTTGAGGACGACCTGCTCCAGGGAATTGTGGATCTGCGGCAGGATGTCGATACCGGCGTAGATGATAAATGCCGGGACCAGCTGCGCCAGGCGCCCCACCACCTTGTGGTCGATCAGTGCGTCGTCCCAGGTGGCTTCGGAGCGCCGCGCCATGGCACGCGCGGCGCGCACCAGGAAGCGGCGGGTGAGCCAGTAGGCGAGCAGTGAGGCCAGCAGCAGGCCGCCCAGCGTCACCAGGTCGGGCAGGGCTGGAAACAGCTCAGCCATTCGTTCGAACATCGGTGCAATTCCTACTTCGAGTTCCGTTCGCGTCAGTACTTGAAGCCGAGATCGAACTGCAGGCGATCGTAATCAAAGGTGGTGCCTGTCTCCGCGAAGGTCGCCTCGCCGAACTCGTTGTTGATGAACCAGGTCACCGCCGCGGTCCACTGCTTGTTGATGCCGTAGGCGCCAGACACGCGGTGCCCCTTGCCGTCGGTACCGCCGCCGGCGAAGTCGGAGTCGGAGATCAGGCCGAGGACCGCGTCGGCCTCGAGGTCCTGGTAGGCCCAGCCCACCTGCCAGGTGCCCGGCCCGGAGGCCTTGCCGAGGCTGATCCCCAGCAGGTAGCCGGTGTCGAATTCATCGGCATCCTGGTTCTGGACGTAGTTGCCGAAGAACGCCATTGGCAGGTCGAACACATTGGCCACGAACTCGGCGCCCAGTTCAAGCATCTCGTAGTTGTAGAGATATTCATCGTCGACAGAGCTGTTGCCGAAGAAGGCGTCGTCGAAAATCGGCCCGAGACCGGCGACCGGAATGTCGTGGTAGCCGACGGCGGCAGTAAAGGCGCCAATCCCCAGGGGAACGCTGGCCCCGGCCTGCACGCTCCAGGCGTAGACCTCCTCGCTGTTGCGGGTGTCGCTCTCCAGCCAGTTACCCATGGCCGAGGCGAACAGGACATCACCCTTCCAGCCCACGCCCACCCCTTCCGGGGTCCAGTCGCCGTCCCACAGCAACTGGCTCTTCTGTGGCCGGAACAGCGGGTTGGCGAACTTGCCCGCGGTGACGTAGATCTCGTCGGTGGCATTCCACTTGAAGTAGGCGAGGTTCAGGCGCAGGCCCTTGGAGCTGCCGCCGTCGCCCAGAGTCTGGTTGGTGGAGACCGGGTCGTCGCCGCCGGTAGCGATGCCGAAGCCGACCTCGGTGTTCGAGGGGAGGGCGGCGATCAGGTTGAGGCGGGCGCGAACCCGGTTGCGCTCCCTGGTGTCGACGTCCTCGACATCGATGGATTCGTAGCGGTAGCGGAAGTCGCCCTTGAGCTTGATGTTCTCTGTCCAGCTCGCCGCGCTGTTCTGGCGCTGGAGTTCGGCGACGTCCGCCTGCAGTACCGAGAGGTCTTCAACCGGGACCGGTTTGCGGGACTTGAGTTGCGTGTTCTCCGCCTCCAGCGCCTGCACCCGCGCTTCCATCTGGGCCATTCGGGCCATCATTTCCTGCCACTGGGCATCCGAGACCGCGGCCGATGCCGCCATACTGGCCAGGCTGGTAATGCCTGCAATTGAGATAAGACGCAACATGAGTCCCTCCGGTGTTTAAGTTGTCCTCGCAGGTGTCCCTGACGCCCGCATTTTTCTTCGTTTTTATTGTTGGCTCCCCGGTCTCAGGCGATCGCCGGTTCCTCCGGGTCGCCGTAGGCGGGGAGGTCGCCATTGCCGAACTCTTCCTGGAACTGCTCGACCTGTTTCTCCACGCTGCCGACCCGCCGACCGTAGTAGGCGAGGTGGAAGGTGGCGTCTCCCTGGTAGACCAGCGGCAGGTTGGTGCGGCCGATTACCACACCGGATTCCGGTGCGTGCATTTCGGTCTCCTTGGCTCCCAGCGGATCGGCAACGACCGCCAGGACCTGCCCCTTGCTCACCTTCGCGCCCAGAGGCACGAGGGTGCGCAGGATACCGCTTTCCGGCGCCCGAACCCAGCTTGTTTGTTCACTGATAATCGGCTTGGGCGGCGGTTTGCGGCTGCGGCTCCTGCGCAGCATGCCGATCTCGCGCATGACGTTGATGATGCCGCGCACTCCGGCGCGGATGTGCAGTTCCTCGAAGCGCAGGGCCTCGCCGGCCTCATAGAGCAGGATCGGTATCCCGTTGTCGTCGGCACAGGCGCGCAGGGAACCGTCCCGCAGGGCGGCATTGATGGCCAGCGGTACACCGAAGGCCTCGGTCATGGCGAGGGCCTCGGGGTCGTCGAGATTGGCGCGGATCTGCGGGAAGTTACTGCGGTGGCGGGCGCCGGTATGCAGGTCGATACCGTGGGTGGACTTGCGCACGATCTCCCGCAGGAAGGTATGGGCCACACGGCTGGCCAGCGGACCCCGCTCCGAGCCCGGGAAGGAACGGTTGAGGTCGCGGCCGTCCGGGAGGTAACGCGAGTGGTTGAGGAAACCGTAGATGTTGACGATGGGAATGGCGATCAGGCTGCCGCGCAGGGTGTTAATGGATTTGTGGCGCAGCAGGCGGCGGATGATCTCGACGCCGTTGATTTCGTCCCCGTGCACCGCCGCGCTGATGAACAGTACCGGTCCCGGGCGCTTCCCGTGCACCACCTGCGCGGTCATGGAGAGGTCGTCGTGGGTGTACATCGGTGCCACCGGGATATCCACGGTGGCCCGTTCGCCCGGGGAGATTGTCCGCCCACCGATTTCCAGTGCGGCCGCCTTTTGCGCCATTCCAGTGTCCTGTCCGGCAAATTCCTGATAATCCAGAGCCTACCGAAAACGTGCGCACAAGGTGTGGTGAAATACCGGGAATTTGCCCGCTGCGAGCGCTAACCCCGGGTTTTCCGGCTGCTGCGGACGGGGCGGGCGTGGTCCTCGACGTAGGTGATGATCTTGCCGGCGATGTCCTTGCCGGTGGCCTCCTCGATACCGCCGAGGCCCGGGGAGGAATTCACCTCCATGATCAGCGGTCCGCGGGAAGAGCGCAGCAGGTCGACGCCTGCCACCTGCAGGCCCATGGTATGGGCGGCCTTCACCGCAGTGGCCCGTTCCTCCGGCGTCAGCTTGACCACCTTCGCGGTGCCGCCGCGGTGCAGGTTGGAGCGAAATTCGCCGTCGGCGGCGGAGCGCTCCATGGCGGCGACCACCCGGCGGCCGATGACGAAGGCGCGGATATCGGAGCCGCCGGCTTCCTTGATGAATTCCTGGACGAGGAAGTCGGCGCCCAGCTCGGTGAAGGCGTCAATCACCGACTCGGCCGCCTTGATCGTCTCAGCCAGTACCACGCCGCGGCCCTGGGTACCGCGCAGGAGCTTCAGCACCACCGGCGCGCCGCCCATCCACTTGATCAACTGGCGGCCGTTTTCCACATCGTGGGCGAAACCGGTGGTGGGCATGCCGATGCCCTTGCGCGAAAGCAGTTGCAGGGCGCGCAGTTTATCCCGGGAGCGGCCCAGGGGAATGGATTCGGTCAGACAGTAGACACCCATCATCTCGAACTGGCGGATTACGGCGGTGCCGTAGTCGGTGATCGACGCGCCGATGCGGGGGATCACGGCGTCGAAGCCCTCGAGCTTTTCCCCCTTGTAGTAGATGCCCGGGTCGTCCGAGTTGATATCCATGGTGCATTTCAGTGTATCCAGCACGCGCACCTCGTGGCCGCGTTCCTCGGCGGCCTCGACGAGACGGCGGGTGCTGTAGAGCTTCCTGTTGCGGGACAGGATGCCGATTTTCATGATCACGCCTTACTCCTGGGGCTGTGTTTGAGCGGGCCTGGAAATCAGGCCGGGTCTAGCGCCCGCACAGGTAGGACCTGCCGGGGTCGACCAGATAGTGGCCGCGCATGGCGGTGCGGCCGATCAGAACGCGGAACTTCATGCTGTCGCGGTCGGTGAGTGTAACCTCCACCTGCTGCGCCCGGCCACCTATCGACAGTGTAGTTTGTATGACATAGCGCATCTCTTGATGGCCGCCGGAATCGCGTACCAGGCGCCGGTCCAGCAGGGGTGCCTCGCACTCCACCACCTCGCTGAGATCTTTCTGCAGGGGATGGACACCGAAGCGGACCCACTGTCCGCCCTCGCGCTCGAATTCTTCCGTCCAGAAGGCGTGCAGGGCGCTGGTGCGGGCGCCGGTGTCCACCTTGGCCTTGATCCGGGGGATATTGAGGTCGGGAAAGGCAACCCACTCGCGCCAGCCCAGTTGCTTCATCTCTGCCATGTGGTCCTTCGCGGTCTACTGCTGTTGAATATCGTTGGAGCGCAGGCGAAGTTCGCCATCGATATGCACGTCGCGCTGGGGGAAGGCGATGACCACCCCGGCCTCGCGAAACAGTGCGTCGATGCGGTAGCGCAGGTCGCTGCGGATTTTACGCAAGCCGCCCTCCGATGTCGCCTGCACCCAGAATACCAGTTCGAATGCGAGGGCGTTGTCGCCGAAATCGTCAAAGATAACGAAGAATTCCGGGTCTTTCAGTACGGCCTTGTGCTCTTCCGCTGCCTGGTTGAGAAGCCGGGTCGCCAGTTGCACGTCCGAGCCGTAGGCGATACCTACCATCACGCTGGTGCGCACCAGCTTGTCGCGCAGGGTCCAGTTGGTGACGGTGTTCTCCAGCAACTGGCTGTTGGGCACCAGCAGGTGCACGCCGTCGACCCGGCGGATGCGGGTGGAGCGGGTGTTGATCGCCTCCACCGTGCCGCGCATGTCACCAAGCTCGAGGAAGTCGCCGATCTTGATCGGCCGCTCCCACATCAGGATCCAGCCGCTGATGAAATTGTTGATGATGTTCTGGGCGCCAAAGCCCACGCCAATTGCCACTGCGCCCGAGATAAAGGCGAAAGCTCCCAGGGGCACATGCAGGAAATCCAGCACCATGAAACCGAGGATGATCAGGCCGAGGATCAGCCAGGCCCGGGTGATCATCTGCACCGCGTCGGGGTTCATGGAGCGTTTGAGCAGGTGGCCGCGCAGAAAGCCGGTACTCCAGAACACGAACAGGCCGGCGAGGAGGGCGAACACCCCTACCGAGAGCAGCTGGCCGAGAGTAATGCTGTTGTCGCCCATGGCGAGCAGGGGTGTCTCCAGCACGTGCTGCACCTGCTCCACCACCTTGTCCAATTCCTCGCCGGATTCAGCTGCCACCTGTGGCCCTCTCATCCGCGGGTCGATGCCCGTCCACCCGCGGCAGTTTCGGTTATAGTTGTCGTGAGTTTAGCGGATTCTGGCACCACTTGAATCGACAGGGCGCCGGTTGCTGTTAGCAGCGGGTGTAATCCCGCCTTACTTTGGGAGGAAATAGATGATTCGCTGCAAGCTGAGTGGCAGTGGCGCGGAAGACGCCACCATCCACGGTGGTGTGGAAATCATCGAGCGCTGGCGGCAGTTCGGCGGCACCCTCTGGCTGGATGTCGAGGGCGCCTACGACGAACAGACCGCCGCCCTGCTGGAGGATCTGGGCTGCGACCCGCTGGCCATCCAGGACAGCTTCCGGGTACGTCACCCGCCCAAGATCGAGGAATTCGACAACAACACTTTCGTGCTGTTTCGCGGCATTGCCAAGCTCGACGAGCACCTGGAACTACAACCCCAGCAGATCGGCCTGTGGATCGGCAGTAACTACGTGATCACCGTGCACCGCGGGCATTCGGTGAGTGTCGCCCGGTTCTGGGACGACAGCGCCGGGGAGTCAGTCCTGCGCGACCCCGCAAGCCTTAGCCTGCGACTGCTGCACTACGCCTGCGGCCGCTATCTCGACCGCCTGCTGGAATTCGAGGAGCGCCTGAACGATCTCGAAGACGGCCTGCAGGGCGACCGTTCCGAGGAGGACATGCGCGAGCTGGTGCGCTTTCGCACCCGGCTGCGGCGCCTGCGACGTATTTTCAACTACCACACCGAACTCGCGGCCTACATCTGGAGCGAAGGCACCGACTATCTCGGCAAGGGCGATGACAACAGCTTCCACCTGCGCCGCGACCTCCACGACCGCTGCGAGCGCGTCTTCAGCCTCTGCAGCATGTACTACGAGATCTGCGGCGACCTGGTGGATGGCCACATCTCCCTCAGCTCCCACAAGCTCAACCAGACCATGAAGGTCCTCACGATTATCTCGGCGATCTTCGTGCCGCTGACTTTCCTCGCCGGTATCTACGGCATGAACTTCGAGTACATACCCGAGTTGCGATGGCGCTATTCGTACTTCGTGCTGCTGGGCACCATGGCTGTGCTTGGCGGTGGACTGGTACTGCTGTTCCGCAGAATCAGGTGGTTGTAGAGGGCTGTTCTTTTCGCACGGCGCAGGACTGGGCCCTCTTACGCGGCCAGGCCGGTATCAATGCTCCAATGGCACCCTGTAATCCGGCCCGAAGCTGGCCCTGGCCCTCGCCGGGATCGCCTAAAGCGCCATCCATGGCAGGCTCGACTACGGACATCCAAGTCCTCCGACGTCCCGTCGAGGGCCAGGACCAGCTTCGGGCCTGGCGCGTGGCGCGAGTTCGTGTCCCTGCTAGTCCAGGGTCTTCTGGAAACGTAAGGTCGCGACCGTCAGCATCACGACGGTAAAACCCAGCAGCCAGAGAATATCCGGGGCAAGTTGTCCCAACTGCGCATCGCGCAGGTAGACCCCGCGAATCAGCCGCACGAAGTGCGTCGCCGGGAGTACCTCGGCGATGTACTGGGCCACTGTCGGCATGGCGTCGTAGGGGAACATGAAACCGCTGAGCAGGATCGAGGGCAGCAGGACGAAGACCGTCATCTGCATTGCCTGCATCTGGGTCTTGGCCTGGGTGCTGATCAGCAGGCCCAGGGTGAGGCTGGCGGCGATGAAGGACAGGGTGATCACGGCGAGGTTGAGGTAGTCGCCGAAGAAGGCGACGTCGAAGACCGACCAGCCGAGCCCGATGATGATGCTGATCTGCAGGATGCCAACGAAAATATAGGGCACCAGCTTGCCCACCATGAGCTCCAGCGGGTGGATGGGCGTGGTGATCAGCATTTCCATGTTGCCCTGTTCGCGCTCGCGCACCAGGGCCACGGAGGTGAAGAGGATCATGGTCATGGTCAGGATCACCGCGGTGAGGCCGGGCACGATATTCACCTGGGAGCGCCGCTCGGGGTTGAAGAACAGCGCGATCTCGAAGCTCGGCGGCACCGCCTGGTAGGCTCCGGACGGTGCCCCCGCCTCGAGCTTCAGGGGCATCTGCCGCAGGCCGAGCAGGGCGCTGCCCACCATGGTGTCGGAGCCGTCCACCATCCACTGGCCCACAGTGGCGCCATTGGCGATGCGATGGGTGAGGTCCTCCGGCAGGACCAGCGCGGCGCGAATCCTGCCGGCGATGATGGCGTCGCGCGCCTGTGCCGGGGTGTCGAAATGCTGGTCGATCGAAACCACCTGGGTGACGCGGATCTGCTCGGTGATGATCCGGCCCGCGGCGCTGTTGCTCATGTCCACCACGCCGACGGGAATGCCGCGCACCACGGTATTGATCGCATAGCCGAACAGCAACAGCTGGATCAGCGGCAGCATGACGATCATGCCGAGGGTCAGGCGGTCGCGGGCGAGGTGCTTGAACTCCTTGCCGGTAACGCTGCCGATGCGGATGAAACTGTTCATGCCGCGTCCTCGCTATCTGGCAGGGTCGCCGCTACGAAAACGTCTTCGAGGCTGGGGCGGGCGCTGCCGATCTCCAGGGCCTGGCCGTCCAGGGCCGAGCGCAGGTAGGCGCAGGGGTCTTCTTCTCCCTCCTCGAGCAGGACCCGCAGGCGCAAGCCCTGCTGTGCGGCGGAGAGTACCCGGGGCAGGGCCAGTGCCGCGTTTTTTACCTTGCGCAGGTCCCTGCCGTCGATCTCCACTACCCGATTGTCGAGGGCGCCCATCAGCTCTTCCGGGCTTCCCTCCAGGCGCAGGCGCCCGTGGTCGAGGATGGCCAGGCGGTGGCAGCGCTCGGCTTCGTCCATGTAGTGGGTGGAGACCAGGATGCTGGTGCCGGATTCCAGCAGGTCGAAGAGTTTCTCCCAGAAATCCCGGCGATTCTCCGGGTCCACTGCGGAGGTAGGCTCGTCGAGGAACAGCAGGTCCGGGCGGTGGATGGTGGCCGCGGCCAGGGCCAGGCGTTGCCGCTGCCCGCCGCTCATGGCACTGGCTCGGCGATTGCGCATATCGCCGAGTTCGTACTGCTCGATCAGTTCATCGATACGCTGGCGCCGGGCGCGCCGTCCCAGCCCCTGGATGCTGCCCATGAACTGCAGGTTTTCCTCCACGCTGAGGTCCGCGTAGAGGGAAAATTGCTGGGTCATGTAGCCGATCCGCCGGCGCACCGCCTCCGCTTCGGCGGGAATCCGCTGGCCCAGTACCACCACCTCGCCGCTGCTGGGGGTGAGCAGGCCGCAGAGCACGCGGATCGTCGTGGTCTTGCCCGAACCATTGGGCCCGAGAAAGCCGAAAATCTGCCCGTGGGGGATGTCGAGGTCGATGTTGTCCACGGCGAGGACCTCGCCGAAGCGGCGGGACAGGCCCCGCGCGCGGACCGCGGGTTCACTCATCGCCGAGCTTTACCTGGGCCGGAACGCCGATCGGCAGGTTCTCGCCGGAGAGCAGGTCGAACTCCGCCAGGTAGACCAGCCGCGAGCGGTCCGAATCGTTGAGGGCGTAGTAGGGGGTGAATGCCGGCTCCGTGGAGATCCAGCGCAGCCTGCCCTCGATGGTGCCCTCGATGCCATCGATCGAGACCGGGTAGCTGGCGCCGAGCCTGAGCCGCGCCCGCCAGGGCTCAGGCACATAGACCCGCGCGTAAGGACGCGAATCCGCCAGCAGCACCGCCAGGGTCGACCCCGAGGTCACCCGCTCCCCCTCGTTCCAGGGCAGGCTGTCCAGCCAGGCGTCCCGGGTGGCGACCACACTGAGGTCGGCGAGCTTGTGCTCCTCCACCGCCAGTTGCGCTTCCGCCGCCTGCAGCGCCGCGGCACCCGCGTCGAGTTGCTCCTTGCGGGTGCCGTTGGTCAGCCTGAGCAGTTCCTCCTGGGCCGATTGCAAGTTGGCCTCCGCCTCGTCTTTTGTCGCCCGTGTCTGGTCCAGTTCCGCCTGGGCAGCGAGCTTCTGCTTCACCAGCGACACCGTACGGGTGTATTGCGCCCCCGCCTGCACCAGCGCCGCACGCGCGCCGGAGACCTTGGCGCTGGCGGCCGCAATCTCCTCCGGGCGGGCGCCGTTGCGCAGTTCTTCCAGAACCGCACTCGCCTGGCTGACCTCCGCCCGGGAACGGGCCACAACCGCCCGCTGTTGGCGGTCGTCCAACTGCACCAGCAGGGTCCCCGCCGTGACCTGGGTCCCTTCGGCGACCGGCTGTCGCACGATGATCTCGCCGGCGGTGGCTCGCAGGATGATGCGATCCCGTTCCAGGGTGCCCAGGGCGAGGTTGTTCTGCTCGGCACTGCAGGCTGCCAGTGCCAGCAGGAGCAGCAGACTGGTAAGCGCTCGCATGTGGTGTTCCTGTCGCTGAACGGACCCCGATCATATACGCGTGCAACAGCCCGCAGCAATGAATGTACTCAGCCCCCTAACGAAGTCGGGCACCCGAAGTTCCCTCGGCCGAGGGCAGCATCCGGCTTAAACCTGTCCCAATGTGAGTATTAAACGCTTTCGAGCAGTGGGGCAGGTTTAAGCCGGATGCTGCCCGTGATCGAGCGCTTCGGAGCCCGGGTTCGAACGCTGCGGTGCGTTGAGACCCGCACCTGACAGAATTTCCCCATGCGGTTCGAAAGCGTTTAATACTCGCATCACGGAAATAGCGCGGGTGAATGCTCTCACAAAGCCATCCTTCCAGACCCACGCGATCAGCGTGCCATAGCTAAACCGCTTTGCGATTTCCGCCATTGCTTGTAGAGTGAAAATGGCCCGGGGGGAGGTAATGTCGGCCAGTCTACGCGAAACCAATCTCAGTAAACTCACCGAACAGGTCTACGACGTGCTGATCGTGGGCGGCGGCATCAATGGCGCCGTGGCTGCGGCGGCTCTGGCGGGGCGCGGCGTCAAGGTGGCCCTGATCGACCGGGAGGACTTCGCCAGCGGGGTGAGTTCCAACTCCTCGAACCTCGCCTGGGGCGGTATCAAGTATCTCGAGAGCCACGAGTACCTGCTGGTCAACAAACTGTGCAAGTCGCGCAACCAGCTGATGCGGGCCTACCCCTCGACAGTGCAGGAAATCCGCTTCTTTACCACCATCCAGAAGGGCTTTCGTTTCTGGCCGTTCATTATATTCCTCGGCTCGCTGCTCTACTGGATCATGGGCCGCTTCGCCACCGCTGCGCCGCGCTACTACAGCGCCCGCGACCTCGAGCGCCGCGAACCCATCGTGGATACCAGCAATGCCGCGGGGGGGCTGGAGTACTCCGATTGCTACCTCTACGACAACGACGCCCGCTTTGTCTTCAACTTCATCCGCACGGCGCTCGATTATGGCTGTGTCGCGGCCAACTACGTGGAATCGGTCGCCTGCCGCCGCGCCGGCGAGCTCTGGGTGACCAGTGCCCGTGACAACGAGTCAGGGCGAGAACTCACCATTCGCTCGCGGGTGCTGATCAATGCCTGCGGCCCCTGGGCGGACCTGCACAACCAGATGACGGGCGAGAAGACCGAGTACCGCCATGTTTTCTCCAAGGGCATCCACCTGGTGGTGGACAAACTCACCGACAACAAGCGGGTACTCACTTTTTTCGCCAGCGACGGCCGGCTTTTCTTTTTGATCCCGATGGGGCGGCGCACCTGCATCGGCACCACCGACACCCAGGTGGAGCGGCCGGAGGTGGGGGTGACCGACGAAGACAGGGACTTCGTCCTCGCCAACGTCAACGCATTGCTGGACCTGGAAAAGCCCCTGACCCGCGAGGATGTGATCGCCGAGCGGGTCGGTGTTCGGCCGCTGGCGGTCGCCGGCAATGGCGCGAGGGCGGACTGGGTGCAGTTGTCGCGCAAGCACGTGATCGAGCAGAGCGAACACCATCGCCACCTGACGATCTTCGGCGGCAAACTGACCGACTGTCTCAACGTGGGCGACGAGATCGTGGAGAAGGTCGCCGCCATGGGGGTGGTGATTCCCTACCCGGACAACTGCTGGTACGGCGAACCGGGGGAGGATACCCACCGGGAGTTCATGCTGCAGGCGAAACTGATGAATCTCGACTCCCTTACCGCGCCGATTTCCTCGGAGCCCCTTTCCCAGCGTTTCTGGCGGCGCTATGGCAGCGCGGCATTTATCCTCCTCGAGCGCATCCGCGCCGACCAGGGCGAGGCAGACCTGCTGATCGAGAACGCCGAGTACACCCGCTGCGAGATCGAGTTGGCGGCCCGCCGCGAGATGATCACCCGGCTGGCGGATTTCATGCGCCGCCGCTCCAAGATCGAGCTGGTGCTGCGGCGGGAGGAGTATGAGTCTGCCCCCGGTTTGCGTGAGGCCTGCGAGATTTTCTTCGGCTCCGCCGCTGATGCAAAATTGCGCGAATACTTCTCTGATTGAACCCCGGCAGCATCCCCCTGTCTGAGCCGTTTTTGTGGAGATTCTCCCATGCCCCGACATAAACTCCTGCCCCTGGCGCTGGTGGTGGCGGGCCATGCCGCTTCCCTGGCGGCCGACGAAATGGCCCGCTGCACCACCATCAATGACGATGATGACCGGCTGGCCTGTTACGATGCCCTCGCGGGGCGCGAACCCCGGCAGCAGGAAGATGCGGCCGCGGGGGTTCTGTCCCCGGGCGAAGAGCCAGAAGGCCTCTACGCCCAGCGCGCCGATGAAGAGAAGGAGGAGGCCAATAACCCCTGGGCCATCACCCCGCACCATCGCAACTACCTGTTACCCCTCACCTACAATGCACAGGTCAACGAAGGGCCCTGGGATCAGCTGCACCCCGAGTCGAAGCCGGACGACGTGGAGCTCAAGTTCCAGGTGAGTTTCAAAGCCCTGATCCGCGACGAACCGCTGGGCGAGGGTACCCAGCTGTGGGGCGCCTACACCCAGGAGAGCTGGTGGCAGGCCTATAACGCGGCGGAATCACGCCCCTTCCGGGAAACCAACTACCAGCCGGAAATCTTCCTCAGTTTCGAGAATGACTGGGAAATTCTCGGCTTCACCAACAACCTGCTGGCGGTTTCGCTCAACCACCAGTCCAACGGCCGCAGCGAACCCTTGTCGCGGAGCTGGAACCGGGTGATCGGCACCGCCCTCTTCGAGCGCAGGAACCTGACCCTCGCGGCCCGCGCCTGGTATCGCATTCCCGAGGACGACGAGGATGACGACAACCCGGACCTGCAGGATTACCTGGGCTACGGTGACCTCGAGGCGGTGTGGAAATGGGATGACCAGGCCTTTGGCGTCACCCTGCGCAATATCATCGAGGGCGGGGAAGACGGCGCGGTACAGCTGGACTGGACCTTCCCCCTGCCGGGGACCCGGCGCTTTCGCGGCTACCTCCAGTACTACTACGGCTATGGCGAGAGCCTGATCGATTACGACGCCAGGACCAACCGCATCGGCGCCGGTGTGGTGCTGACCGACCTGCTCTAGCCGCGGCCAGCGGGGAAGGTAACAATTCACGGTCAAATTGTAAGCAGGGCGCCGATCCCGTAAAATCGCCGCCCTTCCCTGCGTCGAACATAACAAAGACTACACCGCACGGTAACCGAAACCCTGCGCGGCCTGGCTGCGCCCCGGACCAGTGGAGTCGATTGTGTTCGAAATTCATCCCAGCAAAGTCGCGACGGTCAAAAATGACCTGCTATCGGGACTCACCGTGGCCCTCGCCCTGGTTCCGGAAGCCGTGGCCTTCGCCTTCGTCGCCGGCGTGGAGCCTCTCGTCGGCCTCTACGCCGCCTTCCTGGTGGGCCTGATCACCGCCTGCATCGGCGGCCGCCCGGGGATGATTTCCGGCGCCACCGGCGCGCTGGCGGTCGTGATGGTGGCGCTGGTGGCGGACCACGGAGTGGAGTACCTCTTCGCCACGGTAGTCCTCATGGGCTTTTTGCAGATCGGCGCCGGCGTGCTGGGGCTGGGCAAATTCATCCGCATGGTGCCCCACCCGGTGATGCTCGGCTTCGTCAACGGCCTGGCCATCGTGATCTTCCTCGCCCAACTGGGCCAGTTCGGTACCGCTGGCGAGCCCGGCTGGGCCGAGGGCACCTTCTTCGAGGGCACGGTGATCGACGTCGCCTGGCTGCAGGGCAGCGAGTTGTACCTGCTGTGCGGCCTGGTGCTGCTGACCATGGCGATCATCCACTTCCTGCCCAAGCTGACAACCGCCGTGCCCTCGTCGCTGGCGGCCATCGTGGTGGTGAGCCTGCTGGTGATCGGCCTGAACCTCGATACCCGGGTGGTCGGCGATGTCGCCTCCATCAAGGGCGGCCTGCCCAGCTTCCACATTCCCGCGGTGCCCCTGAACTGGGAAACCCTGGGCATCATCTTCCCCTACTCGGTCATCCTCGCCGCCATCGGCCTGATCGAGTCCCTGCTGACCCTGCGCCTGGTGGACGAAATCACCGAGACCCGCGGCCGCGGCAACAAGGAGTGCGTGGGCCAGGGCGTCGCCAACACCGTCACCGGCTTCTTCGGCGGCATGGGCGGCTGCGCGATGATCGGCCAGAGCATGATCAACGTGAATTCCGGCGGCCGCGGCCGCCTCTCGGGCATCTCCGCGGCCCTCTTCCTGCTGACCTTCATCCTCGTCGCCTCGCCCCTGATCGAGCAGATCCCGCTGGCGGCACTGATCGGCGTGATGTTCATCGTGGTCATCGGCACCTTCGAGTGGAGTAGTTTCCGGGTGATCCGCAAGGTGCCCAGGAGCGATGCCCTGGTGCTGGTGCTGGTCTCCGGGGTCACCGTGGCCACCGACCTCGCGGTGGCGGTGGTCGTGGGCGTCATCGTCTCCGCCCTGGTCTTCGCCTGGGAACACGCCAAGCACATCCGGGTGGAAGCGCGGCAGGACCACAAGGGCTCAACCGTCTACGGCGTTCACGGCCCCCTGTTCTTCGGCTCGGTAACCAGCTTCCTCGAGCAGTTCGACCCGGCGGACGCGAACAGCGATGTCATCGTCGACTTCGCCGATTCCCGTGTCTGCGACCACTCGGGCCTGGAGGCGATCGACTCCCTGGCGGAGCGTTACCTCAACGTGGGCAAGACGCTGCACCTGGTGCATCTGTCTTCGGACTGCAAAAATCTCCTGCGCAAGGCGGGGGGGCTGGTCGAGGTCAATGTGATTGAGGATCCGCATTACTTTGTTGCGGATGACGCGCTGGGCTAGGCTACGCTCTGGTTGTGAAGTCCGGAATAAGTGGCACCGGGGGCTCCGGTCCACGCATCGCCCCGGCATTCTTCAACGCTCCTCCAAAGCGTTCTGAGTCGTCGCTTATGAACAATGCCGGGGCGCTGCTCCGTCGGTAGGGGTTCCGGGCATTTGCCCTGTCCCACGCGACTATAAACGCTTTGGAGCGAGGGGCAGGGCAAATGCCCGGAAGCCCGGGAAGCCGGCACCGGGGACTTCGATCCACGCATCGCCCCGCCATTCTTCAACGCTCCTCCAAAGCGTTCTGAGTCGTCGCTTATGAACAATGCCGGGGCGCTGCTCCGTCGGTAGGGGTTCCGGGCATTTGCCCTGTCCCGCGCGACTATAAACGCTTTGGAGCGAGGGGCAGGGCAAATGTCCGGAAGCCCGGGAATCTGGCATCCGGAAGCCCGGTATACGGAGCCGCGGAGTTGATCGCCCGCGGAGCGGGCTCCCACAGCTTTGGGGCCGGTCAGGTTTCGACGAAGGCGCGCTCGATCACGTAGTGGGCCTGTTGTCCGTGGCGGGATTCGCGGAAGCCGCGCTCGTCCAGCAGCGCGCAGATATCCTTCAGCATGCTCGGACTGCCGCAGATCATGAAGCGGTCGTCGTCCGGGTTGGCCCGCGGCAGGCCGATGTCGTGTTCCAGCTTGCCGATGCGCAGCAAGTCCGTCAGGCGGCCGTTGTTGACGTACTTCTCGCGGGTCACCGTGGGGTAGTAGATCAGCTTTTCGCGGACGATATCGCCGAGGTACTCGTGCTGCGGCAGGTGCTCGGTGATCAGCTCCTGGTAGGCCAGTTCCTCCACCTCGCGGCAGCCGTGGGTGAGGATGACCTTGTCGTAGCTTTCGTAGATCTCCGGGTCGCGGATGATGCTGAGGAAAGGCGCCAGGCCAGTGCCGGTGGCGATCAGGTAGAGGTGCCTGCCGGGGAGCAGGTTGTCGTTGACGAGGGTGCCGGTGGCCTTGCTGTTCACCAGGACCTCGTCGCCTACCTTGATGTTCTGCAATTTCGAAGTCAGCGGGCCGTCAGGCACCTTGATGCTGAAGAACTCCAGTTCGTCCTCGTAGTTGGCGCTGGCCATGCTGTAGGCGCGCAGCAGGGGCTTGCCCTCGTGCTCGAGCCCGATCATGGTGAAGTAGCCGTTCTTGTAGCGAAAACCGCGGTCGCGGGTGGTCTTGAAACTGAACAGGCGGTCGGTCCAGTGGTGGACTTCCGTGACCTGTTCGCGCAGCAGGTTTGCCATGGTGAAAACGCTCCGGGTGGTAAGTGGCGCCACTGTAGCGCCTCGCCATATATTTGTTTAACGGATAATATAAATAATATATATCGTTAAATCCGATTAAAGGACTTCCCCATGCACTACACCCTGCGTCAACTGGAGGTCTTCCTGGCGACGGCCCGCCACGAGAATGTCAGCCGGGCCGCCGAGGAACTGGCGATGTCCCAGTCGGCGGCCAGCGGGGCCCTGGCGGAGCTGGAGCGTCACTTCGAGGTAAAGCTCTTCGACCGCCTGGGCAAGCGACTGCAACTCAGCGAGCTGGGCAGGGAGCTGCGCCCGGAGGCGGAAAACCTGCTGGCCCGGGCGGAGGCTTTCGAGCAATCCCTGCGGGGCAGCGAGGCCGCCGGCGCGTTGCGCATCGGCGCGACCCTGACCATCGGCAACTATCTCGCGGTGGGCATGATCGCCGCCTTCCGCGAGCGTTACCCCGATGCGGACCTCTCCCTGCAGGTGGCCAACACCGAGTCCATCGTCAATCGCGTGGCCAGTTATGAGCTGGATATCGGCATGATCGAGGGAGAGATGAATCACCCGCGGCTGGAAACCCTGCACTGGCGCGACGATGAACTGCAGGTTTTCGCCGCGCCGGATCATCCGCTGGCGCAGGCGGGGCCGGTGAGCGATGCCGACCTGATGCGGCTACCCTGGATTGTGCGGGAGTCCGGCTCAGGTACACGGCAGACCTTCGAGCGCGCCATGCACGGCATTCTGCCGGATCTCGATATCAGCATGGAGCTGCAACATACGGAGGCCATCAAGCGGGCCGTCGAGGCAGGGCTGGGGGTGAGCTGCCTCTCCGCCATTACCCTGCGGGAGGCCTTCGCCCGCGGCTCGCTGGTCCCGCTGCAGGTCCCGCAGCGGGACTTCTCCCGGCAGTTCAACCTGATCGTGCACCGGCAGAAATTCCACGGTCGCAGCCTGCAGCGCTGGCTGGAGCTCTGTGGCATCCCGGAGCGCGAATGAAAGGGCTGTCGGTGGCTTTTCCACAGAATCGGGCCAATTGATCTACTTTTAGAAGTGCCGCGCGGGTCGGTTTGCGTGCTGCATTTCCAGAAAAGTCAAAGAAAAGGAGAGTTCAATGCTGAATCTGAAAGGAAAAACCCTGCTGTTCGCCGCGTCCGCGGTGTTTTTTGCCTCCACGACCCAGGCCGCTCCTCCGGTCCAGGCGATGACCGTGGAGTGCAACTGGGGCAAGTTGACCATGGAGGCAATCCACGACGAGGACCTGGATTTCGACCAGGGTGAGCACTCCTCGGATCCCGCCGGCGATGGTCCCGGTGGCGCGGATCAGCCGCGCAAAGGTCTCGGCAACGTGGTCGAGCAGGGGCAGTTGGAGTACACCTGCGAGCTGATCAAGAACCTTCTGTATCCCTGAAAGCCGTAGCGTGATGTACTCCGTTGAAGCCCGCTTTTCGCGGGCTTTTTTGTGCTCTGTGCGAAGGCAAATACCATTGCCCGGAGCGAGGGTCCCCGGCTTACGCTGAACCCTGGTCCCGCAGCAGTTGCTCGGTAAACTGCTTGACCCGCCCCCGCAGCCAGCGCTGGGCGGGATCCGCGTGGTCCCGCTTGTGCCAGGCCATGTACATCGTCAGACGCTTCGCGGGCCCGGGCACAGGGCAGGTCGCCAGGCCCCGCAGCCCCGCCCGCTGCATCAGGCTGAGTTGCAGGGTAATCAAGTCGCTGCCATGGATGAATGCAGTGAGTGCGGTGAAGTTGGGCACCGTGACCAGGGGCCGGATTTCACCCAGCCCAAGGGCGTGTGACAGGGGTGGGGTGGCGCTTTCGTCGTCGCCGAAATGTACCTCGATATAGTCGGCCCCGGCGAAGTCTTCAGCGCCCCGTGGTGGTTCTCGGGTCCCGGCGTCATAGAAGCACACAACCTTGTCCTCGAACAGCCGGGTCTGGTAGATATCCGTGCCCTCCGGGGGCAGGGGCGTCACGATCAGCTGGCAGCGGGCCTGACGCAGGAGTTCGGCGGCAGGGATGCCCGAGGGGACAAAGTGGAAGCGGGCAGCCACTTGCTCCGCACGCAGCTGTCGCAGCAGGCCCGGGAAAATCAGGTCCCGCTGGAAGTCGTTGGCGGCAATGGTGTACTCGAGGTTGTCCAGCCGGGGGTCGAAGGGCCGCTGGTCGGTGAGAGCCTTCATGCCGTCGAGTACCTGCTGCACGGGCTCCCTCAGGCTCCTGGCCTGCTCGGTGGGGGCGATGCCCCGGCCCACCCGGACGAACAAGGGGTCGCCGAGAATCAGGCGCAGTTTCTCCAGGGTATGGCTGACCGCGGACTGGGTGACCCCCAGGCGCACAGCCGCGGCGGAGATCGACTCCTCCTCGAGGATCGTCAGCAGGGTCTTGAGACTCCTGCCATCAAGCGACGTAAAATCGAATTTGCTCATGATATATATGATTAAAGCACTATTTTTCTCATGCCACTAGCAGCAGATACTGTCCGGGTATTCACCAGATGGCGACAAAAAGCGCGCCGGGAAAAGGATTATGAGCATGACTACGAAAGCTGTGGTAAAAACCTCGCGGGCTTCCCTCCTGCTGAAGAAACTGTGCCGTCATTTCGCACACAAGGTGCCCACCACCATGAACGAGCGGCAGGGCATCATTGATTTCCCCTTCGGACGTTGCCTTTTGGCCGCCAGCGACGAGTCGCTGGACCTCTCGATCGAGCTGAGAACCGCCCAGGAAGCGATGAACGCCGAACAGGTGCTGGGCGGCCACCTGCTGCGGATGGCCCCCGGTGAAGAACTGGCGCTGACATGGACCCGCAAAACACGGGCAGACGTGAGCAAGAGCCTGAATTTCCCCATCGACAACGTGAGACTGACTTCATGACATCCCTCCACACAGCGAACACCTTCAGGAAATACCACCGCCTGCTGGGTTTCTTCCTCGCCGGGGTGATGGCGATCTACGCCTGCAGCGGCGTCCTGCTGGTGTTTCGCGACACCAACTTCCTCAAGTTCGAGCACACTTCGGAGCGCCAGCTTGCGACTGGCCTGAGCGCGGATGATCTCGGGCAGAACCTGCGCCTCAAGGGTTTCCGGGTGGATGGCGAGAACGCGGCGGAGGTGCTGTTCCCCCAGGGACGCTATGACAAGGCCAGCGGTGTCGCGACGGTGACGCAGAAGGCTTACCCGGCGCCCCTGCAGAAAATGGTCAATCTGCACAAGGCGACCAGTGACAGTCCGCTGTTCTTCATGAATGTGTTCTTTGGTGTTTCCCTGCTGTTTTTCGCGATTTCACCGTTCTTTATGTTTTTGCCGAAGTTGCCGGCGTTCCGGACGGGCCTGAAGTTTGCCGGGGCGGGGGCTTGTGTGGCGCTGGTTGTGGTGTTGGCTAGCTAGGCGGTCTGGCGGTCTGGCGGTCTGGCGGTCTGGCGGCCTGGTGGCCGCTGCATTGGCGCTGCGTGGTGTAGCTCTTTTGCTTCATTGCGGGCGACATCGGTCAACGCGCCGCAAGCGCCCGTAATGGAGTAAAAGAGCATAGCCATCCGCAGGCAACGCAGCGGCCGAAAGGCCGCCGCCTGAATCCCCGGGCTCCAGCAACGGCACGAGAGAGCCTATTCACCCACGGGCCACGCAGCGGCCAATAGACCGCCGCACCCGGCTATCGCAGAGAGAAAGCGCTCGGAATCAGACGCCGTAGTGGGCAGCCGTCCGGTCCAGTGACTGCGCCAGCATGTCCACGAGAGAGTTCAGCTCCTCAATCGAGCTGACCAGCGGCGGCGCCATGATCATCGCGTCGCCAGTCTGGCGCACCATCAGGCCGATCTCGTTGGCCGTGTTGCGGCAGAAGACAGCCGCCTCGCTGTTGGGGGCGAGACGCTCACGGCTGCCCTTGTCGCGAACCAGTTCCACCGCGGCGAACATGCCGCGACCGCGCACCTGGCCGACGATCGGGTGGGCTTCCAGTTCGCGCAGGCGCGACTGCAGGTAGGGGGCGAGGGTTTCAGCCGCCTTGCCGATGATGTCGCTCTCGCGGAGGATCTTCAGCGTGGCGAGGCCCGCAGCTGCCGCAGCGGGGTGGCCCGAGTAGGTCAGGCCGTGTGCGAATTCGCCGTCCTGCGAGAGCAGGACATCGGCGACCTTGTCGCTGACCATCACGCCGCCCAGGGGCTGGTAGCCATTGGTGACCGCCTTGGCGAAGGTCATCAGGTCCGGCTTGATGCCGTAGGTTTCGGAACCGAACCAGCTGCCGGTGCGGCCGAAACCGCAGATAACTTCATCGGCGATCAGGAGAATGTCGCGCTCGTCGCAGATGCGCTGGATTTCCGGCCAGTAGGAATCCGGCGGGATGATGACACCGCCCGCGCCTTGTACCGGCTCGGCGATGAAGGCGGCGACCTTGTCTTCGCCCAGTTCATCGATCTTCTGCTCCAGCTGGCGCGCCACGCGGATGCCAAATGCGTTGGGGTCCTCGTCCGGGCCGACTTCGAACCAGTGGGGCTGGTCGATGTGGTGGACGTAGTCCAGGCCATTGCTCTGCTGGTGCATGGGTTTCATGCCGCCGAGGGAAGCCGCCGCGATGGTGGAGCCGTGGTAGGCGTTGTGGCGGCTGATGATGTATTTTTTCTCGGGACGGCCCTGGACCTGGTAGTAGCGATTGACCAGGCGCAGGTTGGTGTCATTGGCCTCGGAGCCGGAGTTGGTGAAGAATACGTGGCTGAAGCGTTCCGGGGTTACATCCACCAGGGCCTTGGCCAGCTCGATGGCGGGCTGGTTGGAGCACTGGAAGAAGTTGTTGTAGTAGGGCAGGCGCTGCATCTGCTCGCTTACCGCATCGACGATGGCCTGCTGGCTGTAGCCGAGGTTGCAGCACCACAGGCCGGACATGCCGTCCAGCATGCGGTGGCCGTCAGCGGTGTAGATGTAGATGTGCTCGGCGCGGGAGAACACCCGGCCACCGTTCTGGGCGTACTGCCTGAAATCGGTGAAGGGGTGGAGGTGGTGCGCCTGGTCCAGCGCCTTCAGGTTGCCGGTAGTGGCCTGCATGTTCATAGGCTGATTCTCTCGTTGGGCTGCAGCGCGCCTTGCGGGCCGCAGCACCCTGTTTGGGCAGGTGCTGTCTACCCGGAAGTGTTATGGCTCATGGGTGCCGTTGATTGTGTAATAGTCTTGCATAGTCACCGTCACAGGGAATTAACCCGAAGGTGGTGTTTGACCGAGGCGCCGCCGGGAGGCGGGCCCAGGAAGCGAACGAAGATGCCCGAGAACAACGATCCGCTGCAGTCCTATCTCTCACGCTACCCGGAGACAGAAGTCTTCGAGGTCATGCTGCTGGACCTCGGCGGGGGCCTGCGCGGCAAGTGGGTCGCCGCGGACAAGATGCCCTCGGTAATGGCGGGGGAAATGAAGCTGCCGCTGACCACCCTGGCGATGGACGCCTGGGGTCGGGATATCGGTGACCTGGTCTTCGACAAGGGCGACGGCGACGGCCTCTGTGTGCCGGCACCCCTCACCCTTGCTCCCGCGACCTGGCTGCCGCGCCCCACCGGCCAGGTGCTGGTCTCGCTGCAGGAAGTGGAGGGCGGTGCCTGCGCCTATGACCCGAGAATGCTCCTGCAGGGCCTGATGGGTCGACTGTGGGAACGCGGCCTGCGCGCCGTGGTGGCGACGGAGCTGGAGTTCAGCCTGTTCAAGCTGGATCGCGACGCCCTTGGCCGGCCCCAGCACACCCAGGCCGACAGTGTTGGCGGCAGCCTCGGTTCCGGGCAGACCTATGGCATCGAGTCCATGCAGGATGTCGCGGAACTCATGCACGAAATCCGCGACGCCAGCATGCTCCAGGGCCTGCCCGTGGACACCCTGATCAAGGAGGCCGGTCCCTCCCAGTACGAGATCAACCTCCATCATAGCGACGACGCCCTGCTCGCCGCCGACCAGGCGGTGATGCTGCAGCGCCTGATCCGCGGCGTCGCCCGCAAGCACGGCCTGCTGGCGACCTTCATGGCCAAGCCTTTCGGCGACCTGCCCGGCAATGGCATGCATGTACACTGCAGCGTGCTCGACGAACAGGGCAACAATGCCTTCGATGACGGCACCGGTGCCGGTACTCCACTCCTCCGGCAGGCCATCGCCGGCTGCCTGGAGACCATGGCAGACAGCATGCTGCTGTTCGCTCCCGGCCTGAATTCCTACCGCCGCTTCAGCCGCGGCACCCACGCTCCCCTGGCCCCTGCCTGGGGCTACGAGAACCGCACGGTAGCGCTGCGCGTACCAGCGGATGCACCGGCGGCCACCCGCATCGAGCACCGGGTCGCGGGGGCGGATGCCAATCCCTACCTGGTGATCGGGGCGCTGCTGGCGGGCATTTTGCGCGGCATCGAGAACGAACTGGAGGCCCCGGCCCCGATTGAGGGGAATGCCTATGACCAGCTGCCTCCGAGCCTGCCGCGGCAGTGGTCCCATGCACTGGATCGCTTCGCTGAATCGGCGCATATTCGCGAGGCGTTTGGCGGGGAGTTCCAGTCGGTGTATGCGACGCTCAAGCGGCAGGAGATGGATGAGTTCGATCGCCATGTGACGCCGCTGGAATACGATATCGGGTTGTAGTGGAGCAAGCTCTGTGGGAGCCCGTGACCCGAAAAGCGGGGCCCGCTGTCCGCGGGCGATGATCGCTCACAGAGTGAGCTCCCACGACACAGTGCTTCGCGGCACGGCGCTATCGCAAAGGCCTCCTAACGAATCTCCCAGTTGAAGAGAATCGAATGCCCCTCCACATCGGAGCCTTTGTTGAACTGGTAGCCGATGCTGAGAGACTTTACCCAGTAATCGCGCTCCGAGATATCCAGGGCGACCGCGTAGCCGGCCTGGAAGAAATGGTCGAAGCCCAGCGCGTCCCGCCCGTCGCCGACGAAGGCTGTGGCGCCGGCGCCCACAATGCCAAAGAGGGGGAAGTCGGCCAGGCCAAAACCCCAGGGGTGCCGGTATTCCCCGCGCAGCGTCAACGTGTTGGTATTCGCGTGGAAAGGCAGTAACTCGTCGGATTCCGAGAAACTGTCGATGTAACTGTAGGTATAGCGCGCGCTGACCGTCAGGCCCCGATCTCGTTGGGGAAGATTGTCATAGTCAAAGCCCGTGCGCAGGCTGTAGACGGCGACATTGGTATCCCAGTCGAACAGGATGCCCTGGAGTACCGCATCCAGCAGGGGGCCGAGGGCGCCGCTGTAATCGGCCTCGTTTTCCAGCTGGCTGATACCCGCTTCGGCGATAGCGCTGGCTGTCCAGTGATCGGACAGGGTGTACCGCAGGCCGGCACCGAACTGGGCGCTTTCCGCATTCCACTTCGTATCGACACCATTCTCATCGTCCAACTCGATTAGCTGTTGATAGCTGGAGTGACTCAGGGTGCCCCGCAGCGCCAGCTCGAAGGGCCCGTCGCCAAGGGGCAGGTTCCAGCGCAGGGGCAGTTTGAGGATGTCGAACTCACCCTGATCCTGGTCACCTTCGATGTCGAGGCGGGAGAAGCTCACCGAGCGATCCAGGAAAAGGGACAGCATCTGTCCGTAACCGGAGCCGATGCTGTCGTACTCCGCGGCAATGAGGCTGCGGAACTCCTGCCGGAGATCGTCGATGGTCTGCGCGGCGGCACTGAGAGGTATTAGAGCTACAATTAGCAGTGACGCCCCGGATAACAACCGTCGCATGGGTCTTCGCCATTCCGTGGATACGTGGACAAAGCACTATAGACGAGAATAGCGGACCATGCCGGTGACGTCGCGCAACGGGTCGTCTAACCCTTTGGGGGAGTTTTTCGCTGGCGGGCAGTGCCTTGAATTGACTTTATATTTGGCTCTGACCTATCGTGAATCCCGATTTTGACTGGGGAACTGGCATGACTCATAAGCAAGTGGAAACCGCCGCGCCACGCAGCGGTAAAAAGGCTCTTTCGCGGGCTGTGGCCTCGGCATTGCTGGCGGGCAGCGTCAGCTCGCCGCTGCAGGCGCAGATGCTGGAAGAGGTGGTCGTTACCGCGACCAAGCGTTCAGAATCGGTAATGGACGTTCCGCTGGCGATCACCGCGATTTCCGGCAACGTGATGCGCGAGGCCAATCTCGACGACATCAAGGACCTGATCTCCTTCAGCCCGGGTGTGACCGGTAACTCACGCGACAGCTTTATCGACTACGTGAGCGTTCGCGGCATCCTGACCAACGATTTCGGTATCGGCGGCGATCCCTCCGTCGGCCTGTACAAGAACAACCTCTACCAGGGGCGCAACGGCGCCGCTGTCACCAGCATCTACGACATCGAGCGTGCCGAAGTGCTGCGCGGCCCCCAGGGCTTCCTCTTCGGTCGCGGCGCGATTGCCGGTGCCATGAGCATCTACACCACCAAGCCGGATTTTGACGGTGTGCACGGCTACTTCGAGACCGAAGTCGGCGAGCGCAACCTGTTTGTCGCCGAGGGCGGTATCAATATCCCCGTAAGCGACAGCCTGGCCTTCCGCCTGGCCGGCTACCACTCCGAGGAAGAGGGTTACGTCGAGAACCTGTTCGACGGCAAGGACTACATCTTCCACGACAAGGACGCAGTTCGCCTGACCGGCCTGTTCGAGAGCGGCGCCCTGAGCGCCAGCCTGATGCTGGAATACGAGACCCGTGACCAGTCGGGCTCGATCTACGATGCAACGGGTACCGGCGAGGGCTACGCGTACCTCACCGATATCTATGGCGACCTCGGCTTCCCCACCGACGATAACGTGGTCAACTCGGACATGAGCCTGGGCAACCGCGACGGCGGCGACATCTACAGCGTCGGCCTGCAGATCGATTACGAGATGGAGTGGGCGACCTTCACCTCCATCACCGGCTACCGCAACCACGACTTCGACTACGCCGAGGACTTCGACGCGGTGCCGCTGATCATCAACAGCTACGCCCAGGACCAGGAGGGCGACTACTTCGAGCAGGAGCTGCGCCTGGTATCCAACGGCGACGGACCGCTGAGCTGGTACGCCGGTGCTTCCTATTACGACGAAGACATCGAGGCTGAATTCAGCCAGGAAATGAGCGAGGACTTCTGGTGCTCAGCTTACTGGGCCTACTACGAGACCAGCTGCCCCGACCTCTTCGCCTACTACCAGGAGTACGCGGCCTACTACCCCGACGGCGAGTACGTGCAGTACTTCCTCGACTATTTCGGCACCGTCGACTGGATGGGCAGCGCCAGCGGCAACATGCTCGACCGCAACCGCGCCCACGGCAAGTACAAGGGCTACGCGGTCTACGTGGACCTGAGCTACGAGTTCAGCCCCCAGTGGGACGCCACCATCGGCGTGCGCTACACCCGCGACGAGAAAGACTTCAGCAACCTGGTGCTGCCTTCCAACAGCCCGGTGCTCGGCACCCGCGCTGCCCTCGGCTTCACCACGCCTGAAGGGGCGGTGAGCGATTCCCAGAGCTGGGATGAATTCACCCCGCGGGCGATCCTGAACTTCCGCCCCAACGACGACCACCTGATCTTCGCCAGTGTGACTTCCGGCTACAAATCCGGCGGTTTCAACAGCTTCGGCCTGAGCCCCGAGATCGAGTACGGCTTTACCGAGGCGGTACCGGGCGAATACAAGCCGGCCTCCTTCGATCCGGAAACCTCGATTTCCTACGAACTGGGCTACAAGGGAACGCTGTTTGAAGGCGGCACCCAGGTGTCCGCCAACGTCTTCTACTACGAGTACGAAGACCTGCAGAGCAACTACTACGAGGGCGCTTTGTTCTTCGTCGAGAACGTCGGCGAGGTGGAAGCCTTCGGTGTCGAGGCCACCCTGGCCCAGAGCCTGGGCGACTACTTCGACTTCAACATGGGCTTCGCCTGGTTCGACAGCGAGGCCAACGACCTGCAGCCGATCTGCGGCGGCAGCGACGTGTGCGAGGGGCGGGGCCTCTACTGGGCGCCGGAGTGGTCCGGTTTCGCCACCCTCAACGCGACCTTCCCGCTGGGTGATGGCGAGTTGTTCGGCTTTGCCTCCTACAACTTCCAGACCGAGCAATCCGGCGGCTTCGAGCCGGGCAGTATCAAGGTTGATGGCTGGGGCGAGGCGCAGATCAGTGCCGGTTACCGCTGGGACGACTTCGCCGTCAGTGCCTACGTGGATAACCTCACCGACGAGTTCTACTACGACGGCGGCGCCAACGGCGATTCGATCTACCCGGCTCACCGCTTCGGCCCCAGCCGGCCGCGCACCTACGGTCTCAAGATCAGCATGAACACGGACTGATGGATGCACGCGATATGCTGGCCCGGGGTTTCCGGGCCTTATCGCAAGGCAAGCTGAACGAGGCGGGAACCTGCTGTAAAGTGCTGCTCCAGGAGCAGCCGAAGCTGCCCCAGGCGCATTTCCTGGTCGGCCTGGTGGGGCTGGAGAGCGGCGACCGCCGCACCGCCCGCGCCGCTTTTGCCACGGTGACGAAACTGCAGCCGGACCACGCCGCGGCCTGGGCGCACCTGGCCAAACTGCTCGCCGAGGGCGGCCAGGTCAATCGCGCCGACCTCGCCCTGGCTAAGGCCCTGAAATACGAGCAGGGCGAAATTCCCGAAGTACACGACGTGATCGGCACCACCCTCGCCCTGTTGGGGGAACACGCGGAAGCCGGTGACTGGTATCGCCGGGCTCGCGACGCGCGGCCGGAGCACCCGGCCTTTCGCGTCAACTATGCCAACAACCTGACCTACCTGGGCGAAACCACGGCGGCCCGTACTGAGCTCGATACAGCCCTGCAGCAGCACCCCGGCAATGCCCAGGCCCACTGGCTGAAAGCCGGGCTGGAGCGCGCGGCGGACCGGAGCCACATCGAGCGGATGCGCGGCTTGCTCGACGATCAGCGCCTGCCGGCCCAGGGCCAGGCCTTTCTCCACTACGCTATCGGCAAGGAACTCGAAGATCTCGAGTGCTGGGATGAGGCCTTCGACGCTTTCGCTGCGGGCGCCCGCGCGCGGCGTTCCACACTGCAGTTCGACGAGGCGAAAGAGGAGGCCAGTTTCGAGGCCCTGTCGCGGATTTACACTCCCGGCTGGCTCGAGGAGCGCAGCCCGGGAGACCCCGACGACAGCCCGGTGTTTATCATTGGCCAGCCGCGTACCGGCACTACCCTGGTCGAACGTATCGTCACCGCCCACAGCCAGGCGCATTCCGCGGGGGAGCTACAGCAGTTCGGCAACAGCGTTCGGCGCCTGTCGCAGTATGACGGGCAGAGCCGTTTCAGCCCGGAGCTCTTCGAAAAGGCGCAGGACATCGATTCCCGGGCGCTGGGCGCCGAATACCTGCAACGTTCGAAGAAGCTGCGGGGCGAACTGCCGCGCTTCGTCGACAAACTGCCCTACAACTACTTTTTCCTGCCGCATATCCTGGCGGCGCTGCCCAATGCGAAGATCATCCACCTGGTGCGTGACCCCCGGGATGTGTGCTTCTCGGTGTTCAAGCAATTGTTCGCCGACGCCTATCCCCACTCCTACGACCTCGGTGAAATGGCGCGCCACTTCGTGCGCTACTACCGCCTGATGGAAACCTGGCGGGAGCGCTTCCCCGACCGCTTCCTCGATGTCAGCTACGAGCAGACTGTGGCCGATGTCGACGCCAATGCCAGGCGCATCATCGATTACCTGGGCCTGCCCTGGGAAGACGCCTGCCGCGACTTCCACCAGCAGGACGCCGCCGTCAGCACCGCCAGCGCAGTACAGGTACGGCAGCCGGCACACACCCGTTCCGTGGCCCGCTGGCGGCGCTACGAAGAACAGCTTGCCCCTGCTATCGAAATTCTTGCCGCAGCCGGGATACCCCTTCCCGACTGAGCCTTTGCTTCCCTTGCGAGAGGAAAACATGACAAGCCGACTGCCCTTCAAGTGCATTCTGGCGGCCTCGCTGGTCCTGGCCAGTGCAGGCCTCGCCTTCGCGGCCCCCGATTTCATCGTCACCGGTGCCAACATCCACACTATGAATGCGCAGGCGCCCCGTGCTGCTGCGATCGCGGTGGAGGGCGGCCGCATCACCTACGTCGGTGACGACGCCGGCGCCCTGGCGCTCGCCGCGCAGTCCACCGTCAGGCACGACCTCGACGGGAAACTCCTGCTGCCGGGTTTCATCGATACCCACATTCACCCGATTTCCGGCGGCGCCTATGCGCGGATGCTCTCTCTGGATACGGCGGGGACTATCGAGGACTGGCAGGCGGCGATAGCGCGCTACGCCGCCGACAACCCGGGGAACGGGCTGATCTTCGGCTACGGCTTCCTCGCCACTACCTTCGGCCCCGAGGGGCCGCACCGCGCCATGCTCGACGCCATCCTGCCCAAGCGGCCGGTGCTGATCATGGACGAGGGTTTCCACGGAGCCTGGGCGAATACCGCGGCGCTAAGGGCGCTGGGCATCGACCGCGACACTCCCGACCCCGCGCCGGGCTTCAGTTACTACAAGCGCGATAGCGACGGGGAGGCCACAGGTTACCTGCTGGAAGATGCCGCAGGCCTGGCGATGGATGCGTTCGACGTGATCAATCCCCAGGTCCTGCTGGAAGGCAGTGCCGAAGTTATCGACGTCCTCAACAGCTACGGTGTGACAGCCCTCTTCGATGCCCACGAGATGGACATCGAAAAGCACCTGCCCGCGGTCCTGCGGCAGCTTGAAAGCGACGGCGACATGACCCTGCGCATCGTCGGCAGCTACAAGCCCGCAGGGCCGTCCCAGGCAGCCGGCGCCGTTGCCACCAGCCGGCAGTGGGCAGAAATGCTCAAGGGTGAGAACTATCACTACCGCGTGCTCAAGATCATGCTCGACGGCACCGTGGAAGGCCGCACCGCGGCAATGTTCGAGGACTACCAGGGTGAACCCGGGAATCGCGGCGACCTGGTCTTCTCAGACGAGCAGGTTCGCCAGATGGTGGCCGGCGCCACCCGTGACGGCATCGACGTGCACATGCACGCCATCGGCGACCGCGCCGTACGCCAGGGCCTGGACGCGGTGGAAGCCGCCCGCAGGGCGACACCGGACAGCCCCTCCCGCTATACGATCTGCCATATCGAAGTGATTGCCGATAGCGACCTGCAGCGCTTCGCCGACCTCGGCGTCATCGCCCAGTCGACTCCTTTCTGGGCCTCCTACGACTACGCCGGCGAGCCCTTCGTCAGCGAAGACCAGTTCCAGCGCTACTGGCGTTACCGCAGCCTCCGCGATCGCGGGGTGAAACTCACCTGGGGCAGCGACTACCCGGCCTCCGGCGCCGGCCTCGCGGGCATGTCGCCGCTGCTGCAAATGGAAGTGGGCATCACCCGGCAGGATGCGGGCGATCCCAATGCTCCGGTGCAGCCGCGGGCCAGCGAGCGTCTCGCGCTTGACGATATGCTGCGCGGCTACACGATAGACGCGGCTTACCAGTTACACATGGAGGACGAGATAGGCTCCATCGAGGTGGGCAAGCTGGCGGATTTCGTGGTGCTGGATCGGGATTTGTTTACTGTGCCGGTGTATGAGCTACACGAGGTGGAAGTAGTCAGTACCTGGCTGGGGGGACGCAAAGTCTACGATTCTGGCTTGAGTCGTTGAGTTCTCGAGTGCAAAGTGCGGTGCCTTCGATCCCGCGCCTGCGCTCGCGGGTTCGAAGCTCCCAACTCTGAAGCTCCAACTACCACCCCGAAAATCACCGCTTCGGCGGTGGCTGCATATAAGCAATCAAAGTGTCACCGCCGTTGTAATCCTGCGCACTCATCACCGAATCGAGGAAGAGATAAAACAGCTCCGCCTGCGAGGAAACCTCAAGCTTGGCATAGGCGTGCTTGCGGTGCAGCTTGACCGTCTCCATGGAGATCGACAGCTTGTCCGCCACCGTCTTGGTGCTGTGGCCGTGCAGCACCAGGTTGATTACCTGGGCCTCGCGATCTGTCAGCAGGCTGGAGCCGAAGGATTCCAGGGCACTGTGTAACTGCGCCCGCAGGTTGACACCCTCGCTGGGTAGCAGCATGCGGTTCCAGTGTTCCCGGGCCAGGGCTTCCACCGCCGGGTAGACATCCTCCAGCAGTTTGCATTCGCGGCGGGTGAAGCTGGCGCGCGAGGCGGTCTTGCCGAGGGCGATGTTGACGAAGCCCTCTTCGGATATCGGAATGACGAAGCCGCATTCGTCCTGGTAGCCGCAGTTGCGGTACCAGGTCTTGTAGTATTCGCTTTCCTTGAAGCCCTTCGGCGTGAGATCGCGCAGGCGGAAGACGCCGTGGCGATGGTCGCGGGCGCCGGCGAGGTAGTAGGGGTCGAGCAGGAAGGCGCCGAGTACGAATTTGTCCAGGGTGGTGGCACCCGATGCTTCCGGCACCTCGAAGTACTCGATCACCGGCAGGTCGGTTTCCGGGTAGGCGATGATGGTGGCGTCGTCTACCGGCACCAGGTCGCGGAGCATGGCGACGAGAAGTTCGGGAAACGCGGCCGAATTCATTGCCGGGATCAGGGCGGCGAGGTGCTGGTTGTAGGCGGCGAGTTGGGACATGCTGTTGCGGCCTTGTGGGATTTTGTTCGCCATCATACACCGAAGCGGGGCCGGAGAATGCCTCAGGACCAGAAGCCGGCCACCCGCTCTGCCACCCAGAACGAGGCCATCGAACCGATGGCGTAGGGCGCGACGAGGCGTGTCCATTCGGGTGGCTTGAAGGGCAGTTTGCGCAGCAGACCCATCACCAGCAGTACGGCGGCGACGAAGATCAGCTGGCCCAGTTCCACGCCGATATTGAAGAACAGCAGCGCCGCCGGCACTGCTGTCTGCGGCATGCCGATTTCGCCGAGGGCGGCGGCGAAGCCCAGGCCGTGCAGCAGGCCGAAGGTAAAGGCGACGATCCAGGGCTTGCGCTGGGTCAGGCCGGGCCTGCCTTCCTGGGTGTGAATGATCTCGCTGGCAACGAAAACGATACTCAGGGCGATGACCGCCTCCACCGGCGGGATGGGTATGCTCACCACGTCCAGGGCCGCGAGCGACAGGGTGATGCTGTGGGCGACGGTGAAGGCGGTGATGGTGGCGATCAGTTGGCGAACACCTCTTACCAGCAGCATCAGCACCAGCACGAACAGCAGGTGGTCCAGGCCGATGAGGATGTGTTCGACGCCGAGCACCAGGTAACTCCAGACCACCTGGCCGAGGCTGGGATGATCGGCGATCACGTAGTCGGGGGCGGCGGGCGTCAGGCGGTGCAGGATCGACGTGCCGTCGAGGTTTTCCACCCGCAGCAGCACCTCGGTGTTCATGCGCTGCAGGCCGTCGATACTCAGGCTGGCACCGGCCAGTCCGCCCTCGCGGCGCAGGCGCCACTGGCGGATGTCGGCGCCATCGACATAGCCGCCCTGGGGCTCGCTCAAGGCCTCGACGGAGTCGTCAAAATTGACCTTGAGCGCCAGCCGCAGGGATTCGCTGCGCGCCGGCACTTTCCAGTAGGCGCGATAGGTGTCCGTCCCGGTCTCGGTGAGTTGCAGGAAGGCGGGGCGGATTTCGTCGGCGCCGCCGGGTGGAGCGACCAGCAGCAGGCAGGCCGCGAGAATTGCTGCCAGCGCACGCTTCACGATGAGCTACCCCCATCCTTGTCCGTCCGCATGTCGGAAGGGGCGTCCGAAGGCCATTGGATGGTGATATCGTAATCCGCCAGCAGGGCGTCCAGCATACGCTCCTTGAGCAGACGGTTCTGCTGCACCCGCCACTCACGCTCCACCTCGCCGCGCACCTCCGGCAGTTCCGGCAGGTAGCCCGGGGTGAAGTGAGTGACCCGTACCAGGTGCAATCCGAAGCCCGATTCCAGCGGCCCGCTCCACTGCTCCAGCGGAAGGCGGGTCAGCTTGTCAGCGAAGCCCTCGCCGAAATTGCGATTGACCGAGAAGGCGCTGGCGTCCTCCATCGAGGACGGCAGCAAGGTCTGCACAGTTTCCACGCTCTCGCCCTGTTCCAGTCGGGTTTTCAGGGCCTCGAGTTCTCCGGCGTCGGTATCATAGGGGAAGTAGACCTGCTGGAAGCTGAATACCGGGTCCTGGCGGAAGGCGTCGGGGTTGTCCTGCAGGTACTGGCGCAGTGCCTGCTCCTGCGGTTGCAGCGCCTCGCTGACATCCGCGGTCATGAATTCCATCTTCTGCCGCATGCGACGGCGCACCACCGGGTCGTCCCGGTCCAGTCCCAGTTCCAGGGCCTGCCGATAGTAGATTTCCTCCACCACGAAGCTGTCGACGAGGTGCTTCAGCTCCTCCGCGGTGGGGGGGCGATTCCAGGTGCGGGAAAAGTTTGCGGCGAGTGTTTCGACCTGGCCGGGGGTGACGACGATGCTGTCGTCACCGGCCAGTTCATCCGGGTTGAGCCAGGCGTAGAGCGCGAACAGCGCCAGCCCGATAAAAACGAAATGGAGCAGGGGTTCCTTGAGCCAGTTCATCCGAATTTTTATAACCTGGTTGCGGGCGTTGCCACGTTATACCAGATTGTGGGCCGGGTGGCTCTCGGCATGGGGCGCGCGGTGCAGGAGCCCACTCTGTGGGCGATCGCTCCTGTGCGGGATCGCTCCCAGAGCGAGCTCCTGAGATGTGTTTGCAGGAGCCCACTCCGTGGGCGATCAGCGATCCGGCCGCTTATGCCGCGAGGGCATTCTCCGCCGGCAGGAGTTCGCAGCCGAGGGCTTCGGCCACCGCGCTGCAGGTGATCTCGCCGCGGTGCACATTCAGGCCGTTGCGCAGGTGCGGGTCTTCCAGCAGCGCCTTCCTGTAACCCTTGTTCGCCAGTGCCAGGGTGAAGGGCAGGGTGGCGTTGTTGAGGGCCATGGTCGAAGTGCGGGCAACGCCGCCGGGCATATTGGCCACGCAGTAATGCACCACGCCTTCCTCGATGTAGGTGGGGTTCTCGTGGGTCGTGGCACGACTGGTCTCGAAGCAGCCGCCCTGGTCGATGGCGACATCCACCACGACGGAACCGGGGCGCATCTCGCGCAGCATCTCCCGGGTGACCAGCTTGGGTGCGGCCGCGCCGGGGATCAGTACCGCGCCGATCACCAGGTCGGCGCCGGTCACGTGCTTCCACAGGGATTCCTGGGTGGAGTAGATGGTGTTGAGCATGCAGCCGAACTGGAAGTCCAGTTCCTTCAGGCGCTTCAGCGAGCGATCGATGACAGTGACATGCGCTTCCATACCCATCGCCATGCGAATCGCGTTGGTGCCGACCACGCCGCCGCCGATCACCACTACCCGGGCAGCTTCCACTCCGGGTACGCCGCCGAGCAGGACGCCGGAGCCACCCATGTGCTTCTCCAGGGCGTGTGCGCCCGCCTGGATCGACATGCGCCCGGCAACCTCGCTCATCGGGGAGAGCAGCGGCAGGCTGCCGTCAGCGGCCGTAACGGTTTCGTAGGCAATGGCGATGCAGCCGGAATCGCGCAACAGGCGCGCCTGTTCCGGGTCCGGCGCCAGGTGGAGGTAGGTGAACAGTATCTGGCCTTCGCGCAGCATCCGGCACTCCTCCGGCTGCGGCTCCTTGACCTTGACGATCATCTCGGCGCGGGCGAAGACTTCCGCCGCGCTGCTGACGATCTCCGCGCCCGCTGCGCGGTACATGTCGTCGCTCAGGCTGACGCCGGCGCCGGCGCCGGTTTCAACCAGCACCTGGTGGCCGTTGTGTACCAGCTCAACCACCGACGCGGTGGTGAGGCCGACACGAAATTCCATGTTCTTGATTTCTCTGGGTACGCCGACTAGCACTGTGCTGCCCTCCGGTTGATGCGCGCTGGGATATTGCCGTGCATCTTACTCGCGCAGCGCGCTCGCGCGATTCCACCAAAGGGGTAGGTGTCCCGACTCTGCCGGGACCTTCCAGGGGCTATTTCCCGCCCTCTATTTCTCGATAGTCACTTTGGAGACCGGCGCCATGCTGCCCCCGGGGTTGAGTTTGCGCATCTCGGGAATCATCGCCTTCAGCGCGGCCTCCCGGTTCCCCGGAGAGGGGTGAGTGCTGAGGAACGGCGGTGGCGAGCTGCCGCCTTCCTTGCCCATTTTCTGCCACAGGGTGACTGCTGCATCCGGTTCATAGCCCGCTTTTGTCGCCAGCAGCATGCCGATCCTGTCGGCCTCGGATTCCGCTGTCCGGCTGTTGGGGAGGTCCAGGGCCAGCTTGGCCGCGGCGGCTGCGCCGACCATCGCGGCGCCATGGTTATCCGAGGCGACACCGATGGCGACGATACCCAGGGTGGTGGCCATGGCCCGGGACATCTGTTCCGCGGTGTGATTGGCCAGGGCGTGGGAGATTTCGTGACCCATGACCTGGGCGAACTCGTCGTCGGTCAGCTTCAGCTTGTTCAGCAGGCCGGTGTACACCGCCATGCGCCCGCCGGCCATGCACCAGGCGTTCACCGTTTTCGGGTCGTCGATGATGGCGACGCTCCACTCCCAGTCACGGGTGTTGGGATACTCCTGCTTGGCGACGGTGACCAGGCGGCCGGTAATGTCGGCAACGCGATCGGCCACCTTGCGGTCGGTGACCAGTTTGTTCTGGTCACCGAGTTCCTTCACCGTGGTCAGGTAGGCCTTCTTCGATTCCACGATCGCCGCCTCGGGGGAAATCAGCATCAGCTGCGAACGTCCGGTGGGGCTGGTGGCGCAGGCGGGCAGCAGGGCGAGGGCGAGAAGGGTGATTACGAGTCGTTTCATGCAGGGGGTCCTGGCGGTTTCAATCAGGCGTGGTAGAGCATTGTAGTCAAAACCCGGCGAGTTTCGGCAGTTCCCGCTGCCGGCCCGGGCTCAGGCAGCGCCGCCTTCCTGTTCTGACCACGCGGGACCCGTTTCGGTTTCATCCTCCCTGCGGCGGTTGAAACTGCGGCCCAGGCCAATCCCGACAAGGCCCCAGAGCAGCGCGATCCCGGCACCGACGCCCGCTACCGCCGCCATGCCCATCCCCAGGCCCTGGGTCAGCGCCGTAAAGGCCCAGGCGTTGAGCATGTCGCCACCGCGGTAGACGGCGATATCGATCACCGGTTTGGTCTTGAAACGCGTATGCCTGCCGACGGCGGTAAACAGCATCTCCCGCGCCGGTCGGGAGATCGCGTAGTTCCCGGCACGCCGCACAATTTGCACTGCGACCACGATGCCCAGTTGCGGCAGCACCGCGAGCAGGAGCATACCGCCGCTCATCAGCGCCGGTATGCAGGCCAGGGTAAAGGGCAGGCCGAGGCGCGAGGCGATGCGGCCGGTGGCGAACAGCGCCACCAGCAGGGTCAGGCAGTTGACCGCGAGGTCCATGCCCGCCCAGATCTGGGTGCGCTGGTCGCGGCTGTAATCTTCCAGCAGGTTTTTCAGCTCGAAGTAGACGAATGAACTGAGCGCCGTGTAGAGGAAGATGAACAGGCAGATGCCGAGCAGGTAGGGGCTGGAAAAAAGTTCGCGGAAGCCGGACAGGGGATTGCCACCCAGGGCTTCGCCGCGCGTCTGATCGCTCCCTGTAGCGGGTACTCCGGCAGCAGGCGTCTGCGCCTGTGAGAGCCCCTGCACCACCTTTACCAGCGGCAGTGCACAGAGCAGGATCACGCTCGCCAGCGGCAGAAGATTCTCACTGTCGCCGCGCCCGGCGAGCACCGTCGCCACGCCTGGGCCGAGCAGGGCGCCTACGCTGGCGCCGGCGCCAATAAAGGCGAACAGGCGCTTGGACTGGTCGCGGCTGAAACTGTCTGCCATCAGGCTCCAGAACACCGACACGTGGAACAGGCTGAACACACTCACCCAGACATAAAACGCCATATCCACCGAGCCGCCCCGCGGCAGCTGGCTGGACGCCAGCCAGAACAGCAGGAAACTGCCGGCAAAGAACAGGTACACCCCGGGAACCAGGCGCTGCAGCCTGATATGCGAAGCGACCCAGCCGTAGAGCGTGACCGCAAGCAAGCTGAAGAGAAAAGTGCCAGTCCACAGAGAGCTGACCTGTGCGTCGCTCCACTGGCTGGCCATGGCATCGCGCACCGGACGCATCAGGTAGTAGGAGGCCATCAACAACAGGACGAGACTGAATGAAGCAAGAGTCGCGCCGGCCTCCCCGGCGCGAATGTCGCAGGCCTTCGCCAGCAGACGCTGTAGCCCAGCCTGGAAGCCTGACATCAGCTGATCGCTTCGAATTCCCGCAGCATAGCGGCGCGCTGCTTCTCATCCGGGAGCACGCCCATATTCGCGCCCATGTTGTCCGCCATATGGTGTGCCTTGGAGGTGGCGGGAATCACACAGGTGACCGCCGGATGGCTGATGATGAACTTGAGGAAGAACTGCCCCCAGCTCTCACAGCCCAGCTCCCCGGCAATAGCCGGCAGCGGCTTTCCACCAGTGGCGCTGAACAACTGGCCACGCTGGTAGGGCCGGTTGATCATGGTGGCGATACCCCGCTCCCTGGCGAGCGGCAGGAGTTCCTCCTCCGCCGCGCGGTCCGCGATGTTGTAGCTGAACTGAACGAAATCCAGCGGCTCGCTGCGCATGATCTTCAGCAACTCGTGATGGTAGCGACCGTGGGAGGTGGTGATCCCCAGGTAGCGCACCTTGCCCTGCTCCTTCCACTCCTTGAGCGTCACCAGGTGCTGCTTCCAGTCCATCAGATTGTGCACCGCAATCAGGTCCAGCCGCTCCACCGCCATATGCCTGGCCGAAGCCTCCATCTGCGCAATGCCCGACTCGATACCCTCCGTCCACACCTTGGTGGCGGCGAAAACCGGCGGCCGCGGCGACAGCTTGCGCAGCACATCACCCACCCGGGCCTCCGCCTTGCCGTACATCGGCGAGGAATCGATCACACTCCCCCCGCCGCTGAAGAAGGCGGCCATGACCTCCCCGAGCTGTTCGAGGGCCTGGGGGCTGGCGTCTACGTCAAAAGTCCGCGAAGTCCCCATCCCGATCACCGGCAGCAACTCACCGCTCGAAGGGATGGGCTTCCTGATGATCCCGGTTTGTTCGGACCCCTGGCCGCGAACAAAGGAAGGCAGGGTTAACAGCGCGGCACCCAGTTGCAGGGTGTTTCTGCGGGTCAGCATGGCGAATCCTCCAGAGCGGGACGCGCACCAGTGTTTCAAGGGGCGGAAGGGAGGTCAATAGTAGATCAGGCGGTAGGGGGTTTCACAGCCAAACTAGCTGATGGAACCGTGAGGCGACAGGACGTCGCCGACCGAGCCTGTACATGGATGTACGCTTTTTGGCGTGTTCCATCAGCTAGTTTGGCTGTGGAACCCTCGGGAAGGTCGCTCATGAGCAACTTTTTAGCGTTGGGTGCTCTCCATCGCCGCCACCCGCAACTTCTGCCCCGGCTGCAGATAATGCTTCTCCGAGATCCCATTCCACGCCGCCAGTTGCTGCTGCGAAACCTGGAAGCGCCGCGCGATACTCCACAGCGAGTCGCCCTTGCGAACCGAGTAAACAGGGTCTGCCGCCAGCGAAGCATCCAGCGAGGCAATCGCCGGCTCCGCCACCGCATTCCCCGGCAGGATCAGCGTCTTGCCCACCCGGATGTTGTCGCCTCGCAGCCCGTTCAATGATTTCAGCTTCGCCACCGAAGTGTCGTAGCGCCGGGCGATCAGCCAGAGCGAATCGCCGTTGGCGATGCGGTGGGTCAGGTCGGGTTTCTGCTGCGAGTAACGCATATCGCCGGGCAGGCCCGCGACATACTGGGCAAGCGGGTGCTGCAGTTCCGCGCGCGGCAGGCGCAGCGTGTAGCCCGCGGGAATGTGCTTGTCGCCGTTCCAGATCGGCTCGCGCAGGGCCGGGTTGTGGCGCTGCAGTTCTTCCATCCCGAGACCCGTGGAGCGGGCCAGGGCGCTGGCGGGGATGTACTCGTTCAGGGTCAGCAGGTCGTAGTCAACGGGGGCATCCAGTCGCAGTCCCGGGAAGTAGTGCTCGGCATTGCGGTCCACCGTCAGCGCGGCGAGGAAAGAAGGGTAAAAATTGCGCGAGGCGAAGCCGAAGGCGCGGCCCTTGTAGCTGGTGATGATGGTAGCGATATCCGTGGTGCCAGTGACCTTTGCCGCCTTCACCATGCCGCCGGCGCCGTGGTTGTAGCCGGTCAGCGCCAGGGGCCAGGTGCCGGTGGTGGCGTAATTCCGCTTGAGCAGGCGGGCGGCGCCCTCGGTGGCGGTAAAGGGGTCCATGCGCTGGTCGACCACGTGGTCGACACGCATGAACTGCCGTGCTGTGCCGGGCATGAACTGCCACATGCCCGCGGCGGCTACCCGCGACCAGGCGGCGGGATTGAAGGAGGATTCAACGTGAGGCAGCACGTCCAGTTCCGCCGGCAGGCCTTCGGTGGCGAGCACCTGGCGGATAAAGGGCTTCCACTGCCCGGAGCGTGCGAGGCCGGCCTTGAAGCGGTCCGACTGGCCGAGTTGGAAGCGCACGTCTTGCGTTGCCGCGCGGAAGGTGCTGGACGAGGTGCCTTCCGGCCAGGCGGCGAGAACGCGGGCCTCGTCGGCGCTGAGCCCTTCGCGCTTGCCCTGTGCCAGCGCGTTCAGGGCGCTGACGACACGCGCCTTGGCCTGCTTCTCGACCTTCTGGCGGTCCCGGTAGTAAGCCGGCGGTGGCAGGTCCAGGGTCTCGTACACCACGCCGAGGTGCCGCGCGTCGTGGATGTAGCCCTGATCGGTAGTGACTTCGGTGTAGACCCGGGTCCAGAACTGGACGGCGGGTTCAATTGCGGCGGGCCGCGGAAAATCCTCGGCCCTGGCGCCCAGGCTGATTAGCAGCAGCGCGATTAAAAGCAGTCCCCTGTTCATGCCCCTTGACCAACTTGTTGTTACTGACCTTATAGCAGATTTGGCGGGGCGCCGTAAGTATCCCCGGCGGGGAGCTGCGAGAAATGTGATCCAGGTTTGGGTCTCAGCTGCTGGCGAGCATCCACTTGCGCAGGCGGTTGGAGTCGCCGAAGGGGGTGAGCTTGCCAAAGGAGTTGAGCAGGACGATGGAGACGTCCTCGCCCTCGATGTTGGCCTGCATCACCAGGCAGCGCCCCGCCTCGTTGATATAGCCGGTCTTGGACAGCTCGATGTCCCAGCTCGAGTTTTTCAGCAGGCGGTTGGTGTTCACGTAATTTAGCGGGCCGCGACGGCTGTAGGGGTGGACTTCCATCCGCGGTGTGGTGGTGGCGCGGGTGATCAGGGGGTAGGTATCCGCTGCCTTGACCATGCGCATCAGGTCGCTGGCTGTGGAGACATTCTCCGAGCGCAGCCCGGCGGCGTCTGCGAAGTTACTGTGGCTCATGCCCAGGGCCTCGGCCTTGCGGTTCATTGCGGCGACGAAGGCCTTGGTGCCTCCCGGGTAGGTGCGGCCGAGTGCGGCAGCGGCCCGGTTTTCCGAAGACATCAACGCCAGCAGCAGCATCTCCTCGCGCTTCAGGGTGGCGCCGTAGTCGAGGCGCGAACCGGTCAGCCGGATCAGGTCCCGGTCTTCCTTGGTGATAGTGATCTTTTCGTCCAGCGGCAGTTTGGCGTCCAGCACCACCATCGCGGTCATCAGCTTGGTGATGGAGGCGATCGGGCGCACCGTGTCGCTGTCCTTGCCGTAGATGACGTTGCCCTCGGCGTCCATCACCAGGGCTGAGGCGGAGCGCAGGCCCGGATTGCCGGTGAGATTGATGAATTTGGCGTCGTCGGCCTGTATGGCCGCGGCCGGAAACACCAGGCATGCCAGCGCTACCAGCGTTGCTTTCGCGTATCCCATGGTCGTCACGTCCCGTTCAGTCGTTGGTGGCAGCCGTCTGTGCGGCACTCATCACCTTTATTCTGCCCCAGAAGCGCCGGCCCTGCCAACGCCACATCCGGCAATCAACCAGGTTCGGATTCCGCGCCGGCCTCGACCCTGAGCAGGCCGCGGAAGGCCCGGCTGGCGGTGGCGTCGCCGGCGAGCACCCGGGATACGTCGGAGGCGATGGGCATTTCCACCCCGTACTCATTGGCCAGGGCCATCACCGCCGGCGCGCTCTTGGCGCCCTCCGCCACCATGGTCATGGCGGCGACGATCTCGTCCATGTCCAGGCCCTGCGCCAGCTGGATGCCGACATGCCGGTTGCGGCTCTGGGGGCTGGTGCAGGTGGCGATCAGGTCGCCCATGCCGGCGAGTCCGGCGAAGGTTTCGGGTTGCCCGCCCATGGCGACGCCCAGCCGGGTGATTTCCGCCAGGCCCCGGGTGATCAGCGCGGCGCGGGTATTGTCCCCCGCGCCCTGGCCGTCGCCCATGCCCACGGCGATGGCGATGATGTTCTTCAGTACGCCGCCGAGCTCGCAGCCGATGACGTCGCTGTTGGTGTACACCCTGAACAGGCCGCTCTTGAACACTTCCTGCAGGGCCCGTGCGATTTCCTCGTCCTCGCAGGCTATGACGCTGGCGGCGGCCTGTCCCGCCATGATCTCCCGCGCCAGGTTGGGGCCGGTGAGTACCGCGACGGGATGTTCCGGCAGCACCTCCCGGGTGACTTCAGTCATCCGCAGGTGGGTGTCCCGCTCCAGGCCCTTGGTCAGGCTGACCACCGGCACGCCGGGGCGGATGTACTGTTTTACATCGCCGAGCACGGCGCGAAAGTGCTGCGAGGGGATGGCCATGACGACGACATCGGCTTCGCGCACGGCCTGGCCGATATCGCCGGTGGCATGCAGCTTGGCCGGCAGCGCCTGCTCGCCGAGGTAGCGGTGGTTGGTGTGCCGGGTGTTGATTTCTTCCACGGTGTCCGGGTCGCGTGCCCAGAGGGTTACCCGGGCGTTGCGACTGACTACCGCGGCAATGGTCGTACCCCAGGAGCCACCCCCGAGGACGGCGACGTGTTCAAGCTTCATACTTCTCTCCGCCAGCGCCACGATTGGCAACGCCAAACGCGCGGATTACTTCGATGCGGCGTAGCAGTTCGCGGAGTTCGTGCACTACTGCCAGGCGCGACTCCTTCAGCGAATCGATACCGCCCTGCGTCAACTTCCGGCTTTGTAACATGCGATAGCCGTTGCTGAACAGTAGTTTACCAATGGAAGACTCGCTGGATATGCGCCGCTGCAGGTAGGCCTGGTGGCCGTACTTGAGTGCCACCTTCACGCACTCGCCTTCCTCCAGGGACTCCCAGGGTTCGGTGCGTGCCAGCACGCTGGCGACCACGATGTAGGCTTCGGCGTAGGTGAGCAGGGTCACATGGGCCACCTGGGGGCTCATGGTGCGCAGGAGCTGGGTGACCCCGGCGGCGCCGGTTTCCACAACCTGCTCCCAGTCGGCGGCGTAGTGGCGCATTTCCGCGTGGATCTGCTGGTGAAATTCCTGCGTGGGAGCGTAGAAGAATTCGAACTTGAACAGGTCCCGCAGGTGATCGACCTCGCCCCAGAAAACCCCCAGTGGGTCGCCCGCCGGCGCTTCCAGCGCTTTCAGCAGGGACAGCTCGATAATCGCCTTGTTGACGAAAAAGTGGATCACGGTGTTGCGGTAGTAGCTGGCCACCGGGTGTTGTTCCAGGCCAATGCCGTAGACGACCTCGGGGCCCTCGTCGTAGCGGGTGACGATGTTCTCGTCGATCATGATCCCCAGCAGGCCCTCCATCTGGTCGGCAAAACTGCGGTCGAAATCCGCGGAGATGCGCAGCTCCCGCTGCTCTGCCCAGGCCAGCAGCAACTGGAGTTCCTCCACCAGTTCCGCCTCGGTGAGGGCCCGCGGCGCCGCGCCCAGCAGGCTCATGGTCACCAGGGATGGGAAAGTGATCGGGGTGACCTGGTTGGCCTGTACCGCAACCTCGAAGGCGATTTTCGACAGGGCCAGGCGATCACTGGGTTCCGGCGCCCGGGGCAGTACCACGGGCTTGCCGATATTCATGTAGACCTTGCCCATGGGCCGGGCGAGGCTGCGCACGTAGCCGACAAACCACTTCAGGGACTCCGCGCCCTTGCTTTCCCCGGTCTGTTCCGTGGCGTACTCCTCGACATCGCGAATGATGTCGTAGCTGATGGAGATGGGCACGATATGGATATTCTCGGCCTGGCTGTCGTGGCAGGCCTCCAGTACGTATTTCAGCAGGCCGTAGCGCGGCGGCATGAGCTTGCCCAGGCGCGAGCGGGTGCCCTCGAAGGCCCAGTTCATCGGGAAGCGCTTTTCCATCAGGTAGCCGATGTAGTGGCGCAGGGTCAGCTTGTAGAGTTCGTTGTCCTGGAAGCTGCGCCTGATGAAAATGGCACCGGACCGTCGCAGCAGGTGGCCGAAGCCGGGAAAGTCGAGGTTGGCGCCGCCGAACATGTGGGGCATCGGGAAGTCGTTGTCGAAGAGTACCTTGGGCACGACGAAACCGTCGAGGTAGGTCTTGTGGGTCCACAGCAGGATCGAGGGATTGTTGCGCACCACTGTGCGCAGTTCCTCCATGGCATGGGGGTCGAAGACGATTTCGTCCTCGTAGCCAAGGCGCAGGCAGTAGTTGCAGAAGCGGGAAAATATATCCAGCCAGAAGGAGGTCGGCGTAGAGACCATTTCCTCCATGTACTCCGCAGCCTCGTCCAGCAGGTCCTTGACCGGGCGCTGCTGTTCCTCGGCGAGAGTTTCAACCGCGCGGTGGAAGTCGCCGCTGGACATCAGGGTGGCGGCGACGTGCCGCGGCACCTTGTAGCGGCTGCCCTTGAGCTGGCGCTCGGCGATGTCCAGCGCCACTGCCGCCTGCCGGGCGACGAAACTGGCCAGTCCGGAGTCCACTGTCGCCCGCGATTCCGCGCGGTGTTGCTCGAAGCGCAGGCGCAGGTTTTCCAGGCTGTCCGGCGCGCCGGCGATAAGGTGTACCCGCTCCGGGTGGCGGCGAAGGATGCTCTCCCCGCGGCGGGCAGAGGGTTGGCGCGGATCGCCGGTGAGCATCTGCCGCCCCAGGCCGAACAGGCCCGAGGCGTCGTCAGGGGCGATCCAGTGCACCCGCAGTGGCACGATGAGGGTTTCCGGTGGCAACGCCAGGGCCAGGGAGAGGTGGCCGCTCTGGTAACCACTGCGTTCGTCCTTGAGGTCGATGCGAATCTGTGGCGGTGGCGCGCCGCTCCCGCCACCCGGGTCGTGCCTGCTGACCCACTCACTGAGAAGCTGTTCCTCGAGGTCGTTACGGGCGTCGAGGATGAACAGGACCTGGCGCGATTCGGCCTGCGCCCAGGGATTGCTGCGGGGATAAATTCGTTCAGGCATTAAGGGGTATTGGTCACCTTGGCTTTACTCTTGGGCTTTGCGCGACTGACTGCCTTTCGCGGCGCCGTTTTTGTTTTGCTCGGGGCTTTTGCTTTGGTCACCGCCGTGGCCTTGCTTGCAGCCTTGGCCTTGGCCTTGGTCTTGGCGGCAGGTTTTGCTTCTGGCGCTGCCCTGGGTTTGCGCTGAGCCCTGGTTTTTGGTGGAGCATCCGCCTTGGCTGGAGCGGTGGCCTGTGTCTTTGAAGTGGTCGGCGCAGCCGGCTTCTCCGCTTGCGGCGCGGGCTCCAGTGGCTGGCCGAGTGCAGCGAGGTACATGTTCCGCACCTCGCGCACATGCTCGTCGACGCTGTGGCGGCGCCACTGAGTGGTATCCACCGGCGGCAATACCTCGACCTTGACCGTGGCCGGCCGGTAGACGAACTCGCCCTTGGGCGCGACGTCGCCGGCATTGTGGATGACAATCGGGATGATCGGCACCTTGGCCTGCATGGCCACGTGAAAGGCGCCCTTCTTGAAGCGCGCTAGGGTCGGCGAGACTGTGCGGGTGCCCTCCGGGGCCATCACCACCGATTTGCCTTCCGTGTGCATCACATCGACCAGGGCGTTGACCGAGCGAATGGCCGCCCGCGGATTCGAGCGATCGATGAACACCACCCCGGCGTACTCCATGATCCGCCCGATAAGGGGAGACTCGGTCTTGATTTCCTGCTTGCCGACGCTGGCGAAGTCCCGTCGCAGCAGGTGGGCGAGGATGACGACATCGGCCTTGCTCTGGTGATTGAATACGAACACGCAGGGGCGCGAGGACCACAGGTATTGCTCGCCCTTTACCTTCAGGCGCAGGCCAATCAGCGCGCTGGCGGTATCGGCGAAGGTGGAGATGGTGAAGTTGATCGAGTCGCGCCTGGAGCCCGTGAGGGCGTAAATCGGCAGGCCGGCGAGGAAACTGCCGAGCATGCTGCCGGTGGCCGCGACGGAACGGACGACCTGGCCGACGCTGGGCAGTCCGCGGCTGCCGAAGCGCGTCGAGGGCCAATCGCGATTGTGCGCCAGGCGCTCCAGTTCGTCGCTGGGATTGAGGGCGTGGGGATGCCCGACGTGGTCGAGCAGTTCCAGGTCATCGGTGCTGTCGGAATAGAACCAGGCGTCGGCCAGGTCTCCGCCAACGTGGTAGGCGAGTCCCTCTGCGGCCTCCACCTTGCCCTGGCCAAAACAGGTCGGGCGGATGACAGCACCGGTGAACTTGCCGTCCTCCACCTCCAGGTGGGTGCAAAGTATGTGTTCGATGCCCAGGTCGCGGGCGGCGGGCTCCACCTGGTAGGGTGTCGCCGAGGAAATGACCGCCACGGTGTGGCCGCGGGCGAGGTGCGCTTTTACCAGGGCCCGTGATTCGGGATAGACCCGACGGGCGATGTGCTTCTGGTAGAGCTCGCGACCCACACCCAGGTAGGCCTCTTCCTCGAGGCCCTGCATGAACCTGGCAGCGACGGTCATCATCGCCGAGAATCCGGTGTTGCCGAGAGCAAAGCCGGCCATGGCGGTCAACAGCTCTGCGACCTGTGTCGGCGAGAGGTCGCCGCGGCGGATCTGCTCGCGCAGCAGCGCAGTCGCCGAATAGCCGGCGATCAGGGTGCCGTCAAAATCGAAAATCGCCAGTGTTTCCGGTCCTTCCGGCGATGAGGCGATTGCCGCCAGCAGTTCGTCCAGCGTTGCCATGGGTTCCCCAAGCGATTTTCCCCAAGCATAACCTATTGTTGCCGGATGCGGAGTGTTTGCGGGCTGTTTGGGAATAAAAAAAGGGGCCGTGGGGCCCCTTTTCCTGTTCGGCGATGCCGCCGGCGATCAGCCCGCCGAAGGGCCTGCCGCGAGGATTGCCGCGGAGACATCGAAGTTGCCGATGTTCTCGTTGAACAGGGCGGCCAGTTTGCGCGCCTGCTCGTCGTAGGCCGCGCTGTCGCCCCAGCTCTCGCGGGGGTTGACGTAGCTGGCGTCGACGCCGGGGATTGCTTTCGGGAAATCCAGGTTGAGGATGTCCAGGTGACCGGTGGGCACGTCCAGCAGCGCGCCGCTCTGGCAGGCGTTGACGATCGCCCGGGTGACCGGGATGGGGAAGCGGGAGCCGGTGCCGCCGGGGGCGCCGGAGCCGCCGGTCCAGCCGGTGTTGACCAGGTAGACCTGGCTGTCGAATTCCTCGATGCGGCGCATCAGCAGTTCGGCGTAGTCACTCGCGGGGCGCGGCATGAAGGGCGCACCGAAGCAGGTGGAGAAGGTCGGGTTGATGCCCGCTTCCGCGCCCAGTTCGGTGGAGCCCACCCGTGCGGTGTAACCGCTGAGGAAGTGGTAGGCAGCGGCTTCCTTGCTCAGGATCGATACCGGCGGCAGTACGCCGGAAACGTCACAGGTGAGGAAGATGACGCAGCGCGGCTCGCCCGCGGCGTTGTTTTCCGCGCGCTTCTCGACGTGCTCCAGCGGGTAGCAGCAGCGGCCGTTCTCGGTCAGGCTGGTGTCCGCGTAGTCGGCGTGGCGCTGCTCGTCGAGCACCACGTTCTCGATGATGGCGCCGAAGCGGATGGCATCCCAGATGATGGGTTCATTCTTCTGCGACAGGTCGATGGTCTTGGCGTAGCAGCCGCCTTCCAGGTTGAACACCGAGCCCTTGGCCCAGCCGTGCTCGTCGTCGCCGATCAGGTACATTTGCGGATCAGCTGAAAGGGTGGTCTTGCCGGTGCCGGAGAGGCCGAAGAACAGGGTGGTGTTGCCCTCTTCGTCGACATTGGCGCTGCAGTGCATGGGCATCACGTCTTTCTCGGGGAGCAGGAAGTTCTGCACCGCGAACATGGACTTCTTCATCTCGCCCGCGTAGCGCATGCCGGCGATCAGTACCTTGCGCTGGGCGAAATTGACGATGACAACGCCGTCGGAGTTGGTGCCGTCGCGCTCCGGCTCACATTCGAAGCTGGCGACGTTGAGGATGTTCCACTCTTCCTTGCGCGCCCCGTTGTAGTTGGCGGGGCGGATGAACATGTTGCGGCCGAAGAGGTTCTGCCAGGCAGTCTCTGTAGTGACCTTGACCGGGATGTAGTGCTCGCTGTGCTCACCGACGTGGAGGTGGGAAACGAAGCGGTCGCGCTCGGCGAGGTAGCCTTCGACCCGCTCCCAGAGCGCGTCGAACTTGTCCCCGTCGAAGGGGCGGTTGACGCTGCCCCAGTCGATGCTGTCCTCGGTGCTTGGCTCGCGCACGGTGAAGCGGTCGGCGGGGGAGCGGCCGGTGCGCGCGCCCGTGGTCACCAGCAGCGCGCCGGTATCCGCCAGCGTGCCTTCGCCCCGTTTCAGGGCCTCCTCGATAAGCTCCGCCGGTGTGAGATCGGCGAATTCCTGGGTCGTCTGGGAAGTGGCAGTCATTGTTCGTCCTGTTTTGCAGCAAGTGCCTGCCGGCACGCGAGCGGTTCCGGGGTATTTTTGGGGCGCCAATTATGTCAGAAACGGCCGTGAATGCGAACTATCGCGGGTATAAAGGAGGCTTATGTGGGTCAGGTGCCCCTCAATGGAGGGATTCACCGCCAATTCCAGCCAGCAGGCCCTGCAGGTCCTCCCGGCTGAAGCCGTAGCGCTGGTTGCAGAACTCGCAATCCATGGTTACCTCGCCCTGTTCCTGCAGGATGTCCTCGATCTCTGCCGCGCTGACCGCCGACAGGGCGTTCAGGGAGCGTTCCCGGGAGCAATCGCAGTGGAAGCGTACCGGGCGCGGCTCGAACAGCCGCAGCTCGTCTTCGTGATACAGGCGGTGCAGCAGCTCGCGGCTCTCCAGTTCCAGCAATTCCGCGCTCTCCAGGGTCGCTGCCAGGGTGCTGGTGTGCTCCCACTGACCCGCCCGCTGGGCGGAATCCAGGGTCAGCTGGGCGGGTAGCTGCTGCAGCAGCAGGCCGCCCGCGCGGTGTTCGTCCGCCGCCAGCCAGACCCGGGTGCCGAGTTGTTCCGACTGGCGGAAGTAGGCGTCGAGACTGCGGGCGAGGGAGCCTTCCTCCAGCGGGACCACGCCCTGGTAGCGCTTGCCGCGCAGGGGGTCGATGGTGATGGCTAGCTGGCCGCCCCCCAGCAGGGGCTCGAAGGCGGTGGCGGTGGCGAATTCGGCTCCGCGGGCGATTCCACGGATGGCCAGGTCACTGCTGCACTCCGCCATGAGCAGGGGGATTTCTCCCGGGGAGCGGGCCTGCAGGACCAGCCGGCCCTCGAACTTGAGGGTATTGGCCAGCAGCACGGAGGCCGCCAGGAACTCTCCGAGCAGCCGGCTTACGCCCGGCGCGTACTGGTGGAGGCCGAGGATTTCGCCGTAGGCCTGTTCGAGCTGCACCGTCTCCCCGCGTACGTCGGCCCGCTCGAAGAGGAAGCGCTGGCTCTGGTCGCGGCGGTGGGTCGTGGAATCTTGCATGTTCGGAACGGGGGCCTTCGAGCGGTTAATGCTAACGCCGCGCGGCGGGGAATGCACCCGCCGTTTGCGGCACCTTTCGCTGCGCCGGGGAGTTTTCCCGGCGGCGGCGGGGCTCTATACTCGCGCAAAAGCGAGGACGACGATGGCCGGATTCAGAATTACCAAACCCTACACCATGCCCCGGGACGAGGTGCGCGCTGCCGCGGAAGGCTTTGCCGCGGAACTCGAGCGCGAGTACGGGGTGCGCTCCAAGTGGAGCGACAACAGCGTGCGCATCAAGGGGGCGGGAGTCGACGGCGAGCTCTCCTACGCCGATGGCCTGATCGACGTCTCGGTCAAGCTGGGATTGCTGACCTCGATGTTCGAGGGCAAGCTCAAGCGGGAGGTGCAGCGCTACCTCGACGAACACGTCACCTGAATTCGTCACCCGGGTTAGAGTCCCGCAAACGCAAAAAGCCGGCGCTGGGCCGGCTTTGAGCGGAAGCTTGTAAGCCCGGTATCAGGCGGCGAGCGCTTTGACCTGCGCGCTCAGGCGGCTCTTGTGGCGAGCAGCCTTGTTCTTGTGGATGATGCCTTTGTTGGCCATCCGGTCGATGACGGGCACGGCAGCCTCGTAGGCTTCGCGGGCCTTGTCAGCGTCGCCGCTACCGATGGCGGCCACGACCTGCTTTATCCGGGTACGCACCAGCGAACGCAGGCTGGCGTTGTGAGTGCGGCGCTTTTCCGCCTGGCGGGCGCGCTTTTTGGCTTGCGGTGAATTGGCCAATGTACTGTCCTCTGGGGGTCAAAAATCAGGAGGCGCGATTTTCCATGTTCGCCCCCTGCTTGTCAACCGGGTTCAGGGCGTCTGGAAATAGTGCCAGAAGCTGGGAATCCAGACCACGAGGAAGAGGCTGAGGGAGACGAAGACCCCCGCGGAGCCGAGGTCCTTGGCCTGCCCCGAGAGCGGGTCGTATTCGGGGCCGATGCGGTCGACAATCGACTCGATGGCGGTGTTGATGACCTCGGCGAGGATCACCAGGCCACAGGTGATGACCAGCGCTACCTGGTGGGCCAGGCCATCGCCGATGGCGAAGGCGAGGGGGACGAAGCAGATCGCCAGGGTGGCCTCGATACGGAAGGCCTCCTCGTTCATCCAGGCGGCCCGGAAGCCCTTCCAGGAGTAGCGGGTGGCGGCGACCAGTCGCGCCATACCGCGCTTGCCGGGCTTGGACATGCGCTCGCCGGTGCTGGTATCGGTATCCCGGGCCCGTGAGTCTCCCTGCCCCATGCATCTCTCCTGTCTGCGAATGCTCGGTGTGAAGCGCCGCGTACTGCGTTTGGGCGCGACGGCGTATAGCCTCCGATAATGAAGCCGGGATTGCAATTGCAGGAGATCACGCCGTAAGCGATGTGGCGCATATTGCCCGCGGAGCGGGCTCCTGCAGGCGATCTATTGCCAGCGGAGGGTGCTCTGGCGGATGTCGGCGTCGCCCCCCGCCCCTATCTTCGTCATAATAGACGGCTAGATTGAAGCGGTTCCGACGGTAGCAGAAAGTATGTTGAACACAGATGCAGTAAAGATCTGGCGCGATGCCAGTGGCGATTACCACGTGCAATGGGAGCAGAGCAGCCCGGAAACCCGGGTGCTGGTGGAGGCCCTGGCCGATACCCAGGGTGAGCAGGCTCGCCACGCCAGCACACCGCAGGTTCGGGTATCGGGCCTGCCCACGGGGGTGCGGCACTTCTTCCGCCTGCGCGACCAGCACGGCAATGAATTACTCACCCCTGAACGCCGCCTCGGCATGCAGGGCACGCCCAACTTTCGCGACTACGGCGGCTATCGGGGCGCCGGGGGTCGGCGGGTAAAGTGGGGCTACCTGTTCCGCTCGGGCCAGCTGGCCCGCCTCAGCGAGACCGATATCGCGCTCCTTGCCAGTCTCGATCTCGAGCTGGTCTGCGATTTCCGCCAGGAAAGCGAGCAGGAAAGTTACCCCAGCCGCCTGCCCGAAGCGGGCCTGCCACGGGTTCTCAGCGTGCCGGTGATTCCGGGTAACAGCAGCAGCTTCTTCGCCAATGCCGAGGCCCATCGAGAGGCGCTGGAGAGCTATCGCCGCGAAGACATGTTCGACTTCATGCGCGAGATCAACCGGGACTTCGCCGAGGGGCAGCGGGAGAACTTCGCCCGGGTGTTCCGCGAGGTACTGGAGCTGGATGCCGGGCGCTTCCTCGTTCACTGTTCGGCGGGCAAGGATCGCACCGGCTTCGCCGCGGCGCTCATGCTCCTGGCGCTGGGCGTCCCCCGGGAGGTGGTGATGCAGGACTACCTGCTGACGGCGGAGTACTTCGATCCCGAAGTGGAACTGCGGCGCATGCAGCGCAAGTACCGGCTGGAACACCTCGATGCGGACGTGGTGTTACCTATCCTCGAGGTGCACGAGGACTACCTGGCGGCGGCGCTGGCCAGTATCGACGAGAATTTCGGTTCGGTGGAGCGCTATCTGGAAGAGGGGCTGGGCCTTGGCCCGGCGGGTGTCGAGGAACTACGGCGCAGGTATCTCGAGGCGGAGTGAGGTGCATTCCGGCCGCGGCGCGAGGCGGCGCGGCCGGGACGCGAATGGAGATCAGTCCATCTTGCAGGCTTTTTTCGCGGCCTTGATCTGCTTCTTCTCGCACAGTTCGCTGGTCGCGTCGCCGACACACCACTTCTTGCGGTTGTCCCAGGCGGTCAGCTGCTTGTCGCTGCCGTCGGAGCACTTGACGATGTAGCTGGCGAAGGCGGTGCCGTCGGCAGTTTCCTGGTTGGCGTCAAACACGATGCTGCGGGGCTTGGCAGCAAAGGTGCTGGCGGAAGCGAGGGCAAGGGCCGAGATCGCGGCGATCTTGATCAGTTTCATACGATGTACTCCTAATGAGAATTCACAAACCTAATGGGGTGTTCAGTCGGTACTGACTGGTTGCGCGCAATTATAACCGCCGGCAATACCAGTTTGCGTTACCGTTTGTTAATTAAGCTGGGAAATATGGTAACAATTTCTCACAAACAGGGGGTGATGGTAACCCGGCATCCCCTGCAGGCGCCTTGTGAGTCACTGGCGACGCCTGATGACAGCTGGTGCTTTCCCGAGGCGGGAGAAATTATAAGTCGGCGGGAAGCGAAAAAATGTCACCCGCGAGGGCTGACTTGGGAGATTGGGTAACGGTTCACAGAACAGTGATCCTGTGTCGCCCCAAATCAACCCCAAGGCATTGATATTTCAGGAAAAACTGGGTGGCCGGAAATAAATTAAGAATGTTTAATTCGGGTGCGTCCCGGCTCAGCCGATGCCGAACCAGATCAGTACCCAGCCGAGTACCGCGACCACGATGGCATCGCCGGCCTTGTCGAGGCGCGCCAGGCTGTAAAGATAGGACAGCGGGGGGAGAAACAGTGTGCACAGGCCCCAGGAGTAGTCCTCTTTCCACGAGGCGATCATCAGCAGAATCCAGCTCACCGCCAGGGTGGCTACACCAAAGGTCAACAGTGCCGCGGAACTCGCGTCCATAATTCCTCCGAAAGGGGTGGTGTGTACATAAAAGGCCGGCGCAGATTAGCAGAAAGCTGCGGCCAAGTCAGCGCCCGCAAGGCTTAAGCTGCATTGGTCGGCCTTGGCTGATGACTCCACCGGTGAATTTGGGTAAGGTTTCCGCGACCAGCTTCGAGGAAACCCCCTTGTCAGACCCCTATGCCGACATCCGGCCTTATCGCGACGATGAGGTAAGTGAAGTTCTGTCCCGCCTGCTGGGGGACCGGGAGTTTACCAGCGTACTGGCCAGGCTGCGGCTGGGCGGTCTCGCCGGCGTCTCCCTGCCGCTGGCGCGCTTCCTGGTCCGCCGGGGGCTGAAGCGGGAGCTGCGAGGAGTCACGGACGTGCAAAGCCTGCAGCAGGTGATCAAGGTCTACATGGACCGGATGATCGAGGGCAGTTGCAGCGACTTCACGGTGGCCGGCCTGGAAGGGCTGGACCCCGAGCGCCCCTACCTCTTCGTCAGCAACCACCGGGACATCGCCATGGACCCGGCCTTCACCAACTACGCCCTGCACGCCAACGGGCATGGTACCGTGCGCATCGCCATCGGCGACAACCTGCTGACCAAACCCTGGGTGTCCGACCTGATGCGCCTGAACAAGAGTTTTATCGTCAAGCGCTCCGTCGGCGGTGGCCGCGAACTGCTGATGGCGTCCAGGCATCTTTCTTCTTATATACGCCACTCGCTACAGGAAGAGCGGGAGTCGGTGTGGATCGCCCAGCGCGAGGGGCGGGCCAAGGACGGGCTGGACAAGACCGAGCCCGCGGTGATCAAGATGCTGTGCATGAGCCGGGACAAGGCGAACGAGGAATTCGGCGAGCACGTGGCGGGGCTCGGCATCGTCCCGGTTTCCATTTCCTACGAACTCGATCCCAACGATGAACGCAAGGCCAACGAGTTGCATGCCCTCGCCAGCAGTGGGCATTACGAGAAGGGGGAGCAGGAAGATGTCGCCTCGATTGGCCTCGGGATCACCGGGGAAAAGGGACGGGTGCACGTCACCTTCGGCACGCCCATTGGAGCCGGCTTCGCCAACGCCGACGAGGTGGCCGAGGAGATCGACCGCCAGGTGATCGCCAATTACTGCCTGCACCCGACCAATCTCTACGCCTACGACCGTCTCTACGGTGAGCATGCGCCGCGGCCGGACAATCTCTACCTCGAACCGGGTGACCTCAGCCGCGAGGAGTTCGATGCGCGTATCGACGCCATGCCTGAAGCGCACCGCCCCTTCGCCCTGGCGATCTACGCCAACGCGGTCATGAGCAAGATGGATCGGCTCGCCGACTGAGACCTTGCTGAGCGACGAACTCAAGGACACCATCCGCGGCGCCTACGCTTCCCTGATGGAGCGCAAGCAACTTACGCCCCGCTGGGGCCAGCGGCAGATGATCGCGGAGATCGCCAATACCCTGGCGCGTATTCCGGCATCCGGCGATCCTGACCCGGAGAACCCCGCCGTGTGCGTGATCGAGGCGGGCACCGGTACCGGCAAGACCATCGCCTACGCCGTCGCCGCCATTCCCATGGCCCAGGCTCTGGGCAAGCGCCTGGTGGTCGCCACCGCCACGGTGGCGCTGCAGGAACAGTTCATCAATCGCGACCTGCCGGACATCCGCACCCACAGCGACCTGCATTTCGACGCGGCGTTGGCCAAGGGGCGGCGGCGCTATGTCTGTCTTTCGCGCCTCGACCGGCTGGTCATGGCCCAGGAGGGGGAGAGCGGGATGCTGCCCCTTTACCCGGATGAAATCGCCGCCGCCACGCCCGCCGAGGCCGCGCCAGTCTATACCGCCATGCTGGACGCCCTTGGCCGCGGCGAGTGGGACGGCGACCGCGACGAGTGGCCGGACAACCTCGCCGAAGCGGTCTGGTACCCACTGACCACTGACCACAGCCAGTGCTCGGGCCGCCGCTGCCCGAATATCGGCCAGTGCAGCTTCTACCGGGCCCGGGAGAACCTGCAGGGCGCGGACGTGGTCGTGACCAACCACGACCTGGTGCTCGCGGACCTCGCGCTGGGAGGCGGCGCCATCCTGCCGCCGCCGGAGGACAGCATCTACGTTTTCGACGAGGGGCACCACCTGGCGGACAAGGCCCTCTCCCATTTCTCCAGTTTCTGCCGCCTGCATTCCACCGCCGCCTGGCTCGAGGACGCGCGCAAGGCCCTGGGTCAGGGCAGTGCGCTGCTGACCTCGCTGGACCTGTCCGCCAGCCTCCTGCAGCAATTGCAGGACGACATGGAGGCGGCGGTAGCCGAGCTGCAGTTCAGTGAGCAGTACGTTGCGGGGCTGTTCGAGGGGGAGGACACAGACGCGGATGAGCCGCGCCTGCGCTTCCCCCACGGCGAGGTTCCGGAAGAGCTGCGCGGGATTGCCGCCGGGCTGGAAGCCCGCTTCGCCAAACTGGCCAGCGGCCTGGCCCGGGCCGAGGCGCGCCTGGAAGATGCCCTGGAAGACGAGCACGCCGGGGGTGACAAGGACGAGATCGAAACCTGGCACCTCAATCTTGGCGGTATGCTGGGCCGGGCAGAGAGCGCGCTGGCCCTATGGGAAAGTTATGCCGCGCCGGCCAGCGAGGACCGCAGCGAGCCGCCCATCGCCCGCTGGATCACCATGCTCAACAGCGCCGGGCAGTTTGGATTCGAGTTGCGTAGCAGTCCGGTGCTGGCCGCGGAAATCCTGCAACCGCACTTGTGGCAACGCGCGGCGGGCGTGATCGTCACCTCGGCGACCATTACCGCGCTCAACTCCTTCGAGCGTTTTCGCCTGCATTCCGGCGCGCCGGCCGCTGGCGTCTACAAGCAGGTCGCCAGCCCCTTCGACTATGGCGGCGCGGTATTCGCGGTGCCGCCGATGGACTGTGATCCGGGGGATGCCCGGGCGCACACCGCCGCGCTGATCTCCCTGCTGCCCGAACTGCTCGATCCGCACGAAGGTTGCCTGGTGCTGTTCTCTTCTCGCCGCCAGATGCTCGATGTCTACGAGGGCGTAAGCCCGGCGATGGGCGAGCGCCTGCTGGTGCAGGGGGATTACAGCAAGCAGGAAACCCTGCGCCGCCACCGCGAGCGTATCGACGGCGGCGAGGGCAGCGTGATTTTCGGGCTCGCCAGCTTCGCCGAGGGTGTCGATCTTCCCGGGGATTATTGCCGCCACGTGGTCATAGCGAAGATTCCCTTTGCCGTGCCGGACAGCCCCCTGGAGGCCTCCCTCAGTGAATGGATCGAGGCGCGCGGCGGCAACTCCTTCATGGAGATCAGCGTGCCCGACGCGGCAATTCGCCTGGTGCAGGCCGCGGGACGGCTGCTGCGCACGGAAACCGACACCGGCCGGGTAACCCTGCTGGACCGGCGGGTGCTCACCAAGCGCTACGGTCGCGCCATCCTCGATTCGCTGCCGCCCTTTCGTCGTGAGCTGGGCTGAGTGATATATCCATGCCAGGCCGGGCTGGGCTGCCGGGTACGAGTTTGGTCCGGTTGCGAACTGCCTTGAGGCCCGCTCCTTATTCGAAGCTGTAGCCCAGCAGGGCGGCATCCTGGCCCATGCAGCGGGCCACGATCTCGACCCCCACGCTGCTATAGGCTGGGCGGTAGTCCTCCCGCTGCCCCGTACTGCGGTTGACCCAGGTATTGAAGGCCGGGCCGCCGAAGCCGGCGCGCGATTGCACCTTGGCCATGTCTTCCGCGATGTTTTCCACCTTCCCGATAAAGTCCACCAGACACGCCTCGCCGTTGCGGTAGATCCAGTCCACCTGCCTGCCGAGGTAGGGCAGACCTTCGGCCTCCTGCCATTGGAGAAAATCCTCGAAGGACATGGACAGCGCAGCTTCGTGGGCGGGATGACGCGGCCGGGAACGCATATAGCGGTAGGCCGAGAGGCAGCGATCCCAGGGATTGCGAACGAAGGCGAAGCTGAACAGTTCGCCGTAGTCGCGTTCGCCCAGTGCCTCCTGCAATTGCGTGGCGCGCAGGTGGGCGGCGGTGTACAGGCCTTCGCGCTTGCAGTACTCCCAGAGGCGCTGGTCTACCGGGCCGAGGTCGAAGGGAATCCGCGGCAGGTGCCGCAGCAGTGGCCTGCCCGCCAGTGAGGCGTTCCAGTTTTGTATTTGAAAGCTGGTATCGAGGCAGCGCCGCTCATTCGCGCTGAAACTGTGCTGGAGCAGGTGGCCCTTGATACTCTTGCCTGCCGCCTTGGGTACGTGGACGAAGAGGTAGCGGTAACTGTGGTTGAGGATCGTCACTGCACAGGTCTTTGCGGCACGGGTAAGGGGATGCAATCGGGGCGCCTGGTAAATCCCCGGGAGTTTTCGGGTTCAAGAGCGCTCGCGCGGCAGTGTACATCAATTCGCCCAATCAACTGAATAAGCGCCTTCAGTCCAGGCTTGCCCGTTTGGAGCCTGCGCTGCGCGATTCAATCCAAGACTCTATAGCGCGCTCGAGTATCGGCAGCGGCACTGCACCACCTCCGAGAACAGCATCGTGGAAGCCGCGGATGTCGAATTGTTCACCCAGGCGGGACTCGGCGAGAGCGCGCAACTCCTGAATCTTCAGCATGCCGGCTTTGTATGAGACGGCCTGCCCCGGGGCGACAAGGTAGCGGCGGATCTCCGACCTGACCGCCGCTTCCGGAATCGCGGAATTTTCCAGCATGTAGTTCACAGCCTGCTCCTCGCTCCAGCCTTTGGCGTGGAGACCGCTATCGACCACCAGGCGGATGGCGCGCCAGATTTCCGCCACCAAACGGCCGAAATCATTGTAGGGGTCCTGAAACCCGCCCATCTCCCGGGCGAGCAACTCCGCATAGAGGGCCCAGCCTTCGGTGTAGGCCGAGTAGGAAACCTTGGTGCGGAACTTGGGGACATCGGTGAGCGTACTGGCGATGGAAATCTGCATGTGGTGACCGGGGCTGCCCTCGTGGTAGGCCGTGGTTTCCAGGTCGGTCGTGTTGTAAGCGCTCATATCCGACAGGTGCACATAGTAGACGCCGGGGCGCGAACCATCCGCCGTACCCCGCTGGTAGAACTGTGCAGCGCCATCCTGCTCACGGTAGGCTTCTACCCGCTTGACGACCAGGGGTGTCTTTGGAAGAAGGCCAAAATATTCAGGCAGGCGGGTATTCATAGCAGCCAGTAACTCGCGGGTGTGGGCCAGGTAGGCCTCGCGACCGGCGTCGGTATCAGGGTAGTAGAAGCGTTCGTCTTCCCGGACAAACTGGAACAGATCCTGGAGGCTACCTTCGAAGCCGATTTCCTCCCTGATTTTCTCCATCTCCGCGTGGATGCGAGCGACCTCATCGAGGCCAAGTTGGTGTACTTCGTCGGGGCTCATGTCCGAGTGGGTGTAGTAGCGCAGGCGTTCCCGGTAGTAACTGGCGCCGTCGGGGAGGCTGGAAGCGCCGAGAGCCTCCTCGGAGGTATTTTTGATGTCTGCTTCGTGCCAGGCGATAAGTCGCTGGTAGGCGGGCAGCATTCTGCTCTCCAGCATCTGCTGTAACTGTGCCTCCAGCGCAGTGGCTTCGGCCTGGTCGATCAGGCCTTTTGTGTGAAGCGATTCGATCTTCGTTCTGCCATCGCGCCAGACCGCGGATTCACCGCCGTCTTCCTCGAAGGGAAAGCCGCTGATGATTTCGCGGGATTCCTTCAGTACATACTGGTAGGCGAATCGCGGTGGACGAATGCCCATTTCCGCGGCCTTTTGTACCGTTGCAAGCGACTGGTCCAGGGCCCGTGAAAAGCCCGCGACGCGCTGGATATAGGCGAGCATATCGGCCCGGGTGTCGACCGCGTGGTAATTGAGCAGGAACTGTATCGGGTAGGATTGGAGACCATGAAACTGGGAGAAAATATAGGCGTGGTAAAGGAAGGGGCGCTGGGCGCTCCCACTGGCCGCGCGAAACTTCCAGAAGTCATAGGAAATCTTTCCCTGGGCTGTGAGCTTGTCGTAGTCAAACTGCCGGGCCATATCCCGGGCGCTGCCCTCGAGCCAGTCCAGCCATTCGATCTGCGCCGCGACGCTCATGTCGTCAACGCGGTCGTACTGTTCCTTGCGCCCGTAGATCGCCAGTGTCAGTGGGCTGCGCTGCAATTCGCTTTCGTATTGTGCATCCAGCCATTGGGTAAGCCTGTCGGTTTCGGTTTCTGCCAGGCTGCACACGCTGATGGTGGCCAGCACAGCTGCGAGAAGTATTCGAATGATGCGCATGCTCATATTCTTGCCGTGGTAGTCTTTGCTATTGTAACGCGCATAATGCGCTGGATTCGATTTTAGCCCCGCTTACATCCGCTTACCTCTTGCCTGAAACGTGACCGCGGGGCGGGCTCGCTGTACCTTTAGTGGCAGGCTGTTTCGGTCTTGTCTATTGGCGCAAGGGGAGGTGCTTCAAATCAACATGCTCCGGGGGGATGTAAAGTGATACACAAAGGAAGCTGCCATTGCCAGGCAGTGACATTCGAAATCGAGGCGCCTGAAGTCATCGAGGCGGATTACTGCAACTGCTCCATTTGCAAAAAATCAGGCTATCTCCACCTGATTATTCCCCTGAGCAGGTTCAGGGTGACTGGCGGTATGGATATGCTGACGACATACTCCTTCAACACCGGGGTTGCGAAGCATACCTTCTGCAAAGTGTGTGGGGTCAAACCCTTCTATACGCCACGTTCAAACCCGGACGGCATCGACATCAATGTCCACTGTCTCGATGCCGATGGCCTGGAAGTGAATATCACTGAATTCGATGGCCGGAACTGGGAGAAAAATGCGCACACGCTCGCGCACAAGAGCGTGGAAAACTGACAGGGCATTGAAGCTTGTATGAAGCGATCAATTACCGACTTTTCGTTTGAAGCGCTGGCAATCATTTTCAGTATTCTTGTTGCATTTGCCATCGATTCGGCCTGGGATCGTCACCAGGAGCGGCAGGAAGTCGATGCTGCGTTGGAGGCACTCTACGCGGACTTCTCTGCGACCGCAGCGGGACTTGAAGTTTCAATTGAGCAAATCAGGTCGGATATCGCAGACTACCTGGACATCCTCTCACTCCCTCTGGAAGACCTGGAGCGCCGCGACCCACGCGAACTCACCCAGCTGGTGCAGCGCTCCGTGGTAGTCAGCACCTTCCTGCCGCCTACGGTATCGCTCGACACCCTTGTCGCTTCCGGCCGCCTTAACATTATCGACGATCTCGGCCTGAGAAACGCGCTCGTGGCCTACCGTAGCAGCGTGGAGAGCCTGAACCGGACCCAGGCATGGATACTGGAGTTTTCCAATACCCAATACATCCCCTACCTGCGCACGAAAGTGCCGATGACCACCTTCGGCTGGAATGGCCCGGTCGAGACAGTCGAGGAGCAGTTGGTGGGCCCCAACCTTTCCGAGGACGAATTGCGCCACTACCTTGGAGAGCTGTTCGGCGACATGCAGTTTCTCAACCTCGTCCAGAATCGCCTGATGGGTGCCCGGCTCACCGATCTCAAACTCCGTCTGCTGGTACAGGATGTCGGCCGGGTCTGTGACAAGTTAGGGCATGGCGACTGTTACAACACCCTCGAGCAGGGTCCAAAAGGCTGAGCCAACGTCAGTCAATCGGGTCAGGGAGCCTGGAGAGGATATGCAAGATGCTGGAGCGCCTCAGAGCCCGGTGACCATGCCGCGGGTGGAGGGAGTCGCGTAACATAATTAACAATGGTTGGTTTGCAAGTTTTATCCTCAATGGTTTCCACAAAAAACGCAGGCAATATTAATAGGATACGTTGATAAATAGTCAGTGGTCTGGCTGGCGAAGCACACGGAGGCTTTCTGCTTCCTGTTAATGTCAACGAGCCAGATAGACAAACGAAGTTCGATCAGGAAGGCCGCTTTCGCCTGGGAGCGGCCTTTCATCGCATACCGAATTCGAAGGAAACATACGGCCGAAACGTGGCGCAAGGTCTGTCTCCGGGATATATTCAAATCCGTGTGTATAACTGATCAGAAGGATCGGAAATTATGAACAGGCTTATCACCGCTATTTGTGCACAGGTAATACTCATTTGTATCTCCTCCAGCGCAAAAGCTGCGGTAACAGTCGTACTTGAAGAGGTGGGCGGCGACGTCGTCGCCACGGCATCCGGCTCGCTGGATACCAGTGGCTTTGGCGCACCCGCAGGAACTACGGCGGCCGCGTTATTGTTCTATGGGGCACCCGACCAGTGGGTGTACGAGATTGGCGCGGGGAGTGCTTTCTCCTATACCGCGCCATTCAGTCCTGCGCAGACACTGCACACGATGCCGTTTCCCGTTACCGCTGCGGATACTGATTCGGGCGGTCCCGTGGGTGTACTGGACAGCCCCAGTTTCCCGGCTGGGCCGCGTCTAAGCGTGCCCTCTGGCTACGTGTCCGGCTCCCCGATCAACGCCACGGCGACGTGGACTGGAGCCACGTTCGCCTCTCTGCAGCTAACTGTAGGCACTTACGTTTTTGACTACGGGGCCGACTCACTGACCTTTATTGTTCAGGCATCCGGGGTGGGGCCAGGAACGGCTATCACAGCGCCAGTGCCAGTGCCAGACTTACCACTGGTCGGGTTAGCTGTGCTAATCGTCGGCATCGTGGTCGCTGCAAGGATGCGACTTTCCCGTAGCAACAGGCATTAGAAAATCAGAAGCTTCAGGGTCCGCTTCGAGGTGATAGTGGAAGTCGCGCGGGGAAAAGGGCTCTGACAACCTAATCCCTTTTCCGCAGTCTCAATAAGCGAATCGCATAAAGCAGATACCCGGAGCAAGAGCGATACGCCAGGCCAGTTCCACTTCACTATTAAAGCCCGGGTCATGGCGGCTCAAGGCGGCAACCAGGCTGTCCAGCCACAGGTCGTAGAATTCCAGCGACACGTCGTGGCCACGACGACTGTGAATTTCGGCCAGGCGCACAAGGGGCGGGGTCGGTACCCTGGTTTTATTGAAATCCATCATCATCAGCAGCGAGTCATGCAGCATGGTTCGCTGGGCACTCATGTCGGTTTGTTCGAATTTCTGTGCCACAGCGGGAGACGCCTGGAAAAAGATGTCGTAAAAAGTACGGATGAACTCCGGGTTGTAGGCACCATCGCTGAGGACGCGAGCAAAGCTCTCGGCGAATACATCATCGTAGTTGGGCATATCGGGCCACCGCGGCAGAGATTTTTAAAGAAAGCGAACGGGCAAGTGCTATGCCAAGGGTGCCACACAAAGCATGTTGATGGAATTTGCACCGAAAGCAATTGCCTGAAGTGGCGCAAAAGTGGGCTATCGAGCGGAACAGAACATAAATCAATGATTTATGTGGAGCGGGTGATGGGAATCGAACCCACGTTTGAAGCTTGGGAAGCTCCAGTTCTACCATTGAACTACACCCGCGAGGTTCGCAGAGATTACTGGCAATCATGGCGGGCGTCAAAGGCGGCGGCGCCGAATTCCTGTAGAATTCCCTCAAATTTCCCAGACGGGCGTCGGTCCCCGGTATCGCTGTGACCGCCCCGCTACGAGGCCTATAGTGCGGACACAGATTGCGGCGTTAATGATGGATGTCGAGGCTCACCTGCGGCAGTTGGGCCTTTGGGAGTCGGAGCCGCCGCCGGACGAGGCATTTGCGTCTACCCAGCCTTTCTTTATCGATACCATGAGCCTGCCCCAGTGGTTGCAGTTTGTATTCCTGCCGACCATGCAGCGATTGCTGGAAGAAGAGGCAGATCTACCGACGGCCTGCGGGATTGCGCCGATGGCGGAGGAGCATTTTCGCGGGACGGCTTTGCCGGTGGCGGAGTTGCTGCTGGTGCTGGAGCGCCTCGACGAGACGATTACCCAGGGGTAGTTGTGGGAGCGCAAGCTGTGCGCGATTGGACGTGGCGGTTGTGGGGCGACGGTTGTACTGTGCTTGCTGTGAGGGGATCGCCCGCGGAGCGGGCTCCCACAGTGCTCACTGCATGGTGAGCATTGTGTGTGGGAGCCCGCTCCGCGGGCGAAGGCAGGCTGGTTAGATCCGTTCCAGCACGGTGGTGATGCCCTGGCCCAGGCCGATGCACATGGTGGACACGCCCAGGGTCAGGTCGCGGTCTTCCATCACGTTCAGCAGGGTGCCGGTGATCCGGGTGCCGGAGCAGCCGAAGGGGTGGCCGAGGGCGATGGCGCCGCCGTGCACGTTGACCTTCTCGTCCATCTTGTCCAGCAGGTCCAGGTCCTTCAGTACCACCAGCGCCTGCGCGGCGAAAGCCTCGTTCAGTTCCACCATCTCGATATCGCCCATGGACATGCCGAGCTGCTTCAGCGCCTTTTTGGTGGAAGGCACTGGTCCGTAGCCCATGATGGAGGGATCAACGCCGGCGAGGGTGGTGGAGCGGATGCGGGCGATGGGCTTAAGGCCCAGGGCCTGCGCCTTCTCGGCGGACATCACCAGCATCGCCGAGGCGCCGTCGGACACCTGTGAGGACTGGCCGGCGGTTACTGTGCCGCCCTGGGGATTGAAGGCGGGCTTCAGCGCCGCCAGACCTTCCAGGGTAGTTTCCGGGCGGATAGTTTCGTCGGCGGTGATCGAAACCAGCGCGCCTTCCTCGTCGTGGCCGTCGATCGGCACGATCTCCCGCGCGAACTTGCCTTCCACGGTGGCTTTGTGGGCCAGCTGGTGGGAGCGCAGGCCGAACTCATCCTGCTGCTCGCGGCTGATGCCGTGGAGAATCGCCAGGTACTCTGCGGTCATGCCCATCAGGCCGGCGGCCTTGGCCACCGAGCGGCCCATGCGCGGGTTGGGGTCGATGTTGGCCTCGTCCATCATCGGCAGGTGGCCCAGGTGCTCCACACCGCCCACCAGGTAGACGTCACCGATGCCGGCCATGACGTTGGCGGCAGCGGTGTGCAGGGCGCTCATGGAGGAACCGCAGAGGCGGTTGACGGTCTGGGCGGGTACCTCGTGGGGAAGGCCGGCATTCAGTGCAATCATGCGCGCCAGGTTCATGCCCTGTTCGCCGCGCTGGATCACGCAGCCCCAGATCAGGTCATCGATCTCCTTCGGGTCCAGGGCCTCGTTGCGGGCCAGCATGCCGTTGATTACCGCGGCGGAGAGGTCGTCCGCGCGCACGTTGCGGAAGCAACCGTTCTTCGAGCGCCCCATGGCTGAGCGGGCGTAGTCGACAATTACTGCATCTCTCGGATTAACACTCACAATCTGTCTCCTTTGTCCTTGCCCGTGCTCAGTAGTAGGTCTCGCCGGCGGCGAGCTTGGCTTGCATGCCTTCGGTCAGTTCGTAGGCCTTGCCCAGGGAAGCGTACTTCTCCGATGCTTCGGCGATGGCGGCCAGCCCGATGGTGTCCATCCAGCGGAAGATGCCGCCGCGGAAGGGCGGGAAGCCGACGCCGTAGAGCATGGCCAGGTCCGCCTCGGCGGCGGAATCGACGATGCCTTCTTCCAGGCAACGCGCCAGCTCGATGGCCATCGGCAGCATCATGCGCAGCTCGATTTCCTCGCGCTCGAATTCCTTGCGCGGGCCGGCAGCGTCGCCGAAAAGGGCGTAGACATCCTCGTTGAGGGTCTTGGCCGGCTTGCCCTTCCTGTCCGGCACATACTCGTAGAAGCCCTTGCCGTTTTTCTGGCCGTAGCGCTCCGCCTCGAACATCATCTCGGTGGCGCTCTTGAAGTCCGGCGCCATGCGGTCCGGGAAGCCTTCGGCCATGACGGCAGCGGCGTGGACGCCGGTGTCGATGCCGACCACGTCCATCAGGTAGGCCGGGCCCATGGGCCAGCCCCAGCGCTCCATCACTTTATCCACGGCGGTGAAGTCGGCGCCGTCGCGGATCAGCAGGTTGAAGCCGCCGAAGTAGGGGAAGAGCACGCGATTGACCAGGAAGCCGGGGCAGTCGTTAACGACGACCGCTTTCTTGCCCATCTTGTTGGCGTAGGCCACGGTGCGGGCGACGGCGCGGTCGGAAGTCTTCTCGCCGCGGATCACCTCGACCAGGGGCATGGCGTGCACCGGGTTGAAGAAGTGCATGCCGCAGAAGTTCTCCGGGCGCTTGAGCTTTTCCGCCAGGCGGGTGATGGAGATGGTGGAGGTGTTGGAGGCGAGGATGGTGTCCTCGGTGATGTGGTCCTCGGTCTCCGCGAGCACGATGCCCTTGACCTTCTCGTTCTCGACCACTGCCTCGACCACGATGTCCACGTTCTCGAAACCGGCGTAGGTCAGGGTCGGGTCGATGCTGTTGAGCACGTCGCCCATGGCCTCGGGGGTCATGCGGCCGCGGGCAACCCGCTTGGACAGCAGCTTGTTGGCCTCGGACAGGCCCAGGTCGAGTCCGGCCTGGTTGATGTCCTTCATCTTGATCGGGGTGCCCTTGTAGGCGCTCTGGTAGGCGATGCCGCCACCCATGATGCCAGCGCCGAGAACGGCAGCCTGCTCAACCGGCTTGTCCGCCTGCTTTTCCCAGCCCTTGGCTTTCTTGCCGAGCAGCTGGTCGGAAAGGAACACGCCCACGAGTGCTGCCGCCACCGGGGTGGAGGCCAGTTCGGCGAAACCGTCGGCTTCCACCGCCAGTGCCTCTTCCAGCGCCATGCCGCGGGCGGCCTCGATGACGTCGACGACCTTCAGCGGCGCGGGGTAGTTCTTGCCCGCCTGCTGGCCGACCATGGCCTTGATGGTGAAGAAGCTCATCATGGCTTCGATGTCGTTCAGCGGCAGCGGGCCGTTCTTCAGTTCCCGGCGCGCGAGGTAATCCAGTTTGCCGTCGATGGCATTCTGCAGGGTGGCCAGTGCCACCTCACGCAGTTGTTCGGGAGCGGCGACGGCATCAACCGCGCCGGCTTTCAGGGCCTGCTCGGCGCGCTTGTCGGCGCCGGTGGCGATCCACATCACTGCCTCGTCCACGCCGATCAGGCGCGGCAGGCGGGTGGTGCCACCCCAGCCCGGCAGGATGCCCAGCTTGGTTTCCGGCAGGCCGATCTTGGCCGCAGTGCTCATGATGCGGAAGTCACAGGCCAGGCTGATTTCCAGGCCGCCACCCATGGCGAAGCCGTTGATGGCCACGGCAGTTGGGTAGGGCAGGGCGCCGATGCGATTGAAGTTGGCGTTGTTGATGCCGGAGAACTTTTTGATGTCCTCCTTGCTCGCGCCGAAGAGCTGGACGAACTCGGTGATATCGGCGCCGACGATGTAGACGGACTTGGCCGAGGTGAGCAGCAGGCCGCGAATGCCCTGCTCTGCTTCAAGGGCGTCCAGTGCCGCTGTGAGGCTGGCGACGCTGGCCTGGTCGAACTTGTTCACGGATTCGCCCTGGAGGTCGAAACACAGTTCGGCGATGTCGCCGTCGAGACGCCGGAGCGTGAACTGCTCACTCTGATACATCATGTCAGTGTCCTGTGTGGGTATATTGTGGGTCGCCTCGCCCTGCGGAAGCCCGCACGGACCCTCGGCGTGGAAGTGCCGGAGGCGGAGTGGAATAGTTGAGTGTAGACCGACTGCGCTTCAGGTGAAAGAAGTTTACACCGATCACATGGCTTTGGCGAGGGGGGAACAAAAGGAGAAAAAGGGGTCAGAGTCGCGACTCTGACCCCTTTTTCTCCTGGCGCTAGATGTCGTACATGATCCGTTCGAGCTTGGCGCGATCCTTGTGCTCGAATTTGCGCCCGTAGATATCGAGGAAGGTGGTCTCTTCGTAGGACAGTTCGTTGCCCTCGACGGTCATCACCATGTGGAAAGCCTCGGTGCGGGCCTTTTCCAGCATGAAGGGGGCCTGGGCCACGCCGAAAGTCTCGCTGCCCATCTCCGCCTTCACCTCGAAGACAGTGGCGCCGCCTTCCGTGCGCAACTCGCCGCCGGCGAGCAGTGATACACCGCGGGGGATGCTCAGGGAGTGGTAGATCATCCCGCTGGAGGGTTCGTAGATCCAGTGGCCGACCTGGTCGTGGAAGATGCGGCCGTTCGCGCGCTTGCGCACCACCTGGTGGTAGCGCAGGGTCACGAGGTCCTGTTCTTCCGCGTTATCCGCGGGGCCCGAGGGGGTGAAGGTGATCTGGTCGTAGTAGGCTTCGGCATCCTGGCCGTCGGGTTCGGGGGCGATGTCGAGGCCGCGATCGCCCCACCAGGTGCCAACCAGTTGGGCCAGGGGGCCGTAATCCACGCCGTCGATAACACTGCTCATTGAGTACTCCTTACAAGGATTCAGGGCCGCGGGGCGGTGGGCAGGAGACCTGCCCCGCGCAAATACTGCGAGGGGGTGTATTGTTTCCGTGCCGGCGCGGGTGGGTGCGCCGCCAGGCTTTACTCTAGTGGACTATACGCTCCGAGGGCAGGTGCGCGCCACCTTCGACCACGGTGTCCGCTTTCGCGTCCTGCTGGCGCACGTAGGTGCGCAGGCGGTTCACCACGCTGGTCATCACGTCGATGGTCTGGCTGATCTGGTCCAGAGCCATCAGGATGGTCTCGGTCTCGCTGGGTTTGCGGTCAGTCATCCGGGTTTCCTCGTGTGACTTCTATTGTTGCCCTGCTGCTTGTTTCCCCGTGCCCACCGGCATTGTGCGCCGGTCAGGCGGGGGCCCTTAATCCCAATTCAGTGCGCCGCCGGTCTGGTACTCGATGACCCGGGTCTCGAAGAAGTTCTTCTCCTTGCGCAAGTCCATGATCTCGCTCATCCACGGGAAGGGGTTCTGGGCCCCGCGGAACTGCTCGGGCAGGCCGAGCTGGGCCAGCCGCCGGTTGGCGATGAAGTGGAGGTATTCCTCCATCATGCTGGCGTTCATGCCCAGTACGCCGCGCGGCATGCTGTCGCGGGCGTACTCGATTTCGATCTGGGTACCCTCGAGGATCATCTGGATCACTTCCTGCTGGAAGGCCTCGGTCCACAGGCGAGGATTCTCCAGCTTGATCTGGTTGATCACGTCGATGCCGAAATTGAGGTGCATGGACTCATCGCGCAGGATGTACTGGAACTGCTCGGCGACGCCGGTCATCTTGTTGCGGCGGCCCATGGAAAGGATCTGGGTGAACCCGCAGTAGAAGAAGATGCCCTCGGTCACCGCGTAGAAGCCGATCAGGTTGCGCAGCAATGTCTGGTCCGCTTCCAGGGTCCCGGTCTTGAAGGTCGGGTCCGAGAGTTCGTGGGTGTGGCTGAGGCTCCAGGCGGCCTTCTTCGCCACCGAGGGAATCTCCCGGTACATGTTGAACACTTCGCCCTCGTCCATGCCCAGGGACTCGATGCAGTACTGGTAGGCGTGGGTGTGGATGGCTTCCTCGAAGGCCTGGCGCAGCAGGTACTGGCGGCACTCGGGGTTGGTGATCAGGCGGTAGATGGCCAGCACCAGGTTGTTGGCGACCAGCGAATCCGCGGTGGAGAAGTAACCGAGGGAGCGCATGACGATGCGGCGCTCGTCCTCGGTCAGGCCGTCGCGGCTTTTCCAGGTGGCCACGTCGGCGGTCATGTTGATTTCCTGGGGCATCCAGTGGTTGGCACAGCCGTCCAGGTATTTCTGCCAGGCCCAGTCGTACTTGAAGGGTACCAACTGGTTGAGGTCCGCCCGGCAGTTGATCATCGCCTTCTCGTCTACCGAGACCCGCGATGCACCCATCTCCAGTTCCTCGAGGCCCGGCGCAACGTCCAGGTTTTCCACGGCGGCAGCGGCTCTGGCGGCAAGGTCGGCATCCACCGGCGCCTCTTCGGCGGGCGCTTCGGTGGCTGCCGCTTGCTTCTTGGATGTAATGTCGCTGGGTTCTGGCGCTAACGGTTCAGGCGCGGGCTCGGCTGCGGGCGGTTCCGCCACCGCAGCTGCCTGGTGCACCTGGGCCGCAGCGGTGCCTTCTTCCTTGTGGTAGTCATCCCAACTCAACATCTCTTCTTTTCCCCTGGCTTTTGTTTCATTCCGTGTTCAGTCAATCGTGCTGGCTTACTGGCAGGCTTCGCAGTCCGGGTCGTCCAGCGAGCAGGCCTGCGGAACCGGTGCCGGCCCCCCGGCCGCCCCGTTGGAGACCGCGTTGAGGGCGCCGGTGTCGATGGTCGACTTCTCGGTGCCCGTCGCCGCCAGTGAACGCAGGTAGTAGGTGGTCTTGAGACCGTTGTACCAGGCCATGCGGTAGGTCACGTCGAGCTTCTTGCCGCTGGCGTTATTGATATAGAGGTTCAGCGACTGGGCCTGGTCGATCCACTTCTGCCGGCGGCTGGCGGCGTCCACCAGCCAGCGCGGTTCGACCTCGAAGGCGGTGGCGTAGACCGCCTTGATATCGGCGGGGATGCGCTCGATGGACTGCACGCTGCCGTCGTAGTACTTGAGGTCGTTGACCATCACGCCGTCCCACAGTCCACGGCCTTTCAGATCGTTGACCAGGTAGGGGTTCACCACGGTGAACTCGCCGGACAGGTTCGATTTCACGTAGAGGTTCTGGTAAGTGGGCTCGATGGACTGGCTCACCCCGGTGATGTTGGCGATGGTCGCCGTCGGCGCAATGGCCATCACGTTGGAGTTGCGCATGCCGTCGCGCTGCACCTTGCCGCGCAGGCTCGGCCAGTCGAGGCGCTGGCTGCGATCCACCTGCAGGTAGTCGGAACCGCGGGCTTCTTCCAGCAGGTCGAGGGTGTCGACCGGGAAGATGCCCTGGCTCCACAGCGAGCCCTCGTAGCTCTGGTAGGTACCGCGCTCCGCGGCCAGGTCGCTGGAGGCCTCGATGGCGAAGTAGCTGATCGCTTCCATGGAGCTGTCGGCGAAGTCCACCGCGTCTTCCGAGGCGTAGGCGATGTGCTGCTTGTAGAGGGCGTCCTGGAAACCCATCAGGCCCAGCCCTACCGGGCGGTGCTTGAAGTTGGAGTTGCGCGCGGTGTCCACCGAGTAGTAGTTGATGTCGATGACGTTATCGAGCATGCGTACCGCGGTGCGGACGGTCTTGCGCAGCTTGTCCAGGTCGAGGCCGTTCTCGCCGATATGCCGGGGCAGGTTGATCGAGCCCAGGTTACACACGGCGATCTCGTCGGCGTTGGTGTTGAGGGTGATCTCGGTGCACAGGTTGGAGGAGTGCACCACGCCCACGTGCTGTTGCGGCGAGCGCAGGTTGCAGGGGTCCTTGAAGGTCATCCAGGGATGGCCGGTCTCGAACAGCATGCCGAGCATCTTGCGCCAGAGGTTCTCTGCCTTGACGGTCTTGTGCAGTTTCAGGCGGCCGGCGCGGGCTTCCTCTTCGTAGTGGTTGTAGCGCTCCTCGAAGGCCTTGCCGTAGAGGTCGTGCAGGTCCGGCGTGTCGTTGGGGGAGAACAGGGTCCACTCGCCGCCGTCGAAGACCCGCTTCATGAAGAGGTCGGGAATCCAGTTGGCGGTGTTCATGTCGTGGGTGCGGCGGCGGTCGTCGCCGGTGTTCTTGCGCAGTTCGAGGAACTCCTCGATGTCCAGGTGCCAGGTCTCGAGGTAGGCGCAGACCGCGCCCTTGCGCTTGCCACCCTGGTTCACTGCCACGGCGGTGTCGTTGACCACCTTGAGGAAGGGCACGATGCCCTGGCTCTTGCCGTTGGTGCCCTTGATGTAGGAGCCCAGCGCGCGTACCGGTGTCCAGTCGTTGCCGAGGCCGCCGGCGAACTTGGAGAGCATGGCGTTGTCCTGGATGGCGCCGAAGATACCGCTGAGGTCGTCCGGCACCGTGGTCAGGTAGCAGGAGGACAGCTGCGGGCGCAGGGTGCCGGCGTTGAACAGGGTCGGGGTGGAGCTCATGTAGTCGAAGGAGGAGAGCAACTGGTAGAACTCGATGGCCCGCTGGTTGCGGTCCGGCTCTTCCACCGCGAGGCCCATGGCCACGCGCATGAAGAAGATCTGCGGCAGTTCGAAGCGCACGCCGTCACTGTGGATGAAGTAGCGGTCGTAGAGGGTCTGCAGGCCGAGATAGGTGAACTGCAGGTCGTTCTCCGGCAGCAGCGCCTGGCCCAGCAGTTCGAGGTCGTATTCGGCCAGCTGCGGCGCCACCAGTTCCAGTTCCACCCCGCGGGCAATATAGGCGGGCAGGGCCTGGGCATAGAGCCGGGTCATGTCGCCCTGAGTTGCGCTTTGCGCCACCCCGAGGAAGGCCAGGGCCTCCGCGCGCAGGTTGTCGCAGAGCAGGCGGGCGGCGACGTAGCTGTAGTTGGGTTCTTTTTCGATCAGGGTGCGGGCGGTGATCACCAGGGAGGTGGAGAGTTCTCCGGCGGTCACCCCGTCATAGAGGTTTTTCAGCGCCGCGTCGAGGATCTGTGCCTCGCTGACGTCACTCAGTCCGGCGCAGGCCTCGCTGACGATGGTGTGCAGGCGGTCGAGGTCCAGCGGGGCCTTGCTGCCGTCTGCCTGGACCACGTTGATGGTGTTGGCCACTGCCTGGGTTTCCTGGGACAGGGCGGCGCGGGCGGCGCGCTTGCGGGCCTGTTCTTCCCGGTAGATGACGTACTCGCGGGCGATCTTGTGCTCGCCGGCGCGCATCAGGGACAGTTCGACCTGGTCCTGGATGTCCTCGATGTGCACGGTGCCGCCGGAGGGCATGCGCCGCTTGAAGGTGGCGATGACCTGCTCGGTGAGGCGGGCGACGGTCTCGTGGATGCGGCTGGAGGCCGCGGCGGTGCCACCTTCCACGGCCAGGAAGGCCTTGGTAATGGCGACGCTGATATTGCTGGCTTCAAAACTGACCACCTGGCCGTTGCGCTTGATCACGCGCAGCTGGCCGGGGGCGGTGGCGGCGATGGCGCCGCTGGATGCTACAGGGTTTTGGGTGCTGCCGGTGCCGCTGGCCGCGGCTGATGAATCTGGATCGCTGGTCCGGGTATCAGTCTGCATGGTCTCTCCGTAGTGTGTGCAGTTAAGTAACACCGAGTGACAATTATTGTTCGATATTTGCTCGGCTATACCCCATATATTGGGGTTTCCTGCAGCTCGAAGTACAAGATAATGCGACTATAAGCCCAATGCAAGGTACGAGGCTGGGTTTATGCTGTGGATAACTTGTTGATTTGGGGGTGGGTCGGTACCCACTAACCTGTGGGGCGTTTTAACAACTGCTACCTTGGCTCGGAAAGTCTTGCCGGGGAGGGTCAAAAATTTTTCCGCAGGGGCCTGCGGGCGCCCCGGGGCCGGGAGGTGCGACCCCTTTCGCGATACGCTTCGCGTATACTGGCCGGCAGCTGGCCGAGCTACAATCCAGGCTTCTCTTTCACCCAGACCAGACGCGAGTTTTGCCGTGCCCGATTCAAGCCCCCAGTCCGCCCTGTCGCTATTTTCCCTGGAGGGTAAAACCGCCCTTGTCTCCGGTGCCTCCAGCGGCCTGGGCGCCCATTTCGCCAAGGTGCTGTCATCGGCCGGGGCCCGGGTGGTCCTCGCCGCGCGGCGGGTGGACAAACTGCAGGCCCTGGTCGGTGAGATCGAGGCCGCGGGCGGCAGGGCAAACGCCGTGGCCATGGATGTGACCTCGGCCGAGAGTGTCGAGGCGGCGTTCGCCCAGTTGGATGACACCATCGACCGCCTGGATATCCTGGTCAACAACGCGGGCATCAGCAGCGCGCCGGCCAAATTCCTCGATCTTGAAGAAGAAACCTGGGGCGGCCTGCTCGACGTGAACCTCAAAGGTGCCTGGCGTGTTGCCCGTGAGGCCGCCCGGCGCATGAAAGCCGGGGGTGGCGGCGCCATCGTCAATACCGGGTCGATCTACAGCCTTGTCACCGGCATCATGAAGGCAGATTACAACGTCTCCAAGGTGGCGCTGGCGCAACTGACCCGCAACATGGCCCTGGAGCTGGCGCGCTCGGGCATCAGGGTGAACACGCTGTGCCCGGGCTATTTTGCCTCGCCCCTCAACGCCGATGAGTTCGAGACGGAGCGGGGCCGCGCCTATATCGTAAATCTCGTACCGCAGCGACTGGGTGAATACCACGAGTTGGACGGGCCGCTGTTGCTGCTGGCAAGCGAGGCCGGCTCCTACATCAATGGTGCCTCTCTGGTCGTCGACGGCGGTTCCTCGCTGGCTCCGGTTTGAGGCCCGCGAGGGCGCTGTTTACCTGAACCGGGCACCCGAGCTCGTCTTGCTGCGGGCGTGCCGGCCGGGCGCCCCGACTCAGGTGTTCGCCAGCAGGAGGGCTTCGATCAGGGCTTTCTGCGCGTGCAGGCGATTCTCGGCCTCGTCCCAGATGACCGTGTCGGCAGCGTCCATCAACTGGGCGCTGATCTCTTCGCCGCGGTGGGCCGGGAGGCAGTGCATGTAGAGGGCGTCGCTGGCGGCGTGGCTCATCAGTTCGGCATTGACCTGGTAACCTGCGAAAGCCCGTTCGCGGGCCTTCTGTTCCGCCTCCTGGCCCATTGAGGCCCAGACGTCGGTCACCACGAGGCTGGCGCCGGCGACCGCTTCCTCGGGCGTGCGCACCACGCGCACCCGGTCCGCATTGTCTTTTACCAGTTGCTCTGCAGGATCGTAACCTTCAGGGCAGGCGAGGGTCAGCTCGAAGTCGAACTGCCGCGCCGCGTTGATGTAGCTCTGGGCCATGTTGTTGCCGTCACCAACCCAGGCCACGCTGCGCCCGGCGATGGAGCCGCGATGTTCCTGGTAGGTCTGCATGTCCGCGAGCAACTGGCAGGGGTGATAGTCATCGGTCAGGGCGTTGATGACGGGCACCGAGGAAGCCGCCGCGAAGCGTTCGATGATGTCGTGGCCGAAGGTGCGGATCATCACGATGTCCACCATCGAGGAAATCACCCGGGCGGAATCCTCCACCGGCTCGCCGCGGCCCAGTTGGGTGTCGTTGGGCGAGAGGAACATGGCGTGGCCGCCGAACTGGGCCATGCCCGCCTCGAACGACACGCGGGTCCGGGTGGATGACTTCTCGAATATCATTGCCATCACCCGGCCGGGGAACAGGCGCTGGTCTTCCCCGGCGCGGTAACCCGCCTTCAGTTCGCTGGCTCGGGCCAGTAGTGACTGCAGTTCGCCGGGGCTGAAATCGGTGAGTGTGAGGAAATGCCGGAGGCTTGCCATGGGCGTCAGTCCTGCGCTGATTAAAGTGCCAGGATCAGGTCGGCGACGCCTTCGGCGAGCTCGGTGGCCTGGTCCTCGGTCAGGATGAGGGGGGGCAGCAGGCGCACGACATCGCCTGCGGTAACGTTGATCAGCAGCCCTTTTTCCAGTGCCTGGGCGACCAGTCCGGGACATTCCCGGTCGAGCTTGAAGCCCAGCATCAGGCCCTTGCCGCGAGTCTCGAGCAGCCTGCCGCTGCCCGCCAGTCGTTCGCTGATAATACCGCTGATCAGTTCTCCAAGGGCGGGGGCCTTCGCCATCAGCCCGCCTTCGACGATGCTCTCCACCACGCTGAGTGCTGCGGTACAGACCAGTGGATTGCCGCCGTAGGTTGAGCCGTGGTTGCCCGCCCCCAGTACCTCGGCAGCCGCGCCTTTGGCCAGGCAGGCGCCGATCGGCACGCCGTTGCCCAGGCCCTTGGCGGTGGTGACCACGTCGGGTTCGAAGCCCAGGCCCTGGTAGGCGAACCAGGTACCGGTGCGGCCGGAGCCGGTCTGCACTTCGTCGAGCATCATCAGCCAGCCGTTGGCGTCGCAGAGGGCGCGAACTTCCCGCAGGTAGTCCGGGTCGAGGGTGTGCAATCCGCCTTCGCCCTGGATCGGTTCGGCGAGGAAGGCGACCACGCCGGGGTTGTGGGCGGCGATCTGCTTCAGGGCCTCGAGGTCATCCCGCGGCGCCCGGACGAAGCCGCTGACCAGCGGTTCGAAACCGGCCTGGATCTTGCGATTTCCGGTGGCGCTGAGGGTGGCGAGGGTACGGCCGTGGAAAGCGTTCTCGAGCACGATGATCGTCGGCTTGTCCACGCCGCGATTGTGGCCGTAAAGGCGGGCGAGTTTTATCGCCGCTTCGTTGGCCTCGGCGCCGGAGTTGCAGAAGAAAGCTTTCTCCATGCCGGTGACCGCGCACAGGCGCTCGGCGAGACGCTCCTGGGCGCTGACGCCATAGAGATTGGAGGTGTGCAGCAGCTTCCCCGCCTGGGCGCAGATCGCGTGGGTAAGCGCGGGGTGGGCGTGACCGAGGCCGGTTACGCCTATACCGCAAATGCCGTCGAGGTAGCGACGACCGTCCGTGTCGTAAAGATAAACACCCTCACCATACTCGAAAGTGACTGGCAGACGGGCGTAGGTAGGCATCAGCGCCGCCATTGATTCCTCCATTAAACGCAAAAGAGGCAGCTGCGGCTGCCTCAAAACCGCCCACTATATCCCCAGGCTGGTTATTTGGCAATCACTCCGGGGAGGCCGTATTTTGTGCCGCGCGAATAGGGTAGAATCGGGTTTTCTTTCCCTGAACGGGAGGGCGTCCGCGGGTGCCTTCCCCCCGGCTACGAGTGGTACAGGAATCGGTATGGAAATTTTTGACACTATCAAAGAGCAGATCGAGAGCAACGCTATCCTTATTTATATGAAGGGTTCCCCCAACCAGCCCCAGTGCGGTTTTTCCGCGCGCACCGTCCAGGCATTGATGCAGTGCGGCGAGCGCTTCGCCTATGTGGACGTACTGGCCAATCCCGATATTCGCGCCAACCTGCCCAAGTACGGCAACTGGCCGACTTTCCCCCAGCTGTGGGTGGGGGGCGAGTTGGTCGGCGGCTGCGACATCGTGACCGAGATGTTCGAGAGCGGCGAACTGCAGACCCTGATCAAGGAAACTGCCGCGTCGCAGACGGCTGAATAGGCCGCAGTAGCGCAAAGAAAAAAACCCGCCGCGTGATTAGCGCGGCGGGTTTTTTTATGGCGCTGTGCTATGTGCGCCGGGTCTGGAGTCCCGGGCTTACTCCTCGCTGATCGAGTGCATCGCCGTCTGCAGGTAGTTCTGTATCCCCACCTTGTCGATGAGGTCCAGTTGGGTTTCCAGCCAGTCGATGTGCTCTTCTTCTGACTCCATGATGTCCCTCAGGAGGCTGCGGGAGACATAGTCCTGCACGCTTTCGCAGTAGGCGATGGCCTCCTTGAGGTCGTTGTGGGCCATGTGCTCGAGCTTGAGGTCGCACTCGAGCATTTCCTTGGTGTTCTCGCCGATCAGCAGCTTGCCGAGATCCTGCAGGTTGGGCAGCCCTTCGAGGAACAGAATGCGCTCGATCAGCTCGTCCGCGTGCTTCATCTCGTCAATGGATTCGTGGTACTCGTGATCGGCCAGTTCCTTCAGGCCCCAGTCCTTGAACATGCGGGAATGCAGGAAATACTGGTTGATGGCTACCAGTTCGTTGCCGAGGATGCGGTTGAGGTATTCAATAACTTTGGGATCGCCTTTCATGTTACCTCCGAAGGACAAATCAGATTTCACTAAGGATGGTAGCGGACGGCCTGAATGTCAAGCCTAAGTCATTGATTTTCAAAGGGTTTGAAACTGATAATCAGAACAATTATCAAGTATCTGGCGATTCGCGTGTAGTCAGCCTGCGGCGTAGAAAAGCGCTTCGGCGGATTGGTCCAGGGATTGGGGGAGGTCGGCCAGCGCATCCTTGACGATCTGCCGGGCCAGCAGGCCACATTTCCCGCACTGGCTGGCTACGCCGAGGGCGGAGCGTACTTCGCGCAGGGAGTGCGCTCCGTCTTCGACGGCGGCGCGGATCTGGGTGTCGGTGATTCCTTTACAGAGGCAAACGTACATGGTCGCTGTCTTGGTCGTCTTTGACTGGGTCGTCGTTAAAGTTATGCGATATCAAATGAGGCTGTGACCAAATTATTGAAAACGAGAATGATTGTCAACAACATTCTGTTCTACTCCCAGGGTGATTCCCGGGAGGGGTTTGAGACGGGGGTGCCGGTGGAGCGGGGGCCGTCAGCTTTGAGGGGCCCCGGCAATGAAATGTTGCGGGGGGTTTGCCTGCGCTGCCCGTCGGGGGTAGCATTCTGGCCGGACTATTTTATCGAGGCTGTCGCCTCGCCTCCCCAACCCCTCACAAAATGGAGTTCTTAACATGGGCGTTTTAGTTGGTAAACCCGCACCCGATTTTGACGTGGCCGCCGTGCTTGGCACTGGCGAGATCGTCGATTCCTACAAGCGGTCCGAAGCCATGGCTGGCAAATACGGCCTGGTATTCTTCTACCCCCTCGATTTCACCTTTGTCTGCCCCTCGGAGCTGATCGCGCTGGACCACCGCATGGACAAGTTCCGCGAGCTGGGCGTGGAAGTCGTGGCGGTGTCCATCGACTCCCAGTTCACCCACAACGCCTGGCGTAACACCCCGGTGAACAAAGGTGGCATCGGCGAGGTCTCCTACACCATGGCGGCGGACGTCAGCCACGACATCTGCCGCGCCTACGACGTCGAAGCTGCTGGCGGTGTCGCCTTCCGCGGCGCTTTCCTGATCGACAAGGAAGGCAACGTGCGTTCGCAGCTGGTCAACGACCTGCCGCTGGGCCGTAACATCGACGAGCTGATCCGCCTGGTCGAAGCCCTGCAGTTCCACGAAGAGCACGGTGAAGTCTGTCCCGCTGGCTGGAACAAGGGCGACAAGGGCATGTCAGCGTCTCCGGATGGTGTGGCCGAGTACCTGGCGGAGAACGCCGAAGCGCTGTAAGCAATACTCTCAGGGCAAAAGCGCGGGCCAGGGGCCCGCGTTTTTTTTGCCTGAAGTTTGCAGACCGGCTTGCGCCGGGGTGCGCGGATGGGCCTTGCTTCGGGTATAATCGCGCCTTTTCCCTGTCACCATGCGGACGCTGGAATGGATGTAGAGCAGTACATGCTGGAACTTGGCCGCGCCGCGCGAGCGGCCGCCCGTGTTGTCGCGGCCTCCTCGACGCAGGCGCGCAACAGCGCCCTGCTGGCGGCGCGTGACGTCCTGGCCGAGGCCCGTTCCGAAATCGCTGCCGCCAATCTCGCCGACCTGAAGCGCGGCGAAGAAAACGGTCTCGATGCAGCTTTGATGGACCGCCTGGAGCTGACGCCGGCGCGATTCGACACCATGCTGGAGGGCCTGGGCCAGGTGGCAGCCCTGCCCGATCCCGTCGGCAGCATCGAAGACGTCAATACCCGTCCCAGCGGCATCCAGGTGGGGCGCATGCGGGTTCCCCTCGGTGTCATCGGAATCATCTACGAGTCGCGGCCCAACGTGACCGTGGAAGCCGCCAGCCTGTGCCTGAAATCCGGTAACGCCACGATTCTGCGCGGCGGAAGCGAAGCGCTGGAATCCAATCTGGCGATAGCGCGCTGCCTGGCCAGCGGCCTGCAGGCCGCTGGCCTGCCGCCTGCCGCGGTGCAGGTTGTCGAGACCCGGGATCGCGCCGCGGTGGGGCAGCTGATTGCCATGCCCGAGTTTGTCGACGTGATCGTTCCCCGTGGCGGCAAGGGGCTGATCGAACGCATCAGCGCCGATGCCCGGGTGCCGGTGATCAAGCACCTGGACGGCAACTGCCACGTCTACATCGACGCCGGCGCCGACCTCGAGATGGCCGAAGCCATCGCCGTGAATGCCAAGACCCAGCGCTACGGTACCTGTAATACCATGGAGACCCTGCTGGTCGATGCTGAAATCGCCGCCGCCATCCTGCCGCGCCTGTCCGGCGCCTACGCCGAGGCCGGTGTCGAGTTGCGCGCCTGTGAACGCGCCATGCCCTTCCTGCCGGGGGCCGTGGCCGCCGCGGAAAGCGACTGGTACGAGGAGTACCTGGGGCCTGTGCTGGCAGTGCGTGTGGTCGATGGCCTCGACGCCGCCATGGCGCATATCGAACAGTACAGCTCGCGGCATACCGAGAGCATTGTCACCAGGGATCACGGCCGCGCCATGCGCTTCCTGCGGGAGGTGGACTCCAGCTCGGTGATGGTGAACGCCTCCACCCGCTTCGCGGACGGTTTCGAGTACGGACTTGGCGCCGAGATTGGCATTTCCACCGACAAGATCCACGCTCGCGGTCCGGTGGGCCTGGAAGGGCTGACCTCGCAAAAGTATATCGTCCTCGGCGAGGGGCAGATTCGCCGTTGAGCGTACACCCGGCGCCCGTTGGCATTTTCGGTGGCACTTTCGACCCGGTGCACTACGGGCACTTGCGCTCGGCGCTTGAGCTGGTCGAGCACCTCCAGCTGGACCACCTGCGGCTGATGCCCTGCGCCAATCCGCCCCACGGCAAGAATCCTGCGCTGGACGCCGGGCATCGCGCGGCGATGGTGGAGCTGGCCGTCGCGGACGAGCCGCGGCTGCGCTGCGACCGCCGCGAGCTCTTGCGCACAGGCGCGTCCTACACGGTGGACAGCCTGCTGGAGCTGCGCCGGGAGCTGGGGGGAGATATCAGCCTGTGCCTGGTCATGGGTGGCGATGCGGTGGCGCGGATAAACACCTGGCACCGCTGGGAAGAAATACTGGGGCTGGCGCATATCGTCGTGCTGGCCCGCCCGGGCTGGCAGTTGCCCGCCACTGGCGAGGTCGCCAGCTGGCTGGATAGCGGGCGCATGTCCACGGCAGCCGGGCTGGCGCAGCGCCCCGGTGGTGGCATCCATATCGAGGAGTTGCGCCAGCTGCCCATCTCCTCGACGGAAATCAGGGGCATGCTCGCCGAGGGGCGATCTCCCCGCTACCTGCTGCCGGAGCAGGTATTGGACTATATTCACAGCAAGCGGCTTTACCGCTAACGGCTCTCGAGTGCCTTTAACCACAATGAGGAATCAACCGATTATGAAGATGTATCAGCGCAATGCAGGCTGAACAATTGAAGGCCCTGGTCGTCGACGCTCTCGACGACCTCAAGGCAGTGAACACGGTGGCACTGGACGTCACCGGCCTCACCGATGTCATGGATTACCTGGTCATCACCAGCGGCACCTCCAACCGCCACGTCAAATCCCTGGCCGACAATGTCTGCCTGGAAGCCAAGAAGCAGGGCCAGCGCGCCCTCGGCGTGGAGGGTGAAGACGCGGGAGAATGGGTGCTGGTGGATTTTGGCGACGTGGTGGTGCACGTGATGCTACCCGCGACGCGCGATTTCTATGACCTCGAGCGACTCTGGTCCGACCACAGGGACGCCAGCGCGGACTGATGCGTTTCACCGTTCTCGCCATGGGCACCCGTATGCCGGCCTGGGTGTACGCGGGTGTCGAGGAGTACACCCGGCGCATGCCCCGGGAACTGCCGGTGGAATGGCGGGAGCTGTCCCTGCCACAGCGCGGCAAGAGCTCGTCGCCGCAGGCCCTGGTGGAAAAGGAGGGTGAGCAATTGTTGCGGGCCATTCCCTCCGGGGACCGGGTCATCGCCCTCGACGTGAAAGGAAAATCCCTCTCCACCCCCGCGCTGGCCCAGCGGCTGGCGGAATGGCAGATGTCCGGCGATAACTTCAGCCTGCTGATCGGCGGCCCCGACGGACTCTCGGATGCCTGCCTGCAGCGTGCCCAGATGCGCTGGTCCCTGTCGGATCTTACCCTGCCACACCCGCTGGTGCGGGTATTGTTGGCCGAACAGCTCTATCGGGCTTGGACAATCACCGTCAATCACCCGTATCATCGCGACTAGTTTCTCCCTCAATCCCATAAGAACGCAGGCCCGCGCTTATACATGCCCCAGTCCATTGCGCTGAAAGATCCGCAACGGGAGACCCGGATCTACCAGGCCCGCACGCTGGCTGCGGTGGTGATTGTCCTCGGCCTGCTCGGCGTGATCCTCGGGCGTTACTACAACCTGCAGATCACCGATTATGAAAATTACCGCACCCAGTCTGAAAGCAATCGGGTAAAGCTCGAACCGCTGCCACCCAAGCGCGGGCTGATCTACGATCGCAACGGCGTATTGCTGGCGGATAACCGGCCCAGTTTCACCCTCTCCATCATCCGCGAGCGGGTGCCGGACCTGGAGGCGACCCTCGAGCAACTGCAGGCCATGCTGCCGATCACCGAAGGCGAGCTGGAAAAATTCCACGAGCGCCTGCAGCGGCGCCGGCCCTACGAGGCGGTGCCGCTGCACTTTCGTCTCACGGAAGTGGAGCGGGCGCGCCTCGCCGTGGACCGCTTCCGCAACCCCGGTGTGGTGGTGGAGGCGCAACTGCTGCGCTACTACCCCTACGGTGAGCTGTTTTCCCACGCCCTCGGCTACGTTGGCCGTATCAATGAGCGCGAAGCCAGCCAGATCGACGAGAATGACTATCGCGGTACCTTCCACATCGGCAAGGTCGGCGTGGAACGCTTTTACGAGGACACCCTGCACGGCAGCGTCGGCTACCAGAACGTGGAGACCAACGCCCACGGACGTATCCTGCGGGTGCTGGAGCGTTTCGATCCCACACCCGGGGCCAACCTCACCCTCAACCTCGATATCAACGTGCAGCGCGCCGCGGTAGAGGCTTTGGGAGACCGGCGCGGCGCAGTGGTCGCGATCGACCCGCGCAACGGAGGCGTCCTCGCCCTGGTGTCCACCCCGGGCTTCAACAGCAACCTCTTCGTCAACGGTATCAGCTCGAAAGACTATTCGGCCCTGCGGGATTCCCCCGACGTGCCGCTGTTCAACCGGGCGGTGCAGGGACAGTACCCGCCGGGTTCCACGATCAAGCCGATGATGGGCATGGCGGGCCTGATGTCCGGCCTGGTCACCCCTGAGTTCACCGTGCCCGATCCGGGCTGGTACAGCCTGCCGGGGGATTCCCACCGCTACCGCGACTGGATCCTGCGCATCCGGGGCACCGGCCACGCACCGCGGGTCGACCTCAATATGGCCATCGCCGAATCCTGTGATACCTATTTTTACGACCTCGGCCGGCGCCTGACCATCGACCGCATGCACGACTATCTCGAGCCCTTCGGCTTTGGCTACCGCACCGGCATCGATACCACCAACGAGCGCTCCGGGGTGCTGCCCTCGACCCGCTGGAAGCGCGAGACCATGAACCAGCCCTGGTATCCGGGGGAGACCATCAGCGCCAGCATCGGACAGGGCTACATGCTGGCAACACCGCTGCAACTCGCCGAGGCGGTGTCTGTCATCGCCTCCCGCGGGGACCGCCGCAGCCCGCGCCTGGTCAGGGCCATCAACGGCGAGCCGGTGGATGCGCCGCGGCTGCCGCCGATCGAGGCCGATCCCGCCTACTGGGACGCGGTGGAGGCCGGCATGCTGGAAGTCGTCTACGGCAAGCGCGGCACGGCGAAAAGCCTGGCCAAGGGGATTCGCTACCAGATGGCCGGCAAGACCGGCACCGCGCAGGTCATCGGCATCGCCCAGGGCGCCGTGTACAAGGAAGAGGAGGTCGCCGAGCGCCACCGCCATCACGGCCTGTTTATCGCCTTCGCGCCGGTGGAGGCGCCGACTATCGCCGTGGCCATCATCGTGGAAAATGGCGGCGGTAGCAGCGCGGCCTCCCCGGTGGCGCGGCGGGTGATCGACACCTGGCTGCTGGGCAGTTCCGATTTCGAGATCGCCGCCAATGGGTGACTATGTTCGCCAGATGCCCCATCACGGCAGCGCGGATCTCGCCCGCCGCCCCAGCGCGGCATCGCGCCTGCATATCGACCTGCCCTTACTGCTCCTGCTGTTCTTCCTCACCGGCTACGGCCTGGTGGTGCTGTACAGCGCCTCCGGCCAGGACATGGGCGCGGTCATCCGCCAGGGGCGTTACTTCATCGTCGCCTACGTGGTGATGTTCGTCGCCGCGCAGATCGGCCTGCAGCGCTATGCGCGCTGGGCGCCCTGGCTCTATTTACTGGGGGTTAGCCTGCTGCTCGGGGTGATGTTTTTCGGCGTGGGTGCCAAGGGTGCCCAGCGCTGGCTCGACCTCGGCGGCTTCCGTTTCCAGCCCTCGGAAGTGATGAAACTGCTGGTGCCCCTGGCGGTGGCCTGCTTCCTCGCGGAGCAAACCCTGCCGCCGCGCTTTACCGCGATTTTCCTCGCGCTGCTGATCGTGGCGGTCCCCGCGGCGCTGATCTTGCAGCAGCCGGACCTGGGCACCGCGCTGCTGATTGCCGCCAGCGGCCTGTTCGTGCTGTTCATGGCAGGTATCGGCTGGCGCTATATCTTCGGCGCCGTGGTGGTGGCCGCAGCCTCGGCCTGGCCTGCCTGGATGTTCATGCTCAAGGACTACCAGAAACAGCGGATACTGACACTGCTCAACCCCGAGAGCGACAAGCTGGGCGCGGGCTGGAACATTATCCAGTCGAAGACGGCCATCGGTTCGGGGGGCTGGATGGGCAAGGGCTGGCTCACCGGGACACAGTCACAGCTCGACTTTCTTCCCGAAAGTCATACCGATTTCATCATCGCGGTCCTGGCCGAGGAATTCGGCCTGCGCGGCGTGCTGGTCCTGATGTTGCTCTACCTGCTGATCCTGGGGCGGGGTTTCTGGATTGGCCTGAATGCCCAGACCAGTTTCGGGCGGATGATGGCAGGCAGCCTGACGCTGACATTCTTCGTGTATGTGTTTGTTAATATGGGCATGGTCGCGGGCTTGTTGCCCGTGGTAGGCGTACCCCTGCCCCTGGTCAGCGCGGGCGGAACCGCGCTGGTGACGTTGATGGCGGGCTTCGGCATCCTGATGGCCGTAAGTACCGAGAAGCGAATGGTCGTTCGCTGATGTTCAAGGTAGATAAAATGCTGAATAACGTAGTACTCAAACGCTGGCTGCTGGTGACAGTCTGCCTTTTCCCCACCATTTCCTGTGCCCAGGGCGATGATTACGCGGATAATCCGGCGGCCCTGGAACTGGTGGACCTGATGGTCGCGGAGGACGGTTTCGAGCGCGAGCAACTGATCGCCCTGATGGCGGATGCCCGGCGCCAGGAATCGATCCTCGAGGCGATCTCCCGCCCGGCGGAGAAGGCCAAGCCCTGGTACGAGTACCGCGAGATATTCCTCACGCCAAAGCGCATAGCCGAAGGCGTCGCGTTTTACAGCGAGCACCGCGATACCCTGCAGCGCGCAGAGGAAGAGACCGGGGTCCCGGCCAGCATCATCGTGGCGATCATCGGCGTGGAGACCCACTACGGCCGCATCATGGGCAGCTACCGGGTGCTCGACGCCCTGGCCACCCTGGCCTTCGACTATCCCCGGCGCTCCGAGTTTTTCACCGCCGAATTGCGCCATTACCTGATCCTCACCCGGGAGCAGGGCATGGACCCGACGGTTCTCAAAGGGTCCTACGCGGGGGCCATGGGCTACGGCCAGTTCATGCCCAGCAGCTACCGTTCCTACGCCGTGGATTTCGACGCCGACAAGAAGGCCGATATCTGGGCCAATCCGGTCGACGCCATCGGCAGCGTCGCCAACTACTTCAAGGCCCACGGCTGGACCCCTGGCGCGACGGTCGTCGTGCCGGCAAGCCTTGAAGGTGAGGTACCCGCCGAGATGTTCAGTGAAGGCCGCTCCCTGCAGCCGCGCTTCACTGTCGCCGAATTCACCGCAGCAGGCCTGGTGCTGCAGACCCCCGCCGCCCCGGAAGAGGAGGCGATCGGCCTGGACTTCGAGCTCGCCAAAGGGCACGAATACTGGCTGGGCCTGCACAATTTCTACGTCATCACACGCTATAACCACAGCGCCAAGTACGCGATGAGCGTGTATCAGCTGAGCCAGGAAATCGCCGCCGGGGTCGTGCAGTGAGCTCGCCTGGCTCCCGCCTGGCGCTGGTAATACTGGCCGCCCTGCTGCAGGCCTGTGCTTCGCAACAGGCGGAAAAGGAAGCGCCCGCGAAGCCCCCCGGCGCCGCCGGGGACGCCTACCAGGCCATCCGCTACAGCCACGACCGCGACGGCGCGCCCCTGCGAAGCATCAGCCCGGAGGACGTGAGCAACGCGGTGCCCCGGCCCGACCCGATACTGGCGGTGGGCAATCGCAGCCCTTACTCGGTTTCCGGCGTGGAGTACCGCATTCTCGACGACTACCTCGGCTACCGCGAGCAGGGCATCGCCTCCTGGTACGGCGCCAAGTTCGACGGTCACGAGACCTCCAACGGCGAGATCTTCGATGTCTACGCCCCATCCGCCGCGCATAAGACTTTGCCGATCCCGGTCTACGCCAAAGTGACCAACCTCGAGAACGGCCGCGAGGTCATCGTCCGGGTCAACGATCGCGGCCCCTTCCACAGCGAGCGCCTGATCGACCTCTCCTACGGCGCCGCGGTCAAACTCGGCTTCGCCAACCAGGGCACTGCCCGGGTCGAGGTCGCTGTCATCGATGTCACCGGAGCCGACGACCGCCGCGACGCCCCCGGCGGCCACTACCGCTTCCTGCAACTGGGCGCCTTTGGCTCTCCCGAGTCCGCCCAGCAGCTGCAGGCTCGGCTGCAGACCTTTGTCCAGGCGCCGGTGTTTATCAGCGAGGTAGATGTGTCTGGGAATATCCTCTATCGGGTACGGATTGGGCCGGTTTCCAATGGCGATGAGCTGGTTTTGGTGCAGCAGCAGTTGCGTGATGGTGGTTATCCGGAGGGGCAGCCTTTGCCCTGAGGTTCGGGGGAGGTACTTGCCCGGGCCGAATCAGAACCGCGCAGGCACCGCGGAAACACGCCAAAAAGCGCACATGCCCGAAAAAGAGGGGCAGGCTCTCCATGTGCAGGCTCGGGCGGCGACGTCCTGTCGCCTTACGGTTTCCGCGGTGCCTGCGCGGTCCTGATTCTCCTTGCCAATCCTCGGGCTCCATCAGTTTCTTCCGACGCTCACAGCGCAGGTACTATGAGGCACGGTGCCCGTCATCGAAGTGAGGAGACAATCATCGAATACCCGGCTATGGAACCGTGAGGCGACAGGACGTCGCCGACCGAGTCTGTACATGGATGTACGCTTTTTGACGTGTTCCATAGCCGGGTATTCGATGATTGTCGGCGCCGGGCTCGTCAGCACCCGAGTTCCAAAGCCGGATATCCGATGATTGTCGGCGCCGGACTCGTCAGCACCCAGCCCAACCACCCTCGGCTGTTTCTTCCGAAAGACATGCGCATGCGTTACCATGCACGCAAGTTTCCCCCATGCCCCACCGGAGCCCCCCACGCCGCCATGAAGCGCATCGTAACCTCCCTGTTTTTGCTACTCACGACGCTCACCACGACGGCCTCCCCGATCCCCGATCCGCCCCAGATCGCCGCCCGCGCCTACATCCTGATGGACGCCGACAGCGGCGCGGTTCTGGCCGAGCAGAATGCCGATGAGCGCCTTCCGCCGGCCAGCCTGACCAAGATGATGACCAGTTACGTGCTGGCCAACGAGATTCGCGGTGGCAGGATCAGCCGGGATGACATGGTCTCGGTGAGCGAGAATGCCTGGTCGCAGAACCCGCTGTTCGAGGGTTCCTCATTGATGTGGATCGAGCCGGGCAAGGAAGTGTCCATCGCCGATCTCGAGCGCGGGATCATCATTTCCTCCGGTAACGACGCCTGTGTCGCGATCGCCGAGCACGTTGCGGGCAGCGAGCCGGTGTTCGCCGAGATGATGAACAGCGAGGCGCAGCGCCTGGGCATGTACGATACCCACTACACCAACGCCCACGGCCTGCCGGACCCGGAGCTCTACACCACGGCGCGGGACCTCGCCACGCTGGCCCGGGCGACGGTGAAGGATCATCCGCTGCAGTATCCCATCTACGCCGAGCGGGAATTTACCTACAACGGCATCCGCCAGTACAACCGCAACACCTTGCTCGGCCAGGACCCCAGCGTCGATGGTCTCAAGACCGGGCACACAGAAGCCGCCGGCTACTGCCTGGTCGCCTCGGCGAAGCGCGAGCAGATGCGCCTGGTCTCTGTGGTCCTCGGCACCGAGTCCAAGCGGGCGCGGGCAACGGAGTCCCGCAGTTTGCTCAACTACGGTTTCCGCTTTTTCGAGACAGCGACTGTGCTGTCTGCCGGGAGCGAGCTGGAAGCTCCGCGCATCTGGAAGGGTATAGTAGATAACGTGCCGGTTGGCGTTGCAGAAGATGTCCTGCTGACCCTGCCGCGGGGCCGGGTCGATGAGATCAGGACCGAGCTCAGCCTGCAGCCGGAGATCGAGGCGCCGGTGGCCCAGGGTGACGTGCTCGGATCCCTCAGCATCACCCTGGATGGCGAGCAGGTATACACTGGTGACCTCGTGGCGCTGTCGGCGGTCGAACAGGGCGGCATCTTCTCCCGTCTCTGGGACATGATACTGCTGTGGATTAACCGGCTCTTTCGGGTCTGATGTACCCGAACGGACGAGCCTGAACTGAACTGAAGTGAGAGCGGGCGGTGACAGAACAAGAACCCCCCAAGATCGAGTTTCCCTGCGACTACCCCATCAAGGTGCTGGGGCGGGCCAGTGATGAATTCGAGACCATCATTTTCGAGGTTTTCGAACGCCATGCCCCCGGTTTCGACCAGGCCCGGGTGACCGTGCGCGCCAGCGGCAAGGGTACTTTCACTGCGATGACGGTGTTCATTACGGCGACCGGCAAGGACCAGTTGGAGGCCCTGCACCAGGACCTGATGGCCACCGGCCATGTGCAGATGGTGATCTGATGGCGATCAATACCCGTGAACTGGGGGTGGCGGACTACACGCCGGTCCTGGAAGAGATGCGCGCCTTCACCGAAGCCCGCGACGGCGATACGGTAGATGAACTCTGGCTGCTGCAGCACCCGCGGGTGTTTACCCAGGGCCAGGCGGGAAAGGCGGAACATGTGCTTGCCCCCGGTGATATCCCCGTCATCCAGGTGGATCGCGGCGGCCAGGTGACCTACCACGGCCCGGGGCAGTGGGTGATCTACCTGATGGTCGACGTCAAGCGCCGCGGCATTGGGGTACGGGCACTGGTTACCCTGATCGAGGACAGCATTGTCGCCCTGCTGGCGGAATACGGGATCGAGGCGGCGGCGAAGCCGGATGCGCCGGGGGTCTATGTCGACGGGGACAAGATTGCCTCGCTGGGCCTGCGGGTGCGGCGGGGGTGTACCTATCACGGGCTGTCCCTCAATGTGGATATGGATCTGGAACCGTTTCAGCGGATTAACCCCTGTGGGTATGAAGGCTTGCAGGTGACTTCCATGGCGCGGCTGTTGCCTGGGGTTGCGTTGGATATGGATGTGATTGGGCGGCGCTTGTTGGGGATTCTGGCGGAGGCGTTGGGGTAACTTCCCGCTTCTGGGGTTTCTTTAGAGGCTCACAGGTGCGGAGAGTGCGAGCCGCATCCACACGATTCGCCTGCGGATACGGCCACAAACGCAGCCCCGTTTCCGGGCGGCTGCGGAACTCGACCACTTTTCGCTGCACGAAAAGTCGGGACTCAGACAGTCCTCGCCGACGGCTCCCGGAAACGGGGCTGCGAAAAAGCGGTGGCCTGATTGTATCCGCAGGCGAATCGTGTGGATGCTCGGGTCGTCCTTCGCTTCAAACGCTTACTTACCGTTTCACGGGCCTTTTCTGTAATTTGCGCTGCAGTGTTCGCCGGTGCATGCCGAGTGCGCGGGCTGTGGCTGAGATATTTCCTCCATTTTCCGTGAGAACACGTTGGATGTGCTCCCATTCCAGCCGGTCGACTGATATTGGGTCGCTGGGTACTTCTGCCGGTTTGGTGCCAGGTACTTCTTCAAAAGCGGCGAGTACTTCGCCGATTCCCGCTGGCTTGCAGAGATAGTTCAGGGCCCCGGCTTTGGTGGCTTCCACTGCGGTGGCGATGCTGGAATAGCCGGTGAGTACGACCAGTTTGGCGGTGGGGGCGGCTTCCAGGAGTTGGGGGAGGAGGATGAGGCCCGAGGTGCCCGGCATGTTGAGGTCGAGGAGGATGTGGCTGGGCTGGTAGTTGGCGCACTGAGCGACTGCGAGTGCCGGGTCGTTGCAGCTGTGGACCTCGTAGCCGCGGCGGCCCAGGCCGCGGGCCATGACTTCGGTGAAGGTGGCGTCGTCGTCGATGAGCAGGAAGCGCAGCGGGTTATCCATGGCGGTCTCCGCCTGCGATCGGCAGGGTGAGGGTGGCGATGGCGCCGCCGTCGTCGGCGTTGCGCAGGGAGAGCTTGCCGCCGAAGCGTTCCACGGTGGCGTGGCTCAGCAGCAGGCCGATGCCGAGGCCCTTGCGGCTGGCATGGATCACTGGCTTGCCCAGTCTTTCCAGGGACTCCGGGGCGATGCCGCGGCCCCAGTCGCGGACTTCGATGGTGATCTCCCGGGGTGTCCAGGCGTAGCTCACTTCCACTCTGGGCGACCCGGCATCGGCGGCGTTGTTGAGCAGGTTTTCCAGGGCCTGGCCGAGGCTCGAGTCCACGCGGATAGCTGGCGCCCGGTCGCGGCTGGCGGCCCGGATTTCGTAGCTCACACCGGGCCGGCGCACGGACCAGCGTTTTACACTCGCCTCGATGAACTGGTCGGCGGCTTCGCTGCGGGGATTGTCGCTTTCGGCGGCCTCGGCGGTGCGGCTGAGGGCGGCGAGGGTGCTGCGGCACTGGCCAAGTTGCTCGTGCAGGGTTGTGCAGTCCTTTCTCAGTTCCGGGCTCAGGTCCGGGCTTTCCAGCATTTCTTCCACCACCACGGTCATGGTGGCCAGTGGCGTTCCCAGTTCGTGGGCGGTGCCGGCGGCGAGGCCGGCGACGGCGAGGATCTGGTCGTGGCGCAGGCGCTGTTCGCGCTGGGCGGTGGCGTGGCTTTCCTGCAGTCGCAACTGGGCGGCCATGCGCACCACGAAGAAGGCGATCAGCGCGGCGCTGAACAGGAAGTTGAACCACATGCCCAGGATATGCACCCGGCTGTTGGCCATGTCCCCGTGCCCGGCGTGGGGGGAAAACAGCGGGAAGGGGCGGTATTCATACAGCAACAGGCTGTAGACGGCGAGGGCCGCGGCGGCCACCAGCCAGGTGAAGCGCCAGGGCAGCAGGGCGGCGGAGGCGACCAGGGGCACGATGTAGTAGGAGATGAAGGGGTTGCTGGCGCCCCCGGTGAAGTACATCAGCGCGCTCCAGCCGAGGATGTCGAGCAGGAACTGGGCGAGGAACTCCTGGTCGGAGACCGGCCAGCCCCTGCCGAGGCGCCAGAAGCTGGCGAGGGTGAGGATGGCGAAGGCCGCCAGGCTGATGGCGAGGCCCAACAGGCTTTCCGTGGTCCGGCTGACCGTGAGCACGTAGGCCAGCACGCCGGTCTGCCCCAGCAGGGCGACGCAGCGCATCAGCAGCAGGCTGCGCAGGTTGTCCAGAGAGGGAGAGAAACGGGCTTGCGGGGCGGGTGAATTCACCCGGGCATTATACGGTCGCTGCCGCGGGGGCGGCAGGGTCATTTTGTCGCAGTGCCGGAACTGGTTCTCCCAGGTAGCTATCCGGCATCTCTTCGGTATTTCTGCGGCGTTTCGGCCGGCGGCACGAGGGCGTATAATCCGCGCTTTTTCACGGAACTCCATCATGTCCGATCTCGGCAAGGCGATCGCCGCGCGGCGCACATTCGCCATCATCTCCCACCCGGACGCCGGTAAGACCACCATTACCGAGAAGCTACTGCTGCTCGGGCAGGCGATCCAGGTGGCAGGTAGCGTCAAGGGCAAGCGCGGCCCCCACGCGACTTCGGACTGGATGACGATGGAGCAGGAGCGGGGCATCTCGGTGACCTCCTCGGTGATGCAGTTCCCCTACCGCGAACGCACCGTGAACCTGCTCGACACCCCCGGACACGAGGATTTCTCCGAGGACACCTACCGCACCCTGACGGCGGTGGATTCCGCACTGATGGTAATCGACGGCGCCAAGGGTGTGGAGGACCGCACCATCAAGCTGATGAACGTGTGCCGCCTGCGCGATACCCCGATTTTCAGCTTCGTCAACAAGATGGACCGGGACATCCGCGACCCTATCGAACTCCTCGACGAGATCGAGGAGGTGCTGGACATCCAGGGCGCGCCGATCAACTGGCCCATCGGCATGGGCAGCCTGTTCAAAGGGGTCTACAACCTCTACACCGACACTATCCATATCTATACCCCGGGCAAGGGCGCAGTGCTGCCCGAGGACAAGCGTATCGCCGGGCTCGATTCCGCCGGGGCGCGTGAGTTGCTCGGCGACGATTACGATGAGTTCGTGGAAGAGATCGAACTGGTGCGCGGCGCCAGCCATGAATTCGACCTCGACCAGTTCCTCGAGGGCAAGCTCAGCCCCGTGTTCTTCGGCACAGCCCTGGGCAATTTCGGGGTGCGGGAAATGCTCGATGATTTCGTCGAGTGGGCACCGCCGCCGCAGGACCGTGATGCTACCTCCCGTGCGGTGAAAGCCACCGAGGAGAAATTCTCCGGCTTTGTCTTCAAGATCCAGGCGAATATGGACCCGCGCCACCGGGACCGCATTGCTTTCATGCGAGTCTGCTCAGGCCGCTACGAGAAGGGTATGAAGATGCGCCACACCCGCATCGCCAAGGATGTCAGGATCGCCGACGCGGTGACTTTCAAGGCAGGTGAGCGGGTGCTGGTGGAGAGTGCGGTCTCCGGAGACATCATCGGCCTGCATAACCACGGCACCATCCAGATCGGCGACACGTTTACCGAGGGCGAGGAGCTGCAGTTCACCGGCATCCCCCACTTTGCACCGGAACTGTTCCGCCGCATCCGCCTGAAGGACCCGATGAAATCCAAGCAGTTACAGAAGGGCCTGCAGCAGCTCTCCGAGGAGGGCTCCACCCAGGTCTTCGCGCCGATCAGCTCGACCGACCTGATCGTGGGTGCGGTGGGACAGCTGCAGTTCGAGGTGGTCTCTTACCGTCTCAAGGACGAGTACAAGGTGGAAGCCATGTACGAGCCCGTCAACGTTTACACGGCCCGCTGGGTGCACTGCGATGACGCCCGCAAGCTGGAAGAATTCCGCAAGAAAGCCTCCGACCAGCTGTCAATAGACGGCGGCGGCCACCTCACTTACCTGGCGCCGACCCGGGTCAACCTCTCGCTGATGGAAGAGCGCTGGCCGGATATCGAGTTCCGCGCCACCCGGGAGCACTGAGCCCGCGCTAGCGGTAGTCCCGGTTCACCTCGGAGAGCTGCTCGTTCAGGGTGAACAGGTCCCAGAGCCAGCCAATGAGGAAGAGGCCGCCGGTGAACAGGTAGATGATCCCGGTGATCCACTTGCCCATGTACATGCGGTGGACGCCGAAAATCCCCAGGAAGGTCAGCAGGATCCAGCTGAGGTTGTAGTCGATCGGCCCCGGGACGTAGCGGTCGTCCGCATCCCGGGCCATGCCCGGGATCAGCAGAAGGTCGATGATCCAGCCGATGAACAGCAGTCCGAAGGTGAAAAACCAGATTACGCCGCTGATCTGTCTGCCGTAGAAGAAGCGGTGTGCGCCCATGAATCCGAAGATCCAGAGCAGGTAGCCCATCAGTACCGAGTGGCTGTCATTCTGCTTGCTCATTGCTTGTCCTTTGTTCTGGCGGGCAGTTATAGTCAGGCACTTGGCCCGGTTTTGCGATAATAATAAGCTAGGGTGGCAGATTGACACCCGCTTGAGAAGTGACTTGCGACCGGTTGACGCGGGGGCGGGATGAGCGCCCGGCAGGAGTTTGCATGGAATACGAGGAACTCAGGACTGAACTGGAAGCACGGCGTGCCGCTATGCAGGCGCGCCTGGCCAGTATCAAGCGAGATGTCACCAGGGGGCATTCCGGGGATTCAGCGGAGCAGGCCCAGGAGCGGGAGAACGACGAGGTGGTGGATGCCATCGGCAACGAGACCCGCCTGTCACTGCACGCCATCCAGGTGGCGCTGGACAAGATCGCCGAGGGTACCTATGGGGAGTGTGAACAATGTGGCGAGGATATCGCCATCGGCCGCCTGCGGGCCATCCCCGAAGCCACCCGCTGCGTAAACTGCGCCGACTGACAGCACTCTTCCTTCTTTATATACCCGAGGCGAATCCCGTCCCGTCCAGCCGGATCCCGGAGAGGCAAAAATACCAGCCCGCGGGGCTGGCGCCCGCGCCCGATTCAGGTATAGTTGCGCCCTGATTTTGGCCGCCCATCCCGGGTGGTAGAGTTCCGAAAATTAATGCGTCTGCCGCCTTGACACTTTGTAAGGCGGTCATTAGAATTCGCGTTCCTTTTTTCGGGGGGTTCCTTTGCGGGCCTCTGGTTTTTTATTCATTGGAGTTAGGTCAGGTGCAGAACCAGCGTATTCGTATCCGCCTCAAGGCTTTTGACCATCGACTGATCGATTCTTCGACTCAGGAGATTGTAGAAACTGCGCGCCGTACAGGTGCCCAGGTCAAGGGGCCGATCCCCCTTCCCACCCGGAAGGAAAAATACACCGTGCTGATTTCTCCGCACGTCAACAAGGACGCACGTGACCAGTACGAAATTCGTACCCACAAGCGTCTGTTGGACATCGTGGAGCCTACCGAGAAAACGGTAGATGCCCTGATGAAACTCGACCTGGCAGCAGGTGTAGAAGTACAGATTAGTCTTGGTTAACGACATTTCGTAGCAAGACCTGCCCGGTCGCCAGCCAGCTGCCGGGTGTGTAACAGACCCACAGCGGCAGGTGCCGGGTGGGGAAGGCCATAGAGGGTTATTAGCCCCGTACACTGAGAGGTTAGCAAAAATGGCTATTGGCTTAGTCGGCCGTAAGTCCGGTATGACTCGCGTTTTTACCGAAGACGGCGCATCCATTCCAGTAACCGTAGTGGAGGTTTCTCCAAACCGCGTTACTCAAATCAAAGAGCTTGATAGCGATGGCTATCGGGCAATTCAGGTCACGGCGGGCAACCGCAAGGCCTCGAAAGTGAGTAAATCTGAAGCCGGGCACTTCGCGAAGGCGGGTGTCGAGGCTGGCAGCGGTCTGTGGGAATTCCGTCTGGAAGATGCCGATGAGGCGTTTGAAGTTGGCGCTGAGCTGACTGTCGAGCGTTTCGAGGCTGGCCAGAAAGTTGATGTGGCGGGCAAATCCAAGGGTAAGGGTTTCCAGGGCGCGATCAAGCGCTGGAACTTCCGTACCCAGGACGCGACTCACGGTAACTCCCTGTCCCATCGTGCGCCGGGTTCCATCGGTCAGTGCCAGACCCCTGGTCGGGTCTTCAAGGGCAAGAAAATGGCCGGTCACATGGGTGCCGAACAGGTAACTACCCAGGGCCTGGAAGTCGTACGTGTCGATGCTGAGCGCAACCTGCTCCTCATCAAGGGTGCCGTTCCCGGCGCGCCTGGTGGTCAGGTTATCGTGCGCCCGAGCGTCAAGGCATAAGGTTAGGGGGTTTCTAACGTGGAATTGAATGTTGTGAAGCCGGGCAATGTCGATGCGGGTAAGGTATCCGTGTCAGACGTCGCCTTCGCTAAAGAGTACAACGAGGATCTGGTTCACCAGGTTGTTACCGCCTATCTGGCCGGCGCCCGTCAGGGTACCCGTGCCCAGAAGACCCGTTCCGAGGTCTCCGGTGGTGGCAAGAAGCCCTGGCGCCAGAAAGGCACCGGCCGCGCTCGCGCAGGCACCATCCGTTCGCCGATCTGGCGTACCGGTGGCGTGACCTTCGCAGCCAAGCCCCAGGATCACTCGCAAAAGGTCAACCGCAAGATGTACCGCGCCGCGCTGCGCACCATCATGTCGGAGCTGGCGCGTCAGGATCGCCTGATCGTCATCGAGAACCTGGATGTAGACGAGCCCAAGACCAAACTGCTGGTCAAGCAGCTCGGCGAATACGGCGTGGACAACGCACTGATCGTATCCGCCGAAGTGGGCGAGAACCTTTACCTCGCGGCGCGCAACCTGCACAAGGTCGACGTTCGCGACGTGGACGGTGTCGATCCGGTGAGCCTGCTCTCTCACGAGAAGGTAATGGTCACGGTTGACGCTGTGAAGAAGATTGAGGAGATGCTGGCATGAACCCCGAGCGCGTATTCCAGGTGCTGGTAGGTCCGCACGTATCTGAAAAGGCGGCGATCACTGCCGATGCCAACAACCAGTTCGTTTTCCGGGTTGCGGTAGATGCGACCAAACTGGAAATCAAGAAGTCGGTCGAGCAGCTGTTCAAGGTCAAGGTTGACAGCGTGCAAACCCTGAAGGTCAAGGGCAAGGTCAAGCGTAACCGTTTCGGTTACAGCACCAAGCCGACCTGGAAAAAGGCATATGTACGACTGGAGCAGGGTCAGGACATCGACTTTGCGGCAGTTGAGTAAGGAGTCGGATTACCATGGCAGTTCTTAAGAGCAAACCAACTTCGCCCGGTCGTCGCCACGTAGTTCGCGTCGTTGATGCGAATCTGCACAAGGGTGCGCCCCACGCGCCGCTGCTGGAAAAGCAGAGCCGCAACGGTGGCCGTAACAACAAGGGCCGTATCACCACCCGTCACGTTGGTGGTGGTCACAAGCAGCACTATCGCCTGATCGACTTCAAGCGTAACAAGGACAGCATCCAGGCCCGCGTCGAGCGTATCGAGTACGACCCGAACCGCTCCGCCCACATCGCCCTGCTGCTGTACTCCGACGGTGAGCGTCGTTACATCATCGCTCCCAAGGGCGTGCAGGCCGGTGACGTGCTGCAGTCCGGCGCGGCTGCGCCGATCAAGGTCGGTAACTGCCTGCCGCTGCGTAACATCCCAGTGGGTAGCGTTGTGCACGGTATCGAACTGAAGCCTGGCAAGGGCGCCCAGCTGGCTCGCTCCGCTGGTGCATCGGTTCAGCTGGTTGCGCGCGAAGGTCAATACGCGACCATCCGCCTGCGCTCCGGCGAGATGCGTAAAGTGCTGGTTGATTGCCGCGCCACTATCGGTGAGGTTTCCAACAGCGAGCACAGCCTGCGCAAGCTGGGTAAAGCCGGTGCAGCGCGCTGGCGCGGCGTTCGCCCGACCGTTCGCGGTGTGGCGATGAACCCGGTCGATCACCCCCATGGTGGTGGTGAAGGTCGTACTTCCGGTGGCCGCCACCCGGTGAGCCCCTGGGGTACCCCGACCAAGGGATACAAGACCCGCAAGAACAAGCGTACGGACAAGCTGATTGTTCGTCGCCGCGGGAAAAAGTAACAGCGATCGTAAGATTCGAGAGTAGAGGAAAGAGATTGTGCCGCGTTCACTGAAGAAAGGTCCGTTTATCGACCTGCACCTGATGAAGAAGGTAGAAGCCGCTGTCGAAGCCAACGATCGCCGTCCGATCAAGACCTGGTCACGTCGTTCGATGGTCTCTCCGGACATGGTTGGTCTGACGATTGCCGTACACAACGGCCGGCAGCATGTGCCCGTCCTGATCAATGAGGACATGGTTGGTCACAAGCTGGGTGAGTTCGCGGTAACGCGCACCTTCAAGGGCCACATCGTAGACAAGAAGGCGAAGCGCTAAGCGCCGCTTGAGAGGTTGAGGAAATGGAAGTAGCAGCAAGACTGAAAGGCGCGCGTATCTCTGCGCAGAAAGCCCGCCTGGTCGCTGACCAGGTCCGTGGCTTGCCTGTGGAAAAAGCGCTGGACCTGCTGGAATTCAGCAACAAGAAAGCGGCGCAGATCGTCAAGAAAGTTCTCGACTCTGCGATCGCCAACGCCGAAAACAACGAAGGTGCCGATGTGGACGAGCTGAAAGTCTCCACCATCTTCGTTGACGAAGGCATGACTATGAAGCGCCTGCGTCCCCGTGCAAAGGGCCGCGCAGACCGCATTTTGAAGCGTAGCTGTCACATTACCGTGAAAGTTGCAGACGGCGAAGGCTAAGGAATCAGGAGACGACCATGGGTCAGAAAGTACATCCCGTCGGCATCCGTCTGGGTATCGTCAAGGACCACAACTCGGTCTGGTATGCGGACAGCAAGAACTACTCCAAGCAGTTGATTACTGACCTGGAAGTTCGCCAGTACATCGAGAAGACGCTGGAAAATGCCTCTGTCAGCCGCGTGGTAATCGAGCGCCCGGCACAGACCGCGCGCATTACCATCCACACCGCTCGCCCCGGCATCGTTATCGGCCGCAAGGGTGAGGACGTGGACGCGCTGCGCAAGGTGCTGACCGAGAAGATGGGTGTGCCCGTGCACATCAACATCGAAGAGATCCGCAAGCCCGACCTGGACGCCAAGCTGGTTGCCCAGAACGTGGCCCAGCAGCTGGAGCGCCGGGTAATGTTCCGCCGCGCGATGAAGCGCGTCGTACAGAACGCCATGCGCCAGGGCGCTGAAGGTATCAAGATCCAGGTCAGCGGTCGTCTCGGCGGTGCCGAAATCGCCCGTACCGAATGGTACCGTGAAGGTCGTGTGCCCCTGCACACCCTGCGCGCGGATATCGACTATGCCACCTACGAGGCATCCACCACCTACGGCATCATCGGCGTAAAAGTGTGGATCTTCAAAGGTGAGGTGATCGGCGGCGACGAAGCTTCCGAGTCCACCCGGAAATCAGCTACTAATTAAGGGTTACGCAGATGCTTCAACCAAAGCGTACAAAATTCCGCAAGACGATGAAGGGCCGCAATCGCGGTCTGGCCCATCGCGGCAGCAAGGTGAGCTTCGGTGAATTCGGTCTCAAGGCCACTGGCCGCGGCCGCATTACTGCTCGCCAGATCGAGGCAGCGCGTCGTGCGATGACTCGCCACATCAAGCGTGGCGGCAAAATCTGGATTCGCGTCTTCCCGGACAAGCCGATCACCGGCAAGCCGCTGGAAGTCCGCCAGGGTAAAGGTAAGGGTAACGTTGAGTACTGGGTAGCCCAGGTTCAGCCGGGCAAGGTGCTGTACGAAGTACAGGGTGTCTCGGAAGAGCTGGCTCGCGAAGCGTTCACCCTGGCAGCGGCCAAGATCCCCGTTGCTACAACATTTGTTAAACGGTCGGTGATGTGATGAAAGCTAGCGAATTGCGTGAAAAGTCCGTTGAGGACCTGAACAAGCAGCTGCTCACCCTGCGTGAGGAGCAGTTCAAGCTGCGCATGCAGAAGTCCACTGGTCAGCTCGGGCAGACTCACCTGCTCCAGGAGAACCAGCGCGACATCGCACGCGTCAAGACTGTGCTCACTCAGAAGGCAGGTGAATAGCATGTCAGGTACTGAAAAGCGTATCCGTACGGCAACCGGCCGGGTTGTCAGCAACAAGATGGACAAGACGATTACCGTGCTTATCGAGCGCCGGGTGAAGCACCCCGTGTACGGCAAGTACATCACGCGTTCTTCCAAGATCCACGCTCATGACGAAAACAATGAGTGCGGAATTGGCGATACCGTAAAAGTGATTGAGTCTCGCCCGCTTTCCAAGACCAAGACCTGGCAACTCCAGGAAGTGGTCGAAAGCGCCGCTCAGGTCGGTTAAGCGCAGGATAGTGCGGCGTGAGCCGCAGTTTGGAGTAGAAGATGATTCAGACACAGTCGTATTTGGAAGTCGCAGACAACAGCGGCGCTCGCCGTGTGATGTGCATCAAGGTGTTGGGTGGCTCCAAGCGTCGCTATGCGCGTGTGGGTGACCTGATCAAGGTAACCGTGAAGGAAGCGATTCCCCGCGGCAAGGTAAAGAAAGGGCAGGTAATGACTGCCGTTGTCGTGCGCACCCGCAAGGGCGTTCGTCGTGCCGATGGCTCGCTCATCAAGTTCGACGACAACGCGGCAGTGCTGCTGAACAACCAGCAGGCACCTATCGGGACCCGTATTTTTGGCCCGGTAACCCGCGAGCTGCGCGGCGAGAAGTTTATGAAGATCATTTCTCTGGCCCCGGAAGTTATCTAGGCAGGCCAGCAGGAGAGGAAAGGAAATGTTGAAGATCAAGCGCGATGACGAAGTGGTTGTTCTTGCCGGTAAGGACAAGGGCAAGCGCGGCAAGGTTCGCAAGGTACTCGACGACAATCGCGTGATTGTCGCCGGTATTAACATGGTGAAGAAGCACACCAAGCCCAACCCCCAGGCGGGTGTTGCCGGCGGTATCGTGGAAAAGGAAGCCCCTATCCAGGTTTCCAATATTGCGATTTTCAACCCGGGTACCGGCAAGGCTGACCGTGTTGGCTTCAAGGTCGAGGGCGAAACCAAGACCCGTATTTACAAGTCCAGCGGCGAGGCTATCAGCTGAATTTCGGCTGGTCGAAGGATTAACAGGTAATAGACATGGCAACGTTGAAAGACAAGTACAAGAGCGAGATCGCTCCCCAGCTGAAAGAAGAGCTGGGCCTGAGCAACGTGATGGACATCCCGCGCATCACCAAGATCACCCTTAATATGGGTGTCGGTGAAGCTATCGGTGACAAGAAGGTCCTGGAATCCGCTATCGCTGATATGGAAGCGATCGCTGGCCAGAAGGCCGTTATCACCAAGGCGCGTAAATCCATCGCAGGCTTCAAGGTGCGTGAAGGCTGGCCGATTGGCTGCAAGGTAACCCTGCGTTCCGACCGCATGTATGAATTCCTTGAGCGCCTGATCAGCATCGCGATCCCGCGTATTCGCGACTTCCGTGGTATCAGCCCGAAGTCTTTCGACGGGCGCGGGAACTTCGCGATGGGTGTGTCCGAGCAGATCATCTTCCCGGAGATTGATTACGACAAGGTCGACTCGCTGCGTGGTATGGACATCACCATCACTACAACTGCTCGTACGGACGATGAAGGTCGTGCACTGCTGCGCGCTTTCAACTTCCCACTGAAAGGTTAAGAGGCACACATGGCTAAGAAATCTATGATCGCGCGTGAGAACAAGCGTGCACGTATGGTCGCCAAGTACGCAGAGAAGCGCGCTGCACTGAAAGCCATCCTGGCTGATGTTAATGCCAGCGATGACGACAAGTGGGAAGCGCAGATCGCCCTGCAGAAGCTGCCACGCGATGCAAGCCCGGTTCGCCGCCAGCGCCGCTGCCAGGTCACCGGCCGCCCGCACGCTGTGTATCGTAAATTCGGCCTGTGCCGTAACAAGCTGCGCGAAGCCGCCATGCGCGGTGATGTGCCCGGGCTGGTCAAGGCCAGCTGGTAACGGAGAGTATTTGAAATGAGTATGCAAGATCCGCTGTCAGATATGCTGACCCGTATTCGCAACGCCCAGATGGCTGGCAAGAAAACCGTTGAAATGCCCGGTTCCAAGCTGAAAGCGGCTGTTGCCAAGGTGCTCGAGGAAGAGGGCTACATCTCCGGCTTCAACGCCAGCGCAGATGCCAGCAAGCCTCGCCTGGCGATTGAGCTGAAGTACTTCCAGGGCCAGCCGGTGATCGCAGAGATCGACCGTGTAAGCCGCCCCGGTCTGCGTTCCTACGCAGCAAAGGATGAACTGCCGTCTGTTCGCGGTGGCCTGGGTGTTGCCATCGTCTCCACCTCCAAGGGTGTGATGACTGATCGCGCGGCCCGTGCTGCCGGCGTCGGTGGAGAAGTGCTCTGCACCGTTTTCTAAACTGATTGAATTGAAGAGCAACTGAAATGTCTAGAGTCGCAAACAATCCGGTAACACTGCCGAGCGGCGTTGAGATCAAGCAGGATGGACGTGATCTCACTGTCAAGGGCAGCAAGGGCACTATGGCGCTCTCCCTGCTCGACGGTATCAACGTTAGCCAGGAAGACAACGTAATCCAGGTCTCTTTTGACAGCGATAAGTCCAAGGCCATGGCGGGTACTACCCGCGCGCTGCTGGCGAACATCGTCCAGGGTGTGAGCGAGGGCTGGGAGAAGAAGCTGGTTCTCAATGGCGTTGGTTATCGTGCCAGCACCTCCGGCAACAAGGTCAACCTGACTGTCGGCCTGTCCCACCCGGTGGAGTACGAACTCCCCGAAGGTATCAGCGCCGAAACGCCGACCCAGACCGAGATTGTGGTCAAGGGCATCGACAAGCAGGCGGTTGGCCAGGTAGCAGCAGAACTGCGCAGCTTCCGTCCGCCGGAGCCTTACAAGGGTAAAGGTATTCGCTACGCCGACGAATATGTACGGCGCAAAGAAGCCAAGAAAAAGTAGGTAAGTTGAGATGAGTGCAAAGAATGATTCACGGCTTCGTCGGGCGCGTCGCTCGCGGGCCCGCATGCGTGACCTCGGCGTCAACCGCCTGAGCGTGCACCGTACTCCCCGGCATATCTATGCCCAGGTGTTCACCCCCCAGGGCGACAAAGTGCTGGTAAGTGCTTCCACCCTGGACGCGGACCTGCGCAAGGGCGCTACGGGCAATATGGACGCTGCCGCAGCTGTTGGCAAGCTCGTGGCCGAGCGTGCCAAGGCCGCTGGTATCGAGCGCGTGGCGTTCGACCGTGCAGGTTACAAGTACCATGGACGCGTGAAGGCTCTCGCCGACGCCGCCCGTGAATGTGGACTGGAATTCTAGGGTAGAGATATGGCTTTCAACGAGCAGAAGAAGCAGCAGGTCGAAGGCGATCTGCAGGAGAAGCTGGTCCAGGTCAACCGTGTGGCCAAAGTGGTCAAGGGTGGCCGGATCTTCGGCTTTACCGCCCTGACCGTAGTTGGCGACGGTAACGGCCGTGTCGGCTTCGGCCGCGGCAAGGCTCGCGAAGTACCTGTTGCTATCCAGAAGGCAATGGAAGCTGCGCGCCGCAACATGATTACGGTAGAGCTCAAGGACGGAACCCTGCAGTACCCGGTGAAGGCCGCACACGGCGCCTCCAAGGTCTACATGCAGCCCGCATCTGAAGGTACCGGTGTCATCGCCGGTGGCGCGATGCGTGCGGTGCTGGAAATTGCCGGCGTCCACAACGTACTGGCCAAGTGCTACGGCTCCACCAACCCGGTGAACGTGGTTCGCGCGACTTTCAACGGTCTGCGTGACATGGCCTCCCCGGAGGGCGTTGCCGCCAAGCGTGGCAAGTCCGTCGAAGATATTTTGAATTGAGATTTGGGTTGAATCGTCATGGCTAAAGCAACCATCAAGGTTACCCAGGTGAAGAGCATTCACGGGCGCCTGAAAAAGCACCAGGCCTGTGTGGCTGGCCTCGGTCTGAGACGGATCGGACACACCGTCGAAGTAGAGGACACGCCGGCAGTGCGCGGCATGATCAACCGGGTTAATTACCTGGTACGGGTTGAGGGCTGAATTAATGTCTGAACAAATGCGACTGAACTCCCTGAGCCCCAATCCGGGTTCACGGAAAGATGCCAAGCGCGTAGGGCGCGGCATTGGCTCCGGTCTCGGCAAGACTGCCGGCCGCGGCCACAAGGGTCAGAAATCCCGCTCCGGCGGCAAGGTACGTCCCGGTTTCGAAGGCGGCCAGATGCCGCTGCAGAAGCGTCTGCCCAAGTACGGCTTTACCTCGCGTATCGCCCGGACCACCGCGCAGATCCGCCTGTCCGAACTCAACGCAGTTGACGCTGATGTCGTGGATCTGGAAGCGCTGAAAGCGGCTGACCTGATCAAGCAGGACATCACCCGCGCACGCGTGTTCCTGTCCGGCGAGCTGAGCAAGGCTGTGACAGTAAAAGGCCTCGCGGTAACCAAGGGTGCCCGCGAAGCCATCGAGAAGGCCGGCGGGAAAATAGAGGACTAAATGGCACAGGCGCAGATGCCCCAGGTCAACAAGGCCGGTATGGGCGAGCTTTTCGCACGCCTTCGTTTCTTGTTGATGGCGATTATCGTCTACCGGATCGGGACGCATATCCCGGTTCCGGGTATTGATCCCGCCCAGCTGGCCGCGCTTTTCAACCAGAACCAGGGAACCATCCTGGGTCTGGCCAACATGTTCTCGGGGGGTGCCCTCGAGCGCATGAGTATTCTGGCGCTGGGCATCATGCCTTACATTTCGGCCTCGATCATCGTTCAGTTGATGTCCGCGGTCACGCCGCAACTGGAGGCCCTCAAGAAAGAGGGTGAGTCCGGGCGGCGCAAGATCAGCCAGTACACCCGTTACCTGACGGTGGTGCTGGCGATCGTCCAGGCCACCGGTATGACCGTTGGTATGGCGAACCAGGGCATGGCGTACACCGTGACGCCGCTGTTCTTCGTGATCGCCATCACCTCCCTGGTGACTGGAGCAATATTCATGATGTGGCTCGGTGAGCAGATTACCGAGCGCGGTGTAGGTAACGGTATCTCCCTGCTGATTTTCGCGGGGATCGTCGCGGGCCTGCCCTCGGCGATTGGACAGTCGCTGGAGCAGGCGCGGCAGGGTGAGCTGAACATTTTGTTCCTGCTGCTGATCCTGGCGCTGGCGATATTCATGATCTTCGCGATCGTTTATATCGAGCGCGGCCAGCGGCGGATTACCGTCAACTATGCCAAGCGGCAGCAGGGGCGCCGGATGTACCAGGCGCAGAGTTCCCACCTGCCGCTCAAGGTGAACATGGCCGGTGTTATTCCGGCGATTTTCGCCAGCAGTATCCTGCTGTTCCCGGCGTCCATCGCCCAGTGGTTCGGCACCTCGGATTCTGCGGACTGGCTGCAGGACCTGGCTGTAATGATCGGGCCCGGGCAGCCGCTGAACATTTTGTTGTTCACGATATTTATTGTGTTTTTCTGCTTCTTCTATACGGCGTTGATGTTCAACCCGGCGGAAGTAGCTGACAACCTGAAGCGGTCTGGTGCATTCGTGCCCGGTATCCGCCCGGGACAGCAGACAGCCAACTACATCGACGGCGTATTGACCCGCCTGACAGTGTTCGGCTCAGCGTACATCGCCATTGTCTGCCTGATCCCGCAGTTCCTGGTAGTGACGGCCAATGTGCCTTTCTACCTGGGCGGCACTTCGCTGCTGATCGTGGTTGTCGTGGTGATGGATTTCATGGCCCAGGTGCAGAGCCACCTGATGTCACAGCAGTACGAGTCTGTGATGAAAAAGGCCAACCTGAAGAATTATGGGAGTGCCGGCCGGCTGCGCTGAGGCCCATGGCCCGGTCAGCAACGGTTGTAACGGAGTAGAGAACGATGAAAGTACGTGCTTCAGTCAAGAAAATGTGCCGCAACTGCAAGGTTGTGCGCCGCAATGGCGTGGTCCGGGTGATCTGCAACACTGATCCCCGCCACAAGCAGCGCCAGGGCTAAAACCTGCGCCTGTACGGTTGATTTTTTGTAACGATATCGCTAGAATGCTGCGCCTTTCGCGCCACCCCTCGCGCTTTGAGAATAAAGTGTCGAAAAATCAGGGGTTTGCGAAAAACAGCGCGGTTACGCGAAGAGATTAATTGGAGAGAGTTGAATGGCTCGTATTGCCGGCGTCAACATACCCGATAACAAGCATGCTGTTATCTCACTGACCTACATCTACGGTGTGGGTCGCACTCAGGCGCGTAAGCTCTGTGCCGCCACCGGTATCGCCGAATCCACCCGGATCAGCGAACTGAATGAAGAGCAGATGGACGCGCTGCGTGGAAAAGTTTCAGAGATGATGGTCGAGGGCGACCTGCGTCGGGAAATCTCCATGAACATCAAGCGTCTCATGGACCTCGGTTGCAACCGCGGCCTGCGCCATCGTCGCAGCCTGCCGGTTCGCGGCCAGCGTACCAAGACCAATGCGCGCACCCGTAAAGGCCCGCGCAAGCCGATTCGCAAGTAAGGACAATCCTTAGCGAATCCTTTTTAGTGTAGCTGCACCAAAGTGCAGTGTTGATATTAAACAGGAAGTAACACATGGCAAAGCCAGGTGCTAAAAGCACACGTAAGAAAATCACCAAGACAGTCGTGGACGGCATAGCGCACGTTCACGCGTCTTTCAACAACACCATCATCACCATCACCGACCGCCAGGGCAATACCCTGAGCTGGGCGACCGCTGGTGGTTCCGGTTTCCGCGGCTCTCGTAAAAGCACCCCGTTCGCAGCTCAGGTAGCTGCCGAGCGTGCGGGTGAAGCCGCAAAAGAGTACGGCCTGAAGAACCTGGACGTACAAGTTAAAGGTCCAGGGCCGGGTCGTGAGTCCGCCGTTCGTGCGCTCAACGCCTGTGGCTACAAGATCAGCAATATCACCGACGTGACGCCAATCCCGCATAACGGCTGCCGTCCTCCCAAGAAACGTCGCGTGTAAGGCTTACAGGAAGGTATAGACATGGCTCGATATATTGGTCCCAAGTGCAAGCTTTCCCGTCGTGAGGGAACTGACCTGTTCCTGAAAAGCGGTGTGCGTGCACTAGAAAGCAAGTGTAAAGCGGAAAATCCTCCCGGTCAGCACGGCGCCCGTCGCGGACGCCTGTCCGACTACGGTGTACAGCTGCGCGAGAAGCAGAAAGTACGTCGTATCTACGGCATCCTGGAGAAGCAGTTCCGCAACTATTACAAAGATGCGGCACGCCTGAAAGGGGCGACCGGTGAGAACCTCCTGCAACTGCTGGAATCCCGCCTGGACAACGTTGTCTACCGGATGGGTTTTGGTTCCACCCGTAGCGAAGCCCGTCAGCTGGTATCCCACAAGGCGATCCTGGTTAACGGTGCTGCAGTGAATATCCCCTCCTATCAGGTTAAGCCGGGTGATGTGGTGTCTCTGCGTGAAAAGGCCAAGAAGCAACTGCGTGTGCAGTCTGCCATGGCCCTGGCAGCCCAGCGTGGCGAGCCGGAGTGGTTGGAAGTAAATACCGACAAACTGGAAGGTACCTTCAAGTCCGTACCTGACCGTCAGGATCTGTCTTCGGACATCAACGAAAACCTGATCGTCGAACTTTACTCCAAGTAATTCACTGAAGGATTAATCCTTCTAATAGGTGCCCCGTATGCAGAGTGCAGTGACAGAATTTCTGACCCCGCGCGTTATCAACGTGGAAGAGAAGGACAGCCGGCGTGCCCAGGTAACCCTGGAGCCCCTGGAGCGTGGTTTCGGCCACACCCTGGGTAACGCGCTGCGCCGTATCCTGCTGTCTTCCATGCCCGGTTGCGCCATCACCGAAGTCGAGATCGACGGTGTTTTGCACGAGTACAGCGCTATCGAAGGCGTGCAGGAAGACGTTATCGAGATCCTGCTCAACCTGAAAGGCGTGGCCCTGGTCATGTCTGGCAAAGACGAAGCCGAGCTGACCCTGAGCAAGAAAGGCTCCGGTCCGGTTACCGCCGGCGATATCCAGGTTGACCACGACATCGAGGTTCGCAACCCCGACCACGTGATCTGCCACCTCAATGGTGCCAAAGAGATCAACATGAAGCTGACCGTGGCCCGCGGTCGCGGCTACTCTCCCGCTGATTCCCGCGAGAGCGCAGAGGAAGAGACCCGCTCAATCGGCCGCCTGCAGCTGGACGCCACCTTCTCACCCGTGCTGCGCGTATCCTACGTGGTCGAAGCCGCCCGTGTGGAACAGCGTACCGACCTGGACAAGCTGGTCCTGGATCTCGAGACCAATGGCACCATCGATCCGGAAGAGGCCATTCGCCGCGCCGCCACCATCCTGCAGCAGCAGCTCGCAGTATTCGTGGACCTCGAGAGCGAATCCGAATCCGATTTCGTAGAGGAAGAGGACGAAGTCGATCCGATCCTGCTGCGCCCGGTAGACGACCTGGAGCTGACCGTTCGTTCCGCGAACTGCCTCAAGGCCGAAAATATCTACTACATTGGCGACCTCGTTCAGCGCACCGAAGTGGAGCTGCTGAAGACCCCGAACCTGGGCAAGAAGTCGCTGACCGAGATCAAGGATGTCCTGGCTTCCCGCGGCCTGTCCCTGGGTATGCGCCTGGACAACTGGCCACCCGCCAGCCTGAAAAACGACGACCGGGTACTGAGCGCCTGAGCGCTCCCCGGCCCCAGATAGCCGTGCTGCGATAGCACAGAAGATAGGATTGGAAAAATGCGTCATCGTCACAGTGGACGTCAGCTGAACAGAAACAGTTCCCACCGCAAGGCCATGTTCCGTAACATGACCGTTTCCCTGGTGGAGCACGAACTCATCAAGACCACCCTGCCCAAGGCAAAGGAACTGCGTAGCTACGCGGAACCCCTGATCACCCTGGCCAAGGAAGACAGCGTCGCAAACCGTCGCCTGGCTTTCGATCGCGTGCGTAACAAGGCCGCAGTCGGCAAGCTGTTCAGCGAACTGGGTCCGCGCTACCAGGAGCGTCCGGGTGGCTACATCCGTATTCTCAAGTGCGGCTTCCGCGCCGGCGACAAGGCTCCCATGGCCTACGTCGAGCTGGTTGATCGCCCGCAGCACGAGCAGTTCGAGGACGACGAGGACTGATTCCCCGCTCCTTGGCGCAATTGAAAAAGCCGGGCACTGCCCGGCTTTTTTGTGCCCTGAATTTACCCCGTCAGTCGTTGCCGCACAATTCCATGTGTAGTGAAGCGGCTGTATGGCTCATCGAGAATTCGAGGCGGTTGTTGAGGATCAGGGGAGGGTACACAGGGCCGTTCATGCCAGCCATTGCAGGGTCCCCGAGGATCGTCGGCTTCGCAATATCATCCGCGGGAAGCGCCGTAGCGGCAGTCAGGCTGTCCGCTTTCACACCGTCCACATACAGGCTTAGCTCAAGGCTGTCGCCACCACCCCAGTGATTGATCTGCCGGTAGAACTGGCCGCTGATCACTGCGCTGTGGCAAGTGCCGGAGGCCGTCAGCCCGGCGTAGAGCTCCAGTTCACCAAACCTTGCCACGACCGAGTCGCCCATTACTTCCATTCCCCAGAGACTGCCCTGGGATACGAGCTGTCCCTGGTAGGGCTCGCTGAAGGCACTTGCAAAAGTGTATCCGCCGAACCCCGGGGTTCTCAGCAGGTCGAAACCCGCCACCTCGCCACCGATGTCGCTGGCCCTGTAAGTGGCCGCTACACGATGAACTCCGCGGTACCACTCGCTGTGGCCCTCGAGCAGGGTTTTCCGCAGAGCCGGCGGCTGGGGTACCACCCCCGCAAGCGCGAAGGGGTCGCTCCTGTAGTCGAAGACCTGCACAGGTACACTGCCGCCGGGCTGGTGGACGCGCCAGTGGCCGTTGGCCGAAAGCACGCTGTAGTTGAAGATATGCTCCCAGAACAGTTGCCGGGGAGGCAGCGCAGTGCCTTCGAGGGCGGGGGCGAAGCTCTGGCCGTCGAGGTCCCCGGGCGCCTCGATCCCCGTCAGTGCCAGCAGCGTAGGGTAGATATCCATGATGGACACGGTGTGTTCCACTACTTGCCCCGCGTCTTCCATGTGGGGAAGTCGCAGTAGTAGCGGCGTGCGGATTCCACCTTCGAACAGCGTGCTCTTGCGGCCGGTAAACGGGGCGTTGTTGTCCAGCAGGGAATTGGTGCCGCCGTTGTCACTGACGAAGACCACGATGGTATTTTCCGCGGCTTCCATGCGCTCCAGTTTCGCCAGAATGCGGCCGACGTTGGCGTCCAGTTGCCTGACCAGGGCGCGATAGCGACCGGCTGGCGTCTGAGGGTAGTCGGCGGCGAAGCTGCGCGCCGGGCTGATCGGCGCGTGGGGCGCGTAGAACCACAGGTTGATGAACCAGGGCTGCGACTGTGCCGACAGCGTTTCCAGTTCTTGCAGCGTGTATTCGGTCAGGATGTTTTCCAGGTGCCCCGGGTAGAAGGCGCCCGGCTGCTCGCTGCCTTCCAGCCAGGGCCGCTGGTAGCGTGGCGCCGCGGGCACGACGGCGCCATCCACTTGCCGCCCCGCCAGTCGCCACTGGTCGAGAAAACCGAACCACTGGTCAAAGCCCTGCCGGTCCGGCCACGCCTGGCGCTCATTGTGCCCGAGGTGCCACTTGCCGATGTGGCGCGTCGTGTAGCCGGCCTGCTGCAGCCGCTCTGCCAGGGTGATGCGCTCTGCCGGGATGCCCCGGCCTGCGGGCAGGAAGCCGTTGCGCTCGGGATACTGCCCGGTCAACAGGGCGGCGCGAGCAGAGCTGCAGACCGGGTGGGAGTAATGCCGGGTGAAGCGCAGACCCTGCCGCGCCAGCTTGTCGAGCTCGGGGGTATCGATTGCGGGGTTGCTGTTGTTGATGGCGAGGTCGTTGTAGCCGAGGTCGTCGGCGACGATCAGCAGGATGTTGGGGGCGCGGGAAGTTCCGGCGAGATTTATGGCGGCGCCTGTGCCTGGCCGTGGCGAGGTGGCCTCGCGCTTTAAAAACGCAGTAGGCGCCCCGTCGCCGATTACCGACCGGGCCTGGGGGTTGCCGTCATCCGCCGAGCCACTGGAATGGGCGGTCAGCGCCAGCAGCAAGGCTAGTACGGGCAGAATGCCGCGCATTGATCTGAAGCTCTCCGTGCCTTTTATTATTTTTTCATTTACCCCGCTGGACGCGGGGCGCGACCGGGGCAGGCCTGGGGCCTTGTTTCCCGGTCTTCACTGCGGGCCTCTACCCGCGGAATATGGTGCCGGCACGGCGAGTCGAACGCCGGACCTACGCATTACGAATGCGTTGCTCTACCAGCTGAGCTATGCCGGCCTTGGTCGGAGGCTATAGTAGCGGCGGCGCGCCCGGAGTCAATAGTCCGGACGAGGGCGGTTTCAGGCCGCCTTTTTCCCGCCACGGCGTTTTTTCGGTGCCGGCTTCAGCAGGGGAGCCAGGAAACGTCCGGTGTGGGAAGTCTTGACCTTCACTACCTCCTCCGGTGTCCCGGTCGCGATCACCTGGCCGCCGCCGGAGCCGCCTTCGGGGCCGAGATCCACCAGCCAGTCAGCGGTTTTGATCACGTCCAGGTTGTGCTCGATGATGACCACGGTATTGCCGTGGTCGCGCAGGCGATGCACCACCTGCAGCAGTTGCTGGATGTCCTCGAAGTGCAGCCCGGTGGTGGGCTCGTCGAGGATGTAGAGGGTTTTTCCGGTATCGCGCTTGGACAGTTCGCGGGACAGTTTCACCCGTTGCGCCTCCCCGCCGGAGAGGGTGGTCGCTGCCTGCCCCAGGCGAATGTAGGAGAGGCCGACATCCATCAGCGTCTGCAATTTGCGCGCAATCGCCGGGACCGGGCCGAAAAACTCCAGGGCGTCCTCCACGGTCATTTCCAGCACCTCGTGGATATTTTTTCCCTTGTAGCGAATCTCCAGGGTCTCGCGGTTGTAGCGCTTGCCCTTGCACACGTCGCAGGGCACGTAGATGTCCGGCAGGAAGTGCATCTCAACCTTGGTCACGCCATCGCCCTGGCAGGCCTCGCAGCGGCCGCCCTTGACGTTGAAACTGAAGCGCCCGGGCTTGTAGCCGCGGGAGCGCGCTTCCTGGGTGCCCGAGAACAGCTCCCGCACCGGGGTGAAGATGCCGGTGTAGGTGGCCGGGTTGGAGCGCGGGGTACGGCCGATGGGGCTCTGGTCGATGTCGATGCACTTGTCGATCTGCTCCATGCCCTCGATCGACTTGTACGGCGCCGGGGTGAGGGTAGTGGCGCCGTTGAGGGCGGTCGCGGCCAGCGGGTAGAGGGTATTGTTGATCAGGGTGGATTTACCCGAACCGGAGACGCCGGTCACGCAGGTCAACAGTCCCAGGGGCAGTTCGAGGGTGACCGACTGCAGGTTGTTGCCGCTGGCGCCCTTGAGCACGAGCTGTCGCTTTGGGTCCCGGGGTGTGCGCTGGGCCGGTACTTCGATCTTGCGTCGCCCGGACAGGTACTCGCCGGTCAGCGAGGCGGCGTTGGCCATGATGGCCTCGGCGGGACCCTCGGCGACGATGGTGCCGCCGTGCACGCCTGCCCCCGGGCCGATATCGATGATGTGGTCGGCGGTGCGGATGGCGTCCTCGTCGTGCTCTACCACCAGTACGGTGTTGCCGAGATCACGCAGGTGGGTCAGGGTACCGAGCAGGCGCTCGTTGTCACGCTGGTGCAGGCCGATGGAGGGTTCGTCGAGAATGTACATGACACCCACCAGACCCGCGCCGATCTGCGAGGCGAGGCGAATGCGCTGGGCCTCACCCCCGGACAGGGTCTCCGCGCTGCGATTCAGGGTGAGGTAATTCAGACCCACATCGACCAGGAAGCGGTAGCGGGCGCGGATTTCCTTGAGGATCTTGTCCGCGATCTCGCCCTTGCGCCCCTCCAGGGCCAGCGCCTCGAAATAATCGCTGGCATCGCCCACTGACATGGCGGTCACCGCCGGCAGCGTGCGCTCGTCGACGAAGACGTGGCGTGCCTCTTCCCGCAGGCGGGCACCGCCGCAGCTGGGGCAGGGCTGGGTGGAGAGGAACTTCGCCAGTTCCTCGCGCACCGAGACCGAGTCGGTATCCCGGTAGCGCCGCTCCATGTTGGGAATGATGCCCTCGAAGGGATGCTTGCGCTTGAACACGTCGCCGCGATCATTCACGTAGGCGAAGGCGACTTCCTCATCGCCGCTGCCGTGGAGAATGGTCTGTTGGTGGGACTTCTTCAGTTTATGGAAGGGTTTGTCGATATCGAAGCCGCAGTGCTCCGCCAGCGACTTCAGCATATGGAAGTAGTAGACGTTGCGGCGGTCCCAGCCGCGGATCGCGCCCTCGGCCAGGCTCGACTCCGGGTGCAGCACGATGCGCTCCGGGTCGAAATACTGCTTCACCCCCAGGCCGTCGCAGCCGCCACAGGCCCCGGCGGGGTTGTTGAAGGAGAACAGCCGGGGTTCCAGTTCGTCGATGCTGTGACCGCACTCCGGGCAGGCGAAGCGGGCGGAGAAGGCGATATCCTCGCCGTCTCCGTCCATGTAGCTCACCGTAGCCAGGCCATCGGTCAACTCCAGAGCCGTCTCCACCGATTCGGCGAGGCGCAGGCGCAGGTCCTCGCGCACCTTGAAACGGTCTACCACCACCTCGATGCGGTGCTTGCGCTTCTTGTCCAGCGGCCGCACCTCGTCGAGTTCGGTCACCCGGCCGTCGATCCGGGCGCGGACAAAACCACCGGCGCGCAACTCCTCGAGAATCTGCAGGTGTTCACCCTTGCGGTCACGTACCACGGGCGCCAGCAGCATCAGCTTCGACCCCTCCGGCAGCGCCAACACCGTATCCACCATCTGGCTGACCGTCTGGGCCTGCAGGCTGAGACCGTGGGTAGGGCAGCGCGGCTCCCCCACCCGGGCGAACAACAGGCGCAGGTAGTCATAAATCTCTGTAATCGTCCCCACCGTGGAGCGCGGATTGTGGGAGGTCGACTTCTGCTCGATGGAAATCGCCGGCGACAGCCCCTCGATATGGTCGATATCCGGTTTCTCCATCATCGACAGGAACTGCCGGGCGTAGGTCGACAGCGATTCCACGTAGCGCCGCTGCCCCTCTGCATAGAGCGTGTCGAAGGCCAGCGAGGACTTGCCCGAACCCGACAGGCCGGTGATCACCACCAGCTTGTCCCGGGGGATGTCCAGGTTGACGTTTTTCAGGTTGTGGGTACGGGCGCCGCGTACTTGGATAGTGTCCATCGGGGGAAAACCACTGGCCGAGCCAAAAAAGGAACAGGAAAGTATAGGGCCTGCAGACGCCCCGGGGCAAAGCCCGTCTTCCAGAGGCGCTAGCGGAGCGAGGCTGACACCCTCTCCCGGAACCGTGAGGCGACAGGACGTCGCCGACCGAGCCTGCGCATGGATGTGCGCTTTTTGGCGTGTTTCGGGAGAGGGTGTCAGCCTCGCTTCGCGGGATGCTGGACAGGTTTCAGCCCGAACCGCGCGGCCGGACACGCGAACTGTCTCAGGCCATCTCCGCCGTGTCTCCGCCCCGCTAAGCTGCTATCATGTCCCGGACCCAAGAGATTTGTTCCCCGTGATCACCGAACACCCCATGACGGCCCAGGAGCGACGCACAGTCACCTCCCTGGCCACCTTATACAGTTTCCGCATGCTCGGCCTGTTCATGGTCCTACCCCTGCTGGCGATCTATGCGGCCGACCTGCGCGGCGCCAGTCCGGCCATGATCGGCCTGGCCTTGGGGGCCTATGGCCTGAGCCAGGCCCTGCTGCAGCTGCCCCTTGGCTGGCTGTCGGACCAGGTAGGGCGCAAGCCGGTCATCGTCGGGGGGCTGCTACTGTTCGTGCTCGGCAGCATCGTGGCGGCGCTGGCTGACAATATCTACGGCATCATCGCCGGGCGGGCCCTGCAGGGCGCTGGCGCCATCGCCAGCACCGTGATGGCGCTGCTGGCCGACCTCACCGGCGAAGAGCAGCGCACCAAGGCCATGGCCGTGGTGGGGATGAGCATCGGCGGCAGTTTCGCCGTGGCCCTCGTGCTGGGGCCGCTGGTCGCGGGCTGGGCGGGCCTGTCGGCCGTGTTCTGGTTCAATGGCCTGCTGGCGCTGGCGGGAATCGTGCTCGTGCTGACGCGAGTCCCGAACCCCGGGCGCAAGCCCGCGCCGGCGGACAACTCCGGGGTGCAACGGGGCCTGCTGCGCAGCAGCCTCTCCGATGCGACCCTGCTGCGGCTTAATTTCTCCGTCTTTGCGCTGCACTTCACCCTGATGGCACTGTTCCTGGTGGTGCCCGCGGCGCTGCGCGATGTCGCCGGCCTCGAGCGCGGCAGCCACTGGCTGGTCTACCTGCCGGCCCTGCTGGTCTCAGTGGCGGGAATGGTGCCGATGATGATCCAGGGCGAACGGCGCGGCCGCTTGCGCGGCATGTTCCTGCTGGCCATCACCTTGCTGCTGCTGGCGGTTCCGCTGGCCGTGACCGCGCCAGTGGCGTGGGTCCTGTACCTCGCCGTGGCGATATTCTTCACCGGTTTCAACTATCTCGAGGCCACGCTTCCCTCCCTGGTGAGCAAGGTGGTCAGCGCCGAAGGCAAGGGTACCGCCCTGGGTGTGTTCTCCACCTGCCAGTTCTTCGGCACCTTCGCTGGCGGTGCCGCCGGAGGCTGGCTGGTGCAGCACGGTGGCCCCCTCGCTCTCGCGGGCTGCTGTGCGGGGCTGGCCCTGGCCTGGTGGCTGCTGTTCCTTCCCGGCGGGGCGGTGCCCGCACCGGCCCGGCCCCTGCCCACTCGCTAGCACCCGCAGGCCTTCCCGGCCGGTATTGCTGTCGCATTTGCAGGAGTGGGTTGCTATAGTTCCTCACTTGGCGAATACCGCTATGGTAATTGGCCTGGCTGAGTACAGAGACAGTACCGAGACAGTACAGAGAGTGCACGGAGAGTGCACAAAAGCGAGTACAGAGGAACGAATATGGCCTCACGGGGCGTGAACAAAGTCATACTGATAGGCAATCTCGGGGCCGATCCCGAGACCCGTTACATGCCCTCCGGCGGAGCCGTGACCAATGTCCGCCTGGCCACCTCGGAAACCTGGAAAGACAAGCAGACCGGCCAGCCACAGGAACGCACCGAGTGGCACCGGGTCGTATTCTTCAACAAACTGGGTGAAATCGCCGGCGAATACCTGCGCAAGGGCTCCAAGGTTTATATTGAAGGCTCTATCCGCACCCGCAAATGGCAGGGCCAGGATGGCCAGGATCGCTACACCACGGAGATCGTCGCTAACGATATGCAGATGCTCGACGGCCGCAGCGGCGCGGGCGGCGGTGCTTCCGACGAGTACTACAACCAGGACCGCGGCAGCGCTGGCAATTACGACCAGGGCGGTTACGGCCAGAAGCCTGCGCCGGCACGCACCGCGCCCGCCCAGAACACGCCGCCCCAGGGCGCTCCGGGTCCTGGCTTCGACGATTTCGACGACGATATCCCTTTCTGACACTGTTACCGGGCAGGGCGCTGCAAGCCCTGCCCGCTGCGTCCTTTTTAACAGGCACTGACGCGTGCGCGTACTCATTCTCGGCTCAGACAGCCCGCTTGGGCGATCCCTCTCGGAGTTGCTGGCAGATATCGGCAGGCACGAGGTCATTGGTATGACCCGGGCAGCGTCGCGCTGGAAAAATGAACGCCACGCCAAGAAGGCGGTACGCAGGGCCCAGGCTGACGCTGTGGTGGATATTCGCGTGGAGGCAGTGGCCGATGGCGGCCAGGAGATCGTCGAACTGGACCTCAAGCGCTGCCTCTGGGTCGCCAAGTCATGCCAGCGCGACAAAGCCCGCCTGCTTTTCGTCTCCAGCGCGCGCGTCTTTTCCGGTCGTCTCGATCGCCTTTACAGCGAGCAGGACGAGCCGGACTCCGACAGTCCCATCGGCCGCCTGATGGCCGAGGCCGAGGCGGTGGTGCGCGAGCAGTGCGAGCAGCACCTGATCCTGCGCCTGGGACCGGTCTTCGCCAGCGAGGGCGCCAACCTGGTGACCCAGATGCTCGGTGACATGATTCGCGGCGAGAGCCTTATCCTCGACAACAATCTCCGCGGTTGCCCGGTGGCCTGTACCGATGGCGCACGGGTGATAGCCGCGATACTGGACCAGGTCAGCACCGGCGCGGAAGTCTGGGACACCTACCACTACTGCAGTTCCGAGACGGCCACCTACTACCAGTTCGCCGAAGCGATCCTCGCTTCGGCCTCCCAGTTCTCGGATTTCAGCCCGGAGGTCGTCCAGCTCGAATCGCTGCAGCAGGACACGCCCCGGCTGAATCGCTCGCTGGATTGCAGCAAGATCCGGGATACCTTCGCGATCAAACAGTTACCCTGGCGACGCGCCATCGCCGACCAGGTGAAAGCCTACTTCGAACAGAGAAGCTGAGGAGAGCAGTTATGGCCAAGGCGACGGATACTGAATCACGGCCGCTGGCCGTTGCGGTGCTGACGGTCTCCGACACCCGCACCCCCGAAGACGACACCTCCGGCGACTACCTGGCCGAGGCGGCCGCGGCGGCCGGGCACGGCTGTGTAGGGCGCTCGATCGTCCGCGACGATATCTACCTGATTCGCGCGGTGCTGTCGCAGTGGATTGCCGACCCCGGGGTTGATGCGGTGCTGGTCACCGGCGGTACCGGATTTTCCGGCCGCGACTCGACCCCCGAAGCGGTGCGCCCCCTTTTCGACAAGGATATAGACGGCTTCGGCGAGGTGTTCCGCGCCCTGTCGCTAGCCGAAATCGGCTCCTCGACCATCCAGTCCAGGGCCCTGGCCGGCTTCGCCAACAACACCGTGATCTTCTGCATGCCGGGGTCTACCGGCGCCTGCCGCACCGCCTGGGAGGGCATCATCCGCGAGCAGCTGGACAGCACCCATCGCCCCTGCAACTTCGTCGGTGTATTGAACGTCCGGGAGCGGGAATCTTGAGCAGCCTGCTCTCCCTGGAGGATGCCCTCGCCAGGATACTGGCCACGGCTGCGCCCGCCACCGCGAGGGAGGAAGTTCCCCTGCTTGAGGCGCTGGGCCGTACCCTGGCGGCGGATGTGGCCTCTGCTATCGATGTGCCGCTGGAAGATAACAGCGCCATGGACGGCTACGCCCTGCGAGCTGCGGAAGTGCCCGGCAGCCTGCAGGTCAGCCAGCGGATCGCCGCGGGCACGGTAGGCCTGCCCCTCGCCCCGGGTTGCGCGGCGCGAATCTTTACCGGCGCGCCGATTCCGCCGGGGGCGGACGCAGTGGTGATGCAGGAGGAATGCAGCGAGGAGCACGGTCGGGTGGATGTGAAGCGCTCACTCGAGCCGGGGGAAAACCTCCGGCCGCGGGGGCAGGACATTCGTGCGGGCGCTACGGTGATGCAGCGCGGGCGTGTGCTCCGCCCTCAGGACCTGGGGCTGCTGGCTTCGATCGGCATTGACCGGGTCGAGGTTTTTCCCCGCCTGCGGGTGGCCGTGTGTTCCACTGGCGACGAACTGGTAGAGCCGGGTGCCGCCAGGCTGGCGCCGGGCCAGTCCTACAATTCCAACCGCTTCACCCTGGCAGGCCTCCTTGGGCGGCTGGGTATGGTCTTCGTCGATGGCGGTATCGTCCCGGACGACCCAGTGGCCACGGGGGCCGCGCTGCGGGAACTGGCCGCTCGCGCCGATGTGGTGATTACTTCCGGGGGTGTTTCGGTCGGCGAGGAAGACCACGTGCGGGGCCAGGTGGAAGCGCTGGGCCACCTGGATCTCTGGAAGCTGGCGATCAAGCCGGGCAAGCCCTTCGCCTTTGGTGAAGTTTGCGGCAAGCCCTTCATTGGCCTGCCGGGGAATCCCACCTCCAGCTTTGTCACCTTCTGCCTGCTGGCGCGCCCCTTGCTCCTCAAATTACAGGGTGTGGCCGAGTCCGGGCCGCCAGCTGTGGACGCACGGGCGGATTTTCGGGTGACCAGGGCCGGGACGCGACAGGACCATTTGCGGGTGGGGCTGGAGACTGTCGAGGGGGAGTTGCTGGCCCGGCCCTACGACAACCAGAGTTCCGGCGTGCTGAGTTCTGTGTGCCGCTCCGATGCGCTGGCGATTATCCCACCGGGGAAGACGCTGGAGCCGGGTGACCGGGTGCGGGTGTTATTGCTCGATTTGCTTGCCTGATTGTGGTGGGATCGCTACGGAGTGAGCTCCTGCAGGATAGGCAGCGCATGCACTGTGTAGGGTAGGGGGCGCGGCCCGGGTAGACGGGCCGCGGGTCGGAGATCAGGCGTATTTCTGGAAGACCAGCGAGGCGTTGGTGCCGCCAAAGCCGAAGCTGTTGGACATTACCCGCTGCAGGTCCACCTGGTCCTGGCGTTGTACTGCGATGGGCATACCCTCCGCCGCCGGGTCGAGATTCTCGATGTTGGCGGACGCGCAGATGAAACCGCGCTGCTGCATCAGCAGGGTGTAGATGGCCTCCTGTACGCCGGCGGCGCCCAGGGAGTGCCCCGAGAGGGACTTGGTGGAGCTGATCGGCGGCGTATAACCGAGGTCGGCAAAGGCCTCGCGCACCGCTTTCAGTTCCTGGATGTCCCCGGCCGGGGTGGATGTGCCGTGGGCATTGATGTAATCGATTTTGCCGTCCACCGTGGCCATGGCCTGGCGCATGCAACGCTTGGCGCCCTCACCTGAGGGGGCGACCATGTCGTAACCATCCGAAGTGGCGCCGTAGCCGACAAGTTCCGCATAGATTTTCGCGCCGCGCGCCAGGGCGTGTTCCAGTTCCTCGAGCACCAGCATGCCGCCGCCGCCGGCGATGACGAAGCCATCGCGGTCGGCGTCGTAGGCGCGGGAGGCTTTGGATGGTGTCTCGTTGTACTTGGTGGAGAGCGCTCCCATGGCGTCGAACAGGCTCGACAGCGTCCAGTGCAATTCCTCGCCGCCGCCGGCGAAGACCATGTCCTGCTTGCCCAGCTGAATCTGTTCCATGGCGTTGCCGATGCAGTGCGCGCTGGTGGAGCAGGCGGAGGAGATGGAGTAATTGACACCCTTGATCCTGAAGGGTGTGGCGAGGCAGGCCGAGACGGTGCTGCCCATGGTCTGGGTGACGCGGTAGGGCCCCACCTTGCGCAGGCCCCGTTCGCGCAGAATGTCCGCGGCTTCCGTCTGCTTGGCTGAAGAAGCGCCGCCAGAGCCGGCGATAATGCCGACGCGCTCGCTGGATATCTGCTCGGCATCCAGGCCGGCGTCGTCGATCGCCTGCTGCATGGCGATATAGGCGTAGGCCGCGGCATCGCCCATGAAACGCAGGACCTTGCGGTCGATCAGCGCGGGGATGTCGATCTGGGGCGCGCCGGCAACATGGGAGCGCATACCCATGTCGATGTGTTCCTGGCGAACGCCGATGCCGGATTTGCCCTCGTAGAGGGCGTCGGCCACGGTAGCTGCATCGTTGCCGAGGCAGGAGACAATACCGAGGCCGGTAACTACTACTCGTCTGCTCATTGGTTCAAATAGACCCCGCTTTATTTATACAGGCCGACTCGCAAGTCGTTGGCTTGGTAGATATCGCGGCCGTCGACTGAAACGGTGCCATCGGCGATACCCATGACCAGTTTGCGTTCGATAACCCGCTTGATATTGATACGGTAGACCACCAGCTTGGAGTCGGGGAGAATTTCACCGGTAAATTTCACTTCGCCGCAGCCCAGTGCGCGACCGCGCCCGGGGTTGCCGCGCCAGCCCAGGAAGAAGCCCAGCAGCTGCCACATGGCGTCCAGCCCCAGGCAGCCGGGCATTACCGGGTCCGAGGGGAAATGGCAGTCGAAGAACCAGAGGTCGGGGTTGATGTCCAACTCGGCGATGATTTCGCCCTTGCCGTAGGCTCCACCCTCGGAGCTGATGTTGGTGATACGGTCCAGCATCAACATGTTGTCGATCGGGAGGCGGGCGTTTCCTTCGCCGAATAGTTCGCCGTGTCCGCAGGCGACCAATTCTTCCTTGCTGAAGGCATTCTGTGCTGTCATGTAAATTCCGGTAGATTCGATTTGAGCGGGGCAGGCAGTAACAGGCGGGTCCATTCTATCCCTTGCGCCCCTCAAGTCCAACATCCATTGGTGCTGGCTGGCGGTGAAGTGATCACTTCGCTAAGATGGAACGTTCGCGGCGCAACCCACGGCCCGCGCCAGAACAATAACGATGGAGATGTGCGGCCTCAAGTCGCCGAAGAGCAGGGAAAGTTATGATAACACCAGTACTATTGTCAGGCGGCGTTGGCAGCCGCCTTTGGCCGGTATCGCGGGAAGCCCATCCGAAGCAGTTCCAACCCCTGGCGGGTGAATTGTCCATGCTACAGGAAACGCTTTCACGGACCCGGGGACTCGACGCGAAGCGTCCCACGGTAGTGTGTAACGACGATCACCGTTTCATGGTTGCCGAGCAACTGCGGCAGCTCGGGATAGAGCCAGGGGCCCTGATACTCGAGCCTCAGGGGCGCAATACGGCGCCTGCCGTGGCCCTCGCGGCTCTCAAGGCAGTCGAGGGTGACCCCGAGGCCATCCTCCTGGTGCTTCCCGCGGATCACGTGATCCGGGATGTAGAGGCCTTCGCCAGGGCGGTTGCTACAGCGTTGCCCATGGCGAACAGCGGGCGCCTCGTCACTTTCGGGGTCGTCCCGAATTGTCCCGAAACAGGCTACGGTTATATCAAGTGCGGGAAATCCCTCGGCGAGGGGCTTCATGAACTGGAGCGTTTCGTGGAGAAGCCCGACGGAGCGACCGCCGCCAATTACCTGGCCAGCGGCGATTACCTTTGGAACAGCGGCATGTTCCTGTTTTCCGCCACCAGTTTCCTTGAAGAACTGGGTCGTTACGCGCCGGCTATTCTCGCGGCCTGTCGTGAAGCCATGTCCGGAGCCCATGCGGATCTCGACTTCGTGCGACCCGATGCCACTGCGTTTTCTGCCTGCCCATCGGACAGTATCGACTACGCGCTGATGGAGCACACCGACCGGGGCGCCGTTGTCGCCCTTGATTGCGGCTGGAGCGACGTCGGCGCCTGGTCTGCGCTCTGGGAGGTGGCGGAGCGCGATGAATCCGGCAATGCCACGCGCGGCGATGTTTTGCTGGACAACTGTAGCGACAGCTATTTTTACAGCGATTCCCGCCTGGTGGCTGCAACCGGGGTGGAAAATATCGTGGTCGTGGAGACTGCCGACGCGGTGCTGGTCGCACCGCGAGACAGGGTCCAGGACGTCAAGCAGATCGTTCAGGCGCTAAAGGCCCAGGAGCGACCGGAAATTTCCCTGCACCAGAAAGTCTACCGCCCGTGGGGTTCCTATGAATCCCTGGTGACCGCGGACCGGTTTCAGGTCAAGCGGATTATCGTCAATCCTGGCGCCGCGCTCTCGCTGCAGATGCATCACCACCGCGCCGAACACTGGATCGTGGTCCACGGCACTGCGGAAGTGACCTGTGGTGACCGGGTATTCATGCTGGGCGAGGATGAATCCACCTATATTCCGCTGGGCAACCGCCACCGTCTGGCCAACCCCGGCAAAATCCCCCTGGAATTGATCGAAGTGCAGTCCGGCACCTATTTGGGTGAAGACGATATCGTGCGTTTCGAAGATCATTACGGGCGAGATAGCTGATTTTCCCACCAAGGAGTTTTCATGATTAACAAATGTCTTTTCCCCGTCGCCGGCTATGGCACCCGCTTTCTGCCGGCTACCAAGAGCATGCCCAAGGAGATGTTGCCGATCGTCAACAAACCCCTTGTGCAATACGGGGTAGAGGAGGCGATTGACGCCGGTATGACCACCTGCGCATTTGTCACCGGCCGGGGCAAACGCTCCATCGCCGACCATTTCGATATCAGCTATGAACTGGAGCACCAGATTTCCGGAACCGGTAAGGAGAAATACCTCGAGAGCATCCGCGGGGTGCTGGACAAAGGCGTGTTCACCATGGTTCGCCAGCGCGAGATGAAAGGCCTGGGCCACGCCATCCTCACCGGTCGTTCGCTGATCGGCAACGAACCTTTCGGCGTATTGCTCTCCGACGACCTGTGCCTGAATGGCGAAGGGGCCGGCGTCCTCAGCCAGATGGCGGAGCTCTACAACCAGTTTCGCTGTTCCATCGTCGCGATCCAGGAAGTGCCCATGGAAGAGGTACACAAGTACGGCGTGATCTCCGGTGAAAGTCTCAAGGAAGGCATCTACCGTGTCGATGGCATGGTGGAAAAGCCCGACCAGAAAGACGCTCCCTCCAACCTGGCGATCATCGGCCGCTACATCCTGACTCCGGACATCTTCGAGATCATCGAGGACACGCCGCCCGGTGCCAATGGCGAGGTCCAGCTTACCGACGCCTTGCAGACCCAGGCCAAGCGCGGCTGTGTCATGGCTTACAAGTTCAAGGGGCGCCGTTTCGATTGCGGAAGCGTGCCGGGCTTTGTAGAGGCGACCAACTTTGTCTACGAGAATGTCTACGAGGCCTGAGCGACGGACCGCATGAAGGAAATTACCTGTTTCAAAGCCTATGACGTACGCGGTCGTGTGCCGGACCAGCTCAATGAGGATGTCGCCCGGCGCATCGGCCGGGCCTACGCCGAGGTCATCAGGCCCGGCAAGGTGGTGGTGGGTCACGATATCCGCCTTTCCAGCGAGGCGATTAAAACCGCTCTGGCCGAGGGCCTGATGGAGCAGGGGGTGGATGTCTATGACATCGGCCTGTGCGGCACGGAGGAGATCTACTTCGCCACCTCCCACGCCGGTATGGGCGGTGGTATCGCGGTCACCGCCAGCCACAACCCCAAGGACTATAACGGCATGAAGTTCGTCCGCGAGGAGTCGCGGCCAATCTCCGCCGATACCGGTTTGCAGGAGATTCGCGCGCTGGCGGAGCAGGACAGTTTCGAAGCGGCAGCGAAGCGCGGAACACTGTATACCCTGGATACGGACGAGGCTTACGTCGAGCACCTGCTGTCCTACATTGATGTCAGCGCGCTGCAGCCCCTGAAGATCGTGGTCGACGCCGGCAACGGCGGTGCCGGTCGGGTGGTGGACCTGCTGGAACCCCGCCTGCCCTTCGAATTCATCAAGCTGCACCACGAGCCCGACGGTCACTTCCCCAACGGCGTCCCCAACCCCCTGCTGCCGGAAAACCGCGGGGCGGCCATCGCTGCTGTCAGGGAGCACCGTGCGGACCTCGGCATTGCCTGGGACGGCGACTTCGATCGCTGTTTCTTCTACGACGAGCAGGGTGAGTTTATCGAGGGCTACTATCTCGTCGGCCTGCTGGCGGAAGCCTTCCTGCAACTGGAACCGGGGGCGAAGATTGTCCACGACCCGCGGCTTACCTGGAACACGGTTGATATGGTCCTGGCGGCGGGGGGCGAGCCGGTGCTGACCAAGTGCGGCCATGCCTTCATCAAGGAGCGCATGCGCAAGGAAAATGCGGCCTACGGCGGCGAGATGAGCGCCCACCACTACTTCCGCGACTTCGCTTACTGTGACAGCGGGATGATCCCCTGGCTGCTGGTGACAGGCCTGATCGCCAGCACCGGGAAGCCCCTCTCGACCCTGGTGGCCGAGCGCGTGGCTGCCTACCCCTGCTCGGGTGAAATCAATCGCAGTGTCGAGGATGCGGCGGCGGTCCTGGCCAGGGCCGAAGACGCCTATGGCGCCCAGGGCGAGCTCGATCACACCGACGGCGTCAGCGTTGATTGCGGCGACTGGCGTTTCAACCTGCGCATGTCCAACACCGAGCCGGTGGTACGCCTGAACGTGGAAGCACGCGGCGACCGCGCGCTGATGGAGGAGAAAACCCGGGAACTGCTGGAGCTGATCGAAAACTGAACCGGCCGCGCAGGGAGGCGGCCCGCCCGAAATAAACTATAATCATGAAGGTGGGGCTAACGATCCCACCGGGTGGCGGTATGAAGAACCTGTTGCGAACAATCACTGCCGCGGTGCTCGCCTGTGTGCTTTGCGCCGGCTGCAGTACCCAGAAAGTCACTCAGGTGGCAACACTTGAGGATGTGGCGCCCTATCGCAATGACAGCGCCTTCCTGCCGCGAATTCCCGTCCCCGAGGTCGCTTCCCTCTACCAGCTCACGGAGGCCCAGTACGCCTCCTTCGACAGCTGGTTCGATCATCCCAGTCGGCGCTCCACGCCGGCATTCCGCCGGGTTGCCGACTACCTGGAGGCCCAGACCCGCAATTTCAGTTACCGCGGCGAGACACTGGCGGCCAGTGAGGCCCTGGCGTGGCAGAGCGGAAACTGCCTGTCCCTGGCGATCCTGACAACGGCCCTGGCCCAGCATGTGAATGTGCCGGTGCGCCACCAATTGATGGTGGATGCGCCGGTCTTCGATCTCCACGACACGGTAGTGCAGAAAGGCGTGCACGTGCGCACCCGGCTGATCGACTCCGAGTGGCTCCCCGAGGATGATGTCCAGGCGCTGCGGCGCCCCGGCATACTCATCGACTATTTCCCCACGGGGCGGGAACGCTTCATCGGCAACCTCACGCTGGCGGAGTTCAGTGCGCGCTACTATCGCAATAACGCCGCCGACGCCCTCGTCGAGGGGCAGCTGGCCAGGGCCTACTGGTACAGCATCGCGGCGCTTGAGCAGGCGCCCAACGACGCGGAGTCATTGAATGCCCTGGCGATAACCTACCGCCATGCGGGTATGAACGAGCTTGCCGAGCGGACCTATCGCCACGGGATCACGCTGGCTGACAACAAGCTGAGCCTGATGAAAAACCTGCACGTTCTGCTGCTCGCCGAAGGGCGCGAAGTGGAGGCCGCGGAAGTCGAGCAAGAACTCGCCCACATGCGTGACCCCAGTCCGGCCCGCTGGTATCTGCTCGCCCGGGATGCAATGGCGGCAGGCGACATGCGGGCCGCGATCGGCTACCTCGAGACCGCCGTGGACCTGGCGCCGCACCTGCACGAGTTGCAGGCCGCACTGGCCAAGGCCTATTACCTGGACGGGCAGCGAGGCAAGGCCCGCAAGGCATTCGCGAAAGCGATCAAAAACGCCCTGGAACCCGGGGACCGCTCACGTTACGAGGGTAAACTGGCGGCGCTTACCCGGCATTAACGCTGCTGTGCGGCGCGCCACTCGGTAATAAGGCGCTGGGTGGCCGGGTCCATTTCTGCCGCATCTCCGTTGTCGCGCAGCAGGCCGAGAATCTGCGTGCCGATCTCCTTGCCCAGTTCCACGCCCCACTGGTCGAAGGGGTTGATGCCCCAGAGGACGCCGCTGCAGTAGGTGCGGTGTTCGTAGAGCGCCAGCAGTGCGCCCAGGGTGGCGGGCGTCAGCGCATCCATGGTGATCATGCTGTGGGCTTTGTTGCCGGGAATCATCAGGTGCGGCGCCAGGGCCTCCGCGTCCTCTTCGGAATAAGCCCTGGCGAGCAGTGACGCCCGCGCCTCGGCGGCGGAACGGCCTACCAGCATCGCGCGACTCTGGGCCAGGCAGTTGGCCACCAGCCGCTGGTGCTGCTCGTGCATGCCGGTATGTGTCGTCAGCGGCAGCACGAAGTCGGCGGGGCAGGCTTCGGTGCCCTGGTGCAGCAACTGGTGAAAGGAATGCTGGCCGATGGTGCCGGCCGAGCCCCACAGCACCGGGCCCGTGTGGTAGTCGAGGGTGCCGCCGTCGCCGCCGACCCGCTTGCCATTGCTCTCCATGGTGAGCTGCTGCAGGAAGTCGGGCAGTTGCGCGAGGCTCTGGTCGTAGGGCAGCACCACGTGATTGCCCGCCCCCAGCAGGTTGCGATTCCACACTTCCAGCAGGCTGAGCAGCACTGGAAGATTCTCGGCCAGGGGGGCCGTGGCAAAGTGCTGGTCCATGGCCGCGGCGCCGGCGAGGAAGTCCGCGAAGTTTTTCCAGCCCACGCCAATTGCGCAGGACAGGCCGATCGCCGACCAGACCGAGTAGCGGCCACCCACCCAGTCCCACATGGGCAGGCAGTTTTCCTCGGCGATGCCGAACTCCGTGGCGGCGGGGATATTGGTGGTTATCGCGAGGAAGTGGCTGGCCAGGTCCGTATCGCTCGCTCCCGCGGCCCGCATCCAGTCGCGGGCTACCAGGCTGTTGGTGAGCGTTTCCTCGGTGCGGAAGGACTTGGAGCAGACGATGAACAGCGTGGTTTCCGGGTCGAGGTCGAGCAGGGTGCCCTGCAGGTCCGCCGGGTCGACGTTGGCGACGTAGTGGCAGGCGATGCTCGTCTGGTAGGGCGCCAGGGCCTCGGTGACCAGGCGCGGCCCCAGGTCGGAGCCACCGATGCCGATATTGACGATGTCGGTGATCGGGCTGCCGCTGAAACCCTTGTGGGCGCCCGCGTTGATGCTGTCCGCTATCGCCTGCATGCGTGTGCGGGCCGCTTCCACCTCGCGAAATTTGTCTTCCAGCCCGGGGGCCTCCTTAGCCCGCAGCAGGCTGTGCAGGGCAGGGCGGGATTCGGTGTAGTTGACCTCCTCGCCAGTCAGCAGCGCGGCGATACGCTCCGGGAGCCCCGCCTGCTCCGCGAGGGACAGCAGGGTTTCCAGGCTGGCCCGGTCGAGCAATTGTTTGCTGAAATCGATCCGCAGTCCCGCGGCTGTGGCGGTGAAGGCGCCGGCCCGCTCGCTGTCCTGGTCAAAAAGCCGGGTAATCGGGGTGCCCTGCAGTGCTTTTGCCTGCTCCCGCAGGACCGGGTAAGCGGGTAGCTGGTTCAGGCGATGCGCTGCGGGCATAGGGGAGTTCCTTGCGTCGAAAGGTGGGAGTCTCCCGAGTATATGGAGCGCTCCGGAGCGACGCAATCAAGCCCGGGTCTTACTCAGCTATTGCGCTCGACAGAGAGTGCGGCGACCGTCCGCAGTGCACTGGTCGCCTCGCCGGGGGGGAGTTCGGACAGGCACTCGAGGGCGAGATCGCGGTAGTGGCAGGCCCGCTCCCGGGTGAAGTCGAGGGCGCCGCAGCGCTGTACGGCGGCGATGACTTCGTCGATGCGGGCGCTGGAGCGCGCGGTGATAGCTTCGTGCACCAGTGCCCGTTCGGCATCCGTGCCTGCCGCCATGGTGTGGATCAGGGGCAGGGTAACCTTGCCCTCGGTGAGGTCATCGCCGACATTCTTGCCCATGGTGGCGGGGTCGCCGGCGTAATCCAGCAGGTCGTCGATCATCTGGAAGGCGATGCCGAGGTTGAGGCCGAACTCACGCATTTTCTCGCGCAGGGCGCTATCGACGCCGGAGAGAGTGGCGGCGCCATAGCTTGCCGCTGCGAACAGCACTGCGGTCTTGCGGGTGATCACGTCGAGGTATTGGGATTCGCTGGTCCCGGGGTTGCCGGCGCGCTCGAGTTGCAGCACCTCGCCCTCGGCGATGGTGTTGGTGGTGTCCGCCATGTGGCGGAGGATGTCCGGGTCGGCCAGGTCGACCATCAGCTGGAAGGCGCGGGTGTAGAGGAAGTCCCCCACCAGTACCGAGGAGGCGTTGCCGAATTCGGCGTTGGCCGTCGGCCGGCCGCGACGCAGGCTGGAAATATCCACCACGTCGTCGTGGAGCAGGGTGGCGGTGTGGATGAACTCGATGACAGCCGCGAATTTGATATGCGCCGCTTCGCACTGCCCGAGGGCGGCTGCGCTCAGCAGGGTGAGCAGCGGGCGCAGGCGCTTGCCCCCGGCGTCGACAATATAGTGGCCGATACTCTCCACCGTCGAGACGTCGGAATGGAGTTGTTCAATAATAAGTTGGTTGACCCGCTCGAACTCGGCGGCAACGGGGGAGCGAATCTCTTGCATAGGAACTGACAGCCAGGGTGCTACGGCATGCTAGGGGCGGCCCCGGGGGCTGTCAAGCCGTGTGGGTGGTGCGGGGGCAGGCTTCAGGGGTTTATCGCCCGCGGAGCGGGCTCCCACAGTCAAAAGCCCGGCGCACCTGCCCAGCGCTGTGGGAGCCCGCTCCGCGGGCGAGAAACACCCGTTTGCCGGGGACAAATTCCCCTTGTCCCCGCACCCGTATTTGGGTAGAATCGCCGCCCTCTGCCTCCCGGTGGGCCTGTTACGGCCGTGGGAGGGTTTTCTTGAACGTTTGTGCCTCGCTCTGCCCCCTTGATTTCAAAGGGTTTTTTCCAACTGCGAGCAGGCTAAGTAAACGGAGCGCGCAATGTACGCAGTAATTGAGAGCGGTGGCAAGCAGCACCGCGTGATTGAGGGCGAAACCCTCAAGCTGGAAAAGCTCGAAGCCGCCACCGGCGAATCCGTCGAGTTCGACCGGGTTTTGATGGTAGGCGCTGGCGATAGCGTCAAAATCGGTACTCCGGTCGTCGAAGGCGGCAAGGTTACCGCTGAAGTGGTCGCCCACGGTCGTCACAAGAAGGTGAAGATCGTCAAGTTCAACCGCCGCAAGCACTATCGGAACGAAACTGGCCACCGCCAGTGGTACACCGAAGTGAAGATCACCGGTATCTCGGCGTAACAGGAGGAATTGAGTAATGGCACACAAGAAAGCAGGCGGTAGTACTCGTAACGGCCGCGATTCCGAAAGTAAACGCCTTGGCGTCAAGCGCTTCGGCGGCCAGGCAGTCCTCGCAGGCAACATCCTCGTTCGCCAGCGCGGCACCAAGTTCCACGCCGGCGAGAACGTTGGCATGGGCAAGGACCACACCCTGTTCGCCACCGCGGACGGCAAGGTCGAATTCGTGACCCGCGGACCAAAGAGCCGCAAGTACGTTCAGGTGGTGAGCGCCTGATCGCACTGTCGCGACAAGCAGTCAAAAGCCTCGTCAGATGACGGGGCTTTTTTTTATATACTGCATTTCGACCAGGGCGATCACACCACGCACCGAGCGTCGGTCCCAGGTGAACTATGAAATTTGTAGACGAAGCAAGCATTACTGTACACGCGGGCAAGGGCGGCAACGGCTGCCTGAGCTTCCGGCGTGAAAAGTACATCGCCAAGGGCGGCCCGGACGGCGGCAATGGTGGTGACGGTGGCAGCGTGTTCCTTGAGGGGGACAGCAACCTCAACACCATGGTGGACTACCGCTATGTGCGCACTTACCGCGCCGAGAATGGAGAGTCTGGCAAGGGGCGTAACTGTACCGGCAAGAGCGGCGTCGACCTGGTCCTCAAGGTGCCAGTTGGCACCACCATCCTCGACGAGGATACCGGGGAAGTCCTCGGCGATATCCAGGCTGCCGGCCAGCAGTTGATGGTGGCCCAGGGTGGGTTTCACGGCCTTGGCAACACCCGCTTCAAATCCAGCACCAACCGCGCCCCGCGGCAGACCACCAGCGGTACCGAGGGCGAGGTCCGTGCCCTCAAGCTGGAACTGAAGGTCATGGCGGATGTGGGCCTGCTCGGCCTGCCCAACGCGGGCAAGTCCACCTTCATCCGCGCTGTGTCATCCGCGAAGCCGAAGGTGGCTGACTATCCTTTCACCACCCTGGTTCCCAACCTCGGGGTGGTCAGCGTGGAGGCCCACCGCAGCTTTGTGGTGGCGGATATTCCCGGCCTGATCGAGGGCGCCTCTGAAGGCGCCGGCCTCGGTATCCGCTTCCTTAAGCACCTCACCCGCAACCGCATTCTCCTGCACCTGGTGGACATGGCGCCCTGGGATGGCGTGGAGCCCGCCGACGCGGCCCTGTCGATCGTTCGCGAGATAGAGCAGTTCAGCCCCACCCTGGCGGCGCGCGAGCGCTGGCTGGTCCTTAACAAGTGCGACCTGGTGGACGCGGAAACCCTGGCGGAGCGCCGTGAGGCACTTCTCGCTGCCCTCGATTGGTCCGGCCCGGTCTACGAGATAGCAGCCATCAAGGGCGAGGGCACCGATGTCCTCTGTGGCGACCTGATGGTCCACCTGGAAGCACTGCGCGAGCGCGAAGCCGCGGATCCGGAACTGGCTGAAGCCGAGCGCGACGCGCAGTCCGCCATGCAGGCAGAAGCCCGTGCGCGGATCGCCGAATTGCGCGCTTCCCGCCGGCGTCCGAAGGACCAGGACAAGGACGATGACGACTGGGACGACGACGATTACGACGTGGAAGTAGAGTACGCCCCCTGATGAAGGACCGAGCTGAAATTACCGCCAGCCGGCGCTGGGTGGTCAAGGTGGGCAGTGCGCTGCTCACCAATGACGGGCGCGGCCTGGACGAGGCGGTGATCGCCAATCTCGTCGAGCAGATCGCGCGCCTGCGTGCGGCGGGCAGTGAAGTGGTGCTGGTCTCCAGCGGTGCCGTTGCTGCCGGCGTGGTGCGCCTGGGTCTCTCCGGTCGCCCGCACCTGCTGCATGACCTGCAGGCTGCCGCGGCAGTGGGCCAGTCGGTACTGGTGCAGAGTTACGAGACCGCTTTCAAGCGCCATGACATTATCGCCGCACAGGTATTGCTCGGTCACGACGATGTCATCGCCCGGGATCGCTACCTGAATGCCCGCGGTACTCTCAGCACGCTGCTGGATTTCGGCGTGGTGCCCGTGGTGAACGAAAACGATACGGTAGTCACCGATGAGATCCGCTTTGGCGACAACGATACCCTGGCGGCGCTGGTCGCCAACCTGATCGATGCGGACGCACTGCTGTTGCTCACCGACCAGCAGGGCCTTTACGACGCAGATCCGCGCAGCAACCCCGATGCCCGCCTGGTGGAGAGCGCTGCGGTAAATTCCGCCGAACTGGACAGCATGGCCGGTGAGGGCGGCGCCCTCGGGCGCGGCGGCATGGTCACCAAGTTGCGCGCTGCGCGCCTGGCGGCGCGTTCCGGCACGGAAACCGTCATAGCCGGCGGCCGCGAGGAAAACGTGATTGCCCGGGTAGCCGGTGGAGAAAATATCGGCACCTGGCTGCGCAGTGGCCGGCGCCCCGAGAACGCGCGCAAGCAGTGGCTCGCGGGCATGTTGCAGGTGCAGGGCAGTGTGGAACTCGACGCAGGTGCCGTGCGCGTACTGCGGGAATCCGGGCGCAGCCTCTTGCCGGTGGGCGTGCGCGCGGTAAAGGGCACCTTCAATCGCGGTGACCTGGTCTCCTGCCAGGGGCCCGACGGCAGGGAAATCGCCAGGGGACTGGTCAATTACAGTGCTGCGGAAACCCTGCAAATCAAGGGCTGCCCGTCCTCCGCGATCGAGGGGATTCTCGGCTATGCGGGTGACGAGGAACTGATCCACCGCGACAACCTGGTGCTGGTTTGATCCGGCCTGTCGCTGGCCGCATTGCGGCGCGCTATGAAATAATACGCCGCTTTTGCAGGTGGGATTCGTCGCCGGGCGGTTTGCGGCGAAGGCCCGCCACTTCAAACGCATAAACAGGCACCTGCGTCCATGTCAGCACCCACCGCGCTTCTGTTGATCGGCTATTGCATCGCCATTGCCTGTGCTTCACTGGTTGGCGGCTTGCTGCCCGACCGCGTGCGCATGACCCACACCCGAACCCAACTGGTGATGAGCCTGGTGTCCGGACTGATGCTGGGTGTCGCCTTCTTTCATCTGCTTCCGCACAGTATCGCACTGGGCGGCGAGCAGTCCTCGGTGGACCGCGCAGTCGACTGGTTGATGCTCGGCCTGATCGTCATGCTGATGATGTTGCGCCTGTTCAACTTCCACCAGCACGATTTCAGCCCGGAAGAGCACGTCCACCACGACCACACCAGCCACCACGACCACGGCCACCACCACGAGCCGAAGGCGGCCCACGGCGCCAGTTGGCTGGGTGTGGCCCTGGGACTCGGCCTGCACAGCCTGATCGACGGCATAGCACTGGGTGCCGTGATGCTCAGCGACCCACACAGCACTGCAGCGGGCGCGCTGGCCGGCTTCGGCGTATTCATGGCGGTACTGCTGCACAAGCCGCTCGACGCCATGTCGGTGACCACGGTGATGCAGGCGGGGGGAAGCCGTCCCGCTGCGCGAATGACTGCCAACCTGGTATTTGCGCTGCTTTGCCCGCTGGGTGCCCTGGCGTTTTATTTCGGCGTGGATTTTATGACTTACTCGGGGGATGCCGTAGTGTCGGCCGCGCTGGCATTCTCCGCCGGGGCCTTTGTGTGTATCGCGCTCAGCGATCTCTTGCCGGAAGTGCATTTCCACAGCCACGACCGCGTGAAACTGACCCTGGCATTTTTACTTGGGATCATCCTGGCTTACAGCGTCGGGATTCTCGAACCCGCCGCTTTCCACAGTCACTGATATTGGACCCGCCTACTCGAGGCGGTTGAATACCCAGCCCACCAGTTCTTCGCCGGCAATCTGTGCCAGCGCAGCGATGTGTTTCGCCTCGCTGTTGAGGCAGGGGATGTAGCTGTAGTTTTCACCGCCCGCCTCGAGAAAATAGTCGCGATTCTCCATCGCGATTTCCTCGAGGGTTTCCAGGCAGTCCGAGCTGAAGCCGGGGCAGATAACCTGCACCGATTTCGTTCCCCCGGCCGCCAGTTCCCTGAGGGTCGTGTCGGTCGCAGGTAGTAACCAGGGCTCGCGCCCGAAGCGCGACTGGAAGCAGGTCAGGAAACTGTTGTCAGGCAGGTCCAGCAACTCCGCGACCAGCCGGGTGGTGTGCTGGCACTGCAGGAAATAGGGATCGCCCTCGTCGCTTTGCCTCTGTGGTGTGCCGTGATAGGAAAACAGCAGTTTCTCGGCGCTGCCGTGTTGCGCCCGGTAGTCGCGAATCTGCAGCGCCAGCGCGCCGATGTAATCTGCGTGATCGTGGTAGTCGCGAATCGTACGCAGGGCGGGTACGTCGCGGCGCCGCTGCAGGCATGCAGTCAGTGCGTCGAAGACCGAGCCGGTGGCCGCGCCGCTGTATTGCGGGTAGAGGGGGAACACCAGCAGGCGGCTCACTCCCTGGTCCAGCATACCCTCGATGGTCGAGTCCATAGAAGGGGAGCCGTAGCGCATGGCGAATTCCACCAGCAGATCGTCGCCAAAACGTTCCTGCAGGGTCTCCCGCAGGGCATCGGCCTGGGCGCGGGTGTGTACCAGCAGCGGCGAGCCTTCCTCCATCCACACTTTCTTGTAGGCTTTCGCCGATCGCCCGGGGCGCAGGTTGAGGATCACTCCGTTGAGGATCGGCCACCAGATCGCCCGGGGAAGCTCGACCACGCGCGGATCGGAGAGGAATTGCTTCAGGTAGCGGCGCAAGGCGCCGCGCTCCGGCGCGTCGGGCGTGCCGAGATTGACGAGCAGCACGCCTATCCTGGGCGCCGCCGTGGGGTCGATGGTTTCACTGCGCTGGTATTTCATGCTGCGCCAATATACGACTGCAGGGCCTTCAGGCCAAGGGCATCATGGAGGATTAGGCAATTAGGCACAAATTGGCGGCGCCCGGCCCTCAGTAGAGCAGGGAGTCCAGGACCAGGCCGAGCAGGAAGAGCGAGGTGAAGCGGCGGGTGTGGCGGAAAGCCCAGGCGGAAAACCACAGCGGCCAGACATCCCGGGCGTAATCCTCCGGCGGTTCCGCGGGCTTGGGCTGGCTGTAGGCGCGCGTCACCTGCGGGACGATCACCAGGGCGCCCAACACCAGCAAGAGGGGCCAGTGGAAGGTGCCGGCGAGCACCAGCGCCAGGCACAAAAGGTACTGCAGGATCACCATGGCGAGCACCGAGTGGCGGGCGGCGCGCTCGCCGATCAGTACCGGCAGGGTGCGCACCCCCTTGTCCCGGTCGGCCTCCAGTTTGTCGGTGTGCTTGCCGAACAGCACGGTGGTCGGACCGAGGGCAAAAACCAGGCTCAGCCAGGTGACCTCCCAACTCCAGTCGCCGCATTGCACATAGTAACTGCCGCCGACCATCAGCGGCCCCCAGACCAGCAGGACGGCGGGCTCGCCGAGGCCGTAGTATTTCAGCGGCCAGGTGTAGAACAGGACGAAGAAGGCGCCGGCGAGCATCAATTCCAGGGTCAGGCCGCTGCGCTGCCACACCAGCCAGGCGCCGAGGGCGATGGCGATCGCCGCGGTGGTGCCGGTGTAGCGCCAGAATTGGGCCTCGCTCATCAGGCCGTCCTCCAGCACGTGGACGCCGTACTGGTTGCGGTAGTAATTGTCGCGGTCGATGCCGCGGCGGGAGTCGGTGTAGTCGTTCAGCAGATTATTGGTGGCGTGGGCGAACACCAGGCCGAGCACGGTGGCGATCCAGAGGCCCCACTGGAACTGCCCGGCGCGCCAGGCCAGCAGGCCTCCCAGGGCGGCGGCGGTGAAGGTCATGAACAGTACCGAGGCACGGCAGGCAATCAGCCAGCGGGCCACCGGGTCGAGTGTCTGCCACTCGGCGGTACTGAGCTTGGGCATGCGGTCCAGGGCCTGGGCCCAGACACTCAGGTTTATCATCGCGCGTCCCCAACAATTGGAAAGACAAGGTTAGCGCATTTGTTCGGCCTCTCGAAAGCGGGTGTACAGTAGCAGCGCCCTGCAGCTACCATCTTCCATTGGGCAGTACACCGGGCGAGCACTGATGTGACCCGGGATATCGGTACACGGACGGGCAATGGCGGGAAAGCGAAAATCGGGATTCGGCGCCCTTGGGCGCAGTATGGCGGTGTCCCTGGCGGGACTGCGGGCCGGCGGTGCGCTGGCCGTGGACTCGGCGATGGGGCGGGTGCTGGGCCGCGAAGACGGCGAGTCGGAATTTGCCCGGCGCGAGGCGCGGCGTTTTGTCACCGAACTCGGCAGGCTCAAGGGCACCTACGTGAAAATCGGCCAGATGATGGCCCTGTTTGGCGAACATTTCCTGCCGCCGGTACTGGTGGATGCCCTGCGCGATCTCTCCGATGCAACCGAGGCGCTGGACTGGGCGGAACTCGAACCCCTGGCGCGGGAGTCCCTCGGCGAACGCTACAACGAACTGGAGGTGGATCCCGTTGCGGTGGCTGCCGCCTCCCTTGCCCAGGTACACCTGGCAAAAATTCGCGAGACCGGCGAATGGATCTGCCTGAAAATCCAGTACCCCGGGCTGCGGCGGTTGATCGACTCGGACTTCGACGCGGTAGTGCGCATGCTGGTCGTGGCGCGCTGGGTGAAGAGCGGACGCGACCTCGATAACTGGATGCAATCCCTGCGCGAGCACCTCCTGCTGGAGATCGATTACCAGCGGGAGGCCGAGCTCACCGCCAGGATGTCCGAACTGGTCACTGGCGTGGCGCCCGAAGGAGTGAGCTACCACGTGCCAGAACTGTTTCCGCGTTACTGCAGCGGGAAGGTCCTGGCACTGGAATTCATCGAAGGCTACGGCGTGGCCGCGCCAGAGGTCGCGGCTCTGTCACAGCAACGACGCAACGCCCTGGGCCGCGCCATGCTGGAACTGTTTTTCTACGAACTCTACGACTGGGGCCTGTTGCAGACCGACCCGAATTTCGGCAATTACATACTGCAGCTGGACGACCGGCGCAAGCGTGTGGCGATCGACGAACTGGCCCTGCTCGACTTCGGTTCGGTGCTGGATTGCTCCGCGGAATTCCTCTTTCACCTGCGCAGTACCATCGCCGCCAGCCAGCGGCAGGATGTCGCCGCCATCGTCGAGGGCCTCATCGGCCTCGGCTGCCTGCAGCCCGACGCCAGCGAGGAGGGCCGGCAAATGTTCGCGGATTTCTGCCTTCACCTGCTGGAACCCCTGCGCCCGGTGGAGCAGTTACCGGCAGAATACCTCAACGAGGCAGGGGAGTACTGCTGGGCGCGCTCGCACCTGATGCGGCGGGCGGGCAAGCAGGCGGCGGCTTCCGCCACCAGCCGTCACTTCACGCCACCGTCCCGTGAATTTGCCCTGATCGCCCGCAAACTTACCGGTGTGTTCAATTTTATCGCCGCACTGGATGCCCAGTTCAACGCCTGCGAGATGCTCGAGCAGCATGTCGCGGCCTGGCGGTCGCGGGAGGCCTGAAACAAAAAAGCCGGCCATTCGCGTGAATGGCCGGCTTCAACAGGCCGACTAGACTGCAGCCTTTCGCGGCGGCAGCGTCGGCTCCTTCTCCGCGCCCTTGTCGGCGCGTTCCCTGGTGATCCGCAGCATCAGCGGCACCAGCACCAGGGCCATCAGCGGCGCGAATATGGCCAGCAGGGCAAACAGCGTGGGCTGCATACCCTGGCTGTCCAGCGCCAGCCCGAGCAGCGGTCCGGTAACGATGAACACCGAGCGTACTGCGAGGCTGACCAGCGAGTTGATGGTCGCCCGGAATTCGCCGGGGACCCGGCGGTTCAGAGCCTCGTAGAACAGCGTCATCGACAGGCCGCGGGAGAGCTGTATGGCGAAGCCGCAGAGCACGCCGAACCAGCCTGCGCCCAGCGCCATGCCCATCAGGCCGGCCAGCGGTAGCAATGCGATCATCGCCAGCAGCGCCCGGGTGCCAAACTGTCGCTCGAGAGCATTACAGTAACGGGCGGCAAGGCTGGTGGTGAGCGCGAAGGCTGCCCAGATGTAGCCGAACCATTCCAGCGGAATACCCTGCAATTCCCAGTACTTCTGGTAAACCCAGAAGATATAGACCGCAAACAGCCCGAAGACGCCTATTGCCGCTGCGGTCCACAGCACCACCGGGCGACCGAAGAGCAGGATACCCAGGATTCGACGGGCATTGCCCAGGTGGCCGCCCCCCTCGGGTAACTGGCTGGTGATGCGAGGTACCTCCACCAGGCCCAGGCCGAGGACCAGTGGTGCGAAACCGACGATTGCCTGGGCCAGGACCACGCTGTCCAGCGAGTGGATCAGCAGCAGGCTGGCGACAACCCCGGCGGCGCCCGATGCGGCAGCTTCCAGGGAAATCAGCCGGCTCAGCGACTTGCCCGCCCCGGCACCGCCATCCAGGCCCTGCTCCTGCAGGTAGACCTCGGTGTCATAGAGCAGCGCCAGGTCCGCCCCGCTGATCAGGCTGAAACCCACGCCGAGAATCGCCTCGTAGATGAGGAAATCGACGAAGGTATCCGCCCACAGCAGGGAGAAAAAGCCGATGGCATTGAGCCCGGCGCCCAGCAGTATGGCGTTGCGACGCCCCCAGATGTCGGCGATGTAGCCCGAAGGTACTTCGAACAGGGCAATCGTCAGGGCGAACAGTGCCTGCGTCTGCAGTACCTCGCTCATCGACAGCCCGTGTCCCTGCAACAGGGGTACGTACACCGGCACGACCACTATGAAGCCGAGCAGGAAGCCCATCAGGTATATCGTCCTGATATTGTTGTGTAATTCCCTTTTCACGGTTCTATCCCTCAGTTAAGGGAGAACTCTGAATGCGCAGGCCTTGGAAAATGGTGGGGAAATAAAAAAGGCCTCCGGAATCAGGGTTCTCGGAGGCCTTTTTGAAAAATTTTTCTAGCTCAAATGCTTCCTCAAACCACCCCGCATACCCACAGGCACACGGACGGCGCGGCGGTCATGCCGCTTCGCTTGTCGATGTATGCCTGATGCAGACTGGTCATTGGTTTCACTCTTTTGGCAATTTGAACTGCAATTGTGCCCGGAGGCGCAGGCTATAGTGCGCCTGGCGCGAGGTTTGGTCAACGGGGAATTCGCCGGCTGTGGAAAAAGTCACAGCTCTTACTGTATTTCCAGGCTCACATCCTTCCCCGTTGTCACGTCACGGTAATAAATCGCCGTGGTATTGAATTTGAGGTCGACGAAGAGGTGGCAGTAATACTCGCCGTGGCGCCAGGCCATGGCGACGCTGGAATCACTCGAGTAGCACAGCTCGAAATGCCCGTTGAAGGCCGGGTAGCTGCAGCGAAAACGCATCAGCGCCAGTTGCCTCTGCACCACCGGGCGCTGGATTTCCTGCTCCACCTCCTCGAGGCTGTAGTAGTGTCGGTTGATATCCCGCAGCTCGCCGGTCGCGTTCATCAGCTCTTCATCGTTGCAGCCCACCAGCAGGCCCACGTAATACACCTGCGGGATGCCGGGAGTGAAGAACTGGATCGCCCGCGCGGCAATGTAGGCGTCATCGTTTTGCATCAGCGCATCGTAGAAGGTGCAGGTGAGCTGGTAGATCGCCCCCACGCTGTGGATATTGACCGCGGACTTGCGCATGATCGGGTCGGCGCTGCGGGTCTCGATATTGTCGATCAGCAGGCGGATCTTCTCATCCGGCAGCACGCCTTCCACGTCGGGGATGCAGATGCCGTCGTGGGTATCCAGTACCGTGATCATGTTGCGCGGACACATGCGCAGCCAGTTCTTCAGGTAGACACTGTTGGCGTCGAGCAGTGAGTAGAGCAGCAGCGGCGGCAGCGCGAAGCCATAGGGGTGCATGTTGCGCCGACTGATGGCGTACTGGTAGCTGGTGTGGTCATGGACTTCCGGCAGGCATTCCGCGCCGTACTTCAAAGCCACTTCATTGATCCAGTCCAGATTGCGATAGACCTGGGGTTCGACCAGGAAACAGCTGCTGCCGATTTCCTTGGTGGTGTAGCCGAAGGCATCCAGCCGCAAGAGCTTCACGCCGTGGGAAGTCAGTTCGCGTATGTAACTCTCCAGCAACTGGTAGGTGAGCCCGGAATTGTAGTTGAGGTCGATCTGCTGTTCGGTGAAGGTGCACCAGACCCGGGCGCTGGTACCGTCGGCGAAGGTCACTTCGCGGAAGGGTTCCTTCTCCTTGCGGATGTGTATCTTGGCCAGGTCGTCGTGGCTGATTTCACCGAAGGAATCGACATCGACGAACAACTCGGCGTACTTCGAAGCAAAGCCATGCTGCAGGAAATCCTTGAACTCCTCCGATTCGTCGGAGATGTGATTGACCGTCAGGTCGGCACAGATATCGTAACTGGCCGCAATGCGTTCGATGTCATCCCAGGTGCCCACGGCGGGATCCACTTCACGGTGGGTGAGGGGGGAGAAACCGCCATCGGCATTCGAGGGATAGAAGGGAAGGATGTGGACGCCACCCACCGCGTCGGAAAAGTGTGTTTCCAGGGTGTTGTAGAGATCCCCCAGGTTGTCGCCGATACGGTTCGGGTAACAGATGACTTGTACCGTGTTTTTTAACAGCATAACTCTCCCTCGGCCGGCCATAGGCCGGGCCTGTTGTGCTTTCTGGAATCCGCTAGGCGACCTGGATGTCGCTTATAGAGTCTTGCTGTTCCAGCGGCTTTTCACTCCCGGTAAAGCTTGCGGCGTACCCTTTCACCGAGTCGAGATAGTCTTTTGCCCAGTAGTCGATGTCGTAGTGGCGGACGATGTCGAAGGCTTCGACAAGTCGGCTGCGGGCCTCCTCCCGGCCCATCGACAACGCGAAATAGCAGGTGTCCGCCAGCTCGCGCGGGTCGTGCGGGTTGGCGAGTACCGCGCCGCGCAATTCCGCCGCGGCCCCGGCGAATTCCGACAGCACCAGTACCCCGTTGCCCTGGATCTTGCCCTGTGTTGCGATGTATTCCTTCGCGACCAGGTTCAGGCCGTCGCGCAGCGGGGTGATCCACATAACATCAGCCATGGCGTAGTACGCGACGAGTTCCTCGAAGGGCAGGGCGCGGAAGAAAAATTGCACCGGTGTCCAGCCGACCCTGGCAAAGCAGCCATTGATGCGCCCGACGGTTTGCTCGATCTGGACCTGCAGTTCGTCATAGATGGTCATGCCCTTGGCTGCGGGGACGCAGACCATGATCAGGGTGACCTTTTCCACCAGTTCCGGGTGTTCGTCCAGGAGGCGCTCGAAGGCCTCGAGTTTTTCCAGGATGCCCTTGGTGAAGTCGAGCCGCTCGACGGACAGTACCAGTCGCACACCGCTGAGTTCATCGCGCAGGGCATCCATCCGCTCCTGGGTGTCGGGATCCAGCAGTACGTTCTCCACCCGGCTGAGGTCGAGGCCGACGGGGTGGGCGCCGAGACCGATATAGCGATCGTTGACTTTGATCCGTGTGGTCATCTCGTCGAGACCCACGGCACAGCCGTAGCTCAGGAAGCGCGGTGAACAGCTAACCCGCTCGGCGACTTCCACCGGCATGACTCCGCGCGCTACATCGACAAAGTTTTCCGCCTGGCGTGGGATATGGAAGCCGATGTAGTCGCACTGGAGCAGGCTGCCGACGATATCGCGGCGCCAGGGCAGTACGTTGAACACATCCGCCGAGGGAAAGTAGGTGTGGTGGAAAAATGCGATGGTGACGTCCGGGCGCAACTCCCGCAGGAAGGCCGGCACCATCCACAGGTTGTAGTCGTGAATCCATACTGTGGCGCCTTCGGCGGCCTCCGCTGCAGTGCACTCGGCAAACAGGCGGTTCACCTCGAGGAAGGTTTTCCAGTGCTCTTCCTGGAAAGAAGCGCGTTCCCAGAAGGTGTGCAGGGTCGGCCAGAAGGCCTCCTTGGAAAACTTCTTGTAGAAAATGTCGACGTCCTGTGCCGTCAGTGAGACCCGTGCAGCTACCAGGTTGGGGTAGAGCTCCTTGTCCACTTCGGTGTGTACTGCAAACTTGCCGTCCGCCCCGGTGTGCTGTGCCCAGGCGACCCAGGATCCGGAACGCCCGTCGGCGAAGAAGCTCAGCAGGGTGGGGATGATGCCATTGGGCGACCTGGGCCGCCGCCGGATCACCTCGCCATTCTCCACGAATTCCTCGTAGGGCAGCCGGTGATAGACGATAACGAGGTCGGATTTTCCGGACTGACAGCTCTCGCGGATTTCGGTGTCGATGCCCGCGCGCCCGAGGTAGGAAAAGTAGCTGATCGCTTCTAGTATGCCACCGCAGCCCGGCGCCTCGGCGTGGTAGACCCTTGAGCGCCCCTGTGTGGCCTCGATCAGCGCATCCTCAGACTCGCCGACACAGACACCGTTGAAGGCCTGTTCGTACATCGAGAGGTCGTTGAGGGTGTCCCCTGCCACCAGTACGCGGGCGGGATCGACGCCGAGGTAAGTGATGAGGGCCGTGAGTGTGCGGCCCTTGTTGATGCCCCTGGGCAGCACGTCGAGGTAGTGTCCGGCGGAGTAAAGCAGGTCGCAGTCCAGTTCCTCGACGATATCGTGGATCTCCGCGGTGACCGCATCGGCGGCGCAGAAGTAGGAGCAGCGGCGCTCCTGGGGAACGTCCTGTCGCTGGATATCCTTGATGTGCTGCAGCGCCTCTTCGACCACGTGCTCGCCGGGCCAGAGATTGTCGATATCTCCCTGCAGCGGGTGCAGGGGCTGCAGGTTGGTGCCGTCCACCACGGTACAGCCGACGTCGCAGATGATGTAGCGGGGTGCCGGGATCATTGGATCGGATAGAAGGGGTAGCACCGATTCGAGACCGCGGCCGGTGACGAATACGAGATCGATATCGGGGTGAGAAGCGATGAGTTGGTAGAGATTGGTTCGATCTTTCAGGTCGCCCCCGAGAAAGGTGCCGTCGAGATCAGTTGCCAAAAGCATTTGAAACTCCCTGTCGTTGCCGGTTCATTGCAATGCGACGTGTCGCGCACGCCGGAACGGGAGAGCCTCGTGCTGCAAGCTCAACCATTCTGCTCCGGACCATTCAGGCCCTGGAGCTGTTTTGCCAATAAACAGCCTCGGCGGGGGTATCTGGTTTTTATATCGCGAGGGAAAACAGCACACGCACCGAAGTGCCTAGTGACAAAATGTTTTCTTCATTTCGCCCGGGAAATTTCACCGAAAAATTGGAAGTTTCCGGGCGAACGCTTTTCATTAAACCAGAAAATCACGAGAAATTCTAAGGTTTCTCGGTTTTACCGCAAAACACGGTGTAGCGCCCTGATCAAAAAATGGGAAAAACAGCGGGAAAAACAGCGAAATTACCAGAACCACGCAACCAGGCCCAGTGTGGCGATCACCAGCAGTGCGATCTGTATTTTCAAACGGGCGGAAAGGTTTGTGACTTCGTGACGTGAAACCGCGGCGATCTGTCCGGGGCCGGGTTCTCCGTCCTGGCTGAGTAGCTGTGCCGCCAGTACCAGGGCCACCGTTGTCGCGAACAGTAGTCCTGCGACGATGGTGAAATGTAGTGAGTGCCAGCCCAACTGGGCGGCGATAAAGGCAAGGGCCGAGAGCAGGTGGCCGAGTACCAGGCCGCGGAGGGCGGCTTTGGCCCCGACGCGCTTGCTGCAGAAGCCGAGTGTGAAAACGGCTACCAGTGGTGGTGTCACGTAGGCGAAGGTTTGCTGCAGGTAGGCGAAAAGGCCCGGGAAACGATCGATGGCCGGCGCCCACAGCGCGGCCAGCAACATCAGGACGATCGTGCTGATGCGACCGTAGCGCGCCAGTTGCCGGGAGGTCACTGCGGGGAAGCGCGGTTTGACGAAGTCCACCATCAACAGGGTGGAGGCGGAGTTCAGGGTCGAATCGACGCTGGACATGATGGCCGCCATCAGCCCCGCCAGCATCAGCCCGGCGAGGCCCGCGGGGGCATATTCCGCGATCAGCCGGGGGAATACCGTGTCCGCGCGCTCCAGGTCCGGCAGCAGCGCCGCCGCCATGGCGCCGGGCATGACCATCAGGAACAAGGGCAGCAGTTTCAGTGCAGCTGCCAGCATCGCGCCCTTTGCGGCGGCTTCGACGCTGCGGGCCCCGAGCAGGCGCTGTGCAACGTACTGGTTCATGGTCCAGTAATAAAAGCCCAGGAGTGGCAAGCCGATCAGTGTACCGAGCCAGGGCAGCGCCGGATCGTCCAGCGGCCTGATCAGGGACATGTGGTCGGGTTCCACAGAAGCGAGCACGCGCGACCAGCTGAAGTCGAATTCACCAAAAACCGTCAGCGCGAGAATCAGCGAGCCGAGCAACAGGACCACCGCCTGGAGGACGTCGGTGTAGACCACAGCACGCAAGCCGCCCGCTGCGGTGTACAGCCCGGCAAAGACTGCCATCGCTGCGCAGGTCGGTGCGAGACTGAGATCGGGGAAAAACAGCATCAGCACCAGTGCCCCGGCGTACAGGCTGCCCGCTGTATCGAGGACGATACTGAGGAACAGGGAGGTAGCGGAGAGGTACTTGCGCAGGGCCGGGCTGAAGCGCTGTTCCAGCAGTTCCGGAACGGTGGTTATACGCCTGCCGATGAATACCGGCAGCACGAATATCGCGGTGAACAGCAACACCAGCGCCGCCATCCATTCATAGTTTGCCACCGAGATGCCCGACTCCCAGGCAGCGCCGGGCAGGCCAATCAGGGTGGTCGACGAAATATTCGAGGCGAAAAGCGACAGGCCGATTACCGCGGGTCCGAGGCTGCGGCCGGCGAGAAACAGCTCGTCCGTATCCGGTGATTTACGTGTCACCAGGGCGCACAGGACGATTACCACACAGACATAGCCGACGATAACGGCGTAATCCAACGTTGCTAGCGTTGGCACGGTGTCCCCCCCCAATCAGGAATGCGGCCCGCGCGATGGCGGCGGACCATTAGCCCCATTCATACGTGATGCGCCGGGAAATTTCAAACTGCTCCGGCTTCTATGTTCCTTTGTGAGCACCCTGAAGTACTATTGGGGCGTCAGCCTCCAGGTTTGGATCGATAGCAATGCCCGAAAAAATTCCCTTCGCCAGCGTCCGGCCGCGCCACAGTCTCGACCTCCTTTCCCAGCGCGAAATGATCAGCGTTGTGGAGGCGAACCGCGATGTCCACGCGATCTTCCGTCGCTGCGCGCTTGCGGTACTGAACACCGGAAGCAATATCGACGACGCGCGCGAGGTTTCAACGTTTTTCGAGGACTTCGACCTGCGGGTTGTGCCCGAACCACGGGGCCTCAAGCTGGAACTGCACAACGCTCCCGCCCAGGCCTTCGTCGACGGTCGAATGGTCGAGGGCATACGTGCCCACCTCTTCGCCGCACTGCGTGACATGGTTTTTACCCAGCACAAGCTGGAACAGCAGGGGCAGTTCGACCTCGACACCGGTGCCGGCATGACCGACGCCGTGTTCCGGATTCTGCGCAATGCCAACATCGTGCGCAGCGACACACCGCCGCAACTGGTCGTCTGCTGGGGTGGGCATTCCATTCCACGCGAGGAGTATGATTTCTGCAAGGAGGTGGGCTACCAGCTCGGCCTGCGTGGCATGGACATCGCCACGGGCTGCGGGCCGGGCGCTATGAAGGGGCCGATGAAGGGGGCGGCCATCGGGCACGCCAAGCAGCTCAATCGTGACTGTCGCTACGTGGGCATCAGTGAGCCGGGCATCATCGTCGCCGAATCGCCCAACGCGATGGTGAATGAACTGGTAGTCCTGCCGGATATCGAAAAGCGGCTGGAAGCGTTTATCCGCCTGGCGCACGGTGTCGTGGTGTTCCCGGGCGGTGTTGGCACGGCAGAGGAAATCCTTCATTTGCTGGGTGTGAAAATGCATCCTGCCAACGCTGGTATTCCCCTGCCGCTGGTGCTGGCGGCCCCCGCCGGTAGCGAGGACTGGTTCCGGCGAATCGACCATTTCCTGCGCCAGAGTCTGGGCGACGAGGTGGCTGAACACTACGAGATAATTCTCGGCGACCCGGTTGCAGTGGCGCAGCGGATGAAGCGCGGCGTGCGCGAGGTGAGGGATCACAGGGTTCGCACCAACGAATCTTTCAGCTTCAACTGGGGCCTGCATATCGAGGAGGACCTCCAGGTCCCCTTCCAGCCGGACCATGAACGCATGGCCGCGCTGCGCCTGGAGCGCTCGCGGCCGCGCCACGAATTGACCGCCGATTTGCGGCGAGCGTTTTCCGGGCTGGTCGCCGGCAACGTCAAGGAGGCAGGTATCCGCCAGATCGAATCCAGGGGCCCCTACCAGTTGCACGGGGATGCCGGGGTTATCAGCTCCCTGGGGACCCTGCTGGAGGGCTTCGTGGCGGAGGGGCGGATGAAACTGGACCCGGCAAGCTACGTCCCCTGCTTCGAGCTGGCGGATCAGCGTACCGAGCGATAGCTTCCGCGGAAGTCACTGCCGGTAAAGACCAACTGCCACAGTTGCCCGCGTCCGGAACGGAAAAAGCCGGCACAGCTCTGCAGGTAGTATTTCCACATCCGGTAGAAACGCTCGTCGTAGTCCGGCCCCTTGAGTCCGGGCCAGGCACGCTCGAAATTCTGCCACCATGCCATCAGGGTCCGGTCGTAGTCGGGGCCGAAATTGTGCCAGTCCTGCAGTGTGAATACGCCCTCGAAGGCCTTCGCCAGCCTGCGCGCGGAAGGCAGTTTACCGTTGGGGAAAATATACTTGTCGATCCAGGGATCGTCCCGTGTGGTCGTCTCGTACTCGCCGATGGTGTGGAGCAGCAGGATTCCGGCGGGGTCCATCAGCTCCCTGGCCTTGTCGAAGAAGGTGCGGTAATTCTTCGGGCCAACGTGCTCGAACATGCCCACTGAGACCACCTTGTCGAAGCGCCCCTGCAGGGAGCGGTAGTCCATTAGTTCGACCTTCGCCGGCAAACCCGCCAATCGCTCCCTGGCCAGTGCTGCCTGTTCCCGGGAAACGGTTATGCCAGTTACCTGCACGCCGTAGTTGCGCGCCGCGAATTCGGCCAGCCCGCCCCAGCCGCAACCGATGTCGAGCAAGTGCTCACCCTCGCGCAGTTGCAGCTTGCGGCAGATCAGGTCGAGTTTTGCCTGCTGGGCGGCAGCGAGGTTGTCGGCCCCGACCCAGTAGGCGCAACTGTAGGACATGGTCGGATCGAGCATGGCGCGATAGATGTCGTTGCCGATATCGTAATGGCGTTCCCCGACGATGTGGGCCTGGCGTCGGCTCTGGCGATTATGCAGCAGGTTTTTAAGGTAGCCGGAAGCTGCATGGGCGAGCAGGCGCAGGCGCAGGGAGTGGTGGAGTTTGTTGTCGAGCCTTGCCTTGAGCAGTCGGCTGATCAGTTCGTCAAGCTGACTGGTGTCCCACTGTCTGTCCAGGTAGGACTCCCCGAGTCCGAGCGAGCCCTCGCAGAGGATACGATCGTAGGCGGCGGCGTCGAAGACCTGGAAATCCCAGGGCTGCCTGCCGTTGAATGCCACACCGGCGAGCGCGGCCAGTTCCCGCAGCGCGCCGGGAGGGGACGGTCGTCCCACGGCAGCGGGGCCCGTTGATCCGATACCGTCAGGGTCGTGTCTTTCCTGCAGCACAGCTTCCCCTCCAGTGAAGGGCCCGCCGCGTCCTCCGGGCAGGGCCGGTTCGATGGTGGATGCTGACAGTATAAGAAATAATTGCGCTTTTTGAAGGGGCTTAGTTGCGGGCGGGTCGCGCTATGCCCGCCTCGAGGAACAGCCGGGAAGCCCGCCGGGTTATATCCGACTTGAAATCCTTCTCGTGGTCGACATCGAGGACATAGGCCTTGGCGCGAAGGCGAATGGCGATGCGCTCAGCCATGGCGATTTCCTCGATGGCGAAGCTGACGGGTTTTTTCAGGTAGGCGAAACGACTGGTCACGATGACCTGGCGCAAGATATCCCGCGCATGTTCGATGTCCGCGTCGAGGGCGAGATGAAAGTCCGTAATTACCATCATGTCCATCGCCCCCATGTTGCCGGAGGACACCACGTCGGTGATGAAGCGCGAGTTGGGGATAGTCACCGTGCTGTCGTCGAGGGTTTGCAGGCGCACCGAGCGCAGGGTTATCGCGGTGATGGTGCCATAGACGCCGTCGAAGGATACCCGGTCGCCGACCTGGAAGGGGCGGTCGAAGAGCAGCATGATGCCCGAGACCAGCGACGCGGCGACATCCTTTAGGGCGAAACCCAGGGCGACCGCCGCCGAGCCGCCGACGGCTATCAGGAATTCCCTGGGCGGTTTCACCACGCCGATGATGAGTATGGCGGTGCCGCCGATATAGAGCACGAAACTGCTCAGCGTCGATAACTGCAGCAGCAGGAAGCGGCGCGAAGGCATCCGCTCTGTCAGGATCTCGCAGACCCTGCGCACGCACCAGTTGGCGAGCCAGATGGCGATAATGCCGGTCAGCAGCAGCATCAGGGTGCCGGCATCGAAGATGTCTCCCAGCACATCCAGTTGCTGCATTAGATTTTCGGCGTCTTCATTCATGGAGCAGGTTCTTCCTCGCCAGCAGCCGGGTCACTACCGGGTACCAAACGGGTATGATGCGGTAGCGGCGGTTCTTCGAGCGGTCGACAAAGCCGATATCGAAGGCCGTTTTCAGGGCGGCCCTGACCCGGCTTTCCGGTAGCGCCGTCGTTGATACCAGTTCCTCGCTGGTCATGTTCTCATGCAAAACGAGGGCGGCGTAGACAAAATGCATTTCCTTGCCGAGGCGCTCCAGCGCAGCGGAGGAAACTTCCACCGGCAAACCCACGGTCACCACCTTGCCGGCCACCGTAATGGAACTCAGCCACAGGCGCAGGGCCAGCAGGGGATTGCCGCGGCAGGCATCCCACAGGAGGCTGAAGTAGAGCTGTTCCGCGTTGCGGATATTGCCTGCCTCGGGGCCTCGGGAAGAAAGCAGGATGCTGTCGTAGTGAATCCGGTAGCCACTCAACTGGTTGCGCGAGAGGATCAGGGAGCGAACATCGTTCTGGCTCCAGCGGCGGGTCTGCAGGAGCTTGTTGAACTGGTACTCGCGGCCGAAGACATTGCCGAGGTAGGCCCAGCTCTGGTCGTTGATCGAGATGACCCAGAACACATTGTAGAGCCGGGCACGGGTGAGGCTGAGCAGGTATTCCCAGCCCTCCAGCCCACCGACCCGGCGGAGGAAGAAGTTCTGGGCGTTGTCCAGCACCACGATAGCGGGTTTGCGTTCACTGTCGGACTTCACCAGTTCGCCCGGCCCGTCCGCGAGGGAAACCCCGAGAGCCGGCTCCAGCAGGGCGGCGATCGCAGCGGGATCGATGCACTTGGCAGGTACCTCGAGGTAAGTGAGGTCGACGCCTTCGGCCTTTTCCCGGATCGATGCCAGTACCTTTTGCAGTACGGTGCTCTTCCCCGAGCCGTGTTCTCCGCTCAGCAGCAGCGAGTTTTCCTCGGAGGTTTCGTTTACCCACTTGCCCAGCGTCGCCTCCAGGCGTTCCGCGACGTCGGTGTTGATGAACGGGGTTTCGCCATCTTCCAGGGTTTCCTCAAACCAGCGCTGGTAGTCCGCAAGTGCTGACTCGTCGGAGTGAGCTGAGGCTTCTTCCTCGACCTGGCCCGAGCGCAACCTGAAACTGCGGGCCATGAGCATCCGGTACCAGTCGAAGTCCACCAGGCCCTTGTGCAGGAAAAACAGGATCACCGCGGCCAGCATCAGCGGGGCGGTGAGGGGGGCGAGGAGAACGAAGCGCCAGCCGGCGAACAGACGCTCGATCCAGTGGTCGCAGGTTTCCGGCAGGAATGACTGAAGAGCGAGGATGTACTCCTTGCGCCAGGGCTTGAGCAGGAGCCCGAGGGCGATCACTACCGCGACCAGGGTCAGCCATTCCAGAATCTCCAGGGTCAGCGATGGCCCGAGGCCGAGATTCACCAGGTCCATCAGGAACCAGGGCAGGATGACTACGCGGGCGAAGCGGCGTGCCCGCTGGACCATCTGTTCGTGCTGTTGGGCATTCAGGTAGGAGCCGGCAAGTCCGGCGATACGATGCAGGTACCATTCGCCGACCAGGCTGAGCAAGCCGTAGATGATATACAGGCGGGCAAAGGGCAGGATGGGTAGCAGCAGTGCCAGATGGTAGCTGTGGAACAGGTGTTCCAGCAGGTGCAGGCCGACCCAGCCCACGATCCACGGCAGGAGGACAGGGATGCCTGTCGTCAGGCGTATCAGTTGCGCCCTGGCGCGGCTGCCGTGGTAGCGCCGGGCGAAGGCCGCCTGGATCCTGCCCGCAGGCTTGCGAATGGCGCGCGCGCCGATGGCGAGTGCGGCTATGGCCAGCAGGCCGGTCAGGTATTCGAGACCGAGGAATATCTGTCCCACCGTCCCGGCGGCATCGCTGTTGTTGATGACAGTTCCGACCTCGGCCAGCACGCCGAAGAAAGCCACCACCAGGGCCAGCGATTCGTCCAGCAGGAGTTCGCTCTTGCCGCCCGTAATGGCTTCGTTGTCCTCGAAGACCTCGTGATGATTGGACCAGAGCCAGCCACGCACGGTATTGAATGCCTCGGCGATAACCACGGCATCGGCTTGCGCCAGTCGCCTGTGCTGGCGATACAGCCTGCTGCCTGCGCTGTCTTCCATCCCCGCTGGCACTGCCGAGGGCAGCACTTGCGTGGTGGCGAGGTCCATCGCCGCTTGCCATCCCTGCAGCCATTTCCTCGCCTCACGGGCAGGCATTTTCTCGCTCAGGTCGGGCAGCAGGCGGAAAAAGGCGAGGCGGGAAGCTTGCAATTGCTCGCTGCTGGCGAGCAGGGCTGGCGGTAGTTCCGTGCTCGAAGAAGCGCCTTCCCTGGCCAGCAGGGCTTGCGTATTGTGGGTCAGGCGGGCGCGTGATTCCCAGATGTGGAGCATCGCTTCGCGAATCGGGGAGGGCAGCGCGGTCCAGTAGTCGTTGCGCAGGCGAACCAATTGCGATTTTTGCCAGATCAGCGTTTCGCGGGCCTGCTTATAGTCCTGTTGCAGGGACTCACAGCGTATCGCCTCGGGCCACACCGTGGCTTCGCTCTCGCCGTCCTTGCCGGCGAGCAGGGACTCTAGCTCGTCCACCGTAACTTCGGCCGGCGCCGCGCCGTCGAGCAGTTCCTCGATTTGACTGGCGCGCTGCGAGAAGCCTCTCAGCTCCTGCTGCAGCGTATTGTAGGTTTTGCGTTCCTCGCGGCAGCGCGCACTTTCCGGCGGCAGGTCCTCCGCCACGGCATCAACGACGAAGGAGAGCGTCAGGGCAGCCAGCAGCAGCGCTTTCATCTCAGGGCAGACCGCCTGCCGGCAGAGCGATAACGTGGCCCAGATTCGCCTCCATGGTGACTTCCCCAATATTCCAACCCCCTGGCAGAAGAGCAGTATATTCCGCGCACAGCGCGATTACGACTGAATGACCGAGGCCAGCAGGAATCCGGTATACCCGATGTAACAGGCCAGCAGTCCCGCCCCCTCGTAGCGATCGATGCTGCCCGGCTTGCGGTAGCCGTAGCAGATCAGGTAGAGGGAAAGGGTGAGGGCAGCCATCACCAGCGTGTCGCGCTGGAGGACCTCAGGCGCCACCGACATCGGGTGGATACCGCCGGCGATGCCGACCACCGCGAGCGTATTGAACAGATTGGAACCCAGCACGTTGCCGAGGGCGAGGTCGTGCTCGCCCTTGCGAGCGGCGATTATCGTGGACGCCAACTCCGGCAGGGAAGTGCCGACCGCGATCACCGTGAGCCCGATAACCAGGTTGCTCACACCGAAGCCGCTGGCGATTTCCACCGCGCCCCAGACCAGCAGGCGCGAACTGCTCACCAGTACCACCAGGCCCACCAGCAGCCATACCCAGGCCCTTCGTTGGGGCATGGCGCGGGCTGCCATTTCCGCCGCGGTATCAGTGCCGAGGCCATCGGCCTCCTGCCTGACGCCTTGCCAGATTGACCAGCCCATCAGGCCGGCGAACAGGATGAGTAGAATCGCTGCGTCCAGCCTGCTTATCGTACCGTCAACCAACTGGGTCGCGGCGACAGCGGTAACCAGGGTGAGGATGGGGAGTTCCTTGCGCAGAATCGTCGACTGCACGGCGATGGGCTGCAGTAGTGCCGCGAGGCCGAGGATCAGGGCGATATTGGTAATGTTCGAGCCGTAGGCGTTACCCAGCGCCAGTCCGGGGTTGCCTTCCAGCGCCGAAAAGGCGGATACCACCATCTCCGGAAGGGAGGTGCCAAAGCCTATGATCAGCATGCCGATCAGCAGTGGCGGTACGCTGAAATGTCCTGCGATAGCAGCAGCGCCCTCGATGAACCAGTCCGCGCTCCAGACCAGCAGCACGAGACCGCAGAGGATTGCCAGGGAAGGGACCAGCATCAGCAGCGAGACCTGTTAGCTATTGCTGCTCTACTTGAGCATTCCGCAGCGACGATGGCAAGTCATAACTACGCGAGATAGAACGCGGGAGTGGAATCTAGCGAGGGCTCCATCCAGCACACAGCCCCCGCGGCGAGTATAAACGCTTTCGAGCTGCGGGGGCTGTGTGCTGGATGGAGGCCGTAAACAGTTGATACGTGCACCCTTGCGGGTGGCAGTCGAATCGCATCCTCCAGCGATTCTTCCACACTCCTCCAAAGCGTTCTGAGTCGTCGCTTAGGAAGAATCGCTGGAGGATGCTTGGCCCTCAGGTATCCGCGGCGACTGGGCTACTTTCAGTTTCACCTGCGTTCATTTCCTGTTCGCCGGACTTCTTCAGTCCCATCTTTTGCAGAACTACATAGAACAACGGGGTGAAGAATATGCCGAAGAAAGTGACACCCAGCATGCCGAAGACCACCGCGATACCCAGCGCGTTGCGCAGTTCCGCTCCCGCGCCGCTGGCGACCATCAAGGGAATCACGCCAAAGATGAAGGCGAAGGAGGTCATGATGATCGGTCGCAGGCGGAGCCGGCAGGCTTCCAGTGCCGCGTCCACGACGCTGTGGCCCTGGGCCTGCAGTTCGCGGGCGAACTCGACGATCAGGATCGCGTTCTTGGCCGCCAGGGCGATCAGCACGAAGAGGCCCACCTGGGTGAAGATGTTGATTTCCGAGTCCATCAGGATCAGTCCGAGCACCGCGCTGAGCAGGCACATCGGCACGATGAGGATGACTGCCAAGGGCAGTTTTACGCTCTCGTACTGCGCAGCCAATACCAGGAAGACCAGCAGTACGCAGAGGGGCAGTACCAGGTTCAGGGCGCCGGCCGAGGCAACCTGCTGGTAGGAGATTTCAGTCCAGCTGGAGGTGACGCCCCTGGGTAGCGTTGCCGCGGCGACTTCTTCCAGGGCCGCCAGCGCCTCGCCTGAACTGTAGCCCGGCGCGGGCATGCCGTTGATGTCGGTGGAGAGGTAGCCGTTGTAGCGCTGGACCAGGTTGGGGCCGTAGCTCTGCTGCAGTTGCATTACCGTACCGAGGGGAACCATCTCGCCGTTCGCATTGCGGGTCTGTAGCAGGAGGGCGTCGTCGGCCTCGGTGCGAAAACGCTGGTCCGCCTGGACCATCACCCGGAAGGTGCGCCCGAACTGGTTGAAGTCGTTGACGTAGTAGGAGCCGAGGTAGGCCTGCATGGTGAGGAAGAGGTCGTCGAGGTCGATCCCCAGGCGCTTGGCCTTTTCCCTGTCCACGTCCGCGAACAGTTGCGGCGCGTTGATTTCGAAGTGGCTGTAGACGCCGGCCAGTTCCGGGCGTTGCCGCGCCGCCGCCAGTAGCTCCTGGGTCATGGCGTTGAGCTTGACCACACCGCTGGCCGTGCGATCCTCGATCTGCAGCTTGAAACCGCCGGCGGGGCCGAAGCCCATGATTGGCGGTGCTGCGATGACCATGGCAAAGGCATCCTTGAGGCCGGCCAGCCGGGCGTTCAGCTTTGCCGCCAGGACGGGGCCGGACTGGTCGGCGCCGCGCTCGTCGAAGGGTTCCAGCGGCAGGAAAATCACCGCGCTGTTGGAGCCGCGGGCGAAACCGTTGATCGACAGGCCGGGAAACTGGACTGCGTGCCGGAAGCCGGGAATCTCGCGGGCGTGGTGCCAGATTTCCCGCGCCACTTCTTCGGTGCGTTCGATCGAGGCACCGGGCGGCAGGGAGACGACGCTGATCAGGTAGCCCTTGTCCTGCTCCGGTACAAAGCCCTCCGGAGTCTGCTGGAAGCTGATGCCGGCGGCGGCGACCAGCAAGCCGTAGACCGCCAGTGAGATGGCGCTGGCCCGCAGGATGCGGCCGACTCCGCGCTGGTATGACGAGGAGGCCCGCTCGAAGAGGCGGTTGAAGGGGCGGAAAAGCCAGCCAAGGCCAGCATCGATGATGCGCTGCAGGCGGTCGGGTTTTGCGTCATGGGGCCGCAGCAGCAGTGCGCAGAGGGCTGGCGACAGTGTCAGCGAATTGAACGCGGAGAGAATCGACGCGAAGGCGATGGACAGGGCGAACTGGCGGTAGAAGGCGCCATTGAAACCGCCCACCAGCGCCGGCGGGATGAATACCGCGCAGAGTACCAGGGAGATGGCGATGATCGGTCCGGCGACTTCGTCCATCGAGCGATGGGCCGCTTCGCGCGGGCTCAGCCCGTCTTCGATGCCGCGCTCCACGTTTTCGACCACGACGATGGCATCGTCCACCACGATTCCCACCGCCAGCACCAGGCCGAGCAGGGTGAGGGTATTGATGGAGAAGCCGAACAGCAGCAGTGCCGCCAGGGTGCCGATGATGGAGATGGGCACCGCGATGATCGGAATCAGTGCCGCCCGCCAGGTCTGCAGGAAGAGCAGCACCACGATGACCACCAGCGCGGTGGCCTCGAGCAGGGTGTGGATCACCGCCTGGATGGATTCGCTGACGAAGACGGTGGAGTCGTAGACGATGCTGTATTCGACCCCTTCCGGGAAGCGGGTCGCGAGCTCATCCATGGCCGTCCTGACTTCGTCGGCCAATTCCAGGGCGTTGGCGCCGGGCTGCAGGAATACCGGCAGGGCCACGGCGGGGCGGTTGTCCAGCATGCTGCGCAGGGCGTATTCGCCGGCGCCGAGTTCAAGCCGGGCGATATCCCGCAGGTAGGTGAGTTCGCCGCTGGCGCCGACCTTGACGATGATGCCCTCGAATTGCTCGATGCTGTCCAGGCGTCCCTGGGTGTTGATCGCGAGCTGGAAGTCGATGGCGTTGGCCATCGGCGCACCGCCGATGGAGCCGGCCGGCACCTGCACGTTCTGTTCCCGCAGGGCGGCAATCACGTCGCCGGCGGTGAGGTTGCGGGCTGCCAGTTTCTGCGGGTCCAGCCAGACCCGCATGGCGTAGTCGCCGGAGCCGAAGATGCGAACGTCCCCCGCACCGGGGAGCCGGGCCAGTTCATCCCTGACCTGGATCAGCGCATAGTTACGCAGGTAGAGGCCGTCGTAACGATCATCGGGAGAGAACAGGTGGACCACCATGGTCAGGTCGGGCGAGCTCTTGCGCGCTGTGACACCCAGCGCCCGCACTTCCGCCGGCAGGCGTGGCAGCGCCTGCGCCACCCGGTTCTGCACCTGTACCTGCGCCCGGTCGATATCCGCGCCGAGTTCGAAGACCACGGTGATCGAGAGTGAGCCGTCCTGCTGGGCGCGGGAGTTCATGTAGATCATGTTTTCCACGCCGGTGATTTCCTGCTCCAGCGGCGCGGCGACGGTGGCGGCAATCACCTCGGGGCTGGCCCCCGGGAACTGGGCCTGCACCATGATCGTCGGCGGGCTCACTTCCGGGTACTCGGCAATCGGCAGGCGGTTCATCGACAGCAGGCCGGCAACCAGCACCAGGATCGACAGCACACTGGCAAAGATCGGCCGTTCGATAAAAAAGTGGGTAAATCTCATTGCTCGCTTACCTTAGAAGCTGAACGCCAGTCCGGCGGACTCGGCGCGTTTCTCGGCAACCAGCCTGGGCTGAACGGTCATGCCGGGGCGTATGCGTTGCATGCCGCCGACCACGATTTGCTCTCCACCCTCGAGGCCGTCGCGTACGATGCGACGCCCCTGGTAAAGGCTGCCGGTCCTTACCCGCCGGTATTCCACGACGCCCTTTTCATTGACGACCAGCACGAACCTGCGGTCCTGGTCGGTGCCGATGGCCGCGTCGTCCACCAGCGCAGCGCTGTAGCTGCCACTGCCCTGCAGGCGCACCCGTGCGGCCATGCCGGGGGTGAACTCGCCCCGCGGATTGTCCAGCAGGGCGCGCGAGGCGATGGTGCCGGTGGCGCGGTTGAGGTGGTTGTCGATGAAGGTGAGTTGGCCGATATGGGGAAACTCGCCGTCGCTGGCGAGGCCTACGTGGACCGGCAGTTCGCCACTCTGGGCCGCGGGGAGATCACCTGTGGCCATCAGGCCTTTGAGGCTGTTGAAGCTGTTTTCGTCGGCGTTGAAAGTGACGTAGATCGGGTCCAGCGACACAAGTGTAGTCAGTACGCTGCTGCCGGCGGTGACGTAGTTTCCCCGGGTCACCGCCGCGCGGGACACACGTCCGTCTATTGGCGAAACCACACGGGTGTACTCCAGGTCGAGCCGGGCCTGGTCCAGCTGGGCGATCGCCGCCTGCAATTCCGCTTCCGCCTGGCTCAGTTTGCTGGCGCGCTGGTCGTATTCTTCCTTGGAAACCGCCTTCAGGGCGATGAGTTTTTCCGAGCGCTGGAGGTCGATCTGGGCAATCTCGCGCAGGGACTTCGCTCGCGCGACTTCGGCCTGGGCCCGCTCCAGCTGCAGTTGATAGGGGCGCTGGTCGATCACAAAGAGGACGTCGCCACGGGCGACATCGCTGCCCTCGGTGAAATTCAGCGCCTCGATATACCCGCTGACCCGGGGGCGCAACTCCACGCTCTCCACCGCCTCGAAGTGACCGGTAAAGGTGTTCCAGTCCGCCACCCTGCCGGTGGCCACCCGCGCCACTTCCACCTGCGGCAGGGGGGCCTGTTCCGCCGCCTGCGCGCCTCCCGCCTTGCAACCCTGCAGGCCGCCCGCCAGGATCAGGCCGAGGCATGCCAGCAGGGGTTTCCACAGCGGGAAAGACAGGAACAGGGGGTGCCCGCCTGACGTCGGCTTGCAGCCGCAGAGCGAGAAGAGTGGCTTGCGTGACAGTCTCATGGCGCTTGATCCTTGCGTTATACTGGCACCTGTTCCCACGGTGTGAACAGGGTAGAAGATCTCCGGATTACGGTGACCGCCAGTGGGTGGACGCGAAAACTGCGGGATAGGCAGTGATTGCGTGAGCTATAAAATAACTGTGTGTTACCGGTCAGTAACGTGGTAGGATGTTACTGACCGGTAACACCCCTCGTCAAGAGAAAATTTTATGACAGCGTCAGGTTCACCCACTCAAGGGGCGCAGGAAGCAAGCCAGGAGAAGGCCCAGGCCGGGTCCAAACCGCGCGTACGCGACCGCCTCGTCGAGGCCGCCTCGGACCTTTTCTACCAGCAGGGCATCAACTGCGTGGGTATCGATGCCATCGTCTGCGAGGCGGGCACCAACAAGATGAGCCTGTACCGCAATTTCGCCTCCAAGGACGAACTCGTGGTCCAGTATCTGAAGGAGCGTGAGAAGGAGACTTTCGCCCGCTGGGAAGAAGTCACCGCTGCCCACCCGGATGATCCGCGGGCACAGCTGGTCGCGCTATTCGAGCATATCGTCGAGATTGGCCACGAGAAGGCCCATTGCGGCTGCCCCTCCGCCAACGCCGCGGTGGAATTGAGGGGAACCGAGCACCCAGCGCTCGAGGTGATCTACGCCGGCCGTGAAAAAGTGCGCGGCTACGTCAGCGATCGCCTCCGTGCCGCCGGCGCCAGGGATCCCGAAACCTTGACCGATGGACTGATGCTCCTGCTCGAGGGAGCGCTGATGTCGCGGCTGACTTTCCGGGAAAAACAGTGGCCGGCCAACAGCATGGTTGCCAATATGAAGGCCCTGCTCGACGCTGAACTCGGCCCGGCAGCGGCCGACTGAACCCACCTCCCCGCGCGCTGTTCCAGCTGCGGCTTCCTGCCAGAGCGCCCCGGGAGCCCTGGGCGGGTTGATTCACGCTTGCTTCAGGGTGTCCCGCCGACGTAGGGCAATTCGAAGAACAGCTGCCAGGCGTCAAGGGCAGGTTTGGCGTTGCCGTTTACATCCAGCAGTCCCGTGTAGGCCCACGACTGGGAAATATCGCCAGAGCCGTAGTTGTCGCCGTAGTCCTGGGTGAAGAAGTTGATGGCGAAGAGAAATTGCTGGTAGTAGGCCAGCTGCAGCATGTAATAGATGTAGTTGGTCTGGTACTCGATCGAGCCCTGCAGGGTAACCTGGGACAGTTCAACGCTCTGTGAGAGTTCCCCCATCTGGTCGATGGCCACCGGCTTGCCATGTACCGCGGCAATGTTCATTGCCAGGGAATAGAATTCCGGTGAAATCTGCTGCAGCGCCAGGTAGGGGAAGGTGCTGAGCACCAGTGCGTCGCTGTAGAACATCAGGTAGTACACTTCTGTCCACAGCACTTCCGGATAGTAGGGCTCCAGGTAGGTCTTCAATTGCGCCGAGGCCGAGTGGTGCCCCAGCATGTGCTCATGCTGGATGGTCGGGAATACATACAACTCGGGATAGCGGAGTTTAAGTTCCGTATAAAGGTACTGGTTGAGGTCCTTGTAGCCTGCCCAGAGATCGAAGCGCTTCGCCATCAGGATGTTGATCTCGACTCCAAGCCCGAAATACTCGGGCTGGAAGGCCTCGATCAGAGCGATGCAGTAGTTCAGCAGGGCCGTCTTCACATCCGCATTATCGAATTCATAGCTGTCCCAGGGGGGCGTCAGGCCCTGGCTGGGGCCGGCTGCCGTCCAGGCGGGTGCGAGACCGTTGTAGGTGATATTTGTCGGCAGCATCGAAATATACCGCGGCATGCCGGGGATATAGGCGGCGTCGGTCTCCAGCAGGAAGTCCCAGTGATTCTGCAGGCTGAGCGGGTAGTCACGGTAGTCGGAGCTGAGCAGGGCTTCCGCCCAGGGAACACCTTCCTGGAAGGTGTGGCTGATGATGTCGGCGTTGTTCTGGATATGGGTGTAGGCCTGTTGGTAGCCGGCCTGGTCGTAGGTCGGCGGGTAGGGCGTGAAGCCCATGCGGAAGTGGCGTTCAGGCGTTTGTGCGAATGTATGCGACGCGAGCAGGCTCGAAAGCAGCAATACGATAAATCGGTACATGCGGAAATTGCCCCAAAAAAAGCCACTCCAACCACAGGTGGCTGGCCTGACTGTTAATCCATTTGGATGTCGCTGGACTGTAGTCCCCAGCCCCTGGTCCCTGGCCACCGTGAGCAGTTAACTGATGATTGAGCACTGCGCTTATTGCCAGGCAACCCGAGTAATTCTGGTCGACAATTGATCAGGCGTCCAGTTTGTGGTGCAAAAAATTTGCAGTCGCGAAAGTGGGAGCACCGTGGCGATCTCACCCGACCGGGGTGAGGATCGCTCCTGTGCCGAGCAGTTTTACCCGCAGCCGTCGCTCCGGGCCCGGGTTTACACCGGACCGCTGGTCAGGATATTGCGCGCATACACGTCCCATAGTTTGCCGAGGAACAATCTCCCGAAACGGCTGGCCCCATCCACCCGTGACTTGAGCGAGGGGCCCTCGATACGAAAAGTGGTGAGCTGCCGCATAAAATCCAGCATGTGAATCCTGATGATACCCGCGGCGAGGACCTTCGCGTTTTCGTCGTCGGCCTCGGCCACGTGCCCCTCCAGAAGGTAGGAGTAGAGGGTCGTGGTGTCTGTCCAGAGGTCCATTTCCGGGTCGTCCCGGACCTCCTTGATCCCGGTGAAGGTCAGTTGCCGCCCATCCCCATCCTCGAAATAGAGTCGGTAGAGCATGCGTTTGTGCGACGCGTCGGCCTGGTCCGTGAGCAGGTTGAACCAGCCCTGCGAGACCCGCAGTTTGCCGCCCAGCGCAGGGCATTCGACAATGCCGGTGATCTGCGCATCGTGTTCGGGGCGCAGCACGAACTGGGTGGTGTCGTCGATTTGTACGTTCAGGTGGACCGCGAGCCGGGTGTCGCTGTCCTTGCCCGTGGTTGCGCCCTGCTCGAAGTCCTTTTTGCCAAAGCCCATATAGCCGCGCATGGTTTCGGCGAAACTCAGGGTGGCGCTGCCATGCTTCGCCACGCGTTCCGGGTAGCCCTGCCCCGCCTTGGGCAGTGCAATACCTTGTTCCTCACACCACTCCCGGGCCCGTTTCACTCCCAGGTTTACTGCCTCCGTCATGCGGTCCTGGCTCAGGTTGAGCAGGTAGTGCATGGCGACGTCGCCGCGCAACTCGCGAACGGTGATATGCCGCTCGAACTCGCTGTGCTCACCCGCCGCCAGGGCTGCGTTACTGCGCTCGATGCGCTGCAAGACGGCGTTATAGCGGCCCACCGCGGCGGTCTCAATGATCTGGAAATAATTGGCGATGAAACCGTCGTGCCACTCGGCCTTGTCGCGCACGGTCCAGATGACCCAGACCTCGTCGGCGCCGCGCTGGATGGCCTCCTCGATATTGGCGTCTGTCATGTACACCGCATCGATGTAGATCTGCCCCTCGATGTTCACCGGGGGGAACCACATCGGCAGCGACACGCAGGCGACCAGGAAGTCCTCGCTCATCTGTCGGGGAGACAGGACCTCCAACTCCTTGGTGCTGAAGTTACAGACATTGAAGGAGGCGTTCAGGCGCGAGCGGCGAATGCGCTGCCAGTCGAGTCCCCAGGCCGGGAACACCTTTTCCCGGTAGGCGTCCAGGGTGAACAGGGATTCCGCATAGAGCAGCTTGCCCAGTTCGCGGGTGTTCGGGCTGACACCCTGGATCGGCACGGTGCGCCGCCAGGCATCGGCGATAGCCGTGCCGTTCATGCCCTGGCACATCATGGCGAGGTTGAAGACGCCGCCGCTGGCGGCGTCGACGTGGTCGAACTTCAGCCCGGCTTCGTCCAGCCAGACCTGTAGCACACCCGCCTGGAAAGCGACCTTGAGGCCACCGCCTGCGAGGATCAGCGAGCGCTTGGGTTTGGTGCCTGTAGTTTCCTTCATTGCGTGAACCTCCGTGGTCAGGCGGGCATTTTGTCGGCAATTCGCTCGGCCAGCGCGGCGATTGTTCGTGAGGGGTTGCGGCCGATGGGGGTCGGTACGATGGAGCAGTCGGCCACATAGAGGCCGGGGTAGCCGAATACCTCGCCGCTATCATCGACCACGCCGCTCTTCGGTCCGTCACCCATACTGCAGCCCCCCAGCGGGTGGGGGGTGATCAGTGAGTCAAACCACTTCCAGCTGATCAGGTCGACGGGCTTACCCCCGGTTTCTTTCGCCAGGCGGTGGTGAACGTCGGAAATGGCCTTGAAGACCTTGCGGTTGGAGCGCCGGGGCCAGTCCATTTTGAGTTCCCTTTGCCACAGCCAGGGCCATTTTCGATCGAGGCGGAGTTTGCCGTTGCCGGCATCCACGCCCTGGGCAAACCAGGGCATCACGTTGCGGTCGAAGATATTGCTGTGCCAGCCTGCAATTAGCTTCGCGCTCCTTCGATCCCACTGGCGCAGGGCGTTAAGCAGTACGTTGGGGTAGCCGCCGTCCTGGATCCAGAAGGCCTGGTTGTCGACAACCCTGTCTCCAAGGTCGATGGCGGCCGTGATGGTGGGACCGTCGTGCGGGCTCGGCTCCCGGTTGAAATAGAAGGCGGGCGTCAGGAAATCCCCGTTGGAGCTCCAGCCGCGGCCGAGGCGTTTGCTGATGGCGGGCAGGGTCCTGTAGTGGTCGCGGCAGCGCAGCAGCAACTCGATGGAGTTGAAACCGGCCGCCACGATGACTTTCCTCGCCTGCACCGATCCCTCCCGAAGACCGCCCTTGACTATCCTGTCGAAGTGCACCGTATAGCGTCCCTTGCCGGGAGTGATGCCCTTGACGACGTGCAGAGGCCGGATTTTTGCACCGTATTTTTCCGCAACCGGCAGATAGTTCATTTCAAGCGTGCTCTTGGCGCCGTATTCGCAACCGATATCGCAGTTGCCACAGTGCAGGCAGCGGCCGACTTCCTGTCCGTGCTGGTTGGTGAAGCGCCTCGCGAATGCATCCGGGTTGGAGGAAGCACGCAAGGCTTTCAGGTCCAGTTGCGGATCGAACTCGACGCATAGTTCCAGCGGGGTGAAGCGGTCTTTCCAGTTGAGGACCCTGGCGCCGTCGCGCACCAGCTTGTAGCGTTCCGGTACCTGGTTGGCGGGTACGCGCTGCACATTCATGAAGCGTGCGACCCTGTCGTAGTAGGGCTTGAGCTCGCGGTAGGTGATCGCTTCGGGCCAGCCCTTGTCGAAGACCTCTGGTCGCGCCTCGGTGGAGATATTGGCGTAGACGAGGGAGCCGCCGCCCACGCCGGCACCCTGGAACACCACCATGCCCGGGAATGCGCGAAATTCGATCCAGCCATTGAGGTGCTCGGGGTGCTCGCCGTCATAAATGAGGTCTTTTTGCACGGGGAATTGCTTTTCCCGCCAGCGCCGACCGCGCTCCAGTACCAGTACCTTGTGGCCGCGCTCCGCCATTCGGCAGGCTGTGACTGCTCCGCCGAACCCACTGCCGATAATCACGTAGTCCCACATAGCATTTCCTCCACGTGCGTAAGCGCCGCCGCTGCGGCAGTCGAAGGTTCCTACAGCTTGCCTGGTGCCAGAGGCCAACGGAAAAGCAGCGTGCAAAGTTGCTGCAGGCTGGGAAGTACATATTCGCGATTGCTCAGCCCGAAACGCAGTTCAGTCCGGGGGCAGCCCTTGAGTAATTCGAGGTGCAGCATGCGCAGCAGCGTCTTTCTAGCTGCCGGATCGTGCAGGTAATTCAGGTAGCCGTTCATGTGCTGGTGGAGAAATTGCACCATCCAGTACTTCATCTCGGGTGCGAGCGCGGAGGGTAGCTGGACAAAGTCCGGGGTGTGCGCGTAATCGCGATTCAGGCTCATGTTGTAGAAGAACTTGATCAGCTGGCGATCAAACTCCGTGAGCGTCACGTCCGGGGAGTACAGGCCCGGCACCTCCGTGCCCAGTTCCTGCTGAATCCAGGCCCTTGGGGCGAAATCCAGGCCGGTGACGATGCGCAGCAGGCGATTGTCGTTACTCTTGCAGAGGACTTGCGAATGGCTGGCAAAGTCTGAATTACCTGGTGTCAGCCCGGCAATTGGATAGGCGCTGAAACGCTTTTTAACCGATACCCCCTTGGCGAGGAACTCCTCCTGTAGCCACACCGCCAGGATCGAGGTGGTCAGGCCACCGAGGCTGTGCCCGGTTATCCGAATCTTTGCGTTCTCGTTCTCTGCCTTGTCGAGGAGGAAATCGAGCAGGCTCTGCCTGTGGGATTTTAGTTTGTCGAGCAGGCTCAGGGTCAGGGAGGCCCCGCCGATGATATAGGGGTCGATGTCCAGGTTGATGTTCGCGTGTGGGGAGACCAGTTGCCACGGGACCGTGGCCCGGACATCGAGGTCCTGGGCGACGATGGTGGTCCATGAGACGGGATTGGTGCCGCGAACCGCCAGGGTATACACCGGCGCTTTGTTCGCGGGCGAATCTTCCCGGCTGATGTAGGCCATGGCGACAGAGAAGAGGTCGAGTATATTCCCGGCATCGACCGGCCCCCAGACGATCTCCTGCTCGGGTGCCACCTTCCCCAGCAGCCTGCGAATCTCCCAGGCGGCGCCTATCCCTCCGGGATTGTAGCAGCCGGCGTAGGCCGCGTAGGCCAGGCGCAGCATGAGGTCGATTTCCCTGCGCAGCGTCGGATTGGGTTTGACTTCCATGTCAATCGCCTCGGCTCGATTCCCGAAAGATAACGGTTGCTAAGCGCCTGATAGATATTCGAACTACCCTGATTAAAATGTAGTTCAATTCGGGCGCTGCAGTGAAGCCGGGAAATAAAAAATTTCACAATAAAGAAGGGGGCCAGCCGGGCCCCCTGATGTGCGGCTGCAGTGGAAGTCTAGCGGATGCTAGCTTCTACCCAGTACATCGTCCCGCACGCTCTCGGCGACCGCGGCGACTTCCTGAATTTTCTCGTCGGGCACGTTAAACTCCTGCAGCGTCGTACCGAGGATTTCAATAATGGCGTCGACGTGGGAATCATTGAGCCCGCGATCGACCAGGTGGGCATGGCCGTCACGCATGTTCTTGCCGGTGTACTTGTTGGGGCCGCCGAAGGCGAAAGTCAGGAAGGACTTCTGCTTGCGGGCCTGCTTCTCCATGTCGGTGCTGTCAAAGAAGCCGTTTACGCGATCATCGGCCAGGACTTTTTGGTAGAAGGCGTCTACAACGGCATCCAGTGCCGCCGCGCCGCCCAGGTCTTCGAACAGGCTCATAATGAACTCCTGATGTGAATGAAGGAAATAGCTTGTGATACACTTTAAGATGTATCACGAATACATCTTATGAGTTTTTTCTCGAAATACAAGTTACCGACAGTTTATTAAGCTGAATTAGACTGGAAGCGTTATGAAACTGAGCCTGTACACAGATTACTCCCTTCGAGTACTGCTCTACCTGGGTACCAACGGAGGCCGCCGGGTCACCCTGGGGGAAATTGCCGATGGCTACGGGATTTCGAAGGAGCACCTGCGCAAGGTGGTACATATGCTGGGTAAACTGGGCTACGTGGAGACCCATCGCGGCAAGGGTGGCGGGTTTACCCTGGGCGCCGATCCCGGGGATATCAATATCGGCGAAGTGGTGGAAGCCACCGAGCCCCGGCACCCCGTCATCGATTGCACGCCCTGCATTATCGCCTACGCCTGTACTTTACAGTCCGTTCTCAAGCAGGCGGAAAATGCATTTTACGAAGTGCTGAAGGGCTATCAACTAAAGGACCTGCTGAACAACGTAGCGATGCAGCAGATCCTGTTCAGAACCACGGATACCTGAGCCGCGGGGTATCGATATGCGCCGTGGGGCTTACCCCGGGTGAATTGCTCCGGGTAGCGGTCCAGGTTGTATAAGCTGTGATTTCCTTGTAGCAAATACGACAATCGGATGCCTTTCCACAAGACCTGTCTTTGAGGATAAAACCATAAGTCCATGAATATATGAGGTTTTAGTCGCCCACCGCCTGCGGCCTGATTCTTGCTCTACCATAGCTAGTGATCGCAGGTACCCGGAGTAAGCGCGCGCCATGAAATTGCTGGTAGAGAAACAGTTTGTCGAAGCGATGGCAGAGCGTTATCCCGACATGTCGGCCTACACCGACCAACTGAAGTTCGGCAACCGCGCGGAGATCCCCAGCCACCAGCTCTCCAGCCCGCAACTGGGTTTTCTCAGTGAGCTTTACCGGCAGGCCGGCAGCGGCATGCATGGCCGGGCGGCGCAGATATCCACCTTGCAACAGGCCCTCGACGAGGAGCTGAGAGTCTGGCAGGAAGGTGAACTGGAGCAACTTGTCTCCGGCATTACTGAATACCTGCTGCGCGACGCCATCTGCGGCTGGCTGTTCCAGGCGAACACCACCGGCAAACCCATTGCCTACCTGGTCTCCCGGATCGATTACACCCCGGCGGGGGAGGAGGAGACCGGGCGCATCCTGATCGACCTGCAGGCGAACGGTATGGCCAAAATCGTCACCCAGTCGCTGACCATTCGCGAGCGGGACATCGCCGGAAAATCCCTTGCGCAGATTTTCGCGGATCGCGGTTATTTCAAGGAGACCGCGGAATTGATGGATGCCTACGAGCGTTCGGTGGAGCGCTTCTACCAATGGAGAGCGGACTACGGCCGCCAGTTCTCGGGCCGGGGTACGGGAATTTTTGCCGAGGATCCCACCGCATCCCACCGCAACACCGACTGGTCGCGCAAGAGCCGGGTGGTCCTGTCCTCCAGCGGGACAGCGGCGCGGCTGGTCAACGACGAGGAAATAATCGGCGACAGGGCCCTGAGCCTCGACGCCACGGGGAATATCCTGAGCAAGTACCTGCGCAAGGCCGGCCGCAGTGCGAATTACGATGAGGGTGTGGAAAAGGCCGCGGAAGCCCTGCTGGACGGCATCCCGGACGATCTGTTCACCCGCCTGCCGGTGCACGGCTACATGCTGATGTTCCACCTCGAGCTACACCATCACCTGTGGGTACATGTGGACGATATGGAGCCCTACGAGTACCAACCGGAACTCAAGCAGAAACTGATCCTGCCGCCGGAACAGACGGACCTGATCGACATTCTCACCGCCGAGATGGACGTGCTCATGGATGACATCGTCGAAGGCAAATCCGGTGGCACCACGGTCCTCTGCTGCGGCCCCGCGGGGGTAGGCAAAACCCTCACCGCGGAAGTCTACGCGGAAATCATCCAGCGCCCACTGTACCGGGTACACTCCGGGCAGTTGGGCCTGAACGTCGCGGAAATGGAGAAGGCGCTGAAGGATACCCTTACCCGGGCCCAGCGCTGGGGCGCGGTGATGCTGATCGACGAGGCGGACGTCTATATCAAGCGCCGAGACGACAACCTTGCGGCCAACGCCGTGGTCGGCGTGTTTCTGCGGGTGCTCGAATATTTCAACGGGCTGTTGTTCCTGACCACCAACCGCACCGACGATATAGACGAGGCGATCGTGTCGCGCTGTATCGCAGTGATCAAATATTCGGCGCCTGACCGGGCCGATCGCCGCAGGATCTGGTCGGTCATGACCGAGCAGTTCGGCCTGCCGGTGGAGTGCGCCCTGCTCGATACCCTCGCAGACCTTTTTCCGGAGGCCAGCGGCAGGGACATCAAGGGCCTGACCAAGCTGGTGTCCAAGTACTGTCACCACAAGGCAGTAGCGCCGAGCCTCGAAGTGTTTGAGCGCTGCAGTATCTTCCGTGGCCTGCGGATACAGGGCGAGGCTTGAGAGTGAATCGATTGCTTCGGACGATGAATCGGACAAAGGTGGAAAGCCATTTTGAGTGACGAAAATACCGGGCGGTCACCCGCAGAATCAATGCAACCCGTCTACGGTATTGGCGATGCCACCTACCAGGCAGCTGGTCAGCTGGAGGGCATCACCCGGCTGGTGAATCGCTTTTACGACAATATGGATACGCTGCCCGAAGCTGCCGGGCTGCGTGCCATGCATGCGGCGGACTTGAGCGAGTCACGCAAGAAGCTGATCTATTTTCTCTCCGGGTGGATGGGGGGCCCGAAACTGTTTTCCGAGCACTACGGCTCCATCAGTATTCCAAAGGCCCATGAGCACCTACCTATAGACGAAGAGGGCAAGAACGCCTGGCTGCACTGCATGCGCCTTGGCCTGGAGGAACTGGGCTACCCGAAGTCCTTTCGGGACTACCTCATGAAGCAGCTTTCCATCCCCGCGGAAAGTATCCGGCTGATGTGCGAATTCAGGCAATCACAACTTTAGGTGGAAGCATGCAACGAATAGGAATGTTCTTCGGAACGGAAACAGGAACCACGCGCCTGATCGCGAAGAAGCTGTTCAAGCTGCTCGGCGAGGAAATAGCGGACAAGCCGGTGAACGTGAATCGCATCACTGCCGATGATTTCCTGAAATACGATGCGCTGATTCTCGGCACGCCCAGTTATGGCGTCGGTGATATCCCTGGACTCAGCGCCGGCTGCCTGGAGCGTAACTGGGAGGAATTCCTCGCCCAGTTCGGCACGCCCGACCTGTCTGGAAAGCGCATCGCCATGTATGGGCTCGGTGCCCAGGAGCGCTATTCAGAACGCTTCGCAAGTTCCCTGATCGCACTGTACAAAGTCTTCGAGGGCCTCGGTGCGGAGATGGTCGGGCAGTGGCCTGTGGACGGCTACGTCTTTGAGCATTCCGCATCGGTGGTCGATGGCCACTTCGTCGGTCTGGTGATAGACCAGCGCACCCAGGGTATGTATACCGAGCAGCGCCTGAAGGACTGGGTTGAACAGGTCAGGCCGCTGCTGCTGGAGAAATTCCAGGACGCGGCCTAACACAACGGAGGAAAGCACAGATGGTGGATATGGGAAACCTGGCCTGCGCGGCAGACGCGCAGATCGATGATGGGCGTTTGCTTGTCGCTTTCGCTTCCATGGACGGAGATATGGTGGACCAGCATTTTGGTTCCGCGCAGGCGTTCTACCTGCATGCGATTAGTCCCGGTGACTCCGAATTGATTGCCTCCAAGTGCTTCGGTATCGAAAAGAAGGATGGCAACGAAGACAAGCTCAAGCCGAAGCTGGCGTGGCTGGCGGGAGCCGATATCGTGTACTGCGGGTCAATCGGCGGTTCCGCAACCCGACAACTCCTGGCTTTGGGCGTTCACCCGGTCAAGGTGAAGGGCGGTCCCGACGTCGAGGAGTTGATCGAGGACTTACAGCAGCAACTCACCGGGGAGAAGGAGAGCTGGCTGGAGAAGTTGCTGCAGCGAAAAAACAGGGCGGCGGACGAAGATCGCTTCGCCGCCATGGATGACGAGGGCTGGGACGACTAGCCTGGCAGCTATGGAGTTTCGGCCAGCCCCCTGGCTTTCCTAGTGGGCGTGCCCGTGACTGAGCTCTTCCTCAGTCGCCTCGCGCACTGTATCCACAGTCCCCTCGAAATGCAGGGTTTGCCCGGCGAGGGGGTGATTGCCGTCGACGGTGATCGTCGCGTCGTCCATCCCGGTAACCATTACCGTCACCGGCCCGTTGGGGGTCTGTGCGTTGAGCTGCATACCGGCTTCCACTTCGATACCGGCGGGCAGGGACTCGCGTGGCACCACCTGTACCAGGTCCTCGCGGCGCTCGCCGTAGGCTTCCGCCGGAACGATAGTGACCTTGAATTCATCGCCGGCACTTTTGCCGGCAAGTTCGTTCTCCAGGCCCGGAATGATGCCCGCAGCGCCATGCAGGTAGCTCAAGGGCTCACCCTCCGGTGATTGATCCATGATTTCGCCCTGGTCATTGGTAAGGGTGTAAAAAATGCTGACGACGCAATTGGGTCCGACTAGCATGCTGGCTTCCTCCGGGTGATGTGGCTCGTGGAATAAGGGGCTTTGCGCGCAAAGCGTTGTCTCGCCCGTGTCCATCCACAGTATTTATTGGGGTTTACAGGGGTACAAGAGTGTACCCATGCAATGGTGATGGTGCAATTTAACGCGGCGACGAAAATACCGCATGCGAAACTGTCCGACTATTTGCCTGTTCCGGCGGCTTTCCCTTGCTGGAGAATAATGTGATTTGCCAGCTCTACGAGCGACTTTTCGTATGGAAAATGGTAATTTCCAGTCTGCGTGAGGCAAAAAAATAAGTGCATCGAGAGCAGGCAGCGAGAGCAGAAGGTGCCGGTCAATCTGGAGCTGGCGTGGTGTTCCCAGAAATTCAGTAAAATTCATTTTTCTCGCATAAGTATGAATGCGGCTGTGTGCCATACAGGTCACGTTCAGTAGATCTAATAATGAGAGTGAAGAGGAAATACTGTAAATGAACATGAGCTTGCAGATGGCCAGGCAATGTATGCAAACGGGCCAGTACAACAGGGCGGAGGGTTTGCTGAAGCAGGTTCTCAAGGAAGACCCCGACAATGCCGAAGCCAACTTTTCAATGGGCATTCTCTGCGAAAAATTCAATCGCATGGATATATCCATCCCGCTCTTCAAAAAGTCTATCGATAACGCCCCCGGGAATATCGAGGCCTACTTCAAACTCTCCGTCGCCCTGTTTACCTATGGAAACCACGAAGCGCTGGAGAAAATACTGGAATCCATTCCACAGGTAGACCCCGGTAACGTAGTGCATTTGGTACGGCTTGGTCTGCTATTTCGCAGGCTGCACGATCACCAGCGTGAGGAGCAGGCGTACTTGCAGGCCATAGAGTTTGACCCCAATTACTATCAGGCCTGGGCAAATCTCGCTACCGTGCAACTCATCCTCGGAAAGCTTGAAGAAGCCCAGGAGAGCGCCCGCCGGGCGATCGACATCAATCCCCAAAAGCCGGCGGGCTACTACACCCTGACGCACCTTGCGAAGCTCGATCCCGGGAGTTCGGAAGTGGAAGCGCTGGAAGCCATCTACGAGAAGGCAAACGCCAATACAGAGGACAAAATGCAGGCCGCATATGCGCTTGGAAGGGTTCTGGACGCTGCGGGCGAGCATGATCGTGCATTTGAATTCATGGCAGCTGCCAATGATGCCGGGCGACAGATGAGCCCGCCATCCGAGCAGAGCGACACGCAACTTTTTGACCTGATAGAAGCGCAGATAGCCCAGTCTTTTTTTACTTCTGCGGTAAGCTCCGGATCAAATAACGACCAGGCGATTTTTGTCGTCGGCATGCCGCGCTCGGGGACCACTCTGGTTGAGCAGATACTGGCAAGCCATCCATTGGTGGCGGGTGCCGGCGAATTGGAGGCCATGAGGTCTATAGCCATCTTTACACAAACCATTACCGGCAAGCCGTTTCCCCAGTCGACGGCGGAGTTAAACTCCCAGCAATTGGCGGAAATTTCCAAATTGTATTTGAAACAATTGAACCGACACACCGGGAATGCAAAGCGTGTTGTCGACAAGATGCCCTATAACTTTCTTTACGTCGGGCTGATAAAAATGCTCTTCCCCGCAGCGAAGATCATTAATTGCCAGCGGGACCCGAAAGATATCTGTATTTCCATCTACAAAAACAGGTTTGAAAGCAATCACAGTTTTACCCATGACCTTACAGCGCTGGTGGATTATTACAGGCGCTATGAGCGGCTGATGAGCTACTGGAACAAGGTATTCCCCTACCAGATCTATAATATCCAGTACGAGGATCTCGTCGTCGAAACGGAGGAGGAGGTCCGGGCCTTGCTCAGCTATTGCGGCTTGCCCTTTGATTCACAATGCCTGGATTTTCACCGGCTCGACAGGCCGGTCGCCACGGTCAGTTCAGAGCAGGTGCGGCAGCCGATTAACAGCGGGGCGATCGGTAAATGGAAAGCCTACCGGAAACATCTCAAGCCCTTGCTTGATGCCTGGCCCGATGCTGATGCCCAGGGATAGAATAGTTTCCTATTCCGGGCCGCCGTCCGTAATGGTCCAGCCAAAGCTACCTGTCAGCGTATTCCTGGCCGCCTGGGCAGCCGCAGAGTAGCGGCTGTTGCCGCCGTCGAAAACCACTGCGGATTGTAGTGGCAGTGCGCTCCAGCCTGACAGCAGGGCGTCATAGTTCGGCGTTGAAAGGGTCACGCCGCTAAACATGCCGCTCATGTCCTGGGCCGATGACACGTTCCAGGCGCCCATGTTCCGGTCGAAACTCGTTGCGCCGGCAAACATCCAGTGCAGGTCGGTGGCCGCCGATACATCCCATTGTGCCAGGTCGGCGTTGAATGCGGTGGCGCCGAAGAACATGCCGTAGAGGTTTTGCGCCGATCCCACGTTCCATTGGCCGATATCCTGGTTGAAGGCGCTCGCGGCGAAGAACATGAGGCTCATATCCCTGACCGACGACACGTCCCATTGGCTGATGTCCTGGTTAAACAATTGGGCGTTTCCGAACATCAGGTTCATGTCCTGCACCGAGGACACATTCCACTGGCCCAGATCACCGTTGAAGCTGGTCGCGCCGAAGAACATCAGGGCCATGCTGCCGACGCTGGATACATCCCACTGGCTGATATCCTGGTTGAAGGCAGAGGCGCCGAGGAACATCCCCGCCATGTTGGTGACACCGGAGACGTTCCACTGGGCCAGGTTGCCGTTAAATGCACTTGCGCCGTAAAACATCCGCTCCAAGTTCCTTGCCGATGAGAGGTCCCACTGAACAAGGTCCTGGTTGAACGCCGTGGCGCCGCCAAACATCAGGCGCATATCAATTACTGAGGAAACGTCCCACTGGCCTATGGGCTGGTTGAACGCAGTAGCGCCGGCAAACATCCAGTCCATGCCTTCTACCGCTGAGACATCCCATTGACTGATGTCACTATTGAAACTGACTGCGTTGAAAAACATCCTGTCCATGTCGCGGACGCTGGACACATCCCACAGCCCGACCGACTGGTTGAAGTTCGTCGCGCCGCTGAACATGGCTCGCATGGTTTCAACGCTGGAGACATCCCAGGATGCAATAGAACTGTTAAAACTTGTGGCGTTTTCAAACATCCCCCACATACCGCGAACACTGGATACGTCCCATTGATCCAGGTCCTGGTTAAAGGCGCTCGCGCCCCTGAACATTCCGCTCATATCTTCGACGCTGGAGACAAGCCAGCCGCCTATATCCTGATTGAAGCTGGTCGCCCCTTCGAACATGGCTTGCATATTCTCAACGGAAGACACGTTCCACTGGCTGATATTCTCGTTGAACGCAGTGGCACCGCTGAACATTTCGTCCATTCGCCTAACGGAGGACACGTCCCATTGGGTGATATCCTGGTCGAACGTGCTTACATTCCTGAACATCCTCGACATTGATATCACCGAGGATGTATTCCACTGGCTCAGGTCCTGGTTGAAGGCCGTTGCGTTTGCAAACAACTCGTACATGGATTCCACCGAGGAAACGTCCCAGTCACCGATGTACTGGTTAAAAGAGCTTGCACCGGAGAACATCCGGGCCATCGTCGTAAGGTCGGACAAGTCTGGTGCGTCGCTGGCATTGATGACGAGATTGCTGCAGTCGCGAAAGAAGTTACTCATTCGCGTCCATCGCTGGTCTCCCCATTGCTCGACCGATAACAGTTTGTCGTTGTCGCTCGCGTTTGCAGCTTTCTCATAGAAAGACATCCAGGGGAATTTCCCTGTAATTGAGACCGTATAGGTTCCGGGAGTGGCGTATGTATGGAGCATGTCGTAGCTGAGGTTTGTTTCTACAGTGCCATCACCCCAGTCGACCGTATAGTCGTAGCCGGTGCTCCCGGTGGGAAGCCTTATCTGCTTGTCGTTAGTGACGCCGGGATTGTCAGTCTTCCAGGTTGTTACAAAGGGAACTGTCGCGTAGTGCCCCGGGAAAATCACACTCACATCCAGTTGCATGGAGGGCCAGAGGTAGAATTGGTCCTGGTCGCCCTCACTGGCCGACTCCATGAAGGCGAATACAAGGTAATATGTGCCGTCGTTGAGATGTTCCTGCAAGCGGGCCAGGGTTGGCGCGTCGAAATTCACCACGACTTCGCCAAGTGTCCCGGCAACATGTGTGTAGGTACCAACCTCGACGTAGTAGCCGCCATCACCAGTGTCTTCAGCGTAACCCGCCTGGTTTTCCTCAGTCAGGGCGCCAACGTTGGAACGGATAAAGCGAATGGTCGAGGTGATGGATTCGCCCGCTTCCAGAGTATCGCCGACCACAGTGAAGCGCAGGGCCGCCGAGCTCAAATCGAAGCGTCGCAACTGCATAAACTGACCGAGACTGAAATGCGCGATTGGGCGCTCCCACTCGGCCTGGGGCCCTCGCTGGCCCCCGCCGATGTAGTAGCCGAAAGACAGGCCGACCGATTCTTGCGCTCCCGGAGAGTTCACGATGAGGTTTTGCGCGCCGGATCCAAGCTCACTATCGCCAGTGATGGTGACCGCGAGGGACTGGTTGGAAGTGGCACATATAATCAGGAGGAATAATGCCAACCTCCGGGCTGCCCGGATACAACATCCTGTCGTCATGGCTGGCGTCCTGCGGATAGCGCGATTGGAGAAGGACAGTATAGGCGCACTCGCGCCCATTGCGCATTGATTAGGCAAGCGGGTCGGCGCGACTTGATTAAGTGGAAGCCTGGCGCGGCTCCAACAAAAAAGGGCCGCTTGCGCGACCCTTTTCTGTTTGATTGGTGGAGGCGGCGGGAGTTGTGATCGCTTCCGCACATCCATGTGCTCCGCGATCCGCCAACATCCTGTTGGCGACCCGCGCCCTTCGGGCACGGATTCAGCTATCTGCCGCAGATCAAACAAAAAAGGGCCGCTTGCGCGACCCTTTTCTGTGAGTATCCCGAGACACAGGTAACACTCCATACCGGAGACATAGGTTACACAATGAAGGTATTTGGGGAGGTCCCCAGATGCCGTGGAAAGAGTGTAGCGCTATGGACGAACGTGTCAGATTCGTG
>JAWMQO010000006.1:0-327455 GCA_033283325.1 Halieaceae bacterium WMMBA4
CAATAAGGTAAATATTGCTCCATCAATATGAACAGTGGCGCACCGACACATATGACGCCGATGTTTATGCACGCAAGGATCTTAATGGCTCTGGTAGTATCCACAGGCTCTCCGAGGCATTTAACGCTTCAAGCAGGGGCCCGCGTTAGCGGGTCCCGGCGCGAAGCGCCCTTGCTGCCTTGCCTTGTTAAGTGTTTTACACACCGCCATCGACTGCTACCCAGAACGCATACGCCAAAATGCATAGTGGCATAGCGCTAAACACCAAGCTAGCTAGCGACGCAGGATGAGCCTTGCCACTCAATATATGGTTGAGGCTGACAACTAGCGCCACCACCCAACACACGAAACCTATAACTCCTGCTGGTGAAGCCAGGATAAAAGATGTTTCTACTGACACTCCAGCTGCAGTCAAAATACCAGCAACGAGATACATACCTGGAAATAGCGCCCAACCGACGAGACAAGTAATTCCTGGCTTGTCATATATTTTGGGGAAGTACTCAATCACCGAAAAGACACTTAACGCTTCAAGCAGGGGCCCGCGTTAGCGGGTCCCGGCGCGAAGCGCCCTTGCTGCCTTGACTTGTTAACTGTGACATCAAAGTGCCGCCGCCAAAAATATGACTAGAAACCCCGAGACCGCGAACCACCTAGCAATCATACGCCGGCGCTCGATATTCCAACTGAAAAGACCTCCGTACCAAACTGCATCACCGACCAACCACAATAATGGAAATAGACATCCTATCCATGCCCCAACACCTTTCCAGTAAAAGTCACTCGTAAGAAGCCCACCAGGAATCTGCGTCTTACCAACTATCGCCCCTATCAGGCAATAGGCAAGGATCAGCAGTTTCGGCAAAGAAACCAAAAGGCCAATGTCAGATGGAGAGTTGCTGTTGTACATCGCCGGCCCGCTACAGTTAACGCCTGTGGCAGCGGCGCCGAAACCGCGAAGCGGTTTTGGCGTCCGGCCCCGGAGGGGCGAACTGCCCGCACTTGTTATGTGGCTTTATTGAACGCATAGAGCGCCACCAGAACTGAGGGGTAAGCGATGACCACAATGGCTAGCATGATCCAATATTTTGGTTCCTTGGCTCTAAGCATTTCCTGAGGGTAGAGAACAGGAAATATACTCATCAATAAGTAATACAAAGCCAAGCCGACTAATAGTGACAAGAAGTAGCCAACTGACTTATAGATGGACAGCACCAAGAATACTGGAAACATGGAATACAGAAGCATCGCCCCCATGCTCCCGGAATATGCCAATCCACATCCTGGACATTCCAGCTTGTCCGGAACTTTGACCCACAACCTCCAGATCTCTATTAAGGGTGACCCGCATTCAATACATTGTTTTTTAGGCATCGCTCGATCTCAGGCCACATAACGCCTGTGGCAGCGGCGCCGAAACCGCGTAGCGGTTTGGGCGTCCGGCCCCGCAGGGGCGAACTGCCCGCACTTGTTAACGTGCCGCATAAGTTAGCACCTTGTGAGTTATTAGCGCCGGCAGGGCTGAGATACCTACTAGCAGTAACCAAAATAGTACCCAGGGCTGGCGAAATAACGGCACGTAATCTGGGTGTGCACCATGACAAGTGAAGCCCAGATCGCTATAGACGCCGCCGGCATCCAAACAACCATCAATGCTGAAGAACGATGCAAGGCTGCATAAAGCAGCCACGAATACGACTGAAACGATGAGTCTGTGCACTAGACGAGGCACGTTAACGCTTCAAGCAGGGGCCCGCGTTAGCGGGTCCCGGCGCGAAGCGCCCTTGCTGCCTTGACTTGTTAAGTGGACGCTGCACGATGCTACTTCCCCCTTTTTTTGGATGCCTTGAGAGATTGGCCCCACCAACCTTTCCAGTAGCCGACCGCCAAATAAACTGGAAAAAATACCAACAAACCAAAACCCCTCGCTTCACTTTCAGAGAGGCCTACGGCTCGAAAAAGAAAAACGAGCAACCCGTAGCAGCCTACAACGACTAGACCAAAAAGTACTGCTTTAGCGAATCCAGGCACGTTGCTAGCTCAAGTCCACTTAACGCTTCAAGCAGGGGCCCGCGTTAGCGGGTCCCGGCGCGAAGCGCCCTTGCTGCCTTGACTTGTTATGGGGTAGCAGCCCAATCTAAATCTCCAATAATCGATCGTGCTCAGATTCTTGGGAGTGCAAGTACAAGTCAGGGGCACCAGAAAAAACCAAAATAATGGCAATATTGATGAACCTTAACGTAGGCTCGCTGAACGAAAGTGTATGTTCAATCGAAGCAATAGCAGCGCAACCCAGCCCTGAGGATATGGCCAGGATATATCGGTAATTTTTAGCCGGACTAACCCAACTCGATAGAGGTGAAAGCAAGTACAGCGTAATTACACCCAGACACCAAATGATGCTAGCTAGGTAAGAAATATCCTTAAGAAAGAACGTAACGAATATTGGCAATGCTGCCAGGACAAATGACTTTGAGTCCCTTCGTGCGCGCTTGTAATTGTACTTCAATATTTCTTTGATGCTCATCTCTGGGGTACTGCCTTCACTGACTTTATCCCATAACAGCCTATTCTGGTGAACGATTCAGATAACACAATTCCACCTATTTCCATCCCCTGTCTCACAAATTTCATAGCATTCCCTTGTCTTTTCAAACCCCTACACGCAATTCCTTGAATTTCGCCAAGTAGCATAACGAGAAACGTTCCTACTATATCCCATCATTTCCGCTCAGCAGAGAATTACACCCACCTTATTAAATTCCCCAAATTCAATCGGTTACAACACATTACAGAAATCGCCTCCAATAATTCCTCTGAAAAACCGTCTCTGGCCAACAGATTCTATCTTATACTGTACATACATACAGTATTTATGCGGCTCATATTTATGGACGACATCCGCCCCTCAATTGCTGCCGGCTCCACCAAATTCCTGGATTGCGTCCGCAAGGACATGCGGGACAAGGGCTACGCCTACCAGACCGAGAAGACCTATATCGGCTGGATCAGGCGCTTCATTCTGTTCCACGGCAAGCAACATCCGGCAAAGATGGATGGAGGGCACATCAACCAGTTCCTCAGCCACCTGGGGCACGACAGGTACTGCTCACCGGCGACCCAGCGTATTGCCCTGAATGCATTGGTCTACCTCTACCGCAAATTCCTCCAGGTTGAACTGGAGCCCCTCGATTTCGAAAAGGCCAAACAAAGGCGCCGCCTGCCTGTCGTTCTCACGCACGATGAAGTTTTACGTGTTCTCGAACACCTGCAGGGCACCCACCGCCTGATGGTGGAACTGCTCTACGGCTCCGGCCTGCGCCTCAATGAACTGCTGTCGCTGCGCGTGAAGGACCTGGATTTCGAAATGCTGACGATCACGGTTCGCGCCGGAAAAGGCGACAAGGACCGCACCACCCTGCTGCCGCAGAGCCTGGCGGAAAAGTTGCAGCTCCAGGTTCGCGTGGTTGACAACCTGCACCAGCGGGACACGGCCGATGGCTTCGGCGAGGTTTACCTGCCCAATGCGCTGGAGCGTAAGTATCCCAGCGCCTCCCGTGAGCTGGGCTGGCAATACCTGTTTCCGGCAGCCGGGATCGGCCGGGACCCTCGCAGCGGTACGCTGCGCCGGCATCACCTGCACCCCACCACCGTGCGCAAGGCGGTTACCCAGGCCCGCCGGCAGGCGGGTATCGTCAAGCCGGTGCGCTGCCACACCTTTCGCCACAGTTTCGCTACCCGCCTGCTGCAGCAGGGTTATGACTTGCGCACCATCCAGAAGCTGCTTGGCCATGGCGATGTAAAAACCACCGAGATCTATACCCATGTACTGGGTCGCGGTGCCATGGGGGTGGTGAGTCCTGTCGATGGCCTACGCTGAACTCCACTGCCTGAGCTGCTACAGCTTCCTGCGCGGCGCTTCCCACCCCCATGAACTGGTGGAGCGGGCCGCGCGGCTGGGCTATGCGGCACTGGCCATTACTGACGAATGCTCACTGGCGGGTGTGGTCAAGGCCCACGTCGCCGCCAAAGAGCTCGGCCTGAAGCTGATCATTGGCAGCGAATTCCAGTTGGAGGAGGATTTACGCCTGCTCGCCCTGGCGCCCACCCGCGCCGCCTACGCGGAGCTTTCCGGCCTTATCACCCTGGCCCGCCGGCGCAGCCCCAAGGGGGAATATCACGTCACGCTGCGCGATGTCCTGTTCCACCTCAAGCGCTGCCTGTTGATTCTTATACCGGGCGGCGGGGAGCACGAACTGTCCTATGCCCGGCAACTGGCGCGCCTGTGCAGGCAGCGCCTCTGGCTGGGTTTCACTCACGTCCTGGGTAACGATGCCGCCAGGCGCTTCCTCCATGCGCGGCAACTGGCGGCGGCGCTCGATGTCCCGATGGTCGCCTGTGGCGATGTGCGCATGCACGTGGCCGGGCGCAAGGCGCTGCATGATGTCTTCACCGCCCTCCACCACAACACCAGCATCGCGCAACTCGGCCGCCGCCGTCTCGGCAACAGCCAGCGCCACCTGCGCGCGCTGGAAACAATAGCCGGGTTATACCCCCCTACCCTGATCGAAGAGACACTGCGCATTGCCGCGCTTTGCAATTTCAGCCTCGAGGAACTGCGCTACGAATACCCGGAGGAAGTCGTGCCGGAAGGGCACGACCCAAACAGCTACCTGCGCGAACTTGTGGCCGAGGGCAGTAGCCTGCGCTGGCCCGCTGGCGCACCCGAAGAAATACAACAGCGCATCGAGCGGGAACTGGCGCTGATCGAGGAGCTGCATTACGAGTACTACTTTCTCACCGTGTACGACATCGTCCGCTTCGCCCGCGAGCGCGACATCCTCTGCCAGGGCCGCGGCTCGGCGGCCAACTCGGTGGTGTGTTACTGCCTCGGCATTACCGAGGTCTCGCCGCAGCAGATTTCCCTGCTCTTCGAGCGCTTCATTTCCAGGGAGCGGGACGAGCCGCCGGACATCGACGTCGACTTCGAGCACCAGCGCCGCGAGGAGGTGATCCAGTACATCTATCGCAAGTACAGCCGCAAGCGTGCCGCGCTGGCCGCCACGCTGATCACCTACCGCGCCCGCAGCGCGGTGCGCGACGTAGGCAAGGCCCTGGGGCTGGACCCGGTCTTCGTCGACGATCTCGCCCGCTCCATGGCCTGGTGGGACCGCACGGGGGACCTCGCCAAGCGCTTCGCCGAACAGGGCGTGGCGGAACACAGCAAACAGGCCGAGCTGTTCTACTCGCTGGTGCAGCAGATCCTCGGTTTCCCCCGCCACCTGTCCCAGCACGTGGGGGGCTTCGTCATCACCCGCAGCCCCATCTCCACTCTGGTGCCGGTAGAAAATGCCAGCATGGCCGAGCGCACCGTCATCCAGTGGGACAAGGAAGATATAGAAGCCCTGGGCCTGCTGAAAGTGGACATCCTCGCCCTCGGCATGCTCTCCGCCATTCGCCGGAGCCTGCAGCTGGTGCACAGCTACCAGCCGGATATTCGCACGATTGCCGATGTCCCGAAGGATGACCAGGCCACCTACCGCATGCTGCAGCAGGCGGATACCATCGGCGTGTTCCAGATCGAATCCCGGGCGCAGATGTCCATGCTGCCGCGGCTCAAGCCCGCCTGCTTCTACGACCTGGTCATCCAGATCGCCATCGTCCGCCCCGGGCCGATACAGGGCGACATGGTCCACCCCTACCTGCGCCGCCGGCAGGGGCAGGAGCCGGTGAGCTATCCCTCGGATGCCATCAGGAGCGTACTCGAAAGCACGCTTGGCGTGCCCATCTTCCAGGAACAGGTGATCAAGCTGGCCATGGTGGCGGCGGGCTTCTCCGGCGGCGAGGCGGACCAGTTGCGCCGCGCCATCGCCAACTGGGGGCGCAACAGCAAGCTGCTGACGTTTGAACAAAAGCTCACCCGGGGCATGATCGAGCGCGGCTACGATGAAGACTTCGCCCGCCGCCTCTTCGACCAGATCAAGGGCTTCGCCGGCTACGGCTTCCCGGAATCCCACTCCGCCAGCTTCGCCCTGCTCGCCTGGGTCTCGGCCTGGCTCAAGCGCCACCACCCGGCGGCCTTTTTCACCGGGCTGCTGAACAGCCAGCCCATGGGTTTTTACACCCCCTCGCAACTCATCCAGGACGCCCGCCGCCACGGCGTGCTGGTGCTGCCGGTGGATGCCAACCTGAGCGACTGGGATCACCGCCTGCTCGAGCAAACGGATTTCGCGCCTGCCGCCGGCGCCAGCCAACGGCAGCAACACGCCATCCGCCTCGGCCTGCGCCTGGTCCGCGGGCTGAGCCAGGGCGGCGCGCAGCGCCTGGTGGAAGCCCGCGCCCAGTCGCCCTTCCGCCAGGTCAGCGACCTGCGCCGCCGGGCGCAACTCGACAAGCGCGACATGGAAGCCCTGGCCGATGCCGACGCCCTCGCCGCCCTTTCCGGCCACCGCCACCAGGCCCAGTGGCAAATCATGGCGCTGGAGGCGCCGCGTCCCCTGCTGCGGGAAGAGGAATTCCAGGGCGGCCGCTATTTCGATGACGGCCTGCAACTGCCGGCCCCGGCGGTCGCCGAAGAGGTGCTTTCGGACTACCGCGCCACCGGTCTGACCCTGCGCGCCCACCCCCTCAGCCTGCTGCGCTTGCAGCCGCCCTTCGACCGCTGCAAGCGCCACGCGGACCTCGCCACCATCGGCAACCACCGCTTCGTCCGCATCGCCGGCCTGGTCACCTGCCGCCAGCGCCCGGGCAGCGCCGCCGGCGTGGTCTTCCTCACCCTGGAGGACGAGACCGGCAACAGCAACGTGGTGGTCTGGAAGCAGACCCAGGAGCGCTTCCGCCAGGCCCTGCTGGCGGGGCAGTTGCTGGTGGTCACCGGTACGCTGGAGTGCAAGGACGGTGTCATCCACATCATCGCCGGCCGGCTGGAGGACCACACCCATGCCCTCGAGGCGCTGAACATCAGGTCCCGGGATTTCCACTAGGCCGGAAAAGGCAGCTGTGTGACTATTCTGTAACAATAATGTTGCACGATGCCTACAACATCAGTCGGCGCAACGGAGCCGTATGCAAGCGGAGCAGGCCGGTCAAAACAGCGAAGTGCTACTGGCGGAGGTCACCGCCACGGGCCTGGTGCCGGTGCACCATGTGGACTCCCGCTATCTCTCCTGGTCCATCGATATTTCCGTATTCGCCGGCGGGTTCTGGTGGGAGGGTACGACCCGGGCGCGGCGCGGTATCGGCACCAGTCGGCTCGCGCCGCTTTCGCTGAACAGTGGCAAGCTCAACCGCCTGGTCCATGCGCTGGGGCCGGCCTACCTGCGCATCGGCGGCAGCGAGGCCGACAAGATCCACTACTTCGAGGCCCCGCCGGGAGAAAGCAACAGCCTGGTCCTGCACAGGGAACAGTGGGACGCGCTGCACGCCTTCCTGCGACGCCACGACCTGAAGCTCTTCTTCACCTGCAAGTACGGCCTCTTTCGCCGCCAGCAGCACGGGCGCTGGGGCGGTGGCGAGGTGGAACGGCTACTGCAGTACTCCCGGGAACAGGGCTATGAGGTCGATGTCTTCGAACTGGGTAACGAGCTCAATGCCTACTGGGCCTTCCACGGGCTGCGCTCCCAGCCCCGGGCGCGCAACCTCGCCCGGGACTACCGCACCTTCAAGGCCCTGGTGCGCCAGTACTACCCCGAGGCCCGCATCTGCGGTCCCGGCAGCGCCTTCTGGCCGCGCCTCGGGGAGACCATCCGGCCGATCAGCAATATCACCCCGAAGTTCCTGCGCGAACTGGCCGGGGAGCTGGATATCGTCGACTGGCATTTCTATCCCTTCCAGAGCGAGCGCAGCCCCCTGCGCACCCTGCGGGCGCGGCGCCGGCACATGATCGACCCGGCCTCCTTCGAGTACTTCCGCCGCTACAGCCGCCAGCTCGCGGAACTGCGCGACCGCCTGCAACCACAGGCGGAGATATGGACAGGGGAAACCGGCTCGGCCCAGTGCGGTGGCCAGCCCTACCGCTCGGACCGCTGGGTCTCGGGTTTCTGGTGGGCGGACCAGCTCGGCCAGGGTGCGCGCCTCGGCCAGCGGGTGATGGTGCGCCAGGCCCTGGTGGGGGGCGACTACGGGCTGATCGACCGGCTCACCCTGAAACCGCGGCCGGACTACTGGGTGAGCTGGATGTGGCGACAGCTGATGGGGACTGCAGTCTATCCGGTAAGAAGCGCACTGCCCGAGGTACGAGCCTACCTGCACAGCGCGGCGCGGGGTGAGGGCCAGTGCCTCTTGCTCATCAACCTCGCCGAAGTGCCCGCCGTGCCAGTGCTTCGCGGGCTGGGGCCGGTGGGGCGGCGCTATACCCTGACAGCGAAGCAACTTACCAGCCGCAAGCTGCGTATCAATGGTACAAAACCAAAACTGCGCAGGGGGGCTGTTTCCCTGGCGGATTTCCCCCTGGAAACCGGGGCGGCGGAACTGCCGCCCCTGAGTATCAGCTTCTGGGAGATCGGCAACGAGGCGAGCCCTCAATATTCCACCAGCTCGATCTCTACCCCGTCGGGGTCGTAGAAGTACAGGCGCCGGCCGGGGTCGTAGGACTCCTCGCCCTTGATCGCCACCCCCATCTCCCAGAGTAGGGCGCGGTAGCTGTCCAGGTCGTCCACCTCGAAACCCAGGTGATTGAATCCCACCGCGGCGTAATCCTCCGGCGCCCTGCCTGCGGCCTCGGCCTCGAACAGCGAGAGATAGGTGCGGTCGTCGCCGATATGCGCCGCGCGGTGGCCCGCGCCGGTACGGCCTTCCCAGCGTACCCCACCGCCGAGCAGGCGCAGGTAGAATTCAACGCTGTTGTCCAGGTTGCTGACGGTGATATTGGCATGTTCTAAACGCATGGCAGATCCTCCTCTGTTTGATTTGCTCACAGGCATAGACTAGCCTTCAACAACCATAATATTGCCGAATTCGCCAATATATTGACGGAATGCCAAGTCAGGGATAGAGCAGGGAGACCCCATGTCCGAACTCGATCACGTTGCCAGTTATCTCGCGGAGAACATCGCCACGCTGCGCCGGCGGCGAGACCTCAGCCAGGAGAAACTCGCGGCCCTGGCACAGATTCCGCGCTCCACCGTCACTCACATGGAGTCCGGTGGCGGCAATCCCTCCCTGACCAATCTCTGCAAACTCGCCGGGGCACTCGGGGTCGGCATCGAGACACTGCTGTCACGGCCGCGCAAGGCCAGCAGCCTGTTAAAGCGTGAGGCGGTGCCGGTAGAAAGGCGCAGCTCCGGGAAAGTACAGGTGCACAAGCTGATGCCGGACCGGGTCCGGGGTATCGAGATCGACAGGATGGAGTTCGCCGCGGGGGGTTCCATGGCCGGCAAGCCCCACCTGCAGGGCACCAAGGAATACCTGGTCACGCTCGCAGGCGAGGTTGCCGTTTCAGTGGACGGTGAAACCTGGCGGGTGGAAGCCGGGGATGTGCTCGCCTTCCCCGGGGACCAGAAACACGGCTACCGCAATCCCGGCCGGGTAGCGGCGCAGGCGCTCAGCATCGTTATTCCCCTGCCCTACCCCACGGGTGCCTGACCGGCATCAATTACCCCGGCGAGGCTCCACCAGGGGCAGGGCGCTGAAGAATTCCCAGATAAGCTGCGCACTGTCGAACTCATGGCTGGTGGGCCCTAGCAGCAGGGGCAGGTTGAAACTCGGGTTGGGCATGGTATGCCCGCCGCCGACCACCGTCACCAATTCCACCGATGGTCGCAGGCCGTCAGCCCAGCGCAGGGTTTCGACACTGGTATCGTCATCGGCAACCTGGTCCGGCAGGCTGCGCGCTTCGCCCTCCCCGGAATAGCCGGCGAGTTGCGCCCAGTAATCGGCGGTATCCAGCGCCGAGCGCACTTCCCCGCGACTGGCGTCACCAAGGATTTCCACCAGGCCGCCGGCGTAGGGATTCACCGGGTCCGCCGTACCGTTGATCATCAGCACTGAAACCGGCTGGCCGGACTCCGCGCAACCGAGGTTCGCCGCCACCGGCAGGTTGGCGGAGATCGCCGCCACGCCGCGCACCAGTTCCGGCGCCTCGAGGGCGAGGCGGTAGGCCATGTGGCCTCCGTTGGAGAATCCCGCCGCGTACACGCGCTGCGGGTCGATCCCGTATCGCCCCTGGAGTTCCTCCACCAGGGCGCGGAAGAAGCCTACATCATCGATGTTCTCCTGGTTCGCCGCATAACTGGCGCTGGCACGGCAGTCGTTCCAGTGGCCCTCATAGCCATCGGGGTAAACTGCGATGAAGCCCGCGCGTTCCGCCTCGACATCAAAGCCGTAGAAGCTCATGCCGCGGATATCGTTGCCCTTGCCCTGTGAACCGTGCAACACCAGCACCACCGGTGGGCTGGAGCCACGGGAAGCGGGCAGGTAGGCGAACCAGCCGCGCTGCTTGCCCTCGTGCCTGACGACTCCTGCCTCGATCTCCCCGGGCAGTTCTGGCGCCTCGATCACGTCGAAACGCAGGTACCACCAGCCAAGCAGGGAAATGCTGACAAGGGCGATCACGATGATCAGCGCCGCAATCTTGAAATACCTGGCCATAGCCTGCCCTCCTGGATTGTTCTCGGATGTGCGTTGGTGGCGACGTCAGGACAATTTATCGAACAGCTCGTATTCACCGAACACGGCTGCCAGTTTTTCGTCGTTGCCCTGGCTGCAGGACCAGTTTTCCTGTTTCAGGGACAGGACCTGGGAGCCGGTGATGGTGAGGAAGCGGTCTTTCCAGCAGCGCGGATCGTCGATCACTGCGCTCAGGGTGCCCTGGCGAAGGCTCATCGCCTTCAGCCAGATATCGTCGGCGCGGGGGGAGAGGCGCATGAACTGCTCACGGTTGGTCGCATCCGCGTGCAGCGCGCCGGGAAAATAAAGTACGCCGCAGACTCCCGTGGGGAAAACCCGGCTGGAGGGCGCTTCGCCGGCCTGGCAGTTGGGCCACTTGTTATAGGGCGCCAGTTTGCCCGGCCCGGCCAGGCGCATACTGTGCGCGCGGTGACAATGAATCAGCTGCGGCCGCTCCAGCCAGGCTTCGTAGAGTTGCTCGACCATGTCGACCGGGTAGAGGATGTCGTCATCGACCGTGATCACCAGGCTCTCGGGGAAACGCTCCAGCGCATGTACGTACTTTTTATAGGGGCCGAGGTCATCATCGGTAAATACCACCTCCAGGCCACGGCTCTCCTGCCTGCGCAGCAGGGCCGGCACTTTGCCGGAAGGAAAATTGGAGCGGGACAGCCACAGGACGATGCGGTCCGGGCGCAGGGACTGCTGCAAGAGGCTCTCGATGCACAGGTAGGCATCGCCGATGCGCTTTTCATAGGACGTGAGGGAGACCACGATCTCGTGCTCGCGGTCGTTGCCGACGCCCGCTTCCACACTGTGCAGGGCGGACTGTTGCAGGAGCGCGCCCTGTACCACTGACTGCAACTTGCGGTTGTTATTCGTATCGTGTTTTTTCAGTCGCCGCTTGGCGAAATAACTGATCATTCTCTCTACCGTTATAGTGTTTGCGAGGCCGCGATTCGCCGTCTACTCATTTTCTGCTGATTGCCCCTCGACCAGCGACAGGCAGGCGCCGGCAACCAGGGCGAACAGGTAAAACCCGCTCTCGTAATACATGTAAGACTCGAACACGTTGACGACCAGCCAGTACACGAGGAAGGCACACCAGAACCAGAAGAAATCGTCGGCCAGGCTGGATGCTCTCCACGCTCGCACTATGGCCCTGCCAAGCGTCCATAGCAAGGCGAGCCACAGCAACAGGCCGACAAAACCAAAGTCGACCAGCGTATCCATGTACGTACTGTGCAGATGGCGGATTCGCCCCTTGTCGACGGCGCTCAGTCCCGGACTGGACTGTACCACCTCGCTGCGGCCGTTGCCGCCCCAGCCAAAGACGGGCCTTTCCCCGACCCAGTGCAAGGCCTCCCGCCAGGTGTTGAGTCTCACCCGGACGCTACCCTCCAGGCTCAGGTCCTCGACTTCGCCGGCGAGCACCGCCGCCGGGGTGCCCTCCTCGCTGATTCGATCGACGATGATACTGCTGAACAGCGCGGTTACCATTACCAGCAACAGCACGATCACGCCGGCGACCCGCCAGCGCATCTCCCGCAGCACTGCCATATAGGCCGTTTTTCGCTCGCCACTCAATCTGCAGGTGATCACCAGGGCCAGCACCGCCAGCGTGCTCAACAGGCCCAGCCAGACCCCGCGGGTCTGCGCGAACACCACGACCGAAAGGGCGCAAAGCATAAAAAATGTGTAGGGGACCAGCAGCCAGGCCCTCCCCTGCGCTCTCGCCCAGGCCTGGAATCGGAACAGGAATATACCCAGCCCGAGCAGGGCGAGCCCGAACAGCACGCCGGTGTGCTGTTCGTTGATGATCCCGAACCCGACCCGCTTGCCCGCCAGGCCTCGCGCTATCTCGCTCCAGCCTTCGCCGCTCAGCCAGGGCGCCAGCATCAGCGCCGCGAGGGCGGCTCCCCAGAGCAGGAAAACCCGCTGTTTGCTGCCCCCTGCAAACACCGCCACCGGCAGGAGGAAGAACCAGGCGCCCAGGCGCTCCACCTTGGGAGAACTCTCGGCCAACTCCGGCGTCAGCCACAGGCTCAAGCCCCAGGTTACCAGTTGCGCGAGGAGCGCCAGCAGGAAGAGGTGGAAGATCCGGCTTTTGCGCAGCGGGTGACGGAAGCGCCAGAAAGCCACCGCCGTCATCAGTACCAGGAGTTGCACCGCATAGTCCGCGGGCTTGTTGGTGTAAAGCCGAGCTACAGCAAACAGCAGCAACAGGCCCGCACCCAGCAAGTAGAACCAGCGGGGGCCGTGATCATTTACCGGCGCCGGGGACCCGGCGGGCCCGTCCTGAGGCATAAGTTTCACCTGAGCCTGGGTCTGAGCTTGAGTCACCGCAGCCGCTGCCCCTCTTCCAGCCAGCCGTGGTAACCGAATTGCGCGGGATCGCCGCGCTTGTCGAGCTGCTCCTGGATGCTGGCCTCCAGTGCATTCACCCGGCGGCTGGCCCGCCGCCGTGCCAGGGCCGGCACCAGGCGTGCCAGCGGCAGCAGGTCGGGCCATCCCAGGCCATCGATCACCCAGATTCTTAGCGGTTCCTGATTCGCGCACTGCACCACCATATTGTGGGTCAGCAATTTTCTCGAGGGCATACCCGCGGCAGCCCAGTCCCGGCCGAAGGCCGCCAGCGGCGCCTCCAGTGCCCCGTCGCGGCCGCGCTCCCACAGGTACTGCTTCAGGCTCACCGCTATCCGCCCGTCGTCGTCCCGCAGCAGTTGCTGGCACAGTCCCTCGCCGAAGTCGGTGTCGACCCAGCCGTAGAGCCGGGGGATCAGCTCGAATGCCGGTTCACCGACGCTGCGCTGGATGGCGGCGTAAACCCTTGCCTCTTCACGGTTATCGTCAAAGCTCGCAAGGGGTTTAAGATTCTTCGGGAAAGCGCTCTCCCCGCGCTTGATTGCCGGCGAGCGGTCGGGGCGCAGCACCTTGATACAACGCCCGGCATCCCGCGGATCGACAAAACACAGGCGGTTGCCGCCGCGGGCGAAAGCGGCAGCTTCACTGCCGAGCTGGACAAATTCACTCATCCGCTCCGCTCCGCCGCCAGCTGGCGGAACAGTTCCGTGTATCGACCGAGGATCACCGGCTGGGAGAATTCGTCGCGATAGCGGGCCGCGCCAGCCTCCGCCATCCGCCGGGCGGCCTGCGGGTCGGCGAGCACCTGGCGGATTCCGTCGGCAAGGGCCGCCGCGTCATCCACCGCTGTCAGCACGCCGCTGCTACCGTCCTCGATCAACTCCAGCGGCCCCTGGGATTCCGCCGCCACGATAGGGCACTCGCGATACCAGGCCTCGAGCACGATATTGCCCAGCCCTTCGTGTCGGGATGAGCAGACAAACAGGTCAGCGGCGAGAATCAGGCTGCTGACATCGTCGCGCCAGCCGAGGAAGCGGACCCTTGAATCGAGCCCCAGCTCCCGACACTGCTCGCGCAGGGCATCTTCCTCTGGACCGGTACCGGCAATGCACAGCACGGCCTCGGGTATCCGCGCCAGGGCCGCCAGCAGCACATCGAAGCCCTTGTTGCGGTGCAGCCGTCCCGCCGCGACCAGCAGGGGTACGCCATCGGGCAGGTCCAGTGAAGCGCGCGAGGCCGGCAGGCAGGGGCGCTCATCGATAAAATTGGCGATGTACTCCACCCGCGTCGCAGGCATGCCGCCGCGCACCAGGTGCTCGCAGATGCCCCGGGTATTGCCGATCCAGAAATCGGCGTGGCGATAATACTTGAGATCGTAGTAATGGCCGAGGCGGCAGGCCAGGCGGTAGTCCCCCGGCGGGGTGAGAATCGAGGCCCGGTTCATCCAGGTCAGCACCACGTCGGGTTGCTGGGCCCGCAGTGCACGCCGGTAGCGCCAGTGATCGAGCAGGTCCAGCCTGCCGCCGAAGCGGAAGTGCGCGAGGTCCACGCCCGCGGTCTCCAGGTACGCGGTACGTCCGGGGTAATCGCGGGTATAGGCGCGCTGGGCAACGCCCTCCACCCCGGTGAAAGCCGCCACCAGGCGATCATAGAAACTTTCCGCGCCGCCGTGTTCGGCGCCGGCCATGACCTGGGCGAGGCGGATATCCCGGCTCATCGCTCCGGGCTCCACACGTAGTCGTGGCTGAAGGGCAGCTGCAGGCTGGCTTCCACGATGTAGCGCGCGTAGAGGCGGCTGTTCATCTCGCTGTGAAAGAAGGCGCGGCCCCGGGCGGCCCATTCGCGGCGCATGGCGTCGTCCGCGTGGAAGCGCTGGATCTCCCCGGCCAGTTCCTCCGGCGTACTGAAATAGACCATGCTTTCCGCCGGGAACAGGCTGTCAAAGCCGCCACTTGCATGGGTGAACACCAGCAGGCCGTTGCCGGCCATCTGCGCCATGCGCGCCGATGAGTACCAGTGCAGGCCCTCCTGACGGTTGAGGTTGAGGCCCATCCTGCTGTCCGCCAGGGCCTCGTCGTAATCCCGCCCCCAGACGCCGGCTACGCCGAAACTGCCGGGCGTGTAGAAATCGACCGCGGCATCGAGATTGTCCCTGAGGTACTGCACGGTCTGGCCGCGCTCGGTGTAGGCCTCGGACTTGCTGCAGAAAATCACGTCGTGGGCCTGGTCGCTGCGCGCGGAACCGTCAGCGCTCTCGATAGCCGGGTCCACCGGGTTGGGCATGTGCAGCAGGCGCGCCCGCTTGCCGGCGTACTGCTGCAGTTCCCGCTCGCCGGTGGAGACGAACATGGCGTCCACCACCTCGCAGCGATGGGCGATCTTGGCCGAGTTCTCGGGCACGAAGAGCGGGTCGTTGTTGGCCCCGGCGATCACCACGCCCGGCAACATGGCGCGGATCTGCTCCAGGGTCTCGTTGCGGATGATGTCGCAGTGGCCAACGATCACCAGTTCCGGGGCATAGGCTTCCACCGTTTCCAGCAGGCGCCGGTTGGCCGCCCGGGCGCCGAGCTCGCGAATGCCGAAGGGCGCCTCGAAGGCAGCCACGTCGCGATCGGAAAAACCGCGCACCATGTAGTCGTTCTTGATCAGGCCGAAGAACAGCTTCTGCGCCCAGCTCACCCGGGTCTGGCCGTACTTGCGCTGTTGCTGGTGGGCGACGTGCAGGATTCGCATGCTCTGGCTACTCGCTGGTAGGCGCCGGGTTCACCGCAACTGCGGCGCCGGACAGCAATTGTTGGTAGACGGCCAGCGTGGCCTCCACCTGGGCATCGAGGGTAAAACCCGGAGCGAGGCTGACCGGCGGCGGCTCGGCGAGGAATCGCCGGGCCGAATCCGTCAGTTGCTGCAGGTCATCCTTGGGCACGAGCCCTGCCGGCAGGCACGCGCGCAGTGATTCCGCCGGTCCGCCCTCGTCCCAGGCCAGCACCGGGCAGCCAATCGCCAGGGCCTCGATCACGGTACGCCCGAAAGGCTCCGCGTGGCGCGAGAGATTGCAGACAATGGCGGAAACCGCGTACAGCTCGGCCATGTCCGAACGATGGCCGAGGAAGGTCACATCGCGATCTATCCCCAGGGTATGGGCGCGCCGCTCCAGGTCCTGCCGGTAGTTTTCCTTGCCGGGATCGCCCTCGCCGACGATCACCCCGTGGCAGTGCACGCCGTCGGCGCGCAACATGGCCATCAGCTGGAGGAACTCGAACTGGCCCTTCCAGCGGGTCAGGCGGCCGGGCATCAATAACAGGGGCTGGTCGCGCAGCTGCGGGTACTGGCCGAAGAAGGCCTCGCGCCACTGGGGATCGGGCTGGAAGCCCGTGGGAAATTGCGTGGTATCCACACCGCGGTGGATGCGGGTGATCCGCGCCGGGTCGATCTGCGGGTAGTTGTTCTCGATGTAATCGCGGACACAGTCGGAGATGGCGATAACGCCGTCGCCACAACCCATGATCGCGCTGTAGCGGCTGATGGAGTACAGCCCGTGGAAGGTGGACACCAGGGCCGGTCGCTGCGCCCGGGGCCGCCGCCCAAGCGCCAGCCAGACCATCCAGGCCGGAATCCGCGAGCGCAGGTGAATGACATCCGGCGCCAACTCGTCGAGCAGGCGGCGCAGGCCGGGAACACGAAACAGCGAGGAGAGGGATTTGCGATGCACCGGGTAGTGAAAGTGCTGGCTGCCCTCTGCTTCCAGCTGGGCCACCATGCGCCCGCCGTTGGAGATCACCAGGGACTGGTGGCCACGGCGCACCAGCTCGCGGGCGAGATCCAAAGTGCCGCGCTCGACGCCGCCGCTCTCAAGGCCGGGCAGAACCTGCAAGACTCTCATTCTCGGTGCTGTCCCGCCTCGTTCAGCCATCGTGAGAGGTATTGTGCCACACGCGCCGCCTCTTCGAGAGGCGCGGAGCGTTCCGGCATCTGCCCCTGGCTTGCCAGCGCTTCCAAGCTGGTGACCCGGCCCTCGGCAACCAGGGCGTCCAGCCCCTCGCTGACCCGGGAACGGCGCTTGCGCGGCACTGCCAGCACCCCGACCCGGGCGCCGGCACTCAGGGCTTCGTAAACCATCGAGGCGCTATCCTCGCTGACCCAGATAACGCCACACTCCTGCATACGCTGGCGCAGCCAGTCCCGGTCGGTGTCCTCGAAGGGCGTGAACTCGAAGCGCTCATCCTGCATCGCCGAAAGGGCCTGAGCCGTCGCGGCGGGTGTGCGGCGGGACGTGCTGGCCTGCCAACTTACGTCGGGAAGGTTGGCGCGCAGCTGCGCAAGTTCCTCGAGGATGGCACTTTCCGACCAGCCGTGATGCTTCGATGGCCCGCCGAGCAGCAGCAGGCCGCGCCCGGGGTCGGCGCCTGTCGCCGGCCGGATATCGTTCAGCATGCCCCGGGTGAGCAGGACTCGCTGCGATGCTTTTACACCATCGTGTTCGGGAATGACGCAGAGATCGAACAGCCAGCGCGGCAGGCTGGGTTTCATCAGCACCACCAGCGGCGCGCGGCTCGCGTATTTCAGGCGCAGCGCCGGCCAGTGGGTGCGGTGGCCGGCGGCCAGGATGAGTTCGGGGAGCGGCACCGGGCCGGGCAGCGCGGCGCTGCAGTCGAGCCAGCTCACTGCCACCGGCCGCACTTCGCCAAGGGCCTGGACCAGCCCGGCCAGTTGCGTCCTGTGACCAGGCTTGCCGTCGGTGACACAGCAGACTTGCAGGGGTTTTCCCACGGGTACTACTCGATCAGGCCCAGGCGCTGCCGCCACCAGTTCCAGCGGTACTTCTTGTAGCGCTTGTTCTTGACCGTGGCGTTGTGCGGCTTGCGCATTTCCTCGATCGCCGCTTCCAGGTCGCCCTCGGCGCCGATCAGCTCCCACATGCGGCGGAAATCGCGCTCCGCGTGCTCCAGGTGGAATTCCATCTTGCGGGTCTTGTCGCGCAGGAACAGGCGGATGTTCTCCGTGACGGTATCGCAGTAGTCGAGGGAGACCTCGTAGGCATCGGACTCCGGGTTCAGGCCGCGCAGGATGCCCTTGCGGTAGGCGAGGATAATACCGTGGGAATAACGCAGCACGTGGCTTTTCGCGACTTTCTCCGGCGCGCGCATCAGGTGGATGTAGATCGCGTTATCGCCGTACTTCCTGTCCAGCCGGCCCAGCAGCCAGCTGAGGCGGTTGTCCGCCTCGATGTGCTGGTCGGGAAAATCCAGGCGTTCCTCACCCAGGTGGCCGCTGCGCGATTCGTGGGCGCTGCTGTAATTGGTGATGTGGCGGCTCGCCTCGATGATCGAGGTCGAGCCGCAACGCCCGGTATTGAGGATAAATACGTTCACCGCGCCTCTCCGCAGTTTGCGCTACAGCGGCGAACGCCCCTTGCCGGCGGCGATACGCATGCGCAGCGCGTTGAGCTTGATAAAGCCTTCCGCATCCTTCTGGTCATAGGCGCCCGCGTCGTCCTCGAAGGTGGCGATGCTCTCGTCGAAGAGGCTGTCTTCCGACTTGCGGCCCGCCACGATCACATTACCTTTATACAGCTTCAAACGCACCACGCCATTGACGACCTTCTGGGAATCGTCGATGGCCGCCTGCAGCATCTGCCGTTCGGGGCTCCACCAGTAACCGTTGTAGATCATCTGCGCGTAGCGCGGCATCAACTCGTCCTTGAGGTGGGCGACTTCGCGATCCAGGGTGATCGATTCGATCGCCCGGTGGGCGCGCAGCATGATGGTGCCGCCGGGAGTTTCATAGCAGCCACGGGATTTCATGCCCACATAGCGGTTCTCGACGATGTCCAGCCGGCCGATGCCGTTGTCGCCACCGAGCTTGTTGAGGGTCGCCAGTACCGTGGCCGGGCTCATGCGCTCGCCGTCGATGGCGACGATATCACCCTGCTCGTAGGTCAGCTCGATGTAGGTCGGCACATCCGGCGCTGCCTCGGGGCTCACGCTCCAGCGCCACATGTCCTCCTCGGACTCCGCCCAGGGATCTTCCAGCAGGTCGCCTTCGTAGGAGATGTGCAGCAGGTTGGCGTCCATGGAGTAGGGCGACTTCTTCTGCGCCTTGGCGAAGTCCACCGGGATATCGCGCTCGCGACAGTAGTTCATCAGGGTCTCGCGGGAGGTCAGATCCCACTCCCGCCAGGGCGCGATCACCTTGATCCCGGGCTTCAGCGCATAGGCGCCGAGTTCGAAGCGCACCTGGTCGTTACCCTTGCCGGTGGCCCCGTGGGATATGGCGTCCGCCCCGGTCTCGTTGGCGATCTCGATCAGGCGCTTGGCGATCAGCGGCCGCGCGATGGAGGTGCCGAGCAGGTACTCGCCCTCGTAGATGGTGTTGGCGCGGAACATGGGAAAGACGAAATCGCGCACGAACTCTTCGCGCAGGTCATCGATGTAGATCTCTTTCACGCCCATGGCTTCGGCCTTGGCGCGGGCGGGCTCTACCTCTTCCCCCTGGCCGATGTCGGCGGTAAAGGTCACGACTTCGCAGTCGTAGGTATCCTGCAGCCAGCGCACGATGACCGAGGTATCCAGGCCGCCGGAATAGGCGAGCACGACCTTGTTCACGTCTGACATGATTCGCTCCGTGGGTTTGCAACAAAAAGGGGGCGTATTCTACTGCACCCCGCGCAGGAATTCATCGCTGCTGTAGGCTGGGGATGCGTTGTACCTTGGGCGACTGGAGCAGGTTCCCGCATGAGACGAGAAGGCCCCTGCTGGAACACGCCAAAAAGCGCACATCCATGTGCAGGCTCGGGCGGCGACGTCCTGTCGCCTTACGGTTCCAGCAGGGGCCTTCTCGTCTCATGCTCGACTTTGCGCCACTAGAAACCGCATGCAGGTCTCCATCGCCAGAGAACCCCACCGTGTAACGCCTGAGCCAGAGATTGAACAGTTTTCTTTTCAAAGTGACGTATTCAGAGTTCGGGAAAGAGGAGGACACAGCGCGTGACAGGGCTTTCCGAAAACGTACGAGGCCATGGACGGCCGAGGACGAGCTGCCATGGATGGCGCTTTTGCGGTTTTCGGAAAGCCCTGTCACGCGCTGTGGCCGGGTTTAACACTCCAATGTCAACGCCCGAAACCAGGCCCCACCACTGACCCGGCAGCAGAAATCCTGTAGCATTGCCCCCATCCCCTGCTGGACAAGACTCAAGTGGACCAACTCACCATTACCCGCCCCGACGACTGGCACGTCCACCTGCGCGACGGCGCCGCCCTGGGACTGACCTGCACCGACATGGCCCGCTATTTCGGCCGCGTCATCGTCATGCCCAACCTGACCCCGCCAGTGACCACCGTCGCCGATGCCGCCGCCTACCGCGAGCGCATCATCGGGGCGATGGAAGGCCTGCCGCGGCAGTTCGAGCCGCTGATGACCCTGTACCTGACCGATCAGACCGACGCTGCGGAGATCCAGCGGGCGGCGGAGAGCGAATTTGTCCATGCGGTGAAGCTTTACCCCGCCGGGGCCACCACCAACTCGGATGCCGGGGTGGCCAAACTGGATGCCCTCTACCCGACCCTCGAGGCGATGGAGAAGGCCGACCTGCCGCTGCTGATCCACGGCGAGGTCACCGACGGGGAAATTGATATCTTCGACCGGGAGAAGGTCTTCATCGAGCGCCACCTGGCGCCGATCAGTGAGCGTTTCCCGGCCCTGCGGGTGGTTCTCGAGCACATTACGACCCGCGACGCGGTGGAGTTCGTCAGCGCCAGCGGGCCCAATGTAGCTGCGACCATTACCCCCCACCACCTGATGTTCAACCGCAATGACATGCTGGTCGGCGGAATCCGGCCGCACTATTACTGCCTGCCGATTCTCAAGCGCAACACCCACCAGCAGGCGCTGGTCGAGGCGGCCACCTCGGGCAACCCGAAGTTTTTCCTCGGCACCGATTCCGCCCCCCATGCGCGCCGGGCCAAGGAAACCAGCTGCGGCTGCGCCGGGGTCTACAGTGGCCACGCTGCCATCGAGTTCTACGCCGCGGTTTTTGCCAGGGAGAACGCGCTGGAGCGGCTGGAGAGCTTCGCCTCCCATTTCGGGGCGGATTTCTATCGCCTGCCGCGCAACAGCGACACGATCACCCTGCGCCGGGAGAGCTGGCCGGTGGCCGAGACCCTGCAGCTTGGTGAGGAAGCCCTGACGCCACTGGCCGCCGGGGAAGCACTTCCCTGGCAGGTCGCCGGCTGAGCGCTGGCGTATGGGTGATGAAAGCAACCAGCGAATCAGGGATCGGTTTCGCGGCTTCCTGCCGGTGGTCGTGGACCTGGAAACCGGCGGCTTCAATGCCGGTACCGACGCGATACTCGAGATAGCCGCCACCATCGTTCGCATGGACGAGGACGGCGTGCTCTCGGTGCATCGCACCCTGGACTTCCACGTCAAACCCTTCGAGGGCGCCAATATCGAGAAATCGGCGCTCGACTTCACCGGCATCGACCCCTGGCACCCCTTTCGCGAGGCCGTGGACGAGTCCGACGCGCTGGCCGAACTGTTTCGCGCCGTGCGCAAGGAAATCCGCGAACAGGAATGTACCCGGGCGATCATGGTGGCCCACAATGCCCACTTCGACGCTGGCTTTGTCAACGCCGCGGTCGAGCGCTGCGAGATCAAGCGCAACCCCTTCCATCCTTTTACCTTTTTCGACACCGCGACCCTCTCCGGCCTGGCCTATGGCCAGACAGTACTGGCCAAGGCCTGTGCGGAAGCGGGTGTGGATTTCGATAACAGCGAGGCCCACAGCGCCGCCTACGACGCCGAGCGCACCGCGGAACTGTTCTGTGAAATCGTCAATCGCTGGAAGGAGTCCGGCGGCTGGATGCCGGATTTCAAGTGAGATGAAAAACCGGCGCCCGCGGGCGCCGATGAGGTAAGCAGAATTCCCGTTCGCTCCCGGGCGTCACTCAGTTGAGCATGAACTTGACGGGAATCATCATGAAGTAGCTGTTGCTGCCGTTGTCCGCGAGGAATTCGGCCTTCGCCACGGGGGTCAGTTCGGGGAAGGGCGCGGCGCGCTTGACGGCCTCGAGGGCCTCCTCGTCCAAGATATCCCGTCCGGAAGAGGCTTCCAGTGAGATCTTGCGGATATCGCCCTTGGCACCCACCTCCGCGAGCACTTCGACCTGGCCTTCCCACTCGCGCTTGACGGCGCGCTTGGGATAGCGCACCGACCTGAACACCTTGATCATCACACTGGCGATATAGTCGTTGAGCTGCTGCTGGTACTCCCGGTCATCCAGGGTGTCGAGCCAGGCCTGCTCCGGGTCGGGTTCGGCGGCGGCCACCTCCAGCGCTTCGGCCGGTTCCTCGACTGCCTCCTCGACTACCCCCCCGGAAATCACCGCTGCCACTATCGCTGCGGCGTCTTCTTCCGGCGCAGGCTCATCCGGGCTTGCCACGTTCTCTGGTTCGGGCTCGGGGGCGGGAGCTTCCACCTGCGCGACCTGTTCGGGCTCGGGCTCCGGCTCAGGTTTGGGTTCCACGACTTTCGGCGCAGGGACCGGCTTGGGCGCCGGTGTGGGTGCGGGCTTGGGCGCGGGAGCGACAGCCTTGGTGGCTGCAGCTGCACCGCCCCAGCTGGCGACCAGTTCCTTGCGCTCATCCAGTGGAATCAGTGCCTCGTAACGCTGCATGACATCGCCATCCAGCTTGCCCGCAAGCAGGCTGTCGCGCATCAGGGCGGAAGCCGAATCGCCAATCCAGCCGTTCAGCAAATATTCGAAGACCGAACTGCCGGGCAGGGAAAGCAATTCGACATCATTCAGCCGGAATACCGTGTCGCCCCCTTCCGAGAGCGCGACCTGGAACTGGTCGCCGTTACGCAAAGCGCCACCCAGTCGCTGCTTGAGCTGGGCGAGGCCATCGACGACTTCCGTCGGCGCGCGCTTGCCCGAACCGACTTCCGCCTGCAGCAGGATTGTGCCCGACAGGCCGCGGTCGCTGATGCGCCGCGTGGCGATGCGGTATTCCATCGCAGCAGGGGCGGAGACTTCAGCCAAGCTGCCCGGCGCCGAACCGCTGGAGGTCAGCAGTCCGGCAATGTAGATGTCCCTGGCGGTATCGGTATAAACGGCGAGACCCGCCACCTGGAGATTCGCTGCACTGAGTGTCGTGCTGAAAATCAGCAGCAATAACGCGACGACGCTTCGAGTTCGGCCCTTCGAGTGCAAGTACATGGTTTGCCCCGTTTTATTGTTTGTAAGTGATCGCCCACAGAGCGTGCTACAGCGGGGGACTCGCCTCAAGCGGAAGTCTCCCAAAATGCCAATCAATTCGCGTTTTTTTACACGGATGCAAATATGTTGCAGTTGCCGCCAGCGATTCTTTGCACTGGGCCGCAGGTATTTTGCAATCTGCGGAACCTGATCACAAAAACAGCAACTGACAGTTTTCAAGTTTCCCAAGGCTGCTAATACTCTGATCGTGTCATGACGCGTTTGAACCCGCGAATGGCCAGATACCTATCGCGGGACAACAGGAGAGATAAGAGCTATGCCCCAAGAACAGAACAGCGCCAAACGCCGCGTGCTGCTTGTCGACGACGACAAGATCATCCGGCTGAAGGCCTCCAAAATGCTGGAGCAGTGCGGCTGCGAAGTCGCCACTGCTGAAAATGGCTGGGATGCGGTGACCAAACTCGAAGACGTCAAACCCGACCTCATCCTGCTCGACATCACCATGGAACCCCTCGACGGCTTCAAGACCTTGACCCTGATCCGGGCCAGCCGCGGCGAGTACGCGGAAGTCCCCGTGGTCATGCTCAGCTCCCACGACGACGTCTTCACCATGGGCAAGTCCAAGGATCGCGGTTGCTCCGCCTACCTTGAGAAGCCCCTGGACATGGGTGCGCTGAAACAGGTGCTGCAGGAATTCCTCTCTATCCGGGTGGCAGTCTGATGAGTAACGACGCTTTCCAATGCCTGGTGGAAATGGCGCAGCTGGTCGGTGAAGAAGCCGCCGCTGTCCCCGCCGCGCAACAAAAAATCATGGACTGGCACGGTGCGGCCGTCAGCATCCTCGGCACGCGCTGTGTGATCAGCGCCGACGAGACCCGCCGCATCGTCGACGTCCCCGAAACCATCCCGGTCCCCGGCGTCAAGCCCTGGGTACGGGGGATCGCCAATATCGGTGGCCGCGTGGTGGCCATTTCCGACCTCTCCGCCTATCTCTCCGGAGGCACCAGGAAATCATCGGGCCGGCAGGCACTCATCATCAACGGGCGCGGCATCCATACCGGCCTGTTGATCGACGAAAGTTTCGGCGGTGTACGACTGTCCACCGAGGAACTTCGCAGCAACAAGAAAGTGGCAGATGAACTCAAGGCGTTCGTGAGTGGAGTGTTCGCCTCGGAGGATGGGGATTACGCCCTGTTCGATACCAACCGACTTCTAACAGACGCAGACTTTACCCAGGCCGGCGTCATCTCATACAGCTAGGGCAGGAGAAGAACAATGAAAGCTACCTTGAATAAACAGCGGGGCCGTGTCGATTCGGTACTGATGCTGTCTGGCGTAGGCCTCGCGGTCGCCGTCGCGGCATTCGGCGTGAACATGTGGCAGATGTCCGCCGGCAGCAGCCACGATGAACTCTACCGCAGCACCGCTGCGGACATGCGGGTCATCGCCCAGGACATCAACCTCGAATCGCGCGAGGCCTTCTCGGGCAGCGCAACCGCCTTCACCGAACTGGCGAAGTCGCGCAAGGAATTCCCTGCGGAACTGTCGGTACTGCGCGATGGCAACGAGGATGTCCCGGCACCGGGTGAATCCATGCTGCCTTACGTCAACAGCATCGAAAAGCAGTGGAACAGTGCCGCCGGTGAGGTTGACGCGATCCTCAACGCGCAACAGCGCATTCTCTTCGTGCGCGACGTATCCCAGAACCTGAACGCCAACATCAAGACCATCCAGGCTTACTTCGCCGACATGGTCGATATCCTGGCAGGCGCCGAGGTTTCCAGCGAAACCCTGCTGGCGGCCCAGCAGCAGCTCTGGCTGATTGAGCGGATCGGTCGCAACATCGACCGCATCCTCGCCGGCGGCGAAGACGCGACTGCCGCGGCCGAGGAATTCAAGCAGGACGCACTGCTCTTCCAACGCAACATGGAAGGTATGCGCACCGGCGACCGCGCCCGCGGCATTGACCGCCTGCGTAGCGCCGCAGCCCTGGAAACCCTCGACCTCGCCGAAGGCCTCTACTCGCAGGTCAGCGGTTCGGTCAACGACATCTATGACGCCCACCAGGAAATCATTCGCGCCGCCCAGGCATCCGACGCGATTGCCGATATCGCGCCCAACCTGAGCGTGGCAACCGGCAGCGCCATGGTGCACGTCGACCAGTTGGCCGATAACCGCACCTTCTCCGGAACTTTCGGCACCATACTGGGTGTAATCTCCCTGCTCCTGCTGGCGGTCATCGGTTTCCGTTTCAACGGTTCCCGTGCCCAGGAGCGCCAGGCCCAGGCCCAGGCCCACGCCATGGAGAACGAGGTACAGCAGAAGGTACGCGAGATCCAGCCGCTGGCCGAGGGTAACCTCTCCCGCGACCTCTCCGAGACCCAGGGCATCACCGCGCCGATTGCGATCGCGGTCAACCAGTTGCTCGACTGGATGCGCTCGGTGGTCAAGTCGGTCAACAGCTCATCCGAACAGGTACGTGCGGCGGTAGAAGCATCCTCCGCAGCGGCTACCGAGGTAAAAGGCAGCCTTGAGGAAGTCGGTAGCATCGTGGCCGACACCGCTTCCACTTCTGTGGAACTGCGCGAGATCAACAGCAACATGTCCGAACTGGCGGAAACCACCGAGAAAGCCTCCAACGAGGCGGTATCGGCGGCACGCGAAGGTGACGTGGGCATTGAGACCCTGATGGTGTCGGTTGAAGAGATTCGCGAATCCCAGCAGACGGTTGCCAAGACCAGTAAGCGCCTGGGTGACGACATCGAGATCGTTGCCGACCTGCTGTTCCGTATCCGCGAGGTTGCGAACGCGATTTCAACCCTCGCCATGAACACCCGGATCGAGGCGGCATCGCAAACCGGTGAAGGCGGACAGCGTTTCGCGGGTATTGCCGACGAGACCGGCAAGCTGGCCAACCAGACCAACGAAATTGTGCAGGAAGCGGACCGCGCGATTCGCTCGGTATCCAACCGGATGGCGGAATCCAACCGCAACATGGAAGGCGCCACCCAGTCGCTGGTGAAACTGTCCGGCATCGCCGCGGACGTACGCGAGCGCTTCGGCCACATTCTCTCCCTGAGCGAGAATGCGCGGAACTACATGGCGGACATGCGCGACCAGATCCAACACTCCGGTAAATCCTCTGCACACGTAACCGAGTCTGTAAGCGACATCCTGAGCAAGACCCTGCAGACCCAGCGCGCCGCGGACCGGATGGAATCCGCTACCAACGACCTGCGCAGCCTGTTCGATCGCCTGCGCGAGGATACCCAGCGCTTCAAGCTGTCGGATGACGGCTCTGACAAGAAATCCGCTCCGCGCCCCGCCGTTGTGGCCCCGGTAGACGTCAAAGTCACCGAAGCTACCGGCAAGGGCAAGGAGTTCAACCAGGGCCTGACCCAGAAGGCGAGCTGAAGCTCGCCCGCTGGGCGGATCGTGAATGCAGTCTGATCGAAGCTAACCTTACCGGATAAGAGCTATGACACAATTTGTTGACTTCGTTGCCCTGGGCTGGGTGGAGCAGAACCTGCGAGGAGAGATGGAGGCCGCGCGTCGCAGCCTGCACCACTATCAGCGGGCTCCCGATGAGCACCAGCATCTGCAGGATGCCGGACGTTTCATCCACTGCGCCACTGGCGCCCTCCGGCTCTGTACCCTGGAGCCTGCAGCCATGCTCTCCGAGGAGGTCGAGAAGGTTCTCGAGCTGCTCCACGACGGCACGATCAGCGGTGACGCACGCAAGACGGCCATGACGGAACTGGTAGCGGCAATCGAGGCGCTGCCGGCCTACCTGGCCAACGTGCGCGCCCAGCGCCGGGTAACCCCGGCCAGTATCGCCAACGTGGTCAACGACCTGCGCATCGCGAGCAATCGCCCGATCCTGCCCGAATCCCTGTTTTTCGACCCGCCACTGGTAGCGGGTGCCGGCGTCAGCAACGTGCTCGTCGCCAGCGATGACGTGCTGCGCAGCTTCGCGGAACAGGCACTGCAGGTCTGGGAAGACCACGCCCGCCCCGCGCTCAAGGGCAGCCGCGGCGGCCTGCAACAGATGCAGGGCCTCGGCGAGAGATCAGCCCAGGCCCTGATGGGAACCGCGATGGAGCCCTGCTCCCGCGCCTTTGGCCTGCTCAACTTCGCGATTGCCGAGCACGGCCTGCAGATCGACGAGGCGATCAACGCGGTTTACGGCTTCTTCGCCGACTTCTACAGCCAACTGGCGGCTGGCGGTTTTGCCGCCATACAGTCCATCGATCCGGAGGCCCATCTCAAGCACATGCTGTACTACATCGGCCGGGATGAGCAGCGTCCGCCCGAGGCACAGGCCCTGCTGGACACTTTCGGCATCGACAACGTGGACAATTACGTGCAGGTCTCCGAGGGCCGGATGATCCAGGAGGACGACCTGCTGGACGCACTGGACCAGACCCTGGACCAGCTCAAGTCGATCATGAGTTTCCTGTCCTCACCGCAGGAAAAAATTTGCGCCTCCAACACCACGCTGGTGGAGAGCATCGTACCCAACCTGCTGCAGGTGGGCATGCAGTTGCACGTGGTCGGCCTCGGTGAGCTGGCCTCCAACGTCAACCTGCAGTACAAGACCCTTTCGGTTTTCGCCCAGCGCGAAAAACCCACGCCGCCGGCGGAACTCGTGGATTTCGGCGGCGCCCTGAGCGCGATTCGCGAAGAGATCGAGTTCAAGCTCAAGCACGGCCTCTCCGCTGTAGGCAACGCGGCCACGCTGGACCTCGAGAGCGCCATCGTGCAGCAGGTGAGCAACTGCCTCGCGGACATGAAAAACGGCCTCAACTGCGAGTTTGCGCGCCAGGGACTCGAGGAGTTCATCGTCGCTGGAAGCCAGGCGGTGCAATCCAGCCCGGCCGGCCTGCGGCCGATCTACCGCGCGGCGCGCCTGGTAGCGGATTCCGGCCTGATGGAATCCATCAACCAGTGGGAGTATATCGGTTACCCCAACGGTGACACCGCAGTGGCCGTCGCCCGCGGCCTGCTGAACAAACTGACTGATACAGACTATATCGCCCTGGCGGCCAATCACCTGGAGCAGGTGATCTCCGTCCTCGGCATGATGGGAGAAAAGCAGCGCGAGCGCGATGTCCTGCGCAAGTGCTCCGGCTTCATCAACGGCTCGATCGCCCTTGGCGGCCTGCTGCGCGACGAATCCATGCAGTGCTTCACCCAGGTTATCGCCGCGCTGGAGCACTACCTCGAGTGTCGCAGCGAGGACCCCTGGAGCAATCCCGAACATCACCTGCAGCGCGCCGAAGAGCGCGCCTCGAAGCTCTCCGCCCTGCTTTCGCAGCGCAAGAACCGCGCCCAGCCCACCGCCAACGTGGTGGAGTTCGGCGAAAAGCCGGCGGAAAAGCGTGCGGAACAGGAGCAGTATGTCGAACTGGTCGAGACGCCGGAAGCCGGGTTTGCGGCGGATTCCGTTGAAACCGAAGGATTCACCTTCACCGAAGAGGGACTGCTGGGGGATGACCAGGCCGCCAGCGCAGATTCGGGCGTGGAAATAGTTGACGAAGGCAATTCGAGCGAAGCGGCTCCCGCAGTCATCGCCGGGGGCGAACTTCCCTGGCGCGACGCTCTCGCCGCCTGGACGCAGAGCGATGTGACCCGCCCCGCAGAACCCATTCCCGATGGACCGGAACACGAAATCGACCGGGAACTGCTGGAGTGCTTCGTCGAGGAATTCGGCGAGTACCTCGAGCGCCTTGGCCAGTCCGCCGGGCAGCTCCTGGCAAACCCCGTTAACGCCGAGGCCATCAAGGATATCCGTGTGGTTTTCCACACTCTCAAGGGCAGCGCGCGGACTATCGACCTCGCCGCCTTCGGCGATTTCATGTACGACCTGGAGCGTATTTTCAACGCCCTGCGTGACGGCCTGCTGCAGGGCAGCCCGGAACTTGCGGAACTGGTAGCCGCGGTCAGCGCCCGCCTGCCCTACTTCGCCGGCCTGATCGGCAGCAACGTGCCCCTGCAGGCGGTGGACTTCGAGATTCCCAGCGTTATCGCCCGGGCCATCGAAGACAAGCAATTCAGTGAGGATCTGACTGTCACGGTGAACGCGGCCCCTGCGGAAGCGCCCCCTGTCGAGACCCCCGAGGCAGGTGCCGGGGAGCTTGCGGCAGAAGAAAGCATGGCCGGGGCGGATGCCCCCTGCGAAGAACCCGCTACCGACGACATGTTGCTGGAGGAGGAGTCTCCCCTGGAAGCAGTCGCAGCCGAGACGCCGGAAGAAGCCCCGGTGGAGGAAGTCATCACCTACGCTGCTGCCCTTTGGACCAGCGCCGATGCAGATACCCTGCTCAAGTCGGCCCGGGCAGCCCTGGCCGAATACACGCCGGCGCCCGAACGCGAGGAGCGGGAACAGGCCGAAGACCTGCTGGCTGCCGTATTGCCTGCAATCACCGAGTTGCGGGACAAGCAGCTGGTGGAAGTCAGCTGCGAAAACGCCACCCTGTTCCTCGACCTGATTGGCATGCAGCACCTCGCCAGCGGTGCGATCTACGGCCTGCAGGAAAACCCCGACGGCGAGGACATCAACGTCCGCCTATCCGAGAACAGCGTGGCGGCGCTCGAAGCCTACCTGTCAACGCTGCGCGATAACTCCGCACTGGAACACCTGCACAACTGCGCGGTTCGGGTATTGCAGGAAACGCTGGGACTGCAGGCCATCGAACTGCCTGAGGCCGTGGCCCAGGAAAGTGCCAGCAACGCGCTGCCGGACAACGTGGTCTCCCTGCGCGACAAGGCACACAGCGGAAGCCAGGAATTCGTGGTCGAGGAAATCGACGACGAACTGCTGGATCTCTTTATCGATACCCTCGCCGAGTACACCGAATCGACCGACGCGGCCATGGTCTCACTGGCCATGGGTGAACAGGGCGCCCTGCGCGACCTGAAAAATACCCTGCACACGGTCAAGGGTGCGGCCAACTCCATCGGCCTGCGCCAGTTCGGCGCCCTGGTTCACGATTTCGAGAGCCGCATTGCCGATCTCGAATTCGCCGACAAGAAAGACGAGCAGACCGTCCAGCACACCATCGACGCGCTAGTGGCCGAATTCAACGAGGCCGCCCATTTCGTTACCCGCAACCGGGCTGACTACGACGAAACCGCAATGGCCGAGGAAGCCGCCGCGGAAGCCGGTGCCGAGGACGGTGAGACCAGCACCGGGACGGATGCCGAAGCGGAACAGCGCCTGTCCACCCTGCGTGTCGAGACGATCAAGGTTGACCACCTGCTCGACATGGGCCTGGAAATCAGCATGAGCAACGTGCGCTGTCGCCAGTCCCTGGACCGCGCCTCCCAGGACCGCAGCGAGATCAACGCCCTCGCCCGCCGTGTCCAGGCGCTGGTCGATCAGCTTTCCCTGCAACTGGATACCGAGATCCAGGCGAAAACCGAGATCATGTCGGAGCAGCAGCATTTCGACCCGCTGGAGATGGACCGCATCACCGAGAAACAGGCACTGGCGGCGATTCTCCGCGAGGCCGCCTTCGACCTGCAGGAAGAGTCCCGCGAGATGGGCCTGCACCTGGACACCGCCATCCGCGAGGTCCAGAGCGCCAGCCGCCTCCTGCAATCGAGCCAGAGCGACCTGCGCCAGATGCGCCTGGTCAGCTTCTCCAAGCTTGGCCCCGGCTTCCGTCGCCTGGTCCACCAGATCAGCCGCCAGCTCGGCAAGCAGGTGGAGTTCGACTTCACCTGCGGCGAGGGCGGACTGGACGTGAGTGTCTTCGAACAGCTGCGCACCGCGCTCGAACACATGCTGCGCAACGCCATCGACCACGGCATTTCCAGCCCGGAAGAACGCAAGGCCCAGGGCAAGCGCGAGACCGGCAAGGTCCAGCTGTCGATCGCACGCCGCGGCTCCGAGTTCATCATCCGCCTGCTGGACGATGGCAACGGTATCGACCCGGACAAACTCCGCAGCAAGGCGCAGGAACTGGGCCTGGTCAACAAGCAGATCGATATCAGCGACGACGAGGCCCTGCGCCTGATCTTCCACGCCGGTCTCTCCACTGCCCAGGAAGTAACCGAGGTTTCCGGCCGTGGGGTGGGCATGGACGTCGTCTACCAGTCCATCACCCAGTCCGGTGGTACCGTCGACGTGCAGTCCAAGCGCGGTTTCTACACCCAGTTCGAGATCCGGGTTCCCGCCAGCATCATGGTCAACGAGGCCCTGCTGGCCACGGTCGCCGAAGAGCAGATCGCCATCCCGCTGACCTCGCTCAAGGGCTCCGAGTTCTACCGCCGCGACAGGGTACTGGCCCTGCTGGATGACGCCGATGCGCGCCTGCAGTTCCGCGACCAGGATTACGAGGTGCGCTATCTCGGCACCATCCGCGGCACAGTCGCGGCGCCGACAGCGGAAACCCTGCCCGACTTCGTACCCGCGCTGTTCGCCCAGCTCGGCCGCCGCCGGGTCGCCTTCCTCGCGGATGGCCTGGACACCGCGGAAGACCTGGTGATCCGCAGCCTCGGCGCGCAGTTTACCGGGGTGCCCGGGGTCGCCGGCGGCGCGGTGAAGTCCGACGGCCAGCCGGTACTGGCGCTGGACCTCAACGAATTCATCGCCCAGGTGGACCACGCCGACAAGCTGGCCGCCGGCAGCGAGATGAAGCAGGACGAGACCCTGCTGGTACTCTGCGTCGACGACTCGGTGATGATGCGCCGCACCTACGAGAAACGCCTCGGCAGCCTCGGCTACAACGTGGTCACCGCGGTGGACGGCGAGGACGCGCTGGACTACCTGTCACAGGCCCCGCGCGCACCGGACTTCATCTTCTCCGATCTCGAGATGCCGAACATGAACGGCTTCGACTTCATCGCCAACCTGCGTCGGGTACCCGAGTTCGCACACATTCCAACCGTAGTGGTTTCCTCCCGCGACGCCGACAAGCACCGCTCGGAAGCCGAACGGGTCGGCGCCACCTCCTTCATGGCGAAGGGCTCCAACAGCGCCGAGGGCATGAAGGCCATGATCGATCGCTACCTGACCCAGGCGCCCGAAGCGCTGGTGAGCTGAGGACACACCCATGACACATAACGAAAACGCAGTAACCGCCCTGGATATCGCCACCCTGCCACTGGCCGACGGCCGGCAGGTGGCAGTCCCCCTGCTGGCGCTGGCGGAAGTTCAGCAGTACGTGCCGGCGGAGGAGGGCGAAGAGGGCCTGGGCAGCGTCCACTGGCGCGGACAGGAACTGAAGGTGCAATCGCTGGAGGAGTTCTGCGGGCTGCCGGCCCAGGCAGCGGATGCAGTGCGCACTGTGGGCATTTTCCGGGCCCGCCACGGGTCGAAGGAGCCCTTTCGCGCGCTGGCTTTCTGCGGCCTGGCGGCACATCGCCGGATCGTCGCTACAGAGATGGTGCCCGCGGAGAAACCGCAGGAGGGTATATTCAGTGCCGCAGCCATGCTCGGCGAGGAAACCTACCTGATTCCCGACCTGCCCCGGCTGCTTTACAACTGATTGCGACGGTGCAAAGCGGCCTGAGCGGGGCTCAGTCTTCCTGCTCGCCGAGCTGCTTGATATAGGCGAAGCGATTGGGGTACAGCTTGCGCACCCACTCAACCACCTTGGGCAGGTCAAGTACCCCGGTTTCCATCACGAAGTAGCGGCGCGCGCCGCGGTCGTGGTTGAACACCACGCCGTCGTGGTCGCGCAAGCGGGTCTTGACGTAGTGCAGCGTGCGTTCACTGCAGTCCGTGGCTTCGCAGAGGATATCCGGGTCGTCCGAGTTGGCCATGTGCAGGGCAACCAGCACCAGATATTTGCGATGGGGGCTCTTCGGCGGGATCGGTTCCAAGTCAGCGATTTCGTGCCGCAGGCCTTCCGACAGCTCTCCCGCGAGACGGCCCTCACTCTCCCTAAGCATCTTACTCATGTGACCTTACCTGGCATTGAGAGGCGGCGGCCAGCGGCCACGGCTCTCCACATTCCCTATTGTTGGCATGACGTACTGTCAGCGGATTGACAGCAATCTCAAAATTACCCGCCTGAAACCTCAGGTCAAGCTCTTGAGCCAAACTTCCGCAAGATATCTGCAGTTTTAACCCACTTGGGGCCTAATCCTCGCCGCTGAGCTGGTGCAGGACACCCTGTAGCGCCCCCATCAGGCCTTCAGCCGTATCTTCACCCAGCATTTCGTACTTGAGATGCTCACCCATCGGCAGGAGCTGGGCGAGGGTCCAGCCCACCTGCCAGGGATCCTCGTAATCCACTGCCAGCTCCATGCGCTCCACGTGGGGATGGGTCTGCAGGCTCTGCAACAGCTCGACCAGTGAATGCCATTCGGGCCGCATTGGCGCGGCTGGCGGAGCCGGTCGCAGGCTGATATCCCCCAGCAGTAAACCGTCCGCCTGAACCTGGGTCGCGGAGAGATCGAAGCGCTCCCCCCCCTCGATGGTGATGCCGAGCAGGCCATCGGGCAACTGGTCCCAGTCGACGATTCGCGCCAGCGTACCCCAGTCCCCCAGTTCCGGCGCCGCCCGGCCGCGTTCGGCGACTTCCGAGCCGCGGCGAATCCACACCACGCCGAAGGGTTCGCCCTCGCGCATGCAGTTGCGCACCAGGCTCAGGTAGCGCTGCTCGAAAATCCGCAGCGGGGTGCGCCCACCGGGCATCAATACGGCGCCCAGTGGAAACAGCGGAACCCGGCTCATCGCGCACCCTCCATGGTCGGTCGGCTGGCCAGTTCAAGCTCACCGATCAGGCGCAGGGCCTCGGCGCGATCGCTGCCACAGACATCGGGCTCAGGCTGGAAGTCGGCGCAGGCGCGGGGTCGACGGGGGTCGCCAAACAGGCGGCAACGCATGGCTTCATCGAGGTGCAGGCAGCGCTGGCCGCTGGCTTTTCCTTCGGGCATGCCGAAGAAGGGCCGGTGAATGGCGGGCGCGATACAACAGGCGCCACAGGCGCTGCGGCACTCCATCTCAGCGCCCCGGCCCGAGGGGCTTCAACCATACGATGAGCACGGGCAAGAGCAGCAGCGCACCGAGCACGGCAACCACCATGGCGAGCACCGTCAACAGGCCGAAGTAAATGCTGGGAGTGAAGTTGGAGAGGGTGAGGGTGGAAAAGCCGACGATCACCGTGAGTGTGGTGTAGTACATGGCCCGCCCGATGCTGTTGTGGCAACGATGCAGGGTCGCCCGGTAGTCGCCGTCCAGTGAGAATTCCGCCAGGTAGCGGTGTACGTAGTGGATGCAGTCGTCCACGCCGATTCCCACGACAATGGCGGCGATGGTGATCGTCATGATATCAAGGGGGATGCCGAGCAGCCCCATCATGCCCAGCACCAGGCCCGCCGCCAGCAGGTTCGGCGCCAGCGCTACCAGGGCCAGGGTCAGCGAGCGGAACAGGATAATGAACATCAGCAGGATGGCGACGAAAACCGCACCGAGGGTCAGTATCTGGGAACGGAACAGGCTCTGCAGCACGTCGTTATACAGGACCAGCATGCCGGTGAGCTGCAGGCGCTCGGGCGCCACACCCAGGTCCTCGACAAGATAGCGGCGCAGTTCCACCAGGAACTGGTCGCGGCGCAATGAGCGGCTGGTCTCCATGACCCGGACGCTGATCCGGGCCTCTTCGCCCGGCGCGTCGAAATAAGGCGCTACCAGCAGTTCCGCAACGTCTTCGGGCAGGCTCTTCTGCACCAGCGCCAGTTCGACGCTGCCGATGTCGTCACCCATGAGGTCGCGCACCACCGCAAAGGTGGTGGAGAGGGACAGGACCTTGCCGGTCTCGGGAAGGCTGTCGATGTACTGGTGCACCGCATCCAGTTCGCGCATCCCCTGCAGGCTGAACCAGTAACTGGGCTGGAAGCTGTCCTCGCCGGGATCGGAGAAATCCAGGCCGTCATCGGCGAATTCGTCATCCCAGCCCTCGTCCGCGCCGGCCGTCGGCGCCGCAGCGGCTCCGGCGAAATCCGTGGCCTCCTCCGCAAAGGGATCATCCTCCGCCACAGGCGGCGGCGCGCTGTCGGTCGCGGGGGCCTCCAGCCCGGGTAGCGGCGCATCAGCGGCGGGCGCGGTCAGCAGGATGTCCAGCGGGATTGTTCCGCCGAGTTCCGCGTCGAGCAATTCCATGCCCTGGTAGATCTCGGTGGACTCGTGGAAGTAGTCGATGAAACGGTTTTCCACCTGCAGGCGGCTGACCCCGAACACCGTCAGCGCCAGCATCAACAGCGAACCCACCAGGATCACCCCGCCGTGCTCGTCGGCGAAGCGGCCGAAGGCCTGGGTGATGGTCGGGTCGGTGCCAGCATGGTGATGCGGCTTGCCCCCCGGCCAGACCAGGATCAGACAGGGCACCATGATGAAGGAGAGCAGCAGCCCTACCGCGATCCCCAGGGTCATCATCCAGCCGAAATCGATCACCGGCTGGATTCCCGAAACCACCAGCGACACGAAGGCCACCACCGTGGTCAGGCCGGTATAGATGCAGGGCACCGCCATCAGCCGGGTGGAGGTGGCGACGCGCTCGAAGGCATCGCCCTCGGGATCCAGGGCATGCAACTCGCGGTAACGCACGATCAGGTGAATGCAGATCGCCAGGGTGATGATCAGCAGCACGGCGACGAAGTTCGACGAAATCACCGTCATCCGCCAGTCCAGCCAGCCGAGCAGGCCGAGCATCACGGACACGGTAGCGCCGCAGGTAAGCACGGGTATCATTACCCAGCGGGCCCGGCGGAAGATCACCGCGAGCACCAGCATCATGATCAGCAGGATCGCCAGGCCGAAGGTCACCAGGTCGCTGCGCACGAAACTGACCATGTCGGCGGCGATCATCGGCACCCCGCCGACGAAGAGACTGGCATCCTCGTCATAGCTGGCGACGACCGCCCGCACCTTTTCCACCAGTTCACTTTGCAGGGCGAGGATTTCCCCCGAGCGTTGCTTGTAGGCCCGCTCCACCTCGTGCAGTTCATCCAGGCCCGCTGCGGACAGGCTGCCCGCGTCGCGCTGGCTGCGCAACTCGGTGCGCCGGTGCAGCAGGTCTACGGCATCCTCATGGCGCTGCAGGTTGACCTGCACGGCGCTGACCTTGCCGTCGCGGCTTACCAGCAGGTCCGAGTAGATCGGGCTGGTGGTGAATTCCCGCAGCGCCAGCGCGCGATCGATCCCGGCATCGCGCAAACTCGGCAGCCCCTTGTCGGAAGTGATATCGCGCAAGCTGACCGGCGGGCTTTCCAGCAGTGGCACATCGAGAACCGTGACGACCGAGGACACTCCCGCCAGCCCGCGCAAGTCGTCGGCCATGCTGTCGAGCGCCTGTAATGAAGCGTCGCCGAGCAGTTCTCCCGGCGGCTGCCAGGTGATCACCAGGAACTCCTCGGTGGAGTAACGGGCGCTGGCCTGGCGGAACAGCTCGAGCCCCGGGTCGTTCTGCAGCATCAGGGAATCGGCGGAGGCATCGATGCGGATCTTCGGCATCTGGCCGGCGGCGGCCGCTACCAGCAGAAGCACCAACAGCAGCCAGGTTTTCGGCCGGCGCAGGACCAGCCATTGGTAGGCATCGAACACGCGATCACTCATCCAGCGCGCTCCAGCGCCGCCAGCAACTTGTCGTGGATGCCGCCAAAACCACCGTTGCTCATCACCACTATCCGGTCACCCGCGCGGGCGCTTTCGCTCACCGCCTGGACCAGGCCGTCGATATCGCCGAGCAGGGAAGCGGCCACCGGGCTCGCGTCGATCACTTCCTGCAGGGACCAGTCCATACCCTGGGGCTGGTACCAGTAGACCTCATCGGCGGCGGCGGTAGACGCCGCCAGCCTGCCGCGGTGCTCGCCCATGCGCATGGTGTTGGAGCGCGGCTCGATCAGGGCGATCACGCGGCCTTCGCCGCCGCGGGCACGCATACCTTCCAGGGTAGTGGCGATCGCCGTGGGGTGATGGGCGAAATCGTCATAGACCTCAACACCGCGTACCGTACCCAGCAATTCAAGGCGCCGCTTCACCCCTGCGAAATCGGCCAGCGCTTCGCAGCTGACCGCCAGGGGCACACCGACGTGGTGAGCCGCCGCTGCCGCCGCGAGGGCGTTCTCCAGGTTGTGCCTGCCACAGTAACGCCATGCCACGGAATGCGTTTCCCCTGCGGGCGAGCGCAATTCGAAGGCCGAGGCATCCTCAGCCAGCAGGCGCGCGCTCCAGTCGGCCTGCGCCGCGTCCCCGGACTCAATCGCGAAGCCGGAGCAGGGCGTCCAGCAGCCCTGCTGCAGCGCCGCGTTCACCGCCGCACTGCCCGCGGGGTGCACGATCAGGCCGCTTCCCGGCACGGTTCGGACGAGGTGGTGGAACTGCCGCTGGATGGCGGCGAGATCAGCGAAGATATCCGCGTGGTCGAACTCGAGATTGTTGATGACCAGGGTGCGCGGCCGGTAGTGGACAAACTTCGAGCGCTTGTCGAAGAAGGCGGTATCGTATTCGTCCGCCTCGACCACGAAAAAGTCGGTCCCGCCACTGCGGGCGGAGAGGCCAAAATTGGCGGGCACGCCACCGATCAGGAAACCCGGCGCCATGCCGGCGTACTCGAGTATCCAGGCCAACAGGCTGCTGGTGGTGGTCTTGCCGTGGGTCCCGGATACCGCCAGCACCCACTTCCCCTGCAGCACGTTTTCGGCCAGCCACTGGGGCCCCGATGTGTAATTGAGGCCAGCGTCCAGCATGTACTCTACCGCCGGGTTCCCCCGGCTCATGGCATTACCCACCACCACGCAGTCGGGTGCGGGCTGCAGGTGCTCCGGCGCATAGCCTTCCTGCAATGTAATGCCGGCCTCTTCGAGCTGGGTGCTCATGGGTGGGTAGACGTTGGCATCGGACCCGGAGACTTCGTAGCCGAGTTCCCGGGCCAGCAGGGCAATACCGCCCATAAAGGTTCCGCAGATCCCCAGGATATGTATATGGCCTTTCAATTTCTGTCTCCGTCCGGTCGCGGCACATGTTATCACGCGTCTCATGGTGGCCACAGGCGGTCGGCCCGCCTTCGTGAAAAATCCCGGCTGGGGGGTTAAAGGACAGGGAGCGTAATGCCTGGCCGCCACAGGCATTGCCTTTTGCTCCCTTGCGGTGGCATGCGGCGCGTCGGCACAGATGCTTCTTTTCCGGCCCTGCTGACGCGGCACTTCAAAAATACAATTGCACTGCTGTGTCAGTCAGTGGCCTCGATCGGGCGTGGTTCGCGCGTGTGCGCTGCCGGGCTGCTGCCACTAAGATGGCGCGGAGCTCGCACCGACCACCTCCACTGCGCAAAAGCCAATACCTGTACCGTCCCTGGATTGCTGCCACGTCGTTTCGCCCGGAAGGCCGTTTCGTCTGGCACACCGCGTTGTGGGGGTGTGGATCGTATAGATTTTTTCGGCCGGAGTGCAGGGGTCGGCGCGAACCCGGCGCCCCCCTTAGTGGCAGATACCCTGCGCGCACCTCCTGACGAACCAACCTCAAGCAGGACGCTAGAGCAACTTCACCCTCCATCCTACATTCCGAAGCCGAGCGCTCGCCGCCCTGCAAGAATACAAACAGTAAACGCGCCGCATGCCCCGAAGCGCAGGCCGAAAAAATCTATACGGTCCGCGGCGCCACAACGCAGCGCTCGCCAGAGCGCCACCCGAAGCCCGCCACCCAAACGGATGCCCCCAAGCCCACTAACGTTGATCCGCAAAACGAAACCCGTAGAATAAGCCCAAATTGCACGAGCCCAGCCCCCGCCGAGAATCCCCCATGCCGAAGAAAAACGCGTTCTACGCCCAGTCCGGCGGCGTCACCGCCGTCATTAACGCCTCCGCCTGCGGCGTCATCGAGACCGCCCGCAAGCACCGCGGCAAGATCGGCAAGGTGTACGCGGGGCGCAACGGCATTATCGGCGCACTGCGTGAAGAACTGATCGATACCAGCAAGGAGAGCAAGGCGGCGATCCACGGCCTGATGACCACGCCCTCCGGGGCATTCGGCTCCTGCCGGCACAAGATGAAGAGCCTGGAGGAGAACCGCGCCGAGTACGAACGCCTGATCGAAGTCTTCGCCGCCCACGATATCGGCTACTTCTTTTATAACGGCGGCGGCGACTCCGCCGACACCTGCCTCAAGGTGTCCCAGCTCAGCGAGGCAATGGGCTATCCCCTGCAGGCCATCCACGTACCCAAGACCATCGACAACGACCTGCCGCTGACCGACAACTGCCCCGGCTTCGGCTCAGTGGCCAAGTACGTGGCGATCTCCACCCGGGAGGCGGCGCTCGACGTGGCCTCCATGTGCGAGTCCTCGACCAAGGTTTTCATTCTCGAAGTCATGGGCCGTCACGCCGGCTGGATCGCAGCGGCCTCGGGACTCGCGGCGAACAAGGAAGGCGACGCGCCACATATTATCCTCTTCCCAGAGATCGCCTTCGACCGCGAGAAATTCCTCAAGCGGGTCCAGCGAACGGTCAAGAAGTTCGGCTACTGCGTGGTGGTCGCCTCCGAGGGCGCCCAGTACAAGGACGGCAGCTTTCTCTCCGAATCGGGCCTGCGCGACGCTTTCGGCCACGCCCAGCTCGGCGGCCTGGCGCCGATGCTGGCGCAGATGATCAAGGACGCGCTGGGCTACAAGTACCACTGGGCCGTCGCCGATTACCTGCAGCGGGCGGCGCGCCACATCGCCTCACAGACCGACCTCGAGCAGGCTTACGCCGTGGGCGAGGCGGCAGTGGAGATGGCGCTGGCCGGCAAGAATTCCGTCATGCCCTGCATCCAGCGCGGCAAGGGCAAGCGCTACAGCTGGCAAATCGTCGAGGCGCCGCTGGCGGACGTGGCCAATGTGGAAAAGAAAATGCCCCGCAGTTTCATCACCCGCGATGGCTTCAACATCACCCCGGCGGCCAGGGAATACCTCGAGCCACTGATCCAGGGTGAGGCCTACCCCGAATACCGCCGCGGTATGCCGGTATACACCGAGCTGAAAAACGAGTTGGTACCGACGCGCCTGAAGAAGCGCTTCAAGGTCTGAACGGGCGAGAGCCATCTATCGGAAAACCCGGAAGAACAACTCGGAAATTCCTGCCGACCCGGCAGTGAAATATTGCCACGAACAGGGATTTAATCGCCTAAAGCTTGTACAATGCGCGCCTCTGCAGGAACCCGCCTCGCGGGCGATATCCCCCTTTTCAGGAGAAACGTAAATGTACAGCAATCGTGATTTCAATCGCTGGCGCCGTCACCCCTGGCACGGCCTGCGTGCCCAGAGTGAAGATTCCCCGGAAGACATCGTTAACGTCTATATCGAGATGACGCCCGACGATGTCGTCAAGTACGAGCTGGACAAGGCTTCCGGCTTCCTGATGGTGGACCGCCCCCAGCGCACCACCTCCAGCCCGCCCGCGCTCTACGGCTTCATTCCGCGCACTTACTGTGCAGAAGAAGTGGCCAAGCGCTGCCCCGACGCCGCCGAAGCTGACGGCGACCCGCTGGACATCTGCGTCTTCTCCGAGCGCCACATCACCCGCGCCGACATCATCCTGAAGGCCCGCGTGGTCGGTGGCATCCAGATGATCGACGGTGGTGAAGCTGACGACAAGATCGTCGCGGTACTGGAAGGCGACAACATCTGGGGCGACGTGCAGGACATCACCGACCTGCCGAGCATCAAGGCGGAGCGCCTGCAACACTACTTCTCCACCTACAAACTGCAGCCCGGCAAGGACGTCAACATCAAGGTCGACTACGTCTACGGCCGCGAGGAAGCGCTGAAAGTGATCGCTGCCGCGGAGAAAGACTACTGGAACCACTACGGCCACCTGCACGAGCAGGCCAAGTAAGCGGCCGGTACCAGTAGCGGCAATCGCTCACGGAGTGAGCTCCCACAAAAAAACCTCTGTGGGAGCCCGCTCTGCGGGCGATAATCTTCACCTGACACCACAGCTCCAGCTCCCCGGCAATCAACCCCCGGGACACCACCCCGCCGGCACCTCCACATAACGCGCCAGCAGCTCCCCCGCCCGTGCCTCAACCTCGGCAAACAATTCCAGTTCACCGCGCCAGCAATCCAGCAGCCCGGATAACGACAAGCGCCCCTCACACTGACGTGCCTGCGGCGCATGGGAAAGGTGCCAGCGCTCCGGCGCCACGCCGCCGCGATCCTCGGCGTAGGGCCGATAGAATCCATGCGACTTTCCCGCGGCCATGCGCTCGTCCAGCCACGCGTGCAGGGGGCCGAAGGGACCCGCGGGATCGACCTCCTGCGGCGTCAGCTGGACCCGGTAGTCGGCGTCAACAGCCGAAGCGTCGTAGACGTCGAGGTCACTGCCCCAGTGGTGGCGGGAGGTGCCCGGCAGGGCGGAAAAGCGCAATATAGCCTGCAGGCGCTGCTCCGCGGACAGCGGCTCCATGGCCAGCGGCCGGCCGGCATCGTCGTGCACGGCGCGCTCGCCGCGCGCCTTGCCGTTGAAGATCGCCAGTTGCCTGTCGAAGGGGCGGTAGCTGCTGGCGATCGCCAGTTCGAAGCCCGCCGCCCGGGCATCGCGCTGCAGTGCGGCGAAGGCGCTGGCGGTGGCCGGCAGTAATCGATGCCCACCGTCCACAGCGACTAGGTGCGAATCGTCGCGTCCGGTGAGCTGTGCCTGGCTCAGCAACACGTCAGTTCCCGGGGCAGGGATCAAGAGTGAAGGGAAGTTCGCGCGCGAGCTGAATGCCTTCCGGCGAGATATCCGCGCCCCAGGCGAGCACCTCCACCCCCGCCTGCATACCCGCTTCCAGCGCGTCGCGGTAGGCGCCGTCGATCTCCCCGGCGGCACTGACCCGGGTAATTCCCTGGTGGAAAACGCAGAAAAACAGGATCGAGCGGGTCTCTGCGTCGATCACCGAAGCGAGTTCGCGGATATGCCTGCGACCGCGCTCGCTCACCGCGTCCGGGAACAGGCCCTGGCCGCCGTCGGCGCAGAGCGTCACGCTTTTTACCTCGATAAATACCCGCCCCCCGGGCCCTTCCAGCAGGAGGTCGGCCCGGCTTTTCTCAGCGTAAGGGACTTCACTGCGAATCTCCGGGTAGGCCTCAAAACCCGTAACGATGCCCTGTTCGAAGGCCGCCCGCACCACCTTGTTGGCGCGTGCGGAGTGGATGCAGGCCAGCCCGGCAGCGGTTTCCACCAGTTCCCAGGTGTAGGGGTACTTGCGTGTCCGCGACGCGGAGTGGGACAACCACACCCGGCTGCCGGGTTCGGCGCAACCGGTCATGGCGCCGGTATTGGGGCAGTGGACGGTAATCTCCTCGCCGCTGTCGAGGTGCACGTCGGCGAGAAAGCGCTTGTAGCGGCGCAAAAGCTTGCCGCGAACCAGCTTTTGCCCGGTGCTCGGGATACTTGAGGTCATGAACTCTGCGCCGTGGAAAACTCGAGGCATTCTAGCAAGCGCCCCTGGAGTGGCCAACGGCGACTCCCCCCGGGACAAAAGCGGGGCCAGGGGCGCCTCCGGGGGGGCAAAAATGGCGACCGGAACAGGCTCGAAAAACAGTGGCGCCGCTCCCGCGAATCTGGTAGTTTCTCCGCCCTTGAACGGGGGGCACAATCCAGCACCCCTGGACACTGTGAGTATTGTGTCGTTTGTTTTACCGTATGGGACAAAACCATGCCGAAAGCAGTCAAGAAACCTGCCGCGAAGGCAGCTAACTCGGAATTCAAGAACTTCACGCCCTACAAACCCAAGCGGGGCGAGGAGTATATGAACGAGCAGCAGAAAGAACATTTCCGCGGTATCCTGCGGCAATGGAAATCCGAGCTGATGCAGGAAGTCGATCGCACCGTCACCCATATGAAGGACGAGGCAGCGAACTTCCCCGATCCCGCGGATCGCGCCACGCAGGAAGAGGAATTCAGCCTCGAGCTGCGCACCCGGGACCGCGAGCGCAAACTGATCAAGAAAATCGACTCCACCATGGAGCGTATCGACCAGGACGATTACGGTTTCTGCGATGCCTGTGGCATCGAAATCGGCATCAAACGCCTCGAAGCCCGGCCGACCGCCAACCTCTGCATCGATTGCAAGACCCTGGACGAGATCAAGGAGCGCCAGGAACTGGGTTGAGGCACCTTGCCTGATCCCCAGCCGAAATACCGGGGGCGCTTCGCCCCCTCCCCCACCGGCCCGCTTCACCTGGGGTCCCTGGTAGCCGCCCTCGCCAGCTACCTCGACGCGCGCCACCTCAGCGGCGACTGGCTCTTGCGCATGGAAGACCTGGACCCGCCGCGGGAAGAACCCGGCGCCGCGGACCGCATCCTCGGCAGCCTGCGCGCCCACGGTCTGCACTGGGACGAAAGCCCGCTCTGGCAGAGCCTGCGCACCCCCGCCTATGAAGAAGCACTGGCCTCGCTCGACGCGCACGACCTGCTGTTTCGCTGTGACTGCACCCGCGCCATGCTCGGCCCGGGCGGCGCCTGTGGCGGGCGTTGTGAACCCCGGCAGGATGCGATCGGCCCCGAGTACGCGCTTCGAGTCAAAGTCACCGATGCCGCGGCCATTGAATTCCAGGACCTGCTGCAGGGGCGTATCAGCGAACACCTGCAACAGTCCCTTCCCGACTTCGTGCTGCGGCGCAAGGATGGCCTCTTCGCCTATCAGCTGGCGGTTGTCGTCGACGACGCCGCCCAGGGTGTCACCCATGTGGTCAGGGGCTCGGACCTGCTGGATTCCACCGCACGGCAAATCTACCTGCAGGGCCGCCTGGGCCTGCCCCGTCCCGAATACCTGCACCTTCCCGTCATCACCAACCGTGAAGGACAGAAGTTCAGCAAGCAGAATCACGCCCCCGCGCTGCGCTCGCAAAACGCGGCGGGAAACCTGCGCCAGGCCCTGGCCTTCCTCAGGCAAGACGCACCGCCCGCCGCCCTGCAGAGCGTGGAGGAAATCCTCGGATATGCGCAAACAGCGTGGCGACGTGACGCACTGCCCGCCGTGCTGGGGGTAGCCGCGGGGGAGCCCGCCTGAGCCCCGCGCTTTACCCCTACCGAACCCTTCAGTAGTATCCCCCTTGCACCTACCCGCCGGGAATTCCTTGCGCCATGTACATCAACCGCATGCTGGTGCTGGCACTGCTGCTCACCCTTATCTGCTACCCCGTGCTGAAAGACTGGCTGAGCAACGAGTACAGCGCCTGGTACCGTTATTACTTCCTCTGGAGCTGCGTGATCCTGATCACCTGGTGGAGCAATCGCTCGAGGCATACGGATGAGCTTTAGCGCGGCGCAGGTCCTGCTGCTCGTCGCCCTCTTCCTCGCCGGCCTGTTTGCCGTCGCCACGCTGGCGGACCGGGGTCTCATCTCCCGCCGGATATCCCACCACCCGGCAACCTACATCCTGTCGCTGGGTATATTCGCCGGCGGGATGGCCAGCAACGGCGTGATCGAACTGGCTCACCGCTACGGCTACAACTTCTTTGTCTACTACGCCGGTTTCAGCCTGCTGTTCGTGTTTTCCGGCCTGCTGCTGCTGCCCTTGCTGCGCCTGTCACGGGTCTACCAGCTGGCCTCCCTGGCCGACCTCCTGACCTTCCGCTTTCGCAGTGCGCGAGTGGGCGCGGCGGTTACCGTGGCCATGGCGATCGCACTGATGCCCATGCTGGCCCTGCAGATCCAGGCCCTGGGCGACAGCATCCAGATTCTCAGCAATGGCACGCTGGCCAACGGCAATGGCGGCGTGACCCACCGCAGCGCCGCCCTGGCAACCTGCCTGGTGATGACGGTATTCGCCATGCTGTTTGGCGCGCGCAACATCTCCGCGCAGGAGCGCAACGCGGGGCTGGTGACGGCTATGGCTTTCGCCTCGCTGGTGAAGCTGGCCGCCATGCTGGGCCTGGGACTGATCGCGGTATTCGCTGTCTTCGGCGGCCTGCCGGAGATGCAGCAGTGGTTGGAGAATTCAGCGGAGGCCCAGGCGCTACTCGTGCAACACCTGCCCGTCGAAAACGCCCACGCCTTCCTGCTGCTGTTCTTCGCCGGCGGGCTGTGCATGCCCCATGTTTTCCACATGCTGTTTGCCGAGAACACCGAGAGCCGTGACCTGCGCGGCGCGTCCTGGAGCGTGCCGCTCTATCTCATGCTGCTGAGCCTGCCGGTACTGCCCCTGGCCTGGGCCGGACTGCGCCTGGAACTGGGGGACAGCGGGCGTCTCGAATACGCCGGGCTGCTCCTCGGCCAGTATCTCGACTCGCCACTGGCCAGCATACTCGCCTTCCTCGCGACACTCGCCGCCGCCAGCGCGGCTACCGTCGTCGCAACCCTGGCGCTGGCGAACATGTGCGTGAATCACCTGATCCTGCCCTCGCGCCTGCTCAACCTGAGCCAGGACAGCGACATCTACCGGCACCTGCGCTGGCTGCGTCGGGCACTCATCGCGGTACTGATCATCGGCGGCTACTTCTCCTACCTCGGGCTGGACGGCCGCCAGAACCTGATGGGGCTCGCCTACCTCGCTTTCTCCGGCACCCTGCACTTCATCCCCGGGCTTATCGCCACCCCCTACTGGCCCGCGGCCAATCGCAGCGGCTTCCTCGCCGGCCTGTGGAGCGGGCTCGCGGTCTGGTTCGTCGCGGTCCTGCTGCCGGTTACCAGCGGCTATACCCCGGAACTCGCCCAGTTGCTGTCCGCCATACTGCCGGGCTCCGGCAACAACGCCTGGGCTTTCGCCAGCATGCTCGCGCTGTCCGTCAACGTGACGGTCTTCATCGTGGTTTCCCTCCTCGCCCCCACCAGCGAGGAGGAGCGGGTTGCCGCGGAAGTCTGTTCCATGGACGACCTCAACCGCCCGGTGCGCCAGTTGCTGCCCATGGACAACGCCGGCGAGTTCGTCGACCTGCTGCGGCCTGCGCTGGGCGAGCGCACCGCCCAGGCCGAGGTCCAGCGCGCCCTCGACGAACTCCAGTTCACCGGGGACGAGGCCCGGCCCTATGCCCTGCGCCGCCTGCGCCGGCGTATCGAGGCCAACCTGTCCGGCCTGCTCGGTCCGGCCGTGGCGCACAACATCATCGAGCGCTGTATCCCGATCCAGGCCAGCGGCAATGAAGACATCACCATGATCGAGCGCTTCCTCGACACCCAGGTGCAGTTCACCGGCCTGGCGGCGGACCTCGATTCCCTGCGCCGCCGCTACCGGGAAACCCTCGACACCCTGCCGGTGGGCCTGTGCTCGATGGGCGCCGACGGCGAGATGCTGATGTGGAACCGCTGCATGGTCGATATCACCGGGGTGACCGCCGCTGACGTGCTGGGCTCCCGGGTGGAGACCCTGGTCGAGCCCTGGCGCAAGCTGCTCACGGAATTCCGCGCCAGCGAGAGCGACACCCTGCTGCGGGCCGAAATCAATACCGGCGAGAACAACCAGCGCTGGGTGAGCCTGCACAAATCCCTCACCGCCGAGGGCGACACCATGCTGCTGGTGGAAGACATCACCGATTTCGAGCGCATGGAAGAGGAGTTGCTGCACAACGAACGGCTGGCCTCCATCGGCCGCCTGTCCGCCGGGGTGGCCCACGAGATCGGCAACCCGGTAACCGCCATTGCCTGCCTCGCACAAAACCTCGAGTACGCGGAAGACTGTGAGGAGATTGGCACTACGGCCCAGGACATCCTGCGCCAGACCGCCCGCGTCTCGCGCATCGTGGATTCGCTGGTCAATTTCTCCCACGCCGGCTCCCAGTCCGAGAACCTCGAACTGAAACCCTGCAACCTGGCGGATTGCGTCGACGAGGCCATTCACCTGCTCAGCCTGGACCGCGAAGCGCCGCCGGTGCAGTACGAGAACCGCTGCGATCGCGAGGTGGTGGTTCTGGCCGACAGCCAGTTGCTGCTGCAGGTTTTCGTCAACCTGCTGGGCAACGCCAGGGATGCCTGCAACAGCGAAGGACTGGTGCAGGTGCGCTCCTACGAGAGCGGCGAGCGGGTATTGATAGATGTCGAAGACAACGGCCACGGCATCCCCACAGCCCTGCAGAGCCAGGTCTTCGAACCCTTCTTCACCACCAAGGACCCGGGCGCTGGCACCGGGCTCGGCCTCGCCCTGGTCTATAGCATCATGGACGACCTCGGCGGCTCGGTGCATCTCACCAGCCCGCTGCAAACCGGCCCGAATCCAGGCACCCGATTCACTCTCGAACTGGGTTCCGCAAGCTACGGTGAAGTCTTCGCGGTGTAACCGTAAGCCACAAACGGCCCGCAAACTGGCATATTTTTCCCACGAGGAGTATCTTCGTTAGTCCCCTGAATTCCGGGTGCCCTGGCATGCAGAAAATTCTTGTTGTCGAAGACGAGTCGGTAATCCGCACGGCCCTGCGCCGCCTGCTGGAACGCAACAGCTATGACGTCAGCGAGGCGGGCTCGGTGCAGCAGGCGGAGTCGGACTTCAGTTTCGATGACTTCGACCTGATCATTTCCGATCTGCGTCTCCCCGGCGCACCGGGCACCGACCTGATCAAGAAGGCCGGCGAGGTGCCGGTACTGATCATGACCAGCTACGCCAGCCTGCGCTCCGCTGTCGACTCCATGCGTATGGGCGCCGTGGACTACATCGCCAAGCCCTTCGACCACGGCGACATGGTCAGTGCGGTGCAGCGCATCATCGCCGACCACCCGACCCCCCGGGCGGAGCAGGAGAAAGCAGCCCGAACCCGCTCCAGCGGGGACGCCGACGCCACGGGCATCATCGGCTCGTGCCAGGCCATGCAGCACCTCTTCGACCAGCTGAAGCGAATCGCCCCCACCGAGTCCACCGTGCTGGTACTCGGGGAGACCGGTACCGGCAAGGAACTGGTGGCCCGCAACATCCACCGGCAGAGTACGCGCTCGGCCAAGACCCTGATCTCGGTCAACTGCGCGGCGATCCCGGAAACCCTGATCGAGTCTGAGCTGTTCGGCTATGAGAAGGGCGCCTTCACCGGCGCCAACACCAGCCGCATGGGCCTGATCGAAGCCGCCGACGGCGGCACCCTGTTTCTCGACGAGATAGGCGAACTGCCCATGGAGGCCCAGGCCCGGCTGCTGCGCTTCATCCAGGAAGGGGAGATCCGTCGCATCGGCTCGGTCCACTCGCGCAAGGTCGATGTGCGCCTGATCTGCGCGACCCACCGCAACCTGCCGCAGCTGGCGGCCAACGGCCAGTTTCGCCAGGACCTTTACTACCGCATCAATGTGCTGCGCCTGTCACTGCCCCCCCTGCGCGAGCGTGGCAAGGACATTCTCCACCTCGCCGAGCGCATGCTGGAGCAGCAGGCGGAGAAACTGGGCAAGCCAAAACTCTACCTCTCACCGCGGGCGATCCAGGCCATCACAACCTACCAGTGGCCGGGTAATGTACGCGAGCTGGAACACGCGATAGAACGCGCCGCCGTACTGGCCGACAGCGAGGAGATCGACAACGACAACCTGGGCATCGACCTGGAACTGGTCAACGTAAACCGCCTGCGGGCGGAGAGCTCGAGCCCCAAGGCCCCCAGCGAGCGCAAGAGCAGCGCCAGCGAGCCCCAGGAAGACCTTTCTCTGGAAGACTACTTCCAGCACTTCGTGCTCGAGCACCAGGACTCCATGAGCGAGACCGAGCTCGCCCAGAAGCTGGGTATCAGTCGCAAGTGCCTGTGGGAACGGCGCCAGCGCTTCGGCCTGCCGCGCAGTAAATCCGCAAGCCCGACCCGCCGCCGGCGCGCCGGTGGCGACAGCTGAGGGGCGTTACCCCGCTTAGAATTGGTTACGAATCTTGGGGTAATTCGGTAACAAAAGCCATAAAGAGCCTCCGTACCATGAACCCAAGAAATACTTAAGTTAATGTTTTTATTGATTTTTTATATTATTGGCACAGGCGATGCACTTTATTTAGCCAGTGTCACCAATAACAATAACAGGCACACTTAATAACAATAACAGTCTTCACTATGGACCTGGATGGGGAAGGAAACTTCCCCTTCAATTTATAGAGGGTCCGACAATGCTTTGTGAGACATGTGTCTTGCTGATGTTGTCGACAAAAAGTTTAAACAACTCTCGGCGCTTCGACATCGAAAGTTGCCAGAACAACTAAAAATAATAATTCCATAGAAATAACAATAATCTCTGTGCACCAGACCTGGATGGGGAAGACTTAGTCTTCCCCTTCGTTCATTCTGGGCCCACAAAAGCCCTGGGGACATGTGGTAGACTGCGACCCGGCTTACCCCACCAAGGATCAGGCGTACCCTCCTTTGAAAGTCATCCCCCGGGACCAGCACTGCATTTCACGCAAGAACATCAGCGATGGCGCACTGAAGGTCATGGCACGCCTGCGCGGCCAGGGCCACCAGGCCTACCTGGTCGGTGGCGCGGTCAGGGACATGCTGCTGGGGGGACACCCCAAGGATTTCGACATCGCCACCGACGCTACCCCGGAGGCGGTGCACGGATTGTTCGGCAATTCCCGTATCATCGGTCGCCGCTTCCGCATCGTCCATGTGCGCTTCGGCCGCGAGATCATCGAGGTCACCACCTTCCGCGGGCACCACGACAACGGCGACGCCAAGGGCGCGGAGCACAGCGGCAAGCACAGCCGCCAGTCCGACAAGGGCCTGCTGCTGCGCGACAACGTCTACGGCACCCTGGAAGAGGACGCGGTGCGCCGCGACCTCTCGGTCAACGCCCTCTATTACGATGCCGGCAGCTTCGAGGTACTGGACCACGTGGAGGGCCTTCAAGATCTGGAGGCCCGGCGTATCCGGGTGATCGGCGAGCCGGCACAGCGTTACCGCGAGGATCCGGTGCGGATGCTGCGGGTATTGCGCTTCGCCGCCAAGCTCGATTTCGACATCGAGGAGAAAACCGAAGCCGCCATTCCCGAGTGCGCGGCCCTGCTGCGGGAAATCCCCGCTGCCCGCCTCTTCGACGAGTTTCTCAAACTCTTCCTCGGCGGTTACGCCGCTGCCACATTCGATTTGCTGCTGCGCCACGACCTGCTCCAGTACCTGTTCCCGGAAAGCGACGCCCTGCTCCAGCGAGAGCCGGAATCCCTCGCCCTGGTGCGCGCCGCCATGGGCAATACCGACCAGCGGATCGCCGCGGAAAAGCCGGTGACACCCGCCTTCCTCTTCGCCGCGCTGCTGTGGCCGGTCACCCGCGCCCTGGCACAGGAAATCGAGGCCGGGGGCGAGCCACCGGTCCCGGCGCTGCACAGTGCCGCGCAACAGGTGATCGCCGAGGCCGTGCAACACGTGGCGATTCCACGCCGCTTCAGCCAGCCGATGCGCGAGATCTGGGAGTTCCAGCAGCGCCTGACCCGCACCCGCGGCAAGAAGGCCCAGGAAGTCGCGAGCCACCGGCGCTTTCGCGCCGCCTACGACTTCCTGCTGCTGCGCGAACAGGCGGGGGAGGACACCGGGGGCCTCGGCGCCTGGTGGACCGAGTACCAGCAACAGAATCCGGACATCACCCAGCAGCAGGCCTCGCCCGCTGAAGAGCGACGGCCCGCCCGCCGTCGTCGCCCGCGCAGGCGCCGCAATAACGACGGCCAATGATCGACACCTATATCGCGCTCGGCAGCAACCTGGCGGATCCGCTGGAACAATTACAGCGGGCCGTCGACGCCCTCGCCCGATTGCCCCACAGCCATCTCGCCAGACTCTCCGCGGTTTACCGCAGCGCCGCGGTAGGCCCCGGGTCCCAGCCGGACTACCTCAACGCGGTGGCGCGTATCCAGACCGAACTGGCGCCCATCGCCCTGCTCGACGCACTGCAGGCCGTGGAACAGGCACAGGGGCGGGAACGCAGCGTGCGCTGGGGGCCACGCACCCTCGACCTGGATATCCTGCTGTATGGCGGGCAGCGAATCAGCGAACCGCGCCTGAGCGTGCCTCACCCGCGGATGATGGAGCGCGCCTTCGTGCTGTATCCACTGGCGGATGTCGCCGAGGCGAATTTGCTACTGCCCCACGGCGAGGATCTTGCTAAATTAGTAGCCGCCTGCGAGCCCGGCGACCTGAAGCGCACAGCACTTTCCCTGCGCCCGCCTTCAGTTCCCTGAAGCGGCTCGCTACGGCAAGACCCTGAAATCGGCCCTGACGCGGGAGGCACAGGCCATTAATATCGAGCTCAAGGGGCGGACACCTCCCGCCTACATTGCCGTAGAAGGCCCCATCGGAGTGGGCAAGACCACGCTGACCAAGCGCCTGGCAGCTACCTTCAATTACCAGACCCTGCTCGAGGAAGCGGAACAGAACCCCTTCCTTGAGCGTTTCTACCGCAACCGGCAACAGGCGGCGCTGGCCACCCAGCTGTTCTTCCTGTTCCAGCGGGCGCAGAAAATCCAGGATCTGCGCCAGGCCGACATCTTCGAGCCGGTGCGGGTAGCGGATTTCCTGATCGAGAAAGACCCGCTGTTCGCCCGCATCAACCTCGACCGCGAGGAGTACCAGCTCTACGAGAAGGTCTACCAGCAGCTGACCATCGACGCGCCGCAGCCGGACCTGGTGATCTACCTGCAGGCCTCCACCGACGTACTGCTCACCCGCATCGAAAGCCGCGGCATCGCCGCCGAACAGGGCATCGAACGGGAGTACCTGGAGCGCCTGAACGAAGTGTACAGCGAGTTTTTTCTATATTACGATGGCGCTCCCCTGCTGATCGTCAATGCCAGCGAGATCGACCTGGCCAACGGCGACAGGGACTACAGCCACCTGGTGGACTACCTGCTCGACATTCGCAGCGGTCGCCACTATTTCAATCCGACTTTTTTTGGCTAGCGTACAGGGCGGTCCATGGGCAAAGTCACCGTCAGTACCCTGAAGAAGATGAAAGCTTCAGGGGAAAAGTTTGTTTGCATCACCGCCTACGATGCCACCTTCGCCCGCCTGGTCGGCGAGGCTGGCGCCGAGACCATTCTGGTTGGCGATTCCCTCGGCAACGTCATCCAGGGCCACGACAGCACCATCCCGGTCACCATCGAGCACATGGCCTATCATACCGAGTGCGTCTGCCGCGCCGCGGTGGACTCCCTGGTGATCGCCGACCTCCCCTTCATGACCTACGCCACCCCCGAGCAGACCATGGCCAACGCTACCCGCCTCATGCAGGCCGGCGCGCAGATGGTCAAGCTGGAGGGTGGCGTCTGGCTCTCGGACAGCATCAGCATGCTGGTGGAGCGCGGCATCCCGGTTTGCGCCCACCTCGGCCTGACCCCCCAGTCAGTGAACGTATTCGGCGGCTACCGGGTACAGGGGCGCACGCCCAAGGGCGCCAAGTCGATTCTGGCCGATGCGGTGGAGATACAGGACGCCGGCGCCAGCCTGCTGGTGCTGGAGTGCATTCCCGAGGAACTCGCCACCGACATCAGCTCCAAGCTGGACATCCCGGTCATCGGCATCGGCGCTGGCCCGGGCACTGACGCCCAGGTACTGGTGCTGCACGACCTGCTGGGACTGTCGGACCACACCCCGCGCTTCGTACAGAATTTCATGGCCGGTAGCGATTCCATCCAGGAGGGTATCAAGGCCTTCGTGGATGCAGTCAAGTCCGGCGATTATCCCAAGCCCGAACACAGCTATAAGTAAGCACTTACTAACACGCCCACTTTGGGGCCAGGCCGGCTGCACCATCATGGCACGTGGTAACACATAGGCTCTCCCAGCGGCCCCACCGGCCTGAGTACAGCAGTTTCGTTACAATCTCCGCTTCTTTAGGTAACATGGAACGTGAATTTTTCATAAAACCCTATTGCTCGCCAAGGGGGCATCATGCATACTCCCCCTCCCGCCGAAAGCACCGCTTTGGGTAGGGATAACAAACCATTACATCAACGGGTTTAGCGTCACCATTTCGTCCCGCGGGAGAAGGTAGATATGCGAACTTGCAGCACCAGCACCCAGCTACAGGCCGCCCTCCAGGGTTGCCGCAAGGATGGCAAGACAATCGGCTTCGTTCCCACCATGGGGAACCTGCACGAAGGCCACATCAACCTCGTGCGCAAGGCGCGTAGCCTTTGCGACATCGTTGTGGTTTCGATCTTCGTCAATCCGCTCCAGTTCGGCCCCAACGAAGACCTCGACAACTATCCCCGCACCATGGCGGCGGATAAGGAGAAGCTCTTCGCCGAGGGCGTGCAGTACCTCTATGCCCCCGGAGTAGAAGATGTCTATCCCGATGGCATGGGCGCCCAGACCGTGGTCAGTGTGCCCGACCTCGGTGACACCCTCTGCGGTGCCAGCCGCCCCGGTCACTTTGACGGTGTGACCACGGTGGTCAGCAAACTGCTCAACCTTGTGCGCCCCGACATCGCAGTGTTCGGCGAGAAGGATTTCCAGCAACTCTCCATCGTGCGCAAGATGGTCACCGACCTCTGCATGCCGATGCAGATTGTCGGCGTCCCCACCACTCGCGACGCGGACGGGCTGGCCAAGAGTTCGCGCAATGGCTACCTCAGCAAGAAGGAACGCCGCATCGCGCCCCTGCTGCACGAGACCCTCGCGAACACCCGCGACGCCATCGCCTGCGGCTTCGACAACTTCCTGCAACTGGAATCCCACGCCAGGATGAAACTCCTGCAGGCGGGCTTCGTGCCGGACTACTTCGCCATCCGCGATGCGCGCACCCTGCGCCCGGTCACCGAGAGCACGGAGGAGATCGCCATTCTCGCCGCCGCCCGCCTCGGCGCCACCCGCCTGATCGACAACGTTCGCCTCTCCCTGAACCCGGTTTCCGACTGGGGCATGCTGGCGGACGGCTGAAGCCTCTCTCCCGCGGCAATCACTGCCGCGGGAATCCATATTTCTTACACCCACTCGACCCGATTCAAGCATTCGACTTTAGTCGGCTTGAATCATCGCCCACGCCCCGTATGATCGGTGTTCCATAACAATTTACGGAGCGCTCACCATGCACGAATTTCCTGCCCACCCGGTTCCGGGCAGTTTCAGCGATGCCCACATCAATGCCGAGAAATACCAGGCGATGTACCGCCGCTCCATCGACGATCCCGACGCTTTCTGGTCCGAACAAGCTGAGGAGTTCCTCGACTGGACCAAGCCCTGGGACAAGGTCGTCGAATACGATTTCACCCGCGGCGAGGCGGCCTGGTTCGACGGCGCCGAGCTCAACGTCAGCTATAACTGCATCGATCGCCACCTGCCCGAGCGCGCGGAGCAGACCGCGCTGATCTGGGAGGGGGACGACCCCGCCGACAGCAAGCACATCACCTACGCCGAACTGAAAGACGAAGTTTCACGCCTGGCCAACGCCCTGAAGGCACGCGGGGTGAAACCCGGCGACCGGGTCTGCATCTATATGCCGATGATTCCCGAGGCCGCCTACGCCATGCTCGCCTGCACCCGCATCGGCGCGGTGCACTCGGTGGTCTTTGGCGGCTTCTCGCCGGAGGCGCTCAAGGACCGCATCCTCGACTCCGACTGCCGGGTGGTAATCACCGCCGATGAAGGCGTGCGCGGCGGCAAGAAAATCCCCCTCAAGGCCAACACCGACAAGGCCCTGGCAGATTGCCCCAACGTACACACCTGCCTGGTGGTCGAGCGCACCGGTGGCGAGGTGGCCTGGAACGCCGAACACGACGTCTGGTACCACGAGTTGGTGGCTGAGCAGAGCAGCGACTGTCCGCCGGTCTCCATGCCCGCGGAAGCGCCCCTGTTCATCCTCTATACCTCCGGTTCCACCGGCAAACCCAAGGGCGTGCTGCACACCACCGGCGGCTACCTGCTGCAGAGCGCCATGACCTTCAAGTACACCTTCGACTACCGCGAGGGCGAGATCTACTGGTGTACGGCGGACGTTGGCTGGGTTACCGGCCACAGCTACATCGTCTACGGCCCCCTGGCCTGCGGCGCGACCTCGCTGATGTTCGAGGGCGTGCCCACCTACCCCAACCACAGCCGCTGCTGGGACGTGGTGGACAAGCACAAGGTGAATATCTTCTACACCGCCCCCACCGCCATCCGCGCCCTCCACGCCGAGGGCGACGAACCGGTCAAGCGCACTTCGCGGGCCACCCTGCGCCTGCTCGGCAGCGTCGGCGAGCCGATCAACCCGGAGGCCTGGGAGTGGTACTACCGCACGGTGGGCGATTCCCGCTGCCCGATTGTCGACACCTGGTGGCAGACCGAGACCGGCGCCCACATGATCACCCCGCTGCCCGGGGCGACACCGCTGAAGCCCGGCTCCGCGAGTTTCCCCTTCTTCGGCGTGGACGTGGCCCTGCTCGACGAACTGGGCAAGGAAATCGAGGGCCCCGGCGCGGGTTACCTGGTCGTGAAAGCCTCCTGGCCTTCCCAGATTCGCTCGGTCTACGGCGACCACCAGCGCATGGTGGACACCTACTTCAAGAACTACCCGGGCTACTACTTCACCGGTGACGGGGCCACTCGTGACGCCGATGGCTACTACTGGATCACCGGCCGGGTGGACGACGTGCTCAACGTCTCCGGTCACCGCATGGGCACCGCCGAGGTGGAGAGCGCCCTGGTACTTCACGATTCAGTTGCCGAGGCGGCTGTGGTCGGTTTCCCCCACGACATCAAGGGCCAGGGCATTTACGCCTACGTCACCCTGATGCACGGTCTGGAGCCCAGCGATGCCCTGCGCAAGGAACTGGTCGACCTGTGTGTGCAGGAGATCGGGCCGATCGCCAAGCCGGATGTCATCCAGTGGGCGCCGGACCTGCCGAAGACCCGCTCGGGCAAGATCATGCGCCGCATCCTGCGCAAGATTGCCGAGAACGAGCTGGGCAGCCTGGGAGACACCAGTACCTTGGCCGACCCCTCTGTGGTCGATAAGCTGATTGCCAACCGGCCGGGGTGATCACTACCCCGGGCCCGGTCCCGGGGTTCGTCTTCTGCTCCTTGAGCGCCAAGGTTCCAAGGTTCCAAGGTTCCAAGGTTCCAAGGTTCCGGGGTTCCGGGGTTCCGGGGTTCCGGGGTTCCGGGGTTCCGGGGTTCCGGGGTTCCGGGGTGGGACTCCGAAATACGAGCTGCGCTTCCTGCAAGGAGGGCCATCGCTCGAAAGCGTTTATACTCACGCTGACCCTCCTTGCAGGAAGCGCAGCTCTCACCTTGGTGCCACTTCGAGACGCGCCACTTCGGATAACGGTTGGCGACGCTGGCACTGCGCTAGCAGGCCCCGGGAGATTTTCCGTGCGGCGACTATAGACTCTTTGGAGCAAGCGCGGAAAATATCCCGGGGCCTGCGACGATCTAGCGACAAGCCATCTCAGCGCAAAGCCATCTCCAGGAAGCGCTGCTCCAACTCACGCGTGTAGGCAGCCGCATCAGTCAGGGCCGAGCCTGCCATCCGCTGCCGCAAACCCAGCCGCAATTCACGCAGCTCTTCGCGATGCTCACTCCAGTACGTCCCGATACGCGCAAAATCATCCGCGTCCTTCGCGATGAAATCGGGAATACCGATCGCGTGCAGCATGCCCGCGGTCTGGCGACCAATAATGCGCTCGCCGCAGAGGGTGAGAACAGGTGTGCCCATCCAGAAGGCCTCGCAGGTCGTCAGGCCGCCGTTGTAGGGGAAGGTATCCAGGGCGATGTCGATGTCCGCGTACTCGGCGAGCATCTGGGCGTGGGGCGAGGCGCCGCGGAACTCGATGCGCGCCGCGTCCACGCCGTGCGCCTCAAAGCGCTTGCGGAATTCCGCCTGGAGATCCGCGGCCTCGAAGGCAGTGCCTTTTAGCAGCAGACGGGAATCCGCTACCGCATTGAGCAAACGGGACCAGGTTTCCACCACCTGCGGGACGATTTTATGGTGGCGATTGAAGGAGCCGAAGACCATCGGCCGTTCCATGGCGGCATCCAGGGTGAGTGCCGGCGCGTAATCCGGCGCTTCATAGACCAGCCGGGGGCGATCGAGGTAGATCAGTTGCTCGGTGAATCGCTGGGCCGCGTCGTCCGGTGTGGAGAAGTGGTCGGTGACGTAATAGTCGATCGTCGAGAGGCCGGTGGTGTCGAAGTAGTCCAGTAGCGAGACCTGCACCGGTGCCGGCTTGCGGGCCATCACACCGATGCGGTTTTCCGGCGCGTGGCCGGCGAGGTCCACCAGAATATCCACCTCGTCGGCGGCGATCTGGCGGCTGATCGCCGCCTCGTCCATGCCGGTGAAGGTGCGCCACTGTTCGGCGCGGCCGGCGTAGTACCGTGTCAGCTCGTCTTCCCGGTGGGTAAGGTTATAGAGGTAGATCTCGAAACGGCTGCGGTCGTGGTGATCGAAAACTGGCTTGAAGAAATAGCCGACGATCTCCCGCGAGAAGCGCGGCGAGAGATAGCCGATGCGCAGTTTGCCGTCGGCGCGGGCGGGCCGTGCCTCCAGTTCCATAGGCGGGTGCACCCGCTCGATATGCTCTGCCAGTTGGCGGTGCATGTCGAAGAGCTGCTGGTGATCCGACTGCGAAAACAGGTGCATGCTGAGCAGTATCTGGCTCATGGTCGGGATATCCACCCGGTTGCTGGCGAAGGCCTTGCGGTAACAGGCGATGGCCTCTTCGGAGCGGCCAAGGTCGCGCAGGGTATGGCCGAGGTTGGGGTAGACCACCAACAGGTCCGGATTGACGGTGAGCGCCCTCTGGAATACCTCAACGGCCTCGTTCTTGCGCCCTGCCACGCTGAGCGCCGTCGCCAGGTTGTATAGATAGCTGGAGTTGCCCGGCTCGGTGCGCACAACCTTTTCCATCAACTCGCAGGCTTCGGTGTAGCGCTTGCTCCGCAGGGCGATGCTCGAGGCCATCACCATGGCGTCCAGCGGCACCCGGGGGGCATCAAGCAGGGGGCGCAGCATTTTATCGGCGCGCTCCAGCTCCCCCAGTTCGAGCAGTTGACCAGCCATGGCCAGTTGCTCGCGGATATCCGCCAGGCCGGCCACCTCGCCTGCCCTTCCTGATTCGAGGCAGCAGCGTTTGTATTTTTTACCGCTGCCACAGGGGCAGGGTGCATTCCGTGCGGGGGGCATTGCTCAGTGTATGAAAATCAACAGCCTGGACATCGGGTGACTATATCACAGCGCGATATGCCGCCGGTTACCCACTACCTTTGCGCGCCGCCAGGCACCGCGCGATCTTTCATAAAACATTCACATTGGCGCAATCAGGCTGCAGGGAAAAATAACGATACTCACCATCCAGCTATGTTCGGCGATCCTGCAACAGGCTGGCCGCTATAACCAATTAAATTTCCCGGGTACATCCACACCATGTCACACATTCCCAGCTCCGTCATTTTCTCGATCTGCATATTGTTTTCGGCAGGCGTCCTGGCGATAGACTCGAATGCTCCCTATCACGAACAGATCATCCAGGGCCTTACCGAACATCCGACCCGCGACCGGGTGATCCCCTGGGAACCGCAGGTCGGTGACCGGCACGAGTTGATGTTCAATCGCGAAGCCCCGGTGCCGCCACAGTGTTACACCAAGAATGGTGGCCGCCACAATCCCTGCTACGTTTGCCACCAGGACCAGAACCCTGCGCCATTCCAGGCAACCATTGAAAACACGATGAATGACAGGGACCTGCAGGAAGCCTACAGTTTCAGCGACGCTGGCCTGACCAATCACTGGGCGAACCTGTTCGAGGACCGCAGCGCCCGGGTGGCCGCCATCACTGACCAGGAGATTCTCGACTGGATCGACGACGACAACTACTCAGGGCTGGCCTCCCGACTCGAGGCCGCGGGCTATGGAGATGACAATTGGTCGTGGCAGGCAGCGCCGGATTACCGCGACCCATGGATGCCGGACCTGGACAATCTCCAGGAGCGCGCCGCCGCCTTTGACGGGAACGGCCTGGCCCTCGATGGCAGCTGGTGGGTAGCCTTCAACTACAAGCCATTGCCGAGCACCTTCTGGCCGCATAACGGATCGACCGATGACGTGATGATTCGCCTGCCGCCGGAGTTCTGGAAACTACCGGGTGGCGAGGATTCCGTGGACCTCTACCGCGCCAACCTGGCGCTGGTCGAAGCGAACGTGAAAAGCCTGACCACGATCAGCTCCCTGCCGATCAACGAACAGACCATTGGTATCGACGTCGACAATGACGGCGTGCTGAACACTCGCGTCACCCGGGTACATATCGAGACCAACCGCAGGGATCACCCGGTAAACGGCCCCACCAATTACTACCTCGGGCAGGCCGGCGATGATGTGAACGCGGATGCGAAATGGTCCATGCGCCCGACAATCTACCCCGTCGGCACCGAATTCCTGCACAGCGTGCGTTACGTAGGCGTGGATGAAGACGGCAACATTTCCGTGGCGCGGCGCATGAAAGAACTGCGCTACATGCGCCGGGTGCGGGCAAGTTACTACGGGCAGATCTGGTCCGAATACCAGGCCGAGCAATTCGACAAGGAGGAAGGCCTGCTGCCACGCTTCGGTGATCACGAGCACAACGGCCTGGCAAAAGGATCTTTCGGCTGGGAAGTCGTCGGCTTTATCGAGGACTGGGAAGGCAAACTGCGTTTGAACACCTTCGAGGAAAACGCCTTCTGCATGGGCTGCCACGGGGTGCTCGGATCGACCATCGACAAAACCTTCAGCTTCCCGCGCAAAGTGGACGGCGCCGCGGGCTGGGGATACATCAACCTTCGCGGTATGCAGGACGTGCCGAACATGGGCGACACGCAAACCGAGATCGAAGCCTACATGACACGGGTGGGCGGCGGTTCCGAATTCCGCAGCAATCCGGAACTGGAGGCGAAATACTACCTGGCCGACGGCGAAACGCTTAACCGGGTAGCATTGGCCAGCGCCCGCGATGTCTACGACCTGGTCACCCCGTCCCGCGAGCGGGCGCTCATGCTGAACAAGGCCTATAAGGTCATCACCGAAGACCAGGATTATATTTTCGGTCGCGACGCGACGGTTTCGGCCCCGCCGCGAGTCTACGACGCGGTTACCAACGACACGCCCAGTCTTGCACCCGAAAACCAGTTTGACTGGGACATCCGGCTCGACTGGAGCCAGGCCCCCGCAGAGGGAGAGTGCATGTACCGCGGTGATGCCAGCTTCGCCGACCTCCCCACGGGATACACCCTGGAAGTTGGCGGTGTCCTGCCACACCAACATGACCAGGTATGCGCAGGGGGCCGGATCATACTGGCAGGTGCCCTGACGATTGAACTGGCGGCGGGCTACAGCCCCCAAGCCGGCGATCGCGTGGAAATTATCAGGGCTGGCTCGCTCCTGGGCGACTTTTCCAATGTGACCCTTCCCGACATTCCCGGCCTGGTTCTCGACACCGGGAAGGTGGGGAACTCAGTCTTCCTCAATGTAGCGTCCTCTTCAGCGATTTGCGGCGATTCAAGCTGTGAGGTTGGCGAGACTCCCGCCAACTGTGCACAGGATTGCGAGGATGCCTGCGGCGACGGACTTTGCACCGGCGCAGAGCTGAGCAGCACTTGCCCGGCCGACTGCGGCCCCGAGTGTGGCGATGAACGCTGCGATGCCGGTGAGGACCCATTGAACTGCCCGCAGGACTGTGACGACCAATGTGGGGATGGCATCTGCGGTGAAACCGAAGATGTCGTCAATTGTTCCGCCGATTGTCCCGACGCGTGTGGCGATGGCCTGTGCACCGGATACGAGAACGCATCCAGTTGCTCTGCGGACTGCCCCGACAGTTGTGGCGATGGCTTCTGTACCGGAAACGAAAGCGCCGCCAGCTGCGCCGGTGACTGCCCGCCAAGCTGTGGCGACGGCCTGTGTAGCGCGAGCGAGGACGCCGGGAGCTGCCCCGGGGACTGCCCCCACGCTTGTGGTGACTCGATCGTGGGCGGCGGTGAAGACTGTGAAACTGGCGTGGCACTTGCAGATTCCTGCATGAGTCTCGGATTCACCGGCGGCAGCCTTGGCTGTAATGCCGCTTCCTGTTCCTACGATACCAGTGCGTGCACTGAAGGTAGCTGTGCAGGAAACAAGCAATCCTGCACTACCGGCAGTGACTGCTGCTCGGGCAACTGTAAGCAGGGCCGCTGCAGGGGCAATTAGCTCTATTCAGGCAATTTATCAATCATCGCTGGCAACGGGTCAGTCCCTGGAATAACCAAAGGCTTCGATATAGGGGGCCAGGGTTTCAGCAAGCGGTTCCAGATGGTCGCGGTAATTGCGCCACCTCTCGCTTGCCCGTGTGTAGACGGGCCTGGAGACATCCTGGTAGCTGGGCGTGAGCAGCGTGGCGCCCTGCACACCACGGTGGTAGTCACTGGCAGTCTCGGGATATTCCAGCTGCAGGAAATCGAAGATCTTTCGTGTAACGCCCGGGAAATCCTCGACGAGATCTTCGTAGCGGTACTCGAAATACCGCAGGCCCAGGTCTTTCCTGTAGGATAGCCACAGGTCCATCACGCTGGCGTAGGTCCTGGCCGTGGTTTCCAGGTCGAGGAAACAGACCATCGCGGTATTCAGCGTGAAACTCTGCATGAAACAGCTCAGGCAGACGTCGCGAGGGTCACGCAGTGCGACAAGAACCGGCGCCCCGGGGAAAATACGGGCGACCAGTGGTAACAGGGCGATATTCAGCGGCAGCTTGTCGACCAGCCTCTGGCCCTCCCCCAGTGTCATCCCGTGCTTTTCGACCTGCGCATGGTAGGCCTCGCGCAGCGCTGCAAGGTCACTGTCATCGAGCCCATCCAGCGAGGCGGGAAAGCGCGCGGTCCGCCCGTTCTTCGCCGGAATTTTCTCCAGCAGGGTTTCCAGCACCGGCGCTTCCCCGGTACCCACCAGATCCGGGTGTTGGGCCAGAACCCGCTCTACCAGGCTTGTTCCCGAACGAGGGAAGCCCACGAAGAAAACTGGCGAGGCAGTCGAATCGCCGCTGTGTTCAGGGTCCGGCCAGGATTCCCGGGAATGATTGCGGAGCCAGTCTGAACAGTCATCGAGCAGCGTGAGGTAGGTCTGCGGGTGAAGATTGCGCTTCGCGGCGAGGCTCTTCCAGCCGGCCATGGCGATACCGCTCTGCTCAAAGGCCTCATCGTACCGGCCCTGCCTGTCCAGGACATGGGCGAGATGCGCGCGGGCCAGGCCGGTATCGATTCCCGTAGTGTCGAGGAGGCTGCGATAGAGCGCTTCCGCTTCGGGGTAGTGCTCCCGCCGGCGTTCGATGTGAGCCAGTACCAACCTGGCCCTGGCATCGCCCGGCTGGCTTTGCAGCGCGGAGCGAGCCGAAGCAGCGGCTTGCTCCAGGCGATTCATGCGCTCGTATATCTGCGCCAGCCCCGTGTGCGCCTGGGAATTGCCGGGACGAATCCGGAGCTCCTCCAACAGTATGTCGATGGCACCCTCGAAGTCCTGCCGGCCCACCAGCAAACTGGCAAGCAGCGGTCGCGCGGCGGGCATCTCGTTCCGGCAGGCGAGGGCCTTGCGAAAATAGCCGATGGCCTCCTCATCCCGTGATAGCCGCTTCATCAGCTGGCCGAGCTGGAACAGGCAATCCGCATTTTGGCCCCGGAGCCGGTTTGCACGCTGCAGGTGTTCCAGCGCCGCGGGAAAGTTGCCGGCGATCTGCTCGACAATCCCCAGCCACAGCAGAATACCCGGGTGATCGGGATGAGCGGCCACCGCGCTGTACAGGCGCGCGCGGGCCTCGACGTGCTGTTGTCGATTGACCAGGTCTCTCACCTGATTCAGGAAGGGGGCGAGACCCCGGGATTTGATTTTTGGCATGACAGGCGAATGGTATTTCTGCAGCTGGAATATTGTGTGGCCAAGGCTTTCCGTCGGGAAGTACCTGGCTACAGGAGTTCTCCGAACACGAAAAAGGGGCGCATGACGCGCCCCCTTTCCGGACCGGATGGCCGCTGTGTTCAGCGGCCTGCCGTATTACTTGCCGCAGGAGGACGTGGCGGCAACTTCCATCATGGCCTGCCGGATCTCACCGCCGATGCCCATTTCCTTGGTGGACTTGGCAACACAGGAGACATACTGACCGTGGTTCGGCGCATCATCACAGCCACACTCGTCGGCAACATCGTGCTTGATCATCCACAGAGAGTCGTTGTGCTGGTGTGCTGTGGGGTGCTGGATGTTGACGAAGAAGGTGAAGGGATCGCGCGGGTCGTTCTTGAAGCCGGTGGGCTCTGAACCGTATTTGCCCAGGCTGGCGAACAGGGAGACAGATTCGGCTACGCCGTCCTTGTCCTCGTCTACCGCCATGAACACGTCACCAGGGTTTTCATCCTCGATCATGAAGATGTTGCCGACGGTGTCGGTAGCCAGGTTGTCCGGATCGTCCAGGCCGTAGGTGGAATCGCTCGGGTTACCGGTGCCAACAGGATTGTTGCCGATAAGGTCGGGCGTCACTTCGCTGTTCACGTACTCACCGACCACGGCACTGTTGCCGCCGGTCAGTTCGATGGAGTAAATGATGTTCTCGCTGGTCGTGGCGAAGTAAACAGCCTCGTTGCCACTGGCCATGACACCTACGGTCAGGTCTTCCGGGCGGCCGTAGGGCGTGCCGTTGAGCTCGTCAGCGGCATAGCGGCCACCGCGATTGGTGAAATCGTAGGGGTCCTGCGCAGTCATCACGGTTCCATCCGCGGCAACCATGGTCACCCAGGTAGCGCTACCGGTTCTGGGGCTGGCTGAGGCGTCGTAGTTTGCGGCCGGGTCGCCGTCGAATGCGTCCACCACCAGTACCTGCACCTCGCCCGCGCTCAGGTCACCCGGAACGCTCGGAATCATGCGGTAGATGGAGCCGGAGTTGTACTCGTCGATGAAGTAGAGGTTGCCGTCGCCATCGAACTGGATACCTTCGTGTGAAACCGAGGGAATGTTGGACAGCCAGCGCCACAGCGCGTCAGCAGTGCCGGTAGCAGTGGTCGGATTGGCCAGCTCGAACAGGCGACCAGCGCCGTAGCCCCATTCTTCCCCGGTCAGCAGGGTGCCAGTCGGAGTGAATACAGCGGGGTCCAGGCCGGTGAAGTCGTCGTTGGTGTGATCCCAGCCATCTTCAGGGTTGGTATCGACGAAACCGGCGTAATTGCCTTCAAGAAGGACAATGGCTTCACCGGTATCGCGGTTGAGTCGGGTGATGCCGGCACCGCCATCGACCTCGTGCGGGATGAATACGAATTCGTTGTCCTCGCCACCGAAATCAAGCATGTCCCAGTTGGCGAAGGTATAGGGATATTCCTCGCCACGCGCGTCGAACTGCGCTGAGAGTGACTCCCGACTGGCAACAAATTCCTGGTTCCAGTTGGCCGGAATGGTGAACGGCGCAGTGTGGAAAGAGGTCGCGTCGGTGTTGGTGTTCGGTTCGGTCAGCGGTTCGAAATAGGGACCGGCCTGGACGCCTGCAGAGGCGGCGAGCACAGCGCTTACCAAGATGGCTTTTTTCACAATTAACTCCTGGGAAAATTTGCAGATGTTTATGCAGGAAGCAGAAACCCGTCCTGACTGGCATCGACCAGCAGAAGAGCGCTGGCTGAAATGCCGTGGGAATACTTCATCAGGTGTGGCTCCTGTCGGGATATTGCTGGCGTAAGTGTCGAGCAATCACTCTGCTTTGCCATGCAGGAGGCAGTCAGTGAACTACCCGGATACCTGGCAAGAGAGCGGTTTAGCGATAGCTAACTTACGCAAGGCCTGTTACAGCTTCGCTGCTTTCTTATTGCGATTAGGTGACCGTTATGTGAAACGGATCAGCGCGGCCATCTGCTTTGGGAGGACGCCTGCCCCGGCCTCAGGCCGCGGGCAGGATATTGCTGTTGAGACGGAACAGGTTGGCGGGGTCGTACTGGGCCTTGATCTTCGCCAGGCGCGGATAGGCCGGGCCGTAATTACCGGCGACGCTGGGCTGTTCGAATTCAATGTTGTCGTAGTAGCCCCCGGTGAAGGGCGCCAGTTGCTTGAACCAGTTGCGGCAGGTCGCCATCGCCTCGGCGTCGTCGGCCGGGTCGTTCCAGGCGCCGGCAACAATGACCATGGTCTCGGCGTTGCGGTGGGGGAAGGCCGTATCCAGCTCACCGACACGCTTCACCGCACCACCCGCGGTATGGGTGAAAAAGGCCAGCCGCGGGTCGGGCACGAAGCTCTCCAGCATGGCGTCGACCAGCTCCGGGGTGACCGCCCTCACCATGCCGTTCTTGGCGTAGGAGCGGATGCCGTGGTGGAAGGTGGCGTCCTCCCAGGTCTGCATGAACTGGTAATCCTGTACCTTGACGCCGTTGTCCATCGGCTTGCCCAGGTTCAGCAGGGGTGCCAGTTCCTTCTCACCCTTGGCGGGATCCCCCGCGTAGACCACCTCCATCATGATGAAGGAGTCCCCTTCGGGAGTGGTCGCCATGGTGGGGCCCACATAGCAGTCATCGGAGAGGCCGAGATACCACTCGCTGTAGAAAGTCAGGACCTCGCGCGCCTGCTCGATGGGCCAGAAGATCGGGCCGGAAAGCACGTTGCGATCAAAAGGGTGTAACTGGAAATCGAAACGGCTGACCACGCCGAAGTTGCCGCCGCCCCCGCGCAGGGCCCAGAACAGGTCCGGCTCGTTGTCGGCACTGACCTCGTGCACGCTGCCGTCCGCGGTGACCACCTGGGCACCCAGCAGGTTGTCGATAGCCAGGCCGTACTTGCGATTGAGCCGCCCGAAACCACCGCCGAGGGTAAAGCCACCCACACCGGTGTGGGAGACCACACCCGCCGTGGTCACCAGCCCCTGCTCCAGGGTGGCTGTGTCCATCTGCCCTAGCAGTGACCCACCCAGCACCAGCGCCCGCTGTCGCTGGGTATCCACTTCGACGCCGCGCAGGGAGGCCAGGTCGATCATCAGGCCGCCTTCGCAGACTGACTTGCCCGGCCAGCTGTGCCCGCCGCCGCGCACCGCCACCAGCAGCTTGTGCTCCCCGGCAAAACGTACCGCGTTGCTGATATCCGCGGCAGTGGCGGGCTGTACGATCAGTGCGGGATGCTTGTCGTGCATGCCGTTCCAGATCCGCCGGGCGACATCGTACTGGGGGTCCGCCGCCATCAGGAGTTCACCCTGCAGGGCTCCGGCCAGTTCGCGAACTTCGGCAGGCTGCAGCGCTACCGTCCCGCCATCCAGCGTCGCTGCCGTGATAGCCGACTGCGCCCCAGCGGCACTGACCCAGCTGAACGGCTGTGTTGTAACGAGGGCGGCGCCCAGCGCCGCCTGGCAGAACTTGCGTCGTTGCATGACTTCTCTCCTTGTCCAGACAGGTTAAGAGCATAGTCCACCGTGCGCGCATCGCCAGTAAGCGCCGACCAACCCGGGAGAGCACAGTCCGCGCACATTTTTCCCGGCATAAAAAAAAGGGGGCGTACACACGGTACGCCCCCTTTGCGGGTCAGTAGCGGCTGGATCAGTCGGCCGCTTCCTCCGCTGCCGGTTCGCCGGCTTCGTCTTCGAGCAGCTCTTTGATGGAGAGCTTGATACGGCCGCGCTGGTCAACGTCCAGCACTTTGACGCGCACTTCCTGGCCTTCGGTCAGGTGGTCGGTGACGTTCTCCACGCGCTCGTTGGCGATCTGGGAGATGTGCACCAGGCCGTCCTTGCCGGGCAGGATGGTGACGAATGCGCCGAAATCGACGATACGCGCTACGGTGCCGGTGTAGACCGCGCCCACTTCCGCTTCCGCGGTGATGGTCTCGATCAGTTCCAGCGCCTTGTCGCGGGCTGCGGCGTCCTGTCCGAAGATGCGCACGGTGCCGTCGTCGTCGATGTCGACGGTCGCACCGGACTGCTCGGTAATGGAGCGGATGGTTGCACCGCCCTTGCCGATGATGTCGCGGATCTTGTCGGAGTCGACCTTGATGGTGACCATGGAAGGCGCGTTCTCGGAAGTCACTTCACGCGGCTTGTCGATCACCTGGTTCATCTGGCCGAGAATGTGCAGGCGGGCCTGCTGGGCCTGTTCCAGGGCGGTCTCCATGATCTGGGCGGTAATGCCCTCGATCTTGATGTCCATCTGCAGGGCGGTCACGCCCTCGGCAGTACCGGCCACCTTGAAGTCCATGTCGCCGAGGTGATCCTCGTCACCGAGGATGTCGGTCAGTACGGCGAACTGGTTGCCGTCCTTGACCAGGCCCATGGCGATACCGGCTACCGGTGCCTTCAGGGGCACGCCGGCGGCCATCAGTGCCAGCGAGCCGACACACACGGAAGCCATGGAGCTGGATCCGTTGGATTCGGTGATCTCGGAAACCACGCGCACGGTGTAGGGAAACTCTTCTTCACCGGGCAGCACCGCGGCCAGGCCGCGACGGGCCAGGCGGCCGTGGCCGGTTTCGCGGCGGCTGGTGAAGCCAACGCGGCCCGCTTCACCTACGGAGTAGGGCGGGAAGTTGTAGTGCAGCATGAAAGGATCGCGACGCTCGCCTTCGAGGGCGTCGATGATCTGCGCGTCACGGGTGGAACCCAGAGTGACGGCGCCGATGGCCTGGGTCTCACCGCGGGTAAACAGGGCGGAACCGTGGGCCTTGGCGAGCAGGTCGACTTCACAGGCGATGGCGCGGACAGTGCGGGTATCGCGACCGTCGATGCGCGGCTCACCGGCGAGGATGCGCTTGCGTACCAGGTTCTTCTCGATCTTCTTGAAGACATCCTTGATCTCGTCTTCAGCGAAGCCGTCGGCAGCGGCCAGGGCGGCAACCGCGGCATCGCGGATCTCGCCGACGCGGGCGTAGCGGGCGGCTTTCTCGGTGATGCGGTAGGCTTCGCCGAGTTCGACCTTGACCTGGGATTCAACGGCGGCCAGCAGTTCTTCATTGACTGCGGGTGCCTGCCATTCCCAACGCGGCTTGCCGGCTTCCGCCGCCAGCTCGTTGACGGCCTGGACAACGGCCTGCATTTCCTGGTGGGCGAAGAGTACCGCGCCCAGCATCTGGTCTTCAGTCAGTTCTTTCGCTTCGGATTCGACCATCAGAACCGCATCGGTAGTACCGGCCACGACCATGTCCAGCTTGGATTCTTTCAGCTTCGAGTAGGTCGGGTTCAGGATGTAGCCTTCGGCTTCGTTGAAGCCGACGCGGGCCGCGCCGATGGGGCCGTTGAAGGGCACACCGGAAATCGCCAGCGCGGCGGAGGTGCCGATCATGGCGGGAATATCGGGGTCGATGTCCTTGTCCGCTGACATCACGGTGCAAACCACTTGTACTTCGTTCATGAAGCCATTGGGGAACAGCGGGCGGATGGGGCGGTCGATCAGGCGCGAGGTCAGTGTTTCTTTTTCACTGGGACGGGCTTCGCGCTTGAAGAAACCACCGGGGATCTTGCCTACGGAGTAGGTCTTTTCGATGTAGTGAACAGCCAGGGGGAAGAAGTCCTTGCCCGGCTGCGGGGCCTTCTCGGCCACCACGGTACACAGTACTGAGGTGTTCTCGACGGTCACCAGGACCGAACCGGTCGCCTGGCGGGCGATACGGCCGGTTTCCAGGGTGACGGTCTGACCACCGTACTGGAAAGTCTTAGTTACTGGATTCATTTTTTCTCCAATTCTCAAATGACAACCGGGGGACTGGCCCCCGGTCTTTCGAGCATTTTAGCGACGCAGGCCGAGACGCTTGATCAAATCGCTGTAGCGCGCCGCGTCCTTCTGCTTGAGGTAGTCCAGCAGTTTGCGGCGCTGGTTTACCATGCGAATCAGACCGCGGCGGGAGTGGTGGTCTCCCTTGTGCTGCTGGAAGTGTCCCTGCAGCTGGTCGATGTTCGCGCTCAGCAGCGCTACCTGGACTTCCGGCGAGCCGGTATCGCCCTCGCCCTGCTGGTAATCTTTGACAATTGCCGCTTTTTGCTCAGCATTCAAAGCCATTTTTTCATTCCTCTTTAGAATCTGCGTCAGGCACCTTTATGCCCGAGGTTTATAAATGAGCCTGTCCGTGCAGATTAACAGACAGGTTCGTGTCACCGTCCGGCGACGATCAGCCGACGCGGCGCCACGCGCCCGTCGTCCAATATTTCACCCACACCGAGAAACTCACCGCTCTCCAGTGCGACGCGCACAATACCACTTGCCGGCGCATTTGGCACCAGCACCGGCTGGCCCTGCCGCAGGTAGAAACCACCGGATTCAGTGAGTTCCACGAGGGGCAGAGCGCCCAGTGCGCTCTCGGCCGGCAGCAGGAAGGCATCCATGTGCGCCAGCTCGTCATTCTGTTTCAGGCTCTCCAGCGCCGCCAGGCTGACGCTGTTGTCGAGGCCGAAGGGCCCGCTGCGGGTCCGCCGCAGGGCGGTAACGTGGCCGCCACAGCCAAGGGCTTTGCCCAGGTCTTCCGCCAGCGAGCGCACGTAGGTGCCCTTGCTGCACTCCAGTTCTATGTCCACCTCGGCGCGAACCCCGGGGCGAAACGCCCGCAGTTCCAGCCGCTTGATGGTCACCCGGCGAGCCTCGCGCTCCACCTCGATGCCCTGGCGGGCCAGCTTGTACAAGGGCTGGCCGTCGCGCTTGAGCGCGGAAAACATCGACGGCACCTGGTCGATTTCGCCGCGAAACTGTTCCAGTGCCGTGGCGATATCGGTTTCCGTCAGCGCACTGGCATCGTGTTCTGCCAACACCTCGCCGTCGGCGTCCCCGGAAGCAGTGCTCACCCCGAGGGTAATGGTACTGGCGTAGGCCTTGTCCGCATCCAGCAGGTACTGGGAAAACTTGGTCGCCTCGCCGAAGCACAGGGGCAATACGCCCGTGGCGAGGGGATCAAGGCTCCCCGTATGGCCCGCCTTGGCGGCAAAAAACAGCCGCTTGGCCGACTGCAATGCCTGGTTGGAGCTGACACCGAGGGGCTTGTCCAGTACCAGGATGCCGTTGACCGGCCTGCCGCGGCGCCGCCGCGCCATGGCCTACTGCTCCTCCTGCGGATCGTCGCGCAAACCGAGCTTGCGGTCCGCGTCAGCGGCGCGGCGGATAAGGTCTTCCATCTCGCGACCGCGACCGACACTGCTGTCGAAAAAGAACTTCAGCTGCGGCACGCTGCGCATGTTGCTGTCCTTTGACAGCTGACTGCGCAGGAAGCCGGCCATGCCGTTCAGCACCTCGGTGGACTGCTTCGCGTCCTCCGCGGAATCCGCGCCCAGCAGGGTGAAAAACACCCGCGCATGACCGAGGTCACGGCTGACGTCCACACCGGTGATGCTGACCATGCCGACCCGGGGGTCGCGGACCTCCCGCTGCAGCAGGCTCGCCAATTCCCGCTGCAGGAAATCGGCGACGCGCTGGGTTCTGGCGTATTCTTTGGCCACTCTTACCTTCCGGGATCGACCGCCTTACAGGGAGCGGGCGACCTCCTTGACTTCGTAGACCTCGATCTGGTCACCGACCTTCACGTCAGTGTAGTTCTTCACGCCGATACCGCATTCCATGCCGTTGCGGACCTCGCTGGCGTCGTCCTTGAAGCGGCGCAGGGACTCCAGTTCGCCCTGGTAGATCACCACGTTGTCGCGCAGTACGCGGATCGGGCGGGAGCGGTAAACCGTTCCCTCGGTGACCATGCAACCTGCGATCTGGCCAAACTTGGGCGAGCGGAAGACATCGCGCACTTCGGCGATGCCGAGGATCTCCTCGCGCATCTCCGGTGCCAGCATGCCCGACAGGGCCTGCTTGACGTCGTCGATCAGATCGTAGATCACGTTGTAGTAGCGCAGGTCCACGCCCTCGTTCTCGATCAGCTTGCGGGCGGAATTGTCCGCACGCACGTTGAAACCGAAGACCACCGCACCGGCGGTAATCGCCAGGTTGACGTCGGTCTCGGCGATACCGCCGACACCTGAGGACACGATATTCACCTGCACTTCCTCATTGCCCAGATCCAGCAGCGCGGACTGGATGGCTTCCAGGGAGCCGCGCACGTCGGCCTTGACCACGACGTTGAGGGTTTTCTTCTCGCCGGCGGACATGCTCTCGAACATGTTGTCGAGCTTGGCCGCCTGCTGCCGCGCCAGCTTGGTATCGCGGCTCTTTTCCTGGCGGAACAGGGCGATTTCCCGGGCGCGTTTTTCGTTCTCGACCACGGCGAAGGGGTCGCCGGCGTCGGGGGTGCCGTCGAGACCGAGGATCTCCACCGGAATGGAGGGACCCGCCGTTTCAATCGGATCGCCGTTCTCGTCAAGCATGGCGCGCACGCGGCCGTACTGCAGGCCGGCGAGGACAATATCGCCCTTGCGCAGGGTACCGCTCTGCACCAGCACGGAAGCCACGGAACCGCGGCCCTTGTCGAGGCGCGATTCGATGACGATACCCTGGGCGGGCACGTCGCGCGGCGCCTGCAGTTCCAGCAGTTCGGATTGCAGCAGTACCGCCTCGAGCAGTTCTTCGACGCCCTGGCCGGTGTGCGCGGAAACCGGTACGAACTGGGTATCACCGCCCCAGTCCTCGGGAATCACGTCTTTCGCCGCCAATTCGTTTTTCACCCGGTCGGGGTCGGCGCCTTCCTTGTCCATCTTGTTGATGGCGACAATCAGGGGCACCCCGGCGGCACGAGCGTGCTGCACCGCTTCTTCGGTTTGCGGCATCACGCCGTCGTCGGCGGCCACGACCAGGATCACGATGTCGGTGCTCCTGGCACCGCGGGCACGCATGGCGGTAAACGCCGCGTGGCCAGGGGTGTCGAGGAAGGAGATCATGCCGTGGCCGGTCTCCACATGGTAGGCGCCGATATGCTGGGTAATCCCGCCCGCCTCGCCGGAGGCGACGTGGCTCTTGCGGATGTAGTCCAGCAGCGAGGTCTTGCCGTGGTCGACGTGGCCCATGACGGTAACCACCGGCGCGCGCGGCTCGGGTGTACCTTCGCCGGTATTCTGGGCCAGGGATTCCACGAGGCTCTCTTCCAGCGCATCGGAGCTGACCAGCTTGGGAGTGTGGCCGAGTTCCTCGACTACCAGGGTCGCGGTATCCTGGTCGAGCACCTGGTTGATGGTCGCCATGACGCCGAGCTTCATCAGCTCCTTGATCACCACGCTGGTCTTGACTGCCATCTGCTGGGAGAGATCGCCAACGGAGATCGCCTCGGGCAGTGCAACTTCAATGGTCTTGCGTTCTGTAGGCATCTCGAAGCCGTGGCGTGAATGTTCTTCGTGGGCCTTGATCTTCTTGCGGCCGCCGCGTCGGGGGACGCCGGTTTCCGCACGATCCAGGTCGGACAGCGAGAGGTTGTGGCCGCGGTGCTTGCCGCGACCCAGGGGCTCGCCGCGATCCAGGCGACCGTGCTTCTTGCGACGCGGCGCCTGCTCGCGCTCCGGGACGCGCGGCGCCTCGTGCAATCGCTTGGGCCGCTTGAGCGTGTCCTGGGCCTTCTCGGTCTTGGCGGTCCGCGCTTCCTCTTCGGATTTCTTGCGCTCTTCCGCCTCGCGCTTGCGGACTTCCGCTGCCGCCTTGCGCGCGGCGGCTTCTTCAGCCTCCGCTTTCTGGCGGCGCTTGGCGGCGCGCTGGCGCAGGACTTCCGGATCCAGGTTCGCCGGATCCTCGTCTTCGTCTTCTTCCTCGGGCTCCGGTTCCGGCTCGGGCACGAATTCGGGCTCCGCTTCCACCACCGCTTCGGCGGCCTCTTCGGCCACGACTTCCACCGGCGCCTCTGCAACGGCGGTATCCGCCGCCTGTTCAGCGACGACCGTTTCCTCGGCAGCTTCGACTTCCGCGCCGGCCTCGAGGGCTTCCTGCTCGGCAGCCGCGCGAGCCTCGGCTTCCAGCTCTGCAGGGTCGCGCTTGACGTAGGTGCGCTTCTTGCGCACTTCCACGTTGACGGTCTTCCGGCCCTGGGAGCCGCTGGTCTTCAGCGTGCTGATGGTCTTTCGCTTGAGGGTGATACGTTTGGGCGCCTCGGTGGATTCACCGTGGCTGCGCTTGAGGTAGGCAAGCAGCGTCTGCTTATCCTCGTCAGACACGGCCTCTTCCGCCTCAGTGTGGGGTAGCCCCGCCTCCTTCATCTGCGTGAGCAGACGTTCGGCGGATGCGCCCACGACTTCTGCGAGTTGCCGTACTGTCACTTGCGCCATACTATTTTCTCCTCGATACCCTGTTTGCGTTCGTCTGCCCTACCGCGAGCAATCAGCCGTCGGCCTCGGCAAACCAGGGTGCGCGCGCGGTCATGATCAATTCCCCCGCGCGCTCTTCAGTCATTTCTTCAATATCCATCAGGTCTTCAACGCCCTGCTCGGCGAGATCTTCCATGGTGACGATGCCGCGGCTGGCCAGGATAAAGGCCAGGTGGCGGTCCATCCCATCCATGTTGAGCAGGTCATCAGCGGGCTCATTGGCACCCAGCTGTTCCTCGGTGGCAATCGCGGCCGTCAGCAGCGCGTCCTTGGCACGCGCGCGCAGTTCCTCGGCGATGTCCTCGTCGAAGCCTTCGATGGCTGTCATTTCTTCCAGCGGCACATAGGCCACTTCTTCCAGGGTGGTAAAGCCTTCTTCCACCAGGATTTCCGCCACTTCCTCATCCACGTCGAGATGCTCGCAGAAGACGCTGATCACCTGGCCTGCCTCGGCCTCGTGCTTGGCGGCGGCGTCCTCGAGGCTCATCACGTTGATGGTCCACTGGGTCAGCTCGCTGGCCAGGCGCACATTCTGGCCGGCGCGGCCGATGGCCTGGGCCAGGTTGTCCTCGGAAACAGCGACATCCATGGTGCCGCTATCCTCGTCCACAACGATGGACTCAACTTCCGCCGGCGCCATCGCGTTGATGACCAGTTGCGCGGGGTTGTCGTCCCACAGCACGATGTCCACACGCTCGTTGTCCAGTTCGTTGGACACGGCCTGCACCCGGGAACCGCGCATGCCGACACAGGCACCGACCGGGTCGATGCGCTGGTCGTTGGTCTTCACCGCGATCTTGGCGCGGGAGCCCGGATCGCGGGCGGCAGCGCGGATCTGGATCACGCCCTCGGAAATTTCCGGCACTTCGATCTTGAACAGCTCGATCAGCATCTCGGGGCAAGCGCGGCTGAGGATGAGCTGCGGACCGCGGGATTCGGTGCTGATCTCTTTCAGGATCGCGCGGACGCGGTCGTTGACGCGAAAAGTCTCGCGACCAACCAGTTCGCCGCGGGGCAGCAGGCCCTCGGCATTGTTGCCGAGATCCACGATGATGTTGTCGCGGGTGACTTTCTTCACCGTGCCGGCAACCAGTTCGCCAACACGGTCCATGTATTGTTCGACCACCTGGGCACGCTCGGCATCGCGCACGCGCTGCACGATAACCTGCTTGGCGGTCTGCGCGGCGATACGGCCGAAACCGACGTTCTCCACGACTTCCTCGTAGATGTCGCCGGGCTTGAGGTTCGGGTCTTTCTCGGCGGCTTCTTCGGTGGTGAACTGGGTTCCCAGCAGGGCCAGCTCGTCATCGGGCACCACCAGCCAGCGACGGGTAGTCACGTAATCGCCGGACTTGCGGTCGATCGCAACTTCGATATCCGAATCCTCTTCGTAGCGCTTTTTAGTCGCTGTCGCCAGGGCGAGTTCGATCGCCTCGAAAATGATGTCCTCGGACACCCCTTTCTCGTTGGAGACAGCTTCCGCTACCAGCAGAATTTCCTTGTTCATATCCAGCCTCGCCAGTTCACACGCCGCATTCAGATGCGGGGTTGTACGCGCGCCTTGTCAATCGCGCTGTGCGGGAGCAGGTATTCGTGGTCGTCTACCTGCACCACAATGTCCTCGCCCTCAATACCTTTCAATATGCCCTTGAACTTGCGTCGTCCCTCGAAAGGGCTGCGCAGGCGCAATTCGATCACCTCGCCGATATAGGCAGGGTACTGCTGTAATTTGAACAGCAATCTATCCATGCCCGGCGATGACACCTCCAGGGTGTACTCGCCCGAAATCGGGTCCTCGACATCGAGAACGCCGCTGACCTGTTCGCTGACCGCGGCGCAGTCGTCGACGTCGATGCCGTCCTCGTGTTCTATATAGAGGCGCAGCGTGCTGTGCCTGCCCTGGGACAGGTACTCGAGACCCCACAGCTCGAAGCCCATGGCCTCCACTGTCGGTTCCAGCAATTGCTGGATCTGTTCGGTCCTTCCCGCCACGCCGGCACCATTCTCCAAGTACGAAAAAGCCCCAATAAAGGGGCTTTCCGAAAAACGCCGCGGTGTAGGAGCGTGCGGCGAATATTGGTAGCGGGGGCCGGATTTGAACCGACGACCTTCGGGTTATGAGCCCGACGAGCTACCAGGCTGCTCCACCCCGCATCAAAACTTCCTCGATGTGAAAGCCCCTTGGCATTCACTCCGGGGTTCGGTTTGCAACCGAGCCCCAAATTCGAGGTGGTGCATTATAGGTACCGACCCCCTGCGGGTCAACCGGGGAAAGCGAAGTATTTTAAGCATCCAGCTTGGATTCGAATTGCAAAGTACATTATTGTATCTACCGGGGACAAAAAGCCCGACCGGACATCATAGCCAGAGCGCTCCGGAAACCGGGCAAACACCCAAAACACACATCCAACATCAGCGTATCCATACAGGGAGTGTCACATGCGCAGCATCTTCCATGCTTTTCGGGGCCTTTTACTGGCCACTTTATTCTTCGGTGCACAAGGGGCAATAGCCGCCGGCCCTATCCAGGTCACCGTCGGTGGCAAAGTCTATGTCCTGACTTCCGAGGGATATACCTACACAGGTAACGAAGCACTCTTCCAGGCACAGCCCTGGTGGGGCAATCCAGCTCTCGCGGCGAGCATCACCAACGCCGTGCAGTATCAACTGGAGGATTACGACGGCGATCCCGGCGTGCCCGACGTGCCTTCGGCACTTGTTGGTTACGGAATATCGGGCAGCGACGTTTCCATCACGTACTGGGATGGGACATTCCAGGATTGTCCCAGCGGTTGCCCGGATGTAGCCGACTTCTACTACTACATCTTCGCCACCGAAGTACGCCCGGTAGCGGTTCCGGCACTGCCCCTGGGCGGCCTGCTGATCCTCGCTGGGCTGGTGGGCGTTGCTGGCCTGCGGCGTTTGCGCCGCTAGCCACATCAAACCATCGCCAACTGCGCCAGTTAGCGATGGGGACTTTTCCAGGCCCAGAAAGCAAAAAGCCCGGCAAATTGCCGGGCTTTTTTGTGTTGGTGCCGAAGGCGGGACTTGAACCCGCACGAGCATAGCTCACTACCCCCTCAAGATAGCGTGTCTACCAATTCCACCACTTCGGCGTAACTTTTAATACCAGTTCGGATCAGTCCAGTTCGGGGACATCCCCTGCCGGCTGATCACTGCTGGCGGCGGGAAGATCCTCGTCCACCACCGGCAATTCTTCACTCTCGGCCTGGGGCGCGGATTGTACGCCAGCCGGCGGCAATTCGATACCCAGGTCGTTCACCGGGGCTGTCGCCTGGTTGGCCAGGATCGCCAGGCCAAAACTGGTGGCGAAAAACAGCGCTACCAGCCAGGAGGTCGCCCGGGTCAGCGCGTTGCCGCTGCCGCTGGCCCCGAACAGGGTTTGCGAAGCGCCCGCACCGAAAGAAGCGCCCATGTCGGCGCCCTTGCCCTGCTGCATCATGATCAGGCCGATGATGGCCAGCGCAACCAGCAGGTGTACTACCAAAACTATCTGAAGCATTTTCAGTCCAGCCCCTACAAGGGGCGTTCAATTCGTTTCAAGTGGCCGCAGCCACGATCGCCAGGAAATCCTCCGCGACCAGTGACGCGCCGCCGATCAGGCCACCGTCGATATCCGGCTGGCTGAACAGCTCCGCCGCATTCCCGGGCTTTACGCTGCCGCCGTAGAGAAGGCGCACGGCCTGTGCGTCCACTCCGTCGATACCCGCGAGCTGCTCGCGGATAAAGCGGTGCATCGCCTGGGCCTGCTCCGGGCTTGCTGTCAGCCCGGTACCGATCGCCCAGACCGGCTCGTAGGCCAGTACCAGCCCCGCGGGAACGGCCCCGCCCTGCAAGGCGCCGAGCAACTGCTCGGCTACCACTTGTTCGGCTTCGCCTGCCTCGCGTTGCTCTCGCGTCTCGCCAACACAGAGTATCGGCTTCAGGCCCGCTGCCGCCGCAGCCTTGAGCTTGGCGGCAATCAGCGCGTCGCCTTCCGCGTGGCCGGCCCGCCGCTCGGAGTGGCCGAGAATAACCCACTCACAGCCTGCGTCCGCCAGCATGGGCGCTGCCACATCGCCGGTAAAGGCGCCCGATTCATGGGGGCTGCAATCCTGGGCACCGACCGCTATCGAGCTGCCGTCACAGGCTTCACAAGCCTGCGAGAGATGCACATGGGTGGGGCATACCACTACCTCCACTGCACTGCCGGAAACTCCCGGCTTCAGGGCGGCGAGCAATTCGGCTACACCGGCCCGCAATCCGTGCATCTTCCAGTTACCCGCTACCAGCGGTCGACGCATGTTTCCTCCGGGCCGAAAAAGCGGCGGCAATCTTACCCAAGAAGGTCTCTGCAGGCAAGGTGCCAGCGGACCTAACTAATCACACAATCCAGGAATTTGTCACACTAAGCGAGAATTTGTTCCACTTCCGCGGCGAGATGCTCGCAGGTCTCACGCACCAGGCCTTCATCCTCACCCTCGACCATCACCCGCACCACGGGTTCGGTGCCCGAGGGCCGCAGCAGCACCCTGCCGCGCTCGCCGAGGCGCGCCTCCACGCTGGCGACGGCCTTTTCAAGCGCCGGGTTGCCGTCCAGTTGCACGCTACCGGCGGTGGGTACGTTGATCATCACCTGGGGGAATTTGCGCATCCCCCCGCGCAGCTCGGCGAGGCTACGGCCACTGTCACGTATCGCCCGCAGCACCTGCAACGCGGCGACGATGCCGTCACCGGTGGTGGTGATATCGTTGCAAATGATGTGCCCGGAGGACTCTCCGCCCAGCTGCCAGCCGCGCTGTTCCATCACCTCCTTCACGTAGCGGTCGCCGACCCTGGCCCGGGCGAAATCCAGCCCCGCCTCGCGCAGCGCCAGTTCCAGGCCGAGGTTGGACATCAGGGTGCCGACCACACCGCTATCCTTGCAGCCGGTGGCAATCCGGTGAGCCGCCATGATGTAGAGCAGTTCGTCGCCATCCACCAACTCGCCCTGGCCGTCGACAAACAGCACACGGTCGCCATCGCCGTCGAAGGCGATGCCGAGGTCCACTCCCCGCTCGCGCACCAGGGTGGCGAGGGCGGCGGTATCGGTGGAGCCGACGCCTTCATTGATATTGAAGCCGTCGGGCTGGATACCCATGCTGGTGACTTCCGCCCCCAGTTCACTGAATACGCTCGGGGCGATGTGATAGGTGGCGCCGTGGGCGCAATCCACCGCGATACGCATGCCGCGCAGGCTGAAATTCTCCGGCACCGTGGATTTGCAGAACTCGATATAGCGCCCCGCCGCGTCCACCACCCGCACGACCTTGCCGATCTCCCGCGAGCCGACGGTCTGCAGTTCCAGCTCCAGTTCGGCCTCGATGGCCAGCTCGGTCTCATCGGGCAGCTTGGTACCGGCCGCGGAAAAGAACTTGATGCCGTTGTCCTGGAAGGCATTGTGGGAAGCGCTGATGACAATTCCCGCATCCGCCGCCAGGGTGCGCGTCATCAGGGCCACCGCCGGCGTCGGCATGGGGCCGAGCAGTTTGACGTCGACACCAGCAGCCACAAGCCCCGCCTCCAGGGCGGATTCGAACATGTAGCCGGAAACCCGGGTGTCCTTGCCGATAATCACCAGGCAGCGCTCGCCAGGGGCATGCTCACGGGCGAATACCCGGCCACAGGCCCAACCCAGGCGCAGCATGAAATCCGGGGTGATCGCGCCCTCCCCGACCGCACCGCGTATGCCGTCGGTGCCGAAATAACGTTTTTTCACAGTCATAGCTTCTGTTCCGAATCCGCCAGCGCACTGTACATCGCCAGCGCGTCGACGGTAGCGGCGACATCGTGACAGCGAATGATCGCAGCCCCGCGTTCCGCCGCCAACACCGCGAGGGCGAGGCTCGCCGGCAGGCGCTCCCCGACATCGCGGCCAATCAGTTTTCCAATCATCGACTTGCGCGACAGACCCACCAACAGGGGGAATCCGGCCCCGGCCAGTTCACCCAGCCGGCGCAGCAGGGCGAGATTGTGCTCCAGGCTCTTGCCGAAACCAAAACCCGGGTCGAGCAGTAATTTTTCCCTGGCGATACCCGCGGCTTCACAGGCTGCGACGCGCTCTTCCAGGAAATGCGCAACCTCCCGGACCACGTCGGCATAGCGCGGATCAGCCTGCATTGAACCGGGCTCCCCGCGCATGTGCATCAGGCAGACCGGCAGGCCGCTTTGCGCTGCCGCCGCCAGGGCGCCAGGGCGTTGCAGCGCCCGGACATCGTTGATCAGGCCCGCGCCCCGGGCCGCCGCCTCGCGCATCAGCACCGGGGAACTGGTATCCACGGAGATGACCACATCGAGGCTGGAGGCGATCTTCTCCACCAGCGGCAGCACGCGATCCATCTCCTCGGCCTCGCTGACCGGGGCCGCCCCGGGACGGGTGGATTCACCGCCGATATCCAGCATGACGGCACCAGCGCCGACCATTTCCCTCGCACACTCCAGCGCGCGTTCGAGATCGAGACGGCCATCGCGGTACAGGCGGCCGCCGTCGGAAAACGAATCGGGAGTCGTATTGAGGATGCCCATGACACGCGGGCGGGACAGGTCGAGAATCCGCCCGGCGCAGTCCAGCGTCCGGGCGGTGGGGGGTACAGCTTGCAAGGGAAGCTCAGTGCTCGCCAGCGGGACCACCGATGGGGCTGCCCGGCGAGGCCTGGGGTTTTTCGTCGTCCACGGTGGCCTTGGCGCCGCCGCTGGAGTCGCCATCCCAGCCCGAGGGCGGGCGGGGCGTGCGGCCCGACATGATGTCATCGATCTGCTTGGAGTCGATGGTCTCGTACTGCATGAGGGCGTCCGCCATCATGTGCAGCTTGTCGACATTCTCTTCCAGCAGGCGAGTGGCGGTGCTGTAGCACTCGTCGATGATGCGCCGCACTTCCTTGTCGATCTGGGTGGCGGTCTCGTCGGAGATGCCCTGGTGGGGCTGGGCGGCACTGCGGCCGAGGAAGACCTCCTCGTCGCCGTCGTCGTACATCAGCGGGCCCATGGTCTCGGAAAGGCCCCACTGGGTGACCATCTTGCGGGCGATCTCGGTGGCCCGCTTGATGTCGTTGGAGGCGCCGGTAGTAATGCCGTCCGGGCCGAGCGTCATCTCCTCAGCGATGCGGCCGCCGAAGAGGCTGCAGATCTGGCTGGTGATGTGGCGGCGGCTGTGGCTGTAGCGATCTTCCTCCGGCAGGAACATGGTCACGCCGAGGGCGCGGCCGCGGGGAATGATACTCACCTTGTAGACCGGGTCGTGCTCGGGCACAAGCCGGCCGACGATGGCGTGCCCCGCCTCGTGGTAGGCGGTATTCCGTTTCTCGTCCTCGGACATCACCATGGAACGGCGCTCGGCGCCCATCATGATCTTGTCCTTGGCCAGCTCGAACTGTTGCATGCCCACGGTGCGCAGGCTGGCCCGCGCTGCGAAGAGCGCCGCCTCGTTCACCAGGTTGGCGAGGTCCGCGCCGGAGAACCCGGGTGTGCCGCGGGCGATACGGCCCGGCTCGACATCATCGCCCAGGGGCACCTTGCGCATGTGCACCTTGAGAATGTGCTCGCGGCCGCGAATATCCGGCAGGCCGACCACCACCTGGCGGTCGAAGCGACCGGGGCGCAGCAGGGCCGGGTCGAGGACATCGGGGCGGTTGGTGGCGGCAATGACGATCACGCCGTCGTTGACCTCGAAACCGTCCATCTCGACCAGCAACTGGTTCAGGGTCTGCTCGCGCTCGTCGTGGCCCCCGCCGAGACCCGCGCCGCGGTGGCGACCCACCGCGTCGATCTCGTCGATGAAGATAATGCAGGGGGACTGTTTCTTGGCCTGCTCGAACATGTCCCGCACCCGGGACGCGCCCACACCGACGAACATTTCCACAAAGTCCGAACCGGAGATGGAGAAGAACGGCACCTTGGCTTCGCCGGCGATGGCCTTGGCCAGCAGGGTCTTGCCGGTACCCGGCTGTCCCACCATCAGGACGCCGCGGGGGATGCGACCGCCGAGTTTCTGGAATTTGCTGGGATCGCGCAGGAACTCCACCAGCTCCTGTACGTCCTCTTTCGCCTCATCGACACCGGCGACATCGGCAAAGGTGGTGGTGATCTGGTCTTCACCCAGCAGCCGCGCCTTGCTCTTGCCGAAACTCATCGGACCGCCGCGGCCACCCGCGCCACCCTGCATCTGGCGCATGAAGAACATGAACACCGCGATGATAATCAGGATCGGGAAGGAGGCCACCAGCAACTGGGTCCAGACGCTCTGCTGTTCAGGCTTCTTGCCTTCCACAACCACGTTGTGGGCCAGCAGGTCGTCCATCAGCTTGGGATCCTCGACCATCGGGCGGATGGTCTCGAAGCGGCTGCCGTCCATGCGTTCGCCAGAGATGACCAGGCCGTCAACGGTAACCTTGCTGACCTGGTCCTGGTTCACTTCCTGCACGAATGCCGAATACCCCACCTGTTCGGGTGGCGTCTGCATGTTGAAATTGTTGAAAACGGACAACAGAACCGCGGCGATAACCAGCCACAGTAGTAAATTCTTCACCATATCATTCAATGCTGCTTCCTCTCGGGACAGACCGGGTGAGGCGGGGGGGACAACCCAACCGGGCTAGCGAGCCCTGTACAGCCTTACTCCTCAATTATAGACACTGCGCAGCGGGAAGTTTCTCCCGAAGGCAGTGAGTCAGTGGAACCACGCGCGTCGGCGCGGTTTCAGGCAGAGACGAGCCGCCAATGTACTACAATTGGGGCTTTGCCTCCATGTTTCAAGCCCCCTTGAAGCCGGTCGCCACAAGGTAGACTTCACGCGAACGGGGCCGCGATGCCGATGGCTTGCGGGTGAGCACCTTGTCGAAGGACTCCCGGCTATCGCGCATGATTTCCTCGAAACCCTCCCCGTGGAAAACCTTGGCGACAAAGGTACCCCCGGGTGTGAGCACCCGGCGGGCCAGGTCCAGCGCCAGTTCCACCAGGTACATCGCCCTTGGCTGGTCCACCGCGTTCATGCCGCTGAGATTGGGCGCCATATCGGACATCACCAACTCGACCGGGCTTTCACCGACAGCGGCGAGGATTTCCTCGAAGACCGCGTCCTCGGTGAAGTCGCCCTGGATAAACTCGACACCGGCAAGATTGTCCATCGGCAGGATGTCCGAGGCGATCACCCGCCCGCGGTGCCCCACCAGGTCCGCCGCCACCTGGGACCAGCCCCCAGGGGCGCTGCCCAGGTCCAGCAGCGTCATCCCGGGCCGGATCAGGCGGTCTTTTTCCTGCAATTCCAATAACTTATAGCAAGCACGACTGCGGTAGCCCTCGCGCTGCGCGCGCTGAACGTAGGGGTCGTCCCGGTGCTCCTTCAGCCAGGCCTTGCTGGAAGATCGCTTCTTCGGCATGGATTCCGTCTATATTGCAGGTAATTGAGTGGTGGTGTTCGTATCCGCGCCGGCAGCGCTCGGGTAGAATACGCGCCCCCCGCCAGGGGCCCATTGTAACTTGGATTGCAGATGAACAAGCAGAAATCCCCCGACAGCAAGCAACTGCGCGCCATCGGCCACAAACTCAAGCCCGTGGTCACCGTCGCCGCCAAGGGTCTCACCGAGGGCGTCATCGCGGAAATCGACCGCGCCCTGGCGCAGCACGAACTGATCAAGGTGAAGCTGGCCGTCGGCGGGCGCGAGGCCCGCAGCGAGATGACGGAGGCAGTTTGCGAGGCCAGCGGCGCCGAACTGGTCCAGGCGGTGGGCAATATGATCCTGATCCTGCGCCGCAGCGCCGAACCCGACCCGCGCCTGTCCAACCTGCTCCGGCCGCTCTGATTCCCGGGCTCGCCGCCACGGCCTGCCGTGATGGCCGGCCCCGGTGCCAGAGCCGGGCAAATCCGCGAAGCAGCGCCACAGCACTTACCGCCCGCCCGGGCATTGGTTACACTGAGCGGGAATCCCTCGAGAGTGCTGCCATGGGCGAACTGCTGGAATTCCCCTCTCCCCGGGCCCAGGGCCTGGCCTACCTCGACCGGCACATCCGCAAGCTGCTCGAAGACCGCGGGGCCGACGAAGCACTGGTCGACTACGCGGCGAAGGAACTGACCCGCGTCTACAACCGCTTCCAGCAGGGCGAGCACTACAGTTTCAGCGTCAGCCTGCCCGAGGGACTGGACGAACCCGCCACGATTGCACTGAAACTGGAAATCGAGTCCGGCCTCGAGGGTATCCGCCAGGAAAACCACGGCCTGATGCTGCAATTGATTGCTGAACTGGTACTGACCAGGGTCCAGCTGTTCCAGGCCCGGCGCGACTGAATCGGCAGGGCCTGGCCACGGGTGAGGGCTGCCGGGAGCGCTAAAACCTAGATGTGGTGAACCTGGTCGATCTCGTACTCGATGTCCCCGCCGGGGGCGCGAACGACGACGACATCGCCCTCTTCCTTGCCGATCAGGGCACGGGCGATCGGTGAACCCACCGAGATGAGGTTCTTCTTCACGTCCGCCTCGTCCTCGCCGACGATGCGATAGGTCCTGCTCTCGTCGGTTTCGACGTTGATCAGGTCCACGGTGGTGCCGAAGATGACCCGGCCGGTCTTGGCGATAGTGGTGACGTCGATCACCTGGGCGCCGGCCAGCTTACTCTCGATATCCATGATCCGCCCCTCGGTGAAACTCTGCTGCTCACGGGCGGCGTGGTACTCGGCGTTTTCCTTGAGGTCACCGTGCTCGCGGGCCTCGGCAATGGCCGCGGTGATGCGCGGGCGCTCGACTTTTTTCAGACGCTCCAGCTCCTGGCGCAGGGCGGCCTCGCCGGTGACCGTCATCGGTTCCTTGTTCATGCACTAATTCTCCGGTGCAGGTCCTGCAACCTGCGTACTTGCTTGTCCCCTTCTTCACGCATCGACAAGGCCAGCGCCTCGGCGGCGGCCAGGGTGGTGGTATAAAACACCCGGTGGGCTTCGGCACTGGCGCGGATCGGCGCCGAGTCCTCGATGGCCCGGCGGCCTTCGGTAGTGTTGATGATCAGGTCCGCCTCGTCGTTCTTGATCATGTCGACGATATGCGGGCGCCCTTCCAGCACCTTGTTCACCCGGCGCACTTCCAGGCCTGCGGCCTCCAGTGCCGCCGCGGTACCGCCGGTAGCGGCCAGCTTGAAGCCCATCGCCGCCAGGTCCTGGGCGACCCGCACCGCGCCGGGCTTGTCGACGTCGCGTACGCTGATGAGTACCGTACCGCTTTTCGGGGGTGCTTCGCCACTCCCCAGCTGGGCCTTGGCGAAAGCCACGGCGAAACTGTCGCCGACACCCATCACCTCTCCGGTGGAACGCATTTCCGGGCCGAGAATCGGGTCGACACCGGGGAACTTGTTGAAGGGCAGTACCGCTTCCTTGACGCTGTAGTACGGCGGCACTACTTCTTTTTCCACGCCCTGTGAGGCCAGGCTCTGGCCGGCCATGCAGCGCGCCGCCACCTGGGCCAGGGATACGCCGATGCACTTGGAGACGAAGGGCACGGTGCGCGAGGCCCGCGGGTTGACCTCGATCACGTAGATCTCGTCGTCCTGCCAGGCCAGCTGTACGTTCATCAGGCCGCGCACGCCCAGTTCCAGCGCCATGGCCCGTACCTGCTCGCGCATTTCGTCCTGCACGGCGGGGTCGAGGCTGTAGGGCGGCAGGGAGCAGGCGGAGTCGCCCGAGTGCACGCCGGCCTGCTCGATATGCTGCATGATGGCGCCGATCACCACCTGTTCGCCGTCGCAGACCGCGTCGATATCCACTTCCACCGCGGCGGAGAGGAAAGAGTCCAGCAGGACCGGGGCGTCGTCCGAGGCCTTCACCGCGTGGGTCATGTAGCGCAGCAGGTCTTCCTCGCGGTAGACGATTTCCATCGCCCGGCCACCGAGTACATAGGAGGGGCGTACCACCAGCGGGTAGCCGATGGCGGCGGCCGCCTCGACCGCCTCATCGACACTGCGGACGATAGTGTTGGCGGGCTGCTTGAGGCCGAGCTTCTCGATCATCTGCTGGAAGCGCTCGCGGTCCTCGGCACGGTCGATGGCGTCCGGGGTGGTACCGATGATCGGCACGCCGGCGGCCTCCAGGGCGCGGGCCAGTTTCAGCGGGGTCTGGCCACCGAACTGCACGATGACACCCTTGGGCTTTTCCAGGGCGACGATTTCCAGCACGTCTTCCAGGGTGACCGGTTCGAAATAGAGCCGGTCGGAGGTGTCGTAGTCGGTGGAGACGGTCTCCGGGTTACAGTTGACCATGATGGTCTCGTAGCCGTCCTCGCGCATGGCGAGCACCGCGTGGACGCAGCAGTAATCGAACTCGATGCCCTGGCCAATCCGGTTGGGACCGCCGCCGAGCACCAGTATCTTGTCGCGTTCCGTCGGCGCGGCCTCGCACTCCTCCTCGTAGGTGGAGTACATGTAGGCGGTGCTGGAGGCGAATTCCGCGGCGCAGGTGTCCACGCGCTTGTAGACCGGGCGGATACCAAGGCCCTGGCGGTGCTCACGCACCGCTGCCTCGCTGGTGGCGAAAAGCACCGCGAGGCGTTCGTCGGCGAAGCCCTTGCGCTTGAGCCGGAACATCTGGTCCGCGTCGACGTCTTTCAGGTCGATGGACTTGAGGCGGTCCTCGGTGTGAACGATGTCCTCGATCTGCACCAGGAACCAGGGATCGACGCCAGTGAGCTTGTAGACCTCGTCCACGCTCATTTTGGCGCGGAAGGCGTCGGCGATGTACCAGATGCGCTCGGGGCCGGGGTTGATCAGTTCCGACAGCAGGTCGTCGCGCAGGTCGGGGTTGTCGACGTCGATCATGTGCTCGAAGCCGGCGGAGCCTACCTCCAGGCCACGCAGGGCCTTCTGGACTGATTCCTGGAAGGTCCGACCGATGGCCATCACCTCACCCACGGACTTCATCTGGGTGGTCAGGCGGGCGTCGGCGCCCTTGAACTTCTCGAAGGCGAAACGGGGGATCTTGGTGACGACGTAGTCGATGGCCGGCTCGAAGGACGCCGGTGTGGCGCCGCCGGTAATGTCGTTCTGCAGTTCGTCCAGGGTGAAGCCCACCGCCAGCTTGGCGGCGACCTTGGCGATCGGGAAGCCGGTGGCCTTGGAGGCCAGGGCCGAGGAGCGCGACACTCGCGGGTTCATCTCGATGATGACCAGCCGGCCGGTCTGCGGGTCCTGGCCGAACTGGACGTTGGAACCGCCGGTCTCGACGCCGATCTCGCGCAGCACCGCCAGGGAGGCGTCGCGCATGATCTGGTATTCCTTGTCGGTCAGGGTCTGCGCCGGCGCGACAGTGATGGAGTCGCCGGTGTGCACGCCCATGGCGTCGAAATTCTCGATCGAGCAGACGATGATGCAGTTGTCGTTCTTGTCGCGGACGACCTCCATCTCGTACTCTTTCCAGCCGATCAGGGACTCGTCGATCAGCAGTTCGCTGGTCGGCGAGAGATCCAGGCCGCGGGTGCAGATTTCCTCGAACTCGTCCCGGTTGTAGGCGATACCGCCGCCGGAGCCGCCCATGGTGAATGAGGGGCGGATGATGCAGGGGAAGCCGATGCTGTCGAGGACCTGGAAGGCCTCTTCCATGCTGTGGGCGGTGGAGGCGCGCGGCGTATCGAGGCCGATGCGCTTCATCGCCTGGTCGAAGAGCTGGCGATCCTCGGCCTTGTCGATGGCCTCCTTGGTGGCGCCGATCATTTCCACGCCGAACTCTTCCAGCACGCCGTGCTTGGCCAGGTCCAGGGCGCAGTTGAGCGCGGTCTGGCCACCCATGGTGGGCAGCAGGGCGTCGGGACGCTCTTCATCGATGATCCGCGCCACCGTCTGCCACTCGATGGGCTCTATATAGGTGGCGTCGGCCATCGCCGGATCGGTCATGATGGTAGCCGGGTTGGAGTTGACCAGGATGACCCGGAAACCCTCTTCGCGCAGGGCCTTGCAGGCCTGGGCGCCGGAGTAGTCGAACTCGCAGGCCTGGCCGATCACGATGGGGCCGGCGCCAAGGATCAGGATACTCTGGATGTCGGTTCTCTTCGGCATACTTAACTCAGGCTCCGGCGCGGGCTTGCATCAATTCAATAAAGTGGTCGAACAGCGGTGCGGCATCGTGCGGCCCGGGACTCGCTTCCGGGTGACCCTGGAAACTGAAGGCCGGCTTGTCGGTGCGGTGGATCCCCTGCAGGCTGCCGTCGAAGAGCGAGCGGTGGGTGGCCCGCAGGTTGTCCGGCAGGGTTTTCTCGTCGGCGGCGAAGCCGTGGTTCTGGCTGGTGATCAGCACCGTGCCATCGTCCAGGTTCTGCACCGGGTGGTTGGCGCCGTGGTGGCCGAATTTCATCTTGACGGTGCCGGCACCGGAGGCGAGTGCCAGCAGCTGGTGGCCGAGGCAGATGCCGAAGACCGGGATCTCGGTCTCGAGGATCTCGCCGATGGCCTGGATGGCGTAATCGCAGGGCTCCGGGTCGCCGGGGCCGTTGGAGAGGAAAATGCCGTCCGGGTTCAAGGCCAGCACCTCGGCGGCGGGAGTCTGGGCGGGTACCACGGTGAGACGGCAGCCGCGATCCACCAGCATACGCAGGATGTTGCGCTTGACGCCGTAGTCGTAGGCGACCACGTGGTACTGCTGGTCCGCCGCTGCATGTGCCGTGTAGCCCTCGCCCAGCACCCAGCTGCCCTCGAGCCATTCGTAGGGCTTGTCTACCGTCACTTCCTTCGCCAGGTCCAGGCCCTTGAGGCCGCCAAAACCCTTCGCCAGTTCCAGCGCCTTCGCCTCGTCAATGTCGTCGCCGGCCATGATGCAACCGCTCTGGGCGCCCTTGTCGCGCAGGATGCGGGTGAGGCGACGGGTGTCGATATCGGCGATGGCCACCACCCCGCGCTCGACGAGGTAGTCCTGCAGGCTCTGCTGGTTGCGGTAGTTGCTGGCCAGAAGGGGCAGGTCGCGAATGACCAGCCCCGCCGCCCAGACACCGCCAGACTCTTCATCTTCGGCATTGGTGCCGGTATTACCGATATGGGGATAGGTCAGGGTGACGACCTGGCGTGCGTAGGAGGGGTCGGTTAGGATTTCCTGGTAGCCGGTCATGGCGGTGTTGAACACCACCTCACCAACGGTGGAACCACTGGCTCCAATGGCCAGGCCTTTGAAAACACTGCCATCTTCAAGGACCAGGATAGCCGGACTGGACAAGTGATACCTCCATCACGAACGCGGGGAAAACCTCTGGCTCGCGCGCTCGCAAAAAGGCGAGATGGGTAACCACATCTCGCCTTTTCACATGAAAATCAGCCTTGGTCTTCTCGGGAACACACGGGGCCCGACGCGCAAATCGGGCTGGTGTAAATCTGGGCGCAAATTCTAAGCGAAGCTTCACCCGCTGTCCACCTGAACTCAGTATAGCGCGCCTTCGGACCCTCGCCAGCCGGGGGCCGGGCTGGCCCGACTTTCAGGAATCCCTGTCCGGGAGCGCCACCGCGCGGCCCCGGAGCCGCGGGGACCTGGTTGCCCCGATTACTCTCCCTGCGCCGCCGCGCCCGGTTGCTTTCCCTGGCCACCCAGCTTCTGCTTGTTCGCCTGAATGGCCTTGAAGCGCTTGGCCTGGCGCCGGGCCTCGAGGAAGTGGGCCGCGTGGGCATAGAACTGGCGCAGTTTCTTGCGCTCTTCCTCGCTGTCGGTGAAGAGCAGGTCGAGCAACTGGTGGGCCTCGCGCTCGCCGCCGGGCTTGCGCAGTACGCCCAGGCCGAAGCCATGGTTGAACTTGAAGGTCTCCGGGTGGCTGGCCTCCAGCTCCTCGAAGAATTTCCAGGCGCCGAAATCCTGGATGCGGGCCATCACGTCGTGGAACAGCACGATACCGCCAGGCCTGACCTTGGGATACCAGTTGCTGAAATCCTCCTGCACCGCCTCATAGGTGTGCAGGCCGTCGATGTGCAGCAGGTCGATGGACTCTTCCTCGAAGTGCTGCAGGGCCTCGTTGAAGAACATCTTCAGCAGGTAGGTGATACCCCGGTAGTGTTCGCGGGCATGGGCGGAGACATCCTGGTAGATGGAGTCGTCGTAGGCGTCGGTGTGGGCATCTCCCTCCCAGCAGTCGATACCGTAAGCCACGCCGTCGATATCGTGCTCCATCATCGCCTGGCAGAAGGTGAAGAATGACAGGCCGTTGTAGACACCCAGTTCGACCACCATCTTCGGGCGGATAGCGGCCACCAGGTCATAGGCGAAGGGAAGGTGATCCACCCAGGTGCTGAACACCATACGGTTGGGTTCGAAACCCAGCAGCGACGGGGGAAAATAGATCTTGGAATTCATGGGTATTACCAGTTGAATGTGGGGGGTCAGACCTGGACGGCGCCCAGCGGCCGGTCGAGTACCGAAGCCGCCTGTTCTGCCAGCATGGATTCGGTGGAAGACTGCACGAAGCGCAGCACCTGGGGAGGCAGTTCACCGAGGAAGACCGGGGTGGTTTCCGGGTTGCGGTAGCACTCACCGCGGATACGCTCATACTGCCGGTCTATTTCCGCCATCAGGGTAGCGCGGCTCTGCTTCGACTCGCCGCCGGTGGTGACGCCTCCGTGGAACTGATGGAAGGTGCCCTCGCCCTGCAGGACAACGTGCTCGACACCATCGAATTCGCAGGCGCGGCGGTAGAGGTCGAGGTTTACCATCCCGCCGCCACGGATATTGAAGCGGGTATCCATGCCGCCGACCCCGGCCCAGACGTGCCGGGGCATGCTGATGCAATTGCTCTCGCTGATCGGCAGGTAGAAACCGCCGGAGCAGGAGCCGCTGAAGCAGGCGATATCGAAGAGATTGTAACCGTTGGCGGGCCAGCCGCAGGCGTCGATGAGCGCCTGATCCTCCTGCTCGCCGTAGCCCTGGTCCACGGCATCCTGCTGCAACTGACTACCGATATGGTAGCCGGGCACGGTCACCACTGCGTGGTCGTGCAGGCGGTGCCCCCGGAGCAGATTGCGCACCACCCCCGGAGTCACCATGCGAGCGCCGTCGATCATGATGCACACATAACGTCCGCGCGCCATGCCTGCGCCGTGATTCACCGCGTGTACCGGGGTAGGTTCGCGCTCGGCGCGCAGGTGGTAGGAGAAATTCGCCGGCAGGCTGGCTATAACCCGGGGTTCGAGGTTGTTGGATGATTCATTCTCGACAACGATGACCTCGTAATCGCTTTCGCTCACACCATGCTGGTACTCGGGGCTCAGCGAATACAGCGTGCGCTCTGCCTGACTTGGCATGTCGTAAAGGACAACAACAATACTGACTACAGGTGGTGCTGGGGGCGCTGAAGGCTGTGTCCCGCCGGCCGTTATCATTTTTTTAATCTGGGTCAGCATCGCGCCACCTCTCAAAGTGCCCGTTTCTGCAATCTGCGATAGAGTCGGCGAATTTTCCAGGGAAGCTCGCCGGCCAGATTCTCGTCGGCAGTTTTCAGCCCGGGGTCATAAAAATCACCTTTCCATCCCGCGTCGTCGAAGGCCATGTCCGCCAGCACCTTGCGCAACTTGTGCTGGAACAAGGGCTGTTCGTCATCGAAGCAGAGCAGGGGAAACTCCGCCCGCCGCCACTCCTGCAATAGTCGGCGATTGTAGTCGTACCATAAATCGAGGGCGCGGGCATGTGGCATCCCGCCGCGCCGCCTCAGGGATTCCGCCACCGCAAGCGGATGGCGAAAGATGCCGATGAATTGCATCTGCGGCAACAGTGCCTTCCAGCCCTCGAGTACCAGCAGGGTACGGGGGTCCTTGAAGCCGAAATTGGGTGTCACCGAATATTCGGCAAAAAGCGCCTGCGCGGTCTGCTGCTGCGCCTGCGGCCACGCGGCCGTCCTGCGCGGCGGGCTGTCCCAGGCTGCACCGTTGGCCGCGAGTACCTCGTCGTTGATATCGACAATCCGTTGGTTTTCCCGGTTGCCCTTGAGATTGTGCGGGTTCCAGGTATGGCATTCACCGAGTTCCAGGCCAGCCTCCTGCAGCGAACCGGTGAGGCAACTGGTACCGGAACGATGCATACCCAGTACACAAAGCACTCGCGATGGGGATGGGGCCGGTTTTTGCAATATTTTCAATCCAGCTGTCACTGCACGGAGAACTCTCACTCGCCCCTGCTCGGGCCGGGGGTCTTGCCAGGCACGGGATATTGTTATGTTTCAGTAAGCTAAAGGCGGCTAGTATATAGACTGGCAGGGGCACTGACCACAGCCCCGGCCTCGCAGCAAAGGTCGAAGTGAGATTGGTGGCCAGGGTATGGAATTCAAGGATTACTACAAGATTCTGGGTGTCGAAGCCGACGCCGAAACAGCTGATATCAAGACCGCCTACCGCAAGCTGGCGCGAAAATACCACCCGGACCTGAACCCGGGGGAGGAAGCCGAGGCCCGCTTCAAGGAAGTCGCGGAAGCCTGGGAGGTACTCAAGGACAAGGAGCGCCGCGCCGAATACGACGAGTTGCGCAAGTACGGCGGCAGGCGCGAGGACTTCCGGCCACCGCCCGGCTGGCAGTCCGGCGCGGGCGCCGAGCAGTTCAGCGGCGACTTCTCCGATTTCTTCAACAGCATTTTCGGCGGCGGCTTCCAGCGGGAAGAGGCCCAGTGGTCGGGTGGGTTCGAGCGCAGCGGCCAGGACGTGGAAATCGAAATGCCGGTATTTCTCGAGGAAACCGTCAGCGACACCAGCAAGCCTGTGGCCTATGAGATTCCCGTTATTGAACAGGGCCGGCGGAGCTACCAGCGCAAGTCGCTGAAAGTCACCATCCCCGCCGGGGTCGCTGACGGCGAGCGCATCCGGGTGAAGGGGCAGGGGGCGCCGGGCAGCGGCAATGCCCCTCCGGGCGACCTCTACCTGCACATCCGCCTTGTCCCGCATCCGGTCTTCGACGTGGAGGGGCACAACCTGCTGGTGACCGTGCCCGTTGCGCCCTGGGAGGCGGCCCTCGGGACCAAGGTGGTGGTTCCGACGCTGGAGGGCAAAATCAACCTGACGGTGGCTGCGGGCAGCCAGAGCGGCCAGAAGCTCCGGGTGCGCGGCAAGGGGCTGGCGGGCAAGGCCGGCCGGGGCGACCTCTACGCCGTGCTCAAGGTTGTCATGCCACCGGAAACCTCGGACGCGGCAAAGGCGCTGTGGCAGGAACTCGCCGAGAAGGCGGCCTTTGATCCGCGCGCGCAATGGAGCGAGCAGCCATGAGCAGCAGTACGCTGAAGCTATCGGTCGATGAATTCTGCAGCGCCCAGGGGGTCTCGCGCTCGATCCTTGTCGAAATGGTCGAGTACGAGGTGGTGCTGCCGGTTGCGGGGCAATCTGAACGCGACTGGGTGTTCGACGCTGTGGCTGCCCACTGGGCGCGGCGGGCGCTGCGCTTGAAGGCGGACCTGGAGCTGGATTGGCTGGCGGTGGGGATGCTGGTGGATTTGTTGCGCGAGCGGGATGAGCTGGTGCGGGAGAATGAGCAACTGCGGGTGAGGTTGGAGCGCTTCCTGGCTGGGGAGTGAATTCAGAGTCAATACCACCATGGTGCAATAGGCTCCATAGAGCGGTACTCCGCAACCCGCCTGCACCGGCAATTACCCCTGCTGGAACACGCCAAAAAGCGCACATCCATGTGCAGGCTCGGGCGGCGACGCACCCGAAAAGAGGGGCAGGCTCTCCTGTCGCCTTACGGTTCCAGCAGGGCTAATTGCCGGTGCAGGCTAGCCTCAGTGGTAACTGTGAGGCTTCATTTCCTTTTCCGAATGCAATATCTTGGCTGGATAACATAACCGACAAGCCCTCAACTTCTAAAAATCGACGAGATACCGATCATGACAGCCAAAGCACAGAAACTCCGTGACCTTATCGATAGCGGCGAGCACTTCATCGTCGCCGACGCCTACAGCGCCATCACCGGCAAGATTGTCGAGCACGTGGGATTCAAGGCGGCCTACCTGGGCGGGCACGCGTGTAGCGCCTTCCATTACGCGATGCCTGACTACGGGATTTATTCTCAGGTGGAACAGCTGGAGCAGGCCAACCGGATTGCCGAGGCGATCGAGATTCCGCTGATCGCGGACGCCGACACCCTGGGGGAGACGATTGCCGATGCCTTTCACTTCACCCGGCGCTATGTGAAGTCAGACGTGGCGGGCTATCACGTGGAGGACGGGATCAATCCGCGGCATTCCACCTTTGTTGGTGACCTGCAGCCGATTCCGGAGATGCAGGCGAAGCTGGATGCCTGTGTGAAGGCGCGTGGTGACTCGCCTTTTGTCATCATCGCTCGCTGCGACGAACTCTACCCCAAGAGCTATCGCGGCGGCGGCGACTGCAGCATGGAGGAGGCGATCAAGCGCGGACTGGCCTATGCGGAAGCCGGTGCGGACGTGATGCTCTATCCCTTCGCCAACCAGGAGGCCTGTGATGCGCTGCGCGAGGCGCTGCCGATTCCAGTCTGCGTGCTGGGGCCGGTAGTACCGGGTACGGCTTTTGCGCTGCACACCGGCTGGGGCTGGATGGGCGCGGCGCAGATGCACATGCAGCGTGCAAAGGAATTGATGGAGACTGGCACTATCACCGGATTTGACCCGACTTTCCCGGAAAAACCCCAGCTGCTCGAGATGGACCTGTACGATGAGCTGATCCGTGACTGGGCGGAGAAAACCGGCAAACCGACTCGCGACTAAAGCTTTTTAGCGAAAACCAAAGGAAAATTCTCATGGATGAGCCCTTTCTGCAGATGATGTCCGCGGACGATCCCGCCCCGCAACTCCACGCGTTGCGGGCGAGCGATCCCGTTCACTTCGTGGAGTCCCTCGGCTTCTGGCTGGTCACCCGTCACGACCTGGTCAAAAGCCTGTTCAACGACGCGGAAAATGTCAGCCATGACAAGCGAGCGTGGGAGTTTTTCGCGCCCGCGCCGGAGGGCTCGATGCGTCGCTGGATCGAGGACGAGTGCATTTTTTCTGTCGGCGTCGAGGAACACGATCGCCTGCGCCGGCTGGTCGCGGTGGCCTTCACCCCCAGGGCCATCAAGCGGATGGAAGACCAGATCACCCAGGTGGTGAGTGATATCGCCGCGGCATTGCGGAATCGCCACGGGGAAGTTGTCGACCTGCGCGGGGAATTCACCAACCGGGTACCCAACGCGGTGATCAGCCGCATCACCGGTGTGCCGCCGGGCGCGGATGAGGAACATTTCTGCGCCATCGCCCAGGCGGTGGTCAAGGGTTTCGTGCCGCTGCTGCCTGACGATGTTCAGCAGGAAGCAGAGAATGGCATCAGGGAATTTACCGGCTGGATACGCAGCATGGTCGAGCGACGCCGCGCCCAGCCGGAGGATGACTTTGTCAGCGACCTGTTAAGGGCACAGGACGCGGACGATCGCCTCTGCGAGGATGACATCGTCCTCCTGCTCACCTCCCTGATTGGCGCCGGCAGCGAAGCGACTGCCCAGGTCGCTACGGGCATTGTCAAAACCCTGCTGGAACACCCCGAGGCCATGCAATGCCTGAACCGGGAGCGGGAACGCATCCCCGCGGCCCTGGACGAACTGCTGCGCTACACACTCAACCTGCCCGCGGGCAGCATGCGCTACGCCCTGCGCGACTTCGAACTCGAGGGCAGGCAGATTCGCAAGGGCCAGATGCTGATGCTCTCCAAGGGCGGGGTCAATCGCGATCCGGCAGTGTATGAAAACCCCGACGTACTCGACCTTGATCGCAAGGTCAGTTCCCTGCTGACCTTCGGTTACGGCGCCCACTTCTGCGTCGGCGCGCACCTCGCCCGCAGCGAACTGGTAGCGATCATCAACGCCTTCCTCGACCTGGTGCCCCAGGGCTCCGCGGTGGTTCCCGAGGAAATCACCTACCAGGACATGGGCATCGTTCGCCAGGCTACCAGCCTGCCGGTGCGCTTTGCCCTGTCGCCGGCCGCATGATCGGGACTTCGCATTGCGGGTACCGGCCCGGGACCGAATCGGCAAAAGCGTAAAGCGCGGATTGACTCCAGCCAGCGGGTTTGCAATAAATGGGGCATGCCCGGGGAGGTGTGAATGCTGGAAGATCCTGTAAAGGAACCGATCACAGAAACGTCATTATCCCTTTATTTCAAGCAGCGGCTGTCGCACTACGCGGCGCGGCTGCGGCCGCCGCCACAGGAAGACACCTGCTGGTATATCGGCAGCATGCTCGAACGCTTCGGTCGCAGCGACCAGCTTTTCGCCTACGACAACGGCCAGTTCAACCTGCGTCCCCTCGCCCTCCTCTACGGCGACGCCATGGAGGCCCGCGATGAACACCAGCGCTGCCTGATCCTGCAGCAACTCGGCGACAACGCCCTCTTCCTCGGCGCCCTGTTCCCGGAACGCTTCACCCGCCGCGGTATCCAGCAGGACTACATCGCCGGCATGGGCGGAAGCGCCTACGACTATCTCGCCGACAACGCCCGCCGCAACCGGCACATCTTCGCCGAGCTGGCGAACATGTTCAGCCGCCTGCTGGAGCTGGTGGCCAGGGCCTGCTACCGGGAAACTGCACTGAGCACGCAGGAGGTCGTCGCCCTCTATCAGCACTGGCTCAGTACCGGCGATGAAGGCGCGGCCCAACGCCTGCTATCGATGGGGATTGCGCTAAAGGCCAGCGAGCGACTGCACTAGCGCCCCGCTTGGGGGTCACCCGCTAGAGCATCCCGGCGAGCAGCGTTGCGGTACCGAGAAAGGCGAGGAAGCCCGCGACGTCGGTAACCGTGGTGAGGATGATCGAGGACGCCGTCGCCGGGTCCTGGCCGAGGCGAGAGAGCACCATGGGCACCAGGGCGCCGGCGATACCCGCCATCACCATCGCCGTCACCATGGCGATGGCAATCACCAGCGCCAGCCCCGAAGACTGGCTCCATACCCACACACCAAGCCCGCAGGTAATCGCCAGCGCGGTGCCGTTGATCAGCCCTATCTGCACTTCCTTGCTCAGCACCTGCCGCCAGTGCAGGGTGCTGACTTCCTTCAGGGCCAGGCCGCGCATGGTCACTGCGAGCGCCTGGGAGCCGGCGTTGCCCGACTGGCCGGCCACCACCGGCAGGAGGATGGCCAGCGCCGTGAACTGGGCGATGGTCGACTCGAACAGGCCGACCACCGCCGCGGCGAGAAAGGCGGTAAGCAGGTTGATGTGCAGCCAGACCAGGCGCCGCTTGACCGCGAACAGGGGCGGCGACAGGGCGCGCTCGTCGGCGCTGGCGCCGACCATCCGCTGGAAACCCGCGGTGGCCGCGTCCTCCGCTGCCTGGAACAGGTTGGCGTAACGGATGATCCCGAGCAGTTTGCCCTCCTGGTCGACAACCGGGATGGAGTCGGAGCGGGATGCGTCAAAGAGGGCCACCAGGTCTTCCTCGTTGGAGCTCAGTTGAGCCACCCCCTCAACCGGATAGAGCAATTCCGACATCGGGGTTTCCGGCTCCGCCAGGGCCATATCCTGCAGGTCCACCCGCCCCTGCAGCACATCGTCGTCCGACACCAGGTAGAGGGAGCGCACCCGCTGGGTTTTGGAACGACGCAACTCCGTCAGCGCTTCACCCACGCTCTGGTCGATGCGGTAGCGGGCGCGCAGGCGATCCATGAAACGCCCCGCGGTGCGCTCGGGGAACTCGAGCAATTCCGTGTACTCGGTACGAATGCGCGCTGGCAGCTGGTCCAGCGTGGCCTGGCGCTGTTCCGCTGAGAGGCCGCGCAGGATCAACAAAGCGGTGCGAATACTGGCCAGTTGCAGGACCCTGAGCCGCTGCTCGTCCTCGATGGAGAGGAAGAGCTGGGGCAGGCGCCCGGGATCGGCGTGCTCGAGCAATTCGGTCAGGCTCTCCGCGGACACCGAGGACAGGCCGGCGGGGGGCTGTTCCTCCCGCTCCACCACCCTCGCCGCCTCCGCGGGAAACTCGCGCAGGTAGTGATCGCGCAGGTTGTCGACCAGGTTCATGGGCGCCCCAGCAGTGATTCGAGCACCCGCCCGCAGGTGTTGAGATAGCCGGTGGCGAGCTCCGAGACGACTTTCTCGAGGCTGAATTCACCGGGCCGGTCCTCCACGGCTACCCGCTCCAGCGTGGCCCGGCTGATGACACCCAGAATTCGCTGGTGTTTGTCCACCACCGGCAACTCCGCGTGTTCGCCCCACAGGCGCGAGCCCAGTGCGGTGCTCGCATCCGTGAGCCCGCTGAGCGCTTCCACCCGGTCGGCCACCTGGCCCACGGCGCGGCCGCGGTTCTTGCGCGCATAGGCCGCGCGCAGGTTCAGCATACCCAGGTACTGCCCCGCCTCATCGACCACCAGGACCGGTAGCGGGCTGGTGTCCGCATTCTCTGACAACTGCTCACAGAAGACCTTGCAGGTGTTATCCGCGGGCACCCGGATGAAGGCATTACTGGCCATGGAGGCGAGGGTATGCGAGGGGAACTCCAGCATCTGGTAAAGGGTGGCGCGATGGTCCCGGGGAGCCGCATCAATCACTGCGCGGTAGCGCGCCTCGTGCAGGTGGGAACACAGGGCTGCCGCCTCGTCGCCCGGGGCCTGCACGAGCATGCGCGCAATCAGCTCCGGCTGGAGAATCCCCAGGAGCCCCGCAAGCTGCCAGCTCGGCAGGTGCGCAAGCAGGCCGGCCGCGGTGGGCACCGGCAGGTTCGCCGCCAGCTCCGCCAGTTCCGCCAGGTCGCGCCCCACCAACAGTGCCGCCGCATCTTCTGGCCGGGTAGCAGCGAATTCCAGTACCAGCGGATCATCCAGCATTTTCGCCCTCCCCCGCCTCCCCTGCATCGCGTACCAGTAGCACCTCCGAGGCGACGAAGCGCGATGTCGGAATGGTCAGTATGCCCTGCTCGGCTTCCAGCACGACCGCCGTGCTGAGCAATTCGACGATCCGCCCCTGCTGGTCGCCGAGGCGCACCACGTCGCCGATGCGGTAGCGGTCCAGGGCGCGCCGGGCCAGCAGATTCTCCACCAGTTGCCGGCTGCCGAGGGCGAAGGCCAGTGACAGCCCGCCGAAGAAGAAGCCCAGCAGTATGACGATGACATTGGAAAGGAAAGTGATATCGATGGCGGTCTGCGCCAGCCCGGTCAGCACCGCGGCGATGATCACCAGCAACTGGGCAAAGCGCGGCACCAGGTGATCCGCGGGCAGGCCCATCAGGCCACTGACCAGCGTGCGCACCACCATGCCCAGCAGGTAACCGGAGAGAATGATGAAACCGCCGAGGATGACCTGGGGTATGTACTGCAGCAGGCGATCGAGCCACTGGCGCACGACGGAAATATCCAGCGATTGCAGCGCCAGCAGGAGAAAGACCACCAGGGTGCCGTAGTAGACCGCGACCCGCAGGGACTTGCGCAGCATGTGCAGGTCCACCTGCTCCAGGCGGCTGCGGGCGCGCCGCCGCAGGTAGGCCTCCAGGCTGATCATCCAGCGTTCCGCCAGGCGCGCCAGCAGGCCCGCCACCACAAACCCGGCGATGGCAATCAGGACTGCCAGTATCTCCGGGTGCGCGTTGATATATTCGCTGGGCATTCCCCCTCCGCCTGAACTGCAACTCTCCCAGCAGGTTAGTATGGGGCCGCGCCTATAGCCAGCGCGTTAGCTGTGACTTACTCGGGTAAAGAGGGAGCGACCTTCTTCGGGAACTCGGTATTGCCCCGGTCCAGCTTGATTACCGGCTTTTGCAATATCAGGGTATTGGGGTAAGTGACCAGGTTGCCCGCCGCGGTGCGGATCAGCACGTGAAAGAGGCTGATCTCCTCCACGGTACCGGAGAGATCGAAGTCGGCGTCGGTCACCTTGATCTTGTCACCGACGCGGTAGGGAAAGCCGAAAAATATCACCATGCTGGCAGTGATGTTGCTGAGTATCGACCACTGGGCAAACAGGGCGACGCCGATGACCGCGAATGCCGACGACAGGAAGAGGGATATCTGCCCATAGCCAAGGCCGAGGATCAGGCACAATACGATCAAGAACACCAGGAACAACAATATCTGCGAGGTCTTTTCCAGGTACTTGATGCGCACCTCGCTGACCTGCTTGCTGCGGCCCAGGCGACGGATGGTGACGCTGGACGCGCGCACCGCAAACAGGTAGACGGCGAAACAGATCGCCACCGATAACCACTTCATTTCACTCCCCTCGCGGCCCGGTGTTTACGCGGGCCCTGGCGTTTCATTGATCAGGGTGATTCGGGTCGCCGGCAGTCTCTTCTCCCATGCCCACCAGCGTCTCCGCCGGTTCGGGATCAGCGGGCTCTTCACCACGCGGGTCGAGTTCGAAACTGACCGGCGCGGACTCCGACGCGGCCGCTGTGAAATGGCCCTGCTCGCTGGTACTGATCGGGCGGGTTTCGCGCAGAATCAGGGCGAACAGGCAGGCGAACACCAGGCAGAGTAACGCGAAACCCCAGAACAGCGATGTGGGCCCCCACACTTGCATTGCCTGGCCCAGAATCACCGGCGCGAGTATAGCGCCAAATCCGTTGAGCAACAGGACCGAGGTGCCAATTTCCACGAACTCCTCGCTGGCGGAAACGTCAGCCGCCGTCGCCAGGGAAACCGCGTACATGGGCATGATGGTCGCGCCGAACAGGAAGACCATGAACAGGAACACAGCCTGGCCGACACTCAGGGCCACCGCCGCCGACGCGAGGCCGCTACCCAGGGCCAGCAGCAGCAGGACCAGCCGGCGATCGCGGCGATCCGAGAGAAAGCCGATGGGGTACTGGAACAGGGCGCCACCGACGATGGCCGAGGTCATGAAAGCCGTCACCGCGAACTGGCTGGCGTCGGTCTGGCGGACGAAGACCGCGCCCAGGGACCAGAAACAACCGGTCACTGCGCCCGACAGGAAGGCGCCGGCGAAGGCCCCGTGGGAGCGGCGATAGAGCTTGGCGAAGCTGGCCCTGGTGGTCGCCACGGGTGTCGGCGCGACCTGCCGGGTGAGACCGATCGGCACGATCGCCATGGCCATGACGATCGCCGCGAGCACGAACGGTTCCGGGGAAACCGCCGGACCTATATTGATCAGCACTTGCCCCGCCGCCATCGCCGTCAGGGTGATGAAGGTGTAGAGGGCCAGGATTCGCCCGCGATTCTGCGCCGTGGCGTGGGTGTTCAGCCAGCTTTCGATCACCGAATACAGGCCGCTGATGGCCACCCCCGTGGCGAAGCGCAGGATCATCCAGGCGATCCAGTGATCCAGCAGCTCCAGCGACAGGACCGCGACGATCATCGACGCCGCGAGCACCGCGAAACAGCGGATATGGCCGGCCCGGGTAATGATCCGTGGAATGCTCATGCAACCGATCACGAAACCGAGGAAATAGCAGGAAGCGGTGAGGCCGATCAGCAACTCCGGCAGGCCGTTGGCGTTGGCGCGCAGGGGTAGCAGGGTGAGCTGCATGCCGTGGCCGAGGAGGAGCAGCGCGGTGGAGGACAGCAGGGATACTATGGCACGCAGGTCGGTCATCGGCAGTTTCCGGCGAATTCAATTTCCCGGGACTGGCACATCCCGGGCTGGCGGGGCGGGCAGGAAGACGCTGAGCCCCAGTTCGCGGGCAATATACTGTACCGCGCCCATGCCCCGCACGCTGTTTCCCGCCGGCGAGAGTCGCGGCGAATAACCAACGATCGCCATACGGCCGGGCGCCACGGCCACCACCCCACCGCCCACCCCGCTCTTGGCCGGCAGGCCAGCGGTGTAGGCCCACCAGCCGCTCTCGTCGTAGAAACCGCTGAGCAGCATCAGCGCCAGGACTTCGTCCACGTAGTCGCGGCGCAGCACCTGCTCGCCGCTAAGCGGATTGCGCCCGCCGTTGGCCAGGGTCGCGCCCATGAGGGCGAGTTGCCTTGCGTTCACGCCGACGCTGCTCTGGCGGTTATACACATCCAGGGTTTGCGCGGGATCCGTGCCCAGCATCCCGTGCAACTGCAGCAGGTCCGCCACCGCGCGGTTGCGGTAGCCTCCCGCGGAGACCGACTGGTAGACATCCTCCAGCAGCGCCAGTGGTTCGCCGGCAAAGGCGCTGTACCAGGCGAGCAGCTCGGACCAGTGCCGCTCCGGGCTGGCCGCCTGCAAGAGGCTCACAGCACTGATCGCCCCGGCATTGACCAGTGGGTTCAGCGGCGCCATTGGCGGGTTTTCGATATTCGACAGCGCGTTGAAGGGCAGGCCGGTGGGTTCGACACCGATTTTCTCGCGAACGAAGTCGGGCCCGCGCTGCTGCATCAGCAGCGCGGCGGTGAAGGGTTTCGCGGCGGACATGATGGCGAATTCCCGGGTGCTGTCACCCGCGGCATAGACGCTGCCATCGACAGTGGCTACGACGACCGCGAAGTGTCCGGGATCGGCCTTGGCCAGCGCCGGTATGTATGCGGCAAGCTCCCCGGAGCTGTCATCCCGGTAGGCCGCGAAGGCGGCCTCCACCACCCGCTGCAGGCCCGCATCCGCGGCACGCACCAGGGGAGTCGCGAATACCAGCAACAGCCACAGCGTGGCCGTGATTACACCGGGCTTTCCCAAGCGAACTGCGCCGCGCATTCAGGGGAACTGCACCGGCGCCCTGCGCCCCCCGCTAGCCTGCTCGAAGGCGTAGGCCAGTTCGATCAGCCGGGCCTCGGCACAGGCGGTGCCGACGAAACTGACCCCGAAAGGCATGGGCAGGGGATCGAAGCCTTCCGGCGCGGGCGGGTCGAGGACATTGGGCACCGTGGTGTAGGGCACCACCACTGCCGGGTAACCGGCCTTGTTGAGTATGTTCTCCGCTTTCCAGGAGGGGAAAAGCAGCGCGTCGAGCTGGTGCGTCTGCAGCGCGGCGTCGATGCCCTCGCTGCGCGAGAGTCGAATATCCTTGTCCCGATCCGCCCGCCAGCGCGCGCGGTCCGCCTCCACGTCCATTTCGTCCGAGATATCCAGCTCCGCCTGGCCGTACTTGATCGCGCCCTCGCTCTCATGGGCGAGGTTGAATTCGCGCAGGGCGGTGAGCGAGGCCAGCGGCGCGCTTTCACCGAGGGAATCCAGCCAGGTGTTGAAGTCGCGCTTCATCCCGTACTTGAGCATGATCGAACAGTGTTCATCACCACCCTTGCCCTGGGGCAGGTCATAGCAGTTCTGGAAGAGAAGCTGGTTATCCTCCGGCTGTTCCGCGATCACGCTGGGAATGTTCGCCGGATCGACGATCACCGCGCCCTGCGCCTCGAGCAGGGCGATGACCTCGGCCATCGCCGCGGATTCCGCGGGACTCAGGCCACCCACGGCCGTATCCAGACCGGGCGGGGTGGTCATCTCATAGAAATAGGCCCGGGGGATGCCTATGCGCGCGCCCTCGAGCGCGCCCGCCTGCAGATGGCTGCTGTAATCGCCGTCCGCCGGCGGTGGGCAGATCCCGGTGGCGGCGTCGTGTTCGTCCTCGCCTTCCATCGCCGCGAGCAGGGCCGCGGCATCAGCCACGTACTTCGCCATCGGCCCGGCGGTGTCCTGGTCCGCGGTGATCGGGATCACCCCGTGGCGACTGACCCGCCCGACGGTGGGCTTGATCGCCACCAGGGCATTGTTGTTGGCGGGAATTTGCATCGAGCCGCTGGTCTCGGTGCCGACATTCGCCGCCCACAGGTTGGCGGCCGTGCCGACACCGGAGCTGGAGCCGCCGGTGTCCAGTACCGGGCGGCCATCGTCCAGGCCATGCCGGGGGTCGGGGCGCGGGTCGTAGGGGTTGTAGCTGTAGCCGCCGAGGGCGTTGTAGCCGTTGGGCATGCCGGTGGCCACCCAGTTGGCCAGCTCGGTAAGCGTCGTCTTGGCGAGGATGATCGCGCCCGCGGCTTCCATCCTGCTCACCAGCGTCGCCTCGTAGGGTGGCACATAATCCCTGAAGGCCAGTGCGCCGCCGGTGGTGGGCATGTCGGTGGTATGGATATTGTCCTTGAGCGCGACGGGAATGCCGTGCAGCGGCCCACGCACCTTGCCTTCGGCCCGCTCCAGGTCGAGCATTTCCGCCCGAGCCAGTGCCCCCTCGTTCACTGCGAGCGCGGCGCCCAGTTCCTCTCCATATTGTGCGATGCGCGCCAGGTACTGCTCCACCAACTGTTTCGAGGTGACTTCACCGGAGGCCATGGCCGCCTGCATATCGGCAAAACTGGCTTCCACCACGCTGAAGGCTGGAACGGACTCCTCCGCCGCTGGAGCCACCGGCGCTGGCGCCGGGGCGGTTTCCGCTTCGGGGTCCTTGCTGCAGGCGCCGAGCAACAGGGCTGTGCCCAGCAGCGCGGGAAGCAGGGCCTGCCGCCAGGCGGGCGATGAGGCGCTAGAAACTGAGGCCCAGCTTGTGCTTGAAGCTGAACTGGATGCGGTAGTCTTCACCGGTGCGACCTCCTACGTCTTCATGCTTGCCGTAAAGCAGTTCCGAGCCAATCAGGAACTCCGGATAGGGCGTGTAGAGCAGGTTGGCACTGGCGTAGATACCGGTATCGAACTCTGCGGCTGCCTGCTGGTTACGGGGATCGGCATCGTTGACGGAAAAGCCCAGCGACGAAGACCAGTGATCGGACCAGTAGCGGTCATAGTAGGCGGTCACACCGAGCACCGGCACAGCTTCCGCCCGGTCGTCCTGGGGGGCGAGGTTGACGCCGCCATCGTTCATGAAACTGGAAATCCCTTCGCCGTAGACGACGCCCAGCTTGAGCTGGTCGCGGCCGACACTGTTCAGCACCCCGGTGAGATTCACGCCCCAACCGAACTCGTCATCGTCCTCGCTGACGCCGGGCAGGCCGCGTGTCTCGATTTCCAGCTGCCGCAGCACGCCTGCCACCTGGTAGTGCCCCCAGTCGAATTCATTGCGCCAGCGCGCGGTGAAATCAGGCAGCGGGGTCTTGGCCTTCACCACATCGTCGAAGCCGGGGGAAATCTCGCCGAAGACACCGCTGTTGAAGCTGCCGTTAGGTTTCTCCAGGGCCAGGGCGAATTCCGAATCTTCCCCTGCCCAGGTGTAGCGCAACTGGGGATTGCGGTTGAACACCATGCCGGAAGGCCCCCACCAGTCGATCACGTTGGGGAAAATGGAGATATCCATGAAGTTACTGTTGGTCTGGCCGAAGCCGAGCGCGCCGAGCGATATCCAGGCGTGGCGCAGGTTGAACTTGGTGTCGCCGGCGTCCGAGCCGGTGCCGAAGAAATCGAATTCAAACCAGCTCTTCAATTCACCCATGGGCGTCGCGGTCTTGCCCTTGAACCCGAACTGGGTCTGTTTGACCGACAGCACCGTGAGCCCATCGGTACCGAATGTGCCATCGGTGGTGGGGACGGTCGAGGGTCGCAGGGTGGATTCCCAGGTCGGGTCCACGCGCTTGAAGTCATAGATGCCGTCCAGTTGGACATGCCCGTATAACTGGAGTTCGCTGCCTTCGCCCAGCCGTGGCGCCGCTGCGACTACTACGTCCTGCTCCTGCAGGGAGCGCTGTTCTTCGGCGACCGGAGAGGAATCCACGTGAGGCTGCCCGGGCTGGGCGGCTTTCAGGCGCTGGATTTCCAGGCGCATGGCGTCGAGGGCCTCCTGCTGCCGGGAGAGTTGCTCCTCGAGCATGCGAATGCGCTCGGCATCACTCAACGCCAGAGCGCCAGGGGCCTGCAGGGCGAGGGGTGCTACAAGCAGCAGGACACGCAGGGATCGCATCGTGACCGGGTCTCCATGACATTTTTCTTCTGTACGCAAATTCATGCGCTCCAGAGAAAAGTAGGAGTCGCGACCCGGTCTGTCAAAATACGGCGTGCAGATCCCGGGTATCCCGCGCCGTTTCCCCTTCCGGCATCAGCCCAGGAATTCTGCGCGCGCCGCCCGCGCCGGCGCTACGGCGGCAGTGCCGTAGTCCGGTACCAGCGCGCTCAGCCGGTCCAGCTCCGCGTATTCATCGTCGCTAAGGTCCACTTCCACTGCCCTCAGGTTGGCCTGCACCTGCTCGGGCCGGGTAGCGCCGACCAGCAGGCTGGTGGCGGCTCTCTCCCGCAGCAGGAAAGCCAGCGCGATCTCCGCCGGGGTGACCCCGTAAGCGCCGGCCACTTCCCGCATGGCATCGACGATATCGTGGACGCGATCGTGGCCCAGCATCGGCGCGACCTTGCCGCCGCGACGCCCGGAGTCGGTGGCACTGCCATCGCGCTGGTACTTGCCGGTGAGCACCCCGCCGAGCAGCGGCGCCCAGGCCATGATGCCGACCCCCTCGCTGCGGGCGAAGGGAACGATATCCCGCTCGATGCCGCGGCTGGCGATGGACCAGTGCACCTGTACCGCCTCCATCCGCGCCAGGTGTTCACGCTCGGCGATGCCCTGGGCTTTCATGATTTCCCAGGCGGCGAAATTGGAACAGCCGACGTAGCGCACCTTGCCGTCGCGCACCAGGTCGTCCAGCGCGCGCATGGTTTCCTCCAGTGGCACGGCGGGATCGAACATGTGCAGCAGGTAGAGATCGATATAGTCGGTGCCGAGGCGCCGCAGGCTGTCTTCGCAGGCGCGCATCAGGTGGGCGCGGGAGTTGCCCTCGTTGTTCGGGCCGGGGCCCATGCGCAGGCCGGCCTTGGTGCAGATCACCAGGCCCGAGCGATCGAGCTCCAGTTCCTTTATCGCCCTGCCCACGCAGACCTCGGATTGCCCCGCGGAGTAGCCGTCGGCGGTATCGATGAAATTGATGCCGCCATCGACAGCTGTCTTGAGGACAGTGTTTGCCGTCTTCTGGTCCAGTCCGCCGAGTTCCTTCCAGAATTCCAGGTCGGCGCCGCCGAAGGTATTGGTGCCCAGGCACAGTTCGGAAACGATGAGACCGGAGCGGCCGAGTTTGCGGTAACGCATGATCGAGAAACCTCTGCTTATTTTTTGCGAGGGGCCATTTTGGCGGCAAGGGCCCGCACATCGCAAGGGACAAACCGCGGCGCAGACCAACCCTGCTCTGTTACCCTTCCTCTGGGAGCCCACAAGGATAATAGGGTGAGCTCCACACAGGGAAAACGAAGCCGTCCTATGAATGCTGCCGCGACCCGCTGTAGAATCGTTGGCCCACCTTCCCGGGAGACACCAGGAGAAGCGCATGCCCATCTCACTCTACCAGGCCACCATTCCCACCTTCATCCAGGTCGGCACGGCGCTGCGCGCGCTGCTCGACAAGGCACAGGCCCACTGCGCAGAGCGCGGCCTGGCGGATTCCGAGCTCATCGACGCGCGGCTGATCGATGACATGTGGACCTTCGCTTACCAGGTACGCTCCGTCGCCAACCACTCCTACGGCGCCATCAAGGGTCTCCGCGCGGGTGTGTTCGGGCCCTACTACGAGGACGTGCCAGGGGATTTCGCCGGTCTCAAGCGTGAAATCGACGAGAGCCTGGCCGGGTTGCAGGGCCTCGACGAGGCCGAACTGGATGATTTCATCGGCAAGCCGATGCGCTTCGAGGCCGGTGAACTGAAATTTGCTTTCACCGCCGAAAATTTCCTGCTCTCTTTCTCACAGCCGAATTTCTTTTTCCACGCCACCACCGCCTACGACATCCTGCGGGCCCGTGGCGTAGAGCTCGGCAAACGGGACTTCCTCGCGGGCATCCGGGTAGAACAGGGCTCGATATGAAGTGGCGAAGCGCTTGCCTTCTCGCCCTGCTGCTGGCTTTCCCGGCAGCCCGGGCTGCAGCCGACCAGGTTTCTGTCGCGGTAGCATCCAATTTCACTGCCCCCCTGCAGGCCATCGTCGCCCTGTACGCCGAGCGCAGTGATGACAGCATCCGGGTTTCCAGCGCTTCATCGGGGAAGCTGTTTGCACAGATACAGCACGGCGCACCCTTTGACGTATTTCTCTCCGCGGACAGCGAAAAGCCCGATGCGTTGATCGCAAGCGGCGAGGCCCTCGCCGAAAGCCGCTTCACCTACGCCCTCGGCCGGCTCGCCCTGTGGAGCAGCCAGGCGCCACCCGGCGCGCAGCAGCGGCTGGAGAGCGGCGACTTCCGCCACCTGGCGATTGCCAACCCGCGCCTGGCACCTTACGGCAGGGCAGCGAAAGAAGCCCTGGAGCACATGGGCCAGCTGGACGCGGCGGAAGGTAAACTGGTCACCGGCGAGAATATCGCCCAGACCTGGCAGTTCGTGGCAACCGGCAATGCGGAATTGGGTTTCGTCGCCCTGTCCCAGGTCATCGACGGCGGCGAGGTGCCGCCCGATGCATGGGTCGTGCCGCGGGAGTTCCATGCACCGATACGCCAGGACGCAGTGCTGTTGGCCTCCGCGGCTGACAAGCCCGCCGCCCGTGCCCTGCTGGAATTTCTGCGCAGTCCGGAAGCCGCCGCCATCATCCGCGCCTTCGGCTACGACGTCGAATCCTGATACGACAACAGAACACACATGCAGTTTACCCCTGACGACCTGACCGCCATCCGGCTCAGCCTGACGCTCGCCGCGCTGGTCACTGCCCTCCTCCTGCTGATCGGCACCCCGATCGCCTGGTGGCTCGCCACCACCCGCAGCCGCCTGCGCAACGTGATCAGCGCCGTGGTCGCCCTGCCCATCGTGCTGCCGCCCAGCGTACTCGGCTTTTACCTGTTGATCGGCATGGGGCCCGAGGGGCCGGTGGGCAAGCTGACCGAGGCCCTCGGCATCGGCACCCTGCCCTTCACCTTCGGCGGCCTGGTGGTGGCCTCGGTGATCTATTCGCTGCCTTTCGTGGTGCAGCCGATCCAGAACGCGATGGAAGCCCTCGGCCGGCGACCGCTGGAGGTCGCCGCCACCCTGCGCGCCGGACCCTGGGACCGTTTCCTGAACGTAGTCCTGCCCCAGTCCCGGCCGGGGTTGCTGACCGCGGCGGTGCTGGGCTTCGCCCATACGATTGGCGAATTCGGGGTGGTGTTGATGATCGGCGGCAATATCCCGGGCGAGACCCGGGTGGTATCGGTACAGATCTACGATCACGTCGAGGCCCTCTCCTACGGCAACGCCCACGCCCTCTCCCTGGCCATGCTGGTGTTCTCCTTCCTGGTACTGCTGCTGATGTACACCCTGCATCCCCGCGCGGTATTCAGCGCGGGAGTACACCCGCGATGAGCACTATTCGCGCCAGCTTTAATCTCGACTTTGCGGATTTCACCCTCGACGCCGAGCTAGAACTGCCCTGCCAGGGTGTGTCGGTGTTGTTCGGCCCCTCCGGTTCCGGCAAAACCACCCTGCTTCGCTGCATCGCCGGGCTGGAACGCCCCGCCAATGGTGAGCTGCACTTCAACGGCGACACCTGGCAGGCCGGGAAAACCTTCCTGCCCGCCCACAAGCGCCCAGTGGGCTACGTCTTCCAGGAAGCCAGCCTGTTCAGCCATCTCAGCGCCCGCGGCAATCTGGACTTCGCGGTGAAGCGCGCGCCGGCGCGCGACAAACCCATCGCCTTCGAGCAGGCAGTGGAACTGCTCGGCATCGGCCACCTGCTGGAGCGCCGGCCGGAGCAGTTGTCCGGCGGCGAGCGCCAGCGGGTGGCCATCGCAAGGGCGCTGCTGATCCAGCCGCGACTGCTGCTGATGGACGAGCCCCTGGCCGCGCTGGACCAGCGACGCAAGCAGGAGATCCTGCCCTACCTGGAGCGGCTGAAGCGCGAGCTGGAACTGCCCATCATCTATGTCAGCCACTCCGCCGACGAAGTAGCGCGGCTGGCGGATTACCTGGTCGGCCTGGAAGCGGGCCGGGTGGTCGCCGCCGGGCCGCTGGCCGAAACCCTGAGCCGCCTGGATTCACCGCTGCACCTGGGCGAGGACGCGGGAGTCGTGCTGGAGGGCCTGGTTCTGGCCAGGGAGGGCAAATGGAACCTGGTGCGGGTGCACTTCAACGGCGGTGAACTCTGGGTGCGGGACAACGGCTATCGTATCGGCAGCCAGTTGCGGGTGCGTATCCTGGCCCGCGATATCAGTCTTGCGGGACAGCGCCATACGGATACCAGTATCCTGAATATTCTGCCAGCCACCGTGGATTCAATCGCCAGTGACGAGGATACGGGACAGGCACTGGTCCGCCTGCGGGTGGGCAACAGCCTGCTGGTATCCCGGGTGACCCGGCGCTCGGCGCATGCACTCGGCCTGCGTGAAGGCCAGCCCATCTGGGCGCAGGTGAAATCGGTGGCCGTGATCTAGAAACTGACCAGGGGGAGTTATGAAAGCCGCAATTCTGCAGCAGGACCTCAGCACCGAGTTCTATACCGAGGAACTGTGCTACATCACCGAACTCTCCAATCGCCCCGACGACCCGGACGTCTCCATCGCCCGCGCCCGGGTCGAGCCCGGGGTCACCACCCGCTGGCACCGCCTCGACGAAACCGCCGAGCGCTATGTGATTCTCTCCGGCGAGGGTATCGCCGAGGTGGCCGACCTGCCCCCCACCCCGGTCGGGCCGGGGGACGTGGTGCTGATCCCGCCCTTCGCCCGCCAGCGCATCAGCAATATCGGCGAAAATGACCTGATTTTCCTTGCCATCTGCTCGCCGCGCTTCCAGCCTGAAGTCTACGAGGATATTGAGGACGAACAGTGACAAGGACGCCAGTTCAGACCATCAATCCGGACCTCTTCGAGGTCAAACTCAAGGACACCGACGATCCCGTGGCCCACAAGACAAAGTGGGAGCCAGCGAAGCCGGGCGGCGCCAACTTCAAGACGCAGAAACTCGAACAGGAGGGCGGTGTGTTCAAGGTCACCCCTACCGCCGGCCACCGGATTTTCTCCCTGATCTTCCTGATTCCCGGGCTGATCGCCGTGGTCATAGGCTGCCCCTGGTCGATTGCCAAAGGCGAATGGGGAACGGGCTTCTTTTTCCTGCTCTGGGGCGTGATGTTCGGCGGCGCCGGCGCCTTCATGTGGTGGGCGCAAAAGCCCTTCACCATCGACCCCCTGCGCGGTGTGTACTACCGGGGAAAGATGGACATGAGCGCACCCGCCACCCTCGACCCGACGAAGCGCGGCAGCACCCATGACATTCACGCCATCCAGTTGCTCAGCGAACGTGTTCGCTCATCGTCGAGCAGCGGCTCGAGCGCCTATCGCAGCTACGAACTGAATCTCGTCCTCAAGGACGGCGAGCGGGTGAACGTGATGGACCACGGCAAGGAAAAGGCGATCGAAGAGGCCGCCCAGGTCATCGCCGGGGCGCTCAACGTGCCTGTGTGGAAAGCGGGGTTCTAAGCCCCTGGAAGCGAGTCGCGGGGCCCAGGGCCCCGCACAACACAATCGGGGTTAGCCCCGCGCCGAAGCCTGGGAACGTCCCTGGCCCTGGCCCTGGCCCTGGCCGCGCCCGCGGCCACCGCGGCGGCGCCGGCTGTTGGCCTGCTCGCCGTCACGGCCATTGCCGTTAGCGCGGCTTCCATTGCCGCGATTGCCATTGCCACGCGCCCCGTTGGCGGCACGCGGCGGCTGGTTCTGGGCTTTCGACGGCTTGGTCGGCAGGGCGTGATCGGGTTCGAAACCTTCAATCTCTTCGCGACGGATGGTCTGGCCGGTCAGGCGCTCGATGGCGCGCAGCTGGTCGATCTCGTCGGCGGAAACCAGCGACATGGCTTCCCCACTGGCGCCCGCGCGGCCGGTACGGCCGATGCGGTGGACGTAGTCCTCGGCCACGTTGGGCAGGTCGAGGTTGATCACATAGGGCAGCTGGTCGATATCAATACCGCGGGCCGCGATGTCCGTGGCCACCAGCACCTGGATGCTGTTCTTCTTGAACTCGGAAAGCGCCTTGGTGCGGGCATTCTGGCTCTTGTTGCCGTGGATCGCCGCGGCGGGAATGCCGGCCTTCTCCAGTTGCTGGGACAGGCGGTTGGCGCCGTGCTTGGTGCGGCTGAACACCAGTACCTGGTGCCAGTCGTTGGTTTTCAGCAGGTGCACCAGCAGCTTGGCCTTGCGCGCCTTGTCCACCGGGTAAATGATCTGGCTGACCCGCTCCACCGTGGTGTTGCGCGGGGCCACGTCGATTTCCAGCGGGTCCTTCACCAGGCCCTTGGCCAGGGAACGGATTTCGTCGGAGAAGGTGGCGGAGAACAGCAGGTTCTGACGCTTCGCCGGCAGCAGCTTGAGCACGCGCTTGATGTCGTGGATGAAGCCCATGTCCAGCATGCGGTCAGCTTCATCCAGAACCAGGACTTCCAGGTCGCTGAAGTCCACGGCTTTCTGGCCGTGCAGGTCGAGCAGGCGGCCCGGAGTGGCTACGAGTACATCGACGCCTCGACGCAGGGCGCTGATCTGCGGGTTGATACCCACGCCGCCGAATACCACGGCGCTGCGCAGGGGCAGGTTCTGGCCGTAGTTGGTCACGCTTTCGCCCACCTGGGCCGCCAGTTCGCGGGTCGGTGTCAGCACCAGCGCGCGCACGCGGTGGGGCTTGGCCCGGGCGCCGTCCGCCAGCAGGTGCAGCAGCGGCAGGGTAAAACTGGCGGTCTTGCCGGTGCCAGTCTGGGCCGCGCCCATGATGTCGCGACCCTTGAGCACGGCGGGAATCGCCTGGGCCTGGATGGGCGTGGGAGAGGAATAGCCTTCGGCAGCGACCGCATCGAGCAGCTCGCGGCGCAGACCGAGATCTGTGAACAGCATGTAATGTTCCGGAATAAAGAGAATCGGGTAGGGGCTGGTACCAGCCAATCGCAAGGATACAGGAGGAAAGACAGGTGCTCCAGCGCTAAAGGCGGTCAAAATACCGGCAGCGCGTCACAGTTTTGGCAAGTCATTCCGGCGCGGGCGTGCCTGCGAACCGGCCCGCTACCGAGCCAGTCAGGCCATCTGGACAGATGCTCCCGCAGCGGTGATTATGCCGGGGACGACAAGGGAACGAGTTTTCGCCGTGGCTGACCAGGATAAAACACCCGAGGAAATACCCCACAAAGGGGCTCGCCAGAAGCGCGACTTCGCACTGCGCCAGGGAACAGTGCAGGCGGAGGTCATCGCCGACTGGCTGGACATTCGCGACAAGGACGAACCCGACGCGCGCATCTTCCACACCGCCTACCTCGCCCGGGATGCCGCGAGCGATCGCCCGGTGATTTTCTGCGTGAACGGCGGTCCCGGCGCCGCCTCGGTGTTCCTGCACTTCGCCTGTGCCGGCCCGCGGGCGGTGGCGCGGGACAGCGCGGGCAAGCTGGACACCGGCCAACGGGAACTGGCCGACAACCCCGACAGCTGGCTGAACTTTGCCGACCTGGTGTTTATCGACCCCCTCGGCACCGGCTTCAGCCACCGCATCAGCAAAAAGCCCGCGGACGGCGAGGACAAGAAGCCAGCCGCTGACGAAGCGGAAAAGAACCCCTACTGGGCGACCAAAAAAGACCTGGATACCATCGGCCAGTTCATGCGCCGCTTCCTGCGCCGGCACAAGCTCTGGCGCAGGCCGCTGTATTTCGCCGGCGAAAGCTACGGCGGCTACCGCGCCTGCCGGTTGGCGAGGCTGCTCAACCGGGAATACGGCCTGGGCATGGCCGGCATCATCAGCATCTCCCCCATCTGGCAGTTCCGCGACGCCTCGGATTCCGACTACAGTGCCAGCCAGTGGATCAACCAGTTACCGGTGTACGCGGCCATTGCCCACCACAACGGTATCGGCCGGGCCTTCCCCGCCGAGACGGCGATGGAAGAAGTACTGGCCGATGCAGAGCAATTCAGCCTCGGCGACTACGTACAGATGCTGGTATCGGGAGAACTGATGTCGGAAAGCCAGCGGCAGTCGATTCTTTCCCGCGTCGCGGACCTCATCGGGCTGGACACGGCATTCGTCAACAAGGCCAACGGCCGTATATTGATTTCCGATTACGCGCGCATGGTGCGCCAGACCCACGGCGAGATCATCGACCTCTACGACGGCAGCCAGGCCAGCCTCGACCCCTTCCCCCACCGCACCAACAACGAAAGCGCCATCGACGCGGCGCTGTTCAACGACCACCACCTGTTCCAGAACGCGGTGCACCAGCTGTTCTTCGAGGAACTCGATGTGGAAACGCCGCTCGAGTACCAGGTACTGAATCACCAGGCTTTCGAGAACTGGAAAAACGACGAGAAGAAATTCGACCTGTTCGAACTGACCTCGTCAGTCGACGATTTTCGCGCCGGCATGACCGCCAACCCGCAGCAGCGCGCCCTGATCGTCCACGGCCGTTTCGACACCGTGACGCCCTACTTCGCCTCCCGGCGATTACTGGCCCAGGCCAACCTCGAGGCGTCGGTCAAGGCGCGTATCAGCGAGAAGCTCTATGACGGGGGCCATATGTTCTATTCATGGCCGGCCTTGAACCGGGCCTTCGCCGAGGATGTCGAGGCCTTCGTCAAAGCCTGAGCAGCGGGGTGAAGCACACCTCCCGGCGCGCTTCGATCGCTCAGCAACCCCGGAATTTCGCCTCGCGTTTTTCCAGCATGGACATCGCCCCCTCCCGCGCGTCTTCGCTCGCGAAGGTCAGGAGCTGTCGCCGCTCCTCCTCGTCCAGGTGGCGGGCGTAGTCCAGTTCCCAACTCTCCCAGAGCAAGTTGCGCAGCGTGCCCAGCGCCACGGTTGGCCCTTCGGACAGCTCCCGGGCGAGTTCCAGGGCCCGTTCCTGTAGATTCGCGTCCTCGCACACTTCGTTGACCAGCCCCCACTCCAGGGCCTGCGGGGCGGGCAGGCGCCGGCCCAACAACATGAGTTCTTTCGCCCGCGCCCACCCCACCAGCTTGGGCAGGAGCCAACTCAAGCCGCCATCAGAGGACACCCCGAGCCGGCTGAAGGCGGCGAGAAAGTAGGCGGACTCCCCCGCCAGCACGATATCGCCGGCCAGCGCATAGGAAAAACCCAGGCCCGCCGCCGGTCCGTTGATCGCGGTGACCACGGGGAAGGGCAACTCGCGCAGCAGCTTCAGGGTGTAGTGGTGGTGGGTGCCGAGGGAGACCGGATCGGCCTGATCCGCCGAGGCCCCGTCACCGCTCATCATGCCCAGGCTCCCCCCCGAGCAGAAACCGCGGCCGGCGCCGGTAAGCAGGAGACAGCGGATATCCTGGGCGGGATCGCTGGCGAGCCGGGCCGCGTCGCGGATCTCCCGCGCCATCTGCGGTCCCATGGCGTTGAGGGTCTCGGGGTGGTTCAGGGTGAGCTTGAGGACCTGCCCCTCGAGTTCGGTCAGTACGTGCGTCATGCTGGGGCCTCCGAAGTTATTGACACTTATTTTTCATATTGACACTATGGTGTCAATTAGCAGAAATTACCACAGTGCGTCTCAAGCAGGATTTCCCATGGCAACGACAGTCGATATCAGCGAGGAACAGATCGCCCAGTACCAGCGGGACGGGGCCATCCTCTTGCGCGGCATCCTCACCGCCGAGGAGCGGGAACTCCTGGAGAAGGGACTCGAGGAGTCCAACACCAATCCCGGCAAGCGCTCGACCCGGGCCACCGACCCGGAAGGCCGCGGCGAGACCTTTCTCGAATCCTTTCCCAGCCAGGGCGCCAACCCCTCCCTGAAAGCCCTGCTGGAGATCGGCCGTATTCCCGAGATCGCCGGGCGCATGATGCGCGCCCCCAGCGCGCAACTGGTGCTGGACCAGGTGTTCTACAAGCAGGCCGGCAGGATCATCGCCACCCCCTGGCACCAGGACACCCCCTACCTGCGGGTGCGCGGCGACGACATGATCCGCGTGTGGGTCAGCGCCGACCACTCGCCGCGGGAGCTGACCCTGCAGATCATCCGCGGCTCCCACCGCTGGGGCATGGTCTTCGACCCGCAGATCGAGACCGGCGGCAATATCAAAAACGCTGACGACAAAGGCCGGATGATCCAGCTCACCGGCGGCGCCAACCGTGGCCCGCGGGTGCCGGACATCGCCCGCTACCCCGAGAGCTTCGACATCCTCAGCTGGGACGTGGAGCCCGGCGATGCCTTGATCTTTAACGGCAACATGCTGCACGCCGCCGGTGGCGCGGAGAACCACCCCATGCGGCGCCGAGCCTACACCAGCATGTGGGCGGGACCGGAGCTGCGCTACATCGAGCCGCCGGACAACGCCCTGCCCACCCTGGCGGAGATCAAGAAGGTCAGCGTGCCCTACGGCGACCGCGTCGGTGATCACCCGGACGCCTTCCCGATAGGCTGGCGCGCATGAGCCGGCTCCGGGCCAACCCGCTGATCCAGTTGCTCGACGAGGTATCGCGACTGCAGGGCCGCTTCGGCAGCCTGTTCGCCGAGGTGCATGCAGAGAGCGGCCTGAAACACATGGAAAACCTCGTGCTCAACGCGATTGTCGAGGCGGACACGCCGCCCACCGCCGCCCAGATCGGCCGCAGCCTCGGCCACCCAAGGCAGGTAGTGCAGCGCGCGGTGAACGACCTCGCCGACGATGGCTTCCTCGAGCGCCTGCCCAATCCCGACCACAAGCGGGCGCCGCTGCTCGCGGTAACCCGCAAGGGTGAACAATTGAAAGAACGTACCGACCGCATGGCCCTGGCCATCTGCGATGCCTTTTTCCAGGAGGCGAACCCCGTGCGTTGCAGCCAACTGGTGGCGGACCTGCGCCAGCAACGCCGGGCGCTGGAAGCCTTCGCCCGCGAGGGCACTTCCGGAGGGCCGCCTTGATGCCACGCGCAGTCATGTCAGACACCCTGGGCCCGCTGGAAAACTACGGCATCCGCGAATACGACCCGGGTCCGCCCGCGGCGGGCGAGGTGCGCATCGCAATCCAGGCGGCCGGTGTGAGTTTCGTCGACGTCCTCAACGCCACCGGCAGGTACCAGGGTAAGGCGCCGACCCCCTTCATCCCCGGTAGCGAGTTCGCGGGGACCGTCGATCTACTGGGTGAAGGCGTGAGAGGCCTCGAACCCGGGCAATCGGTTGTCGCCACCTCCTGGGGTGGCGCCTTTGCCGATTTCGCCAATGTCGATGCCTCCTCGGTCAGCCCCCTGCCCACCGGTTTGAGTTTCACCCAGGGCGCGGTATTCCGGGTCAGCGCCCTCACCGCCTGGCACGCCCTGGTCGATCGCGGCCGCTTGCAGCCCGGGGAAACCCTGCTGGTGCTCGGCGCCGGCGGCGCCACCGGCTACGCGGCGGTGCAGATCGGCCGCTACCTCGGCGCACGGGTTATCGCCTCGGCCTCCTCCGCAGAAAAACGCGAGTCGGCGCTGGCCGGCGGCGCCCACCGTGCCGTGGATGCACGCGCAGAAAACTGGCGCGAAGAAGTTGCGAAGGCCAACGACGGGCGGCCCGTTGACCTGGTATTCGATCCCGTCGGCGGCGACGCCACGGAGCGCGCTTTCCGCTGCCTGGCTTACGGCGGCCGGCACCTGGTGGTCGGATTTCCCGCCGGCATCACTTCGCTCCCCACCAACCTGCCACTGCTGAAGGGCGCCAGCCTGGTGGGCGTGAACCTGCAGCAGCAATCGCTGGCGGCCGGGGATTCGGCGGCGGCCAACCTGGCACGCATCAATGAACTCGCGGGGCAGGGCCTGTTCTGGCCGGAAGTCGCCGAAGTATTTCCGCTTTCAGGATTTGTCGAAGCGATGCAGGCCGTCGAGCGCGGGAACAGCGCCGGGAGGATCGTGCTTTCCATGGAGAAACCATAGCCAGCGAGCTGGCGCCTCAGGAAACCACTCCTTTGCTCAGGGCAGAGCTATCAGGTCAGGCGAAGAAGCGCCACGCGGGCAACCAGCGGCTCGAGCCTGAACCGCGCAGGCTCGTCCCTGAGCCAGATTCTCAAGGGTTAATAGTGCGCTTTCCTACCAGGCGTAGACCACGCCACTGTAGTGCCCCGCAGTCACTTGACCTTCCACCAGGCCACAGTTCCCGTTTGCCTCCTGAGTCAGCAAACGCAGTCGATATTGACCCGGCCCGGTCTTGAAGTAGTAACCTCTGCCTGAGTTTGTCGCTATTTCCCCATCCTTGCCAGTTGTAGCGCCTACCCAATTGGCCATCCCGGTTTCGTTATTCCGCGGTCCCTCGGCTCGAAGTGTAAGGGTGCCAAGCACATTGCCACCGTTACTCATTGTGCCGTCCAGGTTGATCCTGATTCCCTCCTCCAGGGAATCGGAAAACGTTGTACTCGTCGTATTCAGCGTAAATTCACCAAGTGCCTTTCCAAGTTCCATGACCCACCTCCAGACAAAAATCATCATTTGCCTCGTCGCAGGATGTCGATAAGAACCACGCAATTACCCTATCCTGCAGGTGAATTCTAGTCAGCCGAGTCGATCATATGAGACCTGTTTTTAGACCAGTTTTCGCTATGCCGGAAAGCTGAAACAGCGCGATGGAATTAGGCCCGGGCGGGTCCGGGCTAATTCCTTTGAGCCGGTTCTAGAGCGGCATTTTCCTGGATATTGCCATACCCGACAGCCCCAGAACCATAATGGCCAGGTAGGAAGGCAAAATGGGGAGGGAAACAGGCACTGCTACCGGTGCCGAGCGCAAATAAAGGGGTCAGAGCCCTTTTTGATCGAATTTGATCTATCACCATTATTGGTTATACGGCATTGGAAGCTGTTCTAAACAAACCTAATGAAGGACGGTTCACACATCAATACTGGTCAAAAAGGGCTCTGACCCCTTTTCCCGAGACGACTCTTTGAACAGGCTCCATCATTGGATATATCCCATTAACGCCTTGCTAAGGGGCAAGCTGCGCAGCAGTTTGTCCCGCGGAGGCCACTTGTGGCCGGAGTGTACTTGAGCAACTTGTTATATGGCATTGGTTAACCATAAAACTTTTATAAAGAAAGTTACAACGACAGACAACAGCATACTGAGCCCTAAGCCCGCATACATTGCATCGGAACCTTCAAGTTTATGAAGTGGGTTACCACCAACAAGAAGCCATGCCGGTTTGCTTTTGCTTAGAACTTTGAATTGTGTAATTACAAGCAAAAACAACCCGAAAGCTGCATAAGCACATGCTATTTCGATTTTGATGATAGTTAAGGCAACACCAACTAAGACTACAGAGAGAACGATTTTACGTTGTTGGTTTAATTTGAACGTTCTGTTTTTAAAAAGGATTGTAGCCAATAGCAAGATAAGAATACCAATACTGATATTTAGGCCATCTTCGGTTTTGATGACTTGCAGCATGCTCAAATTAAAAGCAGCTATTAGTAATATTAACGTGAATGGATAGAGGAGTTTCTTCAAGTTCATGCCATATAACGCACTGTGGCAGCGGACGCCCGGTAGGGCGGTCCGGCGACCGAAGGGAGCGAACTGCCCGCACTTGTTACGGGTGCGACGCTACTGAAGCTGGATAATGCTCGGAGCCTGAGCGCCAGCGAAGGCCAAAGCCTGGACAGTGCTGCCGGAAGGAACTGCTTTAAGTCGGAAACCTCAAACCAGTCTGAAGATGGCACCAGGAACGAAACTGCCGATTTCAAATTACGCACCCTCCTTGATGCTGACCCAAGCTAGTTAAGCACACTAGTCTTGGCTGTACCACAACCTCAATAAATGTGACGGACTCGCACCGTAACGCCTGTGGCAGCGGCGCCGAAACCGCGTAGCGGTTTGGGCGTCCGGCCCCGCAGGGGCGAACTGCCCGCACTTGTTATGGTGCGCTGCCCGTGCTTCTCGATGATATGAACGAGTCAATTATCTCTTTCTCTTCCAGGAAATATTCGTATGTTTCAAGGGAATCCATTTGTTCACCAACAGACTTTAAATTCTCCAATGCTTCCTCTCTTGGATTCGCTTTCCTATAGTTGACTAGCGTATCGATGAATCTCTCTTTTGAATCAACCATGTCAGGAAGAAAGAGTGACGATAGGAAATGATTTCCAGATTCTTCGTACCAGATATATCCCTTTATGGTCGTGTTGACCATTGTCTCTACGTAGATGCGAGCACCTGTAGTTTCGCCTAATTCAACTCGCTGAATTAGTTTGGCTCTGATTGCCGTTGGTGCTAGTGCGCCTAATGCACCCGTGTTATCCCTGCCCATAGTGAAACCCCACAGAACACCACCTAATAGCCCTATCGAGAACGTAAAAGTAGCTACTACGATGTACTTGAGCATAAACAATCACTCGTTAGGTGTTTGGTTCACGTGAGCACCATAACGCCGCCAGCAAGGGCGCGCGGTACGCGCGTCCCGCTGCCTGGCCTTGTTACGTGCGACCCTACTCATAGGTAGCTCTTTTTTTGCGAAAGTATTGAACAACACTACTTTGACCAGTAATTCCGTAGAACCCGAAGACCAAACCCGTAATTAGGTAGCTCGCGATATTTAGAACACTAACGTGGTCACTACCGCTAATGGCGTACCATGCCTCAGCTAGACCAAAAATGATAAGTAGAATGGCTAGGATGCAACCACATGTCCTAAGTATATATTTTGATGGGTTCCTTCCCACTAGTTACTCCGGTATTCGGGTCTAGCGTGCACGTAACGCCTGTGGCAGCGGCGCCGAAACCGCGCAGCGGTTTTGGCGTCTGGCCCCGCAGGGGCGAACTGCCCGCACTTGTTACGTGAGATTAAATCCACCTTCATTTCAGCACCCACCGACATTTGGAAATGCGACTGAATTGGCACAGAGTATTGCCCGCCTCAGCGGCATGATAGCGCGTGGACTGGCACCGGGCGAACCTGGCACTGACTTGCAGAGCTGCCCCACTCCGAGCGTGGAAAATGCGGCCACCAAAGGCCTGACCTGGCCCAGTTACTTTTGACGATTGCTGGTGGTTGAGCTGCACTCCGATGGCCTCCTTGCTTTGATTGAAACACCTTTCCTTGATGGGCAGCGATACTCGAGGGTTTTACACGTAACGCCTGTGGCAGCGGCGCCGGAACCGCGCAGCGGTTTTGGCGTCCGGCCCCGAAGGGGCGAACTGCCCGCACTTGTTAACGTGCCGCATAAGTAAGCACCTTGTGAGTCAATAACGCCGGCAGCGCTGAGATACCTGCTAGTAGTAACCAAATTAACGCCCAGGGCTGGCGATGTAGCGGCACGTACTCTGGGTGTGCGCCATAACAGGTAAAGCCCAAGTCGCTATAGACGCCGCCGGCATCCAAACAACCATCAATGCTGAAGAACGATGCAAGACAGCATATAGCAGCCACGAATACTACTGAAACGATGAGTCTGTGCACTAGACGAGGCACGTTAACGCACTGTGGCAGCGGACGCCCGGTAGGGCGGTCCGGCGACCGAAGGGAGCGAACTGCCCGCACTTGTTACGGGTGCGACGCGCCAAAGCCAAGCTAATGCTCGGAGCCTGAGCGACAGCGAAGGCCAATGCCTGGACAGTGCTACTGATAGGAACTGCCTTGAGTCGGAAACCTCAAACGAGCTAGAAGATGGCCCCAGGAACGAAACTGCCGATTTCAAATTACGCACCCTCCTTGATGCTGACCCAAGCTAGTTAAGCACACTAGACCTGGCGGTACCACGGCCTCTATAAATGAGACGGACTCGCACCGTAACAGCTTATTCTGGGGAATTGGTCGCAGTAACACCAATTCACCTTATGTAGATGGCGCGAGAAAAACCACATAGAAATCAACCTCCTGTCGAACGATCATCCTTGGATACTGGGAAGGATTCCCAGTATGCAGACAAACATTAGATGTAACAATCCGGGCGGTCCAACCCAAAGCAAACCGCCGAATTTCGCCAGCACTCCGAAGCATTACAGCTGGTTCTTAAAAGACCAGCTAGTCCCCTCCCCAGTCGGAATTCGGATACCTATCAGTAAGGCAGTTACCGAACAACCCGTTAATCAGAATCTACGTCCCCCGTGCTACCCGGGCGATCAACAGGTCGAGAGGCGCATCATGGGAGAGCGTGCCAAAGGTAGCTCCGCCTACCCCCCCCAAACGGTGCCGGCAGAAAGCATCAGCCACCGCTTCATCACCCCCACGCAACAATATCACCCCCTGTAACACTCGCGCCGCCCGCTCCACCACCAGCCTGCTGCGAATTTCCAGCGTCTCCGGGTGCTCGAAATCATGCCGCAGTTGATCCACAGCCATGTCGTAATCCACCTGCATCCCACGGGCGGTTCCCAGCTCGGCGAACAGCGCTTCGCGCGTCTCCGGCTCACGCCGCAGCGCCCGCAGCACGTCCAGGCACTGGACGTTGCCGGCTCCTTCCCAGATGGAATTGAGCGGCGCCTGCCGGTAGAGGCGGGGCATCACGGTGTCTTCCACGTAGCCGATGCCGCCGAGGCATTCCTGGGCCTCGTTGACCAGCGGCGGGGTGCGCTTGCAGATCCAGAACTTGCCGATGGCGGTGGCGATGCGGGCGAAGGCGGCTTCCACAGGGTCTCGCGGGGAGGCGTCGATGGCGCGGGCCACGCGCATGGCCAGGGCCACCGCTGACTCCACTTCCAGCGCCATGTCCGCCAGTACGTTGCGCATCAGCGGCTGGTCGAGCAGCAGCCGGCCGAAGACTTCGCGGCGGCTGGCGTGGTGCAGGGCCTGCAGCAGGGCCTGGCGCATCAGGGCGGCGGAGCAGGTCATGCAGTCGAGGCGTGTCAGCGCTACCATCTCCAGAATGGTGGCCACGCCACGGCCCTCTTCCCCCACGCGCAATGCATGGGTGTTCTGGAATTCCACCTCCGAGGAGGCGTTGCTCCAGTCGCCGAGTTTGTCCTTGAGGCGTTGCACCGCCACGGCGTTGCGTTCGCCGTTGTCCAGCAGGCGTGGCACCAGGAAACAGCTCAGGCCGGAGTCCGCCTGGGCCAGTACCAGGTGGGCGTCGGACATCGGCGCGGAGAAAAACCACTTGTGGCCGACCAGGTGATAGGAGCCGTCCGCCTGCAGTTCGGCCCGGGTGGAATTGGTGCGCACGTCGGAACCGCCCTGCTTCTCGGTCATGCCCATGCCGATGGTGCAGGCGGTCTTGTCCGCCATGGGAATTTCACGCGGGTCGTACTCGTTGGCGGTCAGGCGGTTTATCCACTCCTCGGTCCACTCGCCACCCTGGCGCAGGGCGGGAATCGCGGCGTAGGTCATGGACATGGGGCAGGCGGTGCCGGCATCGGCCTGGCTGCCGAGGTAGATCACCGCAGCACGGGCGACGTGGGCGCCGTGCTTGATCTCGTGGTTCCAGGCGTAACTGTGCATGCCGTGGCCCATGGCGCTTTTCATGATGCGATGGTAGGCGGGGTGGAACTCGACCCGGTCGACCCGGTTACCGTAGGCGTCGTAGTTGTGGAGGATGGGGCGGTGGCGGTTGGCGGCGAAGCCGAGGTCGATCAGTTCACCGCCGCTGACCGAGCCGTAGCGGTTGAGGTGGTCCGAGGCCCAGGCGCCGCCCTCCCGTTCCACAGCCTCGCGCAGGGGAAGATCAAGGGCCCAGGCGTTGTAGTCGCGCAGGGCGCCCGGCTGGTTCTCTACAACGTGGGTGGAAAACGTATCCGGGGTGCTCATGTCAGCCTCCTCGCTTTCCCGGGCAGGGTGCCCGATCGCTTGAACCTAGGTACCGACAGGCCCCTTGAGTTCGAGATTATTGCCTTCGGGGTCTTTCAGGTAGATCGAGGGTCCCATCCCGGTCGCCCCATAGCGGATTTCCACCTCGCCGGTCTCGACACCGAGCCGGTGGAGGTGTTCCAGGATGTCTTCCGCGTCCCAGGGCTCTACCTGGAAGCAGACATGATCCATATTTGGCGCCCGCCCATCCGGCGCTTCCCCGCCCTGCTTTCCCAGCGGACCATCGACGTCGACCAGGTCGATCAGGGAATCGCCCGCGCGCAACTGCGCCAGCCCCAATTCGCCGGGGCCGCGCTCCAGCCGGCAGCCCAGGACGTCGCGGTAAAAGGCGATCATGGCGTCCATGTCCCGGGCCCGGATGACCACGTGGTCTATGCGGGTGAGATTGAGGGGGTTGGCTGTTTGCATTTCATCTACCTCTGGTTTGAGGCTAGTTCGTCAAGGATCACTGTCAACCTGCCCGGCCGGGAAATCATAGAGCCTGGTTGAGTGTGAGCCTGATTCAGGCTCACAAACCAAACTCACAAACTGCAGGCGAGCGGCGTGGGATCGAGCATCTGCCCGGGCGGCGAAGCTATGGCCTCGGCGACATCGATCATCAGCTGCGCGTCTTCGTCAACCAGGAATCCCTTTGCCACAGCATCCTCCGCGGCGTCGCGCACCGCCACCACGTAAGACTGCGGATCGGGGTATAGTGACATCAGCCGGCTTTCACTCAGGCAACTGGTGGTACCAAACAGGGTGCAGAGGCCAGCTTCCGGCCCGCCCTGGCCCTCACCTGACAAGGTCGCGATAGGAGCGTCCACATAAGGTGTGCGCACGCCACCGAGCGCGTTGCCGTCTTCGTCGCGCGCGAAGCCATCCCCGTTTCCGTTGAGCTCCAGTCGCGGTGCAGAAGTGGGCGCCACGCCCTCCACCAGCCAGCGTTCCAGCGCGGCAATCGCCGCCTTCACCACGAAGTGCTGGGGGCCGTCATTGACCGGTTCCGCGCACTCGATGAAGCCGGGGGCAGGCGCCGCCTGTTCCACCACCGCGGCGATCGACGGGTTATTGCCGAGATCGAATCTGCCATCAATAGCGAGATACAAATCCGCGTGGGCCGTGCCGGCAACTTCCCACAGGCGGAAATACTCGCTGTCCTCCTGCCGGGCCACTACCGAGCCGCTCACATCATCCCCTTCCACCACGCTGCCGAGCAAGAAGAGGTCGGTTTCGGTCTGCAGGTTGATCAGGGGCTTGCCGAGGTCATCGCGAAAACGCACGACATCCGGCGTCGGTATGTCTTCCTGCGGCGCCTGCGACAGGGGCGCCGCACCGCCGCCGCGACTGTGGATGAAGTAGGCATCGGCGAGATCGCTGCGCCGGCCGAGCGTGTTGACATAGGTGGTCAGGAAAAACGCCGACTGGGACTCGCCGCTCACGATCACCCGCTCCACGTTGAGCCCTTCCAGCGGTGCGATCTCACGGGGATGGCGGACGGCCTGCAGGGCCTGGCTGAAAATGTCATAGGCAAAACTGTCACCGGGGTGTTCGAGGCTGCCGTAGCGCGCGGGGTCGAGTTCCTTCAGGGGCGGCGAGACAGCGTCCTCGAATATCAGTTCGGCGCCCTCTATGCCCGCGGCCTGGGCCGAGACACCGACCCAGGCATAACCCCGGCGCACCAGTTCGGTGTGGGCGCTGGTCCAGGCCACCGGGCCGTCGGCGCCGGCGGTGACGTTCATCCACTCCACCAGCACAGTGCCGTTGAACGCCAGGGGGTCGATCGGGCGGTAGACCACCATGCGCGATTTGTAGTCGGCGGATTCGCCGCGCTTGACCCGCCAGCGGCCGTCGCTGCCGAAGTTATTGTCCGGCCGGTAGGCGTGGGCGCTGCCGGAGAAAAAGAATTCCTCCTGCTGGTAGCCGATGCTGTCGAGACTGAAGAGTGTGCCCAGCAGCACCGGGTTGCCCGCCACCGGCCCCTCGACGAGGGGGTCGGCCACCTCCAGGGGCGGGTAGAGCGGCCCGTCGGAATCTCCGCAGGCAAGCAGCAGTGAGGCAATCAGGCAGTGCAGCGCGCACTGGCGCAAAATGCGAAATGAAGGCATTGGTTTCGTCCCTGTCGTGTTTTGTATTGTTATTGCTGCCCGCCCTGGCCCTGGCGATAGCTGGAAGCAGCTTAGCATTCAGTTCCGGCTCAGTCTCCCGCACTGCCATTCTCGACTATCCTTCTAGGAAAATAACGCCACGGAGTTTCACCATGAACCCGTCCCTCCCCCTGCGCCGCTGCGCTACCCTCATCTGTCTGTCACTTTTCGCCCACCATGCGCCGGCGGAGAACTGGCCGCAAGGAACGGTAGTGGACATGTCCTGGCCCTACAACGCCGAAACCATCTACTGGCCAACGGAAAAAGGCTTCGAGAAAACCACCCGCGCCGAGGGCATGACCGACAAGGGCTACTACTACTCGGCCTACTCGGTGAAAACCGCGGAACACGGCGGCACCCACCTGGACGCGCCGATCCATTTCGCCGCCGGCAGGCACACCGCGGACCAGATTCCCCTGGAGCAGATGATGGGCCCCGCGGCGGTGATCGACGTCTCCGCGAACGTCGAGGGCAACCCGGACTACCTGGTCAGCGTCGCCGACATCGAGGCCTGGGAAAAACAACACGGGCAGCTGGCCGCGGGCGCCATCGTCCTCCTGCGCACGGGCTACGGCAGTCGCTGGCCCCAGCGGGAGGCCTACCTCGGCACCGCCGCCCTGGGGCCCGAGGCAGTGCCCAGACTCCACTTCCCCGGCCTTTCCGCGGAGGCGGCGACACTGTTGGTGGAAGGCCGCGAGATCGACGCGGTCGGCATCGATACGGCGAGCATCGACCGCGGCCAGTCGCAGGATTTCATGGCCCACCGTATTCTGCTGGGTGCCAATATCCCGGTCTTCGAGAACGTCGCGCGGCTGGAACAGTTACCCGCCACCGGCGCCACGGTTATCGCCCTGCCGATGAAAATCGAGGGCGGCAGTGGCGCCCCGCTGCGAATCGTGGGTATTATCGGGGCCGACTAATAAGAAATATGGTTTTCCAATATGCAATTTGGCATTTCAAGCAACATCCTCTGGCAGGGGGTCCCGGTCGCCGAGGTCGCCGCCACGGCGGAAGCCCTCGGCTTTGAATCCCTCTGGATGGGCGAACACCCGATTCTTCCGGTGGATATCGCCAATCCCAATCGCCACGGCGTGGACCTGCCGGACAACTACCGGCATATGCCGGACCCCTTCGTCTGGCTGACCGCTGCCGCCACTGCCACCTCCCGATTACGCCTGGGCCTGAATATCTGCCTGGTGCCACAGCGCAACCCGCTGATCCTCGCCAAGCAGGCCGCCTCGCTCGACCATATCTCCAATGGCCGGCTGATCATGGGTGTGGGCAGCGGCTGGATCGAAGAGGAAGCGCCGATCATGGGCTACGAGTTCCGCCAGCGCGGGCCGCGCACCCACGAGTTCGTGGAAGCCCTGAAAACTCTGTGGACCGAGGAGCAGCCCAGTTTCGAAGGCGAGCACATCAGCTTCCCGCCGCTCTACTCCTACCCCAAGCCGGTGCAGCAACCCCACCTGCCGCTGCTGCTCGGTGCCGGCAATCACAACACCGACAACACCCGGGTACTGAAGCTGGTGGCCAAGCACTACAACGGCTGGCTACCGGTTTTCCTCGACCCCGCGCAAATGCGCCAACAGCTGGCCCAGCTGAAGGAGTACTGTGAGCTGGAAGGGCGCGACTTCAGCGCCATGGACATCACCCTGCTGGTCCCGGCGGTCACCCTGGGTGTGGGCGAGCGCCCCACCTTCTTCGGCGAGCACGATGCCAAGGCCCGGGATGCGAAAGAACTGGTCGCGGAGTACGAGGACGCTGGCGTCAAGCGCATCCTCTGCGGCCTGGTGGACATGACCCGGGAGAACGGAGTGCAGGCCATCGAGGCCGCTGCCAAAGGTCTTGGCCTGCACTGAGCTACCGGGAGCTGGGCAGTGCAGGCCGCTGGCCTGGCCTCAGGGCACGTACCAGATCGGTGAACTGAAGCCCCGCTCCTGCTGTACCAGGGGGACTTCAGGGTCTATCTCGATACCGTTGCGGATTTTATCGAAAAGCGTCCAGCGCGGGGTGGGAATCTCCAGGGCACGCACGTAGTAGAAGGCCTGCTGTGAAGGGTCGAAGTCCGGGTCACTAAACACCGCGACCAGTTCCGCCGTGCCGATCGAGTTGCTGTAGGCGCCGGTTTCCATATCGATGGTATTGCCTACCGCCGGCAGTTTGCCGTCCTCTCCCGGCACCCGCTCGCCGGACCAGCTCACGTCGTAGATTTTCTCGTGGGTCATGTTCTCGGCATCCACCCAGCCCTTGACGATCTGGATGCGGTCGAGGTTGGCGCCGTCCGGGTCCTTGCTCGCCGCGACGATGAAAGTGGGGGCCGCGCCTTCACCCGCGGTGGACAACATGCCACCCATCGGTACGCCACGACCATAACCCGCCGCAACCCAGTCGCTCTCTAGATCGGCGTCACTGAAATCGTAGCTGCCGAAGAAGCGCAGCGACATGCGCGGCCCGGTAGTGGCGAAAGTCTCCCTGCGGTGCATGGCGTCCCAGATCGATTCGCGGGTATTGGCCTCGGCCCAGACCCCCATGGTCCCGGAAGCGGACATCTCCCAGCCCATGTAGTTGCCGTCCTTGCCTTCGATGAGGGGGAACTTCCAGCGCTCCTTGTTGCTCGGTTCCAGGGTCTTGAACTTGCCGAAGAAATTGTCCTCCTCGACGCTGGAAAGGCCGGTATGGGTATCGGTAGCGGCGTTGGCGCCCATCACGAAGGGATTCACGCCCAGCTCGTTCTTGATCCGCATGCCGGACTTCAGGGCCTCGCGATAGTACTCGTATTTCAGCGCCCCCTCCGGCTTGCTCACCATGATCAGGTTGCCGCGGTCCCACAGGTCCCAGCTGGCGAACTCATCCTCCGGTGACAGGGCCGGGTGGGATTCGCTCTGGCCCTTGTACTGGGTGAGCTCATACAGCCGCTCGTAGCGCTGGCGCATCGCCGCCCATTCCGCCGTCATCGGCGAACCGTCGAACTGCTGCTCCTCGAACATGCGGCCGTTGGACATGTTGCCGTTGTGCGGGATCGCCAGCATCTGGCCGCCGGTTTTTTCCTCGTAGGCCTGCATCCACTCCCAGAGCTTCGCCGGGTCCTGGGTCTCGAAGGTGGTCAGGGGAATGACCTGCAGGGCGCGGTCCGCGCCATCGCGGAAGATCACGTTGCGGTGCAGGTTGTTGCCGCCGTTGGCATTGACGGTCCACTCGTAGGCGATGAAGGTGGTGAATTCGCCGGGTTTGTTGTATTTCTCCGCGGCCTCGACGGTTTTCTCCCAGGCGGAGATCATCCACTTGGGATCGGTCACTTCCGGCGGCAGGCGTTCCTCGGATTGCATGACGATCAGTTCGCTCTTGGCCGCCGCGGCCCTCGCTTCGTCACCGGAGTTCAGTGCCTCGGACCAGCCCTTGATAACCGGGTTGGCGAGCATCTCCGGATTGCCGGCGACGATCTCGTTGATCGTGCCCATACCATCGGAGTGGTCGGAGACCAGGAACCAGTCGTAGGGCCTGCTTATTTGCGCATCCAGGCCGGTGTTGGACTTCACTACCTCGCCCCTGGCGAAACGGTAGGCGTCCTCGGGGCCAGTAATCGCGCCATCCATTCCCGCATCCGCCGACCAGCCGGTGTGCACGTGGGTATCGCCAAACCAGGCGGTCACCGGATATTCGGGCTGCGCGGACTCAGCTGCCGGTGCAGGCGCGACGACTGCGGTTTCCGTCGCCGGTGCGGCGGGCGCAGCCGCCTGTTCCGGTGGTTCGCTCTTCTGGCAACCCGCGGCGAACAGGGGGAACACGATCAGGGGGAGGTACTTCACACTGCGAGGGAACAAAGGCATCTGAGCACTCCTGCGGGAAAAGGGCGCAGGAAGTGTAGACCATGGGCGCAGTTTCCTCCGCGGACTGGCACGGGAGGCTCCCCCTGCACTTGCCCGCCCCGGGATGAGTGATATGCTAGCGACCACTACTAATAAGAGGCGCGGGCGCCGATCCCGAATAACGCCGACAGAGGTCCGCAGTGCAACAGCCCGCACCTGGCACCCATTCCGCGCCACCCGCCGCGGAACATATTCCCGAGAGATTGCGCTGGCGCGTGATCGTACTTTGCGCCCTGGTCTGCCTTCTCGATGGTTTCGACATGGTGGTCGCCCCGGTGAGCATTCCCTCCCTCGCCGCTGACTGGCAACTTGAACCATCCGCTTTCGCCACCGCGTTGGCCATGGCGGTGCTCGGCACCGGTCTTGGCGCCGCCTTCATCGCGCCCCTCGGCGACCACTACGGCAGGCGTCCGCTGGTAATCATAAGCTTTGCCGTTGTGGCGCTGTGCACACTCGTCACCCCCCTGGTGGAGAATGTCGTGCAGCTGTCGCTCCTGCGCTTCAATACCGGCCTCGGGCTGGGCGCCAGCCTCGCCAACGCCGTGGCGCTGGCCTCGGAGTATGCGTCGCCCCGGCTGCGTTCGCGGGTCGTCACCTGCGTTTACGCCACCTCGGCACTTGGCGGAGCGGTGGGCGCCTGGGTGGCGTCGCCGGTACTCGCAGAATGGGGCTGGCAGGGCATTTACGTCTGTGGGGGTCTGGCACCGCTCCTGTTGATACCAATCCTGCTCGCCGGGCTCGCCGAGTCCCGGCGCTTCCTCACGGAACGCGATGCCAGCGGCCAGGTGTCGAGCGCCGATTCCGCCGGCTCCCTGCAGCGCCTGCAGGCGCTGCTGCAAGAGCCACATCGCCCCTCGACACTGCTGCTCTGGTCGCTGTTTTTCCTGTCCACCTTCTGCACTTACATGATGTCCAGCTGGCTTCCCACCCTGATGCACCTGTCGGGCTGGTCGATGGAGGACGCGGTGCACTCGGTCATGGTGTTCAGTTTCGGCGGGGTGATCGGCGGGTTCATCCTCGGCTGGATGGTCGACCGCGGGAAGATCCTGCCGGCAATGTACCTCGGCTTTGGCCTCACCGCGCTGGCACTGGCAGCGCTGAATGTCGCCCCCCTGCACACCGGCCTGTGGCTGTTCCTGATAACGCTTATGGGCGCGGGCAATATGGGTGTCGCCTACGCCCTCACCGCATTCGCCGCCATCGTCTACCCGACCCCGCTGCGCGCCAGCGGCATCGGCGCCGCGGGCGCCTGCGGCCGTCTTGGCGCCACCATCGCGCCGCTGATCGGTGGCTGGCTGCTCGCCAGCGGCCTGGCCGCGCTGCAGATACTGACCGCGCTGATCATTCCCATGGCCTGCGCACTGCTGCTGGTGCTGCTGTTTGCCGCCCGCTTTCGCCGCCCGGCAGCACCGTGATGCTTAAAGAATCCCCGCGTGATTTTTGCGTGAGAACTCTCCCCTAGTCTTTTTCATGGGTCCCACACCCATCGACTCATAAAGGAGAGTGATCATGCGTTTTATCAACCGTAACACCCTTGCAGCCTTATCCGCCGCCGTGCTGGTGCCGGCACTGTTGGCCAGCCCCGCGCTCGCCCAGAAAAAAGGCCGCGGCAACAACGACGGCCTCGGGCTTATCTACGTGGAAAGCCAGGGTCTTTACTACGAGACCTTCGCGACCACCAACCTGCCCCCGGTTGGCCGCTTCCAGCCGCTGGACCCCACCGGCGGTCCCGATGGCGGCCCCGCCACGCCCTATGGCCCCGGCGACAATGGCTATGTCGGCGGGCGCTGGTGGATCGACACCAACATGGACGGCGAGCAGGACGCGGGGGATATGTACTTCTCCTGCCCCCTGCTCGGCCCCGGCCGCAGCGAGCCCTGAGCCTGGTTTGCGAGAGCAGTCAGCGAACTAAGGACTATCCCGGCGCCAGCGCCGGGATAGTTTCGTGATTTTTCTTATCTATACTCCAGTGATGCTGGAGAAAATCCTGTGACACAACGCCATATCCTCGTCGTCGAAGACGAAAACGACATCGCCGAACTGGTCGCGCTGCACCTGCGTGACGAGGGCTTCGAGGTGACCGTCGCCAACGACGGGCACGCCGGCATGCGCCAGGCTTTCGCCCGACAGTGGGACCTGGTGATTCTCGACCTGCGCCTGCCAGGGCCGGATGGCCTCGCCATCTGCAGGGCACTGCGGGCTGAGCAGAATTACGTCCCGGTGCTCATGCTCACCGCCAAGTCGGCGGAGCTCGACCGGGTGCTGGGGCTGGAACTCGGCGCCGACGACTACGTCACCAAGCCCTTCAGCGTCTCCGAACTGCTGGCCCGGGTGAAATCCCTGTTCCGGCGCATCGATGCGGTCAGCCAGCAGGCGAATGCGGAAGTGGATACCCTGGCCATCGGTGATCTCGCCATCGACGCGGGCAGCCGGGAAGTTCACGTGGGTTCCCGGCGGGTGGACCTGACGGCCCGCGAGTTCGATCTCCTGCTGCACTTCGCCCGCCATCCCGGGCGGGTATTCAGCCGCGCCCAGCTGCTCGACTCGGTCTGGGGCTATGGCCACGAGGGCTACGAGCACACCGTGAATTCACACATCAACCGGCTGCGCGGCAAGCTCGAACCGGACAGTGAACATCCCCGCTACATCGTCACCGTCTGGGGCGTCGGCTATAAAATGGACAGCGCACTGGAGGCGCAGAGCGCGTGAACGCCTTGTATACGCGCCTCGCCCTCTGCCTGCTGGTGATCATGCTGCTGGTGGGTGGCGGCTTCTACGCTCTCGAGCAGTGGAGCGCGCAGCGCTACCACGAGGAGGTCACCCAGCGGCTCAATGCCGATATCGCCATGTACGTGACCGACCAGACCGCGCTGATCGAGAACGGCGAGGTCAACCGCGCGGAGCTGGAGCGTCTCGCCGAGCGGGCGATGGTGATCAACCCTTCGGTGGAGGTCTACCTGCTGGACCGAGAAGGTACGGTCCTCGGCCACGCCCTGCCGGCGGATAGCGTCTTGCTGCAGCGGGTGGAACTCGGCCCACTGCAGGCCCTGATCGACGGCCGCGCCACACCACCGACCTACGCCACCGACCCGCGCAACCCGGCGCGGGAAAAAGTTTTCTCGGCGGCCCCGGTCATGGATGGCGAGGTGCTGCAGGGTTATCTCTACGTGGTGCTCGGCGGCAGCAAGTACGACATGCTGGCGAACGCCGTGCGCAACAGTTACACCCGCAACATCAGCCTGGTCGCCATCGGTTCGCTGGTCATCGGCGGGTTTCTCGCCGGCCTGCTGGTATTCGCGCTGCTCACCCGCCGGCTGACCCGCCTGACCCGCGCAGTCGATGCCTTCGCCAGCAGCGGCATGAGCGACCCTGAACCCGCCGCCGCCCTGCTCTCCACGGCTTCGCGCCACGATGGCGGCGGCGACGAAATCGACAAGCTGGGCGCCGCTTTCGCCAGCATGGCGGGCAAGATTCGCGAGCAGTTCGACGCCCTGCAGGAAAACGATCGCCTGCGCCGGGAGTTGATCAGCAATGTCTCACACGACCTGCGCACCCCGCTGGCGAGCATGCACGGCTACGTGGACACCCTGCTGCTGAAGAACGACGAGCTGGCGCCCGCCGAGCGTGAACACTACCTGCAGATCACCCGCAAACACACCCAGCGCCTGGGCACCCTGATCGGCGATCTGTTCGAACTATCCAAGCTGGACGCCGGGGCGATGCCGCTGACCCTGGAGACCTTCTCCCTGGCGGAACTGCTCAACGACCTGGTACAGGAATTCGCCCTGGAGGCGCAGCGCAGGGGCATCACCCTGCAACTGCAGCCCCCGCCGGAACGCGCGATGGTAAAGGCGGACATCGGGCTGGTGCAGCGGGTGCTGGAAAACCTGATTCGCAATGCCCTGCAGTACACGCCGGCGGGGGGAAATATCACCCTGGACATCAGTGCGGACCCGCAGGCTGTCGCGGTGGGTGTTTCAGACACTGGCTGTGGTATTCCGGAGGACGAGATCGAGTCGATCTTCGAGCGTTATTTCCGCAGCAAGCAGCGCGGTGCCAGCGAGGCGGAATCTACCGGGCTCGGGCTGGCCATCGTCAAGCGCATCCTCGATTTGCATGGCAGCCGGATCACGGTGACCAGCCGTACGGGTGAGGGCACGCGCTTCGAGTTCGACTTGCCTGCCGCAGCGGCTTAACGAAGCGTCAATTCGGTTTCCTTTCGACGGTGGTTGCCAGCATTCCAGGCTCCAGTCCCTTTTTCTGCCCCCACGGCTCGAAAGCGTTTAATACTCACCGTGGGGGCAGAAAAAGGGACTGGAACCCTGGCGTCAGTGCAATACCCGTACACCGAATTTTGCACTGAGTGAGCATTCGCCGGTGATTCTTCCGTGTGTCGAGTCAAACACCCTTTTTGTGGGAGCCCACTCTGTGGGCGATGGTCACTGGCTATGGACGATAATCGCTCGCAGAGCGAGCTCCCACAATGGCCGGATCGATTCTGCGCGGATTCGGGTTAGCGCAGCGGCTCGAAGGTGCTGCTATGCCGCGCCGAATTCCTGCTCGGCGGTTCCTTCCACACCGGCAAAATTCAGGGTCACGATCCGCGCCCGGGGAAAGCCGTTGAAGTCAGTCGCGGTAGCCGAGGTGTAGGCGCCCATGACGTGGCCCACCAGCAGGTCGCCGATCTGCAGTTCCGGCAGGGCGAGGTCCTCGGCGATGACGTCGATGCTGTCGCAGGTCGGTCCGGAAAGTACACAGGGAATACGCTCTTCGCTGTCGCTGAAGACTTCCAGGGGATAGTGCATGTGGTCGAAGAGCTGGCCGCTGTAGGAGCCGTAGAGGCCGTCGTCGAAGTAGTACCAGTAGCGGCCGTCGCGCAGGGCGCGGCCCATCACCGTGCAGACTCCGGTCATGGCGGGCGCGGAGAGGAAGCGGCCGGGTTCCGCCAGCACGCTGACGTGGGCGGGCAGGCGGGCGAGGGCCTCGCGAATCGGTGCGCAGTAGCTGTCGATATCGACTGTCCCGTTTTCGTAGGAGACCGGGAAGCCGCCGCCGATGTCGAGGATGGACAGGGGCGCGGCGCCGCTGTTGCCGCGGGCGCGGATCAGGGCGTTGCAGGTGTCGATGGCTTTTACCTGCTGGCTGGAATCCAGCGACTGGGAGCCGACGTGGAAGGACAGGCCCTTGACGTGGATGCCGAGGCGATCAGCCTCCGCCAGCATGGCGGGCACTTCGCCCGGCGCGCAACCGAACTTGCGCGAGAGGTCCACCACTGCCGAGGGGGAGCGGAAACTCACCCGCAGCAGCAGGCTGACGCGCTGGCGATAGGGAGCGAACTTGGCGATCTCTTCCGGGTTGTCCACCACGAAGGTGGTGCAGCCGTAGCGCAGGGCATCGATGATGTCCCGCTGGCGCTTGATCGGGTGGGTGTGGATGGTGTGGCGCGGGGATACCGCAACCTCACGCAACATGTCCGCCTCGGCGCTGGTGGCGATGTCGAAGCCGGCGCCCTCTGCCGCGAGCACGTGGAGAACATCCATGTGCGGCAGAGACTTGATGGCGTAGTACAGGTCCACGCCCGGCAGTGCGGCCGACAGCGAGCGGTACTGGCTGCGCAGGCGCTGGCAGTCCAGCAGCAACAAAGGTGAAAAGCCGCTGGCGCGAATCTGCGCGCGGTAGTACTCGGCGTCCGCCGCGGGTGACACAGTGACCACGTTGGCCATTGGACTTTGCTCCCCACTCTCCACAATGGGCTCTACCTCGAGCCCTGCATAAGGCCGGCTCCAGCCGGCCCTTACCTAAAAGGCCACTTACGCGGCCCTTACTGTATAGGCCGCTTACGCGGCCAGGCTGTCGAGGATGTACTGGGGCAGGTTGAACGCGCCCACGTGTACGCCCGGGTTGTAATAGCGCGTCTTGATCCCGCTCTGCAGGTAGCGCGCGGCGATGGTCTCCACCGGCTGCCTGCGCAGTTCGGCGTCGTCGCTGGCCCAGGCCAGGGTCATCACGCCGCCGACGTAGGTCGGCACCGCCACCTGGTAGAAGTGGTGGTCGCCGAATACCGGCGCCATGCGCCGCGCGGTAGTGCTCACTTCGTCCGGCTGCATGAAGGCCACGCCGTTCTGCGCCACCATGATGCCGCCCGGGTTCAGGCAGTCGTGGCAGGCGGCGTAGAAATCCTTGGTGAACAGCGCCTCTCCGGGACCGATGGGGTCGGTGGAGTCGCTGATGATCACGTCGAATTTCTGCTCCGTGTTGGACACGAAGGCCGCGCCATCGTCGATCACCAGGTTCAGGCGCGGGTCGTCGAAGGCCCCGGCGGAGTGATTGGGGAAGTACTCCTTAGCCATCTCCACCACCGCCTTGTCGATCTCCACCATGGTGATTTCCTCGACCGAGTCGTGACGGCAAACCTCACGCAGGATGCCGCCGTCGCCGCCACCCACGATCAGCACGCGGCGCGGTGCGCCGTGGGCGAACAGGGGCACGTGGGCGAGCATCTCGTGGTAGATGAACTCGTCCGCCTCGGTGGTCTGGATGATGCCGTCCAGCGCCATCACCCGGCCGAACAGGCCGTTGCGGAAAATCACCAGCTGCTGGTGGCCGGTTTTCACCTCGAACAGGACCTCATCGACCCGGAACTGCTGGCACCAGGCGTCGTAGAGGGTTTCGTCGAATACCTTGCCGCTCATTCCGCCAGCACCCCCCGCAGTTCCTCGGTGATGTTCATACGCTTGGGGTAGAACGCGCGCTTGAGCACGCCGATCGCCTCTTCCGGGCGGGCTTCGCCGCACATGAAGACGTCGAAGGCGGCGTAGTTGCGCTCCGGCCAGGTGTGCACGGAGATGTGCGACTCGGCCAGTACCGCAACGCCGGAGATGCCGCCATTGGGGGTAAAGTGGTGCAGGTGGATGTGCAACAGGGTTGCGCCCGCTTCTTTTACGCATTCGACCAGCGCGTTTTCCATCCGCTCGAGATCATCCAGGTGCTTGGCGCCCCAGAAATCGAGTATCAGGTGGGTCCCGGCGAAAACGGTCTCGCCACGGGTAATGAAGTGGTCGGCGGGGACTTCGTCCGCACCGGGCTGGTGGTGTGCCGGCCAGTTCTGATTGGCGGCAATTGAGCGTACTACATCAAGTTCAACAGGCGCGGCGTCGTAGGCCATCCTATCGGGCTCCTCATCAAGCAGTGGTTGAAATCTGTTCGCAACGCATCTGCCAGAAGCTAGAGGGCCTCTCGATTGCGGTGCAGCTCAGCGGACTAACATAAAAAAGCTCGGGTTACTTTGATGCCGGGAATCATAATCTGAATTCGTGGCTGCGCAAGTATTTTTGGATAAAAAAGTATCGGGAATTTTCGACACTGCCGCGAGCGATCAACTGAGCAGTGCATCCTGTAAAAAATCCGAAACGTGGCGCAGCACGGGATCCTCGCTGGAACGCTTGTGCCACGCCATGTGCACATCGTAACCGGCTATTTCCACCGGCGGAGCCATGAAGGTCAGGCGCTCGCGGAGCTCGGGGGGAATGTTGCCCGTGGGCGAGTTGGCTATGAGGTCGGTTTGCGCCACAAGGTAGGGTACCACCACGAAACTCGGCACCACGACGCCAACGCGTCGTGCCAGGCCACGCTGGTGAAGTATCTGGTCGATGGAACTGCTCTGGTCCCCCCGGCCCGAGACCATGATATGGGGCCACCGCAACCAGGCTTCGAGGTCAAAGCCATCCACCGCCGGGTGGTCCCGTCGCATGATGACCTCGTAGGACTGGGAGCCGATAACCCGGGTCTCGATCGAGGCGCCTGCATGGGGAAATTGGGAAAGCGCGAGATCCACCTCGCTACTGGCCAGTGCATCCAGGGCGCGCCCCGGGCCGAACCAGGGGGTGAATACCAGGTCGATACCCGGCGCTGTCTCCGCGAGATAGCCGATCAGTGGCTGGGCCAGCCGCTGGAGAAGGCTGTCCGACATGGAAATCCGCAGGGTCTGGTGGATGTCCTCGATGGGGTGGGCGTCCAGCTCGAGCACTGCGCGAATGTCGGCTATCAAGGGCTGCAGTTCTTCGCGCAGTCGCTGGGCCCGCGGCGTCAATTGCATCGCGCCGCCCGCTCGCAGCAGGAGGCGATCCCCGAATAACTGACGGCAGCGCTCCAGGGCACTGGAAGTCGCCGACTGTGACATCCCCAGCTGACGCGCCGCCCGGGACACGTGCGCCTCCTGCAACAGGGTATCCAGCACCACCAGCAGGTTGAGATCAATCTTTCTTATATCCATTTTATGAATAATACATTATCCAGGCTATCCACTAGAAAGATTATCCGGCTTGCCGCATTCTTGCTCCCATTGGGTCCGGTATCGAAACCGGGTGCTCATCGGTCAATAAAGGAGAGGCTATCGCATGCCAAAGTTCATCATCGAAAGAAACATACCCGGTGCCGGCGGTCTCACTGCCGGTGACCTGCAGGGAATCTCGCAGAAATCCTGCGGTGTGCTCAGGGAACTCGGCCCGGAAATCCAGTGGGTGCAAAGCTACGTGACCGGCGACAAGATCTACTGCGTATATATCGCACCGAACGCGGACATGGTTCGCCAGCACGCCGAGATGGGCGGCTTTCCCGCCAACAGCGTCGCCGAAGTAACGAACATCATCGACCCCACGACTGCCGACTGAACTTCGGGACAGTGGAAACTGCGGCCGTCGCCCCTGATAATGGAGCGTCGCCGCAGCTTTTTCGCCATGCCCGCCACTCCATCACCAGAACAACTTCACCGCCGCGCAGTACAGGCCCTGAACCGGGGCGACCTGCGCGCCATGGTCTCCGACTGCCAGGCGATTCTCACCGCGGACAAGTCCCACGCCGATGCCTGGTTCCTGCTCAGCATTGCCGCCGAGGCCCAGCGGGATATCGCCCGGGCGCTGAAGCTGGTGACACAGGCGGCCACCCTCGCACCGGGCAATCCTGAATACCTGGCGCAGCAGGCAAAACTCCTCGCCCTCTCCAGGCAGGTGAACGCCGCCCGTGAAGCCGCCCGGGCCGCACTTCGGGCAGGGCCCGCGCGGGCCCTGACACTGGACACCCTCGGCGTGACCCTGACCCGCCTGGGCGAGCACGCCGAGGCCGCCGCCGCCCTGCGCAGGGCGGTGGAGAAAGCGCCGGACAACGCGCAATTTCATTTCAACCTGGCTTCCGCGGAGCAGTTCCTGGGTAACACCGACGCTGCCCGCGAGCATTACGAGCGGGCTATCGAGCTGCAGCCGGACTTTGCCCGGGCCTACTGGGCGCTTTCGGAGCTGGAGAAAAACACCCCCGATCCCCGTCGCCTGGCATCGCTGGAAGCGCTCTTCCACGAGAAAACCCGCTCAGCCATTGATCGCCTCTACCTTGGTCACGCCCTCGCCCGAGGGCGCGAGCATGGCGGCGATTTCGCCGGCGCCTTCGCGGCGCTGGAGACGGCCAAGGCAGGGCGGCGGGCGTCACTGAATTACCTCCCGGAGCAGGATCGCACGCTGTTCGGCAGCATAATCGACAGTTTCCAGCATCCACTGCCCCGGGCTTCCGCGAGCCGGGATACAGGCTGGCGCCCCCTCTTCGTGACCGGCATGCCGCGTTCGGGAACTACCCTGGTGGAACAGATGCTCGCGGCACATCCGGCGGTGGACACGCTCGGCGAACTGCAGGATTTTCCCCTCGCGATCAAGACAGCCTCCGGCGACCGCTCGGCGCAGATGCTGAACGCTGAGGTGATCCGCGGCGCGCTGGGCGCAGAGCCGGCGGCAATAGCCACGCAGTACCGCGAGTCGCTCGAAGCCCACGCGGGCAGCATCGCCAATGGCACGCGCTACCTGATCGACAAGATGCCACTGAACTTCCTCTATATCGGGTTTATCCTGCGCGCGCTGCCGGAGGCCCGCGTGGTGATCGTGCGGCGCCACCCACTGGATACCTGCCTGAGCAATTACCGGCAGTTGTTCGCGGTGGAGTTTTCCTATTACAACTACGCCTACCGGCTCGAGGATATCGCCGCCTACTACGTGCTCTTCGACAGGATCTGCCGCCACTGGCGCGAACTCTACGCTGATCGCGTACACGTGCTGAACTATGAGGAACTGGTGGAGAGACCGCGGCAAGTGATCGAAGCGGCGCTGGGCTACCTTGAGTTACCGTGGTCTGACACCTGCCTGGACTTTCACCGCCGCGGCGGCGCGGTCACCTCCGCCAGCACGGTACAGGTGCGCCAGCCGCTGTACCGGTCGGCGGTGGGGCGCTGGGAGCGTTACCGGGAGCACCTATCACCCGCGATTGAAATCCTGCGGGCGGGCGGCGTCCTTGCCGGCGCTGAATCGCTCACGGAGTGAGCTCCCACAGGGCCCAAGAAAACCCTCCCTGTGGGAGCCCTCCCTGTGGGAGCCCGCTCCGCGGGCGATAATCACCCGCGGAACAAGCCACGCCAGGCCACCTAGAAATCGTAGGTCAGGCGAATCCCGTAAGTACGCGGAGAGCCGACATACTGGCCGTATGCGCGATCAGTAAAGCCGTTATAGGTAATCCCCGGCCCGGTTTTTTCATCGACAAGGTAACGGCGGGTGATGCGGGTGCCGGTGATGTAGTACTCGTCCCACAGGTTGTCGATGAAGGCCTGCACCATCCAGCCATCCCGGGCGAGGCTGGCGCTCAGGTGGTGCACGTCGTACTCGGGGATCGCCTCGCCGCCGCGGTCAGCCGGCAGGCCGCTTTCCGGGTCGACCAGGGGGTCCTCGTCGCCGCCGACGATATTGTAGACATCGCCCGAATAGACGATTCCGTAGTTCACCCGCAGGTCCATACCGTCGAATACAGTGTCGGTATAAGTCAGGTTCAGGGTGCCCTGGTGTTCCGGTGAACCCGGCAGCCGCGCGCCCTCCTCGGCGTCGAAGGGGCCTACCAACCCGGGCGCATACTCGGTCAGTTCGGCCTTGGTGTAGGCGTAGGTCAGGTCGATACGCCAGTTCTCGCCCAGCAGGTAGGAGCCCTGGAACTCGACGCCCTTGCTCTCCGCCGCGGAGCCGTTGCCGAGAATCGGCAGGCTGCCGAAATCGGTAACCGTCGCCACCTGCAGGTCCTGCCAGTCGATATAGTAGATGGCGGAGGCGACCGACAGCTTGCCGTCGAGCAGGTCGCCCTTGTAACCGATCTCGTAGTTCTCGATGGTATCCGGGTCGATCAGCACTTCGTCCGACTGGGCGCAGAGTTGCTGGTCGCTGCTGTCGATCTGCTCCTGGGTACACTCGGGTACCGAGTTGACCCCGCCATTGCGATAGCCTTCCGAATAGGTGAGGTAGACCATGTTGTCCGCGTCGATATCGAAGGAGAGGTTGAATTTCCACAGGTCACCGGAATCGCTGCCCTTGTTGGTGCCGAGGTCGACATCGACCGCGTCCTGCGGCGCGCCCTCGAAGACCGTATAGTACAGCGGCAGGCCGAAGCCGCTGGTGGCGTCCACCGAGAACTCGTAATCCCGGTAGCCCACCGTGGCCACCAGTCGCTCGTCCCAGAAGGCGTAGGAAATCTCGCCGTAGATCGCCTCTTCCTCATCCTCGTAATCGGTCAGCTCGACGTACTCCAGGCTGTCCGGTCGCAGCTGCACGCCGCCGAATTCGTCCACCGCGAACTGGTCGAAGCCCGGGGTGAATTCCTCGCTGATGGCATCCTGGGTGAACTCGTTCTTGAAGTAGCCCAGCACCCAGGAAATCGGTCCCTCGTGGGTGGAGACCAGGCGCAGCTCGATGGTGTCATTCTCCTCCTCGGCCTCTTCCCGGGTGTAGGCGGAGAAGGTGGGGAAAAATTCATAGCCGTACTCGAAGCCCAGCAGCAGGTCGGTCTGGTCCCGCTGGCCCTGCTCCTCGTAATCGGTCTCGCCGTAGATCAGGGTCGCCTCGGCGATATCCCCCACCTGGGCGGTGAGGTCGAGACTGATCAGTTCATTGGTGTAGTTGTTGGGCTCTTCGTAGCGCAAGCCGGACTGGTACTTGTCGGTGCCGAAGGTGAGGCGGTGAGTCAACTGCCGGCCCTCCGCTTCTGAATCCTGGTACACGTACCAGAGCTTGGCATCCAGCCAGTCCACCGGGGTGAAGCGCAGGTTCACGCGCCCGGCGAGGGTATCCACGCCGTTGGCGTCTTTCACCTGCCTGAGGTTGGCGGCCACCTCCGCCGGATTGCTGAAATCCGGTTCCGGATTCGACACACCGGACTCGCGCACCACGTAGTCGTAATCGATAAATCCGGGATCCACCAGTTGATCGAGGCTGCCCCGCAGCGCAAGCACCTCAGGGATAATGGGGATATTCAGGGTCAGTCCCACATCGTGGAGGTAACTCGCACTTTCGTCGTTGAAGGAAAAACTGCCCCGCGCCTGCCCGCTGAATTCGCTCATATCGGCGGGATTGGGCAGGTAGCGGATGGCGCCCCCCATGGTGCCCTTGCCGTACAAGGTGCCCTGGGGGCCGATCAATACTTCCACCCGTTCGAGGTCCACCGGCTTGACGTCGAAGGTCACCGGTATGTCGCCGAAATAGGTGGCGACAGTATCCGACAGATAGCCGGGGCCCAGCTGGGTTGTATTGAGGCCGCGCACCATCACGTCCGGTATCTCGTCCCGCGGACCACGATCGACAACGGTGAGGCCGGGTACATAGTTGGCGATGTCGCTGATGTTGGTCAGCCGCAGTTCCTGGATCCTGTCACCGCTGACCGCTGATATGTTGATCGGGATGTCCTGTACCGATGCGGTCCGCCGTGAAGCGGTTACCATCACTTCTTCCAATCGGAGTGAAGGCTCTTCCTGCGCCTGGGCGACAGGAAACCAGCCCAGGGCCGGTAAAGAAGCGAGTGAGACTGCACGGGCAAGGTAACGCTTACGCAAGGTAGTACTTGGCATGGTTTGTCCCCCAGAGGATCGAATCGTTGTATGAGCCACTCCGTCCTTGGGGGCCTGATCCCAGAATAAGAGCAAAAAGCAAGCCATTGGCACCTGTTTGCGGCAGATCGCGCGAGAAATGCGATGAAATGCACCAGTGGGGGTATTAGGGTGTTGCAGACGCGCACCAATCTCGCACACCGTGAGAATGAGAATGGTGCAGCCACAGCCGGTGAAAGTCCTCCCACGAGCGCTGCTTAACAGCGCCTGCAATGGCGCTGCTGCCCCACTGCCCCTAGACTATGCGGCATGCCCAATACCTCCGACATCGTCCGCAGGGGCATGATCGACGCCCTGCCCCTGTTCATCCCGGCGATTCCCTTCGCGCTGGTGCTCGGGGTCGCGATCCTGCAGTCGGGCATCCTGCCCTTTGTCGGCTGGAGCAGTTCCTGGGTGATGTACGGCGGCGCCTCGCAACTCACCCTGATCACCCTGCTCGGCGACGGCGCCGCCGCGGCCGCGGCAATCACCGCGGCGCTGATCGTCAACGCCCGCCACCTGATGTACTCCGCGGCGATGGCCCCCGTCTTCCAGCAGCAACCCGCCTGGTTCCGCTGGGTGGGTTCGTATTTCCTGATCGACCAGGTCTTCGCCCTGAGTATTCTCCGTACCCGCCTGCCCCCGGAGGAGTTCCGAGCCTACTACCTGAGTACCGGGATCACCTTCTGGCTGCTGTGGCTGGCAGCAACCGCCGCGGGACTGTTCGTGGGGCCGATTGTACCGGCCGAATGGGAACTGGGCTTCGCCATACCGGTGATGTTCACCGCGCTGGTGGTACTTGGAATCGACCGCTGGCCGAAGCTGGTCGCCGCGCTGGTGGCCGCCACGGTAGCCTGGCTGGGCGCGGAACTTCCCCATCGCTCCGGGCTGCTGCTGGGAGCGCTGGCGGGCATGCTCGCCGGCATCTGCTGCGAGGGGATCAAGCGATGACTGCGCTGCTCTCGGTTCTCATCGCCGGCCTCGGCACCTATTTCAGCCGGGCGCTGTTCATCATCGCGCTGGCCAACCGGCGCATTCCGAAAACACTGACGCTGGCGATGGAATACGTGGGGCCCTCGGTGCTGGCGGCACTGGTGGTGACCCTGCTGCTGTCACCAGGGGAAGGCGGCGGCCCGGGCGGCGCCGAACTGCTGGCATTGGCAGTGGCCGCGCTGATGGCCTGGAAAACCCGCAACCACCTGGTCACCCTTGGGATTGCGATGCTGGTTTTCTGGGTGGCGAGGGCGCTGCTCGGCGCGTGAGCAGGGCCCCGCCCGACGGAGACTAGTCGTCCCCATCCAGTTGCCACAGCAGGAAGCTGTAGGTCTCGGCGATCTCCTGCAGGATCTGCTGGCGGGTAGAGCCGATACCGTGTCCGGCGCCGTACTCGACCCGGAACACCACCGGTCCACCACTGCTGGCTGCCTGCATCCGCGCGGCGAGTTTGCCCGACATCCAGGGTTCCACCCGGTGATCGTTGAAGCCGTGCGTCAGCAAGACCGCGGGGTACTCGACGCCATCCTGTACATGGTGATAACCGCTCATGGCATAAAGGCCGGTGAAACCATCTTTCTCGGTTACCGTGCCGAACTCCTGGATATTGGGTACGCCATTGGTCGTGGTTTCGGCACGGATTGCATCGGCCATGCCCACCTGGATAACCGCCGCACTGAACAGGTCCGGGCGCTCGGTAATCGCCCGGCTCGCCAGGATACCGCCGGCGCTGCCGCCCATCACAGCGAGGTGTTCCGGGCTGGTATAGCCTTTCTCCACCAGGTATTCGGCACTGGCGATGGCGTCCTTCCAGGTGTTCGGCTTGTTCAGCATGCGACCGGCGTAGTGCCAGGCCTGGCCGTATTCACCACCGCCGCGCACGTGGGCAACGGCGTAGATTCCGCCGCGTTCCAGCCAGGCGAGGCGCAGCGCGGAGAAGTTCACATCCATGGAGTACGCGTAGCTGCCGTAGCCGTAGACTATGGTGGGATGGCTGCCGTCGAGTTCGAGGTCGGCGCGACGGATAATCGACAGCGGCACACTGGTCCCGTCGTGGCTGGTGACCAGGACCTCTTCCGCCACGTAACCCGGTACCGCATCGTATTTGCCTTCCGGCAGCAAACCGGTATCACTGAAGGATTTCCCTGCCGGGTCGTAGGCATAGACCATCGCGCCAGTCGTCCATGAAGTGGCGTAAATGAACACACCCGGCAGGGTGTGGGAAACCGAGCTCACATACGCCGCGAGATCGCCATGGGGATCGAGCAGGTGCGCCTCTTTAGCGCCGTAGGGCAAGCGCAGGACCTTGCTGACACCGTTGAGCCGGGAGTCGAGGTAGAGCGCATCGCTGGCGGCGTAGACATCGTCCAGGACCAGGTCGCCGCCGGGGATGACCGTATCCGCCGCGGCGAAGTCAGGCGCATCCAGCCCGGTGCGCAGGAGCTGGTAGCGCGGGGCGTCGAGGCCGCTGAGCAGGTAGATATCGTCGCCATTGACGGCGAACTTCACCACTTCCGCATCGGCGGTACAGATCTGTTTCCAGCTTGTTTCACCCAGGAGCAGGCTTTCCAGCGGCGCGGTGTAAAGGGAAATCTCGTTGGAGTCGCCGTGCTTGACCTTGACCACAGCGTGCCCGGAACCCGGGGTGAGCCAGATACTGGGGAAATCCTCATCGCTGATCGGCATGGAGTCCGACATGCCGTAGGCGGCAATGACAGGGTCATCAGCGGGATCGCTGCCGAGCTTGTGAAAGCGCACACTGGTCTGCTTGTAGATTTCCGTCGCGGGGGCATCCGCCGGCAGGTCGCGACGCCGGCTGTAAAAGAACCCGCTGCCGTCGGCGAGCCACTGGGGTTCGTTGTAGGCGGTCTCGATGTTGTCGATGGTGTCGGGCGATACTTCGCCGGAAGCGACCTCAAGGGTGAAATAGGTCGTCAGCTCCGAGCCGCCCTGGGCGAGCCCGTAGACTACCCGGCTGCCATCGGGCGAGGGTGAATAGACTTCCAGCGAGTAGTGCTCTTCGCCGTCACCACCGAGCGCCTCGGGGTCCACCAGCAAGCGTGGACTTTTCTCTCCAGCGGCCTGCAGGTAGAGCTTGCCGACGCTCTCGCCCGCCATCCGGCGCATGAAAAACAGCGAGCCGTCGTTCATCCGGTGCACGTAATAGCTGTGGTAGGGCTTGCCTGCGTCGAGTTCCTGCAGGCGCTGGGCCAACGCATCGGTCGCCGGGAGGGCGTCCAGCAATGTGTCGGCGTACTCCGCCTGGCCGCGGAACCAGTCCTGAACGTAGGGGTCGTCGAGGTCTTCCATGTAGCGATAGGGATCGTGTACCTGCACGCCCCAGTGGGTATCCACAACGTCATCGATTTTTGCTACGGGTGCTGATACTGGTTCGAGTTTGCTCGCACAGGCCGCCAGCAGTGTGGCGAGTATGCCGGCAGCGAGCAAGGAAATGCCCTTGCTGGTGTTTCTGCTCATGAAGTTCTCCAGGCTATTCGGGTTATCGGAGTGATGGCTGTACCGCTTCTACCATTCTTTAACGCTTGACGGCCTCAGTCCCGCAATCAGGTCGGGGCGCCCACAGCTCGAGGTACTTTTCCGGAAGCGAGCCTGCGGCGGGGCTGCCGGCATCGAATAACACCCGCCACTGGCCGTCATGGCCACGCCGCCAGACCGAGTTGAAGGTGCCCCAGCTCTCACTGAGCTCCCCGTTCTCATCCAGCCCCCTGACCCGGTACGGCCCCCGGGTAAGGGCGAGGCCCGCGTCTTCCAGAACTTCGACAATCTGCGGGCGCCAGGAAATCTCCGGACCGGATTCACTGAGGAAAACCGACCAGCCCTCGGTCACGGCAGCGGGGCCGCGCAGCACCGTCTGCCCCGCGAAGCGGGCGTCCGCATCGAGAAAGGCGCGGAAAGCTTCGCTGTCGCGCGCTTCGGCGGACTGGCTGAAGGCGATTTCCCGGCAGGCGACCGTCTCACGCACATCCGCCAGTAGCGGATTCGCCAGCACGGCGCCGGCCAGTAGGTAACAGGGGATTTTCATGCCGCACTCCGAGCTTGAAACGCCTGTAACTATAGACCAGACCCCCGCCTGTGCTAGCGCAAGCGCCATCGCCGGCGCTGAACTACACTTTCTCCCGCCCACGGAGAATCCCAGCATGCACTCAAAAAACCCGCCGCTTTCCATCCTCTTCGGCTTCTGGCTCGCCAGCCTGCTCTGCCTCGCGCTTGCCAGCAGGGCGCACGCGCTGGAGTGGCCCCAGGAAGTCAGCGCCGAGGAAGGCACTATCGTGGTGTACCAACCGCAGCCGGAGGCACTCGAGGGCAATCGCCTCACCGGTCGCGCAGCGATGTCGCTGGAGTTGGTCAATAGCGAGGAAGCCATCTTCGGCGCATTCTGGTTCGAGGCGAGGATCGATACCGATGGGGACGCCGGTACCGCATTGATATCAGACCTGCGGGTTACCAGTGTACGCTGGCCAGATTCCAAGGATGCCGGCGAACAGCGCTTCACGGCCATCGTGGAAGCCGCGCTACCGGAAAATGGCTTCAGCATTTCACTGGACCGCCTGTCGGCGAGCCTGGAATCCGCGGATATCGAACGCAGGAGCCTGGAGAACCTGCAGCATGAGCCACCCGCCATCGAGTTCCGTCAACTGCCCGCCGTCCTGCTCAGTTTCGACGGCGAACCGCGTTATGGCGAGATCGAGAACAGCGACTACCAACGCATCATGAATACGCCGATGGCCGTAGCGCGCAACAAGGGCAGCGACAATTACTGGCTCTACAGCGGCAGGTTCTGGTACCGGGCCAACGAGGCAATGGGCCCGTGGCAGGTCGACGCCTCGCCCCCCGCCGACCTCGTCCAACTCGCCAGCGGCGTCACCGGCGACGATCAGGAGCAGCCCGATGAGCCTCCGGAGATCGTGACCGCGAACACCCCCACCGAACTCATCGTCACCCAGGGCAAGCCCGACTGGAAATCGCTGCCGGGCGGCAGCGTGCTCTATGTCAGCAACACCGAATCACCCTGGCTGCGTGACCTCGGCACCAACAACATGTACCTGCTGCTCTCGGGCCGCTGGTACCGCAGCAAGGCGCAGGACGGACCCTGGACCTTCGTCGCGGCGGATGAACTGCCCGCAGCCTTCAGCGATATTCCCCCGGACTCGGAGATAGGCGGCCTGCGCACCTCCGTAGCCGGCACCCCGGAAGCGGAAGATGCGGTCATGGATGCGCGGATTCCACAGACAGCGGCAATCAGGCGCGACGAAGCTACCCTGAGCGTGCAGTACGACGGTTCACCCCGCTTCGAGAAAATCAGCGGCACCAATGTCGCCTACGCGCTCAACACCGCTACCCAGGTGCTGGAAATCGACAAGCGCTATTACGCGGTGGACAACGGAGTCTGGTTCACCGGTACGAGCCCCACCGGTCCCTGGCAGGTGGCGGACTCCATTCCGCAGGAGGAGATAGACAGGATTCCGCCCAGTTCGGCTGCCTACAACACCACTTACGTGCATATCTACGAATCCACACCCGAGATCGTCTACGTGGGCTACCTGCCGGGCTACCTGTGGAGCTTTCCCTACTACGGCGTGCCGGTCTATGGCACCGGCTGGTATTACCCGCCCTACTACGGCCGCTACTACTATCCGCGGCCGGCCACCTGGGGATTCAACGTCGGCTACAACCCCTGGACCGGCTGGAGCTTCGGCCTCAGTTATTCAAGCGGCTTCTTCAATGTCGGCGTCGGCTGGGGCGGCGGCTATCCGGGCGCCTACCGGCCCTGGGGCTGTTGCAACGGCTGGTACGGCGGCGGCTATCGCGGACCGGTTTTCATCAACACCGGGGATATCAATATCGGCAACAACATCAATGTCGGCAATCGCGCGAACATCGGCAAGCGGATCGATCGCGGCACTCACAAAGGCGATTTCGATCGCTCGCGACATAACCTCTACCGGAACCCGGCAAATCGCGACCGGGTAGCGGACCGCTCGACTGCGCGGGCGCAGCTGAAACAGGCACGACCAGCCAGTGGCCGTCCCAACAACGTCTTCGCCGACAACAAGGGCAACGTCGCCCGCAAGGTGGAGAGCGGCTGGGAAGCCCGCGCCAACGGCCAGTGGGAAAAGCCGCAAATCAGCCAGGCCCAGCGCGAGCAGGCGCGCTCCACCGTCGAGCAGCACACGACGGCGCAGCAACGCCAGGCTGCCCAGGACGCCATGCGCAAGCGCAGCCAGACCAGCAGCGGGCAATTCCAGATGCCGCAGATTGACCGCGGCGGCCTGGAGCGCGCCAACCGCGCGCGGCAGCACGGCGCCAGCCGCGAGATGGCCCGCCCGCAGCGGGGCAGTTTCGGGGGCGGCGGGCTCAAAAGCGGAGGACTGCGCGGGCGATGAAAAAAATGTTGTTCGGGAGCGTGTAAAATCTGCTGACAACGTGAAAAAACCTGAAAACAGGCTATTTCTTTCCTCTCCGGTAAGTGCTCACTTGCCAATTGGGTGTCCGAATTTTTGCCAGCCCGGTATTTGTTGACATTAAAAAGCTTTAATGACATGTTCACGCCACCAAAATACTGTCTATGACACAGTATGCGCGTGGCCGTTGCGAGGCGATCAAACCGACTCGATGGCAAGCCAAGATGAGTGAAACCCTGCCTGCAGGGAAATCGCAAGGGACTGCGCGATTGGAATAGTGACCCTGGAAACACGGGGCCGAACCAATAAGTAATAACATTCGCATCAAGGAAGAAATTATGCACTCTGCCTTTAGTCTCAGAAATTTATGCGGCAGCGCCGCACTCATGCTCAGCGCATCATCCTTCGCTGTAGGCCTTTCCCCGGTCACCGTGACCAGCGTCGTACCCGCCGAAGACGGCAGCGACAACCTGGTCATCAGCGGCACCGTGGTCAACGGCAGCAATCTGACCAGCATGGATATCAATGGCTATCCCGTTACCCTGAGCGGTAACGATTTCAGCCTGCAGATGCCCCCTGCCAGCGATTACCAGATCAACCTCTTCGACATCGGCGGCGGCAGCGAGTCCCTCAACTACGCCGCGCCCGACGCTCCTGTGGACTCGGCAATCCAGGTTGTCGTCGGCAACCAGGTGCTGGGTGAAGTCGGTGACGCCATGGGCCGCCTGCTGGCCGACCTCGATCTCAACGCGGTTCTGGGCATCGACCCGTCCGAGTGTGTGATCAATACCATTTTCCGCATCGGCTGTGACATGTACTTGCGCTCGATGGAAATCATCGGCACACCTGATGTAAACCTGTTCTTCACCCCTGACGGCGGCGAGCGGATGACGGTTAACATCGGCATGCAGATCCCCGACGCCGAAATGATCGTCGACATCAAGCGCTCCTACTGGTTCGGCTACGACCGGACCACGATGACCACCTCCGACATCGAGGCCTCGTTCCAGATCACTGTCGAAGCCACTGACAACCAGTCGATTCGCGTCATCCTGGACGAGCCGAGCGATGTCTACCTCGACTTCGGCAGCATGAAAGTGCGCTCCATCAACCTCGCCGCGCACCTGATCCCGCTGTTCAAGGACGCCATCGCCGACCTGGTCAACGACAAACTGGTCGAGGTGGGTGGTCCCTTCCTGGAGCAACTGCCGATTCCGGCCATCCCCATCAACCTGCCCCTGGACATCGACGGTGACGGCACCGACGACGCCGAATTCGCCATCCGCATGCACGCGGAACTGCTGGACGTACTCCCCGGCGGCGACGGCCAGGCCGTGCTGGCTGGCTCGATTTTCTCAGCCAATGTTGCCCCCGGCCGCGAAGTTCTCGGTTCGCGACGGATCGGCGGTATGCTCCCGGGCGCGGAGGCTGTTGGCGGCACCACCGATATCACTGCGGCAATCGCCGTCGATACGGTCAACCAGCTGCTCACCGCGCTCTACCAGAGCGGTCTCGACCAGAGCCTCGCTATCCCGCTGACGCTGGCTGACCTGGGCGCCTTCGGCAGCACTCTCACGCAATTCGGCTACAGCCTCGACGACAACCTGCTCCTCTCCCTCAACTTCGGCGCCGCACCCGAATTGCAGGTGAGCAATGACGGCCTCTACCCCCTGGGCCTGGCCATGGGCCTGCCGCAGATGGGTATCGAAATGCAACTGGTGACTGACGATGGCAACGTACTGATGATGGCATTCACCGGTGACTACGCCCTGGAGACCTCGCTCGGCGCCTCACCGGACGGTCAGCTGTTCCTGAACCTGTACAAGCCCAACCTGTTGAACGTTGCCAATGTAGAAGTGACTGGTGGCAGTATCGCCGATGACTTTGGCACCGGACCTATCCAGAGCTTCCTGCCTGTGATCATTTCGGCAGCAATCTACCCCTATGCCCCGATGATCGAGGAACTGCTCAACTCCGCCCGCCTGGAACTGGACATCGGTGAAGTGGTCACCGACTGGCTGAACACCGACTTCCCATCCGTACCCGTATCAGGTTACGTCACCGAAGCCGGCGTGAGCCTTGACGAGTCCTACATGGAAGTGGGCCTGGGTATCGACTTCCCCAACCCCTGATCCACTGCAGTAAACGGGCGGAAATCTATCCGCCCACGCATCACAGGCTCCTCCGGGAGCCTGTTTTCATTTCTGGCTTCGGCCTGGCGACGGCCTAGGAGGAGACTTCCGCCTGTTCCCGCTCGAGGGCCTTCATCTCGCGATCAACCGCCCCCGGGGAACTGGTCCGTCGCGCCAGCAGGCTGTACAGCCCCGGCACCACGTAGAGGGTGAATATACTGGCGGAAGCGACCCCGAACAGGATCACCGCGCCCAGTACGTTGCGGCTGGCAGAACCCGGGCCGGTCATCACCAGCAGGGGAATGGCGCCGGCCAGTGTTGAGATGGTTGTCATCAACACCGGGCGCAGGCGCAGCTGGCAGGCTTCCAGGATGGCAGCGCGGAACTCCAGGCCCTCGTCGCGCATCTGGTTGATGAACTCGACCAGCAGGATGCCGTTCTTGGTCGCGATACCAATGAGCATGAGCATGCCGATCTGGCTGAAAATATTGAATGACAGGCCGGCGAACACCAGGCCCGCCAGCCCGCCCAGTACCGCCAGCGGCACGGTGACCATAATCACAGTGGGGTGGACGAAACTCTCGAACTGCGCCGCCATCACCAGGAAGGTCACCAGCAAGGCAAAGCCGAAGGTCGTGAATAGCGCCCCGCTCGATTCCTTGAAGTCCAGCGACTCGCCCTTGTAATCGATCTTGGCGGACACCGGCAGTCGTTCGGCGACCGCGTTCTCCAGGAAGCCCAGTGCCTCCCCCAGCGATACGCCCGGCGCCGGGGTCGCACTTATGGTGACAGCGCGCATGCGGTTATAGCGCTGCAGTTCGCCGATGCTGGCAACACTTTCCAGTTCCACCAGGTTGGCCAGTTGCACCAGTTCGCCGCCATCACCGCGGACGAAGATATTGCGGATGTCGTCCGGGCTGCTGCGCTGGTCGCGCTGCATCTGGATAATGACCGGGTATTCCTCACCGCGGTCGCTGAAAGTGGAAATCTGCTGTTCGCTCATCAGGGCCTGCAGGGCCTCGCCCAGTTCCCGCGCGCTGACCCCGAGGGCCGCGGCGCGATCGAGATCGGTGGAGACATGCAACTGTTGCTGGGTTTCCCGCAGGTCGCTGTTGAGCGCGCCGAACAACCCGCTCTCGCGGGCGGCATCCATGACCGTGTCGCGCCACTCGGCGAGGGTTTCGTAGTCCGGCCCCTGGAGGACGAACTCTACCGGCGTATTGGCGCCGCGCTGGCCGAGCCCCGAAGGCAGGAAGGCCATGGCCCTCACCCCCGGGATGTTGCGCCACTGCGCCATCAAATCATTGCGCAATTCGAAGGCGCTGTAATCCCGTTCGTCGCGGCCGACCATGGAGATTCGTGAGAACAGGGCATCCGGCGTGGTGCCGCCGAAGGAGGGAGAGACAAACAACACCCGGGTCAGGCTGCCGTCCTGCTGGCGCTCCAGCAGCGGCGCCTGCAGTTCCTCGATGATGCCGCGCATGCTGTCGATGCCGGTACCCTGTTCGGCGCGGGCGAAGACCATCACCGTATCCTGGTCTTCCACCGGCACCTGTTCCATCTCCAGCACGGTCGCCAGCTGCCAGGCGCCCAGCAACGCCAGCGCCACGGTGGCCACGATCAGCAGCGGGTGGCGCAGGCTCCAGTCCAGGCTGCGACCATAAGCAGCGGCGAGCCGCGCCAGTGCAGAACCGACGGTCCTGTCCAGGAAGGAACGCCGCGCCTGCTTGCGCAGCATGCGCGAACACATCATCGGCACCAGGGTCAGTGCCAGCACACTGGACACGAGCACCGCGACACAGATCGCCACCGCCAGTTCGGCGAACACGCGACCCATGATGCCGTCCATGAACACGATGGGTGTGAAGACCGCGAGCAGGACAGCGGTCGTCGCCACCACCGCGAAGCCCACCTGTTGCGCACCGCGGCTGGCGGCCAGCAGCGGCGGCTCGCCGCTCTCGATCCGGCGGAAGACGTTTTCCAGCACCACGATGGCGTCGTCCACCACCAGGCCGATGGCGAGCACCATCGCCAGCAGGGTGATCAGGTTGACCGAATAGCCGAAGGCGGCCAGGGCGATACAACTGCCGAGCAGCGACAGGGGAATGCAGACCACCGGGATAAGCATGGCGCGCAGCGCACCGAGAAACGCGAAGATCACCCCCGCCACCAGCAGGGTGGTCACCAGCAGGGTCCAGTAGACCCCGCTGATCGCGGCGCGGATAAAGGCCGAGGCATCGCCGGAAGTGGAGATACCCATGCCCGGCGGCAGGTCCTCGCGCACCGACTCCACCTCGTGGTGGATGGCATCCAGGACTTCGACGGTATTGGCGTTGGACTGCTTGACGATGCCCAGTGCCATGCTCTCCCGGCCATTGGTGATAAACAGCCGGCGACTGGTTTCACTGCCGAGGGCAACCCGGGCGACTTCACCCAGGCGGATCAGGTGTCCGTCTTCACCGCGGCCGATCACCAGTCGACGGAAATCCGTTTCGGTGCGATAGGCGCGCTGCAGGCGCAGCGGGAATTCCATCGCCGAGGACTCCACCAGCCCCGCCGGCAGTTCGATATTTTCACGCTGCAGGGCGTCCACCACATCACTGACGCTGAGGCGGCGCGCGTTTAACTGGTGCCGATCGATCCAGATGCGCATGGAGCGACTGCCACTGCCGAACACGTTGACGGAGGCCACCCCGTTTATCGCAGCGAAACGGTCCGTGAGGTAGCGCTCGGCGTAATCCGTGAGTTCCACCAGCGGCATATCCGCCGCCTCGAGGCTGATATAGATAATCGGCGAGGCGTCGCTGTCTGCCTTGGACACCGTGGGCACTTCCGCATCCTGGGGCAGCCGGTTCAGGGCCCGCGAGACCTTGTCGCGCACATCGTTAGCGGCGGCGTCCATATCGCGGGACATTTCGAACTGGATATTGATACTGGAACGGCCGTCGATGCTGGTGGAGCGGATGCCGCGCACCCCCTCGATGCCGCCCAGTTCATCCTCCAGCACCTGGGTAATGCGCGATTCCACCACGTCTGCAGCGGCGCCGCTGTAAGTGGTCGACACCGAAACCTGGGGCATGGAGACATCCGGGTATTCCCGGGTCGAGAGCTGGAAAAAGGACATCAGGCCGAAGGCCGCCAGCAGCAGTGCCAGCACGCTGGCGAATACCGGTCGCCTGACCGAGAGATCGGCTAGTTTCACCCGGGCTGGTCCTCGGATGCGGGCACGGCCATGGCGTGGCCCGACACATCATTCACGGTGGCGCCAGGGCGCAGGTTGAGCTGGCCGCGCACGACCACCACCCGTCCCGGCTCGATACCACTGGCGAGCACCACACCGCCCTTCACGCGGCGCTCCACCTGGACCGGCACCATGTAGGCGCGGGATTCTTCATCAACGGCGTAGACGAAACTCTCCGTCCCTTTTTGCACAAGGGCCTGTTCGGGGAGTACCAGTGCCTGCTCCTCCCCTACCAGTAGGTCCACGGTCATCAGCATACCCGGCCGCAGGCGCCCATCGGCATTGTCCAGCACACCGCGCACGGTCACCGCCCGGGTCACCGGGTCGACCCGCGTGCCGATATTGCGCACCGTGCCCATAAAAGACTGCCCAGGCCAGGCCGGGCTGCGGGCTTCCACGCTGTCGCCCACGCGCAAGCGCGAGAGGTAGACCTCCGGCAGGGTGAAGTCGAGCTTGAGACGGCTCAGGTCATCCAGTTCCGCCACCGCGGTACCCGGGGTTATCAGTGCGCCCACGCTGATCTGGCGAAAACCCAGTACGCCAGCGAAGGGCGCACGCAGCTTGTGGTCATCGAGGACCGCCTTGGCCTGGGCCAATCGCGCCTGGTTCGCCGCCACATTGGCCCGGGCGATGTCGATGGCCGCCCGGGTGGAGATCTCCGCACCCAGCGAACCCAGGCGCTCCAGGTCGAGGGTGGCCTCCTGCAGCGCCGCCTCCACCTCGCGCACCCGCGCCAGGGGTTCTGTGGAATCCAGCTCGACCAGCAATTGGCCCTTCTCGACCCGGTCGCCATCATCGAAATGCACTGCAGTGACTTTACCGCTGACGCGCGCCGTCACCGTTACCGATTCGAAGGCGTTCAGTGTTGCCACGGATTCGATCCGCTCCTCCACCGGTGACAGTTCGGCGGTCCACAAGGTGACCGGAACCGCGGGCGCCGACGCGCCCCCGGCAGGCGCAGGCGCATCGCTGCAGGCTGCGGCCAGCAGGCAGGTGAATACGGTAGCGAATACACGCGTTCGCATGTTTGTCTTTCCAGTACGAAATCAAAATGAGCCCGGCGCGGGCCATCGGTCCGCGCCGGGGGTTCGTTCAGGACAGCTTGTCGAGCACTTTGGGCAGGGCGTCAACGTACATCTGTACGTCTTCCAGACGACCCATGCTCACCCGGGACCAATTGGTGTAGTCGCGGTAGATGCCGCGGATATGTACGTTGTGCTCGGCCATCCCGGCGCGGAATTTTTCCGCATCGAGGTCGCCCAGGTCAACAAACATGAAATTGGTCTGCGAAGGCAGCGCGGTCAGCCCGTTGGCCTTGAGCGCATCCGACACCATTTCCCGCGCCTCGCGGACCTTGCCCCGGGACATATCCATGAAGGCTTTGTCCTCGTAGCTGGCGAGCGCGGCGGCGAGGCCAGCCTGGTTGAGGCCATACCATCCCATGCTGTAGATACTCATCGCCTCGATTAGTTCCGGCGGTGCGATGAGATAACCGACCCGCAGCCCCGCCATGCCGTAGATCTTGGAGAAGGTGCGCGCCACGATCACGTTGTGGCCGGCCTTGACCAGCGGCACCATGCTGTTGGCTTCCGGCATGTCGGTGAGTTCGTTGTAGGCTTCGTCCGCCAGTACCACGGCCTTCTTCGACGCCTTGATACAGAACTCGCGCATTTTCACCGGATCGACCAGCATGCCGGTCGGGTTGTTGGGGTTGGTCACCTGCACCATGGAGATGGAGTCGTCGATGGCCGCGTACATCGCGTCCAGGTCGATCTGCATGTCCGCCGCCTTGGGCAGGCGCTTGATCTCGGCCAGTTTCTGCATCTCGATGGATTTCGAGGTGGTATCCCAGAACAGGTCCGGGCCGAGGATGTTACCGCTCTGGCCGGCGAGTATCGCCGCGGATACCAGGCAGGCGCTGGAGCCGGAACCGAGGGTCACGTGCTCCGGGGTAACCCCGTGGAACTCGGCGATCATGGCGCGCAGCTTCACCGCGCTCTCACCGACATAATAGGCGCCCTGGGCACCGGCTTCCGCCAGGGCTTTGAGCGCGGCTTTGCTCGGACCGAAGGGGTTCTCGTTGGAGCTGAGCCGGGCGATGCCGGGGGCGGGGCCGTAGTTGACGCTGGGACGGACCAGCGGCGCTGCGGCGGTACCCGCCTGGGCGAAACGGCTGCCAGCGGCGGCCATCGAGGCGGCGCCGGCAACGGCACCGAGAAACAGTCTGCGATTCATCGAAATTGACATGGGGTTATCCTCCTCCAGTCCAATGGTCAGGTAAGTCAGGCCTTTGCGTACATGGCGAGCGATACCAGAATCAGGTAGACCCCGAAGGCACGCTTGAGTTGGGTTTCATCGAGGCTGTGCGCCAGGCGCGCACCCAGCGGCGCGGTGATGACCGAGAATACGGCAACAGCGAGCAGCGCGGGAATGTTGATATAGCCGATCGAGCCCTGGGGCAGGTTCTCCGCTCCCAGGCCCAGCAGCATGAAGCCGATGGCGCCGGGGATGGCGATCAGCACGCCGACACCTGAGGCGGTGGCGACCGCCTGGTGCACCGGCCGGTCACAAAGGACCATGGTCAGTACGGTGATGGTGCCGCCGCCGATCCCGAGCAGGGAAGAGAAGCCGCCCAGCACGCTGGCCAGAAGCGCCTTGGCCGGCCCCTGGGGCATGCTGAAGCGCCCCTTGAAGCGCTGGAACCACTCCGGGAACAGGAAGAACACGGAGTAAAGCAGCACGCCAATGGCGAAGACCATGATCAGGCGGTTGCCGTCGACGAAGGAGGCCACCAGCAGGCCGCCGCCGACACCGATCAGCAGCCACACGGACCAGTCCTTGAGCAGTTGGAAATCCACCGCCCCGCGCTTGGCGTGGGCGAGCAGGGCACGCGCCGAAGAAACGATGATGGTGGCCAGGGAGGTACCGACGGCCACCAGCATCAGGTTGTCCGTATTGTCGGTAAGAAAAGGGAACACCGCGAGCAGCGCCGGAACAACGACAAACCCGCCACCGACACCGAACAGGCCCGCAGTCAGGCCCGCCACCAGACCGGCAATGGCAAGGAGGGCAATAAACGTCAGCATGTCAGGCTCCATACCCCACCCCTGTCGAAAGCAATCGTTCCGGAGCAAATGGAATTCCGGGCGCAAGAAGCATTCCTGCAAATGGAAGACAGCTGCCTCATTCCGGCATCCTCGCCGCGCGGATCTCGATCTCCACCAGCCAGCCATCTACCACCAGATCAGCGACCTGGACGAAGGAACGCACCGGTTTCTGCGGGTTCTCCTCGGTACCGAAGAACTGCATGTAGCCTTTGTTGAAGCCGGCAAAGTCGAGGCTGCCGTCGGGGCTCGCCGTGGCAAAGACCCGCACCTGGACGATATCCGACATCGACCAGCCCAGGCCTTCCAGCTTTTCCTTGAAGGCCTTGAAAGTGTCTACGGTCTGGGCCTCCATGTCACCCCAGCTACCGTCCTCGGCAGGTTTGGCCCCGGCGCCGCTCAGGTAGAGAGTCTCGGCTCCAGCGGGAATGGTGATCGCGGTATAGAAGAGCTTGCCCTCATTGTGGCGTTCGATGTCCTGGGCGGCTGCGACACCGCTTCCCAGCAGGGCGCCAAGCAGGCAGGCATTGAGCAGTCGTTTCATGTTTCAGTCCTTGTTTTCAGTCATTGAGTCGGGCCGAGCTGTTCGCCGGTCCCTCGAGTTGTGCGATGTAGGCGACGACGTCACGCATCGCCTGTTCGTCCGGCAGCGCGCTTACCGCGGCGCGCATGGTCGCGCCCTCGCTGTCGTCCGGGTGCTGCCCGCGATAGCCGCGGGAGAAATTTTTCAGCTGGGTCAGCAGGTACCAGTCGCTCTGCCCGGCCAGGGCGGGCGCACCGAGCGCCCGGTTTCCGCCACCGGCGGGGCCGTGGCAGGCTGCGCAACTGGCGTAGAGTGCCGCGCCGGATTTGGCATCGCCGGCGACAGTGGAGGGCGCATCGATTTCGGGCCAGCCGGCGATCCACTGCAGCAATTGCTCGATACTTCCGTCGCTGAGCTTCACCGCCATGGCGCGCATCTCCACGCCCGTTTCATCCCCGGCGTGAGTACCGCGCAGCCCGGAACGAAACTTCTCCAGCTGGCGCTGCAGGTACCAGGGCTCCATACCAGCGAGTTTTGGCGCCTGCACGCCGTAGCTGCCGATACCCTGGGCACCGTGGCAGGTCTCACAGTAAAAGTCGTCATAGGCCTCACGCCCGGCGGCATCGGCGCCGAGAGCGCCCAAAGCCAGTAACAGGGCGAACACTGGACGGGCCACCCTGTGCATTACGCCCCTCATGCCGCTTCTCCCTGCAGGCGTGCGGTAAAGTCGTCCAGTGCACGGTGGGTGGCGAGGATGGCGCTTTCCTGCCAGGCCACGTGACGCGCGACCTGGTCGCCGATGAGGTAGTGCCGGCCGTTAGCGGGGCTCACCAGGGTGTCCATCAGCCGGGTCTCCTCGCCGTTGAGCTCCCGGTAGCTGTCGGTCCAGCGTGCGGCGCAGCCGAGCATGTGATTCATACGGTGCCAGGCGATGGTCACGCCCTTCTCAACCTGGCTGCGATAGGCCGGGTGCACTTTCTCGCCCTGGGCGAGCATGGCCTCGACCCGCTCGGCATGGCTCAGGTGGGTGAAATCGATACCATGGGCGAAGTCGTAGGCACCGAGGATCACCCCTTTCTGTTGGTGGATGCCATGGGAGGGGTACCAGATCTGGCGGATGGGTGCGTTGACCCAGGTAATGCCGCCGTAGATGTCCTCGTTCTCCCAGAAGCGGGTTTTCGCCTGGAAGGCGCCCTTGAAGGCCTCCCCGCGGCGGATGTGGCGAAGCGCCCTGGTGTATTCCGTGGGAAAGTTGTTCGCCAGGCCGGTGACCAGGTGGCTGGGTATGCAGTTGAACACATAGTCCACGCTGAGCTGTTGGGACTTGCCACCCATCTCGTAGCCCACTTCCACACCCTTGTCCGAGAGCATGATCGACTGCACCTGGGCGTCGTAGAGCACCCGGTGGCCCACCTTGTCGAGAAAGCCCTGGATGATGCGGTCCATACCGCCCACCGGTTGCATCAGCATCGGGCCAGTCTCGCCCTCATTCGCTTCCAGCGCCGCGCCGGCGAAACGGGCACGCAGCAGTTCCTGCAGGGCCACCGCTTCGCGCTGCTCACCGTGCTCGAGGAAGCCTCCGTGGGCGTAACCGGCACGCAGGCTGCCGCGGTACATCTGGTCCTCGTTGAGATCGCCGAAGTTGCGGATCACCGTGCGCAGTGTCGCCAGTTCCTCGGCGCTGAACGCAGAGTCGAGCTCTGCCGGGTTCAGCGACTTGGCGAAAAGCTCGGCCATGAAGCCGCGCAGGTTGGTGGTGTATTCGCCATTACGGATGGGCCGGCCGCCGAGCATGGCGTCGTCCTGCACCCAGGCCATCTTGTTCTCGTTGATAAACATTTCCAGCTCGACGCCCAGTTCCGCGCAGTAATGCAGGACGTTGCGATGGGTGCTGGGAATGCGTGCCGCGCCGGCGTTGAAGTACATGTGCGGCGCGTCGTCGAATTCGCAATACTGGCGGTTGCCGATCTCGTCGATCAGGTCGCCGTGGCGAACCGTGAACACCCGGCCGCCGGCCCGGTGGGATGCCTCGAGAATGGTCACCTCGTGCCCGGCGCGCAGCAGTTCATAGGCCGCGGTCAGCCCGGATATACCGCCGCCGAGGATTGCGATACGGCGCTTGATCTTGCCAAGCCGCGCGGTATCGATGCTGTTGGCCCGTGCGCTGGAGGGCATCATGCCGAGCGCGCCGCCGGCGGCGAGCAAAGCCCCGGCGCCAAGGCTCGCTCCCAGCGCCTGCAACAGGTCTCTTCGGGAAACGGAACGGTTCATTGAATCCTCGCGTGTGTACAGCTCTTGCTTGCTGGTCTTTCTTGCTGGTTTTGCATTTATCGTTTTAGGGTCCCCGCGCCGGGCGCTCATCATGGAGGAATGGCGCGCCCGGCTTGGGGATTTGAGGCTTAGAAGTCCATGTTCAGGCGAGCGTAGTAGTAGCTACCCTGCCAGCTGACCGTGGAGTTGGACATGTAGAGTGCGCCGCAGCACATGTCGCCGATCTCATCCTTGTCGGGATACTCGTCGAAGATGTTGCGGCCCCCGATCGCCAGGGAGAACATGTCGTTGAAGCGATAGGCACCTTCCAGGTCGAACAGCACCAGCGGGTCGTACTCCTGGTACACCTGGTCTTCACCGCTGCCCTGGGAGTTCTCGTAGTCGCCATAAACGTTGGCCCGCACCATCAGCGACAACTTGTCCATCTCGTGCCGCGCAGTGAAGACGCCGCGCCAGCTCGGGTCGATGTTCTCGAAGTCGAAGGTGTCCTCGTCGTTGAGGAAGGCGCTCGGATCACTGTCGAACTCGCTGGAGTTCAGGTTGAGGGATCCTGTCAGTGTGGTCATGCCGGCGTTACCCCAGTCCAGCGGGTAGGTCGCGACAATGTCCACGCCCTCGGTGACAGTATCGAAGGCATTGGCGAAGTAGAACACCCCACCGATGGTCTCGGCGCCGGAGACACCGGCGCTGACCAGCGCCTGGTAGTTGTCATAGGCGGAACCGCTGGCCGGATCGGTAGAAACGTCCAGGGTGGACACCGCGTAGGTGCGATCCTGGACCTCGATGCGGTAGAAGTCCACCGTCATGTCCAGCTCGCCCACTGACCAGGTCAGGCCGAAGGTGTAGTTGGTGGAGGTTTCCGGCTCGAGCGGCTCGGCGCCCAATGCTCCGGCGACATCGCCGCTCGCAGGGAACAGGCCGGTGGCGACCGGGAAGCCGTTGGGCAGGCGCGTGGACACGTTGGTGGTACCCTGCTGGCCCGGTGTCGGCGCACGGAAACCGGTGCCCACGGAGGCCCGCAGGTTCAGGTTATCGGTCACACGGTACATACCGGCCAGCTTGCCGACGATCTCGGAGTCGAAGTCGGAGTAGTCCTCGTAGCGCACCGCACCCTGCAGGAACAGGCTGTCGGTCACGTCGGCGCTGACATCGATGTAGGCGGCGTAGGAATCGCGGTCATACTCACCGGAGTACTCGGGCGAGTAACCGGGGAAGCCGTTGGAGCCTACACCCACCACCTGGTAGACCGGGTCATCCGGGTTGGCGCAGTCCAGGCTGGAACCGCCAGCGATGGCGTCGAGACCGGCGCTGCTGGGGCTGCCGCCACTACACAGGCCCCAGGGGTCCTGTACGGCGTAGGGGCCGGCAATATAGGAAGCTTCATTGCCCCCCTTCAGTTCGTAGGATTCGTCCATGTAACTCAGGCCGAAAGCCACCAGGACTTCGCCCACGGCATCGGTATCGATCGGGTAGGAGAAGTCCGCCTGCAGCTGGGTCTCCTCGTTGATCAGGTCGCCCGGACGGAAGGAGGTCGGGGAATCCGGCCCCATGGAGGGGTTGATGGTGTTGTTCAGGGTGTACTCGATGGTGCTGTTGCCAAGGCGGGCGCTGAAGTCATAGCTCAGGCCGTTGTCCATCTCGCCGCGCCAGCCGCCGAGCATTGAGTAGTCGAAGACTTCACCGAGGAAGCGCGGGGTGAAGCCGCCGGGGAATTTCTCCAGTGGGCTGTAGATGGAACCATCCGCCTCCCGCAGGTTCATGATGGTGCCGTTTTCGGGGTAGCGGTAATAGAAGCTGCCGTCGGCTTCGCTCTGGGAGTAGTTACCGAAAGCGTAGAGTTCGGAGGAGTCGCCCAGGTCGTAGCCCGCGTTGAAGAACAGGCGAGTGGCTTCAGAGTTGGGCTGGCCCCAGGGCTGCACGTGATTACCCTGGCCGATATTGGCGTTTTTGACGCCCGCCTGGAAGGCCGGGTCGTTGGTGTAGGCGGTATACCAGGCTGTGGGGTCGTACACCGGGTTCTTCGGATCGAGGCAGAACCAGGACTGGCAGTACTGCTCACTGCGGTCGGTGGCATCCGCCTCGCTCCATTCGGCGGACAGGCTGAGGAAACCGGAGTCACCCAGCGGCAGACCGATATTACCCTGCACTGTGGTCTGGGCGCCGTCACCTTCGGCGTACTGGCCGGATTCAACATTCAGGCTGGCGCCTTCGCTGTTGTCCTTGAGGATGAAGTTGATTACCCCGGCGATGGCGTCGGAGCCGTACTGGGCAGCGGCGCCGTCACGCAGTACTTCCACACTCTTCAGCGCGGTGGTCGGGATGGTGGCGATGTCCGGGCCCTGGGTGCCGGAACCGCCGATGGTCACCAGTGCCGCGCGGTGGCGACGCTTGGAGTTGACCAGTACCAGGGTCTTGTCGGTGGGCATGCCACGCAGCTGGGCGGGACGCACGAAGGTGCCGCCGTCGCTGATGGGCTGCCGGGAGACATTATAAGAAGGCACCAGGGTCTTAAGGACATCGTTGGTGTCGGTGTAGGCAACTTCACGGATGGTGTCGCTGGTGAACACGTCCACCGGTACCGGTGACTCGGCGATGGTGCGTGGCTTACCCCGCGCACCGGTGATGATCACTTCCTCCAATGCCGTCGCTTCTTCCCCCTGGGCCAGGGCCTGGGTGGGAATAGCGAGGGCAGAACCTACCGCGGCTGCGAGCAGGCTGAGCTTGAACCCGTTGCTGGCTGTACATTTTTTCACAGTGGCTTTCCCCCTGTTGTGAGACTGAAAACTGCTTAGGCTGCATAAGCTGTAGTTAAGAAGCCCCCTTTCGGTGCGGGGGCCCTCTCCACCGCTCTGGCGGATACGCAGCAGTCCGGACAGGCTCGGCTGCGACAGGCGGCGGTCTTCATGCTCAGTTTTGGGGTGGAGGCGAGTGAAAGTCCTCCTGAGTGCGTGCTTTCTTGATTCTTTTTCCTCCCCGAAACCTACCGGAGGTCCTTTTGGCACTATAATTGCTCTGGATTGTCCCCAATGAGTCCTGCAAATAGTGCAGACCAAGCCCGCCAAAGGGTCGCAGGCTCACCACCGCAGGGTCATACAGCAAGACATGCGTCTTAATAGTGCAAAGTGGTATAAAGCACCCCCTTTTTGGTGCACTAGAGGTTAGATAGCCAACCATGAGCAGTTTCTACCTGGGCCCGTACGAGGTAAGCCCGGAACAGTGTCTGCTGAGCAGTGACGAATCGCAGACCAAGCTGACGCCACGCAACATGGACGTGCTCGCCTACCTGGCGGAGCACGCCAACCGCGTGGTGACCAGCGACGAATTACTGGATAAATTCTGGAGCCCGGTGGCTTCGGACCACGCCGTGCACAAGGCAATTTCCGAGCTCCGCGGCGCGCTCGGCGACAGTGTGCGCAAGCAACAATTCATCAAGACCCTGCCGCGGCGTGGCTACATGCTGCTGGTGGCACCGACCACCGCCCGTCACAAGACAGGGAAACTGGGCGGCTTCCGCAAACTGCTGCGGGGCTTCAGCGCACAAATCAACTATCGCCACCTGGCTACCGGAATCGGGGCCATCGCCCTTCTCGTCAGCCTCTTGCTGATGACCACTGACCTCCAGGGGAACCGCGGGCCGGGGGGCGGCCAGGTCACCGTGGGACTGGAGCCCTTCACCTACCAGGGGGACCAGTCGGAGTCGTCGGAATTTCTCCGCGAGGGGCTGCAGACCAGCCTGCTCAACCAGCTCTCGCGCCTGAAGGAGGTCCGCGTGGTCGCCCTGGGCGAAAGCGGCGGCGAGCCCGCCACACAACAGGTCGACCACATCCTCCAGGGCACCTTTTTCGAAGCCGAGGGCGAACAGCGCGTCATGGTCCAGCTGATACGTACGAACGACGGCGTGCACGAGTATTCCGAACGCTTCGACCTCGACGAAAGCGGTCTCTTCAGTGTGCAGGACTTCATTGTCTCCAACGTCGTTACCGCCCTGAGTATCCACCTGGATGACCAGCAACGCGGGCTGATGTACGACTGGGGGACGACCAACGCGGTTGCCTACGAGCGCTTCAAGCGGGGTGATTTCTACTACAACCAGTTCAACCCCGCGGACTTCGAGCGGGCCATAAAGCTGTACCAGGAAGCCACCCGGCTCGACCCCAATTTCGTCAACGCCCATGTCGGCCTGGCCAACGCTGCCAACAACCTGTCGGTATTCTCCGGCCTGAAGCGCCAGCGGGAACTGCTCCGGCTGGTCTCCGAGGTACACCGGGAAGTGGCCTCTCGCGCTCTCGGCGATGACGCGCTGGAATCGATACGAGCAGTGGAAATGCGTATGGCCGGCACCGAGTACCGGCGCCAGGAGCAGCAACTCCGGCAGCAGATCCTGTCCGGCAACCCCCCCAGCTTCGCGCTCTCCCACTACGCCCTCTTGCTGATCGGTGCGCGACTCTACGATGAAGCGGGGCGCTTCCTCGACGCGGCCGAGGAAACCGGCCCCTTCGAATTGACCCCAGATGAATCCTGGGACTACCGGGTCACCATCGTCGAGCCGGCCGAAGCCATTCGCCGGCGCAAGGACCAGTTGATGCTGCGTCCGAAGCACATTGGCGCACTGGGCCCACTGGCCCGCGCCCTGTACCTGGAAAACCGCGAAGCCGAAGCCCAGTGGTATCTCGACCAGCAACAGGCCGAGGACAGGGACGGCATCATCTCGGACTACACCCGCCTGGTGATTGCCGTACTCTCCGGGGAGTTGCACCCCCAGAGCGAAGAACTGGAAGCACTCTATTCCCGCGGCGACAACTACCTGTACAACAACGGCGCGCTGGCTTTCATGCTTGGCGATCTCGACCGGGGCATAGAATTCTGGTCACAGCTGAGGCCGCTGCAGAAACGCAGGCTGCTCAACCTTACCCATGACAGCGAGCGCTACTTCCCTGACAGCGTTATCGAGAGTCCCCGCTATGCCGCCCTGCTGGAGCGCCTGGACGTTGGGATTTCCTGGCAGCGCACTCTGATGGAAGGCGTGATCGCCATGCGCGAGATCACCGGTGTCGACCTCAGCATCGCGGCCCGGCATGCCTATAAAAATGAAACCATGGTGCCAAACAACACCTTGTGGGCGGCGCGCTCCGGCAATCCGCTAGCCGCAGGAGAGAGCCTCAGCGCGCGCAACCGCCGCGGCCAGGCCCTGGATTACACCGCTTCCCGCTAGGACAGCTCAGCCTGCAGTTTGTGTTTCAACACCTTGCCCGCGTCGTTCCTGGGCAGGCTCTCGCGCAGAGCCACCTGTTCCGGAATCTTGAATTTTGCGACCCCGGCGGCAATCAGGAAGTCCGCCAGGGCGGCGACGTCGGGTTGCGCTCCGGCCTGGGGCACGATGACCGCACAGGCGCGCTCGCCGGTCTTCGGGTCCGGCAGGCCGACGATCGCCACTTCGGCAATCCCCGGGTGGCCCAGTAGCAGGTCCTCCACTTCCTTCGGCGCGATATTTTCACCGTTGCGGATGATGATGTCCTTGATGCGCCCGGCGATGACCAGGTAGTCCTCGTCCACCCAGCGGCCGATATCCCCGGTGCGATAGAACCCCCGTTCGTCGAAGACTTTGGCCTCGTCCTCCGCATGCACGTAGCCCACCAGCATCTGCGGCCCGCGGGCCAGCACCTCGCCGGCATCGGATAACTCCACCTCGGCGATGCCGGGGCGGCCGTCGGTCTCGGCGGCGTGGTCCACATCGGCGGCGTCAGTCACGCCCACGGTGGTCACCGGCACTTCAGTGGAACCGTAGACCCGGGTCACCACCGCTTTCTCGAAATAGTCCGCAGCCTCGCGGATCAACGCGGGAGGCACCGAGGCCCCACCGCAAATAAACACCTTCAGGTCGGGCAGGCGGGTGCCGGCCTCCCGGGCCGCGGCCAGCAGCGCCACCAGGAAGGGCGTGGCGCCGGCAAAGTGGGTGCAGCGCTCATCCACCAGGTGCTGGACCCCTTCGACGGGGTCCCAGCGCTCCATCAGCACCGCAGTGGCGCCGAGCAGGAGGGGAATCTCGAAGGCGTAGATCGAACCGCCGATGTGGCTGATCGGCGAAGCCACCAGGAAAGCATCGCCCGGCGTCACCAGCCAGTGCTCGCCGAGCTGGCGGATCAGGGCGTGGATGGAGTTGTGGCTGTGCATCACCCCCTTGGGGCTACCGGTGGTACCGGAGGTGTACATGATCATGCGCACCGCGTCCGCTTCCGGGGCCCGCAGTTCGCAGGTGACATCTGCATCGAGCAACTCGGCGTAGGACTCGTGCGGGCCGGCGTCTCCTCGCAGCGCCACCACATCCGGTGGCTCGGGCAGTTCGCTCACGACTGTCTGCAGCATGTCCACGTAACTGTAACCGCGGAATTCGGCGGGGATGAAGATCATCCGGCAGCCCACATCCTGCAGCATGAAGCGCAGGTCGTGCTCGCGCAGGGAGGGCAGTACCGGGTGGGCGATCATGCCGGCAAGGGTGGCCGCCATATAGATGACCGCTGCCTCGCTCCAGTTGGGCAGCATGAAGGAAACGACGCTGCCGACGGGGTGGCGGCTGGCCATCACCCGGGCCAGGGCATCAGCCTGCCGGTGCAGCTCGCCCGCGGTGAGGCGTACACTGCCCTCCACCACCAGCACCCGCCCGGGATTTTCCCGGGCCTCGCGCACCAGTACCTCGGCAAGGGTTTCCCTTACCCAGAGACCGCTGTCATAGGCGGCCGCCGCCCGCGCCTCGTCCCAACGCACGGAACGCCCGGCAATCTCACGGCGGAGCTGGTTTACTGCAGTCTGCATAGTGGAGTCTTCATCGTAGCCAATAGTCAACACAGGTGATTATAATGTGCTTCATTTTAATGGTCCGCCGCGCTAAAGTACACGCGGCTCGCAAGTATACAAAGTAGAAAGGCAGAACCAATGGAAGTTGCAATCATCACCGGCGCCGGCAGCGGCATCGGCCTCGCTACAGCAAAGGAAATGCACAGCCGCGGCATGGCGATCGTCGGCGTGGGTCGCGACCAGGGCAAACTGGACACCCTGGCCGCAGAAATCGGCGAAACCGACCGCCTGCTGACCCTCTCCGTGGACCTCACCGACGACGATGCGCCGCAGACCATCGTCAACGCCACCCTGGAGCGCTTCGGCGAGATCACCTACCTGGTGAACAATGCCGGTATCGGCAGCCCCAAACCGCTGCACGAAACCGACGACGCAACCCTCGACCACTTCCTCGGCATCATGTTGCGCGCGCCTTTCCGCCTGGCCCGGGACGTGATTGTCCACATGAAGCCGGGCTCCGCGATTATCAACGTCACCTCCACCTTCGCGGTGGTCGGTGGGCGTCGCGGCGGGGCCTATTCCGCCGCCAAGGGCGGGCTGACCTCCCTGACCCAGCACATGGCCTGTGAATACGGCGCCCAGGGAATCCGCTCGAACTGCGTTGCGCCGGGCGTGACCATGACCGACATGGTGCGCGAGCGCCTGAACGACCCCGGCTTTCGCCGCATGCAGGTGGACATGACCCCCTACCCGCGCCTCGGGGAGGCGGAGGATATCGCCAGTACCATAGCCTTTCTCTGCTCCAAGGGCGGCGAGTTCATCAACGGCCAGACCATCGTGGTGGACGGCGGCTGGTCCTCGACCAAATACGTGGCGCCCGAGGCGCTGGAAGGCTAGCTGGTACCGCCCTCCCCCGATGCATCCACAGATGCAGGAGTATGGCCATGCAACGCATTGACGACCTCGACCTCGCGGAATTGCCGGTACTGGAGCCGGAGTTCCCGCTCGACCCGCTGCCCGCCTTCAGGGCGGCGCGGGAGCGGCACCCCTGGCTGGCGAAAAGTGCCGTCGGCTATCTGGTGCACGAGTACGAGGCGATCAAGGACCTCTACTTCATGGACGACAAGCTGCACTTCGCCACCGAGAACATCGTCGAGTTCATGGGTGCCAAAGGCTCGCCCTGGGGTGATTTCACCGAGGGGCTGATGATCGTCAAGCAGGGCGGGGAGCACGCGCGGGTGCGCAGCAATGTCGCCCCGGCCTTCACCCCGCGCAACGTCAATCGCTTTCGCGGCCTGATGCGCGAAACCGTCTCCGCACTGCTCGACGAGTGGGTGCCGAAGGGCGAGTTCGACTTCGCCGAGTTCGCCGCCAACTTCCCGGTGCGGGTGATGTGCGGCGTAATCGGCGCGTCACCGGAGGTCGTGCCCGGCCTGCGCGAATCGCTTGAGACCCAGGGCATGAGCTTCAGCATGGACCCGACCATGATGCCCGCCGCCAACCGGGCGATCAGCGCACTGATGGACTTTGCCGCGCAGCTGATCACCGAGAGGCAGGCGAATGGCAACCCGGGTGAGCCGGACCTGCTGGATGAACTGCTTGCCGCCAACGCCGGTGGCAATCTCAGCGACTACGAGATGCAGAACCTGCTGGTCTTCGTCTTCGCCGCGGGCTACGACACCTCGAAGAACATGCTCACCTTCACGATGTACGAAATGCTGGAGCGGCCCGATGCCTGGGAGCGCTGCGCGGAGGATCTCTCCTACTGTACCAAGGTGATGGAAGAGACCCTGCGCTACCACAGCGTGTCCAATGTGCCGCGCACGGTAGTAGAGGAATTCACCTACCGGGACGTGCTGTTCCCGGTTGGCACCAACCTGCAGTTCATCCTGACGCTTTCCGGTCGCGACCCCGGCGCCTTCGAGCAGGCGGACGAGTTCGCCCCGGAGCGCCAGCAACGCAACCGCCACCTCGCCTTTGGCCGGGGCGAGCATATCTGCCTCGGCCAGTTCCTCGCCCGGGCGCAAATCGAGGAGGGGCTGCACCTGATGGCCCAGCGCATTCGCAAGCCGCAACTCAACGGCGAGGTGAGCTGGCGGCCCTTTGTCGGCGTGTGGGGCCTGCGCTCCCTGCCAATCCGCTTCGAACCGGCATGAGAGGGGCGTAGCGGTGAATGAACTACTGCGGCGCCCCACCCTCGCGCCCTGAATAACCTGGAGAAGCCCAATGCTTGAAGACAGCCTGAAACTGGACGGCCGCATTGTCGTCGTCGCCGGCGCCACGGGTGGCGGCCTCGGCACCACCGTATCACGCCTGGCCGCTGAACAGGGGGCGACGGTGATAGCGGCAGGTCGCTCCCAGGACAAGATCGACGAGGATCTCGCCCCCCTCATCGCCGAAGGCCTGGCAATCGTTCCAGTGCTCGCGGACGTGGAGAGTGACGAAGGCATCGCAAGCATCATGGATGCGGCCCGTAGCGCCGAAGGCGAGCTCTACGGCCTCGTCTGCATGGTCGGCGGCGGCCCTGCCCACACCTGGGCACCGTCGACCAAAATGACCCGCGCTTCCTGGAGCGAGATGTTCTCCAAGAACCTGGAATCCATGTTCTTTATGGCCCAGGCCTTTGCCGCGGAGTTGCAGGCGCAGGGCCGCCGGGGGTCGATTGTCGCGGTGTCGTCCATCAGCGGCCTCGGCGCCGGCCCCTTCCACATCGCCTACGCCACCGCGAAGGCGGCCATTCCCCCCGTGGTACGCACCATGGCGCTGGAACTGGCGAAGGACGATATCCGCGTCAACGCCGTGGCCCCGGCTGCGATGATCGGGCCCAAGTCGATGCTGCCGCCGAACCCGGAACTGGAGGGTCGCGCCATCCCCATGGGCCGTCAGGGGCAACACGCGGAAGTGGCCAACAGCATCATGTTCCTGCTCAGCGACATGGGCAGTTACGTCACCGGCCAGACGCTGACCGTGGACGGGGGCATCACCCTCAAACACGCACATATCGGCGAGGACAACACCCCGGTAATGATTACCAACGAGGCCTTCCTCAAGGCCATGAAGGGCGAATAGACCCGCCACCGAATTCAATGCAAGCAAGGAAACCACAATGACCGACAAGACCCTGGATTGCTCCGATCTCGACAAGTACATGGGCAAGAAAATCGACCCCGCCCGGATGAAGGAGCCGCTGCACAACAACGACTTCCGCCGCTGGGTGCAGGCCATGCACTACCCCAACCTGCTGCACTACGACCACGATTTCGCCGCGGAGGGCCGCTACGGCAAGATCGTGGCGCCCCAGTCCTTCGCCGTCTCCTGTGACGACGGCCACGGCGCCGGCCCTGCCTGTGTCGGCTTCATCAAGGATTCCCACCTGCTGTTCGGTGGTGACGAGTGGTGGTTCTACGGCCCGAAAATCTTCGGCGGCGACGAGATCACCAACGAGAAAATCCCCTTCGACTACGTGGTCAAGGACACCAAATTCGCCGGCCCCACCTGCTTCCAGCGCGGCGACAACTTCTACTACAACCAGGACGGCGACCTGATCGCAAAGCAGCGCTCCACCTCTATCCGCTACCGCCAGGACCTGGCCGCGGAAATGGCCGACAACAGCGACCAGTACGACGACCCGGAGTGGACCGACGCGGAGCTGGAAGACCTGGAAAACCAGAAGTACGAGTACATCAAGATGATGCACGACCTGGGGCACGGCAAGCGTTACTGGGACGATATCAACGTGGGTGACGCAGTGACTACCCGTGTCTTCGGCCCCCACAGCCTCGCCAGCTTCACCACCGAATGGCGCGCCTACCTGTTCACCATCTGGGGCGGCACCCACCGCCCGGGCATCGACCTGGAAGCCATGGGTTACACCAAGGACATGATCGGTCACGAGAACGACCCGGTGATGGAGCGCGACAACCCCGAGTGGACCGACGGCGCCTACTTCGGCCCCTCCCGCGGCCACCTCTTCCCGCGCTGGGCGCGCTACATCGGCATGCCCCGGGCCTACGGCTACGGCGCTTCCATGGGAGCCTGGATCCTCGATTACCTGAACGGCTGGGCCGGCGAATGGGGCCAGGTCGTGCACTGCAACTCGTCCTACCGCGGGCCTGCCTTCACCGGCGAGGCCACCGTCATGACCGGCGAGATCGTCGACAAGCTGACCGATGAGGAAGGCCGTAACCTGGTGCAGGTCAACGTGAAGATGAAGTCGCACCTCGGCACCACCATGGCCACCGCGAAAGCGGAAATCGAACTGCCCAAAAAATAATACGGAGACCAGCACATGTCTGACGAACTGAATTTTGACGGCCGCGTCGCTGTTATTACCGGCGCCGGACGCGGACTGGGCAGGGCCCACGCCCTGCTGCTGGCCGCCAATGGCGCCAAGGTTGTCATCAACGATGTCGGCAGCAGCCTGCAGGGGGACGGCCCGGACACCGGCCCCGCGCAGGAGGTGGTGGATGAAATCCGCGCCGCCGGCGGCGAGGCCGTGGCCAATACCGACTCGGTGGCCACCGCAGAAGGCGGCGAGGCGATCATCCAGGCCGCCTATGACAACTTCGGCAAGCTGGACATCCTCATTCACAACGCCGGCAACGTGCGTCGCGGCTTGATCAGGGAAATGAGCCACGAGGACTTTCACGCGGTCGTCGATGTCCACCTGATGGGCGCCTGGAACGTCCTGCGCCCCGCTTTCCCGCGCATGTGCGATGCGGGCTACGGGCGTATCGTGCTGACCTCATCCATCGGCGGCCTTTACGGCAACAAGGATGTCGTCAACTACGCCGTGTCAAAGGCCGGCATGATCGGCCTGGCCAGCACTGCGGCCATAGAGGGTGCAGCGGACGGCGTGAAGTGCAACCTGATCATTCCCGCAGCGGTCACCCGCATGGCCGAAGGCCTCGACATCTCCGCCTACCCACCAATGGATCCGGAACTGGTCGCCCCCACCGTAGGCTGGCTCGCCCACGAATCCTGCTCGGTCACCGGGGAGATGCTGGTTTCCATCGCCGGGCGCGTCGCCCGGGCCTACGTCGCGGAAACGCCTGGCGTCTACCATCCGAGCTGGACGATGCGTGAGGTCGGGGAACGTATCGACGAGATTCGCGACACCTCCGATCCGCTGATCTTCCCGGTCACCACCGGGCATGCCGATCACATTCGCTATAGCTTCGGGCGGGCGAACAAGGGGGAGTAGAACCGGGAAAAGGAAAAAAAGGGGTCAGAGCCCTTTTTTCCCGATGTCCGCGGGGGCGACGTGAGGTACGACTGAAAAAAGGGCTCTGACCCCTTTTTCCCGCTCTTCTTATCGCCCTGCTCAGCCCGGGGGCTGCATCAGCTCGATACGGGTACCATCAGGGTCGGTGCAAAACACGATCTTGCCGAAAGCGGAATCAATCCAGGTGTCCATGTACACCTGGCCACCGCAGGCCTTCACTTTCTCCATCACTTCCTCGATACCTGTAACCTGGAAGGTCAGGTGGGTCAGGCCGCGCTGGTCCATCGGCCGGCGCTCGGTTGAACCCGTGGCGCCACCGCTGGTTTTCACCAGTTCGATACGCATCCCGCCGTTCTGCATTTGGCAGACATCCACGGTTTGCCCCGGTAATTCCAACAACTCATCAAGAGGCGCACCGAGTCCCTCCATGGTGACATCTGCGACAAAACCCAGGGCCTCGCTGTAAAACTCGCCTGAGTGCTTGAGGTCCGATACACAGATACCAGTGTGCATGGGTTTAATTGCGGGTGAATCGGGCATAACAGGCGCTCCTTTCGTTGCAGTTATTTTCAAAACTTTCAGGTTCTCTATTCTGCCACACGTACTACGCCAGCCAAGCATCAAAACTCACGGCAAAGGCGAGTTCGGCAGAGTTCACTCCACTCGTTCCATCACGAGGATTTGAACACAGTTGCGCAAATTCAAGCGCGACAGCCAGAAGCAAATCGTCATTTCATGTAATCGCAAATTCATTTCGTCAGAGTAATAGTTAGTCCCGACCAAATGAAGGCTGAGTCTTGCTATGACCAGCTTTTCGGAGGCAGCTTTCAGAAAGCTCGAAGGCTGCTATTTCTATGTCATGGAGGGATAGACTGATGCCCACGATCAATTTTGATATATCACGCTTTGATGATCTGGTACTGAACTGGTTCAAGGAATGCACGCCCAAAATCCTGGTGATTACGGATGGCCTCAATTTCAGTCCGATGGATTCATTCGGCCTTACCGAATTCGTCGACACTCTACGAGCGAGCAAAATTCATAACATGACGCCGATCGTCATCACCGCGGACTACAACCCAACATCCCCGGCACCCCTTAGTTACGATGCCGTGAACAAACACATCACCAACTTTCGCTTCACTGACGCCACCCACGGACTTTTGAAATCACGCTACGATGTGATCTTCATGCTGGCGATTTCATCAGACGGCGCGTACGACATCGATACGGACGAGCCGGGCTCTCTGGCGGCAATCACCACGTTCATGGATGCTGGAGGCGGGGTCTTCGCCACTGGCGACCACGACACTCTGGGCGCCTCGATGTGCAAGAGTATTTTCCGGGTCAACAGCATGCGTTACTGGACTGCGCCCGACGTACCCAGTGCCGGCGGTGTCGATCGCCTGACAACCAATGCACCCGGCGTGAACGACATCTACGAATTCAATGACCAGTCAGATGCGCTACCCCAGCGCCTCTATGTGAATTTCAGGACACTTACCGGAGGCGTCGGCGCCCCGCACCCCTTGCTCGAAGTACCCGGCGAGAGCCGCGCGATAGAGGTGTTCCCGGATCATCCCCACGAGGGCGAATGCGTTGTACCCAGCATTCCGGGCGTCAGTGCGGAGTGGCCCGCCAGTACCGCCACCGGGCTTGCCGTGGAACCGGAAATGGTCGCCCTGACCATGTCCCACGGCAACAGCTTCCCGGGCAAAGCCGCCGTGGTGCCGCGTTCGTTCATCGCCATCTGCGCCTATAACGGTCACGACGCCAATGTCGGCCGCGTGGCGACGGACGCTACCTGGCACCATTTTGTGAATATCAATATCAAGCCGGGAATGAGCGATCTTGCCGGGCGGGACCTGGATGATATTCACCAGTACTACATCAACCTGGCGACCTGGCTGATGCCAAAGAAAGTGCGCCGCTGCCGTCGCTATCCCTGGCTGATCACCGACCTCCTGGCCTACCCCCTGTACGAAGAACTCGACCCGCTGCCGCCCGTGGAACTCAAAGCGGAGCAATTCAGGGAAATCGGCGCGCTGGTAGTCTCATCCATGAGCGAAAAGCTGGGCCGCGGCGAAGCCAGGCAACTCATCGACGACGCACTGGAAGACGTGATGGGCCCGGCGGCGCGGGAAAACCTGCGCAGCCTTGCCAAGGAAATTGGCATGGACGGTGTCGAGGGGCTTGGCCTGGCCGCTGTTGGTGGACTGGTTCACGGCACCGCCAGTCTTTTCGAGGAGATCAAGGACCGTGGCGAGATGGACGGCCCCAAAATCTTCGAGGAGGCGGCGAAGCCGGCTGTAGCCCGGGCTGTGAAGCTGTATTTGTCCCAGCTTCGGGAAAATATCGGCCAGATGGACAAACTCATTGCCGAACTGGAACGCGCAGGCTGAAGCCGCCTGAAAAAGGCGACCAATCAAGCTTATGCTGCGATGTTTGCAGCATGAGCTTGCTTTCCTCCCTAAAAGCCGCGCTGATCGGCACAGCCGGATTTACGACGAAAGCCCTGTTGAATACCCGGTTTTCCAAATACAAAATTTAAGCCTTGCACTCTAACATTTCGGTAAAAGGAAGAAGCTCTTCGTCGATGTGCTTCTCTAAACCGGCTATTTGATCACTACTTTCCTCGCCATCGATTTTCTCTTCGCGCTCTACAGCCTTGATTTTGGCAATACGAATTTCTGCACAGCCCTTGTTATTGGTGTATACACCCTTTAGATGATCCGCAATTCCTGGCGTAAAGAATACTGCGTCATTCAGATAGAGGTAGAGACGCCCATCCCGCCGGGCGGTAAAGTGCATATGAATCTCATTCGGATTTTCCTGTTCATCAACGATAACCGGGTGAGTTGAAGCAACGGGAAATCGATCAAACAGCGTCCGCTTGACCCGGGCAATCGGCTGATACCAATTGGCGAACAGATGGCGCCGTAGCGGCGTTAACAGGTACATCCGCTTCGGCGCGTCGATCCACCCTTTCCCATCCGCCCGGATAGTCTCGTCTTTCCAATCCTTGAAGCGCACTGCCGCAACATATTCACTGCCCTTTTTCAGTTTGATTCCTGTGTCGAAACAGTACGCTTTCGGATCAAACACTACCGTGCCTTCGTACATTTCAGCTTTGTTCTCATCTTCCGAGCAGATAAGGCCAAACCCGTCCACCACTGTGTAGGTAGTCCGGCTTAGCACTACCACTAGCAGGACAAGGAGAAAAGCGACGGCAACGAATTCCAGCACATTATTCGTCGGTTTGAATATGTGGCTGCGAAAACCCGTGGCAGAGAGCATTTTTGCGAGCCCATTTCGTACATACCTTGGCTTAGGGGATTTCTCGTATTTCACTTCGTTTATATGTCGCCAGTAGTACAGCATATCGCTTTGCATAACGCTGTTGACGTACTTGGCTGCCAATAACAGCAAGCCCAGTCCGAGCACTCCCACCCCGAAGGAAATCGGATAATCATTGTAGCCAGCAGCCCATGTGCCGATGAAACCCAGCCCTGGTATCGATCCGAGCAATCCCGGCAAATCCCGCAGCAGGGTGCTCACTGTGCCAATCAGGGGGCCCACCCAGGTATCGAGATGTTGCTCGATTGTGGCGGCGGCGCTCGCCTCCAACCAGGGAAGACAGAGAAAACCAAGCAGTAATACCAGTGTCAGGTAATAGAGTACTTTTTGTTGCCAGACACCCGCCCACACCAGAGCCTGCTTTTGATAACGGGAGCTAGCGTCAACGGCCTTCTCCAGACCATCAACGGTGTCCCTTTCTTCCGGTGGCAGCAGTTTCCCGTCCCAGTCCACCACCGCATACTTTTCAGGCACGTTAATCGGCGCGTAATTTTCGCCGCAAGATCGAATACGATCGAAAACCGATTTATGTATCTTTGGAGTATCGATCTTCACAACATTGCATTTTCCGGCGCTGGTCAGAATTGACTTTAGCCACCCAGCCAGCCCGGGCTTCGCTTCGTCACACAAATGATCGACATCGCGGGGGGTGTAGCGGTACACCGAGCCAACTCCACTACGGCTATCGTGCATTTTCCCCAATGCGTTGGCCTGCTCGCGGTAGTACTCCCTCTCTCGCTCAATGAAAACCAATCCTGCACTCTCCGCTTCGTCCAGCATCCAGTTAAGAGGCACCATGGACAGGGCGTCATCGGGGTAACCGCCGCCTACATCGGCATGCATACCCGAAAACCAGACTTGCTTGATCCGTGTTTCCCCGGAACCATTCTCATTCCACAACATGGGTTCAAAGGAAAGTCGCTGCTCGTCGAGGGCCAGAGCCTGGCAGGCGCGCCCCACCCTGGCTGACAAGTCCCTGTCTTTCGCGTTGAGTGGCCAGACGACCTTGTCCCAGGCCCGAGTCAGTTCGTCGATAGGTAGTCCATAGGCATCGACGGTGTCCCAGACACCGACAAAGCTGATCAGCGGCGGGTCGCCATCTTTATCTGTACAGCGGATATTTCGCACTTTTTCATACTGATTTAGACCAGGGCGCAGAGCCACACCCAACGCGATGAGGGCGTCGCGTACGCGAACCAGGAAAAAGGACAGGAAGGAGGGGCTGAAGCACTCCTTGCGAAACTCACGATAGGCGGCCTTTACCAGTCGCTGCAAATCGCGATCATCGCGAGCCAGCTTCTGCCTGATGATGCCCTGGCTGGCTATCAGCGCCACAAGGACGCGGATCGTAAACGCCCCGCGGCTGAAGCCAAATGCATAAATCTCATCGCCCTCTTCGTAGGTCCTGCACAAGAAGGTATACAACTCGCGCACATTTCGCGCTAGACCGACGCCCAGGGCCTTGCCCAGGAGGGCTTTCGGTGCAAAGGCGGAAGTACCGACGCCATTATCGTAGATGACGACCTGGCGCGGGTCCTTCTCGGGGCTTGTATCCAGCGCCTTGTAGGTACGCCAGACGTTGGTCTTGTGCGGGTTGGCTGAGCTGTTGCCAGTGCCGTCAGAGAACAGAACAATTTTCTTCGCCACTTGAATCCCTCCATGGTTTCGAGCCTGCCCTCTATGGCAGTTTTATGACGTAAAACTAACGTTCACATTCAGTATAGCGGCATCTACGGGGTGAGCCACAAGTGGCACGCCAAGGGTTCAGCAACAGGCCGGTTGACGTTAACGTTAACGTCACCTAAACTCCCGCCACTCAAGATAAATAAAGCAGAGAGCGAGCCGGGCAGTGGCGCGTAGCAACTACACAATTTCTGATCTCGCCGCGGAATTCGACATCACCACCCGCACCATCCGCTTTTACGAAGAAAAAGGCCTGTTACAACCCGAGCGCAGCGGTAATACTCGCATCTATACACCTGCGGACAGGACCAAACTCAAGCTCATTCTGCGCGGCAAGCGTCTCGGCTTCTCCCTCGACGAGAGCCGCTCGATCATCGAGATGTACGACCCGAGCCACGGTAATACCGACCAGTACAATTCGCTGCTGGCAAAGATCCGCGAAAAACGCAGCCAGCTCGAACAACAGCTGCATGACATCGAAGTCATGATGCTGGAACTGCGCGAGGCCGAGGACAAGGCCCTCGAAGCCATGGCGAAAGACAAACAATGAACGCCCGCAAACAAAACCCGAAAAGCAACCATCAATCTGAACAGCAAGACCTGTATTGACGGATATCCCTATGGCCATTATCAAGACATCGATCAACACCCGCAGCGAGGAGTTCACTGAGAACGCCGCGCACATGCAGGCCCAGGTGAACGACCTGCGGGAGAAACTCGAGGCGATCAAGCTCGGCGGCGGCGAAGCCTACCAGGAACGCCACAAGTCCCGTGGCAAACTCCTGCCCCGTGAGCGCATCAACGCCCTGCTCGACCCCGGTTCGCCCTTCCTCGAACTGTCCCAGCTCGCAGCCTTCGAGGTCTACGACGAAGAGGTCCCCGCAGCCGGCATCATCGCGGGCATCGGCCGGGTGGAAGGCAAGGAGTGCATGATCGTGGCCAACGACGCCACGGTAAAAGGCGGTTCCTACTACCCCCTCACCGTGAAAAAGCACATCCGCGCCCAGACCATCGCCGAGCAGAACCACCTGCCCTGCATCTACCTGGTGGACTCCGGCGGCGCCAACCTGCCGCGCCAGGACGAGGTGTTTCCCGACCGCGAGCACTTCGGCCGTATCTTCTTCAACCAGGCCAACATGTCGGCGCAGAACATTCCGCAGATCGCCTGCGTGATGGGCTCCTGTACCGCCGGCGGCGCCTACGTGCCGGCGATGGCGGACGAATCAGTGATCGTACGCGAGCAGGGCACCATTTTCCTCGGTGGCCCGCCGCTGGTGAAGGCCGCCACCGGTGAGGTGGTGAGCGCGGAAGACCTCGGTGGCGCCGATGTGCACTGCCGTACCTCCGGCGTTGCCGACCACTACGCCCAGAATGACCACCACGCCCTGCAGCTGGTGCGCCAGAGCGTGTCGCGCCTCAACCGGGTGAAGCCGGTCACCCTGGACATCGCCGAAACGGTGGAACCGCTCTACCCGGCGGAAGATATCTACGGCATCGTCCCCAAGGACGCGCGCAAACCCTACGACGTGCGCGAGATCATCGCCCGTATCGTCGACGGTTCCGACTTCGACGAGTTCAAGGCCCTCTACGGTACGACCCTGGTCACCGGCTTCGCCCGTATTTACGGCTACCCGGTGGGCATTATCGGTAACAACGGCATCCTCTTCGGCGAATCCGCCATGAAAGGCGCCCACTTCATCGAGCTCTGCGCCCAGCGCGGCATCCCCCTGGTCTTCCTGCAGAACATCACCGGCTTCATGGTCGGCCGCCAGTACGAGGCCGGCGGCATCGCCAAGCACGGCGCCAAGATGGTCACCGCGGTGGCCTCGGCCAAGGTACCCAAGCTGACCGTATTGATCGGCGGCTCCTTCGGTGCGGGCAACTACGGCATGTGCGGCCGCGCCTACGACCCGCGCTTCCTCTTCATGTGGCCCAACGCGCGCATCTCGGTGATGGGCGGCGAACAGGCCGCGGGCGTGATGGCCCAACTGCGCCGTGACCAGTTGGAGAAGAAAGGCGAGGACTGGAGCAGCGATGACGAGGCCGCCTACAAGAAGCCCATCCTCGACACCTACGATAAGCAGGGCCACCCCTACTACGCATCGGCGCGTTTGTGGGACGACGGTGTCATCGACCCCGCCGAGACCCGCATGACCCTGGGCCTCGCCCTCTCCGCCGCGCTGAACAAACCTGCCGAGGAAACGCGCTTCGGCGTGTTCCGGATGTAATGGACGGGAATTGAAGATGACTGAATCGACCCTGAAAATCGCCATCGACGGGCGCGGCGTGGCCACCGTGACCATGAACCGCCCGGAAAAACACAACGCCTTCGACGATGGTGTGATCGCCGAACTCACCGCGGCCTTTGCATCCCTCGCCGCCAAGCCGGAGGTGCGCCTCATGGTGCTGGCGGCAGAGGGCAAGAGCTTCTCCGCCGGCGCCGACCTCGGCTGGATGAAGCGCATGGCTGGCTACAGCTACGAGGATAACCTGCGCGACGCCGGCGGACTGGCGCAAATGCTGTTCACCCTCGATACCCTGCCCATGCCCACAATCGCCCGGGTCCAGGGCGCGGCCTTTGGTGGCGCGGTGGGCCTGGTGAGCTGCTGTGACGTCGCCATCGGCTCCCCACGCGCCAGCTTCTGCCTCAGTGAAGTAAAAATCGGCCTGATTCCCGCCACCATCAGCCCCTACGTGGTGGCGGCCATGGGCCAGCGGGCGGCTCGGCGCTATTCCATCAGCGCCGAGCGCTTCTCCGCCGAAACCGCCGCGCAGCTCGGTCTGCTGTCCGAGGTGGTAGCCGAGGAGGAACTTGATGCCGCCGTGGAAAACATGATCGAGGCCCTGCTGGGCAACAGTCCGGCCGCGATGCAGGCGGCAAAGCGCCTTATCGCCGATGTCAGCAAGCGGCCCATAGATGACGCACTGATCGCCGGTACTTCTGAGCGCATCGCCCGCATCCGGGTTTCTGATGAAGGCCAGGAAGGTCTCGGCGCCTTCCTGGAAAAACGTACGCCCGCGTGGCGAAATGACGCATAGGAGCCGCCCCGCATGTTCGACAAAATCCTGATTGCCAACCGCGGTGAAATTGCCTGCCGCGTCATTCGCACCGCGCGCAAGCTGGGCATCCGTACCGTCGCCGTCTATTCCGACGCCGACGCCGACGCCCTGCACGTGAGCATGGCCGACGAGGCCGTGCACATCGGCGCCGCGCCCTCGCGTGAATCCTACCTGCAGGCGGAGCGGGTGATCGAGGCCTGCAGGCGCACCGGCGCACAGGCGGTGCACCCCGGCTATGGCTTCCTCAGCGAAAACTCCGAGTTCTGCAAGGCCTGCGACGCCGCCGGCATCGTGTTCATCGGCCCGCCCGTCGGCGCCATTGAGGCGATGGGATCCAAGTCCGCCGCCAAGCGCATCATGGAAGCAGCCGGCGTGCCCCTGGTGCCCGGCTACCACGGCGAGGACCAGAGCGCTGAAATACTGAAGCAAAGCGCCGACGAGATGGGCTACCCGGTACTGCTCAAGGCCACCGCCGGAGGCGGCGGCAAGGGCATGCGCCAGGTCTGGTCGGCAGCGGAATTCGACGAGGCCCTGGCGGCTGCCAAACGCGAGGCCAGCAACAGCTTCGGCGACGAGCGCATGCTGGTGGAAAAATACCTCACCCGCCCGCGCCACGTGGAAATCCAGGTGTTCTGCGACAGCCACGGCAACGCCGTCTACCTCGCCGAGCGCGACTGTTCGGTGCAGCGCCGCCACCAGAAAGTCATCGAGGAAGCCCCGGCGCCGGGCATGAGCGAAGCCCTGCGCCAGCAGATGGGCGAGGCCGCGGTACAGGCCGCCCGCGCCATCGACTATGTCGGTGCCGGCACGGTCGAATTCCTGCTCGACGAGGACGGCTCGTTCTACTTCATGGAAATGAACACCCGCCTGCAGGTGGAACACCCGGTCACCGAGATGATCACCGGCCAGGACCTGGTGGAATGGCAGCTGCGTGTCGCCGCCAATGAAACCCTGCCGCTGGCGCAGGAAGAAGTGAAGATCAACGGTCACTCGTTTGAAGCCCGTATCTACGCCGAGGACCCGGACAACGATTTCCTTCCGGTCACCGGTACCCTCGCCTTCCTGCAACCGCCGGAGGAAAACGCCAGCGTGCGCGTGGACACCGGCGTACTGCAGGGCGACGAGGTCAGCGTCTACTACGACCCGATGATCGCCAAGCTGATCGTCCATGACGAGGACCGCGACAAGGCCCTGCGCCGTCTCGCCCGGGCGCTCAGCGAGTACCGCATCAGCGGTATGCGAACCAACGTGGACTTCCTCTACAACCTCGCCACCTGCGCGCCCTTCCAGCAGGCCGATCTCGATACCGGCTTTATCGAAAAACACCGGGAGCTGATCTTCCACGACAGCGAACAGGACCTGCAGCAGGCGGCGACACTCGGCGCCCTCTACCTGGTACTGCGCCAGGCACGCCGGGCAACCGCGGTGGAGACCGACCCCTACTCGCCCTGGAACTCCACCAGCGCGTGGCGCCTCAACGAGCCCCACGTACAGCACTTCACACTGGACCTCGCCGGCAAGGAAATAGTCGTCGCGGTGGAACAATTGCAGCGCGGAGGCAGCAGCCGCTACCGCATCAGCCTGGAAGGCCAGCTGCTTATCGCTCGCGGGGAGCTGAAAGACGGCGAACTCTACGCCGACATCGACGGCTACCGCAGCCGCGTCCCCGTTGCAGAGCACGACGGTGTCATCAGCCTCTACACCGAGAGCAGCGCCCTGCAGGTGCGCGAGGTCCAGCCCGATCTCGGCGAGGCCGACGACGGCCACGGCGAGGGCACACTGGCCGCGCCGATGAACGGCACCATCGTTACCCTGCTGGCCCAGGCCGGAGCAGTGGTAACCAAGGGCGACGCCCTGCTGGTCATGGAGGCGATGAAGATGGAGCACACCATCCGCGCCCCCGCCGATGGCAGCGTGACGGAGTTTTACTATGCGCCGGGCGATCTCGTGGAAGGCGGGGCGGAGTTGCTGGACTTTGCCACGAGCGAGTCATAACAATTGCCACCAGCTTCCCGATAGATTAAAAACAGGACCGTGGGAAAGACAAGGCCGGTGGCTGGCGCCAGGACAGAACAGGCAACTGATTCCGAGTAGCATGAACAAAAGCGCGCGAGCAACACGAGCCGAAGACCCTCGCCCGCAGCGAACGCAGGATGCTCTTCGCCGCGCATTTTGCGAACTGCTCGAGTCGGAGCCCCTGGAGCAGGTGTCCATTCGCCAGGTGACGAAAAAGGCCGGCATCGGCTACACCACCTTCTACCGCTACTACGACTCCAGGCAGGCACTGCTCGACGAACTGGCAGCCGATCAAATACGCAAGCTGGTCGCACTGACTGTCCCCGTCATGGACACCGAAAGCTCCCGCTCTGCCTGCCTCGCCCTGTGCGAATATATCGACCAGCACCGGACACTATGGACCACCCTGCTCACCGGCGGCGCCGCCCCGGCATTACGCAGGGAGTTACATGCCCTCTCCGTCGAGGCCGCGAGCACCCGCTACAAATCCGCCAGCTGGCTGCCCAGGGAGCTCGGAATCTCGCTGATCGTCAGCGCCGAAATGGACATACTGAGCTGGTGGTTGAACCAGCCGGACCCGATTCCCGCCGCACAAGTTGCCGAAATACTCGACCGGGTGGTTGTCGCACCTTCCGTCCTGCACGGCTGAACTCGAGCCCCGATTTCCGCGGTAATTCCAGGGCCTGTTTACTACGGGCTTCGCTTGCCTTATATTTTTCGAATACTGTATTTCAAATATAAAATTCCGGGGAGGGACGGCCGGACCGCCTCTCCCCAATTCCGCACGGAGATCAGCCCTGCATGCCTATTGATATGCCGCGTGAAGGCCTGCAAGTCACTTCCACTCTCGCCTCGGACGGGCAGCTGACACTGGAGCTTGCCCACACGGAAGTTGCAACACCCGGCCCGGATCAGATAGTGATCCGCGTTGAAGCAACTCCCGTGAATCCATCGGACCTGATGACCCTGATTCCTGGCGAAGAATGCTCGCAGGCCTCCTTCGGCGTGGCGGGTGGTCTACCGCGGGTCAGCATGCAACTGCCCGGAGAAGTAGTGCAAGCTCACGCCGGCCGTCTCGACCAGGCACTGACGGTCGGCATCACCGGCGCTGGGACCGTCGTGGCCGCCGGCGAGGGCGCCGGCCACCTGCTTGGCAAGCGGGTCAGCGCGATGTCCCTGGAGCGTGGTTTTTTCGGCCAGTACTGCACACTCTCCGCCCAGCAATGCCTGACACTCCCCGACGACGTCTCCTTTGCGGAAGGCGCGGACGTGTTCTGCAACCCGATGACAGCACTGGCAATTGCCGAAACGGTCAGGCTCGAAGGGCAGAACGCGCTGATCCATACCGCGGCTGCCTCGAACCTCGGCCAGATGCTGGTGAGGATATGCGCGGAAGACGGCATGGAGTTGGTCAATATCGTACGCCGCAAGGAGCAGGTGGAGCTGTTGCGCGATATCGGCGCCACCCATGTCTGTAATTCAAGCGATGCTGACTTCGACAGCCAGCTGGCGCGAGCGATCGCCGCAACCGGCGCCAGGATGGCTTTCGACGCCATCGGCGGCGGGACGATGGCGCACCAGTTGATGTCCGCCATGGAAGCTGACGCCGCGGCGAAGCTTCCCGTGTACAGCCCATACGGATCCTTCGAGAAGAAGCAGGTCTTCGTCTACGGGCGCCTGGACCCGAGGCCAATCACCCTGGAACACGCGACCTACGGCTTGCTGTGGAACCTTGAAGCCTGGGTGATGCCACCGATCATGGAGCGCGTCGGGCCGGCGCGCAGCGCGCAATTGCAGCGGCGCGTCATCGATGGCCTGAAATCCACTTTCACCAGCCACTACTGCGCGACGGTCAGCCTATTCGATGCCTTGCAGGAGGACGCGATGTCCGCCTATTGCCGGGGCGCCACTGCGGGCAAATACCTGATCAACCCGGCACTACCACCCGGCCCGGAAGGCTAGGCCACATCGATCCACAAGGACGCGGAGCACAGATGGACTACACGACAATTGCACAGGGAGCACACCTCGAGGGCCTGGCTCTCGAGTGGGATGCAATCTGGTACAGCGAGGTTCTCGGCGACGGCGGCGTACACCGCCTCTCGCGCAATGGCTGCGACACCTGGTGGCCGGAGGAATTGTGGATCGGCGGCTTACTGCTGAACACCGACGGCAAGCTCCTGCGTTCCGGCGCTGGCGGGATTCAATGGCTCGATCCACGCAATGGCAATACCGGAGTGCTGATCGACACGGTGGAGGGGCGCCCTTTGCCGGGTGTGAACGAAATGGCAGCGGACCCCTCGGGCGCGATTGTTTTCGGGACAGTGGATATCCCGGCCTTCGAATCAGAGAGGGAACCAGGACCTGCCAGCCTGTGCCGCCTGCAGCCGGACGGCCGGGCCAGTGTGCTGGTGGACGGGCTCAAGTTCACCAACGGCCTTGCCTACAGCCCGGATTTTCGCCAGCTCTACCACAACGAAAGTTACGTCGGGACCATGGCCTATGACGTCAACGCGCGCGGCGGGCTCGGCAACCCGCGGCTGTTGCTGGAAAAGATCGACTGCGATGGCCTCAAGGTCGATACCCGCGGCCGCATCTGGGTGACCGGTTTTAACTCCAGTGAGATTGTCATACTGCTGCCGGACGGCACCATCGACGAGCGCTTCCCCCTTCCCACTGAAGCCGCCACCAACCTGTGTTTCGGCGGGCTCGACATGCGCGACGTCTACATCACCGGCGTCGACGCTTTCGCGGTGGAAGACCCCGCGCAAATCGAACTGGTGAGCGAGCGCAAATCAACGCTCTACCGAATGCGATCAGCCGTCGCCGGTGAAACCCTCGCGCGACCGGGTTTTCTGCTGGGCTGAAGCTAGACCGCTTGCGTCGGCAACTGGACCTCGGCGGAGGCCACCGCCATGGTCGTACCGTCCTGGTTGGCCATCTTGCATTTCACCTGGGCGATGCTGCGGCCTTCCTCGTCGACACTCTTGTCCACCACATCACCCGTCATCACCGTGATATCGCCAGTGAACGCTGGACCGCGGTACTGGCTGTTGCAGTGCAGCACCATACCCCACTCCCCGGCCCAGCCGGCGAGGTAGTCGAGAATCCAGGCGCCCATTGAAGCGCCGTAGCCGTAACCGCGCGGCATGCCGATAAAGCGCGCCCAACGCGGGAAGAGGTGCCCGCGTGAAGGCCCGATGTAGGCACCGTCGGTATTTTCCGGGTTCACCTTCTCTTCGTTGGGGTCCATCTCCCAGCCCGCCATCGGACCGGTGAAGCCGAGCTTGCGCGGATCGGAATCCTCGTTGCGGTGCGCGCTGCCCCAGACATTCATCAGGTAGGCCCGCCACTCGGTGGTAAAACTGGCGATGCTGTGGGGCCCGAAGACCCGTGCCGGCAGGGGGTCCCCGACACTGACGCCTTCCCAGAAGCGCCGCCCGTGGCCCAACTCATGCATCATCTCGATGTATTCGAGTTTGTATTTTTCGATATCCTCGAGCTCCGCATCGCTCCACTCGGGATCATCCGTTTGCGACAGGGCGCCCTTTTCCACCGCCAGGTCGGGGCGATAGCGGATGCTGGTGGAACGCTGTTTGGCAAACATCGTACCGTCCTGCTTGTAGTAATTGTTGTCGCCGCGCTGGAAGCAGGTCGGCCCGCCAAAGCCGGTTTCCTTTATCACGTAGTCAAAGGGAATCTTCTCGTGCACAACGCGATCACCGGCGAACAGGCGGGGACCATAGAACCACCACTCGTCGCCGCCGAAGATCAGGTGGGACTCCGGGATCATGCCCACCGCCGCGGGGCAGGCGCCATGCCCTTCCGCCGCGGCGATGGTGAAGGACTGGGGCGCCACCAGCCGGCCAAAGCGGCTGCGGGCGGCGAAGTCGTCGTCATAGTGCAACAGGTTGGGGTAGTGCATCGCCTGGGCCCAGCGGCGAAAATCGTTGTTGTGCAGTTCGTCCCTGAGTGTCCAGGTAGTCAGCGGTACGCCCATGTAGTTATCGAGATCGGAGCAGTCGAGCGTCTTGTCAGTCATCGCGTCATATCCTTGTTGGTGATTCCGTTCAGCGTTTTTTCAGGTCACTTTTTTGTTGCTGTCGTCCAGAGGTCCGCCGAGGCTGGCACCGCCATCCACTGTGACAACCAGGCCGGTGGTGTGCAGGGACATATCGCTGGCGAGATAGAGCGCGGCCTTGGCCACGTCCCCCGCCTCGCCCTGGCGCTGCAGCGGCTGGTGCCGGCGTATGGCCTCGGATATGTCGTAGAAGGTCATGCCCGCGGGAATTCGCCCCGGTGCGATGCAGTTAACCCGAATGCCATACTCTGCCACATCCCTGGCAATCGACTGGCTGAACTGGATCACCCCCGACTTCGCAGCGCGATAGATCAGGATGGGAGGACCGGGGTTGAGTGCACCGAGGGAAGTCGTATTGATGATGGAGCCGCCGCCGTTCCGGGCCATGTGCATGGCGGCGTAACGACTGCCCGTCATCACGCTGAGCAGGTTTACCGCCATCACTTGCTGGAAGTCGGCGAAGTCGTCGTCGAACAGGCGGGGATGCACGGCGCCGGCATAACCGGCGTTGTTGAACATGACATGCAGGCCACCGAAATGGGCTACCGCAAAATCCACCAGGGCCTGCATCTGCTCCGGTTGTGATACGTCGGTGCGGTGGAATACCGCCGCGTCGCCGATCTCCGCAGCGACCGCCGCGCCGTGTTCCTCATTGATATCGGCGACGACGACACGGGCCCCCTCCTCAACGAACAGCTTTGCACTGGCGCTACCGATGGTGCCGCCGCCGCCCGTGACGATGGCGACCTTGTCCTGCAGAAGTGCTTTACTCACTGAATATCCCTCTTGGCACTCAACCGCGACTGGCCCGAAGATGCCTGGTATGAGAGCGGAGGCGACGCGGGTGTTTGCTATTTATTCGTACTGACCGGTACTATACATTGCGGGTGGGATTTGGCAACGCCCGGAATCCCGGGGCAAAGGGAGGAAGAATTGGCTTACCCGCGAGCGAACGGGAGACGCAGGCTCAGGCCGGACAGATCTGCTGCCCGGGTTCCAGGCTTCCCGACGTCAGGATCGCCGCCCGCAGGCCGGTGTGCACCAGGTGCGGAAGGACCTTGCTGTTCACCGTGCTGGCGAGGTGTGCACAAGGTTCGCAGCGCTCAATGCCGAGGAAGCGCGCATCGCCGATTGTGAACTCCCGGCCGATCAGGCTGGCGAGATCCACGCCGAGGGTCACCACGTTTCGGCGCGGCTCACCATAGCCGAGGAATTCGCCTGTCTCCGTGTTGAAGGCATCGACTTCCTCGGCGGCGATGAAGGTGATTTCACTCTTGCGGTTATCGAGGAGTTTTTCCGAAAAGGTGCCGGTGCCGTCGTAGTAGCGGTCACCCACCACACCGCGCTTCGCCTCGACCTCGACAGAGGCCTGGAGCTCCGGCTGCCCACCGGTCCTGGCGATATAAATTTCGAGGATTTTCCCGGCCATGGCGTTTCTCCGGCAAGCGCTGGCGATGAAGTGGCTCGCCATTGTTACGGCTTTTGGTGCACCCTCGCAAGCCTCGCCCAGGTACCGAACACATACCCGACTCCGTCTTCCGTGGTGAGAGAAGCGGGATCAATTTGCTATGGCAGCTATGGCACTGCGCCTAGAGCCCGAGATCATCGGCACTCAGTGCAAGGAAGGTTTTCCACGCCGGGTCCATATCTGGCAACCAGCTCTTCAACAGGGGCGAAGTCGCATCGGCTGCGCTGGTCGCCTTGCACAGCGTCAGGTACTTGAACATGAAGGCGGATACCCGCGCGTTAATTGCGCAGTGGACGAAAATCTTCTCGCCTTCCAGGGCGTCCATGACCCGGATGAATTTCCGCAGGTGCCCGGCAGTGGGTGCCTCGAAAGGCACCGGCAGATGAATATAGGCCATACCCAATGAGGCCACCAGGTTGCCTTCATTGGCTATGGCATTGTCCGAGTTGTGCATGGCGAGGTTCACGACCGCGCCATAGCCCTCGGCGGCAATCAGCTCGAGTTGCCCGGGCGTGGGCTGGCCCGCAGTGCCAATACGCGCAGTGCTCTGGTGAAAATTGAGGAGCGTGTCCAGGCTCATAGTCGCCAACTTCCCTCGATTCGCTTGCGGGCCTGGCTCAGCCCAGGGCGACCGCGTTCATCTTGTTGCCGTCGGGATCGCGCCAGTAAGCGCAGTAGTAGCCATTGGCCCGCTCACCAGGGCCGCCTTCGTCGGTGCCGCCATTGCTCATCGCCGCGGCGTGCAAGCGATCAACCTGCTCGCGGTCTTTCGCGCCGATAGTGGCCATCACCCCATTGCCGTAATGGGCAGCCTTGCCGTCGTAGGGTTTGGTTACGGCGAATCCTATACCGACACCCGGGTTGGCCCAGAAGATCGCTTTTTCGGTCTCGTTGGTGCGGCCGCAGCCCAGTTCCGCGGTGATGGCATCGTAGAATTTACCGGCTTTCTCAAGATCGTTAGTGCCGAAACAGAGATTGATTATCATGGGTTTTCTCCAGCGGGCTTGGAAATAATTTGAAATATCGAAACTGCAGCGGGGCCTACCTGATGACCTGCAGTACCTCTACCTGGTAGGACTTATACCACTTTTCCCGGCCGAGGGCTTGCGCCCGGCGGTGCTCCTCGTCCGCCGCCCAGGCCGCGATGTGCTCCATCGACGGCCAATAGGATATGGCGATTTCCTGGTCACCTTCAGTGCACGAGGTAAATTCCGTGCATCCGTATTCGCGCATCGCGCGCTCGCGCAACTTGCTGGCGGTGGCGGAATAGTCCGCATCGAAGGCCTTGATGCTGGCCCGGAAGATAACGGCATACATGGGCTTTATCCGCTCAACTTTCCGGCGGGTTGTCCGCCGGGTGATTGACGCCGTCGTAGGTGGGAATCCCCCAGATTTTCAGGGGGTTGATTCCTTCGAGGCAACCGACATTAAACCCATACTGTTCGGGGTTGGAGCGCCGCTGGTGATGGGTGTATATCCCACAGTCGCGGCAGAAGTAATGTTTGGCGGTTCTGGTATTGAACTGATAAAGCCTCAGGGCATCCGCGCCCTTGATGATCCTGATTCCAGAGAGGGGGACAGATGCGGCCACAGCGCCGCGCCTGCGGCACATCGAGCAATCGCAACGGCGCACGTCGACCAGCCCATCGGGCAGATCCAGTTCGATCTCCACCGCGCCGCAGTGGCAGGTTGCCCGGTGCTTGGGCTTGATCTCTACTCCGTCAACTTCCTTTAGATTTATCGACATAGTTGCCTCCATGGTCAGACGGTAGCGATGAAGCCTGGCACCGCCCGGGCTTCAGCTTGCCCAAAGTACCATCTGGCCTGAAACCAGGCCAGGCACAGCTAGGTGCTGAAGCGCTGGGACAAGCCCTCCGCGGCGCTGACCAGGCCAGCGGACAATCCATCCAGCCCCCGTCGCTGCAGCGCACTCCCCAAGCCCAGTGCCACCAGCGCATGGCTGAACTTTCCAGGCGCCAGCCAGACCGGCGCCGCAACTACCGTCACCCCGGAGATGTAATTACCCGCGTCCACTGCAAACCCCTGTGAGCGAGTCTCCTGCACTTCCCGATACCAGTCTTCAAAGCTTGGCGGATTGTCCCAACGCAGGGTATCGAAACGCGTCCGCAACTCGGCCTCGTCAAAATTCCGGTAGGCCGCAACGCAACGGCCGGTGGCACTGATCAGCGCCGGGAAGCGGCCGCCCACCTGGGCGCTCACCTGCAGGGTATTGCCCGCACGGGAAGCGCCTACCACGACAATGTGCTCCGCGCCCACGCACTTCACCGCCAGCATGGTGACTTCATGCTCGCGGCTGAGCCGGTCGAGCACCGGTTGGGCGAGATCGGTGAACTGGTCACGCTGGAGCCACTGGCGCGCCAGGGTCAGCACGCCGGCGTCCAATGAATAGCGCTTGGTATCCGCATCGAAGGCCACCAGCTCCTCAGCTACCAGCGCACGCAGGGCGTAGAGGCAGGTGCTGGGGACCAGGCCGAGTTCGCGGGCGATGGTCTGCAGCCCCAGGGGCGATTCATGCTTGCCGAGCAGGCGCAGGATGGCCGCGGCTCGCGAGATGGCCGGCGCCTTGCTCTGCTTGATGTTGTCGGCGAGGCCTCCGGCGTCACGCTTGTCGTTCATGGTTTTTCCCGACGATCTGTTAGTGGTGCGAGACTAGCATATTCAATATATTGAACACAATTCATTATTTACAACAATCATGAGATGTGGCATTGTTCCGCCCCACCTCTGGCGACAAAGCCTGTCGCACAACCACACAACAGAGAATGCGCTTACCAACATGGCCAAACTGACTGACTACACCTCCTTCGCCGACGCCCAGGCACACGCCAATTCAGCGGCCCTGTGGGAACTCTTCGACGGCGACCGCGAGCAGCTGAACATCGCCCACGAGTGCATCACCCGCCACGCCGATGGCTCCGGCCGCACCGCGGTGCGTATTGCCCACGACGATGGCCGCGACGAGATCCTCAGTTTCGACGAGATTGCGGCGCGCTCCGCCCAGTTCGCCCACTGGCTGGTGGAACAGGGCATCCAGCCCGGCGATCGCATCGCCTTCATGCTTGAACCCTCCCTGCCGTTCTACACAAGCCTGTTCGGTGCGATGATGACCGGCGCCATTTCGGTGCCCCTGTTCACCCTCTTCGGCCTCGACGGCCTGCGCCTGCGGGTGGACGACTGCAAGCCGAGCCTGCTGGTCACCAACGACGAGAAGGCGGAAATCGCCCACCAGGTGGAAGGCCTGAACGTGGTCATCGCCAACCAGGACCTGCTGGACACCATCAGCAAGTACCCGACCACTTTCGAAACCAAATCCAAGGCCGCTGACCTGGCGGTATTCCAGTACACCTCCGGCACCACCCGCGAGTTGCCGGCAGCGGTCAAGCACACCCACAAGTCACTGGTTACCCTGATGTTCGCCGCGCTCTATGGCACGGGCATCCGCCCCGGCGACGAATATTTCTGCCCCTCTTCACCGGCCTGGGGACACGGGCTGTGGCACGGCACCCTGGCGCCCCTGGGCATGGGCGTTACCACCGGCACCTTCGCCGGCAAGTTCGACGCCGTGCGCCTGATGAAAGCGCTGCAGGACTACAAGATCACCAATATGTCCGCCGCCGCCACCCACTACCGGATGATGAAAAACTCCGGCAAGGGCGGCGACTTCAACTTCAGCATCAGGAAGCTCTCATTCACCGGCGAACCCTGTGACCCGGCGACCCTGGAGTTCATCGACGAGACCTTCCACGTGCCCGCCTGCAGCATGTACGGCACCACCGAAATCGGTGTGGTGCTGGTCAACTTCCCCGGTGCCGAGGACTACGAAGTTCGCCCCGGTTCCCTCGGCAAGCCCATCCCCGGCCTCAAGCTGCAGGTGCAACGCGCCGACGGCAGCGAGACCGAAGCCGACGAGGTGGGCGAGTTGATGTTGTGGAAGCGCGACCACTGGGAGACCACCAAGGACCTGGCTCGCCGCGACGCCGACGGCTACCTCTACCACTGCGGCCGAGCCGACGACGTGATTATCTCCGCCGGCTGGACCATGAGCGCGGTGGAGATCGAGAACACCATGCTCAAGCACGATGCCGTGGACGAGGTCGCCGTGATCGGCGTGCCCGACGAGACCCGCGGCCAGGTGGTGAAGGCATTTGTTGTAAGCAAGTCCCAGTACAGTGACGAACTGGTGAAAGAACTGCAGGAATTCACGCGCAGCCGCCTGGCCCAGCACGAATTCCCGCGGATCGTCGAATTTGTGGATGAACTGCCCAAGACCCCGGCCGGCAAGGTTCACCGCAAGGTCCTGCGCGACCGCGAAGCGGCCAAGCTGCAGGAACAAGTAGCCGCGGCCGGAAACTGATTCACCGCTGATTTAAAAAACGAATTCTTTGTAAACGGAGAGTAACCATGACAGCAGTCAACAAATTCCCCAAGATCACCGAGGAAGGTCTCGAAGACCTGCGCTCGCGCATCGGTGTCAAGATCGAAAACACCGTAGAGCCCTGGAACTACGAAGCCACCCGCGACGCCATCCGCCACTACGCCCACGGCATCGGTGACGACAACCCCCTGTGGTGCGACCCCGAGTACGCCAAGGGCACCAAGTACGGCGACATCGTCGCCCTGCCCTCTTTCATGTTCACCACCAGCCGCATCATCTCCGGCTACTGTGGCGGCCTCTCCGGCGTTCACGCCATGTGGGCCGGCGCCGACTGGACCTGGCACAAGCCGGTCATGCGCAACGACGAGATCCGCACCGAGGCCTACCTGAAGGACCTGATCGAGCACCAGACCCGCTTCGCCGGCCGCTCCTTCCAGCAGATCTACCACGTGGACTTCTACAACCAGCACGGCGACAAGGTCACCGAAGCGGACAGCTGGGTATTCCGTACCGACCGCGACGAAGCTCGTGAGCGCGGCACCAAGTACGACAGCGTCAAAGGCAAGGTCGAACAATTGAGCGATGAACAGCTGGCCGAGTGGGGCAAGCTCTACGCCAACGAGGAAATCCGCGGCGCCAACACCCGCTACTGGGAAGACGTCAAAGAAGGCGAAGAACTGCCGCGCATGATGAAAGGCCCGATGACCGTCACCGGCTTCATCTGCTACGCCCAGGGCTGGGGCGGCCTCTACATCCGCTCCAACAAGCTGGCGTGGAAAATGCAGCAGGCGCACCCGGGCCTGGCGATCAAGAACCGCTTCAACATCCCCGACTGCCCCGAGCGCGTCCACTGGGATGACGACTTCGCCAAGGAAGTGGGTACCCCCGGCGCCTACGACTACGGCCCGGAGCGTACTTCCTGGCTGACCCACCACTGCACTAACTGGATGGGCGACGACGGCTTCCTGGCCAAGCACAAGAGCCAGATCCGCCGGCACAACCCGGACGGCGATGTGATCTTCATCGACGGCCAGGTCACCCGCAAGTTCGAGGAAGACGGCAAGCACTTCGTGGAAATCAGCCAGCGCGCAGAAACCCACCGCGGCGAACTGTCCGCCACTGGCTCCGCCATCGTGCAGCTGCCCTCCAAGGGCTGATGCATCCCGGCCGGTCTCCCCTGTGGAGGCCGGCCACAGTTTCCCGCAGGGCCATACCGCCCTGCAGGCAACTCCGGTGAGTGTCGCAGCGCTATCGCGGCATTCACCCGAGTTTCCTGGCAACAGGTAACAGACAAGCGCAGTTCGAGCGCCAATAACAAATTTCCAACCGGCAGGTTGTATGACTGATCAGGCAAACTGGGCGGGACCGCTGGCCGGCGTCCGCGTTCTCGATCTCACCCGCGTGCTGGCGGGCCCATCCGCGTCACTGGCGCTGGCAGACCTCGGCGCGGAAGTGATCAAGGTGGAGCCGCCGGGCAGCGGCGACGAGACCCGCACCTTTCCACCCTTTCGCGATGGCGAGAGCCACTACTACCTGGCCATCAACCGCGGCAAGAAGAGTATCGTCGTCGACCTCAAGACCGGCGAGGGCGTACAGCTGATCAAGGACCTCGCGGCCAGGTGCGACATACTGGTGGAGAACTACCGCCCCGGGGTGATGGACCGCCTCGGCCTCGGCTACGACACGCTGGCGGCAATCCATCCCGGGCTGATCTACTGCTCTATTTCCGGCTTCGGCGCTACCGGCCCGATGGCCGACAAGCCCTCCTTCGACATTGTGCTGCAGGCGCTCTCAGGCGCGCTCAGCGTCAACGGCGAGCCCGGCGCCCCGCCGACCAAACTGGGTATTCCCCTGGGCGACCTGATCGGCGGCATTAACGGCCCGATCGCGATTCTCGCCGCCCTGCACGAGCGCCACGCCACCGGTCGCGGCCGGCACATCGATATCAGTCTTCTGGACGGCATGCTCGGCATGCTCGGCTACCTCGCCCAACTCGCCTTCTTCAATGGTGAGGACCCCCAGCCCCAGGGCACCCAGCACCCCAACCTGGTACCCTACGGCGCCTTCCCCGCCAGTGACGGCTCGATCATCGTCGCCTGCCTCACCAATGCCTTCTGGTCGCGCATCTGCACAGCCATCGGCCGTCCGGAGCTGACCGAGGACCCGCGCTACGACATGATCGAGAAGCGCAGGAACGCCCGGGAGGAAGTGAACGCCATCGTGTCCGCGTTTACCGAAACTCATACCGTGGATGAACTGGTGGAACTGTTCAGCGAGCACCAGGTGCCCAACGCGCCGATTCTCGGCATCACCGAGGCCCTGGCCCAACCGCAGGCCAAAGAGCGCAATATGGTGGTGACCACCGAGCACCAGACCCTGGGCAGCATACCCATCGTCAACCGCCCCATTAAATTCACCGGCGCGGAACAGCCCGTGCCAACAGCGCCGCCGGTGCTGGGGCAGCACACCAACCAGGTGATGATCGACCTGCTGGACCTTGACGAGACACAGATTGCGGCGCTGAAGGCCGCAGGTATTATTGCCTGAAGGCCAGGGCTGTGCCCGACGGGAACTCGCCGGGCCACAGTGGGCTACACGGGTAGTGAAGAGTCCGAACCACAAGAAACATCTCTAAGCCGCCGCCATGCCCTCATTGCTGCGAGGCAATCAAAGCATCGACGTAATTGCGAAAGTTCACGGTGAGGCCGTCTCGATTAGTCCGCCAAAATGATTTCGAGAAATCCGTCGCGTCGACAAAAAGCAGAACATCATCTTCATATGACTTGAGCAGCTCCTCACTGATCAAACCGGCCTCGTATTGACTATAGGCGTATTCAAAAAGTGACATCGTGGAGGAGAAGTAAATCGCGCCACGAAAAGCCTCCCGGGAGTCCAGCTCCTTGTTTTCATAGATTTTTGAAATGATGTCAAACAGCTCGTCATTGGTCGCAGCGATCAGTACCTGCTCAGAAATTGCGCTTTGAAGCGCAAACGCTGCATCGTTTTCGGCGGCAGTGGTATTTTGAGAAATCTCGATGATCAGGAAGACAATACCGATGATCACGCCAGCGCTCGCGGTAATCTCCATCCATTGTGCAAGCTTACTCACTATCGACTACTCATTATTGCGAATTGAAATAAGAGCATAGACCAGAATATCCGTCTGCCCAGGAAAGCGCACACAGGTCACTTCCTCGGGCGCAAACTCAGTTCGCGCGCCGATCAATCCGCTTGCGAAAAGCTTCCGCAGTCTCCTTGCGCTCGGAGTAGCGGTCGACGAGATAGTCGCTGCTGCCGCGCGTCAGCAGCGTGAACTTCACCAACTCTTCCATCACGTCGACTATGCGGTCGTAGAACGAAGAGGGTTTCATCCGTCCCAGGTCATCGAATTCCATCCAGGCCTTGGGGACAGAGGACTGGTTGGGAATCGTCAGCATGCGCATCCAGCGCCCCAGCACCCGCATCTGGTTCACCGCGTTGAAGGACTGTGAGCCGCCGCATACCTGCATCACTGCCAGGGTCTTGCCCTGGGTTGGTCGCACGGCCTGCATGGACAGGGGAATCCAGTCGATCTGGGTTTTCATGATGCCGGTCATTGCGCCGTGGCGCTCTGGGCTGCACCAGACCATGCCCTCGCTCCAGGCGGCGAGTTGGCGCAGTTCCTGCACCTTGGGGTGCTGGTCGTCGGTGTCGTCGGGCAGGGGAAGGCCCGAGGGATTGAAGGTTCGTGTTTCCGCGCCGAAGTATTCGAGTATCCGCGCGGCCTCCTCGCTGGCGAGGCGACTGAAGGAGCGCTCTCGCAGGGAGCCGTAGAGGAGGAGGATTCGCGGCTTGTGATCAGGCCGGGGTGAGACGAAGAGCTTGTCCTCGTCTATGGGCCGCAGGCACGCTTCGTCGATGTTGGGCATGTCTTCCAATGGCACGGGTTACTCCTGGTCAAACCAGTGACGGGTGCGATTGGCAAAACCCACCAGCGACAACATGACCGGCACTTCGACCAGCACCCCCACCACCGTGGCCAGCGCCGCGCCGGACTGCAGGCCGAAAAGGGAGATGGCCACCGCCACAGCCAACTCGAAGAAATTGGAGGTGCCGATCATGCAGGCCGGGGCGGCGATGTTGTGGGGAAGCTTCAGCGCTTTTGCCGCGCTGTAGGAGAGCGCGAAGATGCCGTAGGTCTGGATTAACAGGGGAATGGCAATGAGTAAAATCGCCAGGGGATTGGCGAGAATGGTTTCCGCCTGGAAGCCGAACAACAGCACGACGGTGGCCAGCAAACCGGCAATGGATATCGGCTTCAGGGTTTGCAGAAAGTGATCCAATTGCGAGTGATCCTGACTTGAATCGAGCTTCTGCCGCGTCAGCACCCCGGCAATCAGGGGGATCACCACGTAAAGCACCACCGACAGCAGCAGGGTCTCCCAGGGTACGGTCACATCACTGATGCCCAGCAGGAAGGCGGCGATAGGCGCAAAAGCGAAGATCATGATCAGGTCATTCACCGAGACCTGCACCAGCGTGTAGTTGGCATCGCCTTTTGTCAGGTGGCTCCAAACGAATACCATGGCGGTACAGGGCGCGACCCCCAGCAGGATCATACCGGCGATGTATTCCGTTGCCGTTTGAGGGTCGACCAGGTCGGCAAAAATCACCCGGAAGAACAGCCAGCCGAGCGCGGCCATCGTAAATGGCTTGATCAGCCAGTTGACGACGAGAGTCAGCATTAGCCCGCGGGGCTTTTCACCGATATCCCTTATCGACGAAAAGTCCACCTGCACCATCATCGGGTAGATCATCACCCAGATGAAAATGGCCACGGGGATGTTCACGTGGGCGATCTCCATCGCCGCGAACCAGTGGAATACCCCGGGCGCGAGATTGCCCAGCAGGAGTCCGGCCAGGATGCAAAGACCAACCCACACACTCAGGTAGCGTTCAAACATTCCCACTCTTACTTCTCCTCTGTCAGGCGCGTAAGTTCACGCTGCCGTTCCGCCTGCGACAGGCTTTCCCAGTCGATGGCGAGCAATTTCCGGACCCGTGTTTCGATCGAGTCCATCACCGCGTAAAAAGCACCGCGGATCTCCGCTTCGCTGCCGCCGAGTTTCGAGGGATCGGGCAGGCCCCAGTGCGCTTTAGCAGCGTCGCCAAACCATACCGGACAGACCTCGCTTGCCGCCTTGTCGCACACGGTAATGACCAGTTCCGGCTGATCCGCCTCGAAGTCGTCCCAGGACTGGCTGCGCAAACCCTCGGTGGCGATGCCCTTCTCTTCCAGGTACTTCAGCGTGAGCGGATGCACTTCACCCGCAGGCGCGCTGCCTGCGCTCAGCGCCCGAATCTTCCCCGCCGCCAGGTGGTTGCTTATCGCTTCGCTCAGGATGCTGCGACAGCGATTGTGGGTACAGACGTAGAGCACCTTCAGCATGGAGATCACCTCACTCCTTGAGCCTTAGCAACAGATCGGGCGATCCGGCATCGCTGCCAGGTTACTTTCATAAAGTTGCAATGTTTCATCACTTGCCTGCGCCGCGTCCTGAAGAATTGCCATCGCCCACTGCGGGAGGTCGCGTGCGAGGCTGTAATACACCCACTGCCCGCGCCGGGTATCATCGAGAATGCCGCAGTTGCGCAGTTGTGCCAGGTGGCGGGAGATTTTTGACTGCCCCTGGTCGAGGGCTTCCATCAATTCACACACGCACAACTCACCCTGGCGGACGATCAGGAGGGTGGCATGCAGCCGGGTGTCATCGGCGAGGCACTTGAACAATTGAACGGGCGTGAGCAAAAACCTGCCTCCATGGGCGCAAAGCCCGGCTTAGTGCAAATGCTCTACCGGACTGAGCCTATCAGTATATTCGAATATCCAGATATGTAAATGAGGCGGCCCCTTCCATCACTGCGCCAGCTCACAGTGGAACCGGCGCTGCTATCGGGAAATCCGGGATCCTGCGAGATAGGCCACGCAGACAGCAACCGCAAAACCCATTGCCTGCGCAGCCAGGGTCAGGTTCGAAGCGCCGAAGCTGCCGCCTGAGAAATACTGAAAAGGAAAATAGGACAGGGAGCCTACAAGGAATACCAGTATCAGGTGGAGCCTGTTGCAAAGAAAACCGACCACCAGGCCCGGTGAAAACAGCACGAGCTTCCCCAGCGGCGCGGCGATCAGGTAGGCGCTCACCGCTATCCAGTGAGCGGCGGCAATGTGCTGCAGGGCATACAGTTCACGGGAAAGAAAACCCGCCAGGCCCGCGAGGGCGAACAGAACGATGCTGAAAACGATACTGCTGTTTCCCATTGAGTCCTCGAACAATCAGACAAATTGAAGTACTACAGCTGCCGGACGAGATCGCCCAGTTTGAAAGTCTGCCAGGCACAGAGTGTCCTGGTCATCATGTGGAGCTGGATTCGCGCGTTCTCATGCTGCTGGAAGGCTGCGTCGCGATAACTTTCCAGTGCATCGATGTCCTCGATTTCCCGCCCCAGCGCGACCGGAGCGCCCATGGAATAGGCCAGCCCGGATACCACCATAATCAGCAGGCAATGAAGTTTCAACTCATCCGGAGAGAGACGCGGACCACCGTGGGCGGCGAATTCCTCGACGAACATGCCCAGTAGATCGTCCAGGTGATTTTCCCAGATATAAGGTTCTGCGCCGCTGATAACACCGCTGACGGACTGGGCAACGCTCATCTGCCCCGCGTTCGCCCAGTCCAGGTAGCCACAGTGCAGTCCATCACGCTCGTCGCGCCAGAACCAGCAGTTATCGATATTGGCGTTCCAGTGGGAAAAGGCGACCATGTCCGGATTGCCGAAGAGCAGGTCCCGGATCCCACCCTGCGCTGCCACCACGTCGGGAATATCACGGATAAACTGCTGGCGAAGCTCCGCCCCCTGCAGCTTCCGGGGAAACAGCTTTGGGTAGCGCGCGATAAAATCGAACATCCGGTTTGCGCGCTCCACCAGCTTTTCCTCGGGCACCGGGATGCTGAACATGGCTGCGGCCTGGTCCCCCCTGTAGGGAAAGGTACTGTCGAAGACAGCGGGCAATTTGCCGGCCCGGTGGGAGCCGGACAGTTTCGCCAGCCCTTTGACAATCGCCCTGTAGTGTTCGAGCGGCTCCGGCACCATGTAGTCCATGCACTTGGCGTAGAGCGCCTCAACGCTGCCCTGTCCGTGATTGATCCGTTCGGTGATGATCAGCCCGGTGGCGGAACTCGACTCCACATCGGCGAAAAGGCAGGCCGGTACCGCGACGGGAAACTCCGGCGTACGCGAGAGCACTGCGAGATTGACTTCCGAGACCATCATGAAGCGGCCCCGGTCCCAGAGCTCATTGTCGAAATTGCGGGAAAACTTGATAAAAAGCCGCTCGGGCAAGTCGGCCTGCGGCTGATCGTAGCTCACGGTCAGCAACAGCTTGCGCCCGGTGCCGCCACCGTGGAATTCCTCCGCCTCGACGATGCTGCTGACCCGGTTGTCCGCGGCCAGTGAGCCTGCAGCCTGAAACGCCTGGGTAAGAAAGTCGGCGCCGGCAGACAGCAGGTGCTCGGCGTCGGCGGGGATCTCGAGTCCAAAGTGATCGCCCCGCACCCAGCGCTCGTCGGAGCGCGGAGCCTGGGGACTCTTGTCGAAACTCACTCGACTCAGCCTTCAGGCCGCAGCGCGATCACGCTGCCTTCACCGTCCCCGCAGATGTAGACAGTCCCGTCCGGCCCGACGTCGATACCGGTAAAGTTGCCCATCGGCCCACACATATCGCCTACCCCGCCGAGCAACTTGAGTTCTGATCCGGCGGGCACGCCCACTGGCAGACCCGAGGCTATGATCCGGCGGTCGCCGTCCAGCAGGTCGCATTCGATAAGGGTCTTCGCGCCGATATCCAGCACGAACAGCTTGCCGTGGTACAGGGCAAGGCCCTCGGGCTGCTGCAAGCCGTCGAGGAGGGTCTCCGCCTGGCCACCACTCACCCGGCTGACCTTGCCTGCGGCGGATTCCGCCACGTAACAGGCGCCGTCGGCGGCGACCGCCACGCCCTTGGGCTCGGCGAGGTCCGTCGCCAGCTCGGCCACCTCACCGGAATGGTCAATGCCAAGCAGGCGCCCCCTGCCGTATTCCGCGGTGACGATACCCGCGTCGGTCACCGCGACGCCCATCAACTGGTCAAAGCCGCTGGCCAGCACCTGGCTTTCCTGCTTCGCGACATCGAAGCGGCTGACTTCGCCATTGGCGGTAGTGACAATCCACTGCCCGGGACCGGCAGCCGCCACGCCGCGGCAGTAACCCGGGAAGCCTGGCGAGAACAACATGCCCACCAGTTCCAGTTCACCACCGGAAGGCAGGATGTAGGTAAAGCCGCCATCGACAACGAAGAGTTCGCCGCCGCTGCCGAGGGCCACGTCCAGCGGCCACTGCAGGCCCTTGTCCACCAGGGCGCGCACTTCTCCTGACGCGGTGATTTCAACCAGTTCGCCAGTGATACTGGAGACAAACAGGCGCTCGCCGACAAAGGTGCAGTTGTCCAGGCCCGGCATGAGTTGCGCCAGCACCGTCTTCTCGCCGGTGGCGGGATCGACCCGCAGGACCTGGCCGCTGGCAACCTGGGTGGAGACGATGTAGCCCTGACTGTCGAACTTGACCGAGTCCGGGACGCCAAGATCCGTGGCCACCACCTCGTGTTCGCCGCTCTCGATGTCGATCCGCCAGATTTCGTTGGTGCCCATGATCGGGGCGTAAAGCTTGCCGTCCGGGCCGACTTCGAAAGCGTTGGGCATCGGGACGTTGTCGAGGATGATCCGCGGCGGGCCGCCATCCACGCTCAGTTCCATGATGCGGCCGCCGACACGACACTCACCGGCGATCAGCCTGCCCTGGTACATGGTGATGGGATTGGCGCAGGGCATGTCCCCCTGCACCACCCGATATTCGCCGTTAGGCTTGCGCATACTCACCAGCCCGCGAGTGATCTCGGTGGCGAAAAGGTTGCCCCTTGCATCGAAGGCGAGATCGTCAGGGCCGACGATGTCGCCACCGATCGGGCTGACGGTTTCGATCACGCCACTGTCCACATCGATGGCGCTGACCTGGCTGCCAGCCACCTGGGCGACATAGACCCTGCCATCGGCGCCGGTACGCATGCCGTTGGCGCCGTATAGGCGACTGGGAGCGGTCAGGCGTTCGAGTCGCCAGCCATCGCTGGCTTCGGGGGGAAGGGCGGCGCTGAAGCGCCCGCTCGGGCTTGTCACTGGCAACCTCCTGGGGGATGCGTTCTTATTACGTGGCTCGGCGACCGGATTTGCGGCGAGCAGCCCCGCTGCACAAATGAAGCGGTACAATGGCCGAATTCATTTTTCAATGCAACATGGCGGCGCCGTGTTAACCCTGGTGAGCAGAGGATGAACGATATGCAGGAATGGAAGCGACGGGAGATGAAGGGCATCCCCGCGACGATAGGCGCACTGTGGACCCAGCGCGACGACGCGGGCTGGCGCTACGCGGTACAGCTGGACGAGAACCACTGCAACGCCCAGGGTTTCGTCCACGGCGGTGTGCTGATGACTTTCATGGACCACGCCATGTCCCTGCTGGTCTGGGAGGCCGCGGAGCGCGCCTTCTGTTCGACGATCCAGCTCGACAACCACTTCCTCAAAGCCCTGCGGGCGCCCGCCTTCGTCGAACTGGACTTCGAGCTGCTGCGCCGCAGCCGCTCCCTGGTGTTCGCCCGGGGCATTTTACGCTGTGGTGAAGACGCGGTGATGGAGGCTACCGGCATGTGGTCAGTCGCTCCGTCAGGCTGATCCCCGGCCTGGGGCCCAGGTGGTTTGGGTGGCTTGACCCGCAACCCCAGGGGCACGGATTGCCGCACACCAACCATCCCACTACAATCGAGCCATTATAAAACGAAGGAGTATCAATAATGACGACAGATTTCCTATTGGCAGAGAGTGGTATCCGCCAGCTTTACGCCCGCTTCATCGACGCCGTGTGGCGCCAGGACGCGGACAGCTTTATCGACTGCTTCACCGAGGACGGGGAGTGGAAAGTGGGCGGCATGCACCTCAAGGGCCGCGCCGAGATCGGCCCCACCTTCGCCAAGCTGCTGGGCCTCAACGAGCGGGTGCTGATCCTGCCTGGCCTGCCGGTGCTGGATATCGAGGGCGACAAGGGCACAGGCCGCATCCAGAGCACGGAGATGGCGAAACTGCCCGACGGCAGTTCGGTGATGACCATCGGTGTGTTCTACGACCGCTACCAACGCGAGGAGGATGGTCGCTGGCGCTTCCGCTGGCGGCATTTCGGCCTGCACTACCGCGGCCCCCTGGATCTCTCCAACCCGATGGTGGAGTCCCCGGATTTCGGCGCTCCCCCGGGAATGCCGGAATGGGACGAGCCCACCCTGACCCGGCGTACCCAGCCGCTGGAATAGGCGCCTGTCGATTGCCCTGCAGGCATCGGCGTCGTTATAGACAACACTGTTGATTTTCGTTTAAGATCGTTGGCCCTGTTAAGCTGACCTCAAATGCAGGTCGGCCGCCGAAATATAAAACCGAGAGGATGCCAATGAAGTGCCAGGCCACGGACATTCCGCCACCCGAAGAAATCAATATTCCCGAGCTGCGCGAGAAGTATCGCCAGGAGCGGGACAAGCGTATCCGGCCTGAAGGGCAGAACCAGTACGAGCGTCCGGTGGGTGATTTTTCCCACGAGTACGAGGGCGACCCCCACCTGCCGATCGAACCCCGCGAACCTGTGGATCGCGATATCGAAGTCGTGGTGCTCGGCGGTGGCTGGTCCGGCATCCTCGCCTCGGTGGAATTGCGCAAGGCGGGCATCACCGATTTCTGCAATATCGACCACGCCGGCGACTTTGGCGGCGTGTGGTACTGGAACCGCTACCCCGGCGTGCAGTGCGACAACGACGCCTACTGCTACCTGCCAATGCTCGAGGAAATGGGCTTTACCCCGAGCAAGAAATTCTCCGACGGTCACGAGATCTACGCTTACTGCCAGAGCATCGCGAAGCGCTTCGACCTCTACGACAACGCCCTCTTCCACACCCTGGTCAAGGGCCTGCGCTGGGACGAATCGATCAAGCGCTGGCGTGTCACCACCGACCGCGGCGATAACATCCGTGCCCGCTTCGTGGTGATGGCCAATGGCCTGCTCAACATTCCCAAGCTGCCCGGCATCCCGGGCATCCACGAGTTCAAGGGTAAAATGTTCCACACCGCCCGCTGGGAATACGACTACACCGGCGGCAGCGACGACAACCCGGTGCTGGACAAGCTGGCGGACAAGAAAGTCGCCATCATCGGCACCGGCGCCACTGCGATCCAGGCCATTCCCTACCTCGGCAAGTACGCGAAAGAGCTCTATGTATTGCAGCGCACCCCGTCCACCGTGGATATCCGCCGCAACCCGCCTACCGACAAGGACTGGCTGGACTCGCTCGAGCCGGGATGGCAGCAGGCGCGCATCGACAACTTCCACCACGCCGCGATGGAAGCCTGGCTCGCACCCGGCGAGCCGGACCTGATCTGCGATTTCTGGACCGAGATCAGCCGCAACATGCAGGCTCAGCTGGAGGCCGAGGGCTGGCCTGAACTCTCACCCGAGGAATTCATGCAGCGACGGGAGATGATGGACTACCAGGTCATGGAGCGCCTGCGCCGTCACATCTCGGACATGGTCGAGGACAAGGCGACCGCCGAAGCCCTCAAACCCTACTACCGTTTCCTCTGCAAGCGCCCCCTGTCCAACGAGGAATACCTCGACACTTTCAACCGCCCCAACGTCAAGCTGATCGATGTATCAGCCACCCAGGGCGTGGAGCGCATGACGGAGAATGGTTTCGTCGCCCACGGCGAGGAGCACGAAATCGACCTGATGATTTTCGCCAGCGGCTTCGAGGTCACCAGCGACCTCGACCGCCGCTGGGGCTTCGAGGCCATCGACGGCCGCGAAGGCAAGTCCCTCTACCAGGAGTGGGCGCACGGCTACAAGACCCTGCACGGCATGATGGCCCACGGCTTCCCCAACCAATTCTATGTCGGCTTCTACCAGGGCGGCCTGAACTCCACCACCACCGAGTGCTTCAAGCGCCAGGGCCAGCACATCGCCTATATCATCAGCGCGGCAAAGGAGCGCGGGGCGGTGACCGTGGAACCCACTGCCGAGGCCCAGCACGACTGGATTCGCCACATCCACGAAACCGCCATCGACTTTTCCGCCTTCCAGCAGGAGTGCACGCCGAGCTATTTCAACAACGAGGGCGAGAAGGACGTCGACGACGACGGTAACGAAAAGCTGCGTAACTACCTGGGCGAGTCCTACGGGCCCGGCTGGGGTGCCTTTATGAAACTGCTGGAGGACTGGCGCGACAGCGGCGAACTGCCCGGACTGGCAGTCGAGCTCGGCGAGTAGAAACCAGGCATGGCTGGCGTCCGAGGAAATTTCGCCCCTCGCTGCAGTGAGAGCAGCAATACCCGCCGTTCTGGCGAGGGAGAAATTCCGGGCTACAGTACTCCAACTTCCAACAGTAAATTGCCAACAGCCGTCAGCCCCTGGCCGGGCAGGAGGATGTCATGAATAAACCGGAAAACAACACGATCCCCAGCATCAACATCGACGAGGTGGGTGAGCCCCTCAACTACCCCGTCGAGGCTTTCATCTGCCCCGAGTATGCGAAAGCCGAAAAAGACCTGCTGTGGCCGAAGATCTGGCAGATGGCGGGCCGCGAGGAGGACATCCCCGAGGTCGGTGACTACTTCACCTACAACATCTGCGACGAGTCCATCATCGTCATCCGCACGGCGCCGGACACGATTCGCGCCTACTACAATGTCTGCCCCCACCGCGGCCGCCAGCTGGTGAACTCACCGGACAGCACCAACGGCACCCGCGGCCGCAAAGCCAACTTCGTCTGCGGCTTCCACGGCTGGACCTTCAACCTGGAAGGCGAGAACACCTACATCCTCGACCAGCAGGACTGGCAGGGCACCCTCGACAACCAGGCCAAGACCTGTCTTACCAGCGTCAACTGCGACAGCTGGGGCGGCTGGATCTACGTCAACATGGACGAGGACTGCGAACCCCTGCGCGACTTCCTAGAGCCCGCCGCACGCATCCTCGACCATTTCCAGTTCGAGAAAATGCGCTACAAGTGGCGCCAGTGGTCGGTCTATCCCTGTAACTGGAAGACCGCCATCGAGGCCTTCATGGAGCCCTACCACGTGGCGGGCACCCACACCCAGCTGCTGAAATACGGCGAGTACTACGCCTACAGCAAGCCCTACGGTCCCCACGGTGTCAGCGGTTTCGACGAGCGCGACGCTTCCGCCAAGAACAGCCAGAGCAGTTCCGTAACCCGGGTCGGCCGCAAGGACCAGGACCCGCGCATCTCCACCTACGAGCTGATCCGCGAGAACTACGAGACGGTGAACTACGCCGCCGCCACCGAGACCCTGGTGAAAGCCGCCAGCCGCCTGGTGGACGAGCTTCCGGAAGGCACCCCCGGCAACGAGGTAATTGCCCACCTGATGCAGTCCGCCCGCGCGGACGACGCCGCCCGCGGTGTCGAGTGGCCGAACATCCCGCCGGAAATCATGGCCGAAGCGGGCCTGGCCTGGAGCCTGTTCCCCAACCAGACTATCCTCCAGGGCCAGACTTTCGCCCTGTGCTACCGCACCCGCCCCTACGGCGACGACCCGGACAAGTGCATCTTCGAATCCTATGCACTGGAGCGTTTCCCCGAGGGCGAGGAGCCGAAAACCGAGTGGGTGGAAGCCGAACCCACGGCGGAGAAATGGGGCGCTGTGCTGGCCCAGGACTTCGCCAACATGGAGTGGGTCCAGCGCGGCATGAAATCCCGCGGTTTCCGCGGCGCCCAGCCGAACCCGCACCAGGAACAGAAGATCACCAATTTCCACCGCGTGCTCTCCACCTACATGGAAGGGCGTGGCGCACCGAAGCTGGTCGATAAGGACTAATCAACCACTAACAAGAACACAGATGGTCCGCGACGATCGCCGCGGACCTCGACTGGAGCGAAAAATGTCAGTACCTGTTTACCAACGCATCGTCGACCTGCTGGAAGCGGAAGGCATCGATACCCTCTTCGGCATCCCCGATCCCGGCTTCATGCACATGGCCATGACCTGCGAGGCGCGGGGCTGGAAGGTCGTCGCGCCCCACCACGAACAGAACGGCGCCTTCATGGCCGACGCCTGGTCGCGTATGAGCGGCAAGCCCGGGGTTTGCTTCGGCACCCAGGGTCCCGGGGTTTCCAACCTGGCTACGGCGATGATCGTGGCCAAGAAAGAGTGCTCGCCGACCATCTTCTTCGGCGGCAACCGCTCGCGCACCGCCAACCAGCGCGCCCGGGTCGGCCGCATCCAGTTCCTCGACCAGATTTCCCACTTCGAACCCCTGGTGAAGTACGCGGCCATCATCGAGGACGCCGACCAGACCGACGAGATCATCCGCGAGGCCATCCGCCAGTGCACCACCGGCAAGCCCGGCCCGGTCTACGTGGAACTGCCGCTCTCGGTGATCCACGAGACTTTCAACTGGCCGCCGGTACAGGCGCCGGAGCAGTACCGCATGGTCGAGCAGGCCGCCAGCGGCACCATGATCGAAAAGGCCGTCGGGCTGATCAAGGCAGCCAAGAACCCGGTTATGCTGGTCGGCCAGGGCATGTTCACCTCGCGCTCCCACGCCCTGGTCGCCGAGCTGGCTGAGAAACTCGACTGCCCCATCCTGCAGACTTCCGGCTGCGCCATGACCATCAAGGGCCAGGAAGATCGCACCTTCGCCTACGGTTTCTCCCCCGCGGGACGCGCCGCTGCCAGTGAATCCGACCTGTGTATCGCCATCGGCACCGAGCTGGGCGAGCCCGTGCACATGGGCATCGGCCGCCACTGGGAGAAAGGCGATGCCCAGCGCAAGTGGATCTACCTCGACCGCGATGGCGCCGCCATGGGCGTAAACCGCCCCATCGACGCGCCTCTGGTGGGCTGCATGCGCGACATCATCCCGCAACTGATTAGCGCCCTGGGCGACTTCCAGGGCAGCGCCAGCCCCGAGTTCGAGGGCTGGAAGTCCATGCAGAAAGAATGGAAGGCCGAACTGCTGGCCGGCGTGCCCAGCGGCGGCGAGCAGATCCACCCGGCGCGACTGATCGTGGAGGCCACCAAGGCGATCCCGGCCAATGCCATCTACGCGGCGGACGGCGGCTCCACCACCATCTTCGGCTGGACCTACACCCAGTACAAACCGGAGGACCTGGTGTGGAACCAGAATACCGGTCACCTCGGCACCGGCCTGCCCTACGCCATCGGCGCCGCCCTGGCCACCGACGGCAAGCGCCCGGTGGTCTTCATCACCGGCGACGGCTCCTTCCAGTTCTCCCTGAACGAACTGGAAACCGCCGTGCGTAAGAAACTGCCGATCGTGACTGTTGTCGCCTGCGACTATGCCTGGGGCCTGGAGGTAGGCGTCTGGAACAAGCAGGTAGGCATGGACTCGCCAAAAACCGAGGCGCGCTGGAGCAAGAGCATTCGCTTCGACAAGATCGCCGAGGGCTATGGCGCCTACGGTGAATTCATCGAGAACGAGGCCGATATAGCCGCAGCCGTCGAGCGCGGCGTCGAGCGGGCGATGGCCGAGGGCGTACCCTCGGTCATCCATGTTCCGGTCGATCCGGATGCCAACGCCATGGACGCGCCCAACTACGAGGAATTCAAGTCCTGGTACACGGACTTCAAGGCCGGTTACGGCGCAGAGGCAGAGGACGCCTACTGATCGGGGCGCCGGAGAGCGCCGCCTGAACCCTTAATACTGCCCGCACATAAAGGTACAAACATATGTACGCTGATGAGAAAGCCCCCGCCGCCAAGCCGGTGTCCAGCGACCGCCGCACGGTGAAGGTCTACGAGCGCATCCTCGAACTGTTCGAGGCCGAAGGCGTCAAGACCGTGTTCGGTATTCCCGACCCCAACTTCGTGCACCTCTTCGTCGCCGCGGAAGCGCGCGGCTGGGACATCGTCACGCCCCACCACGAAATGGCCACCGGCTTCATGGCCGAAGGCTGGACGCGGATGAAGGGCAAGCCGGTACTGGCTATCTGTACCCTCGGCCCGGGCATCGCCCTGTCCTCCGGCGCCATGATGGACGCGCTGGTGGAGAACTGCCCGGTGATCTTCCTCGGTGGCCAGCGCGCCCGCATCACCGAGCGCCGGGTGCGCCGCGGCCGCATCCAGTTCATCCAGCAGGAAGACCTGTTCAAGAACTCGGTGAAGTGGAGCGCCAGCATCGAGTACGCGGACCAGACCGACGAAATCATTCGCCACGCCCTGCGCGTGAGCCAGTCCGGCACCCCCGGCCCGGTCTACATCGAGTACCCCTCACACGTGATCCAGGAAGACCTGGAAGTACCGCCGGCCCTGCCGCCCTCGGAATACCGCCTGGTGGAGCCCGGCGCCGATGGCGAAATGGTGGCCAAGGCCGCCGAGCTGATCAAGAACGCCGAGTGCCCGATCATCCTCACCGGTCACGCGGTGCAGTGCACCCGCGCCGGGCAGAAAGTGAAGGAGCTGGCGGAGCTGATGGGCTGCCCGGTACTGCAGACGTCCGGTGGCAATGCCTTTATTGAAGGTATCGAAGACCGCACCTTTCCCTACCTGTTTGCCGAAGTGGCCGACGAGATCGTCGCCAAGTCCGACGTGGTCATCGCCATCGGCACCGAGATCGGCGAGCCGGTGCACTACGGCCGCGGCTTCCTCTGGACCGAGGGCAACGTGGACCGCAAGTGGATCTACGTGGAACTGGACGCGGAAGCCATCGGCCAGAACCGCCCCATCGACGTGCCCCTGGTGGGCGACCTGCGTACCGTGGTGCCGCAGCTTTCCGCAGCCCTGAAAGACAGCCCGCGTGCCGAGCACCCGGACCTGCAGCGCTGGATCGCGGAAGACAAGGCACGCCTGCAGGCGCTGACCGAACAGGACTTCAGCACCGACAGCGGCCGCGTGCATACCGGCCAGTGGGTGATCGAAGCCACCGGCGCCATGCCCGCGGACGCCATCCACGTACGCGACGGCGGTTGCACCGTGATCTTCACCTGGACCTACCTGCAGTCCAAGCCCCACGACGTCATCTGGAACCAGAACTTCGGCTGCCTCGGCACCGGCCTGCCCTATGCTGTAGGCGCATCGATCGCCGATGGCGCCAAGCGCCCGGTACTGTTCACCACCAGTGACTCGGCCTTCCTCTACCACATCGGCGAGTTGGAAGTGGTGGAACGCTTCAACCTGCCGATGGTCATTGTAGTGGCGGTCGATAACGCCTGGGGCCTGGAAGTGGGCGTGTATAAGCGCACCTTCGGCCACGGCAACACCAACGAGCCGGGCGTGCACTGGAGCAAGAGCGTGCGCTTCGACCAGATCGCCGAGGGCTTCGGTATCAAGGGCGTCTACATCGACAAGGGCGAGGACATCGGCGCCGCCATCACCGAGGCCTTCGCCAGCGGCAAGCCCACGGTCATCCACGTGCCCATCGACCCGGTCATCAACCACGGCGGCAACCAGAACCTGGACACCCCGAACTACGACCGTTTCCGCACCTGGTACGCGGAAGGCCAGCAGTAATCGGGTGAGGCATCGAGCGACACCCCCGGGGTTACGCCTGCAGGCGTGCCCCGGTTGAGATAAAACCGGAACCTTCCCCGGCTTCAGGCCGCGGAAGGTTCCTTCGTTAATGGAATAAGCCAGAGGGATAAAAGAGCCATGCGCGAATACCTGAAATTCTATATCGACGGCCAGTGGGTCGACCCCATCGAACACACTGTCGGCACCCCCATCAATCCCGCCACCGAGGAGCCCTCAGGCAAGATCGCCCTGGGCGGCGTGGCCGACGTGGACCGCGCGGTGCAGGCGGCGCGCAAGGCCTTCACGAGCTGGTCGAAAACCACCCGCGAGGAACGCATCGCGGTGCTGGAACGAGTGCTGGAAGAATACAACAAGCGCAGCGCCGATCTCGCCGCGGCCATCACCGAGGAAATGGGCGCGCCCGCCGGCCTGGCTGGCGGCTTCCACATTCACCTCGGCCTCGGCCACCTGACCACCGCCATCGAAGTGCTGAAGGAATTCGAGTTCGAAGAGAAGCGCGGTAACAGTGTGATCGTGAAAGACCCCATCGGCGTCTGCGGGCTGATCACCCCCTGGAACTGGCCGGTCAACCAGATCGCGGTCAAGGTCTTCCCGGCCATGGCCACCGGCTGCACCATGGTGCTCAAGGCCTCCCAGGAATCCCACTACTCCGCGCAGGTCTTCACCGAAATCCTCGACGCCGCTGGCGTGCCCGCGGGTGTCTTCAACATGATCCAGGGCCGCGGCTCCGTGGTCGGCGAGGCCCTCGCCGTACACCCGGAGGTGGACCTGGTCTCCATCACCGGCTCTGAGGCAGCCGGCGTGCAGGTGGCGATCAACGCCGCCACCTCGGTGAAACGCGTCTGCCAGGAACTCGGCGGCAAGAGCGCCCACATCATCCTCGACGACGAGCAGATGGCCGCCAATGTGGCCGGCGGTGTGGGCGGCATCATGATGAACTCCGGCCAGACCTGCAGCGCCTCCACCCGCATGCTGGTGCCCAAGGCCCGCATGGAAGAAGCCATCGCCGCGGCGAAGGAAGCCGCCGAGCAGGTGGTCGTGGGCGACCCCACTACCGAGGTGGCCATGGGCCCGGTGGTTTCCGGCAAGCAGTTCGAGTCCATCCAGGGCTACATCGCCAAGGGTATCGATGAAGGCGCCACCCTGGTCGCCGGCGGCACCGGCCGCCCGGAAGGCCTGGAGAAAGGCTTCTACGTGAAGCCCACGGTCTTCGCCAATGTCACCAATGACATGGTCATCGCCCGCGAGGAAATCTTCGGCCCGGTGCTGTGCATCCTCGGCTACGAAGACCTCGATGAGGCCATCGAGATCGCCAACGATTCGGACTTCGGCCTCGCCGGCAACGTCTCCGGCGTCGACCTCGACACCGCCCGCGCCGTCGCCCGGCAGATGCGTACCGGCGCGATCTACATCAACGGCGGCTTCGATTTCCACGCCCCCTTCGGTGGCTTCAAGAAGAGTGGCAACGGTCGCGAGTGGGGTGAGTACGGCTTCCACGAGTACGTGGAAATCAAATCCCTGGTGGGTTACGAGCCCGCTGACGCAGGCTGAGCCAGAGCAGTAATAACAGGAAGACCAGACATGAGTGACAAGCAGGAAAAACTGTCCATCGCCCGGGGCATTCCCCTCGCCGAGGAAGAGGGCACCGGCGCCCTCACCCTCGGTGGCTATATCCGGGAGCTCACCGAACGCTACGGCCCGAGGGAAGCGGCCAACCTGCGCCTCGGAGACACTACGGAGCGCTGGACCTACGACGAGTTGTGGGCCCATTCCGTCGCCGTGGCCAAGAGTTTGCTCGCCATGGGCATGACCCGCGGCACCCGCGTGGGCATCCTGATGACCAACCGCCTGGAATTCCTCTCCGCCACCTTCGGCACCGCACTGGCCGGCGGTGTCACCACCACCCTGAGCACTTTCTCCACCCAGCCCGAACTGGAAGTGATCCTGGAGAAATCCGGCTGCAGCTACCTGCTGTTCGAGCGCAACGTGCTGAAGAAGGATTTCGCCGAGATGCTGGTGGAGGCGGAGCCGGCGCTGGCGGACGCCACCCCGGGCGGCCTCATGTCCACGAAGTATCCCTTCCTGCGCTACGCCGCCGCCGTGGATTGCGAGAAACTCCCGGCGGGCATGGAGAGCTGGGAACAGTTCCTGGCCCGCGGCGCCGATATTCCCGACGCCCTGGTGGATGCCACCTCCGCCACCGTGACCCCGGCCGACCCGGGCGTGCTGTTCTTTTCCTCCGGCTCCACCGGCAAGCCCAAGGGCATCCTCAGCGCCCACCGCGGCGTCACCCTGCAGCTTTGGCGCTGGGCCAAGTGGCTAGGCTTTGGCGAGGAAGGCGTGCGCTCCTGGTCCGCCAACGGCTTCTTCTGGTCCGGCAACTTCGCCATGGGCATCGGCGGCGCGCTGTCTGTCGGCGGCACCCTGATCCTGCAGCGCACCTTCGACCCGGAAGACGCGGTGGACCTGATGCACGCCGAGGGCGCCACCTACCTGTTTGCCTGGCCCCACCAGTGGAAGCAGTTGATGGACGCGCCGAACTGGCTCAGCACCGACCTCTCCACCCTGAAATACGTGGACAAGGACTCACCGATTGCCCAGCACCCGAACATCGAGCCCGGCGACTACACCGAACCCGCGGCGGCCTACGGCAATACCGAAACCTTCACCCTGAGCACCGTCTTCGGCGCCAATACACCCAAGGAAGTCAGCGCCGGCAGCCACGGCAAGCCGGCGGCGGGGAACATCATCAAGATCGTCGACCCGATGACCGGCGAGACCATGCCACTGGGCGAGTCCGGTGAGATCTCGGTAAAAGGCGCCACCCTGATGCTCGGCTACGTCGGCGTGCCGCTGGATGAATCGGTCGACGAGCAGGGCTTTTTCCGCACCGGCGACGGCGGCTACCTCGACGAAGAGGGACGCCTGTTCTGGCAAGGCCGTCTCAACGACATCATCAAGACCGGCGGCGCCAACGTATCGCCGATCGAGATCGATACCGTGCTCGCCACCTATCCCGGGGTCAAGATACCGCGCTCCGTCGGCGTGCCCGACGAGTTGCTCGGTGAAGTGGTGGTAGCCTGTATCGTCCCGCAAAGCGGCGTCGAACTGGACGCGGATGACATCCGCGCCTACCTGAAAGAGCGCCTGGCCAGCTACAAGATCCCGCGCAAGTACCTGTTCTTTTCGGAGGAAGAACTGGACACCACCGGCAGTTCCAAGATTAAACTGGAGACCCTGCGCAAGCTGGCTACCGACCGGCTCGCAGCGGAGAACGAACAAGCCAGTTGATCACGCACCCAGAGTAGGGAGACCACCATCGCCGGGAAAATAAAAACAAGCGCCAAACCCGGAAAGCCCTCCAGCAGCGCAAGCTCGCCCGCGCGCAAGCGCGGGCGTCCAAAGCTGGAGGATGTCGCCGCCATCGAGGAAAAACTGCTCGCCATCGCGCTGCAGGAGTTCCTCGCCCACGGCTACGGTGGCGCTTCGCTCACCCGCATCGTGCGTGAGGCGGGTATCTCCAAGACCACCCTGTATTCCCGCTTCGCCGACAAGGAGAGCCTGTTCCGGGCGATCATGAACCGGCAGATCGTTCACTTCTCGGGCGCCCGTATTCTCGGTTCGGACAGTGCGTCGTCACAGCTGGAGAAAGGCCTTCGCGATTACGCGGATCACATGCTGAAGGCGAGCCTCGGCGGCGACCTGCTGGGCGTGAACCGGCTGATCTACAGCGAATCCCACCGCTTCCCCGAACTCGGCAGGGCCGCCGCGGAGCGCACCGAGCGAGGCATCGAGCAGATCGCGGCCTTTATCGACGAATGCGCGAGGAAGGACGGCGTTTCCTGCCGCGATTCCCGCGGTGTCGCGGAGGTTTTCATCCTCTCCATCCGCGGCTGGTACATCAATGTGATGCTGACGAACCAGAAAATCTCAAAGACACGAAGAGAGCAGTGGGTAGCCCGCGCGGTACACACCCTGCTCACCTCGAGGGAGGACTGGTGAGCCCCTGCTCCCACAGGAAAGGACCAGCGGCTTGCCTGGGCAACCCTGCAATTGCCAACTTGACGAATAATAGTTCTGACCCGTATCTTTGATGTCCCTGCCAGGCAAATAGCAAGCCCAAGGCAGCGACCCCTGATAAGCGATAACAAACCTGGTGTACATACATGATCAATAACATTCCCCAGAACTGGGACCTCGAAGCAGACATCGTCGCCATCGGTTCCGGTGTCGGCGGTCTCGCAGCCGCTATCACCGCCCACGACCATGGCGCCAGCGCCATCGTGCTCGAACGGGCAGACCAGGTCGGCGGGGTCACCGCCCTCTCCATGGGCGAGGTCTGGGTGCCCGGCAACCGCTACGCCAAGGAACTCGGCGTGGAGGATTCCACCGAACGCGGTTACCGCTATCTCAAGCGCCTGGCCATGGACTACGGCGACGATCTCGCCATGCTCAACCTCGCTGTCCACGCCCCGGTGGCCCTGGACTACTTCGAGGAAAAAATCGGCCTGAAGATGGCCGCCATCGAGGCCTGCCCCGACTACTACTATGAACACTGCGAATACGCGGTAGCTCGCGGCCGGCTGCTGGAGCCGCTACCCTTCCCGGCGGAAACCCTCGGCGAGTGGCAGACCCGCACCCGGGTATCGCCCCAGGTCCCCTACGGCATGAGCCACGCGGACATCGACGCTGGCGGCGGCACCGCCAACATGCTGCACTGGAACTACGAAATCATGGGTGAGCGCCTGGGCAAGGACGAACGCTGCCTCGGCCCGGCCCTTGCCGCCTACTTCGTCAAGGGCGCCCTGGACCGCGACATCCCCCTGCACACCGGTACCAGCGCCGAGGAACTGATCGCCGATGGCGAGCGGGTGATCGGCGTTCGCGCCGTTCGCGATGGCCAGGACGTATTCATCAAGGCAAAGCGGGGCGTGGTGGTGGCCGTCAGCAGCTACGAGCGCAACCCGGACCTGAACAAGACCCTGAGCCAGCAACTGGATATCGGCTCGATGGTCTTCTCCTCCGTCGACGGCGCCAACTTCCGCCTCGCCGGGCCGCTGGGCGCGCGCATTGCCCGGGTACCCGATATCACCTCCATGTGCTTCCACGTGCCGGGTGAGGAGGACGAGGAAGGCCATCCCCTGTGGCGCCCCTCCCTGCCCTTCATCGGCCAGCCCCACGTCATCGTGGTCAACCGGGCCGGCCAGCGCTTCGGCAACGAGTCTTTCTACCGCGACTTCTACTACCAGGTCGACCGCATTGACGGCAACGACCAGGTCCACCCCAACTTCCCCTGCTGGGTGGTCATGGACAGCCAGGCCCGGGAGAAATACCCCTTCGGCTCGGTGATGCCCGGGCAGGAACTGCCCGACGGCCTCGGCCTGAAAGCCGACAGCATCGGCGAACTGGCGGAACTGATCGGCGTGGACGCAGCCGCCATGGAAGCCACGGTACAACGCTTCAACGAATTCGCCGAGCGCGGCGAGGACCCGGATTTCGGCCGTGGCACCCACCCCTGGAGCGTGTGGATGTGCGGCGACGCCAACCACAAGCCCAACGGCAACCTCGGCGCGCTACTGAAACCCCCCTTCTACGCGGTCAAGCTACGGCGCATGGGCGGCTCGGCGATTCCCGCCGCCGGCCTGCTCACCGACCAGCACAGCCGCAGCGTGGGCTGGGACGACCAGCCCATCCCCGGTCTCTACGCCGCGGGCAACTCGGTAGCGCGCATGGAAACCGGCGCGGTCATGCAAAGTGGCATCTCCAACGTGCGCGGCATGGTGCACGGCATGCTCTCGGCGCGCCACGCCCTCGGCCAGCCGAGCGAGCTGTTGCGCGAGGAAATCGACCGGCTGGGCCTCTAGCCCGGTCTCAGCAGAACCCCGACTACACTATAAAAAGCCGCCACCTTCGCAAGGCTGGCGGCAAACCAGGAGGCAAGTATGAGCGACCAGAACAAGCAGGTGGTCCGCGAGTTTATCGAGGCCATGGGCCGTGGCGATGCAGAGGCCGCTGACAAGCTGATCACTGACGACGCTTACACCCTGGCCATGGGCCACAGTAAATTCGCCGGCGTTCGCGAACGCGAGGTCATCCTCGGCACCATCGCCGGTTTCCGCGACCTGATGCCCGCGGGTATGCAACCGGAAATCCTGACCATGACCGCGGAGGACGACCGGGTGGTTGCGGAATTCAAGGGCAACGGCACGCTTGCCAACGGCGCGGCCTACAACAACGAATACTGCATGGTGTTTTTCCTCCGGGAAGGCAAAATCGCCATGGTCCGCGAATATTTCTGCACCGTGCACGCCGAGGAGGTGCTCTTGCCCCTCTTTGCCGAAGCCGGGCTCTGAGCGGGGCTGCGAGCTATGAATCTCGAGGAACTGTTGGCCCGGGAAAGTATCCGCCAGGCCATGGCACGCTATTCCATCGCCGGTGATGATTTCGACGCCGACGAGTACATCAGCTGCTTCTGCGACGACGGCATCATGGAGTTCGTGGAATTCCCCGGCGTGGGCGACCTGAAACTGGACGGCCGGCAGGCCATCTACGACTTCGTCAGCAACTGGTTTGGCGCCGTACAGCGCGGCGAAGCGGCCATCCCCGGCGGTTTCATGCGCCATAATCTCACTACCTCGCGCATCGACCTTGTCGACGCCGGGCACGCCACCGCGCGTACCTACTGTATCGTCTTCAATGAGAATGGCGCGGACAGCAGCGGTATCTATACGGACGAATGGCGGCGGGTAGGCGAGCAGTGGTTGATTGCACATCGCCGCTGGAAGCCAGACCGGTGAGTGTCGATACTGCCTAGCAGTGTCCGCTTTGCCTGGCGTTCATCGCCCATGGAATGGGCTCCTACAAGTCTCGCGAAAATAACTATGGAGCTGACATGACAGATATCAAAGGCAGGACCGCCGTCGTTACCGGCGGTGGCAGCGGCATCGGCCGCGGACTGGCACTGGAACTGGCGGCGGAAGGCGCCGCCGTTGCAGTGGCCGACATCATCCTCGAAAACGCCCAGGCCGTCGCGGCGGAAATCGAAGCGATGGGCGGCAAGGCAATCGCCGTGCATTGCGACGTCTGCGAACGCGCGGCGGTACGGGCCATGAAGGCCGAAGTGAACGCCGCCCTCGGCCCGGTAAGCCTGCTCTTCGCCAACGCCGGCGCCACCTCCTTCGAGCGCCTGACCGAAATGTCCGAGGCGGACATCGACTGGATCATCCAGGTCAACCTGCTGGGTGTCACCAACTGCCTGCTGGCTTTCTACCCGGATATGGAGGCCGCCGGCGACGGCCATATCTTCGCCACGGCATCCACGGCGGGCCTGATGCCCACCTTCGTGCCCTATCACGCCCCCTACTCGGCAGCGAAGATGGGTATCATCGGCCTGATGCTCAACATGCGCTCCGAAGCGGTGGAGGCCGGCGTCGGCTCTACCGTGTTGTGCCCGGGTGGCGTGCAGAGCGGCATGAAGGACAACAACGCGAAATACCGGCCCCAGCGCTTTGGCGGCCCGGGCGAGGGCGGGATCAAGGTTCCCGAGAAGTGGAAGGCCCACGACGACCTGGTGTTCAGGCCGGCGGACGAGGTCGCGAAACTGTGCCTGCAAGCGGTGAAGAACAACCGGCCAATGGTCATCACCGACGGCCGGATGCGCAAGACTTTCCAGGAGGGCTATCTCGACATCGTGATGGGCGCCTTCGACGATGTCGACGCCTTCGACCGCGAGTTCGGCTACGACTGAACGAGCTTTGACCCTTGCACTGAGCGAGCAGCTGACCCCCACAGCCGCACTCCATAACCCGGGCTTCATCTGTATTTTTGCGCCCACCGACTCGAAAGCGTTTAATACTCGCCGGTGGGCGCAAAAATACAGATGAAGCCCTCATGCCGTGCCAGCTGACGGCTCCTATATGCTGTTAGCACTGGAACAACAGGAAATAACCAATGGCCTACATCGATATTAACGGAATCGGCATCGCCTACGACCTGGTCGGCGACGAGGGCGCGCCGGCGGTGGTGATTACCCCCGGCGGGCGTTTCCCGCGGGATACCCAGGGTGTTCCGCAGATGGCGGAGATGCTCGCGAATTCTGGGCGCCGGGTACTGCTGTGGGACCGGCCAAACTGCGGCGGCTCGGATATCTGCTTCGACGCGCCCAGTGAATCGGGGATGCAGGCGGATGCGCTGGTGGGCCTGCTGCGGGAACTGGATCTCGGGCCTGTCGCCATGTTCGGCGGCTCCGGTGGTTCTCGCATTGCCTTGCTGGCGGCGGCCGCGGCGCCGGAGATGGTCTCCCACCTGGCGGTGTGGTGGATCAGCGGCGGGCCGATCTCCCTGGCGCAACTGGCAGCTTACTACTGCGGGGACTCCGCTACTGCAGCCGCCCGCGGCGGTATGGAGGCCGTCGCCGCGCTACCCGGCTGGGCTGAGCAGATCGCCCGCAACCCGAAGAACCGTGAGATCATCCTGGCCCAGGATCCCCGGGCCTTCATCGAGCGCATGCAGCAGTGGGCGGCGGCCTATGCCTACTCCGAGACTTCACCGGTACCTGGCATGGGCACTGGGGAGTTTGGCCGCCTGGCCATGCCCTGCATGATATTCCGCAGCGGCGAGAGCGACATGAGCCACACCCGGCGCACCAGTGAATGGGTGCACGAGATGATTCCCGGCTCCTCGCTGGTGGAACCGCCCTGGCCCGACCAGGAGTGGAACAATTGTTCGCTCATCCCGCTGGAACCGGGGCGCGGAAGATTCGAGCGCTGGCCCCTGCTGGTGCCGCAGCTGATCGAGTTCCTCGACGGCTGAGCCCGCCCTCACCCGCCCGTCGACTGCCGGGCGGCGTCCTTGATCCAGTCGCCGCTATCCCTCGCCTGCTCGTAGATATCGAGATGGCGGATCCGGCCTGCTCCGTTGAAGCGGTAAACCGCGATGACATTTTTACGAATGAAGTCCTCGCCGTGGTAATGCCGCTCCTCGATTTCCTGGAAGACGCTGTCGCCGACTTCGGTAATGCGGAACATGGTCGCCTCGAAGCGGGTACCGCCAGACCACTGGCTCAGGAAGTCCGTGTACTCGCCCCAGGACATACTCTCGAGGTAGGCGCCGACACGGCGGAATTCCGCGACATCGACATAGGCGCTCAGCGCTTCCCAATCACCCTCGGCGGACGCTCCCGCGCTGGCCAGTGCCTGCAGTTGCTCACAGTATTCCAGCACGGTCTGTGTAAAGGGGCCCGGCTCGCTGTGGCAGGCGCTGGCAGTGCATATAATCATCGCGATTCTCCGGAATTCGGTTTTATTGTTCGAGCCAGTGGTCGAGGCGCCCGTGAAAATGCGCCAGCCGCACTTCCTGGCGCGAGAGCGCCAGGGTCTCGAGGCCCTGGTTTCGCAGGCCGCGCTGCTGGCGCTGCATCTGCTCGTAGTCCTGCTCCAGCGCCAGGAAGTAGTCGTAGTGATCGCCCTCGGCAACCTCCACCGGCAGCATGTGCCGGGCGTCGCGCTCATCCTCGGGAAACCACTGGAAATTGGTGACGTGCCAGATACAGCGATTGGGATCGCCATCGGGGTGCGGTACAGCGCTGATGAAAGTGGCCTCTCCGGCGTGAATGGTCAGGAAGAGATTGGGGAACACCAGGTAGAACTGGTTATCGCTCATCTGTGTATCGCTCAAGCCCGAGACGTCCAGCCCGCGATCCGCGAGCGTTTCGCGCATCGCTCGCTGCAAGAGCAGGCGCGGCTTGCTATCGGCTGGCAAGGTGCCGTCCGCGCCTGCAGCGTCCAGTAGATTCTCAAAGCGGGGCAGCGCATCCGCCACCCCGGGGAATGTCGCGGGCAGCTCGCGAATTGCCGTCACCTGCTGTTCCAGGCTCAGGTCCGGTGTGTTTGCCGCACCGAAGGGCGCGGTCGCGACACTGTGGTCGCCGAGAAAGAGATAGCGCTCTTTCGATTCATCCATGGCATTGACCAGCTCAGGGTGTATGCCCTGAATGTGGTAGCCCTCCTGGAAAGCATCCATGACCACTTTCCAGTTACAGTCCAGGCTCTCCCGCACATTGAGTCCGCAGGCAGCCATTTCCTGCATCCGGTAGGGTTCGAGCATATCGGCAATCTCGCCGAGAAAATCGCGCAGTGGAGCAGCCTGCGGGTCCGGGTTGAGGAAGATGAAGCCGGCGAATGTCTCAACTGCCACCGGCAGCAGGCCGAGTTCATCGCGGCTACCGACGAACTCCTCCACGCTTCCTTCGAAATCGGGGCGGGGCACACCGACCAGTTGACCCTGCAGGTCGTAGGACCAGCGGTGATAGGGGCAAACCAGCCGCGCCGATTTCCCGCGCCCTTCACACAGCGCGTTGCCGCGGTGGCGGCAGGCGTTGATGAATCCACGCAGCCGGCCATCACTGCCCCGCATTACCAGGAAGGACTGGTCGAACAGCCGATACTCCAGCCACTCCCCGGGCGTCGGGATATCCGCCTCGCGGCCCACTACCTGCCAGCAGCGCATCCAGAGCTTTTCCCGCTCGCGCCGGTGATAGTCGGGCGAGTAGTAGCGCTGTGTGTCGACCTGCAAGCTGAAATCGCTGAATTCAAGGTCGGCCAGCAAGGGCGCGACCTCTACCACCGAAGCTGTTGTTCCTGTTCGCATGACAGACCTCGAAATTATTGTGATGAAGGCGTCAGTACACTGTCTGTTCAAACTCCCCGAATACTAGGAAGTGCTGCATACGCGGTCAAAGCAAATGCTCCCGGCGGCTGAAGTCGTGAGCACGAAATCGAAAGCCTGCGGGAAAATCGAAAGTCCGGCCGCGAAAGCCCGCCACCGGGTTCAGGTAGTCTCACCCGAGCGCACCCTGCGCCGGTATTGCGACGGGCTGATACCGCACACCCGCCGGAATGCGCTGGAAAAATACGCGCTAGTGGAGAAGCCGAGTCGCGAGGCCACCTGCGAGACGGGCATTTCGCTATCCCGCAGGAGGGCGCGCGCCGCCTCCAGGCGCTGCCGGGTAACGTACTGGTGCAGGGAGGTTCCACTTGATTTGCGAAAGGCCCGCATCAGGTGGCTGTCACTAATTGAACACAGCTGTGCCAGTTCCCGGACCGTGGGATAACCCAGCTCGGAGGCGGCCTCGAGACGCTCCCGCACCCGGCGTAGCTGCCAGGATGCCAGCCCGCCCCGCGGCGCTGCGCGCCCAGGCACACTCGCAGATTCCCCGGGCCGGAGGTAGCGCGCCAGCTCCACCAGCAGGAGATTGCTCGCAGATTCGATCAGCAGTTCCGCGGCGAGTCCGGGCGCCCTCAACTCGCAGTGGATTCGTTGCATCAGTTCGGTGATCGGCCCGGGAGGCAGTTCCAGCAGTTCGGCGTGGCGTTCGTACCAGCTCTGTGACGCCAGCCCGGTTATCGCTTCGAAATAGTCGTCCTCGTATACGCAGCTCAAGCCGCGAAAAGCACTTTCAGGCGGTAGCACGCTGACGGAAAAGGTAGAGGGCAGTACCCCCACCGCGCGGACGGAGGAAAACGCCTCGGCAATCGATGGGTAGGCAAAACGCAGTGGTGCATGGTTTTCCGACAGGCGCTGGGTAACGTAATAGCCCGGCACCGTGGGATGGAAGGACTCGAGCGAGTCCCATTCGATGTTGGCGAGCAAAACCGACGCCCGGGGCAGTCTGATGTGCTGTTCGATAATCTGCTGCATGCTGGACCCTGCTTCGCTCGCCGCGATCCCGGCGCGACACCTGGTGGCTGCACTGAGCGTAGCACTACCGCCGCTGGCAGGCCATCGTCGGCGCAACGGCATTTGTTGTCCGGGCTGAACTCGGGTACCTTGCGCTCTTGACGCGCGATACCCCTCGGCCCCACGGAACACCCAATACTGATGGAAAAATCAAAGCGCCAGCCCGCCCGGGCGAAAAAAACCAGCCGCCCCGGCCCGGGAAGGCCGACCCGCCAACAGGCCAAGCTGCGCAACCTCGAACTGCTGGACAAGGCGCTCGACCTGTTCCAGCAAAACGGCTACGAGCGCACCACCATTGAGGGTATCGCGGCGGCGGTCGGCATGGCCAAGCGCACTGTCTACACCCTCTACGGTGACAAGAAAACCCTGTTCAAGGCCTCCCTGCAGCGGGCGATCAACGAGTGGATCAAACCGGTGGAGGACCTGCGCAGCGTCGAGACCGACGATCTCGAGGAAACGCTCCTGTGCATCGGCCAGATGCTGGTGGAGAACATGATGACACCGGCAGGCCTGAAGCTGCTGCGCATCACCAACGCCGAAGCCAACCAGATGCCCGAGATCAGCGCCTACACCTACGAACAGGGCACCGGCCCGACCCTGGTGTTCCTCGCCGAACTGTTCGCGCGTCGCCTCAAGCTCTCCAGCAAGGACGCCGACGAGGCCGCCCTCGCCTTCCTTTACCTCGTGGTCGGTGGCCCTGCCAGCCTGTCGGTCTGGGGCGTGCCGATGGATAAACGCCGCGTCGAGCATCACACCACTTACTGCGTCAAACTCTTCCTCCACGGGCTGCTTTCCGGCAAGGCCTGAGCAGGTTTCGAAGGGGTCAGAGCCCTTTTTGAAAAGCAAAAAAGGGCTCTGACCCCGGCACCGCGCCGCACCGCCCCCAACATCGCGTACCGTTGCATCCTTCCGGCGGCTGACCTAATATTGAAACGTAGCAGGTGATAATAATTATTAATAGCGAGGTCACCGCCATGCAAGTAGGCATCCAGTGCGGCTTCATGAATCACCACGACATGAGCGACGCCGATTTCTTCCGCAAGGAAACCCAGCTCGCCGTCGAGGCCGAGGCCATGGGCTTCGACTTCGTGGCCCCGGTGGAACACCACTTCACCGAGTACGCCATGTGCCCCGACAACTTCCAGTGGCTCACCCACGTGGCGGCCAAAACCAGCAGGATCAAGCTGATGACCGGGGCCTGCATCCTCCCCTGGAACGATCCGCTGCGGGTTGTCGAAAAGACCATCATGCTCGACATCATGAGCGAGGGCCGGATGATCCTCGGCATGGGCCGCGGCGCCGCGCGGCTGGAGTTCGAGGCCTTCCGCCAGGACATGGCAGACTCGCGCGAACGCTTCGACGAGGCCGCCCTGATCGTCATGGAGGGCCTGGAAACCGGCTTCGTGGAAGCGGATACCAGGTGGTACCAGCAACCGCGCATCGAGGTCCGCCCGCGACCGGAAAAGTCCTTCAAGGACCGCATCGTCATGGTCACCATGTCCCCCTCCTCGGTGGAAGTCGCCGGGCGCTACGGCCTGCAATCGCTGCGCTTCTCCCGCGGCCGCTGGGACGGGCAGGCACTGGAAGAGATCAACATCTACCGCGACACCTTCAAACAGACACAAGGCGAGGACGCTCCGCCCTTCTATATCTGCGACTTCATCGTCTGCTTCGAGGACAAGCAGAAGATCGCCCACCACACCGACGAATATTTCAAGAACCTGTTCCAGGCGGTGGCCAATCACTACGAGTTCGGCGGCGAGCACTTCAAGAACCTGCCCTCCTACTCCACCTACCAGCAACTCGGCGAGATGTCGGCCGCCGCCGGGGGACCGGAAAAGGCCTACAAGGACTACATCTCCGCCAACCTGATCGGCACGCCCGAGGAAATCTGGGAACAACACCTGTACCGCAAGGAGATGGTCGGCGAGTACCACATCGTCGCCAACTTCAGCTTCGGCGGCATGCCCTACGACGATGTCTACGACCAGATGAAGCGCTTCTCCGACAAGATCATGCCGAAGTTGAAAGGCTGATCTTTGAACCGGCAGGGCGTCAGGGCTTTACTCCCGCAGGCATCCCCGGCACGAGTATTAAACGCTTTCGAGTGCCGGAGGCGAATTAACAACTCAAGCCCGGATCGAAACTGCCTCAATCTCGGAAATTCCGTACGGCAGGATCAAAAAATTCAGGCGCCCTTCCACTGCGGTTTGCGCTTCTCGGCAAAAGCCCGCGGTCCTTCCTGCGCATCTTCACTGTTGTAACACAGCTCCGAAGCATGGCGAGCCGCCTGCAGCGCGGCAGCACGTCCCATCTCGGTGGATAACATCACCGTCTCCCGCGCAGCCCGAACCGACAGCGGCGCACCCTCGAGAATTTCAGCCGCAAGATCCAACGCACAGTCCAGCAGGTTTTCAGGTTCCGCGAGACGATTGACCAGGCCGATCTCATAGGCCCGCTGGGCAGTGATCGGTTTTCCGGTGAGCAGGATTTCCATCATGATCCGCTGCGGAATCATGTGGATAAGCGGCGAGGCCCAGGGGGAACTGCGGCCGACCTTGACCTCGGTGACGGCGAATTTCGCCGCGGTACTGGCGACACAGAGATCGCAGGCCTGGGCGATCATCCAGCCGCCGGCGAAGGCAAGGCCGTTGACCGCGGCGATAGTGGGCTTGGACAGTTCGATGGTGTCGTAGGGTAGCGGGAACATGTCGCGGGGCGGGACTTTCATCCCGGTGCTGACCATTTCCTTGAGGTCACCGCCGGCACAGAAGGCTTTCTCGCCGCTGCCGGTGAGGATCGCCACGCGCAGGGCGGGGTCGTTTTCAAACCGTTCCCAGGCGGCGAACAAACCTTGCCGGACTTCCTTCAGCAGCGCGTTGCGCGCATCCGGACGGTTGATGGTGATGATGGCGATGCCGTCATCGCGGGCATCGAACAGGACTGCGTCGGACATTGTCGTTTCTCTCAGGCGCTGGGGGAGTACTACCGGGGTCAGAGCCCTTTTTTGGGAGTCATTTTTTAAAAAATGACTCCCAAAAAAGGGCTCTGACCCCGCCTTGGAGGTTAATACGAGCGCGGCAACTCCAGCACATGCTCCGCAAGGAAATTGAGAATCATGTGCTGGCTCACCGGCGCAGTACGCGGGATCAGCACTTCGCGCAAGTAGCGCTCCACGTGATATTCCTGTGCGTAGCCCATGCCGCCCAGGGTGAGCATGGCGGTGTGGCAGGCCTCGAAGCCCGCCTCGGCCGCGAGGTACTTGCCCGAGTTGGCCTCGACACCACAGTCCTCGCCCTTGTCGAAGAGGTTTGCGGCGTTCAGCAGCATCAGGTTGGCGGATTGTAGCTGTGCCCAGCACTTGGCCAGGGGGTGCTGGATACCCTGGTTCATGCCGATGGGCCGGTCGAAGACCACTCGCTCCCGGGCGTAGCGCGCGGCGCGATCGATGGCCGCCATACCGAGGCCGATCGCCTCGGAACCCAGCAGTATCCGCTCGGGGTTCAGGCCCTTGAGGATGATCCGGAAGCCCTCGCCCTCGGCACCGATGCGGTCCTCCTCGGGGATGAAGAGGTCGGAAATAAACAGCATGTTGGAGCCGACGGCGTGACGGCCCATCTTCGGGATGATCTGGTGCTCGATGTTGGCGCGATTGAGGTCGGTGAAAAACAGCGACAGCCCCTGGGTCTTGCGCTCGCACTCCTCCAGTGGGGTGGTGCGGGCGAGGAGCATCATCTTGTCTGCCACGTGGGCGTTGGTGATCCAGATTTTCTCGCCGTTGACGCGGTAGCCGCCGTCGACTTTTTCGGCACGGGTTTTCAGCCGCGTGGTATCCAGGCCGACATTGGGCTCGGTCACCGCAAAACACATCTTGTGCTCGCCGGCGAGCACCGGCGGGATCATCCGCTGCTTCTGTTCCTCGGTACCAAAGAGGTGGATGGGCTCGAGGCTGAACACCGGGCCGTGCACGGCGGAGGCCGCGCTCATGCCGCCCCCCGCCTCGGAAATGGCCCGCATCATGATGGCCGCCTCGGTAATACCGAGGCCGGCGCCGCCGACTGATTCGGGCATCGCCACCCCCAGCCAGCCGGATTCGGCGGTGGCACGATAAAACTCTTCGGGGAACTCGCCGCTGCGGTCGTGTTCCAGCCAGTACTCGTCACTGAATTGCGAGCAGTGCTTCAGCACTGCCTCGCGGATACTGCGCTGGTCGTCGGTAAAGGAGAAATCCACGGTGCCTTTCCTCGTCAATTGATACTAAAGCAGCGCATCGCTGCCAGGGTTGGCGGACGCGGCTGTCTCGATCCCCGCATGCTCGCCGACTTCCGCCAGCACTTCCTCGGTGTGCTCGCCCAGTGTGGGCGTGGGGCCGTGTACCCGGCCCGGGGACTGTGAGAACCAGGTCGGCACGCCGGGAAAGCGAACGGTACCGGCTTCGGTTTCCACCTTTTCGAAGAAACCCACTGCGTTGAGATGCTCGTTTTCAAACAACTCGTCCAGGGTGCGGATAGGCGCGCAGGGCACGTGCAACTCGCGCAACAGGGCCAGCCACTCGTCCGTTGTGCGCTCGGCAAAGGATTCAGCCAGCAGGCCGTAAACCCGATTGATCTGCTTCGCTCGCTGCGGCAGGGTCGCCAGCTCCTCGCTCTCCCACACGGGCTTGACCGCGTCCATGAACGCATTCCAGTGCTTGTCGTTATAGACCAGCGCGGAAATATAGCCATCTTTCGTCTTGTAGGGCTGGCGGTTCGGTGCCAGCGCCCGGTGGTAACCGGCAGGCCCCAGGGGCGGATCGAAGATCGCCCGGTCCGCGTGCTCCACCAGCAGGAAGGAGGCCATGGTCTCGAACATACCGACCTCCACTTCCTGGCCCTCTCCCGTGCGCTCGCGGTGAAACAGGGCCATGACGGTCGCATAGAGCACGGTGAGGCCCGCGACCTTATCCGCCATGATGGTGCCGATGTAATCCGCGTCGCCGGTCAGCATCTGCTGGGCGCCGACCAGGCCGCACTCCGCCTGGATGGTGTCGTCGTAAGCCGGCAAATCGCCGTCCGGCCCGCGCCGGCTGTAGCCGTAGCAATTGGTATAGACGATACCCGGATTGATTGCGCGGACTTCCTCGTAGCTGAAACCGAGCCGGGCAATGGCCTTGCCGCGCATCGAGTGAATGAACACGTCGGCGGAGGCGATGAGCTTGCGCAAATCCCGCTTGCCCTCTTCGCTGCGCAGATCGATGACGATGCTGCGCTTGCCGCGGTTCACGTTGAGGAAGACCCCGCTCATGCCGGGCTCAGCGCCCTGGGACACAAAGCGGGTGGGATCCCCGGCGGGGGGCTCGACCTTGATCACGTCGGCGCCCATGTCCGCCATGATCTGGGTCGAATAGGGGCCCATGACCATGGACGTCAGGTCGATGACGCGTACGCCCGCCAGCGGGCCGGATTTGTTCATTGGATTCTCCGTTTAAGGGGACAGACCCCTTTTTCGCGGTGCAAAAAAGGGGTCTGTCCCCGGAATTCGCCGAGCCCGGTCGTTACTTCAGTTTGCGCGGCGTGCCGGTACCCATGAAGCTGGCCAGGTTGCGATGCAGGTTGGCAGTGCTGCGCTCCATGTAGGGGTTGGGCTTGCAACCGCTGAAGCCCGCGGATTTCATGCCCTGCTGCACCGCGGCCATGTTGCCGAAATCCTGGGACAGCACATAGCACCACTCCTCGGCATTCGCCTCGCAGTATTCCCACTCGGTTTCCGGTTCCTCGCCAGCGGGGTAGAGTTCGTAGACCGCGCCTTCGAAAATGCACTTGTCCGGGTCGTACTTGTAGGGTCGCGCGCTGTAGCACAGCATGTTGTTGACAGCGTGGCCGATCTGGAAATTGGGGAAGATCTGCCAGGCGGTGCCGCTCTTGCCCACGTGCTCCGGATCGACCGTTGGCCACACCACACCGCGCTCCTCGTCGATACGCCGTGCTTCCTTCAGCCAGTACTGCAGGACATCGCCGGGGGGTGTCCCCTCGGGAAGTTCGTCCTTCAGGCGCATGGCCACGTCCACCAGGGTCTGGGTGGTGTTGGTGTTGGCGTTCTCCCAGGTGAACTTCTGCATCTGGGCGGTGGAAATCCGCGCGTCGCCAGTGCCGATGCGCAGCTTGGCCTTCTGGTTCTGGTCGACGTCCTTGGGGGCCTCGTAGCCGATGTGGCTGTGGATGCCCTGTGCCTCGGCCCAGCCGCGGAACTCGCCGAACTGGTTGAACTCGGGGTGAGTGGTGGCCACGTGGTAGGTCTCGTTGAAGGCCTCCATCGCCACTTTCCAGTTGCAGTCGAAAATGCCCCACTTGCGCCAGCGCACACGCATGTTCTGCAATTCGAAGGGGTCCAGCATGGACGCGGCGGGTTCGAGGTAGTCGCGCAGGGGGCCGCATTCCCGGTCCATGTTGATCCAGACCCAGCCGCCCCAGGTATCCACGCTGACCGGGGTCAGGTTGTCACAGCCGCTGTCCAGCGCGCCCTGCCAGTCATCCCGCTGGGGCACGTGGGTATTGTCCCCGTCGAGGCCGAACTGCCAGCCGTGGTAGCCGCAGACGAAGGTGGGTTTGCGACCCCGCGCATTGCGCTTGCCGGGAGGCACATCGACCAAACGGCGGCCGCGGTGGGAACAGACATTGTGGAAGGCGCTGATGGTGTCCGGGGCGCTGCGCACCACCAGGATGGAATCGTCGAGCACTTCAAAGGTCATGAAGCTGCCGACCTCGGGGATATCTTCCACCCGCCCCGCCTGCAACCAGACCTTTCGCCACAGATTGTCGCGCTCGGCACGGGCGTATTCCGGTGAGACATAGGCATCCACCGGGATGCTGACGGCCTCGGTGAGGTCCTCTACGGACTCGATCAGTTTGCCAGGGTCATTCATGGGATGGTCGCTCCGGAGTGTAGCAGCGGATCAGGTCGGCACTGGAAGGCACTCTGCCTTTCAATACTTATGTCCAGACTATATCTTCCAATTTTAGGACATGCGCCAATTTCCAGACAACATTCCTACACAAGCATTTATTTTATTGTCCGTATTTTATATATTCGGTCGATGCAATACTCCCCTGGAGCCCGTATGGACAAGCCCCTGGCCACGCCGGAACAACAGTCGAAGCGCCCGCTCTACCTGCAGGTATCCGACACCCTGCGCGAGGAGATTGTCTCCGGCGTGTACCCTGTAGGCGCCCGGCTTCCCACGGAAGACGCGCTCTGCGATCGCTTCAGCGTAAGCCGCTATACCGTACGCGAGGCCCTGCGCCTGTTACGTGAGGATGGGCTGGTGAGTTCGCGCAAGCGCGCCGGGACGGTCGTCACTCCCCCCCGACTGACGGGCAGTGACATCCAACAAGTGATGTCGATCAACGACCTGCTGGCGCTGGGGAGCGACACCGTATTCAAGATCGACAGCATCCAGACGGTCACCGCGGATGCGCAGCTATCACTGCGTGCCGGGATGCCGGAGGGCGAGGAATGGCTGCGGGTCCAGGGCTTCCGCTATGCCGAAAATGCCACCGCCCCTTCCTGTCGTACCGAGTTCTACATCAATCGCGCCTACGCCGCGGTGGGCCGCCTCTTGCAGCGCCACCAGGGGCCGGTTTTTCCCCTCATCGAGGATCTCTTCGGCATCAGTATCATCAAGGTGGACCAGCAGATTTCCGCCAGCCTTCTCGGCGCTGAACTGGCGGGGAAGCTTGAGGTGGAGGAGGCATCGGCGGCACTGGAAATCCGCCGTACCTATAGCACCACCAATGCGATGATTGCCCAGATCACTCTCAATACCCACCCGGCCGCGCGTTTCCAGCACTCGATGAGCATGCGCAGGGTGCGCAGTTAGGGGCTTATGCGAGCTAACCAGGCTGCGGGACTGAGGGTAGATGCCCGGACTCCAGCCCCCCTGGGCAGTCCCGTCACTCGAAAGCGTTTATACTCGCGCCGGGACTGCCCAGGGGGACTGAAGTCCTCACTCAGTGCAAGCAAGCAGGCCCGATGGCCTCAGGCTTCGCGAGCCTCACGGGCCTCGCTGATGCCACCTTCCAGCGGTTCCATGGAGCGGGTCTGCTCGTTGAAACGCGAGACTTCACCGGTCTTGATGTTGTAGAGCCAGCCGTGCAGATGAAGCTTTCCAACGGCCAGCTTTGCCGCAACCGCAGGGTGGGTGCGCAGGTGCTGCAGTTGCAGCGCGATGTTCTCGGCGGTCACGCATTCGAGGTGCTCGGGCCCGATCTCCCCGTGCTGTTCGCGCACCACTTCCACCGCAGCCCGGCAGTGTCCAAGCCATTCCTTCACATGCGGGAGGGAAGCCAGGGACTCGGGACTCAGGGCGCCCTTCATCGCCCCGCAGTCGGTGTGTCCGCAGACCACGATATGCTCTACGCCAAGGGCGGCCACGGCGTACTCGATGGAGGCAGTCATGCCCCCGGTCTGGTTGCTGTGGGGCGGCACCACGTTGCCCGCGTTGCGGCAGATGAACAACTCTCCGGGCTCGGTCTGGGTGATCAGGTTGGGATCAATGCGCGAATCCGCGCAGGTGATGAACAGGACCTCGGGCTCCTGCCCGTCGGCGAGTTGGCGGAAGCTGTCGGCTTTCTCGGGGAAGACTTCGCGCTGGAACTTGGCGACGCCGGTCAATACTCGATCCATGGTGACTCCTCGATACAGTGAACAGGGGAGCGCTCCAGCCTGGAGGGAGGGCTCGTCAACGATAATGGCAAGGGCCTATTTTGTTGGCAAAGCCTTGCGCGGGCAAGCGCCGGTTTTTGCCCCCACAGTCAATAATGCTATTATCGCCGCCGCTTTGGCGGCCCAGCCCGGACCGCGACCAGTCAAACCAGGGAGCTTACTCGACCATGCCTTCACCCCTATGGACCCCCTCGGCCGAGCAAATCGAGCAGTCTCTGCTTAGCCATTTCATGCGTGGAGTCGAGCAGCGCTTTGACATCGGCTGCGACGATTACGACGCCATCTGGCAGTGGTCGGTGGAGAATCCCGGGGATTTCTGGCGCGAGGTCTGGGAATTCTGCGGCGTGAAAGGGAACTTGCAGGGGCCGGCACTGAGCAAGCGCGAGGACCTGCTCGAGGCTGAATTCTTCCCTGAGGCGAGCCTGAACTTTGCCGAGAACCTGATTTGCGGCCCCCGCGGCGACGGCCCGGCGCTGGTGTTCTACCGCGAGTCGGGCGAACGCCGGGAGCTGTCCTGGGAACAACTGGAAGCCGAGGTTTCGCGCCTGCAGCAGGCCCTGAAGTCCGCCGGGGTCGTTCCCGGGGACCGGATAGCAGGCTTCGTGCCCAACGCCCCCGAAACCGTCATCGCGATGCTGGCCACCACTTCCCTGGGTGCCATCTGGTCCTCCTGCTCACCGGATTTCGGGGTCAAGGGTGTCAGCGATCGCTTCGGCCAGATCGAACCCAAAATCCTGTTCACCGCGGACGGCTACAACTACCACGGCAAGATTTTCGATTCCCGGCCTGTAGCCGGGGAACTGGCGGCGGCGATCCCGAGTATTGAAAAAGTCGTCGTGATGCCCCTGCTGGAGCGCGAACCGGACGCCGGCCCCGCCGGAGACAAGGCCGTGGCGCTGGCGGATTTCGTTGCCGCTTTCGCCCCCGCGGCGCTGCAGTTCACCCCCATGGGTTTTCGCGACCCGCTGGTCATCCTCTTCTCCTCCGGCACCACCGGACTGCCCAAGTGCATCGTCCACGGCGTCGGCGGCTCCCTGCTGCAAAATCTCAAGGAGCACCAGTTGCAGAGCGATATCCGCCCCGGGGACCGGCTGATCTATTTCACCACCTGTGGCTGGATGATGTGGAACTGGCTGGTCGCCGGCCTCGCCTCCGGCGCCACGGTGGTGCTCTACGAAGGCTCCCCGACCTACCCCGACGCCTACCACCTGGCGGATATCGTCGCAAAGGAGAAGATCACCCACTTCGGCACCTCCGCCAAGTACCTGGACGCCTGCGCCAAGGCGGAGGTAAAACCGATCGAGACCCATGATTTCAGCGCCCTGCGCTGCGTGCTCTCCACTGGCTCGCCGCTTTCGGAGGAGGGATTCCACTACGTCTACGACGCCTGGAAGCAGGATGTCTGCCTCGCCTCGATCGCCGGCGGCACCGACATCTTCGGCTGTTTCGTCGGCGGCAGCCCGATCAGCCCGGTGTACGCGGGCCAGTGCCAGAAACGCCAGCTGGCGATGAACGTGCAGGTCTTCAACGACGAAGGCAAGGCGGTAGAGGGTGAACACGGCGAACTGGTCTGCGTCACCCCCTTCCCCTCCCAGCCCATCGGCTTCTGGAACGACCCCGACAAGGCTCGCTACCGCGCCGCCTACTTCGAGGGTTTCGAAGGCGTCTGGACCCACGGCGACTGGGTGGAACTCACCCCCGAGGGCGGTATGGTCTTCTATGGCCGCTCCGACGCCACTCTCAACCCCGGCGGCGTGCGCATCGGCACCGCGGAAATCTACCGCCAGGTGGAGAACATCGAGGAAGTGCTGGAGGGCCTGGTGATCGGCCAGCAGTGGGACAACGACGTTCGCGTGGTGCTCTTCGTGCGCCTGCGCGAGGGCGTGGAACTCGACGATGCGCTCACCCAGCGCATCCGCAAGGAAATCCGCGCCAACGCCACCCCGCGGCACGTGCCGGCAAAAATCATCGCCGTGAGTGACATTCCCCGCACCCGCTCCGGCAAGATCACCGAGCTGGCGGTGCGCGACGTGGTGCACGGGCGACCGGTGAAAAACGTCGAGGCCCTGGCCAACCCGGAAGCACTGGACCTGTTCCGGGACCTGGAAGCGCTGCGCGACTGAGCCCGGCCGGGGACGCCCCCTTCCGCGCTACCCGGCACCCGCCTAGAACTCGTAATCCAGCCGCATGCCATAGGTGCGTGGCGCATCATAGGCCACGCCGTTGGCAAAGTTGGTCTGCAACAGGCTCTGCAATACGTCTTCGTCAGTCAGGTTACGGCCCCAGAGCACCAATCGCAGTCCGGACGCCGCCGGGGGCGACCAGGACAATTCACCGTCGAGCATGGTGTAGGACTCCTGGCTCACGTGTTCGCTGAACTCCAGGCTGTAGCCGTCGTTGTAGTAGAGCGAGGCGAAAGCGCCGAACTCACCCACTGAGGTGGGATAGCGGAAATCTGCATTGATGAAGCCGGTGACTTCCGGCGCCCGCACCATGGTCATGCCACTCGCATCGATGTTGACGCTTTCGTTGGGCGTGGTGAAATTCGCAGGGTTCCAGCTGTAGCTGCCGGCCTCCGGAAAATCATCGTATTCGGCATCCAGTAACGACAGCCCCGCCGACAGGCGCAGCGAATCGACTACCTGCCAGGTGGCACTGAAGTCAGCGCCAGTGATCGTCGCAGAAGCCGCGTTCTGGTAGACGTAGACCGGCGCATCGTAGCGTGCGACCTGCAGGTCGCTGTAGTCGTAGTAGTAGATCGCCGCGCTGGCGGAGATACGCTCGGAAAACTCTCCCTTGTAGCCAATCTCGAAGGCGTCCAGTTCCTCCGGGTCTACCGCCGGATTCTGCCCGGAGAGAATGCCGCTCTTGAAGCCCTGGCTGTAGGTGGCGTAAATATTCGAATTGTCGGACAGGGCGTAGCGCAGGGAGACCCGCGGTGTGAATTTGCTGAAGGTCTCGGGGCTGTAGGGCGACTCCACCACGCCTGAATCCGGGCTGAAGGTATTGGGATTGGTCCGCGACTCCTGCTCTTCCTCGCTGTAGCGGCCGCCCACCGTCAACAGCAGATCATCCGTGATGTCGAAGTTGACCTCGGCATAGGCAGCGTAGATTTCCTTCTCCACCCCACCCCAGGAGTAGCTGGTATAGACCGTCGGCCCGGAAGGCCCCGGCGCCAGGAGCGGCGGCGACTGGATGCGGAAGATATTCGGCGTGAACTCGTCCTCCGACTCGAGGTAGAACAGGCCGCCCGAAAACAGCCACCTGCCCATCTGCTCCGAGGTGAAATTGATCTCCTGCACGAAAGTGTCCTGCTCCTGGTTCACGGTCACGTCGGCATAGTGGGCCGGGCCGTAATCCACATCGACCAGCAGGCGGGCCTCGTTGTCGGTCCACGCGGTGGTACTTTCGAAGGTACCGATGGCGGTATCGAAATCGATCTGCAGGCTCGCGCCCTCGGAATCCAGCTCGGTATCAGGCCTGAAGCTGGCCGCCGTTTCCTGCGGGTCGGGATAGGCCGCGGTGGGATAGACGAGGTAGTCGAAGGACTCCCGCTCCCAGGCCCGGCCAGCGTAGGGCGCGCTGTCCTTGCGGTTCGAGCTGTAGGCCGTCAGCAGGAATTGCAGTGTGTCGGTGGGCTCGAACAACAGCTTGCCGCGCACGAGATGTGAACGCAGCCCCTTGTCCTCGCCGCCGTAGGCAATGTCATCGCGAAAACCGTCGCGCTCCTGGCTCGCCACGGCCAGGCTCGCGGCAAAGGTGTCGGAGAGCGGAGCGGAAATATAGCCGTTCACGTTGAGGTCGTTGTAGTTGCCGACGCTGGCGCTGAGCCTGCCGGTCATTTCCTCCAGCGAAGGCTTCACGGTCGAGATAATGATAGCGCCGCCGGTGGCGTTCTGGCCGTAGAGCGTACCCTGGGGACCCTTGAGCACCTGCACCTGCTGGACGTCCGGCAGGTCCATCAACTGGCCGATCTGGCTGGCGATGTAGACCCCGTCGAGGTAGACGGCGACGTTGGAGCTGTCACCCGCATTCGAACCCTGGGAGGAAACCCCGCGAATTGCCGGCTGCAGGTAGCCGCCGTTGAAAGTGAGCTGCAGCCCCGGCGTGACTCTTTCGAGATCCGGTGTGGATGAAATCCCTGAGCGCAGTAGTTCATCCGACGACAGCGCGGTGATAGAGATTGGCACGTCGACGAGACGTTCGTCCCGGCGCTGGGCGGTAACGACAACGGTTTCGAGCACCTGGGAACTGGCTGTGGCGACCGGTGGCGCGGCCTGCGCCTGAACGCTTTGCGTGTGGATGGCTCCGGTGACGAGACAGGCAAGCCCCACCGCGCCAGCGTGGCGATTTTTTATCATTGCTGTTTTCTCCTCGTTATTATCTGGCAACCTTCCTGGTATCGACCGGATGGGGACTGCCGGCATTGCAGGCTTCCGGGCGCGGCACGACGCGACCAGGATAAAAGCAATCAATAAATGACAATCTATTAGTTATATTTCCGGGCGTCAACAAAATCGCCAATAATCAAGCGGTATTAGCTAGCATCAGCTATTTTATTAACACAAAGTTAATTTTTAGGAGCGCGGACCGAGCGCCGGGCAGGGCCCGGCGGGGAGCGGCTCAGTGCAGGCTCAGGAGCCGCTGGCGATACTGCCCCGGGGTTTCCCCGGTATCGCGACGGAAGGCGTAACAGAAGCTGGAAGGGGATGAGAAGCCGAGGGTGAGGGCGATGGCCTTGATGCTGAGTTCCCCGGCGAGTAACTGCCGGGCGCGCTCCAGGCGGCACTGGTTCATGTATTCGCCGAGGGAGCTGCCCCGGGAGTGGCGAAAACCCCGGGTGAGCTGACGCACTGAAATCCGGCAAAGTTCGGCCAGTTCGACCAGGGTCGCCAGCGAGTCATCCTCGCGCAGGCGCTCGTCGATCAGCCGCAGCCGCCAGGGCGCGAGACCGCCGGATGCGCTTTCCGTATCCGCGCCGGCACAGTAACGGCGCAATTCGAGGGCCAGTTGCGCGGCGATCAGTTCCACCATGGTCTCGCTGGCGAAGCCCGGGTGGCGGATTTCCTCCGCCAGGCGCAGGAGCAGTCCCTGGATATTGGCATCGGCGATGTCGAGACTGGCTTTCAGCCGTCGATCCGTCCAGCGCAGGTCGCCGTCGAACCACTCGCCGAGGACTTCGGGCTCAAGATGGCACAGCAGGGAAGCCTGGCTGTTGCTGCCGTCGCTACGGGTCTGCAGGGGTTCTCCGGCGGGGAGCATGAACAACCTGCCCAGGCGCTCGAAGTGGCGGGCGCTCCAGCGCTCACAGTAGCGCGCGCGGGCGTTGTCGGGGCGCGGGGTCAGGCAGAGGTCGAGCCAGTAACTGTCCTCGCGCTGGAGGACGTGGTCGATCGGCCCCTCGAGGTCGAAACGGACCAACTGTGCTGTCGCGCCTGCTACCGCGACTTCGGCATCGACCTGCATTAATTGCGCTGTATGGGCCAATTCGCACCCCTGGATATTATCTACGCTAGCTGCGAGACCGCCGATTATACCCAAACCCATTCTTCCGGCACTTGACCATTACCGACACTTCTCAGGATAGGAGCCCGCTCCGCGGGCGATGATCGTTCACGGAGTGAGCTCCTACAACTTACCCTGCTCCCGGTGGCCCGGAATCACTACCGCGGCTCGTTCTCGACATCGATCTCGCTTGAAGGGCGGCCCGACGGGGACCAGACTATGCTGTTGACACCAATAACTCGAACAGCCGGGCGCATATCCGGCTCCGCAGGAGAAATACTATGAGCAAGGGTTTATTTGACCTCACCGGCAAGGTGGCCCTGGTCACCGGCGGCAACAGCGGCCTCGGCCTGGGCTTCTCCCGGGGCATCGCCAAGCAGGGCGGTGACGTGGTGATCTGGGGCCGCAACGCGGAGAAAAACGCCGCGGCGGTGGAAGAACTGCAGTCCCACGGCGTGCGCGCTGCCGCGCGCTCCGTCGACGTCTCCTCCCAGGAGGCGGTAGTCGCGGGCTTCGACGCCCTGATGGAGGAATTCGGCCGCGTCGATACGGTCATCGCCAACGCCGGTATGCCGCCCAATACACGCTCGGTACTGACGGCGACAAAAGAGGAAATGGAAACGCTCCTGGCCACCAATATGCACGGCGCGTTCTACACCCTGCAGGAAGGCGCGAAGCGCATGGTGGCCCGCTCCGAAGCCGGAGAACCCGGCGGCTCGCTTATCTTCTGCGGCAGCCTGTCCATGCTGCAGGGCGTGCCCGGCATCGTTTCCTACGCCGCCGCCAAGGGCGGCATCGGCGCCGTGGTGCGCTGCATGGCTGTGGAACTCGGCCCCCACGGCATTCGCGCCAACACCATCGCCCCCGGCTACATCAAGACCGGCTTCTCCGGCGGCCGCGACGACGGCAGTGTGCAGCCCGAGGAGGAGTGGTCGGACCTGGACAAGTACTTCGTCACCAAAAACGCCATTCCCCGCCCCGGCTTCCCCGCGGACTTCGAGGGCATCGCCGCCTACCTGGCCAGCGACGCCTCAGCCTGGCACACCGGCGACACCATCGTCATCGACGGTGCCTCCCTGATCAAACTCTAACAGCGGCGAGGGCAAGCAAATGCGCCACGTACTGAATATCCACGAGGTGGACGACGTTCGCCTCGACCAGGGCGACGTGCCCACCCCCAGTAGCAAAGATGTGCTGGTGGACGTCAAGGCCTGCGGCATCTGCGGCTCTGACCTCAGCTACATCAAGTGGGGCGGCATCATGCGCCAGCCCGGTGGCGTCACCCCCATCGGCCACGAGGCGGCGGGCGAGGTCAGCTTTGTCGGCGCCGACGTCGAGGGTGTCAGCATCGGTCAGCGGGTCGTCATCAACCCCATGCAAACCTCGACTTTTATCGGTAGCGGCGGCCCCGAAGGCGCATTCACCGAAAAGCTCCTGGTGGGCGACGCACGCCTGGGCGATAACCTGCTGCCGATTCCCGACGACCTGCCCTACGCCATCGGCGCACTGGCGGAACCGCTGGCGGTGGCCCTGCACGGGGTCAACCGGGCCGAGGTCAAACCCGGCGACAAGGTCGTGGTCTTCGGCTGTGGCCCGATCGGGCTCGGCATGGTGTTCTGGCTCAGGGAGCGCGGCATCACCGACGTGGTGGCCCTCGACCTGGCCGAGGAGCGCCTCGAGCGCGCCCGCGCCATCGGCGTGCAGGCGGCTTTCAACCCGACCCAGGTCGACCTGCAGGAAAAGCTCTTCGAGTTGCACGGCCGCACCCGCATCCTCAACCGGGAAGCCGTGGGCACCGATGCCTACATCGACGCCGCCGGCGCACCGAACATCCTGCCGGACGTGATCGGCATGGCCAAGTTCCACGCCCGCATGGTGATCACGGCGGCCTACATGAAGCCGGTGGAAGTACCGCTGGGCGCCATGCTGACCACGGAGATGACCATCACCACCGCCATGGGCTACCCCACCGAAATGCCGGAGGTGGTCGCCACCCTGCCGAAGGTAAAGGACAAGCTGGCGCCGATGATCAGCCACCACTTCCCCCTGGAACAGGTCATAGAAGCACTCGGCGTGGCCAGTAACCCCGCCTCGGCCAAGGTGATGATCGACATCAACGGCGGGGATGCCTGAGATGGCGGGCGACGACACGAACAAGAAACCGCCACTGGCTTCCCTGGTGCAGGCCGGGGAGGCACAGACCGAAGCCATCGAGATCAACGATTTCATCGCCATGGCGAAGGACATCTCCAATCTCTACCTCGTCAGCACCGGCGACGGTGACGTGCTGGTCAACACCGGCTTCATGGGCAGCACCGGGCGCAACCAGCAACTCTTCGACCCGATCCGCTCCGGCCCCCTGCGTGCCATCGTCCTCACCCAGGCCCATGCAGACCACTACGGCGGTGTGCCGGCCTTCCGTGAGGAGGCCACGCAAATCATCGCCGGGGCGGGCTTCACCGCGACCCGCGACTACTTCAATATGCTCGACGCCTACCTGCGCCGGCGTTCCGGCGTGCTCTGGTCAGGTACCGTCGCGGGGCGCAATCTCGAGGTGCCGCAGGTCACGCCGGACGTCGAGGTCGAGGAGCGCTACGCTTTCGACATCGGCGGCCGTCGCTTTGAGGTCATCCACACCCCCGGCGGCGAATCCCTCGACGCGACCGTGCTCTGGCTGCCGGATGACAGAATCGTCTTCACCGGCAATCTCTTCGGCCCGGTGTTCCTTTCCATGCCCAACCTCAGCACGGTGCGCGGCGACAAGCTGCGCTCCGCCCAGCGCTACCTGCGTTCCCTGGAAACGGTGCGCGACCTGGACGCGGAACTGCTGATCACCGGCCACGGCGATCCCGTGGCGGGCGCCGCCCGGATCCGCGCCGACCTCGACAAGATGCACGCCGCTGTCTCCTACGTACATGATCAAACCGTGGAAGGCATGAACGCCGGCAAGAGCGTGGATACCCTGATGCAGGAAATCCGTTTACCCGAAGCGCTGCAGATCGGCGAATTCCACGGCAAGGTCTCCTGGTGCGTGCGCAGCGTTTGGGAGGAGTACACCGGCTGGTTCAAGCTGGATAGCCCGACCGAGCTGTATCCCGTGCCCCGCAGCAGTGTCGACGGCGACCTTGTCGCTCTTGCCGGCGGCGCAGACGTCCTCGCCACCCGGGCGCAGGAAAAACTGGCGGCTGGCGAGGCAGTCCAGGCCCTGCACCTGACCGACATCGCCCTCAACGCAGAACCCGCGTCGGCTAGCACGAAAGCCGCCCGAGGGGCCGCCCTGCAAAAACTGCTGGAACAGTCCGGCGGCAGCAACCTGAGCGAGGTCATGTGGCTGAGAAGCGAACTGGGTAAATTGCAGGGCTGACGCCTCCGCGCCAATGGGCGCTGCTATACTCCGCCGATACGAGTCACCGGCGGAGTGAAGTCGATGGGAAAAACACGCAGCGGCCTGCTGCTGACGCTGCTGCTTGCCCTGCCCACCCTCGCGGGGCTCGAGCCCGACCCCGCTTCGCCCTGCGTCATCCTGCTGCACGGACTGGGGCGCACCGAGCTGTCGATGAAGGCGGTGGAATGGCGCCTGGAAGATGCCGGTTTCACGGTGGCCAACGTCACCTACCCCTCCCTCACCCGGCCAATCCCCGAACTCGCGCAGGCAGCAGTGGACGAGGGGCTCGCCGAGTGCCGCGCTGCGGGTCACTCCCGCTTCCACTTCGTCAGCCACTCCCTCGGCGGCATCCTGATTCGCAGCTATCTCTCAAGCAATACCATCGAGGGCCTGGAAAGGGTGGTCATGCTGGGGCCGCCCAACCAGGGCAGCGCCATGGCCGACTACGTCAACGAACTGGACTTCCTGCAGCCGCTGGCCCCCTCCGCAATCGGCCAACTGGGCACTGGGGAGGAATCCGTACCCCGCCAGCTGGGGCCAGTGGATTTCGACCTGGGGGTCATCGCGGGCACTTTCGGCGCACTCTCGCCCATGCCCTGGGTACAGGAAGGGCGCGGTGATGGTACGGTCTCGGTGGAAGAAACCCGGGTTGCGGGCATGGTGGACTTCATCGAGCTGGACGCCAGCCACTCCTTCATCATGTGGAACTCGGACGTGCTGGACCAGGTTGTGCTGTTCCTCCAGGAAGGGCATTTCGATCACAGCCACCAGGGCGCCGCACCCTCAGCCAGGGGACGGGTTCCCTCCCCCGATTTCAGTCCGAGACATGGTCGCTAGCGTAGGGCGAGAGGTCCAGAACATGGATCTCATCCAGGGCCGAGGGCGTACCCGATAGCCACATCACCACACGCTTGCCGTCGGTAAAGTAAGGATCGCCGGTGAGGTTGCCGCGCGGCGCGTCATAAGGCGCCGCACCCACACCACCCACGTAGCCGAACCTGGTCACCCCCTGGGCATAGGCCATGTCCTCTAGCAGGAATTCCCGGGTCTCATCCACGTCGGGATCGATCTTGTGGGTCGTGATCGTACGCCAGGTGAAGCGCACCCCGATATCACGACTGATCTGGCCGATCCACACCGGCATGCCCTCGTGAACCAGTGGCGTGAGCCAGAGGCGCAGGTGATTGCGCTCGTGGATGCTGGTGCGCGCCCTTTGCAGGGCCACATCCTGGGGCCGGTCGAATACGTACAGGGCGCTCACCGGCGAGTAGCGATAGTGCCCCCCGGTAAGGGCCGAGGCTGCAGTTTTCAACAGGCTGCTGCCGTAGATGGTTTCGGTCTCGTCCCAGCCGGCGCGCATGAAGGCGTAGTAGAGGTCCTGAATCTGCCCGATCAGCACCAGGTTGAGTGGGTCGCCCTTGTCCTTGCCACTGGCGTCCCTGACACAGCAGGGCATGCGCTCGAGTGCCGCCACCAGTTCGGCGAGTTCCAGGTGCCGACGTTCCGCCTCGGGATACATCTCCTTCAAGTCGACTTCGTAGTGGTCCAGCCGCAAGCCGGGTACCGGGACGAAAAAGCTCATCCGGTAGTGTTCGTCGCCACCAACAATATCCACATTGAACGACTTGGTACCTTCATCGACCCGGGTGAATACGTAGCCACTGCGCGTGGACCGCGCCGGCACTTCCAGGCGACTGATGGAACTGACCTCCAACTCGCTAAGAGAATCCTCATTCACCGCATCGCGGGAGCGGGACATGGCCTCCCGCGCCGAATAGTAGGCCGAGTCCATCCCCATCGGCGTCAGGAACTGGGAGATATCGCCACCGTTTTCAATCTTTATCCAGATCGGCTGGATGTTTCGCGCGTAGAGATTGACGGCAAATATTTCCCGGGTCTCCTTCTCACTGGGCACTGCCACCGTCACCGTGATATCGCCAGCCGTATACACCTGCTGCCGGTCGTTGGGTGCGGGAACACTGTCGCCATGGAGCAATTGGCCCTGCGCAGGCAAAACCACCAGCAGCGGTGACAGGATGAACAGAAACCGCAAGAAGCACCCGCTGACGCAACCAGGCTTCACTGCGCCACCCCACTTTGCAGATCTTCTTCGTAGTTGAGAAAATGCACTTCATCGAGGCCGACCGGGCTGTCCGACAAGATGAGGACAATACGCTCGCCGTCGGTGAAATACCCGATGCCGTCAAAGGTCAGCAGGGGTTCATTTTCGGTGGCGACTCCAACACCACTTACGGTGCCAAAAGCCTCCAGGGACTGGTTGTACCAGAGGTTCTGCAGGAGGAAACGGCGAGCGCTATCAATATCCGCGACGACGCTCTCGCGCATGAAGCGCGACAAAAAGGCGGAATCGCGGATGGCCCGCGCGTCCGCCAGTCCACGCAGGAAGCTCTCCTCGATTTCACGGTAATACACCTGGCCGACCCAGACCGGCGTTCCCTCCATTCGCCAGGGACTCAGCCAGAGGTGGAGGTTGATGCGCTCGTTGCCGTCGGGTCGGTCGAGATAAAAGATGCCGTCCGGCCCCCGACCATCGAACTTGTGCGCACGGGCACCCTCGGTCTCCTCTCTGTCGGCCTGCGTCTCCAGCCAGCCACCACGAAGCAGGCCACGGCGAAGGGCGAGGGGCGATGCCACCACAACCACGTTGATGGGACCACCATCGGAACCCGCATCCGGCCCGTGCGCGCAGCAGGGCAGTTCCTCCAACAGCACGTTCACCAGACTCGCCCGGTCCAGCTGGCGTATGTCATCCTCACTGTACAGGCTCTCGAATTTCACCTTCGTGTAATCCGCCTCGAAACCCGGCATCGGCACGAAGAACGTAAAGCTGTGGTTCTCGCCACCACTGAAAATGTCCAGGTTGAAGCCCTTGGTGCCGGGCCGCAGGTGGGTGTACACGAGGCCGCTGTTCGCGGTGCCGGAAGGCACCATGCGGCGCAGGCGATTGTCGTGGAACCATTTTTCCATGTCCGCGTAGCCGCTGCCGCTGAAGCGGCGCCGGTTCATGTAGGCCACCTCGATCGGCGAGAAATAGTCACGATCTATGCTGCTCAGGGCCACCCTCGCCTGGTTCTCAGTGTGGTTGTCCACCCGCAGCCAGACCGGCTGGATGCCCTGTTCGTAGAGATCCAGCCCGGTGAGAGCCAGGGTTTCCCGCGCGTCGGGCACAGCGACACTGACCGTGACCGGGCCGCTGGACTGGGTGATTGTGCGCGAGAGAAAAGACGCTCCGGCAAGCTCCGTGCCGTGGAAAGGCTGCAACCCGCATCCCGCCAGCAGCAGTGTCAGCAACAGCGGTCCCAGCGATCTGCGCAGTTCAGTACTGGTCACGAGGCCCCAGCTTCATGATCACGTTCATCACCCGTTGCAGGGTGTCGCGGGCGGGCTGGCTATCCCGGAGCTCCTCACTGTTTTCCCAGTGCAGATCGCCCTCCTCGTCCATGAATACCCGCCAGGCGTTGTCAGCGGACATATCGCGCTCGATAAGCGCCGCAAGATCCGCCGCCAGCTCGGGGGAATCGACAATCGCCCCCATTTCCGTATTGATCTTGGCGGAGCGCGGGTCGAGGTTCATCGAACCGACGAAAACATAACGCCGGTCCACCACCGCGGTCTTGCTGTGCAGGCCGGTAAACTCGGCCTGCACCGGCGGAACATCGACGACGGTGGACTGGATGGCCGGGTCAGAGCGGAATTCGTAGAGTTCGACTCCCGCCTCGAGGAAGTCATCCCGCCAGGGCTCGTAATGGCTGTTCACCGCCGGCACATCGTGGGACGCGAGGGAATTGGTCAGGATTTTCACATCGACTCCGCGCTCACCCAGTTCACGCAGGAATTCAATGCTCTGCTGCGCCGGGATCACGTAGGCATTCATGATCAGCAGTTCCTTCTCCGCGAGTCCGAAGAAATTGAACATGCTGGAAATCACTTTCTGCTCGATCTGCTCGGAGGCGGTCTCGTCGAAAATGATCTGGCTGGTGCCGATGCGCAGGTCGGCGGCGTGCTCGCGGATCTCCGCGGACCAGTCCTTCGGTTTGCGTGGGAACTGTTCGAGTTGCGGAGCGCTGGCATTGTTCTTGAGGATTGACTCCCACTGCTGCCGGGCGAGTTCCTCATCGGCCTGGGTAGTCAGGTTTTGCGCCGATGCGACCCACTCACTGTTCCAGAAGTTGTCGAACATGGCACCGGACTGGCTGGCGATGTGGCCGACACCGAGCAGGTCGGTGTCGTGGAAGTTATAGGCCTCGTGCAGGCCGAAGTAGTGGTCGCCGATGTTACGCCCGCCGATCACCACGGCGCGACCGTCGGCGATCAGCAGCTTGTCGTGCATGCGCGAGTTCAGGCGCTCCATTTCCGCCAGCATCTGGCCTGCCCGGTGGGCGAGGCTGGTCCGCTCGGTCCAGGGGTTGAATATGCGGAACTCGATGTTGGGCTGGGCCTCCAGGTTGGCAATCAGCTGGTCGTGGCCCTGCAGCAACAGGTCGTCGACGATCAGCCGCACCTTGACCCCGCGCTGTGAGGCCAGAATTGCGCGCTCGAGAATCAGCCGGCCGCTGTTGTCCGGGTACCAGAGGTAGGTCTGGATATCCACCGAGGACACGGCGGAATCGATCAGCGCCAGGCGCCAGTAAAGACTGGAGTAACTGCTGTCGAGAATGCGGAAGCCAGAGCTCTCCTCGCCGTGTTGCGCCTGGATGTCCTTTGCCACCTCTGCCAGCAGACCACTCTCGGCCGGCGGCAGGGCAGCGGTGTGCGGTGGCTGCACAGGCGGATCTTTCAGGCTCCGGGATGTACACGCGGTGGACAGTAAAATCGCCAGCACCATGGCCAGGCGGTAAAACCACTGTCGCCGCCCCTGAATCCGTACTCCCGCAATTACCATCGCAGCCCTCCCCGGGGCATCAGCTGTATTTTTTAAGGCCTCCCTACTAGATAGCAAAGGCGGCGCAAGGCTGCCAGCCCACTGTCGCCCGCGCTTCCAGTCGAGGACGATGGCAGTGCCGCAGGGGCTTCTGTCCGAAACCGTCTGGCGCCCAGTGAAAGCTATTCCGGCGGCAGGGTGCGGCCACCGTGGAATTTCTCACGCGCCGTCTGTACCAGCTTGAAGAATATCGGCACGAGGATGGTTCCACCCACCGACGCCATCAGGGTACCACCGAAGATCGCCAGGCCGAGGGAGACCCGGCTCGCGGCGCCGGCGCCGGAGGCGATCACCAGCGGGAACACCCCGACGACAAAGGACAAGCCAGTCATCATCACCGGGCGAAAGCGCAGTCGCGCCGCTTCGACGGTGGCCTCCTGCAGATCCATCGCCTCACTCTCGCGCAGGGACTTGGCAAATTCCACGATCAGGATGGCGACCTTGGCCGCCAGGCCCACCAGCAGCACCATGCCGATCTGCCCATAGAGACTCAGGGCCTCGCCGCCTATCAGCAGGGCCAGCAGCGCGCCGAGTATCGCCACCGGGACAGAGAGAATAATCGCGATCGGCATGCTGAAGGATTCGTAGAGCGCAGCGAGGAAGAGGAAGGTGAACACCAGCGACAGACCCAGGGCAATCGGCGCGAGGTTACCCGACTTGCGCTCCTCGAAACTGGAGTCGGTCCAGTCGAACTTGAATCCCGGCAGGAGCGCGGTGGCAGATACTTTCTCGAGTGCATCCATCGCCTCCCCGGAACTGTAGCCCGCCGCGGGCTGGCCATTGACCACCGCCGAGTCGTAGGTGTTGTAGCGGTAGAGAACGTCCGCACCCTGTACCGCGCGGGTGGTAACCAACGCGGAGAGTGTCACCATCTCACCTCCCTTACCGCGCACGAACAGCTTGCCGAGGTCTGCTTCGGTCTGCCGGTAGCCGGCCTCGGCCTGGGCCATCACCCGGTAGGTCTTGCCGAAGAGATTGAAATCGTTGATGTAAAAACCACCCAACTGGGTCTGCAGGGTGAGGAAGATGTCACTGACCGAGACCCCCAGGGCCTTGGCGCGTACCCGGTCCACCTCCAGCCAGATTTGCGGGTAATCCGCGCGGAAAGTCGAATAGGCCCTGCCGATCTCCGGCTGCGCATTGGCCTCACGCAGGAGGCCATTCTTCATCTCGGCCATCTCGCTGGCGCCGCGCGACTGGGTATCCTCCAGCACATAAGAGAACCCGGCTACCGCACCGAGCCCGGGAATCGCCGGGGCGCCGAACACGACCGCCTGGGCCTCGCCCAGCGCGCTGATCGCGGCCTGGTACTTCTGCTGCAGGGCAAACTGGTGCATCTCCGGGGATTTGCGCTCGCCCCAGGGTTTGAGCTTGACGATCAGCATGCCGGCATTCGACTGCAGCGCCGCGTTGAGCAGGCTGTAGCCGTTGACCGTCAGCACCCGTTCTACCGCCGGATCGTCGGCGACCAGTTCGTAGATCTGGTCCATCACCTCACCGGTGCGATTGAGGGAAGCCGCCGCCGGCAACTGTACGTCTACCAGGAAGAAGCCCTTGTCCTCCTGAGGGATGAAGCTGCTCGGGACGCTGCGGTACACCAGGTAAAGCGCCGCGAACAGGGCCACGATGATCACGCAACTCAGCAGCATCTGGCGGGCGAGGAAACTCACCAGCGCCACGTAGCCGCGCGTCACTGCGGCAAAGCCCGCGTTGAAGACCCGGATCACCGGGTTGGGCTTGTGCTCGCCGGACTTCATCAACATGACGCAGAGCGCGGGGCTCAGGCTGAGGGCGTTGACCGCGGAAATCAGCACCGACACCACCAGGGTCGCGCCGAACTGGGCGAACATTTGCCCGGTGATTCCAGGCAGCAGCATCGTCGGCGCGAACACCGCCGCCAGTACCAGGGAAGTGGCAATGATCGGGGCGGCCACCTGGTCCATCGCCTTTTCCGTCGCCTGCCGCGGCTCCAGGTGCTCGTCGTGCATCAGGCGCTCGACGTTTTCAACCACCAGGATGGCGTCGTCCACCACCACGCCGATGGACAGGATCATGGCGAAGAGGGTCACCGTGTTGATGGTCATGCCGAAGGCGTGCAGCACCGCCAGGGTGCCGATGATCGCCACCGGCACGGCAATCGTCGGCACAAGGGTGGCGCGCAGATTGCCGAGGAAGAGGTAGGTCACCAGGATCACAAGGCAGATGGTGAAGACCAGGGTCAGGATGGTTTCTTCCAGGGAGGCCTCGATAAACAGGGTCGTGTCGTGGCCGATGGCGTATTCAAGGCCCTCGGGGAAATAGGCCTTGAGTTCCTCCATGCGTTCTCGTACCTGCTCGGCGGTCTCCAGCGCGTTGGCCTCGGACAGCTTGTAGACCGCCAGCACCACGCCGGGCCGGTTGTTGTACTCGCCGTAACCCTTGTAGGCCTGGGCACCGAGTTCGAGGCGCGCGACATCGGCCAACCGCAGCTGCGAACCCTGCTCGTCGCTGCGCAGGATGATATTGCCGAACTCCTCCACGCTGGAGAGCCGTCCCTGGGTCTTCAATACATACTGGAACTGGGTGGAGTCCGGATTGGGCGGGCCGCCCAGCTGGCCCACCGCCGCCTGGACGTTCTGTTCCCTGACCGCCGCCAGCACCTGTTGGACGCTGATCCTGTTGGCGTTGAGCTTGAGCGGATCGAGCCAGATACGCATGCCGTAATCCAGCGCACCGATGATACTGGCTTCGCCGACGCCCGGTATTCGCGCCAGCTCGCCGGTCACGTTGAGGCTGGCGTAATTGGAGAGATAAACCCCGTCGAAACGATCATCCGGTGAGAAGAGGTTGACCACCATCAGCATGTCGGGAGAGCGCTTCTTTACCCTCACACCGCGCTGGCGGACCTCCGATGGGAGTCGCGGCTCCGCCAACGCGACACGGTTCTGCACGTCCACCTGGGCGAGGGAGGGATCGACGTCGATCTCGAAAGTGACAGTGAGGGTGTAGCTGCCGTCGCTGGCCGACTTGGAAGACATGTAAACCATGCCCTCAGCGCCGTTGACCTCGTCCTCGATGGGTGCGGCCACCGCCTCCTTGACAGTCTCGGCACTGGCACCCGGGTAGTTGGCGCGCACCACAATCTTGGGAGCGGAAATATTCGGGTACTGGTCGACCGGCATGACCAGTCCCGCCAGCACCCCGAGCAGGGTGATCAGCATGGAGATCACCAGGGCGAAACGCGGGCGGCGGATAAAGAAGTTGGGAGTCATGAGGCGATCCTCAGCGCGGCGTTACTGGCCCGGCTCCGCGATCCTGACCGGCGTTCCCGGCGACAGGCGTTCGGCACCGCGCAGGACGATCCTGTCACCGTCTTCCAGGCCCTCGTAGACCGACCAGTCGGCGCCGTCGCGAATCCCGACCTCGATGTTGCGCCGCACCAGGCTGTCCTGGTCGTCGATGGCGATCACGTAGTGCCCCTGCTGGTCCTGCAGCACCGCGCGCTGGGGAACGAACACCCCGTTGACTTCCTCGATCGCCTCGCCGCGCACGACCACTGTTTGCCCGGGGAGCAGTATCTGGTCCGGGTTGGGAAACAGGGTCCTGCCCACAATCATCCCCGGGGCCGCCTTGGCGCTGTGATCCCAGGACTGGAACTGGCCTTCGTAGGGGTACTCCTCGCCGCCGGTCAGCACGATACTGACCTTGAGCTCGGGAATATCCACCCCCCTGTCATCGAGCTTTTTACGCAACAGCACGAAGTGGTTGTACCTGCCCTGCTCCACCGCGCCATCGACGTATATCGGGTCGAGCTGCACCAGTTCGAACAGCGGAGTGAGGGTAAGCGGCCCCACCAGGTCGCCCACCGCGTGACCGGGCGGACTGATGCGACCGGTGAAGGGCGCAACGATACGGGTGCGCTCAAGGTTGAGCTGCGCCTTCTGCAGGGCGGCCTCGGCTTCGGAAACCGCGGCGCCGGCGGAAGCGTACTTGGCTTTGGCGTCATCGTAATCGAGCTTGGAGATATAGCCGTCGGGCATCAGGTCCTCCGCCCTCTCCCAGTTGGCGGCGGCCTGGGTGCTGGCGGCACGTGCCGACTCCAGCTGTGCCTTCGCGGCGGCCAGGGAAGCCTCGAAACTGGAGGGGTCGAGTTCGATGAGGAGTTGGCCCTCCTCCACCTGTTCACCGCCTTCGAAGTGGTTGGCGAGCAGGCGCCCCTGCACCTGGGGTATGACCTTTGCCGACTGGTAGGCCTCGGTAATACCCGTCAACTCGAAGGACGGGTGAATGGTGCGTGCCTCGGCAACACCCACCTGGTCTGCCTGCAGGACAGTCTCCGCAGCGGGAGGGGGCGCAACTGCTTTCTCTCCACCACCATCACAAGCGCCAAGCACCAATAGCAAACACAACCCAGTGGTTCCGGTCAGCTGCCTGAGCATAGGACTACTCCTGGCTGTCTCGCGGCGCCAATTCTCGCGCCTTGTAAAATTCGAGGATAACTATAGTCCAGTCCCCGGCAATGTGCAGGAAATGCCCTTCAGACGCCTGCCAGGCGCAACCTTGACTGGAGGGCGGCCGGGAGGCCACGATATCCGGACAGTCGTCGACCGTGCGGGCACGCCCGGGCGCGGCGCAAAATAAAGGAGAAAGGCCATGACCAAGCACCGGGTATGCGATGCCAACGATCTCCGGGTAGGCGAAAAACTCGGTTTCAAGGCGGGGGACACCAAGGTCCTCGTCTATCGCCTCGAGGAGGGATTTTTCTCGACGCAGCACAATTGCACCCATGTGTTCGCGCCATTGGCGAAGGGAAAGATCATCGACGACTGCCAGATACAGTGCCCCTTCCACCGCGCGCGCTTTGACATTCGCAGCGGCGAAGTGTTGGAGTGGGCAAACTTCCCGCCAGGCGTGCAGCTATTGAATGCGCTGCGCTCTGAAAAGGCCCTGAAGACCTACCCGGTCACCGTTGAAGCCGGCCAGGTTTACGTGGACATCTGAACCCGGGGCGTACTTCCCTTCGAAGTCGCTGCTCGTCAGTCTATACAATCTGTAATCTGGCCTACTTGATACCCCTGCAGACCATGGGGTAATGTGAGTAAACCCGCACAGAAAAAAATAGTGGTAGCCCATGAACAAGCCGATCGACATCCCCAATCCCGTTCCCTTCCAGATCACCGACCCCGAGCGCATCCCCACCCAGCGCTACTATGACGAGGCGTTCTACCAGTCCGAGTGCGAGAAGCTCTGGCCCCACGTCTGGCAGATGGCCTGCCGGCTGGAGCAGATCCAGAATGTCGGCGACTGGGTTACCTATGAGAACCTCGGCAAATCGGTCATCGTGGTGCGCACCGAAGCCGGCGTGAAGGCCTTCCACAACGCCTGCCGCCACCGCGGCGTGCCCCTCACCGAGGACGGGGATCACGGCAACTGCAAGACCCAGGGCTTTATTTGCCCCTTCCACGGCTGGCGCTGGAACGCTGAGGGCGAGAATACTTTCGTCTATGGCCGCCACCTGTTCAGCGAAGAGCAACTCGATCCGACAGACCTGGCCCTCGCACCCTGCCGGGTGGAGACCTGGGGAGGCTGTGCGTTTATCAACTTCGACGACAACGCGCCCTCCTTCCGCGACACCATCGGCCCCCTCGCCGACCGTCTCGAAGCCCACGGCATGAGCAAGCTGCGCTCCGAGTGGTGGTTTGCCACCGAACTCCCGGCCAACTGGAAAATCGCCATGGAGGCCTTCCAGGAGGGCTACCACGTGATGCGTACCCACCCGCAGCTGCAGCGGGCGCAACCGGCGCTCTACAACACCCGCTACGGCCACGACACCGGTGGTATCGGCCTGCCGATCAACCCCAATCTCAGTGCGAAACAGAATGTGGAGCAGGCCTTCCGCGGCATGGAACTGCTCAGCGAAGGCATGGCCGGCATGCTGCACGCCAAGGAAGTGGAGATCGCCCGCTCCCTGCTGGACGTGGAACTGCCGGAGGACCCGGCCGAGGCAGTACAGGCCTGGTACGGCATGGTCGCCGCCGAGGTCACCAAACAATTGCAGGCGCGCGGCGAGCCGGTGCCGAACCTGCTGGAAGTGGCGATGTCCGACCCGGTCAACGCAGTGGAATTCCTCTTCCCCCACTACTTCCTGCTGCCTTCCCTGACCAGCATGTCCTCCTACCGCATCCGGCCCCTGGGCCCGGAGAAATGTCTTTTCGAGATCTGGTCACTGACCATGTTCCCGGAAGGCGAGGAACCGGAGCCGCCGATGGAGCCGACCTTCCTGCCCTACGACAGCAAGGACTTCCCGCCGATCCCGCAGCAGGACTACGCCAACATTCCCACCCAGCAAAAAGGCTGCCACGCGGAAGGCTTCGACTTCATGCGCCTGTCAAAGGATATCGAAGGCCTGATCAGCAATTACCAGCGGATCATCGACGGCTATATCGGTGGTGTATCCCAGGAGAAACTGGCAGAGGCCACCAATATGCTGGGCGGCAATTTCGACGGTCCCATCCTCGACCTCGGTTTCTGATCACGGCAGGGCCTCGTCGGATACGGCGAGGCCCCCGGCCCGCTTCCGGGATATACTGCCTTCAACAACAGGCTGAAGAGCGGGGCGAGCCGGCCATGCAGGTGAACTGGGAAGCGCTCGGCGCCAGCGCGGAGTTGATAGGCGCAATCGCGATCTTCGTATCGCTGGTCTACCTGGCGGTACAGATTCGGCAAAACACCCTGATGATCGCCGAAAACCTGAAAGCCAACCGGCTGGCGGCCTTCGAACGCAACGTGGAATCCGGTAACCGCTCGCGGGAGCTACTGCTACTACACCCGGAACTCGGTGCCATTTTCCTCAAGGGTTGCAGCAATCTGGAAAACCTCGACCGGCTGGAGAAGTTTCGCTTCGGCTTGCTGCTGCGCAACCTCTTCTCTTCCATGCAGGGCGCCTATGTACGCCAGCTGACCCTCGGCCACGACCCCGACGAATTCAGGGGGACGATCCAGGTGGTCGATGAACTGCTGGCCAATCCGGGCGTGCGCGACTACCTGCGCCAGAACGAGATGGACTGGCGCCCGGAGTACCGGGAGATGGTAAACGAGCGCCTGGCGGTGTTCACACCCTAGCTTCCCCGGCGGGAAGGTCCCCTTCCTCCCGCCCGCGGATGAGCCCGCGCAGGTCGCGACCGAGGAAATACATTACAGGGACCAGCAGCAGGGTTACGGCAGTGGCGAAGAGCACGCCGAAGGCCACCGAGATCGCCATCGGCTTGACGAACTGCGCCTGGATCGCAGTCTCCAGCTGGATCGGCACCAGGCCGACGAAGGTGGTGACGGAGGTCAGCACCACCGCGCGAAAGCGCCTCACCGCGCCGTTGACCACCGCATCTCTCCAGTACTCACCGCGATCCCGCAGGCGATGGTTGATGTGGTCCACCAGCACCAGGCTGTCGTTCACCACGATCCCGGTGAGGCCGATCATGCCCACCACCGACAAAATGCTGACCGGGTTGCCCAGGATCAGGTGCCCCAGAACCGCACCCACCAGTCCGAAGGGAATGACCGCCATGATAATCACGGGCTGGCCGTAACTGCGCAGCGGTATCGCCAGCGCGGCATAGATCATCACCAGGATGGCGGCGAAGCCTATCCCCAGCGAGCTGGAGGAATCGGCCTGGGCCTCGGCCTCCCCGGACATGCGATAGCTCACGCCAGGATGGCGCTGCAGAATCTCCGGCAAGTGCGTCCGGGTAAGCTCCTCGTTCACTTCGCCGGGCTCGATCCGGCCCTTGTCCACGTCCGCCCTCACGTTGACCACCCGCTGCCGGTTGAAGCGGTTGATCTCGCTGACCCCGGTGCGCTCCACGGCCTCGCCGACCACATCGAAGGGCACCTTGCCGCGCCCGGGAACATCGATCCACAGCGAATGCAGTGCGTCCAGCGACTCGCGGTGGGTTTCGGGCAGGCGAACGTAAACCCGGACCTCGTGCCGCCCCCGCTGTATACGCTGGACCTCGGCACCGAAGAAGGCCTGGCGCACCTGGCGCGCCAGCTCCACCTGGCCCAGTCCCAGGGCTTCGCCTTCCGGGGTCACCCGGATATCCAGCTCCGGGCCGCCCGCGTCGAAGGTATCGCGGATGTCGGAGACGCCGTCGAACTCCAGCAGCACCTGCCTCAACTCACTCGCCGCGCTGCGCATTTCCTCGAGGTCGCTGCCGATCAGCTCGATATCCACCGGGGAAATCTCCGGGCCCGCGTTGGCGTCGAAGACCAGGGACTGCACGCCGCTGAGTTCGCCAAGCGCTTCCCGCAGCCACATCGACAGGCGCACCGAATCGACGCTCCGCTCTGTACTGGGCAACAGCTCCACCTCGACATTGGCCACGGTGTCACTGGTGGACAGGGTCATGATTTCCTTGACGATACTGCCTTTCCTGCCGGTTTCACGCTGGTAGCGCTGGTCCATTACGTGGACCGCATCCTCGATCCGCAGGGCATACTCGTGGGTCTTCTGCCAGGGCGTGCCGTTGGGCATCTTCAGCTCCGCTCCGACAAAATTGGATGGAACACTGGGGAAGAACACGAAGCGCACGATGCCCGAAGGCATCAGGGCCAGCGAGACCAGCAGCCCGCCGAGGAAAATCGCCAGTGTCAGGTAGCGGTACTCCACCGCCCGTTCCAGCAGTGAGCGGTACTGGTTTTCGCTGAAGCTCTGCAGCGCACCGGAGCATTTCAGTTGCGCGATCTTCATCCAGCCGAGGGGTGTGCGCCTGTTGGGCGGCTTAGTGCCGATACGAATATGCCTGAGGTGAGCGGGCAGGATGAGCTTGGTTTCCAACAGGGAAAACAGAAGGCTGAATATGACTATAGGCACCAGCACCGAAAGGAAGCGCCCCATACCCTCGGTGAGGAACATCGCCGGGGTGAAGGCGATCATGGTGGTCAGTGCCCCGAACACCGTCGCCAGGCTTACCCGGCGTACGCCCCTGACCACGCTGTCGACGCCCTGCCGTTCTTCCTCCAACTGGGCGTAGGCGCTCTCCGCCGTAACGATCCCGTCGTCCACCAGCATCCCCAGCACCAGGATGAAACCGAAAACCGACAGGACGTTGATAGAGACATCGACACCCAGCAGATCAATGGCGGCGAGCGCGCCGAGGAAAGAGAAAGGCACGCCGAGGATCACCCAGAAGGCCAGCGAAGGGTGCAGGAACAGGGCCAGGGTGATCATTACCAGCACCGCCCCCTGGGCGGCGCTCTTCAACATCAGGTTGATACGGCCCTTGAGGGTGACACTGCTGTCCGCCCAGGCGACCAGTTCGATGCCGGGGGGCAGGTCGTACTGTTTTTCATCGACCCAGGCACGCAGCGTGGCAGTCATCGCCAGGATGTCCTGCTCGCCCACCCGGTCCACCTGCAGGGTTGCCGAAGGCTTGCCGTTGAGGCGGCTGAGCACAGGCTGTTCCTCGAAGCCATCGCGAATGGTGGCTACTTCCCCGAGAGTGATCAGGGTGCCGTCGTTACGGCTCACCAGGGTCAGCCGGGCGAAATCCTCCGCGTTATAGGCCTGCCCCACCGAGCGCAGGGTAATCGCGCCCTCTTCGGTGCGCAGGCGGCCACCGGGAAGATCGCGAGAGTTCTGGCGCACGGCGTTGACGACATCGTCGAAACTCAGGCCGTAATGCCGCAGGGCGTGGTCGGAGATCTCGATCGAGATCTCGTACTCGCGTACGCCCTGGATTTCCACCTGGCTGATATCCGGAAGCAGCAGTATTTCATCGCGCAACTCGTCCGCCAGTTCCTTGAGCTGGTACTCGTCGATATCGCCGTAGACCGAGACACTGATGGCCCGGCCCCGGCGGATGATCTCCTCCACCACCGGTTCCTCGGCGTTGACCGGGAAGGAACTGATACCGTCCACCCGGGACTTCACCTGGGCCATCGCCTGCTCCATCGACGTGCCGGCCTCCATCTGTACGTTGACCTGGCCGACGCCCTCGCGAGCCACCGAGGAGATCTCCTTCACCCCGACGATGTCCTGCACCTCTTCCTCGATCACCCGGATGATGCCCGCCTCGACCTCTTCCGGGGAACTGCCCGGGTAGGGTACGACAACGGTGATCATCTCGGGATTGAAAGTGGGGAAGGTTTCCTTGGTCAGGTCGGTGATCGCGGCGAGCCCGCCGAGCATGATTACGATCATCAGCAGGTTGGCCGCGACCGGGTTGTTCGCCATCCACGCGATGACGCCTTTTTCTGTGGGGGCTGTCACTTCAGGAATGCTCCACCACCGCCACGGCCATGCCATCCACCACCAGGTCGAGGCGACTGACCACGACCTGCTGGCCGGACTCAAGTCCGCGCACGATCACGCTGTCCTCTTCCCGGCGCAGGAGTTCCACAGCCTGCCGGTAAAGCTGCCCCTCTCTCACCACGTAAACCTGCTCGCCGTTGTGCAGGACGGAGCGCGGCAGGCGCACCGCCCCCTCGATCGCGTTACCGCGGAAGCTGGCTTCCACGAACAGGCCCATCACCAGCGCCCGCCCGTAAAGCTCGAGGTCGTAGGGCTGGTCCACTTCCGCCACCAGGAAGAAGGTGCGGGTCTCGGCGTCGACCCGGCGCTCGAGCCGGTCAAGGCGTGCGGGCCAGCTCTGCTGGGCGTTACCGAAGTGGGCGGTAAGCGTGACTTCCTGCCACTGTCCTTCAGCATCCTTGCCGTAGCTCAGGTAGGGCACGTCGGAGGCAGACACCGGCAGCCGCACTACCGCTGTCTCGATACCCAGCAGTGTCATGATGGGGCTGCCCGCCTGCACATACTGGCCGAGGTCGGCGTGCTTGCTGTCCACCACGGCGTCGAAGGGTGCGGCTATGCGGGTGTTGGCGAGATTCACTTCGGCCTGTTTCAAGCGGGCTTTGGCGGCGTCCACCCGGGCCTGGGCTTCGGCGATGGCGGCCTGTTTCTTCACCACGCTGACTTCCGCCAGCGACAGTTCGGCGCTGGCCACTGCGGCCTTCGCGTCCGAGAGGGCGACTTCGTAATCGATGGGGTCGATATGCAGCAGGTCTTCGCCCTTTTGCACTTCGCCGCCCTGGCGCACTTCGGGGGCGATCCAGGTCACCCGGCCGCTGACTTCGCTGACCAGTTCGGTGTTCCAGCGCGGGGTGACTACGCCTCTGGAGTGGATGGTGACGGGGACGGGGCCGGGTTCGACCCGGAGGACTTCCACCAGGGGGAGCTTTTCTTCGCGCTCGCGTTTGGGCAGGTCGGCGCGGCTGTTTACCATCAGCAGGCTGATGAGGGCCGCCAGGGCGAGGACGGCTATGGGTAGCAGGACGTTCTTTATCAGTGCGGGCATGGTATCGGCTTTTCTTGAAGATCGGGGGCGATCATTCTAGTGACAACTTAAAAGAGGCTATGTTAGCGGGATCAACACCTGGGTGGGCTGAAAAAAATGTAACAATTAATGGTGAATGGTGCTATTGAGCCGGCGAACAAAGGGATTTTCCCCCATGGAAACACGCCAAAAAGCGTACATCCATGTACAGGCTCGGGCGGCGACGTCCTGTCGCCTTACGGTTTCCATGGGGGAAAATCCCTTCGTCCGCCTCCGTCCGTGGAACCGTCCCAACACATTCCTTACGCCCACCGTAGAATACCCTCACGGCATCACGCGCCTGTACCAAAAGTACGCATTTGGGATCGAATTAGATTTACTGGGGACCTAAAGTGTTAGTTTACGTCCAAGCTAATGATTAACCACCCGCTATTCGGGCCACGAAGACTAACTCGCTGTTTTCCCGAAACCGCTCCAGCATCGGTGTGTGAATGATCATGCCGTCGATCGCCAGTGACTGGCGACGGATGGTTTCTTCCGTGAGCGAGGGGTAGCGCTCGAGCAGTTCCGCGACCAGTTCGGGGAAGCTGCTCGCGCTAACTTCGATCTCGCGATCTGCAGCGGTGAAACGCTGCAGGTCGCTGGAGAGGACCAGTTTCGGCACTGCGGCTCAGTCGCGCTCGTCGATGGCCGCCAGCACTTTGGGGGGCGAGAGCGGCAGGTCGTAGAGCAGGATGCCGGCGGCGTTGTTGACGGCGGTAGTCACTGCCGGGACAGGGGGGCAGATGGGGGCCTCGCCGACGCCGCGGACGCCGAAGGGGTGCATGATGTTCGGCTCCTCGACGATGATGGTGTCGATCATCGGCAGGTCGGAGGCGACGGGGATGCGGTAGTCGAGCAGGCCGGCATTATCGAGGACGCCGTTTTCATCCCAGAGGTATTCCTCGTTGAGGGCCCAGCCGATGCCCTGCACAGCGCCGCCCTGCAACTGGCCTTCGACGTAGGCGGGGTGGATGGCCTTGCCGACGTCCTGGGCGCAGGTGTAGCGCAGGACGGTGGTGCGGCCGGTTTCCGGGTCGACTTCCACGTCGCAAGCGTTGACGGCGAAGGCCGGCGCGGCGTTGTGGGCGTGGAGCGAGGCGACGGCGGTCAGGGGGCCCCCGGTGTTGCCGGCGGTGGCGGCGAGTTCTGCCAGGGTGAGGACCTTGGCGCCGTCCTTGATCGGCGAGCTGCCCTCGATGAGTTCGTCGATGCCGATGCCGCAGCGCTCGACGGCTTTGCCGTCCAGCCAGGCGACGTCCTCGATGTCCACCTGCCAGCTGGCGGCGGCGCGGCGGCGTAGTTCTTCCACCAGTTTCTCCGCAGCCTGGATGACGGCGCCGCCGGTGGCGAGGGTGGTGCGGCTGCCGCCGGTGCCGTCGCAGTAGCCGATGGAGTCGGTGTCCATGACGGCGGGGCGCACGGTTTCCACCGGCACGCCGAGCACTTCGGCGGCCATCAGGGCCATGGAGGCGCGGGAGCCGCCGATGTCCGGGTTACCTGTTTGCACGCTGATACCGCCATCCGGGGCTACGTGGATGCTGGCGCTGGACTGCATGCCGGCATTGATCCAGAAGGCACAGGCGACGCCGCGGCCCTGGTTGGGTCCGAGGGGCACCTGGTAGTTGGGGTGTTCCTTCACTTTCTCCAGGCACTCCTTGAGGCCCACCGGCTGGAAGGGGACGCCGTAGAGCGGGATATCGCCTTCTTCCACCGCGTTCTGCAGGCGCAGGTCGATGGGGTCCATGCCCAGTTCCGCCGCCAGTTCATTCACCACGCACTCCACGGCGGTGAGCGCCTGGGGAGCGCCGGGGGCGCGGTAGGCCCAGACCCGGGGCTTGTTGGTGAGGACTTCGCGGCCGATGCTGCGGATGTTCTCGCACTTGTAGGGGGCGGTGCCGAAGAGCACGCCTGCGAACATGGCGGAGGCGGAGTAGGCGCCGGTGTTCATCAGCATGTCGGAGTCGATGGCGGTAATCGTGCCGTCCTTTTTCACGCCGATTTTTACCCGGGTTTCCGAGTCGGAAACCGGCCCGGAAGCGCGGAATACCTCTTCACGGGACATGACGATCTTCACCGGCCGGCCGGCTTTTTTCGCAAGTACTGCGGCAACCGGTTCGATGTACACCGTGGTCTTGCCGCCGAAGCCGCCGCCGATTTCCGAAGGGGTAACCTTGATGTCCTTCTGCGGAATGCCGGTCACTTCCGCGGTGAGCACCCGCACCATGAACTGGCCCTGGGTGGTGCACCAGATGTCGACCTTGCCGTTCTCGTCGACCTTGGCGACGCAGGCATGGGGTTCGATATAGGCCTGGTGGCACATGGGGAGAGTCACCGTGCGTTCCAGCACGATATCCGCCTCGGCAAAACCTTGCTCCACGTCGCCCTTGGCCATCGCAACGTAGACCGAGACGTTGGAAGGCTTTTCCGGTGGCGGGTCCATGCCGACGGTAAAGTTGTCCTCGTGCAGCAGTGGCGCGTCGTCCGCAAGCGCCGCGTGCATGTCGAGCACATGCGGCAGCACCTCGTATTCCACTTTCACCAGTGCGGCTGCCTCCGCTGCGATACGCGGCGAGGTCGCCGCGACGGCGGCGACCGCCTGGCTGTGATAGAGCACCTTGTCCCGGGCCATAATGACCGGCGAGACGTTCTTCAGTTTCATTTCGACCTCGGCTCCCGGGATGAGCCTGTCACCAGGCTCCGGCAGGTCCGCGGCGCTCATGGTGGCCACCACCCCCGGCAGTTTCTCCGCCGCGCTGAAATCGATGGACTTGATCCGCGCGTGGGCGTGGGGGCTGCGCACGATGTGGCCGTAGACCTGGCCCTGCAGGTTGCGGTCGGCGCCGTACTGGGCGCGGCCGGTGACCTTGTCGAGACCGTCGGGGCGTACCGGGCGAGTGCCGACGTGGCGGAACTGTGTTTTGACTTTCATATCGCTGGTCATGGCATCACTCTCCTCGCATTGCGGCGCCGGCATCCATCACCGCGCGAATGATCTTGTCGTAGCCGGTGCAGCGGCACAGGTTGCCCGCCAGCCAGTAGCGGGTCTCCTCTTCGCTGGGGTCCGGGTTCTGTTCCAGCAGCGCCTTCGCCGCCACCACGATACCCGGGGTACAGATGCCGCACTGCAGGGCGGCGTGTTCCAGCAACTTTTCCTGCACGGGGTGCAGCACGCCGTCCTTCGCCACCCCCTCTACGGTTTCTATCTCTGAGCCTTCGACCTCCGCCGCCAGCACCAGGCAGGAACAGACCAGCGCGCCGTCGAGCATCACCGAGCAGGCGCCGCAATCGCCGGTGGTGCAGCCTTCCTTGGTGCCGGTGAGATCGAGATCGTTACGCAGGATGTCCGAGAGCACCTGGGTGGGCTCACAGAGGAATTCGCGGGGTTCGCCATTGACGGTGGCGCTGACATGGCACTTTTTCATTGGGGCTGACATGGCTGGCTCCTAGGCTTGTTCTTCTATGCGGGATTTGGCGATCAGTACGGCCCGGCGCACCAGCACCCCGACCACTTTCTTGCGGTATTCCACGGTGCCGCGCTTGTCGGTGATCGGCGTCGCTGCGGCGCTGGCCGCGGCAGCGGCCGCATCCAGTGCAGCGTCATCCAGTGTGGTACCCACCAGGGCGTCCGCCGCCGCGGGCACCGGGATGGCCCTGGGACCCACCGCGCCGATCGCGACGCGGGCAGCTATGCATGTGCCGTCTTCGGCGAGGCTCAGTGACACCCCGGCGCCGGCCACCGCGATATCCATTTCGGTACGGGGAATGAAACGCAGGTAGGCGTCGCTGCTGCGCGGCGCCGGGCGGGGGAATTCCAGCGCTACCAGTATTTCGTCCGGCGCCAGGCAGTTGCTCCCCGGCCCGGTGTTGAAGTCCTCCACCGGCACGCGCCGTTCGCCGGCGGGACCGACGATGCGGCACACCGCGCCGAGGGCAATCATGGCGGGCACGGAGTCCGCTGCGGGTGAGGAGTTGCACAGATTGCCGCCGGCGGAGCAGCGACCCTGTACCTGGCTGGAACCGATCAGGCCGAGGGCCTCGACGAAGCCCGGGTAGAGGCGCTGCAGTTCCGCATTGGCGGTGACCACCGCTCCCGGCACCGCGGCGCCAAGGCTCAGGCCGCTCGCGTCGAGGCCGAGGGCCTTGAGTTCGGGAATTTTCTTGATATCGACGATCAAACCGGGCTGCCGCAGGCCCAGTTTCATCTGCACCAGCAGGTCGGTGCCGCCAGCGAGTAATTTTGGTGCCTCGGCGCCGGCAAGCACCTGGGCGGCTTCGGCCAGCGAGGTGGGCGCGGCGTACTGAACTGACGTCATTATTATGGCCTCCTGTCGGGGATCTGTGACGTTCGCAATCGCAATCTGGAGCGCCCCACGACATTACACCCTGAGGTCGGTGCGTCAATGACCCGGCTCGCCATAGCTCTTGTTCAGGAGTCCACGAGTCCGAGGCTTTGCCGGTGGGGGGCAGCCCATTAAACTACACCGCGACACACTGGGTGACAATCGGGCGCTGAGAATATGACAACAAACGGCTCGGGTGACGGCATTTACCGCTTCGGGGGCTACCGCATCGATACTGCCTGCCGGGAACTCCGCCACGGCGATGCCCTGGTGGAGATCCAGCCCCGCGCCTTCGACCTGCTGGTTTACCTGGTAACCCAGCGCGAACGCGCGGTGGACAAGGAAGAACTCCAGGACGCCATCTGGCCGGGCATGGTGGTTACCGAAACCGCCCTCACCCGCGCCATCATGAAGGCCCGCAAGGCCGTCGGCGACGACGCCCAGCAACAGGCGGTAATACGTACCGTACACGGCCATGGTTACCGCTTTGTTGCCGAACTGGACACAGTCGGAGGGGACCCGTCCATCCCGGCGCAGGAAGCCCCACCAGCGGATCGACCCACTGCCGACATCTCCCCACCCGGCGAAACCCTGGCTGTAGCGCCGGCACATGATGCCCCGGGGGCCAGGAGTACCACTGACCAGACCAGACCCGAATCAGGGCGCCGCCTGCTGGGCATTACGGCGCTGGTCGCCCTGATGCTCCTGGTGGTAGCTGCAGTGCTTGCCTGGCAGTACCTGCGACCCGCCCCGGTCGAGGATGGCCCGGCCCGTATCGCGGTATTGCCGCTGGTGGACGAAACCGGGAATACTGAGCTCGCCTGGACCCGGCTCGGGCTGATGAGCCAGGTCAGCAGCCAGCTCGCCGGGGACAGCCGCCTGGCGGTGGTAGCCGATGGCAATGTCATCGGCCTGGCGGAAACCCTCGACTGGCAGGGGGACCTCGCCAGCCCGCAGTCGCAAGCGCTGGTGGAGAAGCTGCGCAGCGTTTACGGCGCCACCCACCTGGTGGCACTGGAACTGCGCCGCGAGGGCGCCGCCCTGCGCCTCAACCTCGGCCTGCTGCGACCCGACGGTGCCCTGCGCCAGTCGACCATGGTCGGCGACCAGCCCGCGGGACTCGCCCAGGGCGCGGTGCAGATACTCTACGGCGAGTTGCTCAACGCGCAGGCGCGCAAGGCCATCACCAACCCGGTCTCCAGCGACACCTTCCACAACGAGGCCTATGCCCGCGGCATGGACCTGGTCCTCAAGGGGCGCTGTGCCGATGCGGTCTCCTATTTCCATATGCTCACGGAGCGCGAACCCGAACTGTTCGCGCCGCGTTTCCAGTACGCCGCCTGCCAGCGCATTCTCGGCAATAACGCCGACGCGGAAGTGTTGCTGGACGCACTCATCGACGAGTTGCGGGCGGGAGAGCCCGGGCGCAACCTGGCCCGCGCGCTGATGACCCGGGGCATCCTCTACAACCGCACCGGCCGGCTCGACGAATCCGAAGCCAGTCACCAGGAGGCGCTGATCATCGCCCGCGACATCGAGGACAGGGACCTCAGCGCGAAGATCCTCCACAACATATCCATCGTCTACGAGGACCGCGGCGAGTTCGAGCGCGCCAGCGAACTGCTCGACCTGGCAGTGCTGGAGTACCGCGGCGCAGGCCGCGATACCCTCCCCGGCCAGGTTTACTCGGCACGCGCCAATCTCTGCATGGATCGCGGAGAATTGTCGGAGGCCCGCGACTACCTGGAGCAGGCCCTGGACTCCTTCCGCGCCATCGGCGACCTGCGCAACGAGGCGATGATGCTCAACAATACCGGCTACCTCCTGCGGGAAATGGGCCGGCTGGAGGAAGCCGAGGACTACCACCTGCGCTCCCTCGCGCTGCGTGAGGATATCGGCGACCGGGTCGGTGTCGGCCGGGTCTACGGCCAGCTCAGCGCCCTCTACAGCACCCTGGGCAATTACGCCCAGGCGAGTACCACCGCCCGCTCGGCCCACGCCATCGCCCTGGAGACCGGGGACAAACTCTACGAGGGCTCCGCCCTGGCCCAGTGGGGCAGCGCGGAACAGGGGCTGGGTGAACGGGCCGCCGCCCGCGAGCACTTCCTCCAGGCGCGGGAGATCTTCGTCGGCATCCAGGACCACATGCGCATCCTCCAGGCCGACCTGCTGCTGGCCCGCCTGGACCTGGAAGACGGCAATCCCGGCGCCGCCGGGGAGACCACTACCCGGGTCAGGGACGAGGCCCGGGAAGCCTCTCTCCCAATACCGGAAATCGAGGCCATGGAACTGCTCGGCGAGATCGCCGAGGCGGTCGGGGACAGCAGCCTCGCCGCCAGCCGCTACCGGGAAGCCCTGGCAGCGGTCCGCGAGGCCAACTGGGAGGCCAAGGAGGCACAGATCAGCGTCCGCCTGCTGCGCATCCTGGTCGCCAATGACGACCTGCAGGCGGCCGCCCCTCTGGCGGGGGCACTGGCGGGTTTCACCCCCACCAGCGACAGCCTCGCCGCGCGGGCCAGCTACGCCCATGCCAGCGGCGATTCCGGCACGGCTACCAGCCTGATGGAGCAGGCCCGGGCCATGGCCGGGAGCGGCTGGGACGAAAAATCCGAGTCTGAACTGGCGAATTATCGCGCGGGGCAATGATTTCCGGCCTGTTTCCGAAATCGCGACCCAGACTCAACCTATTGTTTTATATGACTATATTTAATGGTCACATAAAGGTCAGGTGATAGTCAGCCCCGAATCAGGACTTATCGGGCTCTTTCTCCCAAAGTGAGCGCCAGTTCGGTCGAGGGACCGACGCGACCTCAACAATAGCGGAGAATAAGCTCATGCAACGTATCCTGATATTCCTCTACGGCGTGCTTTCATACGCCATTTTCTTTGTCACCTTCCTGTACGCGATCGGCTTCGTCGGCAATATTTTCGTGCCCAAATCGATCGATGCGGTACCCCAGGTGCCGCTGCTGCACGCACTGCTGGTGAACCTCGGCCTGCTGGCCCTGTTCGCGGTCCAGCACAGCCTGATGGCGCGCCCCTTCTTCAAGCGCTGGATCACCCGCTTCATACCGAAGTCCGCCGAGCGCAGCACCTTCGTGCTGGCCTCCAGCGCCGCCCTGATCGTGCTCTTCGTGTTCTGGCAGCCGATGGGCGGGGTCATCTGGTCAGTGGAAGGCGCGGCTGCCCGCGGCCTGCTCTACGCCGTGTTCGGCCTGGGCTGGCTGATCGTGCTCTACAGCACCTTCCTGATCAACCACTTCGACCTCTTCGGCCTGCGCCAGGTCTGGCTGAACCTGCGCAACAAGCCCTACACCCCGCTGGTCTTCGGCACCCCCATGCTCTACGGCCTGGTGCGCCACCCCTTGTACCTGGGCTTCCTGCTGGGCTTCTGGGCGACACCGGTAATGACCGCCGCCCACCTGGTCTTCGCAGTCATGACCACTGCCTACATCCTGATCGCCATCCAGCTGGAGGAGCGCGACCTGATCGCGGAGCACCCGGAGTACGCCCAGTACCGCAAGCAGGTGCCGATGATCCTGCCCATCCCGGGCCGTCGCAAGCCGGTCAAACCCGCCGCACTTAGCGGCGAGACCGCCTGATCCCGGGCGCGTGGAGGACTTGGCTATGGCACTCGCGATACAACGCCAACCCCGCCAGCTGCCCCCCTGGCTGACCCGTATCGGGCTCGCTGGCTTCCTCTTCTTCCTCGGCAAGGGCCTGCTCTGGCTCGCCCTGCCCTGGATCGCGGCCAGCCTGCTGGGCTGAGCCCTCCCCGGCGCCCTTCAGCAGAAGGGCGCCTTTTCTCCATTTATTGATCCAACTTCCCAAGGATTCATGCCTAAGCTTCGTCTTATGGTGGAACAGTGCACGGTCCGGCCATGACGAGCGACCTCGAGGAGACAATCAAGCGCGCCCAGCGCGGCGACCGGGAAGCGTTTTCGCGCCTGGTGGAGGACCACTATGCCTCCATGTTCCGCTTCGCCATGAAGTACTGCGGCAACCGCCAGGACGCGGAGGATGTCACCCAGCAGGCCTGTATCAAGCTGGGCCGGGCCATCGACCAGTTCCGCTTCGAATCGGCCTTCAGCTCCTGGCTCTACCGCCTGGTGATCAACTGCGCTCGCGACAGCTACCGGAGTCGCAGGGAGGAGCCAGCGGATGAACATCCCGAGCCTGCCAGCGCCGACCGCGCGGAACCCGCGATCATGCTGCAGCAGGTATTGGGGCTGGTCAGCCAGATGGGCGAGGGTTACCGGGAGACCCTGGTGCTGGTGAACGGCGAGGGGCTCAGCCATGCAGAGGCAGCACAGGTGCTGGAGATCAAGGAATCCACCGTGTCCTGGCGATTGCACGAGATACGCAAACGGCTGCGCGAACAGGTGCAGCCGGGAGTCGATGTATGAATGACGATGAACTGAAGGCCCTGTTCGAACGGGCGGACGAGGCGCCCCGCCCCGCGGCGAAGGAGGCAGCGCTGGCAGCCGCCCTGCGCAGCTTCGACGAGGTCCAGGCGGAAAAAAATTCAGCGAATACCCAAGGATCTGCCACCACGCAACGTCCCACTCCCGAAGTCCACTCACTCGGGAGCAAGATCATGAACGTACTGACTGTCGATTCACCCTTCCAGCGCTGGCTCTACAGCGGCATGGCCAGTGCCGCGGTGCTGGTGCTCGGCGTTTTTCTCGCCCTGCAACTGCCGCTCAACAAAGGTTTCGAACCCATCGAGGACCTGGAGGAGGAGGCCATTGTCGCGACACCGACCTCGCGAACAGTTGAAATGAACGGTTCCGCCGAACCCCGACTCAATGAACGCCAGGTATCCGCTATGCCAGAGGTAGTCGAGGTTACGGCACCGAGTCGGCTCGACGCAGCGCCGCCCAGCATGGATATGGCCGCAGAGGCGGACGCCGCCTACGCCGCGCCCGCAGCCTCGGTCGCCAAGCGCGCCCAGCTCTCAGACCTGGCGGAAATCCGCGCGGCCGGGGCGCAGATGGCGGGCGCCAGCGGCGCGGTGCTACACGAGGTAGCTGAGGAAACGACTCCACCCTTCTACCGGGACAAGGGCCGTGACGCTTTCGAGGAGATCGACAGCAACCCGATCAAGCGGGTCAGCGCGGAGCCGGTCTCCACCTTCTCCATCGATGTGGACACCGCCGCCTACAGCTTCGTCCGCCGCCAGTTGAACCACGGCGTGCTGCCGCAGAAAAACGCGGTGCGGGTGGAAGAGATGATCAACTACTTCCCCTACCAGTACCCCCTGCCCGCCGATCGCAGCCAGCCCTTCGCTACCGACGTCGCGGTCATCGACGCGCCCTGGAAGGCCGGCAACAAACTGGTACGTATCGGCATACAGGGTTACGAGATGACCGGTGCGCAGCCGCGCAGCAACCTGGTCTTCCTGCTGGACGTCTCCGGCTCCATGAACAGCCCGGACAAACTGCCGCTGGTGAAACAGTCCATGAGCCTGCTGCTGTCTCGCATGCAGCCGGAAGACACTGTTGCCATCGCGGTCTACGCCGGTGCCGCGGGTACTGTCCTGGAGCCCACTCCGGTGAAGGAAAAACAGAAAATCCTCGACGCCCTCGGCCGCCTGCAGGCAGGGGGCTCCACCGCCGGCGGCGCCGGCATCCAGCTGGCTTACCAACTGGCCGAGGCAAATTTCATCGAGGACGGCGTCAACCGCATCCTGCTGGCCACCGACGGTGACTTCAATGTGGGCATCCGCGATCGCGAGGAACTCAAGGGCTTCGTCGAGCGCAAGCGCGAGTCCGGCGTGTTCCTCTCAGTGCTGGGTTTCGGCCAGGGCAATTATAACGACGCCCTGATGCAGGCACTGGCCCAGAACGGCAACGGCATCGCCGCCTACATCGACACACTGAGCGAGGCGCAGAAGGTGCTGGTAGACGAAGCCACCTCCTCCCTCTTCCCGATCGCCAAGGACGTTAAAATCCAGGTGGAGTTCAACCCGGCCACGGTCAGCGAGTACCGGCTGCTGGGCTACGAAACCCGCATCCTTGCCGAAGAGGACTTCAACAACGACGCAGTGGATGCCGGCGACATCGGCGCCGGGCACAGTGTGACCGCGCTGTATGAAATCACTCCCGTCGGCAGCGACAGTGGCGTGTTCGCCAACTCCCGCTACACCGAATCAAGCGCCAGGCCCGACGCGGGCAAGGCCGGCGAGTACGGCTTCCTCAAGCTGCGCTACAAGCTGCCGGAGGAAAGCGAGTCGAAGCTGGTCAGCCAGCCGATCGGGATCGCGCAGACCAGCGACGCGACTGCCCTGCGGGAAACCCGCTTCGCCGCGGCGGTAGCCGGCTTCGCCGAGTTGCTGCGCGGCGGCAAGTACAGCGGCGACTGGACCTACGCCGACGTGCTGGCGCTGGCCCAGGCCAATCGCGGCGACGATCCCTACGGCTACCGCGCCGAGTTCGTCGGGCTGGTGCGCGCGGCAGAAATCGCCGACGCGATGTAAACCCCTCGCAAACCGGCCCTGCCTACAGGGCGATCCCAACAGAAAAGCCCCCGGTATCCAGAAGAAACCGGGGGCTTTTGGCGTATTAGCTCAGGGGGACCCGAACAGGGAGTAGAGCACGCACTCGGCGGCACCGGCGAAGCCGCTGCCGTCCGCCCGGCGCAGTTCCTGCCACTGGTGCTGCGCGCAATCCTGCGGATCCAGGGGTTCGACGATCAACTGCAGCCCGACGACGATCGGGTCGTGATCCGAGCTGCGGAACTCGTTGGCCTCGAACAGCGCCTGCTGGGCGGCCTTCTTGAAGCTGGTGTCGTAGTCGAGGAGATCCGGCTCGTCGGCGTTGATGTGCCAGGCTGCCACGCCGGTAACCTGGTGAGCCAGCAGGCTATTTGCCATGGCGTAGTCGAGATAGCCGAACTGGCCATCGAAGACATAGTTGTAGGCATATTCACCCGCGAACTGGCCGAGCAGATCGACATAACCTTCGGAAAGAAGTGCCGCAATCGGGTCTTCCTTGTCGTAAGAGTTGAGGTCACCGAGGATCAGGAAGTCACCGTCAGCACTGCCGGTAGGCGCGGTAGTGAGCCAGTTGGCAAGCACCTGTGCTGCATCACTACGGGTGGCGTTGCAGTTACCCTGGCCATCGCCGATATCGGGATCGCCGATATCCTCGCAGTCGGAGCCCTTCGACTTGAAGTGATTGACCACCGCCGTGAAGGTGCCGCCGTTTGTATCGGCAAAGGTCTGGGCCAGGGCCGGGCGGTTCTTGTCGTCGATGAAGTCGGGGGCGAAGCCGCTGTCCAGCACGGCGGGGGCGCCCAGGGGTGACACCTGCGCGGGCTGGTAGACGAAGCCGACCCGGATGGCGTCACCGCCGATCTCGTCGCTCTCGATGGCGGCATAGGCGCCCTCACCCACGGCCTCATTGAGACCTGCCACCAGGTCATCGATGGCTGCGCCATTGTTCTCGATTTCTATCAGGCCGACCACGTCGGCATCGAGCTTGGCGAGGGCGGCGATGATCTTGCTGCGCTGGCGCTCGAACTCGCCGGCGTTGTCCGCGCCGCGGCAGCCGAGATCCGCTGCAGGGCCGCAGATAGCGCCAGCGTCATCCAGGGTAGTGAAGTAATTGAGCACGTTGAAGGCCGCGACCTTGAGGCTGCCGCCCACGGCGGGGGCCGATGCCGGCCGCGGGTTACTGGCGGTATACACGGCGGGGCCCGTGGGCTGGATGCGGTAGAGGCCGAAGGCGTAGTACATCACGCCGTCCACGTCGCTCACCGTATCGCCTCCGCGGAAGCGGTTCTCCAGGCTGAACTCCGCGCCGTTGGGGTGGATCGCCGGATCGGGATTCTGGCTGGTGCGGCCATCGTCCAGGGTGATGCGCGAGCGCAGGTTGAGGTCCAGTCGCTCCAGGTAACCGTTGGATCCCGGCTGTTCTACAGCTGTCGGGGTCATCGGCCGCGCCTCGCCTGCCAGTGGCAGGGCCAGGACGATCTCGCCGAAGCGGTCGTAGTCGAAGTACTCGCTGATCACCAGGGACTGGGGCATGGCGATCCGCATGCCTTCCACCGCCTCGAAGGCGCTGTCGTCAACGACCGGGAGTTCGAGGGTCGCGGCGCTCGGCAGGGTTACGCCGGAAGCCAGTACCTCGACTTCGCTGGCAGTTATTTCCGTCAGGCCATTGAACTCGGAGACCACGCCGCTGACCCGCAGCTGGTCACCGGGGTTCACGTCCACCGCACCACCCGGGTAGTAGACGAAAATACCCTCCGAAGTCGCGCTGTCGCCGTCGGCGTCGCCGTCCTCTTCCTGCAGGAAGAAGCCGTTCAGGTTACCGCTGTCTGCAGAAGCATTGTTCTGGAAGTCGCCGACGACCACCGCCTCGACGATGACCTGCGGGTTATCCAGCAATGGCGAGACTTCTCCCGGGCCCTGGATTTCGTGGATAAGGGTCAGCGCCGGGGGTTCCACACCGCCCTCGAAGCCACTGAGCACCTTCAGGTTCTGGAAGGCGAAGGCCTCGTCGTTGCCGTTGGTATCCGCGCTGAGGGTCAACAGCAGCGAACTGCCCTCCCCTTCCACGCCCGCGCGCAACTCCTGCATGACATTACTCAGGAGCACACCGTTGGCCAGCATCGGGTCGTTGAGCAGGATCTCGGCCCCGCCTGCGAGCTGGTAGACCTGGCTGCCGCTTTCATCCACCGAATTGCTGAACAGCAGCTGGGGGTCACCACCATCAATCGATGCGGTCCAGGTGAAGGTATCGGTACTCTCGAAGTCGCCCATGGCGCCCATGTCGATACTCACCCCGAGCCCGCTCGCGCCGCTGATATCGAACTCCCAGGTGGCGATGACCTCACCGCCGGGATTATCGGTATTGTCGGTGTCGGCGAGGCCGAAAAATTCATGCTGGTTATTGTCGTCGATGATACCCAGTTGATCGGCGGGATAGCTCAGCAGGCTGTCGTCGACGAGCGCAAAGGGGATGCTGCCGGAGACATTGCGCCGGTATTTCTGCGCCCCGTCGGCAGGGCTGGAAAAGGCCCCGGCAAAGCTGTTGTTGTGGGCGATCAGCTTGCTACTGCTGCTGTCGACCATATCCCAGGCGATCGGGGTTTCCACCGCAAGGGCGGGGATGGCCGGCAAGAGCAGCGCGGCGAGACCGGCGGGCAGATGGCGCGGGCATTCGAGCATGGGGTATTCTCCCTGAGCAATAAAGGAAACCACGCTACGCAGGCCCGGTGACGATAATATGAAAGCTGGATGTTGATTTGATTGCGATTAGCTTACAGCTGCCGCCACTGCATGGTCGCGAATTTGCCGACAGGAGGCCGCGGGAATGCCAGGAGCCGGATTGGCCAACAGAGTAATGATCACAGTGTTCGCCCTGCTCGCCGCCATGCCCGGGCAGCTCGCGGCACAAACCACAAGCGAAGGAAACAAGGAAAACCCGATGCCCGATATCATCGCCCTGACCCGTTCCTGGCTGGAAGTTTTCCCCGAGGGAAATTTCGAGGATTTCCCCGGTGAAGTGGCCGACGACTTTCTACTGCGCCTGCCCTTCATGCCCCCCGGCGCCACCACCGACTACCGCGGGCGGGAGTACGCCCAGGGCGTACTGCAGCGCAGTGCCGAATCGCGATCGAAGCTGGCATTCACCGACATCCGGATTCTGCGCACGGAGGACCCGGAACTGGTGCTGACCACCGCACGCGGCTCGGCGACAATGAACAACGGTAATACCTATAGCAACGAGTACATCATGCTGACGCGCATCCGCGGCGATGTAGTACTGGAACACATCGAATACCTGAACCCCATCGCCGTGATCGAATCGATGCGGGAAGAGTGATCACGGCCCTAACTGGACTCGAGTCTCCAAGCAGGTCTATTGCAAATGAGTCAGGCAAGTCAGGCACTGGAAACCAATCTCGAAACTGGCCTGGAAGAGTCCGAGGCGGCGAGGCGCCTGCAGTCGCACGGTGCGAATGCCCTGGAAGAGACGCGGGTCAGTCCACTGCGTCGCTTCATGTCATTCTTCTGGGGGCCGATACCCTGGATGATCGAAATTGCCGCCGTGCTCTCGGCCAGCGTCCAGCACTGGGAAGACTTCATCATCATCGCCTTCATGCTCCTGCTCAACGCAGGGGTCGGGTTCTGGGAGGAGTTCAAGGCCGATAACGCCATAGCCGCACTCAAGCAGACCATGGCCCCGCGGGCCAGGGTTCTGCGCAGCGGCAACTGGCGCGACCTGCCGGCTGCGGAACTGGTGCAGGGCGACGTGGTGTTCCTGCGCCTGGGCAATATCGTGCCCGCCGACGTACAACTGGTGTCCGGCGAGTACCTGAGCGTCGACCAGTCGGCCCTCACCGGCGAATCGCTCCCGGTGGACAAGAAAGCCGGGGACACCGCCTATTCTGGCTCCATCATCAAACTGGGGGAGATGCAGGCGCTGGTAACAGCGACCGGAGCCGACACCTATTTCGGGCGCACGGCACACCTGGTGGAAAGCGCCGGCAACAAGTCGCACTTCCAGCAGGCCGTCCTGCGCATCGGCAATTTCCTCATCCTCATGACGCTCGGCCTGATCGCAGTCATTCTGCTGGCCGCTTTCTTACGCCGCGAACCACTGGTCGATACGCTGCTGTTTGCGCTCATCCTGACCGTCGCCGCGATACCGGTTGCGCTACCTGCCGTATTGTCAGTGACCATGGCGGTGGGCGCCTCACGACTGGCGACGATGAAGGCTATCGTTTCGCGCCTGGTATCCATCGAGGAGATCGCCGGCCTCGATATTCTGTGTGCCGACAAGACCGGCACCCTGACCCGCAACCAGCTGGCCCTGGGCGAGCCGAAGCTGCTTCACGCCGGGAATGAGAGAGAAATCATACTCGCCGCGGCGCTGGCGTCCGACCGCGAGAGCCCGGATGCGATCGACCAGGCGATTCTCGAGGGCATGAAGGACCAGGACGATCTCGGGGCTTACCGGCTTACCCGTTTTGTCGCCTTCGACCCGGTGCGCAAGCGCAGTGAGGCAGAGCTTAGCGGCCCCGAAGGCACATTTCGCGTCGCCAAGGGGGCACCGCAGGTCATACTGCAATTGACCAATGCGGATGCTGCCACCCGGGAGCGCAGCGAAGCGTTCACCAATGAAATGGCAGGCAGCGGTTACCGGACTCTGGCTGTCGCGCGAAGCGGTACGGACGGCGTATGGCATCACCTCGGGCTACTGCCCTTGTACGACCCACCCCGGGCGGATTCCCGAGCCACCATCGAGGAGGCGCAATCGATGGGCGTCGATATCCGGCTGGTAACCGGTGACCATATCGCCATCGCTCGGCAAACCTGTCGGGAACTGGGACTCGGCTCGAATATTGTCGCCGCCAGCGATGCCTTCAGCGAAGAGGACCAGAAATACCACGGCCCCGATTTTTCCACCGTCGATGGTTTTGCCCAGGTTTTCCCTGAACACAAATACCAGATAGTTCGCGAGTTACAGGATCTCGACCACATCGTGGGCATGACCGGCGATGGCGTCAACGACGCTCCCGCGCTGAAACAGGCGGACGTGGGCATTGCGGTGAGCGGCGCAACCGACGCCGCACGCGCCGCGGCGGACCTGGTGCTCACCGGCGAAGGCCTGGGCGTGATCACCCGGGCCATCGAGGAGTCGCGGCGGATTTTCGAGCGGATGACCAGCTACGCGATTTTCAGGATCTCGGAAACCATACGCGTGCTGCTGGTGATGGCGCTGTCCATCCTGGCCTTCAATTTCTATCCGGTCACACCGGTGATGATCATCCTGCTGGCGATACTCAACGATTTCCCGATCATGATGATCGCCTATGACAATGCGCCGGTCGCCAGACGACCGGTGCGCTGGGACATGCACCGCGTGCTGACGCTCAGCGTGGTGCTCGGTTGCATGGGCGTGCTGTCGACCTTCCTGCTGTTCTGGTTCCTGCAGGAGGTGCTCGGTCTGCCGCAGGAAGAGATGCAGACGCTCATATTCCTGAAATTGCTGGTCGCCGGGCACCTGACCATCTACCTGACCCGCAACACCGGGAAAATCTGGGACCGGCCCTGGCCCAGCTGGAAGCTGCTGGTGGCGACCGAAACGACCCAGGTGCTGGGTACCCTGGCCGCGGTATACGGCTGGTTCGTAACCCCGATCAGCTGGCCGCAGGCCCTGATGATCTGGGCTTACGCCCTGGCCTGGTTCGGGATCAACAGCGTGGTGAAAATCCATGCCTACCGCCTCACGCGGCGGGCGCACTGACAGGCTCGCCCGCCTCCCGGGCGATTCAGCACCGGGGGACAGCGGACGGGCTAGGGCGAATGGCGCGGGCCGTCCTGCCGCTCCCTGATTTCAGCCAGGGTCTGTTCCAGGTAGGCGTTGCTGCCACCGGCTTCACGCAGGCCCCGAGCAGCGATCGACAGCGCCTGTTCCAGCTCTCCCCGCTGCAGCAGCAGGCTGGCGAGATTGTTGTAGGCGGGCAGGTAGCCGGGAAACGCCTCCAGCAGAGCCTGGTACTGGGCCAGGGCTGCGGCCTCGTCGCCAGTGCGGTAGCTGGCATTCGCCGCACCCATGCGCATATCGGGCTCCTCCGGCCAGGCCTCCACACCCGCCCGCCACACCGCTGCCTGGTTCTTGACCGGCCGGGTTTCTTCCAGCGCGGCGGCGGCCTTGAAATAGCTTGCCGCATCATCCCGGTAGGGCAATTCACCGGGAACCAGCGTCACCATGCCCCAGTAGGCCGAGCGCGCCCAGGTCTGCTCAAAGGTACCCATGGCCACCCGGTAGTTCTCGATTTCCCCGGAGTGCAGGAGAATCGCCTCGTCCACCAGGTCATAACCGACCACCACCGCGTAATGCCAGACCGGATACCAGTCGGGACCAAGGTTCTGCAAAACCAGCACGGGTTCGCCGCTGTCGACCCAGGCAAGCAGGGCCTGCAGGCTTGGCGAGACGGGCAGGGCCAGGCGCCCGTGCCTGCGCGCGGACGCCAGCATTTCTACCTGGAAGGAACCCTGGCGCGCCGGCACATACACCTCCGCGACCAGTTCTTCCGGGCGCAGGGAAAGACCGCTGTGGGACAGGGCCATGGCCAGTGCAGCGGGGCCGCACTGGTATTCGTCCTGGGCGAAGAAGGGTATGTCATCCAGGTGGCGCGCAGCGGCAATTCCACTGGGCGGCATCGCCAGCAAGGCGCGAGTCTGTGGCGGCGTGGCGCAGGCGCTGAGCAGGAACATGACGCAGCTGACCAGCGCCAGGGCGCAGCGGCGGCCCGGGCTTTGGTGGATCGCAAGTTTCATGCGGAGGGTGCGCCCGGCCGGGACGCTATGCGCTGGCCGGGTCACATTCAGAGTGTTGGCTAGATTTTCGGGAAGATGTCGATGGCGCCGACGATTTCCAGCAGGATCAGGATAATCAGTACCAGGGCGATGGTGCCCAGTACGCCACTACCCGCCGGCAGTGAATCCAGCTTGCCGTTGATCTGGGAAATCTCGGCGCTGGTGAGATTGTTGATGCGCTGTTCGACATCGCCGGGATCGACTCCCATGGATACCATCTGGGTGCGGATATCATCGCGCATCACGCGGTCGCGCAACTGGTCGCGATCTGCCTGCAGGGACTGTTGCGCCGCGATGTCCTGTGAACTCAGCATGGCGGCGTAGGCAGGGGCCTGCAGGCAGGTCGTGGTAAAAGCGACGACCAGAAACATGGCGATAAAGGAATTTGCCGGTTTACGGGTATACATGTTTTGTCTCCTGGGTTGGCTGAGTTGTAACACTTTCGATATTAGCAAAGTCGCGGTCGGGGTCAGTGGTAGTATTTCATTGACTCACCCCGGGGGAGTGCTTTTTACGGTAATTTTGGGGTGTGCAGAGTAAAGAATTGTTAAGCCCCGGGTTCGCCGCGCCATTTTCCCACGGACTCGCCATCCCCTTTCGGTGGATTCAAGGGCTGTAGCCGCACGGGACGCAGCGAATTGAAAATTTCGCCCACCCGGCCCGTGCCTGCGCTGCGCTTCCAGAGCCATGCCAGGGTGGTCAACACCAGGGTCCCGACAAGCACACCGATAGTCAGCCTGCGCCAATCCGGCCCGCTTGTTGCGCCGGCAGGCGTGGACACGGGGCCGCTCGCCAGGGCGGGGTTGGGCAGGATTTCGAAGGTCTGTGCCTCGAAGCTTTCGCTGCGCACGGCCCCGCTGTCCAGGTCGAACCAGCGAAACTGTACCGCGGGAAGGGTGAACTGCCCGGGGCGCTTGAAAAGGTAGGTTATCTCCTCCCGGCGCTGGCCGACAAAACCGCCGCGCCGCTCCTGCCGGTCCGCCAGGCGGGGATTACTGTAAATACCGACGCCCTCGATTTCGTCAACCGGGAAGGGGGGAAATAGCATCCCCGGCATATCCGGAGCGGTAAAAGTGATGCTACGGGTGAGCGCGGCACCCGCTTCCAGGGTAGTGGCGTCGGGAGCCGGCTCCCAGCGCTCCTCGACGCTGAGGCCGCGAGCGCTGATCAGGGTGCCCATGCCAGCGGTGCCCGGCGGCTGCTCCACCCGGATCGGAATCGCCTCGGAAGTCAGCGCTACCGGGATCTCGTTATCCTCGAGCGGGCCCGCCTTGTAGCTGAAGCGTGCCGCAATCGGCGGGATTGTCACGGCGCCGGGATGCATCGGCCAGGCGCGAAATTCATGTAGCTGGGTGGAGTACATCACCCCTCCGATGGTCTCGCTGCCAACGACGGGGCCCTGTGTCGGCGGCATCAGCAGCACGCCCTCGGGATCGGGCAGGTCGAAACTTGCGGCGCTGGCGAAATAGCCCGGGGACTTGAGCGTAAGAAATACGCTCAGGCGCTGGCCCACCCACAGCGCGCTGCCTGATTCGACCCTGACGGCAAGCAGTGACTCCTGGCTCCAGGCGGGGAGCGCGGGCAAGGCCAGCCATAGCAGTGCCGACAGGGCTGCGCGCCTCATTGATTCCCCTCGCCGCCCGCTTCAGGCTGCCCGGCGTGGGCAGCCTGGTAGGCGAATTTGGCACGTAAAAAATCCCCCGGCGTGGTCTGGACCCGGCGCAGCCAGGTGGCGCGCAAACCCTCGTCGGACAGCGCCTGCTCGTTCATGTCCAGGGTTTCACTTTGCCCCTTCTCACCCTTCTGGTCGAAGACGATCTCATCTGCGTCGAAGATCGCATCGGATGCCTGGTCGCGATTGTTACCCGCGGCGTCGATCACCTGTTTGCGCGCCCGCGCCAGGGCGAGATTATCCTCGGCCTCCCGCCAGCCGGGGCGCGTTTCCAGCGCGCGCTGGTAACTGGCGATGGCGTCCTCGTAGGCGCCGTGCATCAGCAGCGCGTTGCCGCGATTGAAAGCGCCGCTTGCGCCCGGGACTCGCGCAAAGCTGGCGGCTGCCGCCTCGAATTCCCCGTTGCGGTACCGGGCCGTGCCGATGCGCCAGGGATCGCGATATACCTGCCCCGCTTCGCCAAACCGCTGTTGCCGCATCAGACGGTCCCCGCGTTGCTCAGGTGTGGACCAGAAGTCTGTGCTCGTCCAGCTGCCGTAGGCCAGCCCCAGGGCAGCGAGCAGAAAGATGGCAAGCAGGACTTTGTTCCCGCCGGCCGGCAGCAATTTTCCCGTAGACGCACTCATGCAGCGGGCCCCGTCAGCGGCACCAGCCAGCCGCGGCGAAAGAAGACCAGCATGAGTACGATAATAAGCGGTGTGAACCAGTAACCGCTCTCCGCCCAGCGCGCGTCGGCGGAACCGGCCTGCAAGGGCGCAAAACGGGCCGCAGCGCTGAGCCGGGCGATATCCGAGTCATCTGCGGCCAATCGCACGAGATCGGGGTGCACCGCGCTGGCATTGTCCCGCAGCGCGTCCAGTTCCGGCCCCGCGGCGAGCGGTGGCCACAGGCGGACCGCCGTCGGCGAGTCACTGCGCCATTTTTCCAGCAACCGGGCCTGTTCGGCGCTGACGCTGTCGCTGATCCACAGAATCGAGCCACCCCCGGCCCGCTCCAGTGCGCGATCCGCGAGCGCGAGGGCCTGCGCCGCGACGTCGCCCTCCAGCGGCATCAGCGAGGGCGCCAGCGCGCCGGCGAAACTGTTGATAATCCCGGCGTCCGCCGTGGCCGGCATCACCAGGTGGGCGGAACCGGCGTAGGCGACCAGCGCGGTTTTGCCCTTGCCGCGAAGCGCAAGCAGGTCCTGCAATTTTTGTGTCGCGCGCCGCAAACGGCTGGGTGCGATGTCGCCGCTCTCCATTGAAGGAGAGACCTTTATCACTACAGCCAGTGCCGGGGTGTCGTCGGCGAAGGGCGACGGCTGCTGTCGCCAACTGGGCCCGGCGATGGCGAGGATCGCCAGCAGCCAGCTCAGTCCCACCCAGTGCAGGGGGCCGATCCCGGCGCGGCCCGCCTCGCCCCGCCAAAGGTGGCCGAGCAGGTGCGGGGCGATGATCCCGCGCCAGGCTCGCCCGCCCTCCACCAGGCGCTGCAGGCGCCAGCAGATAAAACCCGCGGGGACCAGCAGCAAAAGCCACTCCGGGCGGAGGAAATGGAAGGCCGACAATGCCATTCCGGGAGCCAGCGGCGACACTGCCAGCAGGCCCGCGGACCGTCTGCTGCTTTCGCCGGGCGGGGAAACGGATCTGAGCAGGCCCAGGCTGAAGTAGGCCATCGAGGCCAGCAGTCCGGCCGCCAGCGGCCACCAGTAGACATCCCGCCGGGGGCGGTGGGACACCGTCTGTACCTTGCGGGTTTCGATCTGCTCCAGCCGGGTGTAGATCGACTCCAGCTGGTCGCGGTCCGCGGCGTGGGCGTAAACGCCCCCGGTGGATGCGGACACCCGGCGCAGGGTCACCTGGTCCAGGGCCTCTTCTCCCGCGGCACTTGGGTCACCTACCGCAACCGTATGGATCACGATGCCCTTGTCCCGGGCGATCTGTGCCGCCTTGTCCGGGGGCACCTGGCTGGCGGTATCGTTACCGTCGGTCAGTGCAATGAGCACGCGCTCTTCCACTGCACTGCGTTCAAAGACGTTTATCGCCAGCCCCAGCGCGTCGCCGAAGGCGGTCTGCGGGCCGGCCATCCGCACCTGGGCTTCCCCGAGCAACTGGCGAAGCACTTCGAGATCCTCGGTAAAGGGCGCCTGGACGAACGCCGCACTGCCGAAAAATATCAGGCCAACACGGTCGCCGCTGCGCCCTGCCAGGAAGCCGTCCAGAACTTCCTTGACCGCGCTGAGCCGGTCCACCTGTTCACCCGCCGCATTGGTAAAGTCCGGGGTTTCCATGGAGCCGGAGAGATCCACCGCCAGCAGCAGGTCGCGCAGCGGCACTTCCCGGCTCAGCGGCGGCTCGACCACCTGCGGGCGGGCCAGCGCCAGGATCGCGCAGAACCAGCAAAAGCACAGCAAGAGCCAGCGCAGGGGGCGCCCCATAGCCACGACACTGCGCCGCTCCGGCAGGTCTCCGGCAGCGGCGGCAAGGCGCGGCATGAAAGGCACCTGGAGCCCCCCCCGGCGCATCCGGTAGGACGGCGCCAGCCACCATACCAGCAGGGGCAGGGGCAGCAGGAACAGGCACCAGGCCTGGGCGATCGCGAGATTGTTCACGCGGGCGATCCCGGCTGTCGCGGACGTAACGCATCGTGCTGCCTGATCCACTGCCGCACCTGTGTTTCCAGCTCCGCGAATTGTTCTGCCTGCCAGGCGCCCCCCGCCGCACTGTAGATGGAGGCCTCCATCGCCGCGCCGATGCCCTTACGGAAGCGAGTGTTGCCGGTTTTATCGAGAAACTCGAACCACTCCCCGCCGCTCAACATCGCCACCTGCCCGCGAGGATAGGCGGTGAGCGCGGTTCGCTTGAGAATTTCCGCCACCGCCGCAAGCCGTTGCCGGTCCCGCTCCCACTCGCCGCGGGCAGGCGGCAGTTGGCTGAGCAGGCGCAGAGCCTCGCGCCGGTATCGATTGCGCTGCCAGTGGATAAAGGCACGCAGCAGGCCCGCGAGCAGCGCAAGGACGCACAGCGCCAGCAAAATGCACCAGCCGGGCGCCGGTGGCCACCAGGCGGCCGCGGCGGGCTCGACGATGTCGTGCAAAAGCTCGAGGCTGCTGGCCGGATCACTCATCCGCGGGCGATACCGATGCGCCGGCGCACCTGTTCCGCCACGTCGTCGAGGGTATTGAGCGGTATTACCGGCACCTGTCGGTGGAGGAGGAATTCACGGCCCTGTGCTCGATAGGCTGCGAAATCCTCGCGGTAGCGCTCGCGCAGGCCGTGCCGGTGGGTATCCACTTCGAGCTGCTGCTCGCCGTCGGCGAAGACCAGCGGCCCGACAGCGGGCAATTCTTCCTCGAGCGGGTCGTGGACGAAGGCGAACAGGACATCGTTGTGCCTCGAGATGCGGGTCAACAGGCCCTGCGAGGCCTCGTCCCGACCGCTGCCGTCACTGATGATGCAGACCAGGCAGTCGTGTCTCGCCAGTTTGTCGCAGCGGCGCAACACCTCGTTGAACATCTGCGGCGCGGCGGCCTGGCTGGCCTCCAGTGAGAGTTGTCGGTTCTGTGTCACCACCGCCTGCAGAATTCGCATGACGGCATTGCGACTGCGCTGGGGCCGCACCTCGACGATTTCCCGGTCATTGAAAATCAGCGCCCCCACCCGGTCCTGCTGATCCAGTACACGCCAGGCGGCGAGGCCGGCGGCCTCGGCGGCGGTGACCGATTTCATCCGCTTCATACTGCCGAAAAACATACTGGCGCGCTGGTCTACCAGTAGTAAAGTCGTGCGCTCGCGTTCCTCGGTGTACACGCGACTGTGGGTCGTACGGGTGCGCGCGGTGACTTTCCAGTCGATCTGGCGGATATCGTCGCCCGCCTGGTAGCGGCGGATCTCCTCGAAGTTGAGGCCGCGGCCGCGCAAGCGGGAACCGTGTCGCCCCGACAGCAGGGAGTGCACCGGCTGGCGCGGCAGGAAACTGAAACCGCGGGCGCGATAGCGCATTGCCACCAGTTCCTCGAGGCTGGTGTAGGCCCCGCCGACGCCCGCCGGGACCCGGGGTGGCTGCAGCGCGGAGCGCGCGTCTTCCTCGCTACGCCTACGCGACTGCGACTTGTTTAAGAACTTCATCCAGCACCACGTCTTTCGTCACACCTTCCGCTTCCGCCTCGTAGCTCACGACCAGCCGGTGCCGCAGGCAGGCGTGGGCCACCGCTTTTACGTCCTCGGGGGTCACCGCTGCGCGGCCGTCCAGCCAGGCGCGGGCCCGGGACGCGCGATCCAGTGCCAGGGTCCCGCGCGGGCTGGCGCCGACGCTGATCCACTGGGCCAGCGGCGAAGCCGTGTATTCTCCCGGTCGCCGGGTCGCGGCGATCAGGGCCACCATGTAACGCTCCACCGGGTCTGAGACTTCCACCGCCAGCACTTCGCGGCGGGCAGCGAGTACCGAGTCAGCGGGAATCTTGCCCCTATCGGCAACTTCGCCAGCCGCTTCCTCACCGCGCACCAGGCGCAGGATTTTCTGCTCGTCGGCATCGCTGGCGTAGTCCACGTAGACGTGCAGCAGGAAGCGGTCCATCTGGGCCTCGGGCAGGGGGTAGGTCCCCTCCTGTTCTATCGGGTTCTGGGTTGCAAGCACCAGGAACAGGTCGGGCAGTGGATGAGTGCTTCCGGCGACAGTCACCTGGCGCTCCTCCATCGCCTCCAGCAACGCCGACTGGGCTTTCGCCGGCGCGCGGTTGATTTCGTCGGCGAGGATAAGGTTGCCGAAGACAGGCCCCGGCTGGAACTGGAACTTGTCTACCGCGGCTTCGGCCACGTAGATCTCGGTACCGGTGATATCGCTGGGCAGGAGGTCGGGGGTGAACTGGATGCGGCTGAATTCACTTTCCAGGTTAGCTGCCAGGGTTTTGATGGTGCGGGTCTTGGCCAGCCCGGGGAGGCCTTCGAGCAGGACATGGCCATTGGCCAGCAGGGCGATCAGCAGCTTGTCGATGACATCCTCCTGGCCAATGATGCCAGCGCCGAGACGGGCTCGCAGCTCAACGATATTTTCGTATGTACTCATGTCTTGTCCGTCTGGAAATTCCCCGGACCAGAAGCATAGGAGAAGTACGAGGGCTTGGCGAAACGAGTTCGCGGCAAAACACCCGGAGCCGGGAAAAAGCCAGCGCCCGCGATCTCAGGCCTGCCTGCCAAGAAACTCCCGCACGGCTTCGACAAACACTCGCGAGGCGGACTCGCGGCCCAAGAGCAGGTGGCCGTCACTTTCCAGTCCGAGGAACTCCGCGCCAGGGATACTCGCCGCGATGTCCCTACCGGTCGCCACCGGAATCCTGCTATCTCCCAGCGAGTGAATGACGAGGGTGGGAACCCTGACTTTCTCCAGTTGATCGCGTACGTCTATATCGCCGAAGGCGGAGAGGAAGCGCACCGCATTCTCCGGTGAAGTGGTAAGGCGCTGGAACTCGTTGAACCAGCTGAGTTCTTCGGCGGTGGCGCTGGGCAGGAAAGTGGAGGAGAAAATTTGCCGGTACGCGGGATTGTCCTGGCCCCAGCCGCTGGCAGTGAGGGTCATCACCGCCTCGCGCTCGCGAATCGTCTCCTCACTGGCGCCGATGCGCCAGCCGGCGGAATAGCCGCCGAACAGAATCAGGCAGGACACCCGCTCCGGGTGACGGACCGCATACTCGATGGAAACAGCGGCGCCCTGGGAAATCCCCAGCAGGGCAAAGCGATCGAGCCCGGCGGTATCCACCACGGTTTCCAGGTCAGTTACGAAGGCGGGAAAGCTCAGGTCATCCACTTCCCAGTCGGACAAGCCATTGCCGCGCTCGTCGTAGCGGATGACCCGGTGGTCGCGGGCCAACTCACGGAACAGCGGGCTCCAGATAGGTGCGTCCCAGTCCAGTTCGAGATGACTCAACCAGTTTGCCGCCTTGACGATCGGCGGACCCTCGCCAACGCTGGCATAGGCTATACGCACAGCGTCCGCAGCGGAGCAGAACTGGATTTTCTGGCGTGCGAGAAACTGGCGGGCACTGCCCGCTGTCGCCGTTTCGCCAGACGTGGCGGGTATCTCGTCAGCGGACCAGGCGATACCTGCGTTGTGGAAGCGGGCGGCAAACCCCTGGCGCAGCCCGGCGGCTTCCGCACCTTCACCGAACTGCTCGAGGCGACCCAGCAGTTGGGTGGCGGCGTGGGGGTTGAAGGGTTCCGCCTGGCTCCAGGCCCGGGCCACCGGGACAAGCCGCTCGGGTGGCAGGTCGTCATGCCTGGCCAGACGCCCCAGGCTGCGGCCGCGCAGCCGATTGAGATGCTCCCGCTCCGCGGTGAGCCAGGCCTGGAAACGGGCCTGGTCCGGCAGGTCCATCCCCTCCAGGAAGGGCTCGTCGAGAGCGCTTAGCAACTCGTCCAGTTGAGCGACGGACAGATTCGGGTGTTCCAGCTTAGCCGCGAGCGTGTGCAGGTCCACTTCCAGTTCCGTGCCATTCAGCGCGACCCGCTCGCGGTCGGCCTGCAGGCGCTCCAGTTCCGCTTCGTTGACCAGGGGGCGGATCTTGCTCAGCGACCAGCGCAAGGCGCCGCGGGGGTCATCCGGGATCTCCCAGAGCAGCTCACAGAGGCGGTCGCGGCGGTGAGGGCGCGCAGTCACGGCGAGGTAGGCGAGCAGTGCGCGGGTCCTGCGCGACGCGGGTAGCTTGAGCGCTTTGCCCTCGCGGATGACGGAGAAACCCCCGAGAACCCGTATCCGGATTCGGCTCATACTCCCCCCGTAGCCGCGGCGCTATCGCCGCTGCCGGAACGCGGCAGTTTGCGACTACCGACCACTGAAACCTCCGGTGTCTCAACGTCCAGTGCTGTAAGGACCCGGTCCCTGCCGCCACTTTTTGCACCGTAGAGGGCAGCGTCAGCCCGGTTGACCAGTTCCTGGAAACCCCCGGCGACGTTTCCGGCGGCGACCCCCATACTGGCGGTGAATTCGACGCGGATACTCCCCGCATGCTCAAAACAGGCCCTCTCCTTCACCGCCCTGCGCAGCAGTTCGGCCCGGACCCGGGCCTGTTCCAGCGTGTGCCGGGGGAGAACGACGATGAATTCCTCGCCGCCCAGGCGGCCGAGCAGTTCACCACTGCGCAGGCAGCTGTCGAGAGCGGCTACCGTGGAGCGCAGCGCACGGTCACCGACATCGTGACCGTAGCGATCATTGATCGTTTTGAAATGGTCCAGGTCAATCAGCACTACCGCCAGCGCCTGGTCCTTGCGCAGGGCCCGCTGGAAGAGTTGTGTGCCGCGCTCGAACACCCGGGCCCGGTTGGCGATACCGGTAAGGTAGTCGGTATAGGCGAGTTCCCGATGCAGGCGCAGGCGATAGACAAGCCAGCTGGCAAGGCCGACGAGAATCGCCGCCAGCAATGCCAGGATCAGGTTCGACTGGCGCGCCAGGCGGGTGCGATCAGACGCCCGGGCCAGCTCGAGATCCTGCAGGGCGAGCCGCTGTTTCAGCAGGTCGGACTCGTAGGCAGCCACCTGGCGTTCGTGCTCACCGGTAAAGTAACGGGTATTGCTGTCCAGGAAGGCGATGCGCTTGTCGCGCTCGCCCTGACGCCAGTTGTTCAGCGCGAGGAGAATGCCCTGTATGTCGCCACTTTCCAGCGCATTGGTGAAGGCATCGTAGAAAACGAATTCCCCATCGCTCTCCAGGGCACCGGGCTGGTAGGCCAGGAGGTCCTCCCTGGCCCCCGCGAGATTCCCCTGCCACAGGCGGGCTGCCGAGCGCAGCAGGCGCGAGCGGGCGACAAAACGGGTCTCCACGGTGGTCGCGGCGAGTTCGAGCGCCATCGAAAAGGCCTGTTCCGCGCGCGGGTACTGGTCCCGGGCGAGGGCCAGGCGCCCTTCATTGAAGTAGCTAAAAAATGCGTAGTCGTTGTCATTGCCCTCGCGCTGCGCGACCTGCGCCATGCTCCGGGAGTGCTGTTCGGCGTCGTCCCATCGGCCGAGTAATATGGCCTCGCCCACAAGGTTGTGCAGCATATTGAAGTAGTCCGGCACCTCACCCTGCTCACGCCAGATCAGGTAGGCATCGTGATAGGCGGAATAAGCGCGATCAGAGAGCTGGAGGCCGCGGAACAAATTACCGCTGGCGTTAAAAATCATCGCCTGCGCGCCCTGTGCCAGCTTTGCTTCCCGGGCGATAGCCATCGCCTCCTGCAGGTCTCCCATGGCCCGCTGCATGGTCTCGGCCTGGTCGAAGCAGAAAGCCTGGCGGAGCAGTGCGGCAACCAGGGCCTCCGGCTCGGCGATTTCCCGTGCGACACTGACGGCGCGCTCCCGGTCCGGGCAGTATTGTTCGCGATCGCCGGTGCGCAGGTAGCTTATGTAGGAGCGCTCGCCGAGGGAATATACCAGCTGGTCACTGGGCGGCAGGGTCTCTAGCAGGCGAACCGAACGATCGAAGGCATCGTAGGCAAGATGCTTGGCGTTAAAGTTTTCGTATTGGTAACCGATCAGGCGCAGTAATTCCGCCCGGAGATAGGGGTCCGCCTGCCCCGCCGCGGCCCGGGCATCGAAGTCCTGCAGGTCCGGCAGGGAGTCGATAGCATCCAGCTCCGCCTGCAGGGCATCGGGCACGGCCGCCAGCGTACACGCAGCCCCGCACAACAGCGCAGCTGCAATGCCTCGCATCCAGTTGTTGAGGGTGAAATTCAAGCCGATTCCCGGGGTACCACGTCCACCAGCAGTGTACGCCAGTTCGGCGACGCGGTCGCGGAAACGGGTCACAGACAGGAAATTCATATACCCCCTTGGTGGTAGAGGGCTTGCCTGTACCGCCATTTGCGCTAGTTTGAATGACTTATGGTGGAATCAAGGTCCGCAAGCTTCCACTCCGTCCACCCGCATCAGGGGAAATACAATGAAACCAGCTTTTAGCACCAAACTCAGGAAAACCGCGACCTGCAGCCTGCTGCTGGGCGCAATAGTCGTGCCGGCCGCCGTGGCGGCACCACAGGGCAAAGGCGGCGGGAAACCCGTCGAGCTCGACCTCGGCGAGGTCCAGGCCAGCGTCGGCAGCGGTAACCCGGTTACCAGAAATGACGACGCTGCCAAGGCGGCCAAGCTGCGCCGGCAAATGGAGCAGTACCTCGACAGGGTCGGCAAGAACACCAAGAACCAGCCCCTGGTAACGCGCAAGGACGGCAGCCTGTCCCAGGTCGTCCCGGTGGATCAGCTGAACTACTCCGTTGCGCGCATCAATCGCGACGGCAGTGTGACCGTTCGCCACGCCGGCAGCCTCGACGAGCTTGAGCAGGCGCTCGCCACCGATGCATCCACCCAACAGCCAGCGGAGAAATAATCATGACGTACCCGATTCGTACCGCTGTACGCACAGCACTGTTACCGCTGCTTGTCGGCGCTTCGCTGGCGGCCAATGCCGGCGAAATCCTGATCAATAATGTGGATGCCGATGGCGTCGGCTTCAACGACCCGACACCGGCCGCCCCGGTGGGCGGCAACCCCGGCGCCACCATCGGCGACCAGCGCCTGTTTGCCTACGAATTCGCCGCGGACCGCTGGGAGAGCATCCTCCAGCCGGACCAGGACATCATCGTCCAGGCGAGCTTCGACGCACTGCCCTGCGACCCCGATGGCGGCGTGCTCGGTTCCGCGGGCACCATCCAGGTGTTCGCCAATTTCGAGGGCGCCCTGTGGCCCGAGACCTGGAGTCACGCCGCCCTGTCCAACCAGTTGGCGGGCGAGGATCTTTCGCCCGGCGACCCGGACGGCAGCCTGCTGGCTCCTCCCTACAATGACGACATCGTCTCCTTCTTTAATGGTGGTATCGACAACAACGACGAGTGTCTGGCCGGAACCAACTGGTACTATGGCGTGGACAACAATGCAGCCCCCGGCGACCTCGACTTCCTCAATGTACTGATGCACGAGCTGGCCCATGGCCTCGGCTTCGCCAACTTCGTCGACGAGACCAACGGCCAGGCATTTGTAGGCCGGCCGGATGTCTACGGCGTATTCGCCCTGGACGAAACCACCGGCAAGAAACTCAACCAGCAGAACAACGGGGAGCGCGAGTCCACCTCGGTGAATACCGGCCACCTGGTATGGAGTGGCCCCAACGTGACGCTGGAGGCGGAAACCCTGCTCAGCAACCTGCCGATACTGGTGCTGGATAACCCGTCCACCGTGTTCGACGTACAGGAAGCCAGCTACGGCCTGCCCTATCCCGGCGCGCCCCTGGCCGGGGAGGTCGTGCTCTTCAACGATGGCCTGGGAGATGATGTGAACGATGCCTGTGAGTATGTGGCAGACCCAGCCGTTGCCGGCAAGATCGCTTTGATCAACCGCGGCACCTGCGCCTTCGCCTACAAGTCAGCTGTCGCCCAGCTCAATGGGGCAATCGCCGTCATCATCACCAACAACCAGCCTGTCGGGCTGCCGCCGATGGGCGGCAGCGATCTCATCGCACCGAGCATACCCTCCATCGGTATCAGCAAGGACGCGGGTGACCTGATCAAGGAGAGTATCGTCTCCCTGCCCCCGGCCACCGCAACGCTCGACCGCGATCCCGACCAGAAAGCCGGCGCCAACGCCGAGGGCCTGGTCAAGCTGTACGCGCCGAACCCCGCGGAACCGGGATCCAGCGGCTCCCACTTCGACACCTCGGCAACGCCAAACCTGTTGATGGAACCCTTCATCAGCGGCGATCTGATGGCAGCGACCGACGTCGACCTGACCGACGAGCAGATGCAGGACATCGGCTGGGACAAGCAACTGCACTGCCCGGTGGATACGGATGACCGCGAGATTGTGGAAGTCGGCGGCTGCCAGACCGGGGTGGCCAACGCCCTGGGCCCCTATACCACCCGCTTCGAGACTGAAAGCCAGGGTGTGGGTGGCGGTAGCATGAATGTGGTCGGCGGCTGTTACCTGCAGGACCTGGTTAACGCCTGCCTCGCGGGCTCAACCACCGGCAACGCCAGCAGCTGCCTCGCCGGGGTGACCGCGGACCTGGTCAAGGCGGGTGTGATCGACCAGGCGGAATCCTCTGCCATCAAAGGCTGTCTCTAGGCCACTGACTGTGTGAACACCCCGCTCGGGGTGTTCACACGGACGCCAGGCGCCGCACCGGGGTACGCGCCAACCAGTAGACGCTGATACCCAGCAAATCCGCAGAGAGATCCAGTAGCGATGCTTCCCGCCAGGGCAGCAGGGATTGCACCACTTCAATAAATGCGCCGTAGCCGATCAGTGGCAGGAGTTTCCAGGCCAGAAACCGGTACTTCGGAAAGGCCATGTCCGCGCAAAAGGCCAGGGCCACGAATGCGGCGATGTGCTGGAACTTGTCGCCAAGTGCCTCGATCGAGTCCGTCGGCGGGTCCGGGCTGAAGGCCAGCCAGCTGATCGCCACCACGGCGAAGGCCAGCAGGAGGCGGAAAAACAATTCCATGTTCATGGCTCGTTGCATGGGTATCCTGTCCAGTGCAGTCAGTGGTGCTACAGACTATACCGTGCGCAAGGGAAAATGCAGCCCGGCAGGGGGGGCTAGCCTGAATTGGGTCAGCGGAGTGTCCTGCGCACACCCGGGCTTGCCCACGATTGGCCGCAGGGACGATTTTTGTCATTCTTGTCACTGGCCACGTGCACGGACTGAATGGACGATCAAGTGAAAGGAGTCAGCATGACAAGACTGGAACCCGGGGAGCACTACACGACTCCGGATCTCGCCGCCTCAGATAAGTTCGCCGATACCGGCCTGTCGGTGGAAGGCGGTGAGGAGTACCGGATAAGCGTGGAAATCATCGCGCCGCTGAAGGACAAATCGATCCCGGTTGCCGATACCACGGGTTTCAGCTCAGCTGAGCTGGAAGGTTGGCAAAAACGGCTCATGACTTACTTCGAAAAGTGGCGCCGAGCCCCCCACCGAAACTGGTTTTACCTACTTGGATGCATAGATAAACCGGGGGCTCAGCAACTGGAAATAGGCAGTGGCGGCGACTTTAGCGCGCCACGTGCCGGTACGCTCTTCGTCTACCTGAATGACCACCCCCTGTTCTACTTCAACAACAAGGGCAGCTATCGGCTGGAAATCCGACGACTGGGATAGCCATCCCTTCAGGCTTCTTTCTCCGGGGCATGGCGATGGAACCATTCCAGGATGGCTGCCACCTTGCCAATCAACTGGCTCGGGCGCTTGTAGATACTGTGGGAAGCACCGGGCATGCGCACCATCGCCGTATCGACCCCGCGCAGCTTGAGCGCCTGGTAGAACTGCTCGCTCTCGGGGATCGGCGTGCGCAGGTCTGACTCGCCGGTCAGCAGCATGGTGGGCGTGGTCACATTGCCCACCCGCGACAGCGGTGAACGGCGCCAGTATTCCGTGGGGTCCTCCCAGGGCATGTCGGCAAACCAGTAGCGGCTGAAGTAGGGCGACATGTCGGCGGTCAGCGCAAAGCTGGTCCAGTTGATCACCGGCTTGGACACCACCGCCGCACGGAAGCGGTCGGTGCTGCCCACGATCCAGGCGGTCAGCAATCCTCCGCCGGAGCCACCGGTAACGTACAGCTGTTCGGGATCGATGTAACCGGCCTCGATAACCGTGTCCACCGCCGATATCAGGTCGTCGTAATCCTGGCTCGGGTAGTTGTGGTGAATCAGGTTGGCAAACTCCTCGCCGTAGCTGGTACTGCCGCGAGGGTTTACGTAAAGCACCACGTAACCGGCAGCGGCGTAGAGCTGCACTTCAGCGGCGAAGTGCGGACCGTAAGCGGCAAAGGGCCCGCCATGGATCTCGAGAATCAGCGGGTAGCGCCTGGCGGGGTCGAAGCCCGGAGGCTTGGCCACCCAGGCCTGCACGTCCCGCCCGTCGAAACTGGACGCGAACCACAGCTCTTCGACCTTCGCCAGCTCGCGGTAGGGCAAAAGGTTGCCGTTCAGATCAGTGAGCCGGCGGTTGCGCCCGCGCTTGCCGACACTGATATCTGCCGGCGCAGCAGCGCTGCCCGAGGTATAGGCATAGACATTGCCGCCGCCGATCGCATACTGGGCGCCGGTATAGGGCCGCCCCAGGGACAGCCCACCGAGGTCTCTCGCGAGCTCTTCGCGATCGCCGCCGAGGTCCGTTGCGGCGAGCACGGTCGCGCCCTGATCGTCGTATTGGAAATAGATTTTGCGGCTGTCAGGCGACCACTGGGGATTCTCGACGCTGCGACCGAGCCCTGCGATCAATTCACGCTGGCCGCTGCCATCGCTGTTCATCACGTAAAGACGGCTGCGCTGGTAACCCATGCCCCGGTCGTCATAGCCCACGTAGGCGATGCGCCTGCCATCTGGCGAGACGGCCAGTTCCCAGTCCGGACCATCGCGTTCGGTCAGGGCGAGGACCTCGCCACTGCCCAGGTCCACGCGGTAGATCTCGCTTTCGATCGTATCCATTTCCCAGTCAGGCTTGCGGTTGGCTGACACGAACAGGGCCTTGCCGTCCGCCGCCCAGGCGATCCGGCCATCGTGATGGAATTCGCCTTCGGTGACCTGCCGCGGGCTGCCTCCGGCCGCCGGGATAACGAACAGCTGGCTGTAACCGTGGGGCTTGTCGCCCTCGCCATCGAAGCGGTAGATACTGCGGTCGACGACCACCGGCGGGGCCGCCCACTGCGCCCCCTCTGGCATCTGCGGCAACTTGCCCATGGTCGGCGGGTCGAGGGGAACACGCATGGCGAAGGCCAGCCACTCGCCGTCCGGCGACCAGGCCAGGTTCTTTGGCGACTGGGGCAAGCGGGTGAGCTGTGCACTGCGCCCGCTGTCCAGCCATGACACGAAGAGCTGGGAACCGACCTCGTCACTGTCGATGTAGGCAACCCGGGTATCGTCCGATGACAACACTGCGCCACTGACGTTCTTGGCGCCCGTGGTCAGGGGCCATTGCTCGCCACTGTCGACATCCAGGAGCCACAGGTTGCTGCGGTTCTTGTCCTTCATGATGTCCATGTGGTGGCGCAGGTAAAGCACGCGTTCGCCTTCGCCATCGACGATCGGGTCACTGGCGTAGGCCAGTTGGAACACGTCCTCAGGGGCGAATACTGCCTTGCCGGCCGCTCCGGCTGGCAGCGAGAGTGCCAGTCCGATCCATAGTACTGCGCGCAATCCCCGCTGCGTTGTATTCATTCGCTCTCCCAGTGCATTTCACTCAGCCCGCCCGGATGCAATACCGGCTTATCGGGCATTTATGTTCTCGACCACCAGCCTCGGGAGGGGCGGTAATCGAGGTCAGACTGGACAGTATATAACCACGGGACGCACTGGCTCACACTTTCTGAGCGCTACAGTGAGGGAAGGGTATCGACAGCGCTGCCAGGCAGCAGGCGCTAAACCGAAGGGGGCTGGGAGTAAAAAGATCGGCGGCGCGGGCGCAGCCTTGACTGCATACAACAGCCCGGAGTTCCGGACGAAACGGTCTGCCAGGCAGGGAAGGTCTCCAGTACCGTCCCGACGAGCGGGTCCGGTACTGGTATCCCGATATTGCCAGGCTGAACTGGGCTCAGGCAGCTTCACCACGTTGCAGAGCGTGTACATCGGCAGCCGCGAGTCGGTTGCCGCCGATGGCCCAGTCACCGCCTTCGAACTCCTGGATGCGAACCCAGGTGACGGGGCGCATGTTTTCCCCTTCGACCGCAACCATGGCTTCCGTGACCTTCTCGATCAGGGCTTCCTTCTGGTCGGGGGTGAATACGTTCTTGATTACATCGATAGTTACGAGTGGCATGATAGTGCTCCTTTAATGTTTGAGAGGGTTTTGCCGTGTAGCGCCCTCAATGACGCTGACAGGTACATTGTTGCCAAATGCCGCCCGTGGAACATGAAGAAGATATGGATATTTCGTGGATTTTTCGCGGAAGCACGGCGCCCCGCGGGTTTATCCTCGCCAGATGATCTTTTCGTTCGACCAGTTCGAGCTGGACCTCGCCCGTGCAGAACTGCGCTGCTCGGGGCAGGTCTGCGCCATTGAGCCCCAGGTCTTCGCCCTGATCGCCCTGCTCGTGGAAAACCGCGACCGGCTGGTCTCGCGGGAAGAAATATTCGACCGGGTCTGGGATGGGCGGATCGTCAGTGACTCCGCGCTGACCAGCCGCATCAAGTCGGCGCGCAAGGTGCTAGGCGATGACGGCAAGGCCCAGCGTTTCATCAAGACGATCCATGGCAAGGGCCTGCGCTTTGTCGGCAGCGCGCAAATCCGGCAGGCGCCCTTCACCGCGGTCGCTGCGGAGCCAGGAGCCGCCGACACCGACACTCCCGCGCAGCTGACCGATGCCCGCCCCTCGATCGCGGTATTGCCCTTCCGCCTGCTGGGCGAGGGCGGCGACTGGCAGACCATCGCCGACGGACTTCCCCACGAACTTATCGCGGAACTTTCCAGGCTGCGTTGGCTGTTCGTCGTCGCCCGGGCTTCATCCTTCCGCCTGCGCGGAGACGATGTGGACATCGGCGAGGTACGCCGCTTGCTCGGGGTGCAATACTGCCTCTCCGGTACCGTGGAAGTTTCCCGCGGCCGGCTGACCGTGACGACGGAACTCACCCACACCGCCGCCGGCGACGTGATCTGGGCAGAGCGCTACAGCGGCGACATTCACGACATCCACGCCATGCGCGAGCAGATCTGCAGCACCATTCTCAGCCAGCTGGAAATACAGATACCGCTGCACGAGGCCTCCAGGGCCCGCCTCAGGGTAAGTGAAAACCTCGATGCCTGGTCGGCCTATCACCTGGGCCTGCAACACACCTACCGCTTCAACCGCCAGGACAACGCCACCGCCGCTGGCCTGTTCAAGCGTGCGATTGCCCAGGACCCGGGATTTGCCCGCGCCCATGCGGGCCTCTCCTTCGTGCACTTCCAGAACGCTTTTCTGAGGCAGACCAGCGATCTCCATGCCGAGGTGGCGCGGGCGAGGCAGTGCGCGCAGCAGGGAGTGGATCTCGACCCCCTGGACCCCTTTGTCAATTTCACCATGGGGCGTACCTACTGGCTCGAATCCGACCTGGAGCGGGCCTCGGCCTGGCTCGAGCGCGCCACTTCCCTGAGCCCCAACTATGCCCAGGGCATCTATGCCAAGGCCTGGACCGAGTCGATGGCGGGGCTGGCGACCGATGCCATGGCCCACCTTGACCTCTCGATGCGCCTGAGTCCGCTGGACCCGCTCTACTACGCCATGTTGTCGGCCCGGGGCCTGACCCATATCACCCTGGGGCAGGACCAGGAGGCCGCCGACTGGGCCGACCGCGGGGCGCGCGCGCCAGGGGCACACGTCCTGATAGCCGCCATAGCGGCAGCGGCTTGCCATCTCGCAGGGCAAGAGGCGCGGGCGCAGGCCTGGGTGAATGACGTCCAGCGACGGATGCCCGGCATCACCCGCAGCGATTTTTTCCGCTCGTTTCCGATACGTGACCCGCGGCAGCGCCAGCGCATGGATGCCGCGCTGGCGGAACTGGGTTTCGGCCAGTAGGCCGGGAGAGCGCTTATTCTCAAACCGCGATTTCACGCGCGTCTCTCACGGGAATTACTGCGTAGCGTGAGAGCATGCTGAAACGTAGTGCCGGTACGAGGCGCTCCGCGAGAACCCCGCCCGCATCCACCAGCTCGCCCGAGGACTACCCACAGCCGCAAATAATGTCCTAGAGTGTCCTCACTGGCTACTGTGTGAGATGGACTCTCCAATGAAGTTGTTCAAGGTCTTCCTGGCCATAGCGGCCCTGTTCATTGCCCTCCTGGCCGGGGCGCTGGCCTACCTGCAATATGCCGACCTGAATGTGCAGCGGGGTCGGATAAACCAGTTTGTCAGCGAATCCCTGGGGCGCCAGTTCAGGATAGACGGAAACATTGCGCTGGACCTTTGGCCGGTCCTGCGAGTGGAAATCAACAAGGTGTCTCTCGCCAATGCCGACTGGGGGAGCGAACCCGAGATGGCAAGGCTGGGGCACTTTTCCCTGCAAATGGATCCGATGTCGCTCTTGCGGGGGCCGCTGAATATCTTCGAGGTCCGCCTTAGCGACACCGATATTCTGGTCGAGACCAGCGCAGGGGGGGTCAGCAACTGGGCTCTCGGACCCGCGCAGCCCAGTGGGCAGGGCTCAGGGGCCCCTTCGGGACCAGCCGGGCTCTGGCTCGAGCAGCTCAAGGTTGAGCAACTGCGGGTTCGTCAGCGCAGTGATGAGGGCGAGCACGAGTTCGTCCTGCAGATGCTCAATCTCGAGACGTCGGAGCAGGGGGCCGTGACACTGTCGGGTGACGGGGAGGCTTTCGACATGCCGCTGGTGATAACCGGCAGGGCAAATTCCCCGCGCCGGTATGGGCTCTCCGCTGCACTACCAATCCAACTGTCCATCGACTTGGGCGAAACACACCTGGCTCTGGGAGGTCAGCGCCTGACGCCGGAAACAGGCAACTCGGAAGAAGTCACTTACCACCTCGAGGTTTCCGGTTTACAGGCACTGGCAGACCAGTGGCAGCTCCCCCTGGCGAACACCGACAAGGCCGATCTGCGACTGGTCCTGCGCGAGCCCGGTGAGGAACTGGACGCTAAGCTGGAAGGCAATCTTGCCGGGCTCTCCGTGACAGCACAGTTCTCGGGCGAGCCCGGTGAGCTGGCCCTGGAAGGCCAGGTAGCCACGCTGAACCAAGTGGGAAATATTCTGGGCGTGGAGGGACTGCCCGCCGAAACACTCCAGATAGCGGCATCGCTGGAAATTGGTGATGGGTCTGTATTGCTACGGGACCTCGCAGCCAGCGCCGGCAGCACCCGGCTATCTGCCAGGGGCAACTTCACCGGGGAACACAGTGCTTCCACGCTCGAACTCGAACTGCAAGGGGAGCAGGCTTCGTCCTGGTTCGATGGGCTACCCGAAGAACATTTCCAGTTGACCGCCAGCCTGACCCTCGCTCCGGGCGAGCTGCGGGCAAGTCCCCTGCAGCTTGAACTGGGAGACAGCGATGTGCAGGGATCTGCGCGGGCCATGCTGGCAGAGCCCGCCTCGCTTACTCTCCAATTACAGTCCAGGCGACTGGATGTGCCCCAACTCATGGGCGCCACTCCAGCACAGGAGCCAGCAAAGGGGACGACCAGTCCCCAGCCAGCCGGGGCTACGGATACCGCCACGAAGAGACAGCGACGCTACGTGTTCTCCAGCGAGCCGCTACCGCTGGCGTTGCTGGAAGACAACCAGCTGCAGATCGACTGGTCGATAGATACCCTGGTTCTACCGCTGGTCGCCATGGAAAAGGTACAGGCGGTGGCAGCGCTCGACGCTGGCGTGTTTACCAGCGACGCGACATTTGTCGGCGCCCTGGGTGGCGCCGGACGAACGCGCCTCGTGCTCGCCAGCGCCAGCGAAGGCGCACGTTTCGAGATGCAGGGGCGACTGCGGGACCTACGGGTCAACCTGGCCTCCGGGGAGGCGGCCGCGGCGAGTGATATTCCACCACTGAACCTGACCCTGGACCTGACGGGAACGGGGTCCAGCGCCCGGGAGATGGCCGCGGGTTCCGAGGGAGAAATTCTGCTGACCATGGGTGCGGGCCAATTGAATGGCAATCTCATGGAACGTTATTCAAGCGACATCCTCACCCAGTTACTGAACGCGCTTAATCCCTATGCGAGGACTTCACCGCGCACCCAGCTTCAGTGCGTCCTCCTCAATGTCGGGATCGAGAGCGGTACCGCCCGGATCAACCCCATGACTTTGCAGAGCGAAAGGCTGCAAGTGGTCGCTGGCGGCACCATTGACCTGCGTAAGGAAAAGCTCAACATCGAATTCAATACCAAGCCACGAACAGGTGTCGGCGTCAGTGCCGACATGTTCGTCACACCTTTCGTCTCACTGGAAGGTACCCTGGCGAAACCCCGCGTCGGGCTGAATGAGACTGGCACCCTGTTGAACGCAGGTGCCGCGATGGCGACTGGCGGTATGTCGATCCTGTGGAAAGGCTTATTCGATCGCGCCACTGGAACGCTGGACATCTGTAAAAGCGTCCGGGAGAACTATCAACATCTTCCTGTCAGCGAATAGCGTGCCGCCCTCAGATGGGAAAGTCGGTGCCCACTGTCCAGCCCCTGAAGCCGCTGCCATTCTTGTAGCCGATTCTTAATCGCTCGAATGTGAAGCCGAAGATCCTGCGCGGTCGCTTCAGGCCCACAGATAAACCAAACTCGTGCAGGTCCTCGATCTCCGAATCGCGAATCGGTGTCTCGGCGATATCCCACACCGGCGCATAGTGCTGGAAGTAGTAGTAAAGGCCCGCGTTCACCTTACGATCCAACACCCGGTGCCCGGTATCCATGCGAAAATCCACCCCGCTTTCCAGCACGGAAAAGCCGTGACTGACATCCGCTTCGTGCTGGTATTCGCCGGCAAGCTGGTATCCCACGCCCCAGATGAACTGTGCACGATCACCCAGAGGCCAGGTGGCGCGGGCTCGCAGCCCCAGCACACCGTGGGTAATAAATTCATCCCGGGTAAAATCGAAGGTACCGCCAATCTTGCCGAAGGGCTTCAGGCTCCATACCTCGTTCATGCGCAACTCTGCCTGCAGGCCGGGCATGGCACTCAGGGTAACCAGTTCCTTCTCGTAGAAATTTTCCAGCAAAACGTTGTCGTCTACCTGGTCGTAGCCAATGGTCAGTGGCAGGTACCATTTCAGACCTATCCTTTCTTCGGTCGCGGGACGCTGATTATAGGAAATCGGAACCTGCAGCATGGTAATCCGGCGACCCTGGATCTTGTAAGTGCCTGTTCCCATAATTGCGGCGTAGGAATAACTGACCGCAAACTCGCTCTCCTCGAAAGTATCGACGTCCTGGGCGACGGCAGCGGGAATCGCGAGAAAAGGCAAGAGCATTCCCGCGGCGAGCAGGCGCAGATTTTGCGGAACATGGGCGAGTTGGCTTCCCGCCACCATTGAAATCAGGGGACTGGTGTTGGCGGCCAAAGTACAGGCTCCCGATCACGAGATGGTGAACAGTGTATGTCATGACTGGTGCTCTCGCATCTACGAACAGATTCGCCCGGACACGGAAGGCCAGCCTGGTGCACCTCAGAGTGCGATCAACCCGACTTACAGAAACCAATTTGCGCATCGGCTGTGTCGAAGCAGTAGTGTGGAAGTGCTTGCTTCGTCTATAGTGGGGACGCAGGCAAATCAAGGACCACTCCAATCGGTATCGCGATCTGCCTCAGCACAATCATCCCGAAGGCGAGAGCACAGAATGCAATTCCATAATTGCTGTAGGTATGCCTTGGTGTTAGCGACCCTGCTAACCATGTCCTGCACCCTGCATAACGAGCCGTCTGACCCACCTGGCGCGGCAGAGCTGGACGCCATGGGTGAAAAAACTGTTTCCGAACTGGTCGAGCGCAACCCCGAACTCGCCGCGTCACTGGAGTCCGCGGCCGGCTATGTGGTGATGGCCATGGCATCGACCAAGATCCCCGGCGTTGGTGCGGGCAGGGGCTACGGCGTGGTGATCGACAACGCCCGCGAACAGCATGCCTATATCCGGGTCACGCAGTTCGAGGCGGGCGGAGGCATCGGCGCCCAGCGCTATCGCCTGCTGGTCATTCTGGAGAAACCGCGCATGGTTGAAAAATTCATTGCGGGGGGATGGCGCTACGACGGTAGCGCCGACCTGGATTCGAGTGCCGCCCAGGGTGGTCCCGGCCCCATATCCAGGGGTAAGGGCTACAAGGTATTCAGGTTGACCGACGAGGGCGCCGCCGCAACAGTGACAGTACGGGCGATGAACTCGGAGCCTTACATTCCCGGCCACTAAGCCAGGGGAACTGGTCCCATTTACGCCCAGGCGCCAGCGACTACACTCCCGGTGGCCCAGGGTAATATAGCGCTATACCGCCGTTCACTGGCGGTAGCGATGATAGGCTTGTTCGTCGGCCTTGCCGTTTCACTACTGGCAGGCTCCCTCAACCCGGGCTACGAGCCCTCGCTGGAAGTCGAAGCGCGAGGAGGCGCGGATGTCCTCGACCTGGGCGTGGCCATACTATCCGGCTTTGTCGCCGCCCACGTCCCGGGCCAGCCCGGAGTGGTCAATACGCTGGCCGGCGTGGCCATCGCCGGAGGAGCGCGGGACTCCGGGCCCGAAAACCATCATTGCCCCCCCAGAAGGCCCAGCAGGAATGCCCTTGTCGGAAAGCCTTTGAGCAGATACCGGAACGGATACTTCGAGTGTGGGATTAATTGACCAAGATCAACACTTTGGCCTTTGATCTGGCAAAGGCTCTCACATTTCCTAAATTTCGACTACCTTACCAAGGAAGCGACTTACAGCGACAGCGCCTGTAATCGCTGCCCTTGCTACACAGGCGTGCAAGCGCTGCCCTGACTCCAATAAAAAGGGAACTTGAATGGAACGAAAGCAGTTGCTGCGGCTATTTACCGGGCTGGCCCTGTGCCTGCCACTGACCCAACTGTCAGCCCAGGAGTGGGAGTCCCGCCTGACGCCCTACCTCTGGTTCGCCGGCATCGATGGGGATGTGGCGACCCTCCCCGGGTTCCCGGTGGTCCCGGTCAAACTCAGTGCCAGCGATGCACTGGCTGACAATGAAACCAGCTTCATGGGCATTTATGAACTGCGCAATCCCCGTCACGGCCTGGTGATCGAGGCGATATACACCGATACCCGAACCGAAGAGACCCTCGTGGAAGAGATCGGGCTGGAAATGACATCTGTGTCAAAAAACACGGTTTTTTCGGCCTCTTACGAGCACACCGTACTCGACACTGGCAGCACCCGGCTGGATCTGCTGGCCGGTCTGCGCTACTGGGAAATCGACTCGGCGCTGCGCTTCAGTGGCGGCCTTGGCGTGCTTGAATCGCGGCGGGTATCGAATGACGACGACTGGATAGACCCGCTGGTCGGCATCAAGGGGCGATCCGGGCTGGGTGACAGCAATTTCTATCTTGCCTACTGGCTGATCGGTGGCGGCTTCGGGGTCGGCTCCGACGCCTTCTATGACGGATCACTCAATCTCGGTTACCAGTGGAGCAAGAGTATCGGCACGACGCTGGGATACCGCGAGTTCAACGTCGACTACGACGATGACGGTTTCGTTTACGATGTGCGACAGAACGGTTGGTCTGTCGGCCTTACCTGGAGTTTCTGACCCGTGCCATTTCCCACCCATTCAAGGAGCCGTTCCGTGACATTCACGACCCCTGGCCTGTTACGGCCACTAAGCTTCGGCCTGTTCACACTCATTCTCGCTACCAGCCAGACTGTCCTGGCGCAACGTGCCGGCCAGAGTATCAGCGTGGACTACGGCATCGTCAAAGCAGGCGCTGAAGTCGATCTCAAATCCGGGGCAGTGCCAGCTGGCGCGGTGGTCGGCGGCACACTTGGCTTGCTCTCCGCCAAGGGAAAATCCTCATCCAAGAAGACGCGTAATGCCATTATCGGCAGTGTCGCCGGGGGCGCTGTTGCGAGCGCGGCCCAGGGCAATACGAGGGGTATGGTTTATACCGTCGACATGGTGAGTGGAGGTGCCATGCAGGTAGTGACCGACCAGCGCGAGATCCGCAGCGGCGACTGTGTCGCGGTGGAACGTGCGGGCGAGACCGCTAATCTGCGCCGGGTCAGTTCACAGTACTGCAAGCCGGAAAACAGGGACGCGGTGGCCTCGGTGAGCAAGGAGGCAAATGAGGAAGCCGGTGAGTGCCTGGCGGCGAAACAGCAACTGGTCGAAGCCTCGACGGAAGAGGCGCTCAACCTGGCGAAGATCAAGATCGACCTGCTCTGCGCGGACTAGCGCCAAACCAGGGCGACAGCGCCGTGACATACCCGGGAGAGTATTTTTGGCTTTCTGCTAGTAAAGTTCCTTGGGAAACAGCATGAAAAAGACATCCTGAACGCGCTGCCAGATATTCCTGGCCGGCTGCCTGCTCAATGTGCCCGCGCTACTGTGCCAGGCCAGCTTGCCGGCCGGGTCGAGGGTCACCCGCCAGCTGTTGGAGGGCTGGATATCCCTGTCGATCAGCGTATTCAGGGCGTCCGCAAGTTCGGGGCTGTCGATAAAAACTCCCATCTCTGAATTGATGGCGGCCGAGCGCGGATCGTAGTTCATCGAGCCGATATAGACGATGCGCCTGTCGACGGTCATGGCTTTGGTGTGCAGCCCCATGGATTTGCTGCGGACCGGAGGCGTATCGGCCACAGTTGCCAGGGTGCTGCCGTCATGGCGCAACTCGTACAACTGCACGCCCGCCTCGACCAGGGGTTTGCGCCAGGCCTTATAGTGGCTGTTGACCGCCGGCACGTCGTGGGAGGCCAGTGAGTTGGTCAGCACGTCAACCGCCACGCCTCTTGCAGTGAGGCTCTCGAGCGTCGCAATGGTCTGCTCGTTGGGAATAATGTAGGCGTTGACCACCCTGAGCTCTGTTCGTGCCGAGCGCGTGATATCACGTGTTGCTTCAAGCATGACATGTTCGATCTGGTCACCGTTGGGGCGGTCTGACTCAATCCGCGCTCTTCCCGGCAGGAGCTGCGCGCGGAGCAGCCCGACTTCGTCCGACCACTCTCCTGGCAGGAGCGGGATCTGGTTCAGGGAATCCGCCTGGCGCAGATCCTCCGCCATCCGGGCCCGGGCAGCCTGCATGTCCTCATCCGACACCTCGATATTCAGGGTGCTGGCGGGCAGGACCCAGTCACTGTTCCAGAAACCGTCGAACACGCCGGACACATCGCTGGCCACCGGCCCCACACCCAACACATCCAGGTCGCGGAAATTGAAACGCGGTTCCAGCCCCATGTATTCATCGCCCAGATTGCGTCCACCAAGGATGACCGCGAGGTTATCCACTATCAGGCACTTGTTGTGCATGCGTTGGTTGACACGCTCCATCTCTGCCAGAGATTCGCCCAGCCGGGCGCCGATGCCACGCTTCGACCAGGGATTGAACAGCCGCATCTCAATATTGGCGTGGGCGTTGAGGCGCGCGACGACCGCGTCACGCTGAACCACACTTCCGGCGTTTTCGAGCAGGGTATTGAGGTCGTCGACCAGCAATCTCACCTTGACGCCCCGGTCCGCAGCGGCCAGCAGCCTGGAGGCGATAAGCCGGCCACTATTGTCCCCGTACCAGAGGTAATACTGCAGGTCGATGGAACGGCTGGCAGTATCGATCAGTCGAAGGCGCCACTCCAGCCCGGAGCGGTTATCGTCCAGTAGCAGAAACCCGGAACTGTCCTCGCCATGGTGCACTGCCACTGTATGGGCCACCTCGGCGAAGGGACCCGTCGTCACAGGTGGCGAGGCATATTCCGGCGGCATCGCAGCAGGCGGGGAAATCGTCGAGCTGCACCCGGCGAGCAGTGCCAGTAGCAGAGTTGCCACCCCGCGCATTACGGGGCTGGCCAGAGGGTAAGCCATGCTCAGTCTTCCTCGGTGAGTGGCCACAAGCGAATCGCGAGGCGTTTCGTATTGTTTCTCGCCAATCAAACCGCCGGGAAGGTAGTCCTGCCGAGCGGAACCTCCATCCTGTTGCGCGCCTTCCGACTGGCCTGGCCGATCATTTCATCGTAGGCGCTTTCCTGGCGCAGGACGACTGTCGGTATCTCCAGGTGTTCGAAACGCTCACGCATGTGTACCAGGCTGCGCGTAACAAGCGTCTTTTTATCGTCTTCCCATACCGGCCACTCTTCATCATCGATAACGACAATCGCCTGATACAAGGCCTGCTCAAGCGAATTGATCACCAGCTTCTGGATCTGTTGTGACGGAAGCTCATTGTAGAAAACCTTCATTCCATCCTCCCGTAGCTATCGACTGGACTTGCATTCCGGTGGCTGCCTGGACGCGCCGAGTCCAGCAAATTCAGGCATCGCTCGCACTTGCCGGGATGATTTGCCCTGGCACCCTGCACCGCCCGACTTCGGGCATTGTTGCAACAAAGACCGGGTCGCCGCAAATAGCAAGGCCGGAGAACTTTCGCGGCCCTCTGCCCGTGCCCCGGGACGGGACGATTCAGACGGAAGCCGCTCGCCACCGGCGGAGCCATCCGGGCGGCCTCCACCAACGTATCAACGCCATGTCTGATGAAACGCTCATCCTGGTCCTTGGCGACCAGTTGACCCCGGGGCGCGGCGCCCTGGGCGACGTCCAGCCTGGTGATGCCACTGTGTTGATGGCCGAGGTGGCCGACGAGGCCGCCTACGTCCCTCATAACCGCCACAAGATCACGCTGATTTTCGCCGCCATGCGCCATTTTCGCGATAGCTTGCGTGCAGCCGGCTTCACGGTCATCTATTTCGACTACCAGGCGAAAATTGCCTCCCTGGCAGAGGCGCTGGACCGGGCCCGCGAAGAGCAGGAATTCAATTGCGTGCGCTGCTGTGAGCCCGGGGAATTCCGTGTAAAGGAAGTGCTGGAAGCCTGGTCGCTCCGGCGGCAGGTGAGGCTGGAGTGGCGACCCGATAACCGTTTCCTCTGCAGTAACCAGGCATTTACCCGGTGGGCCAGTGGGCGCAAGCAACTGCGAATGGAGTACTTCTACCGGGAAATGCGACAGCGGCACAAGGTGCTGCTGGACCCATCCGGCGAGCCTGCAGGCGGACGCTGGAATTACGACCGGGATAACCGGGCCGGGTGGCGCGGCAAGGGCGCGATTCCAGCGCGCCCGCAGCTGGACCTCGACTCCATTACCCGGGAGGTGATTGCACTGGTAGATGGGGCCTTCCCTGATAACCCCGGCGACCTCTCGCGCTTCAACCTGGCGGTGACCAGCGATGGTGCCTCCGTTCAGCTGGATTTTTTCATCGAGCACTGCCTCGATCGCTTCGGCCAGTACCAGGATGCACTGGCCGAGGAGTCGAGCTGGCTCTACCACAGCCTGGTGTCCATGTACCTCAATATCGGGCTGCTCGACCCGCTCGAAACCTGTCGGCGCGTGGAGAAAGCCTGGCGCGAAGGCAAGTGCAGTCTCGCCGCCGCCGAGGGCTTTATCCGCCAGATCCTGGGGTGGCGCGAGTACGTACGCGGGATCTACTGGCTGCAAATGCCTGGCTACGGAGAACTGAACGCGCTGGACGCAAGCAATCCGCTGCCAACATGGTTCTGGAGCGCGGAAATCGACCTGCGCTGTCTGCGGCAGGCGCTCAGCCAGTCCCTCGACCTGGGGTATGCCCATCACATCCAGCGACTCATGGTCATCGGCAACTTTGCGTTGCTTGCGGGCCTGGACGTGGGTGAGGTCTGCGCCTGGTACCTGGCGGTCTATGTCGACGCATTCGAGTGGGTAGAGTTACCGAACACCCTGGGCATGGCGCTGCACGGCGATGGCGGGTTGATGGCCAGTAAACCCTATGCCGCCAGCGGCAAGTATATACAACGGCAGGGCAATCACTGCGGACAGTGTCGCTATCGGCCTGACCGGGTCACTGGTGAGGGCGCCTGTCCCTACAACAGTTTGTACTGGGCCTTCCTGGCACGCCATGAAGAACGCTTCGGGAACAATCCCCGAATGGCCCTGGCGCTCAGGAACTGGCAGCGCAAGCCGGCGCGGGAGCGGCGCGCCATATTGGACTGGGCACAGCGGGAGCAGCAACGGCTCGTTAGCCATGCGGGCAGCGCGTAGACAAGCAAGCGCAGTACGACTTGCAATCGCCGGCCCTGAGCCGCACTGCGCAACTGATCCGGCCGCACCGGGCGAACGTAAGATAACAATAACGCTTGAAGTGAGACGCGACCATGACTACCGCGCTGATGGACACCCTGAAACCGCAGGCCACCGATATCTCCGAAGACGCCGCCCGGGTGCGCGATGCCCTGCGCGCGCACGGCCTGGAGACGCCCCTGGCACCCAACGGCCTGACAGCAGCCCAGAAACAGCAGCGCATCGCGAAGGCCTTCACCGACATCGCCGTCACCCTCGGACTGGATCTCTCGGACGACAGTCTTTGTGAAACACCCAGGCGGATAGCGCGGATGTACGTGGATGAGATTTTCTCCGGCCTGGACTACGGCACATTCCCCAAGATCACAGCCATTGAAAACAAGATGGCCGTCGACGAGATGGTCCGGGTCAGCGATATCTCGGTTGTGAGTACGTGTGAACACCACTTTGTCACGATCGACGGCCTGGCCAGGGTGGCATATATCCCCGCCGGCAAGGTCATTGGACTGTCCAAGATCAACCGGCTGGTGCGCTTCTTCGCGCGGCGCCCGCAAGTGCAGGAGCGACTGACGCGGCAGATACTGGTAGCGCTGCAAACCCTGCTGGAGACGGACGACGTGGCGGTCACAATCGACGCCGCGCACTACTGCGTCAAGGCTCGGGGTGTGCAGGACGTCAATTCCACCACGCAAACCACCGCCCTGGGCGGTCAGTTCAAGACCGACGCACGCACGCGTGCCGAATTCCTTTCCTAGACAAACTATTTGGAGGGGCAATCCATGATAGATCGCAACCTTGGTAACGCCGAACGCCTGATTCGCCTGCTGCTGGGATTAACTTTCGGCTATTGGACACTGTCGCAACCCCACCTCAACGTCACCGAGTGGTTCGTGGGCCTCGTTGCCATGATGCTGATACTCAACGGTGTGTTTTCGCGCTGCTACCTGTGGTACGTGCTGGATCTGGATTCCCGGCCGAAGTGCGAGATTTAGCGGGCTTCGTCGCTGCGCTCCTCGTCCAAACTCTGCCGGGGGCAGAGTTTGTAGAACGATGGTTCTCCCAGACGAACCCAAGCCAAATACAAAAATGCCTCCCCTCTTTATGGAAAGAGGGGAGGCATTTTCGTATTTGGTGGGCCGTGCTGGATTCGAACCAGCGACCAATTGGTTAAAAGCTAATTTTACAAAACATTTTAACCTCTTGTTTTTCAAGTTCTTTTGGAAACTCACCATCCCATAAAATTCAGATTTTCACAGACTTAACTCATTGATATCCCTACTTTTTAAATTATGCATGGGATAGTAAGTTATTAATTTTATTGGATTTATTGCGTTACTCGCAGCCTTCTGGTTTCATTTCCGACCTCACCGTCCATCACACCTGGTTACCGCCTAAAACAAAAATGCCAAGACCGAGGAATAAAGAGAATGCTGGTCTACCTCAGCGATGGCGCCGCCGAGGTGACTCGTTTTACTACCGTGTACCTGATTCCGCCAGACATTACTGGGACAACAAAGAAGAGTTCAAACTGGGGAGCTCTTTAGCCGAAGCATACGCAACATTCGCTCAAAGGTGCGGCTATGAAGGCCCAACACACACGATGTCACAACTTTGCGACCGCTACTCACTTGAAGTTGTTACTCAAAAGGCACCTGCTAGCCAACGGAGCAACAGGTTTAGTATCACGAGAATTCGCAAAGTCTTTAGTAGCAACCTGATCAGATCAATTCGACCCATGCACGTATACGCATTCAGGGACCACGTCGCCAGAGAGAAGAGTGCCAAACAGGCAAATCTCGACCTGGAAGTGTTGTCGCACATGTTCACAAAGGCTATCGAGTGGGGTTCCATTCATGAACATCCGATGACGAACAAAAAAGTTACAAAACTCCCAGTACAGAGTCGAGATAGGTATGTGACCGACGAGGAATTAATAGCATTCATAACTAATTGTCTTGACAAAAAATGGCGGCTCTTTGCTTGCCTTCTTGTGTGGACTGGACGCAGAAAGGCCGAGTTACTGAATGTTCGATACGATGACTTGGTTGAGAGTGGCATCCGATTTCGCAATGTAAAACGAATGCAGGACGCCTTCATTCTGAACTGGACCCCCGAGTTACGAGCCCTCGTACAGGCGACACTTGAACTTCCACGCTCCAAAAACGCGAACCACCTCTTTCACAATCGGCGAGGAATGCCCTACATAAAACCAAACGGAACTACTAGCGGGATTGATTCCATATGGCAGCGAGCGATGAAGAAGGCTATTGAGTCTGGTGTACTGAAAGAACGATTCACTATGCATGATCTTCGAGCGAAGCGAGCGAGCGAAATGCCCTTAGCTGAAGCTCAAAGACTGCTAAGACACACAAGCGCAAGAATTACTCAGAAAGTGTATCAACGCCGGCCCGGAATAATTGAATTATAAATCGATACTTATCGCACCAAAAGCCGACGAAACCAGAAAAGTAAAATCCTACAATTTTTTAAGACGTATAATTAGAAACCGCACCCAATGCTTCCAATTAATCAAAAATCGGGAATTCCGGAGGGAAGCCCAACCCGCATAAAGTACCTGGCAAACGCCTGTGATAGGTGTTCCTTATATGGAGGTACTAACCGGGGACGTGGACCACAAGACTTCGCAAATTCTTCTACCACCGAGATTGGAGCCAAGAACATGCGGGAAAACTCCACCACCTGAAAAGGCAAGCCAAGCTCTTCGTGTTCATTTAGTAAGTGCCAACCGGGCTGCACACCTTTCTTAATCTGATTTAGCTGACCTCGATTAAATCTGCCATCTCTATGAGACCAGACAGGACAAAAAATTACGGTATCCGTTTTCCCATTCTCCAGATCGCAAGACTGCGAAAGAATAATCGCATCAGAGAACTCTAACGTAGCTGGAATGTCAGGAGATTCTCCTTCTTGGATCGGGCCCAAATGATCTGGGCTTAATTGAGCCAGCACTCTGGGAAACCTTAAGAAGATATCGCCTTGCTCAAGGCTTGTTCCATCTACCGTTACGTACCATCGCTCGTCCATAGCTCCGACGTAGACGACTCAGAAATCCAATTCTGGGAATGGCAGCGAACCAACCGAAGAAACGCGTAATTTTATGGCACCGACTGAATGAAACTCCGGCGGCTGAATTTCAAGGATGTCTTCGACCAAATCAGCTCCTGCCAAACCATTTGAAGCCGATATCAAAATAATTGTACCTAAGTTGGAAGTCTCCTGAGTCATCCAGGGAATATGTACACGCTGGAATACAATCTCAGCCAATCTCTCATGTGGAAGCTCAGACACCAACACGTCTTCCACCGCCTCAGTAACCTCTTCATAGCAGCCACGGTTCTGGTCGACTATAGAGGGTGTATGTTCGACTGTTAGATTATCCGCCGTAATTGCAAACATTTTATTTTTCCCAAATTGGTCCGAGTTGTTCCCAAGTTTCTGGTTTTATCATGCGGAAATATAAATCTCGCTCGACCGTACGCACATGCTCGAGCCTTTCCATCATTTCCTCAAAGCCATTCATATCACCCATTGCAATGGTGTCGATACTCAAATGCGGCCCATGAAGTATGGTTGGCTCACTTCCAGGCTTACCGATCCTAGCTTCTGCCCCAGTCTGTATTTGTACAATGGAAACTCCAAGCTCATGAGGAAGCTCTACGCGCACCATGGTGCCACGACCAGCAACTTCCAACCCTCTTCCTACTTGAAGATTCAGTTCTAAAGGAGACAGGTCATACGTGTTTTCCGATGCAAATATAATATTGTTGTATAGGATCGAAATTCGCTCGTACTTGGCAACCAATTCAGACGCTGTCAGCACTCGTAGTACCTGTTCTGCAGTAGGTTTGAACGCCTCCCACCCGGGATACGGGTAGCTGACCGTAATCTGGATAGCGAAATCCGCGACCCGAACTCTCCCCAACGCTCCAACAAATTCGACAGTTGGCTGGTACCTAAGTTTCTGATCGGTTTCCCTTATTCTTTGTGGAATTTCTGCCACTGGAGTTTTTTGCATTGTCGGATAGTTTTTCTTCAACTCTCCATACAAAACCCCAGGAAATATTTCTCGTGCCGACTCAGATACCAATTGGAACCGCACTTCAATTATGCAGTCCACAATCGTGTCTCGTTCGAGTTTTCTGGGATGCTTGATATCTGACATGCGCACTAATGTATCACATTGATATCAAATTAAGGACAACCAACAGACTCTTCCACTAGATAGGCCGGCAGCGAGAGCAACCGACCGTAAAGCATTGGGAAGCAATGGGAACAGTGACGAAATTTCGCGCCGCCACTACCACTGTAACTTATTGATTCTCAGAGGGAAAATGGTGGGCCGTGCTGGATTCGAACCAGCGACCAATTGGTTAAAAGCCAACTGCTCTACCAACTGAGCTAACGGCCCTGAGCGAGGTGCGTATCATACGGAATTGAAGACAAAACTCAATACCCGCGAACAGCTTTTTCCCCTCGTTTTGTCGCCCTCAAGCGTAGCGGGTGGGGTCGGCCACGCCGGCGTCGAGGAAGCCCTGCCTGCGCAGGCGGCAGGCGTCGCATTTACCGCAGGCCGAGCCATCGTCGGCGGCCTGGTAGCAGGACACGGTGAGGGAGTAGTCCACCCCCAGGGCGATGCCGGCACGGACGATGTCGTCCTTGCCCATCTGCATCAGGGGGGCGTGGATATTCAGCTTGCGGCCCTCCACCCCGGCGCGGGTGGCGAGGTTGGCCATGGTTTCGAAGGCCTCGATGTAGGCCGGGCGGCAATCCGGGTAGCCGGAATAATCCACCGCGTTGACGCCGATGAAAATATCCTGCGCCCCCAGCACCTCCGCCCAGCCCAGCGCAATAGAGAGAAACACCGTGTTACGCGCGGGCACATAGGTGACGGGAATACCCTCGGATTCGCTCTCCGGCACGGCGATCGCCGCGTCTGTGAGTGCAGAGCCGCCAATACTATCCAGATTCAGCTTCACCACCTTGTGTTCCACGTCCCCGAGGGCCGCGGAAACCCGCTCCGAGGCGAGCAGTTCCGCACGGTGGCGCTGTCCGTAGTCGAAGCTCAGGGTATAACAGGCGTAACCCTGGTCCCGCGCCATGGCGAGGACCGTGGCGGAATCGAGTCCACCAGATACCAGTATTACGGCGCGTTTGGCTTCGGTCATTCGTGGCTCCGCCGGCTCAATGGCCAGGCTCGTCGTTCCACAGCAGTTTATGCATTTGCAGTTGCAGGCGCACCTGCAGGCCGTCTTCCAGTATCCACTCGGCCAGCTCCCGGCCCGACAACTGGCCGTGGCTGGGGGAGAACAGGATGTCGGAGACCCCGGCGATACCCGGGTACTGGTCGAGGGTGAAGCGCGCCCAGTCGTAGTCCTCGCGGCTACAGATGACGAACTTGACCTGGTCCCCGGCACTCAGCAAGGGGATGTTGTCGTAGTCGTTGCGCGCCAGTTCCCCGGAGGCCGGCGTCTTCAGGTCCAGCACCTTGGATACCCTGGGATCGACACCGGCAACGCTCATCGCCCCACTGGTTTCCAGGGAAACCTCGTAGCCCGCGTCACAGAGACGGGACAGCAGGGGCAGGCAATTGGGCTGGGCCAGGGGCTCGCCCCCGGTCACGGTGACATAGCGGGGCTGATAGCCGGCGACGGTCTCGAGAATATCCTCCAGGCTGCGCATCTCCCCGCCGCTGAAGGCGTAGGCGGTATCGCAGTAGACACAGCGCAGGGGACAACCGGTCAGGCGCACGAACACCGTCGGCAGGCCGACCGTGCGCGCCTCACCCTGCAGGGAGTAGAAGATTTCGGTAATGCGCAGGGCTTCGGAACCCTGCGCCGGAATGTCGGACATGGCGCTTACCGACCTAGAAGTTCTCGGCGATGAAATTCTTCGCCATCGGCACCGCGGGGCTGCCGCTGCTGCCGTACTCGTTGATCACCCGGTCCAGGTACTCCCGGGAACGGGTCCGGTTACCCTTGAGGAAATAGACCTTGCCCAGCTTGAACATCGCGTCCGGCGCCTTGGGGTTATCCGGGTACTCACTGAGCAGGAGCGAGAAAGCCTGGCGGGAGGACTCGGGGTCCGGCGGATCGATCACGAGGTAGAGCTCACCCAGCCAGTAGTGGGCGTTCGGGGCGTATTTGCCGTCGGGGTAATCACGAAGGAACTGGTTGAAGGCACCCACCGCTTCACCGAATGACTGCTGGCGCACCAGTGCATAGGCCGCGCGATATGCCTCCGCTTCACCAGGAATTTCATCAGCACTGCCCATCGCGGCAGTGGCGCCGAGAGACGTTCCACCCCCACTGGCACCGTTTGCCCCGACACTCGCTGCGCCGCCACTCAGGCGCTGGTCGAGATCCCGGTAACGCTCCAGGCTCTGGGACTTGAGCTGGTTCAGCTCATTGCTCAGTTCTTCCACCCGGCCATTGAGCAGCATGACTTCCTGCCGCAGTTGCTGGACCTGGTTGAAGAGCGAGCCCATGCCACCCATGTCGCCAGTGGGGGCGCTTTGCACGGGGGCCGATGCGGGCGGTGTGGTCGTCAGTGCAGGACCGGCGGCGGCGCCACCGACGCCGTAGCTGGTGGCCGGCGCGGTACTGCCGGAAGGTTGGCTATACGAAGGTGCGGGAGCAGCTTCGTAGCCGGAATCACTGCCCCCGGTTTCTTCGGGCGCAACGGTTGCCGGGGAAGCCGGGGTGGTGCTGGCACCGCGCTCCGCTTCCACGTCGACGTAATCCTGTGCACAAGCCGTAAAGCAGAACGGGCTGGTCACCAGGACCAGCCCGCTTGCCACAAGCCATTTGCTCATGTTCGCCATAGGCGTATTACTTCAGTTCTACGCGCCGGTTCTGGGACCAGTTTGACTCACCGCTTCCCATAGCCAGGGGGCGCTCTTCACCATAGCTGACGGTTTCGATGCGGTAGCTGGGGATGCCGTTGACGACCATGTAGTCGCGTACCGCATTGGCACGACGCTCGCCCAGGGCCATGTTGTACTCGCGGGTACCGCGCTCGTCGGTGTTGCCTTCCAGGCGAACCGACTCTTCGTTGTTCTTGAAGTACTCGATGTAGGCGTTCAGGGCTTCGATGGCTTCCGGCTTCAGGGTGTAGCTGTCGAAGTCGAAGTAGAAAACGTTGCCGTAGCTGGTAGCGGCGTCGCGCAGGCGCTGCTGCTCAGCGGCGGCCGCGGCTACGCGCTGCTGTTCCGCCTGGGCTGCGGCCGCAGCATCTGCCGCCGCTTGCGCAGCTGCGTCATCTTCTTTCTTGGAGCTGCTGGAACAGGCAGCCACCATTGCCGCCGTCAGCAGCACAATTACAGCTTTACTGGCAACAGACAGGTATTTCATATGTCCCTTCCTTAAAGAGATAGTATCTTGATTCAAGAGTTTTGAGCCCGGTCAGCGGCTCATATAGGGTGACCATGCCGGCTCGCGCACATCACCTTCTCGTGCCGGCAGCCGGAATTTAACACCGCCGTCCACGGATACTGCTGCCAGTATGCCGCGGCCGTCATGTTTAGTCGCGTACAATACCATAGAGCCATTGGGCGCGATACTGGGACTTTCGTCGAGAGCCGTGGAAGTCAGTACTTGCATGCGGTCAGTGACCAGATCCATCACCGCAATGTGGAAACGCCGGTCCCGCTGGTGCACGACAACGACGTTGCGACCGTCCTGGGCCACCCGGGCCCGGGCGTTGTAGCCCCCTTCGAAAGTCACCCTGTCGATGCTGCCGGTGCGCAGGTCGTAGCGGTAAATCTGCGGCCGGCCACCGCGGTCCGAGGTAAACAGCAGTGAGCGCCCGTCGGGCATCCAGGTCGGCTCGGTATCAATGGCGTAGTGGCGGGTAACCCGGGTGAGTTGCCTGGTGGCCAGGTTCATCAGGTAGATATCCGGGCTGCCATCCTTGGATAGCACCATCGCCATGTTATTGCCGTCGGGGGACCAGGCCGGCGAACCGTTCAGGCCCTTGAAGTTGGTCAGCTGTTCGCGACTGCCGGTCATCAGGTTCTGGCGGTAGATCGCCGGGCGCCCGGTCTCGAAGGAGACGTAGGCGATCTCCTGGCCGTCCGGCGACCAGTTGGGGGCCAGCACCGGCTCGCGGGATTCCAGCAGCACGATGGGGCGGGCGCCATCGGAATCCGACAGGGTCAGGCGGAAGTAATCCTTTTCGCCGGGAACATGGCTGACCGCAACGTAGAGGAGCCGGGTGGCGAACGCCCCGGGGATGCCCGTGAGCTTCTCATAGACCGCATCGGAAACCCGGTGGGCAAGCATTCGCGCTTCGTTGACCGAACCGGTCTCGGTGCCGGTGGCAGCCTGCTTCTGCCGCACCACGTCGTAGAGCTGGTAGTCCACCCGCATCTGGCCGCCCTGTACCGATACCCGGCCGATCAGCAGGTACTCCGCGCTGATGGCACGCCAGTCGCGATAGAAAATATCCTGCTCGCGGCTGGGCCTGCCGAGCATGTCAGAACGGGAGATCGGAGCGAACTGGCCGCTGCGCGAGAGGTCCGAGTCGACGATACCTGCGACATCCTCGGGCGAGGCGAGGCCCTCGCCCTGCCAGGCGAAAGGCACGACGGCAATGGCGGTGGGATTGTCGATCCCCTGGGTGATCTCGATGGCGAGTTCCGCCCGCGCGCCGTGTGCGAGCAAAGCCAACAATAGCGGCGCGAAGGCCATCAGCAACCGTTTCATCAGTAACGCAAATCCTCTGGTCTGAATATCAGGCGAAAACGCCTGAATGTACGTTCGAATTCTTCTGTGGGCAGGTTTCTCAACTCGGGAAAACTGCCCGCCTTGTTCACCGCGTTGACCGCGGAGCGGTCAAAGGCCGCGTTGCCACTGGAGCGTATCACCGTGACGCTGACAATTTCACCCGTGGGTACCAGTTGCAGGCGCAATTCGGCCTCCATGCCATTGCGGGCGCTGGGCGGCCGGCTCCAGTAGCCGACTACGGTCTGCTGGATCAGGGCGGCGTAACTGTTGGCCAACTCGTCGGCGGTCGCCGCGGCCTCCAGGGCCTCGTTCTCCGCGGAGATGGCACGGGCGAGATCCTGCCGCGCAATCCGCGCCAGTTCCTCGTCGGAGATCTTCGGTTCGGGCTTCGGCTCCGGTTTCGGCTCTGCCTTGGGCTGGGGTTTCGGTTCCGCTTTGGGCTCCGGTTTGGGCTTGGGCGCCGGCTTCGGCTGTGGCTTGGGTTGCGCCTTCGGCACCGGTTTGGGCTGCGGTTTCGGCTTGGGTTGTAGCTCGCTGGCGTCCACCAGGCGGGCCTCGATGGCCTTCGGAATGACCCGCGCCTGGATTACTTTGGCTTCGGAACTGCTCTCCCAGTGGAACAGCATGGCGGCCACGATCAGCGCGTGCAGCCCTACCGATGCCAAAGCCGGGCGCAGGACGATGCGCGGCATCACCGGCCGTGCGTAGACCGACTCGGCGTTCAATTCGGGTCCTCGGTCACCAGGCCGACGTTGGGTGCCCCCGCTTCCTGCAGGGCGACCATCACGGTGACCACCTGGCCGTAGGGCACGGAGCGGTCGCCCCAGATCAGCACTGGCGTATCCGGCTTGCGACGCATCACGGTAGAGACCCGCTCGCGGATCGTGGCCAGTTCCAGTACCTGCTTCTCGTTGCCGAGGTTGAGGAAGAGCTGGCCCTGGGCATCTACCGAGACGATGAGAGGCTCGCTGTCCTGGTTTTCCACCGGTTCGGCGCTGGCCTCGGGCAGCTCCACCTGCACGCCCTGCATCAGCATTGGCGCGGTCACCATGAAAATGATCAGCAGTACCAGCATCACGTCGATGTAGGGCACGACGTTGATCTCGGACATCGGCTTGCGCTTGTTTCGCGTACGATTCACGGCAGCTTACCCGGCCTTGCGGTCCTTGCGTCGCGTCGAGTAGGCCTGCCGGTAGAGGATGCTGGAGAACTCATCGGAGAAGGTATCGTAGCGGTTACTGAACACTTCGACCTTGGCGGCGAAGCGGTTGAAGGCCAGCACTGCGGGGATCGCCGCGAACAGGCCCATGGCGGTGGCCACCAGGGCCTCGGAGATACCCGGCGCCACGGTGGCGAGGGTTGCCTGGGTGGCGTTGGCCAGGCCACGGAAGGAGTGCATGATGCCCCACACCGTGCCGAAGAGGCCGATGTAGGGGCTGGTGGAACCAACCGAGGCGAGGAATGCGAGATGGCGCTCGAGGCGCTCTTCCTCACGCATCATCGCCACCCGCATGGCCCGGCGGGAACCCTCGACGATAGCCTCTGAATCCATGTCGGATTGCTGCGCCAGGCGGGAGAACTCCTTGAAGCCCGCGCGGAAGATGCTTTCCATACCGAGGATCGCATGCCCTTCAGCGGCCCTTTCGTTACCTTCCCGGTAGAGCTGCGAGAGATCGATGCCGGACCAGAAACGCTCCTCGAAGTCGTAGGCCTCTTCCTTTGCGTTGCGCAGGTAGAGAAAGCGCTGCACGATCATGTACCAGGACAGCACCGAGGCCGCCAACAGGATGCCCATCACCAACTGCACGGTGAAACTGGCGTTCCATACCAGTTCAAGCAGGCTTAACTGCTCTTCCAAAATCAAATCCCCTCTCGTCTTCGGCGGGCTTCGGCCTGCCGCTTAGTTGTTATCCAGGCTGTGCCTGATTTCCTCTGGTATGCGCCGCGGCCGCATGCTGCCGCGATCGACGCAGGCTATCCCGACGGAGCCCTCCACCAGTACTTCGTTGCCGCGCCGCACTGACTGGCGCAGCGTCATCGCCGCGCCGCGCAGGGCTTCGACCGCGACAGTCGCTTCAATTTCGTCATCCAGCCGGGCCGGTGCCCGGTAGTTCAGGGCCACGTCACGGACCACGAACATCAGCTCGCGGTTGAAGATGAAATCCTTGCCGAAGCCGAGCGAACGCAGGAACTCGGTCCGCGCCCGCTCCATGTACTTCAGGTAATTGACGTAGTAGACAATACCACCGGCATCCGTATCTTCAATGTAGACGCGCAAAGGCAGTGAAAATTCCGCAATCTCCATCAGGCCTCGCCGTCATCCCTGCCTTTGGATTCCAGGCCCTTGGAATCCGGGCCTTCGGAATCCACGCCTTCAGGATCGAGATCGAGCGGCAGGGTCGAGGCTGTGGCCCCGCCGGGCTGCGGCAGGCCGAAGTGCAGGTAGGCGTTGCGGGTCACCATGCGCCCGCGCGGGGTGCGCACCATGAAGCCCTGCTGGATCAGGTAGGGCTCGAGCACGTCCTCGATGGTGCCGCGCTCCTCGGAGATGGCCGCCGCCAGGCTGTCCACCCCCACCGGGCCGCCGTCGAACTTCTCGATCATGGCGAGCAGGAGGCGGCGATCCTGGTGATCGAAACCCTGCTGGTCGACGCTGAGCATGTCCAGGGCGCGATCCGCCACGCTGTCGCTGATATGCCCGTCGGCCTTCACCTCGGCGTAATCGCGCACCCGCCGCAGCAGGCGGTTGGCGATACGCGGCGTGCCGCGTGAGCGCCGCGCCACTTCGCTTGCGCCCTTGGCGTCGATGTCGATGCCCAGGATACCCGCGGAGCGGGCGACGATGTGGGCCAGATCATCCACGGCGTAGAATTCCAGGCGCTGGACGATGCCGAAACGATCCCGCAGGGGCGAGGTCAGCAGGCCGGCGCGGGTGGTCGCTCCCACCAGGGTAAAGGGCGGCAGCTCCAGCTTGATCGAACGCGCCGCCGGCCCCTCGCCGATCATGATATCGAGCTGGTAATCCTCCATCGCCGGGTACAGCACCTCCTCCACGTAGGGGCTGAGGCGGTGGATCTCGTCGATGAACAGGACGTCGCCGGGTTCCAGGTTGGTCAGCAGGGCGGCGATATCACCGGCCTTTTCCAGTACCGGGCCGGATGTTGTCTTCAGTGACACGCCCATCTCGTGGGCGATGATGCTGGCCAGGGTGGTCTTGCCGAGACCGGGCGGGCCAAAAATCAGGGTGTGGTCGAGGGGCTCGCCGCGGGCTTTCGCCGCCTCGAGGAAAATGCCCATCTGCTCCCGCACCACCGGCTGGCCGACATATTCCTCCAGGGATTTGGGCCGGATGGCCCGGTCCATGGCGTCCTCGCCGGGGCCTGTGGCGGAGGGTGCGATGAGGCGATCGGTCTCGATCATCAGGCGCTCACCACAGACCTGAGGGCGCGGCGGATCAGCTCCTCGCTATCGACCACGCTGTCGTCGTTGACCGCGGCAACCATTTTCGCCGCCTCGGTGGGTTTGTAACCCAGCGCCACCAGGGCTCCCTCGGCATCGGCGATGATCGCACCGGGCCGGGCCGTGGGTGCGGAGCCTGCCTGTGCCGAACCGCCATCGGTAGATGCGAGCCAGTCCTTGAGCTTGTCGCGCAACTCCATCACCAGACGTTCGGCGGTCTTGCGACCCACCCCCGGCAAGGCCACCAGGGTGGAGACCTCCTCGCGCTGTACGCAACGCACGAAGGCATCGCTCTCCATACCCGATAGAATCGCCAGCGCCAGCTTGGGGCCGACATTGCTGACCTTGATCAACAGGCGGAACAGCTCGCGATCGCTGGCTTCGATAAAACCGTAGAGGGTGTGGGCATCCTCACGCACCGCGTGATGGGTCACCAGTGAGATATCAGCGCCCGGTTCGGGCAGCTGGAACAGCGTTGTCAGCGGCACCTGCAGCTCATAGCCGACGCCGCCCACATCCACCAGTATTTCCGGCGGCTGCTTGTGTACCAGTTTGCCGCTTATTCGTCCTATCATTCCGCCCTGCCCGATTTTTTGCCTGTCAGCGCGCAGCTAGCGCAGGCGTCGCCGGCGCACCGCAGTGGCGCCGGCCATGTTTATCATACTCTGCTGGGTGTGCGCGTGGCACAAGGCCGCCGCCAGCGCATCCGCCGCGTCCTCCTGGGGTTCCGCCGGCAGTTTGAGCAGCACCTTTACCATGTGCTGTACCTGCGCCTTGTCCGCGGCGCCGGTACCCACCACGGATTGCTTGATCTGCCGCGCCGAATACTCGGATACCGGCATGCCCCGGGTGGCGCAGGCGACAATCGCTGCGCCGCGGGCCTGGCCGAGCTTCAGGGCCGAACCCGCGCTCCGGGCCATGAACACCTGCTCGATGGCCAGGTACTGGGGGCAGTGGGTTTCCACCAGCTCCACCAAACTGTCGTGAATCACCCGCAGGCGCTCGGGAAGCTCGGCGTCGGGCAGCCTGATCACGCCACTGGTAACGTAATGACTGCGCCCACCCTCGAACTGGATGATGCCGAAACCGGTTTTGCGGGAACCGGGATCGATTCCCAGGATAAGCGGCATAACAAGAAGTACCGTAGACTCTGCCCCGTTGACCCATTATGTACAAATTTACAGGTCGGGTCAGCCCGGGATGTGCCGGAATACGCCTCCGCGACCGGGGCTTCAGCCCTCGGAGAGGCTGGCGAGCACCTCGTCGGGGATATCGACGTTGGTGTAGACGTTTTGCACGTCGTCGAGGTCTTCCAGGGCGTCCACCAGACCCATGATCTTTTCCGCGCCCTCGGCATCCACCGGCACGGTGGTGGAAGCCTGCATGGTCACTTCGCCGCTATCGGCCTTCAGGCCGGCGTCCTCGAGGGCGGACTTGATGGCGGAGAACTCTTCCCAGGGGGTGACGACGTCGATGGAACCGTCGTTGTGGGTCTCGATGTCCTCTGCGCCGGCTTCCAGCGCGACTTCCATCACCTGTTCTTCGTCGGTACCGGGCGCAAATGAGATCTGGCCGACCCGATTGAACAGGTAGGCCACGGAACCGTCGGTGCCGAGGTTGCCGCCGCGCTTGCTGAAGGCGTGGCGCACTTCGGCGACGGTGCGATTGCGGTTATCCGTCATCGCCTCTACCAGCACCGCGATGCCGCCGGCGGCATAACCTTCATAGGTCAGCTCTTCCATGTTGTCGGTGTCGTTTTCACCGGCACCGCGAGCGATCGCCCGGTCGATGGTGTCGCGAGTCATGTTGGCGCCGAGGGCCTTGTCCACCGCGGCACGCAGGCGAGGGTTGTCTTCAGGCACGGAACCGCCGAGACGTGCTGCTATCACCAGCTCACGGATCAGCTTGGTGAAAATCTTGCCGCGCTTGGCGTCCTGTGCCGCCTTGCGGTGTTTGATATTGGCCCATTTACTGTGCCCGGCCATACGCGCCTCTCGCTACTCGCTTTCCGATTGCTGCTGCCCGCTTTCAGTCCTTGTCGCCCACGCTCACTCTTCGTCGGCCGCGGGCGCCGCCTGCTGGCGCAGGCGGATATTCAGTTCGCGCAACTGCTGTGCGCCAACCTGCCCGGGGGCGTCGGTCATCAGGCAGGCCGCGGTCTGGGTCTTGGGGAAGGCGATCACGTCGCGAATCGAACTGGTGCCGCTCATCAGCATGATCAGGCGATCCAGGCCGAAGGCCAGCCCGCCGTGGGGCGGAGCGCCGTACTGCAGGGCCTGCAGCAGGAAGCCAAATTTCTCATTGGCTTCCTCGTCGCTGATCTCCAGGGCCTGGAATACCGCTTCCTGCATATCGCGCTGGTGAATACGCACACTGCCACCGCCCAGTTCGGTACCGTTGAGTACCATGTCATAGGCGCGGGACAGGGCGGCACCAGGGCTCGACTGCATTTCCTCCACCGAGCAGGAGGGTGCGGTGAAGGGGTGGTGCAGGGGCGTCCAGGCACCGCTGCCATCGTCTTCAAACATGGGGAAATCAACCACCCACAGCGGAGCCCAGCCTTCCCGGACCAGGCCCTGGTCTTCGGCGACTCTCAGGCGCAGGGCGCCAAGGGACTCGTTCACGACCCTGGTCTTGTCGGCGCCGAAGAAAATAATGTCGCCATCCGCCGCGCCGAGGCGCTGCATCATCTCCAGCACGACAGCATCCGGCATGAACTTGAGAATCGGCGACTGCAGGCCCTCGACTCCCGCGCCGAGATCGTTCACTTTCACCCAGGCCAGGCCGCGGGCGCCGTAAACCGACACGTAAGAGGTGTAGTCGTCGATCTCCTTGCGGCTGATACTCGCACCGCCGGGCACCTTGAGGGCGGCGACACGGCCGGCGGGGTCGTCGGCAGGACCGCGGAAGACCTTGAAGTCCACCTGCTGCATCAGGTCGTCGACGCTGACCAGTTCCATATCGATACGCAGATCCGGCTTGTCGGAACCGAAACGCTCCATCGCCTCGGCATAAGGCATGGAGGGGAACTGGGGCAGTTCGACATCCAGGGTCGACTTGAACAGGCCACGCACCATGCGCTCGGCGATATCCATGATGCCAGCCTCGTCCATGAAGGAGGTCTCGATGTCGATCTGGGTGAATTCCGGCTGGCGATCGGCGCGCAGGTCTTCGTCGCGGAAGCATTTGGCGATCTGGTAGTAGCGGTCGAAACCCGAGACCATCAGCAGCTGCTTGAACAGCTGCGGCGACTGGGGCAGAGCGAAAAACTGGCCCGGGTGGGTGCGGCTGGGAACCAGGTAGTCCCGCGCCCCTTCAGGGGTCGCCCGGGTCAGGATAGGGGTTTCGATGTCGAGGAAGCCCTCGGCGTCGAGGAAATTGCGCACCGCGGTGGTGATTTTCGAACGCAGGGCGAGGCGCTCCTGCATTTCGTGGCGGCGCAGGTCCATGTAGCGATAGCGCAGGCGGACTTCCTCGCCCACCGCAGTATGCTCATCGAGCTGGAATGGGGGCGTAACGGCGGCATTGAGGATCTCCAGCTCCTTGCCCAGGACCTCGATCTCGCCCGTCGCCATGGCCGGGTTAACCGTACCCTCGCCCCGCGCACGCACCCGGCCGGTGATTTTCAGGACATATTCGCTGCGCACCCGGTCGGCGCGCTGGAAGTGCTCTTCGGTATCCGGGTCGAAAACCACCTGCACAATCCCGTCGCGGTCGCGCATATCCAGGAAGATGACCCCTCCATGGTCCCGGCGCCGGTCGACCCAGCCACAAATGGTGACGGTCTCGTCGATGTTGGTCGTGGACAGGGCGCCACAATAATGACTGCGCATAACTCGGTTTCCGTATGTTGGGCCCTGGGGCCGTATCATTTCAGGCGGGTTTCTCGCTGCCGCCGGAAGTACTTTTCTTCTCGCTGGATTTGCTGCTGGCCGCGGTCGACTCTTTCTTGGCGCCGGAACCGCTGTCACCCGACTTGGCGGGGTCGCCATGCAGGTTCTTTTTCTTGTCCCCGGACTTGAAGTCGGTCTCGTACCAGCCACCCCCTTTCAGGCGGAAGGCGGCAGCCGAGACCTTTTTCTTCAGCAGGGGCTCCCCACATTGCGGGCACTCGACCAGCAAAGGGTCACTGATTTTCTGAATGGCTTCCAGCTCATGCCCGCAGCCCTGGCACTGATACTCGTAGATCGGCACTTTCGAAACACCAATAAATCAACGGGTTGGAGAAATTTTGAGGCGCGGATTTTAACCCAAGCTTGAGTAGAGTCCAAGCTCGGCGAAGGGCGCAATGCGGGGGCGAGGACGCCCCCACCTTGCGATGCTTTGGGAAGGGTGCCGGCCGCCCCTGGGAATCAGGTAGCAGCGGCCAGCGGAATTACGCCCTCAGGAGGCGGCGAATTCCTTCAGTTTCTTCAGCGGACGAATCTTGACAGCGATGCTGGCAGGTTTCGCCTTGAACATGGTTTCTTCACCAGTGAAGGGGTTGATGCCCTTGCGCGCTTTGCGGGCGGGCTTCTTCACGGTGGTAATTTTCATCACGCCGGGCAGGGTGAACTCCCCTACGCCACGCTTCTTGATGCTGCGCTCGATCAGAGTGTTCAGATCGTCGAGTACGGCGTTTACCTGCTTCTTGCTGAGCTCGGTGCTCTCGGAGAGGCTGGTAACGATCTGGCTCTTGGTCATCTTGTCGGTCAGCGCCGTAACCTTTTTTGCCGGTGCTTTCTTAACCGGCGCTTTCTTGGCTACGACCTTCTTCTTGACCGGAGCTTTCTTGGCTGTCGCTTTTTTGGCCGGGGCTTTTTTCGCTGCTACCTTTTTCTTCGCCGGAGCCTTCTTCACTGGTGCTTTTTTTGTCGCCATTGTTTTTCGACCTTCCCTAATAGTGAAATGGATCTAGTGTGTGCCTCGGCGTTCCGCATCCCCTACTGCACTGGCGGCAACACAAGCCACCACAAACATATAAAGCATGAAACGCTGTAATACAAGCGTTTTCGCGGGTCGAGGCGGAAATTACCCTGTTTTTTAAGGCCCGAAGCGGCAGCACGTCACAAAAGCACCAAAACAGCGCGGCAGTTTCACCACTCCTCCCGCCATTTACCGGCGTGAGCTTCGCAACTAAAATGTGCCTCCAAGTAATCTCTCCGGGCTTTTTCCCCATGCGCAGCAGCCAATTTCTTATTTCCACCCTCAAGGAAACACCCTCCGACGCGGAAGTCATCAGCCACCAGCTGATGCTGCGGGCAGGGATCATCCGCAAACTGGCCTCCGGGCTGTATACCTGGCTCCCGCTCGGCCTGCGAGTCCTGCGCAAAGTCGAAAACGTGGTCCGCGAGGAGATGGATAAGGCCGGCGCCCTGGAAGTCTGCATGCCTGTCGTACAACCGGCGGAGCTTTGGCAGGAATCGGGGCGCTGGGAACAGTACGGCCCTGAATTACTACGCATAAAGGACCGGCACGACCGCGACTTCTGCCTGGGACCGACGCACGAGGAGGTAATCACGGACCTGGTGCGCAATGAGATCAAGAGCTACAGGCAACTGCCGATCAATCTCTACCAGATCCAGACCAAGGTTCGCGATGAAATTCGCCCGCGTTTCGGCATCATGCGCTCCCGCGAGTTCCTGATGAAGGATGCCTACTCCTTCCACACCGACCAGGCATCACTGGAAGAAACCTACCAGCTGATGCACCGGGCCTATACAAACATTTTCACCCGGCTCGGCCTCGACTTCCGTCCGGTGATCGCAGATACCGGCAGTATTGGTGGCAGCGCCTCCCACGAATTCCATGTGCTGGCCGGCTCCGGAGAGGACGCAATCGCCTTTTCCGACAGTTCCGACTACGCGGCCAACGTTGAAATGGCGGAAGCGGTCGCGCCCGCTGGCGAACGGCCCGCCCCCGCCTGTGAAATGAAGGAAGTCGCGACGCCCGGTGTAAAAAGTATCGAGGACGTCGCTGCTTTCCTTTCCCTCGAGCCTGCGACAACAGTCAAAACCCTGGTCGTGCAGGGCGAGGAAGAAGGCAGCCTGGTAGCCCTGGTGCTGCGCGGCGACCATCAACTCAACGGTATCAAGGCGGAGAAACTGGGGGGTATCGCCAACCCCCTGCGCATGGCCGAAGAGGACGAAGTCAAAGCTGCATGCGGCGCCGGTTTCGGCTCACTGGGCCCGGTCGGGCTGGGTATCCCGGTCATCGTCGACCGCAGCGCCGCACAGCTCGCCGATTTCTGCTGTGGAGCAAACCGCGACGAATTTCACCTCACCGGCGTAAATTGGCAGCGCGATTGCCCACTCCCGCGCGTGGAAGACCTGCGGGAAGTGGTCGAAGGCGACCCGAGCCCGGATGGCAGCGGCAGCCTGATGATTCGCCGCGGCATCGAGGTCGGGCATATCTTCCAGCTCGGCACCAAGTACAGTGAAGCCATGCAGGCGAAAGCCCTGGATGAGCACGGCAAGAACATCACCATGACCATGGGCTGTTACGGCATCGGTGTCAGCCGGGTGGTGGCAGCGGCGATCGAACAGAACTACGACGAGCAGGGCATTATCTGGCCTGAGGCCATGGCGCCCTTCCAGTTGGCAATCGTCCCGCTGAATATGCAGAAGTCGGAAGCGGTTGCCGCCTGTGCCGAAGACCTCTACGACAAACTGCGCGCGCTCGGGATCGATGTCCTGCTGGATGATCGCAACGAACGACCCGGTGTCAAATTTGCCGACATCGAACTGATCGGCATTCCGCACCGGATCGTCATCGGTGATCGCGCCCTCGGCGAGGGGAATATCGAGTACAAGGGGCGGCGGGATAGCGACTCCCAGCTCATAGCGGTAGGCGATAGCCTCGACTTCCTGCGGCAAATCTTCGGAAAATAGGCCCGCAATGCTACGCAGCCTTGCCACCCTCTGGCTGCTGTTGTTTGCCTGTGCTGCCGCCTCGCAACCCGCTGATGAAAAGGAGCGCGAGGAACTGCGCGCGTTCCTCGACAGCACCATCAACGGCGCACACAGCTTCGAGGACCGCTACGATGCCGAGGTCTGGCTGGTCGATATGTCCGCTCGCCTGGAGAAATTCGTCCCCGAACCGAAGCGCAGACTGCATCTCCTGAAACAGATTCACGCCGCGGCATCGCGGGCGGAATTACCGCCGGAGCTGGTTCTCTCGGTGATCGAGGTGGAAAGCCACTTTGACCGCTTCGCCATTTCCAGGGTAGGCGCACAGGGGATGATGCAGGTAATGCCCTTCTGGAAGGATGAGATCGGCCGCCCTGACGACAACCTGACCCTGAACGAAACCAATTTCGCCTACGGCTGCCGAATCCTCCAGTTCTACCTGCAGAAAGAGGACGGCCACCTGCATCGCGCACTGGCCCGTTACAATGGTTCTGTGGGCAGCCGTCGATATTCCAATCTGGTCTACCGGGCCTGGAGTGAGCGCTGGCGCACCGCCCCGCTCAACTGGGCCGATTGAGCGCAGCCCTGTCGGAGATATTTGCAGGCCCTGTTTGACATCAGCCCCCCCCCTGCCCAAGATGGACCCTGGGGTGGGGCGTGATTGAATAATGAACGGAATTACCGAGCTCAGTCGCTGGAACAAGGATCTTTCGCTTACCATTGCAGCATTGGGTGAGGATAATTTTTTCCCCACCCTGTTCAAGACCATCCACGCCCAGGTGCCCATCGACTACCCACAGGTCTGGCTCTACCACAAGGACCTTCCGCCCAGGGTTCTGTACCACAAGATTCCCCCGCATGCCGTCCCGACACAGATAGACCAGTACCTCGACGGCCCCTACCGGGAAGATCCCTTCTACCAGACCTCGATGCGCGGCCCCAAGGCGCGAATTTACCGCCTGTCCAGGGTCGCCCTCGGCGACATGGAACAGACCGCCTACTACCAGGAGTATTACGCCGACACAGGCACTGTCGATGAGGCAGTCTTCGTCGCGCGCCTGCCCGGCGGCAACGTCATCAACCTCAGCATGATGCGACTGCCGGAGCGGGGGCCTTTCTCCGACGAGGAGTACGAGCGCCTCTACCTGCTGGCGGACCCGGTAGCCGAATTGCTGAAGTCCCACAGCCAACACAGCGAGTTTGCCATCAAGAACCTGATCCAGCCGGGCATCAACCACCAGATCGACCTCGCCTTCAGGACCTTTGGCTCTACCCTGCTCTCACCGCGGGAAAAGGACGTGCTGGAGCTCATGCTGCGCGGCTACAGTACCGAATCCTCCGCCGGCAAACTGGAAATCGCGGTGGAAACCGTGCGCAGGCACCGCAAGAATATCTACCGTAAGCTCGACGTCAGTTCGCAAACCGACCTGTTCTCCCTGTTCATCAACTCTCTCTCCTGCCTGGGTGAGGCGGCCGGCGACGACCCCCTGAAAGTCTATATGGCCCCCCCCTAGGCCGGCCGTGCGAGGCTCTTGCCCCATCGGGGGCATTGCGGGAAATACCGTTTCATCTAATAGTGGACACTTACTTCCACACGGAATACCGGCGTGTCCATCGAAGCCGACTGGTTCCTGCGGGCCCACCCCGAAATAACCACCATTGAAGCGCTGCTCCCCGACTGCAACGGGGTCATGCGCGGGAAATGGGTTCCCCGGCAGAAAGTGGAAAAGGTTTTCGCCGGTGACCTGAAACTCCCGCGCACAGTAATGAGCCTCGACATCTGGGGCCGCGACGTGGCGGAGCTGGTATTCGCCACCGGCGACGACGACGGCATCTGCCTGCCCATAGAAGGTACCCTCCTGCCCGCACCCTGGTCCCCCGGCGGCGAACACGGACAGATGTTGATGTCCATGTACCTGCCCGACGGCACACCCTTCCCCGGCGACCCCAGCCATGTCCTGGCGGAGGTGGTCAAACGCTTCCATGAACAGGGCTGGCGGCCGGTGGTGGCGGCGGAACTGGAGTTCTGCCTGGTATCAAAGGAGGGCAACCTGCCCCGCCACACCTGCCCGACCCCCGACGGCGACGACCCGGTCGGCGGCAACAGCTACTCGCTCGACGCCCTGGCGCGGCACCGGGAGATGCTGGAGGAAATCCGGCTCAGCTGTGAGGTACAGGACCTGCCCTTTGACGGCCTGGTCAAGGAATCCGCGCCCTCTCAGTACGAGTTGAACATGCAGCACAGCGACGATCCCCTGCGCGCTGCCCGCCAGGTGCTGATGATGAAGCGCCTGGTCAAGGGAGTTGCCGCCAAACACGGGCTGGTGGCCAGTTTCATGGCCAAACCCTTCGCCGGCGAGTCCGGTAATGGGATGCATGTGCACTGCAGCGTACTGGACGAGAACGGCGCCAATATCTTCAATGATGGCTCCGAGAAAGGTACCCCGCTCCTGCAGCAGGCCATCGGCGGCTGCCTGAATTACATGGCCGACTCCATGGCCATTTTCGCCCCCAACTACAACTCCTACCGGCGCTTCCAGAAGGGCTGCCACGCCCCCACCTACCCTTGCTGGGGCTACGAGAACCGCACTGTCGCCCTGCGCGTCCCCGCCGGTAATCCGGCCGCCCGCCGGCTGGAACACCGGGTGGCCGGCGCCGACGCCAACCCTTACCTGCTGTTCGCGGTCATCCTGGCGGGTGTCCTCGAAGGCATCAACGAGAACCTTTCCCCCGGGGATCCTGTCGACGGCGACGGCTATGCCCAGCAATCGGACAGCCTGCCCCTGTATATGCCCGAGGCGGTCCGCCAGTTCAGCGGCTCCGACTTCATCCGCAATTCACTCGGGGAAGAACTGCAGAACATCTATGGTCTGAGCAAGCAGCAGGAGATCGACGAGTTTCGCAAGCGCGTTACCGAATTCGAGTACCAGTCCTTCCTGGAGCGCCTCTAGAGGGCCTGCCCGTTACGCCGGCAAACGGCAGAATTGGCGGAAAAAGCCATGTACCCTCCGCGTCCCAGGGAGGAAAATGAGAGCATGATTACCACCTTGCGCCCCCAGCGCTGGCTGCGCCTGACCGCCATGCTCCTGCTCTCCCTCAGCTTCGGGCCGACGGGCAGCGCGGCGCAATCGAAGGCCAGCGACCAGCGCGCCCTGAACTGCGCCGAGCACCTGGGCAGCCTGCCCGTGGCCCTGGGCCAGGCCCTGCCCGCCAATCTAGAGATCCTCAGCTGGAACATCCGCAAGACCCGCGACCAGGGCTGGCAGGAAGACCTGCTGCGGCTGGGCGCTGACGCCAACCTCTCGTTTATCCAGGAAGCGGCGCTGCAGGCACGCCTCGGTGAATTGTGGCCGGGCGGCCCGGTCTACCAGTCCTTTGCCCAGGGCTATGTCTCCGCGGCCGAAGTGACCGGGGTGATGACCTTGAGCTCTCACGCACCGACCATGCAGTGCAATTTCACCAGTATCGAACCCTGGCTGGGTACGCCCAAGGCGGCGACAGTTACCGAGCACGCCATCGACGGTTACCCGCAGCGACTGCTGGCGATCAATATTCACGCGGTGAATTTCACCCTGGGGCTGGAAGACCTGGAAGCCCAGATACGCCCGCTCACCCAGGTGTTGGCCCGACACAAGGGCCCGGTGATCCTCGCCGGCGACTTCAATACCTGGAGCGCTGCGCGGGCGGTCCTGGTGGGGCGTGCCCTGGAATCCCTCGGCCTGCAGCCGCTGCACTTCGATCCCGACCTGCGCTCCAGGGCCTTCGGCCGACCGCTGGATCACATCTACGTGCGCGGGCTCCAGGTGGAAAACACTGAGGTCATTCCTGTCAGCAGTTCCGACCACAACCCCCTGCGGGCAAGCCTGCGCCTGCTCGCACAGGAGCAAGTCCAGTGAGGGGGCAAATGGCAATCCTGGTTGCCGGTCTGGGGATATGCTGCCTGGGCGCGGTGGCCGCCGCGAATGAAACCCCGGAGCAGGAGATCCACTACCTGATCGAATTCGTCCGGGGAAGTGGCTGTACCTTCCATCGCAACGGCACGGACTACCCTTCGGGCGAAGCCGCCGAGCACCTGCAACTCAAGTACCGCCGCGGCGCTCGCTACGCGGACACCGCGGAGCATTTCATCGACCGGCTGGCGAGTGAGAGCTCCTGGTCCGGCAAAGCCTATACGGTGACCTGCGAGGGGGTGAGCGAGCCCTCCGCCAGCTGGCTGCACCGCGCCCTCGACCAGTACCGGGAGGGCGGGCCGGAGTCCTGAACGGGTCTACACTGGCGGTTGCCGCTCCACTTCCGCGGCCTCGGCCCGTTCGGTCACCGCGAGGGGTACGTGCTGCTCCTCCAGGCGGCTGACCAGCCGGAATGCCGCGTAGATTCCCACAATACCGAAAACCAGCGAGCCAACTGCCTCCCCCGCCATCACCCCGCGCGCGCCAAACCACTGGGCGCCGAAATACACCGCCGGCAGCGTACCCAGCATGACCCGGCTGAAATTGAAGCCGGTGGCCCAGTGCGGGTGGTGAAGGTTGTTGAAACTGGCATTGGCGACAAACAGCGCGCCGTTGAAAGCGAAGGCACCGGCGAGGAAATGACAGTAGAAGAGGATCAGTTCGGCCGCCTCTCCGGTGGCCGAGAAGGCAGCCACGATAAAGTCCGCCGCCAACCAGAGAACACCCCAGACCAGCAGGCAATAAACTGCATTGAACATCGCCGCATTGCGCAGGGCGTCCCGCACCCTGTCGTAGCGCACCGCGCCCGCGTTCTGGCCGATGATCGGACCCACGGCGCCCGAGAGCGCGAATATGGCGCAGAAGGCGACCGGCGTGATCCTGCCCATGATGGCAGCGCCCGCTACAGCGCTGTCGCCGAAGCGGGACATGATCCGCAGCACGAATCCGCCGCCGATGGGGGTCGCCAGGTTGGTGAGAATCGCCGGGGCGGCAATGTGGAGAATCGGCCGGAGGTCGGACAGGAACTCCGGCCAGGAAATCCTCCGTGGCAAGCGGTGAACGTGGTGAAGGGCGTGCCAGGCGACCGCCAGAACCACGAATCGCGAGGCCGCCGAAGCCCAGGCGGCGCCCTCAAGCCCCCAATCGAAGCCGAAGATGAACAGGGGGTCCAGAATGGCATTGACCACCGAACCGAGAACTGTCGCCCACATCGAGCGCCGGGCGTCCCCCACAGCGCGGACGCCGGCCGCCGCGCTCATGCCCAGTACCAGGAACGGCATATTGGGGAGCAGGATGTGGGCGTAATCCAGCGCGTAGCCCAGGGTCACTCCGGTCGCGCCCAGGATGCGCAGCAACTCTTCGAGGTAAAACCAGCCTACCCCGCTTATCACCACCGAGGTGGCAAAACTGAAGACCAGCCCGCTGCTGCAATAGCGACGGGCGAGCTCGCGGTTGTCGGAGCCCTCGGCGCGGGCCACCAGCGCACCCAATGCGATTTGCAGGCCGATACTGACCGAGACCAGGAAGAAAATGATTGTGCCGGCATAGCCTACCGCCGCCGCCAGCTCCTGGTGTCCGAGCAGTGAGAGAAAGTACATGTCGACCATGTCCACCCCGAACATGGTCAGCAGCCCCAGTGCACTGGCGGCCGTCATGTTCAGCACGTGGCGCATTGTGGAGCCGCGTGTGAATACGGCCTGGGACTGGGTGGTCAATTTGTCATCTCTACTTCCGGGGCGGGCATGATACTGCACATCGCTGTGAAATGCCGGCCCGGTGGGGCCGGTGATCAGCACTTATGGCCCGGAATCAGGCGACAAGCACGGTCGAACCCGATAACATTGCAGCCGTTTTCAACAGTTAGGAGCGCCGTCAGTCACCATGATTACGCGCGAGCAGTCCCCTCCCCTCAACCCGATCAACGTCGCCATATTCGTCGGCCTGCCGATAGTGGCGCTCATACTGGTCCCGGTCTGGGGTTTCTACCAGGGGTTCAGCACGGCGCAGTGGCTCTGGGCCCTGGCCTTTCTCTACCTGAACGGGATGTCGATCACCGGTGGCTATCATCGCCTGTGGTCCCACAAGGCCTATGAAGCCCACCCCTTGTTGAAGTGGTTCTACGCCCTGTGGGGTGCTGGCGCGCTGCAGAACAGCATTCTCATCTGGTCCTCCGATCACCGCCGCCACCATCGTCACGTGGACGACAACGAGAAGGACCCCTACTCCGCGGGCCGCGGCCTGTGGTTCAGCCACATGGGCTGGATGTTGCGCAAGTACAATAGCAACGCCCAGGATTTCCGCAATGCCCTGGACCTGCAGGCCGACCCGGTGGTCATGTTCCAGCACCGCCACTATATCGCCCTGACCGTATTCATGAACGTTGGCCTGCCACTGCTGCTGGGCATCTACCTCGGCGATGTCATCGGCACCCTGCTGCTGGTCGGCCTGCTGCGCCTGGTGGTCAACCACCACTTCACCTTCTTCATCAATTCCCTGGCCCACTTCTGGGGCCGGCGCCCCTACACCGAAACCAACAGCGCCCGGGACAACGACTTCCTTGCCTTCCTTACCTACGGTGAGGGCTATCACAACTTCCACCACCTGTTTCAGCGCGATTACCGCAATGGCATCCGCTGGTGGCACTGGGATCCCACCAAGTGGATGATCAACCTGTGCTCCAGAATCGGGCTCGCCAATGACCTGCAACGGGTGCCCAACTTCCGCATCCAGCGCGCCCTGCTGGATACCCAGTTCAGCCGGGCCCGCAGCCACCTGGAACACTCGGGTGGAGCAGAGGGCCTGCGCGCCCTGCTGGAACGCGAGTACCAGCTATTCACCGAGACCATCAACACCTGGAGCCAGTTGCAGTCACACTGGTACGAAAGCAAGAAGATCGCACTTGGCGAGCAGCGGCAGAAGCTTCAGGACAGCTGGGAGAAGACCTCACTGCGCACCAGCCTGAAGGACATCGAGCACTCCCTCGGCATGCAGCGCAAGCGGCTTGAGCTGCTGATAGCGCAGATGCGCCTTCAGTCCCAGGCAGCCTGAATTACCGGTAGTCAGCGGGTACCTGCGTGCCCGCCCACTGGCAATCTGTTGCCCGGTTCGTTGCGTATCTATAATTCCATAATGCAACGCTAGCGGAGATCGCCGATGACAACGATATATGATTTCAACTGCCCGACCCCCAACGGCCAGGAACGCTCACTGGAAGAGTATCGCGGCAAGGTCCTGCTGATCGTCAACACCGCCTCCAAGTGCGGTTTCACGCCGCAATTCGCCGGCCTGGAAAAACTCTACGAGAAATACCGTGATCGCGGCCTGGCGATCCTCGGCTTTCCCTGCAACCAGTTCGGTAACCAGGATCCCGGAAGCAACGATGAGATCCAGGAGTTCTGCCAGTTGAACTATGGTGTCAGCTTCCCCATGTTCGCGAAGATCGAGGTAAACGGGGACGGTACGGACCCCCTGTTCTCCTACCTGAAGGAACAGGCTCCCGGCCTGATGGGCAACAAGATCAAGTGGAACTTCACCAAGTTCCTGGTGGACCCCCAGGGTAATGTAGTGAAGCGTTACGCGCCGATTACCAAGCCGGAGAGTATCGAGAAGGATATCGACAAGCTGCTGGCCTGAGCGGATTCCACGCGTAAAAAAAGCCCGGCAATTTACTGCCGGGCTTTTTTATAAGGTCGGGGGGCGGCTCCGATCGGGGTCAGAGTCGTGACTCTGACCCCATTCCGTGCGACGGGGCGGCTCCGACCGGGGTCAGAGTCTCGACTCTGACCCCACTCCGTTATTACTCGATGATCTTGGCTACGACGCCAGCACCAACGGTACGGCCACCTTCGCGAATCGCGAAGCGCAGGCCTTCT
>JAWMQO010000007.1:0-238618 GCA_033283325.1 Halieaceae bacterium WMMBA4
TTCGAAGTCCAGATCTATCGCTCACTATATTTTGAGGGTGGCGGGTTGATGCCTGTTAACAAGGCAAGGCAGCAAGGGCGCTTCGCGCCGGGACCCGCTAACGCGGGCCCCTGCTTGAAGCGTTACGTGTAAAACCCTCGAGTATCGCTGCCCATCAAGGAAAGGTGTTTCAATCAAAGCAAGGAGGCCATCGGAGTGGAGTTCAACCACCATCAATCGTCGAAAGTAACATGGCCAAGCCAGGGCTCTGGTGGTCGCATTTTCAAAGCTCATAGCAGGGCAGCTCTGCAAGTCAGTGCCAGGTTCGCTTGGTGCCAGTCCACGCGCTATCATGCCGCTGAGGCGGGTAAGGCTCTGTGCCAGCTCGGTCCCAATTCCAAATGTCGGTGGGGGCTGGAATGAAGGTGGTTTTAATCTCACGTAACAAGTGCGGGCAGTGCGCCCCTTCGGGGCCGGACGCCCAAACCGCTGCGCGGTTTCGGCGCCGCTGCCACAGGCGTTATATTTCTGAAGATGGCCAATATCGGTAGATATAAAAGAGGAATTTTAGCTGGCCTGGCCTTCGGCTTATGTTCCTTTGGGTTAATGTATTTCTATACCAAAGATAAGGTGCAAATAGGAGAAGAGATATATTCTTGCTATTTCAACGGGTGCGAGTATCGCCTTCAAATCATGAATAAGACTCAGAAATCTCAGTACGCCTACGTCCGAATCAACGCATTCGGGTTTCCTGGTGCGGCGAAAATGAGCCCTCAGAGTGTTGTATCATCTAAGCGTGTAGAAATAGAAGTCAGCCCAAATGAATCAATAGAGGTTTCCGGTTTTATAGATTCTTCCGTAAAACCGACATACTTACAGTTCGGAGTGGGTCTGGTGAATGAAAAAATATAACAAGCGCAACCAGGCAGGGACCACTTTTCCGCTGGCGCTCCAAAGTGGCCCCTGTTGCGGGCGTTAAGCGTATATGTTAACCATTGTGCCAAGATTCATATTCTTGCTTATGACTGGAGTGATATTGGTTTCTTGCTCTAGCACCGCTCCTTCATTAGACACGACAGCGACACCGGCCCAAAACAGTTCTTTTGTAGCAGGGCGCTTCAGTTTCGAATGGGATCACACCTTTCTTCGATTAGCTTTAGAAATTAGTTGCGGTGGCTCATCGACTTTCATAGAAATGAGCAAAGGTACAGAATTGCCTCCGCTACAGATATTTTCAATACCTAGTGGCGAGTGCTTTCTTGTGGGTATCGCACCAATGGGAGGTATCGGCGACAGGGAATCTACTATCACGTTTGGTGATGGTCCCCAGACCACATTTAGTGCGCTACCCGGAAATATTTACTATATCGGGAACCTTAAGGCGGCGGCGTTTTACTCAGAAAATGAGGCTCGCGCATCTTCAGGGTACATTTCTAGTTGGCTTGGTAAGTATATTACTCTCAGACAATCTTCTGGCAACGAAGAAAACCCTGCTGAGCTAATCTATCATCAATTCCCGAAATTTGAGGGTGTGGATGTGACGGCGGTAAATCCGCTTAACAAGTACGGGCAGCAGGGACGCGCTTACAGCGCGCCCCTGCCGTAGGCGTTAAATGCACATGAAGATTTTCGCATTCTCCACAGATGATAGAGGACTTAAAGTCTTCCCAAGCAAGGAAGAGGCTATCGGCTACTGTGAGGGTATAGATATTGAAAACGGAGAATGGATTTTCTGGGATGAATTTGGAACAAGCATGGAGGCAAAGTTCTCCACGCCGAATCAAAAGGGTAAATTCACTGTCGTCTCCGGCCAATATGATTTGGTTCCTTTCCCAGAGGGCTTGGAGCTTATCGAGTTTTTATCAAATGTAGGTTATGTTGAGGGCAGCGACATGTTCAGAGATGTGAACGAAGTCCGTCAGCATTTAACAAGGCAAGCAAGAAGGACGCGCTAACGCGCGCCTCTTCTTGCGGCGTTAGCATCACTATGAGAACGATAATACTATTCATATTTCTAGCTTTATCCGAAGCGGCCATTGCCTGTAGCTGTGTGGATAATTATAAATCTCCCGAGGAGATCTATGATCAAGCGGTCGCTCTACATTCGACTGTCGTAGAACAAACAGCTATCACGTCATCTACCGAAGGCAGAGCAACTCTAAAGGTGCGTTTCAAGGTGCTTTCAACAGTCAAAGGTGAGGAAAAGGAATATTTAGAACAAAGTGTGAGCATTCCATTTCCAACCAAAGATGGTGATAAATTTATTACACATGGCACATCTTGTGACACCAATTATTTCATTGGCCAAGAAGTGTTCATAGCAATCTACGGTGATAAATCTCTGAGTCTTGGGTTTTGCAGTAAAAATATTCTCATGCCTGGTCAGGAGTATTGGCGTTTCTTCGTCGAGCACCGCAATGCTAACAAGTTAAACCAGCAAGGGCCTTCGGCCGGGACGCGCTAACGCGCGCCCCTGTTTAAGGCGTTAGGTGGCAGGGATGGCTAATAGCTACGATCAAAAGTTTGCTTCAGCAATGGAAGAATTGAAGCTCAGTAGGATCTGGCGCAGTCATTATTACCCTCCGATCACAAGAGCTCTAAAGAAATTCTGGAGTCCCAAGCCTCCTCATTACAATTCGTGGTTATTCAACTTCTGGTTAACTGGCCTTTTCTTTGGTCTAGGCTGGGCAGTTATGATGTTTCTGTCAGGCTGGATTAGAAGTGATCTAAGAATCGGAGAAATTCTGTTCTATTCCACATTTGGCGGAGTTGGGTTCGGCTTATTTTCCGCAACGTATTACTTACTTTCGGCAAGGAGGCATCGCCTTTCAAAATGGAACGATCTGTAGTTAAGCCACCTAACAAGTCAAGGCAGCAAGGGCGCTTCGCGCCGGGACCCGCTAACGCGGGCCCCTGCTTGAAGCGTTAACCATTCAGGTGCCATCCCTTGAGTGACGTATCCACAGAGCTTTACCTTGCGTTCCTTCCAATACTACCGGTAATGATTGCTTGGAGTTTTGTAGGATTAGCTCCGGCCTTTATTGCGTTTCACCGACGAGACAAAGGGCTTCCGATATATTGGCCAATATGCGTGTACTCGGTACTTACGGATATCGTGTTTTCTCTATTCCTGGCTATGCTGGTTCCATTCTTCAGCGAGCATGTGGTTGCCTATAGCATGCCACCACTGGTTGGTGCGGTGGTGTTCGGTTGGTTCTACTACTGGGTTACCATGAGGTTAGATGAGAAGAATGGTTAACAAGTCAAGGCAGCAAGGGCGCTCCGCGCCGGGACCCGCTAACGCGGGCCCCTGCTTGAAGCGTTACATGGCACGTATGCTTCCAATATTGGCGCTCCTGTTCTGCTCAGAATATCTATTCGCGGGGGAATGGATAGAGGTTGAGGGAGGTGCGGCTCAAATAGAGTTGAACCAAGAGAGGATTGAAAATGATCTCTGGGCTTACCTCGAGCAACAGCGAAATTTCAAATTTCAGAGTCGAGATACCTATTCATACCAATATCAGGCTAGAACAAAGACCGAAGTATATATAAACGCCTTTTGCCACTCATTTGGCCAACAAAACCTCAATCGAGAATTTCTAGTTGTGATGGATGGTGGTTCTTGTTTCTTTCAAGCTACATTCAATATGGAAACAGGTGAATTTACCCTGTTAAACGTAAATGGCCTGGCTTAGCCATGTAACAAGTCAAGGCAGCAAGGGCGCTTCGCGCCGGGACCCGCTAACGCGGGCCCCTGCTTGAAGCGTTAGGTTAACCCGCGAGTGAGCATTCGAGTAATTTGCATGGCCACTTTGGCGGCGTTCATGCTAACTGCATGCTGCCTCCCGATACCCTGGAGTGCTTGGCGTTATGAAAAAACCGCGAATTTTGAAGGTATTACTTACTGGTGGAATTTGCCCGACAAAGAGATGTTTTCCGATCTATATGTTGGTGGAGCTTTTGTAGACGTGTTTGTAAAAGCTCACAATGAAACCACTAGGAGTGGTGATCCCCCATATCAAATTAACGTTACTGTTGTCGCCAAAACTAAAGAGAAAAAATCTATAGTATTTCACTCGATAACGGTAGCTGACACACAAGGTGGAAATTACCCGTATCAGCCAATTACTGTGAATAAAGCTGCAAAAAAAACTGGTGAGTTAAATTTTCCAGTAACTTTTCAGCTTCAGGAAATGAATTTTCATAATCAAAAAACGGGTAGTAAGAATTATTTACAAGCTAGGCTACGCTCGGATTATTCTTTTAATCTAGAGCCAGAAAATGGGGCTAAATTAGTTGTTGCAGTAGATATAGAAGTTTTTGGCAAAAGTTCGACGGAGCGTAAGGTCATTACATATGAGTTTATTCCACACAAAGAGAGTGGCGAGAAACGGTGCCTCTCTTTTTGACTCTAAAATCACCTAACAAGTATGGGCTGTTCGCTCCCTGCGGTCGCCGGACCGCGCTACAGCGCGTCCGCAGCCATAGGCGTTATGCATCAAACCGAGAATTGAACTTATGAAGAGCCTTCTGGCATTCGGGACATTAATAGTTGTATTTGGTCAGTTTATTACATACCTAATCACAAAGATGCGATTTGAAGGTCTTCCTTCAGTTCAGGGCGTAGTAACTCATTCCAAACTTGACAACTATAACGACGTAGATGGTAAGAGGGTTTATTCGGCTAACTTGAAGTTTCAGTACGAAGTTGAGAGCAAATTGTATGAGTCCAATACGGCCGTCCTACGCTCCTTTCAGATTTTCCCTTTTCATGACTATGAGCACGAGTTAGTTAGCAAGTATCCGGAGGGGGCATCAATTTCTGTTAAGTATCTCCCAGAGTCGCCAAGTGAAGGGTATTTAGAGGTCGCTCCTCTTAGTAAGCTATCAACCGTTGCTCTATTAGCCGCTTTCGTATTTGCACTTGGTTACTTGATCTTTTTGAGCGGCTTCACGAATGCATAACAAGTCAAGGCAGCAAGGGCGCTTCGCGCCGGGACCGGCTAACGCCGGCCCCTGCTTGAAGCGTTAAGTTTCCCACATCGACGAACATCGGAGGTTCTAATGGCCAAAATGACGATTTGTAAGCTGTCCGGTGAGGTGATGCAGATTGAAGATGCTCTGGATCTAAGGGATCAGACCAGGATTCGACCTGACTTTCGGTGCGTCGAGTGTGGAGAACCGGTAAGAGCTCATAAAGCGGGTGGTGCAGCTGCGGCACATTTTGAGCATAAGGAGCGAAATGAATCATGCTCCCTTAGTCACGTTGTTATCTAAATTCATGCGCCAGAAACTTAACAAGAACCGGCAGTTCGCCCCTACGGGGCCGGACGCCAAAACCGCTGCGCGCTTCTGGCGCCGCTGCGGCAGGCGTTACGTGTAAAACCCTCGAGTGTCGCTGCCCATCAAGGAAAGGTGTTTCAATCAAAGCAAGGAGGCCATCGGAGTGCCGTTCAACCACCATCAATCGTCGAAAGTAACATGGCCAAGTCAGGGCTCTGGTGGTCGCATTTTCAACGCTCAGAGCAGGGCAGCTCTGCAAGTCAGTGCCAGGTTCGCCCGGTGCCAGTCCACGCGCTATCATGCCGCTGAGGCGGGCAAGGCTCTGTGCCAGTTCGGTCGCAATTCCAAATGTCGGTGGGGGCTGGAATGAAGGTGGTTCTAATCTCACGTAACAAGTGCGGGCAGTTCGCCCCTTCGGGGCCGGACGCCAAAACCGCTGCGCGGTTTCGGCGCCGCTGCCACAGGCGTTAAGTGGCCTTTATGCGCTGCCCAACCTGCGAATCTGTATTAGGCCGAAACGAGGCACTTAAAGTGGCGTTAAGCTATGAAGCAGTCTGTTCAAGTTGTGGGGCTGAGATACGCCTAGAAAGTAAAGTGCATAGGTATATCGTAATAGCAATTGTATTCGGCTTCGCGATCCTGGTGGGGTATATGGCGAAGTCAGACGGAGGCGATTTTTATGTCGCACACTTTGTCGGCTTCATAATTGGCGTAATGCTAGCTAGCGGTTATTTGCAGTTTTTTGGGAGGTTGCGTGCCAAATAGCGGCCACTTAACAAGTCAAGGCAGCAAGGGCGCTTCGCGCCGGGACCCGCTAACGCGGGCCCCTGCTTGAAGCGTTATGTGCCATGAGCGAACGAACTCGCAAGATTCTTCTTTGGATAGGTATCGTATTTTTCGTATTGGCTGCCCTGGAGACATTGCCTTCAATCTATCTAATTTCTTGGGGGCTATCGGAAGGGGCCGTAAAACCAGACGATGTCGGCTACTTCCAACGGAAGCTCGCCATTTATGTAGTGCTATTGGTTGCTTATTCAGTGGCTGCGTATTATCTAATTCGGCGTCGAAAAAGGAACTAGCATGGGTTGTAGAGGGCACGTAACAAGTCAAGGCAGCAAGGGCGCTTCGCGCCGGGACCCGCTAACGCGGGCCCCTGCTTGAAGCGTTACGTGCACGCTAGACCCGAATACCGGAGTAACTAGTGGGAAGGAACCCATCAAAATATATACTTAGGACATGTGGTTGCATCCTAGCCATTCTACTTATCATTTTTGGTCTAGCTGAGGCATGGTACGCCATTAGCGGTAGTGACCACGTTAGTGTTCTAAATATCGCGAGCTACCTAATTACGGGTTTGGTCTTCGGGTTCTACGGAATTACTGGTCAAAGTAGTGTTGTTCAATACTTTCGCAAAAAAAGAGCTACCTATGAGTAGGGTCGCACGTAACAAGGCCAGGCAGCGGGACGCGCGTACCGCGCGCCCTTGCTGGCGGCGTTAGGTGCCTATGCGAATATCTTTCGTACTTCTGATCCTCGTAATCCCATCTATAGGCTATGGAGGTGGCTCTGACGCAGCTGTGTACTTAGAAGAAGTATCCTTCCAGAGTTCCACAGACTATACATTGACTGTTCGATTAGCAGACCCAATTCAAAATCAGAATGATCCATACTTTGCTGGCTGCACCACTTTTACTATTTTCGGCACCTATAAGGACACTGGCTTTTTTGAGAGGGGGTGGCGCCCGTCTCTAGAGGAACATACTCAAGCAATGACCTACTTGAGGAACCGTCCTTCTGAGTTCCGCCTCGGATGGATGGGCGGTGGCTTTAAGCCAATTGACGCCGAAAATCCATGTAGAGTTCGTTCGCTTGCCCTAATGATATTAGGTCCCAATCAGGTAGTGTCCTGGTATGACGGCACCTAACAAATCAAGGCAGCAAGGGCGCTTCGCGCCGGGACCCGCGAACGCGGGCCCCTGCTTGAAGCGTTAGGCGTCTTGAGTACCGTGCAAGATCCTATGTATGTGCGAATTCTTGAAGCATTTCCCACCACGCCAACTCCGAGTGTGGTAGTTGATATATCCACAAATGTTGAATCTGAATATCTGTATGTAGAGCGATATTTCACCGGCAAGGATTGGAGCGATATAACGCTTGCCGACCTACTGGAAAACTACGAAGGTCCTCCTGATGCATGTCTAGCCTGGATGAACGCCGATAGTAAGCTGTACTATTTGCCCGCATTTATGCGTATGTGCATTGAGCACTACAGCGACGGAGGTGCAGTTTCACATGCGGCCCTATTTCAGCTGTTAATCTGGACGGAAGACCACATCCATCCAAATCTAACAATGAAGCAGCGCCATTGCTTAGTCGACTTTATAAACTATGTGGAAAATAACCATGGATTGGATTTACCCAAGGTTCCTTTCACTGAAATGAGTAGCTGGTTCAAAGAAGGTGCCAAAAATGACGCCTAACAAGTCAAGGCAGCAAGGGCGCTTCGCGCCGGGACCCGCTAACGCGGGCCCCTGCTTGAAGCGTTAGGTGCTCCCACGCGATGAGATCAACCAAGCGAAATTGCTACTGTGACTTATGGGAAGTTGATCCAAATACTCTGATAGAGCAGGGAGTGCCCGAAGGGTACTGCGGTATTTGCTCTATTTGCGACAAACCAGGCCATTTGCAGCATGCACCAGGTTGTCACCCGTATACCGATGCTTGGTGCGACAGATGTATAAAAATACAGAGCCTAATCAACAATACGCAATGCATCTCCATACCACTCGCAATTGTTGGGTTCGCGCTTCAGAATTGGTATGTAGTAGCGGCATCCATTTTAGGTTTTAGTGTTCCCATATACCTAAATGGGAAAGGAAATAAGCATGTTCAAAAGTTTATGCGCACCTAACAAGTCAAGGCAGCAAGGGCGCTTCGCGCCGGGACCCGCTAACGCGGGCCCCTGCTTGAAGCGTTAGGTGCTCAGCGTGAAATCCCGACTAACTGGAGCAGTATTACTTTGTTGCTCCATCCTGACAGTATGGGTGGTTACAGCAGCAACAAAATCTTACGTATTTGATTTATGCGATCCAAAGATGGGGTGCGATGGAGGAGTACTAATAGTTGCGATAACTGCGGCAATTGCAGGATTTGTTAGCGCAGTGGTATTTTTTATCGAAACGTCTATTTTTTCGAAATTTATCGAGAGCCATCAACAAGTCATAGCAGCGGCTGTTTGTTCAGGAATAGTCCTTTCGGTCGCCCTTTTTATGGTGGCGCGGTCGTCGGTCGGCGACCTAACGACAATGTTTGTCTGGGTTGTCGTAAGTGCGTTTGTTATAGGTATCATTACATATGCGTTTTCAGGTAAGTGCAGAATCCGCACCTAACAATGCAAGGCAGCAAGGGCGCTTCGCGCCGGGACCCGCTAACGCGGGCCCCTGCTTGAAGCGTTATGTGCCTGCGAGCATGTATCGATGATCGGTAAGAAGTCATCCATTCGGAAGTATCAGAGCAAGCTACCGGCTGAACTTTCTAGACGTTATGGGGGTTCGCCGCCATACACAGAAGGCCAGGTGAGAACTACGGTTGAAGAACTAGGCCTAAATCAGCGCTATATCGACTACGCGTATCTTATGTTCTGCCAGGAAGAAATACTGGAATCGAAGGGAATTGCAGGAGAAAAGCTTCAAAGTATGCTGGCATGCGTGGCAACTGCAGGCACAGGTGCGGCGGCATCGTTCGCAGTAGACGGTCTGTTCGGTAGCGCCGATGGCGATGGGGGCGGCGGTTTCGATGGTGGGGGTGGTGGTGAGTAGGCACATAACAAGCGCGGGCAGGCAGGGACCGGCTAACGCCGGCCCCTGCCGCGGGCGTTATGTGTACCTATGAACTTGCACTGTGGTTGCCAAAATATTTCGATTGACTGGAAAAGGGAGCCTGGCGAGCTTCATTCGCGCGTTTGTGGCTGCGACTATTGTCAATCGAAGCAGGCGGAGTATGTGAGTGAGCCTAATTCCTCATTTCGTTTTCAGATTCGTGAACCGGATAAACATCGTATTGTTCGGCACGGGCAGAAAACAGCCGAGTTTCATGAATGTGCCAACTGTGGGCTGGCCTTTGCCACATGTGAAATCGATGGTCAGAGCTATGGCATCATTAATATCAAAGTCATGGGTTTGAACAACTGCATCTTGGAATCCAAGCCAAGAGACTACTCTGGTGAATCAATTTCTGATCGCCTTGAAAGGCGGAGGAAAAATTGGTGCAGGGTAAACACATAACAAGTCAAGGCAGCAAGGGCGCTTCGCGCCGGGACCCGCTAACGCGGGCCCCTGCTTGAAGCGTTAACGTGCCTCGTCTAGTGCACAGACTCATCGTTTCAGTAGTATTCGTGGCTGCTATATGCTGTCTTGCATCGTTCTTCAGCATTGATGGTTGTTTGGATGCCGGCGGCGTCTATAGCGACTTGGGCTTTACCTGTTATGGCGCACACCCAGAGTACGTGCCGCTACATCGCCAGCCCTGGGCGTTAATTTGGTTACTACTAGCAGGTATCTCAGCGCTGCCGGCGTTATTGACTCACAAGGTGCTTACTTATGCGGCACGTTAACAAGTGCGGGCAGTTCGCCCCTTCGGGGCCGGACGCCAAAACCGCTGCGCGGTTCCGGCGCCGCTGCCACAGGCGTTAAGGTGCACCATTGACCATCGGACATATCCTCATGTTGTGTGCGATCCCCATTGGGCTTCTCTATGGACTTGGCGCGGTACTTGAGAGTGAAGTAGAGCATAAACGGCGAAGGTTCGGGCTAATATTATTAATTTCAGCTATCGCATTGCTTCTATCGAGCTTTGCAGTTTCTAAACTGGGCGAATGCACTCAAATGGAGGTGTTATTGCTGTCTAAGTATTGTGGGGGCCACTTAGTAGCAAGGTTTCATTACGGTCTTCAGGCGTTTGGGGTATTTTCGCTATGCGCTTTCCTAATATCTATCTTCAGAGGGAAGAAGCATGCAAAGCGTGCACCTTAACAAGTCAAGGCAGCAAGGGCGCTTCGCGCCGGGACCCGCTAACGCGGGTGATCTTGCACCACTTTAGTAGACGGATTTTTTCCGACACTAAGGAGGTGCCCGATGGGACACACCAAAAAGAGAAACTACAGCCGCTATACGCTGGCTTACAAGACACAGGCCGTTAAGTTGGCCAGCCACCCTGACGTTAAATCCAAAGATGTGGCTGAATCGTTGGGCATTCATCCGGTCATGCTCTATCGTTGGCAAATGGAACATCGCCGTGGAGAGCTGAAGGAGAATCAGCACATGCCACCCAAGAAACCGTCGCCGGTTCGCCGGTCCAGTCGAGCCGATCCACTCAAGGCCAAGGACGATGAACTCGCCAAGGCCAACAAGCGTATCAAGCAACTGGAGCGTGAACTGGCCAATCGCGAAGACGAGATCGATCTCCTAAAAAAGGCCGAGCGGTTCTTCCAAAGAACAAAGACCAGCTCTTCAGATTGATTGAGGAGGATCGTGACGGTAGAAATGTTCGCCGGCTGTGCGAGGTGCTTGGCGTGTCGAGGAGTGGCTTTTACGCCTGGCGGGAGCGACCCGTGAGTGAGCGCCAACAATATGATGAGCGCTTGAAAGCCGCCATCACCGAACTGCACCAGGGCTACCGGCAGGGTTACGGCGCACCGCGTATGTATCGATTGCTGCGCCAGAAAGGCTATAGCTGTAGTGTGCGGCGAATCAATCGGCTGATGCGCGAACTGGGGCTGGAAGCCCGGGTGCGGAAGGTCCGCAGCTGGCGCCGCGGTGATAACGGATTCTACTCGGTGGCGCCGAATCATCTCGCACGGATGCCAGCGCCCACGGGCTGTGGGATGCAATGGGCGGGCGACTTTACCTATGTGAGAACGCGGCAGGGGTGGTTGTATCACGCCGTTGTGATGGATCTGTACAGCCGCCGGATCGTCGGCTGTTCATTTGGCCGGCAACGCTCAGCGGAACTGACGAAAAGCGCCCTGCAGATGGCGCTGGCTCAACATCCGCCGGAGCCGGGGTGCCTGGCACATTCCGACCAAGGCATTGAGTATGCGGCCCAGGAGTACGCGGAACTGGTGACAACGGCAGGGCTGGTGCGGAGCATGAGCCGCAAGGGGAATCCACTGGACAACGCGGCGGTGGAATCCTTTTTCCACAGTTTGAAAACAGAGCTGGTTAACCGCGTTCGCTTTGAAACCCATGCCGAGGCCGTTGCCCAGATCAAGGGGTATATCGCCTTCTACAACAGTGAGCGAATGCACTCGAGCCTGGGCTACACTTCCCCTGTTGACTACGAGAGGTTGTGTGCATGAAGTGTCCACCAAAGTGGTACAGGATCATCGTAGCTGTTTGCGGCGTTATGTAATATTTTCGGTACCGGATACTCTCATATTCATTTGATACACTTTATTTACTGTCTCGTGAACCAGATTTGCTTGATATGAGTCGCCATACCATACTTCTATAGCAAAGTGAGGTGAATATAAGTCAGATATTTCTGAATCAATCAGTGCTTGAGAATCTGCAGTTCTTGATGGATCTGCATCTTCTGTCGTTAATAAAAGCATGGGTTTCAGTAATGGCATAAACGAAAGTAGCTTTGTGACATATAGCTTTCTGATTGTCTCAGGTAATGCGGAAAGAGCTGCTCTATCATAAATGGCGTCAATTTTGCCTAGATCTGAACTTTTTAATATAAAAATATCGCCGCAGAAAATACGGATACGCCCATGTCGCCATACAGTGAAATTCCCGCAGCGAGTTTTTTTGGGTTTTAGATTGTTTTCTTCGAAAAACGCTTTTACTGCGATCGAGCTCAGCTCAATCCCAATAACCTGGTAGCCGCGTGTCGCCAGCCAAATTAAATCTTTACTTTTTCCACACAATGGTACTAAGACTCTTCCCATTGCCGGAATTTTGAGTTGATGCCAATAATCTTGTAATTGTTGATTAACTAATGTCTGATGAAAGTCAGTATGTCCGTTTTTCCACATGGAAAGCCATAAACTATTGTCTTCTGATGTCAAGGTACTCGGTCCCTGTTGTTGTAAACAGTACAATGTCCGCTTGTAGACATTTCTATTGATGTTAAATGAATTGTCAAATTGACTCGAAAGGCGTCTAGTGGCTGCTTTTAGGATCGGTCGCTACCGTTGTGCTTCGACTAATGAAGAAGCGAATGTTTTCAAGATATCAAGAATCGTGCCGCTTGTGGCATATTCTATTCTTTTTCAAGTTGTGCCGACCAAGGCGCACCAGTAAATACATAACAATGCCAAGCACGAACCGCCACAGTATTGCTGTGGCGGGACCTCGCTTCGCTCGGCCCGTGTTTGCGGCGTTACGCGGCCTCGGTAAGCATCGCGCCAGTTGTATGTATGTATGTATCCTATAGGATACATTTGCTGAATGTATCAAGTTCACCTGACTGACGTCTCCTCGAAGTGACTCTCGAAGCTAAGGGATCGAAAAGCTATCGCGAGAATACGGGTTCGAATCGAATCACTGCACCAAGGAAATACTGTCGGTTCGAAATCCCTGGGTTCCGGCCTGCATGCACTCAGAATACATTTTGGGCCAGGCACCGAGTCCATTTCACCCGTAAATCTGGCTTGTGGTGCTCCTCCTATATGGAGGAGATCAATCGAGCCAAAGCAAGGATATAGCTCGCGCTCGGGATATATTGTCCGAATTTAGAGCGGAGTAACTGATATGGTTAAAGTCACAGAATTTGATCCAAGCGCCTATCTCGATAGCGAGGAAACTATCGCAGAGTACCTTTCTGCTGCGCTTGAGGATGACGACCCCAGTGTATTTCTTGCCGCCATTGGGCATGTTGCCAAAGCACGAGGCATGTCTGCTATAGCACAAGAGTCAGGCTTGGGACGGGAGAGCCTGTATAAGGCGTTTGCCCCTGGGGCAAAACCGAGGTACGAAACAGTCCAAAAAGTTCTTCATTCTCTTGGCGTCAAAATCAATGTGTCAGCCGCGTAACAAGGCCAAGCAGCGGGACGCGCTTAACCCATCCCGCGAAAGTCCAGGTACTCCGCGAGAGTGCAGTCACCTCGTGGAGTGGGTAAAGGGGGCTGCACTTCCCAGGCATATCAACACATTACAAGCTAATTGATTCCTGAACCGTCGGTTGGTTTACTGTAGTCCATATCAATCGAGCTGACTGGACATGGACATATCTGAGCGTTCGAAGTCTTCCTCTCCCCTCGCAGCGAACACACCGTGCCAGCCCGGTCGCTAGCCGCTCTCGCTGTAGCTATTTGCATTGTTCCTTTACAAGCCATAGCCGATAGTGGCTGCGAAAGCAGTGAGCACCGGCAGTTCGATTTCTGGCTTGGAAAGTGGGAAGTTCGCGCCGCCGAAGGGAAACTCGCCGGCTTCAACGAGATATCCAGCGAGAACATGGGCTGCGTCCTCCACGAGCGTTACTCTACCGGCGATGGCTACAGTGGCCAGAGCTTCAATATCTATGACGCGTCGCGCAAGGTCTGGCACCAGACCTGGGTCGATAGTTCAGGGGAATTGCTTATTCTCGAGGGCGAGTTGGTCGGCGAAAGTATGATCCTGACTGGGCGCGCCACGGGGGCTGATGGGCAGGCTGTCGAGCATCGCATAACCTGGACTCCGCAGCCTGGCGGCAGCGTTCGCCAACACTGGGAGTCTGCAGTTGCCGGCGGAGAGTGGGAAACGGTTTTCGACGGTATGTATACGCGCGAAGGAGGGCGCTGATACGTCTGGAGGGCAGGGAGGTTTCAACCTCATTGCTACTTTGCTGGGCGCAATAGCTACGATTCTGCTGGCGTTTAATACATGGAAAGTCAGCCAGTTCGAAACTGAGCTGCGCGCGGCCGAAAGCGTCCGCGAACTCAATTTCCGAATCTACGCCTCTATTGCCGAGGCCATTGAATCCAACAATCCCCAACGCATCAGGGCAGTGTGCGCCCTGGTGGAAGCGCTGTCGAGTTCGACTTAATGCCGATTGTCTCCGAAAATCCTACACCGTGGTATGTGAGCGTGTTCATTTACCCTTCGAATCGTGGGTAACTTTGATTAACGCAAGGGGTATCGTAGCGGAACAAAGAAAATGAAGGGCTCCGGCCCCTCTATGCCTTTGTTCAAAGCGGCCAAGGCCATCCCCTGCCACCGACGAGCTGTTATACCCATCGTATCTTGACCGAGATCAACGACAGAAGCGTTTCTGTGGTCTAGATTTGACGGTGGAGTTGTTTGTTTTTCGATTATAAATCGTCCTTGATTCCGGGGGCCCTATGTTGCAGTTCCAAGCTGTTTCTTCATCGATAAGTACTGTCCTGGCTACCGCCACCCTGCTGTTTGCCTGCGCGATCAGCGCCCAGGATGCCCCGCCCGGGGCGCCGCTAGCGGACGGCGGATACTCACCCTATCCCGAGGAAACGTTCCCCAATCAGGTCTTTTTCGGCGACACACATTTGCATACCAGCTATTCAACCGACGCCGGTATGTTCGGCGCAAGGCTGGGTCCTGAATCCGCCTACCGTTTCGCCAGGGGTGAAACGGTAATTTCCAGTACCGGCGTGCCCGCGCGGCTGCAGCGCCCGCTGGATTTCCTTGTGGTCGCCGATCACGCAGAAAACCTGGGGCTGGCGCCCTTGATCGAAGAATCCGATCCGCGCCTGATGGCGAGCGAGTGGGGCAAGCAGGTTCACGATCTGACCAAGGCCGGAAAGCACGCTGAGGCCTACGCGCTGTGGGGTGCTGGCGTGACCACCCGCCAGGACCCACTGTCCGATATCGAAGGGCTGCAATCCTCCATGTGGCAGCGTGTGACCCAGGCGGCAGAAGCTTTCAATACTCCCGGGCTGTTCACCGCATTCATCGGCTACGAGTGGACCTCGTCACCCGCGGGTAGCAACCTGCACCGGAATATTATTTTTCGCGACGGCAAGGACAAGGCCGACATGATCACCCCGATGTCGGTCTATGATTCCGAGGACCCGGAGGATCTCTGGCAGTGGATGGCCGATTACGAGCACCTGTCGGGTGGAAGGGTGCTGGCGATTCCCCATAACGGCAATCTTTCCAACGGCTTGATGTTCGATGACGTTACCTTCACCAGTCGCAAACCGTTGGACCGCGACTACGCCGAGCGGCGCATGCGCTGGGAGCCGCTTTACGAGGTAACCCAGATCAAAGGCGATGGCGAGACACACCCCACGCTGTCGACCAGCGACGAGTTTGCCGATTTCGAGACCTGGGATAAGGGCAGCTTCGGCGCGATCAAGGAAGCGGGAATGATACCCCGGGAGTATGCCCGCGAGGCTTATAAAAGGGGACTCGTGTACGCGGAGAAGCTCGGTGCCAACCCCTTCAAGTTTGGTCTCGTAGGTAGTACGGATGCGCACACATCGTTGGCCACCACTACCGAAGACAATTTCTTTGGCAAGGTAGCTGCGGTGGAGCCCACAGCCAACCCGATCCGTTTCGATGAAAAAATTACCGGATACCTGCCAGATCCACAGGGGCGCGATTATTCCATTTACCACAGATCGAGCAGCGCCTCAGGTCTTGCTGCGGTCTGGGCGCGGGAGAATACGCGCGAGGCCCTGTGGGATGCGATGGCCCGCAAGGAGACCTTCGCCACGACAGGCACCCGGCTAAGAGTCAGGGTTTTCGGTGGCTTCGACTTTACGCAGGAAGACCTGAGCAGGTCGAATTTCGCCGCTCACGGTTACGCCCAGGGTGTTCCGATGGGGGGAGACCTTGTGCAATCGGCTAAGCCGCCAACCTTTCTGGTGCGAGCCCTGCGTGACCCCGACGGGGCGAACCTCGACCGCGTTCAGATGGTCAAGGGTTGGATTGATGCAAAGGGAGTAACGCAGGAGCGTGTCTATGACATCGCGGTTTCCGGTAGTCGCAGGATCGCCAGCGATGGCCGCTGCAGGGAACCTGTGGGTAACACGGTGGACGTGCAGCAGGCTACCTACACCAATGCTATCGGAGCCCCTTTATTGCAGGCATTCTGGTCCGACCCGGATTTCGATCCCAGCGCCAAATCGTTCTATTACGTCAGGGTTTTGGAGATTCCGACTCCGCGCTGGACGACCTACGATGCGAAATATTTCGGCGTAAAACTCCCCGAAGGCCTGCCCGCGAGTATCCAGGAGCGCGCTTACACATCCCCGATCTGGTATTCGCCTTGATCCTTCGCCAAGAGCGGCAGGGCCCTGGCGCGGCGCCGGGGATATCTTTGGTAGTGCGAACCGGGCCGTAAATTCCCGGAACGTACCTCAGCCTTCGAAGGGTTTACGTTCTGCCAGCAGCGCGTCCTTGCACAGGAACTTGGTCGTCGACCAACCACCATCCAGCGCAATCGTCTGCCCGTTGATATAGCTGCCGCCTTCCGAGGCGAGGAAGTGAACCGTGTTGGCCACGTCGGCCATGGTGCCGTCCCGGTTGAAGGGCGTCTGCTCCTGGTTGCTGCGCTGGAAAGGTTCCGCTTCCCAGAACGCGTCGGTCATTTCCGTGCGAATTACACCGGGTGCCACCACGTTGGTGCGAATGCCCTGCGCGCCGTAGTCCGCCGCCATCGCCTGGGTGAGGCCGATCAGGCCGGCCTTGATGGCGCAGTAGATGCCCCCGGTCATGCCGCCGATCACGCCGAAGACCGAGCCGATGTTGATGATCGAGGAACCAGGCTGCATCACCTTGACCGCGGCGCGGCAGAACCAGAAGGGGCCCTTGAGGCTGATATCGATGACGTCGTTCATCATCTCGTCGGTGGTGTCGCCCACCGGCGCCCAGATACCGGAGCCGGCATTGTTTACCAGGCAGTCGAGTTTGCCGAAGGCATCCACCGCCTTCTGCACAGCAGCCTCTGAAGTGGACGGGTCGGTCACGTCGCCTACCACAACTTCGACCCTGGCCTGGTCCGCGAGGTCGGCAGCCAGGGCTTCCAGGCGCTCCTTGCGCCGCGCTACCACGACCAGGTCGAAGCCTTCGCTGGCGAGCTTGCGAGCGATGGCGTCGCCGATGCCTGAGCTGGCACCGGTGACCAGTGCGACGGGTTTCTGCGCGGAATCCTGCATGGGAATCTCTCCGTAAATGCTGTTTCGATCTGCCGCGGGTTGGGGTGGCAGAGTCCTTGGTTATTTTCCTGTTGGCCGGTGTGTAAACCTTGAAGATGCTTACGTGTCCGGTGGGCTTGCAACGTTATACGCAATCGCTTGCGGGCGGGCAAGTTGGCGGGTTTGGGCTTGCGTGTGGGGTAAAGTTTTTTTGCCCCTCAGGGTGGGGCGGGGTCAGGTACCCGGAAAGGGCTGCATGGAGGAGTCGACGATGTGGGCGCGGGCGCGCTGGCGGAACTGCTTGGGGGTCAGGCCGCTCCAGCGCTTGAAGGCGCGGCCGAAGCTGGACTGCTCCGCATAGCCGAGGAGGGCGGCGATGTCGTCCAGGGAGACATGCTCCAGCGCCAGGTAGCGGCGGGCGATCTCGTGGCGCTGGCGCTCCAGCAGGTCGGAGAAGACCAGGCCTTCCTCGGCGAGGTGGGCTTGTAAAGTGCGCACCGAGAGGCCCAGCTTGCTGGCACAGTGCTCAATGGAGCAGGAGCCGTTGGAGAGGCTGCCGCGGATGTAGTCCTCCACCCGCTGTGCCAGTGAAACCCGGGAAGTGTTTTTTACCTGTTCCAGGTAGCCCCCCAGCAGCTTGAATACCGTCCGGTTGGCACTGGTGACCGGCTGGTCGAGCATGTGCACGGGGAAGGCGATGGCGTTGTCCGAGCTGGTGGGGTTGAAGCGGCAGCCGAGGGTGCGCTCCAGTTCCGGCACATCCTTTTGCATGGCGTCCACCGCAAGGTTGACGTAGCTGGGGCGGAAGTTGTCGCCGGAGACCAGGCGCAGCAGTTTCATGTCGAGCAGCACGGCCTGGTAGTTGGCCTGCTGGTTGATGCCGAGGTCGGCGCGCACGCCCCAGCGGATCTCGGCGACTTTCTCGCCCTCCACCAGTTGCAGCTCCGTGGCGGGGGAGTGGATGACCGGGATGTAGTCCATGAAGCTGGTGAGGGATTCCCGCACCGTCGAGGCCGAGCGGCACAGGGCGGCCACGCAGCCGAAGACGTCCGGGTTCTGTAGCTGGGCCAGCTGCAGGCCGAAGAGGGAGTCGTTGAAGGCGGTGCTGCAGTATTCGAAGAGGTCCACAAAGGACTTGCAGTCGACGAAATGCTCCGGGTCCGCGAGGATCGCCGGATCGATTTCGTGGCGTTCCAGGATTGCCGTGGGGTCTGCCCCCAGGCGGCGGATCAGGCCGGGGAAGGCGTGCAGGTTAGCTACCCGCATCTGCCCTTCGGCGGGCGTGGAGTCCAGCGGGCCGTCCACGCCAAAGAATATTTTGTCACCCATCGTTATGTACTCCTTGCCCGGAGGGCAGGGGGCGATATCTCTGTCTTGCATGAATTGTCGATACTACCACGCGGATTGTCGGGTATGAAGCTAGGCTCTATGGCCTAATGATCCCCCTTGCCGGGCCTGAATAACGAAAATCATTACACGGCAAGTCCTTTCCTCGCGGTACGGAGATCATCGAATGGCGGATATGGAATACCGTTACCTTGGCGCATCTGGCCTGCAGGTGCCGGTACTCAGCTTTGGTTCGGCCACTTTTGGCGGCAAGGGTGAGTTTTTCGCCGCGATGGGCTCCAGCGGGGTCGACGAAGCTCGGCGAATGGTCGACATCTGCCTCGAATCAGGGGTGAACCTCTTCGATACTGCCGATGTCTATTCCGATGGCGCCAGCGAGGAAGTGCTCGGTGGCGCCATCCGCGGCCGCCGCGATGATGTCATCATCACCACCAAGATGAGCCTGGCCCTGGGGCCGGGGCCCAATCAGTCCGGATCGTCACGCTTGCGCTTGCACCGCGGCGTGGAGGGCGCCTTGCAGCGGCTCGGCACGGATTACATCGATGTGCTGCAACTGCATGGCTTCGACGGCCACACCCCGGCGGAAGAGGTGCTCTCCACCATGGACGCGCTGGTCCGCGAGGGGAAGGTGCGCTACGTCGGCGTCTCCAATTTCACCGGCTGGCAGCTGATGAAGTCCCTCGGCATTGCCGACCAGCGCGGCTGGCCGCGCTATGTCAGCCACCAGGTGCACTATTCCCTACTGACCCGCGACTACGAGTGGGAACTGATGCCCCTGGCCCAGGACCAGAACGTTGGCGCCATCGTCTGGAGCCCCCTGGCCTGGGGTCGCCTGGCCGGCAAGGTACGCCGCGGGCAGGCCGCCCCCGAAGGCAGCCGCCTGGACCAGGTCGCCCACTGGGGCCTGCCGGTGGACGAGGAGCAGATGTACGACGTAATCGACGTGCTCGACGGGATCGCCGAGGAGACCGGCAAGAGCCTGGCCCAGATTTCCCTCAACTGGCTGCTGCGCCGCCCCACCGTGGCCAGTGTAATCATCGGCGCGCGCACCGAGGAACAGCTGCGCGACAACCTCGGCGCGGTTGGCTGGGAGCTGAGCCCCGAGCAGGTGGCGCGGCTGGACGAGGTCAGCGCAACACGTCCGCCTTACCCCTATCTGTCCTATTACATCGACCGCGCTTTCAAGCGCCTGAACCCGCCGCTGACCCTGGCGCGGGGGCGCTCGAAGGTGTCCCGTTGAAGGCGGGGACGACCCACTGCATGAATTGTCAAAAAGCCTACGCCAGATGTTGCCCTCCGGGGGCTTGCGCTGGTGTATCGTTGCACGCGATTACCGGGCCGGCCCCGGAATCTCCCAGGGAGGAGTGCCACTATGTCATTTGAATTGAATCGCAAGCTCGCCACGCGGCGGGAGCCACTTGCCACCGACGCAACCATCGACCCGGTATCCGCGAGCATTATTCGCGGGGCGATGGAGACCGTCTCCTTCGAGGCGGCGACCTATCTCGGTCGCGCTGCGTCCTCGGCGATCATCAACCAGTCCAATGAGCGCAACGCCAGTATCGTCGATGCTCACGGGCGCCTGGCGGGTTCCGCCATCGGTACTCCTCACCTGAGCTTCGTCAGCCAGTTCACCGTGCGCTACGGCCTGGAGCACCTCGAGGATTACGACTGGGGCCCGGGTGACGTCTTCCTCGCCAACGATCCGGACGCCGGCGGCGGCCACCTGCCGGACTACAACGTTTACGCCCCGGTGTACGACGACAAGGGCGAACTGCTGATGGTGCAGTGCCTGCAGGCGCACCAGGGCGATACCGGCGGCAAGGACCCGGGCGGCTTTACCCTGGAAGCCACCGACATTTTCACCGAGGGGCTGGCCTTTCCCTGCGTGAAGCTGGTCGAGCGCGGCAAGATGCGCAAGGACCTCTTCGACATGGTGGTGCGCAACAACCGTTTCCCGTCCTTCGCCGGCGACCTCGCGGCGATGATCGGCGGCGTCCAGCACGCGGTGCGCCTGCTGGATAAACTCGTGGCCAAGTGGGGTTCGCCCATGGTCCGCGCCGCGATCAACTACAACATCGAGCACACCGAAAAGTGCGTGCGCGAGGTGGTCGCCAGCTGGCCCGACGGCACCTACGAGGCCGACGTGTTCATCGATCACGACGCGGTGGGCAAGCACAAGGATATCCGCGTGCACGTGGCCTGTAATATCCAGGGCGACAAGCTCACGGTCGATCTCACCGGTACCGACGACCGCCAGGACCTGGTGGGCGTCTGGAATACCTACGGCAATACCCTGAGCTACGTCATGACCCAGGTGGTGGCGGCCATGGACCCGGACATCGTCAAGAACGAGGGCTTTTTCAACGCGGTGGACATCATCGTGCCCGAGGGCTGTATTGCCCAGCCGCCGCCCAACAAGCCGGCGGCCCTGGGTTCCTTCCACCCCGCCTGTGAGATCACCGAGGCGGTGTGCGTGGCACTGTCCGCCATCGTGCCTGAGCGCTCGGCACCGCAGGTCTACAAGATGGGTATGCCCAACGCGGTCATCGGCTTCAATGAGCAGGGCCAGATGTGGATGGACCAGGGCGTGGATTCACGCACCCACGACGCCTCGGCGATCGAAGGCATGGACGGCTGGGGCTCCTGCCCGGCAGCCCTCGGCAACCTCCTGTTGTCCCAGGTTGAAGATGCAGAACAGCGCTTCCCGGTACTCAATATCAGCCGTGAAATGACCCAGGATTCCGAGGGCGCGGGGCGCTGGCGCGGCCAGCCCGGCAGCCTCAACGTCAAGAAAGTACTGGCGCCGACCACCGCCATGGCCTGGATGGTGACCTACGAGCACCCCCTGCGCGGCATGTGTGGCGGTGACGACGCCAGTCCCTACACCAACCACTTCATGGTCGGCACGCCGCAAGAGCACCGGGTGGAGCTCTCCGCCAGCGAGGTTCTGCCGCCCGAGTCGGTGATTGCCTACCAGTACGGCGGCGGCGCGGGTTTCGCTCCCGCCCTGCAGCGCGACCCGGCAGCGGTCTGCGAAGACGTGCTGGACGAGATTGTCAGTGTCGAACGGGCACGGCAGAAGTACGGCGTGGTATTTACCGGCAGCGTGGAAGAGTTCGACCTGGCGGTGGATGAGGCTGCGACGGCAGCACTGCGCGAAGAAATGGCCGCGGAACGCGCGGCCTAGGAATCGGGGACGAGTTAATGGGTTATCGAGTTGGCATTGATATCGGCGGAACCTTCACCGATTTCGCGATGTTGAAAGGCGAGGAAGTCGTCCTTTACAAGAATCTGAGCACGCCGGAGGATCGCTCCCTCGGGGTGATGAGCGGACTGGAAAAACTGGCCGAGATGGAGGGCCTGAGCCTCGGCGATTTCATGGGCCAGTGCGACGCCATCGTCCACGGCACCACCGTCGCGGACAACACGCTGATCGAGATGAACGGCGCGCTCACCGGCCTGATCACCACCGAGGGCTTCCGCGACGAGATGGAATACCGCCGCGGCTACAAGGAAAACATCTGGGACGTGCGCCTGGCGCCGCCCAAGCAGATCACCCCGCGCCGTCGTCGCCTGACGGTGCCGGAGCGCATCCTCCACGATGGCTCGGTGCACCAGCCGCTGGATGAAGACGCGGTGCGCGCCGCCTGTCACCGCCTGAAAAAACAGGGCGTGGAGTCGGTGGCGATTTCCCTGCTGTTCTCCTTCGTTAATTCCGCCCACGAAAAACGCGTGGCCGAGATCGTCGCCGAGGAAATGCCCGACGTGCAGGTGTCCTGCTCCCACCAGGTGTTGCCGCGGGCGCCGGAATTCGATCGCACCAGCACTACCGTGGTCAACGCCTACGTGGCGCCGCGGGTGAACTCCTACCTGCAGCGCCTGGTGGACCGCGTGCGCGAGGCGGGCTATCGCAAGCAGTTGATGGTGATGCAGGCCAGCGGCGGCGTCATGACCCGGGAATACATCGAGGGCGCGCCGATCCGCGTACTCGCCTCCGGTCCCGCCGGCGGTGTGATCGGCTCCGCCCACGTCGGCGTGGCCAAGGGCTTCAACAACCTGCTCTGCGTCGACATGGGCGGTACCTCCTACGACATCTCCATGGTGCTGGACGGCGCCGCGCCGGCGGTGGCCGGCTGGAACATCCATCACCGCTACCTGGTGGGTGTGCCGATGGTGCAGGTGGAGACCCTCGGCGCAGGTGGCGGCTCTATCTGCCACGTGCACAACGGCATGGTGGAAGTGGGTCCCGCGTCCGCGGGCTCCGAACCGGGCCCGATCTGTTACGGCCGCGGCGGCACCCAGCCGACCATCACCGATGCGCTGCTGATGCTGGGCATTCTCTCCGCCGACATGCAGTTCGCCGGCGGCAGTTTCTCCCTGACCATGGACGGCGTGGTCGAGGCCTTCCAGGCCATCGGCGACGAGATGGGCTACAGCGCCGAGGACGCGGCCTTCGACTGCTTCCGCGTGGTCAACGCCAATATGTCCATGGGCGTGCGCCGCATCACCGCCGGCAAGGGTGTGGATCCGAAAGACACCTGCATGCTCGCCTACGGCGGCAATGGCGCGGCCTTCGCCGGTATCCAGGCCGAGGAACTGGGCATCGATAAAGTGCTGGTGCCCAAAGCCTCCCCGACCTTCTCGGCCCTCGGTACCCTGGTGGCGGACCCGAAAATCGACGAGGAGCGCTCCTACCTGATTCCCGCCGACCAGGCGGAACCGGAAAAACTGCACGCGCTGTGGAGTGAACTGGTGGAGCGCGCCAGCAAGTACTTCAGTGACGCCCACTTCCCGCCGGAGAAGGTGACTTTCCGCTACCAGATGAACATGCGCTATCCGGGGCAGAACTGGGCGCTGAGCTTTGATATCAAGGTCAGCGAGGGCGTGGACGACATGGGCTTCATCGACAGCACCATCGGCCAGCGCGCCATCGAGGCCTTCAACAAGCGGCACATGGAAGAGTACGGCCACATTCGCGAACACGAAGTGCCGGAGATCACCGGTGTGCGCCTGGCGACTTCCGCCGCGACCGCTTCGCCGAAAGTCGACAAGGGCTTCACTGCGCAGCGCCAGGCGGCGCCTGTCGCCGGGACCCGGCGCGCCAACCTCGGCGAGGGCTTCAAGGAGACGGCGATTATCTCCGGCCCGGAATTGCAGGCCGGCCACGAGGTCACCGGTCCGGCGATTATCGAGGAAACCTTTACCACCATCGTCGTTTACCCCGGCTGGCGTGCCGTAGTGGATGACGCCGGTGATTACGAGCTCACCCGCGTCCAGTGAGCGCCCTGGGCGCTGGCGGATTGCGGAGATAACAGACGGATAACGAGGAGCGCTGAATGTCGGCACTGAGTGGAATCAGGGTGCTGGAACTGGCGGAAAACGTCGCCGGGGAATACTGCGGCAAATTACTGGCGGACTTCGGTGCCCAGGTGGTCAAGCTGGAAAAACCCGGCTGTGGCAGTCCCACCCGGCGTCTCGGCCCCTTCGCGCCCGCAGGCGAGGACCCGGAGCGCAGTGGCCTGTTCGCCTACCTGAACACCAACAAGCACTCGGTGGAACTGGACGTCGAGAGCGAGGCCGGGCAGGCGGCACTGGCGCAACTGCTGGGCAAGGTCGACGCGGTGATCGACGATCACAACGTTGGCTGGCTGGCTTCCGTGGGGCTCGATCCCGCGAAGCTGGAAGCGCTATACCCCGCGCTGGTGCTCTGCTCGATCACGCCCTTCGGCGGCGAGCTGCCGGAGGACCGCAAGCACGCGGAGGACCTCACGGTCTTCCACAGCAGCGGCTGGGGCTACCACACGCCCACGTCACCGGACACCTCGCTGCCGCCGCTGAACGCCGCCGGGCGCTTCCTGCCCAGCTACGAGGCGGCGATGGACGCGGCGCTTTGCGTGGTCGCTGCTCTGTATGAGCGGGACGAGAAGCAGCTCGGGCGCTTCATCGATATCTCCACGCAACAGGTCATGACCTCCCGCTGTGATTACGTCGTGGCCCAGATGGTCGCCGGCGATATGCCGATCAGTACCGAGCGCAATGCCTACGACCTCGCCGGACCGGCGGGTATCTTTCCCTGCCGCGAGGGCTACGCCTACATCTGGATGTCCACCCCGGGGCACTGGGCGGGCCTGCGGGAAATGCTCGACGATACCGCGTGGATGGACGAGTTCCCCGAGAACTGGCTGGAGCGCGGCTGTACCCCGGAGCGGGTGGCACTGTGCCGCGAACACGTCGCGCGCTGGCTGGCGACCCAGGACAAGCACGAGGTCGCCGCGGCGGCACAGAAACTGGGGTTGGTGGTCGTGGCGGTGAACAACGGGCGAGACCTGCAGGCCTCCGAGCAGTACCAGTATCGCGGGTATTTTGCCGAGGTCGATCACCCGGTGCAGGGCAAGGCCCTGTACCCGACGGTGCCTTACCAGTTGAGCGAAACCCCGGCGCGCATCGAGCGCCCGGCGCCGCTGCTGGGGGAACACAGCGACACTGTCAGCGATATCCTCGAGGAGGGCGCAGCATGAGTTCCCAGCAGCGCGGCGGCCCCCTGCAGGGCGTACGGGTACTGGAGCTGACCAAGGTCTGGGCGGGCCCCGCCGTGGGCAAGCTTTTCGCCTACCTCGGTGCCGAGGTAATCCGCATCGAGAGCGAGGGTTCCCTCGACGTGACCCGCACCTTCGGCGTCGACGATATCAACAACGCGCCGGGCTGGCAGTCGGTCAATCCGCAGAAGCTCAGCGCCCAGGTCAACATGAAGAGCGAGGAGGGCATCGAGCTCATCCTCGACCTCGCCGCCAGGTCCGACATCCTGGTGGAAAACATGCGCCCCGGCGCCATTGGTCGCCTTGGCCTCGGCTACGAGCGAGTGCGCGAGGCCAATCCCGGCATCGTCTTCGTGTCCATGGGCATGTGGGGCGCCGAGGGGCCCCTGAGCTACCAGACCGGCTACGCCCCCTGTTTTGCCGCCCTCGGCGGCGTCAGTGCGCTGGTGGGGCACGAACCGGGTGCCCCGGCCGGTATGAACCTGCGCTACGCGGATTCCACCTTTGGCGCGGCTGCGGCCTACGCTGCCATGGTGGCGCTGTTTCACAAGCGCCGCACCGGCGTCGGCCAGTTCGTCGATGTCTCCGCGGTGGAGTGCATGACCAGCATGATCGGCGACAGCATCATGGATTACGCCCTCAACGGTGTGGTCCAGGACTGCGATGGCAACCGCCACCCGGAACTGGTGCCCCACGGTGTGTATCCCGTACGCGGCGACGAGTGGGTGAGCATTGCAGTACGCGGCGAGGAGCAGTGGGCGGAGTTGGCCAGGAGCATGGGTCAGCCCGAACTGCTCGAGGACCCGCGTTTCAGCACCTTCGCCCTGCGCAAGGAGAACGAATCCGCCCTGGATGAACTGCTGGTGGCCTGGACCTCGGAACTGAGCGCGATGGAACTGGTGTCCATCCTGCAGCGCCGGGGTATCGCCGCGGCCAAGAGCCTGAGCTCCATCGACCTGGTGGCGGACCCGCACCTGTGGATGCGCGGCTTCTATCGAGACGTGGTCGACCACGAGGGTCGCGCGAAGACCACCCTCGGGCCCTCCTGGGAGATGACTCGCGGTGCAGACCTGCACGACGCGGCCCCCGCGCTTGGCCAGCACAACGACTACGTGTTCGGTGAAGTGCTGGGACTTTCCGAAGAGGAACGTAAACGACTGGCAGAGGCGGGAATTACCCGCTGACAGGCGGTGCGAAAGGGCGCTGACGGGCTGCGCCAACGGTGGATGAAATTGCATTGAATGCGGGGAATTCCCGCATACAGCCCGATAGACTTGATCGTCTAAGATGCGGGTAATAACCGCGCCAACCCGGGAGTCACCCTGACGGAGGGTTCGAAATGTCGGAAACACTGTTTGTACTGGACAAGCGCAACTACCTCGATTGCCAGGACGCTTATCGCGGCGAAAACAAGCAGGAGTACTACCTCGGAGAGTACTCCATTGACTCGGGCTCGGTGATCGACGTAAGGGCCGAGAAAAAAGCCGTTGGTTCCTGTTCGATCATCCACATCAAGTCGCGCACCCGGCAGTCTTTCATGCGTTCCTGGACGCACATCCGCGAGGACGCGACCGACGTCATCGTGCTGTGGTTCGTGAAGCGCGGCAAACTGAGAATTTCGCACCAGTGTGGCACCAGCGTGGCCGAAGCCGGCGATTTCGCCATTACCAAGTCGATGACGCCTTTTTCCATCGATTGCCAGACCGACGACGAATCCGTGCATGAAGTGCTGCACGTCATCGTGCCCACCCACTTGCTGCGCCGCTTCATTCCCCAGGAAGTGAAATCGGGCTTTGCGGTGCCGGGCAGTGGCAGCGCCTTCAGCATCGCCGAGCGTATCCTGATGGATGTGTTTACCGACGACGGCGAGCTGTCCGGGCACATTCAGCAATTGCTGGTGGAGAGCGCCCTGCGGGTGGTGGCCGAAGCGATCAAGGACCGTGAGGACTGCACCCTGGTGCGCCAGTCACTGCCGGACAAGCGCCTGCAGGAAGTGCTGCGCTACATCGAGATCCACCTTTCCGATCCGGGCCTGAGTACCGCGGCGGTTGCCGAGGCCTGCGGGATTTCCCAGCGCTACCTGTCTTTCCTGCTGAAGGAAAACGGCACGCCGTTTTCCGAGCTGGTCTGGGACAAGCGCCTTACGATCGCCAAGCGCTGGCTGGCGTCTTCGCGCCCCAACGAAGTTTCCATCGCGGAAATTGCGTTTCGCGTTGGATTCAAGAGCCCGGCGCATTTCAGCCGCATGTTCAAGCGCGTGTACAGCAAGGGGCCGCGGGAGTATCGCGCCGCCTGCCTGGAGGGCGAGCTTGTGAACTTGGAACCCATGCCGGAAGTATGCCGCGAGTACTACTCGGCCGGGAGCAGCAGCACGCTGCAATAATAATATTCCCTAGCCCCCAGCCGGGAGGTCCCGATAATGAACAGTGGAATCGAGAATCCACGCATGGACAGTTGTCCGATGTCCGGACACGAGATCGACTTGCAGTCTGCAACATTGCAGGATCAGGAACTGCGCGATCAGCCCAACGAATACTACTGGACGATGCGTCACGAGGACCCCGTCCACTACGACGCGGGAATCGGCATGTGGCTCGTGTCGCGCTACGAGGACCTGCAGGCCGTGTTCGCCGATCCCGTTACCTTCTCCAGCGAGGTCGGTTTCCAGGACAGCTATGCCAAGGGTTTCTTCGAGGAGTTCAAGGCGATCCTGGAAGAAAATGGCGGCGGCTTTTTCCCCGACGCGATCATGACCGACCCGCCGGAACACACCCGTGTGCGCAAACTGGTTGGACAGGCCTTCACCGCCCACCGGGTGAAACAGCTCGAACCGGAGATTACCGAGGTGGTGTCCCGTCTGCTGAGCAGGTTTGTCGACAAGGGGCGCGCCGATGGCGTGCTGGATTTTGCCGTACCAATGACGATCGAAATCATCTGCGCCCAGCTCGGTATCAAGGACTTTGACCCTGAGAAGGTGCAGCGCTGGTCACTGGCGGTCACCGCTCAGATCAGCCAGATGCAGGACCATGAGGCCATGCTCGTTAACGCGCAGGATATCTGCGATTTGCAGAATTTCCTCATCGCGGAAATCGAAAAGCGCCAGGAAACGCGTCGGGACGACCTGCTCTCAGACATGATCTATGCCAGGGCCGATGACGAGGAGCGCCCGACCCTGAGCTTCACCGAAGTGGTCTCGCTGGCCCGCGCCCTGATGATCGCTGGCAACGAGACAACGGCGACAGCCCTCGGCAACCTCCTGTTCTTCCTCGCTACGCGGCCCGAGATGGCCGACGAGTTGTATGCCAACCTCGACGACGACCGTTACTGCACCCGCTTCGTCGAGGAGTTGCTGCGCCTGGAGCCGCCGGTGCGCGGCCTCGCGCGAACCACGATCCGGGAAGTGGAACTGGGCGGCGTTACCCTGCCCAAAGGTGCGCATATGCTTTTGCTCTTTGCCTCGGGTAACGACGACGAAACCGTGTTCGAATGCCCGCGAAAGTTCGACATGACGCGCAAGAACCTGGGTCGCCAGGTCGCTTTCGGCGGGGGTGTGCATCGCTGTATCGGGCTGTCGCTGGCGCGCATGGAAGTCAAGGTGGCGGCCAGGGAATTCATACGCCAGCTCAAGGATATCCGGCTGGCCATTCCGGTGGAGGAGCTGCGCTACCTGCCGACGGTGGCGACGCGCTCCATCGAGAGTCTGCCGCTCACTTTTAGCAAACGCTGAAAACCAGCTATCCCGGCGCGGGATGCTGAGTAAGAGGGTTGCCGGTGCGGGAGCATCCGGGCAGCCCTTTTTGCATGTCGGCGGAGCGTGACTGCGTGAATCTTACGCAGCTCTGGCGATGGAGACGGGCGCTTCGCTTGCCGTATAATTTTTCACGTCAAGCCAATGTAGTTTGATGGAAATAACTAAACACCTATAACGAGGAAAACAACAATGAACGATCTCGCAAGACGTATTCAATTCCGATTGTTATCCAGGGCTGGTTTGTCCGGCAGCCTGCTCGCCGTTGGCGCGCTGGCGATGCCCCAGGCGGTACTCGCGCAGGACGCCGGCGCCTCGGCGCTGGAAGAAGTGGTGGTGACGGCGCGGCGCCGCAGCGAAGGGTTGTCCCGGGTGCCGATTTCCATCAGCGCACTCGACAGCAATCAGCTCCAGGAACGCAATGTATTCACCGATGCCGATCTGCAAACCGCGGTGCCCGGCCTGACCATTCGCCAGACCCAGGGCAACAACTCCCTGACCTACTCGATTCGCGGCCAGTCGGCGGACACCTTCAGCGGCTCGCCCTCGGCGGTGGTCGCCTATATGAATGAAGTGCCGCTCTCCATTAGTGGCGCCTCCACTTTTTACGACCTCGAATCCATACAGGTGCTGAAAGGTCCGCAGGGAACCCTGTTCGGCCGTAACACCACAGGGGGCGCGGTGCTCTATACCTCCTCCAAGCCGAGCGACGAACTCGAAGGCGGCCTGAAAGTACGCTTTGGCAATTACGACCTGCAGGAATACGAGGGCATGATCAACCTGCCCCTGGTCGGTGACAGCCTGCTGTTCCGCGCGGCCTTCAATTCCCTCGAGCGCGACGGTTACATCGACAATATCCTGACCGGGGACACCCTCGGTGACCTGGACCGTGACAGCGGCCGCGTATCCTTGACCTGGCGCCCCGGCGATCGCTTCGAGAACGCGGCGGTCTTCGCCTATTCCGACGTCGGCGGTACCAACACCGGCGCTTCCTATACCTACAGCGTCTATGATTGCGGCGACACCAACAAGGGCTACGTGCTGAACTGTGCCGCGGGTTCCCTTTACGGTCCGATCATGGATGATACTTTCCAGTTCCCCGGTGCCTGGGATATCTATCTTTCCGCCCATCCGGAGGCCTATGCACCCGGCATCGTCGCCTACGTGCAGGAACAGAAACGCCTCGGTTACTACAAGACCCAGCATCCCTGGTCTGCGGATCACGACGGCGAGGACTGGATCTTTACCAACCACACCAGCTTCGACATCAACGATAACCTGCAGATCAAGAATATCCTCGGTGCCTCCAATGCGCAGACGGATTCTACCCAGCCACAGCTCGGCGCGCCCTTCATTACCATCCTGACGGCGAATGTGATCAGCGGCATCAGCGGCAACGAAACGGAAGTGGATTCAATCTCCGATGAAATCCAGTTGAGCGGCACTGCCTTCAATGAGAGCCTGACTTTCATCACTGGCCTGTACTTCCAGGACCAGGAAGTCGAAACCCTGTGGCCGCAAACCTATTTCGACCTCACTCCCCTGGCGGACCCGGTCACGGCGACCAACAGCTTCCGTATCACCACGGAAACCCAGGCCTTTTACGCACAGGGTGACTTCGATTTCACCGAGAGCCTTACCCTGACCGCCGGCTTCCGCTACACCTGGGAAGACGTGGAGATTGAACACCTGGAGGGCGGCGACGCCTTCGGCTATCCCGACCAGGACGAAAGCTTCGAGGAACCTTCATGGGAGGTGGGCCTGAGTTACGATCTGGGTGACAGCACGATGACCTATATCAAGGGGCGCGGCAGTTTCCGCAGCGGTGGCTTCAATGGTTCCGCCTTCCCTCCAATGGATGGCCTGGCAACTGAGGGCGGCAACCTCTTCGACGTTGAAACCGTGAAAGACATCGAGGCTGGCCTGAAATTCCGCGGTAGTGTTTTCGACCGCCCGGCAAGCCTGAACCTGGCTATCTACAAGATGTGGGTTGAGGATGTGCAGCGCATCGAGTTCCCCGATCCCGACGGCCCGGGTGGCCTGGCGTCCATCGCCGTCACCGCCAACGTGCCCGAGATGGAAGTTGACGGCATCGAACTCGAGGCTAACATCGCTCCGACGGACTGGCTGGAGCTCGGCGTAAACGGCGCCTGGACCGATGCGGAGTTCACCGATGGAGACGTGACCCTGTTCGGTGTGGACTACAGTTACAGCCCGGTGGCGAATACGCCGGAATACTCTGGTACTGTCTGGGGGCGGATCGATTTCCTCTCCGGTGGCGAGAAGGGTGACGTCAGCCTCTACGCGGAAATCTACGCCCAGGACGACATGTGGTTCTCCAATACCGGTGATTCCATCGGTCCGGACACCGAGATCGACGGCTACGAACTGCTAAACGCGCGCCTGGACTGGAAAAATATCTTTGGTAGCGAGTTGTCCGCCGCGCTCTTCGGTCGCAACCTGACCGACGAGGAGCATTTTGTCGGTGGTATGCCGCTGGGTGCCTCTCTTGGGCACAACGCCACCGTGGTTGGCGAACCGCGCATGTATGGTATGGAACTGAGCTACCAGTTCTGATCACTTGTGCTTGCCGGGCCCCCTGGGGCCCGGTTTTTCGTGGTAAAACAATACCCCGGCCGGTCACTTGTGAAACGCGACTGACGGAACCAGGGCGTGCGAACAAACTCACAGTTATTGGTTGAGCCAGGTAATAGTTGGAGATAGTAATGAGCAAAAACGAAGTTTACGACGTGGTGATTGTCGGTTCCGGCTCCGCGGGGGCGACAGCGGCGTTGCGGGCGGCGGACCTGGGGCTGTCTGTGCTGGTGGTGGAAAAGGCCCACAAGTACGGCGGTACCTCCGCCACCTCCGGCGGTGTGATGTGGATACCCAACCACCAGCTCGAAGCCAACGACGACAGCCTCGAGGAAGTGAAAACCTACCTCGACAACCTGATCGAGGTGCCGATCCAGCAGGACCGTCTCGACGCCTACCTGGACAAGGCGCCGGAAATGGCCCACTTCCTTAAGGGCATGGGTGTTCCCCTCGCCGTTGCCGCCTGGCCGGATTATTTCCACAGCCTGCCCGGTGCCCGCGCTGATCGCTCCATCGTCTGCGACACCTTCGACGGTCGCGAACTTGGCGATCGCTTTCCGCTGATGCGCGAGCAGTACAACCGCTTCAAGGTTCTGGGGCGCTACGCCATCGACCTGCCCCAGTTCTTCGCCATCTCCACCCAGTCTCCAGGCTGGATCAAGGTCTTCCTGAAAATGGCCTGGACCTACTGGACCGATTTCTCCACCCGCCTGATCGGCAAGCGCGACCGGCGGTTTACCCAGGGTGGCGCGCTGATGGGTTACATCTTCAAGCAAATATTCGACCGAGGAGTGGAAATCCGCACCGAGACCAGGCTGGACGAACTGATCGTCTCTGGCGGCGAGGTCAAGGGTATCAAGGTCAGCAACTTCGGCCGCAGCTACGAGATCGAGGCCCGCCACGGCGTGGTTCTCGCTGCCGGCGGGTTCGAGTGGAACCAGGAACTGCGCGATCGCTTCCTGCCGGTGCCGGGCCTCACCCGCCACAGCAGTACCCCGGAAGATGCCAACCGCGGCGAGGCTCTGCTGGCGGGCCTGCAGATTGGCGCCGCCACCGAACATACCGACGATGCCTGGTGGATGCCCACCATGCACCTGCCGATGCCGAAGGCCTCCAACTTCGAGGAGATTCACCAGGCGGCATTCGACGTCGGCCGCCCGCACAGTGTCTGTGTCAACCGCCTTGGCGTGCGCTTCGTCAACGAGGCCTGCGGTTACGACGAATTCGGCTGCGCCATGGTCGCCGATCACCTCGCCACCGGCGCGAACAACCCCTGCTGGCTTGTATTCGACGCGAAGTTCCGCAAGAAGTGGACCGCGGGTGGCTTCCTGCCCAGCATCATCATGCCAGACTGCAGTATCCCGGTGGACTGGTGGGACCACTACATCTACAAGGCCGACAGCATCGAGGCCCTGGCCGCCAAGATCAATTTGCCCGCTCAGGCCCTGCGCCAGACCGTCAACAAGATGAACCAGTACGCCCGCTCCGGGGTGGACGAGGAATTCGATCGCGGCGGCAACGACTACGACCGGATGTTCGGCGACGCCAACATATCACCCAACCCCTGCCTCGGCAGTATCGACAAGGCGCCGTATTACGCTGTGCCCATCAATGCAGGTGACCTCGGCACCAAGGGTGGCCTGAAGGCCGACGCCCGGGCCCGCGTGCTGGACGGGAAAGACCAGCCGATAGCCGGGCTCTACGCCGCGGGCAACAACTCCGGCACGCCTTTTGGTAACCGTTACCCCGGCGCAGGGGGTACAATCGGCCCCGCGATGACCTTTGGTTACGTGGCGGCGGAAGATATCGCCATGCGCGCCGGCAAGCTGGCCGCGCCCGCCGCCTCAGAATCTGATTGAGGAAAACGATGGCCCAGGAACTACCCCGCTACGAAACCCTCGCCCTGACCCGCGAGGGCCGGCGACTGACGATCACCATGAACATGCCCGAGTCGATGAACGCGGTCACCGCGCTCATGCACGAGGAACTGGCGGAGGTGTTCACCGTCGCCGCCATGGACGAGGGCTCGGACGTGATCGTGCTGACCGGTGCGGGCAAGGCCTTCTCCGCGGGGGGCAACCTGGACCACGTGGAAAACAATGCGAAGAACCCGCACCTTTTCGAAAAGGACCTGCAGCAGGCCAAGCGCATCCTCGGCTCCATCCTCGACCTGGAAAAGCCCCTGATCTGCCGCATGAACGGCCATGCGGTGGGCCTCGGCGCCACCCTGGCCCTGTTCTGCGACATCATCTACGCCAGTGAGAAGGCGCGCATCGGCGACCCCCACGTGGCCCTCGGCCTGGTGGCGGGGGATGGCGGGGCGATCATCTGGCCCCAGCGCATCGGCCTGACCCTGGCCAAGGAATTCCTCCTTACCGGTGAACTGCTCACCGCACAGCGTGCTGCGGAGATCGGCCTGATCAACAAGTGCCTGCCCACCGAGGAGCTCGACGGCGCAGTGGACGCGCTGTGCGACAAGCTCCTCAGCGGCGCCCAGAACGCCATCCGCTGGACCAAGATTCTCACCAATATGGAACTCAAGCGCCTCGCGGGAAGCGTGCTGGAGGCGGGCATCGCCTACGAGGCGGTGTCTGTCCGCACCCCGGATCACCAGGAGGGGGTGCGGGCCCTGCGGGAGAAGCGCGCCCCCGAGTTTCCCAGTAGTGAGCGACACCGGTCGGGCAAGTAAGCGGGCTCTTCGGTAAACAGGGTATGGCCTCATAGGGAGCAAATCCGGGGGCTTGCCCAATCCCCGGTTCCTGCTACAGTAAGCTCCCGAGTACTGCCTCGTGGCCTGCATTCACGCTACCTGTCTACCGGGCCGGGCCCTGCCCCCCGGCAAGCTGCGCCGCCGCCCGAGGTCCCCCGGTCAATGGAAAAACCCTAATAACAAGGAATCAACATGGATGATAAAAACCAGGATTTCGGCGCCCACGATTACTTCCGCAGCGACTTTTTCGTAAACGACCCCTATGCCTACTTCGATTACCTGAGGGATCAGGCTCCGGTGGTGCGCGAGCCGCACCAGGGCATTTACATGGTGACGGGCTATGACGAGGCGCTGGAGATCTACAACGATCCGGATCGCTTTTCCTCCTGCATGTCGACCACCGGTCCCTTCGCCGGTTGTCCCATTCCCCTGGAAGGGCACGAAAACGAGGATATCTCCGGGCTGATCGAGGAATACCGAGACAAGACGCCTTTCAGCGACCAGCTCCCGACCCTCGATCCGCCAGCGCATACCGACCACCGCTCCCTGCTCATGAAACTGATCACCCCGGTACGCCTCAAGCAGAATGAGGATTACATGTGGGAGCTGGCCGGCAAGCAGATCGATACCTTCATCGATGACGGGGAGTGCGAATTCATGGGCGCCTTCGCCCAGCCCTTCGCGGTGCTGGTGGTCTCCGACCTGCTCGGCGTGCCGGCTGAGGACCGAGTCCAGTTCCGCAAACAGCTTATTCGCCAGGAACAGGAGAGTGCGACCATCGGCGGTACCGCCGACGCGGAGGTCCAGCACTCACCACTGGAGTGGCTTTACGATACCTTCTCGACCTACATCGAGGATCGCCGGCGCCAGCCCGCTGGGGATATCCTCACCGGGCTCGCCGAAGCGACCTTCCCCGACGGCAGTGTGCCCGAGCCCATCGATGTCGCCCGGGTAGCCTCGAACCTCTTCGCCGCGGGTCAGGAGACCACGGTGCGCCTGCTCAGTTACGCCTTCCAGCTGATCGGCGACCGGCCCGACATCCAGCAACGCCTGCGCGAGGATCGCAGCCTGATTCCCAATTTTGTCGAGGAATGCCTGCGCTTCGAAGGCCCGGTGAAGGGTGATTTCCGCCTGGCCAAGCGGCCGACCCAGGTCGGCGGCGTGGATATTCCGGCGGGCAGCTTCCTCTACATCGCCAACAGCGCCGCCAACCGGGATGCCCGCCAGTTCGAAAACCCCGCCGAGTTCCAGGTAGACCGGAAAAACGCCCGTATGCATGTGGCCTTCGGCCGCGGCCGCCACGCCTGTCCGGGTGCGCCCCTGGCGCGGGCCGAGGCGGTGGTCAGCCTCAACTGCATGTTCGATCGCACGACTGACATCCGCATCTCCGAGAAGGTCCACGGGCCTCCCGGGGCGCGGAACTACAGCTACCTGCCGACCTTCATCCTGCGCGGCCTGACCCACCTCGCCATCGAGTTCGACGCGGCCCCGGGCGGTGCGCAATGAAGGTCCGCGTCGACGCGGATATCTGCGCCGGTTTCGGTGTATGCCTCGGGCTCAGTCCCGAGGTCTTTGAGCTGCACGATGACGGCTACGCCATCGTGCTGGTCGGCGAGGTGCCCGAGGAGTACGAAGAGGCGGTGCGCGCGGCGGTAGGGCAGTGCCCGGCGAACGCCATTTCCATCGGCGAGGACGCGGAGTAAATTCGGTCCCGGCCCCGGTTCGCTCTGGGAATTGGGGGGAGCAACCCCCTCGGGCCTTTGGATCAGGGAAGCGAGTCCATTGGCAGGCTGAGGCTGATGGCCCCGCGCACCTGCCCGAGGCTGTATCCGGTGGCTGTATCGTCGGGATAGTACTCTTCGAGGGCCTGGTGTACGCCCGCGCTCAGCTGGGTACCGTGGCAAACCAGGCACACGGGCTCGACAAGCTGGGCGCGCATGTAGCGGTAGTGTCCGCCGACCTGCTCGCCCACATAAAGCGCTTCCGCGGGTTCACCGCTGGCCAGGCGGCTCTCGAACGTTTCCAGCACTTCACGCTCCCAGGGGTCGGGGGAGGCGCGACTGGCGTTGCGTGTTCGCAGGCTGACCCGTTTTACCAGCCAGCCGGACGAGGCGCTCAGGGAATCGGCGATCTGGGGGGCGATGTCCGCACATACGGCGATGGCGCCTTCCGGGCCGACTGATTGCAGGGCGCCTTTGAGTTGGGGTTTCAGTGTCGCCACGAACTCCGCGGCAAGGCGATGGGCCTCACCCTCGAGGCCTTCGTTCTTCCCTGCCGCGAAGGCTGTGCAGGCTGCCAGTGTCGCGATCAATATGCCGGGAATGCGAGTGGCGTGCATCACGATTGTCCCGCCGATGCAGGGCCCTTACCAGCGCCTGACCCGGCCCGTATCGATATGGATGAAATCGGATTTGGCGTAGTAGCCCACGCCTCCCGCTTCCAGCGACAGCGCGCTGTCGCGCAGAGTCGCGAGGCGCACCCCGGGCAGGCGGATATCCATGGCCCGGCCCTGCATGTGCAGGCTCTTGCGGGCGACCCCGCTGCTGGCATTGTGCAGTTTTGCGTTGGTGGCCGGTGAGCGGTAGCCGGAAATGATCGCGAAGGGGCGCTCGACCCCGGTCGCACGCTGCAGGCGGTACATCTGGTCCAGCAAACCGGTATCGATATCGTGTACCTCCCCGGTCCGGTGGTCGCGCAGGAATTCGTTGACCTGCAGAAGTGCTTCCGGGCGAAAGCTGCCATCCGCCCAGTAGCTGACTTCCAGGGATTCCCCGGTATGCAGGTTGTCCATGGCCAGCAGGCGCTGCCCGGTTTCTGCAGTAGCCCTTGCCAGCGCGGACGCGCCGGTGCCGGCGAGGGCGGCCCCCGCGGTGAGCCCGCGCAGGAAGTGCCGGCGATTAAGCTGTAGCGTCATCGGTGTATTCCTCGGACACCAGTTCCTGGACAAACCACAACCCGGCCGGCTGCGATTCACGTATGCGACCCATCTTACTATGTCGGGGAGCGCGGGTGAAAGCGCGGGTGAATCAGTGCGTCCGGCCCGCCCCGGTACTGCACGCAGGGTCGAGTTCGGCGGTGGCGAGCTGCGCCGCCAGCGCCTTGTTGCGCGTGTAGATGTCTTCGGCGAAATACAGCTCACCGCTGGCCGCGTCCACCCAGGTGGTGAAATAGACCAGGTAGAGCGGCACCGGTTCTGGCAGCCGGATATTGCGCGTCTCGGCGCTGTCGATCAGGGTTTGCAGGTAGCCGGCGTTCCAGCCATCCACGCCTTCGAACAACCACAGCGCGAGGTCCTCGGCCGTCTGCACCCGGATGCAGCCGGAGCTGAACGTGCGCGACTCGCGCTGGAACAGTTGCCGTTCGGGGGTGTCGTGGAGGTAAATCGAAAATTCGTTATCGGAGAGGAACTTGATGCGGCCGAGGGCGTTGTGTGGTCCGGGTTCCTGGCGCAGATAGTGGGGAAAGCGCTTGCCGCGCAGGGCTTCCCAGTCGACCTGCTCCGGCTCGAGTTCCCGGGCCCCGGGAGACCAGTTCTCGAACACCCGGATCTGGCGTGAGCGAAGATAGTCGGGATCGCGGATCTGCGCGGGTACGATGTCCCGGCGGGCGATGCTCTCCGGTACGTTCCAGAACGGGTTTACCGTGATGCCCCGGATGGCGCCGACAAAGGTCGGCGTGGAGCGCAGGGGGCGGCCGACGATGACCCGCGTGCTCAACTCCACCTCGTCCCCCTGCAGGGCGCGCAACTCGAACGCTGCTGCGTTGACCAGTACGCGCCGCTGCGGCCACTGGCGGGGCAGCCAGCGCCAGCGCTCGAGATTGAGCCGGATTTCGGCGATCCGCGCGGCCAGAGGCACGTCGAGGGCGGCGAGCGTTCGCGGGCCGACAAGGCCGTCGGCCGCCAGGCTGTGCAAGCGCTGGAACCGCAGCACCGCTGACTCGAGCGAACTGTCGTAGAGCAGGGGCGTATCTGCAGGGGCGGGAGCAGTGAAATGACCTTCGGCCCGCAGGCGCTCGCGCAGGGCGGCTACCCGCGGGTCGAGGTCGCCGGGGCGCAGGGTCGGCCCTGGCCCCACCTGCCGCCATTCGCCGCCTTTCGCCAGTTTGCGATAGCGCGCCAGCGCCGCCCGCAACTGCGCGTAGCCTGTTCCGGGCGGCGCGAGTCCCTGCAGTAGGGCGCCCAGGTCGGGGCTGTCCGGCGCGCTGTCCAGGAAGCGGGGGCTGTCCAGTTCCTGCGGCGGTATATGCCAGTCGGGGTCCACGCTGGCGGGGGTGGCGCGGCCCTGGTAGAGGTGGCGAGCCAGTCGCAGCAGTGCGTCGGTGAGCAGCAGGTCGAGCTGCGCACCGCCCGCGGCCTGGCTTGTCGGCCACAGGCTGGCGATCCCGGCCGAGTGGTAATCGCCCCGGTCCAGGCCGTGGCTGGTACTTGCCGCAACCGCAGCGCGTATAGCCAGCGCCTGCGGGGTCATTTCACCGCTCGCGGACTGCCAGGCGGGCAGGAAGTTGCGGCGGGCGTAGAATTCCCGGATCGCTCCCGTATTCCCACTCAATGCGGGAAGTTGTTCCGCATTGCCAAGGGCGCGGCGGATAGCCTCCCCGTTGACGGCTGCGAGCGCGCCCGGGACAAGCGCGGCTACCAGCAGCACGGCGCAGAGGAGTTGTCGTGCCAGTACTCCTGCCCGCATGATGCCGCCCCCGCGCATTGGTTCGGCCACGCCGCCCGCGCTCAGGGCACGACCACCGCGGCGCCGCTGAAACGCCCGTGGCGCAAGTCCTCCAGCGCCGCGCCGAGTTCCTCCAGCGGGTATTGCGTCACTTCGGTGTGGACCGGTATCGCGGCGGCCCGGGGCAGGAACTCTTCGCCATCGCGGCGGGTGAGGTTGGCCACCGAGTGCAGGCTGCGCTCGCCCCACAGGATCTGGTAAGGGAAGGAGGGAATATCCGACATGTGGATACCGCCGCAGACCACCCTTCCACCCTTGCGCACGGCGCGCAGCGCCTGCGGCACCAGTTCGCCTGCGGGGGCGAAGATGATCGCCGCGTCCAGCAGTTCCGGGAGAGGCTCACTGGCGCCGCCGGCCCAGCAGGCGCCCAGTGAGCGGGCGAAGGCCTGGCCCTGTTTGTCGCCATCCCGGGTGATCGCAAGCACCCGCCAGCCATCGGCGATTGCCAGCTGCACCAGGATATGAGCTGCGGCGCCAAAGCCGTAGAGGCCCAGCACGCCGTCTTTGCCGCCGTTCCGGCCACCGGCCATCACGTAGGCGCGATAACCGATCAGTCCCGCGCAGAGCAGCGGGGCCACCTGGATGTCGCTGAAGTTTTCCGGCAGGGGAAAACAGAATGCCGCGTTGGCCACGGTGTATTCCGCCATCCCGCCGTTCTGTTGGTAGCCGGTATAGCAGGCTTCGTCGCAGAGATTTTCCCGCTCGCTGCCACAGTAGGCACACTGGCCGCAACTGCCGCCGAGCCAGGGCACCCCGACGCGCTGGCCGGGCTGGAAACCGCTGACGCTGGCTCCCATGCCTACCACCTCGCCGACAATCTGGTGCCCGAGGATCAGGGGCAATTGGGGTTGTTCGAGTTCGCCGTCGATGACGTGCAGGTCGGTGCGGCAAATACCGCAGGCCTTTACTTTCAGCAGCAATTGGTCGCGTTGTGCTTGCGGTACCGGAACGCGGGCCAGCGCCAGGGGCTCTCCGACCCCGGTGAAAACCATAGCGCGCATTTTTTTTGGCAGAGCCAATGTATTAGCCTCCCTGTGGCTGCCCGAACAGTAGTAGATTAGGAGGCAGCGACAAAACTGCAACTGCCCGTCAGTGAACCGGGCACATCTCATTCCAGGAGCTCGCCAGCATGCTTTCGGTCCTGCTTACTCTCGGTACCGGCGATCCTGCAGAGCAGCTCTTTGGTCACTGGACTTGCTGCACTCGTTGCAGGGCTGAGCGGTGACGCCACTGGCCCTGGAACTGATAACCCTCGGCATGCTGCTGCTACTGGCCCTGCTGGCCGAGGCGCTGGGCCGGCATACCCGCATGCCGCGTATTTCACTGCTGATACTTGTCGGTTTCCTGCTCGGTCCCTCGATGGCGGGCGTGCTCGATCCGCGCTCGGCGCGCAGCTTCGAGTTCATATCGGTGCTCGCGCTGTCCATGGTCGGCTTCCTGGTGGGCGGGAGATTGTCCGGTGATCTGCTCAAGAAACTGGGGCGGGTGATTCTCTGGGTTTCCCTGTGTGAGGCCCTGGTCACTTACATTGTTGTCGCGCTGGGCCTGCTGTTGCTGGGAAGCGGCCCGCAGCTCGCGTTGTTGTTGGCCGCCATCGCCACCGCGACGGACCCGGCCGCCACCTTCGAGTCGATCCGCGAGCGGCGCCGGCACAGCCGCTTTGCCGATGTGCTGGCGGGGATTGTCGCGGTGGACGATGCCTACGGTCTCATCCTGTTCAGCCTGACAGTGCTCGGCCTGCAGTTACTGGCGGCGGGCGAGTCCGGCCCGGCAGTCTTTCATCTCCTGCACGCCCTGCGGGAGTTACTGGGCGCAGTAGTGCTGGGGCTACTCCTGGGCCTGCCGATGGCATTCCTTTCCGGACGCCTGCGGCGCGGTGAACCGACACTGATGGAGGCCATGGGCATGGTCCTGCTGTGCGCGGGGCTCGCCCAGTGGCTGCAGGTGTCGCACTTGCTGGCCTGCGTGGTGATGGGGATGACGGTGGTCAATTTCGCTACCCACCACCGTCGGCCCTTCCATGCCGTGGAGGAAATCGAATGGCCTTTCCTGGCCCTGTTCTTCATTTTTTGCGGCGCCTATCTCACGCTGGACACCTTCGCCGGTGTGGGCGCGCTGTTGCTGGCCTACCTCGTCCTGCGCGTGGCAGGGCGTCTGGCCGGCGGGTGGCTGGCGGCCCGGTCGCCCTGGGTGGGCGGGTCTGGCGACGCCTTGGTGGGACTGGCCATGCTGCCCCAGGCGGGGGTTGCCCTGGCGATGGCCTTCGTTGCCGCCGGCCTCTACCCGCCGCTCGAGGATACGCTGCTGCCGGTAGTCATCGTGGCAACAGTGCTGTTCGAACTGGTGGGGCCGCTGGTATCCCGCTGGGTCCTGGCCCGGAGCGAGCGTGATGACAGTAACGGGGATCTAAAACCGTAGTCGGCGCACTTGCCGGCCCGGCCCGGGTCGGGAGCCTTGCCAGAATGCGCGATATACTGCTGGTATACCGTCACTGTGAATGGCTCCATGGAAAAGAAGAACAGCGATAAAGACAGCACAAGCGGTGAAGCCACCCGGCCACTGACACTGCGCCGGGTGGGTATCGACACCTACCGCGAAAACGTCGCCTACCTGCACCGCGATTGCGAGATCTATCGGGCCGAGGGTTTCCAGGCGCTGTCCAAGGTGGAGGTGCGCGCCCACGGCACCTGTATTCTCGCCAGCCTCAACGTGGTCGACGACAGCAGTATCGTGGACTGCCAGCAATTGGGATTGTCTGAAGACGCCTTCCTGCAGTTGGGGGTGGAGGATGGTCACGGGGTGACGGTATCGCAGGCGGAACCACCCCGCTCAATACCGGCCCTGCACCGGAAAATCGCCGGGGAGCGCCTCAATCGCGAAGATTTTATCGGCATCGTCGAGGACATCGCCTCTCACCGTTACTCGAAAATCGAGCTGACCGCCTTCGTGGTGGCCTGCAACCAGGGCGAACTGGACAGGGAAGAGGTGTTCTACCTGACCGACGCCATGAGCAGCGTGGGGCGCCGGCTCGACTGGCACGAATACCCGGTGGTGGACAAGCACTGTATCGGTGGTATCCCGGGCAATCGCACCTCCATGCTGGTGGTGCCCATTGTCGCCGCGCACAACATGCTGTGCCCCAAGACCTCCTCCCGGGCCATTACCTCGCCGGCGGGCACCGCCGATACCATGGAGGTGCTGGCCTCGGTGGAAATGCCCTTCGAGCGGCTGATGGAGATCGTGCAGCGGCATCGCGGCTGCCTGGCCTGGGGTGGGACCAGTGATCTCTCACCCGCGGATGACGTGCTGATCTCGGTAGAGAGGCCGCTCTCCATCGATTCCCCGGGCCAGATGGTCGCCTCTATCCTGTCGAAAAAAGTCTCCGCAGGCTCCAGCCACCTGCTGCTGGATATCCCCATCGGCCCCACAGCCAAGGTCAGGTCAATGCCCGAAGCTCAGCGCCTGCGCCGGCTGTTCGAATTTGTCGCCCGGCGTATCGGCCTGGTGATCGATGTGGTGATCACCGATGGCCGGCAGCCGGTCGGCAGTGGCATCGGCCCCATGCTGGAGGCGCGGGACGTGATGCGGGTACTGGAAAGCCACCCGGAGGCGCCGGCAGACCTGCGCGAGAAAGCCCTGCGCCTGGCCGGGCGTGTGCTTGAGTTCGATCCGGACGTGCGCGGTGGCGACGGCTTTGCCATCGCCCGGGATATCCTCGATTCAGGGCGGGCGCTGCAGAAGATGCACGCGATTATCCAGGCCCAGGGCGCAAAGGATTTCGACCCGCACAATCCGCCTTTGTCGCCACTGAGTTTCGACGTAAAAGCGCCCTGCGCCGGGATGGTGGTCGATATCGACAACCAGCAAATCGCCCGCATCGCTCGTCTGGCCGGGGCGCCAAAAGCGCCGGGAGCGGGGGTGGACCTGCTGGTGAAGCTGGCGGATACGGTGGAGGCGGGTGATCCGCTGTACCGGGTTTACGCGGCCTATCCCACGGAGATGGCTTTCGCCAGTGAGGCCTGTGAAAAACACAGCGGCTACAGCATCGGCGCGGCGGAGCAACTCGCGCAGGTTTTCGTGGAATTCTGACAATGGCACTGCTGGTCTACAATCCGGAGGAAACTGCCGCTGCGGAACGCCTGGCGGGGGCAAGCGGCCTCGTGGCCCGGCCCTACCAGTGCCACCGTTTTCCGGATCAGGAGCTTCGGCTCACCCTGCCGCTGGAGGGAGGGGGAGGGGAAGCGCCAGCGAAGACGCTTGTGGTCTACCGGAGCCTGGACCGCCCCAACGATAAACTGGTCGAACTGCTGCTGCTCGCCCGGCACGCCCGTTCAGCGGGGATCTCCCGCCTGCTGCTGGTGGCGCCCTACCTGGCCTACATGCGCCAGGACATCGCCTTCCACCCCGGTGAGGTCGTCAGCCAGAAGATCATTGGAAGTTTTCTCGCCGAACTCTTCGACGGGGTAATCACTGTCGACCCCCACCTGCATCGCATCCGGAAGCTTGCCGAGGCGATTCCCGGCGAGCACGCCATCGCGCTCCCGGGCGCGCCGCGCCTGGCCGAACTGATCGGGCTGCGGCGCGAGGACCCCTTGTTGATCGGGCCCGATGCGGAATCCCGGCAGTGGGTGGAGATGGCTGCGAATCAACTGGCTTGCGCCTTTGGGGTATGCACCAAGCAGCGCCGCGGCGACAGGCAGGTGGAGATCACGCTGCCGTCCATCCCCGTCGCCGGGCGCCAGGTTGTGCTGATGGATGACGTTGCCAGCTCCGGGCGAACCCTGGCGCGGGCCTGTGAACTGCTGTTGCAGGCGGGGGCGGCTTCGGTGGATGTGGCGGTGACCCATGCACTGTTCGCCGGCGATGCGCTGGAGGTACTCCAGGCCGCCGGGGCAGGTGAAATCTGGAGCACCGACTGTATAAGCCACGCCACTAACGCTATCGACATGGCCCCGGTCCTGAGCGAGGCCCTGCTGCCGGTTTTGCGCTAAGGCTGTCGGGCGGTTTGCCCAGAACCCACAGGAGCAGCCCGGACGCCGGGTTGTCAGCCGCCGGATTTCTTGACGAACTCCGATTTCAGCATCATCTGGCCCGCCTTATCGACCCGGCAGTCGATATTGTGATCGCCGTCGACAATGCGGTTGATCCTGATTTTCGTGCCTACCTTGAGTACTGTCGAAGTGCCTTTGACCTTCAGGTCCTTGATCAGGGTTGCGTTATCGCCTTCGACAAGGTCATTGCCGTTGGCATCCTTGACCGTGGCGACAGCCTCTTCCGCGCTGCCGCTTTCCCCGGCCCGCCACTCGTGGGCGCATTCCGGGCAGACCAGCAAGTCGCGATCTTCGTAGGTGAACGTTGACTGGCATTTGGGGCAGGGAGGGTATCCGCTCATGTTTGCTTCCTTCCAGGGGATCAGAAAATAACAGTAAAGTCTTTCAGGCCGATCGACCGGACGAGCTGGGCCAGTGCGTTGAGGTCTTCGCTGGAGATCGGATTGTCGTCGTTATCGGCGAGGATAAACGATTTGTAGTGCACATCGCGCAGCATTACGAACCACTGTGCCGGGCTCGACGGGTCCATCCTCGCCTGGGCTTCGTTCCACACACCCTGTGCGCCGAGTTCGATTGCTTCATCGAGTTTCATATCGTCCTTCGCTTAACTTCAGGTCGTCGATCGCGTCGGCCAGGCTGGCATACGAGAGGTCGAGGGGGCCCGGAGTCTCGTCGCGCGCCCTGGCCAGGGTTTTCAGCGGCTGGAATTGCCAGCCGCTGAAGCGAATGGGAATGCCCTGTTGCCTGCAGTGGGCCAGCAGTTTCTCGATGGCCGCAAGGCCGCCCGCGTCGAGGTAGGCGCTGTAACGCATGTGCAGGACCAGCCCGTCGATACCTCGCGTGCGCTGCACCAGTTCGCCGAATATACGATCCGCGGCGGCGAAAAACAGCGGGCCGTTGATCTTGAATACCCGCCAGTTGGCCCGCAGCGGTCGCGGCAGGAAGTCGCGATTGCCGGTAATTTCGACCACCTGGGTGAGCGTGGCGATTTCCTTCATGAACAGCACCGAGGCCAGCAGGATACCTGCGGTGATGGCGATCACCATGTCGAAGAATACGGTCAGTGACAGGCAGGTGAGTAGCACCGCGATATCACTGGCCGGCGACTTGCGGACCAGGCGGAGGATTTTGTGCGCTTCGCTCATCTGCCAGGCCACCACCATCAGCATGGCCGCCATGGCCGGCATCGGCACAAAGGCCAGTGCGCCGGCGAAGGCCAGCAGGCCGGACAGTACGACCAGCGAGTGGGTGAGGGCGGCGAGGGGCGAGACCGCCCCGGCCCGGTAGTTGGTCGCGGAGCGCGCGATCGCCGCGGTAGCGGTTATCCCGCCGAAGAAGGGCGTCACCAGGTTGGCCAGGCCCTGCGCCAGCAGTTCGCTGTTGGCGCTGTGGCGCTTGCCTGACATGCCGTCCAGCACCACCGCACAGAGCAGCGATTCGATGGCCCCCAGCATGGCGATGGCGAAGGCCGAGGGCAGCAGCGCCGAGAACAGGTCGAAGGACAGGTGCAAAGCCTCCCCGTCGGCGCCGGGGCGATCCCAGGGCCAGGCCAGGCCCGGCAGGTAGGGGGGAATACCGCCGGCGCTGCTGCCATCGGCGAGCAGGTAGTGAAAGCGGGAGCCGATGGTGTCCACCTCGGCGCCGGCCTGCACCAGTACGAAACCGAGTACGGAGGCCAGCACCAGGGCCGGCAGGTGAGGCGGTATTCCCTTGCGCAAGCGCGGCCAGCCAAGCAAGACCGCGAGCGTGAACAGCGCGAGGGCGGTGCTTGTTATCTCGAATTGCGGCAGCCTGGCGGCGATCGCGGCGAGCTTGCCGACGAAGTCCTCGGGCATTTCGCTGATGACCAGGCCGGTGAAGTCGGGGACCTGCAGCACCGCGATGACAATCGCGATCCCTCCGGTAAAACCCAGGGTTACCGCTCCAGGGATGTACTCGATGAAGCGCCCGAGGCGGGCGCAGGCCATGGCGACCAGGATGGCGCCGGCCATGAGCGAGACCAGCAGCAGGCCGCCGAGGCCATATTTTGCGGTCAGCGGCTGCAGGATGACCACGAATGCCGCGGTCGGCCCGGAGATGCTGAAACGGCTGCCGCCGGTCAGCGCGATGATGGCGCCGGCGATGATGGCCGTGTACAGGCCGTACTGCGGCGCCACGCCGCTGGCGATTGCCAGCGCCATCGCCAGGGGAATCGCGATCACGCCTACGGTGACCCCGGCAATCAGGTCCTTGCGCAGGTCCTTGCGGCCGTAGCCCTCGGCCAGGGCCTCGCGCAGCGCATACCCCAGGCGCAGTGAGAACAGGTGTTGACGCTGGGGCATCGAGGGGACGCCCTCCTTGCAATGATGTGCTTTGCATTATAATCCAATTAACATTAAATTGTGTTTACGTTCGTATGGTGTCGAGTTCACCCGGGCTCTCGCAGCTGTGTATGTTCCGCTCCGGCCCGGCAGGGCCCATTTCCGGCGAGGTCAGTGGTGCGCCTGGCGGAGCGTCCCTTGTGGACGGGGCAGCCCCCCCGGGTAAAATCCGGGTTAAATCAGATGCATCTGCAACCTTTGGGCAATGAGTAATACGATGGAAAAGCGCACTGCACGATTGACCGTACTGGTCGATCCACAAAAAAAAGCGGCCTTCGAGCAACTCTGCGCGCAGGAGGACGTCACGCCCTCACAGAAAATCCGGCAATTCATGCGCGAATACATCGAGCAGGCCCTTGGCGAGGACTGGAAGGAGGAAGTTTTCGGGGGAGGCGATAAACCCGGGTAGGCGCGCTGTTCAGTACCCGGGCGGGGACCCAGGGCCCCTGCGCCTCCCGGCTCGCTCAGTTATTACAACTGCGATTGCGCCCAGCGCACGATGTCCGCGGCGCCCATGGCGCCGGCCTGTCTCGCCTGCTCGCGTCCCCCGCGAAACAGGATCATGGTCGGAATGCTGCGGATGTTATAGCGCGAGGCGATAGCCTGCGCGGTTTCTGTATTGACCTTCGCCAGCCGCACGCGGGGTTCCAGCGTGCCGGCCGCCTGGGCGAAGGCGGGGGCCATCATCTTGCAGGGGCCGCACCACTGTGCCCAGAAATCCACCAGCAGGGGAATGTCGTTTCTCTCCAGGTGACGGGAGAAATTGTGTTCATCGAGCTCGAGGGGCTGCCCGCTGAAAATGGCCTTGTGGCAGCTGCCGCAACGCGGTTCCGCAGAGAGTTTCGCCTGTGGCAGGCGATTGACCGCGTCGCAGTGGGGACAAACGATGTGGCATGGATCGCTCACCATGGGCTCCTCCAGTCGGGGCTACTTCTACTATATTGGGTTCAATTCCGGCGAAACAACGTGTCGCGGGAACATCTTTCTACATGCGCATAATCACTACGCGGGGAACTCCCATGGAACTGCTCGAGATCACTGAAAAACACAAGCTGCGCCGGGAAGAGGCGGCCGAATTGCTGCGGGCGCTGGCCGATTCCCTCGCGCGCCACAACGGAGTGGACTTTCTCCGCGAGGGGAAAAAACTGCACGTGAAGGTGCCGGATGAACTGAAGGTCGAATTCGAGGTGGAAGTGAAAAGCAAGAAAGGCAGTATCGAGATCGAGCTCAATTGGAAGCTGTGAGCGATGCACCCGGGCGGGGGTAAATCACTCGCAGGCTATTTGGCACGCGCCAGGATGTTCGCCGCCGTGGTCACCAGGCCACCGTTGGCGGGTAGGGTCGCGCCAGTCAGCCAGCGCGCTTCGTCCGAGGCAAGGAAACCGACGATATCGGCGATGTCCGCGGGTTCGCCCAGGCGTCCCAGCGCAGTCCAGGGCGGCACCTGGTCCGGCCAGCTCTGGTCGGCGATCATCTCTGTTCGTGTGCAGCCCGGGGCGACGGAATTGCAGGTAATGCCGCGTGGCCCCAGTTCCTGCGCCATGGCGCGAATAAACCCTTCCGCCCCAGCCTTGCCCGCGGCGCCCACCGAGACACCAGGGGCGCCGTGAGTCGCCATACCCGATGAGATAAAAATAATGCGGCCGTTTTCGCTCTGGCTGAGCCGGGCGAATTCGGCGGTGGCGAGAATGGTCGAGCGCAGGTTGAGCGCCAGGACCCTGTCGATATCCGCTACCGAGAAGTTGGTGATCAAACCGCCCTTGCCGCCGCCGGCATTGCTTACCAGGATGTCGAGGGAGCCGTGGATAGCGAAGGCCTGTGCCACAATCTCGCTCGCGGTCTCGCCTTCGGTGAGATCGCCGAGAAGGTAGTCAGCCGTGCCGCCCTTCGCGCGAATTTCCGCGGCGAGCTTTTCCAGGGCTTCGCGGTCCTGGCGGGCGTGGAGTACGACACTGGCGCCGTCTGCCGCCAGGCGGCGGGCGATCGCGGCGCCGATGCCGCGCGAGGACCCGGTAATCAGTGCAATCCTGCCATGCAGACGCATTGCCTTCTCCTTGCCTCGCAAATGAGGGAACTGCCCCGCGCCGGAAGGCGCAGGGCGAGGTGCCTTAGCCGGTGAAGCCGGGCAGGCGGCTGTTGATGATCGCGGTCGCGTCGTCGACGATGCGCTTGATCAGTTCTTCACAGCTGGGGATGTCGTGGATCAGGCCCTGGATCTGGCCGGCCCAGACCAGGCCCGCGTCCACGTTGCCGGTTTCCAGCGCCACGCGGCCGTCCGCGCCCTTCACCAGGTGGGCCACGTCCTTGAATTCCGCTTCCGGGTTTTTCAGGATGTCGACCACTTCGCTGGAGCGGCTGGTCTTGGCCACACGGCCGGTGTTACGCAGGGAGCGGAAGATCAGGTTGGTATCGCGCTCGTCGTTCTCCACCAGCAGTTGCTTGATGTTGTCGTGGATCGGCGCTTCTTTTGTCGCGCAGAAGCGGGTGCCCATATTGATGCCGTCGGCACCCAGCGCCAGCGCAGCGACGAGGCCGCGGCCGTCGCCGAAGCCGCCGGAGGCGATCATCGGGATTTTCACCTTGTCGGCTGCAGCCGGGATCAGGATCAGGCCGGGGATGTCGTCTTCACCGGGGTGGCCGGCGCACTCGAAGCCGTCGATGGAGATGGCATCCACGCCCATGCGCTCGGCGGAGAGCGCGTGGCGCACCGCGGTGCACTTGTGCACGACGATGATGTCGTTGTTCTTGAAGTCCTCGACGTGCTCGCCCGGGTTGTGGCCAGCGGTCTCGACGATCTTCACGCCCATTTCGATGATCGCCTTGCGGTACTCGGCGTAGGGGGGCGGGTTCACGGAAGGCAGGATGGTGAGGTTCACACCGAAGGGCTTGTCGGTCATTTCCCGGCAGCGCTCGATTTCCTTGCGCAGGTCGTCGGGGGTCGGCTGGGTCAGTGCGGTGAGGATGCCGAGGCCGCCGGCGTTGGATACGGCCGCCGCCAGTTCTGCGCGGCCCACCCACATCATGCCGCCCTGTACGATCGGGTACTCGATACCCAGAAGTTCGCTAAATCGTGTTTTCAGTGCCATCTCTATTCAATTCTCCAGTGCGAGTATCTCATTAATTTTGTGGCTGTCGCGGGCGCGCACCCCGGGGGCGAAACGCCTTTCGGGGGAAGCGCTTCGTTGCGCTCGCGGGTGCCGCAGTCGGCCGGGAATAAAAGGGCTGCTGATATTACATTTATACCTGCCGGACTTCCAATAGCTCGGGGGCGGGGGTTTCGGCCAAAGGATTGGCGAATTCCGCCAGCATCACGGGCAGCTGCGCCCGGTAGTTTGCGACCGCGGCGTCCTTCACCGGGCCGTAGCCGGCAATTTCGAAGGCCGCGGCGGCGATCTCGATACCCTTGGCGAGATTGTCCGCGTCCAGCCGCTGGCTGATGTCCTCGACCAGGTTGCGGTATTCGCCGATCAGGCGGCGCTCCATGCGCCGCTCCGGCAGGTAGCCGATGGGATCGAAGGGCGTGCCGCGCAGGAACTTGAACTTCGCCAGCACGCCGAAGGCCTGCAGCATCCAGGGGCCGATGGTGCGTTTCTTCGGCCGCCCGGTGGCCGGGTCGGTGCCTGACATCAGCAGCGCAGAGGCGAGGTTGAACTCGATGCGGAAGTCGCCGCTGAACTGGGCTTTCAGCCGCTCCATGAACCTGGGTTCGCTGTACAGCCGCGCCACCTCGTACTCGTCCTTGTAAGTCATCAGGCGGGCGAGGGAGAGGGCCACCTGGCGCACGAATTCCTCGCCGTTTGCCAGTCCTTTCGCTGCGACACGCTGGCGGATGCTCGCCACGAAGTCGCTGAAGGACTTCGCGTAGGCTTCATTCTGGTAGCTGGTGAGCAGGCGGGTCCGGCTCGCGAGTACGTCGTCCACGGTGTCGAGCTTCGGCAGTTCCGGGGTGTCGTCCAGTTGCGCCGCGAGTGCCGCCGGGTCGTGGGCGGCCAGGCGCCCCAGGGCGAAGGTACGCAGGTTGCCCTTGACGAAAGTGCCGTTGAGCCGGATGGCCTCCTCAATGGACGCGACGCTCAGGGGCAGCAGGCCTTTCTGTGCTGCGTAACCCATCATCAGGACATTGGTGCCGATGCTGTCGCCGGTGAGGTCGGTGGCCAGCTTGCTGGCGTGGAGGTCGAAACTCGGGCCGCCGTCCAGGGCCTTGATGACGGCCGAGCGCAGGCGCGCCTCGCCGAGGTCCAGGTGCTTGTTGCTCTGGAAGTCGCCGGTGGGGGCGACATCGGTATTGAGAATCGCGGCGGTGCTGCCGGGTTTTACCGTTTTCAGTACCGGTGCGCTGGCGCCGACGATCATGTCGCAGGCCAGCATCAGGTCGCACATGCCTTCGGAGAGGCGCGAGGTGTAGATACCTTTCGGGTCCGGGCCGATGCGGATATGGCTGGTCACCGCGCCGCCTTTCTGTGCCATGCCGGTCATGTCGAGGATGGTGGCGCCCTTGCCGTCGAGGTTGGCGGCCATGCCGAGCAGGGCGCCGATGGTCAGCACGCCGGTGCCGCCGATGCCGCCGACCAGGATGTTGTAGCCGCTGTCGTTTAATGGGGCGAGGTCGGGTTCGGGCAGTTCCGCCACCAGGCGTTCCAGTTCGCTCTCCTCGCCGCGGGTGTGCACCGCGATTTTCGCGCCGATCACGTTGACGAAGGAGGGACAGAAGCCTTTTACGCAACTGTAGTCCTTGTTGCAGGTGGACTGGTCGATCTTGCGCTTGCGGCCCAGTTCAGTCTCCAGCGGCGTGATGCTGATGCAGTTCGACTGCACCGAGCAATCGCCGCAGCCCTCGCAGACTTCCGGGTTGATGAACAGCCGCTTGTCCGGATCTTCCATCAGGCCGCGCTTGCGCCGGCGGCGTTTTTCCGTGGCGCAGGTCTGCTCGTAGACGATGCCGGTGACGCCCTTCATCTTGCGCAGTTCTTTCTGCAGGCCGTCCATTTCGTCGCGGTGGTAGAGCCCGGAGTTCTTCGGCAGCTCGAGGCCGCGGTACTGCTCCGGGTCGTCGGAGACCAGGTAGACGGGGCGCACGCCCTCGGAAAGCAACTGGTTGACCATGTCGATGGGGCTGATGGATTGCTCCACCGGCTGGCCGCCGGTCATCGCCACCGCGTCGTTGTAGAGCACCTTGTAGGTGATGTTGGCCTTCGCCGCCACCGCCGCGCGGATCGCCAGCACACCGGAGTGGGAGTAGGTGCCGTCGCCCATGTTCTGGAACATGTGCGGGGTATCGACGAACTGGCTCACCGAAGTCCAGGGTGAACCCTCATGCCCCATGGGCATGAACTGCATGGTGTCGCGGTCCATCACTACCGCGGCGAGGCCGTGGCAGCCGATGCCGCCCATGGCGCGGGAGCCCTCGGGCAGTTTGGTGCTGGTGTTGTGGGGGCAGCCGGAGCAGAAGTAGGCGGGGCGCATGACGCCGCTGCCGTAGCCGGCGGATTTCTCCTCCAGCAGGCGGAATTCCGTGTAGTGGGCGGCGACGGCGTTATCGCCAATGCCGAGTTGCTCCAGCAGGCGGGCGATGGCGTCTCGCGCCTGGCCCACGCTGAGTTCACCCACGGAGGACAGCAGGGGCTTGCCCTCGAGGTCCTGTTTACCGGCCAGCGCGGGGCGCTCGCCATTGCCCAGGGCGTAGAGATGGCGGGCGATCTGGTCCTCCATCACCGGGCGCTTTTCCTCCACCACCAGGATGGCCCTGTGGCCGCGGGCGAAGTCGTTGAGGCCTTCGCCGTCCATCGGCCAGACCAGGCCCGGTTTATAAACGCGGATGCCGAGGCGCTCACAGGCGGCCTCGTCCAGGCCGAGGTCCGCCAGCGCCTGGCGCACGTCGAGGTAGGCCTTGCCCGCGCTGACGATGCCCAGTTCCCGCTTGTCGCCGTCGATGACGGTGCGGTCGATGCCGTTGGCCCGGGCGAAGGCGGTGGCGGCGGGCAGGCGATAGTTCACCAGCCACTCTTCTTCCTGCAGGGGAACGATGTTTTCCCGGGCGTTGAGGCCCTCGGGGGGAATGACTACGTCAGCAGGGGTGACATACTCCCGGTAGGGGTCAGGCAACTCGACACAGGCGGTTAGGTCGAGGGTGTCGGTGATGGTTTTCAGGCCCACGTAGCAGCCGCTGAAGCGCGACATGGCCCAGCCAAAGAGGCCGAACTCGATGATCTCGCCGATATTGGCGGGATAGAGGATCGGCACCATGGCCGCCATCAGGGTGTGTTCCGACTGGTGGGCGCTGTCCGAGGATTTGCCGCCGTGGTCGTCGCCGGCGACGATCAGGAAACCGCCATTGGCGGAACTTCCCTCGAAGTTGCCCAGCTTCATCGACTCGCAGGCCCGGTCGACGCCGATGCCCTTGCCGTACCAGAGGCCGAAGATACCGTCGTAGTCCGAGTTGCCGAACCACTTCAGTTCCTGGGTGCCGCGGATCGAGCTGACCGCCAGTTCCTCGTTGAGCCCGGCGCGGAAGACGATGTTGTGCTCGTCCAGCAGCTTCTGCGCGCCCCACAGGGCCGAATCGTAGACGCCCAGGGGCGAGCCCCGGTAACCGGAGATGAAACCGCCTGTTTTAAGGCCGGCGGCGCGGTCACGGCGGGCCTGGTCCAGGGGGAGCCTCACCAGGGCCTGGTTGGACGACATGAAGACCTGGCCTTCGGCCTGCAGGTATTTGTCGTCGAGTGTTACTTCGCTTTTGGTCATGGGGGAGTTGTATCGGGCCGGGACCTGCCCGGCGGGTTGTCAGGGCGCGAGGGGGTCCATTGCCTGGTGATCGCTCATCGACCTTGCTCCAGCCTTGCGGAGCCTTGTCAGCATGAACGCCCGCCCCGCTGGTAAACGGGCCGGGCCAGTCGCTCGCGAAAAGTGCTCCTCGTCAGGGAGCTGCTCTTCAGTTCTTCAGATTCTCCAGCGGGAAATCGCAATCCACGGTTTCCTGCAGTTCAATCACGTTGCCTTCCGGGTCGCGGCCATAGATGGATTTCACATGGCCCACGTTGATCGGCGCCGGCTGGCTGAAAGTCATGCCAAGGCCCTTGAGGCGGGTGAATTCCTCCTCGATGCCGACCACGTCCACGCAGAAGTGGGTATAGCCCTTGTCCTGCGGGTTGAGCGCGTCAGTCACCGCGGGCGCCGGGGCGCTGTACTGGAACATCTCCAGGTAGCAGGTTCCCGCCTTCAGCATGCAGCCCCGCGCGGCCGAGTTGGGTACGTTGACGATCTGGTCGATGAACTCGTCGTTTTCCCAGCTGAACTCTTCGCCAACCAGTTCGAAACCGAACGCCGCCTTGTAGAAGGCCCGCATCTTGTCCATGTCGTGCACATGGATGCCAAAGTGGTGTACACCTCTTATCATTGGATGTTCCTCCGGAATTTCACCAGTGCCAACAGTAGGGAAATTCCCCCTGCAGAACAACCATAGCCACTGGTCGTTGTAGATCTGGACAATTAGGTATGCGCTTGCAGTCATTTTGGCCTCCGCAAGTGCGGTGGCATAATGCCCGCCATAAGTCAATCAATGCGTCCGCGAGACGCGCCGTACACACTCTGGAGGTGGCGTATGAGCGAACAACTGCTCGATAAAGAACAGGACCTGGCACCGGGCGAAGCCCGCTGTCCCAATGAACCCAGCACCCAGGAAATCATTGCCAAGGACCGGGTGGGCGCGCCTGACTGGGTGCGCTCCGAGTCCTACAAGTTCCTCGGTGACGAAGATATTTCCAAAGATCGATATATCGACCCGGCCTATGCCGCAAAGGAATATGAAAAGCTGTGGACCCGCACCTGGCAGTTTGCCTGCCGTGAAGAGCACATCCCCGAGGTAGGCGACTACTACGTCTACGACCTGGGCCACCGCTCCTTCATCGTCACCCGGGTGGCGGAGAACGAGGTCAGGGCCTACTACAACGCCTGCCTGCACCGCGGCACCAAGCTGCGCCCCTCCGGCACCGAAGGCTGCGCCAGCGAGTTCACCTGCCCCTTCCACGGTTGGACCTGGGACCTCGACGGCTCCCTGCAGAAGGCGACCTGCCACTGGGACTTCCCCCACGTGGAAGCCGACAAGTTCAAGCTGCCCGAAGCCAAGGTGGAAATGATGGCCGGCTTCGTGTTCATCAACATGGACCACGACGCGCCTGCACTGGCGGAATACTTCGGCCCTGAATTCATGGCCCACATCAGCAAGTGGGGCCTGGAAAACCGCTACGTCCACTGCCACGTGGCCAAGCGCATCCCGGCCAACTGGAAGCTCAACATGGAGGCCTTCATGGAGGCCTACCACGTGATCGAGACCCACCCCCAGGTGGCCCCCTCCAACGCTGACGCCAATTCCCAGTACGATTTCTACGGCGACCACGTCGACCGATTCATCTCCCCGCTGGGTGTTGTCAGCCCTCACCTGCGCGGACAGTACAGCGAGCAGGACATCCTCGACCAGTTCACCGTCGGCGACAGCTCCTTCCTCACCGGCGCAGACCGCCAGCTGAAGGAGGGCGAGACCGCCCGCCAGCGCATGGCCGACATCATGCGCGAGATGTTCGAGAAAGCCGCCGACGCGGACCTCAGCGGCGTCTCCGACTCCGAACTGCTGGACTGCTTCTCCTACACCATCTTCCCCAACACCTTCATGTTCCCGGGAATCTCCCTGCCGATGGTCTACCGCTTCCGCCCGGACCCGGAAGACCACCGCAAGAGCTTCTACGAGGTCTTCTTCCTGCGCCCCGTGCCCAAGAGCGGCGAGCGCCCGGAACCGGCGGAGTGTGTATGGCTCGAGGACCACCAGTCCTTCACTGAAGCCGAGGGCATGGACCCGGGCTTCGGCGCCATCCTCGACCAGGACACCGAGAACCTGCTGGCGCAACAGGAGGGCCTCTACGCCTCCGCGAAGGACGGCCTGACCCTGGGTAACTACCAGGAAATCCGGGTGCGGCACTTCGAGCAGACCATCGATAAGTACATGGCGGACTGAGTCGGCCTTTCACGGTTACGGCGAATCGATTGTCTTCTGATGATCGATTTCGCCGTAACTGGTAGCCCAACTCTACGAAGCAAGGAACATTTGTAAGCGAAGTTGTCGCCGGGGCAGGCTCTGGCGCGTATCACGGGTTAAGCCGGCAGGCGCTCCGTGAAACACGCCAAAAAGCGCACATCCATGTGCAGGCTCGGTCGGCGACGTCCTGTCCCCTCACGGTTTCACGGGGCGCCTGCCGGCTCAACCCGCTCGATCAGCCGCTTGTAGCAGCTTCTGGCCGGGAAACCCCGGACTTTATTACAACCGCCGTTAATGGTTGAATACGCGCTCTGAAATTCCTCGGGGCCTCCAGAACCCCGATTCAGAAATAGAAAGGTATCGAATTTTGTCGACTGAATTTATCCAGTTTTGCCCCGCTTCCGACGTCCCCGTCGGTGGCAAGAAAGCCCTCAAGATCAACGATACCTGGGTGATGGTCTGCAATACCAAAGAAGGTTTGTACGCCGTCTCTGCAATCTGTTCGCACCAGGCAAAGCCGCTGTTCAACGGCCGGGTGCGCAATTGCAAGGTCACCTGCCCGGTCCACGGCGCCCGTTTCGACCTGAAAACCGGTGAAGCCCTGGACCTTCCCGCGACCCAGCCCATCGCCACCTACGAGGTGCGTATCATGGGTGACTGGGTCGAAGTCAAACTCTGATTCCGCCGCGGCGGCGTTTGTCGTCGCGATGGAACGGACGCCGGCCTGAAAGGGCTGGCGGGTAGAAAAAGGGTTGTCCATGAGCGAAAACGAGAACACCGAATCACTGCGCCAGGAAGTGCGCGGCTGGCTGGCGGAGAACGTCCCCACAGGGTGGCGCGAGGCCATGACCAGTGTCGAGCAGGAGGCTTTCGTCGAACTGCAGCGCGACTGGTTCTTCAAGCTGACCCAGGCGGGCTACGCCACACCTCACTGGCCGGAAGGCTGGCCCGGTGGCGGCCGCTCGCTGGCGGAGCAGAAGGTGATCTTCGAGGAAGTGGCCCGGGCCGACGCGCCGCGCCTGATCATGTACTTCGTATCCCTCTACCACGCGGCCTGCACCCTGTTCGAGTGCGCCAGCAAGGAGCAGCAGGACAAGTACCTGCCGGGCATCCTGAAGGGCGAGGTGTGGTGCCAGGGCTTCTCCGAGCCCAATGCCGGTTCCGACCTCGCCTCGTTGAAAACCCGCGCCGAGCGGGTGGGTGACAAGTATGTGATCAACGGCCAGAAAACCTGGTCGACCATGGCCCAGTACGCGGACAAGTGCCTGCTGCTGGCGCGCACGGACCGGTCGGGACCGCCCCAGGCCGGTCTTACCTACCTGCTGCTGGACATGAAATCCCCCGGTGTCACCGTACGGCCGATCGACCAGATCACCGGCGACGACGAGTTCGCGGAAATCTTCTTTGACGACGTGGAAGTGCCGGTGGAAGACCTGGTGGGCGAAGAGGGCAATGGCTGGGCGGTGGCCCAGGCGACCCTGGCCTCCGAACGCGGCCTGACCCTGGTGGAACTGAGCCAGCGCATGCGCTACGGCCTGCCGCGCATTGCCAGCGCTATCAGGGAGGCGGGGCTGGAAAACGACGCCGGTATCCGCCGCGACCTCGGCCACGTGATGGCCCGGGTCGATGCGTCCTGCGCGGTGGCGGACCGCTATCTGCAAAAACGCATCACCCATACCGAGCAGGTCGGTGACGCCTCCATCGTCAAGCTCTATTACGCCCGCACCCTGCGCGAGTTCGTCCGCCTGGGCAAGCGGGTCGCCGGCCTGCAGGGGCAGTACGACCGAGGCTTCATGCGCGGTGCCACCCAGGAGACCGGCAACTGGATGGTGGACTTCATGAATTCCTACAACTGGTCCATCGCCGGCGGCAGCGACGAGGTGCAACGCAATATCCTCTCCGAGCGCATGCTGGGGATGCCCCGTGAACCGAAGACCTGGAAACTGGAGGGCTGAGCGCGATGAATGCAGAAGTGAATGAATTGCGCGACTCCGCGCGCCAGGTGATGGATGGAGCAGGACTCGCGGCAGCGGAGGATTCCACCTGGCCGCTGGTGGCGGAACTGGGCTGGCTGATGGTCACGGTGCCGGAAGATCTCGGTGGCCTGGGCATGGGCCTGGACGCCGCCTGTGCCCTGCACCTGGAAATGGGCCGTGGCCTTGCTACCGTACCCTGCCTCTCTGCCCTGCTGGGCATCGAGGCCCTCAGTGGCAGCGATTCCGCGCTCAAGGACACTCATCTTGAACGCCTGATGACCGGCGAGGAGTTTATCGCCGTGGCGCTGGCCGAACCCTCGGTTCCTGTGGCGCGGGTGGACGGCGACAAACTTGCAGGTACGCTGCAGGCAGTGCCCTCCGCGGATCGCGCTGACTTCATCCTGGTTTCCGCGGATGACGGCGAACTGCTGACCCTGGTGAGCAAAGCAGCGGTGAAACTCGTAGAGCAGGCCACCTGGGACAAGACCCGCCGGCTCTTCGACGTGGAGCTGGATGGTGTTGCCATCGACGACTCACTGGTTCTCGCCCGCGGCGACGCCGCGAAAGCACTGCTGGAGAAGCTCGCTGTACACCGGGACTTCGCCCTTGCCGCCGACGCGGTGGGCGGCGCCGCCGCGCTGCTGGAGATGACGGTCGAATACCTGCAGACCCGGCGCCAGTTTGGCCGCCCGCTGGCCCTGTTCCAGGCGCTGAAACACCGCTGCGCGGACCTCACGACCCACGTGGAGGCCGCCGAGGCCCTGCTGATGGCCAATCTGGACCTGCTCGCCGCAGGTGGTGACGCCACCGCACTGGCCTGCGCCGCCAAGGAGCTTTCCGCCGGTACCTATACCCTGGTGGCGGACGAGTCCCTGCAGCTGCACGGCGGTATCGGCATGACCTCCGAACACGATTGCCACCTGTTCCTCAAGCGCGCCATGCTCGACGAGCACCTGGGCCGGGGGCAGGGTGCCTACGCGGAGCTGCTGGCAGATGGACTACTCGCCAATGCGCCCCGGTAGGCTGCTCAACACTGGTGTATACTACGCCGCGCTATGCAGCCCGAGTCGGCCGGGTATTGGAGCCCGGCCTCTCCCCATTCTTCAACCTTTGAAACGGTAGGTGACTATGTTTTCCGGAATTCTGATTAACAAGGACGATAACGGCCAGACTGTGGAAGTGGCACAGATCGACGAGGCACAACTGCCCGAGGGCGATGTGACCATCGACGTCGAGTACTCCACGCTGAACTACAAGGACGGCCTCGCCATCACCGGCAGCTCACCGGTCGTGCGCAGCTTCCCCATGGTTCCCGGCATCGACCTCGCCGGCACCATCACCGCGACCAGCCACCCTGACTGGGCCGTGGGCGACAAAGTCGTGCTCAACGGCTTTGGCGTGGGTGAAGGCCACTGGGGTGGTCTTGCGCAGAAAGCCCGCCTGAACGGCGACTGGCTGGTGGCGCTGCCCTCCGAATTCACCGCGAAGCAGGCCATGGCCATCGGCACTGCCGGTTACACCGCGGCCCTGTGCGTAGATGCCCTGGTCAACTACGGCATCACCCCGGAGCAGGGCGAAGTCCTGGTCACCGGCGCCAGTGGCGGCGTGGGCAGCTTTGCAGTCACCCTGCTGAAGAAGGCCGGCTTCACCGTTGCCGCCTCTACCGGCAAGGCCTCTGAAGCCGACTACCTGAAGGGGCTCGGTGCGGACACCATCATCGACCGCGCCGAGCTGTCCGAGAAGGGCCGCCCGCTGCAGAAAGAGCGCTGGGCCGGTGTCGTCGACTCCGTCGGCAGCTTCACCCTGGCCAACGCCTGTGCCCAGACCAAGTACCGCGGCGCAGTTGCCGCCTGCGGCCTGGCCCAGGGCCCGGACTTCAACACCACCGTGATGCCCTTCATCCTGCGCGGCGTGGCCCTGCTGGGTGTCGACAGCGTAATGGCTCCCCGCGGCCCGCGCATGGCGGCGTGGAAGCGCCTGGCGGAAAACATCGACGCTGCCGCCCTGGACCTTATCGCCCAGGAAATCAGCCTCGCTGAAGCGGTAGACGCCGCCAAGGGCCTGCTGGAAGGCAAGGTGCGCGGCCGCATCGTGGTTGACGTCAACAAGTAAGCAAAACACTGTAGGAGCCCGCTCCGCGGGCGATTCCGGGAGGTCGAATTCTCGAGAGAATTCTCTCCACGCGGATCGCTCACAGAGTGAGCTCCTACAGTAACCAGCCCAGATAAACAGGACAGCACCCCGTATGGTCAACCCGAACAAGCTCTCCATCGTCCACGGCATCCCGCTCGAAGACGAACCGGGGCAGGGTGCCCACACGATCCCGGGTTACCTGCGTGAAGTCACGGCGCGCTACGGTGACAGCGAAGCGCTGGTGATGCACGGCCCCGACGGCGTCCTGCGCTGGACCTACAGGGAGTTTTACCAGCAGAGCATGGCGGTGGCCAAAGCCCTGGTAGCAGCCGGCGTCGGCAAGGACGCGCGGGTCGGTATCCTGATGACCAATCGCGCGGAGTTTCTCACCGGCCTGTTCGGTACCGCGATGGCCGGCGGTGTCGCCGTCGCCCTCAGCACCTTCTCCACGCCGGTGGAGCTGGAACATTTGTTGAGAGCATCCGATGTCTCGGTACTCCTGTTCGAGGACCGGGTGCTGAAGAAAGACTTCGCCGCGATGCTGGCGGAGCTCGAGCCTGCTGTAGCCGGCAGTGCGCCAGGGGCCTTTTCTTCGACGAAATTCCCCTTCCTGCAACGCCTGGTGCAGCTGCCTGGCATTACCGCGGTGAATGGGCCCGGTGGGCTTGCGGGTGCGTTCGAATCCTACGCGGACTTCATCGCCGCGGGCGCTGCCGTGGACGAGGCGGTCGTTGAGGCCCGTGCGGCCAGTGTGCAACCCACCGACAGCGGCGGCCTGTTCTTCTCCTCAGGCAGCACCAGTCTGCCAAAGGGCATTCTGCACTCCCAGCGCGCCTTCACTATCCAGTGGTGGCGCTGGCCGCGCATATCGCTGTTCAACGAGCCGGTGCGCAGCTGGACCAGCAATGGTTTCTTCTGGTCCGGCAATATTTCCATCATCGTCGGCACCGCCTTCTCCACCGGTGGCGCGATCATCCTGCAACCGCTGTTCGACGCCGAACCGGCCATCGAACTGATCCAGCAGGAAAAAGCGACCCTGGTCAACGGCCGTCCCCACCAGTGGGCGCGCTTCCAGGAATCCCCAGGTTGGGAGAGCGCGGATTTCAGCAGCCTGAAGTACATCTTCAACGGCGACCTGATGAAGCAGCACCCGACGGTCAATTGCGACTGGCGGGAGCCCATGTCTTTCGGCACTACCGAGACCATGACCATCCTCTCCACCAACCCGATCGACGATGACAACTTCGAGCAGCAGCCTGGCAGCTACGGCCTCGCCCTGCCCGGAAACACACTGAAAATCGTCGACCCGCACACCCGTGAGGTAATGCCCCTGGGCGAGAGCGGTGAACTGTGCATCAAGGGCCCGACCCTGATGAGCCGCTACATCGGCAAATCACCGGAGGAGACCTTCGACGACGAGGGCTACTTCTGCACCGGCGACGGCGCTTACCTCGATGAGCGCGGCGTGCTGTTCTGGCAGGGCCGCCTCAACGACATCATCAAGACCGGCGGCGCCAACGTCTCACCCCAGGAAGTGGACAAGGCAATCTCCCTCTACCCCGGCATCCGCCGCACCCAGACCATCGGCGTACCCCACGAAACACTCAGCGAAATGGTGGTTTCCTGCGTGGTGCCGGTGGATGGCGCGACGATTGAAGGCCCGGAGTTGATCGCCTACCTCAAGGAGCAGCTGGCCAGCTTCAAGGTGCCCCGTGAAGTGCTGGTGTTCACCGAGGAGGAGTTCCCGATCACCGGGAACGAGAAGGTCAAGGCGAGCGATGTGAAGGTGCTGGCCTGCAAACGCCTGGGCTTGGCCTGAAGGCCTTTCAACTGCGCAATCGGCGCCCGGGCGCGTGACAGCGTAGTCCGGGGGCCGCGTTTGATGGCTAATGATAACGGCTAGCCGAAGTATTCCTCCAGGCTTTACAGGCGGCGCGAAATTATTGAAGCTGCCCACTCCCGCCAAAAAGCCAGGAAAACATAACAATGACTTCGGAAATCACCAGCACCACGCTCAGCCGTGACGCCATCCTCCTCACCGGCAAGGTCGCCATCGTCACCGGTGGCGGCGCCGGTATTGGCCGTGGCATCGCCATCGGCCTCGCCGAGTTCGGTGCCGACGTTGCGATCATCGATCGCGATGAAAATGCCGCAGCTACAGTCGCGGCCCTGATCGAAGAGAAGGGCCGCAAGGCGCTGGTAATCAACCTTGATGTGCGCGACCGGGAGGGTATCCGGGCAGCGGTTAAGGAAGTGGCGAGCACGCTGGGCACGGCGCAGGTCCTGGTGAACAATGTCGGCGGTACCCGTCGCCTGCCGCTGCTGGAAATGACCGACGCGCAAATGGACAAGCAGGTGGACCTCAACCTCAACAGCCTCTTCGCCATGACCCAGGCGGCGGCTGCGGCGATGGTCGAGGCGGGCCTGCCCGGTTCGATCATCAATGTCGCCAGCATCGAAGCCCTGCGGGCCGCGCCGGGTTACTCGGTCTACGCCGCCTGCAAGGCGGGTATGGTCAACTTTACCCGCACCACGGCGCTGGAGCTGTCCGAGCACGGCATCCGGGTGAACGCCATCGCGCCTGATTTCGTGCCCACGGAACTGATGGCGAAGTTCATGCCGGATATCGCCGGGGAAGAGGCGAAAGCGAACCAGCGGCGCTATATTCCCCTCGGGCGTGCCGGCAATTTCGACGATTGTGCAGGGGCGGCGGTGTTCCTGGCCTCGGACCTGGCCGCCTACGTGACCGGCACGACACTGTCAGTGGATGGCGGCACCTACGCTTCCAGCGGCTGGACCCGCTCTGGGCAGGGCGGTGATTGGACGCTATATTAGAGCGCTCCCCGAGAAATTCGCCGCGCACTGGCGAGGTAGCCAGTGCGTAGTCGGGTGCTGAGGTAGGGCAGGCGTCGGCCGTTCATGGTCGATCATCCCGACGGAAAGGCGATACAAAAAAACCCGCTAACTATAAGGAAAACCCTATGGCGTTTACGCTCAGTCTGACTTTCCCTTTCGACCATATCCAGCAGCCGGAAGAGTTCACCACCATGGCGGCAGTACACGAGTGCGCCCGGGCGGCGGAGGAGTCCGGCTTCTACTCCGGCACTGTCACCGATCACCCGGTGCCGTCATACCGCTGGCTGGACGGCGGCGGCCACTACGCCCAGGACCCCTTCGTCATGCTGTCGATGGTAGCGGCGGTCACCACCACGCTGAAAGTGCAGACCAACATCATCGTGCTGCCCTATCGCAATCCCTTTATCACGGCGCGGGCGGTGTCCTCGCTGGATCACTTCTCCAACGGCCGGGTGATCCTCGGCATGGGGGCCGGCTACCTGAAGCCTGAATTCAAGGCCCTGGGGGTGGATTTCGACAATCGCAACGACATCATGGACGACCACATCAAGGCGATGAAACTGGCCTGGACCGGTGAAGACTTCGCCTACGAGGGTATCGGTTACAACGCGGTAGGCAACCGGGTGCTTCCCACGCCGGTACAGAAGCCCCATCCGCCGCTGCTGATCGGCGGGAATTCCAAGCGTGCCCTGCGCCGCACGGTGGAACTCGGTGATGCCTGGCACCCCTTCATAGTGCCCAAGATGGTGACCGACACCGCGCGCACCGCGGCGATTTCCGGCGACGATGACATCGTCGGTTCCATCGAGTACATGAAAGAGCACTGCGAGAAGGTGGGCCGGGAAACGCCACCGCAGGTGATCTGTTCCAGCACCTTTGCGATCCAGCGCGGCTTCAGCGCCCAGGAGGCCCTGGACGGCTACGAAAACCTGCGCAGCCTCGGCGTCGATGCTTCCGGCGCCAGTATCCAGGCGGACACCCGCGCCGAGTGGTGTGATCTCGCGCGGCAGTTCGGCGAGGAAGTGATCAGCAAGCTGGGCTGAGTGCCCTGACAGTGCGGGGCGCGTTCGCGCCCCGTTTCAATCCTACTTCGCGGTGAACTCCAGCAGTCCCGGCGCCAGTGCCGGCCAGCCGATGAACAGCGGGCTGCCGTCCTGCAGCTGCGCCGCGCAGCGGTCGTTCCACTCCGTGTCTGCCCAGGGTGCCTCCACGTATTCCGAGTGGGGGATGAGCTTGTGCACCCAGTCGCTGGTGGCGCGGGGGTGGCTAAGGTCGCTCAGGCCGTTACGGTGAATCAGTACCGGCATGGTCAGTTTGGCGAAATCCGCGGGTGACATGCCCGGTACCGGCGAATCCTCCCGGGGCAGGTAGAAGGTCGCCCAGCGCTCCATGGTCCTGATGAACTCGTCCACGTCCTGGGAGAGGATGATGTCGCGGTTGCGCGGGTTGCGCTCGATCTGCTCGGCGAAGCCCGGCAGGCTGGCCACCGCTTCCATACCGCCATGGCTGGCGGCGATGCCGTAGTCGCAGCAGTAGTAATAGGCCAGAGAAATCAGGCCCAGGGTGCCGCCGCTGATCCACCACAGGGCGAGGTGGGAGACGATCTCCGGGTCGCGGGAGGCAGCGATCAGTGAAACCCGTGAACCGGCGGAGCCCGCCGCCAGGGTAGTGGGGCCGAGGTCCAGTTCGCGGATCAGGCTGGTGAGGGTACGGCCGTGCAGCTCGGATTCACTTTCAGCGTCGAAGCAGATGTCTGACGCGCCGCAGTTGGGGCGGTCCCAGAGCAGTACCCGGCGCCCACCCTCGGCGAGGGCCTGCGCCAGTTCGGGCAAGCCCGGGCTTTCCTTGGGGAAGCGGCCGCCGGGGGTCAGTGCGACCGCCGGTGCGCCGGCGTCGCCGAACAGTTCGTAGGCAATGTTGAGACCGTTTATGTTTATCGTGGCCACGGTGTTATCTCCTCTGGGTGTTTTTTGTTTGCGGATCAGGTGATTACGGATTCTTTTTCCCGGTAGCTGGCGAGCGTGCTATAGCGTGGCCGGCCCCGGGAGAGTTTGCGCGCCGCCTGCTTGACCATACCCCCCGCCCACTCGTGGCGCTCCGCGTTAAGGCGGCTGCTCGGGGCCGAAAGTACGATGGTCGCTTCCGGCATCCCTTGGGAATCGAAAACCGGGGCGGCGACCTGCGTGGTACCGGAGAAGACGTCGCCGGCGCTCACCGCGTAGCCCTGTGCCAGTGTGATCTCCAGTTCCGCAAGCAGTGCAGGTTCTGCGGGTGCGCCTAGCAACTCTTCCTGCGCCTCAGCAGGGAGGTAGGCGAGCACGGCGCGGCTGGTCGCGCTGCGGCGTACTGGTATCTCCATCCCCGGGTAGGGCGCTGTGCGCAGCAACTGGGCGCTTTCCAGCACTTCCAGGACCACGAAGCGTTCCCTGTCGGGAACAGTCAACAGCACGGTTTCGCCGCATTCGGCGTGCAGGGCCTCGAGGACTGGCCGCGCGCGCTGGGCGAGATCGTTGCTCAGGTAGGCGCTGTAGGCGAGGGTAAGGATGTGGGCGGAGAGCCGCCAGCGCGTCGGCTTGCTGGTAGTGGGGCGCACCCAGCCGTCGTCGGCGAGGGTCATGATAGCCCGCTGTACCGCGCTCTTGTCATCCTCCAGGCGCCGGGCCAGCTCGGTTACACCGACGGGCTGGTAATGGGCGATTGCTTCGAGTACCGCGAGAACTCGCGAGCCACTGCGACTACGCTTGACCGACATGCCAAACTCACTTTAGTATTAGATTACTTAATAATATGTAGTGTTACTAAGTAATACAAGTAAGTCCAGCGATTACTTGAACTATTTGCTAACACCCGCGTCAACCGAACAGTAAACCGGGAAGCCCACCCCGGTCGGAGGTCAAGAATGTCGTCAATCAATGTGCGTCCCCTGAGCGAGGAGGTTCCTTTCGGTAGCCGCGTGAGCGGCGTGGACTGGAGCAATGTCGAGGACCCGGAACTGGGTCAGCAGTTAAGGGATATTTTCGAGGACCGCGGGATGATCGTGTTCGAGGACATGGAACCCTCCTCGAAAATGCACGTGGCGCTGAGCAACATCTTCGGCCCCCTGAAAGACCACCCGGTAAAATCCGTCGGCCGGGTGGACCAGGATGTGATGCCGGGAGTGATCGATATGAACCACGATCCCAACACCTGCGGGATTGCCGAAGTGGAAGGCGAGCAACTGTCCTCCTGGCTGCCCTGGCATTTCGATCACTGCTACAACAACGAGCTCAACCGCGCCGGCGTGCTGCGCGCCATCGACATCGCGCCTGAAGGCGGGCTCACCGGCTTCGCCGACGGTGTTCAGATCTACAACGACATGTCTCCGGAAATGCGCGAGCGCATCTCCGGAAAGAACGTGATCTACACACTGGACCTGGTCTACGACCACATGCGCTTCGGCAAACCGGAAGGGCTGCGCGACGTGCGCCGCGACATCCGCATGGCGGATACCCTGGAGATCGCCAAAACCATGCCGCGCGCCCTGCACCCGGCAGTGTGGACCCGTGACAGTGGCGAAAAGGTCCTGCACCTGTCGCCCTGGATGGCAGTGGGCCTGGAAGGCCATGAGGATGCCCAGGGCGATGACCTGCTGGAAGCGGCCTGCCAGGAGCTCTACCGGGTGATCAAGCCCTACTATCACCAGTGGAAGCCCACGGACATGCTGATCTGGGACAACTGGCGCATGCTGCACCGGGTCACCGGCTGTGATCCCACCTTCGCCCGGCGCATGCACCGGACTACGATCAAGGGCGATTACGGGTTGGGCCGTTTCGAGGACAACGCCACTGGCGACAAGGTCCTCGAGGAGACCATGGTCTAGAAGCCGTTCCATCGCGCTGTTTTTTGCTCAAAATCCTCGACGCCGCCACCAGCGGCGTTTTTTTTTGCGTACCTCGCCGCCGCACGAGCGAGCGCTGCGAGGCTTAAAATTGAAGCTCTGTCAGTCTTGGGATACCATTCCGGCCATACTCAGGCGCGGGAAGTTCATCAGTGGAAAAAGAGATTCGCAATCTGCACGGTCAAAAGATGGGCCGGAAGGGCAGGGAGACCCGACAGCGGATCATGGACGTCACACTCGAGATGCTCAAGAGCCGTTCCTACAAGGACCTGACCGTCTCCGACGTGGCCTTTGAGGCCGACGTTTCCAGTTCCACTTTCTACGTTTATTTCGAGGATATCGAAGACGTGCTTTTCGCCTGCGTACAGGCGGCGGCGCTGGACCTCGATCCGCTTTACGAAATCCTGGGCGAAGAGTGGACCAGGGACAACCTGCAGGCCAACATCCGCAAGTTCGTCGATATCTACAACGAGCTCTGGGAGAAGTACCGCATCGAACTTCGTGTGCGAAACCTGGAAGCGGACCAGGGCAACCTGCGCTTTCTCAACCTGCGTATCGAGACTACCCGCGGCATCCTCCAGGCCCTCGGCAAGAAGATCGCGCAGATCAACCCCAGCCTGGAAAACCCCCAGCAGATCGCCATCGCCATGCACGCCGCCATGGGCGCGCTGGCGGCGCAGCACGATATCGGGGTAGCCGGCGCCACCAAGCAGACCCGCAAGCAACTGAGCGCGGGCATCGTCGAACTGCTCACCCGCGCGCTGATCAACTAGCCGCTTTTCGCCAGCAGTTCCCGGTAGGGTTTCAGCGACTGGTAGGCCAGCAGCGCTGCCAGCGGGCAGAGCACTACCGGTAGCAGCGCCAGCGAGTAGCGCAGGTACTGGTCGTCGCCGAAGAGAAAGTCGGTGAGAGTGGCAACGATGGTCGGCCCCAGCGCCAGCCCGAAGAGATTGGCGAAGAACAGCGACAGCGCCGTCACCTGTGCCTTCATTCGGTTGGGAGTGATCGCCTGCAGCGCGGTTACGCCGGGGCCATAAAAACCGTTCAGCAGGAACATCGCCGGGCAGGCCAGCACGACTGCCAGCCATGGATCAGGGCTCAACGGGCCCAGGGCGGTGGGCAGGGCGACGAGGCAGGCGATGATCAGCAGCATCCTCGCCGGCGCATCGACCACGCCGCGCTGGACCATTGGTTGTACCAGCCAGCCCACAGTCAGGGCACCGAGACTCCCCGCGATAATAACGATAAGCCCGAATTGCCCGGCGGCGTCCTCCCGCGGCACATCGTAGGTGCGAATCAGGAACTCGATAAACCAGGCCAGCATGCCGTAGGTCATTACGGTGAGCAGCGAGTTCGCCCCCATCACCCCGATATAGATACGCCGGTGGGCTTTCAGCCAGGCGAAGAACTCCGCGAGGCTGGCGCCCGCTTCGGCGGAGGCGATATCGCGGTCCATCCGCCGTTGCGGCTCGCGAATGAAACCGAGCAGGATGACCAGCAGCAGGCCGGGAAGGCCGACGCTGATGAAGGTCATCTGCCAGGGGCCGACATGGCCGAACAGGGGCAGGTCCGCCCCGCCTGTCGCGGCGAAAAACTTGTAGACATAGCCGCCGATGATCGCCGACAGCCCACCACCCACGGTGACGCCGAGGCTGTAGATGGCGAAGGCGCGTGCCTGTTTGTGGGGTGGAAACAGGTCCGAGAGCATGGAAAAGGCCGGTGGGGACAGGGCAGCTTCGCCGACGCCTACGCCGATGCGCGCAACGAAGAGTGTCGCCACGCTGCGGGCGAGTCCGCACAGGCAGCACATGATGCTCCAGAGAAAGATGCCGATGGTCACGATCCACTTGCGATTACTGTGGTCCGCCAGTCGCGCGATGGGAATGCCCAGCACGATATAGAACATGGAAAAGGCGAAGCCGTGCAGCAGGCTGTACTGGAAGTCGGAAATTTGCAGGTCTTCGCGGATCGGCCCAATCAGCACCGCCATCACATTGCGGTCGATGAAGGAGAGGATGTAGGCGGCCAGCAGCACGCCGAGCGCGTAGTAAGCGCCCGGCGCCGGCTTCTCCAGCGTTTCTGGCGTGGATGGGCTTGCTGCGGAAGTGGATGCTGCCTTGTCCAATGCTTATTGTCCCGGTGAGTTCTGAGCCTTGTTATCGCTGCCTACTCTACCCCAGCGCCTCCCCGGCGGGCAAAGCCCGGGGCAATGGCGGGTGGATTATTCCGGGGAGGCGGCGTAGCGCGCTTTCAGCTTGCGCACCAGCACCTTGCCGCTGGGGTTGCGCGGCAGTTCATCGATGAAGTCCACACTGCGCGGTACCTTGAAACCCGCCAGGCGTGTGCGTGCGAAATTGCGGATGTCCTCGACCAGCGAATCGCTCGGGACGAACCCGGGGCGTAACTCCACTACCGCTTTCACCTCCTCTCCCCACTCCTCGTTGGGAATGCCGAAGACCGCCGCATCGCTGATGGCGGAATGCTCGTGTAATGCGTTCTCGATTTCCGCCGGGTAGATATTCACCCCACCGGAAATAATCATGTTGGATTCCCGGTCCGAGAGGTAGACAAAACCCTCGGCGTCGACCTTGCCGATATCGCCCAGGGAGATGACGTGGGGCTGGGGGTGGGCCCTGCGGGTTTTCTCCGGGTCCTCGTGGTAGGCGAACACTTCCGGTAAAACCTTGTGGCGACAGAAGAGCAGCCCCTCATCAGCGCCGCTGGGATTGCCATTCTCATCGCCGACGTAGACTTCGAAACTGGGCACCGGCCTGCCCACCGTGCCCGGGTGCGCCAGCCAGTCTTCACTGTTTACCATGGTGACGGTGCCTGATTCGGTAGCACCCCAGTACTCGCTGAGGATAGGCCCCCACCAGTCGATCATGCGCTGCTTCACGCTGCGGGTGATCGGCGCCGCGCCGTGCAGTACGTACTCCAGCGAGCTGAGGTCGATGTTCTGGGCGCCCTGGTCCCGTGCTTCCAGCAGACGCACGAACATGGTGGGAACGAGGTGAGTGGTGACGACCCGATATTCCCGGGTGAGCTGGAAAAACGTTTCGCAACTCCACTTCGGCATGATGATGACCGGGGCGCCATTGAGCATATCGTAGATGGCGAACATCCCGGGGGCCGCGTGGTACAGGGGCCCCGTCACCAGGTGGGGGCCACGGCCCAGCAGGCCGAAGGTAGCGCCGAAGGTACGCATGCGCTCCACCATGGCATCAACGCGCTCGGGCTTGGCCCGCTTGACGCCCTTCGGGCGACCAGTGGTTCCGCTGGTGTAGAGCATGTTGCCACCCGCGGGGCTGTTGGGGCCTATGCCGATATCGGCGGGACAGGGCAGGGTGGGCAAGAGGCGCTGGATATTGCAGGTCTCGCCGTTGCTGTCCGGCAGGAGCTTTTCCGCGAGGTCGTCGTCGTGAAAGGTCAGCCGCGCGCCGCAGTTGCGCCGGATGTAGTCGATCTCGTCAGCGGTCAGGTGGGTGTTGATGGGGGTCACCCACAGCCCCGCCAGCATGCCCGCGAGCATGGCTTCCACGTACTCGACGCGATTGCCGATCAGCAGGGCGATGTGTTCATCAGGCTGGAGGCCAGTTGTATTGCGCAGGTAATTGGCAATGGCGCAGACATTGCGCTCCAGTTCGCGCCAGCTGCGCGAGCTTGAGAGGTCGGTGATCGCCAGGCCGTCGGGATCGTGGGCGAGTTGTTGCTCGAAGTAGAAGCTGGTCACGGTTTTCTTATACAATAACTGACGAATAGCCAATTATAGACCTCGCCGGTGCTAGTGGTCCAGCTGCCAAAGCTCCGGGTCATTGGCGCTTCCTTTTGGCCGCGGCCTGCGGCTTGCTTGGTTCGTTTGGCCTAAGCGCGAAATTGACTTGCGCTCAATTCAGCCTCTAGCATGCCCGCACAGCCCCAACATTCACGGAATTCACCATGGCAAAATCCCAGGCACCAGTGCTCGAAGGCTGGTTCGCCGTCGAAAACGGCGAGCCGCACCTGATCGGCACCCGCTGCGAGAGCTGCGGCACCTATTACTTCCCCAAGCAGAGCCTGTTCTGCCGTAACCCGGCCTGCGACGGCGAGACCTTCGAGGAAGTGCCGCTGTCGCGCCGCGGCACCGTGTGGTCCTTCACCAATGCGATGTACCAGCCGCCGGAACCCTTCGTGGCGGAGGACCCCCACGTTCCCTACACCATCCTCGCCGTGGAACTGGAGCGGGAGAAGATGATCGTGCTCGGGCAGGGGGTGAAGGGGCTGGAGTGTGCGGATCTCAAGGCCGGTATGGAGGTGGAACTGGTGCTGGATACGCTGTTCGAGACCGAAGATCAGGAAACCATCACCTGGAAGTGGGCGCCTGTCGCCTGAGCGCAACAGCACATCAGTAGAAACCTGAAGAGACGGACATGAGTGTGGATAAAGAAATAGCGATTCTGGGTATTGGCATGCACCCCTGGGGTAAGTGGGGCAAGAACTTTGTCGAGTACGGCGTAAAGGCCTGCCGTGAGGCCATCGCCGATGCCGGGGTGAGCTGGCGAGATGTGCAATTCGTCTCCGGTGCGGCCACCATGCGCTGCGGCTACCCGGGCTATGTCGCCGGGGCAACATTTGCCCAGGCCCTCGGCTGGCAGGGCGCCGAGGTCAATACCTCCTATGCCGCCTGTGCCTCCGGTTCCCAGGCCCTGGCTGCCGCGCGAAGCAAAATCCTCTCCGGGCAGTGCGATGTCGCGCTGGTGGTGGGTTCGGACACCACCCCAAAGGGCTTTCTGAAGCCCGCCCCGGGGGACCGTCCCGACGATCCCGACTGGGTGCGTTTCCGGCTGGGTATCACCAACCCCTCCTACTTCGCCCTCTATGCCCGCCGGCGCATGGAAGTCTATGGCGATACCCTGGACGACTTTGCCGCGGTGAAGGTGAAGAACGCGGAGCACGGCTTCAATAATCCCAATGCACGCTATCGCAAGAAATTCAGCCTCGAGGATGTGGCGAATTCGGCGATGGTGGCGGACCCCCTGCGCCTGATGGATATCTGCGCGACCTCGGACGGGGCGGCGGCGCTGGTTGTCTCCTCCCTCGACTTCGCCCGCAAGCTGGGCAGGCAGGATGCGGTGCGCATTGCGGCTATTTCCACGGTCACTCCCACTTTCGCTTCCGGCGTGGTGGAAATGCCGGATATCGCCACGGATTCCGCAGCGGCGGTGGATGCCCACCGCTTCCGCGCGGCGCTTCCGGCGAAAGCCTACGAGGAGGCGGGCATCGGCCCGGAGGACGTGTCGGTAGCGGAGGTCTACGACTTGTCCACCGCGCTGGAGCTGGACTGGTACGAGGATCTGCAACTGTGCCCCCGCGGCGAAGCCGCCGCCCTGGTGCGGGCCGGCGATACCCGTATCGGTGGCCGCATCCCGGTGAATCCCTCGGGTGGCCTGGCCTGTTTCGGCGAGGCGGTGCCGGCCCAGGCGCTGGCCCAGGTCTGTGAGCTCACCCATCAACTGCGCGGTACGGCGGGTGATCGGCAGGTCGAACAGGCCCGGGTGGGCATTACCGCAAACCAGGGGCTGTTCGGCCACGGCTCATCGGTGATCCTGAAGCGCTGACAGACCCCCGGTTTCGGGGTAAAACTTTCAATAATTGAATTGACGTCAGTTTTTGCTGCGCGTATATTTCTTCCCATGATGTTGGACAAGCACGGAAGATAAGCAGTGAAACGCTGGTCAAACAGGCCCGAAGGCTCCAACTGGGGAGAGTTCGGCGAGAATGACGCCCTCGGCCGGGTGAACCTGCTGACGCCCGAAAAAGTCCTGCAGGGAATCGCGGAAGTCAGAGAGGGTGTCAGCTTTTGCCTTTCCCTTCCACTGGATTACCCCGGCCAGTCGGCGCTCAATCCGCGGCGCTTCCCGCCGCAGATGCAGTTTTCCATGCGCGGCGACGATCCCGCCATGTGCTACCCCTTCGAGCGCCTGAACCCCGGCCAGACCGACGTGGTGTGCGATGACCGGGTGACCCTGTCCACCCAGTACTCCACCCAGTGGGACAGCCTCGCCCACATGGGCCAGCTTTTTGACGCCAATGGCGATGGCGAGGAAGAAGTGGTGTTCTACAACGGCTACCGCGCCGGTGTGGAAGTGCGCGGGCCGAAAGACTACCTCGACGGGGATCGCGAGCTGCCGCCGCCCTACGGCGCCGGCCCCCTGGGTATCGATTCAATGGCCGGGGCCTGTATGCAGGGCCGCGGTGTGATGATCGACCTGCACGCCCATTACGGCAACGCCCGCGAGGCGGTGGGCTACGACGCCCTGATGCGTATTCTCGAGGCGGACGGCGTGGAAGTGGAGGCGGGCGACATCCTCTGCTTCCGCAGCGGATTTGACCGCGTACTGCTGTCCTATGAGCGGCAGCCGCCGGAGGGTATCCAGCACGAGGTGTGCACGGGCCTGGATGGTTCCGACCCGCGCCTGTTGCAGTGGATCACCGATTGCGGCGCGGCTGCGCTGTTGTCCGACAATGAAGCCGTTGAATTTTTGCCCACCCCGAACCCACCCGCAGGGCGGGGTGCGCATTTTCCCCTGCATGAACACTGCCTGTTCAAGCTCGGGGTTCCCCTGGGCGAATTGTTTTTGCTCAGTGACCTGGCCGACTGGCTGCGTCAGGCAGGGCGCTACCGCTTTCTCCTGACGGCGCCGCCCCTGCGGCTCCCCGGGGCGGTAGGTTCGCCGGTATCACCCGTGGCGACGGTGTGATTCCGGCCATTAATATTACTAATCAGAGATAAATACTATGGATCTCAGTAACCAGATAGCGAAGGCCGCGGCCGATCCCGCAGCACTGAGAAAAGGCATCGCAGGTGCGCATATCGTGCCTCTGTTGATGAGTTATGTGCACCTGACCGGGGACAAGTCTTTCCTCACCCGGGTGCAGCCTTATATCCAGGGTGGCTGGGACTACCAGCAGCAGATTCCCGCGGACCTGCAGGAAGAAATCCGCGCGGCGCTGGTCGCGGCAATCGAAAAGCTCGCCGCGGAAGGTGGCGCCCAGCACCAGGAGCCCAGTACCGCAGAACTGAAGGAAATGATGGACGTCGCCTGTGGCGCCGACGTGCCGGAAAAATACCTGCCGATTTTCTACGAGGAAACCTGCTTCGGTGGCAAGGACTACCGGGCGGTGGAGTGGCGCAAGCCCGTTGCCAAGGAGAAGCTGGAGAATTTCCAGGTGGTCATCGCCGGCGCCGGGTTCTCCGGCATCGTCATGGGTGTCCGCCTCAAGCAGGCTGGCATTCCCTTTGTCATCATCGAGAAGAACGACGCCATCGGCGGTACCTGGTACGAGAACACCTATCCCGGTATCGGTGTCGACACACCCTGTCACTTCTACTCGTTCTCGCTCCTGCCGAATCCCGACTGGCCCGAATTTTTCAGCAAGGGCGACGAGCTCTACAAGTACATCAATCGTATTGCCGACGAGTTCGGGGTGCGCGAGCATATTCGCTTCAACGAGGAAGTGACTTCCGCCGAGTACAACGAGACCACTTGCAAATGGATGCTCAGTACCCGCAAACAGGACGGTTCCAGCGACGAGCTGCAGGCAAACGCCTTCATCTCCGCGGTGGGTATTCTCAACCGGCCCTCGATCCCCAATTTCCCCGGCCTCGATTCCTTCAAGGGGCCGAAGTTTCACTCCGCCCGCTGGGATCACAGTGTCGACCTGACCGGCAAGAAGGTCGCCATGGTGGGCACCGGCGCCTCGGGTATCCAGATCGCGCCATCGATTGCGAAAACCGTCGGTCACCTGAGCATTTTCCAGCGCTCCAGGCACTGGATCATCCGCCACCCCATGTACCACGAGCACGTGCCGGAAGCGGTGACCTGGGCGACCAAGAACATTCCCTATTATATCGACTGGTTCCGCTTCCAGCTGTTCTGGGCGGCCTCCGACGGCTTCCACCCGACCCTGCGTATCGATCCCGACTGGAAGGACCTCGATCATTCCCTGAATGCCGAGAACGCGAAAATGCGCGAGGAACTGATCGACTACATCAAGTCCGAACTGGGTGAGCGCACCGACCTGCTGGAAAAAGTCGTCCCCGATTACCCGCCCTTCGGCAAGCGCATGCTGCGCGACAACAACTGGTTCAAGATGCTGTGCCAGCCCAATGTCGATCTGTTCGCGGGAGACCTGGATCATATCGAGGAGGACGGCATCGTCGCCGGCGGCAAGAAATACCCGGCGGACGTGATCGTGTTCGCGACCGGCTTTTACGCCTCAAGGCTGTTGGCGCCGATGGATATCAAGGGCCGCGACGGCGTCACTATCCGCGATATCTGGGGCGAGGACGACCCGCGGGCGCACCTCGGCATTACCGTGCCGGGCTTCCCGAATTTTTACGTCCTTTATGGGCCCAACACCAACCTGGCCCATGGCGGCAGCGCCTTCTTTCACAGCGAATGCCAGATCCGCTACATCTCCGAAGCCCTGCGCGAAATGCTGGAAAACGACTGGGACGAGCTGGAAGTCAAGGAAGCGCCCTTTGAAGCCTATAATGACAAGGTCGATGCCGAGCACCGGCAACTGGTCTGGGCGCATCCCGGCGTGACCAGCTGGTACAAGAACAAGCGCGGTCGGGTGATCATGAATTCTCCGTGGAAACTGGCAGACTATCGCCATTTCACCGCGGATATCGATATGTCCGAGTACAACTGCCGGCGGCTGGATGTCGACGAATCCAGCGAGGCCGTCGGCGCCTAGCGCCGGGTAGTTTTGGGAGCAAGGTCAAGAGTAAGTTTTATGAGTGAAAGCATCGCGGATATCATTCTGGGGCGCGAGAAGCAGCGCGGTGATGCGCTGCTCGAGGGCGACGTCGAGGCGCTCTCGGCACTGCTGTCGGAGCGCCTGGTGTTCGCCCATGCCAACGCCACTTATGATGACAAGGCCAGCCTGCTGGCCAAGATGGGGTCCGGCAAGATTGTCTATAAAACACTGCAGATCCGCGAACCCCGGGTGGTGGAGCTGGGCGACAGCGCGCTGCTGGTGTCGCGGTTGACCGCCGCGGTGGAAGTTGGCGGACAGCCGAAATCCATCGACAACTGGACACTCTCGGTCTGGGCGAAGGAAGGCGGCGAGTGGCGCCTGGTGGCCTACCAGCCGACTGCCATACCCAGCTGAGGCAGGATTACAGGCAGCGGCTCCCCGGGCCCTGATTTCGCAGCGACCATAACTCATTCAACGCGGAGCGCCATCGATGTTTCTGGCACTTGATTCAGACGAACAGGAAATCGCCAACGCCGCGGAGGACTTTCTCGGCAACGAGTTCCCCCTTCGCCGCCTTCACGAGAAGGCACAGGACCCAGCAAATCCCGGCGCATTTGCAGCGCTCGGCTGGCTGGGGCTGGCCGCGCCGGAAAGCGCGGGTGGCAGCGAACTTTCCGTGGTGGAAGAGATGCTCTTTTTCCTCGAACACGGCAGGGTAGCCGGCCCCCTCGAGGTATTGTCACAGGTGCTCGCGGTCGCGGTGAGCCGGGGCGACGAAGCGCTCTGTGCCAGCCTCGTGGCAGGTGAGGAGACGACAGCCCTGCTGGTCGAGCAGCGCGAGGACGGCACAGTCCGGCTACTCGGTGACGCTGCGGCGAAATTCGCGGTGGCGGTCAAGGGCACAGGCGCGACGCTGTACCAGTGGGACAGCGCCGACTGCCGGCAGGTACCAGGCCTCGACCGCTCCGTTGGCATGCACCTCGGTAGCAGCGACAGCCTGCGTGAGCGCATCAGCGTTACTGGCGACGAGATCTGGAAAAAGGCCCAGATCGACGTTTCCGCGATGATGATCGGACTGGCCCAGAGCGCGATGGAAATGATCGTGGAGTACGCCAAAGAGCGCGAGACTTTTGGCCGCGCGATCGGTTCCTACCAGGCGGTGCGCCACCCTTGCGCCGACATGGCGGTGCGCGTCGAAGTCGCCCGCAGCCAGCTTTTCTATGCCGCGACTGCCCTGCGTGAGGGGCACGCGGATGCCGCCATGCAGGTGGATGCTGCGAAGTTGCTGGCGGACCGGGCAGCCAAACTGAATACCGATGCGAATATCCAGCTCCATGGTGGTATCGGGGTGACCGATGAGCACGACGCTCACCTGCTGATGAAGCGCGCCAATGTGCTGTCGCGACTGTTCGGCTCGAGCAAATCTTCCCAGCGCAGCCTGCTGCAGCTGGAGGTGACGGCGGGGGAGGGCTGACATGGATCTGGTATTTTCCCCGGAAGACCAGGATTTCCGCGCCCGCGCACGGGAGTGGCTGAAAGACAATATCCCGCGCGAACGGCGGCCGGCCCACGGAGAGGCATCGGCGCAGTTCGATCGCGACTGGCAGAAGAAACTCTTCGAGCACGGCTGGGCAGGGGTCAACTGGCCGAAAGAATACGGCGGCCTTGGCCTGTCCGCGGTGCAGCAGGTGATCTGGTACGAAGAGTGTGCCCGCGCCGGTGCGCCCCATTACATCAACACCACCTTCGTCGCGCTGATGCACGCGGGGCCGACCATTATCGCCTGCGGCACCGAGGGACAGAAGGCCTTCCACCTGCGCCGCATCCTCTCCGGTGAGAGTCTGTGGTGCCAGGGTTTTTCCGAACCCAATGCCGGCTCCGACCTGGCGTCGCTTAAAACCACTGGCGTCGTCGATGGCGACTACCTCGTGGTCAACGGCAGCAAGACCTGGACCACGGACGGCCAGCACGCGGATTTCCAGGAACTGTTGATCCGCACCGAGCCGGGCTCCCAGCGGCACAAGGGGCTGACCTGGGTGATCTGTGACATGAAAACCCCGGGTATTACGGTCAGCCCGATCAAGACCATGCTCAACGACGAGCACGTCAACACTACCTTCTACGACGATGTGAAAATTCCGCTGTCCAACGTGGTGGGGGAACTGGGCGGCGGCTGGAAGACCGCCATGTCCACGCTCTCCTTCGAGCGCGGTACCGGCTTCATCGGCGATCAATTGGCGCTGTACGAGCGGGTCAACCAGGCTATCGCCCTGGCGGGCAGGACCCGCCTGGAAGACGGCGGCCTGGCCCTGGACGATGCGGGCATCGCCGGCCGCCTGGCCATGATCAAGGCGGACACCATGGCGATCCGCGCCATGACCTTCGCCCAGATCAGTGAGATCGAGCAGTCCGGCGGCCCCGGCCCGAAAGGCTCGATCATGAAGCTGATGGTGACGGGCACTTCCAAGGCCCTGAGCCAGCTGGTGGCGGAGATCCTCGGCTGGGAGTTCATGGAATACAACGACGACAGGCACGATCACCCCTGGACCTACGAATACATGTGGGGTTGGGTATACACCATTGCCGGTGGCACCTCGGAGATACAGCGGGAGATTATTGCCGACCAGTTGCTGGAACTGCCGCGGGCACGTTAATCAGTTACACCGCCGGCTTCGAGTCGGTGGAGCCATAACAAGAGAGAAGCATGACAACGATTTTCCAATTTGCCTTTTCCAGTCCGGTGGCGGGCAGGGAGGCCGAGTTCCAGCGCTGGTACAGCGACGACCACCTCCCGCACTCGGTCAAGCTGCCGGTGGTGGCCGCGGGGCAGCGCTTCCGTCGCGCCGGTAATACGCCATGGCCCTCAGGCCGTCACGAGAACCTGGTGATCTGGGAACTGGAAGGAGAACCGCAGCAGGCCATCGAGACCCTGCTGGCCAGTCACGGCACCGCGGACATGCCGATCAGCGACGCCATCGACATGAGCAGTGTTCAGCCGCCAACAATGGAACTCCTGCGCAGGTTCGCAGAGGGCGCTGATGCCGCGCCGGTCGCAGCCAGCCGGGGTACCCTGTTGCTGGCCTTTATCAATCCGGCTGATGGAAAGGAGGGCGCGCTGGAAGCGGCCATGGTGGATGAGGGGCTGGGAAGATTTGCCGCGCTGCCCGGTGCGGGTGCAGTGAGTTTCTGGCGCACTACCGAGGCCCAGTTGCGCGGCAGCGCACGCAAGTATCGCTACCTGCTCATGTTCGAGGCCAGTGACGAAGCGCAACTGCAGGAAGCCCTGACCCGGCCCTGCGACATGTTGTGCAAGGTGCCGCATAGCGATCCCGAGCGTATGTTCGCGGCTTTCTATCACCCGATCACCGAGCGTGTCGCGAGCTGAGCTGGAGTTGCCTGATGCCTTTTGAAATTCGCAGAGATATCGGTGGCTTTCCCCTGCGCTGGTCTGAAGAGTACGCCCGGCAGTGGCGGGAGGCGGGCTACTGGCGCGAGGAAACCCTGGCTGATATAGCCCGGGCCAGCGTGGAGCGGAACCCGGACAAGGTCCTGCTGATCGAGAACGGCCGCAAGCTCACCCGCGGCGAGGTCTACGACGCAGCCCTGCGCCTCGCTGCCTACTTCCAGGCGCGTGGCGCGCAGCCGGGAGATGTAGTGGCATTCCAGTTACCCAACTGGTCGGAGAGTGCAATTATCGCCCTGGCTGCCCGCATGATGGGGCTGGTGATCAATCCCATCCCTCCGATCTACCGGGAAGCGGAACTCGCCTACATGCTCGGTGAAACCGGCGCGAAATTCCTGTTCATTCCAGAGGTTTTTCGCAAGTGCGACTACCCGGCGATGGTCGCGACCCTGCGCGGGCAGTTGCCGGCGCTGCAGAACGTGGTCGTGCTGCGCGGCGATGCCGGTGGCGATACCCCTTGGGAAGCCGCGCTCGACTTCGCGGCACTTACAGATTTGCCGAAGATCGATCCCGCCAATGCCTTCCTGGTGATGTTCACTTCCGGCACGACCGGTCGGGCCAAAGGTGTGCTGCAGACGCACTGCGGCTTTGGCTACAAGGCCCGGCAGATGGTGGATGCCTGGGGCGTCAACGAAAGCGACGTGATCTTCATGCCCTCGCCGGTTACCCACATTACCGGGGCCATCTGGGCTTTCGACATTCCCTGGATTTCCGGCGCGCCGGCGGTGTTGCTGGATGTCTGGAAGGTGCAGGAGGGCATCGACGCGATCCGCGAACACGGCTGTACCATCAGCGGTGGCGCCACGCCCTTCCTCCAGCAGTTGCTGGCGGCGACCGCCGGTGATCGCAGTGCACTATCAACCCTGCGGACTTTCTTCTGCGGCGGTACCTCGGTCTCACCCGAACTGATCAAGGAAGTCTCGCGGGAATTCCCCGGCTGCCTGTTTTTCCGTGCCTACGGCTCCACCGAGATGATGACGGTGACCCTCGGCATTACCAGTCGCGAGCAGGCGCGCTTCGGTGCGGAGACCGACGGGGTGGTGCTGCCGCCGATCCAGGTCAAGCTGGTGGACGAAGAGGGCAGGGAGATCAGCGAAGAAGGTGTGGAAGGTGAAATTCTCGCCTTCGGCCCGGAGCAGTTTGCGGGTTACCTCGACACCGGGGACAATGCGGCGGCTTTCGATGAAAACGACTTCTTCCGCATGGGCGATCTGGGCCGCTGGCGCCACGGCAATTACCTTGAAATCACCGGGCGCAAGAAAGACATCATTATCCGCTCGGGTGAAAACATCAGCCCCAAGGAAGTGGAAGATGTCCTGATGGAACACCCGGCCATCGCCGATATTGCCATCGTCGCAATGCCCAGCGAAGCCACCGGTGAGATGGGCTGTGCCTTCGTCATCAGCACTCCCGGAGTGGACTTCGACCTTGCGGAAATGCGCCGCTTCCTCGACAAGGTCGGGCTGGCGAAGCAGAAGTACCCCGAATGGCTGGAGATCGTCGAGGATTTCCCCCGTGTGCCCTCGGGTAAAGTGCGCAAGGATGAATTGCGCCGGATTGCGAAAGACATCGCGGAAAATAAAACAGCGCAGGTGTAACCATGTCAGGTATTTCACTGGAAAACCGGATTGCGATTTACGAGCTTATCGCCCGCTATTCATTTTGTGTCGACAACTACCGTGGCGAAGACTGGGCCGACCTCTTCCTGCCCGACGGCAGGCTGGTCGGCGAGGATATCGAGCTCCTGGGACGCGAGGGTTTCATCGGCCAGTCGGACAAGCTCGCGGCCGGCCCCACCGAGTACCGGCATGTGATCACCAACGTGTTCGTGGAGGAGGGCGCCAGCGACGAGGAAGCGGTAGCCCATGCCTACGGCACCGTGGCGGACTGGGCCAGTGTGCCGGCGGCGATGTCAATATTTGTCGAATATCGCTACCAGATGGTCAAACAGGACGGGCAGTGGAAGATCGCGGAACTGCGCGTGCACATGCCCTACGGCCAGTGAGGACGGAACTATGAGGCTCAAGGACAAAGTCGTACTGCTCACCGGGGCCGCCCGGGGCATGGGGGAATCCCACGCCCGGCGGGTGATCGCCGAAGGCGGATTCCTGCTGATGACGGATATCGACGCTGCCGGAGGTGAAGCGCTGGCTGCCGAACTCGGCGAGCGGGCCGTGTTCGCGGCCCACGACATCTCGGACGAAGCCCGGTGGCAGCGCGTGGTGGAGCTGGCCTGTGAGCGTTTCGGCGGCATCGACGTGCTGGTAAACAACGCTGGTATCCTCACCAAGGGCGATATCCAGAGTGAAACTGCCGATTCCCTGCGCAAGGTCCTGGATGTCAACGTGGTGGGTACCTGGCTGGGTATCCGCAGCGTGAGCCCGCTGATGGCCCAGCGCGGCGGCGGCTCGATCATTAATATTTCGTCACAAGTCGCCTATCGTGGCTGGAACGATTACAGTGTATATGGCTGTTCCAAGTGGGCGATTCGCGGCCTGACCAAGCACCTGGCCGTGGAGCTTGCCCCGCAGAACATCCGGGTCAACACGATCCTGCCCGGAGCGGTCGACGAGACCGGCCTGTTCAGCGGTCGTGTCGACGAGGAGCTGAAGGAGCGGGTGCGCCAGAGCATCCCCCTGAAGCGCTTTGTTGGCCGCGAGCAGGTATCATCACTCATGGTTTACCTCGCTTCGGATGAATCCAGTGCCACGACCGGCACCGACAACGTGATCGATGGCGGCGTGAGTGTCTGATAAACCACAACTATGACTGTTTCGCACTATTAGAATTGGAGTACAAAAAATGGGAGCCCCAGAGCTTTACTACGACCAGTACAGTTATGAAATTGACGACAATCCTTATGCAATATGGAAGCGCCTCCGGGACGAGGCACCGGTCTGGTACAACGAAAAGTACAACTACTGGGTGCTGAGCCGTTACGACGACGTACTCAAGGCTTCCATGGACTGGCAGAACTTCAGCTCCGCATGGGGTACCGTGCTCGAGCTGATGTCGGAAAAACCCGGCGAAGTGCCGCTGATGATCAACAACGATCCGCCCTACCACGACCAATTGCGCGCAGTTGTCGCCCAACAGTTTACGCCTGCGTCGGTAGCAAAGCTGGAGGACGATATTCGCGAGATCGTGTTGGGCTACCTGCGCCCCCTGGAAGGCCGGGATTCCTTCGATTTCATCCAGGACTTCGGCCGCTGGATTCCGATGGACGTGGTCAGCCACATCCTTGGCATTCCCGCGGGAGCGGAGCGCCGCCAGATCAACGAGTGGGCTGACGCCTCCCTCGCACGCAACGAAGACGGCAGCATGACCGAGGCGGGCATGAACTCCATGGGCAAGGCGATGGAGTACTTCACCACTGTCCTGAATGACCGCAAGGAAAACCCCTGCGGCGACTTCCTCTCCTACCTGTCCCACGCGGAAATCGACACGGCCGATGGCAGGCGTCCCTTCACGGTCGAGGAGAGCCTGTTCTTCATGGTGTTGATCGCCTCCGCCGGCAACGAGACCGTGGCTCGCCTGCTCAGCAACGCGGGTGTGCTGCTCGCGCGCCATCCCGAGCAGCGGCAGAAACTGCGCGACAAGCCGGAGCTGATTCCCCGGGCCATCGAGGAGATGCTGCGCTACGATCCGCCCTCGCCGATCCAGTTCCGCCGCCTGCTGAACGACGTCGAATACCACGGCGTGACCATGAAAAAAGGCGACAACGTGGCTCTGCTGACGGCCGCCGCCACTCGCGACGAGCGCCACTGGGACGACCCGGAAACCTTTGACATCGAGCGCGCGCCGCGCCGTCACGTGACTTTCGGCTACGGCCCCCACACCTGCCTCGGCGCTTCGGTGGCCCGGCTGGAATCCAAGATCGCACTGGAAGAAGTGCTGTCCCGCATCGGCGACTGGGACGTCGATCACGACAACCTGAAACGCGTGCGCACCAGCACGGTCCGCGGTTACTCCCACGTGCCGATTTTCATCAAGAAATAAACCATAACGGCTAAAACTGAGGCGCGCTTCGGCGCGCCAGATAAAAACGGAGGCGAACACCATGCAAATGGAAGACATGATCATCATCAGCGTGGACGACCACGTGAGCGAACCCGCCGACATGTTCGACCAGCACCTGCCCGCGGAACTGAAGGACCGCGCGCCGAAGCTGAAGAACGTCGATGGTGCTGATTACTGGACCTACGAAGGCATCGTACTTCCCAACACCGGCCTCAACGCCGTGGTGGGTCGCCCCAAGGAAGAGTACGGGATGGAGCCCCAGGGCTACGCCCAGATGCGCCCGGCGAACTATGACATTCATGCGCGCATCGACGACATGAGCGTCAACGGCATCCTGGCAAGTATCTGTTTCCCCACCGTCTGCACCATGGACGGCAGCATTTTCAGTCGTCCCGCCGACCGCAAGCTCAACCTGCGCATCATCCAGGCCTATAACGACTGGCAGATCGACGAGTGGGCGGGCGCCTACCCGGGTCGCATCATTCCCCTGGCCATCCTGCCCCTGTGGGATGCGGAGCTGGCGGCCGAGGAGGTCAAGCGGGTGGTGAAAAAGGGCTGCCACGCCATTACCTTCCCCGACAACCCGGCCAACAAGGGCTTCGCCTCGATCCACGACTCCTTCTGGGAGCCCCTGTGGAAGTCCTGTAACGACAACAAAGTAGTGATCAACTGCCACATCGGCACCGGCTCGGAACCGCGCCATCCCTCCGAACTTTCGCCGATGAACGCCTGGATCACGGCGATGCCGATTTCCATCGCCAACGCCGCGGCGGACTGGCTCCACCTGGAGCCGCTGCTGCGCTACCCGGACATGAAAGTCGCCCTCTCAGAGGGCAGCATCGGCTGGATCCCCTACCTGCTGGAGCGGGCGGAGTTCACCAACGAGCAGCACATCTGGACCAACGTGGACTGGAAGGGCAAGTCGCCCACCCAGGTCTTCCGCGAGCACTTCCTGTGCTGCTTCATCGAGGACAACTTCGGCCTCAAGAACTACAAGGACGTGGGCGAGGACATCATCATGTACGAGTGTGATTACCCGCATTCCGACTGCCTCTGGCCCGAGGCGCCGGAGCGTCTTTGGCAGGGCGTGAAGGACCTGCCGGAAAGCGTGATCAACAAGGTCACCCACGAGAACGTGATGCGTGAGTACAACTTCGATCCGATCTCAATTCTCGGCCGCGAGAACTGCACCGTCGGCGCCCTGCGCAAGCAGGCCGCTCACGTGGATACCAGTGAAAAGTCCACCCCTGGGCTGAAGCCGAGCGAAGGCGACGGCGTGGTCACTTCAGGGCACGTGCTGAAGATGTTCGCCTCGATGATGCCGAAGGAATAAATCTGCTGTTAAACGGAGTCATCGCGCTATGAGCGACATCGTACATTACGAGGTGCAGGACGGCGTTGCCGTGATTACCCTGAACCGTCCCGAGGTGCACAACGCCCAGAACCCGAGCCTGCTCGAGGACCTGGACGCGTGCTGGAGCAGGGCGGCGAAGGACAACAACGTCAAAGTCATCCTGCTGCAGGCCAACGGCAAGAATTTCTCCGCCGGCCACGACCTCTCGGTGAAGGAGGATGAAAAGGACGTCTTCGCCACCTTCGACTGGGATACCCGCGGCATCACCGGCCAGTACCTCTGGGAGCAGTCCCACTACTTCGAGTACAGCCGCCGCTGGCGTAACAACCCCAAGCCCTCTATTGCGGCAGTGCAGGGCGCCTGCATCGCCGCAGGGCTGATGCTGTGCTGGCCCTGCGACCTGATCATCGCCGCGGAGAACGCCTGGTTCAGCGACCCGACCATCATGATGGGGATTGCCGGGGTGGAATACCACGGCCATACCTGGGAACTGGGGCCACGCAAGGCCAAGCAGATGCTCTTCACCGCCGAGAAGATCACCGCGGCGGAGGCGGAGAAGCTGGGCATGGTCAATGAAGTAGTACCACTGGAAGAACTGCGCGAATCGGCCCTGGCCATGGCGCAGAAAATCGCCCAGCAGGACCTGTTCTCGCTGATGATGGCCAAGCGCGTGGTCAACCAGACCATCGATACCATGGGCCAGCCGGCGGCGCTGCAGGCGGCCTTCGACATCCACGAGTTCCAGCACACCCAGTGCCTGGTGTTGTCAGGCGCCCAGTCGGCGGTGCTTACCAGGGATGTGTCGAAGCTGAAAAAGAATAATACCGGCTAGGTATTTTGGAGCGGGGAAGTCTTTGGAGGCCGGGGCAGGCAGCGCTGCCCCGGAATCTGCCTGGACTCAGTACTGTGAGTCGGGCATGCGAACCACGATGCCGGAAACGTCCTCGGTAACCTGCACCTGGCAACCCAGGCGGCTGTTTTCCTTCGGCTCGCTGGCAAATTCGATCATTGACTGCTCGATGTCCTCGGCCGGCGGAATCTTTGGGAAGAACTCGTCATCGATGTAACAGTGGCAGGTGGCGCAGCTGCAGGCACCGCCGCAGTCACCGAGAATGCCGTCTACGCCGTTTTCCAGCGCGGCTGTCATCAGATTTGTGCCTTCTTCCACCTCGACAATCTTCTCTACGCCGTCGGGTTGGATAAATTTAACGGTGACCATGCTAACCTCAAGTTTGAATCGAAAGTGTGCGGCTGTAGCTGCGTTTGGCACTGTGGCCATCGCTGCGACTGGCGCTGTCACGGGACTGCGCGAAGGTTGAGCGAATCCCGCTTCCTTGACGGCCCTATAATTGACACGTTGTCAGTAATCGGGAATTATACAGGCAGAAACCCGGATGTAAACGGGGCTGGAAAGCGCCGCACTGGCCGGACCATCCGGCAACCGCGGAAATCCCGCCAGCGATAATGCCATGAACTCTCTGAATTACAAGAATAAACACACAATCGTCACGGGCTGTTATTCCGGTATCGGGCACGCTGTGGCCCGGGAATTACTCGCCCAGGGGGCCCAAGTGCACGGCATCGACCTGCGCCGGCCCGAGCTGCCGCTGCAGGGCTTCCAGCGAGTGGACCTGACCGACCTGGATGCCCTGGGCCCGCTTGCCGTCGACTTGCCAGGGCAGGTCGATGCGCTGTTCAACTGTGCCGGCCTGGGGCCTTCGCACCAGGACGATTCGGTCATTACAGTCAATTTTCTCGCAACCCGTGTACTCACCGAACTGGTGGTGCCGCGTATGCGGCCGGGCGGGGCTATCGCCAGCGTCGCGTCCATCGGCGGGGCAGCCTGGCCCGCCCACGTCACGGAATTGCTCGATTTCCTGTCGCTGGCCACGCCCGCCGAGGCGCTGGCGTGGTATCGCGTAAACAGCGGGCTGTTCCCCAATGCCTATTCTTTTTCCAAGGAGGCCATCTGTGTTTGGACCCGCCAGCAGGCCACAGTGCTGATCGAACGTGGCATCCGTATCAATTGCACCAGCCCCGGCGCCACCCGCACGCCGATGCTCGACGAAATCGAGAACAAACTGCCCACTTTCTCGGGCATCGACAATATTACCCGCCCCATCGGCCGTTGCAGTACGCCCGAGGAGCAGGCCTGGCCGCTGCTGCTGTTGAACAGCGAGCTGTTCAGCTACGTGAATGGCGCCGAGCTCGCGGTGGATGGCGGTGGCGCCGCACTGGCGACCGTGAACAAGCCCGAGTAACAGGAGAGACAATGAGTTCCCCGAACGACCCCGTTCATCCCTACTACCGTGTGATCCTCGACGCCTACGCATCCTCGGGCCGGCCCTATTTCTGGCAGGGAAGCGCTGGCGAAGCGCGTGAGATGCTGCGCAGCAGCCTCGCCGCGGCGCCGCCCCAGGCGGGGCTGCCGGAACTGGAGTCGGTCACTGATACCATGATTGCGGGGGAGGGGGGCGAGATACCGGTGCGCTGCTACCGGCCCAAGGGCCCGGTTAATGGCAATGCCATCTACTGCCACTCCGGCGGCTGGGTTCTCGGCGACCTCGAGATCGGCGATGCCACCTGCCGCCGTCTCGCCGCCGGGGCGGGCTGCGAGATCATCAGTGTCGATTACCGGCTGGCGCCGGAGCACCCTTTTCCCGCGCCGCTGGATGACCTCTGGTCGGTACTGCAATGGACCCTGGCGGAACTGCCTGGTCCGGTGGCGCTGATCGGCGAGAGTGCCGGCGGTAACCTCGCGGCGGCCTGCGCCATCAGGGCCCGTGACGCCGGTATTCCTCTCGCCGGGCTCTACCTCGCCTACCCGGTGATGGACCACGACTTCAGCACCGGCTCCTATCGCGAGGTCGGCGGCGAGAACTACCTGCTCTCGGAAGCCGACATGCGCTGGTTCTGGGATCACTACTGCCCCGAGGGCGTCGATCGCGATCAGCCGCTGGCGTCACCCCTGCGGGTGCCCAGTGTGGCGGGACTGCCGCCGGCGATGATTCACGTCGCCGAGCTGGATCCGCTGCGTGACGAGGGCCTTGCCTTCGCCGAGCGCCTGCGCGCCGAGGGCATTACGGTACACACGCGCTGCGACGAGGGTATGTTACACGGTTACCTGAGCGCCGCCGCGGCGGTCCCGCTGGCAATGGAGGCCGTGAACGAGGCGGCAGGATGGATAAAGTCATGCCTGACCACAGCGTAAGTTCCGCACTCAATTTTGCCGCGGATCGCCGTGACGGCGGTATCTGGAGCAATACCTGGCGCGAGCGCATTACCCAGGAACTGGTGACCGAGCGGGTTACCCTGCAGGACGCGCGCCAGCTAGCGGCGGCGCCATCACTGGGCGTGGAAGGATTCGAGATTCACCACATGCCACTTGCTGGTGACGACTGGGAAAACGATGCCTGGGTAAAGGCCAGCTACCTGCCCGGGGCAATGGAACTGGTGCGCCAATTGACCGGCGCCCCCCATGTCGCGCCCTTCTACCACGGCGGCATCCTGATCCGCGATACCGGAAACCCTGCGCGGGCAGCCGCCGCGGAGTTCGTCCACCTGGACCAGACCCGCGACGCAATTCTTCCCTTTGTCGAAATGGCTGCCGATGCGGCGATCCTGAACAAGTTTCCTCGCTACCAGGTGATCAACCTGTGGCGCAGTATTACCCCGCCACCCCAGGACGTGCCGCTGGCCCTGTGCGACCAGCGCAGTGTCGAGGAAGCCGATTGGGTGATCGGACGCACCGTCGAGCCGAATTTCCCGGACGGGGTTCCCTACCTGAGTTCGGTCTACAACCAGCGGCAGCGCTGGCACTACTTCGCCGACGTGGAACTCGATGAAGTGATTGTGTTCAAGGGCTTCGACAGCGACCCCGGCCAGCCGATGGGCTGCCTGCACGGGGCCTTCCAGGCGCCTGATGTGGCGGCGGGCACACTGCCCAGGGCAAGCGTGGAAATGCGTATTTTCGCTTTCTTCGAGTCCTGAGACCCGAGGGGATAAATGCGCCAGCGCGGCCTCAGGCCGCGCTCAACTCGTAGTCTTCCAGCCGTGGCTTGGCCATCACTTCCATGAAGTACTCGTAGGGCCAGGGCCAGACCTGGGGAACACCGTCGGCATCCAGGTACCAACTGCTGCAGCCGGAGGCGAATACGGTTTTCTTCGCCGCCTCGGTGCGCCGCTTCTCGTAATCCTGCAGGGCTTCGTGGGTAGGCGCCACGGCCTTGCACTCGCCGCTGCGCAGCAGGTCGACCAGTTGTTCGACGTAATTCCACTGGCGCTCGGCGATATCGATCAGCGAGAAATTGCCCACCGGTCCGGTGGGGCCGTTGAGCATGAAGAAGTTGGGGAAGTCGGGCACGGTCACCGCGTAGTAGGCCTTGGGGTGCACGCTCCAGAATGCATTCAGGTCCGCACCGTTGCGCCCGGTGATGGTCATCGGGCGCACGAAGGCGTCGGCCTTGAAGCCGGTGGCGAGCACCAGCACGTCAAGTTCATGGAAGCTGCCGTCGCGCATGCGCACGCCCTTGGCTTCGACGCGTTCGATGCCGCTGGTATCGACGAAGACCGAGGGGTCCTGCACTTTCTCGTAGTAGTTCGGCGAGAACACCATGCGCTTGCAGGCGGCGCGATAGTCGGGGCGCAGTTTTTCCCGCAGCTCCGGGTCCCTGACGCTGTCCTCGAGGTTCTGCTCGACGATGGTCTGGATTTCCGCCAGCTCCGGTGAATCGGCATCGATGATGGCGGCGAGGAAGCGGCCGCGGCGGGCCTGTGCCTCGGGGCCGCTGCGCACATCCTCGATCCTGTCCGGATCATTGCGGAAGGCGGCCTTGTCCTCATCGCTGTAGCGGGTGTCGGGGCAGGGCATGATCCACTGGGGCGAGCGCTGGAAGTGCACCAGTTTTTTAACCTTGCCTGACAGGGCTGCAACAATCTGCACACCAGTTGATCCGTTGCCGATGACGCCGACACGCTTGTCGGAGTAATCGATGGAATGGTCCCAGCGGGCGCTGTGGAATGCCGCGCCCTCGAAGTCCTCAAGACCGGGAATCGCCGGGATATTGGGGTGGTGGAGGACACCGGTGGCGGCGACCAGGACGTCCGCCACATCCTCGCGCCCGTCTTTTGTGGTGACGTGCCAGCGCTCGCCATCGAAGTGGCACTCGCTAATTTCGGTGTTGAAGCGGATGAAATCACGCACACCAAAGCGGTCGGTCATTTCCTCGAAGTAATTCTTGATCTCGGGCCCGGGGGCGTAGAAAGCGCTCCACTCGGGATTGAAGGCGAAGGAGTAGCTGTAGGAGTGGGCGGGGGTATCGCAGGCCACACCGGGGTAGGTATTTTCCCGCCAGGTGCCGCCGACGGCGTCGCCTTTTTCATAGATCACGAAGTTGTCTTCGCCGCGTTCGCGCAGGCGGATGCCCGCGAGAATCCCGGCCATACCTGCTCCGATGATGATGTAGCGTAATTCGCGCGCCTGGGCCGACATGCAACTTTCCTCCTTATAGTGGCGCCCATCTTTACGCAGCGACAATTCCAAGTCAACAATAATTAACGCATCGTCAATTATTGTTGCCCCCGGTCATGCGCCGCGGGTACACTGCGTTTTTCGCGAAATTCAGCGGCGCCGGCGTCGGGCCAGTGCAGCCGCCGTCGAAACAGGATAGAAATCGTGCATCTGGAATACACCGACAAGCAGAAGGCCTTCCGGGCAGAAATCCGCGAATGGCTCGCGGCCAGCGTGCCGGATAAACCCCTGAAAACCTACGACACCGAAGAGGGCTTCCAGCAACACCGGGAGTGGGAGGCTGTGCTGCACCGCGGCAACTGGACCATGGTGACCTGGCCCGAGGAACTCGGCGGACGCGGCAGCGACCTTGTCGAATGGTTGATCTTCGAAGAGGAGTACTACCGTGCAGGCGCCCCGAAGCGGGTGAACATGAACGGCATCTGCCTGCTCGGCCCGACCCTGATGGAGTACGGCAGCGAGGCGCAGAAGGCGCGCATCCTGCCGAAAATGGCCAGCGGCGAGGAAATCTGGGCCCAGGCCTGGTCCGAGCCCAACGCCGGCTCGGACATGGCGGCTATCCGTACCCGGGCCGACAGGCAGGGCGACAAGTACGTGATCAACGGCCAGAAGATCTGGTCCACCCGCGCGGTCTGGGCGGACTGGTGCTTCGGGATTTTCCGCACCGACCCTGAATCAGAGCGCCACCACGGCCTGACCTTCATCCTGGTGCCGCTGGACGCCCCGGGAATCACCGTGCGGCCGATTCCCCAGCTTGACGGCCTGCCGGGTTTCGCCGAGATTTTCTTCGATGACGTGGAAGTGCCGGTGGAAAACCGGCTGGGGGACGAGGGCGCCGGCTGGAGCGTGGCCATGGCCACGGCGGGCTTCGAGCGCGGCCTGATGCTGCGCGCCCCCGCCCGCTTCCAGGAGACTGCCCGTCGCCTGGTCGAGCTCTACCAGGCCAACCGGGAATCCGCCGACAGGGACCCGGCCATTCGCGACGCGGTCATCCGCGCCTACCTGGACGCCGAGAGCTACTGCCTTACCACCTACCAGACCGCCTGCCGCCTGCAGCAGGGCGGCAAGATCGGCCCGGAGTCGTCTACCAACAAAATCTTCTGGTCGGAGCTGGACCAGTCGATGTGCGCCACCGCCATGAGCATCCTCGGCGCGCGGGCAGAGCTGCAGCCCCACGCTCCGGCCGCGGCGGGCGTCGGTACCTGGCTGGACGATTTTCTCTTTGCCCAGTCCGGCCCCATCTACGCGGGCAGTAACGAAATCCAGCGCAACATCATCGCCGAGCGCATGCTCGGGATGCCGCGCAAGTAGGGAGCCACGACATGGATTTTACTTTCAGCGAAGACCAGCTCCTGTTCCGGGAAAGCGTGCGCGACTTCCTGGTGAACGAGGTGAGCCCCGAACGCATCCGCGAGTCCTGGGAGACAGAGACCGGGCGAGGGGAGTCCCTGTGGCAGCAACTGGCGGAAATGGGCCTTACTGGTATCACCGTCCCCGAAGACTTCGGTGGCCTCGGCATGAGCGAACTGGATTTTGTGCTGCTCGCCCAGGAATGTGGTTACGTGGCCCTGCCCGAACCGCTGGTCAACACCGTCATGGTGGCAGTTCCCATGTTGCGTGAACTGGGTGGCGAACTGGCCCGGCAGTGGCTTCCCGCAATCGCGGCTGGCGAAGCGCGGGTCCTTGTCGGGCTGCAGCAGAATCTGGTAGTGGAGGACGCCCACGTCGCAGACCTGCTGTTACTTGTGCGGGAGGAGGGAATCTACGCCCTGCTTCCCGGCCAGTTCAGCCTGGAACGCAACGAATCCGTGGACCCGTCGCGCCGCTTGTTCAGTGTCACGCTGGCGGAGGGCGCGAAGCCCCTGGCAAGTGGAGATGCCGCAGCCGGAATCGCCCGTGCCGCCCTGAACCGGGGCGCCCTGGCCTGCGCCGCGCAGGCCCTGGGACTGGCCCAGCGCATGATTGACCTCTCCGTGGCCTACACCTGTGAGCGCAGCCAGTTCGGTAAGACCATCGGCAGCTTCCAGGCGGTGAAACACCATATGGCGGATGTCGCGGTAAAACTGGAATACGCGAAGGCGCCGGTTTACCGTGCGGCCTACCAGGTAACGCGGAATGTAGCGAAAGCCTCACTGGCGGTTTCCCACGCCAAGCTCGCGGCCTGCGAGGCGGCGAGCCTTGCCGCGAAGAACAGCATCCAGGTACACGGTGCCATGGGCTACACCTGGGAAGTGGACCTGCACATCTTCATGAAGAAGGCCTGGGCGCTGGCAAACACCTGGGGAGACGCTGCCTGCCACAAGGCCAGGGTTGCCGATGTGATCTTCGCCGCCGGTGCACCTGTCGGCGCTGACACGACCTTCGCCTGAGAGCGGTCGCCGCGAGCCCGGATGGTTCAGCGACCCTGTCTTAGCCGGCTACCCGCCCTGAAATAGCAGGCCGACGCCAGCACCAGCAATCCCACCACCGAGGCCAGGGCCCAGCGCAGGGCCTGCGGGATGCCCTGTTGCGCGTAAAAGTCGCTGAGGGTGCCGGAGATCTGTGGTCCGAGTCCGTAGCCGCAGAGATTCATCAGCAAAAGGCTGTAGGTAATAATCGAGCCGCGGACTTTCAGCGGCGACAGTTCCAGGATGGTGGCCAGGGTGGCGCCGTAGAAGCAGGTGCCCAGTACCTGGAAGCCGAACAGGCAGAGCGCCGATGCCGTCACGCTGGGAACTGTAAACGCCGCGACGCCGAGGGGGACGGCAAGCAGTGTGGCCAGGGCGACGAAATAGCAGCCGCCGCCGGGTGAGCGCTGGTTTCTCGCATCCGCGATGAACCCGCCACTGATTGTACCGACGGCCAGTCCCAGGCCCATTACCAGCCCCGATACCAGGCCCGTCTGCTCCAGGGGCAGTTCGTGGATACGGGCGAAAAAAGCGGCGATGAATGCGCTGGTGCCGGTCTGGCCCATGATGGTCAGGATCGCCGCGGCAATCACCCAGAGCAGCGTTGTGTTCCCCCTGATCGCCCTGATAACACTGCGGAAGCCGGGCCTCTCGGTTTCCTGCCCCTCTGTTACACCGGGATCGAAGGCGCCTCGCGGAGGTTCGCGCAAGGTCAGCAGAACCAGTGCGCCGAGGATAAAGCCCGGGATGCTGGCGAGGACAAAGACGGCGCGCCAGCCGTGTTCTGCGGCAATCAGTCCTGCCAGTGAGAAGACCAATACGCCAGCCAAAGCGGTGTTCGCGCTGAAAATGCCGATTGCGCGGGCGCGCTCGCGCTTGGGAAAGTAGTCGTCGAGGAGCGACAGCGTTGTCGGGTTGCCTCCGGATTCCGCCGCCGCCACACCCATGCGGCAGAGCCCCAGGGTCAGCACCGATCCTGCTCTCGCACTGATCAGTGTGAGCAGGCTCCAGCCGAGCAGCAGTGCCGCCAGTAGCCGCGTGCGATTCAGTCGATCGATCATCAGTCCCATGGGAATGGAGGCGACGGCGTAGGCGAGGGAGAACACCAGCCCGATCAGCAGTCCGAGTTGGGAGTCACTGAGATCGAATTCCAGGCGCAGGGGTTCCGCCAGGGCGGGGATGAGCATCTTGTCGATGGTGTTCATCACCGAGACCAGGAAAAGCACGGCGAGTGCGTACCAGCGGCGCGGCGACGGTTGGCAGGCAGACTGTGCGGTCGGGTGTGCGGGAGTAGCCGAGAGCTGCGGCATGTTGTCATTATCCTTGTTATTGCTGGCAAGTCCGCGGAGCGGCGATTGCTGTCGTCGCTGTGCCTATCCTACGCGAGTCCGCCTACAGTTCCAGTGCCAGGAGCACCCTGGTCCATCGAGGCCTCGTACAGGCTCTCCACGCTTCGCGGCAGGGCAGGAGCTCTGCCGAAACCCGGCATGACCACGCTGGAAATTAACTTGCAAAAAACCGACAATGTGTTAGCTTTTGCAAAATATCGCTTCGATGGGCTTTCTATGGATTTTGTCCTTATCACCTTTTGAAGCTCAGGATAATTCATAAAACAGAGAATTTTACTGATCAGCAGCCATTGGTGAGCTACACCTCACTGACTCAGGCTCAGTTATTATCAATGTTACCTGCTGTGTTAATCCAATTATAAATTCCCACACCGGAGAATAAGTAATGTCCACCAGAAACATGAGAAGCGCGCGGATGAGGGCGCAGGTATTGCTGGCGTCGGCGATTGTTTCGAGTTCCAGTATTCCCGCAGCGCTGGCCCAGAGCCGTACCATGGCCCTGGAAGAGGTCATCGTTACCGCGCAGAAGCGTGAGCAGAGCCTGCAGGACGTGCCTGTGGCCGTGACCGCCCTGACCAAGGAAATGATCGAGGTCAACACCGTCGTGGACGTGAACGACCTTTCCGGCCTGGCGCCGAACCTCAGTGTTCGTCCCGCCGCGGGCGGCACCAATGTGCCCGCGTTCAACATGCGCGGCATCACCAGTTACGGCGTTGTACCCGGCTCCGACAAACAGATTTCCATCTACCTGGATGGTGTCTACATCGGCTCTCCCAAAGGCTCTATCTTCCAGTTGCCCGACATCGAGCGCCTGGAAGTCCTGCGCGGCCCCCAGGGTACGCTGTTCGGGCGTAACGCCACCGGCGGCGCGATCAGCATCGCTACCCGCGAGCCTCTCGGGGACTTCGCAGTCCGCCAGAAACTGGGCTTCGGTAACCGGGATTACTTCCGCTCTGATACCACGGTGGATTTGCCGACGATCGGCGATTTCAGCGCTTACCTGACCTACTCAATGGAGGAGCAGGATGGCGACATCGACAACGAAGGGGCGGGAACCACCTGGGACCGTAGCGCCTTCAACTATGGCAAGGGAACTTCCCCGGACACACTTGGAGCGGTGGACACAGAAACGGTGTTTTTCGCTGCATTGTGGGAACCTACAGATACTTTCTCCCTCAGCTACAAATACGATTACAGCAAGGACGAAAGCAGCCCCACCGGCAACGCTATCGCCAGTGATTTCTATACCGGCACGCTGCCGCCCCAGGGCGCGATCTTCCTCGACCTGCTGGCCGCGGCGAATCCCGATCTGCTGTGGAACGGAAAGACAACCCGGCCCGATTCCGTCAACAATGCCTGGTCTCTTAACCGCGACCAGGAAGTCCAGGGACACAACCTGACTGCGACCTGGGAAGTCAATGACTCCCTCATGTTGAAGAACACCCTGGCCTACCGCAAATCCGAGGTCTTCCAGCCAGCCGATATCTCCGGCACCAGCGGTTGGGTGATCGGCCCGGTTGTCGGCGGCGCCCTTGGCCTGCCCGCGGATACGCCCTTCTGCTACGCCTGTTCCCAGTCCAATTCCGAAGGCGACCAGTGGAGCAACGAACTGCAGCTGAACTACGACAGCGACTTCGCCACGGTGACCGCCGGCCTGCTGTATTTCGAATCCGAAGATGAGTCCGGTGGTCCCCGCGGTTCCACCAACACTTTCATCTTCGGCTTCCTGCCGGACTACGTGGTGCCCAGCGGTGATGACAGCTACTCGCTCAACGAGGCGAAATCCTATGCCGTCTACTCCCAGACGGAATTCCACATCACCGACTCCATGGACCTGCTCGCCGGCCTGCGCTACACCAAGGACGATAAGTCCGGCACCTACATCACCGGTGATGAGGACAGCAACCTGACCTACCAGGACTTCGACTACGACGACAACAACGTGAGCTACCTGCTGGGCGTGAATTACCGCTTCTCCGATGGTGTCATGGCCTATGCGAAGTACTCCACCGCATTCGTCTCGGGGGGCTCCGTCGCGGGCTTCGGTTTCGAGCCGGAAGAGGCGGATTCCTGGGAAGTCGGCGCCAAGGCCGACTTTTTCGGTGGTCGCCTGCGTACCAACGTCGCCCTGTTCGACGTGACCTATGAGAATCTGCAGACCGCACAGAGCGGCGCCAACGTACCCGGAGGTGAGGATATCGCGGTGCTGATCGTGGAGGGTGGCGAACTGGATGTGCAGGGCCTCGAACTGGAAGTTACAGCACTGCCGCTGGAGGGCCTGACCCTGAGTGCGACCCTCGGCTACCAGGATGCGGAATTCGCCGAAGTGACCCAACTCGTTGCCGAGACCGTGTTTGCCGCCGGACCCCTGGCATTCCCGAACTCCGACTTCCTGCCGACCCTGACGCCGGAATGGAACGGCAATCTCTCCGCAAACTACGAGACCAACCCGCTGTTCGGTTCGGCCTACCTGAGCCTTGGTATCACCGGCACCTGGCAGGACGACATGCGCCTGGATTCAAACCCGGGTCGGGCCGCCGCAACGCCTTTCGGTGTTGCTGAATTCATTCCGGCTTCGTGGATCGTCAACGCCCGCGCATCCCTGAAGAGTATCGAGTTTGGCGATCACCTGGTCGGCGAAGTTTCCCTCTGGGGTCGCAACCTCACGGACAACGACGAGATCACATTCGCCACCAACTTCGGCGGCTTCCCCAGCGCGACTTTCCAGGAAGAACGCAGCTATGGCATCGACCTGGTGATCAATTTCGAATGACAGTAGTGCGAGGCAGGCCTGCGTGACTTACAGGTCACAATGGCAAGCCATTCAAGGCGCCCCACGGGGCGCCTTTTTTTATCCCATCAATGGGTGCTGCGGCAACGCGGAAAGGAAGGAGTCGTCCCAGCCATCGCGCAGTGCCGGGGCCAGTTTCATCCAGCTCTTGATGTCATCGGGGATGTCGCCCTTCCAGGCGGGGTACCACTTGCCGAAACCGTCCCAGCCGCCTTCGAGCGCCCAGTAGTGAATGACTTCCTCGTTGTTGAAAATCGGTACAAAGGAACCCAGCCACTTCTTACCGGTGCGCTCTGACCAGGGCACGTAGGCGTAGCGCAATTGCTCGATGTAGTCTTCCTGCCGGCCCGGCTTGGTGGTCATGATTTCCTGGATCGCCACCCGTGCGTCGTATTTCTCCGCCTGCAACTCGGCCAGTAACTTGATGTCGCTGTTGGCGTAGCACAGGCGCCCCTCGCCTTCGGCGTGGAGGTCGGCGAGGGCCTTGTCCCAGCCTGCGAACTGCGTATCGCCGTTGATGCGGCTGCGCATTGCGCCCAGTTTGCCGAGGTGATCGTAGCCGTCGATTTCCCAGATGGTGGTGATTTCGGGCCAGTTGGAATTGAAATGGCTGCCCTGCCAGTGGCCGAACAGGCGTGCTCCGTGCTCTTCCATCGCGGGCTGGTAAAGTTCCGAAAATGCCGTGTTGTAAGCATCGATGTCACCAATACCCAGTGAGGTCGTCTCGTGGATGTATAGCGCACGATTCTTGAATTGTTTCCGCATCTGTTAACTCCAACTGTTCTTTGCAGGTTGATCAATTGATTGCGTTTGCCTTTTCTCTTGTCGAGGCAGTGCCGGGTTCAGCCAGCCTCACGCCGTGCGAAATCCGCCGTGATGTGTCGCGAGCCCATGTAGAGGGCGATACCGGCGGGGATTACCGCCATCGAAACGATCAGCAGCGCATAGCGTAGAGATTCATCGCCGTAGACCGGAGCGTAGTGGTCACTCAATAATCCCGCAGCGACCGGGCCGAGACCCATGCCGATAAGGTTGCCGACAATGGTCCACATGGCGTGGGCCGTCGCCCGGGTGGAGGCGTCGACCAGCGACTGGCAGGTGGATATCAGGGGCGGCGATACCGCGCCGCCGATCAGGGAGGCCGCGATCGAACAGGCAAGGCCCACTGGCAGTATCGTGCCCCAGAGCATGTCCTCCTGCGGCCAGAGAAGGAAGCCCACCAGCAGCGGCAGGCTCGACATCAGGGCGGCGATCGGCAGCCACAGGTTCCAGCGCACATCGCGCTTGCTCAGGCGGTCCACCAGGATGCCACCGAGCAGTGCGCCGAGCATTCCGGGTAACGGGCTGATAAGAAAATACACCATGCCCGCGGTTGCCTGTTCCATGCCGTAGACCCGGATCAGGAACACCGGCTCCCAGGCGCCGCGCCCGATACCCGCGACCATGGAGAGGCTGGCACCGGCGATGATCCAGCAGTAAGTGCGGTTCCCCCACAGGTAGCCGAGAGTCTCCCGGGTACCGCGCTGCTTTGTTTTCGCGGCGCTTGCATCACTGCCACCGCGAAGCGGTTCCGCCATGGTGAACCATACCAGCAGGGCCAGGAGCAGGCCGGGTATGCCCGCCACGATCAGCGCGGTACGCCAGCCCCAGGCCTGCCCGGCGAAGCCGCCGAGGAGCATGCCGGCGCCGATACCCGCGACGCCGCCGATGGAGAGCATCGACATCGCCAGGCCGCGTTTGTGCGGGGGGAAATAGTCAGACAGCATGGAAGCAATCGCTGGTGACGATGCGGCCTCGGTAACGCCCACGCCCATGCGGGCAACGAACAACTGGGCGAAGTTGCGGGCCAGTCCGCCCGCCATGGTGAACAGGCTCCACAGGGCGATGGCCCAGGCGATCATGTTGCGGCGGGAGGTACGGTCCGCGTAGCGGGCCAGCGGGAACTGGCAGAGTATGTGGACGACAACGAAAGCGGGACCGACCAGCAGGCCCAGGTGAGTATCGGTGAGGCCGAGATCGGTGCCGATCTGTTCCAGCAGGATGGAGACGATGTAACGGTCCATCAGGCTGACCGCGACCACCAGGAAGGCGATCAGTAGCACGTAGCGAAGATAGGCTTCCGAATAGGGTCCAGAGTTGGGATTAGCGGGCAAATTCAGCGCTCCTCAGCCATTGGTCGCGGTGTCCAGTCGATTGACCCGTTCCAGGTCCTGGCTCAGCCAGCGACTGCTCAGCATGAAAAACAGGCAACCCACCACGCCCAGGCCCACTGTAGTCACCAGCGCATAGCGCAGACTGTTGATGCCGTGCTGGGTCGCGAAAAAGTCGCTCAGCGCACCGACGATGAAGGGCCCGGCGCCGGCGCCGAAGATGTTCATCACGAACAGGACGATGGCGGAGGCGGTGGCGCGCATGTCCAGCCGCGCAAGGTTCTGGTTGGCGCTGTAGACGGCGGGGATATACATGTTAAGCAGGACATAGAAGGGGAACAGGAGTAGCAGGGACAGGCTGGTGGAGCCCAGCAGCAGGCTGGTCGCGCCTAGTGGCATGCCTATCAGTGTCAGCAGTCCAGGGACGCGCACCAGATGAGAAGGCTTGCGGATGGCGATGCGGTCGGCGAGCACGCCTCCCATCAGGGTGCCGGCGCAGCCGCCGACACCGACGATGATCGCCATCCATTTCCCCACCTCGACAGGATTCATGCCGTGAACCCGCCCGTAGAACTCGTAGCCCCACATCAGGATGCCGTAACCGATGATCGACAGGCAGGCGGCGCCGGCCATCATGCACAGCCAGGAAGGCGAGCTCATGAGAAACGCCAGGGTTTCCCGCAAGGTCGAGTGCTGTGCGGAGGCCTGCCGCTGGTCCGCCATACCGCGGGGCGGTTCGCGGACCGTCAGCAGCAGGACCAGCACGAATAACAAACCCGGCGCGCCCAATATGATGAACGCGGTCCGCCAGTCGAAGTTCTCCCGCAGGTAGCCCCCACCGAGGTAGGCGATGGCCGAGCCGGCGAAGACGCCGGTGGAATAGATGCCCAGTGCCGTGGCGCGCTTGTGGATGGGAAAGTAATCGGCAATCAGCGAGTGGGAGGGCGGCGTGCCCGCCGCCTCGCCGATACCGACGCCGAGGCGGGCGATCAGCAGGTGGGTGAAATTCTTCGCCAGCCCGGTGAGGATGGTCATGGTGCTCCAGACCGCGAGGCCGATGGCGATGATATTGCGGCGATTGGCCCGGTCGGCCCAGCGGGCGATGGGGATGCCGGCAAAGGTGTAGAGCAGGGCGAAGGCGAAGCCTACCAGCAGGCCCATCGCGGTATCGGAGGCGCCGAATTCTTCCTTGATCGGGCCGATGAAGACCGACATGGCCTGGCGATCGATGAAGTTCAGCACGTAGACGACGAATAGTACGCCAAGTACGTAGTTGGCGTAGGCGGAGGATTGACCCGCGGGTATATTGCCGGCCGCCGCGGGGCGCTGTTCGCCGTCCTCGCGGATCGGGGAGGATGTTTCGCTCATCGGTCTAGTCTTATTCGAATCGTCGTAGAGTCCGGCGATGCCCGGACCGGTAGACCAGAGGGGCGTTTCGCGTTCGTCCCATCATCCCCGAAATAAAACTGACATTCCAGTAGCTTTTGCCTCGTCGCAGCTTGCCAGGTCGTCAGGTATCCAGGCGTTCCATCATCATGCGCTGGATCTCCCTGCGGGCGACCTTGTTGCTGGGAAGCATCGGGACCTCGTCTCGCTGTATCTGCAGGTAGGCCCGGGGTACCTTGAAGCTCGACAGCCGCTCGCGCAGCGATGATTCCAGTACCGCGAAATCCAGTTTCGCGCCATCCCGTGCCACCACCGCGGCGGTAACCAGTTCACCGCGAGTCGCATCCGGCACGCCGACCACGTAGGCCGAGTGCACACCCTCCAGTTGCTGCAGTTCGAGCTCGACTTCCGCAGGGGAGACATTGCTGCCGACGGTCTTGATCATGTCGCCGTCGCGACCGACGAAGTGGATCCGCTTACCTTCGGCGCGGCCGAGATCGCCCGTGCGGTAGTAACCGTCCGCGGTAAAGTACTGGTCGCGTTCGACCTTGTGCAGGCCCGGGGTAAGCGCGTAACCGCGGATCTGGATTTCGCCGACTTCGCCGATGGGCACCGGAGCATCCTGCTCGTCTGCCAGTCGCAGTTCGTAGCGCTCCGCGATATGGTCGAGCGGGGCGCACAGGGGATGGCCGGGTGCGCGCATTTCGTCGCCATAGGAGTAGGGCCCCAGGGTTTCGGTCATGCCGAGGGCCCAGATCGTGTAGCCCGGCGGCATCTCGATCATGTCCTCCTCCGCAAGCACGCTGCCCATGGCAGAGCGGCTGTCGGTGGTGGTAGCTTCGGTACAGACGGTGTGAACGCCGAATTCGAGGTCGGGCAACAGGAACATCATCAAACCGCCCACCCAGAACAGGGGCAGGGGCACGACCCGCTCGTGGTCGCGGCTCATTGGCGACATGCGACGCAGGAAGTGCGTGCGGAACAGCACCGGGCCGTGGTTGTGGCGCACACCCTTGGGTAATGCCATCGAACCCGAGGTGTAGATCTCGAGGGCCTGGTCGGTGGGGTGGATTTCACTCTCCACCGCGCCGAGCAATGCCGGACTGATGCTCCCTGCGGCGCCCGTCAGCCAGTCCAGGTCGCGCACCGAGGCGGGCAGGTCGTCCCCGGTGGAGGCGACCCAGCGCAGGAAGGGCGCACTTTCCAGGCGCAGCTCGGGATCGGGGTTTTCCAGCAGTTCCGGCACGGCGTCGCACAGTCGTGCCACCAGATCCTTGCCGAGCAGTTCCCGTTGCAGGATCAGGCCGCCGACGTCGGACTGTTTCAGTACCCGCACCAGTTCGTTGGCCTTGATAAAGCTGCTGATCGGCACCGCGATGGCGCCGCTGCGGGCGATAGCCGCGAGGACCACGCCGAACATGGGACCATTGCCGCAAATGAAGCCTACCCGGCTGCCCTTGCCAATACCGCGGGCGAGCAGGCCGCGGGCCATTTCGGCGGAGCGCTGTTCCAGTTGTTCGAAGTCCAGGGTCTCGCTGCTGCCGTCCGCCCGGCGCAGGCTGACCGCGGGGGCCGGGCCGTAGGCAAGTGCAGCTGCGCGAATCAGTTGCGGCAGCGTTTTCGCTTTTTGTGGATCGATCCACGGGGCATCTGCTTTGCTCAAGGGATGATGCCTCGGTCCTGCAGCTCCGCGATGGTTTCCCACTCGTAGCCGAGCTCCAGCAACAGGCTTTCGGTGTGCTCGCCGAGCTCTGGCGCCCGGCGCAGGGCGGGTGGGGCCTCGTCGAACTGCACCGGTACCGCGGGGAGGTGATAGGCCGGCGTATCACCTTCGGCGGGGACCTCGCCGATATAGCCGTTGGCGATGACCTGTGGGTCCTCGAGCAGTTCGTCGACCCGCTGCACCGGCGCCCAGGGCACATCGATACTGCCCAGCGTGGCCTTGCACTCGGCGAAACTGCGTTTGCCGAATTCGGCGTCGAGTTCGGCGATACAGGCGGCACAGTTCTCCCTGCGCGCCTTGAGCGAATCGAAGCGCGGGTCGATGACAAGGTCTTCGCGGCCCAGGGCCAGGCACAGGTCGGCCCAGTAGCGATCACCCTGCAGCATCATCAACTGGATGAAGCGGCCGTCCGCCGAGCGATAGGTGCTGGTAAGGGGATTGGGGGTGGCTGCACGATCGCCCGGACGCGGCATTTCCTTGCCCTGCAGTACGGTCAGCAGATCGGAAGACAGCGTCCACATGGCGGTAGCGAGGAGAGAGACGTCGACCACCGAACCCTTGCCCGTGCGCATTTTCTTCAACAGCGCGCCGGCGATACCGAAGGCGATAGCCATGCCGCCGTTGCGGTCGCCCATCGCGCCGCGTTGCTGGATGGGGTAATCCCGCTCCGGTGGCGTCAGGGCATCGGCGACACCTCCGCGGGCGAAAAAGGCGGAGGCGTCGTAGCCGGCCTGGTTGGCGTCGGGGCCGCGGGTGCCGAAGCCATTACCCCGGGCATAGATCAATCCGGGGTAGCGTTCACGCAGCTGGTCCGCGTCGAGCCCGAGGCGACGCAGGGCATCGGGGCGCAGGCTGGTGAGGAAGACATCGGCGGATTCCAGCAGTTTATGCAGCACCGCAAGGCCTTCCGGCTTCTTGATATCGAGTGCCAGCGAGCGCTTGCCGCGGTTCGCCAGTGCGACAGAGAGGTTGACGCCGCCGCTGTCGGAGCCGATCCCCTGGGTGGCCAGCGCGCGGTAGGGGTCGCCGTCCGGGTGTTCGATACGCACGACATCCGCGCCCCAGTCCGCCAGCAACGCGCCCGCCACGGGAACGAAGACCCACTGGGCCAGTTCGACAACGCGAACACCCTCGAAAATATCGGCTGTGGCTTGCATGAAAGTATCCTCTGGAATATCGCTTGAGTGGTGAAGGGCAGTGATCGAGGGCCTTGCAGTATCGCCAGGCGCTTATGCGTTGACGCCGCCGTTGATGCTGATGACCTGCCCGGTAATTTTCTTCGCGCTGTAAGAGCATAAAAACAGGGCGAGCGGGGCGATATCCTCGACCCGCGGCAGGCCCAGTCCCGCCCGTTTCCTTGCCGTTTCACCCCTCCCACCCGCAGCGTATTTTTCAAAGCTGGGGGTGTTTTCGACATAGCCCGGGGAAATGCAGTTCACGCGCACACCCTCCCGTGCCACTTCGAGCGCGAGACTGCGGACAAAGCTGATCAGCCCGCCGTTGGCGCCTCCGATCAGTGCCTGCCTCGGCGCCGCGAAGCGCCCTGCATCCGAAGTAAAGGCGACAATCGCCCCGCCCTGCACGGCCAGGTGGGGCAGGGCGTGGAAGCACAATTGCTGGAAACTCCCCAGCACCCGGGCGGCATGCTCGCCGTAGGCGCCGGGATCAGTGTTGGCAAAGGGCCCGGTCACGCCCGCCGCGCCGGTAATCGCGCAGTGAATCAAGCCATCGAGTCGCCCCCAGTGCTGCGCCGCCCGATCGAGCACGGCCGCTATCGACCCCGCTTCGAGAAAGTCGGCTGCCACTGGAAACACTTCCGCACCCGCTACGCGCTGCAGCAGGGAGTCAGAAGCCGCGGATGCGCTTTCCATGGAGGTCCCGTGAAGGGCTACCCGGGCGCCGCTGGCGGCCGCCTGTACGGCAATCTCCAGACCGATGGCGCCACTGCCGCCGGTGACCAGTATTACCGGGGCTTGCTGCGCGGCGCCTGAATTACTGTGTTCGCTACTCATGCTCGATACGGTTCCCGCGGCATTGCCTGATAGTTATTCGCTGCCGGAGCTTCCCTGGAGGGATGCCAGTAGGGAAACTTTAATGGCAACTAAAAGTTGTGTCAATTCGCGGGCCCTGGATCAGGATTTGAGTGAATAAGAGCGGATTACAAATGCGCCTGGTACCAGAATTTGCATAATTTCGGCGTTTATATAGCTTTTTCGTAGGGGATCATCCTTTGATATGCCGGTTTTTCTCAGGGAGGAGCTGTGGGTCGCTTGGTAACCCAGGCCAATAAACGCAACTAGAAGTTGACAAAAAAAATGTCCCTGTCTAGGATTCAAGGCAGTTGGTCGCGCCTCTTAAAGGAGTGGTTCGCCCTTGTCAGGCAGCGACCGAGAATAAAGAGAATGGCAAGCGCGCTGATCAGCGCGCTGCGAGGTGACAAGACCTTGAACGCAAAGGCAACAGCAAAAGCCAGGCCCGCATCCGGGGATCGCCGCACCAGTGGCGTGCAGCAGACCGGCAGGGCGGCCAAGGTTGTTGCCAGCGTACTGAAGGCAACCGGCGAGGAACTCAACCGTGTCGGCTATGCCAACCTGAAGGTCGAGGAAGTCGCCGAGCGCGCGGGCGTAAACAAGACCACCATCTATCGCCGCTGGCCGACCAAGGCCATCCTCGTTTCCGATACCCTGGATTCGCATTTCCAGGTGGAGCGGCCCCTGCCCGACACCGGCAGCCTGCGCGGCGATTTTCTCGCCTACCTGAGCAATATGGTGACTCTGAGCAAAACCTCCATGTGGCGGGGAATCCTCACTGCGCTCTCCGGGCGCACGGACCCTGAAGTCGAGGCGGTCGCCCGCAAGCTTTACCAGCGTGAGCGCGAGTACAGGACCAAAATGGTTACACGTGCCATCGAGCGTGGCGAGTTTCCCCGCAGCGTCAACGCCGAGCTGATCGGTGATATGTGTTCCGCCCCCATCCTCCGCCGCCTCCTGACCTTCGGTGAGGAGGTGGAAACGAATTACATCGAGGCAGTTATCGACGTCGCCCTGACCGGCGCGGCGGTGGTTGCGGTCAGAAACAGCGGCGCCGAATAGCGCCAGATCCAGATTCAACTGCAGGAGTAGATTCCATGACAGCGACACTAACCGCTGAAGACGAGCGATATTCGGAACTCTTTGACGTGGTCAAGGAGACCGAGGCCCACGGTGGCGAAGTTTTCGGGGACCTGACGCCGGGTATGAACGCCCTGCGGGAAAAGCACCCCGTGATGAAGGGTTCCCTGCGCGAACTGCTGGAATTGCCGCCGGCGCCGCACACCATGTACGAAAACGAGCGTCCACACTACACCCTGCTGAACTACGAGCTGTGCAACCGCGCCCTGCGGGAAAACCTGCTGTTTTCCTCCGAGGTTTACGAAGAAAGCCCCGGGGTGCGCCAACTGGGCAAAGTCATCCTGAAGATGGTCGGTGACGAGCACATGCGCTATCGCCGCATGGTCCAGCCGATGTTCATTCGTCCCAGGGCGATCAAGTGGTGGCGCAAGAACTGGATCGATAACTCGGTCGCCTCGCTGCTGGAGCGCCTGAAGACCATGGACAAGGCGGATCTCAATCTCGATCTGTGCGCCCGCCTGCCGGTGAGTATCGTTACCCAGGGCATGGGTCTGAACGGTGAGGACGCGCTGACCTTCCGCGTACACCTGCAAAAGAGCATGATGGCCCGCACCCTGCCGATCGAGGAAGTCATGAAATCCGCCGGGGAAGTCTCGCGGATGCTCATGGAAGTGATCACCGCGCGGCGCGCGGAGCCCCAGGACGACGTGGTATCCGAGCTGATCGATTGCGAGCTGGAGCTGGAGGGCGGCGGCACACGCCCCCTGGAAGACGACGAGATTTTCGCTTACTGCCGCCTGATCATTCTCGCTGGTGGCGGGACCACCTGGCGCCAGCTCGGCATCACGCTTTACCAGTTGCTCAGCGATTACCAGAACTGGGAAGACTGCAAGGCCGATCGCAGACTGATCGAGGCCGCTATCGAGGAGGGCGCCCGCTGGATGCCCACCGACCCGACTTTCCCTCGCCTGGTGAAAGAGGACGTCGAACTGGATGGCGTGACTATTCCCGCCGGCTCCCGCGTCGACATGTGCCTCGGCGCGGCCAATCGCGATCCCGAAATCTGGGACAACCCCGATGTCTACGATTTGCATCGGCCCCGCGGCAAGCAACCCCACCTCGGCTTCGGCATGGGTCCGCACCGTTGCCTGGGCATGGAAGTTTCCAAGCAGGAGATGATTGCCGCCATCGAGGGGCTGATGGATAACTTCCCCAATATGCGCCTGGATCCGGACGCGCCAGAGCCGCAGTTGCTGGGCGGTCTCGAGCAGCGCGGTATGTCCACCATCCCGGTCATTCTGCGTTAGGAGTTCGGCATGACGAGTTTGCAACACGCCGGTTTTATCCACGGCGAACGGGTGGCCGGGCAGGGTGCAGAAATAACGGTGGAAGATCCTTCTACCGGTGAAGTATTCGCACGGCTCCCCGGGCTCGACAGCGACCAGGTGCTGGCGGCGATCCACTCCGCACGGGCGGCTTATGACAGTGGTGTGTGGAGTGATCTTCCCGCCAAGGATCGCGCGGCGATGCTCGGCAAGTTTGTCGCCGCACTCGCAACGAAACGCGAGGAAAGCACCGATATCGTCGTGCGCGAGGCCGGCTGTCCACGCCACAGTGGGGTGATGATGGCCCAGGTGTTGGCACCGCTGAAACAGGCGGGCGATACCATCAAGCTCTTTCTCTCCCTGCCGGAAACCGAGGAAAACCCGCTGCCGCTGGATGAGCGAATCAACCCGATGGGGCAGGTGGTACAGAGCCTGCGTCGCTACACGCCGGTCGGCGTGGTTGCGGGCATCGCGGCCTACAATTTCCCCTTCTATACGGCGCTGTGGAAGATCATGCCCGCGCTGATAGCGGGTAACACCCTGGTGTTGCGGCCCAGCCCACTGACGCCCCTGTCGGCAATGGTCTTCGCCGATGCCGCGGAAGAAGCCGGATTGCCAGCGGGCGTGCTGAACATCGTGCTGGAAGCGGGCTTAGAAGGCGGCAAGCTGATGACCACGCACGACGATGTGGACATGGTCGCCTTCACCGGATCGACGGCAGTTGGCGAACAGATCATGGTACAGGCGGCGCCGACCATGAAGCGCCTGCAGCTGGAACTGGGTGGCAAGTCGGCCCAGGTCTTCCTGCCGGATGCGCTGGATATGGTCCTGCCCAACGTGATGGGCGTGTGCATGGCCCACGCGGGCCAGGGATGCGCGCTCGGTACCCGCATTTTCATACCGGAAGAAAGCAAGGCGGAACTGCTGCCGAAAATCGCCGGGGCTGTAGCCAGTATCAAAGTGGGCCCGGCGGATTCCGCCGATAGCCAGATGGGCCCGGTGATCAGCCGCGCCCAGGTCGAGCGTTGCGAACACTATGTCAAAGCGGCGGTAGAGCAGGGCGGCACAGTCATTGCTGGCGGCGCGCGTCCCGAGGGCCTCGGCGACGGCTTCTTCTTCCAGCCCACGGTGCTGGACCTGCCCGACAACAGTAACGCCGCCGCCCAGGATGAAATTTTCGGACCTGTGGTGTCCGTCATCGGCTATCGCGATCTCGACCACGCCGTGCAGATGGCCAACGATTCCCGCTTCGGCCTTTCCGGCTATGTGCACGGCAAGGACCGCAAGGCGGCGCTGGACGTCGCCCTGAAAATCAAGAGTGGCACCGTCAATGTGAACGCTGGCGTGATGAGCGCCTACGCCTCGTCCGGCGGCCAGCGCATGAGCGGCATCGGCCGCGAGCGCGGCATCGAGGGGCTGCGCATCTACCAACAACTCAGCTGCCTCAATATCGGGGGTATATAACAATGCAAGGATTACTACAGGATAAAGTCGCGATCATCACAGGCGCTGGTTCCGGCGTCGGTCGCGCTGCCGTACTGCTTTTTGCCGAGCACGGTGCGAAAGTCGTGGCCGCGGATATCAATCTCGGCGCTGTCGATGAAGTGGCGGCGGAAGTCGCCGCGAAAGGTGGCGAGGCCCTGGCGGTCGAGTGTGACGTCACCAGTGCCGATTCCGTCAACGCTATGGTAGCGGCCGCGGTTGACAAGTTCGGCCGCCTCGACGTGATGTACAACAACGCGGGCATCACCACCCAGCCGGGGCAGACCTTCATGGATGCCTCCGACGAAGACCTCGTGAAGCTCACCTCAGTGAACGTGGGTGGTGTGATTCACGGCTGCAAGGCGGCAATCCGCCAGTTCGAATCCCAGGGCGGGGGCGGCAGCATCGTCATAACTGCTTCGGTAGCAGGGCTGATTGGTTTTGGCGGCGTGGTCTACGGTTCCTCGAAGGGCGCCGTGACCAGCCTGACTCGCGGCCTCGCACTGGAAGTGGCGAAGAAAGGCATTCGGGTAAATTCCGTCTGCCCCGCGGCCATGCCCACCAACTTCGGTGGCGGCATCCTGAAAGCCAACGATATGGCCAAGCAGCACACCGCCGGCTACCACCCGCTGGGCCGGGTAATCGAGCCCGAGGAGTGCGCGGCCGGCGCATTGTTCCTCGCCTCCGATCTCGCCTCCAACATCACCGGCGTCAACCTGCCGGTGGACGGCGGGCTCTCCGCCGGCAAGCCGATGGGTTGAGCGAGAGTCTCGATGCGAAGCAAGTGTGCCATTGTCGGCCTCGGCGTTACCGAGCAGGGTGTTGGCCTCGGCCTTGAAGGCCGGGAACTGCGTACCCAGGCGGTAGACCTGGCACTCGCGGATGCGGGCCTGCCCCGCGACGCCATCGACGGTTACATCCGCGCCTACGTGGATCGCGAGGACCTGCGCTACATGGGCCTGTCGCCGAACTTCTCCGTGTCGATGATGACCGGCGGCGCCACCCCGGTATTTTCCATCGTCGCGGCGATGGCGATGATCGAGGCCGGTCAGGCAGAGGTCGTGGCCTGTGTGTACGGCGAAGCCCAGTCGGCCTTCGCCACCAGCGGCAAGCAGGATATCGGTTCTTACGGTTACGGCTACCCGATGCTCTACGGCCTGCTGGGCGCCGCGGCGACCCACGCCTTCCACGCCCGGCGCCACATGCACCTGTATGGCACAACGTCCGAACACCTGGGCGCTGTAGCCGTCACCCAGCGTGACTACGCGCTGAAGCGCCCGGGTACGCTGGGCTACGGCAAGCCGATGACTCTCGAGGAGCACCAGGCATCGCCGATGATTACCGATCCTTTCCGCCGCTACGACTGCACCCGCAATACCGATGGCGGTATCGCGGTGCTGGTGACCACGGCGGAGCGTGCGCGGAGCCTGCGCAACAAGCCGGTCTATGTGCTCGGCGCGGGCACCGGCCACAACATCGTCAATTGGCACAAGGGACTGGTCTACGAGAACCACGACAATATCGCACCGGCCAAAGCCCGCGCCTTCGAACAGGCGGGTATGACACTGGCGGATATCGACATGGCCCAGCTCTACGATCCCTTCACCATCTCCCCGCTGATGCAACTCGAAGCCTTCGGCTTCGTGAAGGAAGGGCAGGGCGGCCCGCTCTACGCTGAAGGCGGAACGGGCCCGGACGGCATGATTCCCACCAATACCGGTGGCGGGCAGCTTTCCGCCTATTACTCCACCGGTTTTACCGGCATCGCCGAGGCAGTGCAGCAGCTGCGCGAAGAAGCCGGTGAGGGTCAGTTGAAGAAGGCGGAAACCTCACTGGTGTCCGGTCACGGCATGAATGCCGGCGTGCAGAACACCTGGGCCCATGCCTGCATGATCCTGGGTCGCAATCCATGAAGAAGGGGCGGAACTGTATATGAGCGAGACCCTGCAGCAGCTTGCGCAACACCCGCTGATGGAGGCCATCCGCCGCTACGGTGGCGACCCCGCCGACGTGCCTTTCTGGGCAGGCTGTGCTGAAGGCAAGTTCCTTCTTCACCAGTGCCAGCTCTGCGAGCGCCACTACTGGCCCGCCAGTCGCTGCGTCGAGCACGGCGATGCGGACATGCAGTGGGTAGAGGCTTCCGGGCGGGGCAGGCTCTACACCTACACGGTGATGCACCGCGCCTACACACCGGATACCAGGGACAAGGTGCCCTTCGTGATCGCGGTCGTACAACTCGAGGAAGGGCCTTTCTACCACAGCAACATACTCGACTGCGCCTACGATGCAGTCGAAATCGATATGCGGCTGGAGGTGGTCATGGAACCCCATGCGAGCGGACTGACTATTCCCCAGTTCAGGCCAGTCACGTAAGGGCCGGCACCGAATAAGTAAAACATCGAATCACGAGGAGGATTTGGTATGTCTAACGCAGCACTGAAACAGAGTGATGACACCCGGCGCGGCACCGCCGCGAAACGCTTGATCGTGGACGCGGATGCCCACATGGACCCGCCCTACGAGATGTGGAAGGACTACCTGCCTGAGCACCTCGCCGACCTGGCGCCGCGTATCGAGCACGGCGAAGAGCACGACTGGATCATCTTCGAAGGCAACAAGCGCCCGGTGATGATGATTTCCAACCAGGCCGGTCGCAAGGGCAAAGACTACAAGATGGTCGGGCGCCGCTCGGAGATGCGTCCAGTCTGGTTGCCGGAAACCCGCCTTGAAGACATGACCACCGACGGTATGGATGCGGCGGTCCTGTTCGGTGGCGGCCCGCTGGGCACGGCCAACCCGGAGCTGTATATCGCCAGTTTCCAGGCCTACAACCGCTGGCTGTGGGATTTCTGCGGCGCCGACCGCAAGCGCCTGGTGCCGGTGGGTTACGTACCGATGCGTGACGTGGACGAGTCCTGCAGGATGATCCGTGAACTGGCGCAAATGGGCTTCACCACGATCAATATTCCCGCCTTTCCCATGGACCCGGACGTGCCGAAAGCCGGTGGCTTCACCGCCCAGGCATTGGGCCTGTCGGGCAACCCCAACGGTGACCGCTCTTACATCGACCCGGAGTTCGACAAACTCTGGGAGACGGTAACGGAGTTGGACATTTCCCTGACCATGCACCTCGGCGGCCGGGTGCCGCGCTTCGGTAACAAGCAGCACTTCCTGCCGGACCTGGTGATGAGCAAGACCGCCATGGCCGAGCCGGTGGCGATCATGATCTACGGTGCCGTATTCCAGCGCTTCCCCAAACTGCGCCTGGCCATAGTCGAGAGCGGCGTGGGCTGGATGTCCTGGATGGCGGAGTACATGGACCGCACCTGGGAGCGACAGCGCTACTGGACCGACAGCCCGCTGCAGGAAAAGCCCAGCGTGTTCATGGACCAGAACGTCTACGGTTCCTTCATCCATGATCGCGTGGGCATTCTCAATCGCAATATCCCAGGCGGCAAGAACATCATGTGGTCCTCGGACTACCCGCACTCGGAAACTACTTTCCCGAATTCCCTCAGCGTTATCGAGCGGGATTTCGAGGGTATACCCGATGCGGACATCAACGAGATCGTCTGCGAGCGGGCGAAGCGTTTTTACAAGGTCGGCGTCTAGCGCCCCAAGCAAGGAGCCTGCAATGAGTGATTCAAGCCGCTATGTCCAGACGGACATCAGCCTGCTCAACCAGGAGCATGTGAAGCGCTACCGGGAAACCAACGGCGAGGTCGGGCATATCTGGAACGGCGCTACCGCGCTGTTACTGACCACCATCGGCAACAAGTCCGGTGAGCCGCGCACCACGCCGCTGATCTATGCCCAGGACGGTGATGACTACGTCATTATTGCCTCCAAGGGCGGGGCGCCCTCGCACCCCGCCTGGTACCTGAATATCAGCGAGACGCCGGAAGTCGAGATCCAGGTACTGGACAAGGTGATGAAGGCGACCGCCACGACTGTCGAGGGCGACGAGCGCGAGCGCCTGTGGAAAGCAGCGACAGATGTATGGCCCAACTACGACCAGTATGCGGAGCGTACCGACCGCCTTATTCCCGTAGTGAAACTCACGCCTCACGATTGAAGGAGACAAGCAATGCTACAGGCGAATAAAGCGATAACATCCGGCCTGATAATCCCCGAGACCCTGCAGGAAGCCATCGATCCGGCCTGGCTGGGCGAGGCCCTGGCCTCGGTCAGCGGGGGCTCGCCGATTGTCGAAGTAGAACTCACCGAAGTGGTGAAAGCCATGGCTGCCAAGGTCCGTGTTGGCGTGCGCTTTGCCAACGACCCGGATACCCTTCATCACTACTGTGTGAAGGGCTTTCTGGATACGGACCAGGACCGCCAGAGCACTGGCGAGGTCACGACCCGGGAATCGAATTTCTATTCCCGCATCGCTCCTCACCTCTCCATGCGCGTACCCGCCTGCCCCAGCGTGGTTACCGACGACAACGGCCAGGCGATCATGATCATGGAGGACGTCATCGCTAACGGCGGCAGTTTCTGTGATACCCAGACGCCCTTCACGGTGGAACAAACACGGGAAACCCTGGACCAGATCGCGCGCCTGCATGCCTCTTCCAGGCTTCTTGACAGCAATCCCTGGATTCCTCGTGGCCTCGACTGGATGGCGGAATCGGTGCATTTCCCGCAATCCTGGATCCACCAGCAGATGCACGACGAGCGCGGGGAGGGCTTGCCGGAACCCACGCTGGACGGCGGCAACCTGCTCGCCAGCCTGCGCGTGTTGGCGGACCGCAGCCGTGAGGGGCGGCCGACCCTGCTGCACGGGGACACTCACATCGCCAATGTCTACTGGACGGCGGACGGCCCCGGATTTGCCGACTGGCAATTGATCAAGGCGGCCAACTGGGCCATCGACGTGGCCTACCACATCAACTGCGTGTTGCCGATTGAGCTGGCCGAGCAGCACGAGCGGGGCCTGCTCGAGTACTATCGCGATGCACTCGGTCGGCATGGCGGCCAGCCCGTGGATAGCGAAACGGCATGGGATGAATACTGCAGTGCGACGCCCTACGGCCTTTATTTGTGGGCGATCACAACGCGGGTCGATCCCGCGAAAACCAAAGAGAACTTCCAGCGCCTGGGGGCAGCTGTTACCCGCAGTGAGGCCTACCGGCGGCTGGGTGTGACGAACTGACTTCCATTCGGGTTACGCTCATGAGCAGTGCAGTCAACACGGAGGGCAAGGCCTTCCGCAATGCCCTCGGCGCCTTCGCCACCGGCGTTACCGTGGTCACCACGGCGGGAAAGGAAGGTGAGGACATCGGCCTGACGGCGAACAGTTTCAACTCGGTCTCTCTGCAGCCGCCGATGATCCTCTGGAGCCTCGCCCGATCCTCGCTCAGTCTTCCTGCCTTCCAGGCAGCCGAGCACTTTGCGGTACACATTCTGGCGGAGGACCAGGAGGAAATCTCCGGGCGCTTCGCCCGCCGTGGCGAGGACAAGTTCGCCGGCCTTGCCCTCGAGCGCGGCCCCGACGAGATCCCCCTGTTGAAGAGCTATGCGGCGCGCTTTGTCTGTCGCACCGCCTACCAGTACGAGGGGGGCGACCATATTATTTTTGTCGGCGAGGTCGTCGACTTCGATCAGCATGATCGAGCGCCGCTACTGTTTCACGGCGGCCAGTACGGGCAGTTGAACCAAATCGCAAGCGCAGATGGTAAAACTTCGGAAGCGCTGCAAGGTGGTTTTCTCGGAGACCTTTTGCGCCGTGCCTATCGCCGCGTCTATGCGCCGGTTCAGACTGAACTCAAGCGCCGGGACCTGAGCCTGCCACAGTACTTTCTCCTGTCCCGGGTGGCGCAGGAGGCCGAGCCGACCGAAGCCCGCCTGAAAGTTCTGCTGGAACCGGAGGCACGCTATCCGGAGCCCGCCGAAGTCGAAGCGCTGTGCCAGGGCGGCCTGCTGGAATTACGCGACGGTGAATTTGCGCTGACCGAGGCAGGTGTCGAATGCAACCTGGAAATGGCCTCGGTGGTGAAGTCGGTGGAAACCGATGCCGAACAATCACTGGATTACGAGCTGCGCCAGACCCTGAAGGTGGCGCTGGAAAGTCTTGCCGAACTGGAGCATGAATCATGTTAAGAAGCGTACGCCTGGGAACCAACCATCGGGCCAGGGCCAAGGCATTCTACGATGCCACCCTGGGTGCACTGGGGGCGGCCCCCGGGATTGCCCCCGAGGAGCACCCCATCGTGATGTATACCTTTGCCGACGGCACCTCGCTGATCCTGGGGCCGGCACGGGACGGTAATCCCGCGACCTATGCCAACGGCGGTACGGTACTCTTCACTGCCGAGAGTGAGGATGCCGTGCGTGCGTGGCACGCCGCGGGCCTCGCGAATGGTGGAAAGTGTGAAGGCATCCCCGAAGCCAAGCCCCAGGCCCGCGGCGCCTTCGGCGCCTACATGCGTGACCCGGATGGCAATAAGCTCGGTGTTTATTGCGGCCTGCAGGTTTCCTGAGCCCGCCAAAAAATTTCAAATAACATGAAGGATATCCCGCATGTCTTCCCGTTTGCGCAGGCTCACCTGCCATCTGTTTTTTGCACTCGGCCTGGCGTTTATTTCAGTAAGCCATGCCCAGGAAAGCTCTGACCTGGTCTTCGCGCAACGTAGCTTCGTTGACACCTCCCGACCGATCAAAAAGGCATTTGATTTTCCCGGTACGCCCGACCGGCGTATCGATGTGTCCGTGTGGTATCCCGCGCAAGCGGCATCACAGAGCACTGAGTCCCTGCCCCTCGTTGTCTACAGCCACGGAACCTATGGCTTTCCCGGCAACGCTTCGCACTTTGTCAGTCACCTTGTAAGGCACGGCTACATCGTTGCCGCGCCAGTCTTTCCCCTGACCTCCCGCGAATCCTTCACCGGTATTCCCATGGCGTTGGGTACGGATGCACCCAACCAGCCCAGGGATGTGAGTTTCGTTATCGACCAGATGCTGGTCGATCCGCAGTTGGGGCCGCTCATCGACGCCGAAGCTGTCGGCGTGGTGGGACATTCATTGGGGGCAGTGACGGGCTATTTCCTCAGCTACGGTGCACAGTTGCACGACCCCCGTATTCGCGCCAACGCCATGATCGGGGCCGGAGACCCGGTGCAGGCGGTACTGTCTTTCGGTTTTGGCTTTGTTGGCGTGCAGCACGCGCCGGTCTCCGTGCCCGCCCTGTTTCTCTCCGCGGAGCACGATGTTTTCGCCAACCTTACCGGCAGGCCCTTCGCGGCCTATTCCCGGATTGAGCCACCCAAGCAGGAAATACTCATCGCCGGCGGCACCCATGTCTGGTTCCGCGACGGCCTGGAGAAACACCCCGAGGGCCGCAATCCCGATTGCCTGTTCTTCGAGAAAAATGCCGCGAGTATGAAGGTGCCTGGCTGCCAGGCCCCGGCAGCGCTGATCGACCCCGAAGTACAGCAGGCGATTACCCGCTCTGCGCTGCTCAATTTCTTCGACGCTTATCTCAAGGGCGATAAAACTGCCCTCTCCGCGCTGCGCGGATTGAACAAGGAATTCCCCGCTGCCAGCATTCGCTACGAAGACCGGTAGCCAGAAGTTACTTCACATTCGATTACTGCCAGGGCGGCGCAGCCCTTCGAGCAGGTAGAGGAAGGCCGCCTTCGACTGCTGCTCTGCCCTGGCCTTGTCTCCAGCGTTGGCGATCTCCAGTGCCGCGTCGGCCAGGGCCGCCTGGATCAGCCACGCCAGGGGTTCGGGTTCCCTGGCGGGTATCTCGCCCTCCCGGATCAGCATTTCCAGGGTCGCTACCACACCGGACGCGATGTACTCATATTGCAGTTCGCGCCAGCGCTGCCAGCCGAGCACGGTGGGCCCATCGATGAGGAGGATTTGCTGGACCTCCGGGTCTTCGGCAACGGTATGGAGGTAGGTTGAAAAGGCTTCCACCACGCGATCCCAGGTATTGCCCTCGACTTTGCCGGCGGCGGCGCTGGTCCGCTCGTTGAGCCCGGAGGCCACCGCCTGGAAGGCCGCTTCGAACACTTCGCGCTTGTCACGGAAGTGGTGGTACAGCGCGCCACGGGTAAGGCCCGCGCGCCTTGCCAGGGCGCTGGTCGCTGTGGCATGGAAGCCGATATCGGCAAACATTCCGCGCGCGGTGCTCACCAGCTTCGAGCGAGTCTGTTCCGCGCGATCACGCATGTCACTGACTGAGCCGCCCCGGGATGATGTTTTGCCTTGTTGCATGCGAAAAATTATAAATCGTCAGCTATTGAGCGGTGGTGCTCGATGGGCCTATACTACATGCAGAGTGTATGTAGCTGCCAATAATAATTCGGGAGTACCCCAATGGCGGAAGTTCCGCAAATCTCCAACGGCGATACCGTCGACCGCTTCTACGACGCCCTGGCTCGCGAGGACCTCGCCGCTGCAAGGGCCTGCTGCGTGCCGGAATCGGTGTTCTGGCATAACTTCGATGGCGTAGAGCAGACGCTGGAACAGGCCTCCCAGGGTTGGCAGGGCTTGTTTGCCGCGTTTACAGGCAATCGGGTTGACGAAGTGCGTCGCGAGGCCATCGCCGATGGTGTCGTCCAGCGCCACCGTTTCCTGCTGCGGGGCGAGGATGGCCTGTGGAAGGCCAAGCCCTGCTGCATATTCGTCAGTTTTGAAAACGGCCTGATTTCCCGCCTCGAAGAGTACATTGACCTCTCCGGCTCCCTGCCGGTAGACGAAACGACCGCAGGAGGTACGCAATGACCGCCCCGGCAGCAAGCGCATCCCTCGAGGAAGGTTTGCACAACCTGCAGGAGTTTGGCTATACGGTAGTGCCCGGGGTACTCGCGGGCGACACCCTCAAGCGTACCCGCGAAGCTCTCTACCACGCCGCGGAATCCGACCGCCAGCGCGGCCGGGAGATCGAGCAGTTCGCCCTTGATATCGGTGACCAGTCCCTGACCCAGCGGATCTGGAACGTGCTCAGCCGTGACCCGCTGTTCGAGGACCTGGTGGAACATCCGCTGGCCCTGGCCTACGTTCGGGAAATGCTCGGCTGGCCGGCCCTGCTGGGAAACATCTCCGCCAATATCTGCAGCCCCGGTTGCGAGGGCGGGCACCTGCACGCCGACCAGACCTTCCTCGCCGAACCATGGCCGACCACCGGCCCACAGGGGCTCAATGTGGCCTGGACCATCGACGATTTCACCGAGGCCAATGGCGCTACCCGCATCGTGCCCGGGAGTCACAAATTGAACCGCAGTGTTACACCGGAGGAAATGGGATCGGACACCGTCGCGATGGAAGCTCCGGCGGGTTCGATGATCGTGTTCGAGAGCCGCCTGTGGCACAAGACCGGCACCAACACCAGCGCTGACCAGACTCGTGCCGGAATCTTCTCCTGGTACACCAAGACTTACGTGCGTACCCAGGAAAACTGGTTTCTCGCACTGAAGCCGGAGATCCGCCAGTTCGCCTCCGACGACATGCTGACCCTGCTCGGCTACAAGACCACTGGTTTTGGCCTGGTCAACGGTGTCTCCCCCGAGTAAGCGGGAAGTGCGTATAACGAAGAATTCCCGGGAGGATAGCCCACGATGAACCTGAATCAGATGCGTGAGCAGATGCAGGAGCAGGGCTTCTGTATCGTGGAGAACGCGCTTTCCCCGGCAGAATTCGAACGGGCGCGGGCCGGCCTGGAGAAAGGCGTGGAAGTGACCCGGCAGCTGATGGGCGGCACCCATATCGCCAGCCTCGACCCGAACGACCGCAATATCCGCGTCAACAACCTGCCGGCCATCGACCCGGTATTCATCGACTTGCTGACCCGCGAGGACGCACTGACCGCGGTGACTGCCGCCATCGGCGAACACTTCCTGGTCTCCAACTTTACTGCCAACATCGCCCTGCCGGGCTCCGGTTCCATGAACCTGCACTCCGACCAGTCGTTGGTGATTCCCAGTCCCTGGCACCACCCCTGGGCGATGAACGTGATCTGGTGCCTGGACGACGTGCACGAAGGCAACGGGGCCACCCGCTACCTCCCCGGCAGCCATCGCTTTACCTCGGAAGAGGAACTGCCGGAGAACGCGCTGGACAAGACCCTGCCTTTCGAGGCCCCGGCGGGCTCCTTCGTGGCGATGGAAGGGCGCCTGTGGCACACCTCCGGTTGCAACACCAGTGAGAGCGAGCAGCGGCGCATGATGTTCGCCTATTATTCAACAGACTTCATCCGCCAGCAGGCCAACTGGGTTCTGTGCCTGCCCCCGCAGGTGCAGGACAGCATGGATGACAAGGCCCGGGCGCTGTTTGGCATTTCGCCGGTGGGCAATACCCGTATCGGTGCAGCCAAGACGCGCCTCGCTACGACTACCTGATCGGCACCAGGAACAATGAGGAGAAATACCATGTCCGACACTGAAAAACGCGAACAACTGAAGATCTATCGCGCGAAGGACGCGAAAGGGCTGGTGGAAGAGGGCTGCATGGAGATGAAGCCCATGTCCGAGACGCAGGCCCAGGGCATCAGGCGGCTGGTGCAGGCGGGCTATCTCGAGGGTGACGAGATCAAGGTACTGGTCAACATGCCCGGCTTTGCCCTGACCTACGCCTGGTTGAAGAAGGATTACCCGCTGATGCGCCACTCCCACGACTCGGACTGCATGTATTACGTGATCGCCGGCAGCCTGAAGCTCGGCACCGAGGAACTGGGCCCCATGGACTGCTTCTATGTGCCGGCGGGCGTGCCCTATGTTTACGTTCCCGGAGACGATGGTGTCGAAGTATTGGAGGTGCGCCACAAGACCGCCTTCGATTTCGTCAACCTGTCCCACAATGAAAGCTGGTGGGACAAGGCAGAGCAGACCTGTGCGGCAAACCAGGAAGACTGGAAAAACGCCGTCAAGCCGTCGCAGAAATAAGATTACACAGGCGCGAGCAAGCGCCGCATAAAAAACTGGCAGGACTCTTTTCATGCAAGCAGAGCAATTTGTCGAAATGGCGCGGGAAAAAACCGGCCTTGGCGACTTCGATAGCGACTCATTTATGGAAGCACTGGAAGTCCTGGTCAAGGGCATCCAGGCCCGGCCGGAGCACGAGCGCATTTTTGCCGCCCTCCAGGACGAGATGGTCAATGCGCTGGCCAATCGCCTGCGTGTTGCAGATTACCTGCGCCAGCATCCCGAGTTGGAGGATGCGCCGATCGAAGCACCGATTATCGTCATGGGGATGCCACGAACCGGCACGACCATGGCGAGTTACCTTCTGGATTGCGACGACCAGTGGCGTTCGCTCCTGAACTGGGAGGCGGTGGACTCCGTGCCGCCACCGACCACGGCTACGCTTCGCACCGACCCACGCTGCCTTGAGAAGAAAGCTTTCCAGGAAGAAATTCTGCCCCTGATTCCCTTCGCCGTACCCCACTGGGAATGGGCGGACGGACCTACCGAATGCATCTTCGTGCAGGCCCAGGACTTCAAGGCGCTCAGCTGGGAAGCGCGCGCCGTCAGTAAGGAATACGCGGAATATCTGCTGAGCTGCGATATGAGCTCGGCCTACGACTACCAGAAGAAAGTCATGCGGGTTTTGCAGTCACAGGCCCCGGGTCGCTGGGCGCTGAAAATGCCGTCACACGCCCTGCACTTCAAATGGGCCCTGGAGGCCTTCCCCGACGCGCGTTTCATCTGGACCCATCGCAACCCCTACAAGGCGCTGGCCTCGCTGGGCACCACGATTTCCATGGGCCACATGCAGACCCTCGGTGAACCCGACAAGCAACACATACACGATGTCTATCCCCACCAGATCGCCGAGCACGTCAATCGCCCCATGGCCCTGCGTCCCGCCCTGCCGGAGGACAAGATCCTGGATCTCTATTGCAGCGACATGATCCGCGACCCCATCGGCACCATGCGCGAGACCTACAACTGGCTGGGGCTGGAATTGAGTGATGCGAGTGAAGCAGCCATGCAGGACTGGCTCGCGAACGACAATGAACGCCAGTCCAGCCGGCCGTCCTATTTGCTGGAAGATTTCGGCTGGACCGAGAAGGAAGTGGCGCCGCTGTTTGCGGAATATCTCAGCCAGTACCCCAGGGCGGCTTCAGCCTGATTGCCGTCTTGTTCAAAGAAACTGAAGGGGCACTGGCCCTGGGGGAGATATAACAATGCTGGATGCCGCGGCAATTATTGCAGAAGCCGAAGCCCGGGCCGGGATTGCCGACAGCGATAAGTCCGTGGCTATAAACCTCGGGCGCCTTGTCGATGCGCTAAACCGTGGCGGAGGCATGTCAGCGGAAGGCGAGGGGATGACCCATCACCAGTTCGTCGCCGAAAATACCAATCGCATCGAGGCCCAGCGCTGGGTGCGGGATTACCCGGAGATAGCCGAGGAGGAAATCGCCGCGCCGCTGTTTCTCGAGGGCCTGCCACGCTCGGGTACGACCTACTTCCAGTACCTGTTTGATCGCGATCCCCGCTTTCGCCTGATCCGTACCTGGGAAAGCACGATGCCGCATCCGCCTCCGGGTTTCGACCCCGCATCGGTGGAGCTGCGCAAGGCGCAGTTCACAGAGGCACTGAAGGCACGGCCGACATTCGAAGGCTTCGACTCCATGCATCTTTACGACGCCGACGGGTCAGACGAGTGCCACGCTTTCCTCCAGCAGAGCTACGGTGCCGCGGGGCTGCAAAACCTCTTCGACGTGCCGGCGTACTTCGACTACCTGCTCGATGAATGTGACCTGGTGGAAACCTACCGCATTCACAAGCGCCAACTCCAACTGCTGCAGTGGCGGCTTGAGCGCAAACCCTGGGCACTGAAGTACCCGAATCACGTCATTGCCATGAACCAGATACTCGAGGTCTACCCCGATGCCCGCTTCCTGATGACCCATCGCGATCCGGTACAGACCCTCGCCTCCATCTGCAAGATGACCTTCAACCTGCGCAGTATGCGCAGCGCGGAGCCTGTCGATCGCCACGAGGTCGGGCGGCAGATGCGCTATTTCATTCGCCGGCATATCGACAGAATCATGGATTTTGACCGGGGTGAAAATGCCGCGAAGGTCGTTCACGTCGACTACTACAGCCTGGTGAAGGACCCCGTCGCCGAAATGCGCGGCATCCATTCCGCTCTCGGTATTGAAACACCGGAGGCTGTGGTCGAGGCCGTGGGGGCGTGGCACCGTGATAACCCCAAAAATGCCCGGGGCAGTAACGACTACACCATCGAACAGTGGGGGCTTAATGCCGATGCGATCGCCGAGGAATACGGCGATTACATCGGGCGCTTCCAGATACCACGTGAGTCGGAAGGGCTCACCCGTATCGCTGGCAGCTAGGGCCTGGAAAGTATTTGCCGATGCCCGGTAAGCGAGGCCTGTTCGACGCTTTCCAGTAAACGGCTCAGTGCCACGGCGTCATTGAAGTCCGGCACAGTGTGAGCGCCATCGTGGATGTCCGCGGCGAAGCGTCGATAACTTTCCACGAGATTGACCGGCGGTCCCTGCAAATGCGGAACGGCGTGGGGAAGTTCCATCTCTTCAGAGGAGCTGGTGCTCAGGTACAGCTTTCCACCCTGGTAGCCGCCCGGGAATCCCCCACCGATACGCAGGGAGCCCGTCTCGCCCTGTAGTTCGAGGTAGAAGGGCCGTTCGGCTTCGCCGCCTGCGACCTCCAGAGTTGAGACACAGCCGCTCTGGTGCCGGCCCATTACCAGCATATGGTCTGCGCAAGTGCGATCCACCCGTTCGTCACTGCCGAGGATGGTCACCGATGGCCGCAAGGTGCTGCAGCGGGCGTCGATCCCGGTATAGGCGCCGGCGAGGTATTCCATCAGGGCGAGGGTGTGGCCGCCGGCAATGGTTTCCAGGGTGGCGCCGTTGCGCTTGTCCTGTAAATAAGCGTAATGGGCTGGCGCCACGGCGCCCCAGCCTGCCGTCGGCGAATAGACTCGCATGGCAATGGGCCGGCCGATCTCCCCGGCCTCGAGCAGCGCCCTGGCCTGTCGGCAGGCGGGGGCGGAGAGTGATTGCAGGCCGATCATCACGTGGCTGCCGGCTGGCACCGCTGCCGCCATTTCCTGTGCTTCACGAAGGTTACGCCCCAATGGCCATTCGCAGTAGACATGTTTTCCGGCGGCGAGTGCTGCGAGGACGATGGATCGGTGCTCCGGCACCTTGACGGTTACGCTGACCAGGTCCACCGCCGGGTCTTCCACCAGTGCCAGAGAATCATCGAAAGCGCGTTCGGCGCCGAAGGCGGCCATGGCCGCGTTGGCGGTATCAAGGGTCCTGGCAGAGACGGCACTGATCGAGAACTCCCCGGGCAGCGCCTGCAGTGCCGGGACATGGGCATCACGGGCCCAGCCGCGTTCCGGGTTGGCGCCGACGATGCCGACGCGAAGCGGCGTTTTATTGGCCATGCTGTCGGTATTTACTCCTGGTTTTCCTTGAGCATACGTTGTGCATAGGCCTCGACGTGATCCATGAGAACCTCCAATGCGTCCGCCGGGTTGAGTTCCAGCGCTTCGGTGGGCTCCTCGTAGATCAGGTGATGACCGGGGCGGAAGAAGTATACGTCGCCGGTTTCCGCGACTTCATCCTCCCAGACTGAATCCGGATAGGTACAGCGGATTTTTCCCTTGAAGACATAGCCATAGTGGGGGCACATGCAGATGCCGCCGGGGAGGCCCTCATAGGCCGCAGCGGCGGTCATCGGTCCGGCGGTAGTGTAGCCCACTTCCATGTCGCCCCACTTTACCGAGCGGAAGCCATTGCCGCAGAGAGGCCAGCGACCACCGCCGCCCTTGGGGAGTTCTTTCAGTTTGCAGGTGGGCATGTCGGGCTCCTTTTCTTATCGTTTTTTTGTCGTTTAAACGTCGCAATCGGCAGTGCCGTCGAGGGCGACAACAGTCTCTGGAACGCTGTCTGTCTACACTAAATTCCCAAACTATTGCGGTCAATGGATACTATCTTTCGCTCGCCGACTTTCGCTGGTGTACAGTCGTAAATTCGGCTCTCTAATAAAAAATAATCGGGAAATTTTAATGCGATTGCCATTGTTGTCCTGTATCGCCCCCTTCTGCGCCTCAGGTGGCCGGGGAATTCTCCAGCTACTCCAGCCCGGCGCACTGATCTCCCTGATACTCTTGTTTACGATACCTGGCGCAGGGGCGATGGACGAATCTTCTGTCGCCGGTATCGACACCGAAGCTATCGCCCAGCAGGATGGCAGGAACTGGTTGAGTCACGGCCTCGATTACCGCGAACAGCGTTTCAGCCCGCTGCGGCAGGTCAATCGCGAGAGCGTCGAACGTCTCGGCCTCGCCTGGTACTTCGACACCGACTACTCGCGCGGGCTCGAGGGAACCCCGCTCGTGGTTGACGGGGTACTCTATTTCACCGGCAACTGGAGCATGGTCTACGCAGTGGACGCCCGCGACGGCAAGCTGCTGTGGAAATACGACCCCGAAGTACCCAAGGCCTGGGGCAAGATGGCCTGCTGCGACGTGGTCAATCGCGGGGTCGCGCTCTACGAGGGCAAGGTCTTCGTCGGCACCCTGGATGCCCGCCTGGTAGCGCTCGACGCGCAAAGCGGCGCGGTGCTCTGGTCGGTGCAGACCGCGGACATCACGGAATACCCCTATACCATTACCGGTGCACCCCGCGCAGCGCGCGGCAAGGTTTTTATCGGCAATGGTGGCGCCGAGTATGGAGTGCGGGGATTCGTCAGCGCCTATGATGTGGACAGCGGAGAACTGGCCTGGCGCTTCCATACCGTGCCCGGTAATCCCGCCGAGGGCTTTGAAAATGCCGCGCTGGAGCGTGCCGCCGAGACCTGGAATGGCGAATGGTGGCGGCACGGCGGTGGTGGCACGGTGTGGGACGCGATCGTCTATGACCCGGAACTGGAGCAACTGTATATCGGGGTCGGCAACGGCTCGCCCTGGAACCGCAATATCCGCAGCCCCGGCGGTGGCGACAATCTCTACCTGTCTTCGATAGTCGCGCTGGATCCCGACACGGGGGGCTATCTGTGGCACTACCAGGAGACGCCGGCGGAAAGCTGGGACTACACCGCCACCCAGCACATCATGCTCGCCGATATGGACATCGACGGCGAAAGCCGCAAGGTGATCTGGCATGCGCCGAAGAACGGCTTTTTCTTCGTCATCGACCGGCGCAACGGCAAGTTGCTTTCCGCGGAGCCCTTCGCCCGGGTCAACTGGGCCAGCCACTACGATCTCGAATCCGGCCGCCCGGTGGAAAACCCGGGGATGGACTACCAGGAAGATACGAAGATTCTGCTTCCTTCAGGCGTCGGCGCACACAACTGGCAGCCCATGGCGTATCACCCGGGCACGGGCCTGGTCTATATCCCGGCGATGGACGCAGTGATGAGCTATACCCACGCCGAGGATTACATTCATCACTGGGGGCACTGGAATACCGGGGTTGCAGTCTCCGAGGTTCCCTTCGATAACGACCTCCTGATCCGAGCCCTGGCGCGGCGCATGGCCACCGGCAGTTTGTTGGCCTGGGATCCCGCGCGCCAGCAGGCGGCCTGGTCCGTCCCGTACAGGGCGATGTGGAACGGTGGTGTGCTGGCCACCGCAGGCGACCTGGTCTTCCAGGGCAATGCCGATCGCTTTATCGCGGCATACGATGCCGCCAGTGGAGAGGAGTTGTGGCGTTTCGACACGCAGGAGGGCGTTATCGCGTCGCCGGTGAGCTACAGCGTCGATGGCGAGCAGTATGTTTCAGTACTTGTGGGCTGGGGTGGCGGTGCGCCCCTGGCCCTTGGCAGTGGCGCGCGGCCCGAGCCTGAACACGGTCGCCTGTTGACCTTCCGCCTGGATGCCTCGGGGGAATTGCCGCCGCTGCCGCCGCTACCCGCGATGCAGCAACCGCCACCGCGCAGCAGCGAGGACCAGGCCCTGCTGAAGCGCGGCGAGCATCTTTACAGCACCTACTGCACCGTCTGTCATGGCCACGGGGCGGTGAGTGATGGCGTGGTACCGGACCTTCGTCGCATGCCCGCTGTGTTCTTCGATAATTTTGACGCGATCGTGCTGGACGGCATGATGGCCAAGGCCGGGATGGTCGGCTTCGGCGATGTGCTGACGGAAGCAGATAGCAATGCGATCAAGGCCTATGTGCTGGACGAGGCCAATGACGAGTGGGAGCGCCTGCAGCAGCCTCAATGGTGGCTCGATCTGCAACTCTGGTTCTATGACCAACTGGCCGGGTTGGCCGCGTGGATGGGGGAGTAAAGGCGGGACTTCAGGAAAAAATGCAGGAGTGGGAAGGGTGCAGTGCGGTAGCGGCGCGCCAGCCACCGCACTGCGCGGGCTGCTATCTAGAAGTTGTACTTCAGGCGCATACCGTACATCCGCGGCTGGCCGATCTGGCCGGATTCGAGCCCGGTATTCCAGTTGCCGGTCATGAAGGTGATGTACTCCTCGTCGGTCACGTTGGTCACGAACACACCCAGGTCGAGCCCGGTACCCAGGATTGCGCTCCAGTTCAGGTTCAGGTTGAGCAGTTCGTAGGAGTCCAGCAGGTAGAGCGGCGAGGTCTCCTCCGACACCGCCTGGCGCTCGTCGGTGAATACGTAGGTGGCGGAGAGGTTGATGTCGCCCAGTGCAGTGTCGAGGGGCAACAGGTAGCTCAGGGTCGCCGAGAGCTGGTTCTCCGGCGCGTAGGGCAGGGGTTCGCCCTCGGCCGTGGTCACCACGACTGTACTCGGGTCGCCGTACTGCGGGTCGAGCTCCGGCAGGTCGAGCTCATCCACCTCGGTGTTGAGATAGCTGTAGGAGGCGCTGAGGCTCAGGTTGTCCGTCAGCAGGAACTGGGCTTCGATTTCCGCCCCCCAGATTGTCGACGCGCCAGCGTTGACGATGGCGGTGGTGCCGCCGCCATCGGTGTTGAGGTAGCCCATCTGCACCTGCTGGTCGGTGAAGTCATTGTAGAACAAGGAGATGTTGAAGATACCCGGAACCACGCTCTGGAAGCGGGTCTTGGCGCCGATCTCGTAGGCGTCCACTTCTTCCGGACCGTGTACGTCGAGGCCCGGCGTGCCGGCAAGGTTGACGCTGCCCTGGCGGTAACCCCGGGCATACTTGGCGTACAGCAGGTAATCGCTACCCGGCTTGTAGTCCAGGCCGAGCAGCCAGGTGGGTTCGTCGCTTTCGCTGACCGGGTTCCTGTTTCTTTCGAGTATTTCTATCGGCGCAAAGTAGCCGCCATTGGCGATATCGCCGGGGAACTTGGCGATGATCTGCTTTACTTCGCCCTCGGTCTCGTCGTCGGTGTAGCGGATGCCTGCGGTGAAGCTGAGCTCATCAGTGAGGTCGTAGGTGCCCTGGGCGTAAACCGCCTTGTTCTCGTAGGTCACACCGCCGGGACCGTAGCTCAGGCTGCCGCCGATCAGTTTCAGGCGGTCGGGTACGGGAATGCCGAGGCCGTCGAATACCCTTTGCACTCGCGCCTTGAGCACGTCGTTGCAGCGCCAGTCCATCGGGTCGCGCGCCTTGACGGTCGAGCGGTCGCAGGAAATCGAGGAGGCGTTCTGAGAGCCGTAGTCGTCACCGGGCTTGGTTTTTTCGTAGTAGAGGCCCGCCTGCCAGGACAGGCGGTCGTTAAAGGCAAAGCCCTGGAATTGCAGTTCCTCGACAAAGGTATGGGAATCCGAGGTCAGGCCGCCGTCCGGCAAGCCCGCCATCGCGAAGATCTGCTCCTGGCTGATACCGTTGTCCATCACCTGCTGCCAGTTGGTGCCGTAGACCATGGTCTCGTACTCTGTCTCCAGGTTGGCGTAGGAGAGGATATTTTTCACCGTGAAGTTCTCACTCATCTCCCAGGTGGTGGTGTTAATCGCCTGCCAGCTCTTGAGCTTGCTGCGCGGGTTTTCCATGTTGCTCCAGACGTCGTAGAAATCCCGCCCGCCGATGGCCTCGCGGTTCTCGATATCGCCGACGCAGTAGCTGCCGTAGCTGCCGCCGGGGTTGCAGACGAAGATCGAGCTGGCGGTGTTGTTGGTGTTGGAGTTCACGCCCTTGAGAATCGTGTAGTTCTCCAGGTTGTCGGTAATGTCGACGACGAGACTGCCGCGCAGGGAGGTGTAATCCACATCGTCGAAGGCATCGGGACCGATACCGGAGATATTGTTGCGGTAACCATCGCGGGTCTGGCTGTCCACGCCGAGGCGGAGTCGCACACTGTCACTGACCGGGATGTTGACCACGGCCTGGCCGCGCAGCAGGTCGTAGTTACCGGCGGAAACTTCAACGTAGCCCTCGAACTCATCGGTGGGCCGCTTCGGCGTGAGCATGACGGCGCCGCCGGTGGTGTTGCGGCCGAACAGGGTGCCCTGCGGGCCTTTCAGCACCTGAACGTTTTCCAGGTCGTAAAGGTCACCGGGGCCGGCACCATCACCGCTGCTGGAGGTATTGCCTCCACGGGGGGCGATCACTTCGGCAAAGTACACGCCCACGGAGGAGGTGGTGCGCAGTTCCTGGGTGAAGCCGCGAATCTGGAAGGTCGTGGAGTCACCGCCGAAGCGGTTATTGGCGTACAGGGATGGCGTGTAGGTCGCCAGGTCCGCTGCGTTGGTGATGTTCGCGTTGTTCAGTTGCTGCTGGTTGAACACGGTCATCGAGATGGGCACGTCCTGGAGGAATTCTTCTTTCCGCCGTGCGGTGACGATGACCTCTTCCAGTTGCAGCTTTTGCCCAGCCTCCTGGGAAAAAACCGGTGGGGCGTAGCTCGCGGTAGCGGCGCAAATAGCGAGCCCGATTACGGACCGGGAAGTTGCCGGAAAGGGTCGATTAAAAAACCGCTGGGCACGGAGTTCCATCATTTGGAGCCTCATAGTTATCGTTAGTGAGGGTGGTGCGCCAGCCGCTCAGCTCCTGAAGCGAGCAGCCAGGTCTTTTTATAGTTCTAAATATAGAACTCTTGTTCTATTTAAGTGAGACATTTATATCTGTGGGTCTGCATGCTGTCAATCCTTCCCCCGCTCGAAGCTGCCCCTGAGGCGTGAGGTAGTGTCGGATCCGGGAATGCGGGGCCAGGGATGTTCGCCTGTGGCTTGCCGGGCGAAGCTACTCCGGAAGGGGGTAGGTTTCGTTCCTGCCGTTGATGAATGCACTGATGCGTGCGGCGGCCGCGCGCAACTGCTCACCGAGCACGGCGACGGTTTCCCCGCTGGCGGGTTTGCGGAAGCCGGAGAGCACCAGCACGAATTCCACGCCGCCCTGCGCACCAAAGACCGGTGAAATGATGAAGGCGAGCTGGTAGTTCAGGCCAGCTTCCAGATGCTCCGATACTTTCACGGGGTAGGCTGTCTTCTTGCCGGTAAACGGGAGGGCCGGTGAGGCGGGGTCGTAGTCTACCTCACTGTTGTATTCGCCAAAGGTAAAGCCGTGTTTGCGCGTGAATTCGATGCTGGCAAAAAAGGCCTGTTTTTCCGCATCTGATGGCGAGGGTGAGAGATGGTCCAGCCAGCGATCGATCTCGTAGGGCTTGGCAGTGGCGAAGTACGCGCCGGCGAAGGGGGCGCGCAGGGGATAGCGCTCCCCGGTAGTCACCGACCAGCTGTGCAACTGGCCGGAGCCCGCGCGTGACTCGATCACGGCATCGTTGTGATCGAGCCGGGCTGCCGTGGCAACGGCGCGCACTTCATCGGAGAGCGCCCGCAGTTCCGGCTGGGCCACCTGCATCGGTGAAAACTGTTTGTGGGCGATATTGCCGACTGCGGCGAAGGCGGGGCCAATAACGTAGGTCTTGTCGATATTGCGGTACAGGTACTCTGCGTCAACCAGCCCTCCCAGCAGTGCATGGCAGGTCGCCCGCCCGAGACCGAGTGCCTTTAGGACGTCCGTAAAGCTGAATGCCTGGCCGGGGTTCTCGGCGAAAAAATTGAGCACTGCGACCACGCGCTGTACTCCGGGGGGCGCCTTCGACATTTTATAATTCGCTATTTCGAATAATGGTGTGTCGATTATGGGTGAATCCTGGCCCCGAGTCGATACCTCACGGACACTCGGGATCAATTCGAGATATCTCTTTTCGAAAATATAGATTTTCGATAATATCCCGGTTCATCAGGTTTTCCGGACGACTATAAGGAAGTGGCTGGACGAGAAGCAGAGACAGGGCAGGAGCGCCCCCGTGGCCGCCCGAGGCATGCCGCGGTAGATGAGGCGATCCTGGAGGCAACACGGAGTATTCTGGAGGACCCCGGTTACACCACTTTCAGTATCAGTGAGGTGGTTGCCCGCAGTGGTGTTTCCACCGCGACGATCTACCGTCGCTGGAGCAGCGCGGGTGAACTGATGATCGCAGGCTTCCGTTCATTGATTGCCGCGGCCGCGCCCATCGACAACGGCCTGCTGGCCCGGGATATCGAGCAGTTCCTGGATCAGTTGAGCCAGGCCCTGCTCAGTGTCAGGGGCCTGTATGCGGCGGATATGCAGCGACGCGACCTCGACGAACAGATCCGCCGGGAGATCGTCGGCACCTTCGTCGAGCCACGCCAGCGCCAGTTGGCGGAGATCCTGCAGCGAGCGCGAGAGCGTGGCGAACTCGCTTCCCTGCCGGAACTGGAGGTCTGTTGGGATTACATTGTCGGGCCGCTGCATCACCGTCTGCTGATCCGCGGGAGCGACTTGTCCACCGAAGACCGGCGGAAGTCGGTCGAGGTGGCGCTGGCGGTGTTGCGGCAACTGGCCAGTCACTCAGCGCTACCTGATAATTAAAACAAAAGGAAAAATACCGCATGTTTGAAGCAGAAGTCAGTCGAGAGATCGCAGTTCCAGTCGATGCCGCCTGGTCCGTATTGTCGGACTGGGGCAGCATCACGTGGATTCCCGGCCCTGAAAAGGTCGAAGTCGAGGCTGCGGGTTCGACAATCACCCGCCGTATGTTTATTCCCGGCGCGGCGCCGATCGAGGAAACCCTGCATGGCAGTGATCCGCTTGCTCGACGCCTCGATTACAGCATTGCAGTGAGCGAACTTTTCCAACTCGCCGATTATCGCGGGCACATCACCGTGGTTCCCGCGGGGGATAACTGCCGGGTTGAATGGCGATGCAGCTTTGACCAGGGCGCCATGAGCGACGAGCAAGCGGCCGCAGCCGCCAACGGCAACCTGAATTTCCTGCTGGATAGCCTGAAGGCCTATCTGGAACAGCAATAGACGAAGTTTCAAGGAGCCGATCACAGTGTATGACCTGAAGAACCGCGTTGCGGTAGTCACCGGGGGCGCCAGCGGTATCGGCGCCGCCATTTGCAAGACCATGGCGGAAGCGGGCGCCTATGTGGTGATAGTGGATATCAGCCGCGAAAACGCCGAGCGTGAAGTGGCCGCTCTGAAAGAGGCGGGCCATGGCGCCGCCGCAGAAATCATCAACCTCGCCGACGAAGCCTCGGTTGTTGCGGGCTGCAAGTCGATCGTCGAGCAGCACGGCGCGCCCTGGGCGCTGGTGAACAACGCCGGCTTGCAGGATCGCCAGTATCTGCTGGAGGGTACGGTGGAAGAGTGGGATCGCATGAACGCGGTGAACGCCCGCGGTCCTTTCCTGATGATTCGCGAACTGGCGCCGGCAATGATTGGGCGGGGCGAGGGTGGCCGTATCGTCAACGTGGCGTCCCTCTCCCTGCGCGGCCAGATCGTCAAGGGCCTGGCCTGCTATGTCAGTTCAAAGGGCGCGCTGGCGGCGCTGACCCAGGCCAGCGCGCTGGAGCTGGTCGAGTACGGTATTACCGTGAACACCGTCCTGCCCGGCGGCGTCATGACCCCCGGCGCCATGCAGGCCAAGGGCCCGCCGGTGGAAGGCCCCGCCCGCCGCGCCACTCCGCTGGGCCTGTGTGAAGGGGAAGACATTGCTTCCGCCGTGCTGTATTTCTCGCTGCCTGCTGCCCGCCGGGTCACCAACCAGACTCTGGCGGTGGACGCAGGCTTCTCGATTGCCTCCTGAACGCGCACAGGACTCAAACAGGAACTCAATAATGACTGATCAGATAAGCTTCGAAGACTGGCAGGCGATCTGCACCGCCAAGGCACGCTATTGCCGAACCCTGGACAGTAAACTGTGGGACGAATTCGCGGCACTGTTCACCGAGGACTACGAACTCGACGTCTCCGACGGCACCGGCAAGGAGCCAATAAAGGGGCGGGATGCCGCGATGGCGATGGTGCAGGAAAGTCTGAAAAATGCGAAGACCGCGCACCAGGTGCACCTGCCGGAAATGACCCGCGACGGCGACGCTATCAAGGTGATCTGGGCCATGCAGGACAGGGTGATCTGGAGCGAGGAAATGGCGCTAACCGGCTACGGCACCTACCACGAGCGCTGGGTGAAGCAGGATGGCGAGTGGAAGATCGCCTACCTGAAGCTGGCGCGCTACATCGTCGAGATGTGAAATTACCACCCGCTTCGATGGACGGGCGGGGAAAAAGCGGGTTCACACTTGCCGTGTGCACCCGCTTCGAAGGTCCTGAGCTTGAAATGAAGCCTCAGAAGTTATACCCCACACTCACACCGTAGGTCGCAGGCCAGGCGTATTGATTGTAATCACCCAGGCTGCTGCCCGAGGTGGTCAGGTAGTAGCGCTCGTCCGTCAGGTTCTCGCCGTAGACGCCGAGGCTGTAACGGCCGCTGGGGCTGGTCCAGTCAGCGCGCGCGTTGACCAGGGTGAAGCTGTCCTGGCGGTAGCGCTGCTCGTTGGCGCTTCCCGCGTTACCGGCCAGCGGTCCGTAGAGCGAGAGGTTCTGCACCACATAGGAATCGCTGTAGTTGACGTTGCCGGCGAGGGTCAACTCACCGCCGGCCAGGGCCAGGGTGTAGTCGATGCCGATGTTGGCGGTCCATTCCGGCGCCCGGGCCATCTCCTGGTCGGTCCAGTCCTGGTACTGGGGTGAGATGTTGCTCTGGGTGGCCGCATCGAGGCCGACCCCGGTAGTGTCGTCGAAGTCGGTGTAGCGACCGTGAACGTAAGCAATCCCGGCACGCAGGTTGAGGCTCTCGGTCAGGGAGACATCGAGCTCGGCTTCCGCGCCGTAGACTTCGGCTTCCGGCGCATTGAACATCGTCTGCACGACGCCAGAGCCGATCGGGTTGGGAATTGTGACGCCGATCTGCAGGTCGCTGTAGTCGTAGTAGAAAGCCGCCGCGCTCAGCCGGTAGAAAGTCTGCGCCGTTTTGTAGCCGATTTCATAGGCAGTGATCTCTTCCTGGTCCACTGAATCGTAGAGGCTGGGGTCCGGCTGGATGCCGGTGTTGAACACCCCGCTGCGGAAACCGGTGGTGTAGGAGGCGTAGACGCTGCTGTTGTCGTCCAGTTGGTAACGCAGCACCGCCCGCGGTGTGGTTGCGTCGTAATCCCGGCTCTTGTCTGCCGATTCAGTGGGATTCGAGGGATTGTTCACCTGGTAGGCGCCGCGGCGCTCCTCCTCGCTGTAACGCGCGCCCACGGTGAGGAACCAGTCATCGCTGAATTCCCAGGTGGCGTCGGCATAGACCGCCAGGGCTTCGGCGTCGGTCTGCAGGTTGTAGGTGTACTGCAGTACGTCGTAGCGCCAGCTCTGGTAGTCCTTCTGCCGGTACTTGTCGTCGTAGTACATGCCGCCGATGTTGATGTTCCAGCGGTCGATGGTGTCGATGTTCAGGTTCAGCGATTGCTGGAAGGTGTACTCGGTGTTGTCCTCGCTGACACCGCGGACCAGGTCGATCTTGGTGCCGTCGAAGTCGAAGGTGCTGTAGCCCTCGCGGGTGGCGTAGGCGGTCACCGAGTTGAGGGTGCCGACGCCGGTTACCCAGTTGAGGCCGAGGGACAGCTCGTTCAGCTCCATGGTGTTGTCGCCCTTGGTGTTCAGGGAAACCTTGTCGCGCTGTGTCGCGCCGCCGGGCAGGACCGCGTACTTTGGAACCCGGTAGGCCAGACCGCGCGCATCGAGGTGTTTCACATAGTTGTAAGCCAGGTTCAGGTCCAGGTCGTCGGTGGGGGTGAATTTCAGCTTGGCGCGCAGGGCGCTGCTCTCCAGCGGCGCGGCGTCGAAGTCGTCGCTGGAGGAGTCGGGATCATCGCCGATGTCGGTGATATAACCGTCGCTTTCACGCCAGTTGGCGGCGATGCTGAAGCCGATGTTGTCGCTGATCGGCCCGGACACATAACCCTGGAGCCGGGTGTCATCGAAGCGACCGTAGGCAGCCTTGAAGTTACCTTCCAGTTCGTCGCCGGGAGCTAGGGTGTCGATGACGATCGCACCGCCCGTCGCGTTGCGGCCGTAGAGCGTGCCCTGCGGCCCCTTGAGGATCTGTACGCTGGCGATGTTGGCCAGTTGCGCATTGATGGCCACGGCATCCGGCTGGTAGACGCCGTCGATGTAGACCGCCACGTTGTTTTCCAGGCCATTGCCCAGGGTCAGGGTACTGACGCCGCGCACCGCCGGCTGGCTGAAGGCGCCGCCGCGGTTGACCTGCACGCCGGCTGCGACCTTGCTGATGTCCTCGATGTTGTTCATTCCGGCGCGCTCCATCATGTTGCCGGTGACAACGCTGATGGCCATCGGAACGTCTTCCAGCCGTTCCGTGCGCCGCTGGGCGGTGACCATTACCTCCTCGATGACACCGGCACTGGCATCGCCCTGGGCCAGGGCTGCCAGCGGCAGGGTGGTGCCCACCAATACCGACGCCAATCCCGTGTTAAATGATGCATGTTTATTTATTTTCATTATAAAGCTCCTATTTCTAAATGAGTGACTGGTTTTTATAATCGATAAAACACGAAAAATAGGCGATAAAATCTGTATGGATGCTATAAAATTTTGCCTGACACGTATTTTTTTGGTCTGGGCGTTGGTATGAAGTATGATCATAACTGACGCATAGTCAATAAAATAATCAATTCCAGGAAATCATTGCATGGCGAATCACGGGCCGGTACAGGGCGCTGCGGCGGAGTGGAAGCAACATTGGCCGGTGGTTCTCGTCGGCTTGCTGGGCATGGCCCTGGCCACGGTGCATATTTATTCCACCGGGGTTTTCATGGCGCCGCTGGAAGCCGAGTTCGGCTGGAGCCGCTCGGAAATCATGTTCGGCTTTACCCTCTTGACCTGGGTGGGCGCCTGCCTGGCACCCTTTGTCGGCGCGCTGATCGACAGGGTGGGCCCCCGCCGTCTCGGTCTCATCGGCATCGTGCTCTACTGCGGCTTCCTGGCCGCGCTGTCACTGGCGGTGGAATCGGTCTACTCCTGGTGGATTTTGTGGATGCTGCTGGCCTCGGGCGGCCTGTTCACCAAGCCGACCATGTGGACGGCGGCGGTCTCCAGCCTGTTCGTCAAGGGGCGGGGGCTGGCCCTGGCCGCCACCCTGTGCGGTACCGGGCTCGGTTCGGCGCTGGTGCCGATGATCAGTAACTGGCTTATCGAGCAGGTGGGTTGGCGCGGCAGCTACCAGGCGCTGGGACTAGGCTGCCTGGTCATCCTCTTCCCCCTGGCCTATTTCTGCTTTACCAGCGCATCGGACAATGCCCGGCGGGCCAGTACGGGGGCAGGAAAACCCGGGCTGCAGCCTGGCCTGAGTGCCCGGGAGGCTCTCTTGTCGCGGCGCTTCCTGCAACTTTCACTGTCCGCGTTCTGCATTACCCTGGCGATTATCGGCTTCGTTATGAACCTGGTGCCGATCATGAGCGACAATGGCCTTGAACGCGGGACCGCTGCGGCCATTGCCGGGGCGGTAGGGATTGCGTCGATCGTGGGCCGCCTCGCCACCGGATTCTTCCTGGACAGGCTCAACGGCAATGTCATCGGCGGCCTGGTCGTGCTGGTACCGATTGTCTCCTGCCTGTGCTTTATCTACGCCCCCGGATCGGTGGCGATAACCCTGTTCGCGGTGGTGATCCTCGGCCTGGCCCTGGGCGCCGAGCTCGATGTCATCGCCTACCTGGCAACGCGTCACTTCGGCATGCGCAGCTATGGGCTGGTCTTTGGCTGTATCGTGAGCCTGTGGAGTATTGCGACGGGCCTGGGGCCCTTGATGGCGAGTTATATTTTTGACACCAGCGGCAGCTACCAGCCTGCGTTGTGGATTTTTATTCCCCTGTTCATGCTGGCATCGCTGCTACTGTTTACCATGGGTGCTTATCCCGACTTTCAATCCAGGGAGGACTGAAAGCCGGGAACCGGGGAATCAAGGTGAGTCTTTAGCGCTCACAATGCCGCTGAACATGCCGGAGGTAAGCAGGCCATCGGGGCCGATCGAAATGGTCAATAGCGCGTTGTCCCAGTCGACCCCGGTGCCGAGCCGGTGGCGCCAGGCCATCTTGCCCGTCTCGAAATCGATGGCGGTGATGTACCACTCGTCGTCGGTGCCCAGGAGCAGTTCGTGGACGTAGATCAGGCCGTTGCCCAGGGCGAGCTTTGCCCCCGTGCCGGCTCTCACCTCGTAATTCTCCCAGACGACGTCACAGCCCGAGAGGTCTTCCTTCACGTCGATGCGGACGAAGCCGGACTCGGCCTCCGCTGAGCTGCCGACCATCTTGAAGCCCTTGTTGTTCTCGATCACCAGGGAATTGCCGTAACCGATGAATGAGTTCTCCAGCACGCTGCGGCCGGGCTTGAACACGGGGACCTTGCAGACCAGGCGTTCCTCGTCGGCTACGTCGCCCAGGCGGTATACCAGTACGTTGGGGCGCGGGTCGGCGTTGTCGCCGAAGGCGATGAGGTTGTCGCCAAACAGCACGGGGGTCGTGCCGGAACCTGAGCCAAAGGACGCCTTGGCCGCATCTTCACCAACTTCGTACGGCAGGCGCAGCGTGACCGCAGGGCCCGTTTCGCCAACCTTCATGCTGTAGAGATTCTGGTCGGTCACGAAGTGTACGCCATCCGGATCGGAGGCCAGCCCGTTGACGATGGATTCGCCTTCGAACAGGTGGCTGTGTACTTCGCCGTCGGGGGTGACGTAACCGACGGCGGCGGGCCGAAGGATGGAGAACCACCAGTTGCCCTGCCAGTCGGCGACCAGGTCCAGGGGAAAGGTCATCGGCCCGCGCTTGTCCGCGGGAACGGCCGAGCTGACATCGCGGCGCGTGACCAGGTGCCAGGCAGGACCGTCGGCATTCTCGATGATCTCGAAGGTCTGGATAGACATATCGCCAACCGGGATCACTACCCGGTCTTGCTGATCCATGCGGAAGTAGAAGCCCGCCATCGGCGGCAGCTCGTATTTATCCAGTACCGCCATGGTGTCGGGGTCCAGCAGCAAGAGCCAGGTGGGGTCTTTCCTGCCGACGCAGACGGTGATGACCCGCCCCTTCTTGTCGAAGTGTTGCACCGAACAGTAGGCGGGCGCCTGCTCGGAGCGGTAGGCGCCAATCTGCACATCCTTGCCGAGGGGGCCGGAGACAGGGAGCGTTCCGCTGTTGTAGCTGTCGCCATGGGCGCCCGCGTAGCCGGCATTGTTCTGGAAGGGGTGGGCGGGCATCGGCAGCGGCGGCAGGGGTTTCGCAGTGGCTACAGCGCCTTCGAAATCGGGCACCGAGCGGGTGGGCTCCCTGGCCACGCGGTCTTCCCGGAGGGTACCTGTCGCCGATTGCAGGGTGTCTTCCACCGACGGTTCATCAGCGGCCTGGGCCGTGTTGGTCGCCAGAAGCAGCGCGAGAAGTGATGCTGAGCAGCAGCGTGTGAGCATGGCGTGATTACCTGTTTGTACTTGAATTTATGTGTTTACCGTCGATAGCGCAGGGAGACTAGCACAGGGTAAACCATAGGATAAATGCAAGATTGGCAGCGTATCTATAAGCTTTATGCATAGATGGGCTGCTGTGAAATCATCCGGTCCCGGCACAAGGGCTGGCGGCACGAAGCTGTTTGTGGAGGGGGTTTCGGCTACAAACGGGGCCTTACCCCGGCCTTTGCATACAGCGCAGGTAGCCGGGGAGGGGGGTCAGGAATCGAACGGTGTGTTCAACATGAACTGCATGGCTTCAAGCGAGTTCGGCGCAGCCGGTACCTGGTCGAGCAGGCCGGGCATCACCTCGGCGATGCGCTCCGGGGTCCACAGCGCATCTTCCCGACGCAGGCCCGCACCGGGGCGCGGCATGTCGACGGCGACCAGCGCGCCGCCGCCCATTTCGAAAATCTGCCCGGTAACAGCCTGGGCGGCATCGCTCAGCAGGTAGACCACCAGGGGCGAGATGTATTCGGGCGCCATTTTTTTGCGTATCTCTTCGCTCTTCATCACACTCTCGGTCAGCCGGGTCACGGCGATCGGCGCGATTGCGTTGACCCGGACACCGTAGCGGGCAAGTTCCCGCGCGGCCACCACGCTCATGGAGGCGACGCCGGTCTTGGCCGCGGCGTAGTTGGACTGCCCGGGGGTCGAGTACAGTCCGGACGCGGAGGTGGTATTCACCACCGAGGCATTGACCGCTTCGCCGGTGGATTTGCTGAGATCGCGCCAGTAGGCGGCAGCGTGGTGCAGCGGTGCCGCGGTGCCCTTGAGGTTGACGGCGATGGAGAGATCCCAGTCCTCTTCGCTGATGTTGGCGATGGTGCGGTCGCGCAGGATGCCCGCGTTGTTGACGAGGCCGTCGAGACGGCCGAAGGCGTCAATCGCGCTCTTGATGAGTTCGCCGGCTGCCGCCCAGTTGGAGACATCGGCGCCGTTGGCGATGGCTTGTTGCCCCAGGGCCTCGATCTCCGCGACAACCTGTTGTGCCGGTGTCGCGTCCGCGCCGGTGCCGTCGCCGGCGCCACCCAGATCGTTGATGACAAGGTTATAGCCGGCTTTCGCCAGGGCGAGGGCGTGTTCGCGGCCGAGCCCGCGGCCGGCGCCGGTGACGATGGCGACAGGACTTTCGCTTTTGTTTGCAGACATTCGGGGTTCCTCAGTGGATTCGGTTTACTACGCGCTCGCCGGTTTCAGTTCACAGCGGCCGTTATTGATCGAAACGATATCCCGGGCGGGGACGCGGCAGCGGAAGGAAGCCACGTCGTCATCGATCCAGATATCGGTGTGGATTTCCTCGCCGGGGAATACCGGGGAGGTGAAGCGCACGTCAAAGCTGCCGATGCGCGCCGGGTCGTAGTCGCAGACGCTGGCGAGTATCGCGCGGCAGGCGATGCCGTAGCTACCCAGGCCGTGAAGGATCGGTTTCGGAAAACCGGCCTTCGCCGCAAAACCGGGGTCTGCGTGCAGGGGATTACGGTCACCGTTGAGCCTGTACAGCAGCGCCTGGTCCGGGCGCGTCTCGCTGATGTGAACCAGGTCGGGCTCGCGATCCGGCACCTTGTGTGGTGTTTTCGAGGATGTTTCCGCGCCACCGCAGCCGCCGTTTCCGCGCATGAAAATCACGTTTTCCATGCTGTACAGGGGTTCGCCGCTGGTCAGTTTGACGTCCATCCCCAGGGTGACGATAGCGCCTTTCTCCGGGCCCTTGTCGACCACTTCTGCGATGTAGGTCGTGCCGAGCAGTTCCGCTGCGGCGGGAATCGGCCGGTGGCACACCAGGCGCTGTTCGCCGTGCAGTAGCATCACCCAGTTGATGTCCACGCCCTGCAGCAGGTTGGCGCCGCCGCTGCCGAGCACTGCCGCCGCGGTGGGCACGACTTTCAGTGCGGGCTTTTCGAAAACGTAGGGCAGCTCGTTTTCGTCGTAGGGGTCACGGCCCATGCCGACGCTCAGGTTGTAGAGCAGCATCTGGGTGTCTGTGTAGCTAAAGGGAACGTCTTCAGCTCGCAGGTCCTTTATTTCGTCGTAGGTAAAAGGCATCGGGTTTCTCGCTGTATTATTCGGCTTGCGGCGGCGGTGGCCTCAGTCCTGTGGCCAGTAGTTTTTCCGCAGTTCTTTCTTGTTCAGTTTACCGGTGGGGGTGCGCGGCAGGGTTTCTACGAAATCCACCGAGCGCGGCACCAGCTGTTTGCCGAGCTTTTGCTGCACGAAGGCTTTGATTTCCTCGACAAGGCTCTCTGAGGGAGAGGTGTCTGGCGCCAACCGGATCAGCGCCTTCGCTTCCTCGCCGAGTTCTTCGTTGGGTACCCCGATCACAGCGACGTCGTCGACGCCGGGATAGAGGGCCAGCACGTCCTCGATCTGTTGCGGGTAGATGTTTACCCCGCCGGAGATAATCATGAAGGACTTGCGATCGGTCAGGTAGAGGTAGCCGTCTTTATCGAGATAGCCGACGTCGCCGACACTCAGCCAGTCACGGTGCAGTGGATGGCGCGCGGACGCCGATTTTTCGGCATCCTTGTGATAGGTAATCTCTGAGCCCGGCGCCATCTCGGCGTAGATCATGCCGGTCTCGCCGGGGGGCAACTCGGTGCCATCTTCGTCGCAAATGTGGAAGGGCCTGCCCGCCGAGCGGCCAACAGAGCCCGGGTGGGCCAGCCATTCCTCGCTGCTGATCTGGGTATAGCCCGCCGCTTCAGTGGAGGAATAGTATTCTTCGATCACCGGCCCCCACCATTCGATCATTTTGCGCTTCACTTCCACGGGGCAGGGCGCTGCCGCATGGATTGCGCACTGCATGCTGGAAACGTCGTAGCGTTTGCGGACTTCGTCGGGAAGCTTCAGCATGCGGATAAACATGGTCGGCACCCATTGGCTGTGGGTGACGCGGTATTGCTCGATCAGTTGCAGTGACAACTCCGGCTCGAACTTGTCCATCATCACCACGGTGCCGCCGGAGACCAGGGTGGCGTTGCTGTAGCCCAGTGGGGCGGCGTGGTACATGGGCGCCGGCGCCAGGTAGATCGTGTCCGCGTTCATTTTGAACATTTTCGCGGAGAACAGGGTCGCCGGGTTGCCCTCGGCCGGCTGCATGGTCGGCAGCGGGCGCTTGATGCCTTTCGGTCGGCCCGTTGTGCCGGAGGAGTAGAGCATCAGGGCGCCCAGGCTCTCCTCGGCGATATTGGTCGTCGGATAAGTGCTGACAGCCTCCTCGTAGCTTTCGTAGCCTTCCACGGCGCCGCCAATCGCGAGCTTTCTTTCACAGCGCTGCGCCAGTCGGCCGAGTTCTACACTTTGTTCCAGGGCCGCCGAGGCGATCAGCACAGCTGCGTCGCAGTCATCGACGATGTAGGCCGCTTCCGCTGCGGAGAGATGCCGATTGATCGGTGTGAAATACAGCCCGGAACGCAGGCAGGCCCAGAGCACCGCAAGAAACAGCGGGTGGTTTTCCAGGAACAGGGCGAGGTGGTCGCCGCGCCGCAGGCCCTGGGCGTAAAGCAGATTGGCCAGTTGATTGGATTGCTCATCCAGCTCCCGGTAGGTCATGGTCAGCCCGGTAGAAGGCTGGACGATGGCGAGCTTGTCAGGCTGGTTTTGTGCGTGAGTACCCGGGTACATAGTTATTCCTGTCTCAGGCCTCGTTGCTGAAGATCACAGTGCCAGAGGCGCTGAACATGTTGCCGACGCCGTGGCAGACGGAAATCTTCGCATCCGGCACCTGCGCCGCTGCCGTACCACGCATCTGCCGCACGCTCTCCTGCAGGGCATACATGCCGTACATGCCCGAGTGCATATAGGACAGGCCGCCGCCGTTGGTGTTCATCGGCAGTTCGCCGCCTGGCGCGGTGCGCCTTTCACGGAAGAAGTCCTTGGCCTCGCCGCGTTTGCAGAAGCCGAGGTCTTCCAGCCCGTAGAGGGGCAGGTGGGCGAAGGCATCGTAGACCATCAGGTGGTCGACGTCGCTGTGGCTGATACCCGCGGACTCGAAGGCGGACTTGCCGGAAACCCGGAAGGCCTTCGACGTGGTGAAATCTTCCATCATGCTGATGCTGACGCATTCAACGGCTTCGCCTGTGCCCATCACGTAGACCGGTTTGGTGGGGAAGTCCTTCGCGCGCTCCGCGCTGGTGAGGATCAGCGCGCCGCCGCCATCGGTGACCAGGCAGCACATGAGCTTGCGGTAGGGGTAGGCGATCATCTTCGATTCCATCACGTCGTCGAGCGTGATCGGGTCTTTGGCGAAGGCGCGCGGGTTTTTCGCCGCCCATTCGCGCTGGACCACGGCCACCCGGGCCAGGTCCTCGATTTCCGCGCCGGTTTCCTTGAGATAGCGCAGCACCGGGATAGTGAACATGGTCGCCGGGACACTCACCCCGTAAGGCAGTTCGAACTGGCCGAACAGGCTGGCAGGCGCCGGGGCGTACTGGGGTGGCGCCACCTGTGAGCGCCCGGATTCACCGTGAGTGATCAGTACGGTCGTGCAGTAACCCGCCTCGATCGCGGCAGCGGCGTGACGCACGTGAAGCATGAAGGAACAGCCGCCGACGTTGGTGCCATCCACCCACTTCGGCGTAATGCCCAGCAGGGTGGAGACGTTCCAGGGGTGTTCGCCGGCGCAGGCGATGCCGTCGATATCGCCGGGCTTGAGGCCCGCGTCTTCCATCGCGTTCAAGGCAGCATCGAGATGCAGGCCGGTGGCAGAGACATTGGGGATGATCCCGAGTTCGGTGCTCTCAGCGGCGCCGACCACCGCGATGCTCCTGGGTTTGATGCTCATGTGCTTACTCCGCCGGCTTGAACTGGGGAAGGGAAATGTCGTCGCTCTGGGGATCGAAGACCACCTCCAGCGGCATATCCAGTTGCAGTGCTTCCGGCGTCTGCGGGCAGCCGACGATATTGGTCATCATGCGGGGCCCTTCTTCGAGGGTCACCACGGCGATGGAGTGGGGTTCTGTTCCCATGTCCGGGCGCGGTCGGTGAGTGATGACATAGGAGTAAAGGGTGGCCTTGCCGCTGGCTGTGTAGACCTCCACCTCGCGCTTGCCGCATGTCGGGCAGAATGGGCGGGGCGGGAACCAGGTCTCGCTGCAGTCGCCGCAGCGCTGCAGGCGCAGTTCCCCGGTCTTGCAGCCTTCCCAGAAGTGCTGGGTTTCCGGTGTGGGTTTTGGCAGTATCCGTTTCATTCTCTTTATCCGTTCCAGTTACTGAGGTGCCGGCACTGGGGCGCCTCTCTCGCTGTGTGTTTGCACTCGCTGTGTGGTCACTGCGCCGCGGGAATCGATACTTGCTGGTGGTCAGCAGCATGGTAATTATCAATAATAACTAATATGATGTCAGTTATAGCCTGTCACGTCCACCATTTCAGCGTTGCAGTGGCCCACCCGGAGAGACCGGGGGGCGGGCATCGTGCGAGTGTTATTGATGCAGAATAAGAATAGCGTAGCAACTACCGCCATAGACCTGATGAGCAGCGAGCTCGCGGCCGATCCCTGGCCGCAGCTGCACGCATTGCGTGAACTGGGGCCGCTGGTCTGGCATGAGCAGCACCAGCGCTGGCTCGTCACCACCGACAAGGCGGTGCGGGCGGTGGCCCTGGATTACCAGCGTTTCACCGTCGAAGGGACGGTGGTGGAAGACCTGTTCGGGGCAGATGCCTTCATCGCCATGGATGACCGTCCCCGCCACAACGCCCTGCGGGAAGTGTGGGCCGATGCCTTCCGGCCGGTTGCCCTGAAAGCCTTCCAGGAGACCCTCTCGCAACTGCTCGACGAACTGCTCGCGCCTTTGGTAGCGCCGCTGAAAGATGGCGAGTCAGTGAACCTGTCCTCCTCCCTGTGCCGTCCGCTGCCGACCATGGTGATTGCCTCTCTCATGGGCGTGCCGCGGGATACGCTGGAGGATGTCGTGCGCTGGAGTGATGCCATGGCCGGAGGCAGCACCTCCTTTCTCGACGAGGACGCGCGTCAGGCGGCAGTGGCGGTGCGGGAAAGCGCAAAATCCTCGCTGGCGGACCTCCTCCTGCAACTTATGAACGAGCGCCGGCGCGCTCCCGCCGGCGACCTGATCAGCCTGATGGTGAATTCGGACATCGCGCGGGGTCTCGAGGATGAACAGATCGTACCCAATGTCCGGCAGCTGTTGTTTGCGGGCAATGAGACGACCGCCAAATGGCTCGACCATATCTTCCTGACCTACGCCCGCTATCCGGAAGTCCGCCGGGCACTGGGTGCGGATCGTTCTCTGGTGGTCCAGGCGAACGAGGAAGTCATGCGCTGGCAGGGTGTGGTGGGCACCTTGCCGCGCCGGGTTCGCGGCGGGCCCCTCGAAATAGCGGGAGTGAGGCTTGAAGATGGCGATGACGTCACTTGCGTGCTTGCCGCGGCTAACAGGGACCCGGCGCGTTACAGCGACCCGGACCGCCTGGATATCTATCGACAGCGGCAGCCCAACCTCGGCTTTGGTGCCGGCTTGCACAATTGCCTCGGCGCGGCCCTGGCGCGACTGGAGGCCGAGATGGCAGTCAATGCGCTGCTGGATATCCTGCCCGATTACAGCGCGAGCGAAGATATAGCCTATAGTTCACTGCCACTGCGTGGCCCCACGCCGCTTGTCATCAGTCCGGCGGGGCTGTCATAGCAGCCGAAATACATTGGAAAATAACTAATGAAATTCGGATTTCGCGATCCCTCCCCACCGGTAAGCGTTGAGGCCTGGCGCGCCCTGGCCCGCAGGCGCCTGCCGGACATGGCCTGGCACTACATCGAAAGCGGTGCCGACGACCGCATTACCCAGCATGCAAACGAAAGTGGCTTTTCCCGCTGGCGGTTGCGCCAGCGCAGCCTCGCGGGTGTGTCCAGCCCACGCCTGGCCTGCGACATGGCGGGTGACACGCTCTCCATGCCCCTGGCGCTTGCGCCCACCGGCGCTGCCGGTATCAGTCACTGGAGCGGCGACATTGCAGCTACCCGTGCCGCCGAACATGCCGGCATTCGCGCTGTTATCAGCACGGCGGCCAGCTATACCCTCGAGGAGATCGCGGTTGCCACCGCACAGAAGCACTGGTTCCAGCTCTATCCCTTCGGCGATCGCGGCCGGGTAGGGCGCCTGATGCAGCGCGCGGAAGCGATGGGCTACAGCGCACTTTTCGTCACGGTGGATGTACCGACGCTGGGCAATAGGGAGGCCGAGAAAACCTCAGGCATGGCCCAGCCGCGTATCGTGACGCCGTCCCGCCTCTTGAACCTGTTGGCCCATCCGCGCTGGTTGTATGAACTCCTCAAGCACCAGCGGATTGCCGCCGCGCACTACGTGGAGCGCGATCCGGAAACCGGCACATCGGCGCTGGAGGGCGTGCGCCGTGCGATCACCGGGGCCGCGGAAGATGCGGCGCGTTCGGCTGACACGCAATTGCGCTACATGCAGTCGGACCTGCGCTGGGAAGACCTCGCCTGGATGCGCGATAACTGGAAGGGCCGGGTCTACGTAAAAGGGGTGCTCGACGCCGACGACGCGGCCCGTGCCGTAGACGAGGTGGGCGTAGATGGCGTGGTGGTTTCCAATCACGGCGGCCGGCAGCTGGATCGCGCGATGTCATCGATCGAGGCACTGTCGGCGATAGCCGACACGGTTGGCGATCGCGCGGAGGTTTTCCTCGATGGCGGGGTGCGGCGGGGCAGTGATGTAATTACCGCGCTGTGCCTGGGCGCTAAAGGGGTCTTTATTGGCCGGCCCTATCTTTACGGGCTTGCGGCCGCGGGAGAGGAGGGCGTGGCCTCGGTGCTGGAGATCTTCCAGGCTGAAATTCGCCGCAGCCTGATCCTGATGGGCTGTCCGGATGTGGCCCAACTCGATCGTAGCTGGCTTGTTGATACGCGCCTGTAGGAGCCCACTCCGTGGGCGATCGTCCGCTGTAGGAGCTCACTCCGTGAACGATCGCCCACGGAGTGGGCTCCTACAAGGCAGTGCCGAATCTACAAAAGTTGACACTTCATCGGTTTTGAGACTAAATATCGAAACTGCAATGTTTCGAATAAAAACCCGGGGTCAGGCGCCTTAGCTTTCCGACCCCGTCCGCAGGGCCCGAGGCCCGGGAGTAATCAATGAGTTCCAATGAAACCCTGCCCCCCCAACTGGGCGAGCTGGGCTTTTACCTGCTGGCCGGGCACTCGGACAATCCCGCCGATATCATCGCTGAAGCGAAGCGTGCCGATGAACTTGGTCTCGGCGCCGGTTTCATCTCCGAGCGCTTCAACAACAAGGATGCGACCACGCTCTGTGGCGCTGCTGCCGCGGTAACCGAGCGCCTCGGAATCGCCACCGCAGCCACCAACCACAATACCCGCCACCCGCTGATCACCGCGACCTTCGGCATGACCATGCACAAAATGTCCGGCGGGCGTTTTTCCCTGGGACTTGGCCGCGGTTTTACCGGCCTGTTCAAGGCCATGGGCCTGAGTCCGATCACCGGGGCGCAACTGGAAGCGGCGGCGGATATCTTCCGTCGCCTCTGGCAGGGCGAGAAAATCGCCGGCTACAGTGGCCCACTCGGCGACTACCCGATGCTGACCCTGCTCGGCGAGTACAACGAACGTATCCCGGTTTCACTGGTCGCCATGGGCGAGAAAACCCAGGAACTGGCGGGGCGCTGCATGGACGCGGTCTACCTGCATACCTTCTTCGATGATCCCGCGGTAGAGAAAGCTGTCGCCGCCGTGCGCCGCGGTGCGGAGCAGGCCGGGCGCGACCCCGAAAGCGTGCGCATCTGGTCCATCCTCGCGACCGTGGGAGACCACATCCCCAAGGCGCAGCGCATGAAGAAAACCGTCGGGCGCCTGGCGTCCTACCTCAAGGGCTATGGCGATGTGCTGGTGAACTCCAACGACTGGGACCCCGCAGCGCTGCAGCGTTTTCGTGAGGATCCGTTTATTCGCGAGTTCAAAGGAGCCATTGACGCTGTCGCTACTACTGAAGAGCTGGAATACATCGCGGGGATTATTCCCCCTGAGTGGCTGAAGACCGCCGCCACCGGCAGCCCTGAGCAATGCGCAAAGGCCATCCAGCACCAGCTGGATATCGGCTGCGACAGTGTGATCCTGCACGGGGCAACACCGGATGAACTGGCGCCGATTCTCCCTGCCTACCGTGAAATTCGCAATGCAAGCCTGGCTGCAACGCCAGCAAACCCGGGTTGGGCCGGCGCATGAACGAAGCACTCGATATCGAACAGATCGACGCAGGCTGCCTTTCGGACATCCTCGGTTATGAGGTAAGCGCCTGCTCCAGTGAAAAAGTCGGCACGGGCCAGACTGGCGCCTCCTACCGCCTCACCCTGGAAGCGGAACGCGGACCGCGGACCCTGCTGGCGAAAGTGGCCGCGGGGAACCTGGAGGCCCGGGCCCGGGTAAAAGGCGGCTACGCCGCGGAAGTCGGCTTCTATGCGCATCTCGTCAATCAGCTGGCGGTCAATACCCCGGCCTGCTACTACGCCGCGATTTCCGACGACCGCCTGCATTTTACCCTGCTGCTGGAAGACCTCGCGCCGCGCAGGCCTGGCGTGCAGGCCGAGGGCTGCAGTACCGCCCAGGCCGCGGCGGCGTTGCGCAACCTTGCCGGGCTGCATGCGCCGCGCTGGAATGATCCGGCGCTGTATGAACAGACCTACCTGCTCGGCACCAGCGGCCAGCGCAGTGCCAGCTCCGTGGCGGGTCTTGCACAGGGCGCGGTGGTGGAGTTTATAGCGCGTTACGAGCGCGATCTCGGTACGGAGGATTGTGAGACGATCCGCCGCGCCGTGCCCCGGATCGAGTCCTGGCTCGGTGCGGAGCAGCACCCCTTTACGGTATTGCACGGTGACTACCGCCTGGACAACCTGATGTTCGGCGAGTCCGCCGACGACGTGGTCGCACTGGACTGGCAGACCGCGGCGGTCGGTTCGCCCACCCGCGACCTGGCCTATTTCATGGCGACCTGCCTCGAGCCGGAGCAGCGGCGGGAATCCGAGCGCAGCCTGGTGGAGCTTTACCATGGGGAGTTGTGCTCGCGTAACATCGATGATTACAGCTTCGAACGCTGCTTCGAGGATTACCGGCGCGACCAGTTGCAGGCGACCCTGATCACGGTCATCGGCGCTATCTATGCGACCGGTGAGCGCAGCGCGAGCAGCGACGGCATGTTCCTCGCCATGGCGAAGCGCTCCTGCGCGGCCATCCGCGACCTTGGCACCCTGGACCTGTAAGACGATGATCACCCAGTTCGACGACTACCCTATTCACCAGACGCCCGAGCCGATCGCGTACTCTTCTACCAGCGATCGCTTTACCTATGACCGCTACTGGTACAACGGCTATACCGGGGACGGTTCGGTCTTCTTCGGTGTGGGCCTGGGGCGTTACCCCAACCTCGGTATCATGGACTGCGGCTTCAGCGTCGTGGTTGACGGACGCCAGTACGCCTTCCACGGTTCCCGCCGGGCGCCTGCCGAGCCGACGGAAACCGTCATCGGTCCGTATGAACTTAAAATCCTGGAGCCGATGGGCCGTCACCAGCTGGTGATTGGCCCCAACGAGACCGGCATCGAGTGTGACATTATTTTTACCCCGCGAACCGCGGCGATCGAAGAGGGGCGCCAGGTAATGCGCAACGCGCGCCACCTGATCCAGGATGTCACGCGCTTCGACCAGTTCGGCTTCTGGCAGGGCGTGATCCGCGTTGATGGCAAGGAAATTCACCTGGGCAATGATCAGCCTGTCTACGGTATCAAGGATCGCTCCTGGGGCATTCGCCAGGTCGGCGCCCGCTACACCGGTGGCGCACCCTTGGAGAGTGCCCACTGTGTCCACTTCATGTGGGCGCCGGTCCACTGGCCCGAGCGCTGCACGCTGGCAGGCTGGTGGGAAGATGGCGATGGTTTCCAGTGGCATAACGACCAGGTATTGGTGCCGGCTTATGCAGAGACTGCCATGATTCCGCCCACGGAAGACAAGGGCATTGCCAGGTGGCGCGGTACGGTCGCACACACCTTCGAGTTTGAGCCCGGTACCCGTCGCGCCCAGACCGCCAGCATCCGCATGCAGGACATGTCCGGTGAATCGCTGGAGGTTTCCCTGCGGCCCCTGGCGCTGTTTCGCATGAAGGGTATCGGCTACCAGCATCCGGAATGGGGCCACGGCCAGTGGAAGGGTGAACTTGCCATCGGCGGCGAGAGCTGGGCCTGTGACGAACTTGATCCCGTTACCTGGGAAAACATGCATATCCAGCAGCTCGTCGAGGCGCGCTGTGGCGATGAAGTCGGCTACGGGGTGCTTGAGCAGATGCATATCGGGCCTTATGCCCCCTATGGTCTCGAGGGTATGTTCGACGGGGCCTGAACCGCATTCCCTGGAATGTTCGAATAAAAGTTCACGAAACGAGTTAAGAGAGAAATGACAGAGGCTATCCGGATTACCGATTTCGATCGGCCCGAATACACCCCGAAAATGCGCGAGCTGATGCAGGCCCTGGCGGACCGGCCGATTCCGCTGGACAACGAGAGCCTGCTGAAAACTGCCGAGCAGGCGGTTGATGTGCCCTTGCATGTGGACCAGGACATGCTCGCGCGTTTTCAGGCGATCTATGCAGAGGTTTTCGCCAACGGCGAGGTGCATCCCATGGGCCGTATGGCCCTGCACACCCGGGCGGTTGACGGCATCGCCGATGTCAGTCGCATGGAATACATTCATGCGACCTATCCCGAAGTAAGCGCCGCGCCGATCGAGACGCCGCTGGTCGTCGCGGGTATGCCGCGATCTGGCACCACGCACCTGCTGAAACTGCTTTCCGCCGACCCGGTGTTCCGCACCCTGCAGCGCTGGCAGACCTATCGTTCCTTCCCCTCGAGGGCGATGCTGGAAGGACGCGAGGCGGACAACCGCCGGGAAATCGGCGCGCAGAAGGACGCCACCCTCGACGTCACCCTGCCGCACTTCCGCAAGCTTTTCGACGTCAGCGCCACCGACGCCACGGAAGAAATCGAAGTGATGTCAAAGGCCTGTTACGGCGTCACGCTCTCCTTCCAGGGCGACCTGCCGGAATTCGATCGGCGCTTCTACGGCAGTGACCAGAGCGACGCTTACCGTTTCCTCTACCGCTTCCTGCAGGCCGTGCAGTGGTGCGAGAAATACCCCGAGGGCCAGCGCTGGCTGCTCAAGTCGCCGCAGCACCTCGGCGCGCTCAGTGCGGTGAAAAACGTGTTCCCCGACGCCACCCTGGTTTTCACCCATCGCGACCCCGCTTCCGTATTCACATCCCTGATCACCATGATCGGCTATGTCATCCGCTCGACCTATTCGAACCCGACCAAGCAGCAGATCATCGACAAGACCTTCCGCATGCAGCACGGCTTCCTGCGCGGCCTGGTGCGGGACATCGACAGCATGCCGGGGCCGGTAGAGCACGTGTACTTTCACGAGTTCATGCGCGACAAGCCGGGCACCGTCGAGCGTATCTATCGCTCCGCCGGGCTGGCGTTCGACCGCGCCGCGGAGCAGCGCGTGATCGAGGAAATGAATACCCACACCCGGGACCGACAGGGCAAGGTGGTCTACGACCTGGAGGCCGATTTCGGTCTTACCCGCGAGCAGGTGCGCGAGGAGTTCGCTTATTACACCGACCGCTTCCCGGTAGAAATCGAGGAGACCCACCAATGACGATAGAAGCGACCAACCGCGGCGTACTGGAACACTGGTACGACCACATGTGGGGGAAAACCGATTTCGATCTCATTCCGCAAATCGCCGCGGAAAAATACCTGCGCCACGACATGACCGGGGCCAACAACCTCATGCCGGCGGAAAACTACCGCGACATGCTCAAGCCCGTGCTCGGCCATCTCGCAGTCGAGGAATTCCAGTACTACCTGGTCACCGAGGGAGACTATGTCGGCGCGCTGGGACGCTTCCTGCTGGAAGGCGGGCGCCACTGGGACTGGGTACAGGTGTTCCGCCTCGCCGATGGCCGCCTCGCCGAGACCTGGTTGACCGGAATGGGCGGCACCGATGCCATGGGCTACCCCCAGCCACGCAATGCCTGGACCGGGGAAGAGTTCCCCGAGTCGGCACCGCCGCTGAACGCCAACAAGCAGCACGTACTCGACTGGTACGGCTTCCTGTTCAGCGATGCTGACGCGAGCGCTGCAAGTGATTATCTCAAGGGGGAAGTCCGCGCTCACGACCAGCTCGACGGTGACAGGACAGTGTCTGCGGCCCAGTACACCGGCGAGATGCGCGCGCTGATCCGCTCGAGCGGGATGGCGAATTTCCGCCACTTCCTGATTGAGGAAAACGGCCTTGTATTCGCCACCTGCAGCTGCAAGCTGGACGACGGCCGCCAGTGGGACTGGGTGCAGGCGTTCAAACTGGAAGACGGAAAAATCACCCGTACCTGGCTGCCCAGCATCGGCGGGACCGACGAGGGCCTCGAGATCGGCCCCGACAGCCGCTGGCCGGCCAGTGCGATGCCCGAGGATTCCTACAGCCTGTGAAGCCATGGCGACCCTGGTGCCGCGTGCCGGAACATGGAAAGCCTGAACATGGAAAGAGAGTAAAACAATGACGGAAATACGTGCCGCCGTACTCTGGCCCGACAAACAGGACCTGGCGCTTGAAACGCTGGAAATCGAGGAACCCAGGGCGGGTGAGGTACTGGTGCGCATCGTCGCCACCGGTATTTGCCATACCGACATGGTGCTGCGCGATGCGGGTGTCACCCAGCGCCCGGTGGTGCTCGGCCACGAGGGGGCCGGGATCGTCGAAAAAACCGGGCCGGGGGTCACGGCCTTCGCTCCTGGAGACCGGGTGGCGATCAGCTTCGCTTCCTGTGGCAGCTGTAAATTCTGTAACGATGAAGCGCCCGCTTACTGCGAGCAGTTTTTCCCGCTTAATTACATGGGCAACCGCCTGGACGGCTCCTGTGGGCTGTCCAGGGATGAGCAGGTGATTCACTCCCATGTGTTTGGCCAGTCCTCGTTCGCTACGCACTCGCTCTGCCCCGAGGGCAACCTCGTCAGGATCGAGGATCCCGATTTCCCGTTGGAGCTGGCAGGGCCCTTCGGTTGTGGATTCCAGACCGGCGCCGGTGCGGTACTCAACTCCCTCAAGGTCCCTGCGGGTGCTTCGGTGGCGGTACTCGGCGCGGGCGCGGTCGGCCTCGCTGCGGTAGCTGCGGCAGCCCTTATCGCCGGTGCGACAACCGTCATCGCGGTGGACATACATGACTCGCGCCTGGAGACTGCCCGGGAGATGGGTGCGACACACGCACTGGACGGACGTATTGAGAATCTGGCCGAGGAGGTCATGGCGATTGCGCCGGGCGGAGTCGATTTTGTCATCGACACCACTGCCAGTGTGAAAGTCGTCCAACAGTGGATCGGCCTGCTGGTAACCCGCGGCACCCTGGCCCTGCTGGCCTCCTACCCGATGGAAGACGATCTCTCCTTCAATGCCGTGACCTTCATGATCAGCGGCAAGAAAATACAGGGCGTGGTGGAAGGGGACAGTGATGTCCAGACCTTCATTCCCGAGCTGATGGCGCACTACAGCGCAGGGCGTTTCCCGGTGGACAAGCTGGTGCGTTACTACGATTTCGAGGATATCAACCAGGCGATCGAGGACTCCGAGCGGGGCGAGACCATCAAGGCTATCGTCAGAATGCCGCAGTAGCATAGCGCAAGATATTTCAGTCAGAGGGACAGGAAATGACAGGATACAAACTGCTGATCAACGGTGAACTGGTGGACGGCGCCAGCACCCTGGATGTGATCAACCCGGCCACCGGCGAGGTGTTCGAGCAGGCGCCGCGCGCCGACGAGGCGCAACTCGATCACGCGGTCGCCGCGGCGAAGGCCGCGTTTCCGGCCTGGTCCGCGACCCCGCTGGAAAAGCGCCGCGAATTGTTGAATGCTCTTGCTGACAAGATCGACGCGAACTTGCCCACCCTGGCGGAAACCCTGACCCGTGAGCAGGGTAAGCCGCTGCAGGATGCCCAGGGCGAAATCTTCTTCGCCTCTCACAACCTGCGCCTGAATGCCGGGCTCGAACTGTCGCCCCGTGTCATCAAGGAAAACGACAATGTGAAAGTGGTGGAGCACCGCAAGCCCCTGGGCGTTGTCGCGGCGATCACGCCGTGGAATTTTCCGGTGATGCTGCTGATGAACAAGGTCGCCCCGGCCCTGCTGGCGGGCAATACCCTGGTGATCAAGCCGGCGCCCACCACGCCCCTTTCCACCTTGATGATCGGCGCCCTGTGCGCGGAAGTCTTTCCCGCGGGTGTGGTGAACACGATCATTGACCAGAATGATCTCGGCGGAAAACTGTCCAGCCATCCTGACGTCGCCAAGGTCTCCTTCACCGGTTCCACCGCAACGGGCAAGAAGGTCCTGTCCAGCAGTACGGAAACCCTGAAGCGGGTGACCCTGGAACTCGGCGGCAACGACGCCGCGCTGGTGCTCGACGATGTCGACGTGAAGGAAGTGGCGGCAAAAATATACAGTGCGGGAACTTACAACGCCGGGCAGATCTGTGTCGCGGTCAAGCGCGTCTACGTCCCCGAGGCCCTGTACGACAGCTTCTGTGAGGAACTGGCGGAGCTGGCGGGACTTTCCGTGGTAGGTGATGGGATGGAAGAGGGCACCCAGATCGGCCCCTTGCAGAACAAAATGCAGTACGAAAAAGTGCAGGCCCTGCTTGAGACCACTGCCAAAAGCGGCAAGATCATTGCCGGTGGCGCCGCGCTTGACCGTCCCGGCTTCTTCATCGCGCCTACAGTCGTGCGTGACGTCACCGACAGCGACCCCATCGTGGCGGACGAACAGTTCGCGCCGATCCTGCCGGTGCTGCCTTACAGCGACCTCGATGACGCTATCGCACGTGTGAACGCCTCCATCTACGGACTGGCTGGCTCGGTATGGAGTTCGGATATAGCCCGTGCGGCGTCCGTCGCGGAGCGCATCGATTCCGGTACGGTGTGGATCAACAGCCATCTGGCGCTGGATCCGGAAGTGCCCTTCCGCGGTGCGAAGCAGTCGGGTATCGGTGTCGAGCAGGCGCAGGAAGGCCTTTTCGAATACACCCAGGCGCGGGTGCTGACGGTTCCCAAAAGCTGATAGGCTTGCGGGTGAGCAACAGCTACAGGAATAAGAATAGTGCCACCCGTTTTTGACCTTTCCCTCGAAATTGGCAATGGAGCGCAGGTAGCCACCACGGTTTTCCTGCCTGCGCAGCCGCAGGCACCGCTACCCGTGATGTTCCTCCTGCCGGGTGGTGGTTTGAGTCGACGCTACTTTGATATCCAGTTCCAGCAGGGCGAAAACTACAGCCAGGCACGCTGGTTTACTCAGCGAGGCTATGTCGTCGTCGCGATGGACTACTTCGGTGCTGGCGACAGTACACTGCAGATCGATGGCGTGCCTCCGTCCCGCGACGAAGTCGAGCAGGCCGTGGCGAGCGCTGTTCGCGAAATACACGAGCGGCTGCTGGCGGGTACCCTGGCGGGGGATTTTCCTGCAGCGAGCGACTGTATCCTCATCGGCGCCGGGCATTCAGTCGGTGGCCATGTCATCGTCGGCACCCAGGGGACACACGATGTTTTCGACGGCATCTGCCTGCTCGGTGCCAGCATGACCAAGACCCGCCTGCAACTCAAACCTGGAAAGCACTACCCTTACAGGACCAGCTCCGGAAACGAGATTCTGGCAGTGACCCGGGATGTCGACTGGATAGCGAACGACCATTGGCCCGATGTGCCGCAGTGGGTCATCGACGAGGACCGCGCCCGCGATCCCCTGCCGCCCTGGCGTACCCGCAATGTGCCAATGTTCGCCGGTGTGCTGGTGGAGGCATTTGCCAGCGCCCGGCAGGCGGCGAATGTAAGGAGCCCGGTGCAACTGATTTACGGCGAGCAGGATGTGACCGCGGAACCTCTGGACGACGTCAGCGTATTTCGTTGCGCCCCGTCAGTTTCGCTGGTGATCGTCCCGGGCATGGGGCATTCCCACAATATGGCCAACTCGCGGGAGCAGGCCTGGATGCGCCTGCACCTCTTTGCGCGTGAAGTCACGGCGATACGCGAATTCGACTAGAACAGGGGCCAGGGATGGGCGAACTGCAAATACGCAAGATACCCTTCGATTTCAGCGGGGTGAAGTTCATCTGGAACCCGGCGAACCCGGGCTTTTCCATTGAGATGAATAAGGTCTCTTTCTTTGCCGTGGGGCTCGAGCGCTATTTTTGCCGGGCCGTCAGCGAGGCGGAATCAAGGATTCGCGACGCGGCTGCCCTGCGCGAGGCCCGGGATTTCCGCGAGCAGGAGAGCATCCATTCCCTCGCGCACCGCAAGCACATCAACGCGCTGTGTGAGCGTTACCCGGGTTTGCGCCAGAGCCTGCAGCGGATCATCGCCCACTTCGATGAACTCTACGAGGCAAAACCCCTCGAGTTTCACCTGGCCTACGCCGGCGGCCTGGAAAGCATTTTTACCCCGAGTTTCAAAATGATGCTGGATAACCGCGCATTGCTTTTCGGTGAGGGTGACGCCCGGGTCGCATCCCTGTTCGTCTGGCATTTTTGCGAGGAAGTGGAACATCGCAGCGCCGCTTTGAATATCTACAACCATGTCGTCGGCAGATACTGGTACCGCCTGCGCAATTTTCCGCTGTTCATCAGGCATGTTGCCCAGGGCTTGCAACTGCTCGGCGAGGAATTCCGCCAGCACGTACCGGAAGTGCCCGACGAGTATTACCGGATGGATGGTTTCAGGGAGATTCCCAGGCGTGAGAGCCTGCGCTCGCTCGCAGGTATTATCCGCTCGCAGTTGCCCGGTCATCACCCGTCCAGCCAGCAGGTGCCGGCGTATTTCTACGAGTGGACGCGGCGTTATCACAGCGGTGAAGATATGACACAGGTCTATGGGGTACCAGTTCCCGGAGGCACATCCAGCTAGGCGCCTACAACGCATCCACTAATAAAAAGCGATAAAACCTATGCAGATTGTCAACGAGGAGTACTTGAGACTGGCCCGCGAAAAGGCCGGCGGGGTCAACGAGGCAGCGCTCGATTCTCTGGTCTACTGGAACAATCCTTTCGCCCTGAAACACTGGACGATGAACGTGATCGAGCTGTTGCTGATAGCGGGAGCGGTAATGGCGCTGCTTCATGCCCTGCGCGTACTGAGGGAACAGCGGGATGCGTCCAATCTCTGCCTCTGGTTCGCCTGCGTTGTCTACCTGCTGGTGACCGAGGTGCCGCTGTACTTCCCGCATTTGCTGGGCCTGGATATCGGCCTCGTATTCATGCACAACGAATTCACCCTGGGGATACTGTACAACCAGACGCCGCTCTACATCGTCGCGCTTTACCCCGCGCTGATTTACCCGAGCTATGTGTTGGTACAGAACAGCGGAGTTTTCCAGCAGCGCTATGGACTGCTCCTGGGCGCAGTTTGCGTTGGCTTCATCCACCACTGCTTCTACGAGATATTCGACCACCTCGGCCCTCAGTTCGTCTGGTGGGTGTGGAATTACGATAACCCGATGGTTTCGCTATCGCTGGCGTCGGTGCCCTTTTCCAGCATCGTGGTTTTCAGCCTGACGCCGCCGATCGTGGCCACCTTACTGTGCCGCCTGATCCTGGTCCCGTGGATGCTGCGTTGCCAGAAGCGGGAGCAGTCACCGGGCTGGCTGGTGCCGCTGCTGCTGACTTTAATGGTAGGCGTACTGATCCCGGTCCTGAACGGCCTCCTGCCAACCAGCGGGATGCGGGAGTGGGTACGGGACGACGGTCTGGCCCGAACAATTTACCTCGCTGTCGTGGGGCTGGCGGCTCTGCTGGCATTGCGGACCGCAATGCGTTTACCGGCGTCCGGGGCCTCGACGCTGGCGCGATATCCCGCGAATTACCTCGCGGCATTCCTCGGGATTTTCCTGCTGCTCTGGCTCTACGCGCTACCGGATTTCTTTGCGGGGGAGGGGGGAGAGTCTCCCCGGGGCACGCCTCTGGGGTCAGTGCCCTATGTGCTGGGCTGTTTCTTCGGAGCGGCTTTCCTGCTCTATCGGTTTGCCGGGCGTCCTGGGGTAGTGATGAGGAATGCTGTTCCGGCGTCTGATGGCAACGAGGGTCGCACTGTTGCCACCGACGCCGGTACCTGAGTTCAGTCCGCCAGTTCGAACTCGATCGGCAGTTTTTTCAGGCCGTTTACGAAGAAACTCTCGCTCAGCTGGGGCTCACCCGCCAGGTGCACGGACTTCAGCTTCGGCAGCAGTTCCTCGAACAACACGCGCATTTCCATCTTCGCCAGGTGCTGGCCGAGACAGAGGTGGGCGCCGTAACCGAAGGCCGCGTGGGTGTTCGGATCGCGGTCGATGTTGAAAGTATCGGGGTCCTCGAGGATTTCCTCGTCGCGGCTGGCGGAGGCGTAGCAGAGCATCAGCCAGTCGTCCTTCTTGATCGGTCTGCCGCGCAGTTCGGTATCCTCGGCGGAGGAGCGCATAAAATTTTTCACCGGGCAGGTCCAGCGGATGCTTTCCTCGATGAAGGCCGGAAGCAGCCCGGGGTCCGCCTGCAGGCGCTCCAGCAGGCCGGGCTGGGTGGCCAGCGCCCACATACCAGTAGAGGTGGAGGAGGAGGTGGTGTCGTGTCCCGCAGTGGCGACGATGAGGTAGTAGCCATTGAGTGCGCTGTCTGAAATCGGCTCGCCGTCAATCTTGGCGTTGACCAGTACTGTCGCCAGGTCTTCCGCGGGATGTGCGCGGCGGCGTTCGGTGACGGTCTGGAAGTATTCCATCAACTCGCCGACCACCGCCTGCTGGATGGCGGAAATGTCTTCCATGCTCATGTCGGCCATCGCCGCCTTCACGTCCGGGTCCAGCGGACCGAAGATTTCCTGGGTCAGTTTGAGCATGAAGGGGAAGTCTTCCTCGGGGATGCCGAGGATATTCATGATCACTTCCAGCGGGTAATTCAGCGATACACCGGTGACGAAATCGCCGCTGCCGCCCATGGCGACGAAGTTGTTCGCCGCCTTTTTGGCGATGTGGCGGATCTCCTCCTCGCGCTTTTTCAGGTTGGCTGGCATGAACCAGGACTGGGTCAGCAGGCGATACTTGAGGTGTACCGGCGGGTCCATCTGGATCAGCGAGAGGGCGATGGGGTTGTCCTTCATCTGCATGGACATGGCGACGCTGGCCTTGTCCATGAAGGTCGAGGGGCGGTTGCCGTAGGGAAAGCGCTTGTTGTCCTTGCTGATCTCGATCAGGTCCTCGTACCTGGTGACCACCCAGAAGGGGTCGAAGCCCTCGATCTCGGCCATACCCAGCGGCTGGTTGGCGCGCAGCCAGGCATAGGTTTCGTACAACTCGTCGCTGGCGTAGACCTTGGGATTCACCAGTCGATTGGCGTATTCCTGGGGGATGAGAAAATCTGATGCAGACGGCATTCGTGTGACCTCTTGTCGTGAGTTGATTCGGCAGTAAGCGTGTGAGGATTTCCCTATCCGGCGGTGCCCCTTTCCGCTCGCCATGCCTTGTACAGCCAATTCGAAAGTATTATGTTTCGAATTAGATTCATTTACAATACAAAACTGTCACTTAGTCATTTATTGGTCGGTCGGGCACATCATGGCACGAAGAGGGCAATCGCCGGTCGCGAAACGACCGGGACGCCAACGCAGCACCGCGGTCGACGAGGCCATTCTCGGCGCGGCCCTGGAAATCCTCGTCGAGCAGGGTTACGGCGAATTCACCATGAACGCCGTGATCGCCCGCGCCGGCGTGTCCTCCGCGACAGTCTACCGCCGCTGGGCGACGGGCGACGAACTGGTCCTGGCCGCGCTGCGATCGATCCAGCCCGGGGAGGCGGAGATCGATACCGGTTCCCTGGACGGGGACGTCTGCGCCTTCGTGGACTATCTTGCCGCCTCCCTGCAGAGCCTGGAGGACCTCGCCGCCGCGGAGGCCTCTGGCCCGCGGGCGCCCGAGGCACTGCGGGAGGAGGTCGGGCTGATGTTCGCCGCGCCGCGAATCAATATGCTGAGGGGGATTTTGCAGCGTGCTTATGATCGAGGCGAACTGTCCTCAATTCCTTCCGTCAGCCATTGCTGGGTCTTCGTCATCAGCCCCCTGCACCACCGCCTCTACCTGCTCGGAGAACCGCTGAGCGAGCGCTTCCTGGACGCCACCAAAGTCATGCTGATCTCGGGATTGCGCGTCCTGGGCACAGAAAACCAGAACAATAATGCACCGGAGGTAAAATCTTGAAATCCATTATTCCGCCACAACGCTGGCTGAAACGACCCGAGGGTGCCAACTGGGGCGAGTTCGGCGACGACGACCGGGTCGGCCGAATGAACCTCATCACCCCGGAACACCGTCAACGCGCCCTCGCTGAAGCTCAGGCGGGAGAGGTCTTCGTTCTCAGCCTCCCCCTCGACCATCCCCGTGGCGGTATCTTCCCCGGGCGCCACGCCCCCAGCCTCGAAGCCACCACCGCCCGCGACGGCCGCACCATGTACGACTGGACCGTGGTCGGCGCCATCGACGTGGTCAACGACGACCGGGTAACCATGGACCTGCAATACTCGACCCAGTGGGACGGCCTCAGCCACTACGGCATCCGCTTCGACGCCGATGGCGACGGCGAAGCCGAGCATATCTTCTACAACGGCTTCCGCTCCGACCGCGACTTCGTCCAGCCCGGGCCGGATACCGAACCCCGCGCCCTGAGCCTCGGCATCGAACACCTCGCCGCGACAGGCGTGCAGGGCAGGGGCGTACTCGTCGATATACGCAGTGCCGGCCGCGGGCCCAACCAACTTGTGGGCTTCACCGAATTACAGCGAGCCATGTCCGAGCAGGGCGCGGTGGTCCGGGAAGGGGATTTCCTCTGTCTATACACGGGCTACGCGGACCTGCTGCTGCGCGATGGCGCCGACGTCAGCATGGAAGACCTCTCTGCATGCCCGGGAATCGAGGGTGGTGACCCGGACCTGCTGCGCTGGATCGATGAGTCAGGTCTCGTCGCCATCTGTGCTGACAATCCCATGGTCGAAAAGATCGAAGGCGTCGAGCGTTGTGAGGACGCCGCTTTGCTTCCCTTGCATGAACACTGCCTGGTCAAGCTGGGTATCCATCTCGGGGAACTCTGGTGGTTCGAGGAACTGGCTGCCTGGTTGGATACGCACAGTCGTACGGCATTTCTCCTCACCGCACCACCGCTCAAGTTGCCGGGAGCGGTGGGGTCACCTGCGACACCGGTAGCGACTGTCTAGGCAAATTTAATCACTCGGATTTCTTTGTGGAATTACGCACAAATGCCTGGGGCGTGTGCGGTTCGAGAGCACCTGCAGGAACCGTAAGGCGACAGGACGTCGCCGCCCGAGCCTGCACATGGAGAGCCTGCCCCTCTTTTCGGGCATGTGCGCTTTTTGGCGTGTTCCTGCAGGTGCTCTCGAATCGCGCACGCTTGCACCAAGCGCTCAAGTTACCGGCATTTAATTGACGATTATTTAGTTATTGCGCTAGAGTCGACACTTATTAGACAGATAATATCCCGGAGGCACGCCCCATGAATTTCAAGATCCTGATCAAGAACGGCACGGTAGTCGACGGCACCGGCGCCGCCCCGGTGGCAGCGGATGTACGAGTCGACCAGGGCCGGATCGTGGAAGTGGGCCCGGATCTCGCAGCCGGCACTGGAGAGAGGGTCATCGACGCCACAGATTGTTACGTCACCCCCGGGTTTATCGAGACTCACAACCACTGGGATGGCGGCGTCTGGTGGTCGCCGATGATGGAGCCGGCGGCAGCCTACGGCATCACCACCTCGATCAACGGCAACTGCGGCTTTTCGATGGCGCCAGCAAAGCCGGACATCCTCCCGGACGTGGTCGATATCTTTAACTTCTTCGAGGACATCCCCGAGGAGCCGATGCAGAAACTGGTCCCCTGGGACTGGCGCAAGTGGAGCGAGTACAAGGCTTCGTTTGTGAAGAATGTGAAAACCCCGGTGCATTTCGCGGCCTTCTGCGGGCATATCCCGATTCGTCTATTCGTGATGGGCACGTCGGCCTGGGAGCGTGCGGCGACTGCCGAAGAAATCCAGCAGATGTGCGAACTGCTGGATGATGCCATGCAGGCCGGTGCCATTGGCCTGTCCTCCAATTACCTCGATTACGACAAGCACGACCGGCCCTTGCCCTCACAGCAGGCAGACGACGCCGAGTTCAGCGCCCTGATGGCAGTGGTGGCGAAGTACCCGGGGGCCACCGTGCAGATTATCGTCGACCACTACATGCGGATGTCCGGCCCCGAGCAGGCCCAACGCCTGGGAAATCTCGCCCACGAAGCGGGTGTGCGCTTGCAATGGGTGGGCGTGCCGACCCTGCAGTTCCAGGCGGAGATCGCCGAGAAGTCGCTGGCGGTGCACGAGCGCTTCAAGGCCGAGGGCAAGGATAACTGGACCGGCTACCATCACGTTTCTCCGACTTCCGTGATCAACTTCTGCCGCTCCCTGGTATTTGCCCAGAATGGTAACCAGGTCTGGCAGGAGGTGATCGATATCGAGGGCTTCGAGGCCAAGAAACAGCTCCTCACCGATCCAGCCTGGCTGGACCGCGCGCGGGAATCCTGGAATAAGCAGTACGCTCATTCCTATCTGCACGATCCGGGTGCGCTCACCCTGAAGGAGAGCGAGACCGGCTATGGCCCGGTTGGGGTTACCCTCGCCGACTACATGGAAGAAACCGGGATCGAGCACGCCTCGGATGCAATGGCCCAGTGGGTACTCAACAACGGCCCCGAGTCTGTGGTCCTGAAACGTTCCTGGGAGAGGAATGAAGAACTGCTCCTGAAACTCCTGCGCGATCCGCGTTCGGTAGGCAATATTTCCGACGGTGGGGCGCACGGCAAGATGTTCTGCGGCTACGGTGACAATATCCTCCTGCTGACGGACTTTGTCCGCGACCGGGGCCTGCTGAGCATCGAGGAAGCGGTTCACGTGATGACCGGCAAGCTGGCGAATTTCTTCGGTCTGCACCAGCGGGGTGAAATCGCTGAAGGCAAGGTCGCGGATATCGCAGTGTTCAACCTCGCCGAAGTCGAGCGCCGCCCGGAAGAGCGTATCTGGGATGTCTGGGACGGAGAGGGCGGGCGCACTTACCGCTACACCCGGGCGCCGGCCCCGATGCTGTTGACCCTGGTGAACGGCGTACCCACCTTTGATAACGGCGCGGTAACAGGTCGCTTCCCGGGGGATTTCCTCGGGCCGGAGTCTTCCGAAGAACCGGCTTCCGCGTTGGCCGCCACGGGCTAAGTTGTTACGGTATCAGCTGTCGGCTCCTGAGCACGCTGATCCAGTGGCGCAGAGAAGCGTGGCTGTCCACACAGGGGGTAAATCCGGCCTGGCGCAGTTTTATCGTGGACAGCAGGGTCGGGTAGCCGATTGCGCTGGCGTCAGGCCGCAGCAGTATGTCGGCATAGTGGTGGCTCTGCCCCAGGAACTGCTCCAGCGATAAGGGGCGGAGCCCGTATTTCGCTACGATGCGGTCCCAGAGTTCCGCGCGTTCCATAAGGTAAGTGCTGAGCGGCAGTCTTTCCTCCGGCCCGCTGGTGACTGCAAGTACATCCGCCAGCATCGGCCAGGCATCGCGCCAGGCGAAGACATCGCCATTGGTGAAGTTGAATATTTCGTTTTGCGCGCCTTTCGCCAGCGCCGCCCACTCGAAGGCCTGTGCAAGCAGGCCCGCGTCCACCAGTTCCGCGATCTGTATTTCCCCACCCGGGTAGCTGAAAGCTTTGCCTTCCTCGCTCCGAATGGCCGCGTAGGCCGCGATGGGGAGCAGGGGATTCATGGCGGCGCCGATTGCGGCGCCGACGATGACCTGGGGGCGGAAAACAGTCCAGTGAAAACCGTACTCGTCGGCTTTTTCTCGGACGAAGTCTTCCTGTAGCCAGTAGAAGTTCTCGTGCGCATCGCGCGGCGCATCCTCCCGCGCCGGTAGCGGCGGGGTGTGGCCCACGTGGGCGCCATAAGCCTTGGCGCCCTGCAGCAGCGAAACATGGCACAGGTCTGGAGCGTATTCGCACAGAGGCTCGAGGATATTGGCCAGCAGGCTGAGGTTGAGCTGCATCTGCGCCGGGTCACGCCAGCCTTCGACGAGGCCGGGCTTCTCTGCCACGGCAGCGAAAACCACGTGGGTTACGGATTCGAGTTCACGTACGACGTCAATACAGGCCTGCCGGTCAGTCAGGTCTACGCTCAGGTGGCGGAAACTCCCTGCGGGCGCAGCTTCCGGCTGGCGCCGCGAAAGGCCTACCGCCTCCCAGTCAGGGTTGGCGGCGAAGTGATGCAGGGCCGCTTCTCCTACGACACCAGTGGCGCCGACGACGAGAACCGTACCCTTCATGGTGGCCCTGACAAACCTGGTATCCTAGCTGGCGCCTTCGCCGATAAGCACCGGCAATACGTTCCAGGCCAACTGGAAGCTCGATGGCGGCCGCTTGGCATTGGCCATATCAAAGCTGTAATTCGGCACCCGGCGCAGGAACTCCTGCACCATGATCTTCACCTCGAGCTTGGCGATGTGGGCGCCGAGGCAGAAGTGCACCCCGTGGCCGAAGGCCAGGTTGCGTTTGATCTCGCGATTCCACTGGAACTGGTCCGGGTCGGGGAATTCGCTCTCGTCACGCAGGGCGGAACCTACCAGGTAGAACAGGCGCTGGCCGGGCTCGATTTTCTGCCCGGCAATCGTCACCGGCTTGTGGCAGGTGCGCATAAACCACTGGGCGGGCGCGCAGTAGCGCAGCATTTCTTCCACCGCGACCGGCACATTGTTTTCCAGGTCGGAGCGCACTACCTCAAGCTGCGCCGGATTGTCCGCAAGCGCCTTGAGCCCCTGGGCCGTCACCTTGGGCACCGACTCGATACCGCCAATGAAGGCGCACACCAGGTTCTGGGCCACCTCGGCCACCTTGAGCTGTCGCCCCTTGTAGCGGAAGTTGATGAGCCCGTCGACCATCGGTACCGAACCATCCGCCCCGGCATCGAAACGCGCCTGGATGTAGGGCATGTAGTGAGCAATCGCCTGCTGCGCCACCGCAGCGGAATCGAATCCGCCCAGGTCCGGGTCGGTCCGGGTACCGGAGTTGACGATGTCCAGGCAGAACTCGGCTTCCTCCCGGGGCATGCCCAGGAGATGCATCATCACGTTCGAGGAGACATAGCCACCGAAATCCCGGGTCAGGTTGAAATTGCCCTTTGGCAGCAATTCATCCAGCCGCTCGTTGGCCAGGCCGCGCACGAAGTCCGCCAGCTTGCGCACCGTGCCGGGCATGATCGGCTTGATCTGCGCATTGCGGATTTGCGAGTAGCCGGGCTGGCCCAGCTTCTGCGCCAGCGGAAACGGGTCGTCCGGTGGCAGTTCCGGCGCCCCTGAATTATGCACTTTCAATGCTTTAGGCGTGGGCAGGGAGCCCTCACTTTCCATCAGCGTGTTGTCGGTATCGTGGGTCAGCATTTCCACGATATCCTCGAAGCGCGAGAAGAAGTAGCCATCGTACTTTGCCGAGTACAACACCGGGTGATCCCGGCGCAGCATCTTGTAGTAGGGCTGCGGATCGCGCATGACCTCGGGATCGAAAGGGTCATAGTCGAAGCTGGCGGATTGGGCTTTGTCGGTCATAATGTCTACCTGTCACAAGCGGCGGGACGCTCGTCTGGCTTTAATTCTGATGGCGTATTAGCTAACATAGCGTCAGTTATTTGAGCTAAATGTACCCTAAACGCTCTGCGCGTGCTACTCCTGCGGCGGCAATTCATTGTAGCGGGAGCTTCCAGGTTTGTTTGCCTGGCGTTGCAGTTTGCAGATTCACTCAGCTTGGAAGTGCGTTGCTCCAGGCGCTGGATCGGGCGATGAGGGTAGTGCACCTGCTGCCTGAACCTGCCTGATGAAACCGTGAGGCGACAGGACGTCGCCGACCGAGCCTGCACATGGACGTGCGCCTTTTGGCGTGTTTCATCAGGCAGGTTCAGGCAGCAGGTGCACGGCAATCTGGCACCCAGGCCCGCTTGTTGGGCCCTGCACAGGCGGTAGCAGCAGTGTCTTTGCCGAGTGCCAAAGAAACAACGATAAAATGACGCCAAGTTAATTATAGGACCTGCTAATGCCGACACTGACCAGCCACCTGCAATCCGGCAATCCCGCTTTCGCCACCTGGCTCGCCATCCCCGACAGCATCTCCGCCGAAATGATAGGCAGCGGTGGCTACGACTGCGTGGTCATCGACACCCAGCACGGCGGCCCCACCTGGGACAACCTGTGCATCCTGATCCAGGCCATGGACCTCAACCGCACCCCCTCCCTGGTACGGGTCGGTGGCGTCGATCAGGTACAGATCATGCGAGCCCTGGACCTCGGCGCCGCCGGCGTCGTCGTGCCCATGGTGTCAACGGCCGAACAGGCCAGGCACGCCGTGCAGGCCATGCATTACCCGCCACGCGGATTGCGCTCCTTCGGCAAGGTACGCAACTACTACGGGAATGAGGGCGAACAGGCCGAACCACTGTGCTTCGTCATGATCGAAACCGCCGAGGGCATGGAGAATCTCGACGCTATCGCGGCGATAGATGGCGTAGATGGTCTCTTCGTCGGCCCGGTAGATCTCGGCCTGGGCCTGGGCCTCGGTCCCGTGCTGGGTATGCACGACGAGGTGCTGGCTGCGATCGGTAAAATCAGTGAGACCTGTAAAAAACACGGCAAGATCAGCGCCAGTGCCAGCCTCGGACAGGATTATTCGCGAGCACTGCTGGATCTCGGGGTGCAACTGGTCGTTCAGGGCAGCGACCTTGGCTTCATCCGTCGCAGCATGGCCGCCGATATCGCCGCCTTCAAGGCGATGGTGGCTGAAGCGGCGGGCGAGGGTAAGTGACGATGAGTAAAACCCGGAAGCTCCAGGACGCGCTTGTCGCAGTGGTCGGCGACAAATACCTATTGACCGGCGAGGACATCGACACCCGCTACCGGGTAGACCTGACGCAGAAATACAGTGCCGAGCCGGCCTTCCTGCTGAAGCCGGGCAATACCGAAGAAGTTTCGGCGGTGCTCAAACTCGCCGCTGAGGCGGAGACCCCGGTGACCGTTATTGGCGGCCAGACCGGAACCTGTGGTGCAGCGGTGCCCGCGGATGGCGGTATCGCCCTGTCCCTGGAACGCATGAACCGGGTGGTCGAAATCGACCCCAGGGCCATGACCATGACCGTCGAGGCGGGTTGCATTCTGCAACTGGCCCAGGAGGCCGCGGAAGCGCAGCAGTTGATGCTGCCCCTGGACCTGGGTGCTCGCGGTTCGGCGATGATCGGCGGCGTCATCGGCACCAACGCCGGCGGTAACCGGGTGCTGCGCTGGGGGATGATGCGCGACATGGTGATCGGCCTCGAGGCAGTGCTGGCGGATGGCACGGTGGTGTCCTCACTGACCAAGATGCTCAAGGACAACGCCGGCTACAACTGGAAACACCTGCTCATCGGCAGCGAGGGCACCCTCGGCATCGTGACCCGCGCAGTGCTGCGCCTGCGGCCGCTGCCCACGACCTGCCAGACCGCGCTGCTGGCGATGGATGACTTCGACGCCTGCATGACGGTGTTGCGCGAACTTGGCACCACGCTCTCGGGACGCCTGTCTTCCTACGAACTGATGTGGGAGGACTTCTACCAGCGCATGAGCACCTCACAGGTCGACGCGGGTGCCAGCCCCTTGCCACTGGGCCATCCCTATTACGCCCTGGTGGAAGCCATGGGCGGCGATGCCGAAGGCGACGACGCCCAGTTCGAGCGCGCCCTCGCGCAACTGCTGGAGGAGGGCGTCGTGGTGGATGCGGTGATCGCCCAGTCCGAGCGTGAGCGGCAATCCCTGTGGAATATCCGCGAGGAGATGCAGCACGGCCTTGCACCTATGCGCCCCTTCCGCAGTTACGACGTCAGTATGGGTCAGGCGGATATGCCGGGATTCGTGGCGCAGGCCAAGGCCAATCTTGCGGCAGCCTATCCCGGTGTCGAGTCGATATTCTACGGACATGTGGGCGACGGCAACCTGCACGCAGTCATCACCATCGGCGAGATGAGCGAGGAGATCGCCCATACCCTGGATACCTGTGTCTACCGCGCGGTGCAGGATGTAAACGGTTCGATTTCCGCGGAGCACGGTATCGGTGTGGGCCGCTCCGCCTATATCGGCATGACCCGCAGTGCCGAGGAGCTGCAGTTGATGCGTACCCTGAAGAAAGCCCTCGACCCGCTCAACATACTCAACCCGGGCAAGATGGTCGATCTCGCCGCGAGCTGAGTGGCGTGGCCTGTCTCCCGGGGCGGTGAGGCTAGCTGAGAAAGTCCGGCTCGGGTAGCCCGCGCACGCCGGGCTCCAGCGCGTAGATATCGCCGTTGGCCTCGTGCTCCGGGCCGATTTTCAGCCTGGTGGTGGTCACGTAGAGGGAGCTGTAATCGGGCCCGCCGAAACAGGCCTTGGTGGGATTGGATACCGGGATTTCGACCAGCCGGTCAAAACTCCCGTCCGGCCGGTAGCGGCGAATCGCGCCAGCGCCCACCGCCGCCAGCCAGTAGCCCCCTTCCGCGTCTACAGTGGCGCCATCGACGAAGCCTTCCCCGTCCTGCAGGCGCAGGAACTCCCGGGGATTGTCGAGTTCGCCGGTATCGGTGTCGAGGTCGTAGGCCATAACGGTTCGGGTCGGAGAGTCGGATACGTACAGGGTCGTGCCGTCGGGGCTCACCGCGAGGCCGTTGGCGACGTTGATCCCGGGTATTACCGGCGTCAGCACCTGCCCGTCCAGGCGGAAAATGAACCCGCCGCCCGCATCGCGATTGTCGACGGGGGAGAAACTGTGGTCATAGGCACCCACCCACAGCCTGCCCTGGCGGTCCACCAGCGTTTCATGCAGCGAGATGTGTTCGGGAAGGGGTGAGTCGAGACGCAGTTCCAGGGCGCCGTCCGCCTGATTGAAGTCGTAGATGCCGTCGGCCAGCACCACCAGTAGCGTGCCGTCGGGCTTGAAGGCAATGCCCCCGACCCGGGCCGGCATCGGCCAGTGGCGGTGTTCGCCGCTCTCTAGCTGCCAGCAGTGGATTTCGGGGTCCTGTTCGCAGTTCACCCAGTACAGGGCCCGCTCCCGGGCGGACCACAGGGGGGTTTCTCCGAGGTGGTTGTCGGCTTTCAGGACGCAGCGGGCGGTAGGGGTCGTCGGCATGATGAGCTCTTTTGGCGGGGCCTGTTATTGATTAAGGTGTTGTAAGCGGAAGCCGATTGACTCCCGCTAGCGCAAAATTAATAATACATCGTCAGTTTTTCAAGGGGCTCGCCAAATTAATCCACTCGAGCCCGGCGCCGGCGATGAAGCCTGGCTACCGCAACGCAGCGGCAATGAACAAGCCGGCAGATAGCAAGCACAGATCAAAACGCAGGCCAAAGCAATAACATCGGAGACCCCGACCATGACCCAGGATATCAACGGCAAGCTCGACGCGGTGCCATTTCGCATTACCAACCCCGAGCTGATTCCCACCGAGCGCTACTACGACGAGGAGTTTTTCAAACTCGAGAAGGAGAAGCTCTGGCCCCACGTCTGGCAGATGGCCTGTCGGCTGGAGGAGATCCCCGAGGTAGGGGATTACGTGGTCTACGAGATTCTCGACAAGTCGGTGATCATCGTGCGCGGCAAGGATGGCGTAAAAGCTTTCCACAACGCCTGCCGTCACCGCGGAGTGAAACTGGTCCACGGTCCGGGCACCTGCGGCGAAAGCGGTTTCGTGTGTCCCTTCCACGGCTGGCGTTTCAACGCCGAGGGCGACTGCACTTTCGTCTTCGGCAAGCAGATATTCTCTGAGGAACTGCTGGAGAAGGCCGAAATCGACCTCGCCCCGGTACGCATCGATTTCTGGGCAGCCTGCGCTTTCATCAACTTCGATGACGATGCCCCGGACCTGCGCGAAGCCCTCGGCCCGGTGGCCGAACGCATGGATAACCGCAACGCCGACAAGCTGCGCATGGAGTGGTGGTTCGGCACCGTGCTGCCGACCAACTGGAAACTGGCCATCGAGGCCTTCCAGGAGGGCTACCACGTCATGCAGACCCACCCGCAGCTGCACGCCCTGTCCTACAAGGCCGGGGGCCAGTACGGGCCGGATGCGGACGGTGTGCTGCCCAACGAGAACGTTAGCCCACGGGAAGTGGTCAACCTCGGGGCGGACTTCATGGGCCGCCTGAGCTCGGGCATGGATGGAATGGTGCACAAGACCGAGGTCGCGGTGATAGAGAAATTGCGCGAGATGGACGTGCCCGAAGATCCGGATATGGCCAACATGATGTTCTACGGAGCGGCCTATGCCGGGGTGACTGCTGACGCCAAAGCCCGCGGGGTGCCGATGTTCGACCTGATCGAGGTAGCCCAGTCCCAGGAGTTCCACGCGGTGGAATTCATGTTTCCGCACTTCTTCCTGCTGCCGATGATGGGGGCCATGTCCTCCTACCGTATCCGGCCGCTGGGCCCGGAGAGTTGCTTCTTCGAGATCTGGTCCCTGGTGATCCCGCCGGAAGGCGAGGAACTGGACCCGCCGACCGAGCCCACCATCCTGCCGTACGATTCCCCGGACTTCCCGGAAATCCCCCGCCAGGACTACTCCAACCTGCCGATCCAGCAAAAGGGCCTGCACAACCTGCCCTTCATGCGCCTCGGCAAGGGCGGTAACGGCCTGCCGGGAGAGGGCATGATCAGCAACTACCAGCGCCTGATCGACGGTTACCTCGCGGGCCTGGACAAAGACACCCTGACAAAGGGCTCTCAGGCCACCAACAGTGGCTTTGACGCGACGATCCTGGATATCGGCTTCTGAAGCCGGATCGCGTATTCATCGCAGGGTGGACTGAGCGTCCGCCCTTCACCATAACAATAAGGGTTAAGCAGCATGGGTGAATTCGACGAGCTCCGTGATTTCGTTGTGGTTGGGTGTGGTGGCGGCTCGATGTGCGCCGGGCTCGCCATGCGGGCAGCGGGCAGGGATGTCCTGATCCTCGAAAAAACCGAACTCGCCGGCGGTACCACGGCCCGCTCCGGCGGAGTGATGTGGATTCCCAACAACCCCTTCATGCAGCGCGACGGCGTGCCCGACAGCCCGGAGATGGCCGCGACCTACCTCGACAACGTAGTCGGCGATCACCCGGACCAGCCGGGCGCGACTCGCGAGCGCCGCCTGCGTTATATCGAGCAGGCGCCGCGCATGGTTCGCTTCCTGCTGGAGCAGGGCGTGGAACTGGACCGGGTGGGCTACTGGCCGGATTACTACGATGACCGCCCGGGTGGCTCGGAGCGGGGCCGTACCGTGGTCGCGAAGGTATTCAACGCCAATGAACTGGGCGACTGGACCGACAAGCTGCGCCCCAGCTTCATGCCCATGGCGGGGCCGATTGAAGAGATGCTGCTCATTCCCCACTTCAAGCATTCCTGGAAGTCGAAATTCACCATGGTGAAAATCGGCCTGCAGAACGTGCTTGCAAAACTCTTTGGCAAAAAGCTGGTGGCCGCCGGCGCGGCCCTTCAGGGCCGGGTATTACAGGCCGCCCTGCGCACGGGTGTGGACATCCGCCTGCAGGCCCCAGTGAGTGATTTCATCGTTGAAGACGGCAAAGTGACCGGAGTCCTCAGCGAGAAAGACGGCAAACCCTGGCGTGTTGGTGCGCGCCTCGGCGTACTGGTAAACGCCGGCGGATTCTCCCGCAACCAGGAAATGCGCGACCAGTACCAGCCCGGCACCTCGGCAAAGTGGACCAACACCAATCCTGGCGACACCGGGGAAATGATCCAGGCGATGATGCGCCACGGCGCCGCTATCGCCCAGATGGATACCATGGTCGGCTACCAGAGCACTTTGCCGCCGGGCAGTGAGAACCAGGACGTGAAACCGGGCGTACAAAACATGACGGCTGCGCCCCACTGCATCCTGGTGGATCAGAGCGGCGTGCGCTACATGAACGAAGGTGGCTCCTACATGGCCTATTGCAAGAACATGCTCGAGCGTGACAAAGAAGTGCCCGCGGTGCCGAGCTGGGCGATATTCGACAGCCAGTTTATCGAGCAGTATATGCTCGCCGGCACCATGCCAGGCAGCAAGAAGCCCGACAGTTGGACTGAGCAGGGCTACCTGAAGCAGGGTGCTACCATTGAAGCCCTGGCTGGTGAGCTGGGTATTGACGGTGCAGCGCTGGCAGCTACTGTGGAGCGCTTCAATGGCTTCGTGGATGCCAACGACGATCAGGACTTCAAGCGCGGCGCCAGAGCCTACGATCGCTGGTTGGGGGACTTTACCCACCAGCCCTCGCAGACACTCGGCAAGATCGAGCGCGGGCCGTTTTACGCCATACAGATCGTGCCTGGCGATGTGGGGACCTACGGCGGCGTGGTGACGGATTCCGATGCCCGGGTGCTGCGGGAAGACGGCAGCGTGATCCCCGGCCTCTACGCGACTGGTGTGTCCACCGCTTCGGTGATGGGACGCACTTATCCAGGCGCCGGCTGTAGCGTGGGACCCTCGTTTGTTTGGGGTTACGTTGCGGCAAATCATGCACTCGGTCATACAGGATGAGTACAACGGAGTCTTGAAAATGGCACGACGGCGAGCATGAAGCGGGATTTACGCCTGCTGAAACCGTGAGGCGACAGGACGTCGCCGACCGAGCCTGTACATGGATGTACGCTTTTTGGCGCGTTTCAGCAGGCGTAAATCCCGCTTCATGCGGGGACCTCGCTCCAACCCTCAGAGACATCGAACATAGCAAACATTTAAAAGAGGAAATCTCATGAACCTGACCCTGCCGGAAGACAGCCAGATGATACGGGACATGTTCCAGCGCTTTTTTGAAGGTGAATCCACCTCCGAGCGCATCCGTGCTGCTGAGCCACTGGGCTTCGATCCTGCACTGTGGCGGGAACTTGTGGCGCTTGATGCGCCCTGTATTCGCTTGTCCGCCGATGCGGGTGGAAGCGGCATGGGATTGTTTGATGCCTGCGTGATGATGGAACAGGCGGGTCGTCGCCTGGCCTCGGCGCCACTTGCGGAAGCTGTTGCCGCGGTGCGCCTGTTGGGTGAAGTCGGTGGTGAAACCGCCACCAAGTGGATCGAGCGTATCAGCGACGGAGAAACGATCCTGGTGCTCGCACTGCAGCAGGTCGAGGCGGGCGCGAGCCAACTGGTTCCCGGCGGGGCCGTGGCCAAAGGGATTGTGACTTTCGACGGTGAAGTGTTGGCGATTGAGGAGCCGGAATCTGCCCTGGACTCACCCGCGACCCTGGGCGGCAATGCGATCGGCGTGTTCCAGGCTGGGCGTGGCAAGCGCGAGGTGATCGCGGAAGGCGAAGCTGCCGCCAGGGCCTGGGCCGCCGCGGTGGAGGAGTGGAAGTTGCTGACGGCTTCTGCGCTGGTCGGCCTGTCCCAGGAGGCACTGGTGCTGGCCTCGGAGTACGCCAGCGAACGGGAGGCCTTTGGCTCGTTTATCGGCGCCTACCAGGGGATTGGGCATCCGCTGGCGGATGACGTGATCGACGCCGACGGCGCGCGCCTACTGGTCTGGTGGACCCTGCGGCGGATCGCCGACGGCAAGGACGATGCCGGCGCCTGTATTTCCCAGCTTTTCTGGTGGGCCAGCCGCACAGCCACAAACGCCGTGGCTCACGCGATTCACACCTTCGGTGGTTACGGCCTGTCCGAGGAATACGATATCCAGCTCTATCACCGCCGCGCCAAGGCCTGGGGCCTGGTGCTCGGCGACCCGGACGAGGAGGCCGTACGCGCCGCCCGCCGGCAGGTGCTCGGCGAACAGGCTGTGCTGCCGGATACCGGGCCGGTGGAAATCGACTTTGCGCCACCGGAGGGCGGCGAGGCGCTTGCGGCGGAAACCCGCGCCCTGTTCGACAGCGTCCTCGATCCGCAGAAACACCTGCTGCACGACCACTCCTTCGAATCCCACGACTGGGAAGTACACCGCACCCTCGGTGAAGCGGGCCTGCTCTTTCCCAGCTGGCCGGAAGAGTGGGGCGGCCGCGGCGCCGATGCCGATTCCGCCCGCGCCAGCCGCGCGGTCTGGCAGGAGGTCGGCTACACGCCGCCCGCCGCCGGCGTCACCGGCATGATTGGCGAAGCCGTCATGCACTTCGCCTCCCAGGAGCTGAAAGAAGAAGTCCTGCTGCCCTTCGCCCGCGGAGAATGCACCGCCTGTCTCGGCTACACCGAGCCTTCCTGCGGCTCTGACGTTTTCGCCGCCAAGACTCGTGCCGTGCGTGATGGTGACGACTGGATCATCAACGGCCAGAAGATGTTCACCTCCGGCGCCAATCTGGCGAAGTATGTGTTTCTGCTGACCCGCACCGACCCCGATGTGCCGAAGCACCGCGGTCTCACCCTGTTCCTGGTACCGCTGGACGACCCCGGCGTGGAGATCCACCCCGTCTACACCTTCATGGACGAGCGCACCAACGCGACGTTCTACAGCGACGTCCGCGTCCCCGACCGCTACCGTGTCGGTGAGGTCAACGGTGGCGTGAAGGTCATGTCCTCCGCCCTCAGCCAGGAACAGAGCGGTGGCGGCTACTACCGCAACATGCGCGAAATGGCCGCCGCTGTCATCTCCTGGGCACAGGGCCGCGAGCGCAACGGCCGCCCCCTGCTCGAAGATTCCGGCATCCTCGCACGCCTGGCGGAGGTCTACACCCGCGCCAACATCGCCGAGACGATGGAAGCCCGCGTCCTTGCCACCCGCCTGGCCGGCGAGCCGGACCTCGCCTTCGGGCCGGCCTCGAAGATCTTCGTGACCGAGTCCTTCATCACGGTTTCTACTGATCTCATCGACCTCGCGGCACCGGAGTCCCTGCTTCGCGGCAAGGAAGGCCTGGGGCTGGTGGAGATGGGTTACCGTCATTCCTCTGCTACCACGGTTTATGGTGGTTCCAGTGAGGTGCTGCGCAGCATGGTAGCCGAGCGCAGGCTTGGTTTGCCTCGCAGTCGGGGGTAAGGTCTACCAGACGGGTGAATGTGGCGAGTTTCGATCCGCATCCACCCGTGCTTTTACCACACTCCTCCAAGGCGTTTTGAGTCGTCGCTTAGGCAAAAGCACGGGTGGATGCTGACGTCTCGAGAGCTTCCAGAGGATGGTGCTGCCCCAGGGCTGAAACACCGCACCGGTTGTCACTTCCAGCGGAATCCGAAGTGCCGGCGGAGAGGATGCTCCGGCGGTAGCATGGGAAGCTGCGCGCCCTGCTGGGACCGTGAGGCGACAGGACGTCGCCGACCGAGCCTGCACATGGATGTGCGCTTTTTGGCGTGTCCCAGCAGGGTGCGCAGCTTTCCATGCGGTTTCTTGAGCACCCTGAGCCCGAGAGTCAAGGTTCTCAACACCCCACCAAGCCGATATAGTTCCCCTCCGCATAAAAATCGCACACAGCCACTAGGCAATAATCGAGAGACCAAAGTGCCCGAAAAGATCGACTGGATAAAAGGCGACATGCTCGGCCTCGAACTCCCCGCCCACCCCGAAGCCCTGCAAACAGGTGGCGAAGACTTCCTGACCCAAGCCTTCCGCGTTGCCGGCGCCATCAGCGAAGACAACAGCGTCACCCGCATCACCGAATTCCGCGACTGCCCCGGCGGCAGCACCGGCAAGAAACTGTTCCTCGGCGTCGAGTACGCCCGCGAGGAGCCCGATCTGCACCGCGACCTCTTCGTCAAATTCTCCCGCGACTTCGACAGCGCCCGCCGCGACGGCGCGCGCATCCAGATGGAACTGGAAGTGCGCTTCGCGCTGCTGTCCCGCGATCCCGCGTTCCCCATCGACGTGGCCAAGTGCTATTTCTCCGACTACGACGCCGATACTGGCACCGGCGTATTGATCACCCAGCGTGCGGTCTTTGGCGAGGGCGAGGTAGAGCCCCACTATCCCAAGTCCCTCGACTACCTCATGCCCGACCAGTACGGCCACTATCGCGCAGTCATCGCCGCCCTGGGACGGCTGGCGGGGACCCACAAGGCGGGGAAACTGCCCGAGACCGTGGAACGTTACTTCCCCTACGAACCCGAGAAACTCGACGTCAGCGCCAGGGCGCCCTACACACCGGAGCAAATCGGCAACCGGGTGAAGCGCTACGCCGAGTTTGCCGGCGCCCACGGCCATCTGCTGCCGGCGCAAATCCGCAGTGAAGCCTTCATCGCCCAACTGGCAGACCAGGCACCGCGTTTCCAGGCCCTTCTACCCGCGGTTCAGCGCGTACTCGCTTCCAATCCGGACCTGATCGCCCTGTGTCACTGGAACGCCAACATCGACAACGCCTGGTTCTGGCGCGACGCCGCTAACCAACTGCACTGCGGCCTGCTCGACTGGGGCAACGTCAGCCAGATGAACCTCGCCATGGCCCTCTGGGGCTGTCTGAGCGCCGCGGAAACCAGCCTGTGGAATGAACACCTGGACGATTTGCTGGCAGTTTTCGTGGAGGAGTTCGTCGCCGCCGGCGGACCGCAGATCGACGTCGAAGAACTGCGCATGCACCTCGCCCTCTACATCGGCGAGATGGGCCTCGCCTGGATGCTGGACGCCCCGCCGCTGATTCTCTCCATGGTGCCCGACCTGGACGAGGTGCGAGACCGCACCGACCCGCGCCTGAAGGACCGGGAGAGCGCCCGCAACCAGTTGCTGATCATGAGCAACTTCCTGAATTTCTGGGAGCAGTACGATTACGGCGCGTTACTACAGGATCTGGAATCCCGCTCGACCTGAGACGGCAGTCCAGTACAAAAGTAATAGAATGGCCAGTTCCAGTCGTGTGGCACAGAAGAGGTCAGTCCACGTTACAGGGCATCCCGGAAACGTACGAGGCCAGGGACGGCCGAGGACGAGCTGCCAGGGATGGCGCTTTTGCGGTTTCCGGGTTGCCCTGTAACGTGGACTGACCGTGGACAGCGCGAATGCACTTTACGGTGGCGTGCCTTCAGCCTAAGGATGGAAGGTCCTTAGCTTATAGGTGGAAGGTCTTCAGCTTTCCCGATCGATAGCCTCCTGCCGCGCCGCCATAATAGCCTGCAGGTGATTAACACCATCCCCCGCACTGTGCCCCCCATCCACATTCAACTCCGTCCCCGTCACGAACCGCGAACGATCACTCGCCAGGTAAACAGCCGCCTGGGCAATATCCTCCGGAGTCCCCAGCACCTTCAGCGGCTGGTTCGCCGTCATCGGCTCCACCAGCGCCTCCTTGATGCGGGAAATCGTCTCGTCTGACATCCCCGGTTCCGGGAAAGGCGACATCTCCGTCATGATCTGCCCCGGGTTGATACAGTTCACCCGCACGCCGTAGCTGCCGAAGTCGATCGCCGCACACTTGGTGAAGTGAATGACCGCCGCCTTGGACGCCCGGTAGGGCACCACACCCCAGCCAGGGAGAGCGCCGCCCATCGAGGCTGTATTGATGATCGACCCGCCGCCGTGCTCCGCCATATAGCGCGCGGCCACCTGGCAGCCCAGCATGACCCCCAGCACGTTGACCTCCATGACGCGCTGGAAATCCGCGAGATCATCATCGACAAAGCGCAGGTAGGGCGCCGATGAAATCCCGGCGTTGTTGTACATCACATCCAGGCCGCCGAATTCCCGGTCAGCCCGCTGCACCAGCGTGCGGAGGTCTTCGGCGCTGGTAACGTCGGTGCGCTGGAACAGGGCCGCGTCGCCGAGCCGTGTTGCCAGCGCCTCGCCCTGTTCCTGGTTGACGTCGGCGATGATGACTCTCGCGCCCTCGGCCACGAAGAGTTCCACCGTGGCCTTGCCGATGCCGCTGGCGCCACCGGTAATGATCGCAATCTTCCCTGCCAGTTCCTGACTCATGGTTCTACCCTGTTTTGCGTTATCGTGGGGTGTGTACAGATTGTGCCGTGCCTGGTGTACGCGATGCCAGCATTATGGGAAACTGGGTTTCTCAAGGTCAATTCGCGCTACCTGTTGCGACAATAATAACGTCAGGAGAGCCTGGGAATGTCATCAGCCATAGAAGTCGTGGAGCAGTTTTTCGCCCGTTTCAACCAGGGCAACGAGGGTATGTACGCCGCCATCCGCGAGTATTTTACGCCCGACGCCGTCTGGGACAACGTGGGCCTCGCGACGACCACCGGTGTGGAGGAGGCCGTCGCCCTGGTCAGCCAGTTCCATGAGGAAATGAAGATCGCCGCGGTCGAGGTCGAGATGCTGGCAATTGCGGCGCAGGGCAACAAGGTTTTTACCGAGCGTATCGACCGCCTGCGCGACGACGCCGGCGAGGAACTTTCGGCACCGCTGGTGGTAGGTGTGCTGGTGATAGAGAACGGCCAGATCCGCGAATGGCGTGATTACTTCGACATCCGCGAGGCCGAGCAGCTCAGCGCCGGCGCGTAGTGAAACCGTTCCAGTCCAGTCAGGCCTTGCGGGTCTTCTTCGGGTGCTTGCGCTCCGGGTAACAGGTGCGGCAGATCTCGCAGACCCGGCCATCGCAGCCGCGGGCGGTGCAGAATTCGCGGCCGTAGTAGATGATCTGCAGGTGCAGCCGGTTCCAGGCGTCCTCCGGAAACAGTCGTTTCAGGTCCCGTTCGGTCTGTGTGACGTTCTTGCCTGAACTCAGGCCCCAGCGCTGGGCCAGCCGGTGGATATGGGTATCCACCGGGAAGGCGGGCACCCCGAAAGCCTGTGACATCACCACGCTGGCGGTCTTGTGGCCGACACCGGGCAATTCCTCCAGCGCCTCCATATCCTGCGGCACCTCGCCGTCGTACCGCTCCACGAGAATCTCGCTCAGCCGCTTGATGGCCTTCGACTTCTGCGGCGACAGTCCACAGGGGCGGATGACCTCGCGGATGCTGTCCACATCCAGCTGCGCCATGTCACGGGGATTGTCGGCGAGGGCGAAGAGGGCGGGGGTGACCTGGTTGACGCGCTCGTCGGTGCACTGGGCACTGAGCAATACCGCCACAAGCAGGGTATAGGGATCCGAGTGGTCCAGCGGTATCGGCGTCTCTGGGTAGAGCGCCTGCAGCTTGTCGAGGATATAACTGACCCGTTCTGCCTTGAGCACGGCGGCGTCCCTACAGTGTTGCCAGGTATTTCTTGATGCGCCCGGCAGCTTCCACGCACTGGGCGATGTCAGCAACCAGCGCCATGCGCACACGGTATTCCGACGGATTGCCCTTGCCGGTATCGCGGGCGAGGTAACTGCCGGGCAGTACCGTGAGGTGCTGCGTTGCGTACAGGCCGCGAGCGAACTCGGTGGCGGGAATCGGGGTCTTCGGCCACAGGTAGAAGCCGGCGTCGGGCATGCTGACTTCCAGCACGCCGTCGAGAATCGCCATCACCGCCTCAAACTTCTCGCGGTATCGCAGCCGGTTCTGGGCGACGTGTGCCTCGTCCTGCCAGGCGGCGATACTGGCGACCTGGTGGTGGGGCGGCATGGCACAGCCGTGATAGGTGCGGTAGAGGGCGAAGCGCTCGAGAATGTCGGCATCGCCGGCGACAAAGCCGGAACGCAGGCCAGGCAGGTTCGAGCGCTTGGACAGGCTGTGGAATACCACGCAGTTGCGGTAGTCGTGCTCGCCCATCGCGGCGCTGGCCTGCAGTAGCCCTGGCGGCGGCGTGCTCTCGTCGAAATAGATCTCCGAGTAGCACTCGTCGGAGGCGATCACGAAATCGAATTCCCTGGCCTTGTGGATCAGCCACTGCAGGCGCTCCATGGGAATCACCGCGCCGGTCGGGTTTCCAGGGCTGCAGATGTAGAGCAACTGGCAGTTCCGCCACTGGTCCTCGCTCACGCTGTCGAAGTCGGGTAGGTAGGCGCTTTCCTCGGTGCAATCGATGAACGCCGGCTGCGCGCCGGCCAGCAGGGCTGCACCTTCATAGATCTGGTAGAAGGGATTGGGTGAGAGCACCAGTGCGCCGGGTTTGCGCTCCACCACCGCCTGGGCGAAGGCGAACAGCGCCTCGCGGGTACCGTTGGCAGGGAGGACCTGGCGCTCAGGGTCCACGTTCTCGAGGGAGAATCGTCGCTCCAGCCACTGGGTGATCGCCTTGCGTAATTTCTCCGTACCCCGGCTGAGGGGGTACTGGGAGAGCTTGTCCAGGTTCTGCTGCATGGACTGCAGTACGAAACGCGGTGCCGGGTGTTTCGGTTCGCCGATCGACAGTGCGATCGCGGATTTGCCGGCTGGCGGTTCGAGGTCCGCGAACAGCTGGCGCAATTTCTCAAAGGGATAGGGCTGGAGTTTGTCGAGATCGGGGTTCATGGTAATCCGTGGATTCAGGCAGCAACCAACTCGTCGAGTTCTTCGCGAATTGCCTGCTGCAGGGCGGCGCAGCGCTCCGGGTCGGTAATCGGGTTATTGTCGCTGTCTGTGATGAAAAAGACGTCTTCCACCCGTTCGCCCAGTGTCTGGATCTTTGCCGCCTGCAATTCGACACCGAACTCGACGAAAATGCGCCCGATGCGCGCGAGCAGACCGGGGCGATCGGGGGAGAGTACTTCCAGCACCGAATAGTTCTTGATTTCGTCCACCGACATGCTGGTTGTCGTGGGCATGGCGAAAGAGCGCTGGCGCCGCGGCGTGCGCCGCTGCACGGTTTCCAGCACGTCCTCTTCCTTGCTCAGGGCCCTGGCGACGTGCGCCCGGATGTAGTCCAGGCGAGCGTTGTCCGATGCAATGGACTTGCCGTCAGAGCCCAGTACGAAAAAGGTGTCCAGGGTCATCCCGTCGTTGGCGTTGTAGATCCGCGCGTCGTAGATGGAGAGATCGAGTATTTCCAGTTGCGCGCAAATCCGCGGGAAGAGCTGGGCGCTGGAGTGGGCGTGAATGAATATCTGGGTAGTATTGGCCACGCTGGAATCGATGCTCGAGCGGATCAATACAAGCGGCGTGCTCTTGTCCAGATGACCGGCGATGGCTTCGGTATGCCAGGCGATATCCTCCGGTTTTTCCCGCAGGAAATAATCCTCGTCGCGCTCCTGCCAGAGTTCTTCGAGTTCATCTGCGGTAAAACCGCGATATTCGAGCAGGTCCATGGCGTGGCTGCGGGCCTCTTCGATCCACACCTGCTTGTCGATGGGGTTTTCCAGGCCGCGACGCAGGGCGCGCTTGGTTTCGGTGTACAGCTGGCGCAACAGGCTACCGCGCCAGGCGTTCCAGAGAGTGGGATTGGTGCCGTTGATATCCGCTACCGTCAGGGAAATCAGGTAGTCGAGCCGCACCTGGTCGCCCACGTGCTGGGCGAACTGCTGAATGACGTCCGGGTCGGAAATGTCGCGACGCTGGGAAACCGCAGACATGACAAGGTGGTTCTGCACCAGCCACACCACCAGGTTGGTGTCGCGTTGTGACAAGCGGTGGCGCTTGCAGAAAATCTCGGCGTCCACGGCGCCCAGCTCCGAGTGATCGCCGCCGCGACCCTTGCCGATGTCGTGGAAAATACCGGCGAGGTAGAGCAACTCGATCTTGGGCAGGCGGGCGGCCACCCGGCTGGTCACCGGGAAACGATCGGCGAACTCCGGGATCAGGAAGCGCCGCATGTTCTCGATGACTTCCAGACTGTGCGCATCCACGGTGTAGGCGTGGAAGAGGTCGTGCTGCATCTGGCCGATGATCTGGCCGAACTCCGGGATATAGCGGCCGAGTACGCCGTAGCGGGTCATCCGCTTCAGCAGGCGGGTGAGCCGGTAGGGCGAGCGCAGGATATCCAGGAACATGTCCTGGCAGACTTCAGAATCGCGAAATTCCTCGTCGATCAGGTGGAGACTGTCCCGCAGCAGGCTGATGGTATTGGCGGCGATACCGGTGATCGATTCATTGCGGGCGCTGAGCAGGAAAATCTCGAGAATCGCCGGCGGCCATTCCTCGAAGACCTCATCGTGCAGGGCCTCGATGTAGGTGTTGCGGATCTGGAAGCGCTCGTTGAGGGGGGTGATTTTCGCGGGACCCTCGCCGCTGAATATGGCCTGCTCGAAGTTCTGGATCAGGACCTCGTTGAGCATGCCGAGGGACTGGGCCCAGCGGTAATAGACCTGCATGAACTGTTCGACGGCGAGCCGGTCGCCGTCCTCGAAATTCCACAGTTCCGCCAGCGCCCGCTGGTAGTCGAACAGCAGGCGGTCCTCTTCGTGGTCGGTGATCATGTGCAGGGCATAGCGTACCCGCCACATGAACTCGCGTCCGTCCCGGAGTATTTTCAGGTCTTCCTCGGGGAGGAATTCCTCAGAGGCAAAGCGTGCTTCGAAGTCCCTGCCGAGGTGACGCTGGGCGATCCAGCCTATGTTTTGCAAGTCCCGCAGGCCGCCGGGGGAACTCTTCACATTGGGTTCGAGGTTGTATTCGGTGTCGGCGAACTTCTGGTGCCGGTTGCGCTGCTCCTCCAGCTTGGCCTGGAAAAACTCCGTCACCGGCCACATGTGCTGCGGCCCGGTGAGCTCCCACACCGAGTCCATCAACAGCCCGGGCCCACGCAGTACCCGGGCTTCCATCAGGTTGGTGAGGATGGTGAGATCGCCGCGGGCGGCCTCCACGCACTCGGAAACCGTACGCACACTGTGGCCAACCTGCAGGCCGACATCCCACAGCATCATCAGGAACTGTTCCATCCCGGCCTCTGCGCCTTCGCAGTCTTCCGCGAGGAGCAGCAGGATGTCGATATCCGAGTGTGGATGCAGCTGGCCACGCCCGTAGCCGCCCACTGCCACGAGGGCCACACACTTCTCGTCCAGTTCGACCTGGTCCCACAGGGCGCCGAGCAACTGGTCCATGAAGTCGGCCCGCTCCCGGAGCAGGGGCCCGGTTTCCTCACCGGCACGGAATCTCTCGTGCAGCGCCTCGGTGGCCTGGCGAATGGCGTCCTTGCAGGCGCGGATCATTTCGCCGTGGTTGCCAGCGGCGTCGAGAATGGCCGGATCAAAGGTTCCCGGCTGGGATTCGGGGGTGGGGGGCACAATACGTCCTAGAACGGTTCTTCCGAACGGCGGGTAAAGATTTCGCAGCCGTCGGCGGTGACGCCAAGGGTGTGCTCCCATTGTGCCGACAGGCGGCCATCCCGGGTTGTCACGGTCCAGCCGTCCTTCTGGTTCAGTCTGGTGTGGCGCCGGCCGGCATTGATCATCGGTTCGATGGTGAAGGTCATGCCTTCCTCCAGTCGCATGCCGCTGCCCGCTTTGCCGTAATGGAGGATCTGCGGGTCCTCGTGGAAGATCCGGCCGATGCCGTGGCCGCAATACTCGCGCACGACGGAGTAGTAGTTCTTCTCAGCGTGCTGCTGGATCACCGCGCCGATGTCGCCCAGCGTGGTGCCGGGTCGCACGATATCCAGCGCCTTGTAAAGGCACTCCTGGGTAACCTTGATGAGGCGCTCGGCGTGGGACGCCACCTCGCCCACGCAGACCATGATGCTGCTGTCCCCGTGGTAGCCGTCGACAATCACAGTGACATCGATGTTGACGATATCGCCATTGCGCAACTTCTTGCCGTCGGAGGGAATGCCGTGGCAGACCACGTCATTGACCGAGGTACAGATGGAGCGGGGGAAACCGTGGTAGTTGAGCGGGGCGGGAATGGCGCCCTTGGCGACAATGTATTCGTGGCAGATGCGGTCGATTTCACCGGTGGTGACGCCCGGTTCCACTTTGGGACGGATCATCTCCAGCACTTCCGCCGCCAGCGCCCCGGCGGCGCGCATGCGTTCGAATTCTTCCGCAGTCTTGATTGTTACACCCATGGCCATCCTGTTGATATTTAAGCGTGCTGGCGGCCTGCTAAGGCAGGGAGCCGCCGTGGCAGGCCATTCTACCTCAAGGTGACCGTTTGGTAACACTTGGGTGACCTGAAGTTCGCCCCGATCGAACCCGGGGGCGGCCTGGTCGCAAGGTCCACGCATCCGGCCGCGATTGTCCCGTGCTTGCTCGAAAGCGTTTAATACTCGCCGCACGGGACAATCGCGGCCGGATGCTGCACAGTGCCAGATTCGCCGGTCGGTGCCGCCGCTGGGATTCGGTCAATTGCGGCAGCACGGGCAGTGCTGGGGCGCATTCAACTGGCACCGAGGCAGGGCTCCGCTCCCAAATACCCCCTCACCGGTGAGTATTAAACGCTTTCGAGCCGGTGAGGGGGTATTTGGGAGCGGAGCCCGTGGACATGACACCCCCCCGAACCGCCTCACAACCAGCAAACGCGCGGCTTTCAACTCGCCCCCGGTTATGGTATAAAGCGCGCCTCATTTTCCGGGAACAGGCCATTCGGGCACTGTGCCGGGCTGTGAGAAACCAATGACGCACACATATCGCAACCCGCTCCAGGGTGCCGGCATGCCGGTTTGGACGCGGGGATATGTGGAGGACTAACCCAATACAAGGTAACTGTATTATGTCGCAAGTAAGCATGCGCGACCTGCTTCAGGCAGGCGCACACTTTGGTCACCAGACCCGCTACTGGAACCCCAAGATGGACCAGTACATCTTCGGTGCCCGCAACAAGATCCACATCATCAACCTCGAGCACACCGTTCCCGCCTTCAACGAAGCGCTGGACCTGGTCAAGCGCATGGCCTCCAACAAGAACAAGATCCTGTTCGTTGGCACCAAGCGCGCTGCAGGCAAGATCGTCAAGGAACAGGCCGACCGCGCCGGTATGCCCTACGTCAGCCACCGCTGGCTGGGTGGCATGCTCACCAACTACAAGACCATCCGCGCCTCCATCAAGCGCCTGCGCGACCTCGAAGCCCAGCAGACTGATGGCACTTTCGCTCGACTGACCAAGAAAGAAGCCCTGATGCGCACCCGGGACATGGAGAAGCTCGAGCGCTCCATCGGTGGTATCAAGGAAATGGGTGGCCTGCCCGACGCGCTGTTCGTGGTCGACGTGGACCATGAGCGCATCGCCATCACCGAAGCGAACAAACTGGGTATTCCCGTTATCGGCATCGTCGACACCAACTCCAACCCGGACGGTGTGGACTACGTGATCCCCGGTAACGACGACGCGATCCGCGCGATCAAGCTGTACGTCAGCGCCGTTGCCGACGCCTGCCTGGAAGGCCGTGCCGAGGGTGGCGAGGCAGTGACCGCAGCCAGCGACGAGTTCGTCGAGGAGACAGCGGCTGCCGGCGAAGAGACCGCCGAGTAAGCCCGCGGCGCCCGGTGTTACAAAAGCGTAACGCCGGGCCCCCAGACTATCTCCCGGCGCTGGTGCAGCCGGGTTTTTTATTTTCGAGATCCAGAATTCCGGGATTGCAGAGGAGGACAATCAATGTCAGCAAAACTGGTTAAAGAATTACGCGAGCGGACCGGCCTGGGCCTGCTTGAGTGCAAGAAAGCCCTGGCGGAAGCCGACGGCGACATCGACAAGGCAATTGAAGAGCTGCGCAAGTCCAGCGGCATGAAGGCCGCCAAGAAAGCCGGCCGTACCGCTGCGGATGGCGTGGTCAAGACCCGTGTATCAGAAGACGGCAGCTTCGGCGTGGCCGTGGAAGTCAACTCCGAGACCGACTTCGTCGCTCGTGACGAAAACTTCCTCTCCTTCGTGGAAAAGGTCATCGGTGCCGCTTTCGAAAGCAAGCAGACCGACGTCGCCACCCTGATGGAAGGTGAGCTGGAAGAAGCCCGCCAGGCGCTGGTACAGAAAATCGGTGAGAACATCGGCGTGCGCCGCATCGAGGCCGTAAGCGCCGACGATGGCGTGATCGGCTCCTACGTACACGGCAACAGCCGCATCGCGGTACTGGTCGAGCTGAAAGGCGGCGACCAGGACCTGGCTCGCGACGTCGCCATGCACGTTGCAGCGGTTAACCCGCGTGTCGTTTCTCCGGACGATATGCCCCAGGACGTGATCGCCAAGGAAAAGGAAATCTACACTGCCCAGGCGCAGGAATCCGGCAAGCCCGCCGACATCATCGAGAAGATGATCGGTGGCCGGGTGAAGAAGTTCCTCGCCGAGAACTCCCTGCTGGAACAGCCCTTCGTCAAGGACCCTGACGTCAAGGTTGGCAAGCTGGTATCCGCCGCTGGCGCAGAGGTTGTCTCTTTCGTTCGCTTCGAAGTGGGCGAAGGCATCGAAGTCGAGAAAGTGGACTTCGCCGACGAGGTGGCTGCGCAGCTTAATGGCTAAGGCGCACGCCGCAACGCATATCAGGAAACGGGGCCTCGGCCCCGTTTTTTGTGCCTGCAGGCAACCGACAAAACGCCTGCACCCTGCTGTGGAAGCCCGTTCCCCGCTGTTGGAGCCCGCTCCGCGGGCATTGCCTGCACGCAGCCCTTATCAACCCGGCGTCGGCAGACCCTTCGAGACCCGGCCGGGTGTGACTTTGTGCCGATTCCGCAGGCTTTTGCAGGGAATCTCTTGGGTGCAAAAACGTCATATGTATAATTGCCGGTTAACTGAGAACACCGCGATCCATCATGCCTAAAGACGATATCGACCACATTCCTTCCATCGTGCCTTCCCGTGATCACGATGAGCATCTGCCGGGCGGCAAGCCCCGCGGCGGCGCCACGCCCCCCCGCGGGAACGCCAAGCGTCCGGCGCCGCCTTCCCGCGGCGGCTCGGCCATCGGCCTGACAACCCGCCTGGTATTGACGATCACCCTGGTTATTGCCGCGGTAGCCTGTGCCTGGGCCTGGCAGTTGCAGCAGGAGTTGAGGGCGGCGCAGGCAAACCTCGAGCAGTACGCCAACCGGATCGCCGACCTCGAAGACCGTCTTTCCGACACCGACGAAGGCATGAGCCAGAATGCCGCGGTCCAGGCGGCCAAAATCCGCGAACTGGACACCGAGGTCCGCAAGCTCTGGGACAACGTGTGGAAGCGCTCCAAGGAACGCCTGGATGCCCTCGAGGGCAGCAGCAAGAGCCAGGCAACCAAGGTTGCGGCTAACGAAAAAGCCGTCAAGTCCCTGCAATCGAAGGTTTCGAGCGCAGAGGGTGACCTCAAGAAGCTGGCATCAGTTTCAGGCGATCTCTCGCGCCTGGCCAGTTCGGCCAAATCCAGCCAGGCCGAGGTGGAGCGGGTCGCCGACGCCCTCAACAAGCTGGAGCTGGACCTGGCCAAGCTCGACCGACAGGTGGAAAGCAATGCGGAGGGGCTGCGTGCCACCGACGCCTTCCGTCGCCAGGTGAACACCAGCATCAACCGCCTGGAAACTTCTATCCGCGAATTGCAGGCCAGGCCGTCCCTTTAGAGCTCGCGATCCGAAAGGAGGGGACCGCTGTCCATAAGCGCCCCCCCCCCTGGTCCCTGCAAGACCGCCAATCCCCGGGGCCAGGGGCTCATCATGCATCCCTCTGGTCTTTCCCTCACAAACTGTCGGTGTACAATACGGACCCCGTTTCCATCCCCAGTTCAGGAAGCTCGCCATGACCGTTATTCGTCAGGACGATTTCATCGACAGCGTTGCAGACGCGCTGCAGTTTATCTCCTATTACCACCCCAAGGATTTCATCGACGCCGTCCACGAGGCCTGGCAGCGAGAGCTCAATCCAGCCGCCAAGGACGCCATGGCGCAGATTCTGATCAACTCCCGCATGTGTGCCCAGGGGCACCGGCCGATCTGCCAGGACACCGGCATCGTCACCGTGTTCCTGAAAATCGGCATGAACGTGCAGTGGGACGCCACCATGAGTGTCGCGGACATGGTCAACGAAGGCGTGCGTCGCGCCTACCTGCACCCGGACAACGTCCTTCGCGCCTCTATTCTCGATGACCCGGCCGGCGCGCGTAAGAACACCAAGGACAACACTCCCGCGGTGATTCACATGGAAGTCGTCGAGGGCGACACCGTGGACGTGCAGGTGGCGGCCAAGGGCGGCGGCTCCGAGAACAAGTCCAAGATGGTCATGCTGAATCCCTCCGACAGCATCGTCGACTGGATCGTGAAGACCGTGCCCACCATGGGGGCCGGCTGGTGCCCCCCGGGCATGTTGGGCATAGGCATCGGCGGTACGGCGGAAAAGGCCGCGGTGATGGCCAAGGAAGCACTGATGGACCCCATCGACATCCACGAGCTGCGCGAGCGCGGTCCCTCCAACCGGGCGGAAGAGCTGCGCCTGGAGATCATGGATGCCGTGAACAGGCTGGGCATCGGTGCCCAGGGCCTAGGCGGCCTGACCACCGTGCTGGACGTCAAGATCAAGGACTACCCGACCCACGCGGCTTCACTGCCGGTAGCGATGATCCCCAACTGTGCCGCCACCCGACATGCGCACTTCGTGCTCGACGGTTCCGGCCCCGCCCTGCAGACTCCGCCCAGTCTCGACGACTGGCCGGACATCACCTGGGAAGTGGGCGAGGGCGTGCGCCGGGTGAATCTCGACACCGTGACCCCGGAAGAGGCCGCCCAGTGGCAGCCGGGCGACACCCTGCTGCTGTCCGGCAAGATGCTCACCGGGCGCGACGCCGCGCACAAGAAGATGAAGGAGCTGATCGAGTCCGGCGAGGGACTGCCAGCTGAAGTGGACCTGAAAGGCCGCTTCATCTACTACGTGGGCCCTGTCGATCCGGTTGGCGACGAAGTTGTCGGCCCCGCGGGCCCAACCACCTCCACCCGCATGGACAAGTTCACCGACTTCATCCTCGAGAAGACTGGCCTGCTGGGCATGATCGGCAAGGCCGAGCGCGGCCCAGCCGGTGTCGAGGCGATCAAGAAGCACAAGGCTGTCTACCTGATGGCTGTGGGCGGCGCCGCCTACCTGGTGTCCAAGGCGATCACCGGGGCCAAGGTAGTGGCCTTCCCGGAACTGGGCATGGAAGCGATCTACGAGTTCGAGGTGAAGGACATGCCGGTAAGCGTAGCGGTAGACGTCAACGGCACTTCGGTACACGAGGTCGGCCCGAAAATCTGGGCGGCGAAAATCGAAGAGCAGGCGCTGGAACTGATCTGAGCGCATGTCGGCCCCGACGTTCTACTGGCACGACTACGAAACATTCGGGGCCGACCCTTCCCGCGATCGCCCGGTGCAGTTCGCCGGGCTGCGCACGGACATGGACCTCAACCCTGTCGGCGAGCCGCTGGTCATCTATGCCCGCCCCGCCAACGACTACCTGCCACACCCCCAGGCCTGCCTGATCACCGGCATTACGCCACAGGAGGCTCTCGAGAAGGGCGTTCCCGAACGCGAATTCATCGCCCGCATCCATGCGGAGCTGGCCGCGCCCGGCACCTGTGGCGTTGGCTATAACTCGTTGCGCTTCGATGACGAGGTTTCCCGTTACACCCTCTACCGTAATTTCTACGACCCCTACGCCCGCGAATGGCAGAACGGCAATTCCCGCTGGGACATCATCGACATGCTGCGCGCCTGCCGCGCGTTGCGCCCCGATGGCATAGAGTGGCCTGAGCGTGAGGATGGCGAACCGAGCTTTCGGCTGGAAGAGCTCACCCGCGCCAACGGCATCGCCCATGAAGCCGCCCACGACGCCCTCTCCGATGTGCACGCAACCATCGCTATGGCGAGGCTGGTGAAGGAGAAACAGCCAAAACTGTTCGACTATGCCCTCTCCATCCGCGACAAGCGCAAGGCGGCGGAACTGTTGGATATCGCGGCGATGAAGCCGGTTTTGCATGTCTCGGGCATGTTCGGCGCGGCGCGTAACAACATTGCACTGATCGCGCCACTCGCGCCCCATCCAGACAACAAGAACGAGGTGATCTGTGTCGACCTGATGGCCGATCCGGCCCTGCTGGTAGAGGGGAGTGCCGAGGAAATCTCAGCACGACTTTTCGCCCGGACTGAGGAACTGCCGGAGGGGGTCGAACGTCCCGGCCTGAAGAACGTGCGCCTCAACAAATGCCCGCTGCTGGTCACCGCAAAGATGGCGGACCCCGCGACAGCGGAGCGCCTGGGCTTGTCAGGGGAGCAGTGCCGCGCCAATCTGGCCATTTTGCGCGATTACCGGGAACGCGACCCCCAGGCCTTCAGCGCCAAGTTGCAGGCGGTATTCTCCGGGCGCGAGTTCGAGCCGATCACCGACCCGGATCGCATGCTGTATAGCGGCGGGTTTTTCTCCGATGGTGACAGGCGCACCATGCAGTCCGTCGTCAGCAGTTCCGCCGAGGAACTGGCGCATTCCAGTTTTGTCTTCCAGGATGCTCGGCTGCCTGAAATGCTGTTTCGTTACCGGGCGCGCAATTTTCCCGACAGCCTGAGCATGGAAGAACAGGCCCAGTGGGAGGAGTTCCGCTTCCAGCGCCTGACCGAGTCGGATAGCGGGGCCGGCCTTTGCATGGAGGAGTACCAGGCGCAGATTGAACACTTGCTCTCCAGTGGTGAGCTACCCGCCCGGCAGCGCAAGGTATTGCAGGATCTTCTCGATTATGGGGACATGCTCCTCGCCTGACCCGTCTCCGTTACCACGAACCATTCACCCCGGCTTGCGGGCAATAATCGTTTTCACAACATCGAGGTAGATGTTGTTCACTTCCACCAGTTCAAAACCCGCTGCCTGCACGTTGGCGACCGTCCGGCGATTCATCGCCGGCCCCAGCTTTTCCGTCAGCAGCGTCATCAGGTCCATCATCGGTTTAAAGGGGTAAAAGCGACTGCCGGTATGTTCGAACATGCATAATTCGCCCCCCGGTTTCAGTACTTTCAGCAGAGCCTTTAGTCCCTCAACCGGACGGGGAACCGAGCAAAAGGTACAGGCGGTAAAAACCTGGTCGAACGTGTTGTCGGGGAAAGGCATTTCGTGGACGTCCATCAACTCCGCCTTCATTTCCCCCTCGTACGCAGCGACACGCGGCGCCGCAATCTTCAGCATTTCAGGGCTGATGTCGATTGCCCTGATATGTTTGCCTGTGGGAAAGGTCGCGATGTCGAGGCCCGTGCCCAGCGCAGTAAAAAGAATCTCCCCATCACCCATCCGCTGGAACAGGGCTTCCTTTGCCGGCCGCCAGCGCCGTTCCGCACCGCGGCTGGCCATGAGATCGAAGGTGGGCGCCGCCTTGTCCCATTTTTCACGTGTCTCCAGGTCAGTCATTTCGATACTCCTGGCCGGCGGCTGGCTGGGTGCCGCGCAGGCTGTTGTTGAGTACCCAGACAGCCACTATGCAGGCCAGGCCGCAAACCGCTCCTTCAAACAGTGCGCCGCCGCCAGAGAGCATTCCGGCGCGCATCGCTATGACCATGCCTGAAACCATGCCGGTCAGCATAAGCGGCATCATTACTTCCATCGCGCCGAAAAAGATACCCGCCGGAATAAACAGGATCGCGGCGAATAACATGCCGAGGAACATACCCAGGAGCATGGCGGGCCACATATTCCAGGCTGCGGGTGTGATCAGCCAGATGAGCCAGCCGATGAGTGCGCCGGCGAGGATGTTCAGGGCCAGGTCGCCTAGTACGAAGTACAGTCTTTGGTCCACAAGATGCCTTATTCAGCCGCAAATAATGATGTTCTATCACGAGCCGACAGCTTAGGCTACACCTGACCTCGAGTGGAGGTGCCTCAACGCTGATTACGATAGAGATTTTATATGGTTGAGGTGCAGTTTAACTCCGTAATTTGTCAGCCCCAGCATGACACCTATGGCAAACCCGGAAGTGTGGCAAAACCAACTGGATCTAGGGTCAAGAAGAGATGAAATCAGTGCCAGTACAAGTGCGGTGATAAGGACAAGATAGCCTAAAGAATATGGAAAAACTGGTCTATTCCTGACAGACACACCTCCAAACCAACCCATTAGTGCGAATACACCTCCCGAAACTCCAAGTAGTGCATCGGAGCGAATGGAATGTGGCATAAAAGTAAGAATAAAGGCAGGTATATACACGCCGGCTAAATAGACAAGCCATAGTGAGCGCGCACGACCTATCGGGGAAGACATACCAGCAAAGATAATTAGCATCACAAAGTTCGCCAACCAGTGTGCTGGACCAGAGTGAAAAAAGGGACCGGTTAAATAACGCCAAGGTTGGGCGGTAGCCTTCTCAAATTCCAATCCAAACCTTTCCACCAGTGGGTATAACCCACCGACACTTGATTGGAGGATAATTTGACTAGCTGCAGCTCCTGCCATAATCGCACAAAATAAAAGGGTGTTGTTTTGATTTTGGATGTAACTCCAGGAGCAAAATCTCGCGTAGGCCCGCGTCCTTACAGGGTCCGCCAATATGAGCCTGTACTGTGCTAAACCAAGCAGAAATATAAGTAGGAAAACGACAGTCCCTCGTAGTAAATATTGGCTCTTCTCAAATACTCCCAGTATTCCGAATGCGAAAGTCATTAGCCCACATATGGCGAGTAACAAGAGCCCTTGGGCTTTAGCGCGCTTGTGAATTTTAGGTGCTAGTTCAGGAATGCATATTGGTGGTAGCAGGTACGCTGAACCTGGCACTGAAGCTAGGATAGGGTCATTCGGGTGCCAACCTCGAAGCGCTCTTCTGACTGCAATTTGGCCACGTAAGGTCCGGCCCCAAGGGGGCCTTCTGGCGCACCAAGTGTTGTCTGATGCTGGAAAGCTACTATCTGAATTCCAGTACATATAATTTCCCGCTATACGAATTATATTGTGGCCCGCTCACCATCTTGGAGATTGAGGGTCACATATTGGTGCGTTGGTTGAGATGCCCACCATTAGATGGTGGGCAGTTAAGCTCTGAGAGTATTCTCAGCCGGAGGAGGACTTGTCTGCCAGGTAGCCAATAAATATCATCGAACCGCCGACAGCCAGCCCGAATCCTGCTGTGACAGGTCCTCCGGCGAATCCGAGGCCTAACACAGCGATTCCGCCGGAGGTCCAGTCGTCCATTCCGCCACTCACCTGCTCAATTTCGTTGATAGTTAGTTCATTCATGGGTACTTGCTCCTTGAGTACAGTTTAGGTTTCCTTACCACTACTTACTTCATTCCACCTTTCGGTGGATGCGACCGTTTCCGGTCTATGATTCACCACCCTTTTGCTTCGTACAGGCTGGTTTCCTCATTTCAGAGCAGACTCTTGCTGGACAATAAGCACCGCATTAGTCTGAAATTTTTGTTACGCCTTCGTCGTTTGGCCGCTTAGGTTTATTACCTGATTTGCTGTCTGAATTGTTGCAGGGCGATGTGCTACGACTATGCGAGTAATCTTCAAGGCGTTTAGCCCTCTATTGATTTCTTTCTCATTCTCCATGTCCAGGTGGCTTGTCGCCTCATCCATAAACAAGATGCGCGGTGCGCAATAGAGCGCACGAGCCAGGATGACGCGCTGCTTCTGTCCGCCGCTCAGGCTGGAACCCATATCACCAATCATGGTGTTGTATTGCATTGGCATTCTAAGTATTTCCTCATGAATCGAAGAAAATTCTGCACATTGCAGAATGCGTTGGCGATCTGGCTTTGGGTCGAAGAAAGCGATGTTGTCAGCTATGGATCCGCTGAGAAGCTGGTCATCTTGCATTACTCCAGCAATTTGTCGCCGATAGTCCCGCATGTGCCGCAGGGGAATGTCGTCAATCAAAACTTCGCCCTCCGTGGGTTCGAGTAAGCCCATCAGGCACTTCAGTAGCGTCGTCTTGCCACATCCACTCGGCCCCACAATCGCAACGGTTTCTCCGGGATGGATCGTGAAGCTGAGATTGCGGAAGATATAGTTGTCGGCCTCACCATAGCGGTAGCTGAGTCCGTGAACTTCTATTTTTCCTAGTAAGCTTAAGGTGTCGCTGCTGGACAGCGAATGGAGGATCGGAGGATCTTCGCCTGCTTCGGGGATAGTGAAGACAATATCGGACAGCCGATCCAGATGCAGCCCGAGCATTTTGAATTCCAGCAGCTTGGCGATTAGCGCATCCATCGATTCCACGAAGCGGGATTTGTAGCTCATGAAGGCAAACAGCATTCCCACGCTAATTGCATTGTCCATGACTGCGCGTGCGGCGAAGTACACTACCAGCAGGTTGCCGAGGCCGAAGAGTAACTGGTTGATTGCGTCGTAGCTGATGTTCCAGCGGACGATGCGGATCTGCTTGTTGATGGTCCGTGCGAGGCAGTTTTGCCATTCGCCCTGGCGGTCCTCTTCACCCTGCTGCAACTTTATTGTCTGGATTGCCCGCACAGTTTCCATGAAGTGGGAGTCGTGGCGAGCCTGGGCGGCGATCTGCTCTTCCGTGAGCCTTTGCAGTGGCCGAAAGAGGAGCAGTCGTAGTGCCACGTAGAGCAGGACCACGACAAGTACTATCAGGGTCAGTCTGGTGTCGTAGAAAAACATGGCGACAAGGGTGAGCAAACCCATGAGGCCGTCGACTATGGCGGCTACCAGGCCGGTGGTCAGTAGTTCGCGCACCTGGGTGAGGGAAGCGAAGCGCGAGACGATATCGCCCATGTGCCGGCTGGAGAAGTAATCCATCGGCAGGCGTATGAGATGTCGGAAGAGATTGGCCGCCATTTGCATGTTCAGGAGGCTCGAAAGGTAAAGGATCACCTGGGAACGCAAGGCGGTGGTGGCAGTCTGGATGAGGAGCAAGAGACCGAAGCCGAGGGCAAGGGCCAGCAAGAGGTTGTGGTCACCGCGCAGGATGACATCGTCGACAACGGTCTGCAGGTAGAATGGTGAAGCGATAGCGAACAACTGCAGCAGCAGGGAGAGTACGCCAATTTTTGCGATGTGTGACGCCAGACCGGATATTCCTGACCAGAAGTGGCTTGCGGTGAGTTTCCGGGTTTCATTCAGGGGGCGAAATTCCCCAGTGGGCAGGAGCTCCAGAGCCACTCCAGTGAAATGCTGGTCGAATTCCTCCGTGTTTAGCACTCGCCGCCCCATGGCCGGGTCGTGGATGGTGAAGCGTTTGCCGCGAACCGATTTCAGGACCACGAAGTGATTCATGTCCCAGTGCAGGATGCAGGGGAGCTGGAGTTGCCTGACCTGTTCCGGCTCGAGCCGCAGGGCACGGGGACTGAAATGGAGCCGGGCGGCAATGTCCATCAGTGTCTTCAGGGTGGCACCGTGGCAGGATACCCGGAAGCGGCGGCGCAGGCGGTTGAGGTCCGTTTCATGGCCGTGGTAGCCGGCGATCATGGCCAGGCATGCCAGTCCGCACTCGGCTGACTCGGTCTGCAGCGTGAGCGGCAGGCGTCTTCCAATGCCGAAATGGAGTAGTGTCTCCGGGCGCCGGGCACCCCCTTGCGGGTGTCCCTGCAGGATGGCCGAGGTCATCAGAGGCGCCCCCGAAGGCTGTACAGCGGCTCCAGCAGCCACTCCAGGATACTGCGTTCGGCGAGCCGCACGTCGGCGGAAAGCGTCATACCCGGCCTGAGGGCGAAGGTCTGCCCAAAAGCCTGCACACTGGAGGCGTCGGGGAGTGCGCTGATCCGGTAGGTTGGTTCGCGCACTGCCACCGGGGCCATGTGCAACTCCTCGGGTAGGAGCACGGTCTTCGAGACTTCTACAATCTCGCCGCGATACAGCCCGAATTTCTGGTAGGGGAAGGCGTCGTAGCGGATGTTCAACTGCTGGCCGGTATCGAGAAAGCCCGCGGCGCGGACCGGTACCAGTAAACGGGCAGTCAGCGGGGAGTTGGCCGGGCTCAAAGTGAGCAGGGGAACGTCGCTTTTCGCCTGCTGCCCCTCGCGGGCCTGCAGGTTGTTGACCACCCCGGCCCTCGGCGCCTTCAGGGTGTAGGCCTGCTGTCCATGGAGCTGGGCGATGCGTTGTGACAGATCGGAGAGTCGTGCCCGCAGTTCGGCGCCGGCGTTGGCGGCTTCTTCAGGCAGCATGACAAGCCGGTTTTCCAGTTGCTGCAGCTGGTTTTGCAAGCCGCCACGCTCACGCGCCAACGCCTGCTGCTCGCCATCCAGTCTCAATTGCTCGCTGCTGGCCATGTCGAGCTCAGCCGAGGAGATATGGCCTTCCCGCGCGAGCCGGGTATAGCGAGCCACCTTTTCCCCTGTCAGCTGGCGTCGACGGTCCAGGGTTCGGGATTGGGCCTCCAGCGTGTCGATGGATTCCGCAGTGGTGTCAATGCGCTGTCTTAAATCCCGCCGCTTTTGCGCGAGGATCAGGCCCTCACGCTGGAGTTGCTTTTCCAGCAGCGCCCGCTGACCGGCGTATTCCTCGAGCAGCAGGGTGTCGAGGTTCTGGCCATCGGCCAGGACGCGGTCGCCATTGACGACGACGAGGGGCTGCCCCTCGCTGACCTCCTCACCTTCCGACACCATTACCTCGTCGATGATGCCGCCGCGCTGGGCGTAGACGCGCAGCACTCCGGTGTCGGGTTCCAGCCAGCCCAGTACGGTTTCCTTGCGTGCGTAGTGACTGCTGGCCAGCCAGGCGAGGGTGAACAATAGCCAGAGGAGCAGGGCGAAGATCAGCAGGGTATGTGATGTGCGCGGCAGCAGCAGGACTTCACCCTGCAGTCGCTCGCTTCGCCTTGCCATGGCCTGACGGCGGAACAATTCTGTCACCGTGATGCTCCCTTCCCTGGGTAGTGCAGGCTTTCAGGGTGGAGTTTCGGGCCGCGGGTGTCAACGAGTCGCTGGCAGCAGATTCGCTCGCGGCCCCCACCTGTACCTGCGATCGGGTCAAAGTTTGTGAGATCGTGCCATTCGGCCCCCCGGGGCATGGGAAATCCTGCCCGCCACGCCCTATAATCCCGCTAGCGCCACGACACGGAGCCACTTTGTGCAGCAATTTGCCGGCAGCCACATTCTCTCCATAGCCCAGTTCGAGCGCCCCGACGTGGAGCGCGTATTTGATGTTGCCGATCGCATGGGGCCCTACGCCCACCGCCGCCGGGTGACCAAGGTCCTCGACGGGGCCATCCTCGGTAACATGTTCTTCGAACCCAGCACCCGGACCCGGGTCAGTTTCGGCAGCGCCTTCAACCTGCTGGGTGGCGAGGTGCGGGAAACCACCGGCTTCGAATCCTCCGCCATCACCAAGGGTGAGTCGCTCTACGACACGGCGCGGGTACTCAGCGGCTACTCCGACGTCATCGTCATGCGCCACCCCGTGGAGGGCAGCGTCGCCGAGTTCGCCGCCGCCAGCCGGGTGCCGGTCCTCAACGGGGGCGATGGCAGCAACGAGCACCCGAGCCAGGCGCTGCTCGATCTCTACACCATCCGCAAGGAGCTGGCGGCACATGGCGGCAGCCTGGAAAACCTGCGCATCGCCATGGTCGGCGATCTGCGCTATGGCCGTACCGTCCACTCCCTGTGCAAGCTGCTTGGCCTGTTCAAGGGCGTCCAGGTGGTGCTCGTGTCGCCGGCCGAACTGCGCATGCCCGGCGAGATCGTAGAGGCGATGCGCGAAGCCGGCCTGGCCGTGACCGAATCGGACCAGTTGGAAGCGAGTATCGCCCACGTGGACATCGTCTATTCGACCCGCATCCAGGAAGAACGCTTCCAGACCCGTGAAGAGGCCGATCTCTACCGCGGCCGCTTCCGCCTCAACCAGAGCGTGTACACCGCCAACTGCGAACCCAACACGGTGATCATGCACCCCCTGCCGCGGGACTCCCGCGAGACCGCCAGGGAACTGGACGACGACCTCAACGACAACCCCAACCTCGCCATCTTCCGCCAGACCGACAACGGCGTGCTGGTGCGTATGGCGCTGTTCGCCCTGGTATTGGACGTGGCGGACCAGGTGGATGCCCACGCCCGGGACGTTAACTGGTATACCGAGAGGCGGTTCTGATGCCGCCGGAGTTGAAATTCGGTGCGCAGGACGTGCGCATCCTGGAGGACGAGACTGTCTTCCAGGGCCACTTCCGCATTCGTCGGGTGACATTGCAGTACCGTGCATTCGACGGCGGCTGGGTGGAACCCCAGGTGCGGGAAATTTTCGAGCGCGGCGACGCTGTCGGTGTGCTTCCCTACTGCCCGCAAAGCGACTCTGTGGTGATGATCGAACAGTTCCGCCCCGGCGCCATGCGCGGCGAGGATAGCCCCTGGATGCTGGAGGTTATAGCCGGCGTCGTCGAAGAAGGCGAAGAGGACCGGGATGTCGTGCACCGCGAAGCGATGGAAGAGGCGGGTTGCGAGGTGCTCGACCTCGAGCAAATTGCCACCGTGATTCCCAGCGCCGGCGCCTGCACCGAGGAGGTTCGTCTGTTCTGCGGCAGATTGTCCAGCGCCGCCGTGGGCGGGGTGCGCGGGGTACCGGAGGAGGGTGAGAACATCCTCGTCCACTCGGTACCTGTCGCAGAGGCCTTCCGCCTGCTCGACGAAAACCGGATTCCCAATGGCCATACCCTGATTTCCCTGCTCTGGCTGCGCAACCATATCGACGAATTGCGGGAGCGCTGGGGCTAGGGCCCGGCGATACCAGCGTGTCGGAGACAGCGGCAAAACCCAGGCCAGGCCTCTTGCGTTCCAGCGCAGTGGTGGGCGCAATGACCATGATCTCCCGGGTCTTCGGCCTGCTGCGGGACGTGGTGATCGCCACCTTCATTGGCGCTAACGCCAACGCCGACGCCTTTTTTATCGCCTTCAAGATCCCCAACTTCCTGCGCCGCCTGTTCGCCGAGGGCGCCTTTTCCCAGGCCTTTGTACCGGTGCTGGCGGATTACAAGGAGGAGGGACCCCACGCCGCCGTGCAGGCTCTGGTCAACCGGGTCGCGGGGGTGCTCGGCGGCAGCCTGCTGCTCCTGACCGCCATTACAGTCGCCGCCTCGCCGCTGGTGGCCATGATCTTCGCCCCGGGTTTTGTCGGCGACAGCGCCAAGTTCGACCTTACCGCCCAGTTGATCCGCATCACCTTCCCCTACCTGCTGCTGATCTCGATGACCGGCTTCTGCGGGGCGATCCTCAACAGCTACGGCCGCTTCGCCGTACCGGCCATTACCCCGGTCTTTCTCAACCTGATACTGATTTTCGCCGCAGTAGTCGCCGCCCCCTGGTTCTCCGACCCGGTGTTTGCCCTGGCCTGGGGCGTGTTTTTCGCCGGCCTGGTCCAGTTGCTCTTCCAGTTGCCCAGCCTCTACCGCCTGGAACTCGTACCGCAGCCCACCTGGGACACCCGGCACCCCGGCGTCCGGCGCATACTCAAGCTGATGGTGCCGGCCCTGTTCGGCGTCTCGGTGAGCCAGATCAACCTGCTGCTGGACACCGTGGTAGCCTCCTTCCTGCCCACCGGCAGCGTCTCCTGGCTGTATTACTCAGACCGCCTGGCCGAGCTCCCCCTGGGCGTCTTCGGCGTCGCCATCGCCACCGTCATCCTGCCCAATCTCTCCGCCCACCGCGCCGCGGCCCGCGAAGAGGAGTTCGCCGGCACCCTGGACTGGGCGATGCGCAGCATCCTGCTGATCGGCATTCCCGCCGCCCTGGCCCTGATCCTTCTGGCCGAGCCCATCCTGATCACCCTGTTCCAGTACGGCGAGCTCACCGCCAGGGACGTGGACATGGCCGCCCTCAGCCTGCGCGCCTACAGCCTCGGCCTCGTAGCCTTCATGCTGATCAAGGTCCTGGCCCCCGGCTTCTACGCCCGCAAGGACACCCGGACCCCGGTCAAGATCGGCATCGTCGCCATGGTCGCCAACATGGTCATGAACATCGCCTTCGTCCTGCCCCTGATGTGGATCTACAACATCGGCCACGTCGGCCTCGCCCTGGCCACCAGCCTCGCCGCCTGGCTCAACGCCGGCCTCCTGCTGCGCGGCCTGCTCGTCCGCAGCGTCCTCCACTGGCAGCCCGGCTGGGGTAAATTCGCCCTGCGGCTGACGCTTGCCACCGCAGCGATGGGTGCGGCGGTCCTTGCAATCTCCGTCCCTGCGGAGACCTGGCTGGAATGGAGTCTCTACCAGCGGGGCTTACAGTTGGCCCTGCTCTGCGGATTCGGCGCGGGGGCCTACCTTCTGGTGCATCTGGTCTGTGGAACGCGACTACGTGATTTGCGTGCTCCAAGGGGAGCGTCCGGGGGCTGAGATCCCTTGCTGAAACCGTAAGGCGACAGGACGTCGCCGCCCGAGCCTGCACAGGGACGTGCGCTTTTTGGCGTGTTTCAGCAAGGGATCTCAGCCCCCGGACGCGGCGATCCGAAGCCCCAGTAAACAACCTGCACGAACCGGCAATACGCCCGTTTTCGCTGCCCCCCCGATTAGCTATAATTGCCCGCTTACTTTTCGCCGGGCAAACCCAGATTCAATGGAGCTGATACGCGGCCTGCACAATTTGCGATCCAGGCACCGCGGCTGCGTGGCCACGATCGGGGCCTTCGATGGCGTACACCTGGGGCACCGGGCCGTACTCGACCACCTGAAGGAAAAAGCCGCCGAACTGCAGCTACCCTCAGTGGTCATCGTCTTCGAGCCGCTGCCCAGGGAGTACCTGGCGCCGCTGGAAGCGCCCTCGAGGATCATGAGCTTCCGCGAGAAGTTCCTGGCCCTGGAAGAACTGGGCATAGACTGCCTGCTACGCATCCGCTTCAACGAGGAGCTGCGTAGCATGAGCGCCGAGGAATTCGTGCGCCGGGTGTTTGTCGAGGGCCTGGGCGTGCGCTACGTGGTGCTGGGCGACGATTTCCGCTTCGGGCGGGCCCGCCAGGGTGACCTGGGCTTCATCCAGGAGCGGGGCGAGGTCCACGGCTTCGAGGCGCGTTCAACGCCGACCCGGGAGTTCGAGGGCGAGCGCGTCAGCAGCACACGGATTCGCGAAGCCCTGGCGGCGGCGGATTTCGCCCTGGCGGAACGCCTGTTGGGGCGACCCTACTGCATCGCCGGCAAGGTGGTGTATGGCAGGCAACTGGGCCGCTCGCTGGGCGTGCCCACGGCGAACATGCAGTTGTTCCGCCTGCGCGCCCCCCTGTCCGGGGTCTACGCGGTGGAAGTGAGCGGCCCGGGCTTCGAGCGGGTCAGGGGGGTCGCCAACGTGGGCGTGCGCCCCACGGTGGACGACAGTATTACCGCCAACCTGGAAGTGCACCTGCTGGACCGGGAGATCCCCCTCTACGGCAAACACATCGCGGTCTGTTTCCGCCACAAGCTGCGCGAGGAACAGAAATTCGATTCGCTCGAGGAACTGAAGGCGAACATCCTGCGGGACATAGACAATACACGCGCCTGGTTTGCCGGGCGGGACCAGAACCAGACAGCTTATGAGTGATTACAAAGACACCCTGAACCTGCCGCAGACGGCATTCCCGATGAAGGCCAGCCTCGCCCAGCGGGAGCCCCAGCGCCTGAAGCAATGGCAGGACATGGATCTGTACGGCAAAATCCGCGCCGCCAGCGCGGGCAAGCCCAAATTCATCCTCCACGACGGCCCGCCCTACGCCAACGGTGAGCTGCACGTGGGCCACGCGGTCAACAAGATTCTCAAGGACATCATCGTCAAGTCCCGCACCCTGGCGGGCTTCGACGCGCCCTACGTCCCAGGCTGGGACTGCCACGGCCTGCCCATCGAGCTGAACGTCGAGAAGAAGTTCGGCAAGCCCGGCGGCAAGCTCAGCGCCGCCGAATTCCGGCAGAAGTGCCGTGAATTCGCCGCCGGCCAGGTGGACGGCCAGCGCGCGGACTTCATGCGCATGGGTGTGCTGGGAGACTGGTTCGACCCTTACCTGACCATGAACTACCGCTTCGAGGCGGATATCGTCCGTAGCCTGTCGCGTATCATCGAGAACGGCCACCTGCACAAGGGTTTCAAGCCCGTGCACTGGTGCACCGACTGTGGTTCGGCGCTGGCGGAAGCCGAGGTGGAGTACAAGGACAAACATTCCCCGGCCATCGATGTCGCTTATGCCGCTATCGACCCGGCCGCCTTCAACGCCGCCTGCGGCAGCGACTACAGCGGCGAGATCGCCATTCCCATCTGGACCACCACGCCCTGGACCCTGCCCGCGAGCATGGCGGTGAGCCTGCATCCGGAGCTGGATTACGTGCTGATCGAGGGGGAGGGGCGGGCCCTGTTGGTGGCGGAAGAGCTGGCCGAGAGTTGCGCCAGCCGTTTCGGGCTGCCCGGCGTGAAGATCCTCGGCCGCTGCAAGGGCGCGGCGCTGGAGCGCCAATTGTTGCAACACCCCTTCCTCGAGCGGCAGGTGCCGGTGGTGCTGGGCGATCACGTCACCACCGAAGCCGGTACCGGTGCCGTACATACAGCGCCAGCACACGGCCAGGACGACTTCGTGGTCGGCCAGGCCTACGGCATCGAGGTGGAGAACCCGGTGGGCGGCAACGGCGTATACCTGCCGGAGACGGAATACTTCGCCGGCCAGCACGTGATGAAGGCCAACCCCGCCGTCGTCGAACTGCTACAGGAACGCGGCGTGCTGCTGCACCACGAGCAATACGAGCACAGCTATCCCCACTGCTGGCGCCACAAGACACCGATCATCTTCCGCGCCACGCCCCAGTGGTTCGTCAGCATGGAGCAGAACGGCCTGCTGGACGCCGCCAAGGCGGCGGTCGAGGGGGTGCGCTGGCTGCCGGACTGGGGCAAGGCCCGCATCGACAGCATGCTGGCCAACCGCCCGGACTGGTGCATATCCCGCCAGCGTACCTGGGGCTCGCCGATCACCCTTTTCGTACATAAGGAGAGCGGTGAATTGCACCCACGCACCGCGGAATTGATGGAAGCCGTGGCGCTGCGCATCGAGGAGGCGGGGATCGACGCCTGGTTCGATCTCGACCCCGCCGAACTGCTGGGCGAAGACGGCGAGACCTACGAGAAGGTCACCGATACCCTCGACGTGTGGTTCGATTCCGGCGTCACCCACGCCTGCGTGCTGCGCCAGCGCGAGGGCCTGCAGGCGCCTGCCGATATCTACCTGGAAGGCTCCGACCAGCACCGCGGCTGGTTCCAGTCCTCCCTGCTGACCGGCATCGGCGCCTACGGCGAGGCGCCCTACAAAACTGTGCTCACCCACGGCTTCACCGTGGACGGGGAGGGGCGCAAGATGTCCAAATCCCTGGGCAATATCCTCCCGGCGAAGAAAGCGATGAACGACCAGGGCGCGGATATCCTGCGCCTCTGGGTGGCTGCGTCGGATTACCGCGGCGAAGTGGCGGTCTCCGACGAGATCTTCAAGCGCACAGGCGACGCCTACCGGCGGATTCGCAACACCGCGCGCTTCCTGCTCTCCAACCTCAACGGTTTCGAGCCGGCCACCGACGCCCTGCCCGCCAGCGAGATGCTGTCCCTGGACCGCTGGGCGGTGGACCGCGCGGCGGCCCTGCAGCGCGAACTGCAGCAGGACTACGAGGATTTCCAGTTCCACCTGATCTACCACAAGGTACACAACTTCTGCGCTGGCGATCTCGGCGGTTTCTACCTCGACGTGATCAAGGACCGTCAGTACACCACCCAGGCGGATTCCGTGGCGCGGCGCTCCGCACAGACCGCCATGTACCATATCGGCGAGGCCCTGGTGCGCTGGATCGCCCCGATCCTCAGCTTCACCGCCGAGGAAATCTGGGAAAACCTGCCCGGCGAGCGCGCCGAATCGGTCTTCCTGGTGGAGTGGTACGAGCAGCTCGCCGAGCTCGGTGAAGGCGAGGCCATGGGCCGCGAGTACTGGCAGCAGGTGAAGGCGGTGCGTAACGCCGTCAACAAGGAGATCGAGGTCCAGCGCGCAGCGGGTAAGGTGCGCGGATCGCTGGATACCGCGGTGACGCTCTATTGTAACGAGGGGCTGCTCGCCGCGCTGGGTGAATTGGGCGAGGAACTGCGCTTCGTGCTGATCACCTCCGGCGCCGCACTGGCGCCCCTGGCCGATACCCCGCCGGAGGCCGCCGGCACCGAGATCGACGGCCTCAGCCTGCAGGTTGTGGTGTCCAGCGACGAGAAGTGCGAACGCTGCTGGCACCGCCGCCCGGATGTGGGCAGTATTGCGGCGCATCCCACGCTTTGCGGGCGCTGTGTCGAGAACGTGGACGGCGAAGGCGAGCAGCGTCGTTTTGCCTGAGCGTCTCTTTGTGCTGCGCTGGTATGCACTGGCGCTGATCGTCGTGTTGCTGGACCAGTACACCAAGGGCCTGGCCAGCGCCCATCTCGACTATGCGCGGCCGCAGCCGGTGTTCTTCTGGTTCGACCTGACCCTCCACCACAACACCGGTGCCGCCTTCAGCTTCCTCAGCGATGCCGGCGGTTGGCAGCGCTGGCTGTTTACCGGCATCGCGGTCACCATGAGCATTGGCATCGCGGTCTGGCTCTGCCTGCTCAAGCCGGCCCAGTGGGTGCTGGCCCTCGGCCTGGGGCTGATCCTCGGCGGCGCCATCGGCAACCTGTGGGACAGGATGGTCCTCGGCCACGTGGTAGACTTCATATCGGTACACTGGCGCGGCTGGTATTTCCCCGCCTTTAACCTGGCAGACTCGGCGATCACTGTCGGTGCCGGCTGCCTGATACTCGACAGCTTCCTTCACCGGGGGCAGGAGCAAGAATGACCGACTGCAGCGTACCTGTATCCGAGGGCACCCGCGTGTTCCTCAACTTCTCCGTCAGCCTCGATGACGGCTCCGAAGTGGATTCCAATTTCGGTGGCGAGGCGGTGGATTTCGCCGTGGGCGACGGCTCGCTGCTGCCGGGCTTCGAGCGCCGCCTGTTCGGCATGACCGCTGGCGAGCGGCAGCTGTTCAGCGTGCCGCCGGAGGACGCCTTCGGCCAGCCCAACGAGCAGAACGTGCAGCGCATCAAGCGCGAGCACTTCGACCCCGACGCGGACCTCACTGTTGGTCTGGTGTTCTCCTTCGCCGATGCCGGCGGCGGTGAACTGCCTGGCATGATCACCGGCTACGACGAGCAGGAAGTCACGGTGGACTTCAACCACCCGCTCGCCGGCCGCACTATACTCTTCGATGTGCTGGTACACCGGGTCGAGCCCCTGGAGTTGCACTGATGGATATTCTCCTCGCCAATCCCCGCGGTTTCTGCGCTGGCGTGGACCGTGCCATCGACATCGTCAATCGCGCGCTGGAGGTGTTTGGCGCGCCGATCTATGTGCGCCATGAAGTGGTACACAACAAATTCGTGGTGGAGGACCTGCGTTCGCGCGGCGCGATCTTCGTCGACGAGTTGCCGGAAGTGCCCGACGAGAACATCGTGATCTTCAGTGCCCACGGCGTGTCCCAGGCGGTGCGCAAGGAGGCCGAACGCCGGCATTTGCGCGTGTTCGACGCCACCTGCCCGCTGGTCACCAAGGTGCATATCGAAGTGGCGCGATTCAGCGCCGAGGGGCGCGAGTGTGTGCTGATCGGTCACGCCGGGCACCCTGAAGTCGAGGGCACTATGGGGCAGTACGACCATTCCGCCGGGGGTGAAATATACCTCGTGGAAGACGATGCCCAGGCTGCGCGGCTGGAGGTCCGCCACCCGGATCGCCTTTCCTATGTCACCCAGACGACCCTGTCGATGGACGACACCGCCCGGGTGATCGAAACCCTGCGCGAACGTTTCCCGCATATCCAGGGACCGCGCAAGGACGATATCTGCTACGCCACCCAGAACCGCCAGGACGCCGTGCGCCAGCTCGCCGAATCCTGCGACCTGGTGCTGGTGGTCGGCTCGCCGAATTCCTCCAATTCCAACCGCCTGCGCGAGCTGGCCGAGCGCATGGGCGCGGACGCCTACCTGTTGGATGGCGCGGAGGACATCGACCCCGCATGGCTGCAGGGTAAACGCAGTATCGGCGTCACCGCCGGTGCCTCTGCGCCGGAAGTCCTGGTCCGCGAAGTTATCGCGGGGCTGCAGGGCCTGGGTGCGAACCCGCCCCGGGAAATCGAGGGCAGGCCTGAAAACGTGACCTTCTCCCTGCCGCGGGAACTTCGTATTGACGCGGTAGAAGTCTGAGCGGCCGGCGCGCAGGCATCATCCCCGGCCGATTGCGGCCATAAGCGTCCACTGACTGGAACTCAGCTCCCCACTGGCTACTCTTGCCGGAGGAGGCGTGTTCCATGGATGGATTGCAGCGCGAGTTTGCCGGCCTGAGCCTGGTTGAATTACTGATTGTCATGGCGGTGGCGGCCATGGTGCTGGGCATCGGCGTGCCCGGTTTCCAGCAATTTCAGGACAGCACGCGCATGCGCGCCCAGATGTACCGCGTTCTCGGCGATATCCTGCTGACCCGTTCCGAGGCCATCAAGCGCAACCGGCGGGTGATTATGTGTCCCTCGAGCTTCCATTCCGGTGGTCTGCGGCAGTGCGCTGGCGCCTTCCGGGATGGCTGGGTGGTCTTTCCCGATCTCAATGGCAACCGCGAGATCGACGCAGACGAGCCAGTGTTGCGCAGCGCTCCCGGCCTCGATCCGCGCTTCAGCCTGACCAACCGGGCGGGAACCCGCAATGCGGCGGAGAAGATTGCCTATCTTCCCGATGGCAGTTCGCGGCGTAACCGCACCCTGATGTTCTGCTCCCGGCGCAGCCCGCAGATCGAATCCTTCAATATCGTGATGAATATCATCGGCCGGCCGCGGACCGCGCGGGGCTGGGGGGAGTGCCCGGACGGCTAGTGCCGTCCAATGGGTGGAAATGGTGGCTAGTCCTCGAGCCCGAGCTTCTTCAGCCGGTAGCGCAGGCTGCGGAAGCTGATCCCGAGCAGTTTGGCGGTGGCGGTCTTGTTCCAGCGGGATTCCTCGAGGGCGGCATTCAGGATCTGTTTTTCCAGGTCTTCGAGGTAGCCCTCGAGGTCGCCATAGGCCTCCTCCGCCGACCAGGTATGGCTGCCGTCGTGGTCTGACTTGCGGGTGCGGGCGGAGCTGCTGCGCGGTGACATGCTGGAGAACTGCAGGTCATCGGCGGTGATGGTGTCGCCTTCCGTCAGTGCCATCGAACGTTCGAGGATGTTTTCCAGTTCCCGGATGTTGCCGGGAAAACTGTGTTCGCCCAGGGCTTTCATCGCGGAGGCATCCAGCCGGATGTGGCTGGCGCCGTGATCAGCCGCCACGCGCTGCAGCAGGTGCTGGGCGAGGGCTGGCAGGTCTGCCATGCGCTCCCGCAGGCTGGGCACATAGAGGTCGATGACGTTGATGCGGTAGAAGAGGTCGTTGCGGAACCTGCCGGCCTCCACTTCGGCGGCGAGGTCCTTGTGGGTTGCGCTCAGGATGCGCACATCGGTAGGCTGCTCCGCCCCGGCGCCCACGGGCCGTATTGCCTTTTCCTGGATGGCGCGGAGGAGCTTTACCTGCATCTGCAGGGGCAGGTCCGCAACCTCGTCGAGGAACAGGGTGCCGCCCTCGGCGGCGTGAAAGAGGCCCGGCTTGTCGCTGTTGGCACCGGTAAAGCTGCCCTTCATGTGGCCGAACAGTTCGCTTTCCATCAGGTCTGGCGGGATGGCGCCACAGTTCACGGCGATGAAGTTGCCGGTGGAGCGTGGACCGTTGTTGTGGATGGCCCGCGCCACCACTTCCTTGCCGCTGCCGGACTCGCCGCGGATGTGAACCGGCGCCTGGCTGCGGGCGAGTTTGCTGATCTGTTTGCGCAGCGCCCGTATGGCTGGTGTTTCGCCGATCAATTCCTGGCCCACTTCATCGGATTGCCGTCGCGAGGTGGCGCCCAGTTGCAGGGCGTTGTCCACCAGGCTGCGCAGGGTGTCCAGCTCGATCGGCTTGCTGATGAAATCGAAGGCGCCGGCTTTCAGGGCGGTGATGGCGGTTTCCACGCTGCCGTGGGCGGTGATCATCGCCACCGGTATATGGGCGTGCTCCTGCTGGATGAACTCGACGAGGCTGATGCCGTTACCGTCGGGCAGTTTCATGTCCGTCAGGCAGAGGTCGGGCGCGGCATCGCATACCAGCCGGCGGGCCTCACCCAGGGTGCCGGCGCTCACTGTCTCAAGACCCATGCGGGAAAGCGTGATATCGAGCAACTCGCGAATATCGGGTTCGTCATCGACAATCAGGACTCGCTGGGCACTCATTTACAGGCTTCTCTGGTTGAGGGAAATACGGAAGCAGCTTTCGCCGCGTACTGTCGGGCGGTAGCTGAGGCTGGCGTTGTTGATTTCACACAATTCCTTGCACAGGAACAAGCCAAGGCCGCTCCCTTCCTCGACGGTAGTAAAAAAAGGTTCAAACAGCTTCACCTGGTCCGCCTGGGGCACACCCGTACCGGTATCGATTACGTTAATTGCGCACTGCTGGGTAGGAGTGACCAGTTCAATCTGGATGCGCGCGCTCTCGCGTCCAGTGGAGAGACCGCTGTGGCGCAGGGCGTTGTCCAGCAGGTTGGTCAGTACCCGGCGCAGGTTGCCCGGATCGAATTCCACCAGCAATTCGCGGTAGGGGCAGTCCACGGTAACGTCGGCGGGCCGGTTCAGGCCTTCGAGGTACTCGGCGACGAAGTCGGTGACCCAGGTATCCAGTGTCAGGAACTCGGGCTTCGGCGGTTCGCGCCGGGAAATTTGCATGACGCTTTCCACGATCTGGTTCACCCGCTCGCAGTGCGACTGGATGATCTGCGCCATGCGCAGGTCTCCGGCGGTGAGCTCCGTGGATTCCTGCAGCAACTGCGCGGCGTGGCTGATGGCGCCGAGGGGGTTGCGAATCTCGTGGGCAATACTCGCGGTAAGCCGGCCCAGGGAGGTCAGTTTCAGTGACTGGGCGTACTGGGTAACGGGGGAGTAATCCTCGACGAATACCAGCGCCTCCTTGCGACTGCTGGGCTGTAGCTCGCGGAAGTGGGCGATCACCAGTGGCGCATCTTCCGCCACGTTGAAGGGCTTGGGCCGGTGATGGCCGGTATCGCGCCACTGCTGGAACTGGTAGGCCAGTTCGGGGCAGTAATCCGCCAGCTGTCGTCCCTGGTCCATGAACACCGGGCGGTCGGGAACCAGCAGGGTGGAGGCTGCCCGGTTCATCACCCGCACGGCGCCATTGCTGCCGACCAGCAGGATGCCCGTATCCATGTGCTGGACGATCTGCTCATTCAGGCGCTGCAGGTCATAGAGGTCGCTGGCGCGGGAGCGGGCCAGTTCCTCTGCCCGCCCGAGGCGCTGTACCACCACCTGCACCATGGCGGAAACCAGGAACATCAGGCCCCCGAACAGCCCGGCAGGGAAGAGCGAGCGCATGTCGCGGATGCCTCCGGCCACGAACCAGAGGGTATCGGCCAGCAGGGCGAGCGCGCTCAGCGCAGCGATCAGGGTGGCCAGGGTACGGTTTTCCAGCAGTACGGCGCTGGCCGCTACCGTGATGACCATCAGCACCGGCAGGCCGCTGATCACCCCGCCACTGGCGTGGGACATCAGGGTGATACTGACGATGTCCACTGTGAAAACCAGGAGCATCAGGCGCGGCCCCACCGGGCGGGTGAGGAAGGCGACCAGCGGAATATTGGAGGCGAGCAGGGCCAGGGCCACCCAGATGTAGAGCTCGGGGTAAAGAATACCGACCATCTGCCGGGTATTGGGGCTGACCAGCATGATCAGCAGCACCAGCGAAATGACCGCGCGATAGGCGAGGTAGATACGGAACGGTGCGGCGTTTGACGGCGCCGAAGCCGCTGCTGGACGGGTGATGATTGCCGGGCGGTTCACTGTGTAGCGCTTCTTATGGCCTGGTGCTTGCGTCGTCAGGGCTAGTCTATCAGGCAACGGGGGAAATCGGGCTGGCGAATGTCGAGAGATTTGCGGAAAATAGCGCTCCCCGCAGCAAAGGCCCCGATTGAGACATGGCTACCCTCGACATCCTGATCGCCCAGATGAATACCCTGGTGGGTGATTTCGACGGCAACACCGAACGCGTGATCGAGATCGCGCAGCGAGCCGTGGCTGAACATCCGGATGCGGTGCTGGTGTTCCCCGAACTGACCCTTTGCGGCTATCCCCCGGAAGACCTGCTGTTGCGCCCAAGCGTGGAAATCCGGGTCAATCGCGCGCTGAACCGCCTGCTGGCCGAGCTGCCGCCGACAGCCTGGGTGGTGCTCGGCTACCCCCGCCGGGAGGGCGGGCGCCTCTACAACGTGGCGGGCGTGTTGCACGGCGGGCAGTTGCAGGCGGAGTACCGCAAGCAACGCCTGCCCAACTACGAAGTTTTCGACGAAAAGCGCTACTTCGCCGAGGGCGGCGACGCCTGTGTCGTTGATATTCGCGGCGTTCGTGTCGGCCTAAGTATCTGCGAGGATATCTGGGAACCCGAACCCACCGCACAGGCCGCCGCTGCCGGGGCCGAGCTCCTGCTGAACCTGAACTCCTCCCCGTATCACCGGGGCAAGCGCGGCGAGCGCTGGACCCTGGTAGGCCAGCGCGCCCTCGAGTCGGGACTGCCCATCGTCTACGCCAACCAGGTGGGCGGACAGGACGAACTGGTCTTCGACGGCGGCTCCTTCGCCGTCACCCGCGAGGGAGAGCTTGCCGCCGCCGCGCCCAACTTCGATGAAGGCGAATACTGGCTGCGCTACGAACACGGCGCAGCCCAGCCATTCAGTGGCCTGCCCATTGCCGAACCGCTGGATGAGCTGGAAGCCGTGTGGAAAGCCCTGGTGCTGGGCGTGCGCGACTACGTCAACAAGAACGGCTTCCCAGGTGTCGTCCTCGGCCTCTCCGGCGGCATCGATTCCGCCCTCACCCTCGCCGTGGCCGTGGAAGCCCTGGGCCCCGAGCGGGTGGAAGCCATCATGATGCCCTTCCGCTACACCGCGCAGATGAGCGTGGACGACGCAGCCGAGCAGTCCCGCACCCTCGGCGTACGCCACAAGGTCATCTCCATCGAACCCATGTACGAGACTTTCATGGAAGCCCTCGCGGAAGAGTTCGACGGCCTCGCCCCCGACACCACCGAGGAAAACCTGCAGGCCCGCTGCCGCGGCGTGCTGCTGATGTCCATCTCCAACAAAAAACGCAGCCTGGTACTCACCACCGGCAACAAGAGCGAACTGGCCGTCGGCTACTCCACCCTCTACGGCGACATGGCCGGCGGCTTTGACCCGATCAAGGACGTCCCCAAGACCCTGGTCTACGACCTCAGCCGCTACCGCAACACCCTCGGCCCCTGCATCCCCCAGCGCGTCATCGACCGCCCGCCCTCAGCGGAACTGGCGCCGGGCCAGGAAGACCAGGACAGCCTGCCACCGTACGACATCCTCGACCGCATCCTCGAGATGTACGTCGAGCGCGACATGAGCGCCGAGGCCATCATCGCCGAGGGCCTCGGGCGCGAGCACGTCATGCGCGTCGTACGCCTGGTGGACATCAACGAATACAAGCGCCGCCAGGCGCCAGTGGGCGTGCGCATCACCCGTCGTGGGTTCGGCCGCGACCGGCGCTACCCGATTACATCGGGGTGGCACATTGGGGACTGAGCGGAACACGCGGACTACAGAGTGTTTGATTAAGGTTAGAACCCTGATTGCACCGAGGACAAATTCCGGAGAGTTCTAGCTGTACCAGAGTGCAGCGCCAGAGGGATTGCACTGCGCGAGGCACGTGAACTGAATTTACCCTCAGGAAAACGTACGAGGCCATGGACGGCCGAGGACGAGCTGCCATGGACGGCGCTTTTGCGGTTTTCCTGAGGGTAAATTCAGTTCGCGGGCCGGGAATCAGGCACCATCAGCGGGCCGGCAATCAGGTACAGCCCTCTGGAGCCTAAGAAACTACAGTCCAAGGCAGCTCAGGGGGTTGCTGCTGATCAGCAATCCCGGCACAACTTCGGCCGATTATCAAACTGCGGCGGCTCCGGCGGGAAAAACAGCCCGAAAGTCAGCTTGTTTATCCAGTTGCGCTGCAGGCCATCCAGGGTATAGACACTGACAAACTCGCCATCATCGATGTTCGGATGATCCGGATAGTTGCTCGCCAGAACCTCGATGGAGTCCTCCGCCAGGTCGTTCATCCCCAGCAGAATGTAGCCCTGCGCCATCACCGCCAGGCCATCCGCCACCGCTGGCGTCTGCTGGAAGTGCTCCACCACGTAGCGACCGCGGTTCACCGCCGCCATGTAGGCGCCGCGGCGGAAATAGTAGTTGGCGACCACGATCTCGTGTCGGGCCAGTACGTTGCGCAGGTAGACCATGCGCGCGCGGGCGTCTGCGGCGTAGGCGCTGTCCGGGAAGCGGGTGACCAGCTGGTTGAACTCGGCGAAGGCCTCCTTGAGCGGATTGATATCGCGTTCGGCGGCGTCGGTGGGCAGGAAGCGGTCGAAGAAGTCCGTATTCACGTTGTAGGCGGCCATGCCCTTCATGTAGTAGGCGTAGTCCACGCTGGGATGGCCCGGGTGCAGGCGGATGAAGCGGTCAGCGGCTTCGACCGCGGCCTCGCGCTCATAGCCCTGGTAGTGGGCGAAAATCAGCTCGAGCTGCGCCTGCTCCGCGTACTTGCCGAAGGGGTAGCGCGATTCCAGAGCCTGCAGGCTGCGGATGGCCAGGTCCCAGTTACTGGCGCGCAGGTAGCGCTGGGCCTGTTCGTAGATTTCCTGCTCACCCCTGTCGGCGCCCAGGTCGGGCAGATCATCGTTGCTGGAACAGGCAACCAGAGCCAGGCTCAGGAGCAGAAGGAGGATATGTCTCAAGGAACTCACCAGTGTGTGACGGGCAGCGTGTTAATATTCAAGGCGGCTATTTAACCATAGCCGGGTAGGCGCTTAAACAGGAAAACGACTCAGGAAATCATGGCGGAGAAAATACAGCAGCAGGCGGCGGTGCCGGCGGAGCTGGCGGGCGAACGGCTCGACCAGGCGGCAGCGCGCCTGTTCCCGGATTACTCACGTTCCCGTCTGCAGGAGTGGATCAAGGGTGGCGAACTGCTGGTGGACGGCGCCAGTGCCCGGCCCCGGGACAAGGTCAGCGAGGGCGCCCTGCTGGTCATCGACACGGAACTGGAGGCGGCGGTGGGCTGGGTGGCCCAGCCCATAGACCTGGACATCGTCTTCGAGGACGAGCACATCCTGGTGCTGAACAAGCCCGCCGGCCTGGTGGTGCACCCGGCGGCAGGGCACGCCGACGGTACCCTGGTGAACGCGCTGCTGGCCCACGCGCCGGAAATGGAGCTGCTGCCCCGCGGGGGCATCGTCCACCGCCTGGACCGGGAGACTTCCGGGATCATGGTCGCCGCCAAGAGCCTGCTGGCCCACGCCGACCTGGTGGCCCAGCTTCAGGCGCGGACCGTAAAACGCGAGTACCGGGCGGTCTGTGTCGGCGCACTCACCGGCGGCGGCACGGTGAATGAGCCGATCGGTCGCCACCCGAAGCAGCGCAAGAAAATGGCCGTGGTGCACAGTGGCAAGCCCGCCATAACTCACTACCGGATACACCGACGCTTCGGTCATCATACCTCCATCACCGTCAACCTCGAGACCGGGCGCACCCACCAGATACGGGTGCACATGGCCCATCGCCACAACCCCCTCGTGGGAGACCCGGTCTACGGTGGCCGGCCGCGGATCCCCGCCGGCGCCTCGCAGGAACTGATCGACGCCCTGCGCGCCTTCCCGCGCCAGGCCCTGCACGCCCGGGCGCTGGGCCTGTTTCACCCCGCCAGCGGTGAGGAGATGCAGTTCGAGTGCCCGCTTCCCGATGACCTCACAGGCTTGCTTCAAATCCTGGCCCGCGAAGATCCCGAACTGACTCCCGATGCTGCCGCTTATTGAGCCGGACTGGGACCTCCCCGGCGTCACGGCGTTCAGCACCCTGCGCAGCGGCGGCTGTAGCGCAGCCCCCTGGGACAGCTTCAATCTCGGTGGCCATGTGGGAGACGCGCCGGCCAGTGTCGCCCGCAATCGCGCGCGACTCGTCACGCGGCTGCCAACCGGCTCCACCATTCAGTGGTTGCAGCAGGTTCACGGCAAGCGGGTGATCCGGGCGCAAGGCGGTGCACCTCCCGAGGCCGATGCCTGCTGGAGTGATCAGCCCGCCATGGCCTGCGCAGTGATGACGGCAGATTGCCTGCCGGTCCTGTTCGCCAGCCGCGATGGCAGGGTCGTGGCGGCAGCCCACGCCGGCTGGAAGGGGCTCCTGCAGGGCGTGCTGGAGGCCGCCGTGGCGGCGATGCAAGTCGAGCCGATGCAAATAATTGCATGGATGGGCCCGGCGATTGGCCCGCAGGCCTTTGAAGTGGGCCCGGAAGTCCGCGAGGCCTTCGTTGCCGCGGGCGACGATGCCGCGGCATTCCTGCCCTCAGCGCGCCAGGGGCACTATCTCGCCGACATCTATGCCCTGGCCCGCAATCGCCTGCTTGCCGCCGGAGTCAGCGAAATCAGCGGCGGTGGCCACTGTACTTTCCGCGAAGCCGGACGCTTTTTCTCCTACCGCCGCGATGGGGTGACCGGGCGCATGGCAAGCTTGATCTGCATCAATCCCTGAACGACTTTTCAAAGCCCCCACTTGAATCAGGGCCTTTTGCCCGCATATCCAGTTGCAGACGAAATTACTGTCACCCGCTTCGGTGTGACCAAGGGAAACTGAAATGCGAATGGACAAACTGACCAACCAGTTGCAGGGCGCTCTGGCTGACGCCCAGTCGCTGGCATTGGGCAAGGACCACAACTTCATCGAACCCCTGCACCTGCTGGCAGCCCTGCTGGAACAGCAGGGCGGTTCCGCCCGGCCCCTGCTGCAGCGTGCCGGCGCCGACGTGGCGCGCCTGCGCACCGAGGTGCAGGACGCGCTCGAGGCCCTGCCCAAAGTCAGCGGCACCGGCGGCGACGTGCACCTATCGCAGGATCTCGGCCGGGTGCTGAACCTCGCCGACAAACTCGCCCAGCAGGGCGGCGACAGCTATATATCCAGTGAACTGGTGCTGCTCGCCATGCTGGAAGGCAAGCACCGTTCCGCCGGCATCCTCGCCGACTGCGGGGTGGACGCCCAGCGCCTGAAATCAGCGATCGAACAAGTACGTGGAGGAGAGAGCGTGAACAACCCGGAGGCGGAAGAGTCCCGCCAGGCACTGGAAAAATACACCATCGACCTGACCGGCCGCGCCGAGGAGGGCAAGCTGGACCCGGTGATCGGCCGTGACGACGAGATCCGCCGCACCATCCAGGTCCTGCAGCGCCGGACCAAGAACAACCCGGTGCTGATCGGTGAGCCCGGCGTGGGCAAGACCGCGATTATCGAGGGCCTGGCCCAGCGCATCATCAACGGCGAGGTGCCCGAGAGCCTGAAGGACAAGCGCGTCCTCAGCCTGGACATGGGCTCCCTGCTGGCCGGGGCCAAGTTCCGCGGCGACTTCGAGGAGCGCCTGAAGTCGGTGCTCAACGAGCTCTCCAAGCAGGAGGGCCGCATCATCCTGTTCATCGACGAGCTGCACACCATGGTCGGCGCCGGCAAGGCCGAGGGCTCCATGGACGCGGGCAACATGCTGAAACCCGCGCTGGCTCGCGGTGAACTGCACTGCGTCGGTGCCACCACCCTGGACGAGTACCGCCAGTACATCGAGAAGGACGCGGCCCTGGAGCGCCGCTTCCAGAAGGTATTGGTCGACGAGCCCAATGAGGAGGACACCATTGCCATCCTGCGCGGCCTGAAGGAGCGCTACGAGGTCCACCATGCCGTGGACATCACCGACAGCGCCATCATCGCAGCGGCGAAACTCTCCCAGCGCTACATCACCGACCGCCAGCTGCCGGACAAGGCCATCGACCTGATCGACGAGGCCGCCAGCCGCATCCGCATGGAAATCGACTCCAAGCCGGAAGCCATGGACCGCCTCGAACGCCGCCTGATCCAGCTCAAGATGGAGCGCGAGGCGGTGAAAAAGGACAAGGACCCGGCCTCGAAGAAACAGCTGGATCTGTTGCACGAGGAGATCGAGAAAACCGAGCGCGAGTACTCCGACCTCGAGGAAGTGTGGAAGGCGGAGAAAGCCTCCCTGCAGGGCGCCGCGGAGATCAAGAGCGAACTGGAGCAGGTGAAGCTGGAGATGGAAGCGGCGCGCCGCGCCAGCGACCTCAGCCGTATGTCCGAGCTGCAGTACGGCCGCATCCCCGAACTGGAGAAAAAGCTGGCTGACGCCCAGGAGGCGGAGACCGCCGAGCGCAGCCTGACCCTGCTGCGCAACAAGGTGACCGACGAGGAAGTCGCCGAGGTGGTGTCCCGCTGGACCGGCATCCCTATTTCCAAGATGTTGGAAGGCGACCGCGAAAAACTGCTGCGCATGGAAGATGCCCTGCACAGCCGCGTGGTCGGCCAGGACGAGGCGGTGGTTGCGGTGAGCAACGCAGTGCGCCGTTCCCGCGCCGGGCTCTCCGATCCCAATCGCCCCAACGGCTCCTTCCTCTTCCTCGGTCCCACCGGTGTGGGCAAGACCGAACTGTGCAAGGCGCTGGCGGAATTCCTCTTCGATTCCGAGCAGGCCATGGTGCGGGTCGATATGTCCGAGTTCATGGAGAAGCACTCCGTGGCCCGGCTGATCGGCGCGCCCCCCGGCTATGTCGGCTATGAGGAGGGCGGTTACCTGACCGAGGCGGTTCGCCGCCGTCCCTACTCGCTGCTCCTGCTGGATGAGGTGGAGAAGGCCCACCCCGATGTCTTCAACATCCTGTTGCAGGTACTCGAAGACGGCCGCCTGACCGACGGGCAGGGCCGCACGGTGGACTTCCGCAATACGGTGGTTGTGATGACCTCCAACCTCGGTTCCGACGTTATCCAGGAACTGGCGGGGGAGGAGAACTACGACAGGATGAAGTCCGCGGTGATGACCGTGGTCGGCCAGCACTTCCGGCCGGAGTTCATCAACCGCATCGACGAGACGGTGGTCTTCCACCCGCTGCAGCAGAGCCAGATCCGCGGCATTGCCGATATCCAGCTGCAGGGCCTGCGCAAGCGCCTGGCGGAGCGAGAGCTCTCCCTGGATATCTCGGAGTCCTTCATGGATCACCTGGTAGAGGCCGGCTTCGATCCCGTCTACGGCGCGCGGCCGCTGAAGCGGGCGATCCAGCAGGAGCTGGAAAACCCCCTGGCCCAGCGCATCCTGGCCGGCGAGTTCGAACCGGGGCAGACCATCGTGGTCGACCTCGCGGATGGCGCAACGGCTATCTCCGGGCGTTAATACTCTCCACAGGGGGTCGGCAATCCCCCGCCCACGGGGGCCGGGAAACCGGCCCCGCCTACCGTTTATCTGGAGAAATCAGCCATTTATCGGTGATATATGGCGTTGTTCATGCATACTGCTAGCCTGAAATTCGAATAATCAGGGGGCAGTGCGCCATGCGCTCAGGCTTTGCAAGGGACGGTAGGATACGTGGTTTCACGCTGATCGAGTTGATGGCGGTGGTCGCGATTGTCGCGATCCTGATGGCCATCGCCTTGCCGGCTTATCAGGGGTATGTAGTAAGGGCCAATCGCGGCGAAGCGCAGTCCTACCTGATGCTGCTGGCGCAGCGGCAGAATCTGCTCTTCAACGATTCGCGCACCTATACCGACGACCCCAATGATCTCGACGTCACCGAGCCCGACAGGGTGACGGCGAACTACACGGTGGCGATAGCCGCGTCTGTCGACCCGAACGACCCACCTTTTTCCTTTGTCATTACTGCAACGCCGAAAGCCGGCACCAAGCAGGAGGATGATGGAATCCTGAGCGTCAACAACACCGGCCAAAAGTTGCGGGGAGCGGGCTCGTGGTAAGGCGCCGCGGCGAAGCCAGGCGGCGTAGCGCCGGCTTTACGCTTATCGAGTTGATGATCGTCCTGGTCATTCTCGCATTGCTGGCCGCGATGGCGGCGCCGGCCTTTCGCGGTTTTATCGTCGAACAACGGATGCGCAGCACACTCGCTGACCTCCGAGTCGCGCTGATGACAGCTCGTTCCGAAGCGGTGAAGCGCAACCGGGATATCGCCCTCAACCCAGCTGCTGGAGGCTGGAATACCGGCTGGGTGATACCCGATCCGGCGGGCGGCGACGATATATTCGTGCACAGCCAACCGGGCTCCGGTGACATGACGATTACCCTTGCGGGAGGCGCGGTTGGTTTCGAAGCTTCGGGCCGGGCCGAAGGCCAGGCCATTTTCACGGTGACAGTGGGTACAGGGGATACGGTCGCGACCCGCTGCCTGAAACTCAGCGTCAACGGTTACCTGGATAACAGCTGCATATGATCAGGCCAATAGAAAACCTTCGGCGTGCACGTGGATTCACCCTCATCGAGGTGTTGATCACCCTTGTCATCCTGGCCATCGGGCTTCTGGGCCTGGCTGGGCTGCAGCTTTTCTCACTGCAGAGCCAGATGGAGGCTTACCAGCGCGGCCAGGCTGTCATGCTGGCTGAGGAAATGGCCAAGCGGATTCAGGTGAATGCACAGGCGGCCCGGGCCGGCGACTATACCGAGGCGCAGAACTATGGATTGCAGCCAGCTGCTGTCTGCGATCCCGCGGCGCTGACCACCGCCAACTACGACCTCTGTGACTGGAACAATATCCTCGCCGGCCAGGGTGTGGCCCTGGCGGGAGTGAACGTCGGCAGTATCGCCGCGGCGAGGGGCTGTATCGAATATCTCGTGGGTTCAGCTGATAACGAAACCCGTATTCGCGTTACGGTTGCCTGGCAGGGAAATGCCGCGACTCGCGCGCCCGCCTCTACCTGTGGCGAGGACGCGTACGGCGATGATGATGCTTTCCGCCGTGTCGCGATCGTGGACGTGGTCCTGGCAGATCTTCTGGAAGAGTGAATATGACTTGCATAGTTGCCCATAACAGGAAGAATCGCGGCGCCGGGCTCATCGAGATCATGATCGCTCTGGCGCTCGGAGCACTGATCATGCTCGGGGTAACCCAGATTGCCACCGACAACAGCAGTACCCGCAACGAACTGGAACGCTTTGGTCGCCAGCTGGAAACCGCGAATTACGCGCTGGGGGTGATCGAAGCCGATGTTACCAATGCCGCCTTCTGGGGCGAGCGTGGGGGCTACGATCCAAACCATGTTGCACCGATCTGTCCCGACGACGCGACCGAACTGGAGCAGGCGATGGGCTATCCCATCCAGGGCGGCCAGGGGACGATTACCTGTTCGCCGGCCAACCTGGTGACGAAGGCCAACACCGACTATCTCGCGGTGCGCCGCGTCAGCAGTTGCGCCAATGGCAGTACCGGCTGTGATGCCGCAGCGGGTGACTATCACCTCCAGGTGCATGCCTGTTTTGATGCCACCAGTCCGCTGCAGCCGGGAGACACGTTCAAAATCGATACCGATCTGACCAACCTCGACCTCGAACAGCGGGATTGCACGAACCAGGCCCCCAAGTACCGCTTCCTCAGCCGCATTTATTACGTCGATGCCGACGACAAGCTGATTCGCGCAGAATTGGTGGGCAACCAGTATGCGACCCAGGAACTTGCCGAGAATGTCGAAATGCTGCGCTTCGAATACGGGCTCGACACCGATGACGACGGACAGGTCGACAGTTATATGTCTGACGTGGCGGACCCAAGCGATGCCTCTTGGCCGAATGTGGTGATGGTCCGGGTTGGCCTGGTTGTTCGCAATCACCAGGCCAGCCTCGGTTTCAACGATGCGCGCAACTACACAGTAGGTGGCTATAACTACGACCCGCCTGCCGCTGTCGAGGATTTCCGGCGCCAGCTTTACACCCGAACGATCAGTACGCGAAATATCGCCGGCAGGAAGGAGAACCCGTGATGAGACGATACGGCGGTCGAAATCAACAGGGCATTGTGCTGGTAATAGCCCTTATCATGCTGGTCGCCATCACCTTGATGGTGGTGACGGCATCCAACATCGCGCAGACGAATCTGCTCATCGTCGGCAATATGGAAAGCCGGGAGCAGGCGCGATTCGCGGCAATTGCGGCGATCGAGGAAGCGCTCAGTTCCTCGCGCTTCGCCGATAACCCGAATTCAATATTCCTCACCTCCTGCGCAGTCAATAACCGTAAGTGTTATGACTCCAACGGCGATGGGGTCACAGATATTACCGTACAGGTATCCGTCCCGACCTGTGTCTCCGTCATCCCCAAGAAAAACGTTGAACTGGATGTGTGGAACTTTCCCGACCAGGCCACCTGCCACTTGCCGGATACCGTGTATTCCATGTGCGCGGGTTCGGTATGGGAATTCGAGGCGGTGGCCACAGACGTGGTTACCGGCGCAGAGGTCACGGTCCGCCAGGGTGTCTCCATCCTGACGACCCTGAACAATGTCGATACGGCCTGTCCTGTATAGGCTGGCTGAGGAGTTTAAGTATGAAATTCAGCAATCTTGGAAGTTGGGCCAGCGCGCTCCTTGTCTGTGCGCTGGCAATTCCTGCATCCGCAGAGGATATCGACATCTTTTCGGGCACGACAGAAGTTGACGCTGAAGGCCTGCCAAACGTGCTGTTCGTCCTCGACAACACCTCCAACTGGTCGCGGGAAGCGCAAAAGTGGCCGGACGGCACCCAGGGCCAGTCCGAGGCCCGGGCGATAAAGACCGTGCTCGCCAACCAGATCGGCAAGATCAATGTTGGCCTGATGATGTACGCCACCCAGAGTAACGACGCCAACAATGACGGCGGTTACGTGCGGATCGATGTACAGCCGCTGACCGAGGACTACTACAACAATGTCGTGGTGCCGGCGATGGATGCGATCATCGCCAATGTGGAGGACCCCACGGAGAAGCGCTCCGCATCCAATACCTACGGCTACCTGCCCTATGACGTCTATAACTACCTGAAAGGCGATGACCAGAGCAAGGGCGGGGCGGGAACGCCGACGACCCTGTCTGACGAGGACGGCTATACAAGTCAGTGGGACGAGTTCGAGTCGCCGTTGCAGTCCGAAGCGGTGTGCGCAGACACCTACATGATCTACATCGGCAACAACAAGAACGGCAGTATCGCCGGGGATGACACCACAAACAGTAACGCACTCAAGGCGGCATACGTGGAAGCGGGCAAGACCGCGCCGGATGCGCTGGCTGGTGATATCAGCGGTACTCCACTGGAAATGCCTGAATTCAGCTGTGACGTGGAAGGCGACCCCGGCGTGGAGCTGGGAACCAGCACCGGCTGTTACTTCAACGCTCTGGCCTGTGAAACCGCGGTGAATACCTCGCTCGGCGAGTCGATTTGTGACGATACCCTGGCGGATGGGGAAACCTGTTTCTGTACTGAAACGACCGGCTCGTTCTGTGCAAATGACGGCGGCGATAAGTCCTTCCACTACCTCGTTGAATCCTCCGGCACCGAAACAACCGTTTGTGAGGCGACCAGCGGTTTCGACTATGTTGGCGGCCGCGATTACAACCTCGACGACTGGACACAGTTCCTCTTCAACGAGGGCGTGCCGTTTACTGCCGTCGCGGACCTCGACGGCGATGGTGTGGATGAAACCTATCCTGAAAGGGTGAAGGTCATCAGCTACATGATCGACGTATTCAACGAACAGCAGTCACCGGACCTGAGTGAACTCTGGTTCAGCGCCGCCAGCGCCGGCGGCGGCAAATACTTCCAGGCCAAGGACGAGAATGCCCTGGTCTTTGCCCTGGAAATCAGCCTCGGCGATATCGTGGCCAAGGCCTCGAGCTTCGCGGCTGTAACCCTTCCGCTGAGTACCACCAACCGCGCGCAGGTGAACAACGAGGTGTATATCGGTATGTTCCGTCCGGAGCAGGGCAAGGACCCGCGCTGGTACGGCAACCTCAAGCGTTACCAGTTCGCCCTGTTCAACGGCCAGCCACGGCTGGCGGACGTCCAGTACCGGGAGGCGGTCAACAATCTCACCGGCTTCCCCTCTGACTGTGCCATCAGTTTCTGGACCGAGGACTCGGTAGATTACTGGGAAAGCCTCGGGATCGATCCCACCGTCGCCAGCGAATGTTCGAGTCTCGATCCCAACGAAGTGTATTCCGATTCACCGGATGGCCCCTTCGTGGAAAAAGGCGGCGCCGGCCAGCAGATCAGGCAGCTCACCTACGGCTCGGAGCGGACCATCTACACGCCGGACCCCAGCGACCTCACCGATGGCCTCTCGCCTCTGGTCGACATGGATCCGAATACCATTTTCGGGGCCGACGTCTACAGCTACCTGATCGGTGACCAGGCAGGTACCGGTGAGGCGGCCTATGCCGGAGGCACGCTGCAACGGCCCAGTGTCCACGGCGATGTGGTTCACTCCCGGCCGCTTTCCATCCGCTACGACGATGGCAGCGTGGTCATTTACTATGGTGAAAACGGTGGTATGTATCACGCGGTGGATACCTCGACCGGGGTAGAAAAGTGGGCCTTTATCGCGCCCGAGCATTACGCGAAGATCCAGCGACTCTACGACGACGAGCCGAAGATCAAGTACACGGGTGAACTGGTCGACCCCAACGAGCCTGACACCGAACCCAAGGATTACTTCTTTGACGGGCCCACCGGCCTGCACGTCGAGTACGACGACCCGAACGATCCGGCCAGCGAGGCGCTTGGCGACCTGCAATTCGCCTATATCTATCCCACCATGCGCCGTGGCGGCAGGATGCTCTATGGCTTCGATGTGACCGATCCCAACAATCCGGAAATGCTCTGGAAGCAGGGCTGCGACGACGATGGCGTGTGTACCGACAACACGGACTTCGGCAATCTCGGCCAGACCTGGTCCACGCCGCGGGGTATCTTCCTCTCGGATTATCCAGGTGGTGGACTGGACCCGAACCCCCTGGTGCTGTTCGGCGGCGGCTATGACGAGTGCCTGGACGAGGACGCATCGACCTATCCTTCAGCATGCTCCGGTGCAAACGGCAAGGGAGTCTACCTGCTGGACGCGGTGTCGGGTGCCCTGGTCGATTACTTCCCGACTGACGCGCCGGTGCTGACGGACGTGGCGACGGTCGACCTCGACCTCGATGAAGTGGTGGAACTGGCCTATGTGGCTGATGCCGCGGGTAGCATTTACCGCATCCGTTTCGCGGACTACCAGCAGAGCCTGGCCGGGCTGGAGACGATACCTGACGGCGCGATTGTGCACCGTGCCCAGGCTGACTGGGAAATTGAAAAAATTGCCAGTGTCCCCGGCAACACCCTGCGTTTCTACAATTCTCCGACGGCGGCAACCACCACAACCCTGGGCCAGATCGCGATCACTATCGGCTCTGGTGACCGGGAACGTCCGCTGGAAAGCAACTACCCCTACGTGGACAACGTGCAGAACCGCTTCTATGTTCTTTTCGATTACCCCTATACGGACTGGGCGGCGGAGCAGGAAGCGATCGACGGGGGTGGTCTCTGGACGCGAACGGTTGTCGATCTCGAGGATCCCAACGATATGTTCGAGGTAGGTACGGCGCTCCAGCCTGGAGAGGACCTGCGTGACTTCGAGGGATGGTGGATGGACCTGCCCAACCAGGGTGAACAGGTGGCTAATCCCGCGGCAGTGGGCGCCGGCAAGGTGTTCTTCAATACCTTCCAGCCCGGTGGTGCATCGGTTGGCCTTTGTACTTCCCCGATTGGTATCGGGCGGGCCTATTCGGTGGATCTGTTCGCGCCCCAGACGGCAGAGGGTGTTGAAATTGCCGGTGGTGGTATTCCCATCCCGCCGATCATCGAGACTGTGGCGGACATCCCTCCGGGTTGTGAGGAGGAGGATTGCTCGGACTATGAGCCCGACTGTTCGGCACCGGGAGCCTGTCCGGACCTGACCCTCTGCATGGGTGGATGCGAGGATGGCCTGAACCCCACGGTTCTGGACCCCCTGGTGGATCCCCAGATCCAGCGGGTATTCTTTACCGAGGAGATCGATGCCGAGTCGAATTGATTCGAGCTGGACTTTTCCCGAAAGCAACAAAAAGCCCGTCTCAGACGGGCTTTTTGTTTGGGGGGATTGAGGAGAGGGCGCCTGGCCCGCGGGCCTTCAGTTACAGTAGACGCTGATTTGGGCTTTCGTCGTCTGAAGGGAAATTTCCCGGGCTTCCGGTGAGAGTTCTTCCACGTTGCCCTGCTCATCCCGCACCTTCAGGACCTCCGCGCCTTCCAGCGCAATCAGGTTCATTTTCGCCTTTTCACACAGCACCTTGTTCTTCTCAAAGCGGTCCTGCGCACCCTCGTCCGTAACTTCAAAATCGTTTCCCGCGCTGGGTTCGATTTCCGCTGGAACAGCGCCGAGGTCGCCATCGACCACGCGCTTCAGGCTTGAACCACCGCTTATCACTTCGTAATCGACCCCTTTGGGCGGAGGCCTGTCACTGTAGACGACAGCGCCGCGCTCATCGAGCCATTTGTAGTGCGCATCGTCTGCGAGTACTGAGGGGCCAGTTGATACAAGCAGGGCGAGCAGCCCGATTGCCGACAATGAACTGCGCTCAATTCTCACGTTGAATTTCCTCATCAGGTTCAGTTCTCACAATAGGCATCGATTGCCGCTGCCGCCTTATCCTTCTCGACCTGCCGCTCCTCGTCAGTCATGAAGCGCGGTTCGCCGCTCTCATCGATGAAGCGGATGCGGGGCCTGGTATCGAGGGTCAGCTTGGTGTCGCGTGCCTGCTTGCAGAGTTCCGGGTTCTTGTCTGGCGGGAAGCCAACGGGGTCGGGCGGGGGGGCTTTGCTGCCGGGAGGTGGCGTGCCGGGAACATATTCGATCTCTATTCCAGCAGACGCCCCCTGTTCCTCGATTTCGGGAGGTTCCTCGATGACCCTGCCAGTCGAAGTGGACATCACCTCGAATTCGGTGCCCGCGGGCGGTGGCCGGTCACTCACCACGGTATTTCCCGAGCCGTCCACCCAGCGATAGATATTGCCCGCCTGTGCAGCGAAGGTTGACGCGACCAATATCCCTGCGATCAACGTACTCGTTAACGTCCTGTGATCCATGCGACACCTTTCCCTACTACAACTCTTTGTATTTGCAGCAAAACTAACTGACCTGAGCGAGTACTGCAACGGATGATTGGCAGAAACGGAAATTCGGTAAGAGTCACATCCCTGTTGACTTGGACCCATTTCACCACAACAATACGCGCGTCTTACAGCTGGCAACGGCTAACGTCGAGTACCCTCGGCCGCTGGCCCACTGTGCTGATGCGATTATTCAGTACAGCTGACTGTAAGTCCCGTATTCAATCGGCGCCGCATCGGCCCGGTTGAGGGCCAGACACTGCGCTACCCCGCAGGGCGACCGATACACGGGCTTCGTGATCGATATTCCCTGGAGGAGCTTTCTTCTACAGGGGAGAAGGCTGACCGTGAGGTCGCGAAGCGTGTCAGGGTCGAAAGGGGGTGGCGTGGCCAGCCGGATACCGGTTCCAGGTATTCGTTCTTGCTCCGTCCACACAATGACTGGAATGCACCGGCGAGGGTTACGCGCCTGGGGCTTTTCGACAGGAGAATTGCTGTGGATCTCTTATCCGGCGGTGAAATGATCGCGCGCGCCCTCGAGGACGAAGGCGTCGAATACATCTTTGGTTACCCGGGCGGTGCCGTACTGCACATCTACGATGCGCTGTTCAAGGACTGCAAGGTGCCCCACATCCTGGTCCGCCACGAACAGGCGGCCACCCACGCGGCGGATGCCTACGCCCGCGCCACCGGCAAACCCGGTGTGGTGCTGGTGACCTCCGGCCCCGGCGCGACCAACGCCATCACCGGTATTGCAACCGCCTATATGGATTCCATCCCGATGGTGGTGCTTTCCGGCCAGGTGGCGACCCACCTGATCGGCGAGGACGCCTTCCAGGAAACCGACATGGTGGGTATTTCACGGCCCATCGTGAAGCACAGCTTCATGGTGAAGAGCCCGGAAGACATCCCCGGCATCATCAAGAAGGCCTTTTACATCGCTGCCAGCGGCCGTCCCGGCCCGGTGGTGATCGATATTCCCAAGGATTGCACCCGGCCGGATGCCAAGTTCGAGTACAACTATCCCCAGAGCGTCAAGCTGCGCTCCTACGCCCCGGCCCAGCGCGGCCATACCGGGCAGATCAAGAAGGCGGCTCGCCTGCTGCTGGGCGCCAAGCGCCCGGTGATCTATTCCGGCGGCGGCGTGGTCCAGGGAGAGGGTAGCGAACTGCTCACCCGCCTGGCCCAGGAACTCAACTACCCGGTCACCAACACACTGATGGGCCTCGGCGCCTATCCGGGTACCGACCGGCAGTTTCTCGGCATGCTGGGCATGCACGGCTTTTACGAGGCCAATATGGCCATGCACCACTCCGATGTGATCCTCGCGGTGGGCGCACGCTTCGATGACCGGGTGACCAACACAGTGTCGAAATTCTGCCCTGGTGCCAAGGTTATCCATATCGACGTGGACCCGACCTCCATTTCCAAGACGGTGACGGCGGATATTCCCATTGTCGGCCCGGTGCAGTCGGTGCTGACGGAAATGCTGGCGCAGATCGAAGACCTGCGCAGCAAGGACCCGGAACTGCCCGATACGGGCGCGCTGCAGCGCTGGTGGCAGCAGATCGACGAGTGGCGCGACAAACACGGCCTGCTTACCGGCCGCCGCTACGGCGAGAGCGAAATGATCATGCCCCAGCAGGTGATTGAGAGCCTGTACCGGGCCACTAATGGCAATGCCTATGTCACGTCGGACGTGGGCCAGCACCAGATGTTCGCGGCCCAGTACTATCGCTTCGACAAGCCCCGGCGCTGGATCAACTCCGGCGGCCTCGGCACCATGGGCTTCGGCCTGCCCGCGGCGATGGGCGTGAAGCTGGCCTTCCCGGATATGGACGTGGCCTGCGTCACCGGCGAGGGCAGTATCCAGATGAACATCCAGGAACTGTCCACCTGCAAGCAGTACAACACGCCGGTGAAGATCGTGAACCTGCGCAACAACTACCTCGGCATGGTCAAGCAATGGCAGGACATGCAGTACGAGGGGCGCTACTCGGGCAGTACCTATGAGGATTCACTGCCGGACTTCGTCAAGCTGGCGGAGGCCTTCGGCCACGTGGGCATGCAGGTGAAGAAACTGGAGGATCTGGACGCGGCAATGGAAGAAGCCTTCGCCCTCAAGGACCGCACTGTCTTCCTCGATGTCTTCGTCGACCGGATGGAACACGTCTACCCGATGCATGTGGCTCCCAATGGCGCCATGAAAGACATGTGGCTGAGCAAGAACGAGAGGACCTGAGCATGCGGCGGATAATTTCTATCCTGTTGGAAAACGAACCGGGCGCCCTCTCCAGGGTCGTGGGCCTGTTCTCCCAGCGCGGCTATAACATCGAGACGCTGAACGTGGCGCCTACCGATGATCCCACGCTGTCGCGCCTGACGCTCACCACCCTCGGCGACGACATGCACATCGAGCAGATCACCAAACAGCTCAACAAGCTGGTTGACGTGGTCAAGCTGGTGGACCTGACCAACGGTGCCCATATCGAGCGCGACCTGATGCTGATCAAGGTGCGGGCCAACGGCGTTGCCCGGGATGAGGTGAAGCGCGCCACGGATATCTTCCGCGGCCAGATCGTCGATGTCGGCCCCAATGTCTACACCATTCAGTTGGTGGGCACATCCGAGAAGCTCGACGCCTTCGTGGCGGCGATGGCCGAAGTGGATATTCTCGAAGTAGTGCGCTCCGGCGTGGCGGGTATCTCCCGCGGCGAGAAGGTGCTCAGCCTCTAGCTGGACACGATTTGGTTTTTGCTTCTGTTAACAGGGTCCCGTCCCGCGTTCTGCGGTCGGGACCTTTCAGTTCCTGGCGGGTAGCAATCTCTCCACTGCCGCGACCAGCGCAATGCGCTCCCGCTCAGCGCTATCGTCTTTCGCCACGTTTCCGGAAACCAGAAAGCGCTGCGCCATCGCCGGCAAACTGGCCTTTGTGCAGGGCAGGGCGCGGCCACTGGCGATCAGCCCCCGGCGCAGGGCTCCCGACTGGGTTCGCAGCATCGGCGGGCAGCAGGCTTCGCCCAGCCTGGAGGCAAGCTGGGCCGGGCGGTAGTTGTGCGCTTGCTGCCACCAGGGCGTGCTATCGTCTTCGATATCGAAAAGCCACAGGGGCTTGCCGGTGGCCACCGCCGTGTCCATGAACGCAGGCGAATCACCGGCGATGATGGCGCCGTCCGCACAGGCGAGCAAGGCCCGGTAAGGCCCTCCATCTTCCTCTGAGTGGCATATGTAATTGTCGCCGCGCAGTTGCCGGATGATGGCGTCGCCAGTCGCCCAGGGCGTATCGTGGCTGTCACAGTAGAGCAGGGTTCCCCCGGTCGCTGCCGCCAGGCGGTCGGCGAGGTCACCCAGTACCGCACCCCGGGCCGTGCTGAAATAGGCACTCCCGCCACTATTGCCGACCAGCAGCGCGATCCAGGGGCGCGGCAGATGTCCCAGATCACTGCTGAGGTCCGGCAGGTCCCCGTCATCGGCTTCACCGACCAGGGCTGCCGGGGGCAGCGACAGGCGCAGGATGTTGCCACGTCGCGGCAGTGAGTAGCGCGGTGTGGTGACGATCTGGTCCCAGTGTTCCGGTGCAGCCCAGGGGCGGCCGAGATGGAGCAGCCTGGTTTTGCCAGCGGACTGGCGCTGGATCCAGAGCGCCACTGGCTCGGCGCAGCGCTCTGCGCTTACCACGAGTTCGGGCCAGGGTGCCTCCAGTGGATCAGACCTGGCCAGGTCTATCCCCGCGAGGGTCGCGCCCTGGCCGAGGTGAGCCAGCAACTCCCAGGCATGGGGCTGCAGGTGTTTTTCGGTGCAGGGGCGCTGGAGTACATGCGCCAGGGCAAGCATTTGCCTCCTGGCGGTGGGATCTGTTCCCGCCAGGCACCAGATATTGTCCGCGTCGCCTCCCACGCCTGCTTCCTGTTCTCCCCGCCTTTCCGGCGCGTACTGTAATCCGGGGCGCTACAGTACCCTACTCGGGGCAAACTGGAAATCGCTGGTGAGCGGTGCTTTCCCGGGAGTATCCCCCGGGAGTATCCCCGGTGGCGGCCATCGGGTCAGAACTGGTCGCGTACGCGGAACAGGAACTGGACGCTGTCCACGTTCTCGCCGTGAACCAGGGGGAAGGCAACATCCAGGTGGATTACCCGGTCCTTGTTGGCACGGCTGGAATTGAGGCGCAGGCCGAATCCGATGTCGGCGAGGACATCGCCATCTTCGCCGTTGTCGCGGTCGTCGTACCAGGCGCGGCCGACATCGAGAAAGGCTGCAAAGCCGACGCGAAACAGGCGGAAAGGGTGGAAGTCGGAGTAATAGCGTTCTTCCAGGCTGATCACGAAACTGCGGTCACCTGCCTGGTAGTTGCGATCGTAACCACGCAGGCCGGTATCCCCGCCGAGCAGCACCTGGCGGTCTTCGGTCAGCCCGCTGGTATAGTCGAGCCGGGCGCCAGTGTAAAACGTCCACTTGTCGTGCTGGCGATGAAAGTAGCTGGAGTGGAGGGTCATCCACAGGTTCTCGAAATCGCCGCCGTCCACGTCGAGGTAGCCGTTGACCAGCCCCTGCACCCGCCACAGGATGTTTTCGTTGACCTTGAGGGTGTTCTGGTAGGCGCCGTCGAAGGCCAGTTGGTCGCGGCTTGCGCCGAGGCTCTCGGACGACCAGCCCAGGGTCCAGTGGTAACTTTCGCCGATAAAAAAGTCCTCGGTGCGGGCGATGTAGTTCATATTGCGCACTTTGAGGAAGCTGTCTTCCAGCGATTCGTAGGTGATGAAGGGATAGGCGTAATCGCGGTCTTCCGGCAACTGGTCAGGAGGAATGTCGGAGTCGCTGTAAGAGAAACTGTTGGTTTCATAGTACAGCCCGCCGTACCAGCGGCCGATCCGAGAGCCCAGTTCGGGGTTGTCGGCGATGGCGCCGAACAGGCGCACTTCTTCGTAACGGTGGTCGAACTCCGTCACCTCGTCTCCGCGCAGCCAGGTGGCCTGCTCGTATTCGTTCTGTACCGCGTGGCCGCCGGTGGCCCAGTTCTGGTAAACCGAGAAAAAAGGCCGCTCCACTTCCAGTTCACGGTAGTAGCCGTCATCGTTGTCGCCGTACACCAGTCCCATGGTCCAGCGCGAGTCGTTGATGGCCGGGTCGCGGTAATGAAGGCTGTAACCGCTGCGGTCGGGATCGTCCTCGTAGAACACACCGAGTTCCTTGCCGCTGCCCAGGAGGTTGGAGTCGGTGAGTCCCAGGGTCGTCTTGTTTTCACCGCCGCTGCGGGAAAATCCGACAGTGGGATTCAGGGTCCAGATATCCCGGGTGATGACTTCCACATCCACCCGATCACCGCAGACCCGCAGCGGAATGACGCGGGCGTCATAGAGAAAATTCAGTTCCCGCAGCAGGCGCTCGGACTCCGCCAGCATGGCGTCGTTGTAGGGATCGCCGGTGGCGATCAACAACTGGCTGCGCACCACCGTCTCCCAGGTCACGGAGTTGATCCGGTTGGCGAGTCGGTAAAGCCAGTTATCCTCGCGCTGGTCTTCGAGGTTGAACACGTTGTAGCGGGACAGGCTGATATCGCCGATGACGCTGCCGGGGCCTATCCCGGCGGCAAAGGCTTCCTGCGCGCCGTTGATGCGGAAATTGAACTTCTGTTGCAGGGTGAGTGGGGGAGCCTCGCGGCATTCGGCGCCAGAGCCTTGTTCGGCGAAGGCGGCGCTGGTAGAGCACAATATCAATACCGTGACGTGCCGGCATAGCGCGGCGAGAAGTCGGAATTGCCTGTGTCTGGACCGCGCGTGCAAAAAGCTGCTCCGTAGGTGCCTGGCTGCCATTCTCGAATAGCGGTACAGCGGGCAGCAAGGTAAATCTGCACATTGCCGGGGAATCTGCTGGCCTGCTGGGGGCGCTTCCCTGGCGAGCGTGCGGGTGGCCCGGCCCCGTGGCGCCGGGCCATGGTGTTCACTAGTGCCCCCGACGCGCTTCCATTCGCTTCAGTAAAGTGCCCATTACCGCCCGGTAGAGATCCATGCCGAGGTAGCGGTCTTCCACGCCACTTTCGATGCTGGGGTTGTCATTGACCTCGATCACGTAACCCTTGCCGTCCTTTTCCTTGACGTCGACCCCGTAGAAACCGCTGCCGATCGGGCGCGTGGCGGCGAGGGCCGCCTCCAGCACCGCGGGGGGGACCTGGTCGATCGGCAGGGTATCGAAAGCGCCGGAATTGGTTCGCTGGCCGTGCCGGTAGATCTGCCAGTGTTTCTTCACCATGTAGTAGCGACAGGCGTAGAGAGGCTTGCGGTCCAGTATGCCGATGCGCCAGTCGAAGTCGGTGTAGAGAAATTCCTGCGCCAGCAGCAGGGTGGATTCACGGAACAGGCGCGCGCAAATTGTCTCCAGTTCCTGACGGTTGGCGGCTTTTTCGACACCCCGGGAAAAAGAGCCGTCGGGGATCTTGATTACCACCGGGAAGCCGAACTGCTGCTCGAGTTGGTCCAGTTGCGCGCTTTGCCCGCGGTGCAGGAGCACGGTGCGGGGCGCCGATACCTTGTGGATGCGGAACAGGTCGGCCAGGTAGATCTTGTTGGTACAGCGCAGGATGGATTCGCTGTCGTCGATTACGACCAGTCCGGCGTTCTCCGCCTTGCGGGCAAAGCGGAAGGTGAAGTGATCGATGCTGGTGGTGGTACGTATGAAGAGCCCGTCGAATTCCTGCAGGCGCAGGTAGTCCCGCTGGGTGATCAGCTGGCAGCGAATCCCCAGTTCCCGGCCGGCGCGGATAAAGCGTTTGAGAGCGCCGCTGTTGGAGGGCGGCAGTTTCTCCCCGGGGTCGCAGAGGATGGCGAGGTCGTAGCGGGCGTGGGTTTTTTCCCGCCGCCGGCGCCACTGTTTGCGGGTAAAGTCCTCCAGCGTCCAGCGGAACAGCCCGGCTTCTTCCTCGCTCAACTCGCGGGGGGAGAGCGGGCGCACGCCGCTGATCTCCCACTGGGTCTTGCGCTTCAGGGAGATCTCCAGCAGCGGGCAGGGGAAAATTTCGAAGAGGCGGCGGGCGAGATCGTCGTGGGCGCTGTCCAGGCAGCGACCAAAGAAAAATCGCAGAACCAGCTTGTTCTCGCTCTCTGCCTCGGCGGGCAGGCTGCCGAGGTGTACACCGAGGTCACTGAGCCGGCTGCGGTAGAGCGAGCGGCGGGTCAGGTCGCTGATGGTTTGCAGCGAGGGCGTGACCTTGTGCCCGCGCGCTTCGGCCAGCAGGGAGCAGTAGTAGCCCTCACTGAGGTAGCCGAACTTGCGGCACAGGTTGATCACCCGCGGCTTGGTGACGGTCTGCGGGTAGTTGCCAGTCACGTAGTCGCCGAAGCTGATGAGCGACCCTGCGCTCGGGGGCTCCGGCCAGTCCTTCGGGTGGTGCACGACGATGAGGGTTTTCGACACTGACGCTGTGGCCTGAATCTGCTGGATGAAATGTATGAAAAAGTGTCGCAAGTATTTGGCAGCACCCCGTAGCAGTCAATCTGGCGTAACGTTATATTTTGGCAACTTTGAGGCCCCTTCAGGCGCCCTGGGCCAGGCCCCCGGATCACCCCAGATGCAGGACAGTTTTCGCCAGGCTGCACCCGCCGATCTCGATGCACTGCTCGAGCTGGAACAGCTTTGTTTCGAGGGTGACCGGCTCAGCAGGCGCAGTTTCCGGCGCTGGCTGAAGCACGAGAATTGCGTGTTCAGGGTGGCCGAGGATGCCGGCGGGCTGGCGGCCTATGTACTTGTCATTCTGCGTCGCGGCACCCGCCTGGCACGCCTTTATTCCATTGCCGTGGCGCCTCGCTGCCGGGGCAGGGGCCTCGCTTCCGCACTGCTGCAGGATGCCGAGCGGGCCGCCGGGGAGCGGGGCGCGCTTTATATGCGCCTCGAAGTGGCGACCGACAACATCGCCGGCATCGCCCTGTACAAACGGGAGGGTTACCGGCCCTTCGGCATGTACCGCGACTACTACGACGATCACGGCGATGCCTTGCGCATGGAGAAGTGCATCCACGCCTATTCCGGCGGGCAGACCAAGCGTTCCATTCCCTGGTTTCCGCAAAGTACGGCGTTTACCTGCGGTCCCGCATCCCTGATGATGGCGCTTTCGGCCCTGGACCGGCGCTACAAGTCGGGTCACGGAGAGGAAATCCAGATTTGGCGCGAGGCGACGACCATCTTCATGACCTCCGGCCACGGCGGCTGCCATCCACTGGGGCTGGCGCTGGCGGCGGAACGGCGGGGTTTCCACGCCGAAGTGATCGTCAATCAGGTGGGCCCGCTCTTCCTCGAGGGTGTGCGGGACGCCAACAAGAAGCGGGTGATGACGCTCGTGCATGAGGGCTTTCTCGCCGAGGCCGGGCGCCGCGGTGTGGCCATCGCCTATCGGAGCCTCGACCAGGAAGAGCTGATCGACGTGTTTAACGGTGGAGCTGCCGTGCTCGTGTTGATCTCCACCTACCGCCTGGATCGTAAGAAGGCACCCCACTGGGTAGTGCTCAGCGGTAGTGACGAGCGCTGCCTCTTCCTGCAGGACCCCGCTTTCGAGATCGATCTCGAAACGGAGCCGGGGGCGGATTCCCTACACGCGCTCGACTACCAGCACCTGCCGGTCGCGAGGGAGGATTTTGCCGCCATGAGCCGCTTTGGCGGGACGCGTCTGCAGGCGGCAGTGATTATTCACGGCAGGCAGGAGCAACATCCATGACGGGACCCAACCAGGACTACCTCGGCGTCGTGCGCGCGCTCTCGGACCGGATGGTGGAGGCGCAGCGGCCGATCCGGGTCCTCGACGCGATCAAGTGGTCGGGGGATATTCGCACGCAGTTCTTTGCCGACGACTGCCGCACCCTGCCGGCCGTGGACCGGGATTACTACAGCAATCGCAATCCCCTGGACTTCGAAGCGGCGGCGAAACATGCGGAGTTCCGCGAGATCGAACGGGATATCTCGCGCCTGCTGGGACAGTTGAACCCGGTATCCGTCATCATGCGGCGTATCTGCCGGGAGTATCGCAGCGTGGTGGATTTGCTCGACGCCCGCGGCACGGAGGAGTTCGGCCTGGTATCCCGCGATCTCTACGGTTCCGCTTCGGATGTCTTCCACGCCGGCGATCCCACCCTGGCCGACCTGGGTACGGCGATGGAAGACACACTGGTCAACCTGCTGCGCAACGAATCCATGAGCGAGGAGGAAAAGACTATTTCGGCACCCCAGGCAGTGGAAATGCTCAACGAGCGCCTGCTGGCGGCCTTTCCCGATGCGGGCTTCCGGGTGCTGCTCAACGACCAGATGACAGCGGACGCCGCGGCGGGCTCCGACTACCTGAAAATCCGCAGCGACGCGAGTTTCAACCAGCTGGATATCGACGTGCTCGAAGTCCACGAGGGTTGGGTCCACCTCGGGACCACGCTCAACGGTATGGCCCAGCCCTACTGCACCTTCCTCGGCAAGGGGCCACCCTCGTCGACGACGACACAGGAAGGACTGGCGGTGTTGACCGAAATCCTCACCCTGCGTTCCAGCCCCGGCCGCCTGTACAAGCTGGTGAACCGGGTGCGCGCGGTGACCCTGGCGGAGGAGGGGGCGGACTTCATCGAAGTCTTCGATTACCTACGGGGCAACAACCTTTCCCGTGAGGAGAGCTATTCCATCGCGGCGCGGGTATTTCGCGGCAGCACGCCGGACGGCATGCCCTTTACCAAGGACCTGGCCTACATGCGCGGTTTTGTGCAGACCTTCAACTTCCTGCGCCTGGCCATGAGCGAGGGCAAGCTGGACGGTCTGCCGCTGCTGTTCGTGGGCAAGGTGACCCTCGAGGATCTCAAGCACTACCGGATCCTGCTGGAAGAGGGGGTGGTGACACCACCACGCTTCCTGCCTCCGCACTTTGCGGAGATGAAAGGACTGGCGACGTGGATGAGCTTCTCGCGCTTTATAGCGTCCCTGAACTTCGACCAGCTCGAGGCGGACTACAGCGGGCTACTGTGAAACCTCGACTGCCGTGTCCCGCTCGATCTTGCGAAAGGGCATGAGCAGTTGCTGGTCGAGGCGCAGGTCGCGCCGGTCCCGCCAGTACTCCAGGCCGATCTCCATACTCTCCTGTTCGTCATAGGGGCGGGTACGCGCAGTGCCGAAGAGGTAGTCGAACCAGGGCACGAGAGTGCCGTAGTTGCTGTTGGTGTACTGCTGTTCGGCGCAGTGGTGGATACGGTGATAGTCCGGGGTGATGAAAACCGGCCGCAGCGCCTTGTCCAGCGCTTCGGGCAGGCGCACGTTGGCGTGGCTGAAGACAGTCGTCGCCACCGCGAAGAAGCGGTAGGCCGCTGCGACTGCTGGCGTCGTGCCCAGCAGGATCACCGCCGGGGCGACCAAAGGCAGTAGCAGAAGCGGTTCCAGGGGGTGGTGGCGGTAACCGGTTGACACGTCGAAGCTGGTATCGGCGTGGTGCACTGCGTGGATGGGCCAGAGGAAGCGAACCTTGTGCATGGTGACATGCATGACATAAGCGATGAACTCCCCCACCAGTAGCAGGAGCAGGAAACCAATTAAGGGGTGCTGGCCGATTTCCGCCGGGACGATGGCGAAGCTGCGCAGGTCGTGATTGCGCGCCAGCCAGATCATCAGCCAGGTGCCGGCGATGAAATTGACGTACCAGGTGATGGCGCTCAGGCTGAAATTGTTGAGCCAGCGCCAGCCGACTTCCTTGCCTTCGTCTCGGCGCGGCAGGGCAGACTCCAGCAGCATGAACACGGCGAATGTCGCGGCGCTGAAGATATATATATTCTGGGTGCTGTCTTCCACAGTTGTGAGTGCGAGTCTCTGGATGCTTTGTGGGCTATGGCGTTTACGGTACAGTGAGCCACGTGGTGTATGCAATTCACTTTAGGGGAATGGAGATGAAAATACGATTGATCCGGGCGCTGGTGCTGCCCCTGGCTTTGTTGCCGGGGATGGCCTGGGCCAGTTTTTCCGCGGTAGTGGTCAACCTGGCGCCGGTTGCCGCGCCGACACCGGGCGCTGTTGCGGTTCCCGCCATCAGCAGCGGGCTGGCCCTTGCCCTTGGCGTCCTGCTCGCAGTTGTCGGCTACCGTTTTCTTCGTCATCGTCCCGCTTACCAGAAAACGCTTTGCCTGGCGGTCCTGGCGGGAGGCACCCTGCTTTCGGCCTGGGGTGTGAACCGGACCACCGCGGGGATTATCGGGGTGATAGTTCCGGTGGAAGATCCGGTCTGTAGTTCGGGCACCATTGCGCTGCCGCACTACCTCGGGGGCTATACAACGGTGCCGATCACCAACAACTGTGCGAGTACTACCCTGGAAGTGCAGAGTTACGAAGGCCTGGAGGTTTACTGCGCAGAGGAAGACCAGATCGTCATCGATGCGGGTGTCGGGGACAGGATCGAGCCGGGACAGACCGCGAGTTCGAACTACTGTCCGCCACTCACCTGATACCGCCAGACATTCCGGACAAAAAAAGGGGGAGCCAGTGCTCCCCCTTTTTTCTGTTGGGCTCTGCTCTTCCGAAGGCGGGACTTATACGATCCGCTTCATGGCAGTCATGTAGCCACGCAGTTTGTCACCGACGATTTCAACCGGGTGGTTGCGGATGGCGCGGTTGACCGCGATCAGCTCCTGGTTGTCGACGCCGTTGTCGCCGGCGATGCCCTTGCCGATGATGTCCGTGTCCACCTTGGCCATGAAGTCCGCCAGCAGCGGGCGGCAGGCCTGGTCGAACAGGTAGTTGCCGTATTCCGCGGTGTCGGAGATCACCACGTTCATCTCGTAGAGCTTCTTGCGGGCGATGGTGTTGGCGATCAGCGGAGTCTCGTGCAGGGACTCGTAGTAGGCGGACTCGGCCTTGATGCCGGCGGAGACCATCACTTCGTAGGCCAGTTCGACGCCGGCCTTGACCATGGCGACCATCAGGATGCCGTTGTCGTAGAACTCCTGCTCGGAGATTTCCGCATCGGTATTGTCGGTGTTCTCGAAAGCGGTCTTGGCGGTTTCGGCGCGCCAGGTCAGCAGGTTGACGTCGTCGTTGGCCCAGTCCGCCATCATGGTGCTGGAGAAATGGCCTGACATGATGTCGTCCTGGTGCTTCTCGTAGAGGCCGCGCATCAGGTCTTTCAACTCTTCCGCCACGTGGAAGGCGCGGATCTTCGCCGGGTTGGACAGGCGGTCCATCATGTTGGTGATGCCGCCGTGCTTGAGGCCCTCGGTCACGGTTTCCCAGCCGAACTGGACCAGCTTGGCGGCGTAGCCCGGATCGATGCCTTTCTCGACCATCTTGTCGAAGCACAGAAGCGAGCCGGTCTGCAGCATGCCGCAGAGGATGGTCTGCTCGCCCATCAGGTCGGATTTCACTTCGGCGATGGGGGAGGACTCGAGCACGCCCGCGCGGTCGGCGCCGGTGCCGGAGGCCAGGGCCTTGGCGATGTCCAGGCCTTCACCTTTCGGGTCGTTCTCACGGTGTACGGCGATCAGGGTCGGAACGCCGAAGCCGCGCTTGTACTCCTCGCGCACCTCGGTGCCGGGGCATTTCGGGCACATCATGACGACGGTCAGGTCCTCGCGGATCTGCATGCCTTCTTCCACCAGGTTGAAGCCGTGGGCGTAGTCGAGGCAGGCGCCTTCCTTCATCAGCGGCATCACCGCGTTTACCACGCTGCTGTGCTGCTTGTCCGGGGTCAGGTTCATGACCACGTCAGCGCTGGGAATGAGCTCCTCGTAGGTGCCGACGGTGAAGCCGTTCTCGGAAGCGTTCTTCCAGGACTGGCGCTTCTGCTCGATGGCTTCCGCGCGCAGGGCGTAGGACACGTCCAGGCCGGAGTCGCGCAGGTTCAGGCCCTGGTTGAGGCCCTGGGCGCCGCAGCCGACGATGACGATTTTCTTGCCCTTCAGGTAGTTGCAGCCGTCGGCGAATTCGCTGCGGTCCATGAAGCGACACTTGCCCAGTTCCTCCAGCTGGAGGCGCAGGGGCAGGGTATTGAAGTAGTTCTGGCCCATGAGAGATATCCTCTTTGTAGCGGGTTGCAGTGATGCGAAACAAAATACAGGGCGAACGATACGGGAATCCGTTTCTTGCGTAAAACGCTAAATAAGAGATACTGTGTTGCGTATATCGCAATATAAAAGAGGTGGCCTGTGGAAACCCGTGGCCTGACGGTATTTCTCTCGCTTGCCGAGACGCTGAATTTTAGTCGCACTGCGGAGAACCTGCACATGAGCGTATCGGCGGTGAGCCGCGGTCTCACCCGCCTGGAGGAAGAAGTCGGCCAGGAACTGTTCCAGCGGGACCGGCGCAATGTCTCCCTGACCCGGGCCGGCCTCGAGTTCCGAGGGTTTGCCAGCCACACCCTGGCCCAGTGGCAGGAACTGAAGCTGCGGCTGGGTAACGCCGACGAACTTGCCGGCGAGGTGAGCCTCTATTGTTCGGTCACGGCCACGCGCACGCTGCTCGCCCCGATACTGGCGCAGTTCCGGGCCACTCATCCCGGGGTGGATATCATGATGCACACCGGCGACCAGGCTGACGGCATCACCCGCATCCTGCGCGGGCAGGACGACCTCGCCGCCAGTATCAGGCCTTTGCAGGCCTCCCGGCGCATGGATTTCCTGCCGCTGGTGGAATCGCCCCTGCAGTTTTGCTATCCAGCCGCGGCCTGCCAGGTGCGCGAGCGCGTCATGGAGCGGCAGGGGGCCGGCGATCCCGACTGGGCGAACCTGCCGCTGATTGTTCCCGAGCGCGGCACCACCAAGGAGCTGCTCGACGAGTGGTTACGCGGGCGCGGCATTCGCCCGCGAATCTACGCCCAGGTGGCCGGCCACGAGGCCATCGTCGCCATGGTGAGTCTCGGCCTGGGGGTGGGTATTGCGCCGCAACTCGTTATCGAGTCCAGCGGCCTCGGGGAGGGGGTGGAAATCCTCGAGCTGGAAGAGGGACTGCCGCCGCTGACCATCGGCCTGGCAGCGTTGAAGTCCCGTCTCGGCAGCTCGCTGGTGCGCTCTTTGTGGGAAGTCGCCGGGCAGACCTACCAGCAGCGGCTTTGATACAATGTGCCGCAAATAACGGCCGGGATAGCGCCATGAATTCGCCACAAAAACCTGACTCCGAAAAAACGCTGGAAAGCGCGGTAGGAGAAGCCCAGGCAGAGCCCGGGAAGGGCGCCGGGGTAACGCCGGAAAAAACACCGGGAAAGGCCTCGGCAAAAACCTCCGCAAGTGCTTCATCCCGGGAAGCGTCGGCCGGTGGCATGGGCTCGTCGCTGGACATGCTGGTGGACGAGCACGAAGAGGAGGTATCCGAGAACGGGCGCCGGGTGCGCCGCAAGGGCATCTACCTGCTCCCCAACCTGTTCACCACTGGCGCCTTGTTCGCCGGCTTCTATGCGGTGATCGCCGCAATGCGCGGGGATTTCGAGAGTGCGCCGATCGCCATTCTCGCCGCGCTGGTACTCGATGGCCTCGATGGGCGGGTAGCCCGCCTGACCAATACCCAGAGTAAATTCGGCGCCGAGTTCGACAGCCTGGCCGATATGGTGTCTTTCGGCGTTGCGCCCGCACTGGTCATGTTCAGCTTCGCCCTGGGCGACCTCGGCAAATTCGGTTGGAGTGCCGCGTTTGTCTACGTGGCCTGCGCCGGCCTGCGCCTGGCGCGCTTCAATACCCAGATCGGCAAGGCCGACAAGAACTATTTTACCGGGCTCGCCAGCCCCGCCGCGGCCACTATTGCTGCGAGCGCTGTGTGGGTGTGCAGTGATTACGGCTGGCAGGGGGGGGAATTGCCGCCGGAGGCTGAATTTCTGCTGGCCTGCCTGACCGCCATGCTCGGCTTCCTGATGATCGCCAATTTCCCCTACTACAGTTTCAAGGGCATCGACTTTCACGGTCGCGTGCCCTTTGTCGCCATGTTCGTTGTGGTCCTGGTCTTCGGCCTGGTCACAGTGGACCCGCCCCTGGTGTTACTGGTCGCCTTCCTCGGGTACGCCCTGTCGGGCCCGCTCCTGCTGGTCTGGCGGCGCCGCAAGAAGCAGTGATCCCGGGCGCGGGGGAACCAAAAGCCGCTCATCGACTCTGTATACCTGAGAGCAATTTTCCGGAGTCGTGTAATGCCCGTCCGCATCGAACTTCCCACTGTTCCCTCATCGGAGATCACCCCGGAGTCTGTCTACCTCCGGCGGCGTGAATTCATGCAGGCTGCCGCAGCCCTCGCGCTGCCCGCCGCGGGAGGGTTTGCCGCGCAGGCGCGGGCTTCCATCGACACCGGCGGCGCAGCGCTGGAGTACAGCCCGGCAGGGCCTGCTTCATCCGGTTTCTCGACGGATGAGCGCCTGACCCCGCGGGAGGACGCCGGGAGCTACAACAACTTCTATGAATTCGGTACGGGCAAGACTGACCCGGCCAGATACGCCCACGAGATGTCCGTAGACCCCTGGAGCATTGAAGTAGCCGGTGAGGTCGAGCAGCCAGGCAAACTGCACCTGGAGGATATACTCGGGCGCTATCCCCTGGAGGAAAGGGTATATCGGCTGCGTTGCGTCGAGATGTGGTCGATGGTCATTCCCTGGGTAGGCTTTCCACTGGCGGCCCTTTTGCGGGATTTCCGCCCCAACAGCCGGGCCAAATACGTAGCCTTCGAGACGCTCTACCAGCGGGATGAAATGCGCGGTACCCGCAGCTTCACCAGCGCACTCGACTGGCCCTACCGGGAAGGTTTGCGCATGGACGAAGCCATGCATCCGCTGACGATCCTCGCTGTCGGTAACTACGGCAAGACCCTGCCGAACCAGCATGGCGCCCCGGTGCGCCTCGTGGTGCCCTGGAAGTACGGTTACAAGAGCATCAAGTCCATCGTCAGGATCAGTCTCGTCGAGAAGCAGCCCCCGACCTCCTGGAACATGGCCCAGGCGCGGGAGTATGGTTTCTACTCCAATGTAAACCCGGAGGTCGATCACCCGCGCTGGAGCCAGAAGTATGAGCGACGCCTGCCCAACACCCTGTTCGAGCCCCGGGAGATCCCTACCCGGATGTTCAACGGCTATGAAGAACAGGTCGCCTCGCTCTATACCGGTATGGACCTGCGGAAATTCCACTGATGCGTGTCTTCTACAAGCCAGTGGTGTTTATCGCCAGTCTCGTGCCTTTCGGCTTTCTGCTCTACGGCGCCTTCACTGCCGGACTGGGACCCGACCCCGCCAAGACCATCATGATCAGCACGGGGGAATGGGCCCTGCGCTTCCTGCTCCTGACCCTCGCGGTTTCGCCGCTGCGCCGACTTTCCGGCTGGCAGTGGCCGATGCGCCTGCGGCGCATGCTCGGCCTCTATGTGTTCTTTTACGCCTGTGTACACCTTGTGGCCTTCTTCCAGTTCTACGTCGGCTGGAGTGCAAGCCGGGCGCTGGAAGAGGTGGTCGAGCGGCCCTATATCACCGTGGGGATGACGGCCTGGTTGCTGTTACTGCCGCTCGCGCTGACTTCCACCCGGACCATGCAGCGGCGCCTTGGGCGCAACTGGCGCCGCCTCCATCGCCTGGTCTACCCGGCGCTGGTGCTCGCCTGTGTGCACCTGGCCTGGCAGGTGCGATCAGACTTCGGCGAGGCCCTGGTCTACTGCGCCCTGGCGGCCCTGCTGCTGGGCTACCGCTGGTGGCCGCGGATTCGTTCCCGGCTGGCCTTTCGCTGAGGCTGGCGGGAGCCCGGGCAGGTCGAAAATTGAGCGTTTTTCCCGCCCCTGAAACTTTCTTGAAATTTTTTTACGAAAGCTATTGCAGGGGGAGGAAGCATCCGTATAATGCGCATCCTCGGTTGGGGGGCAGCCCTCACCGAAACCCAGAGCCAGAGCGCGCTGGGAGCTGATTAACAAGTTGACGAAGACAGATGTGTGGGCACTTGTTGGGATAGTTGTACGACTATTCAGACACAACAAGTGACTCATTGATTCATGTTTTATGGAACATTGATTTCGAATTGTGTCTGAGCCGAGATTTGGTCGTTATCGCGAGGTAATCGCGCAAACGATCCCTCTTGCCCCTGGCTGGTAGAGCAGGAAGCAGAGGTAAAAGATTTAAACTGAAGAGTTTGATCATGGCTCAGATTGAACGCTGGCGGCAGGCCTAACACATGCAAGTCGAGCG
>JAWMQO010000008.1:0-100013 GCA_033283325.1 Halieaceae bacterium WMMBA4
ATTATGATCTAGGCTTCTTTGATGAGGATGAAAGCCGCGTGGAACCCGCGGCTAATCCTTTCGAACCGAAGAAAGTGTTACCTATGTCTTCGGTATAAAGTGCAACCCATGTGTTCGGTATGCACCCAGAGGGTTTGGTGGGCCCAGAAGGACTTGAACCTTCGACCTGCCGATTATGAGTCGGATGCTCTAACCAACTGAGCTATGGGCCCCGGGAGGAGGCGGGAGTATACCGAATGTTTCCCCCCAACTGAACTGGCTGCCAGTAGCGCATCTGCCCCGAATATTGCCAGCGCTGCGGCGGCAGCGCCGCTGCCGGCTCCCGGCGGAGGTGAGCCGAATACCACCCCCTCCCGTACCAATGTTTCGGGGAGCTGATTTCACTGCCCAGATGCCCCGCAACCCCACCTAACCGGGAGTCCCCAATGATAACAATCCACCACCTCGGCCGATCCCAGTCCGACCGTATCGTCTGGCTGATGGAAGAACTCGGCCAGCCCTACGAACTCAAGTGGTACCAGCGCGGTGAGGATCACCTCGCGCCCCCCGAATACCGCGCGCTACACCCCATTGGCACGGCGCCCACGGTGACTGACGGCGAGGTGACCCTGGCTGAATCCACTGCCATTGTGGAATACCTATCCCAGCGCCACGGCGGCGGGTGCCTCTCGGTAGGCCCCGAAGAGGCGGACTACCCCCACTACCTGTTCTGGCTGCAGTTCAACAACAATCTGCAGGCCGCCCTGTTCATGCAACTGGCCTACCAGGCGGCCGGGGGTGATATCACGGGGGATAATCCCCTGACTTCAATCTTCAGCCGCCGGCAGGAGGGGCTGTACCGCTGTCTCGAGCAGCGCCTGGGGGAGTCGGACTATCTCGGCGCCGATCGCTTCACCTGTGCCGACATTATGTCGATGTTCAATCTCACTTCCCTGGAATTACTTGGCGCCCGCCCGATCGACGACAAGATGCCCAATACGCACGCCTACGTCGAGCGAATCAGCGCGCGCCCGGCCTACCAGAATGCAATGGCGATTGCCGGCCCAGACGCGCAGCCGCCGGCGGCATCATGAAAAGCGGCGCGAGGCTTTTTCTGCTGTGGATGATCGCGGCGCTCGCTGCGTGCGGTTCCGTCGAGGTCGAGGACTACGCTGGTAACGAGCCGCGGCTGGTGATGACGGAGTTTTTCCAGGGGGAACTGACGGCCCACGGGATCATCAAGAACCGCTCTGGCGAGGTCATCCGGCGCTTCAATGCTGATATAACGGCGCGCTGGGATGACGGGGTCGGCACCCTGGACGAGCGATTTGAGTTCGACGACGGTGAATTGCAGACCCGCGTCTGGACACTTACGCCGACCGGGAACGACCACTACGACGCGGTGGCTGGCGATGTGGTGGGGACGGGAAAGGCGAAGGCCGCGGGAAATGCGCTCTTCCTGGAATACGTGCTTCGAATTCCCTACAACGACGGCACCATCGATGTAAGCATAGACGACCGCATGTACCTGGTGAACGAAACGACCCTGATCAACGAGTCGGTAATGTACAAGTTTGGCCTGCGGGTGGGGGAGATAAGCCTGGTTATCCTCAAGCAATAAGGACAGAGGCTTGATGGGATCCGAATGGCCTGAATAAAAGGCGGGAGGCAGCGCGGCAGGAGTCAGCGCTGCCCCCCGAAGGAGGGTGGTTACAGGTTCGGCAGCAGAACACTGTCGATCAGGAAGACGTCCCCGTTATCGGTCGAAACTCCCTGGCAAGTCACGGCGGCATTGTTGACTCGCACCGCGCCGTCAGACCATGCGAAGTACACATTCTGGCCCTGCAGGGTGGGCCGGCGGGAAATATTGAAATATTTCCGCGGGTCCGCGATCTCGGGCGTTACGTGGTAGGTGAGTACGGCCGTGAGCAGGTCCGGGTCCGCGAGGACGGTATCCAGAACCGGGCTGGGTAGTGCGGCAAAGGCATCGTTGGTCGGTGCGTACACCGTGATGCCCTCGCTGGTGGCGAGTGCATCACCGAGGCCCGCGGCAGTTACAGCCTCTACCAGGGTGCTCAGTTCCGGCGTCGCCACTGCAGCGTCCACGATGGTGCCGTCGAAGTGCACCATGTCTGTGGCCACGCAGTCGGCGAAGTTGGTCTGGGCGCTTGCGACGCTCGCCATGGCCAGGCCGAGGGTCGTCGAGGCAAGGATTGTCTTGATCTTCATAGGTCTCTCCAACACGGTTTCGGGTTTCCGGGCACACCCGGCGCTTCAGCGACCCCTTGAACCGGTCAGCCTTGGGCGCCGATGTAAGCTTAATTACGGGGGGATTTTGCGAGCGGTTCACCGCCTGGCTGGAATTACAACATTGGGCCGCCTTTGACAACGTTCGGCTGATCCAGGTTGCGATCGCCTGCGTATCGAGCCCACATACACTCCTGATTCCTGCTTTTTTATGGCCTTTCCCAAAGTTTTCTCGATTGCCGGTGTCGCGGTTTTTAAGCTGGTGCTATCTCTGCCTGTTCTTGCCTCGGAGCCCGGTCTTACGCTGAAAGTGGAAGTCGGTGCGACTTACCAGCAGCGTAACAAGGTGCAAATTCCTAATGACGAGGAGGGTACGCGCTTCTCGCTCTACGATATCGCCGGTAGTGGCCCCTGGGCTGGCGCCCGGGTGAATCTCGACTGGGATCTCAACGAAAAGCACGGTGTGCGCGTGGTGCTGTCGCCCTTCAGCTACAGCGAGAGCGGCAGCCTCGACAAGCCGGTGCGCTTCGAAGGTGAAACCTACTCGGCAGGCGCCCCGGTGAAGGCGGACTACAAGTTCAATTCCTGGCGCCTCGGCTACCGCTACAACTTTCACGATGGTGAGGACTGGAAGCTCTGGGTCGGCGGCACCCTGAAAATCCGCGATGCGAAGATCGAGTTGCAGCAGGATTCCGTAAAGAGCGACAGCGACGACCTCGGCGTCGTGCCTCTGCTGTACGTGGCGGCGCAATACCGGATCTCTCCGGACTGGTACTTCGCAGCGGATCTCGATGGCCTGGCCGGCGGGCCAGGCCGGGCGATCGACTTCAGCGCGCGCCTGATGCATGAAGCGGGGGAGAACTGGCGGTTTGGTGCCGGCTATCGCGCGCTGGAAGGCGGTGCCGACACCGACGACATCTACAACTTCGCCTGGTTCAACACCGCCTTCGTTTCCCTCGATTACCACTTCTGACCATCTGTCATTGCCCCGGCGGCACTGCGGGGCAGGAGGGACGCTGGCGGTTTGGGCGCGGGCGGGCTCGCCCCAGAGGCGTTTTACAGATCCAGCGCCGATGGCCCGGCCGGTACCAGCGGCGGGAGCTCAGCGGTGGTGAGGATGCCCGGAGCCGCCGCGCAGACGAAGGGGATGGCGTTGACCGGCGGGTTGGCGGTGAACGCGGGGGTGTAGTCGCCCAGGTCTTCAAGTGCCACCGGGAATTTGATATCAATCTCCAGCGAGGCGTCGCCCTGTATGGAAACCCGCCAGCCGGTATCGCCGACATTCCAGTCGGGATCGAGGTCGGTGGTGATGTACATGACCTGGGCGAAGCGCATGCGCGCCACGCCGTTCTCGTAGCCGGTCCTGACCAGGCGTCGTGCCCCCACCGTGCCGGCACTCACAGTGCCACACACCGTCTCTGCATCGGTGCGCGCCGCCGCGAACTCGGTCACCGTCTTCCACTCGTCGATGTTCCAGCCCGCGGCCCGGGTTATCGGCGCGAAGGCGGTGGGCGCGCTGGTCAGGCGCGGGGTGGGGTAGGCATCGGGATCCATCGGCTTGCCGAAGCCGATCTGGTCGAAGAGCATCAGCGGCGAGTTGCGCCGGCTCATGTTGCCGAATTCCTCGATCTGGTAGAAATCGACCCGTCGCTGGAGGGCGAGCACCGAATAGGGAAAGAGGTCGGTGATGAAGCCGGGGCTGCTGCCGGTGCCGTAGACCGAGGTACCGCCTTTTTCACAGGCCGCCGCCAGGCGTTCACGGTCCGCCGGCTCCAGGCCGCTGCCGCCGTCATAGAGTTCCATGCAGATGGAGACGATATTGGTGCCCGCCTCGGCGAAGGCGACGAGGTCATCCATGTCGATCACCTGGGGCATGTAGAGCACACAGTCGGCACCCAGCGCGTGGATGGCGGCGCGCTCGTTGGTGATGCGGACGCCGCAGAGGCCCTCTCCACAGAGTTCCCCGGCGTCGATGCCGGCCTTGTCCGGGTTGTAGGCGAGCACGCCGACCAGTTCCATGTCCGGGTGCCGTAGTACCTCGCGCAGGCAGCGCTTGCCGATATCGCCAGTGGCCCACTGGACTACGCGGATGGGGGCTTGCTCGGAGTTCATCTGTTTTTCCCTTCTTGTCGTTGTATTGGGTAATTGCAGCGGGGCATTTGACTATACTTACCCCCGCTCTGCTCTGCCATTGCCGCACTGGAGGAAGACCGATGAAAAATACTTATGTGCTGACATTAGTCCTGCTTGCCCTGCCGACCTTGCCAGCGCGGGCGGATAGCACGGCGGCCCGTTGCGATCTCTACCCCGCGGGGGAGGACAAGGCCAGCGCGATGCTGCCCTGTACTTTCAGCCAGCGCCAGGGCGCGGTCTCCATTACCCTCGAGGACGGCACTGACTTCTACCTCTCGCCCGAAGGCGATACCCCCGGTAATTACACCGACGCCGACGGCCGCGCCGTCTACCGCCAGAGCGGACTGGGCGACCAGGGCCTGATTTTCCGCTTCCCCGGCCAGAGCATCTACGTATACTGGAGCACCGCGGGCCTCTCGCCGGCTGACGAATCCAACCCCACCGCGCCCTTCAGCACGGAGGATTACGACGCCACCACCCTCCTGCGCTGCCGGGCGGCCGGCGCCGCCGAGTTCTCGACATGCCCGGCGGGCATCCTGCGTATGGAGAACAGCCAGGCCTCTATCGTGGTGCAGAGTCCGGCGGGCGAACAGTTCACCATCAATTTCATGACGGACTACGTCAACGCCACCAATCGCGAGGTCGAGGCGAACCTGGAGGGCGACCTGTGGACGGTCACCATCAACGGAGCGGAAGTCTACGAGGTGCCCCTGGCGGCGATTGAAGGCGGCTGATTCCCGGGGCTGGATTTTCGGCGCGGCCCTGCAGGGATTACGGCCATAAAAAAGCCCGCCATAGGCGGGCTTTTTGCTGTGATGCTCGCGGTACTGTGCTGCGGGCCTACTCGTCAAGGAAGCTGCGCAGGTAGTCCGAGCGGCTCGGGTGGCGCAGCTTGCGTAGGGCCTTGGCTTCGATCTGTCGGATGCGCTCGCGGGTCACGTCGAACTGCTTGCCCACTTCCTCGAGGGTGTGGTCAGTGTTCATGTCGATACCGAAGCGCATGCGCAGCACCTTGGCTTCGCGGGCGGTGAGGCCGGCGAGCACTTCCTTGGTGGCCTCCTGCAGGCCCTGGCCAGTGGCGGCGTCGACCGGCGAGGAGATGGTGGTGTCCTCGATGAAGTCGCCCAGGTGGGAGTCTTCGTCGTCGCCGATGGGGGTCTCCATGGAGATCGGTTCCTTGGCGATTTTCAGCACCTTGCGCACCTTGTCTTCCGACATGTCCATGCGCTCGCCGAGCTCTTCCGGGGTGGGCTCGCGGCCCATCTCCTGCAGCATCTGGCGGGAGATACGGTTGAGCTTGTTGATGGTCTCGATCATGTGCACCGGGATACGGATGGTGCGGGCCTGGTCCGCGATGGAGCGGGTGATGGCCTGGCGAATCCACCAGGTGGCGTAGGTCGAGAACTTGTAGCCGCGGCGGTATTCGAACTTGTCCACCGCCTTCATCAGGCCGATGTTGCCCTCCTGGATGAGGTCCAGGAACTGCAGGCCGCGGTTGGTGTACTTCTTGGCGATGGAGATCACCAGGCGCAGGTTGGCCTCAACCATCTCCTTCTTGGCGCGGCGGGCGCGGGCTTCGCCCATGCTCATCCGGCGGTTGATTTCCTTGATCTCGCTGACGGTGAGGCCGGATTGCTCCTCGATCATCTGGATGCGGCGCTGCATGCGATGAATGTTGTCCTTCTCCGCATTCAGTTTGTTGCCGTAGTCCTTCTTGCGGGCGTGGCGGGAGACCCACTTTAGGTCGGACTCGTTGCCCTGGAAGGAGGTGATGAATTCCTTGCGCGGCATGCTGCACTGGCGGACCGCCAGGCGCATGATTTCGCGTTCCTGGGTGCGCACGGCGGCGAGCAGTACCCGCGGTTCCTCACAGATCGGATCGAAGACGCGCGGTGTCAGCTTGAAGAACTTGAACAACTCGCCGAGCTTTTCCATCTCCTTGAGGGAGTCTTCGTCGCTGCGGCCCTTGGCAGCGATGGCTTTTTCCGTCTTGGTCAGCTGGCGCTTCAGAGCGGTGAAGCGCTTTTTCGCCTCCACGGGATCGGGGCCGGAGTCGCCATCGCTGTCGTCATCATCGTCGGCGTTGTCGCTGGCCTGTTGTGCCTGCTGGGCCATCTCCGCGGCGGTGGGGACTTCGTCGGTGGGATCGAGGTAGCCGACGAGAATATCGCCGAGGCGACGTTCTTCCTTGGTGACCAGTTCGTATTCATCGACGATCTGGCGCACTGCGCCCGGGTGCAGGGCCAGTGCCGCCATGAGTTCGCGGATACCTTCCTCGATACGCTTGGCGATAACGATCTCGCCTTCGCGGGTGAGCAGTTCGACCGTACCCATCTCGCGCATGTACATGCGCACCGGGTCGGTGGTGCGACCGGCTTCGGTTTCGACGGCGGCGAGGGCTGCGGCGGCTTCGGCGGCGGCGATGTCATCGGCGGAGGAGTCGCCCTCCGTCATCAGGAGTTCATCGGCATCCGGCGCACTCTCGAAAACCTGAATGCCCATGTCGTTGATCATCTGGATGATGTCTTCGACCTGGTCCGGATCCGAGATATCCTCCGGCAGGTGGTCGTTCACCTCGGCGTAGGTCAGGTAGCTCTGTTCCTTGCCTTTGGCAATCAGGGCCTTGAGGCGGGATTGCTGCTGTACAACATCGGACATTAAGCTGGTACCTTCAAAATATGCAAAAAAAAATAGCCGGCAATTGTACCTGCGAATCAAGGGCTTAGCTAGGAATAAGCCCCCGAATTGATGAAAAAATGTGCAGAAGCCGCTCCTGGTACGCTGATATGGGGCCTTGGGGGCCGATTGCAAGCCATTTGGGCGGAATCTTGCCCCGCCGCGACAGCTTTGACAGCTAAATCAACGACTCATTCAACGTCTTGTATCTACGGCTAACACTTATTAACGCTATGGCTGTTTCGGCCCGGGTGCGGGCTGTTGCGGCAACGACTCCGTCAAGCGCTCAAGTGACCAATCAAGTTATCGCTCGAGTCACCGCTCAAGTAAGCATTCAGGTAACAATTTCCCTGTAGCTTGTTCCCTGTAGCTTATTCCGTGTAGCTAGGACAACGGTGTTAGTGTTCCCGTGGCAGTTCAGCTGTCGCGGCGGCCGCGCTCGGCATCCCGTTGTCGTTTCTCCTGGAGCAGTTCCCGCAGGCGTTGCTTCTCAAATTCGCTCACTTCAGCGTAGTTGGTGCCCTTGAGTTTGTCGACTTGTTCGGCCAGTTGCTTGTCGTTGGGAATTCGGCGCAGCAGTACCTCCAGGATGTCCTGGAATTGCCGGTCTATCCCCTCTGCAGGTATCAGGCGTTCCTCCCCTGCCAGCCGGTTGAGCAGTTCACCTTCGGAGCTGCCGTACCAGTGGCCGAGCAACATGCCGGTATTGGATTCCGGGCGTTTCTGTACCAGCGTGATGAGCTCGCGCAGCAGGCGGATTTCCTCGCCGGGCACCGCGGCGAGGGCATCGCTGCTCACCTCGCTGGCGACGGCCGGTTTGTGCAGGATCAGCGCGATGGCGCTCTGCGCCAGGTTTGCCGCGCCGCTGTTGAACCGGGGTGCGGGATGGCGTCGTCGGGGTTCCGCTTCCCGCTCGCCAGCGTAGCCTGTGTCACGCTCAGGGTAGCCATCCGGCTCCGGCGCGTGGCTTGCCTCGCGCCGGCCCGGCTGCTCCCCTGGGGCCCCCGCTGCGGGGGCGGGCCTCGCAGCACTTTCCAGGCGCAACAGGCTGTCCAGCTCGAGGCCGGTACGTTTGGCCAGTTCCTGCAGCATCAGTTCCCGCAGCACCCCCTCGGGAAGCTGGCGCACATAGGGCAGGGCTAGCCGGGCCATGCGCGCCCGGCCGTCGAGGCTGCCGAGCTCGAGGCCTTCGCTCACCGCCTCGAAGAGGAAATCCTCCAGTGGGCTGGCCTCCCGGAACAGGGCCTCGAATTCCTCCTTGCCGCGGCTGCGTACCAGGCTGTCCGGATCCTCCCCTTCAGGGAGGAAGAGAAAGCGGGCCTGGCGGCCATCCTCGAGGACCGGCAGGGCGGATTCCAGCGCCCGGAAGGCGGCCTTGCGACCGGCCTCGTCGCCGTCGAAACAGAAAATCACCTCGGGGCAACGGCGGTAGAGGCGCTGCAGGTGTTCACTGCTGGTGGCGGTACCGAGTGTGGCGACGGCGTAGCTGATGCCGTGCTGGGCCAGGGCGATGACGTCCATGTAGCCCTCGACCACGATCACCCGGTCCAGCCGGCGATTGGCCTGCAGGGCCTGGTAGAAGCCATAGAGTTCCCGGCCCTTGTGGAAGACCGGCGTCTCCGGCGAGTTCAGGTACTTGGGCTTGTCGTCTCCCAGCACCCGGCCACCGAAGGCGATGATCCGGCCGCGCTGGTCGCGGATGGGGAAGATGATGCGGTCGCGAAAGCGGTCGTAGACCCGGTCGCGATCGTTTTTCACCAGCATGCCGCCTTCCATCAGCCGGCCCGCTTCCTCCTCGTCCTGGCCCAGGGCCTTGAGCAGGTTGTCCCAGCCGGGTGGCGCGAAGCCGAGGTCGAAAGTGCGGGCGATTTCACCGGTGAGGCCGCGACCCTTGAGGTAATCCACCGCCCGCTGTTTCTGCGGATGCTGGCGCAATTGCGCGCGGTAGAAATTCGCCGCCTGCTCGAGCGTGGTGTAGAGGCTGCGCTGCTGTTCCTGGCGACGGGTGCTGGCGGCGCTGGTGCTGCCCTGCTCCCGGGGGACCTGCAGGCCGATACTGGAGGCCAGTGACTCGACCGCCTGGGGGAACTCCAGGTTCTCGTAGTCCATGACGAAGCCGAGGGCGTTGCCGCCCGCGCCGCAGCCGAAGCAGTAGTAGAACTGCTTGTCCGGGCTCACCGAGAAGGAGGGGGTTTTTTCCTCGTGGAAGGGGCAGCGGGCGCTGTAGTTCTTGCCGGTTTTCTTCAGCTTGACGCGGCGGTCCACCACTTCGACGATGTCGAGGCGTTCCAGCAGGTCGTCGATGAAGGATTGGGGGATGCGTCCGGCCATGCGTTATTGAACCATCGGGACCCGGTTTTGGATAGGAGCTCGCGATCGGGAGCGAGGTCCCCTGGCCAGTGAGCGGGGCCGGGTTGTTTGCGTGGGTATCGCCGGGCGGCCGTGTTCAGCCGGCCAGGCGGGCCTTGACCAGCGCGCTGACCGCGCCCATGTCGGCGCGCCCCTGTACCTTGGGCTTGAGCTGGCCCATGACGGCGCCCATGGCCTGCATGCCGCTGGCGCCGGAGGCGGCGAGGGCCTCGTCGATCAGGGCGATGATTTCGTCTTCACGGAGCTGGCTGGGAAGGTAGTCCTGCAGCACGGCGATTTCGGCCTCTTCTTTCTCGGCGAGTTCGCTGCGGCCAGCATCGGTATACTGCTGCGCGGAATCCCGGCGCTGCTTGACCATCTTGTCGAGCACGGCGAGGACGCGCGCGTCATCGAGCTCGATGCGTTCGTCGACTTCGATGCGTTTGAATTCGGCCTGGATCAGCCGGAGGGTAGCCAGGCGCTCCTTGTCCTTCGCCTTCATGGCCGACTTCACGTCGGCCTTGATGCGTGCGGTCAGGGTAGCTTCTGACATGAGCGGGTAAACTGCTTTTACTTAGTAGAGGCGTACGCGCTTGCGGTTTTCCCGGGCCAGCTTCTTGGCGTGGCGCTTGACCGCGGCAGCGGCGGCGCGCTTGCGAACGGTGGTGGGCTTCTCGTAGTGCTCACGCTTGCGCACTTCAGCCAGTACGCCGGCTTTTTCGCAGGAGCGCTTGAAGCGACGCAGGGCGACGTCGAAAGGCTCGTTTTCCTTGACCTTGATGTGTGGCATTCAGTTCGTACCTGTTTCGTTAATACCGCGGGATCACGGCCCGCGGGGCCGACAATCGCCAGAAAGGGCGCGCATTCTATACTCAACAAGGGTGTATTGCAAAGCCCCCCAGAGCACGGATTGCGTGAAAAATGGCCGCCCCAACTGGTCTGCGCCGGGGGCAGGCAGTATGATGCGCGGAAAATCCCTTCCCGGAAGCACAAATGCGCGTATTGGGCCTCGAGACCTCCTGCGATGAGACCGGCGTGGCGCTGTTCGATACCGAGCAGGGCCTGCTGGCGGATGCCCTGTTCAGCCAGGTGGATATCCACGTCGAATACGGCGGCGTGGTGCCGGAACTGGCCTCCCGCGACCACGTGCGCAAGACCCTGCCCATGGTACAGGAAGTGCTGGATCGCGCGGGCCTGCAGGGCTCCGACCTCGACGGCATCGCCTACACCGCCGGCCCGGGCCTGGTGGGAGCGCTGATGGTCGGCGCGACCCTCGCCCGGGCGCTGGCCCTGGGCTGGGGCATCCCGGCCCTGGGCGTACACCATATGGAGGGCCACCTCTTGGCCCCCATGCTGGAGGAAGAACGACCGGATTTTCCATTCGTGGCCCTTTTGGTCTCTGGCGGCCACACCCAGCTGGTGCGCGTGGACGGCATCGGCCGCTACCGCATGCTCGGCGAGTCCCTGGACGACGCCGCCGGTGAGGCCTTCGATAAGACTGCCAAACTGCTCGGCCTGCCCTATCCCGGGGGGCCCCATGTCGCCCGCCTGGCGCTGGAAGGGGACCCGGCCCGCTTCGACTTCCCGCGGCCCATGGTCAACCGGCCGGGGCTGGATTTCAGCTTCAGCGGCCTCAAGACCTACGCCCTCAACACCGTGGAGGCCTGCCGCGAGCAGGGCCAGGCGAGTGAGCAGGGCGAGCTGAGTGAGAAGGACAGGCGCGACATCGCCCGCGCCTTCGAGGATGCGGTGGTGGATACCCTGGTCATCAAGTGCCGCCGGGCCCTGCGCCAGGAGAACCTGAAGACCCTGGTGATCGCGGGCGGAGTAAGCGCTAACTCAAACCTCAGGTCTTCCCTGACAAAGGCCCTGGCCAAAGAGAAGGCCAAAGTCTTTTACCCGGCGCCACGTTTCTGCACCGACAACGGCGCGATGATCGCCTTCGCCGGCGCCCAGCGCCTGCTGGCCGGGGAGCGGGACGACGCCGAGACTCGGGTGCGGCCGCGCTGGCCGATGGAAGAACTGGCGCCGCTGGCGGGGGTGGCCTGATGGATATCGTCTATATCCGCGGCCTGCGGGTCGAGGCGACCATCGGCGTCTACGACTGGGAGCGCAATATCCGCCAGCCCCTGGTGCTCAATTTTGATCTCGCCAGCGACAATCGCGCGGCTGCGGCCACCGACGGTATTGCCGAGGCGGTGGACTACGATGCCATCTCCAAACGCGTACTGGCCTATGTGCGCGACAGCCAATTCCAGTTGATCGAGACCCTGGCCGAGCGGGTGGCGGAGATCGTCCTCGGCGAATTCGATATTCCCTGGCTGCGTCTCGCCATCAGCAAGCCCGGGGCGGTTCCGGAGGCGGATGACGTGGGGGTGATCATCGAGCGGGGCCAGCGTCCCTGATGGCCCGCGTCTACCTGGGCCTGGGCAGCAACATCGAGCGGGAACGTTACATCACCGCGGGACTGGATGCGCTCGCCGCCCGCTTCGGCGAACTGGCCCTCTCGCCGGTCTACGATTGCCCGGCGATCGGCTTCGACGGGCAGCCCTTCCTTAATATGGTGGTCGGCATCGATACGGCGCTTTCCGTGGGCGAACTGGCCCGGGAGTTGCGGCACATCGAGATCGAGCACGGCCGGGCCGCCGACGCGCCGCGCTACAGTGCGCGCCAGCTGGACATCGACATCCTCACCTACGACGAACTCAGTGGTCAGGTTGACGGAGTGAGCCTGCCGCGGGGCGAGTTACTGGAAACCGCCTTCGTCCTGCGCCCCATGGCCGACCTGGAACCGGAACGCATCCACCCGGTGGCCGGGCAGGACTACGCGACCCTCTGGGCGGGCTTTTCCGGCCCCCGGGACATCCGGCGGGTCAGCTTTCACTGGCGCGGCAGGGAAGTGTCCGCGGCGGAATAGCTTGTTCGCAGGCCCTCGAGCCGCGCGATCCTCTCCTTTTCCATGGCGTCACCGATGGCCTTCCCGGCGAGGCCCTGTTCGGTAAACGGTGCCGCCGTCACCTCCAGCACCTGCCGCAGGCACTGCCGAAGGTAGTCTGCCTGGGGGTAGGGGCGATCTTCCAGGCCGGCCCGGCCGCGGGCATCCGCCTCGCAGGCCAGCAGGAAGCCCTCGAAACTCTCCGGCTGGCGCAGGGCGCCGGTGGCAGTTAACAGCTTCATCAGCGTCTTGCCGCGCAGTTCCAGCGCCCGGTGGCAGTGCAGGTGGTACTCGCAGACCGCCAGCGCCAAGCTGCGGTAGGCATTCGGGGCTTTCAGGCGCTCACAGACCTTGCGCACCAGCTTGATGCCGCGCTGTTCATGGGCGATATGCCGGGGTAATTCATTCTCGGGAGTGATGGCCTTGCCGAGATCGTGGAGCAGAACGGCGAAGCGCACTTCGGTGCTGGCTGCGAGGCGCACCGCCTGCTGCAGGCACATCAGGGTGTGCAGGCCGGTGTCGATCTCCGGGTGGTACTCGGGGGTTTGCGGGACGCCGAACAGGGCCTCGACTTCCGGGAGCAGGGCGCGCAGCGCGTCGCAATCCCGCAGCACCTGCACGAACACGTCCGGGTCCCGCTCTCCCAGCGCGCGCTCCAGTTCCCGCCACACCCGCTCCTGGCTGAGGTGTTCGAGTTCCCCTGCCGCGACGATGGAGCGCATCAGCTCTGTGGTCTCCGGGGCTACCCGGAATCCCAGGTGGGCGTAACGCGCCGCGAAGCGGGCCGTGCGCAGGACCCGCAGGGGGTCCTCCACGAAAGCTTCCGAGACGTGGCGCAGGATTTTGTCCTGCAGGTCGCGCTGGCCGCCGTAAGGGTCGATGATCTCGCCCTCCGGGGTCCGGGCCATGGCGTTGATCGTGAGGTCGCGTCGCCGCAGGTCTTCCTCGAGGGTGACATCGGGTGCGCAGTGCACCGTGAAGCCGGTGTGGCCGTGGCCGCGTTTGCGCTCGGTGCGGGCGAGGGCGTACTCCTCACCGGAATCGGGGTGGAGGAAAACGGGGAAGTCGCGGCCGACCTGGCGGTAGCCGGCTGCCTTCATTTCCTCGGGTGTTGCGCTTACTACCACCCAGTCGCGCTCGTGGACGGGGTAGCGGAGCAGGGCGTCGCGCACGGCGCCGCCGACGAGGTAGGTATCCATGGGCCGAGTTTAGCCCTGATCGTCCGCCAGCCGGTAGCGCTGCACGGCCTCGGGCTCGTCGAGGCTTCTGCCTTCGCGGCAGCGGCAGCGAAGCATTTCCCCGGTTTCCAGGCAGTAGAGGGAGAGCGACCCCCCCCACACGCAGCCCGAATCCAGGCCGATGATGTTCGGGGTGTCGGTACAGCCCTCCAGGGAAGCCCAGTGGCCGAAGATGATGGTTTCCGCGGCGGCTGCGCGATTGGGGTGGCTGAACCATGGCGCCACGTTGCCGGCATCCGGATCGGGCTCGGGGCCTTTGCTTTTCAGGTCGAGAACGCCCTCGGGTGTGCAATAGCGCATTCGGGTCAGATAGTTGGTGATTACTCGCAGGCGGGTCATTCCCCGGAGGTTTTCCAGCCACAGGGTGGGTTCGTTACCGTACATGGCCTTGAGGAAGGTCGTGCATTCAGCGCTTTTCAGGGTCGTCTCCACCTCCCGTGCCCGGCCGACGGCGTAGGGGATGCTCCACTGGGGCGGAATACCTGCGTGCACCAGCGTATGCCCCTTTTCGCGATGAATCAGCGGCTGCTGTACCAGCCAGCCGAGCAATGCGTCGCGGTCCGGCGCGGCGAGGATCTTGGCGAGGGTGTCGCTGCGGGAAGGCTTCTTTACCCCTGCGGCGACTGCCAGCAGGTGCAGGTCATGGTTGCCCAGAACCATGATCAGGCTGTCTCGCATGTCGTGGAGATAGCGCAGGGTCTTCAGGCAGCGCGGGCCGCGGTTGATGATATCGCCGACCGACCACAGCACGTCCCGCGAGGGATTGAAATCCACCGCCCGCAGCAGGGTTTTCAGTGGTTGCAGGCAGCCCTGAATGTCGCCGACGGCGTAGGTGGCCATGAGTTCAGTTCAGTGCGGTGGGGGTGTGCAGGGTGAATGCCGGGATCGGCACCTGGAACTGGTTCAGGGTCTCCGCCGGTTCGTCAGCATCGCGAACCACCATGAAATAGCTGCCTTCCATGAAGCCGACCGGTGTATTCAGGGTAGTTCCACTGGTGTAGCGGTAGCTGGCCCCTGGCTGGATCACCGGCTGTTCCCCGACCACGCCCTCGCCGCGTACTTCCTGCACCTCACTCTCCGCATCGGTGATCACCCAGTGCCGGGAAAGCAGCTGTACCGGGCGGTTGCCGTCGTTAATGATGGTAATCGTGTAAGCGAAGGTGTACTGGTGGTCGTCGGGGCTGGAGTGGCCCGGGAGGTAGGCGGTCGCTACATTGACCCTTACCAGGGACGGGTTGAATTCAGTCTCGGCCATGGATCGCGTTGGTAATCTCAATGAATTGGGGTAATTCCAGCGTTTCCGCCCGGGCCGCAGGGTCGATCCCCATGGCCTCGAGGGTGTGCATATCTATAAGCCCTTTGAGATTGTTGCGCAAGGTTTTACGGCGCTGGGCGAAGGCGGACTGGACGACCTTGCGCAATTCCTTCGGCTCGCAGGGCACCCAGGGCGACTCCTGCCAGGGCGTCAGCCGCACCACTGCCGACTGCACCTTGGGCGGTGGGTAGAAGGACTCGGGCGGGACATCCAGCAGGTGCTCCACCCGGCAGAAATACTGGGCCATGATGCCGAGGCGCCCCCAGTGCTTGTTGCCGGGGCTGGCGGCGAGCCGCTCGACTACCTCCAGTTGCAGCATGAAGTGCATGTCCTGGATCACGGCTGCATGCTCCAGCAACTTGAAGATGAGCGGGGTGGAGATGTTGTAGGGGAGGTTGCCCACCACCCGTAGCTGCTCTCCGCTCTCGACCAGTGCGGCATAGTCCACGTCGAGGGCGTCGGCGCTGTGGAGTTTGAAGCGGGGGTAGATGCTGAAGGCGGCGAGCAGGCCGGTATGCAGGTCGCGGTCGAGTTCGATTACGTCCAGGCGGCAGTTACTGGGGGCAAGGGCCTCGGTGAGGGCGCCGCGCCCGGGGCCGATTTCGACCAGGTGCTCATCGGACTGTGGGTGGATGGCCCCCGCGATGGCCTCGATTATGCCGTGATCGGTCAGGAAGTTCTGGCCGAAGCGCTTGCGGGGTGTGTGGCCTGTTCGATGCGACATGGTTTGCGGGGCTACCAATCCGGGTGATTCACGTATCCGTTCCCGAAGACGCCTTAAGCGAGCGGCGCATGGGCGCGGTTGCGTTGGCCAGCAATGCCAGCAGGACACCCAGTGTGCCACCGGCCACCAGCGCTATGGCCACGATCCGGAGTTTACCCGAATTCATGGGGTATTTGGGGGGATCGGCGGGCTCTTCGAGGCGCATCACCCGGAGCGCGGAATAATCCTGATCCAGGTAGGCCCTCAGGAGCCGCAATTCTTCCCGCAGATCCGAGACTCCTTCGACGAATGCCGTGTTGTCCTCCCGCGCTTCCAGTATTTCCGCCTCGCGATTATGCTCCAGTAACGCCAGCTCCTGCTCTACATCGCGAATCTCGCGGCTGGAAAAGTCATCTGATTTTCGCGCTTTGAGCGCGGCTATCTCGGCCCCCAGCATGCGGGTGCCACGCAAATACTCAGGGTCGCCATCGCCCGCGATGTATGCCAGCCCGGCGAGCCGGCCATCCTTGCCGCCATCGCCGATACCCACCTGCATCAGCGCTTCAGGCTCCTCGATGCCCAGGTCGCTGGCTATCCGGAAAGCCTCCTCCAGCAAAGCAATGCGGTCCTGGCGAAGTTGCTTGTTCTTCGCGCGCAGGCTCGCCAGCAGGTCCTGCAGTTGCAGGGCCCTGAGCCTGTTCGCTTCTTCGAGTTGGGTAATCCGGTAGTTGTTCTCCAGGCTTGCCAGGTCAATGGCTTGCCTGATCTGCTCCCTGAGTAGTTCGGCTCGCGTTTCCAGGGAGTAGCGCAGTTCGCCGATAATCGTGTCTGCGGCGTTGGTGTTGGCGACCTCCACCAGTTTGTTGATCGCCGTTGCTGCCAGTTCGGGGTCGCCGCTCTGGTAGGACGCTGTCACGTAGTCCCTGGTGCTGACCCCAGTGGCGGGGGCCGGCAAGTTGAGTGAAATACCCCTGGCGAACTGGCGCCAGTCCCAGTTCTCCAGCTTCCCGGCGTGCAGGCCATCCTGCCGAATAGCCTCGAATGCCATGCGTCTTGAGCGCTGGGATTCGAGTTCGTGAATTCCGCGTTGAAAGGCCTGCTCGACGCTGAGTTTGAACATCCCGCTCTGGTTAATGAGTATAAGATCTGACAGGTCCGGTGGGCGAACCTGTACATCGGCCCTGTATGTGGGCGCTACCAGGAAGGTGGCCAGCACGCCGAGGGCAGTTGCGATTGCGGTGACACCGACGATCAGCCACTTGCGCGCCCACAAGCCGTCCAGCAAGGCTAGCAGATCAATCTCATTTTCCGCATAAGTGGAAGATCGGGGCGATTCGTTATTCATCCTTGTGTGCTCTATGCCAGCCGACTTGGGCCACTACTATACCAGCGACCATGTGGGTAAGTATCCCGGCAGGTGTGGTGTGGGTGGATGCCCTAGGTGGAAATGCCGGTTCCGGACTTTATCTCCGTCACATGAGGTGGCACTGCCGCCAGGCCAGGTGGATTGCCTTCAAGCCTTCGGTATCGCTCTGCTACTCGCCAGGCCTGGCTCATCAGGACGCAGTACATAAGGAAGCAGCCCACGAAGATGCAGAACTGGTGGGGTTCCGGCGTGCCGGCCCTGTGCAGCACCAGGCCGAGGAAAACAGGCGCAACGCCGATGCTGCCGATCACTGTCAGCGAGCAGCGCTTGCTCATGCCGAAGGTCTGCATGAGGTGATGAATATGTGTGCGGTCGCTACGAAAGGGTGAGTTACGTCCAGCCAGGCGGCGCATGGTGGTAAACACCATGTCGAACAGGGGCAAGCCGACGAGGAAAAGCGCGGTCACCGGCTGGATATAGGCAATGCCACCAATTTGTGCCGAGGTTACGCCGAGAATCATGGCCACCACGATAAAACCCAGCAGCTTGCTTCCTGCGTCACCAAGGAAGGTCTTGGGGATGAAGGGCGCGAGCCCCAGGTTGGAGATGAGAAAGGCCGCCAGTGCGGCGGACACAGTAAGCGTTATAAGGCCCGGGGGTATGCCGGTGAACAGGTGGAAGGCGAGCATGGTAATCAGCACGATTATGGCGAGCAGCCCATCCATGCCGTCGAGCATATTGAAGGCGTTGACTATCCCGAAAATGCAGATGACCGTGAAGGGATATGCCAGCCACTCCGCCAGGCGGATATTACCGGCGCCAATCAGGTCCCCCAGGTTGGCGACACGCAAGTCCAGCCCCTCGATCACGATCAGCGCCACCGCTACCTCCACCGTCGTGCGGGTGAAGACGCTTACATGGCTCCGATCATCGAGAACTCCGAGCGCCACCAGTAATCCGCCGGCGAGGAGAAACACGCCGAATTCCTTGCCCGGAGTCGTAAAGGCCAATTGCCCTCGCCCCTCGAATATGAGCGCGCAGAACAGGAGTGTGATAAAAATCGCAAGCCCGCCAACCAGTGGGACCTGGCCGGAATGCATTTTGCGTTCATTGGGCATGTCGACCAGGCCCAGGCGCGGGGCCAGCCGGGCCAGCAGGGTTATGAGCCCCAGGGAGCTGATAAACGCGAAGAGGACATGTTGGAGCGAAGCGGACATCAGCATTTTTCTGTCGTAGGCGAGGGGCTAGTTTAGTCGAATCGTATGGCGCCGCCAACGGTGCCGGGGCGGGGGCCAGGAGATTCCGCCGGGTGGTATGGGGCCAACTGTTCAATGGGATTACCGTGATTCGCCAGGGGTGAAAAACTGCTTCCTTCACTCCATTTTCATTGTGCCGCCGTGCTCATCCTGCTAGTGTGTTCAGTGGTTGAACGCATAGATGCGCAATTTGTGCACACTCCTGCGGTCGACCGCCTGTAAAATCATTCATCGCCTGCCAGAGACGCGCTTGCCCTGACCAATATGGAGCCCTCGGAAACACACCTTCAAGTCATGCGCCTGCTTGAGGCCCGGCCGAATATCAGCCAGAGAGAGCTCGCCCATGAACTGGGTGTGAGTCTGGGGCGGGTGAATTACTGTCTCAAAGCCCTGGTCGATAAAGGTTGGGTGAAGATGAAGAACTTCAGCAGGAGTGACCGGAAACTGCGTTACGCCTACGTGTTGACGCCACGCGGTATCAGCGCCAAGACCCGCCTGGCGGGAAAATTTTTGCAGCAGAAGCTCATGGAGTACGAATTGCTGCAGAGGGAAATTGAACTCTTGCAGTCCGAAGTTGAAAGCTGATGGCAGCACGATCGGTTTGGGCGCGGATAACGCTTACGACTAAATAAAATAGAGTTTTTGACAAGTGCTACGTTCCATAGCCGCATCGGGGGTGCTGAAGAGCTTTCAACTGCTCTCGGGGATCCTGATTTCGATAGTGCTCGCAAACGCTCTCGGGCCGGGAGCGTACGGTAATTTCGCGCTGGCGAGCGCTGTCATGCTTGCGCTTGCAATACCGGTAGACCAGTCCTTCCGCCAACTGGTTACTCGAACGATTGCACAGGGTCAGAAGCGCCAGGGTCCCAGCCTGGCGTTTTTGCAGGAGATAAAAAAGTTAGCGTCATTTTACGGCCTTCTGGTTGCCATACCACTTGCGCTTTGCTGCTTCTTCCTCCATCTCCAAACAGGAAGCCCTGTCTATGGGATGTTGTCTGTCGCGAGCCTGAGTTCGCTGTTGATAGCCTTTATCGCGATATATAGCAGTGTGCTTCGCGGAGAAGGCCGTATCGCTGCGAGCCTGGCTCCTGAAGCGCTGTTCTTTCCCCTACTGTTTATGAGCCTGGCGGTACTTTTCAGTAGTAAGTCGGAGTTGTCGGGGCTGGGCAGCGTGGTGTTGCAGTTCGTATGTTATGGCGTCACCGCAATTCTTGTGTATTTGATGTCCCGGGCCTGTATCCAGAAACTCGCTGCCCAGCCTTCAGGTACAAATGTCCCGGCATGGAAGCGTTCGTGGATGCACATTACCCTCGTGATGATAGTGACCTTCCTCGAAGCCCAACTTGGGATCTTCATACTGGGGCTCTTTTCCAGTGCTGAGTCTGTGGCGGGGTTCAGGATTGCACTGGCGTTTTCCCAGGTGCCGATTTTCTTTGCCTATATCTGCAACTACGCTTTGGGGCCGAAGGCAGCCAGGTTGCTCCAGGGGAAGGTCCCTGGAGACGTAACGGTATTTCTGCGGCCGTGGATAATCCTGTCCGCCCTGTTTGCCCTTGTCTCGTCCGCTGTTCTGGTCCTATACAGTGAAGCGATTGTTGGAAGGCTCTATGGGCCCGAGTTCACTGCAACTGCCGTTACGCCTTTGCAGATACTGGTAGCGGCGCAATTCGTAAAAACACTGTTTGGTCCGATACTGCTGATCTCGCTCATGAACGGATATGAGAGACTTGTACTGAAATCCCAGATATTGTCCATCGGCATAAATCTCGTGGTGATTTCCTTTACTTTGAACGAGTTTGGGGCGGGGTCTGCGGCATTCGCTGCTGCGATGGGAACAGTCGTGGGAGTGTTAGTGCTTTCTTGGCTCATGTGGAAGTCGACGGGTGTGAATGTGTCTGTTTATTCTGCCATTCGGGTTCGAAGCTGATGCGAGCAGGAAAAAAGAAAAGCGTAGCGCATAGTTTCTGCATTTTCGCGAAATGGCATCCAAAAATTCAGGGCGACTGTAGCCTGGTCAATGTGTAGCGCAGGAAACGACGAGTGAGTATAGATACCTTGAACGAGCACGGCTGGAGTTCCGCGGAACTTGAGGAAGTTGGTGCGTGCCCTCTTTGCTCAAGTAATAATCGGCAAAAGATTTACAGTGATCTGGAAGATCATGTGTTTGGCTGTGCTGGCAAAGGCTGGGACATCTACCAGTGCCAGGCCTGTGGTCATGGCTTCATCGATCCGAGGCCAACCCGCGAATCGATAGGTCGGGCCTATGCCGAGTTCTATACCCATGCGTCGAAGTACATGGTTACCCGTAAGCAGAGATTCATGCTGTCCCTGGCGAATGGCTGGCGAAACTACAAGTTGGGGCTTTCGCTGAAGCCGGCTTCGCGGATGGGAATAATACTCGGTTTTACTTTCCCGATGCTGGCTGCACTGGCCGAATCCAGAATGCGGGAGTTGGGTAGGCCGGCTGGTGAGTCGCGATTGCTGGACGTTGGCTGCGGCAATGGTGACTTCATGATGCTGGCTGAATCTGCGGGATGGGCTTGTACGGGGATCGAGCCGGATGCAAATTCTGCCAAACTGGCGAAGGGTCGAGGCCTGGAAGTAAGGAACTCGACTCTGGAAGCAAGTGAGTTGCCGGGCGGTTATTTTGATGTAGTGACAATCAGTCACGTGCTGGAGCATGTTCACGATGTAAGGGAGGCTTCGCTGGAACTGAACAGGCTTCTCAAGCCGGGTGGCAAGCTCTGGTTACAGGTCCCCAATATTGAATCGATAGGCCACAGAATCTTTGGAGAGAGCTGGCTGGGCCTCGATGCCCCGCGACATCTGCATCACTTCACCTGTGCTGGCGTTGAGAAGCTGCTGAGCGAGTGTGGTTTTAGCGATGTACAACATGTAAAGCACAGATACGAAACTGCCAGGAGCATGAGCGCGTCACAACGATTGGCAATCAGGAGCAAGGCCCATTCTGTAGGCATCACTAAAAAACTGGCCCTTCTCTGGCAGCGCATGAGCGCCAACCGCAAGGCAGACCGGGACGTGCTCGAGCGGGACTTTATTACGATCACAGCTCGCAAGGCTTAGTTGCATGTCAACCGGAGAGAAGCGTAGTACCACCATCGTGATTGTTAATTTCAACTCGGGGGGTAGTCTCAGCGCCTGTGTCGAGAGTCTGCTGGCTGATGGCTTGCTCTCGGGAGAAGAGATTCTTGTAGTAGATAATGCCTCTGAAGACGAATCCCTGACTGAGTGTCGAAAGAACCACCCGAGAATCGGTTATCGGGAATCAGGGGAAAACATCGGTTACGGTGCAGCTATCAATTCCACCCTTGATTCCATAACTTCGGATACGCTGCTCATACTCAACCCGGATACCAAGATGTCGGGCCGGACAGTGAGACTCCTCCAGGAGGTTCTTGAGTTGGACCAGGAGATCGCCCTGGTTGCGCCGATCACGTACTTTCCAGATGGTTCTCCGCAGGAATCGGTTTTCAGGTACCCAACGTTCTCGTCCGAGTTGCTCTCGGGGTTCGGGATAAGTCGTCGTGAAGTCGATTACGAAGCATTTCCCGCGGTGGAACTTGCCGGCCATAAAGTGGTTTTAGCAGACTGGGTGCGCGGGTCATGCATGCTCTGTCGAACAGATGTGCTGCGACGATGTTCAGGCTTCAATCCCTTGTTCTTCCTCTATTGCGAAGAAATCGATCTGCAGAAGCGGATCGGTGAATTGGGTTACAGGATCGCGTGCTGTCCCGAATTGACTATTTGTCATGAGCGTGGCGTATGTATGTCGCAAAGTCCCTACCTGGCCTACCAACACCTGTTCAAATCCAAAGTCCTGTACGCGGGGATTCATTTTGGCAAGTTACAGTCGGAAATCCTTCGCCTGGCCTTTATCGTCAGTTGCTCCATCAGGTATGCCTGGTACTCGATAAAGCGGGTTTTCGGTGGTGGTCAAGACAGCAGTCGGGAGGCGAAAAAAAGCTGTGCCGCCCTGGCTGAGCTGGCGAGGCTCACTTGAAAGCCACCATCCAGGAGTCAAGAGCAAAAGGTATGAAACAAAAACTCAGGGGATTTCTCGACCGTTACTGTCCAAGGCTGACATTCGTCGCAAGAGCCTGGCGGGCTTTGTACTCCGGTGAGCCGGAGTTGAAAATTCTTGGCTACCTGGTGGACGCGAACCGGACATCCGTTGATGTCGGGGCGAATATCGGTACCTATACGTACTGGTTGTCGAGGTACTCCAGCAAGGTTGTATCATTTGAACCAAATCCCGGGGTATGCCGGTATTTGAAATCCGTAGTTCCTGGAAATGTGACGGTTTACGATTGCGCCCTTGGCCGGGAAGGTGGAAGCGGATACCTTGAAGTGCCCACCGTAGGCGGTAGGAAACTGGACACAAGGGGCAGGGTGTTAAGTGCCTCCAGCGCGGATACTGCGGATACGGTGGAGGGTGAGGCGAAGATAGAGGTCCGTTCCCTGGACGACATGGATCTGCGAGGAGTTGGGTTCGTGAAAATCGACGTGGAAGGACACGAGGTCGATGTACTGGCAGGTGGGGTAGAGACGATTGTCAGAGAGAGGCCCGTAGTTCTTGTCGAAGCTGAAGAGCGGCACCATTCGGGTGCGGTAGAAGAGGTTTTTGCGTACTTTTCTAAGTACGATTACAGCGGTTACTTTGTGCTCGATGGGTCTCTTGTCAGTTCCGAGCACTTTGATCTGAACACGCATCAGGCGGCGCCACCGGAAAGCGGTGCTCGAACCGGGAGTTACGTGAATAACTTTGTCTTTGTTCCAACGGAATCCCGCGAGCTCTTTCTCAAATCTGTCAGTGCGAAGATGTCGGTAGAGGTATGTTGATCCACTCTTCAGGGTACGCTCTGAGGCCTGCTGTTGATGCGGCGGTGGGGGAACGATGTTTGCCTCCTTATATATAGCAGCACAATTTTCCGGCATCAGTGCGACGCTCGTGCTGATCCTGTTGACGTGCTTCTGTTTCCTTGCGCGTAAGACCCTGCCAAACCTCAGCGGTGAAAGACTATACCTGCTGGGCGTGAGTTACTGTGCGATTATTCTGGTCGCTTGCATACAGTGGCTGACGCCGGGAATTGATGCGCGCCTGAATACGCTATTGCACATGTTTATCTATTTACCGTTTCTCGGCCTGGGTCTGGGTAGCCTGGGGCGTCTCGATAGAAATCTCGTCCTGGCATGTGTGGTCGGGAACTTTTTCTGCTTCGCGATCAGCTTGTTTGGCCCCGGTCTGGAGGTGCTTTGGGGGAAGGTCGGCGATACCTACCGTTTTCGCTCCTACTTCAGCGAGCCAGCCAGGGCAGCGGCAATGTATGCGCTGAATATCTATCTGGTCAATTTCGTGGTGAAGAAAGCGTTAGTGAAGATGGTGCTTTTACTGATGTCGCTGGTCTGCATAGCAGCAACATATTCGGGAACTGGCATAGTGCTGGGCCTTGTTATGCTGTTGCCTTATCTGAAGCAGAGAGCGGTTGTGTTCGCGATGCCAGTCGTCTTACTCCTGGGTATGGTATGGGTGTCTTCTGACGAGGGCTTCACTGACCGTATATCACAGCGTGTGAGTGGAATTCTGGCGGGTGAGGTAGACAACAGTACTTTTCAGCGATTCTTCGCCCCTTTCCTGTTTATTTCAGAGCAGGTTTCGGCGACAGATACCCTGTTGTTCGGGCATGGTATAGGCGGCATGGAGCCTTATATTCGGCAGAACCCGGGTAACTATGCTTTCCTGGTCAATCCCTATTCACATGAGTTGATCCCCAAGTCGAGCAATGGTTACGTGATCATGCTCAGTTGGTTTGGCTTCCCCCTTGGGCTTTTTCTAATGTTGCTCTGGATCGCACTTATGGTGCCCCTCAAGCGGCCCTTATCTCTAAAGCTGTTCGTCTTGCTTTATCCATTTTTTGCCGCGTGGTTACTCCATCCGTTTTTCATGCTTCTGCTGTCAGTGCTTTTTGGGGATATCCGAAGTCGGACGAATGTTGCTTTTAGTTGTCCTGAGCGGCAGCTGGAGGCATCTCGATCGTGAGGATTGCGCTGGTAGATCCGGGATCCTTCGTCCTGCCCTATGTCTCTGAATTCGCTCGAGCATTGGTTGGGGAAGGTCATGAGGTGGCGATTTACTGTTCTGAAACAAAGTACAATTTTGATTTCCTCGAAGCCCTCCAGGAGCATTTCCCGGACTCCGTGGAAGTAATTTCCTTTAAAATCTCGCGCTCGCGGAGTCCTTCGATATTCAGCTCGTTGTTCGAGTATATTCGACTGGGTACAAGCCTGATCAAGAGACGTAAAGAATTTGACATCGTCTTGCATCAATTTTCTATTTTTCTGCCTGTCGAACTGGCGTTATGGATTTCATTGCGGGATGTAATCTGCCTGCTGGTGCACAATGCATCTCCACATCATGCGCGGGGTAAATTCGACTTTTCGACCTATATCCTGAGTAAGTATGCGAAGCGAGTGGTTTTCTGTAGTGAGTCAGAGTTAGGTAATTTCAAGGAGCTTTATCCTTCTTTGGGACACAAGAAATACGAGCTCATCCAGCATGGCATACTACCCGCGTTACCACTGGCACTACCGCCATCAACTGGGGTAGCCCAAAGAGATCTCATACCCACCTTTATAGGAACAGTCAGACCCTACAAGCGAATTGAAAAGCTTGTCTCCCTCTATGAGGAAGGATGCCTGGATCGCCTGCAGATCTACGGGAAGTGGGATCGGGAGCTCTATCCAACGAAGGCTCGGGCACAGTCGCTGGGTGTTGTGGTTAAGGACGCTTTTTTGCCAGGCGAGGAACTGGACAGGATACTTCGAGAGGATCGTGTGTTTCTTTTGCCTTACCACGATGCTTCCCAGTCCGGAGTGTTATATCTTCTGCTGTTTTACCTCAGGCCCTTTATTGCTTCTGCGCGGGGTGATCTGGCAGAGTTTCTGCGTGGCAATGATCTTGAGGAGCTGATCATTGATGAGAGCTGGAGCGGAGTTGGGGACAAACTGGATTACATCCAGGTTAACTCTCCGGAGATCACCCGGAAGCTCGAGTTGGCAAGGCAGCGCTACTCCTGGGATCAGATTATCTCCGGGTCTGAGTTGTTTTCAGGCTCTTTGGGGTTGCTGGAGAACTAAGTGGGCACAACACTGGCGATAGTCTTCATATTTATCCAAGGAGTAAGCGTTACATTATCTTGCTCCCGTTTTTTCAACCACGCGTGATTGAATCATAAGGGTAAGAACTTGGACCTGGTAGACCATTCAAAAACCTATACGAGCGGTGGCTTAAGGAATTATTTCCACGCTGCACGTCTACGCGACATATTGCGTAACGCCAGAAAGCTCGGTAATCAGTACAAATTTACCAGCTACTGTGATGTCGGCTGTTCGAATGGCTTTATAACCGAGAAGGTTCGGGAGTTGCTGGCACTCCCCGCAGCGACTGGTTTCGACCGTTCGGACAACCTTGCAGTGGGCGCCTCGAGATATTCAAAAGTGGAGTTCGTACATCTCGACCTTAACGAGCCTGTTCAGTCCGCGGATCGCTTCGATTTTCTCACCTGCTTTGAAACTCTGGAGCACGTAGGCAATGTCGACGCGGCTATAGCCAACCTGTGGATGTTATTGCGTGAGGACGGAGTTGCCCTGATTACAGTTCCTGTCGAGGTAGGTGCGGTCGGCATGTTGAAGTTTCTGGCCAAGACGCTCATTTTTCGGTATTCACTTGATGAGTTGGATGCGACCTGGAAGGACTACTTCGTGTCGCTACTTTCAGGGCGTAGTATCAGCCATTTCCGTACTGGCGCCGATGGCTATGGAACGCACTTCGGCTTTGATTACCACGATGTCGAAGAAAAGCTGAAGGCCAGATTTGGATCGGTGACTGCCTGGACGAAAGGCACCACGAGATATTTTGTCGTTACCCCGAAGCGAAGTTGAATTCCTGTCTTGAAAATACTGTCACCTGATCTGGTATCTGTAATAACAGCGACGTTCAACTCCGCTGAATATGTTGCTGCAACCTACGAATCACTAAACAGGCAAAGTTATGACGCCTGGGAGTGGTGCGTTACTGATGATGCGTCAAGCGACCATAGTGTAGCTTGTCTTCGTGAGATAGCGAGGAATGACAGTAGAGTGAAGCTGCAGATTCTGGACGTGAATGTCGGATCGGGTAAAGCGCGTAACGAATCTATCGCCATGGCGAGCGGGCGCTACATCGCGTTTGTCGATAGCGACGATACCTGGATGCCAGATAAGCTGGAGAGGCAGATCGACTTCATGAGTGACGGTAAAGCTTTCAGTTTTACCGCATACCAGATCATGGATTCACGGGGAACTCCCACAGGGAAAACCGTGGACGCGACGAACTTCGGCTCTTTCGATTACGAGGATATCCTTCGTAAGAAAGCTACTATTGGCTGTTCTACGGTCATGCTTGACGCTACAGCCATAGAATCCGTCGCCATGCCGGACATTAGAACCGGGCAGGATTACGCCTTGTGGCTGAAATTACTCAGATCCGGGCATTCGGCGCATCTGCTACCGGAAGTGTTGACGAGTTATCGCATCACACCAAATTCGATTTCTCGCAACAAGGTCAGGAAGGCATTACGTCAATGGGAAATTTATCGTGAGCATGAGAAGTTGCCATTTTTGCAATCCTCAGCATGTTTCGCGCATTACGCCTACCGGGCGCTGGTGAGAAGACCCTGACCTCATGCCTGCTTTATTTGTAACGGAATAGGGCTTTTGCATCGTTTTCCGATTGGCCCCGGTGAAAATATTGGAGAGTTGGTTTGGCTAAGCGTAAGTACATGATGCGGATATTGGACGCGCTCCTTGTGCTTCCTGTGATTCCTGCTGCGTTGATCCTTAAGCTTGTAAGGAGATTGCGAGTAGAGAACCTCCCTCTTGCGAAACGGGTCCTGTGCCGGGTTGGCGTATTCCCTCTGATAGACCATTACTACGAGCCGATGTTCGACTACCGTAATTTTCCCCATGACTTCGATGCCGCAAGGACTCTGCCCGGATTGGACCTCAATGTGAGCGGGCAATTCGAGTTGCTGGAAAAGCTGGTCTATCAGGAGGAGATTGCGATCTTACCAAAGGAGAAAATTGATTCTGACCTGTTCTATATGAATAACGGATCCTTCGGCCCCGGCGACGCCGAATACTATTATCAGATCATTCGTGCCACCAGGCCGCGGAAGATCATCGAGATTGGTAGCGGCTATTCGACGCTGATCGCATTGAAAGCCATTGGAAAAAATCAGGATGATGACGCCAGCTATCAATGCAGCCATATTTGTATCGAACCCTACGAAAGGCTGTTTCTGGAAGACTTGCCTGTCTCCCTCATCAGGGAACGAGTTGAGGATGTCGATCTGTCAGTGTTCCAGCAACTCGAGGAGAACGACATTCTCTTCATCGATTCGTCTCACGTCATACGGCCTAATGGTGACGTACTTCATGAATACCTTGAAGTATTACCTGTGCTCAATCGTGGGGTCATCGTACAGGTACACGATATCTTCACGCCGTGTGATTATCCTATCGATTGGCTGCGAGACAGGGTCAGATTCTGGAATGAACAATATCTCCTGGAAGCGCTTCTTACCCAGACTGACCAGTGGGAAGTGATTGCTGCGCTCAATTTCCTGCATCACAACTATTTCGAGAAATTCAGCGCGGTTGCCCCTTTCGCGTTACCCGAAACCAATCCTGGTTCCTTTTATATTGTAAGAAAGTAGCCTGGGAAATTCATTCGATTGCTACAGGCGCGAATCGTCAGGGGCGTTGGGAGTGCGACCCGGATTGAGCTTCAGTCTAAAGCTTGATCCGATAATGTATCCGCAATATGCAAGGCACAGCAGGACTCCCGGAATAGAAAAGCGGCTATTGCCGGTGTCGCGGCCTGGAACTGCGTAGATGAAGCCTCGTTCAAGGAACAATTGCGCAAGAAATAGCATCAGGAAGGTCAAAAAAAAAGCAGACAAAAGAAACAAAGCAGCACTGTTACTGAACTGCTCGTCTTTTTGCTTCACCCAGGACAGGCGTGCGTGAAGCACCACAGCCACTAGCAGAAGCGGAACCATTAGGGAGAAGCTCTGGTTCTTGATGAAAGCATGGAGGAAATTACGCGCTACCAGGCCGGGGTCCTGTACTTCCAATGGCATGGTATATCCGGCAAAAACGAGCGTAAGGGAGGGCTCAGTGAGTATCGCTACCCTCAGGCCGCCCAACTCGAAGTCGACTTCGAGCCAGTACATTGCCAGGGCAAGGGCCAGTGCCCCCGCGAGAACCAGCCAGATTTTGCTTTTCAGGGCCGCTTTCAGGTAAGTAAAGACAAGGGCTGCGAGCACGCAGGCACAGTAAGCTGCCCCTGTGTTCTTGATCCACACAATGGATAACGCCGCGATCACACCGAATGCGATATGCGTTGGGCTGCTCCTGATGAATCCTGTAGCAACGAAAATGGCAGCGACAAGCATGGACGCCGTTAACCAGATCTCCGCATAGCCGCCGATCAAGGCGTGATTCTCAAGCAGGGGAATGCTCGCTGCAATATAGGCGCCTGACATGGACAAAAGCCGATTACCGGATATATGCAGCAGGAAGCCAAACAGGATAAGGACTAGCGAAATCCAGGCGATGAGCCATGGGAGAAACAGTCCGACGTGGCTCGTAGTCTGTGATGAGTAGTAGCCCGAAAATGCAGCGAGTAGTGAAACAGTTATCGGGTGACGATACTGGCTTCTTTCGTGAACGAAGGGACTTTTCAGGACAGTATCGACCGTATCGTTTTCAATGAAATTTTTCGATATGACCAGCCAGTAATCCATTGGGTCCCATCCAAAGGCGGGGAGCCAGAGGTGTTGGTAGAAGGCGATCAGTACCAACAATGCGATTGCCAGGCAGATCACCAGGCTGGCGACTGAACCCTTGTTCCTCGCCGGTGGTGCAACAAAGCTCTTCCTGTATTTGAGCACTGCCAGTGAAAAGCTGATTATTGCCAGGCAGGTCGACAGGAGGAGAAATGATTCAAATGAGCGGGTAAATACGCGAAGCCCGGCCTGATCGAGCCCCCAGATCGCCATCGCACAGAGCATGTACCCGGACCAGGCTGCGGCACCAAGATATATACAAAGGTGACCAGTGTCCTGCAGTTTATAGTGCAGGGAGATCGCCCCGACACACGCCATGCCTGTGATGGCGGGTGATACCAGGATCAGGAGATATAGCAGGTCCAAGATTCCAGGGGCTCCAGTCAGAAATAGGGGAGGAGATCTGACTTACAGCCCTTCGGAAAGCGCAAGCACCGAACCGGGCTGTTGAGAATACGCTCCTCCATTGGCAGGCCGGCGTATCGCGCATGGGTATCCTGCAGCTGTTCAATTCGCCACTGCCAGCGTAGAAGGTCACCCAGTATCCAACACAGGCCGATAACGACCACCACACTTCGACTTACTGACAACCAGGAGCGGTTTGTGCCGACTGGCGCAAGGCGTGACAGAATCAGGATTACGGAGGCGATGGCGACAAGGACAGCAAGGAGAAGATTGGGGAAGGCCATGCCATTCTCGTGAATACCCAGTACCCGGTTATTGGCGTAGGTCTGCCAGAGTGGCGGATTGCTCCAGTCTCCGTAAACCTGCTCGACCACGCGACCTGGGCTGAGGGGGCGGAGTTCGACGCCGTGTATCCTGATCGCGACATTGTTGTTGTTCGAGAACCCGTTTGCCGGACCGTCAAAAAACCCTAGCGACAATTCGGCGATGGTTCCCCTGTAATTCTTGTCGTAAACCATGGCTATTTGCGTTACGCCGTCCCCGGTACGGTTCAATGGCAGAAAGTGGAGTGTTTTCAGGTCGTTCACCAGCCGCCAGGTGATATAGGCGTCCGTGAAGCGAGTCAAACCCTCCATTTCAACCTTGATAAACGGGTAGTCTTCCGCCTTGAAGCGGTGTGTCGTTCTTACTACGGACTTTCCACCGTTGAAGCCGGTGATAAGGACCGCGTCTGCCTGTCTCTGCACATTGCCCAAAACGGCCTGTATCCGGTCACCTTGAATTGAGTAGGGGTTTTTTGGGGGGCCGGCGAACCGTTTGAACTCGGGATGGAAGCTGAAGAAAAACAGGCCATAAACGCTCGACAGGATCAGGGCCGCTATCGAGAGAGCTGCGCCTGCATGAAGCAGTGCGATGAACCATTCGTTTTTCCGCTGTGGGTCCCGGCTCGTGCCCCGTGCCGCTGGCCCGGCCTGACTGGTACTCATGTTCAAGTTATCCCGATGCGGCTAATGACTGCGCATATCATCCGTTGGTTATATTATTCCACACGGATGGTCTCTACCAGCGCTGGTGGCGGTAGCCGGTCGCGCTCGCGGTCTGCTCAGGCCGTCGAGATGCTGTCGTGGGACTAGGCGAATCCGGGTCGAACTGCTACTACTGTCGCGGGTGTCCATTCTGTTACACTTTCGCGCGCCTGCAACAAGTGGGGCCCGTAAGGCGAAATACTGATCAATTCATGACACTCAAGCAATATTTCAGTCTGGTGGACGTGCAGGCACGCATGCTCCTGAAAGCCGATGCCGCCAAGTTCAAACTCGGCTTCCTGTGGTGGTTCCTCGAGCCGCTCCTGTGGGTCTGCGTCTTCTATATCGTGTTCAACATGATCCTTGATTCCGGCAAGCGATCGGGTGATTTCATCCTCTTCCTCGCCACCGGGAAATTCGCCTTTATCTGGTTCTCCAAGACCGTCCTCCAGGCCTCCGGCAGTATCGTCGCCAGCCAGGGGCTGGTGGGGAAAATCGACGTCCCCAAGTCACTGTTTCCCATGTCCGCGATCCAGGAAAGTCTCTACCGGCAGTCGACTGTCTATCTCCTGATGATGGTATTCCTGATGATTGGCGGGGTGACCCCGAGCCTGGCCTGGCTCTGGTTACTGCCGCTGGTGGTGGTTTTTTACCTGTTGATAGTCGCCTGTGGCCTGATCGGGTCCTGCCTGGTTTGCCTGGTGCGGGACTTCATGAAATTTATTCCCCTGGGGATGACCTTCCTCTTGTTCACCTCGGGAATATTCTGGGATGTCAGGGAGTTAGGTGATCCCGCGAAAATTGATCTCTTACTGACCGTCAATCCCATTGCCTTCATTCTTGACGCCCACCGGCAGGTACTGATGCACCACACGGCGCCCGACCTGCTTCACCTGCTCGTGCTGGGGCTCGGCGCGGGGCTGGTCATCTACCTGACCCTGCTTTACATGCGCCGCTATAGCCAGGCGCTTGCCCTGCAGGTCCTGACCTGATGAGTACTGTGCAGCGTAATGTGATGCTGGAACTGGATGATGTTTCCATCAGTTTCCACACCAGTAAGGGGAGCTTCGACCATGGCCTGCACCATGTCCTGAAGTCGGTATCCTTCAAGCTTTACGAGAACGAGACCCTCGGCATCATCGGCCGCAACGGAGTTGGCAAGACTACCATGCTGCGCATCATGGCCGGTATCCTGGCCCCAACCAGCGGGCGCGTGCTCAAGTATCCGGGTAAATCCGCCTCGCTGCTCACAATCGGGCTCGGGCACAAGCCCGACCTCAGCGGGCGCGATAACGCCATGCTCTCTGCCATGTTGCAGGGGGCCAGTAAGCGCGAGGCGATCTCCTTCCTGGAAGAGATCAAGGCTTTTTCAGAGTTGGGGGATTCCTTCGAAGAGCCGGTCAAGACCTACTCGTCAGGGATGAAGTCCCGACTGGGTTTCACTACCGCGCTCCTGACCCACGTAGATATTCTTCTCGTCGATGAAATCCTCAGCGTCGGTGACGCCGAGTTCCGCAAAAAGGCCGAGCAGGCGATGAAAGAGCGAATTTGCGGCGAGCAGACGGTCGTTTTCGTCTCCCACTCCGAGAAGCAGATCAGTGAGATCTGCGACCGGGTCATCTGGGTCGACAAAGGCCAGATAGCAGGGGAGGGCGAGCCCGACGCCGTGCTCGAGCAGTACCGGGAGAGCATCGCCAGGAGCAAGGCAGCAGCCCGCTGAACATTTTCGGCTAGAGGGCGCTCAGCGCCTGCACCTCGGCGTGGGTCTTGCGATAATCTCGGCGCACGCCGTCCCACACTGCGCGTAGCGTCACCTGCAGATACTTCTTCTTTTCATGGGGCTCGTAGTGCCGGTAGTTCAGCAGGAAACTGGGCACCTTGACCAGGAGAATCAGCGGGTAGAACCACCCCGAGGCGATGCGATAGACCTCCAGGCGGTTGCGGTAGGTGTAATAGACTTTCCACATGGGGCGGTACAGGTCCCGCTGGTCCATCAGTGTCTGGCAGTCGTGGGCGAAGCAGATGCTCGGCGCAAACCAGTGCCGAAATCCGGCCCGGCGAAGTTCAAGCAGGTAGATCAGGTCGTCCGCGTAGATGAACAGCTCGCTGCGGGGCATGCCGATACGGCCCTCCCGGATCAGCGACACGCGGATGAAACAGCCGACGAACGAAGAGGCGTCGGCGTCGATCGGCTGGGCTGAATGGTAGTCACTGTCGCTGACGTGGAAGCCTTCGCGGCCCCGGCTGGCGGTACCCAGGAAGTGGCGCAGGTGCCAGAAAGGGTTGCGGCTCGGGCGATTCATCTCGCTGATGCCGCCTTCGGGGAGATATACCGCGGCGGCGAGGCTGCCAACGTCCTCGGCGATGTCAAGCTTCTCGAATTCCCCTACCACGTCGTTGGCCGGCCAGGCGTCGTCGTCGTAGCAGACCAGCCACTGGGCCTCCGGCACATGCTCGGTGACGTACTCGAAGCCGCGATGGAAGCCCCCCGCGCCGCCGAGGTTGCTGGCGTTTCTCAGCACCACCAGCTGAGGCGAATCGAGCCCTTCCAGCCACTCTGAGGTGCCGTCGGTGGAGCAGTTATCCACCACCACCACCCGGTAGAAGCCCTTGTCGAGGCTGCGGGCGACGGTGTCCTTCAATTTGTCCAGTCGGTTGAAGGTGACAATGACGGCGACGAGATTGCTGGGCATGTAAATCAGATGGGAGCAATAAAGAAGGCCGGAATCTGCCCGTTTTTAGCCCGAATATCAAGGAAACTTTCCGCGGCGGCCAGTGCCTCGGCGATGGTGACGTCCATATCGAGGTAGCGGTAGGTGCCCAGGCGGCCGACGAAGGAAACACCAGGCTCCGACTCTGCCAGCGCCACGTACTCGCGGAGCAAGGCCTGTTCCTCGGTCAGCCGGATCGGGTAGTAGGGGGTATCGCCCTCACCGCAGGCGCGGCTGTATTCGGCGAAGCAAATGGTCCTTTCGTGTTCTTCCCAGGGGGAAAAGTGCTTGTGCTCGGCGATACGGGTATAGGGGACGGAGCGGTCGCCGTAGTTCATTACCGCGCAGCCCTGGTAGTCGCCCTCGGCGCGAATTTCCTCGAAGTCCAGCGTGCGATAGCCCAGGCGGCCAAGCTGGTACTGGAAATAGCCGTCGATCGGGCCGCTGTAGAAGACGTGCTCGTAGTCGCCGGTCTGCTCCCGCTCGAAGCGTGCTTCCAGGCTGAGGGTGATATTCGAGTGGTCGAGTATCTGCTCGACGATGGCGGTATAGCCTTCCCTGGGCATGCCCTGGTACTTGTGGAAGAAGTAGTTGTCATCGTAATTGAAACGCACCGGCAGCCGCTTGAGGATGCTGGCCGGCAACTGGGTGGGGGAGCAGCCCCACTGCTTCTCGGTGTAGCCCTTGAAGAAGGCCTCGTAAAGGTCTGGCCCGACGAAGCGTAGCGCCTGCTCCTCGAAGGTTTGCGGGTCTTGAATGCTGAGATCCGCCTGGGATTCGATGAACGCTTTCGCCTCGGAGGGGGAAAAGGTCTTGCCGAAGAACTGGTTGATGGTGAGCAGGTTGATGGGCAGGGAGTAAACCCGCCCGCCACTGGTGGTTTTCACCCGGTTGGTGAAGGGCATGAACTCGGTGTACTGGTTGAGGTATTGCCAGACACGCTCATTATCCGTGTGAAATATGTGCGGCCCGTATTTGTGGACCATCACCCCGGTGTCGGGGTCCCGCTCCGAATGGCAATTCCCCGCGATGTGGGGGCGCGCATCGAAGACATCCACGCTGTGCCCCGCTTCCGCCAGTTCGCGGGCAATGACAGCGCCGGAAAAGCCGGCGCCTACTGTGCAGAACTCTGCCATGGCTCGATCCGCTGGTCGCTAGTATGCATTCTTGTGTATGAAGCCTTTCAGTAGGGTGAGCAGGATAATCTTGAGGTCCAGCCAAAGGGACCAGTTCTCGATGTAATACAGGTCGTGTTCAATGCGACTATGCAGGTCGGTATCGCCCCGCCATCCGTTAATCTGGGCCCAGCCCGTGATGCCCGCCTTGACCATATGCTTCTGCATATAGCTTGGTATTTCGTCCTTGAAGCGTTCCACGAAAACCGGTCGTTCCGGGCGTGGGCCGACAATGGACATGTCGCCGAGGAGCACGTTCCAGAACTGGGGAAGTTCATCGAGCGATGTTTTGCGCAGAAAAGCCCCCACCCGAGTGGCGCGCTTCTCCCCGGAACTGGCCCATTTCGGGCCGGTTTCCGCTTCGACATCCACGGGCATGGTGCGAAATTTCAACATCTGGAACCGGCGGCCGTTCCAGCTGAGACGCTCCTGCCGGTAGAGTATCGGGCCATTGCTGCCAAGTTTGACGGCGAGGGCGATAAGCAGCATCAAGGGACTGATCAGCACGAGTATCAGCGAGGCGAAAATCTTGTCCTCCAGGGATTTGATCCAGCGATTGACGCCATCCATGGGCGTAATGGAAAGATTGATTACCGACATGTTCGCGATTGAGCTGATTGAATGATTGATCAATCGATAGCCAAACAGGTCGGGCACCATGCGGATATCGGCCGTGGTATCGCGTAGATTGCGAATGATGTGCTCGATTTGTTCTTCGTCTTTGAGCGACATGGCGATCCATATCTGGTCGCAATCGGAACTTTTTACGAATTCCAGCCCCTCGCTTATGCTGCCCTGCCTCACTTTTGGCGGCAGGTCAGCGTCCTGGGATGGTGAAAAATAGGCAAGCACGTTGAGGCCGGTTTCGGGGCTCTGGGACAGGGTATCGAAGACGCGTGTACCGGTGTCTCCCGCTCCGAAGAGGATGATATGCCGCAGGTTGTAGCCCCTGGCGCGGGCGCTTTTAAGCAGGGTCCGGAGCAGGAAGCGGGTGCTGAGGATGGCGATGCCGCCACCAAGGTACCAGATAAGCAGCCAGGCGCGTGAAAAGCTCTCTGAGGTCTTGGTAATGACAGCAAGGAAGGCGAGGATGGCAAAGACGATAGTCCAGGAGATGATTACCGCGACGAATTCCTGCAGATAATCTTCTCCCCGCCAGGGGCGGTACACCTCAAACGACTGGAATAGCAGTATTTGCAGGGGCACCGAGAACAGCACCGCGATCTGGTAGAGCAACAGGCTGGGGGGGCTGTGGTCACCGGCAAATATAATGGCGAATCCAAGACCACAGAACAGTAACGACATGCCCACGTCGGTGAGGCGCATTATCCACAGCAGGAGGCTGGAGTGTTCGCGGAGCTGACCTTTTGCCGGCATTATTCCAAGAGTGTTATAAAAAACAAAGGGTTAGGAGGCTGTTTCTGCATGCTACCATCTGCCCCCTTGCTCGGCCACTGCTATTATCGCCGGTCATGGCGAATCAGGCGCTGGCCTTCGTCCGGGTAGTGAACGCGGAGTGCGGGACACAAAGATTGGTTGCGCCTCCATGGGCTCCGTATAATGTTCGTCCCAGGTGTTCGGAATAACCCGTGCAAAGGACTTCAGGCTGACCATCAGGATCATTCCGGGCACCTGTAAAACCCAGTGACAGTTAATAAAGCCTGGTGCCGGACCTAATTTTCGAGACTGTATCGAGCAGATGACACAAGACTCCCAGGCGGCTTTGTTCGCTGCTAGCGAAGAAATGAGCCGCTCCGCATTCAATGCATTGATGCTTTGGCGGCCCGGCTACAGGGCGCTTGCAGACATCGAAGCCAATTTCGACCGGATATTCCATCTCGAAGAGGAAGAAGTTACTGATATAGATGAGGTTTTCCACTTCATCGAGCAGAATTCGATCAGCTATGTTTTCATTCAGAACCCCTATCAGAATGAAACAAGGCTTGGTATTTATCGCGCCCTTCGTGCTGCAGGTTTTCCGGTGATTGTGTCAGACCGTGGTGCACTCGATGACTCATGGTTTTTCGATCCAGGTGGATTCAACGCGGAGAGCCCCTCCTACCGGAAAGAGAACTGGGACTACCCCCTGCCCGCGCATGAGCAGGAAAAAGTTGTCTCTTACATACAGCATGCGCTGGAGTCTACCGACGCACTCGAGGCCCAGGGCCAGCGCTTGAGTGAAGCGCAGGTCAGGAAGCGTCTCGGCATCGGCAGCGCGGAGCGGGTGATTTTCGTACCACTGCAACGCCCTGAAGATACTGTGATCCAGTACATGTCTGGCTCTCTGGGCGGTATGCCGGGCTTTGTCACTTTCGTTAACGAATTGGCCAGATTGCTTCCCTCCGATTGGCGCATTGTTGCCAAGAAGCATCCACTGGAAAAAATTCACCCCGGGTTGGCTGGCGTGGTCTGGGCGCCGGATGACATGCACTTCAAGGACCTGCTGGACCTTTGCTCTGCAGTTCTCCTGATCAATTCCGGGGTGGGTGTCCACGCGATGATGCACGGCAAGCGTGTGTTTTACTGTGGCGAGGTATTTTACGGACATGAAGCCGTCAATACGGCAGTCCAATCACCGCAGGCTGTGATCGCGAACCTGAATTCCGAAAACCTCAGTGTCGACGAGGAAACGACGCAGCGCTTTATAGGATTCCTGCTCAACAGATTCTATTCTTTCGGGGAATTTACTACCGAGTTGGTCGATCTGGGTGAGCAAGGGCGAATAACCGCGACGCAAAATGTGCGGTTTCGGCAGTTGCGTGGCGTTCCGTCGAAATCAAACAGCAGGACCCTCATTGTTACCCACATCAAGTTCTGGATCCTGGAGACGGGAAGCCAGGCGAGAATCCTGCAACTGGTTCAGTATCTCCACGAGCACTTGAGCCTGCGTGTACTGTTCCTCGGAGTAGTGGATGAGGCAGACAAGCAAGTGCTGCGTTCCCTGGGTCTGGAGCGGATCGTCGACGATTTCAGCGAAATCACGCTGCCAAAGGCAGCAGAAAAGGCTTACGAACCGGAGCCGGACTATCCCGAATGGTTGAAGAAGTACCATAAAGTCGGGAACATTCGGCGCTTTCATGCGTATCTTGGCAGCCGGGAATTCGACACGCTGATTTTCGAGTACATCAGGCTGGATTATCTACTCACAGGGCTGGATAGAGACAAGTATCGCCTGATTCTGGATACCCACGATCTCATGTGCCTGAGAACACAGTCGTATCACCAATACGGCGCGCGACCCAGTATCGAAGTGCCTTCGATGGAAGAGGAAATTCGCATCCTGGACAAGTACGACAAGGTCGTCCTTATCCAGGAAGAAGAGTTGAAGTTCGCATGCGAACACCTCGATAGCCGCAAACTGATCCTGGCACCCCATGGCGTCGAATTGAAGGCGACGCCTGTTTTTACCTCGGAGCGAACTGATATCCTGTTCGTGGCGGGTAAGGCAAACCAGGAACATATCCTTTGGTTCCTGGAGGAGGTATGGCCCTACTTCGCAGGTGACGATCGCTTCAAGCTGAATATTTGCGGTGGTGTCTGTGACGTCCTGCCGCCGATCCCCTTCAAAAATGTCTCGATCGTGGGAAAAGTGGGGTCCATGGACGAGGTGTACTACGGTGCGGATATCGCGATAAATCCAGTTCGTTTTGGTAGTGGGCTCAAAATCAAGAATGTCGAAGCCCTGTCTTATGGAGTTCCCCTGATTACCAGCCCCATTGGCGCACAGGGTATGGAGGACGGCGCAGGATGCGCCTTTCTGGTGGCGAGTGACGTTGAAGAGTGGAGGAAGCACCTCCTCGCTCTTGGTATCAGTCCCGAGTTACGCATCGCCCTGGCGAACAACGGTCTGAGCTATGTTGAAAAATCGTTCAATTTAAATAAATGCTATGGGGAGCTTGTTGAATTGCTCCGCTCGGGAAAGTCGGAATGAAAAACTCGCCGCGGCTCATCAGTGAGCAACATTTCTCAGTCGAAGGCTCCTTCGATCTTGCGTTGGCCGGGCTGCGTCTCGGATTCAGCAACGTGCTCGACGTTGGTTTTGGAAACGGCGGCGCCTCCATGCTATTTGCGGAGCACGGTATTGACGTCACGGCAATCGGGATAAACCTCGATTCCTATCAGTTTCCGCGCGCCTACATGGAGTCGCTGGGTGTGGAGATTCAGGAAGTCGATTTTGAAGCCTTCAAAACTGGAGAGCAGTTTGAGGCAATCTGGGCATCACACGTGCTGGAGCATACGATGAATCCCGGAGCCTTCCTGTCCAGGACGAGGGAACTGCTGGCGGACAATGGCTGGCTAATGATCTGTGTTCCGCCACACAACCCTAGCTTGAGTGGTGGCCATCTTGTTATGGGCTGGTCTGTAGGGCAGCTGCTCTATTTTCTGCTGTTGGCTGGCTTCAATGTAAAGCAGGGACATTTTGTCCGCCACGGCTACAATGTCTGCGCCTTTGTGCAAAAGAGCGATGAGCTTCTACCCGAACTGCGCTCGGACGCGGGGGATCTCGAGTCGCTGAAGGACTACTTCCCGAGTGAAATTGGAGAAGGGGTTAACGCGAATATACAGTCCATCAACTGGTTCAATGACTTCAGGTCCGTGGAGCTGATGCAATCCAAAATTCAGCGGCAGGCTCGGGTGATTGAAGGGCTGCACGGAATTATCTGCCGTAATTCCCTGGTCATGGATGATGGGCTGTCCCATAAGAAAATGGCCACAATGGATATGCCGATCAACAATGACGCGGACGATGCGATCAAGCGATACCTGTCGGATCTGGAAGAAGCCGTTGTGGCCAGGAAACGCGATCAAGCCTTCAACAGCTTCGCGGATTCAAAACCCTCGATGACCTACCGTATCCACAGAAAACTGACGCAGCTACTCAAGCCCATGAAGGACATCCCGGTTGTCGGCGATGCGATGCAAAAGGCCAATGAGCAGATTAAGGCCGTGAGCAGTCGGGGTAAGTGAAGTATGAATCCAGGCCGGGGTATGGCCTTCCATGGCGTACTGTAAGGAGCGAAAAGTGAAAGGCTTTTCCAAATCGGACGAAGCGTGCAGAACATTCCTGGAAAAACGGCTCGGCCACTACCACATCATTAAACTCAACGACAGTGTTTCCACCCCGGGCCGCGTAAATCGCAATGCGGAGTTTCCCTATCTTGGCTTGAAGGAAGCTGATTTTTCCGGAAAAAGCGTACTGGATATCGGAGCTCTCGATGGAGTCCTGACCTTCAATGCAGAAAGACTGGGAGCGGAGCGCTGTCTGGCCATAGATGTGGAGGACCCGGCCAAACAGGATTGGGGTTTCAGTGGCCCGCCAGACAGGTTTGCTGCGCTGGGGGAAGTGAAGAACAAGGTGTTCGGCGAGCTTCGTGAGTTTTTTGAGAGTACGGCAGAGAGAAAGCAGGTCACGGTCTATGATCTTGACCCGGATGTGGATGGTCGTTTTGACATTGTTTTCTTTTATGGGGTTTTGTACCACCTGCGCCACCCTCTGCTCGCCTTCGATCGTCTGCGGTCAGTATGCAAGGGTGTTATCTGCGTCGAGACCCACGTATGCAATTTTGATCCGACCCTTCCAGCGGCCTTGTTTTATGGTGACGATGTATTGCAGGGTGCAGAGAGCAACTGGACCGGGCCTACAGAAGCCTGTGTCGCGTCCTGGATGCGCGATGCAGGCTTCAGGACAATCTTTGCAGAGCGGAAACCAAGAGTGGCATCGCGGCAGCGATTTGTTGGCTTTGTTGATGAAGCAACATTCGATGTGAATGAAAATAAATTTCGCCTGTTGGATGAAGATTATTTTCTTTCCGTCAGAAAACGCGCTGAAAAAAGTATTGCCAGGGGCAAGCGTTGGGGGAAGGGGCGCTTTTGGAAGTCATGAAGTCACTGTTTTCGGAGAATGAATTTGTCTCGTTACATGAGTTTTCCATCTTGAGCTCTATAGGCCGTCTCCGGCCGGCGATATATGAGCAGGGTGGTTGATTTGTGAGGCAGCTTTACCTGCATGTGGGTAACTTCAAAACCGGAACCACGGCAATTCAGGATGCCGCCTGGGAAAACAGATCGACCTTGCGTGCACATGGTGTTATTTACCCGGGGGCCGCGAGTCCGGGATTCCTGAAAAGAAATCACGGTGGATTGGCGCTGTCCCTCTTGCAACGCTATGGCGCCTTTACTCCCCCCTGGTACCGTAAACACACATCATTCGAATCCTACGCTCGGGATTTCAATGCAGAAGTGGCAGGTGAGCGTGATAGTGTCGTTTTTCTTTCATCGGAGGAATTTTACCGCCTTTGCTCACTGGACCCGGATAGCAGGGAGGCGGTATCAGGGGACCTCAGGCGTCTTTTTTCGGACTATGAAGTAGCCGTGATTCTTTGTGTGCGTGCCCCGTTCCCATTTCTCAAATCCTGGTATAACCAGGTTTGCAAGGCGCCGGGTCCGACGAAAAGATTCGCCGATTTTTTCCTCGGCCTCCGTTGGGAGTTTATCCTCCCGCAGCGTGCAACCAACTTCTGGAGATCCGTGTTTGGGGACGATTCGCTGAAGTTATTGGTTTACAGGGAGGGCAGTAGCGACAACGCAGCGAAAGTCTTCGGGCTGCTGTGCCCTGATTTATTGCGCCAGATGTCTGGCCAGATTGCTGTACGTAATGCTTCCCTGTCCCGGAGTAAGGTCGAGAAGCACCGCTTATGCGAAATCTATGCACTTTCTTCAGAGGGCGATCGCACGAAGTACCTGCAAAGTTCAGTCGCACAGAGTGAGGAAAAGATGCAGGCGCTTGAGCGAAAGGTTGCGAGAACCAACGAAAAGTTTCTCGAATACCTGGCGGCAGAAAATCTGCAGATGGAGGGAACGGTATTCACGGTGGAAGACGTGTTACAGGTCGATCGGGATTTCCACCGTCTCTCGTTTGAGGATTGCGGGCACTTCGATCTATGGAGCGCGCGAGTGCGGAGACAACTGCGGGACTACGCCAACAACTGGAACTCCCGATGTAACGCCTGATAGAACCCTGCGGGGCCCGGTGATTTGAAGGGCCGGTAAGTTTAGTTACAGGGCGCATGCTCGGTGTTCCGCGTTGGCATATAAGCCCGCATTTCAAGTAGTTTGTGTTGTAGGAGTCGAAATGAGCAGTCACAGAATTTTTCATATGGCCAGTTTCTCCCGGTCCGGGGAAACATTGATGCTGCGTTGCCTGGCTGCCCATCCCCAGATAGAAGTTGTTCACCAGATCAGGGAGCCGGATCACCCGAAGGACATGGACTTGTTTCGGTATTTGCGCGCCTACAAGGCGCTGGAGATCGATGTGAAGGACGCTTATGTACGACATCGTAATCTTGGCCCAGGCTCGGTTCTCCTGCTGAAAAACGCGGTGTGGACCCACCCGTATCCCCGTCAGGGTTTTACCCTGATTCGCAACCCCTTTTCAATTGCGGTCAGCGGATACCGGCATGTCGATAAGGATAGCGAGGGAATCAGGAAAAACATTAATCAGCATATACGCTGGTGCAAGGACATTGATCGCCAGATGCTCGAGAGCATCAAAAGTGCCGATATTCTCGACGGCATGATGCTCCTGTACCAAAGGAAGATGTTCCAGGATCACCTGGATGGTCTTCCCTTCGTCAGGTATGAAGAATTTGTTGAAAATCCGGAGCCGTATCTACGGAAAATAGTCCATCACCTGGGGCTGGACTGGTCTGACGAAGTGCTGAGATCCCATGAACACTATGGTGAAGGCGAATTGGGTCACGGAAAAATAAAGCTCTGGCGTCCGATACATCGCGAATCAACTGCCAAATACAAGCAGTTGTCGAAAGAACAGGCCAGCAGGATTCATGCGTTGACGAAACAATCCCTTGATGCCTACGGTTATATCTGGACTGGCGACGAGATCCACATGACTGAAGTCCCCGGAATGTTGTAAGGGGCGGTGTTAGGGCGCGATCAAGGTATCTGCTTTGCGCTCGCCTGAAAGCCAGGTATTACTCTCAGTATCTGCTGGCATATCTGTCGAGGCCGACTTCCGTCACAAGCTCAAGCAGCCGCCTGGCTTGCGTGTCGTCGGGTGAAAGCAATTGCCTTGTGTTTTGTGGCTCGAGTTTTCTGGAGAGATTCGCACCACCGTGACCAGGCAGGTTATCGGGAAAAAACTGATGCGAGTGAAAAACCTTGGTACATGGCTCGAGCTCGAGCGCGAGCTGTATCTCCGTCAAGGTCTGTTGTGGATTGGCAATAAGGTCCTCGTAATAAAATATGCTCGAGTACGAGGAAGTTAATTGACGTGCCCTGGTTCGGTAAAAAATCAGGTACTGCTCAAATGGATCATTGGCGCTCTTGATCGCATCGATCAATTCAGCCGGGAAATTCATCATTTCGGTCCAGGCAATCAATCTTGGCAGGCGGTAGCGTAGCCAGAGCTGATTATTCTCGAAGTCGTTTGTGCCGCCATCGTAAGTATACAAGGACTGGAAGGCATCCCAGGGGTCGCGAAGCAGTGCGATACCCGGGCACGCGTCTGAAAAAAATACTCCCTGCTTCAGTAAAAGAACGCTCGCTCCGAGTTTGATATGCCTGAAAAAGCCCAGTTCGTGCAGCTTCTCCAGTGAGATGGTCTTTTGGCCATAAGTGCTCAGATATTGGAATAGCTGCTGACTCTCTGAGTTGTGCTCTGTCTCACCGGGCCCCGTCAGGTCGTGTACGACATGGGCTTCAGGGTGCACCGACAGACTGCGTAGCAGTATGGTTTCTCCGGCCCTCGCGAGCGAGGCTATATGAAATATTTTCAGGTCCAACGCAGGTTTGCCATCGATCAGTTTTTCAGCCTGGGTAACCCACGGCGCCGGCGGGTGCCGGCTGATTGGGTGCAAATAGCACGGTATCCTAACGTCCCGGCCCACCCCTTGTCTCGGGTATTTTAAAGCTCGCGTCGATTTGAGCCCCAGTTAATCGCCTCGCAGGCAACTCTGTAATGGCGAGTTTCAAACCGGCGCTGGTATACTACAAGCCGTTATAAAATGACTCTTTTGCGGCGCAGGGAAGCACCGCGTGGGAACGGCGCCGCGATCGGGGTGGTGCGATTCAGAGGCGGTTCACAGGTGCAAAACGAAAGTCAGGGCACGGATACCAGTGCATTTGAGGGTGATTGGAAGCCAGCCACCCTGGCGGAACTGGCAGCGCTACCGGGGGTCGAGTCAAGGCACATCGACATCGATGATTACCTGGAGTGGAGGACGGCTACTGCCGACGTCCGGCGCCCGGTCGTTGCGCTGCGCGTCAGTGGGGGGATGGTCGACTACAACGGGCATCTCTACCTTCCCGGTGCCAGGACTTTCTGCGGCGACGAGCAAAATATCCGCTTCATCAACAGGACCGGTGCGCTGCGCGCTCGCGACGACGAGGGGTATAGCTGGGAACCTTCGACCCGTGTTGCTGAAAAGCCAGGCCATGCTTTTGTGCTCGGAGGAATGTCGAACCACTGGCATTTCCTCGTAAACTTCCTGCCTCGCCTGACCTTGGCCCGCGAGGTGTGTCCGCAGTGGCTCGACGAATGCGACTCGATTCTGGTCCATGGCGACGCTACTACATACCAGCAGACATTGCTTGAGCGCCTGGGTTTTTCAGATTCTTTGGAACACTTGCCAGCCGGGCGCGGTGAACTGCACCAGTACGAGTCGCTTACCTTCATTTCGCTACAGAGGAACCTTTGGTACAGCCGACGAGTACTTTCAGGCCTGAGAGAGCTTCTGTGGACTTTGACTGCCCCGGCAGAAGGCGCTGTCGTACGTAAAGTCTATCTCCGGAGGGAATTCCCCACACCAAGGCGATCAGTCCACAATGACAAGCAGGTTAGTGCGTTCCTTCGAAAAGAGGGCTTTGTCGAGGTGTTGCCCGAGCGCCTCGGTTTCGACGAGCAGGTTCGGCTGTTTCATGACGTCGATGTCCTGGTGGCGCCCCATGGTGCCGGGCTCGCGAATATGCTGGCCTGTCGCCCGGGTACGGAAGTTATCGTATTCGAGTATAAAAAGATATCGGAGATGATAGCGCTCGCGAACCAGCTCGATCTTTCGGCGATCAAGATTAATTGCATGCAGCATATCGATGAGGAATTCGAGAGCAACAACCCCGACTTCGAATCCCGCCTACGGGATCTCGTCGTCCCCATGGAAAAGTTCAAGAGCGCAGTAATTGCGGCGCTTCGACGGAAAAAGATACGTCGCAAATTCTCCTGGACAGGTCTTTTCCGGTCGAGCCCGGCTCGGCTTCCGGATTAAGCGGCCTGGCTCATTCGCTGGGAGTTATCACTGAAATATTATCGAGAGCACATATGCATCCACAGATGCCTGTGCGTTAGAGTGTCTGTCAGGAATTGAAATATCGGATTAATTGAGGTGTGCTATCCATGCTCGAGCGACTACGTAGCAGGCTGACAAGCTCTCCCCGCGAACTAAAGGTCATTGTGACCGGGCCTCCCCGATCCGGAACAAGCTTCCTGTGCGGGCTGGTACATCGTATGGGGTACAGGCTGGGGCCGGAGGAGTGGCTGCGACAGGCTGATGTAAATAACGTTCATGGCTATTTCGAGTGCTTGCCACTGTTGCGTATTTCGGAGGAGATACTCAGCAAATTCGGCGGTGATTTTCATCTCAATATCCCGGACCTGCCTGACAACTGGCCTGCGCTGGTGGGGCGCGAGAAAAAGCTGATACGTTCTCTGGTCAATAAGGGCCGTATCGATTTGTACAAGGGAAACCGGCTGCTTGTGCTGGCTGACCTGTACGATGAATTGTATCCAAAGGCGCGCTGGATTTTCATGAATAGGAATATTGAAGAGACATTTGAGAGTCGCGGCGGAAAAGGAAGGAATTTAACGTTTGAGCAGTGGCAGTCGATAACGGATAAGCGCTTGCAATATTGGTATGCTTCTAAACCTTCCAGAAAGGCGCTCGAACTGGATTACAATGATTTTCGAGAAGACCCTGTCGAAGCCATGTCCAGTATTCAGTCATTCCTGAATATCGACCTGGATGAAACCAGCTTGAGGGAGTTGATGGGATTCTTCAAGCCGCGAGTCCGGCGCTAAAACATGAGGCGTCTGCTGCCGTCTGGGGCGGTAAAAGCAATTGTTCGGCAACTTGGCCTGGGCCAGTCTCTGCGCTCCCGTAGTCCCGTGCGAGTTTTATACCAGGTTCTTACTGATAAAGGTGCCTTCGGTTATATCGATCGCGGGTTCGTGAACGGCTATCGCCTGGCAGGGGCAGATGTGCTGGTGTGGGATTCCCGGCGCAACGAACCCGACTTGCGAAGGATACTGGCGGAATTCCGTCCAACCCATTTTATTGGCTATCTGCAGGAGGGTGGATCCAGGCGCTTACCCTCAGCTTGGTTACTCGCACAATTTTTCCCGCTACTACGATCGTATAAAGACAGGCAGGGTCTGTTCGTGGCCGTGCGGTCGAATCCCAGTAATATTCGCCAGTTGTTCCAGAATTGCCCTATCGACTTCAGCAGATTCCCGGAGGCGGGCGTGTCGGGATTCTATCTTCAGGCAGAACGCCCTGTTGAAGTGGAGCGGGCAGTTTTCGATACCGGATTCGTCGACCTTATTCGTTCTCCACTGGCCCATCATGTTTATCCGACAGTATTCAAAAATTACCTGGATCTTGGCCTGCCCTTATTGGAGGAGCCTCATGCCGCGGATATCAGGGCGTATCCCCCAGGCTTTAGGGCGGAGGGCATCGATAACCCCAGTGAGATCCTCTATGTCGGTGGCTGCTGGCCTTTCAAATGGCAGAACATGGCGCCCTATATAAATGCCCTGCGCCTGGAGTTTGGGGAACGTTTTGTCCTGTATGGCAGAGGTTGGCCGGATGATCTTTCGCGGGGCGTCCTGGCCGAGGAACTCTACAACCAGGTCGTAGCAGACCACGCGATCCAGGTTGCCTTGCACGAGCCTAGTCAGGTGCTGGATTTTCCATTTGCAGGCAATGAAAGAATATTCAAGCTACTGGCAATGGGGTGCTTTGTCATTTCAGATCCGAACCCCTTGCTGGATTATCATTTCCGTGTGGGCGAGGAAATTGTCGTCGCTGAGTCGCCAGAGGATATGGTGGCGAGGATACACCAATACCTGGGCCATCCGGACGAGATGGTAGCGATTGGAGAGGCAGGGCAGAGGCGGGTACTGCGGGATCATACCTACCAGGTTCGCGCGCAACGTCTTCTTACACTCTCACGGCAGGCAGACTTTCCCGCGGTAATGACCTACAAGTAGGAAAAAAGTTGTTTACTTGCGATGTGGTGAAAGGCGCGCGATCATCGCAATCTCCCAGTGCCAGATAAGCAAAGTCTGGCGATTGGCAGTTTGCGTCAGGACCTATTTCACCAATTTGAGCAGTTCCAGCTTTCGGGAAAGCTTTTCCGACTCTTCCTGGTTACGCCAGAATTCAATTGAAATCTGTGTATCGAGAATCGAAACCAGAAAACTGTCAATGTGAGACCTGCAAGGCAGGAAATCATCAATTTCAGCCAGGCGAGACGGCTGGTCGTGACACTCCATCACTACCTGATGCCCACTGAATATACCCTCGCCAAATGCGGCGCATTTTTTTCCCGCCAGCAGTGACTCCAGTAGCACGTTGGAATTGCAGCCGACGATGTATTCGGCGTGCTTTATGAGGTAAGCGAGGTCCCTGTTGTCGACTCCGAGCAGCGAGTTCCCCTCACGGACCGTGTACTGTGCGTCGTTATCCAATGGGTGAGGTTTGAATATGAGCCTGCGCTGCGGGAAAAAAGATTCCAGTGCTGAGATAATCTCCTGGTTGGAATCGAAAGGGCAAAAATTGAATGCGGTATCCGACTCCAGTTGCAGTGGCACGAGGATATAGGGCCGACTGGTTGCCGTGAGTGTCTCGCTCCCCGGTTCCGCCTGGGAGCGCACCGAAGCCCATCGATGGCGTATATAGTTTTCCTTTAGAAACTGCTCCCTGAATATCGCGAGTCTGTTGAGCTGTTCCGGAGTGGCGGGAGGAATCGTCGCATGGCGGAAAGACGATTTTGCGTGGACGCCTTCGCTGTCGAAGTAGACTGTGTTGTTCTGGGGGAAAAAGCCCACTTCGCAGAAGATCAGGTGCTTGTCCCGATATTTGTCCTGCAAGTGCTCGACACTTTCCCATTGCCCGTTGGGGATGATCAGGTGTTCATAGGGCTCGCAGTTCTCCATTGGTGTCACAAAATGGAGTGGAAGCCGCTTTCTCAAGCTGAGGTTTAAAAAAAAATAATCCAGTACCGGATGGCCAACGGTGACTACTGCTATTCGTCTGGCGCTGATGATCGGTGCAATGTGTCGATGAAGCCAGAGTCCGATCCGGGTTGCCCGGGCTTTGACAAAGGCGCGAATGAAATCGACTGGAATCATATTCGTACTGGATCCAATCAGGCGCGCGAACGATTCAAGGCATGTGCGCCGATGCGGCATAAGAATAGCGCAGCCAGCGGGATCGAATACAAGGTGGCACGATTGACCTGCGTGTAATCCTGGGCGAACTCGTATCGTTCGGTGAAGTAATAGACAAAGATCACAAAGCCTATTGTCGTTAATGGCGCCGTAATGACCAGCAGATTTCGAATCACCCAGGCTGGGTAAGCAAGCGCAATAGCTGCCGCGAAGCAGACAAGGAACCAGAAGATATTCCAGTTGATCATCAGGAAATTGCTCGTCAGCATCGCGTCGTGGATAGGGCGGTACTGTAATGGATAGTCTCCGAGGAAGGGGAGCGAAATCATCTCCTGTGATATCACTACAGGCCCCAGCCCGGGTAGTTCCATTTGAAGCCCCAGGAGGAAAGCCGCCAGGCCGCCGACGGCGATGACCCCGAGTAGCAGCGCAAGCCTTGGCCTGGCGATTCCCGGCAGTGATACCGCGAGTAAGCCCAGCGCTATTCCAGCCATGATAATCCCCGGCACCTTGAGTTGCGCACAAAACAGCGCTGACACAAGAGCGAGAACGGCGTACTGCCAATTGCGCGTTTCATCCCAGGCGATCACTGCAAAAACACTACAGCCGAAAACCGCGGTAACCCACAGGTCGGCATAGCCTGCCAGTGCAGTGTGTACATTGATAAATGGCTGGCTGAGTAACAGATAGACGCCCGTCATGGCGATGTAGCAAGGTGTTCCACTCATACGCAGGTGTCCGTACAAGGAGCAACCCAAAGCGATGGAGATGAATACCCACGGCAGGTAGATTGCGGTCTGGTCGGCGCTGCCGATAGCCAGCATGCTCCATAGCTGGATCAGCGGTACGCCATCCGGATACTCCCAGGCATTGTAGGCGCCGAGCGTATAATCCAGTGCGCTGGCCGGCGCGGTGAGCCAGGCCTGTGGATGCACGTAGTCCACCATCTCCCTGAAATGAAACCAGACTACAGCCTTGGGCGCCCAGTTCATCCAGGCGTCCCAGGGGTACAGTGGTCGCAGGAGCACCTCCTGAAAAATTGTGGAGTAACGCCAGCCGAGTAGCAGCAATAGCGCGCCACAAAACACCCATTCGCCGCTGCCCAGGGCATTGGCCTTGTGTACAGGTCGTGTACTCGCTGACAGTTTGCGCGCTGTAATGGCCCCGGCCAATGTCAGTAAGAGAAGTATGGTCGCAACCGTGGTGAAACTGAGGCCCCAGCCGGCGCTTGAAACGAATCTCAGAACCAGTGTGGTCAGGAACAGGCCGGCCAGATAACCGTGCCCAAGTATTAGCCACCAGTTCCAGTGCCTGGAGGAGCCGAGCAGGCAGTACACCCAGACACCTCCCAGAATCCATGGCAGTAAAATGGATAGCGCTATGCTGAACAGGCTCACTTCGCTACTCATGGCGTACCCGCATACTGATAGAGACTGCCAAGCCCCTGCTTATCGATCTCAATGACGCGAAGCGTTTGATCGCGCCAGTTCAGGGTAGCTGTGGATGCGTCGTAGTTGAGCCCGGGGATATCGCCCATGGCCAGGAGGTAATCCCCGGGCTGTAGTGACTCCGGCCTGGGGAACTTCCCGAAATTGAAAATGTTGTGTGGTAGTAGATAGAACTGCATTTTGAGCCGGTGGTAATCCCGCCATGGAGAGTCATTCAGCAGGAATATTTTTACTCCTGGCTCGGGGAGTACTTCGTTTTTTAATCGTTGCGCGTAGTCATATAGCACACCGTCCAGATCTGAATGGTGTTTCTCTTGCTGTGTTTTGCCAGCAAATACATACCGCGTTTCCGCCAATTGTGCGCTCAGGTTGCGTTGCCAGAGCATATCGATCACAAGCCAGGGTGTGAGTACGGCAAGCAGTACGGCGATCCGGATATCCGATCCTGCAAAGACGCGCGCGAGTATCAGCAGTGCCAGTGCTCCGATCGCCCAGATTGCCATGGCCAGTGGCCTGGGGAGAATGGTCTGGTAAGGCCCTCCCATCAGGTGGTGGGCAGAGCGTTGGTTCCAGGTTTCCAGCCCCGCCCACTCGCTCCAGATCGCACGTATGAAATTCCAGTTTGATGGAGGCAGCATATCGAGGCTCTCGATGGTCTGGGCGTCCCCGCGCAGTTCGCCATACACATCGATACCGACTTCAGTGATAGTGCCCCTCCAGTGGGGATTGTTTGACAGCATGCTGACCTGGGCCATGTCGTTGATGCGCGCCAGGGCGACGTGGCTGGTCTCCCCGGGCTTATCAGCGGTACGCCAGATGAAGTAGTAGAAACTGGCGGGATTCTGCCCCGTCACCCTGTATTGCAAATAAGGGTAATCAGCCGCCTTGAATCCCACGCGCCGCGTGTAAATGCTCCGGGTATCCCGCGGGCCCTCTTCCAGTTGGGTAATCCGCATTCCACCGCTTTCGGTTTCCTCGCCGCTGCCCCTTCGGGCAATCAGGCTGCTTCCGCTGACGCGCCAGGGCCGTGCGCTCCCGTCGTCCGTGGCTGCGCGCTGTTCGCCAAGTTCAGGCGAGAGCAACAAATACATGGAACCCAGCACGCCCCCACTGATGAGCAGAGCGATAAACGCATAAGCAATGCCAATACCGAGGTCCCGAAGCCGGGGGTAGGGCTCGTCGGACCTTCCTTCTCCCAGATGGGCCATTTCGTGCTTGCTCATTCCCTGATAAGGCGGCCTTCGCCCAGCTAGGAAGGACTTATGGTCGCGGCCGCATTGCGGATAGCTTGCCAGTTCTCGAGTGAAGCGGCAAAGCCGGCGAGGTAGTTGCGGAAGCGCGCGAGGATCTCGCTTTCGCCCAGCCCGTCCGGAATGCTGGCGACATCCCCAGGTGCGGCCGGCACCTGCATCGCTTCACCCACCTGTCGCGCGCTCTGTTCCAGCCAGTCCTGCCAGCCGGGCGGCCGGATACTGCCGTCCTGCAGGAAGCCATTCAGGCGGGCAAATTCGTTGCTCTGGGCTTCTGCGACTTCCCGGCGGAATTCCACCAGGAGGCCGCGGTCGCTGGTTTCGGACAGGCGGCGGGCGAGGGCGGCGAGGGAGGCCAAGCGCACCTGCGGTGAGATGCCCTCGTCGTAGGTGGTGCGATCGGTGACGTACTTGTTGATGTTGATCTTGCCCCTGCCGGTGGCGGGGGCGGGGTCCGGGTCGCCCTTTCTTTCGTCGAGCGGCAGGTGGGGCACGCTCCAGTCGTATTCGAGCACCGCGGCGTTGGGGTGCATGAACTCGGTCATGGCGCCGAACAGGTAGTCCTCGCCGCGGAACACCGGGAAGTAGGGCGGTAGCAGGTGGGTGTTATCCAGCCCGCTGACCTGGGAGATCACAGCCAGCTTGCTGAATAGCGGCCGCGACTGCCCGAGCCAGTAGCAGCGGCTTTGCAGGGCGCCCGATACGCCGCCGGGGAATTCCAGGAGGCGTTTGCTGGAGGAGGGGTTCAGGGTGTACAGCCAGTCGGTGCCCGGCGTACCCGGGTCGCCGACGGTGCCGGACTGCGTGATCAGCACTGGCGACTCGGCGTTCCACTGGCTCAGGTAGGGGGCGTTCGCGCCGACGAGGTCGGCGGGCACCAGTTGCCGCGCGCACAGCTGCCTGATGGCCTGGCCCATACTCAGGCCGAGGCAGGAGGCGTGGCCGGTCAGGGGGTCGAATTCGGTTTTACTGGTCCTGGCCTGCATCTCCCCGGGGTTCTGGTAGAAGTCCACCTCCCGCTCGTTCTGGCCAAACGCGACCCCGGCCTGCGCGTGGGGTGAGCCCACTGCCGAGCAAAGCACGTCGTCGTCCATCACGATGGCGCGGCGGCCCACTGACAGCAGCAGACAGAGATTGCGGGCCAGTCCGTAAGTCTTGTCCGCAGCCCAGCGCTCGCGATCGATCAGGAAGCGGATGGCCTCCTCCTGCCCTGGCAGTTCGGCAATGAGCTTGTCCATCAACTCCCGGGCCTCGGCGGCGCCGAAGTAATGCATGTTCCTGGGGGAGGTGAGGTTGAATTGCTCTACCACTTCCCGGTTGCGCCCGGCGTTGGCCTCGTCGCGAGAATCGTCGATGAGGAAAATCGCCTCGTGGCGGCTCAGGTTGCTCGCGCGGAGCATGCTTTCGAGCAGGCGCTCCACCGCTGCGGGGCGATCGCAGGTGATGATGAAGGTACGGGTGGCCGGGCGGTCCAGCGCCGCGGGCACTTCGGCGTTCAGCCGGTCGCAGACGGCTTCGGCACTTACCAGCAAGCCGGCCTCGCGGAGCATGCCGAGCACGTTCATTACGTCGGCCTGTTGCCCTGCCAGTTCGGGAATACTGCCGGTGAGGTGAGCGCTGTGTTCCTCGAGGGTCCGGAATGTCCGGCACAGTTGCATCGCCTGGGCGACGGGCGGCGCCACCAACATCTGGGCGTCGCTCTGGCGGTTGATCAGTAGTACTCCGCCATTGCTCATGGAGACCGCCTCACATTCGGCGAAGGCATAAAGCCCCGAGGGGGCGGGGGCGTTGCTGCTGGGGGTAGTACTCATGGGAATCCGGGCCAGAAATTGAGCCGCCAATTTTAGGGATGCGCTGGTGGGCTGTAAACCGGGCGGGTTGGTCGGTGCTGGTGGCTTGCCGGGTGTCGGGTGGTGGTTATCGCTCACTCTGTGAGCGATCTACCCCTTTCCCGCCATCTCCACGGCAAGTGCCAGTGCAGCGCGCATGCTGCCGCAATCGGCGCGGCCGCTGCCGGCGAGATCGAGAGCGGTTCCGTGATCCACCGAGGTGCGGATGATCGGCAGGCCCAGGGTGACATTTATCGCCTCGCCGAAGCCGGCATACTTGAGCACCGGCAGGCCCTGGTCGTGGTACATGGCGAACACTGCGTCGCTGCTGCCGAGGAGTTTGGGGTTGAAAGCGGTGTCGGCCGGATGTGGTCCGCTGAGATCGAGGCCCCGGGCCCGTAGGCGGTCCAGGGTCGGGATGATGGTATCCAGTTCCTCCCGCCCGAGGTGCCCACCTTCTCCCGCGTGGGGGTTCAGGCCGAGGACTGCGATGTGGGGCCGGGCAATTGCGAACTTCTCGCGCAGGTCCCGCTCCAGGATGGTGAGGGTTTCCTCCAGCAGGGCGGGCGTTATTGCGTCGGCTACCGCGCGCAGGGGCAGGTGCGTGGTTGCGAGGGCCACGCGCAGTTCGCCGGTGGCCAGCATCATCACAACACGGGGCGTGCCGGTGCGCTCAGCCAGCAGTTCGGTGTGCCCGGAAAAGGGCATGCCGGCGTCGTTGATGACGGATTTTTGCACCGGGGCGGTGACCATTGCGGCGAATTCACCGGAGACACAGCCGTCTACGGCGCGATTGAGCATCTCAACCACGTAAGGGGCATTGCTTTTGTCCAGCACGCCGGGCTGGCAGGGCGCCGCCAGATCGATTGGCAGTACCGCCAGCTCGCCGGGCCTGTGTGCCTGAGGCGCTTGTGCCGGATCAAACTCGTGGATTCCGATTGCAAGGCCGAGTGCCGCGGCGCGGGCCCGAAGCAGCACGGGATCGGCGATGGCGACGAGCTGGGCGTCCCAGCTCTCCAGCGCCGCGGCGAGAGTGACATCGGGACCGATGCCGGCGGGTTCGCCGCAGGTGATGGCTATTCGGGGGAGGGTGCCCACCGGCTCGCGATTACTTGATATCGACGAAGGCCTCATCGCGAATCTGGCGCAGCCAGGCGTCCAGTTCCTCCTGGTATTTGCGCTGGTGGAGATAGTTCATCGCCATATTTTGCCGGGCCTTGTCGGTCATGTCCTGCTCGCGGCGGTCCTCGACTTCGAGGATGTGCCAGCCGAACTGGGTGCGCACTGGCTCGGTGATTTCGCCGATGGTGGCCGTTTTCATCGCCTGGTCGAACTGCGGCACCATCTGCCCCGGCATGGTCCAGCCCAGCTCCCCGCCTTCCTGGGCGGAGCCGATGTCCTCGGAGTACTGGCGGGCCAGGGCAGCGAAGTCTTCTCCGGCTTCGATGCGCGCCTTCAGGTCGGCGGCTTTTTCCCGGGCCTGCTCGTCGCTGAGGATTTCAGAGGGCTTGATCAGGATGTGCCGGACCTTGGTCTGGTTGACGACCATCTGGCCGCCGCCGCGCTGCTCTGCGAGGTAGATCAGGTGAAAGCCGCTATCGGACTCAATGATGTCCGAGGTATCGCCAACCTCCAGTGAGGGCACGACGTCCGCAAACAGGGAGGGGATATCTTCGGCCTTGCGCCAGCCCAGGTTGCCGCCGCTGAAGGTAAAGGGCCCCGGCGCGCTCACAGCATCTTCGAAGGGGGTGCCACCGCGAACTTGTGCCAGCACCTTCCCGGCATAGGCTCGCGCCCGCTCGATCTCGTCCCCGGGGGCGTCCGGAGAAACCGGCAGCAGTGCGTGGAGAAGCTGGTATTCCGGTTGGGTGAGTTTCTGCCCTTCCTGGGTGGCGAGGAAGTTGTCCACTTCCTGCTCACTGATTTCGATACGCTGGTTGACGTTGCCCTGCTGCACCCGCTGGATGATCATTTCATTGCGGATGTTCCCGCGGGCCTCGTGGTAGGAGCGGCCCTGTTGTTCCAGTGCGCTGCGGAACTGCTCGAGCGTCAGGCCGTTCTGGGAGGCGATGCGCTGCAGGGCATCGTTGAGTTGGGCGTCGGTAATTCGCACGCCGACGCGCTGGCCCATCTGCAGTTGGATGCTCTCGAGAATCAGCCGGTCGAGGGTTTCGCGGATGATTTCGTCCTCCGGCGGCATGTCGACGCCGGCGGCCTGCAGGTTGGTCTTCACCGAGGCGACCCGCTCGCGCAGTTCGCTGGCCATGATCACGTCGTCCTCGACGATGGCGACCACCTGGTCGAGCATTTGTGTCTCGGCATGCGCGCCCCCCGCCAGCAGTGCGGTGGACAGGCAGATACCGCGCAGGAGCTGCTTAATATTCACTGTCAACGAAACCTCGAATCATGTCTTCCATTATGCCGCTGGCGCGATTGCCGAAGCCGCCCATGCCTTTCAGGACGATCTGGATCTGGATGGATTTCTCCCGCTCAAGTTGCGGGTCATTGAAGTCCGGTAACTGGCCAGTCGTATCGTTGTCGTAGTAGCGCAGGTACAGGAGCCGGACTCGCCAGCAGCAGCTATCATATTCCACCCCGGCCATATCTTCCACGCTGGTATTGGCCTGCAGCGAGTAGTTGACCGCGCCGAACAGGCGCCAGTTCCCGCCCACTGGCAGATAGGCGGAGAAGTGGGCCTGCTCGGTATCATTCTGATTCTCGTCGACCGTGGTCACGGGCCGCCGGTAGTTGTAGCCAACATTGAAAATACGGCCATCCCCGGTGAGGTAGCTGGCGATGGTATTGGCGGAGTTCATCTGGTTGGTGTCCGGGTCCCAGACCATGCTGCCGCGCACGCTGAAGCGCTCATTGGGGAAAAAGCCCATCTCCCCCGCCAGTTCCGAGCCGCCGCCATCCAGTGGCGGCTGGTTGGCGCCGAGCCGCACTTCGCGGTCGCGGAAGTAGAAGATCTGGCCGAAGCTGACGTAGAACTCCTCGCGGCCGTCTTCCTCGTCGATCATGCGGGAGGACAGGCCCAGCGAGAGCTGGTTGGAGTCGTCGATGCGGTCGTGGCCTGAAAAGCGGGTTTCCCGGAACAGCTGGTTGTAGGTGAAGGTCAGTTCCGCGCTGTCGAAGTCGGGTTGGTCGGTCTGTTCCTCGTAGCCGCTGTATAAATAGTACAGGCGAGGCTCCAGGGTCTGCAGCATGCCCTTGCCGGCGAAGCTGGTGGAGCGGTCGAAGTAGAGCCCGCCGTCGAGATTGAACATCGGCGCGCCGCTTTCCGGGCTCTGTTCGGTGAAGCGCCCGTGGGCGTTCAGGTCGTAGCTCACCAGGCGGTATTTTGCCGTGGGCCGGAGGAAACCGTAGCTCCACTGCATCGGCAGGCTGGCCCCCGCTTCGGAGTAGAGGCGGGTGCCGGTCACCCGGTCGTCGTCACTGTCGAAATTGGAGTACTGTACCAGCAGTATCGGGTCCAGCTCGAAAGGAGTCCCGTCCGGGCGGTAGCTCAGCGTCAGCTGCGGCAGTTTCTTGTAGTCGTTGCTGATGTCGTCCGCCAGGCTCTGGAACTGCTGAACCTCGAGGTTGGCCAGCCACTTGTCCCCGAGGTAGTCGAGGCTGCCGTACTGCAGCAGGGCGGTGCGCCGACGGGAGTCCAGCGTGGAGTTGTCCAGGTCCTTCATGTAGTTGACGTCGCTGGCCTTGCTGTAGTCGATCTGCGAGCGCAGGCGCTGGTTGAACAGGCCGTTCTGGCGTACCACCCCGAGCCAGCGATCGCTGCTGTCCTCCAGGGGATAGTCGTTTTCATAGCGCTCGTCGTTGGCCAGGTAGGCGCCGCCGACGGCCCAGTTGCCGACCAGGGGGTGCATGTAGCGGAAGCGCCCCTCCTGACTGACCCCACGCTCCTCGATATAGCGGGGCGCGTAAAGCAGGTCGTAGTTGGGGGCCAGGTTGACGTACACCGGCACCGAGATATCCACGCCGCCCTTGGAGTCGGAACCGAACTCGGGCCACAGGAAACCGGTGCGGCGGCGGTCGTCGATGGGGAACTGCATCCAGGGAGAATAGAAAACCGGTATGTCGCCCAGTTCCAGGCGCGCCCCGTAGGCGGTGGCCAGGCCTTCCTCGGTGTCCAGTTTCAGCTTGCTGGCGTGGATCACCCAGTCGTTGTCGTCGGGCGCGCAGAAGGTAATGCGCCCTTCGTGCACATGCAGGATGCCCTCGCTGTCACGCGAGAGGAGGTCCGCGCCGCCGCGCATATGCTGCTCGTGCAACACGAAGCGGCTGTTGGTCAGGCGGGCCTCCCCGGACTGGGATTCGATGTGGGCGGTGTCGCCCTCCAGCAGCAGGCCGGGCTCGCGCAGGACGATGTTGCCTTCCAGGTCGCCGGCGTTGTGCTCGCGGTCGAGGGTGGCGCTGTCTGCGCGCAGGCGCCGGTAGCCCTGGGTGACTTCGACGCCGCCGCTGAACTCGACCGTGTCCTCGCGCAGCTCGGAGCTGGTGGAGGTGGCGTCGATGTCGGCGGTTTCCGGCTCCTTGCTGCGATCCTCGTCGCGGAGGGGGTCGAGGTAGCGGCCGCCGCAGAGTTCGCAGCGCGGGTCGCGCAGTTCTTCGGGCACTTCCCCGGTGTTTACCCAGTCCCGGGCGTGTGAGAGGGCTTCAGCGCTGGTATCCTGTGCCTGGGCCGTCGTAGCCACGGTCGCCAGGGAGACCGCCAGGTGGACTGCCAGGTAGAGGGGCTTGGGTTGTCGTCTCACCTTTGTAGTGGCAGTGCGGCGGTTCATGTTCGGTCGATCAGGATTCACGAAACAAGTGGCGGATTCTAAAGCATCCCCCGTCTATTGTCCGGAAAAAGTGGCCCTGAATACCCAATCTGCAAAGGAGATCACCTTGCCGTCCAGTCCCCCCCCGGAGAAATTGCTGGCCTGGGCAAACGCCGTATTGGCCGAGCCCGGCGGCGAACTGGAGGTGGTCGCGGGTGACGCCAGTCATCGGCGCTACTTCCGCCTGCGGCTGGGCGATGCCAGCTATATCCTGGTGGATGCACCGCCCCGGACGGAGAAAAACGCCGAGTTCCTCGCGGTCCGTGCGTTGCTGGAAAAGGCGGGAATCACCGTGCCCGCACTGCTGGGCAGCGATCTCGAACAGGGCTTCCTGCTGCTCGGTGACCTCGGCGACCGGCTGTTGTTGCCGGAACTGGATGCCGGCAATGTCGGAGAGCGCTATCGCGGCGCTTTCGACATCCTCCTCAAGCTCGCGCGCCTGGCCCCGGCCAGCCCGGACTGGCCGGCCTACGACGAGGCGCTGCTGTCAGAGGAACTGAGCCGCTTCCCCGAGTGGTTTGTCGGCCGCCTGCTCGGGCAGGGCCTGGGCTCCGGCGGGGAACAGGCGTGGAATGCGCTGTGCGGGCTTCTCATCGAGAGCGCACTGGCCCAGCCGCGTGTCCTGGTTCACCGTGACTTTCACAGCCGCAACCTGATGCTACAGCCAGGTGGTGAACTGGCGGTCATCGATTTTCAGGACGCGGTGGTCGGCCCCATCACCTACGACCTCGTATCCCTGCTGCGAGATTGCTATATCCGCTGGCCAGCGGCCGATGTCGAGAGCTGGGCGTTGGAATACCGTGACCGGCTGGTGGAGGCCGGCATTGTGGAGCCACTGGACGATGGGAGCTTCATTCGCTGGTTCGACCTCATGGGCCTGCAGCGGCACCTCAAGGTTCTGGGCACTTTCGCCCGCCTCTACCTGCGCGACGACAAGACGGCCTATCTCGACGACCTGCCGCTGGTGCTTGCCTACGTCGGGGAAATCCTGGAGAAATATCGCGAGTCCATACCCGTCTTCGCCGAGTTTGCCGACGTAATCACCGCGCAACTGGGGCCGGTAATTGCCCGCCAGGCCTGGAGTGCCAACGCGTGAAAGCCATGATTCTCGCCGCCGGTTTCGGCGAGCGTATGCGGCCACTGACGGAAGTGACGCCGAAACCGCTCCTCCGCGCGGGCGGCATACCGCTGATGGAACACCATGTCCGTGCCCTGGCGGGTGCGGGGATACGCCAGCTGGTGGTCAATGTTTCCCACCTTGGCGAGCAGATCGTCGACTATTTTGGCAGCGGGGAACGTTGGGGGGTGGAGATCAGCTATTCCCCGGAGGACACTCCCCTGGAAACCGCCGGGGGTGTCCGCGAGGCCTTGCACCTGCTGGGCAATGAAGCCTTTCTGGTGGTAAACGGCGATGTCTGGTGTGACTACCCCTTCGAGCGCCTGCTGGCGCTGGAATTACAGCCCTGGGAGACAGCCCGCCTGATAATGGTGGACAACCCTCCGCAGCATCCCGACGGTGATTTCCTCCTCGACACCGAAGGTCGCCTGCACCAGCGAGGACCCGGGGGAAAGGGCTATACCTATGCGGGTATCGCGCTGTTCAGGCCGGGATTCTTCGCCGGCATCGAGCGCGGCAGGCTGGCGCTCCGGCCGCTTCTGGATGCGGCTATTGTGCGCGGTGCTCTCGGGGGAGAGTACTATGCCGGGCTGTGGGAGGATGTGGGCACACCGCAGCGGCTCGCAGACCTCGATGCAAGGTTGCGCTCAGCCTCCGAACAGCGCGATTAGCTGGGGAAGTGTGGTACTGGCGATTATGACGCCGAGCATCCAGTACACGAGGCGGAATTTGCCATCAATTTCGGTGAGCTTGTTTTCGACGCTCGAGAGCCGGGCATCTATGCCCGTAAATTTGCCCTCGATTCCTGTAAATCTGGCCTCAATGTCAGCAAATCTACCCTCAAATTTGGCTTCAAGCCTGGCTTCGAGCCTGGCTTCAAGGCGTAACAATTTTTGATCAATCTTGTGCTCAAGGGCCTCAAGCCGGCTATCGAGGTAATCCCTCGTGACCAGTTGACCAACATTGTGTACGAATGCTTCGGCCATCAGTTCCGCCTGAACCTCAGCTTGCGCTTCAGGTACGCCCGCAGCTTTTAACCTGCGGGCGTATTGCAGTGTGTCGAACGCGATTGCTGCCATTGAATTGCCTCCAGCACGGCAGTATCGCTAACTCAGCTATCAGTATACACATCACTTCCGGACTCCTTCACATCATTTCCGATCAGCTCGTCACACCGGAAGCGAAGGGTTAGAATTGCGCCTGCACGCCCCGTAGAGCCCGAACCAGCAGCGCTAAAACCAGTAGAGCCTGAAACATTGGAGCCCCCAACATGGCCGACTACCTGATCGCCCCCTCGATTCTTTCCGCCGATTTCGCCCGCCTCGGCGAGGAAGTGGACAATGTCCTCGCCGCCGGCGCCGACATCGTGCACTTCGATGTAATGGACAACCACTACGTACCCAACCTGACCATCGGCCCCATGGTCTGCAATGCCCTGCGCAAGCACGGGGTCACCGCGCCCATCGACGTGCACCTCATGGTCAGCCCGGTGGACCGCCTGATCGGCGATTTCGCCGAGGCCGGCGCCACCTATATCACCTTCCACCCGGACGCCTCGACCCACGTCGACCGTTCGCTGCAGATGATTCGCGACGCCGGCTGTAAAAGCGGGCTGGTGTTCAATCCCGCGGCGGGGCTGGACGCGCTGAAGTACGTGATGGACAAGGTGGATATGGTGCTGCTGATGTCGGTCAATCCGGGCTTTGGCGGCCAGTCCTTCATCCCCGCGACCCTGGACAAGCTGCGCGAGGCCCGCGCCCTGATCGATGCCTCGGGTTTCGATATCCGCCTGGAAATCGATGGCGGCGTATCGGCCAAAAACATCGCCGAAATTGCCGCGGCGGGCGCCGATACCTTCGTCGCCGGCTCGGCGATCTTCAACCAGCCCGACTACGCGGCGGTCATCGCCGAGATGCGGGCGGAACTGGCTAAGGTCGCTTAGGAGCCTGGCCACTGGGGGCAGGTCGGGATCGCTCGCGGAGCGAGCTCCTGCAGGGTTCGTGTGGGAGCCCGGTCCCCGGGGCGATCGGCCCCGTTTGCCATCCGAATGCCGCTATGTACAATAGACCCTCCTTCAACCCGGAGACCGCTGTGAAAACAGCCCTGCGTAATGGCATCGACCTCCTGTCGATGCGCGAAGTAACCTGCTGGCGATGGTAGCCAGGGCCTCGTTACGCACCCATTACGCACCTGATTCAGCAAAACCGATCTCCGAGGAAGCCCCATGAATCCGCAGGACTTTGCCGCCCTGGCGGCGCAGGATTACAACCGCATACCGGTCAGCCTTGAAGTGCTGGCTGATCTGGAAACCCCCATCAGTGCCTATCGCAAGCTCGCGGAAGGCCCCTACTCCTATCTCTTCGAGTCCGTGCAGGGCGGTGAGAAATGGGGCCGTTACTCCATTATCGGCCTGCCCTGCAGCAGCCTGATCAAGGTCTTTGGCCATCGCGTCGACAGCTACCGTGACGGCGAACTGACCGCCAGCATCGAGGTGGAGGACCCCCTGGCCCATGTCGAGGCGCTGCAGGCGGAATTCCGCACTGCCCCGCGGGAGGACCTGCCGGTGTTCCACGGCGGCCTGGTCGGCTATTTCGCCTACGACACGGTGCGCTATGTGGAGCCGCGACTGGCGGCCAGCACGCCGCCGGATGAACTGGGCAACCCCGACATTCTCCTGATGCTCTCCGAGGAGGTGCTGGTCTTCGACAACCTCGCCGGTACGATCCGCCTTATCGTCAATGCCGATCCCAGCGAAGCGGATGCCCTGGAAAAAGCCCGGGCCCGCCTGCAGGCGCTAGCCGCCAAACTGCGCGAGCCGATGCCGCCCCTGCCCGAGATCGACCTGACGGCATCCGACAGCGCGGAACTCGAGCAGGCCGCCAGCTCCCACTTCACCGAAGCGGCCTACCACGAGGCGGTCAATAAGGTGAAAGAGTATGTGCTGGCGGGGGACATCATGCAGGTGGTGCCCTCCCAGCGCCTCAGCGTTCCTTTCACGGCCCCGCCGCTGAATCTCTACCGGGCGCTGCGCAATCTCAATCCATCGCCCTATATGTATTTCCTCGATCTGGAGGATTTCCATATCGTCGGCTCCTCCCCCGAAATCCTCGCCCGCCTGGAAAAAGGCCTGGTGACGGTGCGGCCCATCGCCGGCACCCGGCGCCGTGGTTACAGCGAGGAAGAGGACCAGGCGCTGGAAGCGGAACTGCTCGCCGACCCCAAGGAAATCGCCGAGCACCTGATGCTCATTGACCTGGGGCGCAACGATGTGGGGCGGATAGCCGAGACCGGTACGGTGGAACTGAGCGACAAGATGGTGGTCGAGCGCTATTCCCACGTGATGCATATCGTCTCCAATGTCAGCGGAACGCTGAAAGCCGGCAAGTCCGCCATCGACGTACTGCGGGCGACCTTGCCGGCGGGCACCCTGAGCGGCGCGCCGAAAATACGTGCCATGGAAATCATCGATGAACTGGAGCCGGTCAAGCGCGGTGTCTACGGCGGCGCCGTGGGCTACCTCTCCTGGGCCGGTGACATGGATACCGCGATCGCCATCCGCACCGCCGTTATCAAGGACGGCAAGCTCTATGTCCAGGCAGGCGGTGGCGTGGTCGCCGATTCGGTGCCGCGGCTGGAGTGGAAGGAAACCCACAACAAGGCCCGGGCCATGTTCCGCGCGGCCGCGATGGCGAAAGGGGAGGGCTGAAGCATGTTGCTGATGATCGACAACTACGACTCCTTTACCTATAACGTGGTGCAGTACCTGGGTGAACTGGGTGCAGATGTTCACGTGGTCCGCAACGACGAAATCACGGTGGATGATATTGCCGGGCTCAAGCCGGAACGCATCGTGATATCCCCCGGGCCCTGTACCCCCAACGAGGCCGGCATTTCAATGGCGGTGATTCGCGAGTACGCCGGCAAGCTGCCGATCCTCGGCATCTGCCTCGGCCACCAGAGTATCGGCCAGGTCTTCGGTGGTGAGGTGGTGCGGGCCCGGCAGGTGATGCACGGCAAGACCTCGCCAGTTCATCACAAAGGGGAGGGCGTATTCCGCGGTTTGAGTGAGCCCTTCGAAGCTACCCGGTACCACAGCCTGGTGGTGGCCCGGGACAGCCTGCCGGACTGCCTGGAAATCACGGCCTGGACCGAGACCGAAGACGGCGAGGTGGACGAGATAATGGGTCTGCGCCACCGGGAACTGGCGGTGGAAGGTGTGCAATTCCACCCCGAATCGATCCTCACTGCCCACGGGCATGACCTGCTGCGCAACTTTCTCGAGAACTGAACAAAAGGGGCTGAGGAAAATGGATATTCAACAGGCAATCAAATTGCTGGTGGAAAGCCGCAGCCTGCAGCGGGAAGAAATGGCGGCGGTCATGCGCCAGGTGATGTCCGGCGATGCGACCGACGCCCAGATCGGAGGCTTGCTGATCGCCCTGCGGATGCGTGGCGAGACAATCGACGAAATCGCCGGCGCCGCGCAGGTGATGCGCGAACTGGCGACTCCGGTCACTGTCGACTGCCCGCATCTGGTGGACCTGGTCGGTACCGGCGGTGATGGCGCCAACCTGTTCAACGTCTCGACGGGCTCATCCTTCGTGGTGGCGGCCGCCGGCGCCCATGTGGCCAAGCACGGCAATCGCGGGGTTTCCAGTTCCAGCGGCAGTTCGGACGTACTGGAAACCCTCGGCATGCCCCTGGACCTCGACCCAGGCCAGGTCGCCCGCGCTATCGAGCAGGTGGGGGTGGGTTTCATGTTCGCTCCCATGCACCACAGCGCCATGCGCTATGCGGTGGGCCCGCGGCGCGAGCTGGGCCTGCGCACCCTGTTCAATGTCCTCGGACCGCTGACCAATCCCGCAGGCGTCAGGCGGCAGGTGGTTGGCGTCTACGATGCCGCCCTGTGCCAGCCGCTCGGCGAAGTGCTGGGTCTGTTGGGCGCGGAGCATGCGATGGTCGTCCACGCCGAGGACGGCCTCGACGAGATTTCCCTGGCCGCTCCCACCCGGGTGGCCGAGTGGCGCGAGGGCAAGCTCGAACTCTACTCGATTGCGCCCGGGGATTTCGGCATCGAGCAGGAAGACCTGTCCGGGCTCTCGGTTGCCGATTCAAAGGCCTCGGCACAGCTGATCCGCGCCGCCCTGGAAGGCAGCGATGAGCCTGCGGCGAAGAAGGCGGGCAAAATGCTGGCACTGAATGCAGGCGCAACCATCTACGTGGCAGGTGTGACCGCATCGATAGCCCAGGGGGTGGCGATGGCGGAGGACCTCCTGGCCACCGGGCAGGCTGGTGAAAAGCTCAATGAGTTCATCACCTTTACCCGTGCCATGCGCGGTGAGGCGGGCGAGAAATGAGCAAGGCCGCAGCGACCGTCCTGCAGAAAATCATTGACCGCAAGGTCGAGGAAGTCGCCGAACGGCGGCGCCAGCGCTCCCTGGCCAGCCTGGAATCGGAGCTCGCCGGGCAGTCTCCCGTGCGCGGCTTCGCCGGGCAATTGATGGCGAGAGCGGCGGAGCAACAGGCCGCGGTGATCGCCGAGGTGAAGAAGGCCTCACCGAGCAAGGGTGTGATCCGGCCCGATTTCCGCCCCGCCGAGATCGCCCGCAGCTACCAGGCCGGCGGTGCCACCTGCCTTTCGGTACTCACCGATATCGATTTCTTCCAGGGCGCCGATGAATACCTGCAGCAGGCCCGTGCGGCCTGTGATCTGCCGGTGCTGCGCAAGGACTTCACCGTCGATCCCTACCAGGTAGTGGAGGCGCGGGCGATCGGCGCGGATGCGATCTTGCTGATCGTGGCGGCCTTGTCAGATGCGCAGATGAAGGAGTTGTCGGACACCGCCGCCCAGTGCGGCCTCGATGTACTGGTGGAAGTGCATGATCGCGAGGAACTGGACCGCGCCCTTGAACTGCCGACTCCGCTGGTCGGCATCAACAATCGTGACCTGCGCAATTTCGAAACCTCCCTGCAGACCACCCTCGACCTCCTGCCGCATATCCCGTCCTCGCGCCTGGTGGTGACGGAAAGCGGGATCCACACGGCGGATGATGTGGACTTGATGCGAGATAACGGCATCTACACCTTCCTGGTGGGCGAGGCTTTCATGCGAGCGGACGATCCGGGCAGTCGGTTGCGGGAACTGTTTGGCTGAGACTTGATGCCCGCTGCCGGCAGCGCTGGTTCAGCCGGCGGCGCTGTTGCGGGCCTCTTGCAGCAGTTCCTGCGCTTCAGGGTTGTTCGCGTCCAGGGCCAGGCTGCGTTCCAGTACTTCGATCGCCTGTGCGTGTTTTCCCAGTGTAAGCAGGTTTCGCCCGAGCCCCCGCAGCGCGAGTAGCGAGTTGCTGTCCAGTTCCAGCGCCTCGCGGTACCAGTTTTGCGCCTCCTCGTGACGCTGGGCTGAGGTCAGCGTCTCGCCGATGGCGATCCGGCATTCGACCGAGCCGGGGTTCAGCGAAAGCGCGCGCCGGTAGCACTCCAGCGCGGCACCATGCTGGCGCAGTTTTCCCAGCAGGCGGCCGAGTTTGCGCACGCCCGTCTCGGTTTCCCCGGCAGCCTCCAGGTATTTGCGCTGGATTGCTGCCGCTTCTTCCTGCCGCCCGAGCCGGTCGAGGGTGTCGGCCATATTGTTGAGTGCGTCGGGGTAGCGGGGCTCTATGCGCAGGGCGCGGGCAAAGGCGGCCAGTGCGGCCTCGTGATCGCCGCGATCGCCCATGATGACGCCGATAATGTTGTAGGGCAGCGGCTGCCCCGGGTAGCGCTGGCCCGCTTGCCGGGCCCTGGTGAGTGCGGCGTCTGCATCGCCGCTGCTGTAAGCGGCCAGCAGCGCCCTGATGTCGCGCTCGAGTCGTTCCGGGTCGGGTTTGGCGGCGGCTTCCTGCAATGCCTTGAGCGCTTTGCGGGCCTTGCGGTTGTGTGGGTCCCGCTGCAATACCTGTTCGTAGATCTGCATGGCGGCCAGGTAGTTGCCCTTCTTCTGCAAGCGGCGGGCTTCGGCTAGAGAATCCTCAAAGGACATTCGGCGGTTCGATCTCCGTGGCGTTTAGCGGGTGCCGAAGACTACCATAGTTTTGCCGGCTACCGAGACCAGCCCGTCCTCTTCCAGGTTCTTGAGTACGCGCCCGGCCATTTCCCGCGAGCAGCCGACGATCTTGCCCAGCTCCTGCCGGGTGATCTTGATCTGCATGCCGTCCGGGTGGGTCATTGCGTCCGGTTCCTTGCAGAGGTCCAGCAGGGTGTGGGCGATACGCCCGGTGACATCGACGAAGGCGAGATCGGAGAGTTTGCGCGTGGTCTGGCGCAGGCGCTTGCCGAGCTGTCGCGAGATCGCGTACAGCACTTCCGGGTATTGCGCGCTGATCTGGTGGAATTTCTCGTAGCTGATTTCGGCTACTTCACAGGCGGTCTTGGCGGTGACCAGTGCGCTGCGCGGCTGGATCTCGTCTTCGAAGAGGCCCATTTCGCCGACGAAGTCGCCGGGGTTGAGATAGCTGACAACCATCATGTGGCCCGGGTCGTCGGGGTCTTCCACCAGCACTGAAACCGAGCCGTCCAGGATCAGGTAGAGAGTGTCACCCGCTTCCCCCTGCTTCATGACTGTAGCCCTGACCTTGTACTGCTTGCGCTGGCAATGCTGCAGGAAGCTTTCGATCGTTGGGATGGCTTGGACGATCTGTGGTTTCAGCACACGAATTCCCCCGAGAAATTGTGAAATATTTTTTTTCCGATCCTAGTCTAGCTCAGAGTTTGGTCGAGTGAAACGCTGTGTCTCACGGGATTAATGCCACGGTGAGGATACTCTTCCTCCCCGGGTTCCCGGTCCGCTGGATAAAGTATGCTTGCCTGAACAGGCCGCCGCGCTTGTGCTAAGCTTCGCGACCGTTTTACCTGGGAGAGATTCGGGATGAAAGCAAGCGTTAAGTGGACGGATGGCGCCATGTTTGTCGGGGAGTCCGGCAGCGGCCATGCAGTGGTGATGGACGGCGCCCCGGAGCTCGGCGGACGCAACCTCGGCCCGCGACCGATGGAAATGCTGTTGATCGGCACCGGCGGATGTTCCACCTACGACGTGCTTTCGATGCTGAAGAAATCCCGTCAACAGGTGGTGGATTGCCGGGTCGAGATTGAGGCGGAGCGAGCCGATGCAGTGCCGGCCGTTTTTACTTCAATCCACCTGCATTTTATCGTCACCGGCGTGGGGCTTAAGGAAAATCACGTGAAACGGGCGGTGGAGCTGTCGGCTGAAAAGTATTGCAGTGCCTCGATCATGCTGGGCGCGGCGGGGGTGGCGATGAGCCACTCCTACGAGATCGTCGAATTCTCCGGGGAGTCCTGAGGAAAGCTGCTGATCGCCCCGTTCCGCGTTCGGGCGGAGCGGGCTCCCACATTACTCAGAATTACCTGTGAGAACTCCCGGGTGTCGGGAAGGACCTGTGGGAGCCCGCTCCGCGGGCGATCGCGCACGGAGTGCGCTCCCACAGGGGAGTCAGATCCGGTAACTGCTCTGGGTCATTACCGAGGAGATCATGGTCATCGCTTCCTTGACCGCGGGAGGGAAGTCCCGACCTCCGGCTTCCAGGGCCTGGCGCCCGTGGCGCTCCTCGTCCTCCAGCATCTGCTGAACGATCAGGCGTGACTTGCGGTCCTCGTCGGGCAGGTCGCGAAGATGGGAGCGCAGGTGCTTGCACACCCGCTCCTCGGTGGCGGCGACAAACCCCAGGCTGAGTTCATCACCGATCGCCCCGGCGACCGCGCCGAGAGTGAAAGACAGGCCGTACCAGGCCGGGTTGAGCAGGCTGGGGCGGCTGTCGAGTTCCCGCAACCGCGCCTTGCACCAGACGAGATGATCGATTTCCTCGCGGGCGGCCTGGCGCATTTCCTTGCGCACGCCCGAGTGGCGCGCGGTCAGGGCCTGCCCCTGGTACAGCGCCTGGGCGCAGACCTCGCCGGTGTGATTTACCCGCATCAGTCCCGCCGCATGGCGCCTCTCCCTTTCCGAGAGTGCAGCTTCGCTGTGCCCCTCGGCGGGCGAGTCGCGTCCCGCGGAGTGGCCGCGGTTGCTGATGGTGCGCATCACCGAGTCGGTCTCGGTGATCAGGCGGTCCAGCAGTGAGAGGCGGCGCTTGCGCATGCTATCCGGTTGGTCAGGCTTCAGTCCTGACTATAGCGGGCCAGCGCCCGCCAGCCAATATCCCGGCGCAGGGTCACGCCCTCCCAGTGAATCCTGTCCGTCGCCGCATAGCAGGCCTGCTGGGCCGCGGCGATGTCTTCACCGAGGGCGGTGACGCAGAGTACCCGCCCGCCGCTGGTGACCACCTCGCCGTCCTGCTCCGCGGTACCGGCGTGGAAGACCTTGACGGTTTCGCTGTCGACGCCATCCAGGCCGCTGATCACCGCGCCCTTGCCATAGCTGCCGGGGTAACCGCCGGCGGCCAGGACCACGCCGATGGCACAGCGCGGGTCCCACTCGGCCGTGGCCGTGTCGAGTTCGCCGTCGAGTGCCGAATTGCACAGGGCGACGAGGTCCGACTGCAGGCGCAGCATGATGGGCTGGGTTTCCGGGTCGCCGAAGCGACAGTTGTATTCGATCACCTTCGGCTCGCCTGCCGGGGAGATCATCAGGCCGGCGTAGAGGAAGCCGGTGTAGGGATTGCCCTCTGCAGCCATGCCGCGCACGGTGGGGGTGATCACCTCGTCCATGATGCGCTGGAATACTGCCTCATCCACCACCGGTGCAGGTGAATAGGCGCCCATGCCGCCGGTGTTGGGGCCGGTGTCGCCCTCTCCGATGCGCTTGTGGTCCTGGCTGGTGGCCATCGGCAGGACGTTCTCGCCGTCCACCATGACGATAAAACTGGCTTCCTCGCCCTCGAGGAATTCCTCGATGACCACCCGGCAGCCGGCATCGCCGAAGGCGTTGCCGGAGAGCATGTCGGTGACCGCAGCTTCCGCCTGCTCCAGGGTCTCGGCGACGATGACACCTTTGCCCGCGGCGAGGCCGTCAGCCTTGACCACGATCGGTGCACCCTGTTCCCGCAGGTAGGTCAGCGCGGGTTCCAGTTCGCTGAAGTTGCCGTAGGCGGCGGTGGGGATGGCGTGGCGGGCGAGGAAATCCTTGGTGAAGGCCTTGGAGCCCTCCAGTTGCGCCGCGCCCTTGCCCGGGCCGAAGCAGCGCAGGCCGCGCTCGCTGAAATAGTCGACGACACCGTCCACCAGCGGTTGCTCGGGACCGACGATGGTCAGGCCGACATTGTTCGCTTCGGCGAAGTCAGCCAGTGCCGGGAAATCCCCGACGCCGATGGCGACATTTTCCAGTCCGGCTTCGCGCGCAGTGCCCGCGTTCCCGGGAGCCACGAATACCGTTTCTACCCCAGCCGATTGCGCCGCCTTCCAGGCCAGCGCGTGTTCGCGCCCGCCGCCACCTATGACCAATACATTCATAAACTTTTACGTCCTGGATCTGACTTGTTGTACATAGCACCCAGCCTGGAGGGCGTGTGCCGGTCTGGGACGCCTTAATGACGAAAATGTCGCATGCCGGTGAAGACCATGGTCATGCCGTGCTCGTCGGCGGCGGCGATGACTTCCTCGTCGCGGATGGAGCCGCCGGGCTGGATGACCGCGGCAATGCCCCGCTCGCCGGCGCTGTCGATGCCGTCGCGGAAGGGGAAGAAAGCGTCGGAGGCCATCACCGAGCCTTTGACTTCAAGGCCGGCGTGTTCCGCCTTGATCGCGGCGATGCGCGCGGAGTTCACCCGGCTCATCTGGCCGGCGCCAACGCCGACAGTCTGGCCATTGTTGGCGTAGACGATGGCGTTGGATTTGACGAACTTGGCGACCTTCCAGGCAAACAGCAGGTCTTTCATCTGTTGCTCGGTGGGCTGCACCTTGCTGACGACCTGCAGGTCGCCGGCGCCGACCATGCCGAGGTCGCGGTCCTGTACCAGCAGGCCGCCATTGACCCGTTTGTAGTCGAGGGCCGCGCCGGGAGTGGACCACTCGCCACAGGCCAGCAGGCGCACGTTCTTCTTCGCGGCCACGGCCTGCACCGCACCTTCACTGACCGAGGGCGCGATGATCACCTCGACGAACTGGCGCTCGCAGATGGCGGCCGCGGTGGCCTCGTCGAGTTCCCGGTTGAAGGCGATGATGCCGCCAAAGGCGGATTCCGGGTCGGTTTCGAAGGCCAGGTCGTAGGCCTGCATCAGGTCGCCTGCCACTGCGACACCGCAGGGGTTGGCGTGCTTGACGATCACGCAGGCAGGCTGGTCGAAGTTTTTCACGCATTCCAGCGCCGCATCGGTGTCCGCCACATTGTTGTAGGAGAGTTCCTTGCCCTGCAGCTGTTTTGCGGTGGCGATGCCGGCTTCGGCGGGATTGCTTTCCACGTAGAAGGCCGCCTTCTGGTGCGGGTTCTCGCCGTAGCGCATTTCCTGCGTCTTGTGGAACTGGGTATTGAAGGTGCGGGGAAAGTCCTCGGAGCCACCCGGAACCAGGCGGCCGAAATAGTTGGCGATGGCGCCGTCGTAGGCGGCGGTGTGCTCGTAGGCCTTGATCGCCAGGTCGAAGCGGGTCGCCAGGGAAGTGGCGCCAGCGTTGGCGCGCATTTCTTCGAGAATGGCGCCATAGTCGGAGGCGTTCACCACGATGTTCACGAAGCGGTGGTTCTTCGCAGCAGCCCGGACCATGGTGGGCCCGCCGATGTCGATATTCTCGACGGCGTCCTCCAGGGTGCAATCGGGATTGGCGACGGTCGCCTCGAAGGGGTAGAGGTTGACCACTACCATGTCGATGTAGTCGATGCCGTGCTCGCTGGCGATGGCGTCATCCTGGCCGCGGCGGCCGAGGATCGCGCCGTGCACCTTGGGGTGCAGGGTTTTCACCCGGCCATCCATCATCTCGGGGAAGCCGGTGTACTCGGAAACCTCGGTGACCTCGAGGCCCTTTTCCTGCAGCAGGCGGTAGGTGCCGCCGGTAGACAGCAGTTCCACGCCGAGTTCCCGCAGGCCCGTGGCAAATTCCACGATGCCCGATTTGTCGGAGACGCTGATCAGGGCGCGCCGGATGGTGACCGCTTCGCTCATTGTTTCAGTCCTTGTTGCCGATCAACTTGTGCTGCTTGAGTTTCTTGCGCAGGGTGCCGCGATTGAGCCCGAGCATGATGGAGGCCTTGGTCTGGTTGTTGCGCGTATAGCGCATGATCTCTTCCAGCAGGGGGGCTTCCACTTCGGCCAGCACCATCTGGTAGACATCGGTGGACAGCTGGCCGTCCAGTTCGTCGAGGTACTGCTGGACGCAGGCTTTGACAGCGTCGCGCAAGCTGGCCTGGTTGCTACCTTCCTGAGCGTCGCAGGCGGCGTTTTCAGTGTTGGTATCGATGGAAGAGATGGCTTCAGCTCCTGTCATGCTGCGAGTTCCTTAAACTGTCTTGAATCTAGTATGTTTTCGAGTAATGCCAACTGCGCCGCCGGGGACTCCTGCCGATTGAAGGCATCCCGGTGGGCGCGGTAGGCATTGTGATCCTGCAGGTACCAACCCACGTGCTTGCGGGCAATACGTGGTCCCATGACGACTCCATAAAAATCATAGAGCGCCAACAGGTGGCGGCGCAGGATCGTGTGCTGCTCTTGCCAGGAGGGCTCGGTGACCTCCCGGCCGGCGAGGTAGTCGGCGATCTGGCCGCAGAGCCAGGGCCGTCCCTGGGCAGCGCGGCCGATCATTACCCCGGCAGCGCCGGTGTGTTGCAGTATGCGGGCGGCCTTTACCGGCGAGTCGATGTCGCCATTGGCGAACACCGGCAGGCCGGTGGCGGCGACGATCTCCGCGATGGTGTCGTACTCTGCCTTGCCCCGGAACTTGCAGGCCCGGGTGCGACCGTGGACTGCGAGCGCCGCCACACCCGCCTGCTCCGCAATGCGGGCGATCTCCACCCCGTTGCGGGCGTCGGGGTTGGCGCCGGTGCGGATCTTCAGGGTCACCGGCACATCCACTGCGGCGGTCACCGCCTCGAGAATATCGCGGACCAGCGCGGGGTTCGCCAGCAGCGCGGAACCAGCCGCCTTGCGGCACACTTTCTTCGCCGGGCAGCCCATGTTGATATCGATGATCTGCGCACCCTGGGCCACGTTGTAACGGGCAGCCTCGGCCATCTGCTCCGGCTCGCTGCCGGCGATCTGGATCGAGCGCGGCTCCACTTCGCTGTCGTGGACGCTGCGGCGTTCACTCTTTCTGGAGCCGCGCAGGGAGGGGTCGGCGGAGATCATTTCGGAGACCACGAGCCCGGCGCCCATCTCGGCACACAGGCGCCGGAAGGGTAGGTCGGTCACCCCCGCCATTGGGGCCAGTGCCACCGGATTTCGCAATTTGTAGGGGCCTATTTGCGGCATGGGTTTCCGGGGTCGGATGTGGTGCGAAAAAGAGGCGGTATTCTACTCCTCTGATTACGGGCGTGGAAGGTGAGTTGGGCAAAAAGCGGCCAGTTTTTTGTGTTGGGGTGTGTGTGGCGGCCTTGCGGCCGCTGCATCGTCGCTGCACGGTGAAGGGCTTGTGCTCCATTGCGGGCGCTTGCGGCGCGGTGGCCTTCTGCGTTCATTACCTCGCGAGTTGCGACCTTTTGTTGAATGGCCGCTGAGCGAAATCGGAGATCGGTGCTTCGGGGGAGGATTGGTTCGGCAGGAGGGGCGCGCTGCGTTGGTGACTAAAGTAAGGTGAGACCGGGTTCGCGCCGACGCCCTCCAAGTCCGCAAAAGCCCTTCACCGCACAGCGCCAATGCGGGGTGCGAAATGATCTGCGAAGGGTGCTCAATTCGGCTGCACCGGAGTCAGGCCGCCGCTCCGAATCTACGATCGGAGCGCCCCCCGCAAACACACCCAGCCCTCATGCTCACCGGCAACCCGCAACGCTATACGCGGCGCATAGTGAGCAATCATCGCATCCGCCTGGGTATCCAGCAGGCCTGAAAGGAGCAAAGTACCCCCCGGTGCAAGAAGCGCCAGCAGCGTATCCGAGAGCTCCATCAAAGGCCCTGCCAGTATGTTGGCGATCACTACACCAGCCTGCCCCTGCCAAAGGTTGGCGTCGTACTGCCCCGGCAGCGCCAGTTGCAGCGCTGACTCAGGCAGAGCATTGCGGGAGAGGTTGTCGCGGCTGGCGAGCAGCGCCTGGGGATCGTTGTCGACGCCAAGCGCCCGGCTGGCGCCGAGCTTGAGCGCTGCCACCGCGAGGATGCCCGAGCCGCAGCCGTAGTCGACCACGGTCAGTCCGTCGAGTGCCATGCCGTCGAGTTCGGTGAGGCAGAGGGCAGTAGTTGAGTGGGTGCCGGTGCCAAAGGCGAGGCCGGGGTCGAGCAGCAGATTGATCGCATCGGGCTCCGGAGGCTCCAGCCAGCTGGGGCAGACCCAGAGGCGCGAGCCGAATTTCATCGCCTGGTAGTGCTGCATCCACTCCCGTTCCCAGTCGCGATCCTCGAGGATCTCGACCCGGTAGTTGCCTTCGGTGAGGGCTTCTTCGGGCAGGTGGCCGAGCACCGCGCTCATGTCGGCGTCGGCGGGATAGAGACCGGTGATGCGGGTCTGGTTCCACAGCGGGGTTTCGCCGACACCCGGCTCGAGGACCGGTTGATCGGCGTCGTCCTCCAGGGTCACCGCGACCGCGCCGCTGGCGAGCAGCAGGTCTTCCAGTTCGGCGGCGCTGCCCGGGTCGGTGTACAGGCGCAGTTGAACCCAGCTCAAGTCAACTGCTCAGCTTGCGTTCCAGGTAGTGAATGCTCACACCGCCTGTCTTGAAAGCATCGTCGCGGGTGAGTTCCCGGTGCAGCGGGGCGTTGGTGCGAATTCCCTCCACGACCAGTTCGTCCAGTGCCTGGCGCATTCTCGCCAGCGCGCATTCGCGGCTCTCGCCGAAACTGATTACCTTGGCGATCAGCGAGTCGTAGAAGGGCGGCACGGTGTAGCCGTCGTAGATGTGCGAGTCCACGCGAATGCCCAGCCCGCCGGGCTGGTGGAAGGTGGTGACCTTGCCCGGTGATGGCAGGAAGGTGCGCGGGTCCTCGGCATTGATCCGGCATTCGAAGGCGTGGCCGCGGAACTCGATATCCTCCTGCTTTACCGAGAGCGGCATGCCTGCGGCGATGCGCAGCTGTTCCTTCACGATGTCGAAGCTGGTGATCATCTCGGTGACCGGGTGTTCCACCTGGACCCGGGTGTTCATCTCGATGAAGTAGAAGCCGCCATCTTCGTAGAGAAACTCGAAGGTGCCGGCGCCGCGATAGCCGATCTCGATACAGGCGCTGACGCAGGCCTCGGCGACCTGGTCGCGCAGATCCTGGGGTATGCCGGGGGCCGGTGCCTCCTCGAGGATCTTCTGGTGCCTGCGCTGCAGGGAGCAGTCTCGGTCGCCCAGGTGAATGGCGTGCCCCTGGCCGTCGGCGAGCACCTGGATCTCGACGTGGCGGGGCTTCTGCAGGAATTTCTCCATGTACACCACGTCGGAGCCGAAGGCGGCTGCCGCCTCGGACTGGGTGACCTGCATCGACGGCAGCAGCGCGGCCTCGGTGTGGACCACCCGCATGCCGCGCCCGCCACCGCCCGCGGCGGCCTTGATGATCACCGGGTAGCCGATCTCGCGCGCGGTTTTCAGGACCTCGTCGGGATCGCTGCTGAGTGCGCCGTCGGAGCCCGGAACAGTGGGCACACCGGATTTTTTCATCGCGTCCTTGGCGGAAACCTTGTCCCCCATGAGACGGATGGTTTCGGCTTTCGGCCCGATGAAGGTGAAGCCGCTGTTTTCCACCTGTTCGGCGAAGTCCGCGTTTTCCGCCAGGAAACCGTAGCCCGGGTGGATGGCGGTGGAGTTGGTGACCTCGGCCGCACTGATGATGGCCGGCACGTTGAGGTAGCTGTCCTTTGAGGGGGCCGGCCCGATACACACGGACTCGTCGGCCAGCCGCACATGCATGAGGTCGGCGTCGGCTGACGAGTGGACGGCCACGGTCTTGATATTCAGTTCCTTGCAGGCCCGCAGGACCCGCAGGGCGATTTCGCCGCGATTGGCGATGAGAACCTTGTCCAATATGGGCATTTCGTTGTCCTTTTGGGGCCCGCTGGCCTAGACGATGGTGAACAGGGGCTGGTCGAACTCCACGGGCTCGCCGTTCTCGGCGTGGAATGCCTGCAGGGTGCCGGACTTGTCCGCCTCGATCTGGTTCATCATTTTCATCGCCTCGACAATGCAGACCACATCGCCCACCTTGACCGTCTGGCCTTCCTCGGCAAAGGGCGGTGAGTCCGGGGAGGGGGCGCGGTAGAAAGTGCCGACCATGGGCGATTTGACCTGGTGCCCGGAGAGCTGGGGAGCGGCCGCGGGCGCCGGTGCTGCTTCGGCGGGTGCGGCGGCTACCGGTGCCGGCGCCGGGGGCGGCGGCGCATAGGCGGGCATCGCGGGTGGCGGATAGGCAGCAGCGGCGCTGTTGCGACTGATGCGCACCGACTCCTCCCCTTCCTTGATTTCAATTTCGTCGATGTTCGACTCCTCGAGGAGTTCGATCAGTTTCTTTACCTTGCGAATATCCATAAAGGACGCTCTTCCTCAGCCGGGTTGTCAGGAGTTTTCAAGGTGCTGCAGGGCCGCCTGCAGGCCCAGTTCATAGCCTATTGGTCCGAGGCCGCAAATGACCCCGAGGGCGATGTCCGAGAAATACGAGTGCTGCCGGAAGCTCTCCCGGGCATGCACGTTGGACAGGTGGATTTCGATAAAGGGAATTTGCACCGCCGCCAGTGCGTCCCGCAGCGCCACGCTGGTGTGGGTAAAGGCTGCCGGGTTGATCAGGATGAAATTGACACCTTCGTGGCGGGCGTCCTGCACCCGCTCCACCAGTTCATACTCGGCATTGCTCTGCACATAAAGCAGGTGGTGGCCGCGCTCGCGGGCCGCCTCTTCCAGCCGCTGGTTGATTTCTGCCAGGGTGGTCTTGCCGTATACATCCGGCTCTCGCTCCCCCAACAGGTTCAGGTTGGGGCCGTGGAGAACAAGAATGGTCGCCATGGGGTGCTCCGGTGGGCAGGGCGTTGAAAACAGTGTGGCTTATTCTGGTGGAGCTGTCCAGATATCTGTCAACTTTTTGGATTTTGCCGACATTTAGCAACCTTATCGACATATTTTGTCGTTTTTTCGAAAATGCGTCGATCTTCTGCCCAATTTTGGCGCATTTCGTGAAAATCCGGCAAGTTATGTATTTTAGAGGCTATCTTCCCCAATGTTGACGCTAACTTTCGGTTTCTTGTTGTTAATTGAGTCAATCGCATCCAGAACAGTGCCCACGGTCAGCAACTGCGGCAGTATCAGCGGCACCTGCCGGGCATCTGCGGGGTAGAGCAGGTAGAGCGGGATGCCGGTGCGCCCGTAGCGGGCGATGTAATGGGCGATTTCCGGATCGTGGTTGGTCCAGTCGGCGACCATGTAGGTGATGTCGTTCGCGGCAAATGCGCTGCGCACCCGATCCTGGGAAAGTACCGCGGCCTCGTTTGCCAGGCAGGTGATGCACCAGTCGGCAGTGACATCGACGAATACGGCCTGTTTGCGTTCGCGCAAGTCGGCCAGAGCGCTCTCGGACCAGGCGAGTTCACCTTCGATGGCGGCCCGTTCCCTTGGCGGATCCAGATTGTGCATGCTGCCCAGGGCTATGGTCGCCACGGCGAAGAGGGCCGCGAGGCTACGCCGCCAGCCGCCGAGTTGCCACAGCCACAGGGCCAGGGCGAGGCAGACACCGCCGGCAAGCACGGCGGCCATGGTGTTCACGCCGGTTTGCCGGCCCGCGACCCACAGCAACCAGACCGCAGCGGCGTAGAGCGGGAAGGCCAGCAGCTGTTTCAGGGTTTCCATCCACGGACCGGGGGCGGGCATCAGGCGGCGGGCGCTCTTGCTGTAACCGAAAAGCAGCAGGGGAGCGGCCATGCCGCAACCGAGGCCGGCAAAGACCAGCAGGCTGACCGCGGCGGGCTGGGTTACGGCGAAGCCGAGCGCGGTACCCATAAAAGGTGCGGTACAGGGGCTGGCGACGAGTACTGCAAGTACCCCGGTAAAGAAACTGCCGCTGAGGCCGCCGCGGGCGGCGAGCCCGCTCCCGGTATTCATCAGGCTCCCTCCAAGGTGAACCACGCCGGAGAGCGACAGGCCCATTGCAAGGAAAAGGTAGGCCAGGGCGATCACGAAGCCCGGGGACTGCAGCTGGAAACCCCAGCCCACCGCGTGACCGGCCCTTTGCAGGGCGATCAGCACCGCGGCAATGGCGACGAAGCTGGCTACGACACCCAGGCTGTAGACCCAGCTGTGCAGGTGCCGGTTATGCTCGCTGGCACTGGCGAAGCTCAGGACCTTGAGTGAAAGGATCGGGAAGACGCAGGGCATGAGGTTGAGAATCGCGCCACCGAGGAAGGCGAGCAGCAGCATGTAGGGCAGGGTGCTGCCACTGTTGCTTGACTCGACGGGTGGCTGGGCCCCAGTGCTGGCAGTCCCGCTTGCGGGCCGCTTGACCGCTGTTGGCGTAACAGTACCGCTGGCCGGGTCCAGCAGGAAGGCCTCCGTGCGCGGCGGATAGCACAGGCCGGCGTCGGCACAGCCCTGGTAGGTCACCTGTAACTGGTCGCCCGGGGCCAGGGGGCGCTCGAATTCCAGGCTGACGTCCGCGCTGTCGTAATAAACGTGAACCTCGCCAAAGTATTCGTCATTGCGCTGCAGTGCGGGTGGCAGCTGGGCTGCCGGACTTGTGCTGGTGGTGCCGTCGGCGGGCAGCAGCTGGAATTTGAAGCTGTGGCGATAGAGATAGTAGGCCTCGGTGATCTGCCAGTAGGCGCGCAGTGCCTGCTCGCCGGCAAACTCCACGTCAAGGCGGTAGGCCTCCTCCACGGGCAGGAACTCGGTGGCCTCGGTGGCGCCGAAGGCAGTGCCGGGTGAGGATGAAAAGCCCTGGGCCAGCGTCGCCGGTGCGAACAGGAGTAACAGGGAGAGAAATAGGGCGCGCATAGTTGGTCCAGTCAGAGGGCGGCGTTGCGGGGCGCATTTTACCAGCCGGCGCGCCTGCACCCAATGCACTGCGTGGGCCGGACCCGGATGGTATAGTGTCTGACGCCCCGCAGTGAATTTAGTTTCACCCCATGGTCCTGCCAGGAGTCCTGTTTCCGTGCCCCCCAGATTCCCCTTTTTCCGCTCACTGCCATTGCTCGCATGCCTGGCGGCTACGCCCTGCCTGGCGCAGGTCAGCCTGCACGACGCCTGGGTGCGGGCCCTGCCGCCTGGCCAGCCGGTGACCGCAGCCTACCTGGGTATCCGTAACGAAGGCGCCGGGCCGGTGGTGGTCAGCGCTGTGTCCGTCGAAGGCGCCGGCAAGGTGGAAATCCACCAGACCCGGAGTGAGGACGGGCTCGCCCGGATGGAACAATTGTCTACACTGACTGTGTCCCCCGGCGGCCAGCTGGAACTGGCGCCGGGGGGCATCCACCTGATGTTGTTCGAGCTCAGCGGCATGCCCGCGGTGGGGGAGCAGCGGCGCCTTTGCCTGCAAATCGAGGGCGGCGAAGAGGTCTGTACCCTGGCCGAGGTGCGGAAATCCGCCGCCGGGTCTGGGCACGCGCACCATCACTGAAGCTGAGCGTTAAACGAGGCGAATTGCGAATGAATGCAGTAAAGGAAATTTTCGTCGACTGGCGGGACACCATGATCGAGCACCTCCCCGAGGGTCGCGTGTTCCGCTGGGGTGCCCTGGTGATCGTCGCCTACCTCCTGGTGACGGTGATCGTGGGCATGGTCTGGAGCATGAGCCCCGGCCCTTTCGACGTACGTGACAAAGCCGCCCAGTACGCCGCCGAGGATGGCGGCACCGTGGTTACCGGCTCGGTGACAACCGCTGCCCTGATGGGGGTGATGGATACCCTGCTCAACAAGTCCGGGGGTTACCTGCACAACGACCGCTTCCCCCCGGGCCTGTGGCTGGACAATATGCCCAACTGGGAATACGGCGCCCTGGTGCAGGTGCGCGACCTCTCCCGCGCCATGCGTGAATCCTTCAGCCGCTCCCAGTCCCAGTCCACCGAGGACGAGGACCTTGCCGAAGCGGAGCCGCGCTACCACTTTGATTCCAACAGCTGGATCCTGCCTTCCTCCGAATCGGAGTTCGGCAAGGCGCAGGATTACACCCGGGCCTATTTCAAGCGCCTGTCGGACGCGCAGAATCCGGAGGCCCAGTTCTACGCCCGGGCGGACAACCTCCGCTACTGGCTCTCCACGGTCAATACCCGTCTCGGCTCCCTGTCCCAGCGGCTCTCCGCCAGTGTCGGCCAGCGACGCCTGAACACCGACCTCGCCGGCGAGCCGGGCGCCAGCCAGTCGACCCCGGCCCCGGGTGAGCTGGTGGTGAAAACCCCCTGGACAGAAATTGACGATGTCTTTTTCGAGGCCCGCGGCACCACATGGGCGCTGATTCACTTCCTCAAGGCCGTGGAAGTGGATTTTGCCGACGTCCTCAAACAGAAAAACGCGCTGGTGAGCATGCAGCAGATCATTCGCGAGCTGGAGGGTACCCAGGAGGCTGTCTGGAGTCCGGTGGTGCTCAATGGCACCGGCTTTGGTGTGCTGGCCAACCACTCCCTGGTGATGGCCTCCTATATCAGCCGCGCCAACGCCGCGATCATCGACCTGCGCGATCTCCTGTTACAGGGCTGATCGCGCCGCCTTTGGCAGTGTGTGCTGCAGGCCCGTTCGTTCCCGGATCAGTCGTTTGCGAACGGGCCTAGTTGTCCTCTGAATAGCGCAGGCGGGTGCCGGTTTCCAGGGAGAGGCGGATTTCCGAGGCGGAGAGTTCCTTGGGGAAGTAGGTGCCGGAGAGCTTGGCATCCAGCAGGCTGGCGCCTTCCAGCATGGTGTTGCGAAAGTCGATACCGCTGAGGTCGGCGTTGCGGAAGTAGGAGTCGCTGAAATCCAGGCCGTCCGCATCCATGTTGCGCAGGTCCCTGCCGCGGTAGTCACCACTTTTCAGCTCACTGGTATCCAGTTTGCCCCGCATTTCGTTGAAGCCCTTGATATCCTCGTTGCGCAATAACTGGTAGAGGGGATCGGACTTGATGACCGGCTTGTTCATGGGAGTACCTTCTGGATGATGTCCGTTTCAGCGCGGCATAGCTTAAGCGCAGGTGCGCGCCCGTGACAAGCGAGGCCTCGCCCACTGCCGCGAAAACCATAGAGGGCTTTCTCCTCACCCGGCACTGGCGCGATGGTCCGGCGGGGGTGGAGTTGGAGTTCTGGTTTGTGACCGACGCCGGCCCGCTCTGCGTCAGCATCGATGCCGCCCCGGTGGTTTTCTTTCTCGGCGAGACCGACCTCGCCCACTGCCGCGGTACCCTCGACGCCGAGGCGGGGGTCGAAGTGCGGCAACTGCAGCTGCAGAATTTTGTCGGCGAGGCGGTGAGCGGTGTCTACTGCCGCGGCTATCGCCAGTCCCGCGCCCTGGCAGATCGACTGTCCGAGCAGGGTTGCGACCCGCTGGAGGCCGATATCAACCCCGCTGATCGCTACCTCATGGAGCGTTTCATCGCGGGCGGGGCAGCGCTGTCGGGGCCGGTGGAATCCCGCGGCGCTTACCGGCGCATGCGCAACCCGCGTATGCGCAGCAGTGACTTCCGTCCGGGCCTGAAAGTGGTCTCGGTGGACATCGAGACCGCCATGCGGGAATTGCAGCTGTTTTCAATTGCGGTGCACGCGGTGGACGCCAGCGGCGGGGAAAGTCGGCGGGTGTTCATGCTCGGGGAAGGCGCGGAGCAGGACTTTGTCCAGGCCAGCGCCACTCAGGAAGCGCTGCTGCAGGCCTTCGAGGACTGGCTGGCGGACTACGATCCGGATGTGCTCATCGGCTGGAACGTGATCAACTTCGACTGCTGGTACCTGCAGCGGGTGGCGGATCACTGCGGCCGGCGGCTTCTGCTCGGTCGCGATCGCCGGCCCGCCCGCTGGCGGGAACTGGCGGAGGGCGGCGAGCGGCGCAGTGTGGCGCTCCCGGGCCGCCTGGTGCTCGATGGCATCGACCTGTTGCGGGCGGCTTTCTACAGCTTCGAAAGTTTTTCACTCAACAACGTGGCCGCGGAGCTCCTCGGTGAAGGCAAGCTGATCACCGGCGGTGACCGGGGCGAGGAGATCGGCCGCCTGTTCCGGGAGGACAAGACCGCGCTGGCCGCCTACAACCTCAAGGACTGCGAGCTGGTTTCGGCGATATTCGAACACACCAGGCTGCTGGACTTCGCCCTCGCTCGCAGCGGCATGACCGGGTTGAACATGGACCGCATGGGCGGCTCGGTAGCTTCTTTCGACAACCTTTACCTGCCCCGCCTGCACCGCTCGGGCTATGTGGCGCCCAATGCCAGCCGCGAGCAGACCGCCAGTCCCGGGGGCTTCGTACTGGACTCCCAGCCGGGCATCTACGAGCACGTGCTGGTGCTGGACTTCAAGAGCCTGTACCCAAGCATCATCCGCACCTTCTGTATCGACCCGCTGGGGCTGGCGCTGGCGGCGAAGCTGGCGGAGGCGGATACTGTGGCGGGCTTTATCGGCGCCCGCTTCGCACGCGAAGGGCACATCCTGCCGGGCCTGATCGAGCACCTGTGGCAGCTGCGCGACCAGGCGAAGGTGGCGGGGGATGCGCCCCTGTCACAGGCGATCAAGATCATCATGAATTCCTTCTACGGGGTGCTGGGCTCGGCGGGCTGCCGCTTCTTCGACCCGCGCCTCGCCAGCTCCATCACCCGTCGCGGTCACGAGATCCTGCAACGCACCCGCGACAGGATAGAAGCCGCGGGCCACCGGGTGATCTACGGCGATACCGATTCGGTCTTCTTCTGGGTGCAGTCAGCGGCGAGCGATGACGCGGCCATCGCCACCGGCGAGTCCCTGCAGCGGGAACTCAACCGCTGGTGGCGGCGGGAAATCACCGAAACCTTCGGCCTCGACTGCGCCCTGGAGCTGGAGTTCGAGACCCACTACCGCCGTTTCCTGATGCCGACCATTCGCGGTTCGGAGAAGGGCAGCAAGAAGCGCTATGCCGGGATCGTCAGCGGTGCCCAGGGCGAGCGGCTGGTGTTCAAGGGCCTGGAGAATGTGCGCACCGACTGGACGCGGCTGGCGCGGGGCTTCCAGGAGGAGCTGTACCGCAGGGTCTTCCACGACGAGCCCTATGAGGAATACGTTCGCCAGGTGGCGCAGGAGGTCCTGGCGGGGGGGCGCGACGGGGACCTGGTCTATCGCAAGCGCCTGCGGCGGCGCCTGGACGAATACCAGCGCAATATCCCGCCCCATGTGCAGGCGGCGCGGCGCTATGCGGATTATGGCCTCGACCCGCCCGCTCGCGGGGACTGGGTCGAGTACGTGATCACCACTGCAGGAGCCGAGCCCGCGGCGAAACCGGGGGCGCCACTGGACTACGAACACTACATCGAACGGCAGCTACAGCCCGTCGCGGACGGCATCCTGGGCTTTCTCGGCAGCTCCTTCCGCGAGCTGGTGGACCAGCAGATCGGGCTTTTCTGAAACCCGGCGTCAGTCGCCGAAGAATTCCCGGCGCAGGGCCGAGTAGTCCGCGGCCGGCAGGCGCGGCCCGTACTGGGACACCACCTTGCCTGCCGCCAGGCTGGCGAAGCGCCCTGCGGTGGGGAAGTCCTCGCCGCGGGACAGGGCGTAGAGGAAGGCCCCGGCGAACATGTCGCCGGCGCCGTTGGTGTCCACCGGATGGACTTTATGCGGGGGAATTTGTGCCAGGGATTCGCCGTCGAAGGTCAATGCTCCCTCGCCACCGCGGGTAATGACGAACTGCCGGGCGACCAGTTTCAGGGCCTCGACAGCGCTGTCCAGGTTGTCGCAGTCCCCCCAGCCCATGGCCTCCGCCTCGTTGCAGAACACCAGGTCGACGCCTTCCCCGAGCATTTCCTCCATGCCTTCGCGGAAGAACTCCACCATGCCCGGGTCGGAGAAGGACAGGCTGGTTTTCACCCCGGCCTCCTCGGCGACTTCCCGGGCGCGGATGGCGGCGGCCCTGCCAGTGGGCGAGGTCACCAGGTAGCCCTCGAGATACACGTATTCGGACTGGGCGATGGCGCCGTGATCGAGCTGTTCCACCGAGAGGGTCTCGCTGATGGCCAGGTGGGTATTCATGCTGCGCTCGGCGTCGGGTGATATCAGCACCAGGCACTTCCCGGTGGTTCCAGCCTCCCGTTCCCCGTTGAGGCAGTGGGTGACGCCGGCGGCCTCCAGGTCGGCGAGGTAGATGTTGCCGTCCTCGTCGTTGGCGACCTTGCAGGACATGAAGGTGGGCGCGCCGAACAGGGCGGTGGCGATCATCGAGTTGCCGGCGCTGCCGCCGCTGGCGTGGGTGGCGGTGACAAGGTGTCCTTGCAGGTGAGCCAGCAGCTCCGCCTGTCGCTCTTCGTCCACCAGGGTCATCAGGCCCTTGTCGACGCCCATCTTCTGCAGATCGCTATCCTCGATCTTGATCTCGGTGTCGACCAGCGCCGCGCCAATCCCGTAGGCCATGTATTTCTTGCTCATGTGAGGGGAGGTCCTTGAAGTGTGACCGGTATTGTCCGGTGTGGGTTGATGATTTGAAGCCTGGCGCCGGCCTTCACGGGTCGCGCGTCCCTGCAGGGATAAAAATACCCTGTATCCGCTTCGAATGCACAGCCCCTGGTGTAAACTCGCTGACCATGAAGAAGACCCGCAATCTCCTGTTCAAATTGTCCCTCGTGTGCCTGGTTGTCGGCATCGCCTACCTCGTTTACCTGGACGCTCGAATCACTTCGACGTTCACTGACAAGATGTGGGAGCTGCCGGCCAAGGTGTATGCCCGGCCGCTGGAGCTCTTCGCCGGCGTCGAGTTGCGTCCCGATGACCTGGCCTATGAGCTGGAAATTCTCGGTTATCGCAAGGTGGGTCACCCGCGCAGCCCCGGGCAGGTCGCGCGCAATCACGGGCGCTTCGAAATTCACACCCGCGGTTTCGATTTCCCCGGTGAGCGCGAGCCGGTGCGCCATGTTTCCCTGAACATTGTCAACGACCGGGTGCAGTCGATCCGCGAGGGGAATTCGACGGTAGACCTCATGCGCCTGGACCCGGCGCAGATCGGCGGGATCTACCCGATGCACGGCGAGGACCGGGTGCTGGTGCGGCTGGGGGATGTGCCCGAGACGCTGCTTGACGGTCTGTTCGCCGTCGAGGACCAGCGCTTTTACCAGCACTGGGGTTTTTCCCTGACAGGGATAGCGCGCGCGGCAATGAGCAATGTGATGTCGGGCCGGGTGGTCGCCGGGGGTAGTACCATTACCCAGCAGCTGGTGAAGAACTACTACCTGACGCCGGAACGCACGATCGTGCGCAAACTCAACGAACTGTTGATGGCGGTTCTGCTGGAAATTCATTACGACAAGGAACAGATCCTCGAGAGCTATATCAACGAGGTCTACCTGGGCCAGTCCGGGCCGCGGGCCATCCACGGTTTCGCACTGGCCGCCCGCCACTACTTCGATACGCCGCTGGACCAGCTCGGCCTGCACCAGCAGGCGCTGCTGGTCGGCATGATCAAGGGGCCCTCCCTGTATAATCCGCAGCGTCACCCGCAGCGCGCCACCGAGCGCCGCAACGTGGTGCTGGACGCCATGGTGGCCCAGGGCGCGATCTCCGCGGAACAGGCTTCGGTGGCCAAGGCCATGCCGCTGGGATTGAACGCCGCCCCGCGCATCCGCGATACCTTCCCCGCCTATCTTGACCTGGTGCGGCGGCAGTTGCGCCTGGAATACCGCGAGGAGGATCTCGCTACCCTGGGCCTGAGCATCTTCACCGCCTTCGACCCGGTGCTGCAGCGCCAGCTGGAGAACAGCACCACCACCGTCCTGGCGCAGCTGGACAAGGGTGGGGAATTGCAGGGCGCCTCGGTGGTCACCAGTGTGGACAGTGGCGAGGTGGTGGCCCTGGTCGGCGGGCGCAAGGTCAGCTACGCCGGTTTCAACCGGGCGCTGGACGCCACCCGTCCGGCGGGCTCGCTGCTCAAGCCGGCGGTGTACCTGACGGCGCTGGAGCGCCCGACCCACTACTCCCTGGCGACAGTGATTGCGGACGCGGAGTTCAGGATTTCACAGCCCAACGGGGAAATCTGGGAGCCCCGCAACTTCGACCGACAGGCCCACGGCAACATCCTGCTCTACCAGGGCCTGGTGAATTCCTACAATCTCGCCACCGCCCAGTTGGGACTCGACCTGGGTGTCGACGCAGTGGTGGATACCCTGAAACGCCTCGGGATCACCGGCCACGTTCCGGCGGTGCCGGCGGTGACCCTGGGCGCCGGTGCCTACTCGCCCCTGGATATCGCGGCGATGTACCAGACCATCGCCGCGGGGGGCTTCCGCACGCCGCTGCGCAGTATCCGCGATATTGTCGATGCCCGCGGCGAACCCCTGCACCGCTACCCGCTGGAGTACGATCGCACTGTCAGCCTGCAGGCGGTGAATCTTCTGCAGTACGCGCTGCAGTCAGTGGTGCGCGACGGCACCGGTCGCGGCGTCTATAACTACCTGCCCGCCAGTTTCGAGGTGGCGGGCAAGACCGGTACCACCAATGACGGCCGCGACTCCTGGTTTGCCGGCTTCTCGGGTGACCTGCTGACGGTGAGCTGGATCGGGCGGGATGACAACGGCGGTACCGGCCTGACCGGTAGTAGCGGCGCACTCAAGCTCTGGGGGCATTTCATGGCGCGCGCCAGCCGCCGTCCGCTGGCCTACCGCATGCCCGACGGCATGGAGACCGAGTGGATCGACAGCAGTAATGGCTATGTCACCGGTGAAGGCTGCCCCGACGCCCGACTGATGCCCTTTATCAGCGGCTCGCAGCCGCGCCAGCGGACCAACTGTTCACCCCGACGCGGTACGATTTCCGACTGGTTCCAGTCACTGTTCCGGGATTGAGGTAAACTGCGCCTCCTGTTACCAAAGCGGAGATTAGCGTGAGACTGTTTCTTTACCTTCCCCTGCTGGGTTTGCTGGCGCTGCTTGGGGCGTGCGCCGGCTCGCCCTATTCATTGCCACGCATCGAGACCGGTCAGCCGGAGGTAGAGCAGCCGCCGGTGGTGACGCCCACGCCGACGCCGGAACCCGGCGCGCAACCTTCCCCGGGTCCGACGCCTGCGCCGGAACTGCCCGATACCACCACCAGTGCCCACGATCGCCTGTTGGCGGCGGCCGAGGCCGCCCGGGATCGCGGCCAGTACGACCAGGCGCTGGCCTACCTGGAGCGGGCCCAGCGCATCGACCCAGACAATGCGGACATCTACCTCGATATGGCGGAGACCCACGCCGCGGCGGGGCGCCTGGGCCAGGCGCGGACAATGGCCGAACGCGGCCTGCTCTATTGCAGCAGCACCCGGCAGTGCAACGCCCTGCGGGCCTACCTGGACTGAAGCCAGGCCCTCAGCACTCGTCGTAGGTCCTGACCGCAAAGCCCTTCTCACAGGGTTCGAATACCAGCCGCTGGTTGATACAGGCGGGGGCGTCGCCGGCGGAGTGACTGACGAAGATGACCTGGGTGTCGCTGTGGCTGGCGATGTGCTCCACGGCGCGCAGGATAAGCTTGCGGTGGTAGTAATCCAGCCCGAGCGTCGGTTCGTCGAGGAGCAGGATGGCGGGTGATTTCACCATCGCCCGGGCCAGCAGCACCATGCGCTGCAGGCCGAAGGAGAGGGCGTCGTAGCTCTGTGCCTTCAACCCGGCGATTCCCAGCGCGCTCATCCACTGCTCCGCCCGCTGGCGCTGCCGGTCGCCGAAGTCGTCGTAGAGCCCCACCGAATCGAAAAAGCCGGAAATCACCACTTCCAGGGCCCGCATACCGCGGGCGAAATTGAGTTGCAGCTGGGTGTCGACCTGGCCGAATTTCTGCTTGATGTCCCAGACGCTCTCACCGGAGCCCCGGCGCAGGCCGAACAGGGAGATCGCCTGGCCGTAGGCCTTGTGATTGTCGCCGGTGACCAGCGACAGCAGTGTGCTCTTACCGCAGCCGTTGGGTCCGGAGATGGCGCAGTGCTGGCCGCGTTCCAGAGTCCAGTGGACGTCGCGCAGGACCTGGTGCTCGCCGTAGCTGACATTGACGCCCTGCAATTGCAGTAGTGGCGAGTCATCCGCGAGGGTGTAGGGTCGTTCCAGTGGCGGAGGCAGGGCCGTCAGCGGGGGCAGGGGCGGCTGCATCAGGCTGCGGGTCCGGGCATCGGTAAGCACCGCGCCACGCTCGCCCTGGAGCAGTACACGGCCGCCGTCCATGACCATTACGTGACTTACCGCGGGCAGGTCTTCCAGGTCCCGACAGAGGATCAGCAGCTGCTGGTCCGAGCGCAGCAGTTCGTCGATGACCCGGCGCAGCTCGATTTGCGAAGCGTGGTCGAGGCCGTCCAGCGGGCTGTCCAGTATCAGCAGGCCGGGCCGGCTGAGGATGGCGCGCAACAGCAGGGTCTTGCGCATTTCGCCGGTGGAGATATAGCGCAGGCCGCGCTCGAGGATGTGGCTGACCCCCAGCCTCGACACCCAGTGCTCGAAGCTCGCGTCCGCTTCCCGGCCCTGCAGGATGGCCGCGCGGACCAGGGTTCCGGGATCGCTGGCGTCGGCGCGGGTCTCGGAATCGTCGAGTTTGCGGTCCCGGTCGCAGAGTGACTTGGCCTGCTCGAAGCAGACATAAGCGACCCCGTTCCGCTCGAGGGAGGCCGAGCGGTCATAGCTGCCCGAGAAGTGCGGGGCCTGGCCGCAGAGCACCCGCGCAAGGCTGGTCTTGCCGCTGCCGTTGGGGCCAACGCAGGCCCACTGCTGCCCGCTCGCGGGAGACCAGTCCTCCACTTCGAGCACCGGTAGCGCGCGGTAGGAGAGGTGAATCTGCCTGAGCTGCAGGAGGGAATTTTCAGTCATGCCTTTGAAGCTGCCATAATATGCGCCAACGTTGTGGGGAATGGTTGTGGCCGAAGTACTGTTAAACCGGATCGAAACCAGGTTGCCGCAGCTCAGGGTACGCAGGCCGGTACTGCGGCGCTGGATGCAGCGCTCCGCGGTGGCCATGATCCTGCAGCTGCGCGATGGTGAGCTGCATATATTAATGATTAAACGCGCCGAGCGGGAGGGCGACCAGTGGTCCGGCCACATGGCCTTCCCCGGCGGTCGCATGGAGCCCGAGGACGACAACGGCCTCGCCACGGCAGTGCGCGAGACGGAGGAGGAGATCGGCCTCTCACTGGGGGCCGCGGACCGCTGCCTGGGCCGCCTGTCCGATCTCAGGGCCCGCCCGCGGCGCGGCCTGGGTATGGCCGTCAGCGCCTATCTTTTCCTGCTGGAACGGGAGGTCGAATTCAGGCCCAACCGGGAGGTGGCGGAAGTGGTATGGGTGCCCCTGGCCCACCTCCTGGACGAGACCAATCGCGAAGAGCTGCTCTGGCTCGGGCGGCTGCTGGGGATACGCCTTCCCTGTTATTACTATCGGGATCGCTGTATCTGGGGTTTGTCCCTGCGCATGCTGGACGAACTGATGGAGCTGGCCGCGCGCCCCTGAGGTGGCGTCGGGCTCAGTCCGCGCTGGCGGCGTCCCGGCGCAGGAATATCCGGGTATTCTGGCGCAGCTCCCGCAGTTCCGGATTCTCCCGACTGGCTTCCCGCAGGACCTGGGCGTCGATTTCCCCGGCGACGAAGGCGGCGACCAGGTCCAGCAGTACCGGTGTCATATCGGGATCGCGGACCCAGCGCGGGCTGTCCACCAGGGCGCCCGTGACATGCGCCTGTTCACGCTTGAGCCAGTAGCCGCCACAGCTGGAGAGCTGGTAATCGCCGACCCGCCCGTAGGAGATATTCGGCGTCGACGGGTCGAAGCCGCCGGGGACGATTTCATCGATGCGCTGCAGTGCAAGCACCCAGCTGGAGCCCGCCGGAAAATCTTCCGCCGGTGGCCGGCAGTAGTCACGGGCCTGCATCCACACTCTCAGCTCGGGCATTGGCGCGCTGCCGCGCAGGGTGTCGTCGATGCTGAAATCCACCGAGTTGCCCTTGCTGGAAAGTGCCGTCGCACTGACCACCAGGTCCGCTGACGACTGCACTTCGGTGAAACTGCCCTGCCAGACGCAGTGGCACTCCGCGCTCGCGCCCTGGCTTAGGGCGGTGCCGAGAAGCAGGAGGAGCAGGTAACGCATGGGCTTACTGCAGGGCCCTGGCGGCCTCGAGGGCGAAGTAGGTGAGGATGCCGTCGCAGCCCGCCCGCTTGAAGGCCAGCAGCGATTCCAGCATTACCGCGTCACGGCTCAGCCAGCCGCGCTCGAAGGCCGCCTGGTGCATGGCATACTCGCCGCTGACCTGGTAGGCGAACGTTGGGGCCTTGAGTTCGTCTTTCACCCGCCGTACCACGTCGAGGTAGGGCATGCCTGGCTTCACCATGATCATGTCCGCGCCTTCGGCGAGATCCAGGGCGCACTCGTGCAGGGCTTCGTCGCTGTTACCCGGGTCCATCTGGTAGCTGAATTTGTCGCCACCCTTGAGATTGCCCGCGCTGCCCACCGCATCCCGGAAAGGACCGTAATAGCTGGAGGCGTACTTGGCGGCGTAGGCCATGATCAGGGTGTTGGGCTTCAGGTCGGATTCCAGCGCCCGCCGGATGGCGCCGATGCGGCCGTCCATCATGTCCGAGGGAGCGACAATATCCGCCCCCGCCTGGGCGTGGGACAGGGCCTGCCGCACCAGCGCCTCGCTGGTGACATCATTGAGGACGTAGCCTGACTCGTCGATGATGCCGTCCTGGCCGTGGGTGGTGAAGGGATCGAGGGCCACGTCGGTCATCACGCCGAGCTCGGGCAGTGCATCCTTCAGCGCCTTGACCGCCCGCTGGGCGAGCCCGTCGGGATTCCAGGCTTCTTCCGCCTGCAGTGATTTTTTCGCTTCGCCCACCACCGGGAACAGGGCGATGGCGGGTACCCCCAGGCTGGCCAGTTCCCGCGCCTGCTCCACCAGCAGGTCGATGCTGAGTCGATCGATACCGGGCATCGAGGGAATGGCCTCGCGCTGTCCGCTGCCTTCGAGCACGAACACCGGGAAAATGAAGTCCGTCGGGCTGAGCTGGCTTTCCCGCACCAGGCGCCGGCTGAAATCCCTGGCGCGCAGGCGCCGCATGCGGGTGTGGGGGTAGGGGGCGCGTTGGCTGTTGAAACTCATGACAGGTCTCACTCAGAGCTTGGAGAAGGCCGTGCGGGCTGCATCGACGGTAGCCGCGATGTCCGCATCGCCGTGGGTGCTGGAGAGGAAGCCGGCCTCGTAGGAGGCAGGTGCCAGGTAGACCCCGGCGTCCAGCATCAGGTGGAAGAAGCGATTGAAGCGTTCGGTGTCGCAGGCCATGACCTGCGCGTAGTTCTGGATCTGCGCCTCGCCGGTAAAAAAGCCGCCGAACATGCTGCCCGCGTGATTGGTGGTAAAGGGGACGCCCGCCTCTTCTGCGGCGCTTTCCAGCCCAGCGCACAGTTGCGCGGTGCGCTGGAACACCGGTTCATAGAAGCCGGGGGCGGAAATCACTTCCAGGGTTGCCAGGCCGGCGGCCATGGCGATCGGGTTGCCGGACAGGGTGCCGGCCTGGTAGACCGGCCCCAGCGGGGCGATCTTTTCCATGATTTCACGTTTGCCGCCAAAGGCGCCCACCGGCATGCCGCCGCCGATGACCTTGCCCAGGGTGGTGAGGTCCGCCTCGATGCCATAGTAGCCCTGGGCGCCCTGCAGGCCGAAGCGAAAGCCGGTCATGACCTCGTCGAGGATGAGTACCGAGCCAGACTGCGTGCAGACTTCACGCAGGGTTTCGAGAAAGCCCGGCAGTGGCGGGATGCAGTTCATGTTGCCGGCTACCGGTTCGACGATCACGCAGGCGATGCGCTCGCCGTACTCGCTGAAGGCCTGGCGCACGCCCTCGGCATCGTTGTAGGTGAGGGTCAGGGTGTGGTCCGCCAGTGCCGCCGGAACACCGGGTGAGCTCGGCACGCCGAGGGTCAGGGCGCCGGAGCCGGCCTTCACCAGCAAGGAATCGGAGTGGCCGTGGTAGCAACCCTCGAATTTCACGATGGTATCGCGGCCAGTGTAGCCGCGGGCCAGGCGGATTGCGCTCATGGTGGCCTCGGTACCGGAGTTGACCATCCGCACCAGGTCCATGTTGGGCATGATTTCGCAGATGCGATCGGCGAGTTCGATTTCCAGTTCCGTCGGCGCGCCAAAGCTGAGGCCTTTCTCGCTCTGCCGGATCACCGCCTCGCGCACCACCGGGTGGTTGTGGCCCATCAGCATCGGGCCCCAGGACAACACGTAGTCGATGTAGCGCTTGCCCTCGCTGTCGAAGACATAGGGCCCCTCGCTGCGCTCGATGAATACCGGCGTGCCGCCGACGGCCTTGAAGGCGCGGACCGGTGAATTCACCCCGCCCGGGATGTGGCGCTGCGCGCGTTCGAAAAGCTGGACTGAGCTACTCATGGAAACCTTGCTCCGCTGCTGTGTTGGATTTGCGTCGAGGGTGGCAAATTATCCGGATTGGGCACGGTAATATCCAGTTTCAAAAAGGCTTGAGCACGGCCAGCAGGACCATGGCGAAGAGAAACAATACTGGCACCTCGTTGAAAAAGCGGTAGAAACGCGAGCTGTGCTGGTCGCGATTGTCGACGGCGGCGCGGACATAGCGCCCGCACTGGAAATGGTAGCCGATGAGGAAACCCATGCCCGCCATCTTCAACCAGAACCAGCCGGCGTGCAGGTAGTAGCCGGGGTTGGTGGCGAACATGCCGATGCCCAGCAGAATCACCAGGACCATGAAGGGGGTGACGAAGCGGTAGAGGCGCCGGGCCATTTGCGCCAGCAGTTCCTTCGTTTCGGGTTGCTCTGCGGCGGCGTAATTGACCAACAGGCGGGGCAGGTAGAAGAGGCCGGCGAACCAGCAGACGACGAAAATGATATGCAGGGCTTTCATCCACAGCACGTAATTACTCCTCCGGATTCAATCGGCCCAGGGTGAACTTGTCGATGTCCTCACGGGTTATAACCCCGTGGAGGATGGGCTGCTGGGCCTGCCGGCTGCGTTCCAGCACGCAGGCGGCCTCCGCCGTGTGACGGGTGATGCTGTCCAGGGCCTGGCGCAGGCTGGCCTGCAGTGGCACGCGGGTCATGGTCCAGCGACGAATGCCGGCATCGGTAATGTCTGTCTCCTCGTCACCGTTTTCCTTGAGCCATTCGAGGAGATCCTTGCCGAGGACGAGATAGAGATCCTCCCGTTCCCTGCTGACCAGGCACCACTCGGGGCGGAATTCCACCAGGGTTACCCGATCCTCGGCCGTGAGCAGGGCGGGTACCCGTACCACCCGGGAGTCCATAATGGATGCGACATGGGTGCGGTGGAGCAACTGGTTGAGCGGATCATTCGGTACCGTGCGGCGCAACTGGCGCAGGATGGTCTGGTGCAGCGAGCGCTGGCGGAACAGTCCACTGCAGGTGAGCGTTGCGGCGACAATCACCAGCATCGCCGGCATGCTGAGGCCGATGGAATGAGTGAGTTCGATCACCGCGAGCAGAGCCGCCAGCGGCGCGTTCAACACCGCGCCCATGGTCGCGGCCATGCCCAGGACGACGTAGAGCGTTGGATCCGATGCGTATTCCGGCATGAGCTGGTAGCCAATCAGGCCGAAGGCTCCGCCGAGACATCCCCCGATCAACAGGTTGGGGCCGATGATGCCCACCGGAACACCGACGCCGGCGGTGATGGCGGTGGCGACTATTTTTGCGGCCGCTATCGACAGCAGGACGGTGATGGTCAGGTGCCCGGTGAGTGCCAGGTTGAGGCTGTCGTAACCGACGCCCAGGACCTGCGGAACCAGCAGTGCGAGGGCACCGCTGAGCAGGCCTGCGATGGTGAAGCGCAGGATGACATTGAATTGCGTGAGCCTGGCCATTTGCCGGCTGATCTGGATGAAGATCACCACCGCGAGCCCACAGGCGAATCCGAGCAGTACGATATAGGGAATTTCCCAGAGCGAGCCCAGTTCCAGTGGCGGAATGACGAAGGCGGCACCCTGGGGATCGAAGGTACGCTTGATCGCCGCCGCCGAGACCGCCGCCAGGATCACCGGGATAAAGCCCGCCACGGTGTACTCCGCCACGATTACCTCCATGGCGAATATCACCCCTGCCAGGGGGGTGTTGAAGGCCGCGGCAATGCTGCCCGCGGTACCGCAGGCCACCAGCATGCGCAGGCTGTTGTTGGGCAGCGCCAGGCGCTGCCCGAGGAAGCTGTTTATCGCGCTGCCGAGGTGGACGCCGGGCCCCTCGCGGCCGCCGGATTGACCGGTGGCGAGGGCGAAGGCGCCGGCTATGAATTGCACCAGGGCGTTGCGTGCCGGCAGCACGCCGTAGTCGGTGTGCATGCGGCTCAGCACGTGCACAATCCCGGTTTCCCGTTGCTCCGCCTTGAGGAAATGAAAGACGATTCCCAGCGCCAGGGCGCCACCCGCAGGCAGGAGGAGACGCCAGAGGGGCGGCAGGGCTTCGAAATCATCGCCGTGATTGCCGACCCCGAACAATGCCGCGAGCTGGACGATGGATTCCTCGAAGGCGATGATCACCAGCCCGGAGGCCACGCCGCCGATGACCCCCAGCAGCGCATAGGCGAGAACGGAGTCGTAGCGGGTGAGGTAGCCCCGGTATTGGCGGATCAGTCTTTGCACGGATAAGGGTTCGCTGGATCTTGCGGCCAATATTACCAGTTAATCGACCGCCTATTGCCTTTATACTACGCGGCCCATGCCCCACGATGGGGGTCAAGGTGTTTGTAAAAAGGTGAGTAGCATGATCAAGGTAGGTATTGTTGGCGGGACTGGATATGCGGGCGTGGAGCTTCTGCGCCTGCTGGCGGCGCATCCGGAGGCGGAGGTCGTTGTCATCACCTCGCGCTCGGAAGCCGGCCGTCGCGCCGATGAAATCTATCCCAACCTGCGCGGCCACTGCGATCTCAGTTTCGTCGAGTCGGACGATGAGGCCCTCGCTGCCTGCGACGTGGTGTTCTTCGCCACACCTCACGCCGTCGCCATGCAGAGCGTGCCCGCGCTGATCACCGCGGGAACCCGGGTGATCGACCTCTCCGCGGATTACCGGCTGCGCGACCCGGCTGTATTCTCCCAGTGGTACGGGGTGGAGCACAGCAACCCCGAGCTGCTCGAGACCGCGGTCTATGGCCTGCCCGAGATCAATCGCCAGCGCATAGCCGACGCGCAGCTGGTCGCCTGTCCGGGTTGTTACCCGACATCGATCCTGCTGGGTCTCCTGCCGCTGGTACGCCGCGGCCTGGTGGACTCCCAGCACCTCATCGCCAGCGCCGCCTCGGGCGCCAGCGGTGCGGGCCGCCAGGGGAAAGTGGATAACCTGCTGACGGAACTGCACGGCAGTTTCAAGGCCTACGGGGTGGCCGGCCACCGCCACCTGCCGGAAATCGAGCAGGAGCTGGAACTGGCCGCGGGACACGCCGTGCAATTGACCTTTGTGCCCCACCTGCTGCCGATATCCCGGGGAATCCACGCGACCCTCTTTGCCAACCTGACCGATGCCCGCGAGGATCTGCAGGCCCTGTTCGAGGAAAGCTATGCCGCGGAGCCTTTTGTCGATGTACTGCCCGCGGGGGTACTGCCCCAGACGCGCTCGGTTGCCGGGGTGAACCAGTGCCGGATCTCCGTACAGGTACCCCAGTCACGCGACACGGTGGTGGTAATGAGCGTGATCGACAACCTGGTCAAGGGCGCCTCGGGCCAGGGTATCCAGAACATGAACATCATGTTCGGCCTGCCGGAAACCACTGGTTTGCAGCAGGTCGGCCTGATGCCCTGAGGATGCAGTGATGCCGGCCCGGGTCAGCGAGTTCGTCGTCGAGCAGATGTCACAGCGCAGTCTGCGCATGTCGCTGCTGGTGAGCGGATTGACCGGAATTCTGCTGCTGGCCGGGGCCTTTTACCTCGGTGAGCAGGCGGCATACAGTGGTATGGGCCTCGACCCGGAGCACTATCGGGACCTTGAGGAAAAGGTACCGCAGCTCAAGGAACGGATCGCCAAGCTGGAATCGGAGTCGGCGGTGCAGCGGACGCGCGCCGCCGTGGACGCCAGCGCGCTGGAAATGGTACGCAAGGACCTGGCCATTCAGCAGGAAGAGATATCCTCCCTCGAGGAAGGCCTGCGCTTCTATCGCAGCCTGATGGCGCCCGGGGAAATCGCCCAGGGGCTGAGCCTGCGCCCCCTCGAACTGGTGGTGTTGGCGCAAGAGGAGCGGCGCTACGCCTTCCGGATTGTCGCCCAGCAGGAATCGCGCAAGCACGACATGCTCAGGGGAAGCCTGCGGGCGGAGGTCTTCGGCATGCAGGGGGGGCTGGAAGTGAGTTATCCCCTCGCCGAACTGAGCGACGATGTGGATGGGGAGAGCATCGACCTGAAATTCCGCTATTTCCAGTCTGTGGAAGGCTCCCTTACCCTGCCTGAAGGCTTCGAAGCGGCGGGCATCAGCGTGGAGGCCGATGCGAGCAAGCCCAGCAAGATGGAGGCGCGCGAGCGTTTTCCCTGGCAGCCCAGGGAGAAATTTGCCAATGTGGGCCTTTAACCACGGCAGTGGCGTGTTGCAAATTACCGGCGTCTAAAAGTTGACCAAATTACTCGGGTTTAAGATAATCCCAGGTACCACCCAATTTCCCAGTGGTCGCCAGCCGGCCAAGAGTTGTCAAAATGTCTGTCGCTGAGTCATTCAATCCGTCCAGCATCAATCTCTCCGCCAACGCCGTGCGCAAGGTGCGCCAGCTGGTGTCGGAGGAGGAAAACGAGGCGCTCAAATTGCGGGTTTACATTACCGGCGGTGGCTGCTCTGGCTTCCAGTATGGCTTCAGTTTCGAGGAAGAGGCCGCTGAGGACGACGCGGTAATCGAAGTGGAGGGCGTGACGGTCCTGGTGGACCCCATGAGCTTCCAGTATCTCGCTGGCTCTGAAGTGGACTACACCGAAGGGCTGGAAGGCTCGCGCTTCCTCATCAATAACCCCAACGCCGCGACCACCTGTGGCTGTGGGGCATCCTTCTCTATCTAGCTTTTTCTAAGTGGGCTGCCCGCCGGGGTAGATCGCCCCGAGTATCCTTTCGCCGCTCGCCCCGGTGACCTCCGGCGCGTTGCCGTGCAACCCCGCCAGGGTGCGCTGGGCCAGCCAGGCAAAGGCGGCCGCCTCCACCCAGTCGGGGTGAATGCCCAGAAGGCTGGTGTCTGCCACCGGCAGCGGTGAGAGCAGCCGCGCGATACGGGCCATGAGGTCCGGATTGTGGGCGCCGCCACCGCACACGAAGACTTCGTCCACTGCAGCTTGCCCGGCCAGGATCGGCTGGGCGATGGTCCTTGCGCTGAACTCGGATAAGGTCGCCTGTACATCTTCTGCCGCGATGCCGCCGTGCTGCCCCAATACCACGTCCAGCCATTTCAGGTTGAAGGCTTCCTTGCCGGTGCTGCGGGGCCCGTTGCGTTGCAGGTAGGGGTGCTGCAGCAGCGCACCCAGCAGGGCCTGGTCGACGCTGCCGGAAGCCGCCCAATGGCCGTCCCGGTCAAAGCGATCCCCACGATGCCGCTCTATCCAGTGGTCCAGGAGGGTGTTGCCGGGGCCCGAGTCGAATCCCGCCAGCAGGCGGGTGCCGTCGAGCAGGCTGATATTGGCCAGGCCGCCGATATTGACCACCGCGCGGCGCTTGCCTGGCGCGGCGAACGCGTGGGCATGGAAGGCCGGAGCCAGCGGGGCTCCCTCGCCACCGGCGGCGATATCACGGCGGCGGAAGTCCGCGACCGTGGTAATTCCGGTGAGTTCGGCGATGGTGTTGGGGTCGCCGATCTGCAGGGTAAAGGCGGTATCCGGGCTGTGACCGGCGGAGGCTGGCCGGTGGCGTATGGTCTGCCCGTGGCTGCCGATGGCGGCGACCTGTTCAGCGTCGAGTTCCGTCGCGGCGAGGATTGCGAGTGCGGCCTCGGCGAACAACTTGCCGAGTTCGCGGTCCAGCACACCGAGGCGCTCGATCTCGCTTTCGCCGTCGTGGCTGATTGCCGCGACTTCCTGTCGCAGCCGGGAGGGTATGGGGTACTCGAGGCTGTGCAGGAGTTTGCTGTTGTCCTCGATCTCGACGAGGGCGCAATCAACGGCATCGATGCTGGTACCCGAGAGCAGGCCGATGAACAGCCCGCGAGGCCTGCTGGTCATCCGCGGGTGTCGGGCTTGTCGTGCATGGCCAGGCGGGTAGTCTGCTCGGCGCGAGCCTCCGCCAGCATGCTGCTGCTGGTGGCGATGGCGGCGCGGAATGCAGGCATTTCCCCGGCGGGCAGGGACTTGGTCTTGGGCAGGTATTGGTGGATGGTGCGCGGGTTGCGGTGCACGCCGTTCATCAGGAATTCGTAGTGCAGGTGGGGGCCGCTGGCGAGCCCGGTTGAGCCCACGGTGCCGATCACTTCCCCCTGGCTGACACGCTGGCCCAGTTGGGCCTTGCGCTTGTGCAGGTGCAGGTATTTGGTCTCGAACTGATCGCCGTGCTTGATGAAGACATAGTTACCGTTGGCGCGGGAGAAGCCGGCCTTCACCACCTTGCCGTCACCCGCGGCGTAGACCGGCGTCCCGGTGGGTGCGGCGTAGTCGGTGCCCCGGTGAGGGCGCACGGTACCCAGAACCGGGTGCAGCCGGCGCGGGTTGAAGTTGGAACTGATGCGGGTGAAGTCCACGGGCGCGAGGAGGAAGGCGCGGCGCATGCTCTCGCCTTCTTCGTTGTAGTAGCCGACATCGCCGGCGCTGTCGGTGTAGCGATAGGCGGTAAAGGTCTTGCCCCGGTTGGTATAGGACGCAGCGAGAATGGCGCCATCGGAGTACTTTTCACCGTCCAGCCAGGCCTGCTCGTAGACGACTTCCATGGTGTCGCCCTTACGCGGGTCGCCGACGAAATCGATAACACCGCCGAAGATGTTGGCCATATCCATGATGGTATTAACGGACAGCCCGGCGTCCTGGCCTGCCATGTAGAGCGAGGAGGTGATTACTCCCGCTGCGCTGGCCTGGCGCAGTTCGGGTTCGCGGGTGGTGACCTGCCGTTCGAAGCCCGATTCGCCGAGCCGGTATTCGATCGATTCGAGGGCGTTCTTCTCGTAGCGCACCGCCACCAGCTGGCCTTCTTCGTCACCCTGGAAGGCAATCGTCTGCCCGGGGTAGATGCGGGCCAGTTCCTTGCCGTCCGGTGAGCTGGTCACATCGTGGACATCCTGGCTGCTATAGCCGGCGCGCTTGAAGATCAGGGAAAGATTGTCGCCGGAGCGTACGCTGACCTCCTCCCAGTTCGCTTCCGCTGGCGCCAGGCTTACAGCCGGGGCCGGGTTTGCCCGCAGGGGGATGCCGGGGCTGGGTGCGATTGCAGGTAGGGTAGTAGGCAGGCTGACGGGGTTGAGCAGGGCGTCGATTTCCGCCTGTGCGTTGACCGGCACGTCGCCCGGGCGCAGGTTGATGGCAGCCAAAAGACAGGCGAACAGCGCCGCACCCACAGCGATATGCCCCTTGACCAGGCTGAGCTGGTCGAGTGGCAACGCAATGGTGCGCGGCTGGTTCTGGCGAAGCGCGGTGGCCCCCCGCGGTCTATTCGCTGCTGACATGTCCCACTGTTGAGTCCGGTTATAATCAAGACCGAGTATATAGAATTCTCCCGCCCTGCCAAACAGAAGATTGGCGAAAGCTTGCATTTGCAAGGCGGTGTTGTATCGTTGGCGCCCCCTGCGGGGGCGTACCCCTTCTTTAGTTAACAGTCACGAGACAGTCCATGAGCACTGCACTCCTAGCGGACCTGAGAGCCCGAGAATTGATCTTCCAGATAGCCGGCGAAGCCGAGCTTCCCGCCTGGCTCGATGGAGGTAGTCGAACCCTCTATTGTGGCTTCGACCCCACGGCAGACAGCCTGCATATCGGTAATCTGGTTCCCCTGCTGATGCTGCGCCGCTTCCAGCTGGCCGGACACAAGCCCCTTGCCCTTGTCGGTGGTGCTACCGGTTTGATTGGCGACCCCAGCTTCAAGGCCCAGGAGCGGCAGCTGAATACGCCCGATGTGGTGGCGGGTTGGGTGGAGAAGATCCGCGCCCAGGTCTCGCAGTTTATTGATTTTGATGCGGGCCCGTCTTCGGCTGAGGTCGTCAACAACCTCGACTGGACCGCGAATATGGACGTGCTGACCTTCCTGCGGGATGTAGGCAAGCACTTCTCGGTCAATGCCATGATCCAGAAAGAGTCGGTCAAGCAGCGCATCGAGCGGGAAGGCAGCGGTATCAGCTATACCGAGTTTACCTACATGATCCTGCAGTCCTACGACTTTGCTGAGCTCAACAAGCGCCATGGCTGTTCCCTGCAGCTCGGCGGTTCCGACCAGTGGGGCAATATCACCGGCGGCATCGACCTGACGCGCCGGCTGTACGGCAACCAGGTATTCGGGCTGACCATGCCCCTGGTGACCAAGGCAGACGGTACCAAGTTCGGCAAAACCGAGTCCGGGACCATCTGGCTGGATGCGAAGAAGACCTCGCCCTATGCCTTCTACCAGTTCTGGCTGGGTTGCGCGGACGCCGACGTTTACCGCTTCCTGCGCTATTTTACCTTCCTCGAGATAGCGCAGATCGAGGAGATCGAGCGGGCCGATGCCGAGCGCGCCGGGCGGCCTGAAGCCCAGGGGATCCTCGCGGAAGCGGTCACCTGCCTGGTCCATGGTGAAGAGGGGATGGCCGCCGCGAAGCGAATTACCGAGGCCCTGTTCAGCGGCAGCGCCGAGGGGCTTTCCGAGTCCGATTTCGGCCAGTTGCGCCAGGATGGCCTGCCCGCGACCACCCTTGTGCGCGGTGACTTTCCGGAAACGCTGACCCAGTTGTTCAGTGAGGCTGGCCTGGCACCCTCCGGCAAGCAGGTAAAAGATGCGCTGGGACGCAATGCGGTAGTGATTAATGGCCGCGCCATAGGCATGGAAAGTAACGCGGATGTGGCCGCCTGCTTCGATTCTGCGCAGGCCGCATTTGGTCGCTTCTACCTGGTGCGCCTGGGCAAGAAGAAATACCACCTGTTCGAGATTGCCTGATTTCTGGTCAATCGGGCTCGATGTCGGGGGAGGATTGACCGATTCAGGGGTGTCCGGATCATTATTTAAACACCCCTGAAAATAATTTTGAAAAAGGGCTTGCGCGGTATGATCCCCCTGCGTATAGTTCGCGTCCCTTCACCGGGGCAGGTGCTCAACCGAAAGGTCAGCGCCAGGGAATTTCCTAAAAGCTATCAATAGCTTAGAGGCCAACTCCCAGAGTTCCGGAGAGGTGGAAACGGCAGAAAAAATTGAAAAGTTTTTGTTGCCAACCAGGAAGCGCTCTGTATAATACGCCTCCTCGCTCAAGGGACACCCCGCGAGCAAATCCCAAAGCCACCGCGCTTTCGGGAGCTGATTAACAAGTTGACGAAGACAGATGTGTGGGCACTTGTTGGGATAGTTGTACGACTATTCAGACACAACAAGTGACTCATTGATTCATGTTTTATGGAACATTGATTTCGAATTGTGTC
>JAWMQO010000009.1:0-35404 GCA_033283325.1 Halieaceae bacterium WMMBA4
GCTGGTAATTTGTATTGGTTCGGAACAACCGATAGTTCAGAGCGGCAGACCCCATTAGTAAAATGCATAGAGCTGTGATTACTAAATTCTTCATCGTATTGCAATGCGAGAAGGCACCTTAACGCTTACCGCAGCGGCGCCAAAAACGCGCAGCGGTTTTGGCGTCCGGCCCCGTAGGGGCGAACTGCCGGTTCTTGTTATGTGCTTTACCCAAACAGCAAATCAATTACGCTCTCCATAGCTTCGACTTTGTGACGATAGAACTCCGTGTAGCCACATTCTGAACATGAGATATAAGTAAAACGCTTGTTATCTACTTCAAAAACAGCAGAAGCAGATCCTGCAGACGTGCGAATCTGCCCATACTCATAATCTTTACCACCACACTTGAAGCATGAAAACGACTTTTCCGACTGAGCCTTTACACGTGCTTTCCAGGTATTCTTGCGTGAAATCACTTCATCCGCATTCATTGATGAAGGAGAACCACACCAGTCACAGCTATCGTTTCCCGCTTCGACTGTTGTATCACAGACCAAACAAGTCCAGTTATATTTAGTCACTCCTGACTCCTCTTGGCACATAACGCCCGCGGCAGGGGCCGGCGTTAGCCGGTCCCTGCCTGCCCGCGCTTGTTAAGTGCTTACTCCAGTTCAACAAAAGGTATTTCCTTCAATTGATTGTTTTGGCCATATGCTCCGTATAGCACATTTGCGCTTAGCTGTGATTTCACCTGCTCGAACTCTTTTACTGCTTTTGGAGATGCGCGTCCATTGTCAGTAAAAGATGTGCAGAACCACTCTCCCTCCTTGAAGCCATTGCGACCGAGTTCTTTTTCCAGGCTGATAGAATGGAGTGAACACGAATAATCACGCCGCACATTTGGCCATTGCACATCACTTTGATGGATGCAAAATGCACAGTCCAAGCCTACTGAATCCCATCTTGCTGAATATGAAAATGGATCTCGCATCCTGACCTGCACTTAACGCCTAAGGCTGGGGCCAGCGTTAGCTGGTCCCAAGCCCTTACTTGTTACGTGCATTACGAGCCTCATGAGCTGCAGCTCTAACGCGTTCTCTTGGCGAGACGTTACTAGGATCGTTGAGGTCGATCTCGTCTTCACCCCATCTCGAAAACTGGCCTAGAAGTCCACTGGCAACAGAAAGCAAACAGAGGAAGCTAGCCATTCCTAAGGTTAGATCAGGCGCAACTTCTGGTCTGAAAGCAAGGCCAACAGCAAAGAACCCGATTCCTGTAACAGCACCGACAATGAATCTATTGCGAAAGGAAACTCCCTTCGCTCGGCAATAGCCGCTCAAAAAGGCGCTAATAGAAATCCACAAGACCACGTAGATTGCAGTATTCATCTGGGCACGTAACGCCTGTGGCAGCGGCGCCGAAACCGCGCAGCGGTTTGGGCGTCCGGCCCCGGAGGGGCGAACTGCCCGCACTTGTTACGTGAGATTAAAACCACCTTCATTTCAGCCCCCACCGACAATTGGAAATGCGACTGAATTGGCACAGAGTATTGCCCGCCTCAGCGGCATGATAGCGCGTGGACTGGCACCGGGCGAACCTGGCACTGACTACCAGAGCTGCCCCACTCCGCGCGTGGAAAATGCAGCCACCAAAGGCCTGATCTGGCCCAGTTACTTTTGACGATTGATGGTGGTTGAACCGCACTCCGATGGCCTCCTTGCTTTGACTGAAACACCTTTCCTTGATGGGCAGCGACACTTAAGGGTTTTACACGTAACGCTTGCCGCAGCGGCGGCGAAACCGCGCAGCGGTTTTGGCGTCCGGCCCCGTAGGGGCGCACTGCCGGTTCTTGTTATGGTTCATCACACGGATCATATATCTTTGCCCTTAAGCCAGCCCCTTTGGACGTGCCGAGCGAACTGATATAGATTTCTCGATACTCTTCGTTCTTTTTTGCCTCCCTACAGCTACCGACTTCGCCAAAGGGTATTCTTATATAGAATTGCGAACCAAAAATGCCCGAATCATTGATGATTTCAATAAGGCCCATATGCGGATTGAGCGCCTCCTCTAGAATAGATGAATCTATCTGGATCGAATTCCCGTAGATAGCAATGCTCAAACTCTTAAACTCTAAATGATCGTCAAGATACTCGAGTTGAGCTTTGATCGAGTAAGCATCATCTCCAGAAATATCCTTTCCTTCAATCAAATATGAGTTCGGGTACATGCTGTACATTTCATTCGAAATGACTGGGTTACAGAATAGTGAAATAGCTATAGGGAAAATCGCTCGATGCATGATCAGGAACCATAACGCCGCCAGCAGCGGGCGAACGAACCGCGTAGCGGTTTGGGCGTCCGGCGACCGAAGGGAGCGAACTGCCTGGCCTTGTTATGTTTTGCTAATTGCCTCATTTAGCATGTTTACCAGTTGCTGTGCTTCGGCCCTAGAAAATGTTAACGGCCGCATTGACCAAGCCAACTTAGCATTATCGGTCAGCTCAATTCCCACAAATTTCTCGCGCTGCTTTTTCTTCTCAATAAGATGCACTCTGATCGTTGTTTTACTGAGGCCGTCCTTCTGCGTAATTGTGTCGGATAACATATCAAGAATCTTCCCTCCGAACATCATACCCTTACCTTTCTTTGTAAAGATCGAGAATAGAAAGAATCCCACAAAGACTATTACAAACAACCAAACCAAATTATCGATCATAGAGCGCGATCTCTGCGTGAAACATAACGCTTCAAGCAGGGGCCCGCGTTAGCGGGTCCCGGCGCGAAGCGCCCTTGCTGCCTTGACTTGTTAGGTGCTGCCATTCACTTAACCTTCTTGTGGCGAAATTCCATTACTACGGCTGTGGTTAGCATTGAATACCCCGAGCCCATAAATAGCCCAAAAAAAGAGATGTTTAGCAACGTACCGCCTTCGGGTACTCCATTTATCGTATAGAACAACAGTGAGCTAGCGTAGCCCACTGAACCCCCTACGACACCGGCTGCCAAAACTGCCAGACCAATTCTACGTTTGGGTGTGAACAACTGATATAGGGCTATTGGAAACATGCTGACCGCCATGCTGGCAGGAAGCAGAACTCCCAATAACTTGATGTATATCCAGATGCTCATTACCGCGCCAAAGCACCTAACAGTTAATTAATGAGCGTGTGCGGTTCTGCACACCGTGTCTGATACTGCGCATTTGTGTTTCTAGCTGTACCAAAATATCCATATCCACACTCACAGTATCTCAAAACTCGTATCCACATCTGTACACGCCTCCACCAGCGTCTCATCCACACGATGGGCAAGACCCAGCCCAACCGCCCTGTCGCGCCGCATCACCCACGCGCGGCCGCGCCGACTCCACCGCCCGCCAGCCTGTTTTACCATCTGGCGCAGTTCAGTTTCATCATAGGCGATCTGGAGAGCAACGGCTTCAGCCCGCTGCAGTGCGTGGAGCGTATTGTGAGACACCCGTGCCGGAGCTTTGGCGCGCTCGTCGACAATAATTTCCACCGTGGTAAGGACTCGGGTGCCACAGGCGGATTTTCGATAGCGCACGGCGCAGAGGCGGTCGCCGAAGCGGCGCTGGAAGCGTCCGGTGCCCCTGTCACCGGGGCGCATGGTTTTGATGACGCGCATGGTTCCCCTCCCTGGGATCGAATGCGATCTGACGAGTACCGGGTCAGTGGTTCAGTGTAGACCGGGAAAGGGGCCCATGGGAAATGGGCCCCGGATTTTCAGGCAGCGTCGAAGCAGTATTCGCCAACTGCCACGGCGTTTCCGGCACGGCCGCCAAGCTCGGACATCAGCGCCTTCATGCGGTAGGTCCACAGGTGCAGGTCCATCTCCAGGGTCATCCCCATGGCGCCGCTCATCTGGTGCATGTCGTAGATCAGGCGGGTCGCGCTGTCCTGTGCATGCAATGCTGCCAGGGCGGCATCGCCGGCGTCGCCGGACCAGGCGGCCTTCAGGGCCAGCCAGCGCACGCCACCGGTCAGCACCGCGCACTCGGCGAGGCGGTGGCGCAGGGCCTGGAAGGTGCCGATGGGGCGGCCAAACTGCTTGCGCACGCTGACGTGCTCGACGGTCGCATCCAGCGCCGCCTGCATCAGGCCGGCGATTTCCGCGGCACAGGCTACACGCAGCCAGGTGCGGACGGTAGCGGCTTCCTCGGCGGAGAGCGCCTTCACTTCGGGTGTGCCGACCAGCTTGCCCATCGGGTAGGCAAACAGGGAATCCGGCAGGGCTTCCACATCGCCCTGCGCAGGATGAGCGATGCCAACGGAGTCGCCGTCGATGATGATCAGGGTTTTCGCGGTAGTGGCGAAGCGGCCGGGACGGCCGTTCTCGATCACCGACAGGGGTCGCGGCAGCTCGATATCGAGGTGCGGGCGCACCAGCATGGAAAGCGCGATCTCTGCGGTATAGGGCAACTTCGCCAGGCGCTCCACCGAATCCGCTGCAGAGAGCGGACCCATCTCGGGGATGGCGGCGATGTCGAAGTACTGGCTCTCTTCCAGTTCCCGGTCCAGTTCCTCGCTCACCAGCGCAAAACCGTGGAAATCCACCGGCGAAGTGGCGAAGCGCTCCGCCAGCTTGTCGAGGGCGCCGGCGACGGCGAGTTGGTCGTCGTTGAGTGCGAAGTCCATTAGCGGGGCTCCCTTGGCAGTTCCAGGAACTGGGTGGCGATCAGGTTGAGCTGGATCTCGGCGGCGCCGGAGGCGATGCCGGCGACGATGCCGCGCTGGTGGTGGGCCAGCAGCATGGGGTGCACGCCGCTGATCGCCTCGGGCACGTGCTCGACGACGAACTCGGAGACCAGGCGCTCGCAGATCACAGTGGCGAAGCGGCCGACGCTGGCCTCGGGGCCGGTAGTGATGTTCTTCACCCGCTGGTCGATGATGCTGTAGCTGTAGAGGCGCGCGGCCTCGCAGGCGGCGTGGGCCTTGGCGGCCTGCTCGATGGCGCCGGGAGTGAAACGGCCTCCTGACTTCAGCAGTTCGACGGAGTCCTTGAGGGTCTTGGAGGCCAGGGCGAAACGCGGGATGCCTACACGTTCGAGAGAAAGCGCCTTGCCGACGATTTCCCAGGCCTGGCCTTCCTCGCCGAGGCGGGCGCTCTCGGGTACGACCACGTCGTCGAAGAAGACTTCGTGGATGTCCCCTTCACCGATGATGCTGGGGATGTCGCGCACGGTGATTCCCGGGGTATCCATGGGGATCAGAAAGATGGAAATCCCGCCCTTGCCCTGCGAGGTACGGGCGAGGCAGAAACAGGTATCGGCGTCGCCGGCGTAGGAGGTCCAGATTTTCTGGCCATTGATCTTGTAGCTGTCGCCCTCGCGGTCCGCACGCGTACGCAGGGAGGCGAGGTCGGAACCGGATTCGGGCTCGGAGAAGCCCTGGCACCACAGGGTCTCGCCGCGGGCCATGGGCGGCACGTAGCGCTCCTGCTGCTCCTTGGAGCCGTAGAGCATGAGCGTCGGGCCGATCCAGTTCACGTTCATGTACTGGCCGCCGCGGGGCTCCCCCGCCATCCACATTTCCTCGGCGAGGATGAAGGCCATCCAGGGGTCCGCATCGGCGCCGCCCCATTCGCTGGGCCAGTGGGGCACCAGCAGGCCGGCCTCGGCCAGTTCGCCGCAAAACTGCTTGGCGAACACGGTCTGCTCCTTGGAAGCGGGCCCATGGGCGATGTGCTCCCAGTCTTCGGGAAGCTTGTCTTTGATGATCTGGCGAACCTTGGCGCGGAAGGCCTCCTGTTCGCTGTTCCAGGCAAATTCCATCAGCTATTACGCTCTGTTTGAGTTCGTCTGTCAGGTCAGCCTTTAGCTGTCCTTGCCCTTGCTGCCGATGCTGGCGATGTATTTCTCGATACCGGCGAGGTAGTCCGGGTTCAGCATCAGCGCGCTGTTGGCCATGCGCTCCACGTGGCGGGCCTGGTCGCGGCCCAGTTCGTAGGCCATTTCGATGGCGATCTTGGCGGTGCCCATCTGCTCGCCGTGCTGCTTGGCCAGGTGCTCGCAGAAGTTCATCACGTCTTCCTCGAAGCTCTCGTCCGGGAAGACTTCGTGCACCAGGCCCATGTTGTAGGCGCGGTCGGCGTCGGCCGGGAGGTTGGCCATGATCAGGTAGCGCGCCCAGTGGGGGCCGACCAGGCGGGTCAGGCGGCTGACGCCGTTGGAGGCAGGCAGCACGCCGAATTTGCCTTCGGGGAAGGCGTAGCTGGCGCTTTTCGCCGCGAGGCGGAAGTCGCAGGACAGGGACATCTCCAGGCCGCCGCCAACACAGGTGCTGTGGTGGGCGACGACGATGGGCTTCTCGATGTGCTCCATCTCGTCGTAGATGCGGTGCATGCCGTGCAGTTGCAGGCGGTGGCGCTCGCGGACGGCGACGCCGGTGCGGTCGACGACCGGCGGCTCGTTGCTCTTGGCGCCGTCGCGCAGGTCCGCGCCGGAGCAGAAGTAGCGGCCGGTGGAGCGGATCAGCATGACCTTCAGCTCGGGCGTGTCGCGGAAGCGGATCAGCGCCTCGTCGAACAGGCCCATCATCTGGCCGGTGATGGCGTTGAGTTTGTCGGGGCGGTTCAGGGTGGCGACCAGGATAGCGCCCTTCTCTTCTACCAACAGGTGTGGTGCATCTGACATTGTCTTGTTCTCTCCTCTTGCCCTTGGGGCTTATCCGCGCGGCTTAGCCACGAGTACGCGGCAGGCCCAGCGCGCGCTCGGCGATCATGCTGCGGTGTACTTCACTGGTACCGCCGTAGATGGTGGTGCCGTGGGCGTGGCGGTAGGCCAGGTTGATTTCCCCCGCCGGCCCCTCGCGCTTGGACAGCGAATCCGGCGCGGTCAGCTCCAGCAGGTCGCGGGAGTCCGACTGGAATTTCTCCGAGGAGAACATCTTGGTCATCGGGCCGTAGGCCAGGTTCGGCAGCTTGTTCACGCCGGTCCACAGGGCGCGGTTGCCCAGCACTTCGGAAATCCAGGCGTGGGCGCGGCTGCGGGCCAGGCGCTTCTGGGCGTCGCTGCTCTCGATCAGCGCCTTGCCGCCGCGCTTGAGCTCCCGGCAGAACTCCTCCGCCGCGGCGGACATGGCGTACTGGGACTTGGCGAAACCGCCGCCGTGTTCCATTTCCAGCGCCGCCGCCATCACTTTCACGCCGCCGTCGACCGGGCCGAGGCGGTACTTGTCGTCGATGGTCACGCCGTCGTAGAAGGTGGCGTTGGTGCGCTCGTCCTGGAAGGTGTAGACCGGCTGGATTTCAATGCCGGGGGTATCCAGGGGCACCACGAACATGGTCAGGCCCTTGTGCTTGGGCACGTCGGGGTTGGTGCGGGTGAGCATCAGTACGTACTGGGCGATGTTCGCGCCAGAAGTCCACATCTTGGCGCCGTCGATGCGCCAGCGGCCGTCTTCCAGCTGGGTCGCCTTGGTCTTGGCGGCGAAAACGTCGGAACCGCAGCCCGGCTCGCTGTAGCCGAGGGAGCAGATGGCGTCGCCGCTGACGATGCGGCTCAGCACTTCTTCCTTGAGCTCGTCGTTGCCGACCTTGCGGATCATGGTGCCGACGAGGTCGGTGGTGCCTACCGGGTGGCTGGTCCAGCCGTGGTTTTCCCAGACCTGGCGCAGGGCGTTCATCACGTAGGGCTCCGCCTCGCGGCCGCCGTATTCCTTCGGCCAGGCGGGGAACAGCAGCTTCGCCTCGGCCAGTTTCTTGTGTACGCCGCGGTCGAAACCGTCGAAGGAGTAGTGCGCCTTGGCGCGCAGTTCCGGGGTGAGGATCTCATTGAACAGGTCGTCCAGTTCCTGGCCCATGGCGCGGGCCTCGTCGCCGAGGTCGAAGTCGATCAGCACTTCGCCAACGTCGGGCAGGGCGACTTCTTCGCCGGCGTAGAGGCGGCGGCCCGCTTCCTCCAGGAAGCTCGCCGGGTCGCCGGCGATCAGCGGCCACTGCTTGGCGCGCAGGTTGTAGAGGTGTACGTCGTATTCGGTGGCAAGGCCATAACCGCCGAAGGTATGCAGGGCCTGGGTCACGGCGCGGCCGGCGGTTTCCGCGGTCCACCAGTAGGCGGCGGAGATTTCCGCGGCGGCGTTATCGAGGCCGCGGGCGGTGTCGTGGATGGCCTTCCAGGTGAGGTACTTGCCGCCGTCGATGTCGGTGATCAGATCCGCCAGCGGGTGGGAGATGCCCTGGTAGGCGCCGATGGGCTGGCCGAAGGCCTCGCGCTCGCAGGCGTATTCCGCGGCCAGGCGCACCGCTTCACGGGACAGGCCGGATACGGCGATCGCCATCAGCAGTTTCCACTCTTCCGCTGCCTGGGCAAAGATTTTCAGGGCCTCCGCGCCAGTGCCGAGCACTTCACTGCTGGCGGCGCCGAGGTCGATTTCCGCGATCGGCGTGCTGGCGAGGGTTTCCTCTGCGCGCTCACCGGCATCGGCGACAGAGACCAGCACCACGCTGTCCGCCTTTAGGGCGACGACCGCGTCAGCCACTGCTCCGCCCGCAATCCACTGCACCGGGGTTTCGGCGATATCCCGCAGGGCGAAGCTGACAATCTTGCCGCCCATGCTGGCCGCTTCCAGCAATTCAGCCTGGGCTTCCGCCGCCAGCAGGGAGAGCACTCGGGTAGCCACCAGGGTTTCGGCAATCGGGCCGGAGGCGAGGGTGCGGCCCGCCTCTTCCATCAGTACTGCCGCGTCCATGGTGCCGAGACCGAGGCCGCCGGCCTCCTCGGGAATACGCAGGGAGAAGGCGCCCAGCTCGGCGAGCCCCTGCCACAGTTGCGGGTCGAAGCCGCCCTGCTCCGCTGCGGCGCGAATTTGCTCACTACCGCTTTGCTCATCAAGGAAGCGCGCGAAGGATTCGCGCATCATCCGTTGATCTTCGGAAAGATCGAAATTCATAGTGTGGTAACTCCGGCTTCGAGGGCTTACTGAATACTTCTGCGTGTCTGTCTCCCGCTGGTGCTGTTAGCGTGGGGAGGATGCTTGTTGCGGCGACAGCTGGCCCATATGACTATTGAATTGGGGCCACAAACCGCTTCGCAGAACCGCGGGAAGGTTACTATGCGCCCCCCTGAGGGTCAACTTAATCAACAGGAGTGGTGATTACGGGATCGTCACTGGACAAGCCCCATTACACCTGTAAACAATGACTTACCCGCACTCAAACAAAAAGGTAGAACAATGATTGGCAACGACCCCCTGGACCTGGGCGGACAGGCCGCCTTCATTACCGGCGCCGGCCAGGGCGCCGGGCGTGCCATCGCCCTCGCCTTCGCCCGTCACAATGCCGGCGTGGCGGTGAACGACTTCGTACTGGAGCGCGCCGAAGCCGTTGCAGAGGAAATCCGCTCGCTCGGCGTGCCCGCAGCCGCGGTACAGGCCGACGTCGGCGACATCGACTCGGTGCGCGCCGCTTACGCCAGGGCCACCGATGCCCTCGGCCCCATCACCCTGCTGGTCAATAACGCCGGTAACGCCGGCCCCCAGGCGAGCATGGGCTTCTCACCCCCCTTCTGGGAGGCCGATCCCGGGGAATGGGTCCGCTACCTGCACACCAATCTTTTCGGGGTGATGAACTGCTGCCACGTGGCAATGCCCACCATGGTCGAACAGGGGCGCGGACGGGTAATCACGGTGGTTTCCGATTCCGGCAGGGTAGGCGAGGCGCGACTGGCCGTGTATTCGGCGGCGAAGGCCGCGGCAGCCGCGCTGATGCGTTCTCTGGCGAAGGAGGGCGGCAGGCACAACATCAACTGCAACGCCATCTCCCTCTCTACCCTGGAGCCCCCGATGGACGCGGAACAACTCGCCCAGTTCTACGCCAACGACCGCGTCAAGGAACAGCTCTCCCGCTACACCATCCGCCGATTCGGGCAGCCGGAGGACGTCGCCACCATGGCGCTCTTCCTCTGCTCCGATGCCGCCAGCTGGATTACCGGCCAGACCTACCCAGTCAACGGCGGCTATTCCTTCGCCCAGTAAGACCCGCCTGAAGAGCGGCCCGCAGCAAATAAAATCAGGAGAAACGGAACGATGAATCAACAGGATGCCCTGCAGACCCTGCTGGATAAAGAAGCCATCCGCGAACTGGCGCTGCTCTACTCCCGCGGAGTGGATCGCAAGGACGGCGCGCTACTGCGCACGCTCTACACCGCGGATGCCACCGATACCCACGGCGACACTTTCGACGGGCCGGCGGACAAATACGTGGATTTTCTCGAGGCTTCCTTCCCCTACATGCAGTACAGCGGCCACCATATCTGCAACCACCTGGTATCCGTGGATGGCGACACGGGCGAAGGGGAAGTCTATGCGCTGGCCTACCACATCATCCCGGACGGCGAGGGCGGCTGGCAGGAGGATTTCATGTGCGTTCGCTACATCGATCGCTACCTGCGGGAGGGAGATGGCCACTGGCGCTTTGCCCAGCGGGTGGTGACCTACGACCTGCGCAGCCGGCGCCCCCTGGCGACGCCGGCGGACGCCGAGCCGCGCCCTTCCGAGCCCAGTTTCGAGATTTTGAGCAGCCCCCTTTTCCAGCGCGGGCCGCGCTGAATCCAGCACTTGCGGGCGCTCACAGCGTGAGCGATCGCTCGCGGAGGACTATTCCTCTTCCGCGGCGTAGCGCTCCACGAGACCGGGGTAGTGCTCGCTGTTGAGGCTGCCGAAAAGGGTCAGCCGGTTCATTTCATCGACGAAGCGCGACTGCATTTTCTTCTTCGCCCGCCCGCCCTTGGCGTGGGCGCCTACCCAGATCGGCCAGAGCAGCGCGCTGGAGAGGCTGATAAAGGCGAACACTTCCACGTCCATGTCCTTGCGGCCATAACCGCTGTCGACGAATTCGCCCAGTTCTTTGACGTATTTCTTCCAGAACCTGTCGGTCACCACGCCCTGGGTCGCCATGACATCAAACAGCCACGCCCGGCTCAGTTCCGGGTTTTCCATGGCGAAGTTACACAGGCGTTCCAGCGCCACGTCCGGGGGCAGCACCTTGCCCATGTCCGGGGTGTCGGTGAGGTCCCCGTAGAACTCGTCGTAGATACGCTCACTGACCCAGCTAGCCGTGGCGTGGGCGAGGTCCTCCCGGGTCGGGAAGTGCTGGTAGGCGGTGCCGCGGTTCACCCCCGCGCGCCGGGCGACTTCGGTAACGCTGAGGCTCTCCGGTCCGTCCTTGGCCAGTACTTCCAGGGCTGCCTGCAGAATCTCCCGCCGGGTGGATTCCGGGTTCGTATTGTTACGACGCCTGTTCTTCTCCGAGCTCACATGATTTTCCCCGTGGTTTTTCGGTAAACATACATGTTGATCACTACTGTCGCAAGGCGGGAATCCGTGCTGAATGCCGCGTTGATCACCAGGGCGCTATACAGTAGCGTTAGCACAGGTGCGCAGCGCCCAGTCCCCGACAGCTGCCGGGCCCCGCACCGGGACCCGCATGCCCAAACCAAGAATACATAACGAGGTAACACGCCCATGTCACTCAGCGGAAAAACTGCCGTCGTCACCGGCGCTGGTAGCGGTATCGGCCGCGCCATCGCCCTGCAACTTGCCCGCGATGGAGCCGCGGTCGCAGTCTGGGACCTGAACCCCGAGAGCGCGGAGGAAACGGTAAAACTGATCGAGGCCGAGGGCTGCCCGGCGCTTGCCTGCCCGGGGGACGCGGCGGACGCCGCGGCCATTGCGAAGAGCGCGACGCACACCCGGGAAGTACTGGGGCCTATCACCATCCTGGTGAACAATGCAGCCATCACCGGCTTCACGCCCTTCCTGGAAATCAGCGAGGAACACTGGGACAGGATGATGGCCATCAATCTCAAGGGCCCCTTCCTGTGCTGCCAGGAAGTCATTCCCGACATGCTGGAGGCGGGCTGGGGCCGGATCGTGAATATCTCCTCGTCCTCCGCCCAGACCGGCGCCAATGTGATGACCCACTACTCCGCCTCCAAGGGCGGCATCGTCACCTTTACCAAGTCACTGGCGCTGGAGTTTGCGGCAAAGGGCATCACCGTGAACAACATCCCGCCGGGCTTCGTCGATACGCCGATGCTGCGCGCCTCGCCGGTGGACATAGAAGCCGAGGCGGCCTCGGTCAAGTCACCCATGCACCGCCCCGGTCGGCCGGAAGATATTGCCGCCGCCTGCTCCTACCTGGTCTCCGAGGCGGCGGGCTACGTCACCGGGCACACCCTCGGTGTCAACGGCGGCAGGGTCATGCCCTGAGGCAAAAGGCCCCGCTAGCCGGCGGTAATGCCCTTGTCGAGATTGATGCAGGCGCCGTGATAGCCCCGCGCCGCATCGGTGGCGAGGAAGGCGACGAGATTCCCCACGTCGTCGACCTCGACCAGGCCGCGCAGTGGCACGATACGCGACATGAGGGAAGGATCGGCGTCCTGCAGGTCCGCCAGGCCCGCCGCGAGGGCAGTCATCATTCCCCCCGGCGCCACCGCGTTGATGCGGATCGGCTGGTGCATGTATTCCATGGCCAGGGATTTGGTCATGTGGGTCAGCCCGGCCTTGGTGGCCGAATAGGCCGCGAGGTAGGCCTGGCCCATGAACGCGGCGCAGGAGGTCACATTCACCACGGCGCCCTCGGCCTGCAGCAGGTGGGGAATCGCCGCCCGGGTGAGCTTGAAAGGCGCGGTGAGATTCACCGCGATGGTCGTGTCCCACTCCGCGTCTTCCATTTCCGTCGCGTGCCGGGGCAGGAACACGGCGGCGACGTTACACAGGGCATCCAGGCGGCCGAAACGCTCTACCGCCGCCTCGACGGCCGGGCCGCATTTGCCGGTGTCCGCCAGGTCGACACGCTGTACCTGTACCTCGACGCCCAGGGCGGAAACTTCCTCCGCCACCCCCGCCAGGGCGTCCGCATTGATATCCAGCAGGCTGATATTGGCGCCGGCACGCGCCAGCGCCAGGGCGGTCGCCCTGCCTACACCACCTGCAGCGCCGGTAACCAGCGCCGACCTGCCATGCATATCTGAAGCTTCGAGCATTTTATTTTCCTCGTAATCCGGGCCAGCGAACCCTGGCAGGCGCCTGAAACAATTGGCAATAGCGGAATGCGATGATGCTAAAGGGGAACAGCGTGGTGGCTTGGAGTCAATACTGATGCGAGCTTTCGCCCTGCCGCACGCTACTCGGATACGACGGCGGCGGGTGCCGGCGCCAACTGTTCCGGCAGACCTTCGGTCAGCAATTTCTCCAGGTGGGGGAAGGCCTCGGCGCGCATCACGCCGTGCAACATCAGGCGCAGTACCTCGCGGCGCATGCGCTGGGCCATCAGGCCGCGATCCTTGCGATTGTTCGCCCGCGCCCGGACCCACACCGGCCAGAGGAAGTAACCCGCCAGGATAAGCACCGAGAGGGCTTCCGCGTCGATGCCCTCCTCGCTCACCTCGCTATCGGCGAGGCCCTGGCTCGCCTCGACGAAGCGCTTGAAGAAGATATCCTCGCCCGGATCGTCCGCGGCGAGGATCTCGAACAGCCAGATCCGGCCGAGGTCGGGATTTTCCACGGCAAAATCCACCAGGCCGGAGATCACCTCGTAAATCGGGCGCTCGTTGGAATCACTGGCGTAGCCGGCGGGGTCGATGGAGCCAAAGACCTTGTTCAGCAGGTCTTCACTCACCGACTGCACGGTGGCCTTGATCAGATCTTCGCGGGTTTCGAAATGCTGGTAGGCGGTGCCGCGATTGACCCCGGCCTGGTGGGCGACCTTGCTCAGGCTGAGGCCATCGGGCCCATCCGAGGCCAGTACGCTGCGCGCGGCGGCGAGGATGACTTCCCGGGTGGCCTCGGGGTTACGGGGTCGCCGTGCGCTGGGGGAACTCGGGGGCTTGCCCGCCATAATAAACACCATTGTCGTCTATTAGGCGATTGTGTGCGTCCACCGCATGCATGTCAACCGACGCGATCAGCTGCGCGGAAATTTGTCGCGGAGGTAGGACTGCAGCAAGGCGTGGCTGTCGGCCTTGATGACGCCGTGCATGTTCAGGCGCAGGACTTCTCCGGCGAAACGACGCGCCATCTGCTTGCGCGCGCGTTTGCTCTTGGCGTGGGCGCCCACCCAAACTGGCCAGAGAAAGAAGCCAGAAAGCATGAGAACTGCTATCACTTCCACGTCGATGTCCGGCTCGGCGGCATCACTGTCGATGAGCTCCTGCATCGATTCCAGAAAGCGCTGGTAGAACACGTCCTCCCGCGGATTGTCCCGGGCCAGCAGGTCGAACAGCCAGATGCGGCCGATCTCGGGATTTTCGATGGCGAAGTCCGCCAGTTGCAGGTTGAACTCCGCCATGCTGCTGATGACATCCGAGAGGCGCAGGCGAGAACTGGAGGCCGGTGATTTCCTCGCCTCTTCCGCCCCTTCGGGAAAAACCGACGCCAGCAGGTGGCTGCTCACCCAGTCGAGGGTGGCGCGCACGAGATCTTCCTTGAGTTCGAAGTACTGGTAGGCAGTGCCGCGGTTCACCCCTGCGAGTTTGGCGACCGCCGACACGCTCAAGCCTTCGGGGCCGTCCTGGGCGAGAATGGTTTTCGCGGCGTCGAGAATGGCTGCGCGGGTGCGTTCGGGATTGCGCCTGCGGCGCGGCCGACCGGAGCTTGGCGACATGTTCCTGTTCCCCTGGTCAACGCGGCCTCGACCGCGTGTACTGGATCCTGTTGCTCAGGGCGCGTTATATCAGGTTGCGACCGGGAAAGCATGTTTATATCCTACCGGGCCATTTTTCCAATACTGCAGGAACATAACCATGCTGGACAAGCTACGCGTAGTGATCACCGGTGCCGCCGGCTCCCTCGGCCAGGCCACCGCAGAGAAAGCCCGCGCCTCGGGCGCTTACGTGATCGGCCTCGACATCGTCGACCAGGAAAGCCTCCCCAACACCGATGAATACCACAAGGTAAACCTGCTCGACCGCGGCGACACCAGGGCCTGTTTCGACAAGCTCGGCGACATCGACGTGCTGTGCAACATCGCCGGCGGCTTCGCCATGGGCGACGAGGCCTCCGATCCCGCCAGCGAACAGTGGGACAAACTGTTTGCCCTCAACGTGGATACCATGCGCAACGCCACCATGGCGGCGGCACCGCTGCTGCGCAAGAAGAGCAAGAGCGCCATCGTCAATATCGGCGCGATGGGCGCCCTCTCCGGCATCGGCGGGATGAGCGCCTACTGCTGCTCCAAGGGTTCGGTGATGAAGCTGACTGAAAGCCTCTCCGACGAACTGCGTGGCGACGGCGTGAACGTGAACGCAGTACTGCCCAGCGTGATCGACACCCCGCCGAACCGCGAAGGCATGCCCGATGCGGATTTCTCCACCTGGGTATCGCCGCAGCAACTGGCGGAAGTGATCTGCTTCCTCGCCTCCCCCGCAGCCAGCGGCGTGCACGGCGCGCTGATTCCAGTACGCAACCTCTGCTAGGGCGGTAAATCTCCCCTCAACCGCCGGAGAGCGCGCCGACCACGAGGAAGGGCTCCTCTCCGGCGCGCACCGCCTCCGGCAGCAGTTCATCCGGAGAGGCGTCCGAGAGATCCTTCTGGCAGGCGAAGAAGCGCACGTAGGCGCGGCGCTTGCCGCTGTTGAAATCGCGCATGGTGCCGCGCAGCACCGGGTAGCGCGCCTCCAACTCGTCCAGCAGGGCCCGTTGGGTAGCCTCCTCTTCCAGCACCAGGTGCACGGGCCCGCTGAGCTTCGCCAGGCGACACAGGGGGGCCGGCAGCACGACCTCGATCATGGCAGGTACTGGGCTTCCACCGAGAGCACCGCGGGCAGGTCGCGGGCCAGGGTCTGCCAGCTGTCACCGCCATCCGTGGAGGCGTAGACCTGGCCACCAGTGGTGCCGAAGTAAATGCCACAGGGGTCGACCGTATCGACGGCCATGGCATCGCGCAGGACGTTTACATAGCAGTGCGCCTGCGGCAGACCGTCCCCGAGGGCCTCCCAGTCCTGGCCGCCGCTGCGGCTGCGATAGACCCGCAGGCAGCCATCGACGGGGTAGCGCTGGTCGTCGCTGGTCAGGGGGATGACGTAGATGGTCTGGGGCTCCTGGGCGTGCACGGCGATGGGAAAGCCGAAATCGCTCGGCAGGTTGCCACTGATCTTGTACCAGTTGTCGCCGGCATCGTCGCTGCGCATGACATCCCAGTGTTTTTGCATGAACAGCACGTCGGGATGGGCGGGATGGGCCGCCAGCCGATGGACACAATGGCCCACTTCGGCATCCGGCACCGGCATGGTTTTGGAGAGCAGCCCGCGGTTGATGGGTTTCCAGGTTTCACCGGCGTCGTCGCTGCGGAAAGCCCCCGCCGCTGAGATCGCGACAGTTATGCGCTCCGGCTGCTGCGGGTTGAGCAAGATGGTGTGCAGGCACATGCCTCCCGCCCCCGGCATCCAGTCGGGACCGGTACCGTGCCCGCGCAGGCCGGGTAGTTCGCGCCAGTGATGGCCGCCATCCACCGAAACGAAAAGCGCTGCATCCTCGATGCCGGCGTAGACTTTGTCAGGGTTATCCGGCGAGGGTTCGAGGTGCCAGACACGCTTGAACTGCCAGGGCTTGAGGGAGCCGTCGTACCACTGGTGCGTGCCGACTTCCCCCTCGTAGGCGAACTCGTTACCCACCGGCTCCCAGGTCTGCCCCCCGTCATCCGAGCGCTGGATGACCTGGCCGAACCAGTCGCTCACCTGGGAGGCGTAGATACGATCGGGATCCGCCGGGGACCCCGCCATGTGGTAGATCTCCCAGCCGGGGAAGTGGGGCCCATCGACCTGCCAGGCCGAGCGGCCCTCGTCGGCAGTGAGAATGAACCCGCCCTTGCGGGTGCCCACCAGCAGTCGCACCCCCGCCATCGCAACCTCCGTCCCCTCAGCAGGGGATTACCAGCACCTGAACGTCTATAATCTTAGACCCGTCAGGCAGCAGCGCAACCACCGCCCTCGATAACAGCAACCCCGGCAAATGACAGAACTCGGAAAATCAGAAACATTACGCTATAGCCGCCACCTGGTGATGCCGGAAATCGGCATTGAGGGGCAGCGGCGCCTGAAAGCCGGCAGGGTCCTGTGCGTCGGCGCCGGCGGCCTGGGCTCACCCACCGCGCTCTACCTTGCCGCCGCCGGCGTCGGCCAGCTGGGCCTGGTGGAATTCGACACCCTCGACCTCAGCAATCTGCAGCGGCAAATCCTCTACCGCAACGAGGATGTCGGCAGGGCGAAACTGGACGTGGCCGTGGAGCAGCTCTCCAGACTCAACCCGGAGATTGAGGTCCGACCCCACCCGCTGCGGCTCGATGCCGGCAATATCCTCGAGGTCATCCGCGACTACGATGTCATCGTGGACGGCAGCGACAACTTCGCCACCCGCTACCTGGTCAACGATGCCTGCGTACACACGGGCAAGCCCAATGTGCACGCCAGCGTACTGCGCTTCGAGGGCCAGCTCTCGGTCTTCGACGCCACCCGCGGACCCTGCCTGCGCTGCCTGTTCCCGGAGCCGCCCCCACCCGACCGGGTACCCTCCTGTTCCGAGGGCGGCGTTCTCGGCGCGGTACCCGGCGTGCTGGGCAGCCTGCAGGCCCTGGAGGCGATCAAACTGATAGTGGGCAGCGGGGAGCCGCTCATTGGCAGGCTGCTGCTTTTCGAAGGACTCGGGGGGAGTTTTCGCGAACTGCGTATTGAGCGCGATCCGGACTGCCCCTGCTGCGGCCGCTCCACAGGTGCCGGGGACTATGAAGTATTCGCCGCCACCTGGGCCGCCGGCAACGGCGCGGAAGCCGCAGATGAAGTCGAGCGGATCGCTCCCGAGCAACTGGAACAACAACTGTCGGGCGCGGCAAGCATGCAGCTCCTCGACGTTCGCCAACCCGAGGAATACGCGATCGCCCATATCCCGGGTTCCCGCCTCCTGCCCCTGGGCGAACTCGAACTCCGCCTGGAGGAGCTCGACCGCGACGCGGAGTATGTGGTGATCTGCCACCGTGGCGGCCGCAGTGAGCGGGCCTGCCGCCAGCTCCGGGCCGCGGGCTTTCGCCGCCTGCTGCTGCTCGAAGGCGGCGTCGACGCCTGGGCCGCAGTGATCGATACCGACCTGCCCCGCTACTGAGCTGCCGTGCGCGCGATCGTCCTCTCCCTACTCCTCGCCCTGGCACTTGCCGCCAGCTGGCTGGTACTCGATGGTGGCGAGAGGGCGGGCACGCAGCCGGGCAAAGCGGCCCCGGCGCAGCTCACTCCCGACCCCGGGCCGGTGGTCGCCGACACAGACGCCACGCCTCCGGATACCCGACAACAGGACAGCGCTCCCCCACCCGCAGAGCCTGGCTCACCGCTGGACACCTATCTCGCCCGGGAGCAGGCGCGCCAGCGCATGTTCGAGTATTTCGAGGACCCGCAGGGCTCGGGAATTCCTGCCGAAGAAATCCGCGAACTCATTGACCACCTGGAACAGGGCGAGGAAATTGTCGCGGCGGAAGCAATGTCGATGAAGCTGCTCTGGCTGAAACTCAATTCTGCCGATGAGGAGGACTATCTCCAGGCCGCGCAGGCACTGCGCGAAGCGTACAGGGAGCGGTGGGAGCGTAACACGCAACGCAACTCGCCCACCCTCAGCCCCGCTTACACGGACTACAAGACCAGGGAAGCCACGATTCTGGCCGAAATGGCTCAGCGGAGTTTTCCCGATGCCCAGGCCCGGGACGACTACCTCAGGGAAAAACTGCTCGAGGCGCGCAAGCAGTCCTTCGGTCAATGACGCCCTGCAGCTAGAGGATGGAATCGATCAGCACGTAGAACCAGTCGTGATTGTTGATGAAATCAGAGACGGGGTCTGTCTCCAGGCCACGCAGGGGCGGCCCGCCCTGGTAGTTCACCGTGTTATTGAGGAAATCCGTGAGGTCTGTACCCAGTTCCTCGATTTCGGTATAGCGGAAATCGACGATGCTGGTGCAGTGACTCTCGTTGAGGTCCCGATACATGGGCAGGTGGTAGCCCCAGTTGTTGGTCGCTTCGAGCAGCGGCAGCAGGTTGTACCAGGTGTCGATCTGCCAGACCGCGCGCAGGAAGTTGAGCTTGGCTTCCGGATCAGCAAGGTCGCGGATCGGGGGGTAGAAGCGCTCATAGGAGTAACTGCTGAAGTTCCCGTCGGCGAGGAAATAGGTCATCCCCATGCGGTCGTTGGGATACTTGGCGGAAAGCGCCGCGTACAGGCTCGCAAGTCTCTCGGGCTCGAATCCCGGGGTCAGCGCCTCGAGCATGGACAGGGGCGAATCTCCCGAACCGGACCCGTAGTTGGTCCAGGTATCGATCACCTCCCGGTGGAGGAGAAGCGAGGGGTAGCTGTTGACATCGTTACTGCTGACCGGCGCGTTGAACAGCGGGCCGGAATCGTCAAGCAGGTAGGCGTACTGCACGTTGAAATGCCCGCGCAGCTTGGAGTAATTGGCCAGTGCCCCCACGCCACCGGCGCTACAACCGGTGGAGAGGAGCTGGGCCGGGGTGCGCAGGTTGTTCTTCACCCAGGAAACCACTGACTGCACGTTGCGCAGGCCGTTGTGGTGCCACACCAGGTCCGGCTCCACGCCCTCCGGATCCTCGTAGACCTGGACCTTGTCGCCGACATAGATATCCCCGGTGCAATAGGGCACGTAGACCATGTTCCACTCACTGGTCTTGAAGCGCTCGTAGGGGTGATTGGTGTAGATCAGGGGGGATGCGCCCCCGGTGCCGATGTAGCCGAGGGTGTCGAGGTCGAGCAACTGGATGTTCTGGACGTAGTTGTCCGGGATGCCCTCGGGGTTGCGGGCGCCGCGAACCCCGGCCGCGCCGCTACAGCTGGGATAGTCCCAGCAGGCCCCGCCCCCTTCGAAATAAAAGAGCAGGTTGCTTTTGTTGGGCACCCTGCGCACGAAGAACTTGTAGGGCGTGCCGTTGCCACAGGCGGCGCCGGTCTCCACCGGCACGTCCACCTGCTGCCAGCGAAAATAGCCATTGGCTTCGAAACCGTCGTCGAAGCCCGCTGTGGGCGTGTTCAGGGGGTAAGGCCCCTGGGTTTCAGCGTTGCTGACCGGGTCGTCAGCGGTTTCAGGAACAAACAGATTGTAGAAGGTCTGCAGGTCGGTGTAGTCACCGGGCTCTGCGTTCACCGGCCCCACCATTGAGGCGCCCACTACCGCCGAGAGCATCGCCCTCAGGACTGATCGCAACATAGATGCCTCCGGCGGCTCCCGCGTCCCTGGATTTCCTGATACGAAAGAGTAGGTGCTGGAGTGAGGAAGGGCAAGCTGCCCGGCTCAGGAATCCGCGCTTTCTGGGTCCGCCAGCGGTTTCTCCAGGGCGCCGAATACCCCGCGAACCAGCGGCGTCTCCCAGTTCTGCCAGAGCCACAGGCCGATGGGCGCGATGGTGGGAATGATCAGGACATTGAGTTGGTAGAACAGTGCGATGAGGGTAGCGTTGGGCACGAACACCCCCTCCTGCTGGTAGAACAGCGTGCCGAGATTGAGCATGAGTTCTTTCAGGCAGAGACTCACAACCCCGAGCAGGAACAGGGGGTAGAGCACCATCGCCCCGGTGAGGAAGGTCCACAGGTACTCCTTTTTCTGGGTGGCGAAGTGCAGGGCCGCGTAAAAAGGGAACGAGTAGGACAGGATGCCGGGGTTGATCTTGAAGCCGAGCTGGAACTCCGATTGCCCCGCTGGCACGGGCCGGCCATTCAGCTCGCCAAACTGGGTGAGCAGTATGGTATCCGCGCCGTGGAATTGCAGGACATCTACAACGCTGGGGAACCAGGCTTTGAGCAGCATATCCACCAGCCCCACCACCGGCATCGCCAGCGGCTGGGCTGCCACCGTCCACAGCGCGAAGCAGGGCAACAGCAGTACGAACGCAAACAGCAGGAACTGGCGCAGCGCCCTGTCAGGCTGCATGGGCGGCCTCCATCTGCTGGCGGGACAGGTGGCGCAGGTAGAGGATGAACACGATCAGCACGTCGAGCATGATCAGTGCGGGCCAGAGGTAGAGGTGCACCCAGGAAAAGACCTCCATGTTCCAGTCGCCGAGGTAAAACAGGCTGATGATCCGCACCAGGTTGAGTGCCTGAATCGCGAGGAAACCGAGCACGATGGCCGCGGCCCGCTGCTTCCAGCTTGCGGGAAAGGCCAGCACCGCGGCGATCAGCACAATGGCCGCCTCGACGCCATTGCAGCCAGCCTCGATCGATACGGCAAAACCCGTATCCTTGAACTGTAATATCTTGCCGGTGGCGAGTACGTTGGGATCAAAAGGCGAGACGATGGCCGCGCTGATCTTGGCCAGCAGGCTGGTGAAGGGCACTACCACATGGGCCTGGACCGGATTGAGCATTTCCACGGTGAAAAGTACCACCAGTACCACGCTGAAAATGATAAAAAAGCGTTTCACCAATCCTTCCCCGGTTGAGCTGTTATTTGAATTGAGCCGATGCGCATACTATCACGCCCCGCGCACGGGTCGCAGCGGATGACGGGCGCGAAAGAAGTGTTCCAGCATATCCCGCTGGTCGAGGGCGTCACGGTAGCCGGTATCGATAAGGTCGCGACAGAACTCCCCCTGGAAAAGCAGGTAACTGGCGAGGCTGGTGCCGCCCCCACGCGGCGTGGCGCCGGTGACATTGAGCAGGGTGCGCATTGCCGGCGGCAGGCTGCGCAGGTGCTCGGAGGCGATCTGGTCGATTTCTATCGTCGGGTTGATGCAGAGGAAATCCACCTCGCGCATGCCGGCGGCGTCGCTGCGGGGGTTCTCGTTGCGCAACATGCCCACCAGTTCATTGACCCGCTCCATATGTTCCATGTCGTTCTCCAGCGCGTCCAGGAACGCGCTGTTGAAGACATGGCCGAGCATGCGTGCCAGGGAAGGAGAACGACGCTTTACGTCGGGAACCGCGGGGTGGGTGCGGTTGCCACTGACCCCGACCACCATAATCCGTTCGGCGCCCAGGTGCAGAGCCGGACTTAGCGGGGAAAGCTGGCGCAGGGCGCCGTCCCCGAAATAGGTGTCACCGATACGTGCGGCGGGCAGCAGGGTCGGGATGGCCGAGGAGGCCAGCAGGTGCGCGACCGTCAATTTGGCGGGCACGCCCTTGCGGCGCGAGCGAACCCAGGGTTGCAGGATCTCGCCGCCAAGGTTGCTCTGGTAAAAAGTAATCGATTCACCGGTATCGTAACTGGAGGCGGTGACGCCGATGGCGTCCAGCAATCCGCCCTCCAGGCGCCGCTCCAGGTCGCGAAAATCGATGGTCCGGTGCAGCAACTCCGCCAGCGGCGAGGTATCCAGTATTGCCAGGGGCTGCCCCAGCCCGATACCGCGATGGAACAGGGAGCCGAACAGGCGCAGCATACTCCCGGCAAGGCTCAGGTAGCCGGCCCGGTAAACCTGCTCCACCCGCAGGTTGGACCAGAGGCGTTCGACTTTTTTTACCGCGAGACGGAAATTGTTGGCGGACGCCCCCAGGGCGACGGCGTTGATGGCGCCGGCGGAAGTGCCGGTAATGATGGAAAAGGGATTGTGGGAGTGTTTGGGCAGAACTTCCGCCGCCGCCTTCAACACGCCGACCTGGTAGGCCGCCCGCGCGCCACCGCCTGTGAGAACCAGGGCGGTGCGATCGGCGGCGGGGGGACGGGCGGAGTTCATTCCGCCATTATGGCCAAAAGCCAACGGCATATGCCAGCAGATCGAAGCGCTCACGGCTACCGATGAGCACGCTGGCTGAGTATCATCTGCTATCGAGTGGCTTCCCACGCCGCGAATGACAGATGACAGAGGAATCCCCGAGGCATGGAAAAGCAGATCCGGTGTTCCCGCAAGCGTCCGGGCCTTGTGAACTTCGTCGCGCGCGGCCCTGCGCTCGCCCTCCGCCTCGCACCCCTGCTACTACTCACGCTGGCCGGCTGCGGTAGCGCCCCGGGAGGCGGCGAGGTTACCGGCACCCGGGCGGCAAAAAACCTGCAATCGGGTCTCTGCCCCGCCTCGATCATCGACGCCCGAGGTCGCAACGCCGCGGGTGAATACCGCTACGGCAAGGCACTGGACGCCGGATCACTGGCACAGCTGCGCCAGCGCGAGGTGGAGAACTGCGGCAGGGCGGCATCCAGCGGGGATTCCGCCGCGCTTTCCACCATCGCCGCCTACTACCGCGACACGGGCCGTACCGATGCCCTTATCCCGGTGCTGGAAGGCTATGTTGCCAGCGGCAGCGACCGCAGCGCCCTTCTCAACAGCGCCACTTTCCTCTACCGCGCCTACTCCACGGGCAAGCAGGGCGTTGCCCGCGACGATGCCAGGGCCTTTCGCTACCTCGGGGTGGCGGTAAACAACGGTGCCAGCGATCTGGAGATGACCTACGCCCAGGCGCTGATGGACCGCGGACTCTACGACGATGCGCTGCGCAATTTCCAGCGCATGGCCGGTTCCAGCAACAGCGAAACCCGCTGCGAGGCCCAGCTGAGCCTGGCGCAGCTGTATTTTGGCGCGAGCGCGCGCCACGAGAACTGGAACATCGGCTATTACTACTGGCGCCAGGGGCTGGACCTCGCCCACGGGCCCGACTGGGGTTCCTGCGTGAAAGACAATTTCGTCTACGGTGACCGCTATTCCCACGAGTCCCGGCGCAAGAATTTCGTCGAGCAGCGCATCGCGATGATGAGCCCAGCCCAGCGACAGGTGATCGATGAGGCGCGGCGCACCCCGGGCCGCGGCTACAATTTTGTCGCCCAGCTCAGCTTCCAGCGCCCTGCGGGCGCTCCCGCCCCCGGAGCTTCCGCCCCGGCTCCCGTCGCCTACCGGGGCGGCGCGTGGCCGGCCTGGCAGCCGCTCTCGGGCGCCCTGTGCTACCTCTACCCGGCCCGCCGCCCCGGTGACTGGAGTGAGGTTTTCGCGACCAATGCGGACGCGATCTGGAGTGTCGATTCGCGCAATGGCGCGACCAGTGCCCAGGGTTCCGCCGTCGCCATAAGCCCGACGGAACTGGCCACCAACTGCCACCTGATCGAAAATCCCGGCAATATCACCCTGCGCAAGATCGGCCGTTCGCTGCCCGCAAAGCTCACAGCGGCGGATCGCGAGGGCGACCGCTGCCTCCTCTCGGTGGATACCCGGCTCCCCGCCTTCGTGCGCGACGCGCGCAGCTACGAGAGCCTGAAAGTGGGCGAGGACGTGGCCGCCATCGGCAACCCGAAGGGGCTGGAGACTTCCCTGTCCCGGGGCATCGTGGCGCAAAAGCGCAAGCGCGACAGTCTGCAACTGATCCAGACTGACGCCGCGATATCCTCTGGTTCTTCCGGTGGCGGCCTTTTCGACCGTTCCGGCAACCTGGTCGGCATCACCACCTTCACCATCGCCAGCGGCCAGAGCCTCAACTTCGCCATCGCGATCGACGAATTCTGTCGTTAACCCCGGGGGCGAAGCCGGCGGTGTGATCAGCCGGCATAAAAAAGGGCGCCCGCAGGCGCCCTCCTGATTCCCGGCAGTGTGCTTACTGGGCGACGTCCATCACCAGTTCCACGCGGCGGTTCTGCGAACGCCCCTCGACGGTGTCGTTGCTGGCAATCGGCTGGGTCTGGCCACGACCGATGGCGACCAGTTGCGCCTCGGGAATGCCGTGCTCCTGGATCAGCATATTGCGCACGGCATTGGCGCGGCGCTCGGAAAGCCACATGTTGTACTCCGGCGTGCCGGTCGTATCGGTGTGACCCTCGACGGTTGCGCGAACACTGGGATTCTCGCGCAGCACCGCCGCCGCTGTGGCGATTTCACTGTCATAGGCGGAGCGAATCACCGAGGAATTCAGCTCGAACTGCACGTCCATGTCCAGGGAAACCATGCCGCCGACATCGCGGTAGCGGTCGCTGCCCGCGGCGAGACCGGCAAGGGCAGTGGCCGCCGCCGGATCGGAAGCCGCGTTGAGGCGGGCGAACAGGGCCTCACGATCGACCGAAGCGGGCATCGGCGCGGCCTGCGGGCAGAGCGCCTGGGCGTTCTCGTCGTCCGGGTCGCGGGAGAAATCGAGGTCGATTTCCGCCAGCTTGTCGGCGTTCAGGCCGTTGACGTCAAGGGCTGCCAGCAGCAGGCCCATGTTCGACAGGGTGCGCGCCTGGGCAATCGCCAGGTCGGTCTGGGCGGTAATGTTGGCGCGCTGGGTGTCGAAGTATTCATTCTGCGAGTCCAACAGGTCCAGCAGGGTACGCTGGCCGATATCGAACTGGTCGCGATAGGCGCGCCGGGTCTTGTCCTGGGCCAGCATGTTGCGCTGGGTGAGTTCGACCTGCTGCTGCAGCGACTGGATGTCGTTGAAGGCGATGGTCACTTCCTGGCGCACGTTCAGGCAGGCCTGCTTGCGCTCTTCGATTGCCGCGTTGTAGAGGTTGTAGAACTCGCGCTTGCGCGCGGCATCGGCACCACCGCGGAACAGGTTATAGCTTACAACCAGTTCCACAGCCTCTTCGTCGTAGCGACCCTCGACCCCGTCGGTGTCGTGTTCGACCTCGTTGCGATAGCGCAGGTCGAGGCGTGGCATGAAGGGTGCGTTAGTGGAATTCAGGGCCTCCTGGGCGGAGCGCAGGTTTTCCACCGCTGAGTTGATTACCGGGCTGCGCTGGTAGGCGGTCAGCAGGGCCGCTTCCTTCAGTTCCGGAATGTTGGTATCCGGTACCGTAGGCAGGGCCAGGTCGTCCGCCGGCATGGCATGCACGACGCGCTCGAAGCGGGTGACCACGTCGTGCAGGTTGGTGATCTCGGTCACCACGTTGGACTCCGCCAGGGCGATACGGGCAGCGGCCTGCTCGAGATCGACACCCTGGCTGACACCGCCGCCAGTACGCTCTTCGATCTTGTCGTACACCTCGCGGTGGACGAGGTAGTTGTCCTCGGCATACTTCGCCAGGTTCTGGAACTTCACAGTGTCGAGATAGGCGACTACCGCTTCGAGAGCGGCTTCCTCGGAAGAGCGCTTGAAGTCGTAATAGCGGGACAGCTTGGCGTAACCCAAACGGGCTACTTCGTCGCGGGTGGCGAAGCCGTCGAAGAGCATCTGTGTGATGCTGAAGCGGGTGGCGTCGCGATCGTAATCGCCGAAATCAACCAGCGGTGTCTCACGCTCTTCCCTGCCCCATTCGGAGTACAGGTCAGCGCTGGGGAAATAGCCGCCGCGGGCGCCGCGCTCGGCCGCCCTGCTGGCTTCGAAGTTGTACCAGTCGGCATTTACGCGCGGGCTGCGCATCACGCCCCGGGTTACTGCAGTCGTGAAATCGCCGACGATATCAGTTTCGGCAGGCGCCTCGCTCTGCGCCGAAATCATGCCACTCATCCCTACCGAGGCCGCAAACACCGCGACCCGCAACTGTTTTAGTTTCATTGTAATATCCTGTCCTTACCCCAAGAATTTCCCCATTGACCCCGCCGCCCCACACCCAAAGGTATGGCGGGCAGGACAATCTACACGCATTCTGGTGAGACTAATATAGGTTAATTGACCCCCTACATCCCCCCAACAGACCCGAAAACTATGAACTGCTTCACAGTTTTCACCATGTTTTCAGGCCCTTGGACACGGAAACGCACCGTGCCTATCAGATATAACCTATAAAGTAGTCTAATATACCCAATCGTCCAGCCCACATTACAGGTGCTGACAGGGAGTCGATAACCACCACCCGAGGCCTGAACGTTGGCGGGATCAGCGCGCGTCAATTTTTTTTACAAAAGAGCTCCCGCGCTTTTCTTTTCTGCCCTGCTGGCCGCCACGCTGGTCTGGGGCCAACTCGATATCGATCGCATGCGCAGCGTTGCCCAGCAACGCTATGGCCAGGCCACCGTCCAGAGGGTGGACGAGTGGAACGCGACCATACAGGCCATGCAATCGATGCCCGAAGAGCAAAAGCTCAAGGTCGCCAACGATTTTTTCAATCGCAGCATCCGCTGGGTCGAGGACCCGGAGGCCTGGGGCCAGGAGGATTACTGGGCGACACCACTGGAAACCATGGGCAACGGCATGGGTGACTGCGAGGATTTCGCCATCGCCAAGTACACCATGCTGATACTCGCCGGTGTGGATGTAAACAAACTGCGCATTACCTACGTCAAGGCGCAGATGGGCGGCCCCAACAGCAAGATTCACGCTGCGCACATGGTGCTCGCCTACTACCCTACCCCCAATGGCGTCCCCGAGATCCTGGATAACCTGATTACCGATATCTACCCGGCCACCAAGCGCACCGACCTCACCCCGGTTTACGGCTTTAACAGCAAGGGCCTGTGGGTCGGCGGCCGCGCGGCGCCCGCCACCACCAACCCCGGCGCCAAGCTGTCGCGCTGGCGGGACCTGCTGCAGCGCGCCGCCGCAGAAGGACTGGGATAAGCGATGAAAAACGGAGCCTGAGCATGTCACTACTCAACAAACTCTGGTTGGCGATTGTTGTACTGTTGCTGATTGTCTTCACTGGCAGTTTCCTGGTGTCGACGTTCTCCGCGAAGTCCTACCTGGAGCAACAGATCTCCATGAAGAACTCGGACAACGCCGCCGCCCTGGCCATCTCGCTGACCCAGCAGGGAGCCGACGAGGCCCTGCTGGAACTGACCCTGTCAGCCCAGTTCGACACCGGCTTCTACGAACTGATCGAACTGCGCGACCCCAACGGCAAGCTGATGATCCTGCGCCAGGACGAACAGGCCGTGGCCGGCGTGCCCGACTGGTTCATGTCCGCGTTCACCCTCAATGTGGAGGACGGGGTCGCCTCGGTGCAGTCCGGCTGGCAGCAGGTCGGCACGCTGACCCTGCGCAGTCACTCCAGGTTCGCTTACGAAAAACTCTGGCAGAGCACCCAGTGGCTGGCGGCGATCTTTTTCACCGCGATGGTCATCTCGGGGCTGATCGGCGGGCAGGTGCTCAAACGCATCCTGAAACCCCTCGACGACGTGGTCGACCAGGCGAGGGCGATCGGCGAGCGGCGTTTCATCACCATCGAAGAGCCGAAGACCCGCGAGTTCAGGCAGGTGGTGCAGGCGATGAACGAACTGTCGGCGCGGATCAAGCAGATGCTCACCCAGGAAGCCAAGCGGCTGCAGAAATGGCAACGCGAGGCGCACGTGGACAAGGTCTCCGGCCTCAACAACCGCGAGCCCTTCATGAAGGCCGTGGCGGCCGCGCTGGAAAGCGACGACGTCAACGCTACCGGCAGTCTCAGCCTGATCCGCCTGACCCGCCTCGCCGAACTCAACCAGGTCTACGGCCGCGCGACGATGGACAGCGTACTGCGCGCGATAGGCAAGGAACTCAACGCCATCACCATGAGCCACAGTCGCTGGTCGGCTTCGCGCCTGAACGGCTCGGATTTCGCCATCCTGGCGCCCCGGGCCATGGACCCTGTCGAGGCTGCCCAACAGGCTCGCGACGCCATCCGCGGCGTCCTCGAGAAACACAGCGTGGACGATCGGGAGATTCTCCTGCCAGCGGCTACCACCATCTACGCCCACGGCGACACCATCGGCCGGATCATGACCCGGCTCGACGGCGCCCTGCTCTCCAACGAACGCGAGGGCGCCAGCACTATCAGTGTGGCCTACGAGGGCGACATCCAGGTACAACCGGTACGCCAACAGATGGAGAACTGGCGCGGCATCCTCACCCGTTCCTTCCGCGAGCATAATTTCCACCTGGAATTCTTCCCGCTGCTCGGCTGGAAGCAGGAGCTGATTCACAAGGAGGGGATGGCGCGCCTGAGTTGGGAGGGCGAAAATCTCGCCGCCGGGGTGTTCCTGCCCTGGGTGAACCGGCTCGAGGTTTCCAGCGACCTCGACAAGGAAGTTGTGGATCTCGCCCTGAAGGCGATCCGCAGCAGTGGCGAGGAAGTCTGCGCCAATCTCTCGGTCGCCGCGGTGGTGGAACCCGATTTCGTCACCTGGCTCAGTGACCGCCTCACTTCCAACAAGGAACTGGCGGACAAGCTCTGGCTGGACGTCCCCGAGGCCATGGCCTTCCGGCACCTGAGCAACTTCAAGTTACTGTGCACACGCCTCAAGGGCTTTGGCTGCAAACTCGGCATCGAGCACGTCGGACACCAGTTGGCCGATCTCGGCAAGCTCCACGACGTTGGCATCGATTACCTCAAGATCGACGCCAGCTTCGTGCGCGAGGTAGACAGCAACGTCGCCAACCAGACGCTGCTGCGCACCCTGTGCACCGTGGGCCACTCGATCGGCGTGAAGGTCTACGCCGAGGGCGTGCGCTCGGAGGAAGAGAAAGCGACCCTGCGGGAAGTGGGTGCGGACGGCGTCTCCGGACCGGGTGTGGTGCTGGGGAATTGATTGAATCTGCCCGTGTGAAAGCCCACTCCATTGGATCTGCCCTTGTGGGCTCCCACAGTTAGCACTCGCCTGCCCGGGTGGGCACAGGCAGCACTAATTCACTGGATGGTGAAGGAAACGGACACCTCGCTGGCATCCCATTCGGCGCCGTCCAGCGCGACCCCGGTAACCCTTGCGGTGTAAGCGCCGGGGGCGGTTCCACCCACTCCCTTTTTGTTTGGCGCGCTGGTCGACCAGTCGACCTCGAAAGCCCCGCTGTCATCTGCGGCAGTTGACTGGAGTGTAGCCACTGCGATTCCCTGTGCATCACTGACAAGCAGGGAAACCACTGCACCAGCAGGTGTTCCCTCCCCGCCGAAGACCACGCCCTGCACAGTGACCGTGTCGCCGGCGCTGAACAGGTCAGTAACGACAAAGACATTGGTCACGTTCTTGCCACGCCCCTGCTGCTCCCAGCGCCCGCTGAGCAGGGAGTCCTCCACGCCTATGGGGATGACCGCGACAGTTGAAGGTGTCGCGCAGATTTTCGCGCTGTAGGCAGACTGTGCAGTGCACCCTTCCACGGTCACGGCAGTTGCTGCCAACTTGTAGCAATATTCCTGCGCGTTGTTCAGCCCTGAATCCGTATAGGAATTCCCGGGCCAGGCGACATCTGCAATGTGCTGGGCCTCGCCTGATACGTCGTAATACAGGGCGTAGGTGAGCGATGCCAGGGAATCCGGCAATTCCCCGGGAACATCCCAGCCCAACTGCACCTGCTGATCGCCCGCCAGCGCGGTAGCGAGAACCGGCGCGTCAGGATCACATTGTGCAGGGGGGCTTCCCCAACTGGCGCTGGCCATCAGGTGCGGCTGCGCCATGCCTGTCTGCAGCCAGGCATCCAGCAGGCTGCTGCCCTCGGCACCAAGGAAGCTGCTATCACCGCGATTGGCCCGCGCCAGGAACTGGATGTACTCCCAACTCGTCGGCTGGTACAGCAATTCGACAGTCGCCGAAACCGCCCCGGCGGGACCCAGGGTGGCGAGGTCCAGTTCATCCCAGTAACGGTAGACTGAACCGGTGTCGCCGGCGTACTGGTCCGCGGGGACTGGCAGGGCGTTACGCTTGCGCGCCGCTTCCACATCCATGCCCCAGGGCGGGATGCGGTTGTCCTTGACCACCGTGTTGTTGAGTACGAAGTGGAATGTCTCGAAGGCGTCCGAATCACCCGGCAGGGCAGCCAGCTCTCCCAGGGTATGGAGAATGGAGCCAGTCTGCCTGTCGTAGGCCAGGGGCAGATCCGGTGAAACGCCATGGGCCAGCAATTGCCGCGCCCACTGCGCAGTCATACCGTAGTGCGTCTCGTAGACGCGATTGCGCGGATCGTCCAGGTCGACGATGCTCTCCACACTGCCACCGGGCACCAGGGCATCGCTGACGGCGAGCGCTCCGTACTCGCCAATTTCATCCAGCAACGCACCGCCTGCATCGTACCAGCGGATATGCAGCCACATGCGACGCCCTTCCGGGTAACCGGAAATCAGCTTGTGGCCCGTATGATTGATAACCTTGAGCGTAGTGCCGGAGACCTGCAGGCTGGCGGCGAGATCGAGTTGCTCACGGGCGCGCTCCGCCCCCGCGAGCATGGCGTCGATGCTGGCCTGTGACATATCACCGCCCAGCCGCAGACTGCCCTGCTGGTTCATGTAGGCGATCACCTGTGGCATCCAGTAGTTGCCACCGGTCAGGTCGTGTAGCGGCAGGTCAGTGCGCACAGGCAGGCCGCGCTTGTTGGCGCCGGCGCCAGTGGTCGGCCGCAGATGGCAGCTCTGGCAGGTGTAATAGCGCGGCGTGCCGTCCTTGTAATCTCCATTGCCGCCATCTGCAGTGGCCGCCGAATAAACCGCCAACAGGGCGCCGCCCTGCAAATCGGCAGGTAGATTGGGAAAATCCGCCACCCGTGTGCGCGACAGCGCTCCGGCCAGGTATTCGCTGAAGGTGCGCTCCACGACGCCGTACTTGTAGGGCGGGTTGTTGAAAGCGGCCTTGTCCTCCACCGCTGCACCCGGTACTCCCGATGCGGTGACGGGGTCTGCCGATGGCTGGGCTCCGTGATTCGCCGCCAGGTCACCTACGGCAGGATTGGAGACGTCGTGGCAGGTCCCACAAAAATCCGCGGAGCGGTGGAAACGCGAACTCATGAACTGGTGCTTCGGCTCCGCATCGGCGTAGGGACCGAGTTTCGCCGCGCCATCCCACATGGACGCCATACCGCTGCCGTAATACGCCTCGTTGGCGTCCGCTGCAATGAAGGGGGGGGTCATCACCCCGAGGTGTTCGGAGTTGTCGGGATTGGTGAGCTTGTGGCAAAAATCGCATTCCACGCCATCGCCATCCCCCGCGGCGAGGCCGGAGCCATCGGTAGGCGTGGAGCGACCGCCCAGCCAGCCGGCAGGGGCGTGGCAGCGCAGGCACAGGTCACCACTACCTTCGAAATCCTGCTCCGCTACCGCCAGTGTCGCCCAGAATATGGGGTCGCGCCCCGCGTGGGCCATCATGCTGCCACGCCAGTTATGCGCCGGCTCCACGGCACTGTCGTAGCCGCCGTGGCAGTTGTCACACTTGTTGGGAGATTCGAGCGAGGAAATCTCTCCGGGTTGCGTCCCGGGTTGCTGGATGTCGGTAGGTACTGTGTCAGCACCCCAAGTGCATACTGCGACACTGACTGTTGAAATTAGAAGCAGCGTACGTAGCAGAGCTGAAAATGCCATGGCCCGATCCCTGAACTGGCTGTCGTTAATACCAGCTTAGGGTGGGCAAAGTCAGGAGCACAATGATCCTGATCAATTTTCCCTCAATTTAAGTCAAACGACTGACACGGACCTAGTCATCCCCCAGCAGGTCCAGGCTCTTGCCTGCGGCGCTGCGCAATTTTTGTCGTTCGAGGATTTTTGCCTGCGCCGACTCCGGCAGTTCGGTGAACAGGAAAACGCCCTTGTCGATAAGCAGGTCGACAACGTCCTCCAGCACCCGGATGAAATCCTGGTCAGTACCGGCAAGCGTGTCGCCCGCTCCATCCGTCAACAGCCCGATCAGTTCACTGGACCCACTCGCAAGTTCTTCGTCGAATCCTGGCGCAGCTTCCAGACTGACGGCGACCACCCGCCCCGCATCATCGCGCTTTACAAACGGCATTCAGACACCCCCTTCCCCTCGTTGCTCGCACTGTCGAGTGCAGTGCTTCCATATGCAAAAAAAATCCCCGCCATCTCGCGATGACGGGGATTGATCATACCGCGAACCTGCCTCAGTCGGTAATCAGCTGTCCGCTGTCCAGCATCTGCTGGATTACAGCGGAAAGCTCGTCGGAGCCGACCAGGTCCACGCCCTCAAGGGTAATGGTCTGGTCCACCAGGCTGGCGTCGCTGGCCTCACCGGTGAAGGCCCCGCTGGTGCTGACCTCGATCACCGTGTTGGCGCCGTCGTAACTGACGCTCAGGTAGCTGGAGAGATCGGCCTCCGCCGCTTCCTCACCCACCAGCAGGTCGCGCAGGTCGAGGGCGTCCTGGCCGGATTCCCCGAAGCCGCTGATGCTGACATCCGCCGGCGCATCGCCTCCCTCACTGAGGGAGAAGGCGAAGACATCGTCGCCATCAGTAGCTATCAGCCCGCTGTCTTCCGGCGCATCTTCTTCAACAACCGGTTCGCTCAGCAGGGTTGCCTGCTGGCCGCTGGTTCCGAAGGGCTGGGTGATGATGCTTGCCGGGGCGCCTTCCGGCACCTGCTGATCGATAGTGACATCGATATCGGCAGTCACCACGTCGCCATCCCCGTCGGCCATCTCCACGTTGAAGGTGATGGTCTCGTCCTGCGGCGCGTAGAAGTCCACTGATGTCACCGAGGTGATCTTCAGTGCGGCCGGAGTCACGCTCGGCGCAAGAATGATGGTGTCGAAAATACCATCGACCGAGGCCACGTCCAGGTTGAGGCCATCAGCCTCCGTGCCGACCAGTCCGGCCATCGATTCCACCAGCGTCGTGCCAAGGTAGAAATAGACGGTGAAGGTCGCACCCTGCGGGGCCTTGATGCCGAAGTTGATCGCATCCGGGTCGCCGGCGGTGGGATCGAAGGGTCCATCGAGGCCGGTGTACTCGAAGCGCAGGGCTTCGCCGACCTTGAAGTCGTTGCCGTCGCCAGAGAGACCCTGGGTACTCGGGTTGACCTCGGTGTTGTCTATGCCCTCGAAGCCCGTAAGGTCGTTGGGGGCATCGACGAACCAGTCACCGAAGGTGTAGCCGGCCACCGGACCACCGGCGTCGGCAGTGCCTGACAGGGTCTGGAAGTCATTCTCGCCGGCGGTGGGCTCAAGCAGCTCGAAGCTGTAGGTGCCATCCGGATTGACGGTAAGTGCGAAGATGTCCACACCACCCACCTGGCCATACAGCGTGTTGCCGATCTGGGTGTAGGTATAACCCTCCAGGTCAGGGCCACTGATGCTGAGCGCGCCAAGACCATCCGCACCGGGTGAGAACAGTACATTGGTATCGCTGTCGATCAGCGAGGGATCGCCCTGGGGCGGCGGACTCAGCGGGTTGTAGGTCACCGTCAGGGAATTGAAGGGACCGATGACCGGCGTATCGTCGTCCAGCATCACCGTGAAGCTGGTGTCGCCGGTGCTGCCGTCGCTGTCGGTCACCGTCACGTCCACCTGGAACGGCGTGGTATCGGTCTCGACATCGTCCGCAGCAGCCGGGACGTGGTGCTGTACCGGTGCCAGCAGCGCCAGGGTGTAGTTGGCGCTGGTATCAGTCACGCTGTCCACGGTGATGGTGAACACCTTGTCCGCAGCGCTGTTCGGGTCACCGCCAGACTTGTAGCCTACCAGCACGCCACCGGAACCGGAGGCCTGCCAAACGGTATCTACTGCCACGCCATCCAGCGTGGTCAGCCCGGTCGCCACGACCGACAGCACCACGCTCGTTACGGGAGTGTCACTGATGTTGTAGTTGACGGTGCCGGACAGGGTCTGGCTGTCGTCGCCGGTACCGCCGGGATTGCCGCCAGCGCCGGGGATGTCGTCCTCGTCTGCTACAAGGTTGGTATCGGCACTTGCGGTGAAACCGCGGTCGGTCAGGTTCACGCTGAAGGTACCGGTGGCCTGGTCGCCGTCACCATCGGTGATGGTGTAGATGAAGGTCTCGGTGTCGATGTCGCCGTCGGCCACGTTGTGCGCCGAGGTGTACTCCAGGTTGCCGCCGTTGATCACCACGGTACCGCCGAGGTCGCCCACGGCAATGGTGATACTGTTGGAGGCCGCCGCGCCGTCGGCGCCGAAGGAGTCGTCGCCCAGCAGGTCCGCCAGGGTGCCGATCACAACAGAGCTCGCATCTTCGCTGACAGTGTCCAGCAGGCCGTCGTTGGTGGTGACCGGGGTGTCGTCATCCAGCATCACGGTGAAGCTGGTGGCGCCGGTGCTGCCGTCGTTGTCGGTCACCGTCACGTCCACCTGGAAGGGCGTGGTGTCGGTCTCGACGTCATCCGCAGCAGCCGGTATGTGGTGCAGTACCGGTTGCAGCAGGGCCAGGGTGTAGGCCGCGCTGCTGTCGGTCACGCTGTCCACGGTAATGGTGAACACCTTGTCCGACACGCTGTTCGGATCGCCACCGGACTTGTAGCCCACCAGCACACCGCCGGAACCGGCCGGCTGCCATACGGTGTCGACCGCCACGCCGTCGAGGGTGGTGAGGCCGGTCGCCACGACCGACAGCACGACACTGGAAACCGGGGTGTCGCTGATGTTGTAGTTGATGGTGCCGGACAGGGTCTGGCTGTCGTCGCCGGTACCGCCGGGGTTGCCGCCGGCTCCGACGATGTCGTCCTCGTCCGCCACCAGGGCAGGCGCGGTGACGCTCGCGGTCACGCCGCGGTCCATCAGGTTGACGCTGAAGGTACCGGTCGCCTGGTCGCCGTCACCGTCGGTGATGGTGTAGATGAAGGTCTCGGTGTCGACATCGCCATCGGCCACGTTGTGCGCCGAGGTGTACTCCAGGTTGCCGCCGTTGATCACCACGGTACCGCCGAGGTCGCCCACGGCAATGGTGATGC
>JAWMQO010000010.1:0-7661 GCA_033283325.1 Halieaceae bacterium WMMBA4
TAGCAGTTGGCGGCATTGGAGAAATATCCGCAGGAATGATCGTTGCATTATTATTCTTTACGAGGTCGGCATTTAACAAGCAAGGGCTAGGGACGGCTGAACAGCCGCCCCAGCCTTGAGCGTTACGCGTCAAGGAGGATGGGCGCATGAGGAAGTACGAAATCATTGCCGAGGATACTGGTAGCATTACCTATCGGGAGAACGCCATTTGCAACTATTGGCTTTACGGATCGGCAATTTTATTCTTGTTAGGTGCGGTACCTGGAATGTTTTTTCTAAACTATATGGCTGCTGTGGGTATTGGCTTGTATTTTCTCATCATCTATTTTCCAGCAGTAAAAGATTCTATGCACATTAGGTCTGCTGTTAGGGCTGGTACTGTACAAATCAGCGGCAGCAGGTGGTCGTTTTCTAATCCGCACACAATCGTAGTTCCGAAGAATGACGCGTAACAAGTACCGGCAGTACGCCCCTGCGGGGCCGGACACCAAAACCGGTACCCGGTTTTGGTGCCGCTGCGGTAAGCGTTAAGTGTTCGGCATGGATATCGAAACTCTGACATATTTTCTAGGACGCTATGGTGTACTGCTATCCATACTTGTGATGGGTATTTCAGGACAATTGATGTATTTCAAAACCAGAAATTTGGCAGGTCTAGTTTTAGGAATTTCGGGGATTGGGTCGACGGTATGCCAGGCGCTGCTAGTATTTTTTCCGCAGTTCTCCTGGAAGCTCGACGAATCAGGCAACGTCATATCCTCGGAGGGGCCTTCGGTAATGCATCTTGCGCTAGCCAACGGGAGTGCCATTTTAATTATGGTAATGGCCCTGTCAGTGATTTCTATTTGTAGGAATATCACACGGAATATGAAAAACACTTAACAAGGCAAGGCAGCAAGGGCGCTGCGCGCCGGGACCCGCTAACGCGGGCCCCTGCTTGAAGCGTTATGTGTTCTGAATCTGCACTCTATGCTCTTTAATTCATGTCCATTATGTAAGGCTCGAGTCGAACAAAGTATTCTGGGTTACAAAGCATATTGTCGAAGGTGCAATATCGACCTGGAACTCTCGACAGTGATAAGACTGGTTCAAGCCATCACAGTCATATTGGGCTTTATTGGCATGATTTATTTTCAGTGGCAGGGAACAGATGAAATACTGGCACAAGAGCCAGGAGATCCTTTTTGGGCGTTGTTGCCCTACTATCTCGGTCTCGTAGCATACATGTCGCTAGGGGTTGGCTTAGCAAACTATGTCATTCGTAAGTACTTTGCTTTGTATGAAGCACCTAAAAACACATAACAATGCAAGGCAGCAAGGGCGCTTCGCGCCGGGACCCGCTAACGCGGGCCCCTGCTTGAAGCGTTAAGTGGCGCTATGGCCAGGCATCTCGGTAAGCAAGAAGATCGTGACCATTCAGGTGAAGAGCTACCGGCTGATTTCCGGCAGTCTCGTTCCAAGATTATGTACATAGAAGATAAATCGGATGGCCTGGAAGGCCCCGCTCGAATTGGCAGAGTATACTTTTCCAAATCAGGAAAAACGCTCTATTACCAGGGCATGAAGTTTCAAAGTCTCAAAGGTAGTGGCTTTAAGGCAAATTTCTTCGAAATTGAGTCGGGTGACCATTTCTGGATATCCGGGCCACGAAAAGACCAAAATGATCGGCTGTATGGTGGTAACGCAGGGGTGGAAATCGACAAGGATGTAGAAGATGAGTACGCAACGTATATCGCCACTTAACAAGTCAAGGCAGCAAGGGCGCTTCGCGCCGGGACCCGCTAACGCGGGCCCCTGCTTGAAGCGTTAAGTGGCGCTATGGCCAGGCATCTCGGTAAGCAAGAAGATCGTGACCATTCAGGTGAAGAGCTACCGGCTGATTTCCGGCAGTCTCGTTCCAAGATTATGTACATAGAAGATAAATCGGATGGCCTGGAAGGCCCCGCTCGAATTGGCAGAGTATACTTTTCCAAATCAGGAAAAACGCTCTATTACCAGGGCATGAAGTTTCAAAGTCTCAAAGGTAGTGGCTTTAAGGCAAATTTCTTCGAAATTGAGTCGGGTGACCATTTCTGGATATCCGGGCCACGAAAAGACCAAAATGATCGGCTGTATGGTGGTAACGCAGGGGTGGAAATCGACAAGGATGTAGAAGATGAGTACGCAACGTATATCGCCACTTAACAAGTCAAGGCAGCAAGGGCGCTTCGCGCCGGGACCCGCTAACGCGGGCCCCTGCTTGAAGCGTTAGGCTAAAAGATAGATATGAAGAATTTAATCAACTCTATAATTGTGATGGCAATTCTCACTGGATGCGCTCAATCCGGACGTGTAATCCAAACTACGTTTGATCCTGTTACTGGAAAGAAAAATACCGTAGAGCTTTCTGAGTACTTTGAATCGAAGAATATGATTGCGGGTGGTGATCTTCAAGCGCATCTAATAGTAACCCTTGGATCGGAACGTATTCCCACTGGTTACAAGCTAAAGGAAAAAGTCGATCGATTCCAAGACCAAATTGAAGAGGTTACAGAAATCTATTTTTCTAATAAGGGAGAGGAGCCGATAACGATTAAAAATGTCTTTTTACAATCAAACTCACAAAAGCTCATTATCCTGCCGAATTCAATAACTGTAATGCCAGGTAAATGGGTTAAATCAGAACCTATAGTAGGTGTCACGTCGGTGTACAGACCCGATATTGAATCTGTGCTTCACTATGAGCACAATGGCAAAAATTATACGGCTTCATTACCCGAAATACGTACACCAGTAGCGAAGTTAAAGAGGTAATAGCCTAACAAAGCCATGTTGCGGACTCGCTTCGCTCACCGCAAATGGCGGCGTTAGGTGCCTACGGTGATACTCCGGAGCATCGGTATATGCGCTCTAGCTGTGCCAACGGTTATATTGACGGCAATTTTTTTGGGTCCTCCTGTGTTCGGAATTTTCGAGCCGATTCACGACTGGGCCATAGCAAAGGCCTTCGACAGAGCCTGGTGGGAGTGGTTTGCGTACACGGCTCTGACTTCAATTACCCTAGCCCAACTTATTGTTTTGGTCTCGGGCTCTACAGTAATTGCAGGTTTCGGTCTTGCGCTTTTGCGTCCTACCAAAAGACTCGCGATTGTAAGTAGCGTATTGACTGGTATAGCCGTTGCATTAATCGCATACATTACGAATGTATGGGGCTTCTATATACCTATTACCATACCGAAATTGGTTGGGATCTTGCTGATCTGTGTCTTTATTGCGTTTGCGATGTGGCTAGAATTCTTAGCCTTTCGGTTTCTGCTGCAATGACACCTAACAAGTCAAGGCAGCAAGGGCGCTTCGCGCCGGGACCCGCTAACGCGGGCCCCTGCTTGAAGCGTTACGCGTCAAGGAGGATGGGCGCATGAGGAAGTACGAAATCATTGCCGAGGATACTGGTAGCATTACCTATCGGGAGAACGCCATTTGCAACTATTGGCTTTACGGATCGGCAATTTTATTCTTGTTAGGTGCGGTACCTGGAATGTTTTTTCTAAACTATATGGCTGCTGTGGGTATTGGCTTGTATTTTCTCATCATCTATTTTCCAGCAGTAAAAGATTCTATGCACATTAGGTCTGCTGTTAGGGCTGGTACTGTACAAATCAGCGGCAGCAGGTGGTCGTTTTCTAATCCGCACACAATCGTAGTTTCGAAGAATGACGCGTAACAAGTACCGGCAGTACGCCCCTGCGGGGCCGGACACCAAAACCGGTACCCGGTTTTGGTGCCGCTGCGGTAAGCGTTACGTGTAAAACCCTTAAGTGTCGCTGCCCATCAAGGAAAGGTGTTTCAGTCAAAGCAAGGAGGCCATCGGAGTGCGGTTCAACCACCATCAATCGTCAAAAGTAACTGGGCCAGATCAGGCCTTTGGTGGCTGCATTTTCCACGCGCGGAGTGGGGCAGCTCTGGTAGTCAGTGCCAGGTTCGCCCGGTGCCAGTCCACGCGCTATCATGCCGCTGAGGCGGGCAATACTCTGTGCCAATTCAGTCGCATTTCCAATTGTCGGTGGGGGCTGAAATGAAGGTGGTTTTAATCTCACGTAACAAGTGCGGGCAGTTCGCCCCTCCGGGGCCGGACGCCCAAACCGCTGCGCGGTTTCGGCGCCGCTGCCACAGGCGTTATGATTCGATGAACGATGAACGATGAACGATGAACGATGAACGATGAACGATGAACGATGAACGATGAACGATGAACGATGAACGATGAACGATGAACGATGAACGATGAACGATGAACAGTGATAATCCCTATAAACCACCAGATAGTAACCTGTCTACACGAAAGACCTCTAAATATACGGCGTGTCCCTATTGCGGTGAAAAAGCTATGGGAGCATTTTCAAAATCATTTCTTGGTCCTGGTCGCACTCGGAAGTGTCAGTCATGCTCAAAGCGTGTGTCTATCCCATGGATTTCGATGCTTCCGATAATTGGAATCTTCATAGTATATATTTTGGTTCGAGAATTGTTTGGTGGTCAAAACGGCTTGTATATCTTTCTCCCGTGTTTGGCCTTGATTTATCTTTACCAATATTACTTGGTAAAAATCATTGGTAGAGAAAAATCATAACAAGTCAAGGCAGCAAGGGCGCTTCGCGCCGGGACCCGCTAACGCGGGCCCCTGCTTGAAGCGTTAGGCCACCCATTAGAGTACGGAGTAAATGTGAGAGTATTATCTTTTAGCTTAGCGTGTTTGCTATTGGCAGGATGTTCTATGATAGGTGATGGTGTCAGGTTTTCTGGCCCTGCTCTCGACTATCTAGCACCACACAATGGTCCACATGCCATATTACACCTAGAAACTGAGAAAAAGACTGACGGATTTGGATTGGCGCCATACCCATACACGGCGATCATTTACGAACTATGCTCCCCAGAAAAAGGGAAAGGAGATAAATTTGGATATCTCGGTGAAGTAAAGGTTTCCGTAGAATCAGAATGGGGGAACCCTGCTCTTGTAAAGGTAGGTTCAGGTAAGCCCATATTCATAGCATTTGGTTTAATCAACCCAATCAATCAATATGAATGTACAACAAAGCATATATTTACGCCCGAGGAAGGTAAGACCTATTCATTTGTTAGCTCCACAGGGTGGTCAGAGTGTTCCTCCAAAACATCAGTCATTTCCGGTGAGGCCAGGAGCTTGCCAATTGAAAACATCAAAACGCTTGATAAAGCTACGAAAGAGGAGCTTTTAGAGTCAGGTGTAAATGTGAGCCGAGAGCCATGCTAAGGCCTAACAAGCAAAGGCAGTCGGACGCGCTAACGCGCGCCCGCTGCTTTGGGCGTTATATTTCTCAAGGCTGAGTGCCAATGTATTCGAAATTGCTTCTATCTATTTATATTGTATTTATGAGCATCTCTGTTTCGGCAGAGTGTGAACTCACAGATGAGTATAAAAAAGCACGAACTATGCATGTTCAAGAGGCACGAAAAGCATATGACGAGTGTGTTAAGTCAGTATCGAATGCAAACTATTGGTACAAATATGTGCAATGCTTTGAGGCTGAGGATGGAAAAGGTGTAGGTGGTGGTTGTGGTCATTTGGCGGGCTACCCAAATGATGGATATAAATCACTAAGTATCAACAGTGATTTTTGTAAAGTGCTAAAGCCAACCACAGAGCAAATGAAAGAGAGCTTCTACGAATATGTAGGCAATGTCGGTATAGTAAAGTGCAAAGAAATATAACAAGTTGCTCAAGTACACTCCGGCCGCAAAAAGCGCGGCCTCCGCGGGACATCCTACACTGCGTTTCGGTTGCCCCTTAGCAAGGCGTTATGAGCCCGCATGAGTCAGACCACTGATGCAGCAAGAAGATCTATATAAAACCAATCCTAGACGTAAAGCCAAGGCGTTTATTGGCATTGCTTTTCTAGCTTTAATTGTAATGGTGCTATGGTGGCTGGGTGGTTTTAGAAGAACGTCTGGCTTGTTTGAGGTGTCCTTTTACGTTGCGGGCTTCGCATTGCTTACTGTGCCAAGAGTGTTCATGGCTCACATTGTGCGCGGTGGGGATTCTGATCCTTTGGAATGGTATTTGTCACCTTTTGTACTCATCGTTCCGGCGCTTTTATTATGTTTCTACTATATGTTTTGGTAGCTCATAACAAGTCCGGGCAGCAGGGACGCGCAAACAGCGCGCGCCCCTGCCGTCGGCGTTACGTGTCTTAGGTGCCGGATGCAATCTCATATATCAAAAATATTTTGCGCGGTAATGGCTTTAGAATGCTTGATCACCTATGCACTCTTCGGTTGGCTATTTCTGGTACCTACATCAGATTCGATTGAAATATATACTTTTTTAGGGAAGTTAAATCTCGCTGCTTTAGTTTTCACACATCTTTCGATTGCCGTAGGATGTTGTGCTGTAGCCTTATTGAGACCTAAATACACCCTCTATATTTTTGTTCTCTATCTTGCCTTCGTATTTTGGGGAATGGGGGCTTGGCCGAAGGGCCAATATACCCAAGAGTATCTGGACTACATTGCAGATTTGCAGGCGCAGTTCGCGAGCGAGGGTTATTCCGAAAGTACATCTATCCGGCTTACCGCCAGGGTATACCCTTTCTTAATCAACAAGCTTCTATATGTTGCGGGAGGTTGCTGTGCAATTTATTTGCTCTTTAAGCGCATGGGCAACACGTAACAAGGCAAGGCAGCAAGGGCGCTTCGCGCCGGGACCCGCTAACGCGGGCCCCTGCTTGAAGCGTTAAGCATCAAATCAATTCAAGAGTAGCAACTAATGAAAATGAATTACTTTACTTTCGGAACAAACGATATGAAGAAAGCCATTAGCTTTTACGATTCACTATTTCAAGACAGCGGTGTGAGTAAAATTTACTCCGAGGGTCGGATGACACTGTGGGGTAATGAAGAGTTTATGTTTGGTATTGCAGAACCATTCGATGGGAAACAGGCAACCAACGGTAATGGAACAATGCTTGGTTTAAATGTAGGCTCTCAGGAAGAAGTAGATCGTCTGTACAAAAAAGCACTAGATTTAGGCGGTGTAAGCGAAGGAGAACCGGGAATCAGGTCTGGTCGTCACTCTGCTTATGTTCGAGACTTAGATAAGAACAAAATATGCCTATTCGCAATGTAATGCTTAACAAAGCGCAGCAATCGCTCCCTTTGGTCGCTGGGACGCCCAAAACGCTGCGCTTATTTGCGCGCCCCTGTGCGCGGCGTTAGGTGGCCTTTGCGGACTTCACGCGTAATTCTATGAATGCTCGGCAACCTGATCTGGTTACTGGTCTCTACACTTGCGTACGGGTTCTGGATCTGGAATGAAGTGCAGTACGAATATGAGTCTGGTATTCGAACTACAACGGATGGTGACTCAATAGGAATTCCTATTGCGGGGTTCTTTGTAGTAAATGTTGCTTTAGTAATTATTATAAATTCAGCTTGGGGGGCATATGTTGTATTCAAGCGTTGTCGGCGCACCTAACAAGTGCGGGTTACGGACGGCTTACAGCCGCCGCAACCACAGGCGTTATGTTGCGGGGGCACTTTCGTGAGTGATTACCAAATTCCGATATTCTTCGTTCTGTTTGCGTCAACACTGATATGGTTTGTTCTGTTTAACCGGCTTTGCAAAATTCTTTCTACGCGACATC
>JAWMQO010000011.1:0-4101 GCA_033283325.1 Halieaceae bacterium WMMBA4
CGTGGGAAGTCGCGATGGTGATACCACGCTCTTTCTCTTCCGGTGCGTTGTCGATGCCGTCGAAGGCTACCGCAGCGCCACCCCAGGTCTCGGCGCAGACGCGGGTCAGGGCCGCGGTCAGGGTGGTCTTGCCGTGGTCAACGTGACCAATGGTGCCCACGTTTACGTGCGGCTTAGTGCGTTCAAATGTTGCTTTACCCACTTTTCAATTCCTCTAGTTTGATGGCGGCTGCGAGAGCCGCCGACAATATCAATTACTTGGTTGCGGTCTTGGCGATGACTTCCTGGGCGACGTTGTTTGGCGCTTCCGCGTACTTGGCGAACTCCATAGTATAGGTAGCGCGTCCCTGGGTCGCTGAACGAAGGTCAGTAGCGTAGCCGAACATTTCTGCCAGCGGTACTTCGGCGTTGATCACTTTGCCGGAAGGATTCTCATCCATCCCGCCGATCAGGCCGCGGCGACGGTTGAGGTCACCGACCACGTCACCCATGTTCTCTTCCGGGGTCACGACTTCCACCGCCATGATCGGCTCCAGCAGTACCGCGCCGCCGCTTTCCGCGAGCTTCTTGGTCGCCATGGATGCAGCGATCTTGAACGCCATTTCGTTGGAGTCCACGTCGTGGAAAGAGCCATCGTAGAGGCTGGCTTTCAGGCCGAGCAGCGGGTAGCCGGCGAGTACACCGTTCTGCATCTGCTCTTCAACACCTTTCTGGACCGCGGGAATGTATTCCTTCGGTACCACACCACCAACGATTTCGTTGACGAACTCCAGGCCTTCCGCATCCGCATCCTCGGCGGGCTCGAAACGGATCCAGACGTGACCGTACTGACCACGACCACCGGACTGGCGCACGAACTTGCCTTCGATCTCGCACTTGTTGCGGATCGCTTCGCGATAGGCAACCTGCGGCTTACCGATGTTGGCTTCCACGTTGAACTCGCGACGCATACGGTCGACGATGATGTCCAGGTGCAGTTCGCCCATACCGGAGATGATGGTCTGGCCGGTTTCCTCGTCGGTCTTGACGCGGAAAGAGGGGTCTTCCTGGGCCAGCTTGCCCAGGGCGATACCCATTTTTTCCTGGTCCGGCTTGGACTTCGGCTCAACCGCAACGGAGATCACCGGCTCGGGGAATTCCATGCGCTCGAGAACAATCGGCTTGTCGATGTCGCACAGGGTGTCACCAGTGGTGACGTCCTTCAGGCCAACCGCGGCGGCGATGTCGCCCGCCAGTACTTCCTTGATTTCTTCACGGCTGTTGGAGTGCATCTGCACCATACGGCCGACACGCTCTTTCTTCTGCTTCACAGAGTTGTAGATACCGGTGCCGGATTCCAGCTTACCGGAGTAAACGCGGAAGAAGGTCAGGGTACCAACGAAGGGGTCGGTGGCAATCTTGAACGCCAGCGCTGCGAAAGGCGCGTCGTCGTCCGCTTCGCGGGTTTCGACGGTCTCGTCCTTGTCCAGCAGGTGGCCTTCGATCGCCTTTACTTCGGTCGGTGAAGGCATGAACTCGATCACCGCGTCCAGCATGGCCTGTACACCCTTGTTCTTGAACGCAGATCCGCCCAGTACAGGCACAATCTCGTTAGCCAGGGTACGCAGACGAATGCCCTGCTTGATTTCCGCTTCGGTCAGCTCGCCACCCTCGAGGTATTTTTCCATGAGCTCTTCGGTGGCCTCGGCGGCCGCCTCGATCATGAACTCACGCATTTCCTCGACCTGGTCAGCGATGTCCGCCGGTACTTCGCCGTACTCGAAGGTCATACCCATGTCGTCTTCGTTCCACAGGATAGCCTTGTTCTTGATCAGGTCGACAACGCCCTTGAACTCGTCCTCGGCACCGATGGTCATCTGCAGCGGAACTGCGTTGGCACCCAGGCGATCCTTCAGCTGGCGAACAACGCTCATGAAGTCCGCGCCGGCACGGTCCATCTTGTTGACGAAGACCATGCGGGGTACTTCGTACTTGTTGGCCTGGCGCCATACGGTTTCAGTCTGGGGCTGGACACCGGAGGAGCCACACAGCACGACTACCGCGCCGTCGAGTACACGCAGGGAGCGCTCCACCTCAATGGTGAAGTCCACGTGTCCAGGGGTGTCGATGATGTTGATGCGGTGCTCGTCGAACTGGGCGTCCATACCGCGCCAGAAACAGGTGGTCGCAGCGGAGGTAATGGTGATACCACGCTCCTGCTCCTGCTCCATCCAGTCCATAGTAGCTGCACCGTCGTGCACCTCACCGATTTTGTGAGACAGGCCTGTATAGAACAGGACCCGCTCGGTCGTGGTGGTTTTACCTGCGTCCACGTGCGCGCAGATACCGATATTGCGGTATCGCTTGATAGGGGTTTTACGTGCCACGGTTGACTCCCGAATACTTGATGAGTGGGCAGATGATTAGAAGCGGTAGTGCGAGAACGCCTTGTTCGCTTCCGCCATGCGATGCACGTCTTCGCGCTTCTTCACGGCGTTTCCTTTGCCCTGGGAGGCGTCGATGATCTCGCCCGCCAGGCGCTGGCGCATGGACTTCTCACCGCGGTTACGCGCGTATTCCACCAGCCAGCGCATGGACAGCGCTACACGGCGGGACGGACGCACTTCAACCGGCACCTGGTAGGTAGCACCACCGACACGGCGGGACTTCACTTCTACCATCGGCGCGATGTTTTCCAGCGCTTCGTCGAATACTTCAAGGGGGTCTTTTTTCAGCTTGTCCTGAACGATGTCCAGGGCTCCGTATACGATGGTTTCCGCTACGGATTTCTTACCGCTGATCATGACATGGTTCATGAATTTCGCCAGGGTCACATTGCCAAACTTGGGATCGGGCAATACCTCGCGCTTGGCGACTACTCGTCTTCTCGGCATCTTGGGCCTCTCTTCTCTTCAGGTTAACCCGAACACCGACCTGCCACGAATGCGGGGGAGGCAGGGGTTCGGCCTTACTTACTACATTTCGATACGCGTGGAACGCAGGTCGAATTACTTGGGACGCTTGGCACCGTACTTGGAACGACCGTTGCGGCGATCTGCCACACCGGAAGTATCCAGGCTGCCACGCACGGTGTGGTAACGCACACCGGGCAGGTCCTTCACACGACCGCCACGAATCAGAACAACACTGTGCTCCTGCAGGTTGTGACCCTCACCGCCGATGTACGAGGAAACCTCGTAACCGTTGGTCAGGCGCACACGGCAGACTTTACGCAGTGCAGAGTTCGGCTTCTTGGGCGTAGTCGTGTAAACGCGGGTACAAACGCCACGGCGCTGGGGGCAACCCTGCAGGGCGGGTACGTCGCTTTTCTCGACTTTGCGTTTCCGCGGCTTACGAACCAACTGGTTGATCGTTGCCATTCAGATAACACTCCAAAACTTGAATAAATACCTGGCGTTATAGCCATTTCCTGTTGCCGGTTTATGACAGGCCCTGCCACTGAAATTCAGAACGCAGAGTGTCCCCCCGGAAAGAGGAGGCGGCATTCTATAGATGCCTTGGGGGGGAGTCAATACGTATCCACCTGCACCCGGATAATAAATATGGCGTACCGGGAACATGCGCCACTCCTCTGCGGGAGCCCGCTTCAAGGGAATCCGGGGGGCACCGGCAGGCTATATAAAGAAGGGGCTGGTAGAGCCATGGGGCGAGGTATATCGCTCATCGGGTGAGCTACTACGCCACTCTGGGCTGGGTCGTATGTATGGCAGTCACTGCGAGGCTGCGTCAGGACGGGGGGAGAATGTCCTCGGTTGCTAATAAACAAGCCCCTGGGGGGGGATTACAGGCAGTGCCTGGGTCTGACAGCCCCGCGTTGCGGGGCCTGACCTACTTTGGGTGGCGAGCGATGCTCGCCATCGCTGCGCGACGCCTGCGGCGCCCCCTCCCCGTACCTGCGGTACAGGGTCGGTCACATGGCAGTCCCTACGGGACTGCGTCAGGACGGGGGAGAAGGTCCTCGGTTCCAAAAAAACAAAACCCCTGCAGCGTTGCTGCAGGGGTTTTCTTTTTTAGGAGCCTGGCGATGACCTACTCTCACATGGGGTGGTACGGCACACCGGGGCCCCACACTAAAAAAGCGGGTCTCCCCATGGGAGAGTA
>JAWMQO010000012.1:0-3130 GCA_033283325.1 Halieaceae bacterium WMMBA4
AGGTGAGGGATAGAGTACATAGATTAAATGTTCTGTAGTGACGGGTTTCAATTCCCCGTTGCTACACGAGTTGTAATACACACTGTGACTTAAGCGTCACAACATCCGGCGGGCACATACTTTGATCGGTATGTGTCTCACCACGCGACTTTTGCTAAAGGGGGTCGTGTGGAGTCAACTTGGACAGATAACTTCGGTTATATGGTCAAGCGACTAAGCGTATACGGTGGATGCCTTGGCAGTCAGAGGCGATGAAGGACGTTGGAGCCTGCGAAAAGTCTCGGGGAGGTGGCAACCAACCTTTGATCCGGGAATGTCCGAATGGGGAAACCCACCCAATGTAAGTTGGGTATCTATTACTGAATACATAGGTAATAGAGGCGAACCAGGGGAACTGAAACATCTAAGTACCCTGAGGAACAGAAATCAATTGAGATTCCCCCAGTAGCGGCGAGCGACCGGGGAGGAGCCTGCAAGTGATAGCAGTTGCGTTAGTGGAACGGTCTGGAAAGTCCGGCGATAGAGGGTGATAGCCCCGTACACGAAAACGCGCCTGTGGTACTGAGCTTGCGACAAGTAGGACGGCACACGTGATATGTTGTCTGAAGATGGGGGGACCATCCTCCAAGGCTAAATACTCCTGACTGACCGATAGTGAACCAGTACCGTGAGGGAAAGGCGAAAAGAACCCCGGAGAGGGGAGTGAAATAGAACCTGAATCCGTATACGTACAAGCAGTGGGAGCCCCTTCGTGGGGTGACTGCGTACCTTTTGTATAATGGGTCAGCGACTTATTGTCTGTAGCAAGCTTAACCGAATAGGGGAGGCGTAGGGAAACCGAGTCTTAATAGGGCGTTTTAGTTGCAGGCAATAGACCCGAAACCGGGCGATCTATCCATGGCCAGGCTGAAGGTTGGGTAACACTAACTGGAGGGCCGAACCCACTAATGTTGAAAAATTAGGGGATGAGCTGTGGATCGGAGTGAAAGGCTAATCAAGCCCGGAGATAGCTGGTTCTCCTCGAAATCTATTTAGGTAGAGCGTCGTGTCTTACCCTGGGGGGTAGAGCACTGTTTGGGCTAGGGGGTCATCCCGACTTACCAACCCCATGCAAACTCCGAATACCCAGGAGTACAATCACGGCAGACAGACGGCGGGTGCTAACGTCCGTCGTCGAGAGGGCAACAACCCAGACCGCCAGCTAAGGTCCCCAATACCAGTTAAGTGGGAAACGATGTGGGAAGGCTTAGACAGCTAGGAGGTTGGCTTAGAAGCAGCCACCCTTTAAAGAAAGCGTAATAGCTCACTAGTCGAGTCGGCCTGCGCGGAAGATGTAACGGGGCTAAACTGGTAACCGAAGCTGCGGATGCGTGCTTGCACGCATGGTAGAGGAGCGTTCTGTAAGCCGTTGAAGGTGAACCGGGAGGTTTGCTGGAGGTATCAGAAGTGCGAATGCTGACATGAGTAACGATAAGGGGGGTGAAAAACCTCCCCGCCGGAAGATCAAGGTTTCCTGCGCAACGCTAATCGGCGCAGGGTGAGTCGGCCCCTAAGGCGAGGCAGAAATGCGTAGTCGATGGGAAGCAGGTTAATATTCCTGCACTTCTTGTTATTGCGATGGAGGGACGGAGAAGGCTAGGCTAGCGCGGCGTTGGTTGTCCGCGTTTAAGGTTGTAGGCTGGTGACTTAGGTAAATCCGGGTTGCCAAGGCCGAGAGCTGATGACGAGCCCAAGGGGAGACCCGCGGGTGAAGTAGTTGATGCCATGCTTCCAGGAAAAGCTTCTAAGCTTCAGGTAACGAGGAACCGTACTGTAAACCGACACAGGTGATCAGGTAGAGAATACCAAGGCGCTTGAGAGAACTCGGGTGAAGGAACTAGGCAAAATGGTACCGTAACTTCGGGAGAAGGTACGCCGGTTTTGGTGATGGGACTTGCTCCCTGAGCTGAGGCTGGCCGAAGTGACCAGGTGGCTGCGACTGTTTATTAAAAACATAGCACTCTGCAAACACGTAAGTGGACGTATAGGGTGTGACGCCTGCCCGGTGCCGGAAGGTTAATTGATGGGGTTAGCTTCGGCGAAGCTCTTGATCGAAGCCCCGGTAAACGGCGGCCGTAACTATAACGGTCCTAAGGTAGCGAAATTCCTTGTCGGGTAAGTTCCGACCTGCACGAATGGCGTAACGATGGCCACACTGTCTCCACCCGAGACTCAGTGAAATTGAAATCGCTGTTAAGATGCAGTGTACCCGCGGCTAGACGGAAAGACCCCGTGAACCTTTACTACAGCTTCACACTGGACTTTGACCTTACTTGTGTAGGATAGCTGGGAGGCTTTGAAGCGGTGGCGCCAGCCATCGTGGAGCCGACCTTGAAATACCAGCCTGGTAATGTTGAGGTTCTAACCTGGGTCCCTTATCGGGATCGGGGACAGTGTGTGGTGGGTAGTTTGACTGGGGCGGTCTCCTCCCAAAGTGTAACGGAGGAGCACGAAGGTGCGCTAATCACGGTCGGAAATCGTGAGGTTAGTGTAAAGGCACAAGCGCGCTTGACTGCGAGTCTGACAAGACGAGCAGGTACGAAAGTAGGTCTTAGTGATCCGGTGGTTCTGTATGGAAGGGCCATCGCTCAACGGATAAAAGGTACTCCGGGGATAACAGGCTGATACCGCCCAAGAGTTCACATCGACGGCGGTGTTTGGCACCTCGATGTCGGCTCATCACATCCTGGGGCTGAAGCCGGTCCCAAGGGTATGGCTGTTCGCCATTTAAAGTGGTACGCGAGCTGGGTTTAGAACGTCGTGAGACAGTTCGGTCCCTATCTGCCGTGGGCGTTGGAGAATTGAGGGAAGCTGCTCCTAGTACGAGAGGACCGGAGTGGACGAACCTCTGGTGTTCGGGTTGTGTCGCCAGACGCATTGCCCGGTAGCTATGTTCGGACGGGATAACCGCTGAAAGCATCTAAGCGGGAAGCCCCTCCCAAGATGAGTTCTCCCTGACCCCTTGAGGGTCCTAAAGGGCCGTCGAAGACTACGACGTTGATAGGCTGGGTGTGGAAGCGTTGTGAGGCGTTGAGCTAACCAGTACTAATTGCCCGTGAGGCTTGACCATATAACCCAAGTTATGTGCTGT
>JAWMQO010000014.1:0-1297 GCA_033283325.1 Halieaceae bacterium WMMBA4
GGTGCATACCGAACACATGGGTTGCACTTTATACCGAAGACATAGGTAACACTTTCTTCGGTTCGAAAGGATTAGCCGCGGGTTCCACGCGGCTTTCATCCTCATCAAAGAAGCCTAGATCATAATCCATGAAACTGACCAACCATATTCGGTCAGCGACTTCCCGTACGCCCACAAATTGACCTGCCATCGCCCGGCAGAAGTTGATCTTGCGTCCGCCAATGCAGATGCGGCCACAGTAGGTCACCTGGATGGTGCGATCATGGTAGGGGTACTCAGGCGGATCCGGTCGACGATATTCCCGGGCAGAAGGTGTATACAGCTCTCCCGGAAAACGCATGGCGAGCGCCTCGTGGGGGCGCTCCTGATTGTATTCGTCGAGCCAGTTATCGAAGCGTTCCTGCTGCTGGAGGAAGTTGTAGCCCGGCGGTTTGGTCGCTTCCTTCTTCAAGGTCAGGTGCATGCGTTCATGCCGCCCGTTCTGCTGAGGCTTACCTGGTTGAATTCGTTCCAGGTTGATCCCAAGACGCAGCCACCAGATCGATAGTTTACTCAGCCCGAAGAAGGCCGTGGGCGCAGCAAAGGGAGCACCATTGTCGGTGCGGATAGCGGCGGGCAAGCCGAACTCCTTGAACACCCTCTCAAACACCGTGAAGGCAAATTCTTCTTTAGTCGACTCCAGGCCCTCGCAGGCGAGCAGATACCGGGAGCAGGCATCCGTCACCGTCAGCGGATAACAGTACTGGCGGTTGCCCAGCTGGAATTGCCCCTTGTAGTCGGCACACCACAGTTGGTTGGGGGATTTGGGGCTGGTGAGCGTTGTCCCCTGGGCCTTATAGCGCTTGCGCTTGCGGCGCTTGACCAGACCATGGCGATCGAGCACAGCGTGCACCGTGCTCTTCGCAGGGGGCAGGATGTTGGGATACTGCCGGATCAGCTTCTCGCGAATCTTGGGTGCACCCCAGTTGGGGAACTCCCGCTTCAGCTGGAGAATCGATCGTTCGACCTGGAAGGGCAGCTGATTGGCATATCGCTGCGGCCGTCGACTTCGATCCTGCAGGCCTTCGATACCGATGTCCTTGTATCTACTGAAGATTTTGTAGCCGGTCTTACGGGATATTCCGAATTCCCGGCACACCACGGCCATCTTCTCCCCGTCGAGGAGCCTGGCCACGAATCTGACACGTTCGTCCATAGCGCTACACTCTTTCCACGGCATCTGGGGACCTCCCCAAATACCTTCATTGTGTAACCTATGTCTCCGGTATGGAGTGTTACCTGTGTCTCGGGATACTCA